>NZ_JBVVSZ010000002.1:0-2222577 GCF_055808955.1 Jejuia sp. G7-7
CTGCTGTTTCTTTATTCCAGAATATAATATGTTATTAAAGAACCTTGATGTTTGTTACTTTTTTGTGAACGCTCTATTATTGTACCATTTTCATTGTATATCATGCATATTGTAATCAATCCAACAGCCTTTTGTTTCGCCATTTTTAAAATAAGGATATAAATTTTACCAGATGATTTCAAAGTCAATGTGTCTAAGTTTATTATTTGAAACTCAAGATTTATATTTGTCAAAAGTTTTGCATGTATCTTTTTTTCCGTTCCAGTAATTTCTATAATGTTCATCTTGTCCATTTTATAACAACTTGTTATAATATGAAGTACATTATTTTTAAAAAATTCATTTCTTCTAATTCTCCACTTTCAAAATAGTGTGAAGATTTTCCATTTTGTTTTCCTTTTATATTTGTCTGAAATACTTGATTTTAAACAAATTGCGGGGAAATAACTGTGTACAACACAACCTATAAACAATACGGGCATCGGGCTTAAACGAATGATTTGCGTATTTTTATGAAGTCCGCAAAATCTTTTGGATTTTGCTTTAAACAAGGAAAAGAAAAAACAAAACAAAAAGATTTTGCTATGTGCGTGGCGGAAAGTAAACGCTAGTTTGCTCCCGTACTGTTCATAGCTCAACCGTTGTGTGTAATTTAACCAAACCAACCTACTGAATTGAAAATAAGATATTTATTACTTCTTTTAATCATTCTTTCTTCTTGCAAAGACGATATTTCTAATGGGAATTTTCGGAATGAAAATTATGTTTTCTACCAAGAAAATGGCAAAGCTGGAAAATGGCAAAAAATAAACCCTGAATTAGAAATAAAACTGCCTAAATCGTATTCGACCTATTTCTTTCCAAATGGAAGTAGATACGCTGAATTAAAAGTTATTGACAGCTTTCCTAATCGAATTATTAAATACTTTAACAAAGAAGATAAGCTAATTAGAACAATCAAATTCAAATCAGATTCAATTGTCAGTAAGGTCTTTGAAAATGGAAATTATAGAGGCTATCATTCAAATCTTGGGTTACTACAATCAGAAGGTTTGTTTGAAAATAATATGTATCAAGGCAAATGGAAATTCTACTACAAAGATGGAGAAACTATTAAACAAATCGTGGAATATGTTAATGACACTTTACACGGAATTAGAGAAGATTATTGGGAAAATGGAAATCTAAAAAGTAAAGCAACAAATATAAAAGGAAAACAAAATGGAAAATCTTCACACTATTTTGAAAGTGGAGAATTAGAAGAAATGAATTTTTTAAAAAATAATGTACTTCATGGCCACATGACAAGTTATTATAAAAATGGACAAGTTGAACATTATAGAAATTACTGGAACGGGAAAAGAAAAGATACATGCAAAACTTTTTTTGATAATGGAAATATTGAGAGGGTTCAAATAATAAACTTAGACACATTGACTTTGAAATCATCTGGTAAAATTTATATCTATTTTAAAAATGGCGAATTAAAAGCAAAGGCTGATTTAGTTGATTACAATGCTCATGGCAATTTTATTCTATACAATGAAAATGGTACAATAATAGAGCGTTCACAAAAAAGAAATAACAAACATCAAGGTTCTTGTATAACATATTATGATTCTGGAATAAAGAAACTTGAAGGGTATGTCAATAAAGGGTTTTATCATGGTAAATTGAAATATTTTAATGAAAAGGGTATTTTAACAAAAATTGTTGATTACGACAATGGAACTGCCTTAGATTCAATAATCTATTAACAAAAACTACACACAACAAAGTATAAAATTAATGGCTAGTTCTAGCTTACTTGGAAAATTCCTGTGGAATTTTCCGCTGGCAAGTATTTGTTTACTAAATTAGTTGTTAAAACACGCCACTAATCTTATACATAACCGTTGTACACAATTATGAAGAAAATTTTAGTTTTAATAACATTATTTACACTTCTATCCTTTTCACAAGACAAAAATGAATGCGATGAAGATATAATGCCATATTGGGCAAACGGAATTAATAGCCGAATTGAAGGAGAGGGCCCTACTTTAAGAAAGGTATTTGGAGAAATTCAATTATCCGAAACAAATATCTCACCGAGTAATGGATTTATAACATTGAGATTGAATGTAACGAAAACTGGAAAATTCTGTGATATTGAAACCTTCCAAATTGACGAAAATTACGATAACACGGAATTTAACAACGGAGAGTTAATAAAAAAACTTGAGCAAATTGCAGTTGGATTAACGGACTGGAAACAAGACAAAGATTATAAAACCTACAACCTTATCAGACTAAAAATAAAAAACGGAAAAATTGAAGAAATTTTTTAAATATTTATTCATCGGACTTGGCTCAATAATTCTATTAACGATTATTGGTGTTGGAATTTGGTGGACTACGAGAACTGATGTCGAAAAATCAAATCTAATGGTCGACGCTCACGCTTATGATGAGGCAATTGAATTAAATCAAGATAATAGCGATGCCTGGATGGAACGCTCTGTATTGATTAACAAAGCTGGAGATTTCAGCAAAGGATTCGAGTATTTGAACAAAGCCGTAGAACTAGAACCAGTAAAGCACTTAGGCTACCGAGGTTGGATAAGATTAAGAAAATTGCGCGATTACGATAAAGCTTTGATAGATTTTGACCGACTTGATAGCTTAACACCAAATGTTGTTGACGCGCCATGGGGTGAGGATATCGACTTTCTTCGCGGAGAGTGCCATTATGGAAACAAAGACTATCAAAATGCAATTAAAGCTTTCAATCAAAGTGTAATAAACCAAGAGGAAGATTGGGCGGATATTCACACTTTCGTGTATTTAGGTCTTTGTGAATACGAATTAGGAAACCTAGAAAAAGCTATTTCAGAATTTCAAAGGGCATTAAAGCAATCCGAAAATATTTGTGAAGCTCATTTTGGTTTGGCTAAAACATATCAAAAACTTGGTGATTTTAATTTAGCTAAAATTCATATAGACAAAGCCGAAAAATCTTTCATTTACAAAAGAGATGACTATTACAACGAGTATTTGAATGAAATATATTTGTCTGAAATACTTGATTTTAAACAAATTGCGGGGAAATAACTGTGTACAACACAACCTATAAACAATACGGGCATCGGGCTTAAACGAATGATTTGCGTATTTTTATGAAGTCCGCAAAATCTTTTGGATTTTGCTTTAAACAAGGAAAAGAAAAAACAAAACAAAAAGATTTTGCTATGTGCGTGGCGGAAAGTAAACGCTAGTTTGCTCCCGTACTGTTCATAGCTCAACCGTTGTGTGTAATTTAACCAAACCAACCTACTGAATTGAAAATAAGATATTTATTACTTCTTTTAATCATTCTTTCTTCTTGCAAAGACGATATTTCTAATGGGAATTTTCGGAATGAAAATTATGTTTTCTACCAAGAAAATGGCAAAGCTGGAAAATGGCAAAAAATAAACCCTGAATTAGAAATAAAACTGCCTAAATCGTATTCGACCTATTTCTTTCCAAATGGAAGTAGATACGCTGAATTAAAAGTTATTGACAGCTTTCCTAATCGAATTATTAAATACTTTAACAAAGAAGATAAGCTAATTAGAACAATCAAATTCAAATCAGATTCAATTGTCAGTAAGGTCTTTGAAAATGGAAATTATAGAGGCTATCATTCAAATCTTGGGTTACTACAATCAGAAGGTTTGTTTGAAAATAATATGTATCAAGGCAAATGGAAATTCTACTACAAAGATGGAGAAACTATTAAACAAATCGTGGAATATGTTAATGACACTTTACACGGAATTAGAGAAGATTATTGGGAAAATGGAAATCTAAAAAGTAAAGCAACAAATATAAAAGGAAAACAAAATGGAAAATCTTCACACTATTTTGAAAGTGGAGAATTAGAAGAAATGAATTTTTTAAAAAATAATGTACTTCATGGCCACATGACAAGTTATTATAAAAATGGACAAGTTGAACATTATAGAAATTACTGGAACGGGAAAAGAAAAGATACATGCAAAACTTTTTTGATAATGGAAATATTGAGAGGGTTCAAATAATAAACTTAGACACATTGACTTTGAAATCATCTGGTAAAATTTATATCTATTTTAAAAATGGCGAATTAAAAGCAAAGGCTGATTTAGTTGATTACAATGCTCATGGCAATTTTATTCTATACAATGAAAATGGTACAATAATAGAGCGTTCACAAAAAAGAAATAACAAACATCAAGGTTCTTGTATAACATATTATGATTCTGGAATAAAGAAACTTGAAGGGTATGTCAATAAAGGGTTTTATCATGGTAAATTGAAATATTTTAATGAAAAGGGTATTTTAACAAAAATTGTTGATTACGACAATGGAACTGCCTTAGATTCAATAATCTATTAACAAAAACTACACACAACAAAGTACTGTGGTAAAAAACAAGTAAAAATTCATTAATTTTTCACTAAAGTACTTTTATATTCACCATCATATATTAATCCTGATTTAGCGATAGCAAAGGCCTGTTTTAGCAACTTATTACAGACAGCTATTAATGCTAATTTTTTACTCTTTTCTTTGGCTACTATTCGCTCATAAAGATCACGGCAAGCTTTGTTGTATTTACAAGCATTAAAACTGCACATAAATAATAAATTTCTCAGTTTCTGATTTCCTATTTTACTAATTCTTGGTCGTCCATTTACACTACTTCCACTTTGTCTAATTACTGGTGTTAAACCAGCATAACTACATAATTCGCTTGCGTTTGTAAAACGATCAAAGCCACCTGTTAAAACCACTAACATAATTGCTGTTTTAGGACCAATACCTGGAATAGTTTTTAAACGCGTTAACAAATCTTGATGTACTTGTTTTACCAAATCCAATAACTTATCTTCTAAGGTTTTTATCTCTTTCTCAAGATGCTTTAAACTACGCTTTAAGGATCTCAAAACATCTTTACTTGGATGTCCTAAAACTGCTTCACCGTGTAATTTGTTTTTTAACATCGTGCTTTGTTTTGTATATACAGAAAGGGCTCTGACAATTTGAAGACATACTGTTTCGTGTTTAGAATTACCTTGCCATAACTTTAATTCAACCTGCTCTGCATAATCACATATAAGTTTAGAATCGCTCTTATCTGTCTTAATTTTTGACAACTTCATTTGTATAAATCGTTTTACAGCTAATGGATTCTCTACAGATACTTTTATACCTGATTCTAGCAAGTGATAAGCCAACTGATAATGATAGTAACCTGTAGCTTCCATTACAATAATGGCTATCACAATCTAAGAGTTTTGTAAACTTCTTAAAGCCAAATTCATTGTTTTTAAACTGATAATAATTACCATCAGAATCGGTAACATCGAAAACTAAATGACTGATGTCAAGTCCAAAATATTTAATATCTTTATTCATAAGAAACTATTTTTTGAAAGGACAATCTACGCGAGTTTCAACGACTTAAAAGCGAGGTCTAAAAAGCCTCATAGAACTGTACGAAATCTGTGTAGAAAAGAGAGGGGATTGTCTATGTTGACGAAGTCTTTTGCTTCTGCGTATATAATAACCTTATTCCTCTCTTTTGTCTTTTCTGTTTATATTCTAAATTTAATGAATTGTAAACTTAAGCCGTGTATAATTAATTGCTTTGGCTAGTGCTTATTTTGAAAATTCCTTTGGAATTTTCTCGCGCAAGTTTTTGTTTACTAAATTAGTTGCTGAAACACGCAACTAACCATACACAAACACGTTGTGTGTCATTTGAACTCACTCAAAAGGAATCAAAATGAAAAGTAAAAATTGGATAAATTCTGATGATGGAAAAATGAATCCAAATGAATATTATTCGGAGTTGATAACTGAATTTCCTATTCTGAAAAACGAAATAGAAGATGAAGAACCAGAAATGGTTCACTTTAGAATGGAAAGATTTTCGGACTATAATATTGAGCAGATAAAAACTAAAAATCACTCGGAATTAAAGCGCTGTTTTGAATTTCAAGAATCTCGGATTGACAGACTGAATTCTGAATTAATAAATGCGCTGAATGTTTCATATTGCGAATCATTATTGCTGGGGAAATGTGCAAACGAAATGGCTGAAATCAGAAAATTGATGACACCAAAATTGGCTGAATTTTATGATGAATATGAAAAGTATTATACGAAACTGACAAAAACTAAATAAAAAAACGAAAGCGCAACATGAGGATATAACATATAAAAAGTAGTGAATTCTTACATGTTGACTCGAAACTTTTGTCCTCAGCTAACAAGACTGAAAATTTTTGACAAACCAATATATCTCAAATAATTTATTTTGGTTTCGCAATTTGAGTGAGCCACAAGAGTAAGCGCATTAGGGATTGAACGGCATGTTTGAGCTCCCCGACTTTTTAGGAGGGAGCGAGTAGTGAAAGCCCGACCAATATCCTGAACTAAATTCAGGATATTGGTAATGCCCAAAACATAATACTTAAGTGACTTTTTAAATAGTTACGTGTCTAAATAACAAAGAGTTAAAAATAGTTTGGCTTTTTTTGTAACAAAATGTAACGTTTATACGTATAACTATTGAACGACCTATTTATTCACAATTAAATTCAGGAGACATTAGATGAGACAACTTAAAATTACGAAGCAGGTTACCAATAGAGAAACCGCTTCGTTAGATAAATATCTACAGGAAATTGGTAAGGTTGATTTAATTACAGCCGATGAGGAAGTTGAATTAGCACAACGTATTAAAGCTGGCGACCAAATAGCTTTAGAGAAATTAACTAAGGCTAATTTACGCTTTGTTGTATCTGTGGCGAAACAATACCAAAACCAAGGGCTTACGTTACCAGATTTAATTAATGAGGGTAATTTAGGTTTAATTAAGGCTGCTCAACGTTTTGATGAAACACGTGGTTTTAAATTTATATCGTATGCGGTTTGGTGGATTCGTCAATCGATTCTTCAAGCTTTGGCTGAACAATCGCGTATTGTACGTTTACCATTAAATAAAATTGGCTCTATTAACAAGATTAATAAAACATTTGCTTTCTTGGAGCAAAGTCATGAGCGTCCACCTTCTGCTGAAGAAATAGCAAAAGAGTTGGATATGACGATTAACGATGTTAAGGAATCTATGAAAAACTCTGGTCGACATGTAAGTATGGATGCGCCTTTAGTTGAGGGTGAGGATTCTAACTTATATGATGTATTAAACTCTGGAGAGTCGCCAAACCCTGATAAAGAATTATTACACGAATCTTTACGTACAGAAATTGAGCGTGCTTTAGAAACATTAACACCTCGTGAGGCTGATGTGATTCGTTTATACTTTGGTTTAGGAAACCAACATCCAATGACTCTTGAAGAAATTGGAGAGACTTTCGATTTAACTCGTGAGCGTGTTAGACAAATTAAAGAAAAAGCCATTCGTAGATTAAAACATACGTCTAGAAGTAAAATATTAAAAACATATTTAGGATAGTAATTTGAAAGAATTACGACTAAATTAAGGTAACAACAGTTACAACATAACTGTTCGTTTTTTTGATTGATGAAAGAACCCTCGGCTGATTACCGGGGGTTCACTTTTTTCTCATCTTTTGTCTTCCCGAAAAGAAGATACTTTTCAACGTGTCTTCTTTCAAAAAAAACAATTAATCTTCGCATTTTAATTACATTTGCAAAAACTAAAAAGAACTTCAGATAAATGGCTTCTAAATTAATTGCACCTTCAATGCTTGCTGCCGATTTTGGCAACCTACAACGTGATACAGAAATGGTTAACAATAGTGATGCTGATTGGTTTCATATTGATGTTATGGATGGTCATTTTGTACCCAACATTTCTTACGGCATGCCTGTAATTCAAGCTATTAAAAAACATGCTACAAAACCTTTGGATGTGCATTTAATGATTGAAAAACCCGAGCGTTATATTGAAGAATTTGCAAAAGTTGGCGCAGATATTATTACGGTTCATCATGAATCTACTGTGCATTTACACCGTACTTTAAGACAAATTAAAGATGCAGGTTGTAAAGCTGGAGTAGTCCTTAATCTTACAACACCTGTATCTGTTTTAGAAGATATTTTACCAGAATGTTTTATGATTTTATTAATGTCTATTAACCCTGGTTTTGGTGGTCAAAAATTTGAAGACATGACTTACAACCGTGTAAAAAACTTAGAAAAATGATTAACGATCAAGGCTTAAATACACGTATTGAAATTGACGGTGGTGTTACTGATAAAAACATTAAACAATTGGCAGATGCAGGTGCAGATGTTTTTGTTGCTGGTAGCCACGTGTTTAAAAGCAATAACCAAACTGAAACCATAAAAAACCTAAAAACGATTGCAAACTCTTAAAGCTGTTTTACTAAATACTTCAATAAATCTCTGGTTGTAATAATTCCAACTAGCGTACCATCTTCAGTAATTGGGAGGGCATGAAACTCTCTATTTGCTAAAATTTTCGCGGCTGCTTTTATAGTGGTATTTGTTGTTATTGTAACTAGCTCTTTTTCCATAACTTGCTCAATAGTGTAAGAATTTTGCACCACCAAGCTTATTGTTTTATCATCATTATTAGATGTTTCTACTTGACTTATTTTCATTAAATCAGTAAAGCTCAACATACCAATAATAGTTTCGCCTGAGACTACTGGAATATGTTTTATTCTATGTCTATTAAACAACATATTAGCCCGTTTTAAATCGTCTGAACGGGTTAAACCAACTACATTTTTTGTCATTATATCTGAAACAAGTACTGGCTCTCTCATAATTTATGATTTTTAAATTACTAAACAAAATTAATACTGTTTTAAGGTAGAGTTAATGATAAAAATCAGCTTCAAAACTTCTATACTAAAAATTTAGTCCCATTAAAATTGCAGAAGTAAATACTTAATCAGATCTGTTGTGGTCACAATACCTACTAACTTATTATTATCAACTACTGGTAAAGCATGAAACTCTCTAGTTGCCAATATTTCTGCTACTTCTTTAATAGAGTTTGATGATGATACCGTTACTGTTTTTCTATTCATAACCTGATTAATAGTAAACATATTATACACGGCTATATCTGCTTCGTTACTATTAGTATCTGTTACATCTCCAAAACTTAGTCTTAAAAGGTCAGTATAACTTAACATACCAATGATAACATCTTCATTAACAACAGGAATATGTCTTATTCTGTGGTGCTTAAACAAATGCTCTGCTTTTTCTAAATGGTCGTCTTTTTTCAATGTAATGACGTTCTCAGTCATTATCATCGAAACTGGTGATTTTCGTATCATTTTCTAAATATTTTAGTTTAGTTACCTCTAAATTACGAATCAAAATGAAGAAAAATTATGACAAAAGTCATGACAAAAACCCTAATAACCTGAAAAGTTAAAATTTAGCATTTGTTTTACTTTGTTATATATCTCTGGAAATAGTTTTTTAAACTCTGTTGGAGATTCGATAAAAGTTTCTATTACTACTGCCAACAATTCAGAATCATTAGTAAAAGCATAAGTCCTAATAAACTCTGAAGCTACTAAATCTGCTTTTAGTTTTTTGTTCGAAACTAACATAGTTCTTAACTCATTAAAAGTGTCTACAAATAGTACAGAATTAATATCTTCTTGCTTTATACTATTATAATGAATGGCGTGTGCAAATTCATGTATTCCTAAATTCAATTTATCATCTTCAATTTTAAAGCCTTCAACAAAATTATCCCAAGACAATACTAGCGTTTCAAGTCTTGGATTAAATTCGCCTTTATGATATACTTTAGAAATGTTTGAATAATAGGCTTGAGGATAAATAATGATGTTCTTAATATATTCAATTAAAAAATTTCTAAAACCAAAAGTGAGCATTACTGCAGTTGCTGAAACTAAAACTTTAGATTCATCAGTTATTATAAAACTGCCTTTACCTTCAAAATTTTTCTTTTTAATAAATGTTGCTACTCGATGTTCAAAATAAGTTTGATGCTTTTTTTGTAGTCTATTATAAAAAGAGAATTGTTTGCTTAAAACATGTATTTGATTTCGATTTAGTTTTCTTTTGAAAAGATAAAAATGAATAAATATTGGACGCTTTGTAAATAAGGCATAAAACATTTCTATGCCATCTAAAATAGTTGTGATTATTTTTCTGATGAATAAGAATATTAAAAAAAGGACAGCACATAAAAGAATACCTAAGATTATGTTTCCGGTAAAGGAGTAATTGCTTTCTAGGAGTGTTGGTATTAATATCATTTATTGTACTTCAATTTAGAAGTAAACTTAATGTATATTTCATAAAAGTAACTCTTAAAATTGTTTATTGTGAAGCTATATTTATATCTCGTTCTGCATCTTTTATATGTTTCCGCCAAGAAAAATTAGCATCAAACTGATATGGCATTTCAGAAACATTATACATTTCCATAGTTTCCGTATAAATCACCCATTCATTTAATGCATTTTTTAAATATGCAATTGCCAACTTTTGTTGTTCTTTTTGATTAGTTAATCTATATCGTTCCAAAGCCACACCTCCTCTTATTTTTTCTGCAAAATATAATCCAAAATGACTCCAAGCTTTTATATCGTTCAGCTCAATTTTAAGTCTAGTTTGAATATCGCTTTCTTCAATATCATCTAGAATAGCAAGAGCTTGCTTACTTTCTTTTTCGGCAATAGTTGCCAATTTCAATGGTGTTATTTGGTCTTCTATAAAATCGCCTTTAACGAAATCTTTAATATTAACGTATGAAGAATCTAGAACAGGTTGATTGATTAATTTTTCAATATCAATAAACTTACCGCCTACTGTCGTAAAACCTTCTGTGTATAAAGTAGCATCCCATGTACCTTGATAAAAACTAGCTAATCTATTAGCATTCATTGAAGCTAATTTCCATGCTTTTAAAATCTCATCGCCTTTTTCCGTGTGAAATTTATCGTTAATCGCCTCAGCAAAATAAGTATCTTTGGCATCCTTATTATACAACAAATTCCCCCAAATTTTGTAAAATAACCATTGTCTTTCAAAAGCATAATCCCAAGTTCTAAATTCTTCTTTTGAGATATAATCTTTTGCAGGAATATAGGTTTCAACCCAATTATACACCCACCAATATAAGACTGACTGTTATAATTGATAAAACTTCTAATAAAATCTGGCTGAGCCCATCGTAGTGCGAAAAAATCTTCGTTACGCATAGTCCAAATACCTTTGTAGTTTTTTGGTTCTGGCTTCCAATAGGTATCTGTTAAAATACCGCCATGAACTATTGAAACTTTAGGAGAAGAATGGGCATGAGACCAATTGAATTTAAATTCAACAAGTACATCCTCTTCCAGCCCGATATTTTCAATTGCTTCCCTTGTCAACTCTTCTGTAGAGACGCTAACAGTACCTTCACTAGATTTTCCTGCTGAAAGTGGCGCTCTATAGATTAATCGTGCTTCTTGATCTGCATTTTTCAAACCTGCAATAATGGTTCTGTCAATCCAATCTTGCGTTGCTCAGAGGTCATGCTCCCATACGCTCTCCAAGAGTAATTCCTATCCCTGTTAAATCTTCATATTCGTTAATGGTTTGAGTTACAATTTCTCGAGTATATCGCTCAATAAGTTCATTTGTTTCCCCTTCTCCCCAAAAACCCGCTGCATTAGAATAATCTGCAACACCATATTCCTTACTAAATTCTTCTGACACAAATATATTCCAGTTCACGACATAAGTATCAATACCTCTAGTTTTAGCCATTTTAAAAAGTGTCTTAAAGAAGTTTTTCCATTCTACCATTTCTTCATCGGTAAATGGAGACGCCTTTGGAAAGTTGGTTGGTTTTACCATAAAAATATATGGATGCAAATTCCAAAGTGTTAAGGCGTTGAACTTATTTTCAACCATCATGTCTAAAAAAGATTCCCAAAACTTTAAATCACGACAGGTCTCATAATGAAGGATAGGTTTTCACCACTTCTGTATGAAAACCATGGTAGATTGAATTTAATTGCTCTAAAAGGTAATGTGCTTTTACATCTTTTGCTTCAATATTAGAAAGAGATTTCCCTTTTTTAAGTTGCGAACTTATATCTAGTAAACCATAAACTAAACCACGTTTGCTTTCTGATACTAGGCTTAAAACAGATTTGTTATTACTAAGTTGAAAACCATCAGAATGAGAATTAGTTTTTAGTTTTTCTATGATAAAATCAGCTTTACTTTTATTATTGGTATAGCTAAAATTGATTTCTTGGTTAGCCAATTGTTGTTTTAAAATTCGAATTCCATATTCAATATTACTCCTTGATATGCTTTGATCTAAATAAATTTTCAAACTATCACTTTTTGTTTTACAAGAATAAAACATGCATAATACTGTAATAAAAAGTAAATTTTTAATTATAGATTTCATATTAAAACCTTTAGCAAAAGTTATTATTATAAATATGATGTTATAAAGTAAAATAATCTCTTGCTCATAACACTTTTTTATTTTTAAGTCTTGACTTTATATAATTAGATGGAGTATCACCATAGACCTTTCTGAAACATTTCCGAAGTAGTTAGGGTGACTAAACCCAACCATATAACTTACTTGAGCAATAGTTAACTTATTCTGTTCCAATAATTGTATTGCCCGTTTTAATCTTACCATCCGCATAAAATCATTAGGAGCTTGCCCTGTTAACTTTTTAGCTTTCTAAAAAATGTAGATCGGCTAATATTCATATCTGATGCCAGTTCATCAACCCAATACGTTTCATTACCCATATTGGTTTCCATAAAATTCATAACGTTTTTTAAGAATTCTTCATCAATTGAGTTCAAGGTAATTTTTTTCTGGAGTTAGTTCTTTTTCTGTCTGGTAGCGCTTTCTCATTAGTGTTCTTGACGTTATAAGCTTTTCTACACGTACCAATAAAAGTTTCATTTTAAACGGTTTTGGAATGTAGGCATCAGCTCCAGACTCTAACCCCTCTATTCTATGTTCTACCGAATTCAAAGCTGTAAGTAATATAATAGGAATATGACTAGTGCGTATGTTAGTTTTTAACTGATTACGCATAATTCTACCCCATCCATTTCAGGCATCAAAACATCGCTTATTACCAAATCAGGCATTTCCTTTAAAACCAAATTAAGTGCCTCTTTTCCATGTTCAGCCTCTATTATTCTATAATTCTGGCTGAGTCCTTCTTTAACTAACTCCCGTATGTCTTGGTTATCATCCACTACCAAAACTACATTTCTATCTCCACCATTTTTTATTGTTATTTCTGAATTCAGGTAACTTTTATTTAACAATAACTCATCATCAGTTGCTTCTTTATTTACTGGTTCTTTGGTAATAATTTCTATAATTTCTTCTGGCAGTAAGTGGGTATTACCAAGTGGAAGTTTTATGGTAAAAATAGTGCCTTTATTCTTCTGTGAAGCAACTTCTATCTTACCATGGTGTAAATCCACCAAATCTTTAGTTATAGCCAATCCTATACCAGACCCTTTATTAGCGGCTTTATTCGATTGATCCACCTGATAAAATCTTTGAAACACATAAGGCAGCTGAGCCTTATCCAGACCAACACCGTTATCTTCTATCTCAATTTGTAAATATCTTGCACTAACAGATCTGTTAATAATTTGTATCTTTTCATCTATTTTAGACTTACTTACTTTAACTTTTATTTTACCATTAACTGGAGTAAATTTAATTGCATTATATATCAAATTATTTAGTATTTTCTCTAGTTTATCCCAATCAAACCAAGCTTGGACTTCCCCTAACTTGCTCTCAAAATAAATATCTACACCCTTTTTCTTTGCCGATACCTGAAAAGAATAGGTTATTTCCTTAATAAAATTAACAATGTTAGATTTTGTAGCCCCTAACTTTGTCTCACCAACCTCAATCCTTCTAAACTCCATGAGTTGATGCACCAATCTTAACAAGGAATCTGCATTACGCTTTACAACCTTCAACTTAGATTGAATACTAGGATTTTCACTAATAGACTCTATTAGATCTTCTACAGGATTCAATATTAAAGTAATTGGAGTTTTAAACTCATGTGAAATATTAGTGAAAAATTGTAGTTTCAGTTTATTTACCTGCTCAATTTCTTTTTGCACTTTAATGGAAGCACGTTGTTCAGATTTTAAATTAAAATACAAATAAAATCCCCAAATGATTCCAAATAGCAATAACGCATATAAGATATACGCCCACCAAGTTAGCCAAAAAGGTGCTTTAATATTTAGCTTTATGCTTGCTTGAACATCATTCCATACTCCATCATTATTTGAAGCCTTTACTTTAAATGTATAATTACCTGGAGATAAATTAGTATAGTGGGCAAATGGTAATTCTTTAGACTCTACCCAGTTATTATTAAAACCTTCTAGCTTATACCTATATTTGTTTTTCTTAGGGGCGGCGAAATGAAGCGCTGCAAATTCAAAAGTTATGGTGTTTTCATGATACTTTAAATTAATAGGTTTAGACAATACAGTAAGACTTTTATCAAATACTATTCTACCATTATAATTCTCACCTATACTTATAGGTTCATTTTTTATTTTAAATCCAGTAATTTTGATTGACGCAGGAATATCATTTTCTTTCAAATTATCTGGATGAAAAACATTTAGTCCCCTATGTCCTCCAAAAAACAAATAGCCATCATTGTTTTTAAAATAGGCATTCATTCTAAAATTATTACCCTGCAATCCATCTTCTTTCTTAAAGTTTTTAAATATTTCAGTTTCAGGGTTAAAATGGGAAATCCCATTATCTGTACTAATCCACAAATCGCCGTTATCATCTTCTAGTAAACCATAAACGGCATTATTTACTAAACCATCTTCTTCTGTATAATGTTTAAAAATTGGATCTGGATTACCTTGACTTGGTAAGATCATTTTATTGAGACCTCCTCCAAAAGTTCCAATCCAAAATTCGCCACCCCTACCTTCTAAAATAGAAAAAACCGAATTATGACTTAAAGAATTAGGGGTACTAGGGTCATGCTGAAATGACACAAACTGATCTTGCCCATTTGTTTTATCTGGAACAACTAAATTTAAGCCTCCTTGAAGTGTACCAACCCAAATATTATCATTACTATCCTCATATAGACAAGTGACTTCTTTGGCACTTATACTATATTTATCATCCTTGTCTGGCAAATAATATATTCGATTAGAAAAATCAAACTCTACATAAATATCTCTTTTCTTTTTAGGCCATTTTATTAAGCCATCTATTAAAGAACCAAACCACAAAACACCATTTTTATCTTCAATGGACGAGAGAATTTCTACCATTTTAATATCAGTATGCCCAAAAACAACTTTATTAGTTTTTTTGTCTTTTTGCATATGTACTAATCCTTGAGTACTACCTATCCAACAGTCATTATCACTATCTTTTAAAAAAGACCATGTGTAATCTTGGGTTTTAAAATGATTAGATTTTCCACTCCTACTAATATAAAAATGCTCAAAACTTGGCTCATTATAACTACCATTCTTAAATTCCATTCTGTTCAATCCATCTTGAGTACCAACCCAAAAACTATCATCGTCTTTTACTATAAAATTAACAGACGAATTACTCAATGAGTTTTCAGAAAGTATATTTTGATTAAAAAAAGAAACTCTTTTTGCTTTAAATCACATTTATTCAACCCACCTCCTTCTGTCCCAACCCAAAGCACATTGGTTTTATCTACCAGTATTGTTTCTATATTATTACTACTTATACTTTTAGGCATTGCTAGATCGTGAACATACTTAGTATATTTTCCTGTTTTTGTATTAAAAAAATAGAGACCAAAACCATGAATACCAAATAGCAAGTTACCATCATGATTTTCAAATAGTGTAATTATTCCTCCTGATTCTTTTGTGTCAGGTTTTCCAACATTAAAAAAATATTCTTCAAAATCTTTTTGAGAAGGATTATTAAACCGTTTGGGGCTTTTAATTTTAATAAGACGGTGTCCTGTAGTTGATAGCCATAGTGTGCCAGTACTATCTACAAATAATAGTTTAATGCTATCGCTAATGTTTTCAAAACGAACAAATTCAGTAACTCCATTATTTACTACAATTTTGTTTAAACCTTCAAGAGTTCCTACCCATATATCTCCATAGGTATCTTTTATGAGTGAATGTATTTGATTACTTAATAGGCTGGATTCTTGATTTGGTTTATGTAAATAATGTATTGGATTTTCTCCTTTAACATCACCATACTTAAAATAATATAATCCAGAATGCAATGTTCCTACCCATAAATCTCCATTTTCTTGCACACAAATACTTGCTATTCTAGAATTTTGTAATGCAATAGGATACGTTGTAAATGATTCAGTAATTCTATTGTATTTACTAAGACCTTTACCTGTACCTATTAAAATATTACCATCAACGTCTAACTCAAGTTCATAAATAGAATTACTTACTAGACTATTTGCATTATTAAGTTGATGCCTATAAACTGTAAATTTTTGTCCATCATATTTATAAAGTCCATTTAAAGTTCCAATCCAAATAAAACCATCCAAATCTTGAATAATTTTCATTACTGAATGCTGAGTAAATCCCTTATCATCAATAAAGTGTTCAAACTTTAAATTTGAATTCTGAGCATTTAATATTAATGCAAAATTGAGACTTAGCAACAATAGCATTAATTTAAAACAAATGTTTCGGAATTTTATATGAGTTGAATTATACATCAATATAACAGATTGATACAATTTAATCAATTTATAATAAATATACTTTTTAACTTAAATAACTAATTTCATCAAAATAGATTTTACTTTGTTTAGACAAAATGGCAATTGTTTCAATAAGAAACAATTGCCATTTTTCAACTAAACAATATATAAAAAACTGTGACTAAAACAATCTAATTAATATGCTGGATCTTGAATTAAAACCTCAGGTTGTAAATCTATTTGAGATTGTGGAATTGGCCAATGATCATCCTGTCCAGCATTATATGAAGCACCTTGAATCCAAGGCAACCTATCACCTGATAATTCAGATTGTATATACTTAGATATAACATCTGCATCAATACCCCAACGCACTAAGTCTGGGAAACGCATACCCTCAAGAGCAAATTCTAAGCGAATTTCGTGACGTACTGCTTTTCTTGCATAATCTTGATCTGGAAATGATGGATAAAGCCCAAACATATAATTGGCAGCAGGCTGAGTATCATCAATTACAATAGGATCTGAAGCACCAAACTTAGTATTTGCTACTTTACCCATAACAATGTCGTCTTGAGCGCGCTCACGTATCTCATTGACTAAATCTACAGCAGTCCCTAGATCATTCTCTTCAATGGCAACTTCGGCACGCCATAACATAATATGACTTAACCTAAATAGTCTCCAATTGTTACCATTCATACCTCTAGACCAAGTACGAGTTGCTATTGAAATTTCTCCTCTGTTTCTCTGATACCACATTATTTTCTTATTCAAAAATGGCCCCATACCTGATGGATCTAACATCCAATCACTACCACTCATTGGTCCCCAATCTAAAAATGGAATTCCTCGTCTTGCAATAGTCCAATCCACTCTTGGATCAAGCAACTCATCAGTTGGGGTAAATTCATCGGTATCTAATATTTGATAATCTTCTAATAATAAATCATCTTGGAAAGTATCTAAAAGAGGTAATCCATCAGCATCTACTTTAAATGCATTAAATAAGTCGAAGCTAGGTGCAGCTGTAAGAGCAACAAAGGCCAACATCAGACCCTCTTGGGAATAGTGTTCTATGATCAGCACCAGCATTCCAACCTCCAGAACTTCCATCATTTACAGTATATTGTACTTCAAAAATACTCTCAGCATTATTCTGCTTTTCTTCATCATGATTATCATAAAAATGAGGCATCAATGAAAAAGGCCCATCATCAATGATATCGTCTAATAATGGTTTTGCTAGAGCAAATTCATTTTGAAACATATGTACTCTTGCTTTTAGAGCTTTTGCTGCCCAACGCGATGCTCTTCCCACATCTGAGGGTTGTTCAGCCATATTATTATCAATACCCCATTGCAAATCGGCTTCAATATCATCCCATACCTCTCTATCATTAGTTACTTCAGCAGGGTTTACATCTTCAGTAATATAAGGTATTCTTTCAATTTTAGTTCTTAATTGAAAATGGAACCAAGCACGTAACCATCTTGCTTCAGCCTCAAACTGTCTAGCCTTATCTGCTGGTATTTGATCTCCAGCATTTCTCAATACTTTTATAACGTCATTAGCCCTTGCTACACCGTCATAGTTGGCAGACCACAAACCTTCTAACCAAGGGTTAGCAGGATCTACTTCATAACGTTCTATTAAATTTATTGCACTCCAGCCTCCAGTTTGGTCACCACGATGCATATCATCAGAGGGCACATCTCCCCAAACCCAATTGGTAGCAGAAGCTTCTCCCGCCCCTCCTGGACCGCCTTGAGATACGCCATCAATAAGTGAGTAGGCTCCTATTAACAGTAAGTCTGCACCAGCCTCATCAGATAGAGCATTTATGTCTACCTGTCCTTTTGGGTTCTCTTCTAAAAACTCTTCTTTACAAGAAAAGCATACTATTAGCATTGCAGCTAATAAGCTAATTTTTAAATGTACTTTTTTCATAATTCATTTTTTTATTTTATATACCAATATTTACTCCAAATATTATTTGTTTAGGTGCTGGCCAAGTTCCTCTGTCAAAACCTCTATCTATTTCATTTGCAGGTGCAACTTCAACATCTAAACCTGAATACGTATCAAATAAAGTAACAAGGTTAGTTCCCATTACATATAAACGTAAGCTTGTTAACCCTAATTTATCTATAGCGGCATCAGGTAGGTTATACCCTAATTGAATATTTTTCATTCTTAAAAAAGAACCATCTTCAATAAACTCGCTATTAGTGTTTTGTTCAAAACTTGTAGATCCAGATGCTTTAGGTAAAACGGCATCAGCATTATTAGCTAAATAAGGGCTACCCCATGAGCGGTATAAGCGATCAGCAGATTTTGGCCCTTGAAATAATCCCCAACGTGTAAAACGATTCAGGTAATTAACTACATCGTTACCTACACTAGCATACCAAATAGATGTTAAATCAAAATTCTTGTATTGAATACCAATATTGATACCTGCTGTAAAGTCTGGGTGTGGATTTCCAATCCAAGTACGATCATCAGGTGTAATTTCACCATCGCCGTTAACATCACGAATAATTAAATTACCTGGTTGATTATAAGTGCCATTTGTTGGATGCCCATCGGCTTCAGCTTGTGTCTGGAATATACCATCAGTAACATATCCAAAAAACTCAGGAAAAGACCTACCTGTTTCTACCCTAGTATAAGTTTGTCCACGCTCTGATCTACCAATAAGGAAATCGCCTTCTGAAGATGATAACTTGGTAACTTCATTAGTATAAGTAGATACATTTACACCTAGGCTATAACTTAAATCTGCACCTACAGTACCTCTATAAGTTACCTCAATGTCTAATCCCTTATTATCCATGGTACCTACATTAACGAATGGTGCTTGCGCTTGTCCAACAACATTAGGAATTGTAGTACGGAACAACATATCTCTGGTAGTTTTTTTCCAAACGTCTACACTTATATCTAAACTATTAAAAAGTGTTGCATCAATACCAAAATTAGTAGATTCTGTAGTTTCCCATTTAGCATCAGGATTACCATATGCAGTTGACTGATACCCTAATGAAATTATGTTATCGTTACCCCCGATACCATAAAACGAGTTCCCTATTCCCGAACCAAAGGTTGTAAAACCATTATAGTTTCCAATTTGGTCGTTTCCTGATTGCCCCCAACCTGCTCTGAATTTTAGCCTATTTACCCAGTCAACATCTTCCATAAAGTTCTCTTTAGAAATCATCCAACCAGCAGAAGCTGCAGGAAAATAACCATATCTATTATTAGCACCAAATCTTGAAGACCCATCACGACGAATAGTTCCTTCAATCATATATTTGTCATCATAAGAATAAAAAGCTCTTGAAAATAAAGAAAATAAAGACCATTCCCAAGCTGCTGACCCATTTGTAACTCCATCAGCTGATCCAGAACTTAACAAAAAGAAATCTTCATTTGTTGAAAGGAAATCTGTTCGTCCAGCTGTAATTTGATCAAAATGAGCTTTTGTAGATTCCATTCCTACTAATACTTCAAGGTTATGAATATCATTAAAAGTTCTAGTATAATTAATGGTGTTAGAGAAATTCCATGTTAAATTATCACTTCTAGTTTCATTTAAAGCATCCGATGTAGCTCCATTAGTGTTTTCAGGATCAGCAAAAACCGGGTTATGGTTCTTAAACCAATTCATATTATAACCAAATAATGATTTAAACTTTAAATTCTCAATTGGTTCTATTTCAATATAAAAATTACCAACTAGATTCAAATTTTTTCTTAAATCTCTTCGCTCTCTAAAAAGAGTTCCTACTGGATTTGGTCCGTCATTCAAACCCCCTCCAACAATACCACCAGCATAATTGCCAGCAATATCGCGCAATGGTATTAATGGACTTGTTTCAACATATCTATTAAAACCTGTTGTATTACCCTTACTTTCAGTAAGCGTAGCTCCTAGTCGCTTTCCAATAGTTAACCAGCTAGTAATTTCTGATTCTACATTAGATCTAAAGGCATATCTGTTAAAAGAATTATACTTAAATACTCCTTCTTCATCAAAAAAACTAGCGTTAAAAGCATAAACAGTTTTCTCAGAACCACCTGATACTGCCATGTTATAGTCCTGCAATAATGCATTTCTAAAACTTTCGTCTATCCAATCTGTTCCATTTCTATTGGTTAATGTAATAGGATAATCTCTTGGCACATACAATGAAGGATCAGTTGAAGGATCTCCAACAGAAGCTCCATTTGGAAACAAATAATCGTTAACAGTAGTTCCCATAATATCATTAGGATCAAAATTAAAATGAGGATGTGTTGGCGTTATTCCATCATTCGTTTGCTCTAACCAGAGCATTTGACCAATTAACTCAGGATCTGTAACCAAATCATACTTGGCATTACTTTTTCCAAATCCAGTTCTAACATTAAATTGAAATTTTGGTGCCTGATTTCTACGACCAGATTTTGTAGTGATTAAAACTACACCACTTGCTCCTCTTGCTCCATATATTGCTGTAGAAGAGGCATCCTTTAACACTTGCATAGATTCAATTTGGTCTGGCGGTGGTGCCGCACCTCCAATAACTCCATCTACAATAAATAAAGGAGAGTTGCCATTTATACTACCCAAACCTCTTATTCTAATTTGAGCTTGTTGGCCTGGTCTTGCAGAAGCAACTACTGTAACACCCGAAGCACTACCTTGTAATGCTCTTGTAGCATCTGCAGAAGGTTGGGCTGTAATAAAGTCACTGTCCACGGTACTTACAGCACTAACAACATCACTTTTCTTTCTACTTCCATAACCAATAAGTATTACTTCATCTAAAGATTGTGTGTCTTCTGCTAATTGAATATTAATGTTAGAATCCAAACCAACCGTTACTTCTTTGGTTTGATACCCAGTGTAAGATACTACCAAAACAGCACCTTGATTAACAGATATAGAGTAATTACCATCAAAATCTGTAACAGCCCCAGTTGTTGTTCCTTTAACAATAATGTTTGCGCCAATTAATGGTTGGCTTGATTCATCAGTAACAATTCCTGTTACTGTCATGTTCTGTGCATTCAACATAAAAGCACTAACCAAAAAGAAACCACATAATAGGCTCTTTTTGTTAGTAAACTTAAATTTGTCGAAGAGGCATCTGAAAAAATAATTTTTCCTCATAATTTAGTTTAGTTTAGTTAATAATTTAGTTAATTACTTTTTAGGTTTCACTTCCCAGTTTAGGTAACTAATTTGTTTCATATATAAATCCTGTTTTAAGTATAAAATTTATATTTGAAACAAAACCTTCGTTTATGTTGCGCAAATTACACTTTAACCAAACTTCTAAAGAGTAAATTTAATTCAACCATGAGTAAAAATTAATCAATTGCGTTATTTGTAATGAAATGAATAATCATTTTACAAATATTTACTAATTTCATTTTTTAGAATTGTCCATTTTAAGAGTTTTAATTTTTAATGTGGCTGACATATTGATTAGGGATAAACAAATGATTTTACTTACACAATAATTTACATGCAAAAGCCTTGTTATAGATATTTAGTTTTGGTCTTTATAATTCATTTGAGCTGTATTAAAGAAGCTCCTTATACGTTAAGTGATGACGACAAACACTTTACTCTAGTGAATTCAAGTCATACGCAAATCAGTTTTTCCAATACATTAATTGAGAGTGCTGAAGAAAATCACCTTCTAAACGAAAATTTTGTAAATGGTTCAGGTGTTGCTATTGGCGACATTAATAATGACGGTCTACCTGACATATACTTTTCAGGCAACCAAGTAAACGACAAGTTATATTTAAATAAAGGCAATTTAATTTTCGAAGATATCTCAGTAAAATCTGGCATAAACAAAGATAAATCTTGGTCAACAGGAGTTACTTTTGCAGATTTTAATTCTGATGGGCTACAAGATATATATGTTTGTAAAAGCGCAAGTAAAAAAAATAGCACAACCAATAATCAACTTTACATTAACAATGGAAATCTAACATTTACCGAAATGGGTAAAACCTTAAGAGTAGATGATTCAGGATATTCTATTCAAGCCAATATTTTAGATTATAACAAGGATGGTTTACCAGACATCTATATAGTAAATCAACCCCCTAGTTATGGTAGTAGAGTAGATGGACAAGCACCTTTAAAATATCAAAACCCAAAATTCAGTGATAAATTATTTAGAAATTTAGGCGGCAATAAAGGCTTTATTGAAGTCTCTCATATTGCGAAAACAAAAAATTTAGCCCATGGATTATCTTCCAGTATTGGAGACATTAATAATGATGCTTGGCCTGATATTTACATTACAAATGATTATGACAAACCTGATTTTTTATATCTAAATAAAAAAGATGGCACTTTTGAAAACACCATAAACACTTCATTTAAACACATTTCTAATTTTAGTATGGGAAGTGACATTGCCGATTTTGACAATGATGGCAACCTTGATATTATGGTGGTTGATATGGTTGCAGAAGACCATAAGCGCATGAAGACTAATATGGGAGGCATGAATCCTAAAGACTTTTGGGCAATTGTTGATAGAGGATGGCATTACCAATACATGTTCAATACTCTGCATAAAAATAATGGCAATAATACCTTTAGTGACATTGCACAACTCGCAGGTGTTTCCAATACCGATTGGAGCTGGGGACCTTTAATTGCTGATTTTGATAATGACGGTTTAAAAGACATTTTTGTTACAAATGGGATTAAACGGAATATGCGTTTTAGCGATGTAAACAATACATATGAAATCATTTTGGATAGCTTAGAGATAGAGGCAAAAAAACAAGGTAAACGCTTTCAAGATATTGTAGATGTTTTAGCACTAGCAAAAATGGCTCCTACTGACAAACTAAAAAACTACGCTTTTAAAAATAATGGAAATTTAACATTTGAAAATAAAATAGAAGATTGGGGATTTAACCTAAACACACTTTCTACAGGTGCTTGTTATGCCGATTTAGACAACGATGGAGATTTAGATATTGTTGTAAGCAATATTGATGAAAAAGCATTTGTTTATAAAAACAATACTGTTGAACGAAATCAGGGAAATTTTATACGTTTCAAACTAAAATCCGAAATTAACACTAGTATTTACGGGACAAGGGTTACAATATTTAAAAATGATGTGCTTTGGCAAATGGTAGAGTTAACTAACAATAGAGGCTACATGTCTAAAAGTGAAGATATTGCTCATTTTGGATTAGGTAACGACTCTAAAATAGAAAAAGCAATTATTACTTGGTCTAATGGAAAAAAAACTATTCTTGAAAATATTAATGCAAACCAAGTTTTAAAATTATCATCAAGAAAAGGAGAGGCATTTAAACCTCCTTTAAGCAAGAAAGGGAGCAAATTGTTTCAAGATATTACTCAAGACATCAATCTCAACCTAAAACATGAAGAAAACTATTATGACGATTATAAAAAGGAAATTTTGCTTCCCCACAAAATGTCTCAATTTGGTCCTTACATAGCTGTTGGCGATGTTAATGGTGATAGTTTAGACGATTTTTATTTAGGCGGTTCAGCAGGTTATTCAGGTAAATTGTGCTTGCAGAATACTGATGGTACTTTTTTAATTAAAAACGAAGGCGGATGGTCTATTGATAAAAATTCTGAAGACGCTGGAAGTTGTTTTATAGATATTGACAATGATAATGATCTAGATTTATTTGTAGCAAGTGGTGGAAATGAATTCAAGCCAAATGATATAAAGTATCAAGACAGAATTTACATAAACGATGGCAATGGAAACTTTAAAAAAGAAGAAACACGACTACCTAACTATTTAACTAGCGGCTCGATAGTTGAAAAATGTGATTATGACAATGACGGCGATATAGATTTGTTTATTGGGGGACGTTTAACACCTCAAAAATACCCACATCCAGCAAATAGTAAACTTCTTGAAAACAGAAATGGGTACTTTGTTGACGTCACTAATTCCATTATTCCTGAATTGAATGAAATTGGACTAATTACATCTGCGTCATGGTTAGATATAAATAATGACCAAGCATTAGACCTTATTCTTGTTGGCGAATGGATGCCTCTAACTATTTTTATGAATACTAATGGGAGGTTAAAAAGAGAAGAATTTAATGGATTAGAACATACTGAAGGCTGGTATTTTGATGTAAAACATGGAGACATGGATAACGATGGAGATATGGATTTAATTGTTGGAAACCTTGGATTAAATTACAAATACAAAGCCTCTAAAAACCAACCTTTTCAGGTACATAGCTACGATTTTGATAAAAACAACTCTCTAGATATCGTTTTAAGTTATTACGATCATGGCCAGGTGTATCCTGTTAGAGGAAAGTCATGTTCTACAAAGCAAATTCCATCACTAGCTAAAAAATTCCCTACATACCAATCATTTGGGGGCTCAAATTTGGCAGATATTTACGGTAACGATTTAAACAACGCACTAAATTTAAAGGCCTCTACTTTTGCTTCATACTATATTGAAAATGTAGACGGGAAGTCGTTTATAAAGCATCAATTACCTATGTTGGCGCAAATTTCTAACATCAATAATATTGTAATTGATGATTTTGATAATGATGGACAAAAAGACATCACAATCTCAGGTAACTTATACGGTTCAGAAATTGAAACACCAAGAAATGATGCTGGTTTCGGATTATTTTTAAAGGGGGATGCAAAAGGTAATTTCAAATCAATTCCATTAACTGAAAGCGGATTCTACACTCCAAATAATGCAAAGTCTATGACTAAAATCAAAATAAAAGGTAAAAATGCTCTTCTAGTAGGCAATAATAATGACTTTTTACAGGCTATTAGTTATTGATTTAATACAACAAATTTGTAGTCATCAGTACCGCAAAGTCTTTAAGATAAATCAGCTTATTTATCGTAAACTGGTGTTTCTTTTTAAAAAACTTTTTCTTTTAATAAAGTTGGATGGGGAGTCTCCATAAACTTTTCTAAAACATTTACCAAAATAACCAGGATCACTAAACCCTACCATGTAGCTAATTTGCGCAATTGTTAATTCATTCTGCTCCAATAATTGTACGGCACGTTTTAATCTAACAATTCGCATAAAATCATTTGGAGGTTGGCCTGTTAACTTTTTTAACTTTCGAAAGAATGTTGAACGACTTGAATTCATATCAGCCGCTAATTCATCTACCCAGTAAGATTCATTACTCATATTAGCCTCCATTAGATCCATAATTTTCTTTAAGAACTCTTCATCTATAGAATTTAAAGTTATCTTCTCAGGAGTCAATTCCTTTTCAGTTTGAAATCGTTTACGCATTAAGTTTCTTGACTCAATTAATTTATCTACCCTAACTGAAAGTAGTTTCATTTTAAAAGGTTTAGGAATATAAGCATCAGCACCTGATTCTAAACCTTCAATACGATGTTCTACAGAATTTAAAGCAGTTAGTAAAATAATAGGGATATGACTTGTTCTGATGTTTGTTTTTAATGCTTTACAAAATTCCACACCATCCATTTCTGGCATTAGCACATCACTAATAACTAAATCTGGTATTTCTTTTAGAGCAATACTTAATGCTTCTTTTCCATTTTCTGCCTCAAGCACATTGTATTGCTTTAACAGCCCATCTTTTACTAATTCCCTAATATCTGCATTATCATCTACAACTAATATTGTGTTCTTGTATTTATCACTATTAATTTGAGTATTTGAATGTTCTTGAACGAAATTTAAATCTAACTCTGCTTCATCCAACAGTTCAGATGTTTTTATTTCAATTATTTCCTCTTGTAACAAATGAGTATTTCCTACAGGCAACTTAATTTTAAAACAAGTGCCTTTTCCTTTTTCTGATTCTACTTCAATTTTCCCATGATGTAGATCTACTAAATCCTTAGTAATTGCCAATCCAATACCTGAACCCTTGTTTTTTTTATTTCTAGTTGAAGTAACTTGATAAAATCTCTGAAATACATAAGGGAGTTCATTTTTATCAATTCCAAAACCAGTATCTCTAATTTCAATCTGTACAAATTTTGTTCTTACCCCTCTATCCAAAATTTCTAATTCTTCATTTAGATTAGATTTAAGAATGTTAACAGTAATTTGCCCACCAGATGGTGTAAACTTAATTGCGTTGTATATTAAATTATTAAGGATTTTTTCCAGTTTATCCCAATCAAACCAAACATCTAAGGCATATAAATCACTTTCAAACGAAATATTAACATTACTTTTTTTTGCTGAAGTTCTAAATGAAAATGTAATTTCTCTAACAAAATTTACAATATTAGCTTTAGAGACTCCCAGTTTAGTCTCTCCAACCTCTATTTTTCTAAATTCCATAAGTTGATGAACCAACCTTAATAATGTATTAGCATTCCTCTCTACTATCTTGAGCTTTGGCTTTAAAAATAAATTTTCTCCTATTGATTCTAATATTTCTTCTATTGGGTTTAAAATTAATGTTATTGGTGTTTTAAATTCATGAGATATATTTGTAAAAAATTGAAGCTTTAATTTATTTACTTGTTCAATTTCTTTTTGAACTCTTAGAGATGCTTTTTGTTGAGATTTTAGATTGAAATACGATTGAATACTCCACAAGATACCTAACACAATTAACCCATATAATAAATAAGCCCACCAAGTCAACCAAAATGGAGAACTAACAAATATATTAACTGAAGCGTATGATTCATTCCATAACTCATCGTTATTGGAAGATTTTACTTTAAAAGTATAATTCCCAGGAGAAAGATTAGTGTATGCCGCATAACGTTTATCAGATAAAGTAAGTTGCCAATTATCATCAAACCCTTCTAGTTTATATTGAAATTTATTTTTCTCTGGAGCTGCGTAATGAAGTGCTGCAAACTCAAAAGAAATATTATTTTGAAAATACTTAAGATTGATTTGACTGGTTTCACTTACTATTTTATCTAGAATAACTTGATTCTCAATTTGCTCTCTTACAGCAACTTCTCTATTGGATATATAAAATTTAGTAATTACTGTTTCAGGAAAATAAGTGTTTTCAGTAAGATTATTTGGTTGAAAAATATTGAATCCGTTTACACCTCCAAAAAGAAAATCACCATTTTTTCTTTTCATATATGCTAACTCTTGAAACTCGTTACTCTGTAATCCATCATTCACATCGTAATTTTTAAAGATCTCTAGTTCTGGGTTGAACTTAGAAAGTCCTCTATTAGTTGACAACCATAAACTACCTTCATCATCTTCTAAAATTCCTTTTATAACATTATTTGGTAACCCATCTTTTTTTGAATAGGATTTAAAAACACCATTTTGATAGCCTTGTTTAGGAATGAACTTATTGAGTCCTCCTCCCATAGTACCTACCCAAATATTTTCATTTCTGTCTTCATGTATAGACATAATATAGTTGAGACTCAAAGCAGTAGAATCTTTCGAAATGTTTCTAAAAACTTTAAATTTGGGGTGTTTTTTATCTATTTGGTTTTCCAACATTAGACTTAAGCCATCACTAGTTGCAAACCAAATATTACCTTTACTATCTTCATAAATATTTCTTATAATATTACTAGAAATACTTTTAGAATCATTGGCATCATTAACAAAATTATCTTTTATAAAATCTTTTTTACTATCGTTTAACCGCCACCTGTAAATTCCACCACCATAAGTTCCTATCCAAACATTTTTTTTACTATCGACTAATAACGAAAATATACTATTACTAAACTCTGTAATTGGAATAATTTTACTGTGTTTTATTTTATCTAGCGTTGATATATCTTTTTGATACATTGCAGGAGTACCTTGACCTCCAAACAAAAGTATTTTTTTAGAATCTGTCTTTATTTCTTCAATTGCATATATGTTAGGTATTGTTTTAAACTTAATAAAATCTTCATTAGTTGACTTATTACTTAATAAATTTAGTCCTCCACCTTCTGTTCCAACCCATAAATTGTTATCACTATCTTCGAAAAATGCTCGAATTTTATCATAACTAAGGCTATTTGGGTTTAAAGTTTTTCGGATGTGTTGAAATATGTTTTTATTAGGATCATATTTATTAACCCCTCCTCCATTTGTTCCTGCCCATATTATTCCAGTTCTATCTTTAAACAAAGATGTTACATTATTCTTGCTTAAGCTATTATTAGCTTCAGGGTCATAAACAAATTTATCAACCTTTAAAATTTTTGAACTACTAAATGATAATTCTATTTTCCACAAACCATTAGTTGTTCCTGCCCAAATTATATTATTATCTACCAATATTTTATTAAACCTACCGTCTAGAAGTTTTTCCACTCCCTGAAAAACCACCCCTTTTTTCTGATAATAAAGTCCATCACCTGCTATAAGCAAACCTCCGTTTATTTCTGATATGTCATTAACGGGTATATAAGGAAGTCCAATTACCTTGTTAACGCATTTAAAATACATACCTCCTTTAGGTTCCCTTGAAAGTCTATAAATGCCTCCATAACCACCTGTCCAGATTTGACCATTTTTGTCTTCATAAATTTCTGTTACCGCCCTTACATTTCTATCTAACAAAAGAGGCTCCTGTTCTACCTTAAATCTAGTAAACTCTAACTCCTCTATTGGCTTACTTTGGCTTTTTAAATCTACCATATTTAAACCTAACCCTGTACCAACCCACAACCTATTTTCTTTATCAATATAAACCGTAGCTATATAATTACTATTTATACTTTTACTTTTATTCTTATCATACTTAAAACTTTTAAACTTTTCAGTTAATCTATCAAAATAAACAAGTCCACCTCCCGTAGTAGCTATCCAAAAATCACCATTTTGATCTTCTTCTAAATCGAAAACCAAATTACTTGAAATACTTTCAGAGTTGTTAGGGATTGGATTGTATATTTCAAATGAATATCCATCATATCTATTCAAACCATCATGTGTTCCAAACCACATAAAGCCATTTTTATCCTGATGAATAACATTAATATCACTTTGAGAGAGACCATCATCAGTTGTGATACGCTCAAAAGAAATAGAATTTTGAGCTATTATTACCCCCTCAAAACTGAAACAAAGAAGCAACATAGTAAAAATGCCAATTTTCGCTTTAGAGCCTAACTTAAGAAGAGCATAAAAGAGTATCATTAAATCTAAAAATAATATAATAAATTAAAAAAAGCGACCCATGAAAATTTTTCTTGAGTCGCCTTTTCAAACTAAACTAACAATATATATGAAATCTGACTAATTAATAACCTTCGTTTTGTGACCATAATGGATTTCTATCTATATCATTTTGAGGAATTGCGATATATTCTCTACCTGGCTTATATGCTTGAGTGCCTGCGCTTTCTGATTTTAAATCAGGATTATCTACTATTCTAGATTTAACCCTTCCCCAACGTAATAAATCAAAATATCTGGTACGCTCAAAAGTTAACTCTTTAACTCTTTCATCTTCTATGTCTTGCATAGTAACACTTGTAAATTCTGGCATGTCAACACGTTTTCTTACTTCGTTTACAGCATTTACAGCTGCTTGTGTTGAGTTTCCTCCATTGTCCATAACATCAGCTTCAGCAAACATTAAAAGTACATCTGCATATCTCAAAATTCTTAAGTTATTACCTGCTCCATGCCAACCTCCATCGCGAGATTGAGATCTTCCACTAAATTCCCAGTCCATATATTTATTTCCGTAAATATTAGTCCCCGTAGGAGAAAACGCATCAGCATATGAAGCATTTTCAAATGTTCTAGAAAATAAAGTTTTACCTTCATATGTGGTACTTTCATCAGTATTCCAGAAGAATGTTGAGTATGTCCTTGGATCAATTTCTCCATTTATTGTTTGCTCATCTAAAAACAAATCTAGAGCCCATTGATTTACCCTCATGGTATTTTGATTGGTATAACCAACTGGTGCTAAATCTGCTTGGTATGCAGAACCTTTTCCAGAATTGGCATTATCTGCTCCCCAGCCACCAATACCATCAGCAACTAATTGAATTTCAAATAAAGACTCAGCATTGTTTTCAAATTCTTCAGTAAAGTTAGCGGCATAATCATCCATTAATTGATAACGACCATCCATAACCTTTAAAAATTCAGCTTTTGCTTCAGCATACTTGCCTTGATATAGATATGCTTTCCCAAGGATTCCTGTAGCTGCTCCAGAAGTAATTCTTCCTGCTTGATCTGCTGGCCATGAATCAGGTAATAAAGTTTGTGCTTGTTTTAAATCAGCCTCTATCTGTCCCCAAATTACTGCTGGATCTTCTTGAGGAATCGCAGTTAAATCTGCAATTTCTGATGTAGGAACAGTTATTAAAGGCAAATTTCTCCAACTATTTAAGAGATTGAAGTAATTATAAGCTCTTATAAAATAACCTTCTCCTGTAATGTTATCTCTTAAAGTAGCATCCATATTTTCAATAGTTGGTACTCTAAAAATAACTTCATTAGCTCTTGCCACACCTTGAAACATAGCTTGCCATACCCAAAAAGTTGCATTACTATCTGGTGTTCCACTAAAATAACCTACTGCCGTTCTTTCAGATGTGTTGAACCCATTAATTACATCATCCCTATAGTCGGATGTAAAAATTTCAAATCTGGTATAGTACCAAATGTTTGTAAATGGTGCATATGCACCAATTACACCTTTCGTTGCATCTGTCTCTGTTTTCCAGAAAGAAGATGGTGTAATTGAATTCGGATTTACTTGATTTAGTTTGTCTTCCGAACAATTTAAGTTGATAAAGCAAACTGCTAATATTACCAACGCAATCTTAACTGAGTTCTTTAATTTTTTCATGTTTTTCATGTTTTTCATATTAATTTTTTAAAAAGAAACTTGTAAACCAAGTTGAAACGTTCTAGGTGTTGGATAAGATCCTTCATCTACACCTGTATTGAATATACTTCTGCCATTTGCACCTCTTCCATTTCTTCCTACTTCAGGATAATACCCAGTATAATCAGTAATTGTAAATAAATTAATTGCAGACACATATAATCTAACTTTTTGAAGTTTTATTTTATCTAAAACAGTATCAGGAAGTGAATATCCTATTTGTGCATTTCTCAAACGGAAAAAAGAACCATTCTCTAAATAAAAATCAGACATTCTTCTATTAAATCCAGGATCTGCCTGAGTATTTCTAGGAATATTTGAACTTGTATTCGAAGGTGTCCATGCATTCAATGCATCAGCAAAATAATTTCCATTAAAATCAAAATAACCTCTATACTTTGTTCCATTTAATAATTCATTACCAGAAACGCCATTAAAGAATAGACTTATATCGAAATTTTTATATTCAGCATTTAAATTAATACCATATTCAAAAGTTGGTATTCCAGAACCAAGATAAACTTGATCATTTTCATCAATAATTCCATCTGGTCCGGTTCCATCAGGGCCACCTATATCTTTAAACTTTAAATCTCCAGCCCTTGGATTTCCTGGCTGATCGTTTGCTGCTGTAGCTTCTGCATCTGTCTGATAAATTCCATCTGTAACATATCCATAGAAAGAAGCAATGGGTTGACCTACATCAGTTCTTGTACTATTTATAGTGTTTGATGTAAATGAACCTTGTCTAATTGCCGCTCCTCCTCCAATAGAAGTTACTTCATTTTTAAGTGTAGAAAAGTTTAATGACGCACTAAACTTAACCTCTCCTATTTGATCTCTATAGTTTGCCAAAAACTCAAAACCTTTGTTCTCTATACTACCATTATTTGCAGGAACAGGATTACCAGTACCAGTAATGAATGAAAATGGTGTTGCTACTAGAATATCTTCAGTTTCTTTGATATAGTAGTCCATAGTAACGCTTAACTTACTGTTCAATGCATTAAATTCTAAACCAAAGTTAGTAGTTTTAGTAGTCTCCCAAGTTATAAATGGGTTTACACTTCTAGTAATCGCATACCCGTTAACTCTACTACCTCCAAAAACGTAATCACTAAACAAGTTTAATGTAGGATCTGTACTATAAACTGGTACATTATTAGATCCTATCTCACCATAACCTAAACGTAACTTAATGTTCGTTAGAGCATCAAAATTCTCCATGAATTGCTCGTTACTAATATTCCACCCTATTGCTGCAGAAGGGAAAGACCCCCATCTTAAGCCATCTTTAAATAGTGATGATCCATCACGACGAATTGACGCTGTTAAAATATACCTATCATCAAAAGTATAATTTAATCTACCAAAATAAGATTGGATTACTGATGTATTATCTCTTGAGTTTACACTTTGAATTTCTCCCGCAGAAGCTACACGAACTTCATTTGTTGGAAAATTAATAGCATTAGCTCCTAAGTTTCTTGCATTATTTATTTGCTCAGTAGCACCTCCTACAAGATCAACAGTATGTTTCCCAAAAGTTTTCTTGTAATTTAAAGTAGTCTCAACTAAAGTTGACAAAAAGTTATCATTTGTTTCACTTAACTCTGAAAATGCTCTATTAGAACCGTCAAAAATAACTTGTGCCTCAGGACTATATCTGTAATTATTATCGGCATAACTCTCTAAACCTAAATTAATTTTTGCTGTTAATCCATCAATAACTTCAAAAGAACCAGCTACGTTTCCTAAAATTGTATTTCTCGTTCGTGTTCTATCTTCTAAAGCTGCAAAAGCTAATTCATTGGTGTTAGTACCTGGACCATAAAAAGCACCATAAGCTACTCCTGTAATACCTCTATCTGCTCTATCATCTGCACTCCACTCTCCTGCATCATTACGCAATCTAATTGTAGGAATTAAGTTTCTTTCCTTATTGAAATACCCATTTGGATTGTTTACAGTTCTTGTTAACCCAATAGTACTTTCTAATTTGAACCTTCCTTTAGTAAAACTTCCATTAGCTCTTACTGTACTTCTTTTAAAATTAGAAAATTTAATTACACCTTCTTCATCATAATCACTAAATGAGAGACTAAACAAGGTATGTTCTCCACCTCCTGCTAATCTTAAATTTGTATTCTGAATTGCTGCAGTTTGCGTTGACTCATCATATAAATTACTAGTATAATTAGGATCAAATTGTGTATCATTAGCTGGAAATCTAGGTTGACCATCATTATCTCTAGCTCTATTTACAATATCTGCATACTGTCTTGCATCTGCCCAATCTATGGTATTAATTACATCTTGTACTCCATAGCTAGTATCTAAATCGATGCTTATTTTTCCTTTTTTTCCTTTTTTAGTCGTAATTATAACAACTCCATTTGCAGCTCGAGACCCATAAATTGCTAATGCTGATGCATCCTTCAAAACAGAAACTGATTCAATATCTCCTGGATTAACAGTATTCATATTTCCAGTAATCATACCATCTATAACAAAAAGAGGTCCAATGTCGGTAAATGTAGAAGCTCCTCTAATTACAATATTAGCACCAGAACCAGGCGCACCGCCAGTAGACTGTACACTAACGCCAGCCATTCTACCTTGTAATGTTTGGGAAGCACTCGTAAATGTAAAATTATCAATGTCTTTAGCGCTTACAGTTGCTATCGCACCAGTAAGATCTGATTTCTTTTGTGAACCATAACCGACAATAACCACTTCATTTAGACTTTCTAAATCTTGTTTTAAAGTAATTTTTATGCTTTTCTGTGTTCCAACAGAAATTTCTTGAGTTGCATAACCCAAATAAGATGCTACCAAAACGTCGCCATTTTTAGCAGCTATACTAAAGTTACCATCAAAATCTGATACAGCACCAGTTGTAGTACCTTTGACAATGATGTTAACGCCCGGAATTTCAATACCGCTTTCGTCAACAACAGACCCAGATATGGTCTGCGCGTTTAAGTGTTGCATACTAACAATCGCAAAAAACAATGTTAACATAGCCCCACTTTTAAAAAATCTGAAAAATAGTTTTTCCTTCATAAAGTTTAAGTTTAATTAATTTAGTTTGAATTTGTTGGTTGGCGAAGCCATTGACTACACCTGTATCAAAGTAACCGATTTATTAAATTTTGAATTGGTAATATCGTGTCAAATTTTAGGAATACACATTCAATAGCCCCCTAAAACAGTATATTTAATAAAATATCTATATGTTTTTTGAAAATTTCAAAATTTAGACAATTTAATTTTAAAAAGAAATACTGTTAGCTTACTCTTTGATATTTACTTGAAGAAGTTTTAAACTATCGTTGTTCTTTGCAAATAGAAATCCTAACTTTTTATCTTTACCAATACGAATAGATTTGATACTTTTTATTTCTCCTTTAATAAACAAACCACTTTCATCAATATTTTCATTTATAACACTATTTGTTATTGAATTTATCGAAAAAAACATACCATAACTTGCATCATTTCGAGGTGTTTCAACTTCTGATTGATATAGATTACCTCCAGCGATAATATGAGAGGCTGTGCTATTATCAAAATCAAATGCTTCCATATCATTAATTGAAGAAAATTGCATTTTCATTGGTAATTTATGCATTGTATAATTTCCATTCCCTTTGTTTTCAATCCATGAGTTAGCAAAGGTGTTTGCTTGGTAGTGCAAAGACTTATCTAACATTGCTTGACCATATATATCCGCCAAGTTTGCATTAGCAAACAACTCAAAAGTTTCAAAACGGCGCTTTATAGCTGGCACCTGTTGGGACGAGCACTCTCTTCCCCTTAATGGAAGTTGAACACCTTTTTTCTTATAACTTAAAACGATGTCCATACGACCGTTTTCATCAAAATCATTTGCAAAAACTTCAAAAGGAGCTTCTTTTTTTGCTTTGTACTTATAATTTAAACCTAAATTCCCTACGAGATAATCAAAATCACCATCATTATCTAAATCGACTTTTTCTAAACTATTCCACCAACCGGTATTATTTTCCAACCCAAATTTATTGGTAACTTCATTGAATGATTGTCCTTCATTTTCAAAAAACCGAACAGGCATCCATTCTCCTGCAACAATTAAATCTATTTTTCCATCATTATTAAAATCATCCCAAAGTGCAGAAGTTACAAGACCTGCCTCTACCAACTCTGGTAAAACACTTTTTGTAACATCGGTATAATAAACAGATTCATCTACCCCTCCTTCATTTCTTAAGATATAGCTTTGAGCAGGAAATGGATATTTCCCTGGAACAATTCTTCCTCCCACAAATAAATCTAAGTCACCATCATTATCATAATCTTCAGAAACAATAGTCATTCCACTTGAATTAATAACGGGTAATGATTTTGAAGTTTTCACAAAACCATTTGATGTATTTATGTAAAGTCTATCCTGATAATAATCACTTGATTTTGACGGATCATTTCCTCCACTCACCACATACAAGTCTAAATCTGAATCGCCATCTGCATCAAAAAGCAATGCTCCTGTATCTTCTTTTTTGAAATCTTTATTCCACGGACCGTGAATAATTTCGAAGCCACCCGACCTGTTTTGAATATACATACTCGCCTTACTTCCAGCAGCATTACCAACAAAGAAATCTTCCAATCCATCTCCATTAACATCTCCTACCGTAAGAGCAGCACCTAACTGAGAATTTTTGTGAGGCAATAATGGTTCCAAAGCAAAATCATCAAAATTATCTTCAATATGCTTAAAATTTATTCCAACTCGTTCAGTAATATCTTCAAAAATTTGAGTTTTATATGATTCTGTTTTGGAAACCTCCTTAGCATTCGCTATATCTATTTTTAGCAATTGGTTCGTTTCTATATTAGTAATTATTTGCTCTTTTCCGTTAGCCCATAAAATAGAAAGTGTATCAATAATTGTATTTTTTCCTAAACCAAAATGCAAAATAGGCTCTACACTAGACTGAAAACCTCTTGTAAGTGTAAACTCTTGTAGTTGATTTTTTAAGCCTGAGCTTATAGAAACTCTAGCTCCAAATCCAAATGGATTTTTTTCAGAACCGTTCAATTTAATTTTTAAATAGTTGTTTTCAATTTGATTATTCTTTTCATTTTCAAAAATGGATACAATATCACCTAGATTATTTATTACAATATCTAAGTCGCCATCATTATCTAAATCTCCATAAGATACGCCATTAGAAAACCCTTTATAATGTATATTCCATGTATCATTTACTTTGGAAAAAGCATAATCTCCTTCATTCTTAAAAATATAATTATCTAATGGTGTACTAGGATATTGTTTATAATCAATAGATTTATTAAAATCAGCAAAATCATTCATTTTGGTACGCTGATTAACGTCATTATTATTAACGTCTCTTTTCATACCATTAGTAATAATAATATCTTTTAAACCATCATTATCGAAATCTGCAAATAATGTTCCCCAACTCCAATCAGTAGTTGCTAAATTTGCTAATCGAGATATATCTGCATAAAATGGTATTCCTTCTTCATTAACACCATTGTTTACTTGTAATGTGTTTTGCATATATTGATAATGTAATCCTAAATCTATAGCTTCATAAAAAGATTTGGGATTCATACTAGCCATATTAGTTTTAGATCTTTTATAGTCTGCTGGAGTCATATCCAATTGAATAATATCTAACAAATTATCATTATTAAAATCTGCTACATCAATTCCCATTCCAAACATAGCAGTATGATTGGTAGCGTCTTTTGCAACTTCTCTAAATGTTCCATCTCCATTATTCAAATAAAAATAATCTGGCACATTAAAATCATTTGAAAGGTATAAATCTTGCAAACCATCATTATTATAATCGGCAGCGACAACACCTAGTGTCATTCCAAAATCCTGAACACCAGATTGTTTTGTAACATCGGTAAATGTGTTATCTCCATTATTTTTATACAAATGACCTGAATCTTCTGGTCTATTTTCTTGCATTTTTTGATGGTAGTACCTGTTTCCTTGACTAACCTCAACTACTGGATAATTAGCAACAAAAACATCTTGTAAACCATCATTATTATAATCAAAGAAAGTAGCTTGTATTGAGGCAGTTTCATCATTCAACCCATATGCTTCAGCTTTTTCACTAAAGGTATTATCTTGATTGTTAATGAATAACTGATTTTTAGTAGTTCCAAAAATTCCTGAAACCGAAACATAAATATCTAACCAACCATCAGCATTTACATCTGCCATGGTAACTCCTGTATACCACCTATCATCACCAGAAACTCCTGCCGCCTTCGATATATCTTCAAATTGCATATTACCTTTATTGAGGTATAACTTGTTTTCAGACATATTTCCAGTTAAATAAACATCAGACAGCCCATCATTATTAATATCGCCAATAGCTACACCGCCCCCCATATACATGTATGGAAATGTAAAATAATTCAATGTGTCATTCTCGATGATATTATTAGAAAAATCAATACCAGAATATTCCTTTTCAAGTGATTTAAAAGAAGTTGTGCTCTTCGAAATATTTTTAGTCTTTTTTTACATGAAAACAAAACTATAATTGTAATAAGTGAAATTATGTAGATTATCTTATTCATTTAGTTAAGTTGAAAATAATTTTACTGATTCTAAGGTTTTAAATCAACACGCAACAAATAATTACCTGAGGTTATAAATAGATATTTTTTATCGCTTGTGAATTCACAATTCCCAGTAGGCTTATCAAGAGTTATAGTCCCTAAATGCTTGCCTTCCGGATTGATTATCAAAACACCTCCAGGTCCAGCAAAAAATATATTTCCTTTATTATCTATCTTCATACCATCTGCTTTTTGCTTATCTATACTTCTATTTAAAGCTTTTGTGGCATCAAAAAAACGTTTTTTATTTTTTACTTTTCCTTCTGAAATAATATCGAATGCCCAAATTGATGGTCTATCAAAATTAGAATCAGTAACATACAATGTCTTACCATCATTTGAAACTGCAATACCGTTTGGTTTATCAATTGTTTTATCAACCAAAGTGAGCGTTCCATTTTTGCTATAAAAATAAACACCGTTGAACCCGATTTCACTTTTTTCTTTTCCTAATCCGAAAGAAGGATCCGTAAAATACATGTTACCTTTTTTATCAAAAATGGCATCATTTGGCGAGTTAAATTTTTTACCTTCGAAATTGGTAATGAGTTGTTCAAACTTTGGACTTTTAGAATCTTTTAAAGACACTAATTTACTAATAACTCTATCCCCTTGCTGGCAAATAATCAAGTCACCATCCATATCTAAAACCAAACCATTAGAACCTATACCTCCTTTTTTTGGTGCTTTTCCAGTATATCCAGATGGTGTCATATATAAACTTAAACCGTCTTTTTCACTCCATTGATGAATTTTGTTATTTGGAACGTCAGAAAATATAACCTTTTGTTCTTTTTCTAACCAAACTGGCCCTTCAGACCAAGTAAAACCTCTTGCTACTAATTCAATTTTCACATTTTTAGAAACTATTTCATCTAATGAAGGGTCTAATCTTTCAATATATCCATATGGCGGATACTTATTAAGAGAGTCTAATACTTTTTTGAATTTATCTTTGATAGTTTTTTCGTTATCTGAAATACTATTATTGTTTAGTTGATGCTTTTCTAAAACATCCTTTTTAGTGTTGTAAAATCTACTATCATGGTATAGTTTATAATCTGAATTCAATACAAATTCTGATAGTTCAAAGTTCTCTTTACCTATTCCAGGCTTTGGATTATACCCAATATAAACCCAATGTCTTCTATCAGTTGAACTTCCTTTAAGTGTTGACAAAAAACTTTGACCATCAGTTTGTAAATTCTGAGGCAATGAAACTCCTGCAGCATCCATAACTGTTGGTAAAAAATCTACTGCACTAATATATTCATCTGTTTTAGAACCTTGCTTTATATGATTAGTCCAATTGGCGATAAATGGTACCTTAATGCCAGATTCTATAGTTAATCCTTTTCCTCCTTTATATGGTTTATCATTTAAAAGTGATGTTACTTTTTGATGTGTTCCATTGTCAGAATAAAAAAGTATTAGTGTTTCTTCCCTTAAGCCTTTCTCTTCAAGATTATTAACAATTTTTCCAACTATTTTATCCATATATTCCACCATATCTCCAAAATGCTTTGGATGGTTTTCGAATCTTTGTTCATAATCAGCCCAAGCCTCACTATCAGGAGTGGGAGAAAAAGGATCATGAGTTAATGCCATCGGGTAGTAAACAAAAAATGGCTTATCATCTTTTTTATTAATAAATTCATTCAAATGGTCTGAAAAAAGATCAGGTCCATATTTATCTTTCGCCCCTTCTATAAAGGTTCCATTTTTTAAAATTCGAGGGTTTGGATATCTCGAACCTTTATCTTCAGTATGTCCTGTATGCCATAAACTATATTCATCAAAGCCTGCATTTTCAACCTTCATTCCTGAGCCCCTTCTGTATTCAGCTCCAGAATGCCCAATAGTATCATAACTCTGTAATTGCCATTTACCAACAATACAAGTTCTATAACCAGCATCCTGCATTAAATGTCCAAATGTTTTCTCATTAGGATCTAAAATCCCGAACGCTTTCCAGTTTCTAAAATTGTATTTGCCAGTCATTAGTTCAACCCGCGTAGGTGTACATAAAGGTTGTGCATAAGCATTATTAAACTGTAGACCAGTTTTTGCTAGTTTATTAATATTTGGTGTTTTATATGAAGTTCCTCCATAACTTTCTATACACTCAAAGCCTAAATCATCAGCCATAATTAAGATGATATTGGGTTGTTTATTGTCCTTTTTAGGTGACCCACAACTAACACTAAATACCATAAAAAGTAATGCGTAAAAAACAGCATCTATCCTTTTAAAACAACCAAAATAACTTTTATTCATAGAAAATATTTTGAAGAATTAAATATATATAAAGCGATTTGATTATTAAACTTTGAACCATGAATATACTGTTCAATCAATTGGATATACTAATCAAATGATGAGATATTAAAACTTAAAGCAAATTTTAATTATTCTTTTTGAGATACTCTAGATACTCTTCATCAGACACTTGTAACCACTTTCCCTTTTTATAATACTCCTCAAAATCTTCTTGAAAGTTTGGATTATTTTCTGGTAATTGAGCATCTACTTTATCTCTCCAATTATTTAAATCCCCCATTAATTCTTTGACTTTATTGGGATTTTCAAGAACTAGATTTGTAGTTTCTCCTATATCATCTTTCAAATTATAGAGTTCTAAACTATTAGTTTCAAAAACTTCTATAAGTTTCCAATCTCCCTTTCTAATGGCACTATAAGGTTTCGCTCCTTCCAAATGATAATGTGGATAATGCCAAAAAACAGATTCTCTTTCTACTTTACCTCCGTTTATTAAAGCATCTGAAAAATTAACACCATCTATTTTTTCGTTATGAGTTTTATTTCCAGTTTCGCCTATCAAACCTAAAACTGTTGGATAAACATCGGGAGAAATAATTGGACTATTTATTGTTTTTCCTTTTGGAATTTTATTTAACCATTGTGCAATAAAAGGTACACGAACACCACCTTCGTAGATATCTCCCTTACCAGATCTTAATGGCGCATTTGAGGTCACTTTTCTATTAAAACCATAATTCCCTATTAAACCACCATTATCACTTGTGAAAATTATAATGGTATTATCTAAAATATTTAAAGCTTCTAGTTTAGCAATTACTTTTCCAATAGCTTCATCCATGTGTTCGACCATCGCTGCATAGGTAGCATTTTGATGGTTAGCCCCTTCTTTAATTAAGGCATTATATTTATCAACTTTTTCTTTTTTAGCTTGAAGTGGTGTATGCACATTATAAAACCAAAAATTCATAAAGAAAGGATTGTTGGCTTCTTTTGTTGTTTCTAAATATACAAGTGCTTCATTAGTTAATCTTTCCGTTAAATACTCATCTTCTACTCCATCTTTTAATCTCGGATTAGCATAAGGTGAAAAATAACCATTTCCTCCATTTTTCTTTTGAGGTGCACCAACTGCCCATCCTCCTATATTTATATCGAAACCCTGATGTTCTGGCCAAAACTTATCTTCTTCTCCAAGATGCCATTTCCCCAAATGGATTGTGTTATAACCACTACTCTTTAAGGCTTCAGCAAGTGTTACCTCCTCTAGATTAACTTGCTCTGTCCAATTCGGAATTTTTAGTTTTGCAAATGGCTTTTGATGTCCGCTTATCCAATCAGTACAGTTAATTGTTGCCGGGTATTTTCCAGTCATTAAACTAGAACGAGAAGGCGAACATACAGTACAGGAGGCATAAGCGTTTGTAAATTTAGTCCCATTTGCTACTAATTTATCAACGTTAGGTGTTTGGTACAAATCACTTCCATAGGATGACAAATCTGTCCATCCGAGGTCATCAACAACAAAAAGAATTACATTAGGTTTTTTCAAACCAACCTTAGATTCTTTGCAACTAAACAATAAAATTCCGAAAGAAAGCAACAAAAAATATCTCATAATAGTTGTAATTATTTTTTAACCATATTTAGTTATTTCTGAAATAAACCGGATAGCATTTTCTTTGATAGCTGTATAATCTTCATCATTTTCAATGGGCTCTTTTAAAACACTAGCAATACCTATTCCATGAGCACCGGCATCCATCCATTCTTTGACACTATTTAATGCTATTCCTCCAACTGCTAACAGTTTCACATTATTTAATGGTGCTTTAATCGATCTAAAATAAGGAATTCCCATGATATCTGCTGGAAAAAGCTTTACGAAATCTGCTCCAGCTTCCCAAGCGGCACAAACCTCAGTTGGAGTTAGAGCCCCCATTAATATGGGAATATCATGCTGATGAGCAATATCAATTAGTTCTAAATTACTATTTGGTGTTACTAAAAATTGTGCACCAGCTTCTATGGCATCTTTAGCTAGTCTTTTATTAGTAATGGTTCCTGCTCCAATTAAAATATTTGGATAAGTAGATCTTCCTTTAGAAATCTCATCAGTAAAATTTGGTGTGTTTGATGTAATTTCCATTACTTTAGCGCCACCATCAACTAAACTTTTTAATACAAATTGGGTTTTTGTATAATCTGTTAAACGCGTAACGAACACTAATTTTTCTCGCTCAATAATTTCAACGAGTTCTGTTCTATTCATTTTCTTGAAATATTTTCTAAAATCTTTATTTACCAATTAGTGAAAGAGCCATCATTCCTTTTTAATCTAGGAATTTCAACTGGAACAAATTCTATATTTTGAGCCAACTCCTCATTAAATTCTACTCCTAAACCAGGACTTGTTGGCAAATGATATCCTGCACCGTCTAATTTTGGTTGTACAGGATAAAATTTTGGATCGTTAGTTAATACATGAGCACCTGTATTTACTTCTTCCAACCAACTAAAGTTAGGGCAAGCTGCCGCTAAATGAATTGTAGCTGCTGTACAAATTGGACCTAGAGGGTTATGAGGCATCAAATCAATATAATGTGTTTCTGCCATTGCAGCCACTTTCATTGCTTCTGTAATACCACCAACATTACATACATCCACTCTAGCATACTGAGTAATATTCCGTTCTATAAAAGGTAAAAATTGCCACTTACTGGCAAATTCTTCTCCTATTGCAAAAGGTATATCTATCATTTTTCTTAGACTCTCATAAGCCTCAGGGTTTTCATCCCGAATAGGTTCTTCTATAAAATCTAATGTACCTTTAGGCATACGATTCATAAATGAATACGTTTCCGCAGCACTTAAACGGGAATGATAATCAATTCCTATGGTAATGGAAGTTCCAACTTCTTTTCGCAAGGCAATCATCCAATCCGCAATTTTTGCTACAGATTCTCGAGGTTCAAAACGTGAAATATCTTCTTGATCTTCAAATTCAGCTGGTGCTAATCTTAACATATCCCAACCGTCATTGATCAACTTTTTTGATTGATTTATCAAAGCATCAAATGTTGAAAAGCGAACCGATGCAAAACATGGTACAAAATCACGTTGCTTGCCACCCAATAATTCATAAACAGGTACACCTAGAGCTTTTCCTTTAATATCATATAGAGCTATATCAATTGCAGAAATTGCTGCTGCTAAAACACGACCCCCTTCAAAATATTGACCTCTATATAAATCTTGCCAAATGGCTCCAATTTGCATAGGGTTCCGACCAATAATTAACGGCGCATAATGTTTTAAAGCCCCAATTACAGCATATTCTCTTCCAGATAAGCCAGATGCTCCCCATCCATATATACCAGAATCTGTTTCTATTTTAACAACTAATTGACTTCCTGAACCTATATTTATTGGGTAAGGTTTTACTGCTGTTATTTTCATTTATAATATAAATTTAATATTATTTTTTTGGAACAATACGTTCTATTTTACCAACGATGAAGATATAAGAAAGCACTCCTATTAAGGAAATTATTGCTATGAACATTAAAGCAGGACTAAAGTCTCCATCTGCTACAATATACCCAATAATAGCTGGAATAAAAACTGACAAGCCTCCTATAAAATTAAAAGCGCCCCCTACCAGTCCTAAGTTATCTTTAGGAGCTATTAAAGAAACAAATACCCACGCAATACTAGCTAACCCCATTCCAAAACCTGCTAAAGCTAAAAATAATATTATGAAGAAGATGTCATCTGTGTAATTGGCACCAATTATAAAAACAGTCATTAACATTCCTATAATTATAGGTGCTTTTCTTGATATTTCTACTGAATACCCCTTTTTAGTTAAAAAATCTGAAGTAAAACCTGATAGAAGTATTCCAAAAAAAGCAGCCAAATAAGGTACAGAAGCATAAAAACCAGACTTAACAAAATCCAACCCCTAAACTCAACTAAATATGTAGGAAACCAAGTCAAAAAGAACCAAGTAATAGCACCTAAACAAAATTGACCTATATAGATTCCCCAGAGTTTTCTATAAATAAAAGCCTGCTTAAAATCCCCCCAACTAAACTTCTTTTTTCTTCATCTTTAGTTTTAGACCCAACTAATCCTCCTCCCTTTTCTATATACTCTACTTCAGACTCACTTACAGATTTATGATCTCTTGGGTCCCTGTAAAAGAAATACCATACTACCGCCCAAACTAAACCTATGATTCCCGAGACAATAAACAAACCTCTCCACCCTAAAGCATCTTGAATTAATGTTAAAACCGGCAATAGAAACGCTAGTCCTAAAAACTGTCCTGATGTGTAAACCGCAATAGCCGATGCTCTCTCTTTTTCTGGAAACCATCTACTTACTACTAAATTATTAATAGGGTACGAAGGTGCTTCAAAAACTCCAATGCTGGCTCTTAATCCAATTAAAGCTGCCAATGAATTTATAAACCCTTGAAATAAAGTAGCAAGAGACCAAAGTACCAATATAATAGAGTAGAGAATTCTAGACTTAATTCTGTCAGCAAGAATACCACCAGGAGTTGCAAGGCAGCATAAAATATACCAAAAGCTGAAAATACCCAGCCCATTTGCTCAGTATCTATACCTAAATCTGTTCTTAAAGCAAAAGCGGCAACTGAAATATTTGCCCTATCTAGATAATTTATTACAACAGTAATAAATATCATTACCAAAATATTGTATCTTTTTCTCGTTGCTGGTTTTGTTGACTTAACTTCCATTAAACTCTTTGCTTTCTGTTGGTTCGAAAATTAAATATATAATATTTAGAAAAACAAAATGACTAACTACCTAACAGAACATAACATTGACCTGTTATTACTATAAATTAAGTTTTTTAATAATTAAGTACTAACTCTAAATAAAACGAATCTACACTCTAAAACTGGAGCTAAACAAAGTACTTTATCAAGAGAACCTATAAATCAGTCCATAGAAAAAGAAAAATATCTTGAAATTATGATGACTATAAAGTCTTTAATTAAAATTAATTAAAGCTTAATTCAATGTAAACTGGAAAATGATCCGATGGGTATTTTAAATTTACTGAACTGGATAGCACCCCATATTTTTCAACTTTCATTTTTTTTGATTTTGAAAGCATGATGTAATCAATTCTTCTAGCAACAAGTTCATGAAATTTAAACCCGTTAAATGTACCGTTTGATCCAAATATAACTTTCGCATGTTCTTTAGAGTCATACATTCTTTGCTTAAGACTTGTAATTAATTGACTCTCTGGCTCTACATTAAAATCACCCATCACAATTACTGGAATATTTTCAGTATTTAAATCTTCTATTTTTTCGAGGATTAATTGAATGCCTTGCAACTGTGCCTCAGCACCAACGTGGTCTAAATGCGTATTAAACACCCATATTTTTTGATTAGTTTCTAGAATTGTAAACAATCCATAGGTGCAAATTCTTGGGTATGCAGCATCCCAACCTTTTGAAATTTTATTTGGTGTTTCTGACAACCAAAAAGTGTTTTCATTTTCAACTTTTACTTTTTTGAGTTGTAAAAAATTGCTGAAAATTCACCTTTATTATCTCCATCTCGTCCTACACCTATGGTTTTATATTTTTTTAAAGCTGTATTTAAATCTTCCATTTGATTTGGACGTGCTTCTTGAACACCCATGATATCTGGACTGTAAAATTGTACTTGAGAGCTTAAAAATTCTTTTCTATGTACCCAAGCATTATCCCCATCCGAAGCAATATCCAATCGGATGTTATAAGTCATCACTTTAAGGTTTACATTTGAATTTCCTAAATTAGGTTTAGCATCTTTTTTACAATTTGTAAAACTTAAACTAAGAATTATGAATAAAAAAGACACAAACTTTGTCTTTTTATTCTTTTTTCTAAAAAACCTGAACGTCATCTATTAACATTTTCAACGAAAAAGTGCTATTACATCTACCTTTTGCTCTCTAAAAATACATAAAAATTGAGACTTTATTTGGACTTATGATTATTGTATTAAATATCTCATTAGCAAGTACTGAATCTCAAAAGAACTTAATTTCTATTAAAAATAAAATTAAAGTTTATTTGTTTTAAACTAACTTTTCGACCAAAATTCTAAAGTATCAATAGCCTTATACCAGCCTTTTATATTCTTATCAATAGTTGATCTGTCTTCAGCCGGTTTAAAATGTTTATCTGTCTGCCAAATTTCTTGAATTTCTTCAAAGTTATCCCAATATCCTACTGCTAATCCTGCTAAAAATGCAGCTCCCATTGCCGTTGTCTCTATCACTTTAGGGCGTACAGTTTCAGTATTTAAAACATCTGATTGAAATTGCATCAGCATATTATTTACTGTCGCACCTCCATCTACACGTAACTCTTTTATTGAAATTTCAGAATCAGCTTCCATAGCTTTTAAGATATCCATGGTTTGGTAAGCAATAGATTCTAAAGCAGCTCGTGCAATGTGAGCATCTGTACTACCTCTTGTTAATCCGAACATAGTGCCTTGAGCTTGCTGATTCCAATGTGGTGCTCCCAATCCTGCAAAAGCTGGCACAAAATACACACCATCTGAACTTTCAACTGAACTAGCCAATTGCTCAACATCTGAAGAATTTCTAATAATTTTCAACCCATCTCTCAACCATTGCACTACTGCTCCCGCTATAAATATACTACCTTCGAGCGCAAAAGTGGTTTCTCCATTTATTTTCCAAGCTACGGTGGTTAATAGATTGTTTTCTGAAACAATAGGTTTATCCCCAATATTCATTAACATAAAGCAACCTGTCCCGTAGGTGTTTTTTACCATACCTTTTTTAGTACACATTTGTCCAAACAATGCAGCTTGCTGGTCGCCTGCAATTCCAGAGATTGGAATATTAGCATCGAAAAATGTAGATTTTGTTTCACCATAAACCTCACTAGATTGTTTTACTTTCGGTAACATACTCTTTGGAATGGTCAATAATTCAAGTAATTCCTCATCCCAACCCATTGTATTTATATTGAATATTAATGTTCTACATGCATTTGTAACATCTGTTACATGTACTTTGCCTTTTGTAAAATTCCAGATTAACCAAGTATCAATAGTTCCTAGAATTAAATCGCCTTTTTCAGCTTTCGCTCTTGCGCCTTCAACATTATCTAAAATCCATTTTACTTTTGTTCCTGAAAAATAGGAATCTATTACCAATCCTGCTTTTTCCTTTATAGATTTTTCATAACCTTGCTTTTGAGCTGGTCACAATATGACGATGTTCTTTTATCTTGCCATACAATGGCATTATATATAGGTTCTCCTGTGTTTTTATCCCAAACAACAACAGTTTCGCGCTGGTTTGTAATACCAATTGCTGCGATGTTTTCTACATTTAAACCTTTTTTCTCAATAGCTTCTGTAGCAACACCTGCTTGAGTTGACCAGATTTCTATAGGATTGTGTTCTACCCAACCAGGTTTTGGAAAATATTGTGTAAACTCTTTTTGAGCTACTGAAATAACATTACCCTTTTTATTAAAAACTATAGCTCTAGAGCTAGTAGTACCTTGGTCTAATGCAAGTATATACTTTTCCATGATATAAGCACCTCTTACCCTTGAAAAGAAAACTAAACTAGGGTTTTTTATTAGTTATAAATTAATTTTTAATTATGTATTGATTTGCTGTTGCTCTAAAATCAGCAATTTGTAGCTGCTCCCAGTTTTTATCTTTATCTAATTCTTTTGCCAAAAAAGCAGCAATTTTTGGAGCAATTTCAATAGCAGCTTTGGCGTCTAAAAACAAAATCCTAACTCGTCTAGCTAACACATCTTCTATAGTTCTTGCCATTTCGTTTTTTATTGCCCAAACTACTTCTGCTTTTAAAAACTCTAGTCTTGGATGCAATTTTTCCCCTAATTCTGGAGATTCCTCGATAAGTGCCTCAATGGCTTTTTTATCGGTACCATAAATATATAAATGATTTGATGCATCTACAACACCATTAGCGCCATGAATCAATAAACCTTCTGTTTTACAAGGCTTGTATTTAAGTTTTCCTAATTCAATAACCTTACCGATAGTATCTTGTGCCATACGACGATATGTCGTCCATTTTCCCCCAGTAATAGTTACCAAACCAGATTCTGAAACAATAATTTTATGACTTCTAGAAATCTCTTTTGTTTTTTCAGATTTATCTTTTGGAACCGCTAAAGGTCGTAATCCTGCAAAAATGCTTAACACGTCAGCTTTAGTTACTGTTTTTGTTAAATACTTATTAGCTGTAGATAGAATAAAATCTACTTCATCATCTAACGCTTTTGGCTCTAAACTATGACTATCCAATAGCGTATCCGTTGTTCCCACTACAACTCTGCTATGCCATGGCACTAGAAACAAAACCCTTCCGTCATCGGTTTTAGGAATCATAATAGCATCTTTTCCTGGTAAAAATGATTGATCCAAAACCAAATGCACACCTTGACTAGGACGAATTATATTCTTAGCCTCTGTGTTATCCATTTTTAAAACTTCATCTGTAAAAACACCGGTAGCATTTATAACCACTTTTGCTTTTATAGTATATATTGAATTGGTCTCTATATCTTTTGCAACAACGCCATTAACAGTTCCGTTATCTGCCTTCTGCAATTGTTCTACTTTAAAATGATTTAAAACTGTAGCACCTTGTTCTACAGCTGTTTGCGCAATATTTAAGGCTAATCTTGAATCATCAAACTGACCATCATGATACACAACACCCCCTTTTAATCTTTCACTTTTTATAGTTTCTAAACGCAATTGAGTTTGACTTTTAGATATTCTAGTAGATTTTCCAAAGCTTAATTTTCCAGCCAAAAAATCATATACTTTTAACCCAACAGTATAAAACAAATTATCCCACCATTTATAATTTGGAATAATAAATGACTGATTACTCACTAAATGCGAAGCATTTTTGAGCATCAACCCCCTTTCGTAAAGCGCTTCTCTTACCAAGTCAATATTACCTTGCGCTAGATACCTTACACCACCATGCACCAATTTTGTACTTCTGCTAGAAGTCCCTTTTGCGAAATCTACCTGCTCTAACAATAACGTTTTATAACCTCTTGTTGCACTATCTAGCGCAACTCCCAATCCTGTAGCACCACCTCCAATAATTACAACATCCCAATTTGGCTGCTCCTGTAACTGCTTTATTAATGTATTTCTATTGAACAAATTAACTTGTTTTAGTTTTGATTAATTTTATTTTGCTTCAAATTTACTAAAAAATAATAAAAAAACGAAACTAAACGAAACTTATTTTTCATATTTAAATTAAAAAAACAACTGAATAGCTTCATTTTATTTTCTTTCATTTCATTATATTTGTTTTATGCAAAGACACGAAACCATTTTAAATATACTATCAAAAGAGAAGCATGTTGAAGTTTTAGATTTATGTAATCAACTTAATGTATCTGCCGTTACAATTCGAAAAGATTTAAAATTTTTAGAAGAAAAAGGACTTCTTTTCAGAACTCATGGTGGTGCTTCTTTAGAAAATCCTTATATCATCGAAAAAGCTGTTGTTGAAAAAGAAAAAATTTCGGTTGAAGAAAAAAATGGCATCGCACAAGCTGCTGCAAAACGCATTAGAGAAAATGATTCTATAATGATTGCTTCAGGAACTACGGTTCAAGCATTTTCAAAATTTATAAAACCAAAAAATAAACTAACTGTAATCACATCATCACTTTATGCAGTACTACATTTAATTCATGACACAAACATAGAAATTTTACAACTCGGCGGCTATATTCGCCATAGTTCAGCTTCTGTAATAGGCTCTTATGCAGCTCATATTTTAGAAAATGTATCATGCAGCAAACTTTTTAGGAGTGGACGGTGTAGATGTAGACTACGGTTTATCTACTACAAATTTAGAAGAAGCACAACTCAACCAAAAAATGTTAGCATCTGCTCAAAAAACAATTGTTTTAGCAGATTCATCTAAATTTGGAAAAAAGAGTTTTGCAAAAATATGTGATTTAAATGCTATTAACGAAATTATTACCGACAATGGCATATCCTCTTCTTTCAAGAAAAGATTAGAAGAAAAAGGTGTTATGGTCACTATAGTGTAAAATTTCAACTCATTATTCTCTATAATTTATGCTAACAACATTTATAGATGAGATCCAGATCCCTTTCACTTTTTAGGAATCTATTATTTTAATCACCTAGGTTTTTTTATCACTTTTAAGGTTCAACTTTGAAAACAGAAAAACCAAAAACATTTTTGAGCTCAGTCAAAAAAATGTTTTTGGCTTTTCTATTAATTCGTGACCGCGAAGGGATTCGAACCCCCAACCCTCAGAGCCGAAATCTGATATTCTATCCAGTTGAACTACGCAGCCTTTTTTACCACTCAAAGTGGATATAAATATTATGACAACTTTGCCTTCACTATGTTAGAAATGGTTTTGCCATCGGCTTGTCCAGCCAATTCCTTGTTCACTATACCCATGACTTTACCCATATCCTTCATACCTTGAGCTCCAATTTGATCTATCGTAGCAACAACTACTTTTTCAATCTCTTCTTCACTTAAGGCTTCGGGTAAAAATTGACTGATTACCTCTGCTTCATCAATCTCGGGTAATGCCAAATCCTTTCTGTCTTGTTCCAGATAAATAGCAGCACTATCCTTACGTTGCTTTACTAATTTTTGAAGTATCTTTAGCTCTTGCGCTTCAGTTAAGTCTTCTTTTGCACCAATTTCTGTTTGCGCCAATAGAATGGCAGATTTTACTGCTCTTAAAGCCGTTAAAGCCGTTTGATCCTTGCTTTTCATCGCTTCTTTTAAAGCCGACATAATATCTTGTTGTAAACTCATAATTTTTAAATTGAAAGAAGTGCGAAGATAGCAAAAAGTTAGAAGCGCGAAGTTAGACTTAAGAGAAAAAGAATCCCGAAAAGAATGAGGGTTACTTTTCGGGATCATAACTAAAGTGAGGTTAAACACAGAAGTATTTTGTAATAGCCTTTATTAATCTACATTATCATGTAAAAAAGAATTATTTGTTCTTAACTGAATATCATCATTATCATCAACGCCAACACTTGTTCTTGACAAATCAGTTTCAGATGAATGTTTACTTTCTTCTAAATTAACACCTTGACGTTTGTATGCAGGTACTTTTTCAATATCATCAATTTTTGATGTATTGAATTTATAATTAAAGTCTTTCATTTTAAGACGACGTTCAGCTGTGCGTTGTTTTAAAATTTCAGAAATTGGCAAATTAGTTGGATCTAACTCTTCCTCAACAGATTCTTCGACTGTTTCTTCTTTAATAACCTTTTTTTCAAATACTAAATCTTCTGGAATTTCCTCAACCAGTTCCTCTACATTTGTTTCAACCTTATTCATAGACGATTCTGCTTCAATGTAATCATCTAATGCATAACGAATATCTCGACCTTCTTCATTCGTTTCGGTTACAGGAATAAGCTCTACAAAATCGTTTACAGCAATATCTTTTGCATCATCATCTAAATTAAAAGTAACCGTATCTTCTACTTTTTCTTCTTCCTCAGTTTCAGCAAATAAAGGCAAATCAAAAGTTAAGGTTATTTGTTGCTCTTCATCTTCAGTTTCAACAGTTTCAGGCTCATCAATAGCCATTGTTGTTACTGGTTTAATGATGAAATCTTCTTCTTCCTTAGTATTATTGGTTCTCACTTCATCGTAAACAACATCAATATTTTTTATTAATTCTGATGTGGGAATTAAAGTGATATCATTTGGCACTTGTCCCGTTCTTGGTTTTTCTACAACAATTTTTTCAGCAGAAGTTACTTCCTCCTCAACCTCTTCAATATCTAAAGTATGTCTTACAACAGGTGTTTCCTCTTTCTTCTCTAGTTCAACAATTGGCTCAATAACAACTGGCTCTTTAGTTTCAAGTTTAGCTTTAGGTTCAGATACTTCTCCTAGAGCATGAACTACTTTCTTGGTTTCAGTATTTGAAATTTCATCTTGTTGTTCAATATTAAATCCTGTTGCTATGATTGTAACAGAAATCGATTCTTCCAGCGTTTCATCTTCGCCCACACCCATAATGATATTTGCACCATGACCTGCTTCATTTTGAATATGGTCGTTAATTTCACCTATTTCATCAATTGTGATTTCTTGAGAACCTGAAACTATAAGTAGCAATACGTTTTTAGCTCCTGTAATTTTATTATCGTTTAATAATGGAGAATCTAAAGCCTTACGAATAGCATCTTGTGCTCTGTTTTGACCAGAAGCTAAAGACGAACCCATTATAGCAGTTCCACTATTACTTAATACTGTTTTAGCATCACGTAAATCTATATTTTGAGTGTAGTGATGTGTAATAACTTCGGCTATTCCACGAGCAGCAGTAGATAGCACTTCATCAGCTTTGGAGAAACCTGCTTTAAAACCAAGATTTCCATAAACTTCTCGAAGTTTATTGTTATTAATCACAATTAAAGAATCTACTACATTTCTTAACCTTTCAATTCCTTTTTGAGATTGTTCTAACCTCATTTTTCCTTCAAACTGAAATGGCATAGTTACAATCCCTACAGTTAAAATATCCTTATCCTTGGACATTTTAGCAATAATTGGCGCAGCACCAGTACCTGTACCACCCCCCATTCCTGCGGTAATAAATACCATTTTAGTATTACTGTCTAGCATTTGAGAGATTTCATCAAAACTCTCAACAGCAGATTGCTCTCCTATTTCTGGGTTTGCACCTGCTCCTAGCCCTTCGGTTAAGTTAAGTCCTAATTGTATTTTGTTAGGCACACCGCTACTTTGTAACGCCTGAGCATCAGTATTACAAACATAAAAATCTACGCCTTTAATACCTTGTTGAAACATGTGGTTAATGGCATTACTACCACCGCCACCAACACCTATGACTTTTATAACATTTGATTGATTTTTAGGTAGATCAAATGCAATGCTTTCGAATTCGTTTTTGCTGCTCATAAATTCTTTTTTTCTGGGGTTCTAAATTTTACTATTATTCAATGGTTAATTCTTTTACTATTCCGCGTTATCTAAAAAATCTTTAACGCGTTCAGTTAATTTATCTAAAAAGGACTTGCGCTCTTTTACCGGTTTTTCTATTTGGGTTTCACTAATTGTCTCGTCTTTTATTTGCTCTTCGTAAACTTCTTGTTCGTGTTCTTCAACTTTTTTACGTTCATTACGTTTTAGTCCGTCAAGCACCAAACCTACTGCTGTTGCATACAAAGGACTTGTGACATCACTATCACTATCGCCAGCTAAGTGTTCATTAGGATAACCTATTCTAGTATCCATACCTGTGATATATTCTACTAATTGTTTTAAGTGTTTTAATTGGCTTCCCCCACCAGTTAATACGATTCCTGCAATTAATTTTTTCTTTTGCTCTTCGTGACCGTAATTTTTAATTTCTGCAAAAATTTGCTCTACAATTTCAACTACACGAGCGTGAATGATTCTCGATAAGTTTTTAAGTGTTATCTCCTTTGGCTCTCTTCCTCTTAATCCAGGGATTGAAACAATCTCATTATCCTTATTTTCTCCAGGCCATGCAGAACCAAACTTTATTTTTAGAAGTTCAGCTTGCTTTTCTATGATAGAACAGCCTTCTTTAATGTCTTCAGTAATCACATTTCCACCAAAAGGAATAACTGCTGTATGACGTATAATACCATCTCTAAAAATGGCTAAATCTGTTGTTCCTCCACCTATATCAATCAATGCAACACCTGCTTCTTTTTCTTCTTGACTTAAAACCGCATTTGCTGAAGCTAAGGGCTCTAATGTGATACCTTCAAGGTTTAAACCTGAACTTTGGACACAACGCCCAATGTTTCTGATAGACGATACTTGCCCTACAACCACATGAAAATTAGCTTCTAATCGTCCTCCATACATGCCAATAGGTTCTTTTATTTCTGCTTGCCCATCAATTTTATATTCTTGAGGCAATACATGAATAATTTCTTCCCCTGGTAACATTACCAGTTTATGCACTTGATTGATTAATCTATCGATATCATCTTCATCAATAACCGTTTCAGAATTTGGCCTTGTAATATAATCGCTATGCTGTAGGCTTCGGATGTGCTGACCTGCAATACCAACGGTAACTTCTTCAATTTTAAGTTCGGCAGTTGCTTCTGCTTCTTGAACAGCCTGCTGGATAGACTGAATAGTTTGCGTAATATTATTTACAACACCACGGTGTACACCTAAACTTTTAGATTTACCAATACCTAAAATTTCAAGTTTGTCGTATTCATTTTTACGACCAATCATTGCCACAATTTTTGTGGTTCCTATGTCTAAACCTACTGCTAAATTATGTTCCATTTTTTACGTTTTGGTACAAACCACTTGATTATCAAATTGCAAATTCACTCTACTATACTTATCAAGCGTTTTTTCTTTTAAACTCTTTTTATAAAACGCTTTTAAGTTATTTATCTTTTTATCTAACAGCTTTAAACTTCCCAAATTCACGATAAAATTGCATTGTCTCAATTTTAAAAGCTATTGCTCCGTTTGCGCTTTGATTAATCTCAACAACATGTTGCTTTAAAAAATCGTCCGTCTCTATTTTACGTGCAACTTTAAAAATTTGTTGCAAGTTGTTTTTTTCAACATAACCAGTAACTAAAGGCACTCGAGCAGTATAATTTGATGACAAAGGCATGTAATTACCTTCATCATCTATATAATATGATGCGTTTGTGCTTACTCTCGCAACAGGTCGTTTTTGTTTAATTTCAGCGTTAAGTGCTCCATTTACAGCAACATACACTTCAGCCGATTTTATCATGGGATTAGATTTCAGGGCAGATTCTAATTCGTTCAAATCTAAAGTTTCTTTAGGCTCATTTTCAACACTACCGTGATTTTGTATTAACAATTTACTAACAGTCTCATGAGTTATAAAAAGATTGTTATCGCCTAAAAATGAAATGTTAGGCTTTGAAATTCCTCGCTTATTATTTCTGACTGAAGTAAACGCATACAAAACTACCACCAATAGCAGTAAAACCAACATTTTTATGTAATTCCAGTTAACTCGCAATACTTAATTCTTTTTTAATATGTTTTACTTCCTCTCCAATATCTCCAGCCCCTATAGTAAGAATAATTTGAGCTTCGCTTTTATTTATTTCTGAAATTAAATCAGATTTATTTACTAATTTTTTATGAGCATTATCAATTTTATTCAATAACCAACCTGATGTTACACCTTCAATAGGTAATTCTCTTGCTGGATAAATATCTAACAACATTAATTCATCAAATTGCGCTAAACTTTTAGCAAACTCCTCAATAAAATCTTTAGTTCTACTGTATAAATGAGGTTGAAAAATTGCCAACACTTTTTTCCAGGATACATTTCTCGAACAGCACCATGAACTGCATTAATTTCTTCGGGATGATGTGCATAATCATCAATAAAAACCAAATCATCTGTTTTAATTTGATAAGTAAAACGACGCTTAACACCTTTGTAAGTTTTTAAAGCCTCACTAAGACCTTGATTGGAACAACCATATTCCGACGCCATTGCAAAAGCAATCAAAGCGTTAGATAAATTATGTCTCCCAGGTAAGTTAAATTTCAAATTCTTGAGAACAGTTTGTGGTGTTTTTAAATCAAAAACATAACTTCCATTTTCTATTTTTATATTTTGAACAGCATAATCTGCATCATCTTCAATACCATATGTAACCCCTTTTAAGGGTAAACCATTTTTAACAAATAATTTTCCGTTAGGTTTTATTTTTTTTGAAAAGTCTTCAAAAGATTTTTTTAATTCTGAAGCATCCCCATAAATATCTAGATGATCTGCATCCATAGATGTAATGCAGGCTAAATTTGGAGATAATGTTAAAAAAGATCTATCGAATTCATCAGCTTCAACTACTGAAACCTCATCTCCGTTCAATATCAAATTCGAATTATAGTTCTCGCTAATTCCACCGAGAAAAGCAGTTAGCTTCACATCACATTCATACATCAAATGCCCTAAAATACTGGTAGTTGTAGTTTTACCATGAGTTCCTGCAACTGCTAAACAAAAGGTGTTTTCTGTAATTAAACCTAATATTTGAGAACGCTTCATCACATTAAAACCATTTGATATAAAATAGTTTAATTCTGAATGCCGCTTTGGGATAGCTGGCGTATAAATAACTAATGTTTTATCGCTATTTAGAAATACACTATCAACTCTATTAATATCATCTTCAAAATGAACAGAAATATCTAATACTTCTAAATCTTTGGTTATTTGAGATGGTGTTTTATCATAGCCCGAAACATGCTTTCCAATAGATTTAAAATAACGCGCTAAAGCACTCATACCGATACCACCGATACCTACAAAAAAGACATTATGTACACTATTTAAGTTCATTTATTAAGTAATATTTCTACCTCGTCAACTATTTCATTTGTAGCATTTACCAATGCTAATGTTCTAATATTTTTCCCTAATTCTTTTTGCTTTTCTTGCGAAGCTATTAATTGTGAAAATTTGTTTTCAAAATCAACATCTAAATCACTCTCTCTTATTAATAACGCAGCGTCCTGATTTACAATTGCCATGGCGTTTTTAGTTTGATGATCTTCAGCAACATTAGGTGATGGTATAAAAATTACCGGTTTTCCAACAATACATAATTCAGACACCGAACTTGCTCCAGCTCTCGAAATAATAATATCTGCTGACGCATAAGCCAAATCCATCTGATTTAAAAACTCATACACCTGAACATTATTAGTGTTTCCATGCAACTTATATTGTTGATAATACAACTTGCCACATTGCCAAATAACTTGCACATTTTGAGTATCCAAAAAATCGAGCTCTTTTTCAATCAATTGATTTATACGTCTTGAACCCAAACTTCCACCTAAAACCAATAAAGTATATTTACCATGCTTTAAATCGAAATGATTTTTAGCTTCAACACTTTTATCAGTAACACTCAATAAATCTTGACGTACTGGATTTCCTGTAATTCTAATTTTTTCTTTAGGAAAAAATCGTTCTAATCCCTTATAGGCTACACAGATTTTATGTGCTTTTTTAGATAGTAATTTATTTGTAATTCCTGGATACGAATTTTGCTCTTGTATTAATGTTGGAATTTTTTTTGAAGCCGCCGCATACAATAATGGTCCACTAGCAAAACCACCTGTTCCAATAGCTAAATCTGGTTTAAACTTCCTTACAATTCTGTGTGCTTTCCAGAGACTACTTATAAGTTTGAACGGAAACATTAAGTTTTTAAATGTTATCCGCCTTTGAATTCCAGAAATCCACAACCCTTTTATCTCATATCCAGCTTGTGGCACTTTCTCCATTTCCATTCTATCCTTTGCACCAACGAATAAAAACTTAGCTTTAGGATATTTCGATTTTAACGCATTTGCAATAGCAATTGCAGGGTAGATATGACCACCTGTGCCCCCTCCCGATAAAATGATATTATATTGTGTTTTATCTGTCATTTTATATTGCTTCCGATAGGATTTCTAAAGGATTATCATCATTTATTTCTTGTTCTTTTATTTCTTCTCTTCTAGCGCTTACACTTAATATGATGCCTAGCGCTAAACAAGTCATCCAAATAGATGTACCTCCACTACTTATAAGTGGCAGAGTTTGCCCTGTTACTGGAAATAATTCTACAGCAACCGCCATATTTATTAATGCTTGAAACACAATAGGCAGACCAACACCAAGCACCAATAATTTTCCAAAAATAGAATCGGATTTTTGCGCTACGATAACCACTCTAAACAGCAACCACAAATACAACAACATGATAAGAAATCCTCCTAACAAGCCGTATTCTTCTATAATTATCGCAAAAATGAAATCCGAAGAAGATTGTGGCAAAAAGTTCTTTTGAATGCTTTTACCAGGACCCACTCCCCTTATTCTGCCAGATGCAATTGCTATTTTGGCTTTTTCTATTTGATAATCTTCTTTGGTATCTTCTCCGTTTGCATAATTTTTAATTCTATTTTCCCAAGTATTCACTTTTACTTTTAAAGGCCCGTCCGTCATTTTAGCAACCAAAACAAAAAATGTCAATGCCACTAATCCAGATCCTAATATTATTGCTAGATATTTTATAGGATAACCCCCTAAAAACACCAAAACCAAAACCATTGTAAATATAATGGCAGTTGTAGAAAAGTTTGAAGGTAAAATCAATGCTAAAACCAGAAATACAGGCATCCATAATGGAATTATAGACGACTTAAATGTAATTACCTTATCCTGCATTTTGGATAAGTACCTTGCCACATAAACCATTAATACTACTGCCGCAAAAGTTGACGTTTGGAACGACATGTTTACAAACGGAATTTGGATCCATCTACTTGCGCTTGCTCCTTCAACCGTAGTACCTTGCAGTATAGTAATAGTTAACAATACTAGAACGATTGGAACCATCACTAAAGACAATCCTCTAAAATAGCGGTAAGGTATTTTATGTACACCATACATAATTGAAAACCCTAATACTAAATGCACAAAATGCTTTATAAAAAAAGTAAACGTATTGCTTCCACCACCTTTGTAAGCTAAATTACTTGCAGCACTATAAACCGGTAAAAACGATAGAATAGCCAATAGTGCCACTATTGCCCAAATTAACCGGTCTCCTTTTATGTTTTTAAATATTTGCTGCACTCTTTTTTTACTATAATTAATTACAAATTTCTTACTGCATTTTTAAACTGACGCCCTCTGTCTTCATAGTTTTCAAACAAATCAAAACTTGCACACGCAGGAGATAACAATACATTATCGCCAGCTTCAGCAACTTTATAAGCTATTTTTACAGCTTCGCTCATAAATTGTGTTTCAATGATGATATCCACCATATTACCAAATTCGCTCATTAACTTTTCGTTATCAACCCCTAAGCAAATGATGGCTTTTACTTTTTCATTTATAAAAGGAAACAACTCTCTATAATCATTCCCTTTATCTACACCTCCAACAATCCAAACCGTAGGTGCATCCATACTTTCAAGAGCATAATAGGTAGCATTTACGTTTGTAGCTTTAGAATCGTTTATGTACTGTACTTTATTAATTTTAAGTACTTGCTCAAGCCTATGTTCTACGCCTTGAAAGTTCTCTAAACTCTCACGAATGGTCTGCTTGCGAATTTTCAATAAATGCGCTACTGTCGAGGCAGCCATTGCATTTTTAATGTTGTGTTTCCCTTCTAAGGCTAAATTAGTTGTTGGCATAATTATTTGTTTATTATCTATCGTTATTATTAGTTTGTTATTTTCAAAATATGCGCCATTTTCAATCTTTTTTTCTAATGAAAATGGCAATAATGTAGATTGAACTGGGTTGGTTTTTAAATGATTTGTAATTACTGTATCATCTGCATCATAAATCAAATAATCATCCTTAGTTTGATTCATCACTATTCTAAATTTAGAATTGATATAATTTTCGAATTGATAATCATATCTATCTAAATGGTCTGGAGTAATATTTAGCAATACTGCTATTTTTGGATTAAAATCAACAACATCATCTAACTGAAAACTGCTTATTTCTAACACATAGTTTTCAAAGTCTTCTTCAAGAATTTGTTTTGCAAAACTGTCCCCAATGTTTCCAGCTAAACCTACGTTCAGTTCATTTTTTAATAAATGATGTGTTAGTGTAGCAGTTGTTGTTTTACCATTGCTCCCAGTAATTCCAATAAGTGTTGCTGAAGTAAATTTTGCTGCAAATTCAATTTCAGAAACAATCAAAATTCCATTTGCCTTTATTTCTTTTACTAAAGGCACTTTATCAGGAATCCCTGGGCTTTTCATTACTAAATCTGCATTTAAAATTTTAACTTCGGTATGCTGACTCTCCTCCCATTCAATCTCATTATGTATAAGAACTTCTTTATATGATGCTTTTATCTTTCCTTTATCAGAAACAAAAACATCAAAACCCTTTGCTTTTCCTAAAAGCGCAGTACCAACTCCGCTTTCTCCACCGCCCAATATCACGAGCCTTTTCATACTATCTAATTTTCAATGTTACTATTGAAATGATAGCTAATAGAATACCTACAATCCAAAAACGGGTTACTATTTTACTTTCGTGATATCCTAACTTTTGATAATGATGATGTAGTGGAGACATTTTAAAAATTCGCCGCCCTTCCCCATACTTTTTCCTCGTGTATTTAAACCAACTTACTTGCATGACTACTGATAAATTTTCAGCCAGAAAAATACCACACAACAGAGGGATCAACCATTCTTTTCGAACTGCAATAGCTATAACAGCGATAATACCTCCAATAGTCAAGCTACCCGTATCTCCCATAAATACTTGCGCTGGATAGGTATTATACCATAAAAACCCAATTAAAGCCCCTACGAAGGCAGCTATATAAATTGTAATTTCTTCCACCCTAGGGATATACATGATATTGAGGTAATCTGAAAATATGATATTACCTGAAACCCAAGCAAAAATCCCCAAAGTGAGCACAATAATTGCTGAAGTCCCTGCAGCTAATCCATCGATCCCATCTGTAAGATTTGCACCATTGGATACAGCTGTGATTATAAAAATAGCAGCTAGAATAAAAATTACCCAAGCATATTTTTTTAAGTCAGGACTTATCCAAGTAATTAAATCGGCATAGTCAAACTCATTACCCTTCAAAAAAGGGATTGTAGTTTTAGTTGATTTTTCTTCAGCTTCAAATTCTTTTACTTGAAATGTATTCTGAAACATAACTTGCTCTTGTTGAGAACTTTCAATCTCTTCTTTAATAGTTACATCAGGATGAAAAAGAAAGTAGCCCCCACAATAACACCAAGACCTATTTGTCCAAGTACTTTAAAACGCCCCTTTAAACCTTCTTTATCGTTTTTAAATTTTTTAATATAGTCGTCTAAAAACCCAATAACACCCATCCAAATAGTAGTCACAATAAGTACTATAACGTAGATATTCTCTAACTTTGCTAATAAAAACACAGGTATTAAAGTTGCAAGAATAATTATAATCCCTCCCATAGTTGGTGTACCTGCTTTTTCGGCTTGTCCTGCTAATCCTAAATCTCTAATGGTTTCTCCCATTTGTTTTTTTGCAGAAACCTAATAATACGCTTTCCGTAAATTGTTGAAATTAACAACGAGAGAATCATTGCCAAAGCAGCTCTAAAGGATAGAAACCCAAAAAGTGTTGCTCCTGGAAATTGAAATTGTTTTTCTAAATATTCAAACAAATAGTATAGCATATTACTTCTGCAATTGTTTTAAAAATTCTTGTACTGTTTTAAAATCATCAAAGTCAAAACGCTGCCCTTTTATTTCTTGGTAGGTTTCATGACCTTTACCTGCTATTAAAATGATATCCTTAGCTTCAGCTAATTGACATGCCGTTTTTATTGCTTGTTTTCTATCCGAAATTGATAGCGTCTTTTTAAAATTTTGAGGTTCTACACCTTTTTCAATCTCTTCTATTATTGTTTCGGGCTTTTCGCTTCTAGGATTATCACTTGTGAAAATCACTTTTGTACTTAATTCTGAAGCAATGTGTCCCATTTTAGGGCGTTTGGTTTTATCACGATCTCCACCACATCCAACTACCGTGATTAACGATTCATTTTTTGTACGAATACTATTTATAGTTTCCAATACATTTTTTAAGGCATCAGGTGTATGCGCATAATCTACAATTGCAGTTATTTTTTCATCTGAAACCAAATATTGAAAACGTCCACTAACACTCTGTAATTCACTTATTAAACGAAGAATCTCAACTTTTTCAAGGCCTAATAACTCAGCCGTAGCATAAATTGCTAAAACATTATAGGCATTGAAATTTCCAATTAGTCGAGTCCAAACTTCACTCCCATCAATAGAAAGCAGCAAGCCTGAGAATTCATTTTCTAATATTTGTGCCTTATAATCTGCATAACCTTTAAGCGCATAAGTATATTTTTTTGCTGCCGTATTTTGCAACATTACCAATCCATTTTTATCATCAGTATTTGATAAAGCAAAAGCATGACTGCCCAGTCCATCAAAAAAGCTTTTTTAACATCCCTGTATTCTGCAAACGTGTTGTGATAATCTAAATGGTCGTGAGATAAGTTTGTAAAAACGCCGCCTTCAAATCGTAATCCTTCTGTTCTACTTTGATGAATACCATGCGAACTCACTTCCATAAAGCAAAATTCTACACCAGCATCATTCATCATTTTTAAATACTTGTTTATAGTTATAGAATCTGGTGTGGTATGTGTTGCTTTATATTCTTTGTTATCAACCAATATCTTTACTGTTGAAAGTAAACCAACTTTATAACCTGCATTTTTAAACAACTGATATAACAATGTAGTAACAGTAGTTTTTCCATTGGTTCCTGTCACACCAACAAGCTTCAAATTATCCGATGGGGAGTCGAAATAATTCGAAGCCATAATTGCTAGTGCTTTGTTTGAGTAGTCAACTTCTATATATGTTATACCATCAATTAAAGTATTCGGTAAAGCTTCGCATACAACTGCTATTGCACCTTGTTTTATAGCGACATCTATATAATTGTGTCCATCTGAAAGCGTTCCACGAACAGCCACAAACACATCTTTTTCTGCTATTTTTCTAGAATCGAAATCTATAGCATTTATAACAATGTTTGTACCACCAACTACAGCATTGATGTTCACTTTATACAATATGTCTTTTAATATGTTCACGAAATTTCTAAAACTACTTTTTGATTCCTTTTTATTTTTTGCCCTTTAGTTACAGATTGCTTTTTTACTGTTCCAGAACCTTTAATTCTCACTTTAAGCCCCATATTCTCTAATAAAGCCACAGCATCCATTGCTGGTAATCCAACTACATTTGGCATGATAGTTTTATAAGTTTGAGCTGTATTATAATAACTTTCAAACTGCTCGGTAACCGCAGCGTTTTTAACTTCTAAAGATTCAACTTCATCTATTAAAGGCGTATCTGTAAATATTTTTTGAGCTATACTTTTAAATACCGGACCCGATACATCTGCACCATAATAACCAACTTTAGTACTTGGTTTATGAATTACTACAATGCAAGAATATTTAGGATTATCTGTTGGAAAATATCCTGCGAAAGACGACACATACTTTCTATCTTTTCGCCATTCTTCATAATTATGATAATCTGTTCTTGCAGTACCAGTTTTGCCTGCCATTGAGAAATTTTTCGAATACATACGTTGCCCTGTTCCTCTCACAACAATATTTTTCAATATTTCTTGAATTTCACTTAAGGTTTTTTTAGAACAGATTTTTTTATTCAAAGTTTCTTTCTCAAAAACCTCAACTTCCTTATCAAATTCCTTAACAGCTTTAATAAATCTGGGCTTTACCATTTCACCTTCATTTGCTATGGCATTATAAAAAGATAGCGTTTGCAAAGGCGTCATTTGTAAATTGTAACCGTATGCCATTGAAGGCAATGCATTTTTACTCCAAATCTTATCTCCTGGCTCCGGTATAATTGGTTTTCCTTCTCCTATTAATGAAATCCCTAATGTTTTGTTTAACCCCCAACCTTTAATCCGTTTTGATGAATTTTTTAGGTTGGCTTGAATAATTTTCATCAATTATAGTTGCCAAACCAATATTTGAAGACACTTCCAAAGCACGAGCTACGGATATTTTACCATGACCTCTAGAGTCACTTATCGTTCTTCCATAAAAACGCTTAGACCCCATTTTGGTATCTACAATTGTAGCAGTATCAACAACCTTATCTTCCAACGCCGCCATAAGTGCCATCACTTTAAATGTAGATCCTGGCTCATGAGATTCTCCAACAGCATAATTCAATTTCTCATAATAAGTCCCTTTCGAAGTTCTTCCTAAATTTGAAATAGCACGAATCTCCCCAGTTTTAACTTCCATTACTACAACACAACCATGCTCCGCTTCATAATACTCCAATTGTTTCAACAATGCATGATGCGCAATATCTTGAATGTTCACATCAATAGTTGTATACACATCAAACCCATCTTGCGGTTCAATTTTGTTTTCATCATTAATAGGTTTCCATTGATTTTTTCCTATTTGCTGTTTAGCGTGCTTACCATCTGTACCTCGTAAATACTGAACACCAAAAGCACCATCAATTCCTGGGCGTGTTACATTTCCATTATCATCAATACGTTCATAACCAATGGTACGCTGAGCAATACCCCCATTGGGTGTTCCCGTTTTGTTTTTTGCTCGACGATTAACCCACCTTTAAACGGGCTTAGTTTTAACAATGGAAATGTTCGCATTCTTAAATATTCAGAATACCCTAAATTTTTAGCAAGTGATAAATACCTATTTCTATTAACTCTAGCTTTGCGTATTTTTTTTGATAATATGAAGATGATTTTATACCTGAAAATTTTGCCAAAGAATCGCAAAGTGGTTTTAAATTATTTTCGAATACTTGAGCAGAAGGTGTAATAGCATCTAGAAGAATATCATACTTCGGAATTGATGTTGCCAACAAATTACCGTTAACCGAATACACATTACCACGATTTGCCGGTATGATAAAATCTTTTACAATCCGCTCACTAGCTTTAGCACGATATTCATCGCCTTGCACAAACTGAATATTCGCCAATTTAACCATAACAGCGATACCGAAGATGAACATAAATCCAGCTACGACATACAATTTATTCAATATGCTTTTCTCGCTTACTGCCAAGGTTGAAAATTAATTTATTACTTATTATTAGACTTTACTTTTATTTTTCGTGGCGGGTTTACAGAAGGCGCCAATCCTTTTTCTTTCATTTTCGCAACTACTGCAGATTCCATTTTTAATCGCATTAATTTTGAACGTCCATCAACAAATGCAGATCGCATTTCTTTCACTTCATTGGTTAATCTTGCAATTTCGTGCACTTTACCATCTGCACTATGAGAACTCGCTATCATAACAATTGCCAGAACAGAAATAAAAAGAATGATGCGCCAGTTTTTAAACGAATCATCACTCACTAAAAAAGTTCCTTTTAATATGTTATAAATGTTTTTTTCATCCCCTTTATCTCTCCGAGACATCTTCCCAAAAAGAAAAGACATTAGGTTTTCACTTTTAACTATAGTTTTTCTGCAATCCTAAGTTTTGCACTTCTAGCTCTATTGTTTGATTTAATTTCTTCTTTTGACGGTACTATTAAACCATTTACTTTTTTTAATGGCACTTCAAAATTTCCAAACATATCACGCTCTGGCTCTCCTTCAAACAAACCGTTTCTTATAAAACGTTTTACCAATCTATCTTCTAAAGAATGGTATGAGATAAAACTCAATCGTCCGTTTTGCTTTAAAATCTCTGGCGTTTGTAACAAAAACTCTTTTAATGCCTCAATTTCCTGATTTACCTCAATGCGAATGGCTTGATATATTTGTGCTAAAATTTTATTTTCATGCCGTGGCGACAAAAACTTTTTCAACACTTGCTTTAACTGCTCGCTTGTTATAATTTTCTCATTATATCTATGCTCAACAATTAATCTTGCCATAGCTGGAGCTGCTCTCAACTCCCCATATTGCAATAAAACCTGCTTTAATTGTTCTTCTTCATAATCATTTACCACATGATAAGCAGACAGCTTATTTTGCTGATTCATTCGCATATCCAAATTCGCTTCAAATCGTGTTGAAAATCCTCGTTCTGCAACATCAAATTGATGAGACGACACTCCAAAATCTGCCAAAACACCATCAACTTCTTTTACACCATGAAATCTCAAAAAACGCTTTACAAACCTGAAATTTTCATTTATCAACACAAACCGATCATCATCTATGGCGTTTTCTAATGCATCCAAATCCTGATCAAAAGCATACAACCTTCCGTTTTTATCCAGTCTGCTTAAAATTTCCTTACTATGACCACCACCACCAAAAGTGACATCTACATAAATACCATCTGGTTTTATATTTAAACCATCAACAGTCTCTTTCAACAATACTGGATTATGATACATCGCCGTCATCATCTTGCCCCATTACTTCTTCTGCTAAATCCGAAAAATCTACAGTTGCATCATCAATAGCTTGTTCATACAATTCTCTATCCCATATTTCGATAATATTTATCGATGGAGAGATTACTATGTCTTTTGAAATGTTAGCGAAAACCGTTAAATCTTTAGGAATTAACAATCTTCCATTCCCATCAACTTCAACAACCCTAGCACCAGCACTAAATCGTCGTATGAAATCGTTATTCTTTTTCTTAAACCTGTTTAACTTGTTCATTTTCTGCATTAACAATTGCCATTCTGCCATTGGATACAATTCCAAACAAGGTTGAAACACAGAACGCCTCAAGACAAAACCACTTTCCAGAATAGGCATCAACTGCTTTTTCATTCCAGCAGGTATCATCATACGTCCTTTGGCGTCAACTTTACAACTGTATGTTCCTATTAATGAATGCAATGCGATGTTTTTTGATTTTGAACTATAAGCATCAAATATATCGAAAATTTTACCACGATTTACCACTTCTTACCACTTTTGTTGATAATTTTTCGATAAACAGCAATTTTAAAGCCATTCTGAGAAGAAAAAAATTAGATTACACCTCATTATCAAGCAGTTAAAAAGTGGAGTAAAATGTTATCAAGAGGTGTTAACAACATTTCGATAAGCTACTGTAAAGCAGGAAAAAATTAAAAGCCTTGAAATATGAATGATTTAACTATATTTGTTTTGTTACGAAAACGGATGAACACAGATTAATGGCGGATAGTTTAAAAAAAGAAAAGAATTTTAGTTATATAGAAGTTGGAGAAGGAACACCTATAATCGTGCTACACGGTTTAATGGGAGGGTTAAGTAATTTTGATTCTGTGAAGAACTTTTTTAGTGCTAAAGACTATAAAGTTGTTATACCCGAGTTGCCCATTTACACGATGTCGCTCATAAAAACCAATGTGAAAAATTTTGCAAAATACTTGCATGATTTTATTGAATTTAAAGGTTTTAAAGAGGTTATTTTATTAGGAAACTCTTTAGGCGGACACATTGCCTTATATCACACCAAATTATATCCAGAAAAAATAAAAGGTTTAGTAATTACTGGAAGTTCTGGACTTTACGAAAGTGCTATGGGTGGTGGCTACACTAAACGTAGTGACTACGAAGTAATTAAGAAAAAAGCGCAAGATGTATTTTACGACCCAAAAGTTGCAACAAAAGACATAGTAGATGAAGTATATGCTACCGTAAACGACCGTAATAAACTGATAAAAACCTTAGCTATTGCAAAAAGTGCAATTCGGCACAATATGGCGAAAGATCTACCCAAAATGAACACCCCAACGTGTATTATTTGGGGAAAAATGACAATGTAACACCTCCAGAAGTTGCCAAAGAATTTGATGAATTACTACCAGATTCTGAATTGTTTTGGATTGACAAATGCGGGCATGCTGCTATGATGGAGCACCCTGATGAATTCAATAACATTTTGGATGCTTGGTTAACCAAACGAAGCATTTAATACCACAAAAAGCATAAAATTCCAAATACTAAAACATGCGCATAAAATCTGCTGAATTTGTAGTAAGTAATTCTGATGTTGAAAAATGTCCGAAAAGTGCATTACCTGAGTATGCTTTTATTGGGAGGAGTAATGTTGGAAAATCCTCATTGATTAATATGTTAACCAACCGAAAAAGTTTGGCTAAAACTTCGGGACGTCCGGGCAAAACCCAATTAATTAATCATTTTTTAATTAACAAAAATTGGCACTTGGTAGATTTACCTGGGTATGGCTATGCACGTGTTTCTAAAAGTGCTAAAAAAGTATTTCAAAAATTTATTACTCAGTATTTTGCAGTAAGGGAACAATTGGTAACCGCCTTTGTTTTAGTAGATATTCGCCATAAACCACAACCCATAGATTTAGAGTTTATGCAATGGCTTGGGGAAAACGGAATTCCATTCTCAATTATATTTACAAAAGCAGACAAACTACGCCCTAAAGCCATTGAAAATAATGTTACAGACTATAAAAATGTACTTTTAGAAACTTGGGAAGAAATGCCAAATTATTTTGTAACCTCCTCTTCTAGTGGGGTTGGAAAGGATGAGCTTTTGGGTTATATTGGAGAGCTTAATGACAATATGATTTAAAATTTTATTTAGGCTAATTTCTAATAAATGTGCTCCCAAATCGAAAATTGCAAATCATTTAAAAACAAAATCTATTTTTTTACTAAAATTATTTTCCTACCTGTTATGTAAGAATATAACCTTACATTGCAGTAGAACGCTAACTCAATCTACAAAATGAAAAAATCAATAATCCTAAGTTTGTTCATTTTCCTCACTTATCTACTTAATGCACAAATTAATTTCGAAAAAGGTTATTTCATTAACAATGAAAATGAGAAAAAATCATGTTTAATTAAAAATGTTGACTGGAAACACAACCCGACTGAATTTACTTATAAATTAAATAGAGAAGGCAAATCTAAGACTCTATCTTTAATTGACGCTAAAGAATTCGGTATAGATGGGGATTCAAAATACATTCGTAAAAAAGTAGCATTAGACCAGTCTAGCAATAATGTTAACAACTTGAGTCGAACAAGGAAACCTGAGTTTAAAATACAAACCATTTTTCTTAAAACAATACTTGAAGGAGAAAGCAACTTATACTATTATGAATCAGGGAGTCTAAAAAGATACTTTTTTAATGTAGGAAATAACAAAATTGAACCCTTAGTTTTCAAAAGTTATTTGAAAGAACAAACCTTAGCTGCATACAATAATGATTTTAGAATGCAACTTATGAATGCACTCAAATGTAGCAGTATGAATAAATCTGATTTTCAACACCTAGACTATGATTTTAAAGGATTAACTAAAGTCATTTTAAAATATAATAAATGCAAAGACCCCAATTATGAATTACTGGAAGTTGACAAACCTAATAAAAGCAAACTAAACATTTCTGTAAAAGCAGGATTAAGAAACAGTACTTTTACTGCGCAAGAAAATCGTAGCTGGTATAATTCAGTAAGAGATTTTGACAAAAACACAAACTTAACTTTTGGAATTGAATTTGAACATATTTTTGGTTTCAATCAAAACAAATGGGCTATCTGCATTGAACCCAGCTATCAATCATTTCAATCTGAAATTTCAGGAGGTCCCTCCTCTCCAACTTTTGTTAATAAATTAAAAGTAGAATATACCTCGATGGAGATTCCTCTTGGCTTTAAACACTATATGTTTATTGGAAAAGACTCTAAACTCTTTTTAAGCGCTTACTATGTATTAGATTTTCCTTTTAAATCCACTATGAATATTCATAGAGGTGTTTTTAACGATGATTTAAAAATTGATAAATCTGCAAATATAGCAGTAAGCTTTGGATATAAACATTTAGACAAATACAGTTTAGAACTCAGATATAATGGAGTGCGTAAAAATGGTACTTATAATCATTTTATTGATTATTGGTATACTGAATACAGCAGTATTTCCCTTCTTTTAGGATACACCATTTTCTAAAACACAAATCATCCTTTCACATCCAAAGCATCCCGCAACGCATTCCCAATCAACATAAACGCCATTACCAAACTCATAATACAAAGCCCAGGAATCATTGCTAAATAAGGTTTCCCAAGAATAATATAATTGTAATGATCTTTTATCATAGCGCCCCAACTAGCCATTGGAGGTTGTGCTCCTATGCCTAGAAAACTGAGTCCGCTTTCTATTAAAATAGCAGCGGCAAAATTTGCAGCAGCAATTACAATTACTGGCGCCATTATATTGGGCAAAATATGTTTTGTGATGATTCTAAAATCGTTATAACCTAAGGCTCTAGCCGCTGTTACGTACTGCATTTCTTTGACACTAATTATTTGTCCGCGTACTACTCTGGCCACCTCTACCCACATAGTTAAGCCAACTGCAATAAATACTTGCCAAAACCCTTTTCCTAAAGCTAATGTTATTGCTATTACTAAAAGTAATGTTGGAATAGACCACGTTACATTAATAATCCACATAATAACTGCATCTACTTTCCCTCCAAAGTAACCTGCTAAACTCCCCATTATTATACCAATGAATAATGAAATAAAGACTGCCACAAAACCAATAAAAAAAGAAATTCTTGCACCTACTAATATTCTACTTAATAAATCGCGTCCGTATTTATCAGTACCAAACGTAAACGATTTTTCTTTAACAAAATCATTAACTGCATTATCAGGAAAACTCGATAACAGTATTGTTTTTTCTACACCTTTTAAGCCATCAGCAGCATATTCAGTATAGTTTAAATTACCATTTTCAATACTATATTCTGAAATAGGCACTTCTGTATCAGTATTTTTAACACCAAAGAATAGTTTATCTAAAAAATTCTGTTCGTTTTTTACTTGCGAAGGAATAGTAAGCATTGTTACTTTAAAACCAGGAGATTTAGAATGAATAGACAAATGCATTTGATTCGCATGTTGCGAATTATCAGGTGCAAACACATAAGCAAATATGGAAACTAAACCTACTAAAACTATAAAATAGAAACTGAAAACGCCCCAAAAGTTCTTTTTAAACTTTTGGAGCGCCAGTTGTTTTAGCGAGTTTGATGTATTACTCATTAAACCTATGTCTTTTTATTATTTTTAATCTTAATTAATCTTTTACTTTAGCTACTTTTTTTATGCTATAAGCCATTTTTAAATCCTCTAGTACATTAACAGCCTCTTCTACATAAACATCTTTACTTAAACTTTTATACCAACGTTCACGTTTTTCTTGCAAATTAGTGGTATCACTTTCAAACAATTGCCTTTCATAAGCAGATGGTTTAAAAGTTAAATTTGTTTTGTAATCTGAAATCGCATCAAAACGTTTGGATTCTTGTTCATTTAATTCTAATTCTTTTTTGTAAGTATTATAATTTAAAGAAAACTCAGTTTCATCAATTTTACTTTTTACCCATCTCGCATTTTCCTCAATTAACTTTAATTGATTATTATCACTCATACGCTCTTTACTCTTACTAATCGTTTTATCATAATCAAAATAATTATCCCAAACGTCATAATTTGCAGGATCTATTTCATCATATGGTAATGGGTTTTCTTTTTCCTTTTCCCCTACATCAATAAAACTGAATCGCCCAGGTACTTGCACATCACTTTTAACCCCTCTAGTTGTACCGAACCTCCATTTATTCTATAGTATTTTTGAATGGTATACGCCAAAGCTCCTAAATCTCCTGAGGTATTATTTCTAACTATATTATTTAAAGGATAAACTGTCTGTACAGTACCTTTGCCATAGGTTTGCTTGCTACCGATGATAATAGCACGCTTATAATCTTGCATTGCAGCTGCCATAATTTCTGAAGCAGAAGCGGATAATTCGTTTACTAAAATTACCAAAGGTCCATCCCATGTAATGGATTTATCAGTATCCGCTAAAACACGTTTTGGAGAACCCGTAGAACGCACTTGCACTACCGGACCTTCTTTGATAAATAATCCTGCCATGTCTACTACAGCTGGCAACGATCCGCCACCATTATTTCGTAAATCTAGAATTAGCCCTTCCATGCCCTCTTCTTTCAAACGTTCTATTTCTTTTCGAACGTCAATAGCAGCATTTAAATTTTTATAATCATCAAAATCTACATAAAAACGAGGCAGATTAATAATTCCGAATTTCTTATCATCTTTCTCTACTACCGAAGATTTTGCATAAGTTTCTCCCAACTCTACAACATCTCTTGTAATAACAATATCCTTTATTGTACCATCTACTTTCTTTATAGTTAAGGTAACCTTTGTACCTTTTGGACCTTTTATATACTTAATAGCATCACTAATTGGCATCCCAACAATATCTATAGGCGTTTCTTCATCCTCTTGCTTTACCTTAAGAATAACATCCTCTACCTCAAGTAATTGACTTCGCCATGCAGGGCCTCCTGAAATTAACTCAACAATTTTAATATAATCCATTCGCTTTGTTAATCGTGCTCCAATACCTTCAAGTTTTCCAGACATTTGGGTATCAAAACCTTCTTTATCACGAGGTGCTAAATAGTATGTATGTGGGTCGAACTCTTCAACGATAGAATTCACATACATGGAAAACCATTCTTCTCTAGTTAAGTCATCAATACTATCATTAAAATAAATATCTATGGATTTTAACGTCGCTTCCCTGGCTTCTTTTTCTATTTGAGCTTCAGTTTTCATTACATAAGACGCATCTTTTTCTTTAGCTATTTTCTCTTGCTCATAAATATCATCATAGTTTGTTAGCGTGGAGAATTTTAACTGTTTTCTCCAACGTTCTTTCATTTCTTTTTTGTTGGCAACAAAATCGCTTTTATCGTAATCGGTTTCAAAAGTTTCATCTCTATTGTAATCAAAAGGTTCTGATAACACTTCTTTATAAATCCCCTTTGCCTCTTCAATTCGTTTCAACATGCGTTCATGTACAACATTGAAAAAAGTAATATCGTAAGCCTTTAATTGGTCGTCAATATCTGTCTTATACTTCTGAAAATCCTTAAAATCTGAATTATAGAAGTAACGTTTTACGGGATCTATGCGGGTTAAGTAATCATTAAATAATTCTTCAGAAAACTTATCATCGAGTTGAATAGGATCAAAATGTCCTTGTTGTAAAATATAAGTTATTACTTGTATTAGAAGTTTATCTTTATCTGGATTATCGAATGATTTTGAGGTAAAACTACATGATGCAAATGCCAACAAAAGTACTAACGATAAAATTTTATAATTCTTTTTCATCATATCCTTCATATTCTTAAATAAAAGCAATTTAATTCGTTTATTAATTCACTAAAATACTGAAAAAACCGTGCCATTGAACGGATGTGCTACTAATTTTTTGTTAAACCAAACAAAATAAGGCATTACACAAGATTTTATGTATTTTAGCAATGCTTAAAATTGCTGTAATTTATGTCGAAAAAACCATTGATTTTAGTCACAAATGATGACGGCATTACCGCTCCAGGTATCAGAACTTTAATTGAAGCCATGATTACAATTGGCGATGTGGTTGTGGTAGCACCTGATAGCCCACAAAGCGGAAAAGGACATGCCATTACTTTAGACTCTACTTTATACGCAGAACAAGTTGAAGTTATCAACGGAACACATTTAGAATATACATGCTCTGGAACTCCTGCCGATTGTGTAAAATTAGCGGTAAGAGAGATTTTGGACAGACGACCTGACATTTGTGTTTCTGGAATTAATCATGGCTCTAATTCATCTATAAACGTTATTTATTCTGGAACCATGAGTGCTGCTATTGAAGCAGGCATCGAAGGAATTCCTGCCATTGGTTTTTCATTATTAAATTACAAATGGAGTGCCAATTTTGAAGCTTGTAAAACTTATGTAAAAACCATTACTAAAAATGTTTTAAAACATGGTTTAGAAGAAGGTATTGTATTAAATGTAAACATACCTGACGTCCCTGAAAAAGACTTAAAAGGGATTAAAATTTGCAGACAAGCACGTGCCAATTGGGTTGAAGAGTTTGATAAGCGCAAGAGCCCTCAAGGACGCGATTATTATTGGTTAACTGGCAAATTTGTTAATTTAGATGGTGGCGAAGATACTGATGAATGGGCACTTGAAAATAATTATGTATCGTTAGTTCCTGTTCAATTTGATTTAACTGCACATCATACTATTCAAGAACTAAATAATTGGAATTTAAACCATAGAGACACAAAGCATATTTAAATGAAAAAAGAACTTGTAATTGGAATTTTAGTTGGATTAATAGCCAACATTATCGGTTTATTTATAGCTACAACAATTTTAGGAAATGGAGACGATTTTACTACAGTTGTTAAAGCTGCTTATAATGAAGGTTTTTTAGGAAAACTGATAAGTATAGGAGCAGTATTAAACCTTATCGCTTTTTTATTTTTATAAAAAAACGACAAGATTACCGTGCTAGAGGAGTGCTGTTAATTACTGTTTTTATTGCCGTTTTTACATTTGTAATTAAACTATTTTGATTCATTTTTAAATGAAGTATTATATTCTTGCTGGAGAAGCATCTGGAGATTTACATGGCTCTAATTTAATGAAAGCCTTACTAAAAATTGATAGCAAAGCAGATATTAGATTTTGGGGTGGAGATTTAATGCAAGAAGCCGGCGGACATTTGGTAAAACACTATAAAGAACGTGCTTTTATGGGGTTTAGCGAAGTGATTCTAAATCTTCGGAAAATCTTTAAATTAATTTCTTATTGCAAAAGTGACATTGAAGATTTCAACCCAGATGTAGTTGTTTTTATAGATAATTCTGGGTTTAATTTACGTATTGCAAAATGGGCTAAATCAAAAGGATTCAGAACCAATTATTATATTTCCCCGCAAGTTTGGGCATCTAGAGCCAGTAGAGTGAAAGCTATAAAACGTGATATTGATGCCATGTTCGTAATTTTACCTTTTGTGAAATCGTTTTACAAAACCTATGATTATGATGTCACTTTTGTTGGCCACCCATTAATTGATGCCATTGCAAACCGGAAACATGTAGGAGAGTTTAAATTTAGAGAAACGCATAACTTAAGCGATAAACCAATTATTGCCTTATTACCCGGAAGTAGAAAACAGGAAATAACAAAAATGCTTTCTGTGATGCTAAGCTTAGTGGACGATTTTAAGGATTATCAATTTGTTATTGCTGGGGCTCCTAGCCAGGATTATGAGTTTTACAAATCGTTTATAAAAAACCAAAATATCAGTTTTATTTCGAATAAGACTTATGATTTATTGAGTGTCTCCTATGCAGCTTTAGTAACTTCTGGTACTGCAACTTTAGAAACTGCATTATTTAAAGTACCGCAAGTTGTGTGCTACAAAGGAAGTTCAATTTCATATCACATTGCAAAACGTATCATTACGCTTAAATTTATTTCGCTAGTGAATTTAGTAATGGACAAGGAAGTAGTTACAGAATTAATACAAAATGATTTTAATAAAAAACGACTTAAAAAAGAGTTGGAATTGATTTTGGATGATGAGAAACGCAAAGCACTATTTCATGATTATTACGAATTAGAGAAAAAACTTGGTGGCAAAGGTGCTAGCGAGAAAACGGCTGAATTGATTTACAAAGGGATATACGGAAAGCAAGACCATCCATAAAAATATTCTTGAGGCCTCAATGTTTCTACAAACTCATACAATGGAAGAAAAACAATCATTAATGATAAAGAAAATAACATTATTTTTTTTGCCAATGAAACTTGATTTAGTTTATTATTTATAAATTTATACTCGCTTTCGTCAAAATTAAAAGTGTAGTTATCAAGACTTTTACACATTTCATTTTCAGTAAGTATAACACTAGGACTTTTTAAATATTTTATTCTCTTAAGAATCCAATTTAAAACAAATCCAAAAATAAGCACACAAAAAAACCAATATAGAATTAAATCATCCATGGTTGAATAAAGTAAAAAAGATAGCTTCATAGACATAAGAATTGATCTTTCAAACTGTAAGTTACAAAAAATTTTAATTGCAAAATCGCGTTTTGTTTAATGAAAAAAACTATTATTTTCTTATTTCTAATTACCTGTCTCTACAATTGTAAGTCTTCTAAACATAGAAAAGTTGTAACGAAAAAACCTAAAACCGAAAAAAACCGCTCCACTAAAATATCAAAAACTTCTAGCAATAAAATAGAATCTTTAGAAACATCAAAATCTTCTAAAGTTATAAATTACTCAAAGCAATTTTTAGGTGTACGCTATAAATGGGGCGGCACAACAAAAAAAGGCATGGATTGCTCAGGATTAATTCATGAATCTTTTAAAGCCCATCAAGTTTATTTGCCTAGAATTTCGAGAGACATGGCTAAAAAAGGTAAAAGAATTAAACTAAGCCAAACCTTAAAAGGTGATTTATTATTTTTCAAAACTAGTAAAAGCCGTAGGAATTCTATAAATCATGTTGGCTTAGTTGTAGAAATTAAAAATAACGCCATTTATTTTATTCATGCTACAACATCTAAAGGTGTAATTATTTCATCTCTAAATGAAACATATTGGCTATCGGCTTTTAGCGAGGTACGTCGCGTTTTATAAGTTATTTACTAACTTACACCTGATGAAATTACTAAACTTTGCCATTATAAAACTTACCGCTTGTCTTATTTCTGGCATCTTAATTGGATATTTTTTTGATGTTTCAAGAAACAGTTCCATATTAATTTCATCGCTCTTTTTATCTACGTTATTAATCTCATATTTGATTACTAAAAAGCAGTTTACGCAATCTATTTGGTTTGGAGTAATCACCTTTTTTACTATGACGAGTATTGGTGTTTTAACTGTGAATCTTCATAATGAAAAGAATTTTAGCAATCATTATTCTCATCAAGTTGAATTTAAATTAGACACCTTACATACCATAACATTTCGCATTAGAGAAGTTTTAAAACCTAATATTTATTTCGATAAATATGTTGTTGATGTTTTTAATATCGATAACAATAAAGCTAGAGGAAAGTCTTTACTAAACATTAAGAAAGAGACTAAATCACATACACTAAAAGTTGATGAGATTTATGTTGTTAAGACTGAATTTAAAAATTTAAATCCTCCTTTAAACCCTGGGCAATTTGATTATAAAAACTATCTAAAAAAGAAGAATATTTACCATCAATTATATGTTAACAGTAGTGATTTTTTCGATACTCATTCAAAAAAGACAACCATTTTCGGAATTGCCAACACTATAAGAGATCATATAAACTCTAAGTTAAAACCTTATGATTTTGAACCCGATGAACTAGCCATAATAAATGCATTATTATTAGGACAACGACAAGACATAAGCGAAGAAGTTTATAATAGTTATACCAATGCAGGAGCGGTACATATTTTAGCAGTTTCAGGATTACATGTTGGAATTATTCTTCTAATCTTGAACCTTATTTTTAAACCACTAGATAAACTTAAACACGGTAGACTTATAAAAACCATAGTATTGGTTAGTTTTTTATGGAGTTTTGCTATAATAGCGGGACTTTCTGCATCTGTAACACGTGCCGTAACTATGTTTAGTATTGTTGCTATTGGTATGAACCTTAAAAGACCAACCAACATATACAATACTCTAGCTATTTCTATTTTGGTATTATTGCTTTTTAAACCTATGTTTTTGTTTGATGTTGGTTTTCAAATGAGTTATATGGCTGTTTTTGCCATTGTAATCATTGACCCTATTTTATATAAACTTTGGCGACCAAAAAACTGGTTATTGGACAAATATTGGCATACGCTTACAATAACAGTAGCAGCTCAATTTGGAATTATCCCAATAAGTCTTTTTTATTTTCATCAGTTTCCTGGGTTGTTTTTTATTTCGAATTTAGTAATTGTGCCTCTACTAGGTGTAATTCTTGGTTTAGGTATTCTTGTTATTTTGCTTGCCATTTTAAATTTACTCCCCAATATATTAGCTTCCATTTTTGGAAGTATTATTGGTCATATGAATGATTTTGTGGGATGGATATCCCTTCAATATTCTTTTTATTTAAAGATATTCCGTTTGGTTTATTATATGTTCTGGTATTTTATTTATTAATTATTATGTTTTTAAAAGTATTCTTTAAAAGAAATTATGCAAACTTAAAATGGTTTTTAGCCTCTATTTTTGTTGTGCAATGCGCAATTATTTACACCAACTACTCTAAACCAAACAAGCAGTTTATTGTATTTCATAAAAGCAGATATAGTTTAATTAGTAACACCATAAATAACACTATTTCAATTGGAAATGATTTTGATAGCATTACAGCGTCTAAGAATAATATTATTAAAGATTATAAAGTTTTAAATCATATTGAAAAAATAGAGACTGATAGCATCAAACCTTTTTACATTTTAAACAATAAGAAGTTATTAATTGTTGATAGTTTAGGATTATACAACGTAAAACTATTGAAACCAGATTATGTGTTATTAAGGCATTCTCCTAAAATAAACCTAAACAGATTGATTGATTCTATACAACCAAAACAGATTATTGCAGATGGGAGCAATTACAAATCTTACATCGAAAATTGGAGCGCTATTTGTAAAAAAAGAAAACTCCCTTTCCACCAAACTGGTAAAAAGGGAGCTTTTATTATTGATTACTAATTTTAACCTTTAAATTCAGATTTAAAAGCTTTAAAATAAGTATTAAAATCTTCTTGTGTTTTTATGTTTTTGTGTTCATCATTTTTAAACATTTTGAGATACAACTCTAACTGATTAGGTTTTTGATAACCTCTAATAGGGGCAATTACTTCTGCTTTTTCATCAAAAAATACAATTGTAGGATATGCACTTATTTGTAGATATCTTGCTAGTTCATGCGCACTATTTCGTGTATTTGCTTTTGCAGCATTGTAATTTGGATTAGAAAATGATTTATCCTTATACTTCACAACATCATTTCCTTCGCCGTTAAACTTAACTGCGTAGTAGTTTTTGTTTACATATGCTACTACATCAGCGTTATGAAATGTATTTTTATCCAACATTTTACATGGACCACACCATTTGGTGTATACATCCATCATAATTTTTTTGGATTCTTTTTTGAAGTGCTATTGCCTCATCTAAAGTTACCCATTTTATTTCCTGAGCTATTCCACTAACCGACGTTAATAATGTGATTGTGACTATAAATATAAGTTTTTTCATGACTAATATGTTGCAAATGATATGCCGAACTTACAAAAAAAGCACCTAAACTGGTGCTTTTTGAATATTTTTTAACGCTTTTTTCGATTAACGGACACCGTGCATTAGTTTTTTTAGTAGAGGATGTAACAATAATGAGACTAGCCCCAAACCTATAGGTATAATGGTGAAAATCAAAAGAAAAAGAAAGTCCGTGTTCACTAGTAATCTTTTCAATATCTCCTCCTACATAATGTGCCAGTTTATTACCTATAGCTATTGCTAAATAATACACACCAAACATAAATGCTATCATCCGTCCCGGAACTAACTTACTTAGATAAGATAGGCCCATAGGGCTTAAACACATTTCTCCTAATGTATGAAATAAATAAGCTAATACTAACCAAGCCATGCTTAAACTAGCCGTTTGCTCACCAAGAGGTACATCTTTAGCACCAAAGGCTAAGAAACCAAAACCAACACCTAAAAGGGCAAGCCCAAGAAAGTACTTTACTGAAGCTGGAGGGTTATATTTACTATCCCACCACTTAGTAAATAATGGCGCAAACATTATAATAAAAAGTGAGTTTAATATTGCGAACCAAGTAATTGGCACTTCAGTTTCTGTAGATTGAAATTCGATATATAACTTGTATAAGACAATAAGCCAAACGATAACAAAACTAAAACCAAGAATAATGTTTGATAAGCCAATTCTATTAAATGTTTTTCTGAATAAGCTTAAAAGCACATAGGTAATAACACAAAGCGGTACTACCGTAACTATTAAATCGATAATTTTAAACGTTGTAGCTGCTCCGCCCTCTAAAATTCTATTAGTATAATCTCGTGTGTATATTGGTAATGAACCAGCTGCTTGCTCGAATGCAGCCCAGAAAAATATAGTAAATAAGCAAAATATTGAAAAGGCTACCATTCTATCCCTTTCAATAGGGACATATCTTGGTATTCTAACAATTAGGAGTAAAACAAATGTTATAGCCGCAAGTAAAGCAAAGAACAGGGAGTCCGTCATCCCTGCGACGGTAAAATTAAAAGTATAAATATTACCGATTTTACTTAGTGGATCATTAATAATAAATATAAGTGCTGAAACAATAAATACTAGAATAAGAATATAATCTATTGTTAAAAATCTATTTAACTTTACTCCCGTACTTGATACTACTTCCGAATTATTAGTTAAATCATCAATAATATCGACATCTTCGTTTTTTGGCTTTGCTCCAATATCACCAAAAAGTGCTTGTGCATAATGAAATTGCAGCATCCCCAATAACATAAATATTCCGGCAAGTCCAAAACCATAACTCCACCCTATTTTTTCACCTACCCAGCCGCAAAGCATAATTCCTATAAATGCGCCTGCATTAACACCCATATAGAAAATATTGTAGGCACCATCTTTTTTCTCATCATGACCCTCATACATTTTAGATATTATAGAGGTCATGTTAGGTTTAAAAAAACCATTCCCCACAATTAAAAATGCGATCCCAATATACAAGAATGTTGGTGTTTCAACAGCCATAGAAGCATGACCCAAAGTCATTAATAATGCTCCAATAACCACAGCCATTCTATAACCAATCTTATTATCTGCTAGCCACCCTCCAAGCAAAGGCGTTAAATAAACGAGCATTGCATAAGTTCCTAAAAGTGAAAGTGCTGCTTCTGATGTCCATTCCCATCCGGGATTATCTCCAATTAGTGAGCCTGTTAAGAATATAACCAAAATAGCACGCATTCCATAATATGAAAAACGCTCCCACATTTCGGTAAAAAAGAGTACAAATAAGCCTGAAGGATGCCCTAAAACTTTATCCTCAAAAAAATGATCGGTTGATTTTTCTGCCATGTTAAGAGTATTAAATATTAAAAAGAAAAACCTCATAAATTTTTATGAGGTTGTTATTATAATTCAATTAATTATCTGCTAATTCAAACCCTTCTGCTTCATCATAATGCATTTCTCGTTCTTGATCTTCAACGCCATGAGTAAGTACTTCTAATTTTTTTCTAACTAGTAAAACTAACATACCCAATATTACACAAAATATTGCTATTCCTGTAAAAATAGTGTATTCCCCAAGACTCTCAGACCACTCACCTAACAAACCTGCTAGTTTACTTCCTAACCCTGTCATGGCAAAATAAACCCCCATCATTATTGAAGCATACTTTACAGGTGCTAATTTGGTTATAAAAGATAATGCTACTGGAGAAAGACATAATTCTCCAATAGTATGAAATAAATAAGCCAATACCAACCAATACATTGCAGATGTACCTGTTGCTTCATATTGAGCTGTTGCACCTGTCATGAAAAAATCCTGTTCCCATAATAATAAGCCCAAGTATCATTTTAAATAATGATGTTGATACTTTCCCTTTTAGTTTTCTTTTTGCCCAATAAGCTGCTACAGTTGTACCTAAAAATATAATAAACATGGCATTGAGTGATTGAAACCACGAAGCAGGAATTTGCCAACCAAATAACATACGATTAGTTTTTTCCATTGTATAAATATTCATTAAGCCACCTGCTTGTTCGAACGCTCCCCAAAAAACAATTACGAGTAAAAATGAAATTAGCAAAACAACAACTCTATCTTTTTCAATTTTAGTCAATGGTTTTCTTAACGCTTCCTTCTCCTCTTCATTTTGTGAAGCTCCAAGAAAATTACCAACATGAGCTAAATGCTTCTGCCCTAATACATATTGTAAAATACCTAATCCCATACCAATCCCCGCAAGTCCAAAACCATAATGCCATCCGTAAACTTCACCTACATAACCAACAATTAAACTAGACAGAAAAGCGCCTACATTAATTCCAATATAAAAAATCGTAAATCCTTTATCTCTCCGAATATCGCCTTTCTTATATAAACCACCTACCATTGTTGATATATTAGGTTTCAACATTCCAACTCCACAAACTATCAAAACCAAACCTGTGTAAAACGCCCACATCTCTTCTACAGCTAAAATGCTATGCCCAAAAAGCAACAATACCCCTCCAACTAAAACAGACTTTTTCTGACCTAAAACTTTATCTGCGATTATACCTCCGGGAATAGACATAACATAAACCATCATAGTATACCAGCCATACAATGCTAACGCATCTCCATTTGACCAACCTAATCCGGCATTTTCTCCTTTAGTTTCTGCGACTAGATACAAGACTAATATCGCACGCATTCCATAATAAGAAAAGCGTTCCCACATTTCAGTAAAAAATAGAACATACAAGCCTACTGGATGTCCAAATAATTCTTTTTGTTTAGCAGAAATAGAATTTGCCATAATTAATATTAATTAGTTAGTTATCCCTTTATTTTTGATTCAATCACTTCAACCTTTTTAGATTGTAGAATTTTATCTCCAAGTGTTTCGTTAATAAAATTTGTCATTTTTTTATACAAATGTAGTCTCGTATTTCCACCGTAAATACTATGATTTTTATCTGGATATACTGCCCAATCAAATTGTTTATCGGCTTGAATTAAAGCCTCTACTAGGCGCATTGTGTTTTGCACATGTACATTATCATCTGCTGAACCATGCACCAATAAAAAATCGCCTTTAAGTTTATCAACATGATGTATTGGTGAGTTTTCATCATAACCAGAAGGATTATCTTTTGGGATACCTAAATAGCGCTCTGTGTATATGGAATCATAAAAACGCCAGCTTGTTACAGGTGCTACTGCAATTGCCATCTTAAAAACGTCGTTGCCTTTAAACAAACAATTACTACTCATAAAACCACCGTAACTCCAACCCCAAATGCCAATTCTACTTTCATCAATATATGATAAAGTTCCTAATTGTCTAGCTGCTTGAATTTGGTCTTTAACTTCGTATTTACCTAAATCGTTTTGTGTTACTTTTTTAAACTCAGCGCCTTTAAACCCTGTCCCCCTTCCGTCAATACAAACTACAATATAGCCTTGTTGTGCTAAACTTTGAAACCAATAATCATTCGTACCATTCCATGTATTTGCTACTTTTTGAGAACCTGGACCAGAATATTGATACATTAATACGGGATACTGCTTCGTTTTATCAAAATTTGCAGGCTTTATCATCCACATATTTAAGTCATTACCATTAACGTTAATGGTATTAAACACTTTTTTTGACGTTTTGTATTCTGAAAGCTTTTGAGACAACTTATCATTATCTTTAATACTTTTTAATAAATTTCCAGAGGAAGCACTATTCAATGTATATTCTGGTGGGGTTGATGCACTTGAAAATGTGTTTATAAAATAAGAGAAATCTGCACTAAATTCTGCATCATTAGCCCCGTCACTTTTAGTTAATCTAGTTTTATTTCTTCCATTTAATTTGATGCTATAAACATCTCTATTTATTGAACCATTTTCGGTAGATTGATAGAAAATCGTGTTTTTATTTTCATCATAGCCATAGTAGTTTGTGACTTCCCAATTTCCTTTGGTAACTTGATTAATTAATTTACCCGTTTTAGAATAATGATAAATATGATTAAATCCGTCAGCTTCACTTGTCCAAATAAAACTATTATTCTTTAAAAACGTTAAATTATCAGTTATATCAATATAAGCTTTATCTTTTTCTGAAAGCACTCTATCTGAACTATTATCTTCTGCATTTACAAACCATAAATCCAATTCATTTTGTTTGCGATTCATAAAATGAGCACTCAAAACATCTGGATTGTTAGTCCATTTTATCCTTGGAATGTAAAAATCGTTATAATCTTTACCGACTTTAACATCAGTTAGTTTCTTTTTTTCAAATCATATAAATGTAACGACACTAAAGAGTTTGGCTCTCCTGCCTTTGGATACTTAAACACTTGTTGTGTTTGATACAAACCCTGTCCGTAAACATCCATAGAAAACTCAGGAACATTAGTTTCATCAAATTTTATAAAGGCAATTTTATCACTATCGGCATTCCATTCAAAAGCTCTTACAAAGGCAAATTCTTCTTCGTAAACCCAATCTGTAATCCCGTTTATAATTTTATTTTTTTGGCCATCAGAAGTAATTTGTTCAATTGTATTTGAACCTAAATCTTTAACATACAAATTATTATTTAAAGCAAAAGCCACTTTTAAACCATCGGGAGAAAACGTTGGTTCTTGGATTTTTTCATCATGTACCCTACTTACGGTTTTACTATTTACATTATAGATATAATAATACGCCAAAGATGAATGTCTATAAATTGAAACTTCTTCTGTTGCCAACAACACTTTCTGTTCGTCTTCACTAAACGTGTAATCTGTAAAATAGTTTAGCTCAGGAATGTTGTTAGAATTCACAAGAGTTTTAACCTTTTTTAAGGTTTTATAATCATAAATATCAACCGAAGTTGAGCGTGAAGCTCTATCAAAATTAAAAACCGAGTAACGTTGACCGTCTTTCATGGAGTGCAACACATCCATACCTTCGGTTCTAAATGCACCGCTCCAAATATCTTCTAAAGTAATATCCTTAGTTTGCGCTGTAATTGAAAGAGAGATAAAAAAGCAAACACACAGGGAGAATTTCAAGTATTTCATACAAATAAATCTATCTTAATACTAGCAAATTTCAACTTCCAGTTCTATGCATTTCATTGAAATAAAATTACAAATTAGAGACGTTTTGTCGAAAACACTACTTATTTAATAAAGAGTTGTCAAGTTTACTAAAAATTATGTAATTAAACGAAATTATTAACACTTAAATAACGTCTTTTTTAGAGTTGTTCAATTTTCGTACCAAGTGTAGTATCTTTGCAACTCAAAAGAATGCTATTATGAGCAAAACGATTTCTGGTTTTTCTAAACTCTCTAAATCTGAAAAAATTGATTGGATTGTCAATACTTATTTCTCAAATACTACTGATGCAAAACAGGTTTTAAAACAGTATTGGAATACCGATGGAAAATTACAACAATTACACGACGAGTTTATAGAAAATACAATTACTAATTATTACCTCCCGTTGGGTGTTGCACCAAATTTTTTAATTAATGGCAAAACATATACAATACCAATGGCTATTGAGGAAAGTTCGGTGGTTGCAGCAGCAAGTAAAGCCGCTAAGTTTTGGTTAGATAGAGGTGGTTTTAAAGCTGAAGTGTTATCTACTAAAAAAGTGGGGCAAGTACATTTTATGTTTCATGGGAAATCTGATGTTTTAATACAGTTTTTTAATACTGTGAAATCCTCTCTTATTGAAGACGCAAAATCCATAACTGCAAATATGGACAAGCGCGGTGGAGGTATTCTTGACATTGAACTTCGAAATAAAACTAAAGATTTAGAAGGTTACTACCAATTGCATGCCACATTTGAAACTTTAGATGCCATGGGCGCCAATTTCATAAATTCGTGTTTAGAGCAGTTTGCCATGACTTTTAAACGAGAAGCTTTGACTTTTGAAGGTTTTACAGATGAAGAAAAGCATATTGAAATAGTGATGAGTATTCTCTCTAACTATGTTCCAGAATGTTTAGTTAAAGTTGAAGTGAGTTGTCCAGTTGAAGATTTAACTGAAAATAACGATATATCTGCAGAAGAGTTCACAAATAAATTTGTTCAAGCTATTAGAATTGCTGAAGTTGAACCTCATCGCGCAGTAACTCATAATAAAGGTATTATGAACGGCATTGATGCTGTTGTTTTAGCTACCGGAAATGATTTTAGAGCAGTTGAAGCTGGTGTACACGCCTATGCTTCTAGAAACGGAACCTATAGCAGTTTATCTCATGCTGAAGTCAATAACGGTATTTTCAAGTTTTGGATGGAACTCCCTTTGGCTTTAGGAACTATTGGTGGGCTTACAGGCTTACATCCTCTGGTAAAATTAGCTTTAGAATTATTACATAAACCTTCTGCTAAAGAATTAATGCAAATTGTTGCAGTTGCTGGTTTAGCTCAAAATTTTGCTGCACTACGTTCGTTGACCACTACTGGAATTCAACAAGGCCACATGAAAATGCACTTGATGAATATTTTAAATCAGTTTGGAGCTAATGCTACTGAAAAAATAAAACTGACAGAACATTTTAAAACCAATACTGTTACGCATAGTGCAGTTGTTGAGGCTTTAAATAAAATAAGAAGTTAGACGAAAATATTTCCCGCAAAGGCACTAAGTCGTAAAGTTTTACTCAAACCCTGAATACATTGAAAGAATATAGAAGTAACGGAAAATTGTTAATTACTGGAGAATATGTTGTGCTTGATGGTGCATTGGCTTTTGCAGTTCCTACTAAATACGGACAATCTTTAACTATTGAACCAATTGATGCTTCTAAATTAATTTGGAAAAGTATAGATCAGAAAGGCCATGTATGGTTTAAAAACGAATTAAAGCTATCTGGTATTGAGATGCTAAAACAAGCTAAACATGACGAAATTTCCAAAAGGCTTATTCAAATATTACATGCTGCAAAAAAATTTAATTCAAATTTTTTAGAATCCAAAACTGGTTTTAAAATAACAACTGAATTAGACTTTCCGAAAAACTGGGGACTTGGTACATCTTCAACTTTAATAAACAATATATCGCAATGGGCTAATATAAACGCACATAAACTTTTAGAAAACACCTTTGGAGGAAGCGGTTATGATATTGCTTGTGCTCAAAATAACAAGGCGATCATTTATCAATTAAAAGACAAAAAACCAATAGTTAAAACTGTTGATTTCAATCCTAAGTTTAAAGACCAGTTATATTTTGTTTATCTCAATAAAAAACAAAATAGTCGTGATGGTATTGCGCATTATAAATCTCTAAAAACTGACTTAAAACCTGTTATTTCTGAAATTAATGAGATTACTTTAAACATAACTTCAAGTAATAGCTTTAAAGAGTTTCAAATATTGATTGAAGCTCATGAACACATTATATCAACTATTACAAGACAAGACACCGTAAAATCACTTTATTTTAATGATTTTGAAGGCGCTATGAAGAGTCTTGGCGCTTGGGGTGGAGATTTTATTTTGGCATGTTCTGAATCAGATCCTACTGGATATTTTAAGAACAAGGGTTTTGATACTGTAATCCCTTATCAAAACATGATAAAATAAAAAAGCCCCAGCATAAGTGGGACTTTTTACTTGAGTTAGTTTTGTTCTATTATTGAATTTGTAACGCTGCTCTGTTATCTTCAATTTCAGATGCTTCTTTTAAAGCATCGTAAAGTTTAGTATTTACAACACCAGATTTTTGTTGCTCTATTCTATTTGCTGCTGCTTGGTAATTATCTAATTCAACAGCTGGTGTTACCTTCGTAACTTGTACCATATAAACACCATTATTTCCTGCAATTAATTTTGAAGTTTCACCTTCATTTAAAGCAAATGCAGCACCAACTACTAATGGTTCTCTTCCTCCACCAGAGATTGTTGGGTTTTTCATATTTATTGCTGGAGCAGTTCTTACAGTTTCGTTTTCGGCAGCAGAAACATCTTCTAATGTTGAAGCTGTAACACGCTCTTTAATTAATTCAGCTTTGCGCTCTTTTCTTATTTTTGGTAATACTGTTGCAGATGCATCTTCTACAGACATTAATCCTTTTTCATGTTTTGCAACTATTTGTGCAATGGCATAACCATTAGGAATTGTAAAACGCTTTACATCGCCTACTTTTGCTTCATCTTCAAAAGCCCAACGTACAATTAATCTTTGATTTCCTATTCCTGGTATATTTTCATCTAATGCTTTTACACCGTTAACTGGACGAACATTAAAATTATTTTCTTTTGCAAGTGCTTCAAAATCTTTATTTTCAGTAGAAATCTCAAAATTAGAAGCATCTCTAAATATTTTGTTAATCGTTTCTTCAGAAGGCTCTATTTTTCTTGCAATGGTTCCAACTTTTACTGCTTTACTTTTATTCTTTTGTCCTTCAACTTCAATAATATGAAACCCAAAGACAGTTTTAACCACTCCTAAATCTCCTGTTTCACCTTCAAATTCAAAATCGTTGAATTCTGGAACCATTGTCCCGTAAGGATGCCAATCATAGCGTCCCCCTTTTGCAACACTCCCTTGATCTGAAGAAAACTCAGTTACAAATTCTGGGAACTTAGATTTGTTTCTTTTAAGCACACTTAATAAACTGTCTGATAACGCTTTTGCTTGATCTTCAGTTCTAGTTACATCAGGACCAGCACTTGCACCACCAATAAAAGGAATTAGTATGTGTCTTACTTTTGCCGAATCTGGAATTCGCTTTGTTTCAATAACCTTAGATAATTTAAAAAAGCCATTATCTTTATAAGGTCCAAAAACTTCACCTTCATTTAAGTTATAAATATCTTCAGCAAACTCTTTTGGTAAGCTAGATTTAAATACGAAACGATCCTCAAAAGGCAAATCTGAGTCTCCTATTAAATTTACGTAACTTTCGTTATTTTCTGCTTTAGCAAAAGGCTTGATAGTATCTGTAGTACCACTAGATTGGTTATACTCTGTTTTACCGTTTTTAAAACCTTCTAAAATAGTTTTAAGGGCATTTTCATCAGCAACAGTAGCTTCTTCTTTAAACTCAACGTATTTAATATCACGTGAAGCTTCAACTTCAAAATCATTCTTGTGAGCTTTGATATAAGCTGAAATATCAGATTTACTAACCGCTATTGTACTGTCGGCTATTTTACTGTAAGGAATTTGAACAAATTTAATATCTACTTTATTTCCTTCAAGTTTATGTTCTAATTCGCCTTCTGAAAGCGTACCAACCAAACCAGCTTTTACTAAGTTGAAATAATTTTGTTGTAATGCATTTGCTGCAACTTGCTTTTCATAGTTTACCCAACCAGCATAAGCATCAGCAGAAGTGTTTTTTAAGTTGGCGATGTACTCATTTAACTTTCCTTCATCAAACAAACCAGCAGAATTTAAAAACTCTGGACTACCAGCTAAGGCTGTTTTTAACAAGTCACGCATTTGATCTTTCTCAACAGAAATTCCTAATTTTTCATATTCAGAAGACAAAACAGCTTCTCTCAACTCACGATTCCAAACCATGTTCATTACTTGAGTATTGGTTGCATCTGGCCCCATTTGACGTTGAGCAGCTTCTACTTTTTGTAAAAAGTCATCACGAGTTATATCTTTATCGTTAATAGTAGCAACAATATGCTGAGATTTACTAAAAAGAGCATCTCTATTATCAAAAAGACTTGATAATATAAAAGCGAATAATGCTAAAGCAATAACAATTATAAGAACAAATGTTTTTTGTCTGATTTTATTTAAAACTGCCATGTGTTATTTAAAAATTTTAAACCGTTAATGGTTTTGTTAATTGATTTGTCAAAAAAATTAATGCCTAACTTTGCTAAAAGGCTTTCGCATTGTAAGTTGACAAAAATATCGTGCGCGAAAATACCATTTTCTATTTAATAATGAAAATAGAAAGCCTCTTTAATTTGTAGAATAAACTATCCAATAATTTTTAGTTAATCCACATCGATAATTTTAAGTTCTACTAAATCTATTTTTGTAGTTGAAACTTCCAAAATAGTAAATTGAAACTTCTCCATCTGAATAACTTCTTCTTTTTGAGGAATTTCTTCAGTATGGTTTACAATTAAACCTCCCAAAGTTTCATAATTTTCATGCTCAGGCAAATCAATCTTATAGGTTTCGTTGATATAATCTACCTCCAAACGCCCTGAAAACTCATAAATATCTTCATCTATTTTCTGCTCAGTTAAAACTACGGTATCATGCTCATCTTCAATTTCTCCAAAAAGCTCTTCTACAATATCTTCAACAGTCATTATGCCCGAAGTCCCTCCATATTCATCTAAAACTACAGCGATACTTTTTCGTTTTTTAATCAAAATATTTAAGACATCACTAATTAAAACCGTCCCAGGAACAAATTCTACAGGCAGTAAAATAGATTTTATGGTTTTAGGCTTTTTAAACAACTCGAAGGAATGTACGTAACCCAAAATGTCATCAAGCGAATCTTTATACACCAATATTTTAGAGCAGCCTGTTTCGGTAAATAATGCATTTAAAGATTTAATAGTATCATTAATTTCAACCGCAATAATTTCTGTTCTAGGCACCATAACCTCTCTGGCTTTTACTTCAGAAAACTCTAATGCATTTTGAAATATTTGAATTTCAGAATCTACCTCATCGTGTTCTTCAACAGATTCCATTTGCTCACTAATGTAATTCCCTAATTCAACTTTTGTAAATGCTAATTGGATGTTATCGCCTTCAGTTTTAAAAAAATATTTGAGTACTAAATCTGAAATCCAAATCACAAAATCTGACACAAAAGAGAATAGCACATAAAAGATATATGCAGGAATTGCTAAAAATTTGATGAGCGAATTAGCATAAATTTGAAAGAATACTTTAGGTAAAAATTCTGCAGTAATTAAAATCACTAATGTTGAAATTATAGTTTGAGACAGTAAACTTAAATCGCTCAACATATAATTTAAGAAAACTGAATTTGAAGGCAACATGGATAGAAACCAACTCACTAAAACATCTCCCATAAAAAACCCATAGATAACCAAAGCTATATTGTTACCAATAAGCATTGTTGTAATGAATTTTGAGGGTTTTGCTGTTAACTTACTAAGTACATTTGCCAAAACACCTTCTTGTTTTTTTTCAATTTCAATATGAATTTTGTTAGAAGATACATAAGCAATCTCCATACCTGAAAAAAACGCCGAAAGTATTAAAGAAACAACAATTATAACAACTGAGAGTGTCATTTATTTGTCTTTGTTTTCAAATTTTTTGTTAAAATTTCTTCTAAAGAAGAACACAAAAATAGCCAAAGCAGCAAGCAGTAAATATCCTAAATGCACTTCTCCAACATTTAAGTAAATAGCTATTACTTTGTACAAAAATAAAGCTCCAAATACCAAGTAAGCATATTGAAAAAACTTTGTGTATCGCATAATTTAAATTGAAATGTATAGCAAAGATACTTAAAATTGAAGTCTTGTGTTAGAATAATTCAATGGTAGATTATTCATCAAGTGTAATGATACCATTTATTTCTAGTACTTCAGCATTGGTAAAGCCTTTATTAGAATCGAAACCATTGCCATGTATTAAATCTTGACCTGTTCTAAATTTCACAGGCTTGTTTGTAAATACCCATTCAGTCGCTTGATCAAAATATAGTTGTTCAGCATAAAGTGTATCGTTACTGTGGGTGGTAATTTTCACATTGCCTTGTAAATCTATAATATCTGTTTTACTATAAATAATAGCATAATCTGAAACAATTACACTTTTTTTATCATCTTCAAATAGTTCCAAATTTACGCCATCAAGGAATTCGTTGTAAGGAAACATTCTATTTGAATAATCAAGCATTTTAACACTCTTCAATATAGCCGTTACTTTTCCTGAATCTGTATACTTCAAGTTAATATTTTCAGCAACTCCAATAGGTTCATTCTCAGAAATCCCAATTTTTTTCACTTCCTTTAAACTATTGCTACATGAAAAAAACATAGTCATAGCAATTGCTATGACTATGTTTAATATATAGTATTTAAATATTCTGTTTTGCATTAAACTTTTGGCACTCGTTACTGAACCTCCAATCCAACAACCAATTTTGATAGTTTGTCCTGAATTACCAGCTGTAAATATCTCAGACCTTTGTGGTGCTTTGGCTGAATAATTTGCTGCAGACTGTGCTGCTGCCTTTTTTAATGTTGGATCTACTCTAGATGCTTTTCTTGCTTCTTGAGCTGCATACCAATATACCGCTCTTTTATTGAAATTAGTATCTCCACAGTTTTTAGCACTTGCAGCATACATAGCAGCAATTGAAAGGTGAGGACGACCACTAGCAGGGTTCAATTTTAAAGCATCTCTAAAATAACCTCTAGCTTGACCATATCTTCCTTTTTTCTTGAGGATTAAACCAATTCTGTTGGCTAATTTTCCTTTTTTGAAAGTATCAGTTTCTAAATCGTAAGATTGTTTTAAATAACTTTCAGCTTCAGAAGTTTTACCATTTTTAAGTAAAATTGTCGCTACGAAATATTTTGTATCTGCCGATGGTGCAGTTTCATCATAAGACTTTACTAATTTTTCATACAATGGATCTTCAGTACATTCTTTATGATACATTCTACTTACAGCACGTTTTAACCAAACAGCATCATTGCTATGTGCATCATAATCTTTTTGATAAAGCGGGATTAAGTTTGCACAATTTGCTCTATCACCTAATTGAGAGTCTACACTTCCTCCTATTTTATCATAAGCTCCTAAAACCTGCCCATAATATTTTTGATATTTCTTATCTTTTGTTGTCAAAGGAGTTCCAGCCTCTTCTTTTTCTACATATTTGTTAAGTTTCTCTGAAGCAAACTTTACTTCATCCTCAATTTTTTCAACTACATCATCATATTTATTGAATAAATCTTTAGCAGGTTTTTTTCCCGCATCATATAACTTAACCATCAATGAAAAATAAGTATATAAACTCTTAGGGTTTTTAAAAGTTTCCTTATCTGCTTGATAAGCAGCATCAAAGCACTCATATAATTCTTCATCAGTTTTACCTAGAGCATCTCTATTATCATATAATAACTGACATGCTTTTCCAGCATATTCTCCCTTTGGTGTTTTACTTGGGTAGTACTCTGCTCTTTCCCCCAGAGTTTAGCTAAATCCTTGATGAAATTCACTTTTTCAGCACCTGAAGATTTTTCAATTTTATCATCTAATATCTTTTCGCCATATACATAAATAGCACGATTAAACTTTGGATTCTTCGCTCTAAGCGCCATAAAAGGCTCATAAGCTGCTTCGTAATTCTTTGCTCTAGCGTATTCTGTCATTATAGACAATTTCGCCATATCCTCTTCATTACCCTGCGCATTGGCCAAGTTAACTCCGCTAAATACAAAAGTGAATAATGTTAATAATAATGTAATTTTTGTTTTCATGATAATAATGTTATGCTGTTAGTCGTATTTTCTTTTTTGAAACCATCTATCGTTCAAAGATAAACTAATCTGAAAATTAATAAAGTTCTCTTGTATTAAATTACTATTAGTTGTCCCTCTTTTACCAATTTCAAAACCTAAATTTGCGTTAGAGCCAAAATCTCCAACTGGTATACCTACTCCAAAAGATATGCCAAACTCACTTATTGATTCGTTTTCTATATTTAAACCTGTTTTCTCAGCTCTAATACCTGCTCTATAAACTAATCGTTTAAAGTAGCTAGAAAACGAGTTGTATTCAGGAATATAAAACCCTCCCAACGAAAATCTAGAACCATCTTCATAATTAGCTGAGCTATTATACAAGGGATTCTCAAAATTACTAATTTTTTGTGATTCATATTCAGCGCCAACAAACCATTTACGACGTTCACCTAATCCTAAACCGAATGAAAACTTTGAAGGCAACACCAAATCAGTTTCCAACAATCCTTGACTTTCTAAATCTACATCTACAGTACTTCTAACAGTTGTCTGTCCTGATGAGCCAATGGTAACGGTAGAAAAAGAACGTTGATTTTGAGATGTCAACTTACTTTCTGGTGTATATGTTAAGCCAGAAACTAGTTCTAAACTTTCATTTAGCATTGCTTTATAAGAAAGACCTAAGTTGAAGTTCAATCCACTTAAATCTGAACGGTTATTTTCTCTAGATTGTGCTATTAGAGGTAATCCATCACTATCAAATCGAAATTCTATAGCATTATTCTGTATGTTACCAAAATTGTAATTAGCATCAACACCTATACTCAAATTTTTATTAACAGTATACCCTAAACCAAAATACACCTTATTTAAACCACCTTCACCATTAAAACGATTTGTAATAAAATCATCACTATTTGTAGTTTCTAGTTTATACCCAACGGATGTGTAGGGCATAATACCTATCCCAACCCCAAACTTACCTAGAGGAAGGGCCAACGCTAAGTAATCAAACGTAGTTGAAGAAACATTCCCATTGCTAGCATTACTTTTTAAATTTGCACTAGAATAACTACCACCAACTGTGTATTTAATAGGTCTACTTTCTTTATTAAACATTAAAAGATTTTGTCCAGCTAAAGAGGCAGGATTACGAAGATTTACATGAATACTATCATTATAAATACTCAAACCACCCATACTTTGGTTCTCAACTGTTCCCTTAAATTTTAAACTCCCAATCCCGTAGAAAGAATATGGGGATGCTGTACCCTCTTGAGCATAACATGTAATTGTAAAAATAGCAAGAAAAACTACTAGCAGTTTTTTTATCATTAGTTTGAATTAAATTTCAAAATATAATTTAGACCTTCTAAAAGAAAATTTGAGTTGGCAAATATGCTACTTTTTAATTGTTCTGACAAGAAATTAGTATCTCCGCCTGTTAAAATAACTGTTAAATCTGAATATTTTTCTTGATACGCTTTAATAAAGCCATCTATTTCATTTACAACACCATTAACTACTCCTGAATGAATGGAACTGTTTGTTGAAATACCAATAACATCCTTTGGCTTATCTGTATCTAACAACGGTAAATTTGCCGTTAAATTATTCAGAGATTTATAGCGCATTCTAATACCTGGTGAAATAGCTCCTCCTAAATATACATTCTTATTAGTTATGAAATCATAAGTTATACAAGTTCCTGCATCAATAATTAGAACATTATTATCTGGATGATGGTACACAGAAGCACACACTAAAGCAATTCTATCAATACCTAATGTTTTAGGGGTTTTATAGTTATTTACGTAAGGAACTTTAGTTTCATGTGTCAATACTAATACATTAAACTTCTTTTCTAAATATTTAATATCATTTTTTTTCAGCTTACCCACGGAAGAAACTATGGCTCGTTTTATATTCGGGTATTTTTTTTTCAATTGGTTCACCTCTTCAATAAAATACTGAAGTTTCGCAGTATTTTTGAAAACTAAATTATCATTTTCAAAACCTGCAAGTTTTACAAATGTATTACCGACATCTATTATTAAATTCATCCTAATTGCAAAAATGTAAATCTACAAAACCATGAGAATTAAAATCTTAAATATTTTATAATAATTGAATTGAAATTAATCTATTCTTTTTTCTGATTTTATTTTGGCAATAACAAAAATGAATATATATTTGCATCCGCTTTGGCGAGGTACCTTAGCTCAGTTGGTAGAGCAAAGGACTGAAAATCCTTGTGTCCCTGGTTCGATTCCTGGAGGTACCACAAAAAATCCCGAAACTTATGTTTACGGGATTTTTTTATATTATTTCGATTGTTACTATGACTCCAAAATCACTTTATAATATATTAACAGTCGCAACAAATAGTCAAAACTTAGCCATATAAGTTCTTTTTAAGAACAACTTCTTAAAACAATTTTCTATCTCACTTGGAAATTTATACTTTAGAAGACAAAAATTATTTTACCATCTTCATTATATGAAAGTTAAAATCGTAATAGCTCTATCCGTACTTTTTATTTTTTCTTGTGAAACAACACCGAAAAAACCAAAGGAAACACCTTTAATTAAAACTGAAGATTCTTTAACCGTTAAAGAACGTGCCTTAAAAACAAGAAAAAAAGTAAGTGCAAAATTAGCCGATGGTTTAACGTTAAGTTTATGGGCTTCAGATTCTTTAGCACCAGATCCTGTAAGTATGGACATCGATAATTTTGGAAACATCTATTTAACACGAACCAATCGCCAAAAAAATTCAGAGTTTGATATAAGAAGCCATCGCAATTGGATGACACCTTCTATAACAATGCAAACTGTTGAGGACAGACGCAAATTTCTGCATGAAACCTTTGCAACTGAATTGAGCGAAAAAAACACATGGTTAAAGGATTTAAATAACGATTCCATTCACGACTGGCGGGATTTAACAGTAGAAAAAGAAGAAGTTTGGAAACTTGAAGACACAAATAATGATGGACTTGCCGATATTTCCACAAGAGTTTTAAACGATTTTAATGATGAAGTAGATGATGTAGCAGGCGCTATTTTAGTAAAAGACAAAAACTTATATATAGGTATTGCTCCTAATATGTGGAAACTCGAAGACACAAATGATGATGGTGTTTTCGACGAAAAAAAATCGTTAGCCGCAGGATTTCAGGTACATATTGGATTTGGCGGACATGGTATGTCTGGTGCCATTGAAGGCCCTGACGGAAAAATTTATTGGGGTATTGGAGATATTGGCGCAAATTTAACCGACAATGCTGGTAAAAATCACGAATACCCAAACCAAGGCGTGATTGTGCGTTGTAATCCTGACGGCAGCAATTTTGAAGTATTTGCACATGGTTTAAGAAACACCCACGAATTTGTATTTGATGCTTACGGAAATATTATTACTTCTGATAACGATGGTGACCATGCAGGCGAAACTGAACGTTTAATGTATGTGGTTGAAGGTTCTGATGCTGGTTGGCGTACAAATTGGCAATTTGGCAAATATACCGACCAAAAAAACAACACTTATAAAGTCTGGATGGACGAGGAGTTATATAAACCTAGGTGGAAAGGTCAAGCCTCGCACATCATTCCACCTTTAGCAAGTTTTCATGGTGGCCCAACAGGAATGGCGTTTAATCCTGGAACGGCATTGGGAAAAAATTGGTTGAATAAATTCTTTTTGGTTCAGTTTTCAGGAACGCCTAGTCGTTCACATATTTGGGCTTTCGATTTAAAGCCTAAAGGCGCAAGTTTTGAATTAAATACAGATACTTCTATTTTGAATGGCGTACTACCAACAGGTTTAAGGTTTGGACCCGATGGCGCACTATACATGACCGATTGGATTAGCGGATGGAACACCAAAAACTACGGAAGAGTTTGGAAGTTGGATGTAGAAAGTGATAGAAATGATTTAGCCCAGGAAAGACAAGAAACAGAGCGTTTAATGACTTTTAATTACAATGAGGCTTCAAAGGAGAAATTAGTAGAACTTCTAAGTTATCAAGATATGCGCATTCGTAAGAAAGCCCAATTTGAATTGGTAGATCGTTCAGAATATAAAATACTTCAAAAGGTTTCAATAGAAAACAAAAATCAGTTTGCAAGAATCCATGCTATTTGGGGAATTGGACAACTTGCTGATAAAAACCCTAAAAAAGCTGCACCTTTAATCGATTTATTATCCGATGGTGATCCTGAAATTATCGCCCAAGCTGCAAAAATTATTGGAGATGTAAAATACAACGAAGCTCCAGATAAATTAATCCCTTTATTACAACATCAAAATGCGAGAATCCAATTTTTCGCAGCCCAATCTTTAGGGCGACTCAAATACAAAGCTTCCATTCAACCTTTAATGGATATGCTTGCTAAAAATAATGATGAAGATGTTTATTTAAGACACGCTGGAGTTTTGGCCTTATCTAGAATTGGAGAAGCAGACCCAATTGCACTTCTTTTTAATAATGATAATACAAGCTTAAGACTTGCCGCAGTATTAGTTTTAAGGCAAATGCAAAGTCCAAAAATTAGTCTGTTTTTAAATGATACAGCTGAAGATATCGTAACCAATGCAGCTAGGGCTATAAATGACGATTGGTCTATCGAGGCATCACTCCCAGATTTAGCAAAATTGTTACTTTCAGAAAAATACACAGATAACGAGCCACTTTTAAGACGCTGCATTAATGCTGCATTAAGAGTTGGAACTCAAGAAGCTTTAGACGACCTCATCACATTTGCAAAAAGACAAGATGCCTCAAATGTTTTAAGAGGAGAAGCTTTGGCAACTATAGCCACATGGCACAATCCTTCGCCTTTAGATCGAGTTGATGGTCGCTTTCGCGGAACTATAACTAGAGATATTAATATTGTAAAACAGAAAATTGAAAATGAAATTTCAATTTTCTTAAAAGATAGTAATCCAGATATCCTAATTGGTATTTCAGATGTTTTAAAAGCCTTAAAATTGAGTCGCATAATGCTTCATTATTCAACATCTTAAAAACGCATAAATCTTCAAAAGCACGTCAATCGGCACTTGATGCTTTAGCAGCATTAAATTTTGACAACATTGAAACTGTAATTAAAATTGGCATGAAAGACAAGGCTCAAGACGTAAGATCCGTAGCCATTACTTCTTTACAACGTTTACAAATTTCAAAAGAAAACTTACCAAGTATCGTTACGCCTATTTTCAAATATGGATCTGTTGGAGACCAGCAAAGTATTTTAAAAACACTAAGAAATTTACCAAAAGAAAATACTGAACCCATATTAAAACATTTATTAAATCAAGCAAAAAATAACAGGTTATCAAAAAGTGTGATTTTAGATTTATATGAAACTGTTACATCTTCAAAATCTGAAACATTAATTTCAGAATTAAATAAAATTAGAGATACCACTAGTATTTTAAATTCCTATAAGGAAGCACTCTACGGTGGAAAAGAAGAAATGGTTTCAATATTTTTAATTACAATGCTACAGCCCAATGCGTAAGATGTCACGCCGTAAATGGCGCTGGTGGAGATGTAGGTCCACCACTTGATAATATTGCCAACGAGTTATCTAGGGAACAACTTTTAGAAGCTTTAGTAGCCCCAAGTGCAAGATTAGCACCTGGTTACGGCAACGTTATTTTAACACTCGATAATGAACAAACCGTAGTTGGTATTTTAGAAAAAGAATCCAAAACAGAATTAACCCTTAGAACATCTGATGCCGAACCTTTAATTGTTCCTGTTTCGAGAATTAAAAATCGTGAAAATGTAATATCTTCAATGCCACCTATGGGAGAACTGTTGGGTAAAAGAGCCATCCGGGATTTAATTACCTATTTATCGTCTTTAAAGAAGGAAAACATAGCTTCAACGCATTGATAATTAAATAAATGAACAAAATATTAAAAACAAGACCGCTTTTAAAAAATCGTGCATTGGGATACCTAGTCGTTGTACTCTGTTTTTTAGTGCTTACCAATTGCAAAACAAAGAAAAAAACACTTATCTATTTCGAGCAAGCTTAATTGTTACCGAAAACCATACGTGGTTTAAGGCATTCGAATATTTTGGAGAAATTTTAGAGGAACGTTCAGATGGTAGAATGAAGGTTCAGGTCTACCCTTCTGAACAATTAGCTAAAGAAATTGAAGCCATCAGGTTAATTCAAGCTGAAGTAATTGACATGACCGTTACAGGTTCTATGCTCAACAACTGGTTTGAATTGGCTGCTTTTTGTGAGCTCCTTTTTTCTTTAAAGATACCGTTGAAGCTAGAAATTTTATCCATGGAAAAGTTGGAAAAGAAATGGAACGCCAAATGATTGAAGTTACGGGATTACGCCCTGTAGGTTATTTTCAAAGAGGCCCAAGACATTTAACGACTAACCGACCAATTAAACACCCAGATGATTTACAAGGACTTATTGTACGCGTTCCGAATGTGCCCTCATTTGTTACGGCGTGGAGTGCATTGGGCGCTAAACCCACACCAATGGCGTTCTCAGAAGTGTTTACATCTTTACAACAAGGCACAATTGAAGCACAGGAAAATCCGTTTGATTTGATTAAAAATGCGGGATTTTATGAAGTTCAGAAATACATCAACCTTACTGAACATGTAATTAGTTGGGGCTATCCTGTGATAGGCGAAAAACAATTTCAAAAATTACCCGATGATTTAAAAGTAATATTTTTAGAAGCAGCAAAAGACATGCAGGCCTATGAACGTCGTCTTTTTATGGAAAATGAAAAAAACATAAAAGATGAACTTTCGGCAAAAGGCATGGAATTCATTGAAGTTGATAAAGAAGCTTTTATTAAAAAGAGTGAAGATGCTATTTACAGCAGTTTATCGCCTGATATGAAAGCGGTTTATAAAACATTGAAAAACGAATAAATTATGTTGAAAAAGCACATTGAAAAAATCTTGAAACTAGGAACAATCTGGAGCGTATTCTTATTGATTGGCTCGGTATTGCTTCAAATTTTTGCTCGTTTTTTTTAGCACAAGCACCCTCTTGGACTGAGGAAGTCTCTCGATTATGCTTTATTTTCTCAGTCGCTTTTGCCTGTCCTCTGGCTTTAAAATCGAATTACTACATCCATTTAGATGTGTTTTACAATATGTTCAACAACATTTGGAAGAGAAAAATAAGTACATTAATATTAATCTGCGTTTTTATTCTATTTTTTATTCTAGCATTTGCTTCCATCAAATTTGTTGTTATGGGATTTAGTGAAAATTCGCCAAGTATGGGCATAAAAATGGGTATTGCATTTTCTAGCATGCTTATTTTAGGGCTTACAATGTGCTATTTTATTGGCTTGAAACTCATCAAACAACTTAAAAACCCAAAACCATGATACTCGTCCTGTTTATTGTATTTATAGTGTGTTTGGTATTGCGATTTCCAATTGCTTTCTCTTTGGGGTTATCCTGTTTTGTGTATATTATTTTAAATGGAATTCCATTGATTGTGATTCCTATGAAACTGTATTCAGGCATTGATGTATTTGTATTGCTGAGCATTCCAGGGTTTATCATGGCTGGTAATTTGATGAATTATGGGGGACTTACGGAAAAAATAGTCAATTTTTGTAATCATTTAATGGGACATATCACAGGTGGTTTATCATTGGTAAATATTGGAGCATCGATGTTATTTGCAGGTATTTCCGGAACTGCAGTTTCCGATACGGCAAGTATGGGCTCTATCATGATCCCAGCCATGAAAAAAGAAGGTTATGATGCCGATTTTTCGTGTGCGGTTACTGCTGCGTCATCTACAATGGGACCTATTATTCCTCCAAGTATCCCCATGATTATTGCAGCAACTTTAAGTGGTTTATCTGTTGGAAGGTTATTCCTCGCTGGTGCATTTCCTGGATTATTATTGGGTGGTGGATTAATGGCAACTGCATACTTTATTTCAAAACGAAAAAAATATCCAAAACATCCAAAAAGTTCAATTAAACAAGTTTTATACAGTTTTAAAGATACATTTTGGTCGTTATTGATGACCTTTATTATCTTATTCGGAATTATTGGCGGTGTTTTTACACCAACCGAAGCTTCTATTATAGCTGTGATTTATGCATTATTAATTGGTGCATTCGTTTATAAAAAACTAAACTTTAAAAAAGTTCAAATTATTGTTTTAGATTCTATGAAAACCTCAGCATCTTTAATGTTATTGGTTGGGTTTGCAAATCTTTTTGGTTGGATTTTAATTACCGAACAAGTACCACAACTCATTTCATCAGAAATATTAGGTATATCTACAAACAAATACATGGTGCTTCTTATGATAAACATCCTGCTAATTTTTGTGGGTACATTTATGGAAACTATTGCAGCATTACTTATCCTATTCCCAATTCTTCTAAAATTAGCCATTTCAGTAGATATAGATCCTATTCATTTTGCTGTAATAGCTGTTTTGAATTTAATTATTGGATTAACCACACCACCGGTTGGTGTATGTTTATTTATTTCGTCTAGTATCGGTAAAGTATCCATTGCTAAAGTGAGTAAAGCAGGATTTCCGTTTTTAATCGTTAGTTTTGTTGTACTCGCCTTGGTAACTTTATTTCCAAGCATTTCATTAGCATTACCAAGTTGGATTATAGATTAACTAACACTTACGCATGGCTAAACGCATCACATTGAAACATATCGCCAATACCTTTGGAGTTTCCATTGCCACCGTATCAAAAGCGCTTAGTGATAGTTATGAAATTAGCACATCCACTAAAGAGAAAATTGTAGCCTACGCCAGAGAAAACAATTATAAATCTAAGAGTATAGATCTTAGTTTATTACACAAAAAGAAAAAAACTATTGGCGTAATTATTCCAAATATTATGAATAGTTTTTTCGCAAAAGTATTTGTTGGTATTGAAGCAAAAGCTACGCAACAAGGCTATCATTTAATTTCTTGTATATCTAATGAATCTTATGAAAAAGAAGTAAAGACCTTAGAGCTTTTAAAAAGCGACACTTTAGATGGTATTATTATTTCATTAGCTGAAGAAACTCAAATAAAACAAAACTACGCACATTTGAAAAATACCATTAACGAGGGTTTGCCTGTTGTAATGTTTGACCGTGTTTCTGATGAGATTGACTGCGATAAGGTAATTGTAAATGATTTAGAAGGTGCATTTCAAACTACAAATCATCTCATAAAAACAGGATGCAAACGTATAGCACTAATTTCAGTAATTGATAATTTAAGTGTTGGTAAATTACGCGTAGAAGGCTATAAGAAAGCCTTACAAGAAAACAATATTCCCATTGAAGAAAAACTAATTGTTCGCATTGGCAAGTATGAAGACTTTGATACCGCTTTAAAAATAGTACTTGCTGACAAAACCATTGATGGTTTACTATGTTTAGAAGAAAGTTCAGCTGTTAACGCTTTACAGATTGTAAAACATATGCAGTATAAAATTCCAGAAGAAATGTCCATTGCATGTTTTACCAACGGCAAAATGTTGCAACACATAACACCTTCTATTACAGCCATTAGCCAACATGGAAAACATATTGGAGAAACTGCCGCCAGCATACTCATTAATCGTATTGAAAATGAAGATCAAAACAAGCCTTTTAGGACTAAGGTTGTGAAGACAAGTTTGATTGAACGTGAAAGCACTAAACAATTTTAATCGATTAGATTATAAATTATCATCAGTTTCAACAAAAATTAACTTCTGTATTTCTTTAAATAAGAAATCAACTCTCTTGTCTAATAATAAATAAGTAGTATATTTCCTAAAATAATTTAAAATGAAAACAAAACTACTATTTATAGTATTAATTGTATTAGGATTGAACTCCTCAGGTCAAGTTTTATTCGAAAAAGGCTATTATATCAATAACTCCAATAAAAAAATTAATTGTTTAATTAAGAATTATGATTGGGGTAACAACCCTGAGAGTTTTGAAATAAAATTGTCTGAAGATTCAAAAATTTCAATAAAATCCATAAACCAAGTAAAGGAGTTTAGTCTTAGCAACGGGCAAGGTTCTTATATAAGAAAAACAGTCAAAATTGATGTTTCAAGCAATAAAATAGATAGATTAAGTGATTCTCGCTCTCCATTATTTGAAGAAAAACAAGTATTCTTAAAAATTTTAATTTTAGGTAAAGCTAGTCTATACTCATATCAAAATTCAAATACTAAGCTGTTTTTTTATTCTATAAATAATATCGAAATTAAACCACTAGTTTACAAAACATATCTCAACAAAGATGAAAAAATAGCAACCAACTCAGATTACAAACAACAATTGATTAATGATTTGACCTCTGATTCAACAACTAAAAATGTCATATCTAATGTTGATTATGACAAAAAAGAATTAACCAATTTATTTTTAAAATACAACACATCTAGAAATGAAGATTTTTCTCTTTTAGAAAAAAATCAAAAGGAGATTTTTTTAATCTAAGTTTACAGGCAGGTTTAAATTTCGCGTCATCATTTGTACACCCTAATTCAATGAAAAGGTATGGTGATTTAGATTTTAATGATACTAATGTAAAGTTTGCTATTGAATCAGAATTCATCATCTTATCAACACAAAATAGATTAGCCTGTTTTTTAAAAGTACTTTATCAGTCATCAGAATTTGAAACAAGTAAAGAGATTCGAGCAGCGGATTTTATTAATGGTCAAGTTGTTATAGACGAAGGGTTAAGAACATACAGAATTAACTATTCTTCATTAGAGATTCCCATAGGAGCGAGATATTACTTTTCTTTTAAAGGAAATTCTAAATTTTTCTTCAATGCTGCAATAGTATTAAACAAAACTGTTAATTCCTCAATAGAAATCCAACCTGATGAGGCAACAATATCTACATCAACAAATTTTGGTATTGGACTTGGTTACAAGTTTCGAGATAAATTCAGTTTAGAATTAAATTATCAAACTCCAAGAGATTTAATTGATGAGAATGCAGTTTTCGACTCTAAATACAACTCTCTAACCTTAATGTTTGGGTATTCTATTTTTTAAAGATACTAGAGCTTAACAATAAAATTTATTCTAAACTCATACTTAATCTCCAATACAAATAAGTTCTTTCATTGTACGATGGTAAATTTTTCCATTCGCATAACTTAATGAATTTACACTCCAAGTTTGTCCTCGTTCCCCCAAATCGTTAACTGCTATTAATACTGATTCATCAAACTTATCTACGTTAGCATCAATAACGTAAACAAGCCCTAAAGCGTTTGTAAAATATATGTAATTATTTACCATAGTAGGAGAACCTAAGAAGCACTTTTGAAATCCGTCTCCCCTAGTCCTAGCATCAAAAGCATTTAATTGACCTTGAGAATTTAAACCATCGTTATGCTCTTTCGTTTTCCATAGATAATTACCATTTTTGTCTATTTCAGTTGGTATTTCTAAGTGTTCGTTCTTTCCAGTTTTTATATTATGCCTTGCTATATATGGCTTATAACGTACCATATAAAACAAATAATCGCCCGAAGACATATTACAATGTCGTTGATTTTGGTGGTGTTTCAATTCTACCTCAGAGCTCAACACATATGAATTGGTATCAACATTAAAATTATATTGTTCTACAGTATTTAATTTTTGTTTAGAAATCAGAGTTCCTGTTTTAGTATCTATAATTAGATGCTCATCGCCTTTATAAAACCAAGACGCTTTTTCTGTATCCCAATGTTGCGTACTTAATGCTCCCCAACCAGAAATTTTATTTGCTTCTTTTGGCTCCCAATTCCAAATAGATTTACCATGATGTTCTTGTTCTAAACTGATTAAACTCAATCCAACTGGACGTTCTGGAACTTCATGAGGGCCGCCGCGACCAATTAGCATTGCTGGTTTACCTTCAAATGTTTTACCCAAAACCGGTGTATTATAATGAGTTAAAGCTTCTTCTGTAACCCATTTACGTTTTCCTGTGCTTTTATTAAATGCATGAAGATAATTCCAATCTTGATGTCGTTTTGTATCGCCTTCAACTGGCGGTTCAGTATTTAAAATTAAGTCGTCATAAAGCACCGAATCAAATTGTTTATTGAATGGTTTTCCAGCAGTACTAGGCATCCAAGTACGCTCCCAAACCAAATTTCCTTCCATAGTAAAACACGCCATTCCACCACTAGCATTAATTGCCCAAACATTTTTACCATCAGTTATTGGACATGGAGTTGTAGCATCACTAAAGCCATAATTATATTGGCTAGAAATAGTACCTTTTACGGTTTGTTTCCAGAGCGTTTCTCCAGTATCAGAATTTAGACAAATTATTACAATATCCTTGCTAGTAGCGCCTCCGCTTTTAGCTTTTTCTAAAGTAATTAATTCCTTATTCAACTTACTTAACCATTCTGAATTCTCATGTACATAGCTTTTGAATTCATTTAGTGTTTTGCTATATATTTTACCAAATTCATCCTTTCGCATCAGGTTTTTAGTAATATTAGGCCTTTCTAATTCTGAAGCCTTTTGATAATAATTGTTCTTCGCTAACAGATCTTGCCACTCTTCTTCATGTACTTTTAAAGCCTTCTTAAGTTTTACGTATTCTGTATTATTCTTTTGATTTAATCGTTGTTCTTCAGAATAAAACGCTTTGTCATAATTAGTTTTTGTTACATAGTATTGCTTCAAAACTTCAGAATGCTTAGGGTTATCATTTGGAGGGTTTATCGTTAAAAACAACTTATTTCCCCAAACCGCGATGCCACTTTGACCACCTTCGGGCAACTCTTTTTCCATTTGATGTGTTCTCCTGTTCTTACCGACCATTTTGTTGGAACTGATAAATCAGTATCTACTTTCCAACTTCCATCTGGTCCTCCAGACATTGGCCATTGGTTTTGGCTATCTGAAACCATTGTAATAGAATTTTTGTCATTATTACATGACGTAAAAATGAGAAACAATAAGGCATAACCTATCAATAGATTAAAATGAAGCTTCATATATTTTAAATCTAAGCAGACCTTGAATTCGTATAACCATAATAAATAACTGGAATCAAACAAATCATTGGCATAATAAAAGAGAATTTAACCTCTGGAATTCCCATAATTAATGTATCCGCCAAATCTGGTCCGCCTATATCAATAATAAGTCCTTGAATTGGTGGAAAAATAGCGCCTCCTACAATAGCCATTACTAAAAATGCTGACCCTACTTTGGCTTCTCCATCCATATCTTTTAATGCAATACCATAAATTGTTGGAAAGTTAATAGACATGAATAATGAAATACAGACTAGAGAAACTAACCCAGGAATCCCTGGCATTAAAATAGCACCTGCACAACATAATACAGACATAATTCCATAAAAGAACAACAGTTTTGGTGCTTTTAATTTTGTCATTAACGCAGTACCAACAAAACGACCTGCTAAGAAAATTATCATTGCCGTCATGTTCCAATAGGTAGCATTTAATTGATCTCCAACTGGTCTAGATTCATTCAAAAAAGACACGTACTGATAAATTGCAGTCCAACACATAATTTGAGCTCCAACATAAGTCATTTGGGTTAACACTCCAGGAAAGAATGCTTTTTTTGCAAATATTTTAGAAATTGATTCGCCAAACGTAATTTTAACTTCATCCTGAATTTTTGGTATTTTTGTAGCAACAACAATTGCTAGTACTACTAAAACTACAACACCAATTCCAAGATATGGTAAACTAATTATTTCTAAATCTGATGTTCTAATAGTTGCTTTTGCAGTATCTGAAAGCGAATCGAAAAGAAGCGTTCCTTCTGCATTTTTGTCATCAGATTGTAATGCACTTAAAACTACAAATTGTGCAACTAACATTCCTGTTAACGATCCTATTGGATTAAAAGCTTGAGCTAAATTTAAACGTTGCGTTGCAGTTTCTTTAGCACCCAATGATAAAATCAAAGGATTAGCAGTAGTTTCTAATAATGATAATCCGCAAGTAATCACATAAAGTGATAGTAAAAAGAAGTTGAAATTCTCAAAGTTTGATGCTGGGTAAAACAAAAAAGCACCAGCAGCGTATAACACCAATCCTAATATAATTCCAGACTTATAACTATATTTTCTTATAAATAATGCAGCAGGAATAGCCATACACCCATATCCAAAATAAAACGCAAATTGCACCAAATATGCCTGAAACCAACTTAATTCTGGCATTACTGTTTTAAACGCTGTAACCATAGGATTGGTAACATCATTGGCAAACCCCCAAAGGGCAAATAAAGAGGTTATAACTATAAATGGAATTAATAATTCCTTACTTACAATTGGGGCTTTTTTTGATTACTCATACGTGTTTATTTAGATAGTTTGGTTTAGTTTTAATTCATACTGTATTCTACTAAATACAATAGTTTAATTAATATTTAATAATCTTTTATGATAATATTGCGGGCAATTTACCTGTACTATCTGAAAAACTTTCTGTTTTAATATCAACAGCATTTAACATGTTTACAAACAAATTAGATAGTGGTACTTCCTTCTCATTAAACTTAGTATATGTACCATGCTCTGCTCCTAATTTAGAACCACCAGCTAATATAAGCGGACAGTTTCTAGCATTATGTGTTGAACTACATGCACTACCATAAAGAATAAGCGTATTATCTAAAAGTGAACCATGTTCATCTCTTGTATTTTTCATTTTATCAATAAAATATGCGAATTGTTTTGACAACCATTGGTCGTAACGCCCCCAGTCTTTCCAATGGCCTCGACTTTTATCATGAGACATACCATGATGTGGTTTTAAACCTAAAGCCAGCCTTGGAAAGTTATCTCCAAAGCCCATTCCATCTTCACGTGCCATCATATAACTTATGACTCTTGTGGCATCAGTCTGAAAACCTAAAACCATTAAATCCATCATAGAACGCACATAAGATTGAGGATCAGCTGTGGCTTCAACATCTAAATTTAATAAACTGACATCAAATTCCTTCATAGGAATATCTAACCATTTTTCATTTCGTTTTACCTGTTCTTCAACCTGATTTAATGATGTTAAATACTCATCAAGCTTTTCTTTATCATTTGCACCTAAACGGCTTTGAAGATTTTTACTATCCTCTAATATTAAATCTACAATTTTTTTTCCTTGAGCTAGTGTTTTTCTTCGGTCATTAGAAGTTCCTCCCCTAGAAGGCGAAAAGTAACGTTCAAAAATTTCTCTTTGACGTGACTCTGAAGGAATAGGTCTTCCTGAAGCATTGAATGATAACGTAGACACTCTTGATTTATAGCCTACACCTCCATCAGTTGATAATGATAGAGAAGGAAAACGTGTATAATGTCTTAATTTTTGAGCTGCAACTTGATCTACTGAAATACTATTTTTGTATTCGCCACGTAAATCGCCTCCCGTTAACCAAGTGTCTCCTGCAATATGCCCTAATACTTGACGACTGTATGGATGACTTAACCCTCCCATGATAGAAATATCGTTTCTGTAAGATTCTAATGGAGCTAAAGATTTTGTAAACTTATAATTGACACCTTCGCCTTTAGGAAACCAATTCCAATCGTTATGATATATGCTTTCCTTTGGTGGTAAGCCAACACCATTAGGGAAATATAAAAAACAAAGTCGCTTTGCAGGTTTTGTTTCAAGAAACTTTGAAACACTATTCATCGCCATACCTTCCATATATGGCAACATACATGCCACTCCTAATCCCTTCAAAAAAGTTCTGCGGTCTAAATGCCAGGGTTTCTTGCTCATTATCCAAATATTTTATTAAACCAACTTTGTTCTTTCTTATAAAATGATTCGCTTAAAACTATCTGCTCAATCACAGTTTGAAAACGAAACTCATCTTCTATAACAGCTTCCACAATTTCGTCAATTTCTTTTTGATCTGCAAAACCAATATCTCTGCCCAATGCATATGCATAAAGATGCTCTACAAGTGCTTTAGTAAATTCTTCGCTTTTTATCTTCAAAATGTAATCCTTGATTCCTTGCACACCCTCAACCTCAGTACCATCTGGTAATATTGATTTCGTGTCAATTGGTTTCCCTTTTGCCTTTATTTGATATCTACCTACGGCATCATAATTTTCAAAAACCACGCCATATGGGTCTATTTTTCGGTGACATTCTAAACAAGATTCTTTATTACGATGTAAAAACAATTGTTCTTTTAAAGTCAAATCTTCAAAACCAGGTGTTTCAGGATCTAATTCTGGCACATTTGGCGGTGGTGGCGGCGAAGTTTCTCCAAGGAATTTTTCTTTTAACCAAACAGCACGTTTTATTGGATGCGCCTGAATACCATCAGAATGCCCATTTAAAAAAGCACCTTGTGATAGTAAGCCTCCACGATTCATAGTTGAGGCTAATTTTACTGGTCTAAACGCATTTCCTTGTACACTATCTATTCCATAAAATTCGGCTAAATTTTGATTCAACATTGCAAAATCAGAATCAATAAAATTGAGTATACTTAAGTTGTTTTTTAATACGTAATCTATAAAACTATAGGTTTCTAAACGCATATCTTCTTTAACAAATCGTGTGTAATCTTTGTAAACATTTATATCTGTATCAATATTTTTCTGCCTATCTAATCGTAACCATTCATAAGTAAAAGATTGAATCATTTGTGATATTTTAGAATCATTTACCATCCTATTAATTTGCTCAGGCAATTCATCATATAAATCTCCTTCTAAAGCTAAGTGATTTAGAGTTTCATCAGGAGGTGCATTCCACAAAAAATAGGATAATTGAGACGCTAGATAAAATTCATCTTTGGCATTTTCATCTTCGGGTGTTTCCGGTTCAAACAAATAAAGAAAATTAGGCGAACATAATACAGCAACTAACACCTCTTTAACACCATCTTCATACCTAATGTAGTCTCCTTTTATACTTTTCCAAAAATTTAGATATCTATCTAATTCGCCTTTATTCAGTTTTCTTCTAAAAGCACATTCTATAAAATTAGTTAAAACTTCAACAGTATAAACTTCCTCATTGTGTTTATTAGGAGAATCAAAAAATATTTCAGTATGACTTTTGGGAGGCCATACAGGATGGTAAGGCGCTTCAAACTCTACAGATTTAATGAGTAAAGGCGGACCACTTTCACTATTAGATTTTACAAGATAATTATTCCAAAGTCCTATAGTCATCATATTTGCCAAGTCACCACTTACTTGACCATTAGCTAAGGGAATTGGTAAATTTTCTAGTCGTCCTTTAAATTCAAAAATTCGAGAATCTCCTAAAGGTGCGTTTATTTCGACAGGTTTTTCAAAGGTTTTATAATCCATTCCATCGTCAGTACGTGTCCCTGCAAAAACCTGTAATGATGGATTTATAGACGCGTACTTTTTAATGTTTTTCTTCGCCTCTTCCTCTAATATTTTTGGAAGCTGGTCGTTTTCTGGCAATGGTGTTAGCACAATATCACTAAACCCAACAAAAAACTTCCCTCCAATTACTCCTGTATGCTTACCTTTTTTCAAATATACCATGGTAACTGGCGTTATTATCTGTTTTGAATTTCTCAAACTTTCATCCATATATAAGCGCTCACTTACTCTATTTTCCCCACCTATAATACTTAGTCTATAAGAAGGCATTGCATCTTCAGAAACATATGGATGTATTAAATCTACTTGATAAATACCTGCTTTTGGCACTATGTAACTAAACTTAGTTTGAACAAACTGTGCAACATTTTTTGGTAATAGCCAACGCTTATTTTTAAGGATAAATTTGGGGTTCTCAGGAATATCTTTAGCCGATATATATATTGCTTCTTTTGATTTTGGAGCTGGTTCCTTTTTTCTTAAATCGATAAGCCGCTCATTAGACTGAGAATAATACCCTTTTGATGCTTCAACTCGAAACACAAAATCACCTTCCCTAGGAAAATCTTCTTTAATCAACAACTTCATATTTGGGGATGGCCCTTGCCAAGATTTAGGTGCTTTTTCTTGAGCAGGTAATGCTGAATTTAATAAAAGCCCTTCCTCAACAACAGCATACCTATTACTGCTAGAGCCTCTCATTCCTATACCAATTTTGGACTTAATAGCCCTTAAAGTATCTTTTTCCTGCTTGCTATTTCCTGTTATAGAATAGCCTTTTGCGTCTAGTACCTCAACAGTAAAATCTTTAGATTTTATAGGAGCTGTTTGATAACCACCATATTCAGAACCCATTTCTTTTTCATCAATATCTAACCCAAATGTGATTTTATATCTTTTAGCTAAAGGTTTTCCTCCTTCTACTATTGCTTTATCTAAAGCTTCCCTTGCTATTTTCTGATAATAATCAATATGTAATGCAGAGGTTTGCAATACATTACCATTATTACTAAATCCCATTTTAGACTTCCCATCATCGGGTAATACATCCCCAAAATTAACCGACACTCCTAATAACTGCTTTAAAGAATTTGTGTACTGCGCTTTAGTTAAGCGACGCATTACTTTTATATTTTCGCTTTGTTTAGCTTCTGCTGCAACCTCTAAATTTTTAGTCATCCAATCTACCAAAGCTGTTCGTTCAGCCTTCTTTAATTGTGGTTTATCTTCAGGCGGCATTTCTCCAGAATTTATCATATCTAATGCTGCATGCCACTTTTCGGCATCAGGGCTATTAACCATGTCCCAATGCAATACATCCAAACGTACATCTCCTTTCTGTTTGTCTGTACCATGACATTCATAACAATACTTTTTCATAATTGGCCTAACCTCATTTAAAAACTTAACATATTCTACAGAAGTTGTATCAGAAACACCATTATTAATAGCTACATAGCTTTTAGAATCATCATCTATACCCAAAACTGTTTTTAAACCATTAGGCATATGTTTAGTAAGATAATTTGAGCCATGAGTTAAAGAACCTCCAAAATGCCCTGTTAGTGATAACAAAATTATAGTTATCACTAAAAAAATATTATATGATTTTCTTAATGATTTTTTTTGTTTTAAAACTATTAACCAAACACAAGTTAAAGCTGTAAACCATCCTAGCCATTTATGATTACTTAGTGTAATTTCATTATAGTTTCCGCTTGAAGCAAGCAAAAATCCAGCAAACAAGGCAGGAATAATGCTAATAACTGAAAACCAAAGTATGAACTTACAGGCTGTTTCCAAATTAAGTTTGGGCTTAAATTTATTAGCTATTTCCATAAAAAACAGCACGATTAAAGCACCAATAGGAAGATGCAAAATTAAAGGGTGCAGCCTTCCTAAAAACATCAAAAAACTATCATCTTTACTTAAATTTATTGGTGTTAGCACCAAGGCTAATAAAACCAAACTAATCAGGATAACAATTTTTAGTGTTTGCTTCATAAATCTTTCAAGGTTAATTTTAGATAAACCCATTTTGAGACTTAGTTTTATTAGTAAAATTTAAGGTTACTTAGATACTAAAATTAATATAAGTCTCTAAGTTACACTATTTCAAATATCTATTTTTAAATAACAAATGAACCTTTTTTTAGTTTTTACTATAAAATTCTGGTCATATTGGTCATTTCTGTTCATTTTGATTTAAAAAAGAATAAAACGCATATCAAAGTTAAGTTGGTAAAACCCAAAACAAAAATCAAGAGCTCAGTTCAATAGAAATATTGAACTGAGCTCTTGAGAACTATAACTATAGTAATTAACTAACTATTTTTCCTCCATATCATTTCCATTTCTTCTAAAGTTTTACCTTTTGTTTCTGGCACCATTTTCCAAACAAATATTGCAGAAAGGATACTCATAACACCATAAAACAAATAAGTACCTCCACTACTGAATTCCATCATTGGCGGATAAGTTGAGGAGATAAAGAAATTTGCACCCCATTGCGCTGCGACCGCTATAGCAACAGCCTGGCTTCTAATTTTATTTGGAAATATTTCTGAAATTAACACCCAACAAATAGGCCCCCAACTCATCATAAAAGATGCTGTATAAATGATAATAAATACAAGTGTTGATATACCTATAATATTTTGAAATGCTAAAATAGAAATAGCAATCATACCTACAGCCATACCAATAGAACCGGTAATTAACAACGGTTTTCTACCCCACTTATCTACAGTTAGAATTGCTATTACCGTAAAGACTACATTGATAAGACCCATAATTATAGTTTGCAGCATTGATGCATCTTTGGCTGCACCCATACTTTCGAAAATACGTGGGGCATAATATAATGCTACGTTAATTCCAACAAACTGCTGAAATACAGATAATAATATACCAACTACTATAACTATTTTACCGTATGAAAATAATTTCCCTTTAGAAGTTTCAACGGTACTTTTTATTTCGGTTAAAATTTGCTTTGCCTTTTCTAAACCATTTATTTTAGATAAAATGGATAATGCTTTATCATTTTTATGCTTTAAGGCCAAATATCGTGGAGATTCCGGCATGAAAAACATAAGAATAACGAAAACAGAAGCAGGAATGGCTTCGGATAAAAACATACGTCTCCAACCTATTTCGTTAATCCACTCTATAGTTTGCCCTTCTGCAATACCCCAATTCACAAAGTACACAACCAACATTCCGAAAATGATAGCAAACTGATTTAACGATACTAATTTACCACGAATATTTGCTGGTGCAATTTCCCCAATATACATAGGGCACACGGCAGAAGCTAGACCAACACCTATACCGCCAACAATACGATAAAAATTAAACATCCATAAAAGCCCCATTGATGGTTCGCCTTTTTCAAAAAATAAAAACTCAGGATTTCCTGAACCTAATGCAGATAATAAAAATAAAACTCCTGCAATAATAAGTGCATTTTTTCTACCATAAGCTGAAGATACAAAACCAGAAATAGCACCACCGATAATACAACCAATTAAAGCTGAAGATACTGTAACACCATGTAAAAAGGAACTTAACCCCTGACTATCAATTAAGAATGCTTGAATAGATTTTTCCGCCCCAGAGATTACAGCTGTATCATAACCAAATAATAAGCCTCCTAATGTAGCAACTAGTGTTACTACATAGATGAATGATTTATTTTGTGCCATATTTTAAATGTATTGATTAATAATGTTTTCAAATAATTCTTGTTTTCCACTTTTTAGAGGCAATTCCCCATTTTCTTGAGCAATTTTATACAAATCTTCCATTGATAATTTACCCTCTTCAAAAGCCTTACCATTCCCAGAATCAAAAGAACTATAACGTTCTTGTCTTAACTTTTCATATGGAGAAGAACTCATGATTTTATCAGCAATTAACAATGCTCTTGCAAAAGTATCTGCACCACCTATGTGCGCGTGAAATACGTCATCCAAATCTGTTGAGTTTCTTCTAATTTTGGCATCAAAATTAACACCACCACCTTGCAATCCACCTGCTTTAAGGAATACTAACATTGCTTCGGTAGTTTCTTGAATATTATTTGGGAATTGATCTGTATCCCATCCATTTTGATAATCTCCACGATTAGCATCTAAACTTCCTAGCATGTCTGCCTTTGCTGCAACTTCTAATTCGTGTTGAAAGGTGTGTTGTGCCAACGTAGCATGATTTACTTCTATATTGATTTTAAAATCTTTATCTAAACCATACTCTTTTAAGAAACCAATTGCCGTAGCTGTATCAAAATCGTATTGGTGTTTTGATGGCTCCATTGGTTTAGGTTCAATAAAGAAATTTCCTTTGAATCCTTGGTTGCGTGCATAATCTCTTGCCATACCCAAAAACTGTCCCATGTGGTCTAACTCTCGCCCCATATCTGTATTTAATAAAGACATGTAACCTTCACGACCACCCCAAAATACATAATTTTCTCCGCCTAATTTGATGGTAGCGTCTAATGCCAATTTTATTTGTCCGCCGGCTCTTGCTACCACATCAAACTCTGGATTGGTGGAAGCACCGTTCATATAACGTGGATTTGAGAAACAGTTTGCTGTTCCCCAAAGTAATTTAGCACCAGAAGCTGCTTGCTTTTCTTTTAAGTAATCTGTAATGGTGGCTAATCTACTTTCAGATTCTGAAAACGTTGCTGCTTCTTGAATTAAATCGAAATCATGGAAACAGTAATAATCAAATCCCATTTTAGTAATAAACTCAAAAGCGGCATCGGCTTTATCTTTGGCAGCTTGAATTGGATCTGAAGATTGGTCCCATTCAAAATTTTGAGTTCCAGGACCGAAAGGGTCTGCACCTTGACCACAGAAGGTGTGCCAATACGCTACTGAGAATTTAAATGCTCTCGCATTGTTTTCCCTGCAACCACTTGGTCTGGATTGTAATATTTAAATGCTAATGGATTATCAGACTCCTTGCCTTCAAACTTAATTTCATTGATACCTTTAAAGTATTCTTTGTTTCCTATTATTGCCATTTTCTATATATTGATTTGTGAATTAGTTTATTGTTTCTTCAAAATGTTTTCTAGTTCTTTACCCGCGTTAGGGATTGAACGGCATGTGGAGCTCCCGACGCAGGAGGAGCGACTAGTGAAAGCCCGACCCTTGTGGTAACGCCCAAATTTTAATTATTCAAAATTGTTTCTAATTGTTTTTTCCAATTTTGATATGCTGCTTCGTATGGTGCTTTGTTGCCTAATGGCTTATACGTCATTACATGATCGTTTGCTGTGATGTTATCGCCAAATGTTTTAAAATCGCCATCGGTTAAGCCAACTGCTCTCGCAGCTCCAACCGCTCCTGTGGTATTATAAATCTCGATATCATGACCTATTAAAGTTGCTACGGTATTAGAAAAAATCTCTGAGCGGAACAGATTATCATTTCCAGCTCGTATAACATTAATCTCTGCATTATCGGCTTTTAAAATATCCATTCCATACACAAATGAAAAGGCAATACCTTCCAGAGCCGCACGACATAAATGGCCTTCGCTATGCGTGTTTAAATTTAAATTAGAGAAATGTGTCCCGATGATTTTATTGTTAAACATACGCTCTGCACCATTTCCGAATGGGATCACGCAAACGCCTTCTGAACCTACAGGAACAAGCTCTGCTTTGGCATTCATGGCTTCGTAAGTATCTGAAGCCAAATTATCTTTTAACCAACGGTATTGAATTCCTGCTCCATTAATACACAACAATTTGCCTAAAGTTTTACTAGTAGCAGCATAATTTACATGCGCAAAATGATTAATTCTTGAAGATTCCTTAGACTTCAAAACATTGGTAACCGCATAAACCACACCAGAAGTACCTCCAGTTGCAGCTACTTCTCCATGATTAAACACATTTAAAGATAAAGCGTTATTTGGTTGGTCTCCCGCCCTATAGGTAACAGGAATACCTTCTGGCAATCCTGTAGCTTGTGCTCCAGCTGAATTCACTTTACATTGCTCTGTAAAATTCTCGACAACCTCTGGCGTTAATGCCGTATTAATATCATAATGCTCTAACAGCCAATTGGCTACTTTATCTTCATTATAATCCCACAGCATCCCTTCGGATAAGCCATTTTTAGTGGTATTTATGGTTCCCGATAATTTTAAAGCAATAAAATCTCCAGGGAGCATATATTTATGGATTTTAGCATAAATATTGGGTTCATTATCGCGCACCCATTTTAATTTAGAAGCCGTAAAATTGCCAGGAGAATTTAGTAATTTCGTCATGCAAGTCTCCTCGCCTAACGCTTCAAAAGCAGTATTCCCTATATCCACCGCACGACTATCACACCATATAATGGAGTTTCTTAAAGGTTCTCCCTCAGTATCCACTACCACTAATCCGTGCATTTGATATGAAATACCAATTCCAGCAATTTTAGAAGCATCAATATTTCCTTCCTTCATGGCACGTTTTGTGGCTATACAAATATAATCCCACCATACATTTGGATCTTGCTCAGCCCAATTTTGTTGGGGCGCTACAATCTCCATTTCATTAGTGGGTTCATTTAATGTAATTACATTTGTTCCTGTTTTAGCATCCACAATCGCAACTTTAACAGACGAACTTCCTAAATCATATCCTATATAATACACTCTAACGGTTTTAAAATTGGAATGATGAAAGATAGGTATTCAGCATTGGTTTTCTATCCTGTTTTAGAAAATATCAATTCTATTTCTACGAAAAATTTTAGTAATTGTTAAACTCTCAATTTTTTGTTAAGTCCCTCGGTTTTTCTCGACATAATAACCTAGTTGTTTATCTTTACAATAAATTTTTTGAAATGCAAAAAACATATTACGACCCGTCAGACCTTAGGAAATTTGGAAATATTACCGAATGGGATGAGGAATTAGGCAATAAATTCTTTGAATATTATGGTAAAGTTTTTGAAGAAGGTGCTTTAACCGCTCGTGAAAAATCGCTAATTGCCTTAGCCGTTTCTCATACCGAGCAATGCCCCTATTGTATTGATGCTTACACAAAAGATACGCTACAACGTGGTGTTACAAAAGAAGAAATGATGGAAGCGATTCACGTTGGTGCCGCTATAAAAAGTGGCGCTACGTTAGTACATGGTGTACAAATGATGAATAAGGTAAATAAGCTGGACGGATAATATTTGGGCGTTACCACAAGGGTCGGGCTTTCACTACTCGCTCCTCCTACGTCGGGAGCTCAGACATGCCGTTCAATCCCTAACGCAAGTCCAGAACTTATAAAGATTAATAGCCTCTAAGAAAGAGTATGACGAAAGTTAAAACACAATCTCTACATAAACGCGATAGCGATTTAGCAAACAGCAATAGGCAGTTAGAAATTCTATCTAATGGAATTTTTCAAAACGGGGAATTACCAACCTTTAAAACTAAAATTGCTGAAACTAATCAGTTTCCGTTAAAAGCGAAAAAACTTGAAATTCTTCAAATAAATGTAGGTTACATGTGCAACCAAGTATGCGAACATTGTCATGTAGATGCTGGTCCAGACCGCAAAGAAATTATGACTCGCAACACCATGCACCAATGTTTAGAAGTCATAAAAAACACAGGTGCTCACACCTTAGATTTAACAGGAGGAGCTCCAGAAATGAATCCAGATTTCCGTTGGTTTGTTGAAGAAGCTGCGAAAGCAGGTATTAAAGATTTCATTGTCCGTTCTAACCTCACAATTATTAGAGCTAATAAAAAATATTACGATTTACCAGACTTTTTCAAAAAACACAATGTACATGTAGTAAGTTCTATGCCACATTGGACACGTGGAAAAACAGACAAACAAAGAGGCGAAGGCGTTTTTGACATGTCCATAAAAGCCTTGCAAGAATTAAATGCTGTGGGTTATGGTATGCCAGATAGCGCTTTGCGCTTAGATTTGGTTTACAACCCCTCTGGAGCTTTTTTACCCGGAGACCAAATGTCTATGGAAAAAGACTTCAAAAAGGCACTAATAGAAGATTTTAACATTCAATTCCATAATTTATTTGCTATTACTAATTTACCAATTTCAAGGTTCTTGGATTATTTAATAGCTTCAGAAAATTATGAAGATTATATGTATGCTTTGGTTGAAGCTTACAATCCTGCAGCAGTAGCAAACGTGATGTGTACCAATACGCTTTCTGTAAGTTGGGATGGCTATTTATACGATTGTGATTTTAACCAAATGTTAGAACTACCTGTGAATAGTAAAGTAAAACATATCTCTGAATATAACGAAGAACTATTAGAAGGCAGAAATATTGTAATTTCACAACATTGTTATGGCTGTACCGCTGGTGCCGGAAGTAGTTGCCAAGGTGTTGTTGCTTAAAGAATGACTATGAAACAGCTTTTTTTATTACTATGTATCGGATTTTCAATTTCGGGGTTTTCACAGAAAAAACTCGAAAAAATGTTAAAACGCCAAAACACAGAAAGCATTCCTTATATCTCAGTAGATTCACTTAAACATCAAAAAGAAAATTTTGTTTTGTTAGATTCTCGTGAGGAAAAAGAATTTAAAACCAGTCATTTAAAAGATGCAATTTGTGTAGGCTATGATTTTTTCAACTTAGATTCAATTCAGAATAACTTACCTAATAAAGATTCAAAAATAGTAGTGTATTGTTCCCTGGGCATTCGTTCTGAGGATATTGCCGAAAAACTTAAAAAAGCGGGCTACACCAATGTTTTTAACTTATATGGTGGAATTTTTGAATGGAAAAACAACGATTTAGAAGTTGTAAATTCAAAAGAAAAAGTAACAGATTCCGTTCATACCTTCTCAAAAGAATGGAGTAAATGGTTGAATAAAGGTATAAAGGTTTATGAGTAAAGAACTCGTTATTGTTTTTGTGAAAAACATAAAACTTGGCAAAGTTAAGACTAGACTTGCCAAAACTGTTGGCAATCAAGGTGCTTTTGAGGTTTATAGTGAATTAGTAAACATTACCGAAAAAGCAACAGCAGATGTTAAAGCAGATAAACGCATTTACTTTTCAGATGCAATTTTAGAAACCAAATGGAATGGATTTGAAAAATATGTTCAGAAAGGAGAAGACCTTGGAGTAAGAATGAAAAATGCTTTTGCTAAAGGTTTTGAAGATGGTTACGATCATATTGTTTTAATTGGCTCAGATTTACCAGATATAAATGCGACTCACATTGAAAATGGCTTAAAAGCACTACATAATTCTGATTCTGTTTTTGGACCAGCAATTGATGGTGGCTACTATCTCATCGGACTTTCTAAAGTCTATGATTTTATTTTTAAAAACAAACCATGGAGTCAAACTAGTTTATTACAAGAAACACTTCAACAGTTAAAAGAAAATAACATTTCATTTAAGACATTAGAAACTCTAAATGATATTGATACGTTTGAAGATTTAGAAGCCTCCCTGTTTTACAAATCAAATCGAAAACTTCAAGAAAAAATAAAACAACTGAATAATTAATGAAATTTTTCTTCATTAACACGACTACTTTTAAATACCCACCTAATAATAGTCTACGATGAAAACAATTCTACTTTCTTTTCTTTTAGTATTTACCTATCAATTTAACTCATCTCAATGTGTTGCTAGTGCCACTAATTTCGGCAACAATACTGTTGGTTCTTATGAAGTTACTGGAGATGTAACTGTAACCTTAAATACCGATAATACTGTTTCTTTAGATTTAGGTTCAAATTTTATGACAGCTGCTGGGCCAGATGTAAGAGTATATTTAGTTAACTCTAACGGGATGTCGGATGCTGCATTACAAAATGCTGAAATTGCTGATTTAACACGTATTGAATTTGGTCTAGTAAGCTGCACAGGTTGTATGCCTGTAATTCCAGCAAATGGTGCTAAAACTTTTAACATTACAATACCTAATGGACAAGATATTAGGGATTATGACAAGGTATTCTTTTACTGTTTTCAGTTTGATGCTTTTTGGGATTTTGGGAGTTTCACATCTTTTACAGATGCTAATTGTGATATTCTTAGTATAGATGATACTAATATAAAAGCTGCCTTTAAAATATATCCAAATCCAACATCAAACAATGTAACTATTGAAAACAACAAACAATTACCTGTTTCTGTTCGTGTTTTTAATGTTTTAGGAAAAGAAGTTTTAAAAACTGAAATAACTTCACTTTTAAAATTAGAATTAAATTTATCATCATTAAAAGCTGGTGTATATTTGTTACAAACTTCGTCTAATGGCGCAGTAAACACAAATCGTCTCATAAAGCATTAAATTAAATGATTAAATTTATAGAAGAAACTGTTGATTATCTTAAAAACAAGGGTTTTGAAAACCCAAAAATTGGTATCATTTTAGGAACAGGTTTAGGACAACTTATCAATGATGTTGAAATTATAAAAGAAGTAAGCTATAATCATATTCCAAACTTCCCAACTGCTACCGTTGAATTCCATAAAGGGAAACTCATTTTCGGGAAACTTGCTGGTAAAAAAGTAATTGTGATGCAAGGGCGTTTTCATTTATATGAAGGTTACACATTGCAAGATGTAACATACCCTGTTCGTGTTATGGAAAAACTAGGCATTACAACTTTGCTAGTTTCCAATGCCTCGGGAGCAATAAATTTAAATTTCAAAAAGGAGAACTCATGTTAATTGAAGACCATATTAACCTTCAAGGAGGTTCGCCATTAGCATTTAAAGGTGTTGAACAATTAGGAGAACGTTTTACAGATATGAGCGCACCTTATGATGCTGAAATCAATCAGTCTTTCAAAACTATCGCTAAAGCAAACAATATTAAATTACATGAAGGCGTATATGTAAGTGTTGTTGGACCACAATTAGAAACTCGTGCTGAATACCGCATGTTGAAAATTATGGGTGCTGATGCTGTGGGTATGAGCACCGTTCCAGAAATTATTATCGCAAACCATTTAAATTTAAAAGTAGCTGCGGTGTCAGTTTTAACAGATGAATGCGACCCAGACAACTTAGCTCCTGTTGATATATCAGAAATTATAGCCATGGCAGGTAAAGCAGAACCAGATATGGTAACACTTTTTAAAGAATTAATTAAAACACTTTAAACTGAACACTTAATAGCATGAGTACATATTTAGAGACAACACACGACGTATATAAAGAAGCAGCCCTAACTCCAGATGTTGGTTTATGCTGCACAACTAATCCTATTTGGGAATTACCAGGTTTAAAAATCCCAAAAATAATGCAAGAGATGAATTATGGTTGTGGTTCTACGGTACATGCACGTGACTTGACGAATAATCCTAAAATGCTCTATGTTGGTGTTGGCGGAGGTATGGAATTATTGCAATTCTCATATTTCAATCGTCAAAAAGGAGGTGTTGTTGGCATTGATGTGGTTGATGAAATGTTAGAAGCTTCTCGTAAAAACTTTAAAGAAGCTGAAGCACAGAATGATTGGTTTAAAAGTGAATTCGTAGATCTCAAAAAGGGAGACGCTCTACATTTACCTGTTGAAGATGATTCTATTGATGTAGCTGCTCAAAATTGTCTGTTCAATATATTTAAAGCTGAAGATTTAAAAAAGGCAATTGCTGAAATGTATCGTGTTTTAAAACCTCATGGTAAACTAGTAATGAGCGACCCTACATGCGAGCAACCAATGAATGACACACTTCGTAACGATGAGCGTTTGCGTGCTTTATGTTTAAGTGGTAGTTTACCAATTGCGGAATACGTCAAAGCATTAACCGATGCTGGTTTTGGAACCATTGAAATTAGAGCAAGAAAACCTTATAGAATATTAGACTCTAAACACTACCCAACTGATGAATTAATCTATATTGAATCCATTGAGGTAGCTGCTATAAAAGACCCAATGCCAGAAGATGGCCCATGTATTTTTACTGGAAAAGCAGCCATCTATTATGGAGAAAACGATTATTTTGATGACAAAAAAGGACATGTTTTATTAAAAAATCAGCCTTTAGCTATTTGCGATAAAACTGCGGGAGCGCTAGCTAATTTAAAGCGGCATGATATTTTCATTAGTGAATCTACATATCACTACGATGGCGGTGGTTGTTGCTAAACATTAAATTATAAAAAAACCCAAACCATGAAGCGGCTTAACCTTATTTTTTTTATCAGCATTTTGATGTCTTGCTCTGGCACAAAAAAGGCCGTGGAGAATACTGATAAAAAAACTCAATCTGAACCTCAAAAAGAAGATTTAGTGAAGAAAAAAGTTCGTACTGGCGAAATCATCAAAATTACGGACTCTCTTTATGTGCCCCAGGATGAAAGCAATATTGAAATTATAGAAGATAGCTTTAAAGATAAAGCTGAAGATTCCATTGTTGTTTTAATCCCTGAGACTGAAAAAACAAACGCTAAAGAGATTACTCAAACTAAAAATATAAAAGAAATAGAAATTCATAAACTTTGGAATGAACTTTTGAAAAAATATGTTTCAGAAAATGGCAATGTAAATTATGAGGGGTTCAAAAAAGATAATTGGAAACTCCAAAAGTACATTAGAGCTCTTGACGAAAATATTCCTAAAAAATCATCTTCAAAATCTAAGAGATTAGCCTATTGGATAAATGCATACAATGCCTTAACAATAGATTTAATTCTGCGCAATTACCCTATAAAAAGTATTAAAGACATTAAAAACCCTTTGGGATCAACGCCATTGGGAATTAGACGAAAAATGGTATAATTTAAATGAAATAGAACATGAAATTCTTCGCAATATGAATGAGCCTAGAATTCATTTTGCCATTGTTTGCGCTTCTTATTCTTGTCCGAAATTGCAAAATGAAGCGTTTACAGCATCCAATTTAGAGGAACAATTAACTAATGCTACAAAGGTCTTTTTAAGTGACACTAAAAGAAATTCTATTTCTCAAAATAATTTAGAACTCTCTAAAATATTCCAATGGTTTGCCAAAGATTTTAAACAAGATGGTTCTCTTATTGATTTTTTGAACATATATTCTGAAGTGAAAATATCAAAAAACGCAAAAAAGCGTTTTAAAGATTACAATTGGGACTTGAATGAATAAGATTTCAATTATAATACCTACGTTAAATGAAGCAGAAACTATTTCTAGTCTGCTCAAACATCTTATAGAAAATTCTTCAAAAGAAAACATTAAAGACATTATAGTTGTTGATGGCGGCAGTAATGACGACACTCAAGAGTTGGTTTCACAAATAAAAAACATTACGCTTTTAAAGTCTGAAAAAGGACGTGCAAAACAAATGAATTATGGCGCAAAATATGCTAAAGGAAATATTCTCTATTTTCTGCATGCCGATTCTTTTCCGCCCAAAAACTTTGATGAATTAATTATTTCGGAAATCACAAAAGGAAACGAAGCAGGTTGTTTTAGAATGAAGTTTAATAGTAATCATTGGTGGCTAAAATTGGCTGGATGGTTAACAATGCTCCCATTGAAATCTTGCAGAGGTGGAGACCAAAGTCAGTTTATTACCAAATCACTTTTCAAAGAAATTGGAGGGTATAATGAGCGGTTTTCAATTTATGAAGACAATGATTTAATAAAAAAACTATATGCTAGAAAGCAATTTGTAGTAATTCAAAAATGGCTTACAACCTCAGCGAGACGCTACGAGAAACATGGTGTTTGGAGAACTCAGTATTATTTTTGGCGTATTCACTTAAAAAGCAGACTGGGTGCATCCCCAGTAGAACTTAAATCTTATTACAAAAATAACCTCATAAAAACCTAAGATTTATTCCGTCCCATTTCATTTGGATACAAATCAGGTAAATTATCGCTTTGAAACACTTCTTTTGAGTTTAAATTAACTGCAGACAATTTACCTTTAAAAGCAGCACCTGTATCTATATTCCAAACATTAATTGCTTGCATTGGGGTAGCAACACCAAAATTGGTTGTAGGTGTATGCCCAATGTAAATTTCGTTGTAATGCGTTAAGCGTTTAGGATATAATTCTGAGTTTTTCTCAATGCGTTTATCCATAGTTAAAGCCATTTCCCAAAGTGTTCTATCAAAATATAGTGTAGTTTGAAACACTTCTTTTTCAACACCATGCATTGATGTAAAACCAGCGTGTAAAAACAAGCGGTTTTCTGTATCTATATGATACATTTTAAGGTTTTCGAAAAACTCTAAATGTTTTTGTTTTTCTTCAGATGAAACACCTTCATAACTTTCCATAGTTTCTTTACCTCCGTGCATGTACCACGTTGGGTTTACGGATCCATCTCTCAGCCAGTCTTCACACCAAACATCATGATTCCCCTTTATGAAGATACAATTTATACTTTCAGAAAGCTCAATAAGCAATTGTATGACTTGTGCTGATTCGCTCCAACCATCAACATAATCGCCCATGAAAATAAGCCTATCATCATCTTTGACTTCTAATTTATTTAATAATTGAATTAAGGCTTTTAACCCGCCATGAATATCTCCTATTGCAAAGGTGCGCATATTTGATTAGTTTTTGGCAAAACTAGAATTTTCAAATTAAAAAAAGCTATCTAAATTTAATAAACATTAAAAATATTGTCCAATTCCGAAAACCAAACCTTTTGTAGAATTTTCGGTAATACCATAGCCGTAATCTATTCTGAAAATGGCGTTGTATATTTTTTTATGGATAAAGCGTAAGCCCACACCTGGGTAGATTTTTACGTTGTCTTTTTTGCTGAAATCGCCAAAATCCCCTCCTGGATTTCGCCATGTGCCTGCATCTACAAATGCATTACCTTGTAACACGAACCAATTTTTTTCATAGAGTGTGTGGCGGTATTCGGTATTTAGAACGACAACACCAGTACCTCTATCAATAGTATTACCAACACCGCGGACATTTAAATTGTTGTCTACAGAAAAGGGAGCAAATGGTGTTTCATCGTTGGTAGATAAGCCCATCCTGAGTCTAGATGCCCAATTCCCTTTTTCGCCAATGCGTCTGAAATAGAAAAAATCGTTCCAACCAATTAAAAAATCAGGAAGCATATCGTTTGTGGAGGTTACATATTGGAAGTTAAAAATACTTCGGAAACCCGATATATATTGATATGAATAATCGAGATTGTTAAATTCATAAATTCCTTTTGCCAACCATTTATGAACGTTTAATTCTGGTCTGTTATTTATATTTTCGCCTTTAAAACGGTAATCTTCCACAAAATAATTTGCACCAAGCTCAAAACGGTTATTGAAATTTAAACGGTATAAACCTAAAATTTCAATGGACTCGTTATTGTATTTATAGTTGGCAGTTTCATCGTCAAAAAAAACAGGTTCTTGAGTGGTTAAATCTTGATAATTTATAGCTAACCCTAACTGACGCGAAAACAAAAATGGGGCTCTGAAGTTTATAGCGTAAGAATCGTAAATATCTTTTGGTAGAAGCCTCCAAAAATGATATTTCTTCCAAATGAATTGAATTCGTACAATCCTAAACGATAGGCAAATTCATCATCATCGGTGGTATAAAAGTTTACTGAAGGAATTAGTGTGAAATTTTCTTCGATGTTATAAAAGATATTATATCGATTGCCTTCTGCGGGAAAAACTTGGTAGGATGCATGTGAAACAGAAGGTAATCTTTTAAGCAATTTCATGTCTTCTTCAATTAATAAAGAATCCAAAATATCGCCTGGTTTTAGCGATGCTATTTTTCTAACAAAAGACGATTTTAGCTTTTTATTACCTTGTATTTTCACATCGGCTACTCTATTTTCTTGAGAAAATAGTACCGAACAAAATAGGACAACTAAAATGCAAACTAAATATCTTTTTATCATTGTGCCTCAAAAGATTTTAAAACAACCCAATTTACCCAATTATCTAGACTTACATCCATTAAAGTGAAATTATAATCTGCGCCTTGAATTAATGCTGGTGGTGTTTTGGTTGTTACATTTAAAACAACATTACTAGTGTTGTAATATTGAAAATGGTTCTCATAAGTATACGTGCCAGATAGCAGATTGTCTTGAGCATCTGAAATGACTTGAAAATAAATTGCATTATCGCCTGTAGCATTATTTTCCCAAGTAAAATTTGGCATTCCAGAAGTAGATTGATCTATTGCAACCACATCTGTCCAAACTGTTGGTTTTGAAATCTGTTTAGAACGAATTGGGTTCGAAATTTTTATTTCTCCATCTAATTCAAAAGTGATGATTATCCATTTTTCATGAGTTGAAGTTTGAGTAAATTTTCCTAAATGTCCATTAAAAAAAGGTTCACTTTGTAAAAACACTTGTTTGTAATTTACATACTCTTCGTGATTAACTTCGGAATTTACCGTTTCATAAAACCTAATATTCGTAGCGCCCTCTTCTGGGTAATAAAACGTCAATAGATGTCCAGTATCTTTATCACTAGCAGCGCAGGCTATTACTGCACCTGTTTCTATAGTTTTAGTTTCAGTATAATTTGCTAGGGTTATCACAAGATTATCATCATTGTCAGTACAAGACAATAGTATCAATGTGCAGCATAATATGCATTTCAATTTATTCATTTGATGTAGTTCTATAGTGTTTACGTAATAAAGCTTCAACTGGTTTGTTTTGGGGTGTAAACATATGATTCTTTTCTCCTCCTACTTCATCATGTTTGATAAACCATTTCCATATAAACCCGCCAGCAAACCATTCTTCTTTCCAAAATGTTTCAAACAAAGCTTGAGTTGTATTGGTTTGTGCTTCAAGGTTTACTTGGTTCATACTTCTATCACTTACCCATGGTTCTTTTCCTGTGTAATCTACACTTCTATAACCAAATTCTGTAAATAATATTGGCTTATTGTGGGTTTCTGATACATTTTTAATTACACTTTTGTGGGTTTCCCAACCTTTTAAACATTCTTGAACTGTTGGTGTTTTACTAGCACTAACAGGAAAATAGGCATCTACTCCAATAAAATCTAAATGATTCCAGAATGGAGTACGTTTAAATTCGTCCCAGTTTGCTGCATAAGTTAATTTGCCTTTATACATACTTTTTATTTTAGAGATTAAGTTCTGCCAATATTCTGGTCTGTTGCTAATAAATTTCTCTAATTCCGTACCAATGCAAAAAATTTCAACTTTTAGTTCCTGAGCTAATTCGGCATATTCTAAAATGAATTTTGAATACGAATCTTCTAAAGCTTTCCAATCTTCTTCATTTGCCATTTCTATATAGCCTGTGAACTCTCCATGCCATACCCAAATTTGAGGTTTAAGCATAATCTTGATGTTCTTTTTTCTAAGTTCTCCTATATATTGCTTTGCGCCTTTAACGGTTTCTCCAAACCATTGTCTTTCAGTATTGTGAACTATATTAGGATATTTTAAGTCCTTAATAAATCCAAAAGGCATAATGGCTGCATAATTAGCGTTAACGTTTATAACTGGATGTATATGTTTATCTGAAACGGCCTCTCTTGAAGCTACAAAACTAATTCCATTAATTTTTTCAGTTTGTGTATTACAAGACTGAAAATTGAGCAATAGAATAAAAAAAGGAGCTTAAAGAGCTTCATTGATTTAGCTTTTAAACTCCTAATTTACTATTTAATCTGATAATTCTACTAAAACAATGCTCTTAAGCCAATATTAAAGGTTTGCCCTAATCCAGTTGCTTTACCTCTAAAAAAGTTTGAATATAAAAACTCAATGTTTAATTCATTTGTTAGTTGGTATTTTGCGCCACCACCAAGTATTGTTGCATTTTGGTTAAAATCGTTCTCCCCTAGATCATTTCCTCCAAAAGAAATTAGTTGAATATGTTGAACTAAACCTAACACCGTAAATTTTGAACTTGGAAAATAACTTAAAAAAGCACCAGGCGTTAAACGTAAACTGTTATATGCAAAACTTGCTTGTTCTCCAAAATTATACTCCGTATTTAATTCTGTAAATATTTGCCAATCTCCGCCAGCAAAACTGTGGTCGTAGAAAAACCTATTTTGAAATATAAAACCATCTTGATCCAAAAACACACCTTCTTCACTTTCGTTATCCACTAAAGGAATATGAAATGCCGTTTGAATGGTAAAATTACCAACACTTTTAATTGGATTAAACTTTACTGCTGGAGCAAAGGAAGTGAAACCAGAACGTGCAGTACCTCTTTCTCCATCAAAAGAAAACACATCGAGAGCTTTTCTTCCTCCAATCGCATTAGAACGAATCTCAAATAATAATCCAACATTAAATGTATTACTATCAGATACACCTGTAAATATATCTACTGATGACGTGAAAAATGAGTTTCTGGGTATATCTCTTTTTTGTGTTCCTTCTTGGTTTCCAAATAAATCTTTAGTTTCTGTATATAAGTTATTAAACCATTTTATATCCCATTGTCCTTTATTTAACAATTTAGATGGTGTGTAGGTTTGAATATTACTTCCCTGTGGCTCTTGATCTTCTTCTTGCGAAAATCCGTTAAATGATATCGCTACTAATACTACTAATGCTATTATCTTTTTCATTATTTTGATTTTGGTTTGATATTTACTTTTATTTTTTGTTATTGTTTATTTATTGTCCAGTCGTAAGGAAAGTAACTCAACTTCCATTTTCCTTCTAATTTTTCTGTTCTGTACTTGTTTATAAAATCGATTTCATCCATCCCTTTCATTTTAAAATCGCCTTTATACCACTCCATGATTTGAGATACTTGAACTCGATTTTTTTTAGTATTAACTCTTATAAAACTTCCATTAATTGCTTTTTTAGCTTGGGTTTCTAACTGGTTATTCAAGGTGTTTGGCAAATAGGCTTGAGCAATTAAAGGCGGACATCCAACTGCACCACAAACTAAAACAAAATGAAAGCGTGCATCATTAAACTGCCCTCTTAATAGTTTATGTTCAATATCATTTAAAGTGATTTGCTTCCCTCCTAGACTATGTTTTGTTTTATCAAAAAAACCTGCATTATCTAATGGCGATTTAGTTGGATATTTATCTATGAGTCCTTTTATAACAGATAAATTATAAGCATTTATCCAAAAGGCTTGGTAATTATTTGCATCATCTTTAGATACTGAAATACCTTCGGCTATTTTTAAAATTTCATTCAATCCATTTTGGTTTTCATGTATTTTAGAATATGCAACTTTTCCGTTTGATACATTCGCTTTAAAAAAAGCATCCGCCTTATTAAAAAACGTATCCAGATCTTGTGCTTGAGTAAAAAAGCTTCCTAAAAAAACAGTTATTATTACTATGATTTTTTTCATTTTAATTAATTTAAATTTCAAATTACTGAACCCTAAGTCTGCTTAATTTCCATAAACTTTCAAAAAAAATCAAAAGTTTTTGCCGTCTTACTTTGTTAAAAATCCTTACATAAGATATTCAATTTAAACTAATTCTAAATTAAATAGCAAAACTTAAGTTCTTATCTTTAACTTCGACCTAACATCTTCAACAACCAAAACATATGGAACATATTGTTATTATAGGTAACGGAATTTCTGGCGTAACTGCAGCCAGACATATTAGAAAGCTTTCCGATAAAAGAATTACCATCATATCTGCAGAAACTGATTATTTCTTCTCACGTACCGCATTAATGTATGTATACATGGGACATATGAAGTTTGAGCATACCCAACCTTACGAAAATTGGTTCTGGAAGAAAAACAGAATTGAACTCAAAAAAGGCTTTGTAAAACAGATTGAAACCAAGTCTAAAACACTTCATTTTACAGAAGGAGATGCATTGCAATATGACAAATTGATTATTGCGACTGGAAGTAAACCCAATAAATTTGGTTGGCCAGGGCAAGACTTAAAAGGTGTTATGGGCATGTACCACAAACAGGATTTAGAAAACCTTGAAATATATGCACCAAATAACAAAGTGTGTAAACGTGCTGTGATTGTTGGTGGTGGTTTAATTGGTATTGAATTGGCAGAAATGCTACATTCTAGACATATTCCTGTTACGTTTTTGGTAAGAGAATCTAGTTTTTGGAATGGTGTTTTACCAAAAGGCGAAAGCGCAATGATTAACCGGGAAATTCTTAGTGTTGGTATAGATTTGCGCTTATCTACAAATTTAAAAGAAATAGTTTCTGATGAAAACGGACAAGTAAAATCAGTAATTATTCAAGAAACAGGCGAAGAAATTCCTTGTAATGTGGTTGGTTTAACGGCAGGCGTATCGCCAAATATTGATTTTATTAAAGATTCTGATATTGAAACAGGTCGCGGTGTAAAAGTAAATCGTTATTTAGAAACCAACATAAAAGATGTTTTTGCTATTGGCGATTGTGCAGAACAACATGAAAGCATTGACCAACGTAGACCCATTGAAGCGGTTTGGTACACGGGTAGAATGATGGGAGAAACCTTAGCGCAAACCATTTGTGGTAATCGTATACAATACAAACCAGGACATTGGTTTAATTCTGCAAAATTTATTGATATAGAATACCAAACTTACGGTTGGGTTTGGGCACAACCTAAAGAAAACGAAGCTCGTTTTTATTGGGAACATGCTGATGGTAAAAAATGTATTCATCTTAATTATGATAAAAATACGCGCGAATTTATTGGCATCAACACTTTTGGAATACGCATGCGCCATGAGTTTTTTGATAAAATTCTAACCGAAAAACAATCTGTAGACTACGTTTTAGAACATTTGGCAGATGCTAATTTCGATCCCGAGTTTTATAAACTTCATGAGGCAGCCATTGTTTCAAAATTCAATCAAGAAAACAACACTAACATTCAACTTAAAAAGAAAAGTTGGAAACGCATATTCGCATCATAAAAAGATAAACATGAAAGTAATAAAATATATAGGATTAGGATTATTCCTTATTGGTTTAAGCATTTTTACTGGAAGTCTATTTATGGGCAACTTCAGCTTAACAGAAAGTGAGTTAAATGCCTTTGTAGATTCAAAAGGCTATAAAAACGAACTCATTAAAACCGAACTTAAAAAGGCAACAGTTACAGAAGAAGATTTAAATATTTTTCAGTTTTCTAGTAGAGTTCGAGAAGCTTTTAAAATCTCAAACAATCATTACGATGAGTTAATTGCAAAGTACGATGCTGAAAAAAACTGGGATAAAAAGGGCGAACAATACCAATATAAAATTTTTGGAAAACCACATACTCTAAGTTATGAAGTTGCTAAAAAAGCAGGTTCTGGCTTTGTAAAAGAAAACGCAGGACTCATGTGGTGGCTTACATTTGGCTTAGCTATTATTGGTGCTTTATTGTTTATACTACCTAATCTGATTTTATTAGGAAAACCAGGAATTAAAAACAATGGTGTTTACCATGAAGCGAGCACCAATCGCGGATGGATTGCTTGGTTGGTATTGGTTTACTTAGTTACATTTTACCTTACCCTGTATTTCATGGCAGATTATGTTGTGAATTGGACGTACATTCTAGATCCTATTAGCGAATTTCTAAACGGTGGTTCTGCAAGTCAATGGTTTGTATATGGGTTTTTATATTGTGTGGTTATGCTAGTTATGGCTGTGCGTATGTATATCAAATACCGCCATAATAAATATCAAGTTATTCGTACTACATCAGTATTGTTTTTTCAAATTGTATTTGCGTTTTTAATTCCAGAAATTATGACCAGCTTAAACATGCCTGGATACGATTTTAAAAATGCTTTCCCATTGGATTATGATTTCTTTTTTGATTGGAATATAGATAGCCTTCGTGATAGTGGTGCCATCGGACTTTTCATATTAGTTTGGGGCATTGTGTTAACCTTAGTTATTGTACCTGTAATGGTATATTTCTTCGGAAAGAGATGGTACTGTTCTTGGGTGTGTGGTTGTGGTGGTTTAGCCGAAACGTTAGGCGACCCGTACAGACAAAATTCTAACAAAAGTTTGAATGCTTGGAAACTGGAACGCTGGTTAATTCACGCTGTACTGGTATTTTCATTAGTGATGACTTTAGTTACACTTTATTGTTATTTTAGTGGAGCGCAATCGTTTTTAGGCATTAAATCCCAATGGATAAAGGACACGTATAGCTTTTTAATTGGTGCTTGGTTTGCAGGTGTTATAGGAACAGGTTTTTATCCTATTTTCGGGAATCGTGTGTGGTGTCGTTTTGGATGTCCGCTTGCAGCATACTTAGGATTGGTACAACGTTTTAAATCCAGATTTAGAATTACAACCAATGGCGGACAATGTATTTCCTGTGGCAATTGTTCAACGTATTGCGAACAAGGAATTGACGTTCGCGCTTATGCTCAAAAAGGCGAAAATATTGTACGTTCTAGTTGTGTTGGTTGCGGCATTTGTTCGGCAGTTTGCCCAAGAGGCGTTTTAAAGTTAGAGAACGGACCAGAAAAAGGACGTATAAATCCAACCGATGTTTTATTGGGGAATGATGTAGATTTGATGGATTTAGTGAATCAGAAATAGTTTTCAGTTGAATAATCCCTAAAGCAGGAAATCAAATATTTTAAATGAAAAACTTAACTTTTATAATAGTTTTACTCATCAGTTTTAACGCTTCCGCGGGAAAAAAATACCAAAGAGAATTCTACGAAAATGGAACTATTAAAGCTGAAGGTTGGATAGAAAACAATATCAAAATAAACTATTGGACGTTTTATTATTCCAACGGAAAAATTAAAAAAGAAGGGCATTATGAAAAGGGAGAACCTGTAAAATATTGGTACTTTTACCGCGAAAACGGCACTAAAGAAAGTGAAGGCCATTTTACCAATGGTAAAAAAAATGAATGGTGGCTGTTCTACGATGACATGGAAAAAGTAAACCACAAATGTCAGCTAAAAGACAATGTAAAAAACGGATATTGTTTAATGTACAAAAATGAAAAACTAATAGCAGCAAGACGTTACAAAGCTGGAAAGCAAATAAAGGAATGGACCAGTTTTAGGTCTTTCAAAAAAGAAAACAATCTTAAAGATTTAAAATGACCAAAATAAACGTCATCATTCCAGCCTACAACGAAGCCGATTCTATTGCGAGTGTTATAAAAGATATTCCAGATACCGTAGAAGAAATTATTGTAGTAAGCAATAATTCTAACGATGCTACCGAAACAAATGCAAAAAAGGCGGGTGCAACTGTTTTAACCGAAAGTAACAAAGGCTATGGGTACGCCTGTTTAAAAGGGATGGATTATGTGGCAAAAAAAGTCAATACCCCAGATATCATTGTTTTTTTAGATGGCGATTATAGCGATTACCCTGAAGAACTCACTAAGATAGTAACCCCAATTATCGAAAACAACACAGATTTTGTAATTGGCGCTAGAGTAAAACGACTACGTGAAGAAGGATCAATGACGGTTCCTCAAATTTTCGGAAATTGGCTAGCAACATTTTTAATGAAATTGTTTTTTGGTGCAAAATTTTCAGACTTAGGACCTTTTAGAGCTATAAAATACGATAAGCTATTAACACTCAATATGGAAGACAAAACCTATGGCTGGACAGTAGAAATGCAATTAAAAGCCTTAAAACAAAAACTAAGCTATACCGAAGTTCCCGTAAATTACAGAAATAGAATAGGTGTCTCAAAAGTTTCAGGAACTGTAAAAGGTGCTATATTTGCAGGCATAAAAATACTAAGTTGGATTTTTAAATACAGTTTTAAATAATGATTATAGATGCTATTATAATAGTTATTTACACCATAGCAATTTTGCTTATTTTCATGTATGCATTAGCGCAATTAAATCTGCTTTTTAATTATTTAAGTTCAAAAAAGAAATCTGTTAATTGTCCAAAATTCGATTTATCAAACCCTGAAGAAATCCCATATGTAACTATACAGCTCCCTGTCTATAATGAGATGTATGTTATGGAACGTTTATTAGATAATATTGCAGAAATAGATTACCCAAAAAACAAATTAGAAATTCAAGTTTTAGACGATTCTACCGACGAAACTGTTGAAAGCACAAAACAACACATAGAAAAATTAGCTACCTCAGGTTTAGATATAAAACATGTCACCAGAACTATCAGGAATGGATTTAAAGCAGGTGCGCTTAAAGAAGGTTTAGTTAATGCTAAAGGCGAATTTATAGCAATTTTTGATTCTGATTTTTTACCTCAAAAGGATTGGTTAAAACGTACCATTCCTTATTTTAAGAATGAAGAAATCGGTGTAGTACAAACCCGTTGGGGACATATAAACCGAAATTATTCCTTACTCACAAAAATTCAAGCCTTTGCGCTCGATGCTCATTTTACTTTAGAACAAGTAGGGCGAAATAGCAAAGGGCATTTTATTAATTTTAATGGAACAGCAGGTGTCTGGCGTAAACAATGCATTATTGATGCTGGCAATTGGGAAGGCGATACACTAACGGAAGATTTAGATTTAAGCTACCGTGCACAACTCAAAAATTGGAAATTTAAATATTTAGAAGACGTTGAAACTCCAGCCGAATTACCAATAGTAATAAGTGCAGCACGTTCACAACAATTCAGATGGAATAAAGGAGGTGCCGAAAACTTCAAAAAAATGATGTGGCGGGTATTAAAAAACGATACTATTTCATCAAAAACAAAAGTACACGGTTTACTTCATTTACTTAATAGCACCATGTTTTTAAACATCCTCATCGTAGCTATTTTAAGCATCCCGATGCTTTATATCAAGAATGAGTACTTACATTTAAAACCATACTTTATTGTAATGAGTTTCTTTGTGTTAAGTACACTTATTTTCTTTATTTGTTATTGGTTTATGTATAAAAATATTTATGGAGGTGGTATAAAAGGCTTTATGAATTATATAGGTATGTTTTTTGTATTTTTCTCAATAGCTATGGGCTTTTCTCTACACAATTCTATAGCAGTTTTAGAAGGGCATCTAGGTAAAAAATCCGAGTTTGTTCGCACTCCAAAATTCAACTTAAGCAAATACAAAGACAATTGGAAAAACAATAAATACATCAAGCGCACAATCTCAGCACACGTTATCTTTGAAGGTATTTTAATGGTATATTTTGCTTTCGGGATGTATAGTGCATTTATAGTTGGAGATCAAGGTGGCGATTTTGGATTATTTCCTTTTCACTTGATGCTGTTTTTAGGCTTTGGCTATGTGTTTTTTAAGTCTATGGCTTCTAAAGTGTAATATTATTTTGGGCGTTACCCAAAAGGGTCGGGATTTCACTACTCAATCCCTCCTTCGTCGGGGATTTCAAACATGCCGCTCAATCCCTAACGCGGGTCTATCAGCCAAAATCATTTTTAGATAACAACTTCGGTACTTGTTCAAAACTTTATATCAATATCAAACCGAATTCTACTACCATTTTCCAAAGCACTACCATAAGATACTAATTGCTCAACCAAATAATATTTCATAACTAAATTCATGCTTTTATTGAGTTTATAAGCAGTTACAAACTCAATACCTTTGTAGTTCGTTAGTCTACCATCTGGAGAATCAAACGATGAATAATCCCATCTAGCCCAATCGTTTTGCGTTAAAAAATCTACTGCGACATAGCGTTCTAAATGATTGTATGTGAATTTCAAAAACCAATCGCCTTTTGTTTTTAGTTGACCGTAGCTTACACCACTTACAAAACCTTGATTTTCATTTTTTAAACTATTGGGGATGTTAGGGTTGTTTTGATAATCTTCAAGGTTAGTATAATAATCAGCATCAATATGTATCAACGGTTTATCTAATAATTTTAGTTTTCCACCAATACTAAAAATGGTATAATCAAATACAAATGTTGCTGCACCATCCGGAATATCAGGCATATTTTTAAAAATGTATAACGATGGAAATAGTTTTAGTTTATTATCAAAGAGCTTAAAATTTGTCTGAAAACCTTCAAAATAACCATCATTTCCCAAAGATTCTCCAGAAGCAACAACTATAAAATGTCCACCACCAAAACTCACTTCATTTAAAATTTTAGACTTTAAAGGAAAAGCTGCTTTTAAAAATACGCCTTCTGGAAATACATTATCACTCCAAAATTGTTCGTTATTTTTTTCAAAAGGAAAAGTATTTTTACCTAGCCATCCAGAAAAATTTTTATGCTTTGCTTGAAAAAAGATTTTCTCAAAACCAATAGGCAATGTGCCAAACTCTTTTGAAACATCCCCTAGAGTAATTTGAGGATCTTGTTGTTTTATGGGGTTTCCTGTACGGATTCTCAAACCCACGTTTGCCCAATTTTTAAATTTATAATTGGCACCAACTCTAGCTCGATAGCGTAATCTTGTCCGGTCTGTTCTATAAGTACCATCTGATTTTCTGGAATTCCAATCTTCTTCTACTCGAAATCTAAAATCACCTTCAAATGTAACATTAGACAATTTTTCGTTTTGAGCGTTTAGGTTGATGTATTGTAAAAAGAATCCTAAAATAACGACTAAACTTCTAAAGTTCATTACAAGTAAATTTGTTTAGTTAGAATGCGAAAATAAAAAAACTCACATAAAAAAACTAACATGCATCATACTTACAATATTCATAATTTAAAAAATTTTTAATCCTATATTTGATTGATGCTACTAAACCCAACTTTTCTTAAACTCTATAAAATGCCATTATTAATGGCGTTATTTAGCATCTTATTCTATTGGGTATTTGCATACGATTTAGTAAGAACTGATTACATAAAACTCATCACACTTTATGTAACCTTGTTCTTTTTGTTTTATAAACTTCTTGAAAAATTTAAAAGCAGCCCTAAACTATTAACTTATTTGTCCTTCGTATTTAGAGCTATTTTCATATTAGCCATACCAAATTTATCACAAGATTTCTACCGCTTTATTTGGGACGGACGGATGATTTTAGAAGGATTAAATCCCTATTTATACACCGTAGAATCCTTTATAAGTCAAGGCGAGTTCCCAATAGCACAAGCACAGGAACTTAGAACAGGTATGGGCGATTTAAATGCGAGCCATTTTACAAATTACCCACCAATAAATCAATTGTGTTTTGTAATTGCAGGATTATTTGCTGGTAAAAGTATTTTAGGTTCAGTATTTGTAATGCGACTACTCATTATTGCTGCAGATTTTGGAACACTTCACTTTGGAAAAAGACTTTTAGAAAAACTAAATATTCCTACGTACAATATCTACTGGTATATTTTAAACCCTTTTATAATAATTGAACTTACAGGAAACCTTCATTTTGAAGGTGTAATGATTTTCTTTTTAATTTGGAGCTTGTATTTATTGTATACTGGTAAATGGTATTGGGCTGGGCTTGCTTTAGCACTTTCAATTTCTGTAAAGTTAATTCCTTTAATATTTTTGCCTTTATTTTTTCAATGGTTTGTAATATCTAAAAAGAATAAAAATGAGGTTTCGACTATGCTTAAACTGATAAATTTAACTGGATTCTACTCAATAATAGGTATTACAACTCTCCTCCTTTTTCTACCCTTTTATTCCACAGAATTTATAACTAACTATTCGCAAACTGTCGCACTTTGGTTTCAGAATTTTGAGTTTAACGCGAGTGTATACTATATAGCCAGAGCTATTGGTTACACATTTAGAGGCTACAATGAAATTGCTATAATTGGAAAGAGCAACTCCAATTATTGTGGTTCTTTTGTATTAATTTTAACTTTTTTCAGAAGAAATAAAACACCAATTCAACTTATAACTGCGATGCTATTGGTTTTATCATTTTACTATTTTACAACTACAACGGTACACCCATGGTATATAGCTACACTTTTGATACTTTCAGTATTTACCAAATATAAATTTCCGCTTGTTTGGAGTTTTGTAATCATACTTAGTTATCTGGCTTACATCAACCTAAACAAAGCAGATAAATCGGAAAACCTTTGGGTAATTGCTTTAGAGTATATAGTTGTTTATGGCGTATTTATATGGGAAGTTTTCATAAAAAAGGCTCCCAAATTGGAAGCCTAAAATATTTTTGATTTTATTACAAGTCTTTTACAACTTCTCCAACTTTGTAATAGTTTTTGTTTCCCCATTAGCAGATTCTAAATCTCTACTAAAGGTGATTTTATACATAGTACCCACCAAGCTGTTAGAATTCAAATCGATTTTTTTCAATACTTTATGCTCAACATTTTGGAATGTAAGTATTTGCCCTTTGCCATTTTTATCCTTTACCTTAAAAGTATAAACATTATCCTTTTTTCCATCAAAAGTTGCGTAAACTATAAAACCTTCCTGAACTATTTCTACAGAAACAATTTCATCAGAATATTCAATAGATTTAAAACTTGAAAGTGATAATAGGCTTAAAACCAAACCACTTAAAACAATAATTTTTTTAGTCTTCATTTTATTAAGTTTTATTTTAGAATAAGTAGTGTTCAAAAAACATGCCACTAAAAAAGAGTTAAATATCAAACCCTAATTTGCTTATTAAATATACGTTATTTATTCAAAAGTAATGAAGTAACATTAATCAGAAAAAATATTACTATTAAATTAAAGCAGTTTCAAACTCTCGACTCTATAAATAGGCTCATCATCAGTACCATCTTCAATAAACGTAATTCTAAAATCTTTATCAATTAGGTTTTCATCATTCTTCAAATCAAATTGCTTTAAAACACGCGGATGCACTTCTTCAAAGGCTAACTCCTCTCCATTTTCAAACCAAAAATTGTAATAACCGTTCCTGTAAGACTTAAAAGCGGCTGTTCTCATAGTACTAAAAATATTTATTATTCATCCATTATTGGTGGCTGTATTGCTTCAGGGTCGTCATTTTCAAAAGCATCATAATCATCTACATCATAATTCTCCATAGTCACAACAAGTTTAGCACTTACTTTTACTAAATATTTCGTGTCTTCCGTAATCACTTCAACGGCCTCAATAAGTTCGTTATGTTGATTTTTAAAAGTTACAATATGATCATCATCATAACCATCAGGATACTTATTTACTAGTAAGGCTAAAATTTCTGGGGTTAACTTCTTAAAGTCTACGATAACCCGTTTTAAATTATTATTTCTACTTTTCATGGTTGGTATTTTATTTGATTTGGTTAATTTAAGTACTCAAAAGATACATAAAAAATAAAAACGCAACAACACTTCTACAAAATTCATATGCAAATTCCGAGGGCATAAAACTAAAAACCGAAGGTTAACTTTATGTTACACAAAGAAAAAACAAACGCTATTAAATACAAAAAATAGTTGAAATTATTTGGGCGTTACCATAAGGGTCGGGCTATCGGTTACAAGTCCTCACTTATGCACAAAGACGCAAAAGCTTTGGGCCAACCACTACTATCCCTAACGCGGGCAAACCTAATAACTAATAGGTTTTACAAACTACAAAGCAATTTAGAAACTTCATTTTTAAAATAGAAGAAATTCAATATAACCGATTAAAAAAATAGGTCTTATAGCATCCTCAAAGTATTTAACTCCTGTTCAGTTAAATGTTTCCAACTTCCACGTGGAATATCTTTTTTTGTTAAGTGTCCAATAGCAACACAATCTAAACTCAAAATATCATACTTAAAATATTCAAAAATGGTTCGGATAATTGTGTTACCTGTGTTCTTGATTTTTAAACCTATTTCTTTTTTTGAGGTACCATCTATATAGCTTATTTCTTCAACTTCAATAAGTTTTCCTTCAACTTTAAAACCACCTTGAATCTTTTTTAAATCTTCTAGTTTTAAGTTTTTATCTAGTTCTATATGAAACAAACGAGCTACGCCATTTTTTGAGTTAGTAAACTTTTTTGCTATAGCATCATCATTGGTAAACAGCAACAATCCTTTAGAGTTTCGTCCTAAACGTCCAATTGGTTTTATTTTAGAATTTGAAGCGTTTGATACCAAATCCATAACCGTTCTACCTTTACCCTCGCTTGTTGTAGTTGCGAAACCTTTTGGTTTGTTAAGTAAAACGTAAGCTTTCTTTTCAGGGCTTATTCTAGCACCATCATAACGTACCTCATCTCCGGGCTTAACTTTAAAGCCCATTTCAGTAATTATTTTTCCGTTTACAGCTACTAATCCTGTAGCAATATGAACATCGGCCTCTCGACGTGAGCACATTCCAGAATTTGCTACATATTTATTCAAACGTATTTCATCAGAATTACTTGGAGTATTCTTTTGAGTATTTATTTTCTTAACTGGCGGATTTCCTTTTGCGTAACCCTTAGAACGATTATCTCTGTTTTCGCGCCCTTTTAGTTTTCCTTTTCCTTTACCGCCTTGTTGTCTGTTCATTACTTTTAATTTTTTGCAAAGATAGATTTAAAATCTACTATTTACGTTTATTTACTTATTAAACTTAACTGTAGATTGCCTCTCAGTATTTACAGTCAATTTGGTAACATCTGGTCTTGAATAATGCCCTACAGGATCAAAATTTTGGCGTTCTTCATAAATACTATTAAAATCAATAGTTTCAATAATTAACCCTGATTTATGTAATACAGGTGCTACTACCCACTCACCATCTGGCCCCGCTATACAACTTCCGCCATTAGCCAAAACATCTGGGGCTTTTTCTAATATTTTATCTAAATGTGGTGTACCTTTAGGAAAGTCTTTTTTAGTCATCAAACTACTCACAGAAATAACAAAACTTCGTGATTCTCTGGCAATAAAACGAGTAATATCTTTTGTGTTATGGTCACTCCCTGGCCATACAGCAATATGTAAATTTTCTCCCAAACCATACAATGCCGCTCTAGGTAATGGCATCCAATTTTCCCAACAATTCAAACCACCAACAGTAAAATCTTTTAATGGGTGCACTTGCAAGCCGTTGCCATCTCCTGGCGCCCAAGTTAAACGCTCATCATAAGTTGGTTGTAGTTTTCGGTGTACGGACTTTATTTCTCCTTCTTGATTTACATAAATTAAAGACGCATAAATACTATGTCCTCCTCTATCTAACGGGCGTTCTATAACGCCTAAATAAATAGCAATATTATGTGTTTTTGCTAATTTGCAAATATTTTCTAAATCATCATCTTCAATAGTAATCGCATTTTTTACATAATGCGCATGTATTTCTTTATTTATATTTGTGTTCCATTCAGCACCACCGGTTAAAGCCAACCAAAATGGATACCCTGGTACTAAGCCTTCCCCAAAAACTATCAATTCGCAACCTTCTTTGGAAGCATCAATTATAGATTCTTCTACTTTTTTTAGAGTTTCAGTTTTATTTAACCATACTGGCGAAATTTGAGCCAAGGCTACTTTTAATAAGTTTTGCATTTAAATTCGGTTTAAAATAACACTCACGTCTATCAATAAAATACTAAAAACACCTGCAAGAATTATAAATTTTAAAATATTATGTAATATTAAATATTGCACTTTAGTCGAAGATTTCCATAATAATATCAAAAAGACTACTAATAAAAACATACTTAAGTAAAAGAAAAGGTACATGTAACCAACCTCGAAATAAAACAATAGTAAATAAGAAGGTATTAATGTGAAAACAGCCAAAGTAGTTAACATTATTTTGGAGGTTTTCTCGCCATATATTACCGGAATTGTAGTATAACCCTGAGCAATATCTCCTTTTATGTTTTCTAAATCTTTTGTGAGTTCCCGCATGGAAATCATTAAAAACAAAAATATGGCATGTACAAAAATGACTGTTTCAAAATTTTTGTAATACATGAAAATGGCAAAAAATGGAGTAATAGTAAGAATTGCCGAAGTTAAATTGCCAATAAAAGATAACTTTTTAAGCTTGTGTGAATAAAACCAAATTCCAAATATGTAAATAGAAAAGAATATTACGGCTTTAAATGACACATAACTTGCCATAATTACCGCCAAAAAGTTGAGTGTAAAATAAAATGAGAGTTTGGTATTTTGGCTTACCAACCTATCTAACCGAGATTTTATTGGACGATTTATCAAATCTTTCTCTGAATCGTAAAAACTATTTATAATATAACCACCTGCTATGGTTGCTGCAGATGCAAGCACTATCATGAACAAGTTTAAATCAAACACCACCTGTTTTACTGGTTTGTTATATGCTAAAATATAAACTGCCGTTAGGTATTGCGCGATAACTACAATGAGAATATTATAACCACGAACTACAGAAAACATACTGAAAAATTTGAGTAGTATATGTTTCTGTCTTCTAGATAACATCTGAAAAAGTTTGATGAGATCCTGAAACAAAGTTCAGGATGACAGTAAATGGGTTTAGAAGTTGTAAACGACCTCTAATTTATAATCTGATAAGGATTGTTTTGCTTTTTGAATATCTTCTGTAAAACCAAGTATATAACCACCTCCACCAGAACCACAAAGTTTTAGGTAATAATCGTTAGTATCTAATCCCTTTTTCCAAAGCTCATGAAATTGCTTAGGGATCATTGGTTTAAAGTTATTTAAAACAATTTTTGAAAGCTGTTTTGTGTTTCTAAATAAAGACTTTACATCGCCTTTTAAGAAATCATCTACACAAGCATCTGTATGTTTTATAAATTGATTTTTAAGCATGCTACGGAAACCTTCTTGCTTCATGTTTTCCATGAACAAACTTACCATTGGTGCGGTTTCACCAATTATACCACTATCTAATAAAAACACAGCGCCTTTACCTTCGCTTTGTTGAGCAGGAATGCCTGTAGCTTCAATATTATCTTTAGAATTGATAAGAATTGGAATGCTTAAATAACTATTTAAAGGATCTAGTCCTGAAGATTTTCCATGGAAAAAGGATTCCATTGCAGAAAAAATGGACTTTAATTTTAAAAGTTTTTCTCTAGTTAAATTTTCAAGAACTGTAATTTTATCAAACGCATACTTATCATAGAGTGCTGCTACAAGTGCGCCACTACTACCAACACCATAACCTTGAGGAATTGAAGAATCAAAATACATTCCAGAATTTACATCTTCTTGCAAACGTTCATTATCAAAACGTACAATAGCATCGTCTATATTTTGAATATGTTTTGCAAATCTCTTTAAGCTTTCATTAGACTTGATAGCCTCTTCAGAAGGGTTTTCATCTTTCTTTAAAGCACCATTATAAAAACTGTAAGGAATTGATAAGCCTTTAGAATCTTTTATAATTCCATATTCTCCGAAGAGTAATATTTTTGAGTAAAACAAAGGTCCTTTCATAAGCAACTTGTGACTTGGTTATGCAAAATTACAATAGTTTTGCTCCAAAACCAATTTTATCGTTAATATAGTGACCTTTTTGGCAAAATGCAACTAATTCATTTTTAATGAATTCGCCTATTTTTTCAGCTTCATTTTCTGGATATAGCATGTGTACATTTGCACCAGCATCTAAAGTAAAACAAACTTTAGAACCTATTTTTTTTCTGTAAGCCCATATTTTATTTATTATTTCTAAAGTATTTGGTTTCATTAAAATGAAATATGGCATACTAGTCATCATCATCGCATGAAGTGTTAATGCTTCACTTTCAACTAAAGCTATGAACTTATCTAAATCACCATCTTTCAAAATAGAAACCATATCTGAAAGATTTTTATTAGCTTGTTTAAAACGTTCTTGAGCAAACGGATGCCCATACATTAAATTATGACCAACAGTACTACTCACTTGTTTTTCGCCTTTATCAACTAATAAAATGGTGTCTTGATAGTTTTTGAAATTATCATGAACTTTATGAGGATATTTTACACCAAATAAGTCTGAACTTCCTTCAATGGCTTCATGCTTCCCCCAAACTACTAAATCACCTTCTAAACTTCTACAAGCACTTCCTGAACCTAAACGTGCTAAGAATGAAGCTTTTTGAATGAAATCCACTTCTGAAACATCAGAACTTAATGCTTTTTCAATACTCATCAAACACAAGGCTAAAGCGCTCATACCTGAAGCTGAAGATGCAATTCCAGAACTATGCGGAAATGTATTTGAGGTTTCAATTTTAAAATGATATGCTTTTAAAAAAGGTAAGTAAGCCTCAACCCTTTTAAAAAAGGTTTCTATTTTTGGTTTAAAATCGTCTTTCTTTTCATCATCTAAATACACTTCAAAAGAAAACTCATCATTATTTTCCTTTTTTGAAAAACTCAAATTTGTGGTTGTTTTACAATTGTCAAGTGTAAAACTAATCGATGGGTTTTCAGGAATTTGATTTTCCTTTTTTCCCCAGTATTTCACTAAAGCAATATTACTAGGAGACGACCATTTAAAACTTCCTTTTTCAATGGTATTTGAATATGGTTTTGGAATAAATTTATTTTCTATCATGGCAATTATTCTGCCGACAAAGATAACAACTTTACCATAGTTTTATAGTTTCTTGCTGTGGCTGTAACTTTTAATTTTCGTTCAAAGAAATTATTGCTACATTTTGCCTTGCCGTAACCTACTGAGCAAAAAAAATAAACACACTTATCTGTTATTTCAAAATATTCATTCGGATAAGACAGCTTTGATATTTCATCTACTAAATCAGTATTAGCTTTTGTATATAACATCATAAAATAGCTTTTCATTTTTTCTTCTTCAGAGAAAGGGCTATCATCAAAAATTTGTTTTAATTCCAGAGGCAATAACACTAAAATTGGCACTTCAAAACCAAAATGAGATTTTATGGCATTGTGGATTTTTGATGCTTGTTTTTCTTTATCGTTTTCTGAAGATTGAAATATTACATTACCACTTTGAATGTAAGTTTGCACATTTTTGAGTCCAATTTTGGAAAGTAATTCTCGAAGTTCAGCCATTGGAATTTTCTTTTTACCACTTACGTTTATGCCTCTTAAAAGTGCGATGTATGTATTCATTTATTTTGAAATATTTTGAGATGCAATATAAGCCCCAGTCCAAGCATTTTGAAAATTAAAACCTCCTGTTACCGCATCAACATTTAATACTTCTCCTGCGAAATAGAGATTTTTGACGAACTTACTTTCAAAGGTTTTAAAATTGATTTCTTTAAGATTTACGCCTCCTGCGGTTACAAACTCTTCTTTAAATGTACTTTTCCCATCAACTTTAAAAACAGCCTGTGTTAATTGACTCGCTAAATTTTCTAATTGTGTTTTATTCAAATCTGCCCATCGTGTTTCTTCATCCATATTGGAAGTTAAAACTAATTTATGCCATAGTCGTTTTGGAAGTTCAAATTGAGTAGATTTAAAAACTGTTTTTTTAGCTAAATCTTGTTTTAATGTTTTTAAAAGCTCTAAACAATCTTCAAAGGACTGTTTTATAAAATTTATTTCAATTTTGAATTTATAATCTCTTTTAGCCAATTCTAAAGCTCCAAAAGCAGACAGTTTTAATATTGAAGGTGCACTCATGCCCCAATGTGTAATTAAAAGTGGGCCTTCACTCCATAAATTTGTTTCTAAAACTTTTACTTCAACATCTTGAGCTACAACTCCAGGAATGTCTTTGATACGATTATCATTAATATTAAATGTAAATAATGATGGTACAGGTTGTGAAATTGAATGTCCAAAATCTTGAAGCAAATTCCATATTTTAGGATTACTACCAGTTGCTATCAATACTTTTTCGGATGAAAAGCTACCTTGAGAAGTTTCAATTTGAAACACTTCATTTTCATTTGAAATGGACTTAACAGAATGATTATAAAACACCTCAACCTGATGCTTTTCAGCTTCATTTAAAAAACAATTAATTATGGTTTGTGATGAATTGGAAACAGGAAACATTCGGCCATCGTCTTCAATTTTAAGTGCGACACCTCGATTTTCAAACCATTCAATAGTATCGCCTGTCATGAAATGATGAAAAGGCCCTAATAGTTCCTTTTCTCCACGCGGGTAATTTTGTACTAATTCTTGAGGAATAAATTCGGCGTGTGTGACATTACAACGTCCGCCACCAGAAACTTTAACTTTAGTCAAACCTTCCTTTCCTCGCTCTAGAATAGCAACTTTTAAATTGGGATTTTGTTCTGCAATATTAATAGCCGCAAAGAAACCTGCTGCTCCGCCACCTATAATTATGACGCTTTTTTGCATCATAATCTATCTGGAAAATCTGTAATCATACCGTCTACACCGTAAGATTTAATACGCTTTATAGGATTTAAATTATTTACAGTAAAAGCAATAACTTTATAATTTTCTTTTAATTGCTCTACAATTTCTTCAGTTAACATCGTGTAATTTAAATGAATAGATACTGCCTTTACAGACTCTGCTGTAGCAACTGCTTCTTCTAAATTCGTTTCAGTAATTACACCCAAAGGTATTTTATCATTTATTTCGTAAACAGTTTCTAGTAGATTTTTCTGGAAACTAGAGACAATTATATTTTTGTACTCCCAGCCTTTTTTATCTACAAAAAAAGTAATTAATCTAGCCGCTTCTTTTGCAGTATCTTGTCCTTTTAACTCAATATTTATTAAAATTTTATTATCCACAAAAGCTAAAACTTCAGATAAGGTTGGAATTTGGCAATACCCTTTAACCACAGCTCTTTTCAGTTCTTTAAGTGGTTGCTTTGAAATCTCACCAGTAGCATCAGTCATTCTATCTAAAGTAAAATCATGAAAAACCACCAACTGACCTGTAGCACATCTATGCACATCTATTTCAATACCATCAACACCCAGTTCCATTGCTTTTTTAATAGATTCTATAGTGTTTTCGGCAAAGTGCCCTTTAGCACCTCTATGTCCTATTTTTAATGGATTCGTCATCGTTATTTAGTTTTTAGGTCGCATTAAACCTTCTTGTGCCACAGAGGCAATTAATTGTCCTTCTCTAGTAAAAATGTTTCCTCTAGCAAATCCTCTAGCGTTTGAAGCACTAGGAGATTCTAAAGAAAAAAGTAACCAATCGTTAAAATCAAAATCTCTAAAATACCACATAGAATGATCTAAACTTGCGGTTTGCGTATTGCCCCAATGCGCTTTACTAGCATGAGGGTTTAACGCGGAAACCAGAATATTATAATCGGAAACGTAAGTTAAAATTTGCTGTTTTGTAGCTAAATTTAAATCTTCTACATTACCTTTAAGTTTAAACCAAACATCATAGTAGGGTTCTAGATTTTTCTTTTCTAACGGATTTACAAATTTAGTTGGTTTAAATTCAATAGGACGCTTTATTTCAAAAAAGCTTTTAAACTTTTTGGTAAAAAATCGCCATATTGTTTCAACATGTCTGTCCAACTCAATAATTCTTCAGGTTGTTTTAAACCTGACTTCATTTCAGTTTGATGATTATAACCCGTTTCTTTTTTATGAAATGAAGCGGATAATATAAATATTGTTGTGTTATTTTGATGCGCAGTTACGCGTCTTACTGAAAAACTACCACCATCTCTAACAATACTAACATTATACGTGATAGGTATATCTAAATTGCCTGCTTCCAAAAAATAGGAATGCATGGAATGTAATACCCTATTATTCTTTATAGTTCTACTCGCTGCATTTATAGCTTGCGCCAAAACCTGACCGCCAAAAACAATAGGACTCCCTACTGTTTTACTTACACCATTAAATGTATGATCATTTATTTTTTCTAATACTAAAAGATTTAACAAATCGTTTACTGTAGTCATATAATAGCAGTAGTTGTTTACTAGAAATTTAGTTTATTTAGAAAATGATTTTTTAATAATAAATTTTAAAACGAAAATATCTCTGTAAATTTACCAATATAAATGCTTACTACCTAAAATGAATAAATTTCTAGTCATCCTTTCTCTTATTTTCCTCAATTGTGGCAATGAAAAATTGAGTGTTTTAACAGATTTACCAAGTAGTTTAAAAGAAGCTTCAGCTATAGAAAAAGTAGTTGATTCTGATTTACTTTGGACCATTGAAGATTCTGGAAATAAAAACAACATCTTTGGTTTAGACCTAAAAGGAAATATTGTAAAAGATATTGATATCAGTAACTCTAGTAATATTGATTGGGAAGATTTAACTTCTGATAAAAAAGGTAATCTATATATTGGAGATTTTGGAAATAACAGTAAAAATAGAGACGATTTTACAATTTATAAAGTCTCTAATTTAAAGGACAAAAAAACAAAAGCAGAACGCATCAATTTTATGTTACCTAAAAATATAAAACCAAAAGACTTTGAGGCCTTCTTTCTTTGGAACAATAACTTCTATATTTTTAGTAAAGAAAACAAATCGAGCATGTTATTTAAAGTTCCTAACCAAGTTGGATTGCATACTGCCGTTTTGATTGAAAAATTCAATTTAGATGGCAAAAATCACAGAATTACATCTGCTGATATTAGTGATAATGGAAAAACTGTAGTTTTACTTAATCATAACAAACTATGGAAAATCACCGACTTTAAAAATGATGATTTCTTCAAAGGCAACATCCAACAACTAAAGTTTGACCATAATTCTCAAAAAGAGGGGATTTGTTTTAAAAACTCTAATTCTGTTTACATTACTGATGAAAAAAATAAAAGTGAAGGGGGTAATTTATATGAATTTAAAATAAATTAAACCGTAATACCTCCTTGTGCTTCAATAACATTTAAAATATCATTTTTTTGTAATACCCCAGATTGTCTCCACTTGGGTACACCATCTACAAATAAAATCATTGTGGGTACACTTCTCACTTGATATTTTACAGCAAGCTCATTATTCTTGTCTATATCTATCTTTACTATTTTTACTGCATCACCAACTTCATCTTTTACGTCTTTTAGAATTGGCATTAACGCTTGACAAGGCCCACACCAAGTTCCAAAAAATCTACTAATACTATTTTTTCAGAATTTATTATGTCTTTAAAACTACTTTTCATTTAATTAAATTTTACACTATAGTAGACGGATAAATTGATTAAAAATTACACTACAAAGATGAGCCTCTGAAACAAGTTCAGGGTGACGCTTTGCATCAAAAACCGAAACCAACCTTAAACGCTAAACGCAAACCATCATCACTATTAAAAGCCGATAGATTTAATGTCATAATATCTGCAGCATTTGCAAAAACACCTCCACCTATTGAGGTATTCCATATGTTTGAATTAAAGGTGCTATTTGAAACCATATCATTATCTACCCAAACACGACCATAATCAAAACCAGCGTAAACTCCAATATTTAATGGTAGTAACCCTGTTTTAACCTTACGCAGATTTAAACGTAAATCTGTACTTTGATAAAAAGAATTTTCACCTGAAAAGCGTTCATTTCTGTAACCACGCAATCCGTTATTTGCTCCTAAATTTGCCGCTTGATAAAACTCAAAATCATCTCCAAAAATAAAATGTGCTTGTGCATGTGTAGCAAAAACTAATTGTCCGCTAGCATCTAACTTATAATCGAAACCTAGTTCAGGAATAAAATAGGCAAAGCCTTTTGACTCATCAATATTAGAAGTATATCCCAATTGCAAACTGGTTTGCATTCCTAAAGTTGGGAATGCTTCGTTATCTTTATTTTGATAACTATACATAGCCTCTACTCCAACAAAATCATTTTGAACCTCTATATTATTTCCACCAATAAAATCATTTATAAATCGATTACTAGTTTCTTCAACTTCAATAGACTCATAACTTAACCCTAATTTAAAATGTGCTCCTAATCTCCTCTCCAATTTAAAGATGGTGCAAATTTCAACTTACTTAATTTTACACGATTATAGTTTAAATCAAAATTATCCTCATCATCTGCATTCAAATTAGGTGTACTGTTCCCAAATCCAAAGAAATTAACCGCATAATTCGGACTTGTATATTTAGCATTCAACCCTAAGTTCCATGTACCTATTACATTGGCAAACTCTCCGTTATATTCAAAATCAAACCCGCTTGTAGCAAAATAATACGCTCCTGAAATAGTATGTTGAGAACTAAATGGATTACGCTCAAATCCGTAATTAGTAAGTGTATTTACAAAACCTATTTTAAATCCATCATCCGGATTTGCACCCAACAAAGGCGTAAATTGGTTAGCACTATTTTTTGGCTTCGCATAATCATAAATATTCGTTTCATAATCATTCGTTAAGTTCTTACTGCCTTTATTAGTAATAAACTCACTTTTCTTAGACTTATAGTCATAGATTTTAACTTTCTTTCCGTTTTCAATAGCATAAGTATCTTTATTCTGACCACCAATTAGTCTTAGCTTAATTAGATTATCGCCTTCACCCTTAACTTCAAACACATCTTCATCATCTAATCCATACATCCAAATTTCTTTAGTATCTTCTCTATCATATGTTTTTTGATGTATGATAATACCTTTCTTTCCGTTTTTTATTCTATATACTGTTAGCTTCGTATTTCCATTTGGCATACGTTCTATTTCAAACAAATCATCTTTATCAGTTCCTCGCACTAACGGCGTTTTATTAAGAGCTTTATAATATCTATTTGCTATTTCAGGCAAGTTTTTAAGTCGAGATTTAAGCACTCGTTTTATTTCAGTAATTGTTTCATCTTGAACTTCTTTTGGAAACGATTTAAATGCGTTATCTATAACTTCATCTGTTAAGTTTTTTTGAATAAAAGCAACTTGCGCTTCCCATTGTTTTCTAGTAGTTTCATTTAACAACATCATATCTAACGAAAACGGACTAAAATTAAAGCCTTTTACATTTCTGATATCATCATTAAAACCTTCCATGAGTTTTAATGGTGGTACAATTCGAGTAGCTAAATTCATTAAAGCACCATCTCCCATATTAGAAAAAGCTTGATCTCTATCCCTCGGAATTGGTCTATATATCACTTTATCAGATTCTTTAAACTCTGCCCAACGCCATTGATCTGTATGTCTATCCCAATCTCCAATTGTCATATCAAACAATCTTGCTCTTAAGAACATATCTTCATCCACTACGTATTTTTCATCTTTGCGTAACTTCTTCATTAAATCATCAGTACTTTCAATTTTATTTGAATTACCAAAACTTTTAAGATTGCCATGTCCATCAGACACATGCTCCTCAATCATATACAATTCATCTCCAAAATCTGAATTAAACGCAGCTAAAGCATTCTGTTTAGGCACAAAATATAATATAGGATTTGTATGGTATAGATTAACCGCATCAGACAGACCTCCTGTTACAAAAGGCGCATAAGGATGAGAACCTGTGTAAAAATCTTGTAATAATTTTTCGGTAGCTGTACCATCAAACTGTCCTTCAATATATTGGTCTTTAAAAGCCATAGCTTGCAAGTACACCGTAGCACTTTTCCTTATGGCACGCATTACATAACGTTTCCCTTCTTTATTTATTAATTGAAGTGATTTAGATTGATGACCACCTCCCTTCCTATATGGCTTTAAGCCGCCAAATAAAGTATCTAAATTAACTGTTGGCGCATTTACTTTTGTTCCATAATATTTTCTGTAACGTTCTCCCCAAATGTATTTGTAAAAACCACTTTTCTCAACTTCTTTTTCTGAATAAACTGATGCCATTTTTTGGTCTGAAAATGCAGCATCATAATTTTCAAGACTTTCTTTTTTATCTTCTGAAAATATTTCAGTTTGAAAAATCACCTTATCCGCTTTTACTGAATAAAACCGAACGATTGAGGATCCGTCTTTAAACACATCTAATCTTGCAAAACCAGAATCACTAGACGAAAAAGTGCCACTTACATTTCGTGTTGCTGTAGATTTTGAACCAGAACCACTAACAATTTGTGGTAAATTATCTTGAACTAAATACTGCAAACTATGCTCGTGCCCAGAAACAAAAAGTGCTTTATCATTTTCTTGAGCTATCGTTACAACACGCTTCTTAAAAGCGTTATATTTTTTGTTTTGTAAATCAGCAGGAGATACACCACTTGTTTTTCGCAAAACATTTTTTAAAGTTCCTAAAACAGGAATAGGTTTTAAATGGCTTCCAAAAGAATACTGTCCTCCATGAGGTCCATTAGTAAACATTGGGTGATGCATTGCAATAATTGTAGTTTTACCTCGTGCTTTTTTGACTAGACCTTCTAACTCTTCAAAAAACTTAAAACGCGTTTTAATTTCGCAATCATCATTTATTGTTGGATGCTTATCCCAATTAGTTAAGTACCATTCAGAATCAATAACAATCATAACAATATCATCAGATATCTCAACTTTTTCAATCGGGCATCCATTTTCTGGTAAAAACGTGTTCTTGCCTAAAGCATCTTCAATATATTTCTCTTGTCTTTTTAAACCTTTCAAGCCATTACTATACCAATCATGATTACCTGGAATAAAAATAGTTTCACCTTTAAAACCTTTAACTGAATTAATTTGAGCATTTAATTGACTTTCAGCCAAAGCACGACCTTCATCCCCTTTTTTTGGTAAACCTTTCGGGTAAATATTATCACCTAAAAAAACAACAGTACTGTTTTTTGAAGCTTTAGACAATTCAGTTTTAAATGCGCCAATTCCTTCTGAAGATTCTGATTCGCCAGAAATACCTGCATCACCAATTAAGTAAAACGAATGCGCTATCTCTTTATCTGGATAATCATTTTGGAAACTACTATTATTATACTGGGTTTTATAAGTTGCACAAGCGTTAAGTATCAATATAACTATAACGAAAGATGCTATTTTTTGAAATTTCATATAGGGTTGGATTAATTTTTTAAAGATAATCATTCTTTTAATTCCAGTTTAAAGTGTTTCGCTCATTCCAATACGTATTTGGGGATATTTCTTGGGCTTTTAACAATTGTAACTCTTCTTGAGTCAAACTAAAATCTAGAGCTTTTAAATTTTGAGTTAACTGAATTTTATTTGAAGCGCCACTTAGAACAAATGTAGGTTTTAGGTTATCTATAACAAAACGTAGAGCGATAGCATCAACACCAACATTATACTTTTTTGACAAACCTTCTACCAATTTATAAGACTCATAGTAATGTTTAAATTTTTCATTTTGAAAAACACGTCCATTAGCTAGAGCTTCTTTAATAATGACGCTTTTACCTTCTTTTAAAACTTCTTTTAAAATTGAAAAGGCAGATTGCTCGAACACATTATATGTTACTTGAAAACTATCAAATAATGCATCATTATTTACTTTAATTTTTAAAGCAGCTTTAATCACTTCTTTTTGATTTGGACCACTTGTTGTAATGCCGATTTTTAATCCTGTATCTCTTTTAATTTCTGAAAGCTGATTTAAAACATCGCTATTTTCTAAAACTTCACTTTCAAAAGTAGCTGAATGTACTTGATAATACTTTAGATTTGGAAGCATTTGTTTTGATACTTCCCATTGTTCAAGCAACTTATTAATTGAATGTTCTTTAATTTCGTGTTTACCGCCAAAACCTAATTCCCAGTTTGCCACATAAGTATAACCCCATTTTGTACCTAAAACAGCATCATTACAATTTCTGGAAGCATTCCACTCTTGTAAAAACGCCTCTCCTTTCCCATAAGAAGGAGCCGTATCAAAATAGCGAACACCTAGCTTATAAGCTTCATCTAAAACCAACATTGTGTTTTGTTTAAAAGCTTTTTCAGATCTATCGATAGCATCGTTATCTCTGATATTGATATATTCTGGCCGACCTAAAGCCGCTAAACCCAACCCAATTTTTGTATTGTTTTTTTCATTAGTTAATGACTTCGGTTTCTATAACAGTATCAGATATTAACGTTCTATGCACAGGGCATTTAGATGCTATTTCTTTTAATTTCGCTTTTTGAGTATCGTTTAAATCACCTATAAACTTTAATCGTTTTTGTAAATGATCTATACGTTTTGGAGCATCTAAATCTAACATCAAATCATCACTATGTTTTTTTGAATAGGTTATGTAGGCATACACTTCTTGTAAATCCCATTTCTTACGTTCAGCATACATTTTTAAAGTCATAACGGTGCATGCGGCTAATCCTGCACTTAAAAAATCATAAGGTGAAGGTCCAAAATCATCTCCTCCAATACTTGCAGGTTCGTCTGCTATAAAATTGTGCTTTTTGGTTTGAATTGATGTTGTGAATTTATCCTCAATAAGATTTAAATACGCCACCAATTGTTCTCCCTTAGTGTCTAAGAGCGTATTGTCTTGTTGTTCAAAATAACGTTGTACCCACGTACCAATTATATTACCAACATACCTACTATCTTTCGAATTTGTCAATAGATGGTCTGCATTATCTAAACTTACAAAACTTTTAGGATGATGAGCATCATGATACAATTTATGAGCATTTTCAATACCAACAATAGTATCAAAAGGTGCGTGCATAATTAACAAAGGTTTTCGTAAGTTTTTTGTGATTTCAGGCAAATCTACTTTACTAAAATCATCAACAAATTCTTTATTTATTTTGAATGGTCTGCCTCCAATATTAATTTCAACTTCGCCTTTTTCCTTAACCGCATCAATGCCATGAGAAAATAAATGCGTTACATGACTTACTGTTGCAGGTGCTCCTACAGTAGCAACTGCTTTTATATTTTCTAATTTAGAAGCTGCAACAATAACGGCTGCACCTCCTAGAGAATGCCCAACCAATAGACTGGGCGCTCTATAGTTTTCATTTAAAAAATCGTTAACCGCTATTAAATCATCAACATTTGCCGAAAAATAGCTTTCTGCAAATTCGCCCTCACTTCTCCCTAATCCTGTAAAATCAAATCGCACCACTCCAAATCCATGCTTTGTGAGAGATTTGCTAATATTGCGTACCGCCCCCAAGGAACTACTGCAGGTAAAACAATGCGCAAAAATAGCATAATGTTGCGGTTTTTGATCTACCGGTAACTCTAAATACGCCTGTAATTTATGCCCTTTTTTATTTTGAATATTCAGTTTTGTACTGCTCATTTTTTAAATACTTTAATTTATTTTGATCTGCATATTTTGAAAACTTTTTCAATAATAACAGTAACTTCGGATTGATAAATCTTTCACAAAAAGGTTTTGTAGGATTACTATAATAGTAATTCTGAATAGCCTCTCTAGACATTTTAAAACTATCAAAAGGACAGACTTTGGTTATTAGTTTATTTTCAAATTGATTTTGAAATAATTCTAGAACTTTTTCTGATTTTTCTTTTTGAGCCTCAGAAAACACATATATAGCCGACCGATACTTAGTTCTCATTGAATGATTGGATGTGCTTTTATGAGTATACAAATGAATCTCTATAAGTGTTTCCAATAAAATTTCTTTTTCATCAAAATGAACAATAACTGCTTCTGAAAACGTATTATAATTTCCTGTTGAAGCCACAAAACCTTGTTCAACTTTTAAAACACTAAGTAGAGATTGAAATACAGCTTCAGTACACCAATGACAACCTCCACCTAATGCTATTTTATTTGAAGTTTTCAAAATATTTCTATTGACTAAAGCATAACGTTTTTAGATAAAACTCTCATCAAATCGTTCAAAATGACAAGTGTATCCATTAGGAATTCTCACTAAGTAATCTTGATGCTCTGGTTCTGCTTTCCAAAATGTTGAATATTGTTCTAATGTGGTTACAACTTCTCCTTCCCATTTACCAGAAGCATTCACAATTTTAATAATATTTTCCGCTTCTTTTTTCTTCTTCATTCTGAAAAAATATGGCAGACCTATAGCTTGAACCTCTATCATTCCCTTGTCTGTCTATTGTTGTAGGATTATGAATTCTAAAGAAATAATCTAGAATTTCTCTAAATGATGTTTCATTAGGGTCGTAAACTAACTCTATCCCTTCGGCATGCCCAGGATGATTTTTATATGTAGGATTATCATTTTCTCCACCTATGTAACCAACTTCGGTATCTTTAATTCCGGGGCGTGTTCTAAATAAATCTTCCATTCCCCAGAAGCAACCTCCTGCTATATATGCTTTTTTATAATTACTCATAGTTTTCTTTTTAATTTTAATCGATTACGAACTGCAAGACAACATGGAACAGCCAACTTTATGTCTCGCCCAGTCTGGACGTTTAGCAAACCATTTTTGATACTCTGATTGTTCATCATAAGGTTTTTTAAGCATTTGAAACAACTCATCTATTAACTTATAATTACCTTCATTAGCATCGTCAATAGCTAATTGCGCCATGTAATTTCTTAGAACGTATTTAGGATTAACGGCATTCATTTTTACTTGTCGCTCTTTATCTGAAAACGATTCCTGTTGTAACCTTTTAGCATATTTTTGAAACCAACCGTTCCAGCGTTTTTCAATATTTCCAACAACCTCTTCTGGTTTATAAAAAGCATCGTGTATTACTTTCAAACCTTTAGCTTTATTTTCTTTTTTGAAATCACTTAAATTTCTGAAGAAAATAGTCATATCCGTTTCTGTTTGATGTAAAATATCTTCTAATTCTAAAATAAATTTTTGATCGTTTTCGTCTTCATTATACAAACCTAATTTAGAGCGCATCATGTTTAAAAGCTTCGTTTCAAAATCTGCTTTGTACTGATTCAAAATGGTTTCAAAAGGCTCAGCTTCATCAACTAATGGATAAATGGCGTTTGCTAATTGTAGCAAATTCCACAGACCAATATTAGGCTGATTTCCATAACGATAACGCTTATTTTGTCTATCGGTTGTATTTGGCGTCCAGCCATATTCATAACCTTCCAACCAACCATATGGCCCGTAATCTATGGTTAAACCTAAGATTGACATATTATCTGTATTCATTACACCATGTACAAAACCAACACGTTGCCAATGAATTATCATATCTAAAGTGCGTTCTGAAACTTCTTTAAAAAATGCGATATACGTTTCCTTTGAAGGTTTACCTAAATGCGAAAAATGATGATGTATTGTGTAATCTACTAATCGTTTTAAATTCTCATTATCTTGTCTTGACGCAAATATTTGATAACTACCAAAACGCAAAAACGATTCGGCTGTTCTGCAAACAATAGCGCCCTTTTCATAAGCTGAATTTCCATCATACATCACATCACGCAACACCTTATCGCCAGATAGTGCTAAAGATAAAGCTCTAGTTGTTGGTACTCCTAAATGGAACATTGCTTCACTACACAAATACTCACGGATTGAGGAACGCAATACTGCTAAAGCCGTCTGCAGTTCTTGAATATGGTGTTTCTCCAGCCCCTTTAAGTTGGACTTGCCAATTGGTTTTATTATGCTCTACTTCAAACAAATTGATGGCACGACCATCTCCTAATTGTCCAGCCCAATTTCCAAATTGGTGTCCGCCATAACACATTGCATATGGCTTCGTGTTTTCTAGAACTTTATTTCCTGAAAACACATTTAAAAACGCTTTGCTTTTACATCATCTTTTGACAGCCCTAAATTTTCTAACATTTCAGGAGATACATGAAGTAACTCTGGTTTTGCTGTTTGTTTAGGTAATGTATACGAAAAAGATGCCTTATATACTTGCCTTCTGGAATTCTCCAAAACTGAATCTGCAGGTAATTTTGTATTGAATTTATCTTTTATGTTTAGTTTCATATTAATTTTCCAATCCATTTTTTTAAATCAGTATCAGACGGATTTCTTAATTTCTTAACTCCAATAGTTATTGTTGGAAAATTAAGTTTTCTGTTTTCATATAAGTTTCTTAATGCTTCTGCATTAGCTTCAATTAATTCAACGTCTAGAAACTCGTAATTCAAATTTAAATCATCTAAATATCTTTTATAATACTGACTTTTATGGCACCTTTCGGTGCCATAAATTTTAATTTCAGGTTTCATATTTTTACATGGTTTTAAGCACCTCTATAGCTACATCAGGATTCAAATGAAAATCTGAAAATACCACATTATCTTGCTTATCTATAAATAAAAACCAAGGTGTTCCTCCTGTTTGATAGTTCTTCATAATATTAGAAATAGATTGACCATCATTCCCAGCATCATGTCCAAAAGGAATTTTTAAACCGTATTGCTTTTGAGTTTCTTCAACCTTATCTAAAGTATTTTCATGATGTCCTTCAAAAACTGTTTGGACTGCTAAAAACGTAACATTTTCATTGTCTTTTATGGCATCAACCATTTTCTTTAAATCTGGCAAACCTTTGCTATGACATCCAGGGCACCAACTTTGAAAACAATACACAACCTTAAACTTGCCTTTAAAATCTGAAAGTTTTATGGGTTCAGTTTTATTTCCATTGGCATCAATCCAGTTTTTAACTTCAAATTCTGGAGCTTTAAATACTTGTTTCTCTTCTAATTGATTAGACATATATTGTCCCTTTCTTTTTAATTTTATTTACATGGAATTTTTAGATTTTTTCCAATTGCATAGATTCTGAATTGATACAATATCGCAATCCGCTAGGTTCTGGTCCATCAGGAAATACGTGCCCTAAATGCGCATCGCATGTGTTACACATTACCTCAACACGTACCATTCCAAAAGCTGTATCTCGTTCGTATTTAATGGCATTTTCCTTAATGGGCTGTGTAAAACTAGGCCATCCTGTACCAGATTCAAACTTTATTGTAGAATCAAACAACGGTGTATCGCAACACACGCAATTGTATTTTCCAGCTTCGTGAATACCACAGAGTGCACCACTATGTGGACGTTCCGTACCTTTAAGCCTTGTAATTCTGAATTGTTCTGGAGTTAATTGAGCTTGCCATTCGGCTTCTATTTTTTCAACTCGCTTATCAGGAGTTGGGTTTCCTTTTACGGAAAAGTTGATGACTTCTTTCCAAGTTAGCATATTGTTTGTCCTTTCTTTGTTAAATTAATATATGCTTTTTCAACCTAAAGATAGTCGAAATTACAATTAAAAACTTACAATCTAAGTGCTTTTGAATTCTCTGAAAGGATTACTAAAATTTACGACGAATTATAGCGTTATACTATCTTCACTTATATATTATTAAAGTTTAGTATTTTTACTAGATAAACTGGAGCAATCTTATGGAAGAGCTTATTTTTGAAGCAGAAAAATTTGTAACTAATTTATTAAATGAAAAATTAGACACTTCTTTTTTATATCATAATTTAACACATACTCAACGTGTAGTTGAAAAAGCAAAAGAATTAGCTGAACTATCAAGCTTAAATGATTCAGATAAATATATTTTAACATTAGCAACATGGCTTCATGATACTGGTTATACAGTAAGCATAAAAAATCATGAAGAGGAAAGTGTGATAATTTCAAAAGCTTTTTTAAGTTCTCAAAAATGTGAACCCAAAGATATTGATGCTATATGCGATTTGATTTTGGCAACTAAAATGGAATTTGAGCCTAAAAACAAATTAGAAAAAATAATTAGAGATGCCGATTGCTCACATATTGGAAGTAAAAGTTATTTAGAGGTTTCCGAATTACTTAGAAAAGAATGGGAATTAAAATGTAACAAAACCTATACAGAAATTGAATGGCTAGACGAAAACATTAATTTTCTATCTACAAAACATCGTTTTCATACAGCGGAAGCCACAAGTGCTTGGGATAAACGAAAAGGTAAAAACTTATCGGAATTATTAAAATCTAGAAAAAAACTTGATGTAGAAAACAAAAAACTCAAACAAAAGAAAGAAGAGTTAAGCTTTAAAAAGAGTAAGATAGAATTACCAGAACGAGGTATTGAAACTGTGTTTAGAGTAACTTTAAAAAACCACATGCAATTGAGTAATATTGCTGACACTAAAGCTAATATTTTACTATCGGTAAATGCAATTATTGTGTCTTTAGTGTTATCTAACTTGGTTTCTAAATTGGATAATGCATCTAACGCTTATCTTATCGTACCTACCATTATTTTTGTGGTGTTTACAGTTATATCTATTGTATTATCTATTCTTGCAACTAGACCAAATGTTACTAGCGGAAAATTTACAAAAGAGGATGTTGCTAACAAAAAAGTAAACCTTTTATTCTTTGGGAATTTTCATAAAATGAAACTTGATGAATTTGAATGGGCTATGAGCGAAATGATGCAAGACCGTGATTACCTGTACTCTTCCATGAAAAAAGATTTATATTTTTTGGGTTTAGTACTAGATAAAAAATATAAAATATTAAGACTTACCTATTCCGTTTTTATGGTAGGTATTATTGTAAGTGTTATTTCTTTTGCTATTGCTTTTCAATTTTATGGAGGCGTATCTTAAGCTTTAATTTCCTTCATTAAATCATTGTAAGTATAAAACTCTTTATCATTTTCATCTTTATGATAAAGCACACTTACTCGTATAGCTTTTAAACCTGTTACCGCTTGTAAATCCTGAAGTTCTACAATTTCAATATCGGTATCTAAATAGTGCTTAGACTGTAAAAATTTAATATAACTTAAGTATTCTAACTCGTCTTGTTTTTGAGAATACACAATACTTATTTTCCCTTTTTGGGTGACACGCTCGGTTGTGCCTTTAATGTAAGCTTTATCCACACGTTTTTTTACAATTTCGTAACGTGCGTTGTATGTTCCATCAACATCAAACTGCTTTTCATCCATTCTAAAACTGATGGATAATGGCTGATTAAATACCAAAATCATAGAAGCCACATCTAGCGCTACAGGAAAATCTGATTGCATCAGGTAGTATGCATTTTCCATTTCGCACATAACTTGCAACTGCCATAAACGCAGGTTGTATAAGTAAATGCGATTAAAGCTATCTTCTTTGGTAATCGATTCTCCTATATACATATTATGCTCAACACCATCGGTTTTAAAACGCTCAAAATAATGCGGATACATTTGTTGCGCTTCAACTTGTTTTTTATCTAACAGCGAAGCCATTTCAACATTTATCTTAGCAATAGTATCATCATAATCCTTTCGGTGTTTATAAAGCACATTTACCTTATCATCAATACTATCGTAGTAAGTTTGAATTTCTTCTTTTAATACATCAACAATATGGAGGTGTTTTAATAAAGGTTCAATATCATCTTTGAAGAAATTAGAAATTTGTTGTTCGCTATCTACTTGAAAATTTTCGTTTAAGCCTTTTTGATAGGTATCAATTTGATAAATAAATTGCTCATATATCGGTAAATTTTCTAGCTCTGAAGCTTTTACTAAAACATTTTTAATCGCTTTTAATTGCAGGGTTAAATCTTGTCGGGTGGCTTTATTTCTTGCTTCCGAAGATCCTTTTATATCAATTTGTCCGTAAAGTGGATATATATTATTGAAAGCTATCTTTTTAAAAGACGCTTCTCTACCTTCCATTTCATCCTTAATAAATTCTTTTGCCTCTTTAGCAAAACGCCAATGCACACTTGGGTGTATTGATGTACATTCTTTTTGGATAATGGCTTCAATTAAGTTTTCTTCATCATTCTTAGAACGCTCAACAGCCGATACAATAAATGGCATCACATCAACCAACTTATTTGCATTTATACTATTAAGAGTTTGAGGTGTAGAAGACACTATTTCTATAATCCCCATTAAGCCTTCATCATTAGCTATAGGTGCAAAAATAGCACTCTTAACACCTTGGTTTTTTAAATTTGCAATATGAGGTGCTTTCCCTTTTGAAATATCAAAATCGCGATCTACATCAGAAACAGAGAAAAACTTTTTTTCTTCAAGTAATCTATGGTAAGACCAATGGCACAAAGAATCTGAACATTTACTATTCTCTGCATCTCCAAGTAGATAACTATGCATACCTACACCATAAACTCGTTCAAAAATATCATCTTCTTCATTATAAATTGAAAAACCAACTTTAATATCATTTATTCCTAAAAGAGATCTGAAAATTTCATGGAAACTATCCATAAAACCTTCTTCTTTTCGTTTGTCTTCTCCAATAAGACTAGACTTTATATTTGAAATAGATTGATCTTCAGTAACATCAAAAATATTCGAAATTACAAAGCCTTTAAAAATGTAACTATTTGGTGGAAATTTTTCTTTCCAAAGCGCTATGTTTTCAAAATTGTCTAGTAATTCATCATAGTCATCTTTGGTTATTTCTTTAGCCTTTTCAGTTGGAATAATTTCACAAAAATCAGCATTATACAGAATTTTATAATAACGAAGAATCCCGTTTGCATCAGGAATTTCATAATAAAACGGGCGTTTAAAATTTAAATTATAACCATAACAAAAATTCAAAATAATGGTACAAGCAATAATATACCTGTCATCATCAGGCATGTTTTTGATATTCAACTCAAATCCATCCCCAGCTATTTCAATAATTTTTTTAAAGCGCTCTGAGGAATTAAAAATTAAGTTATGAAACGGTACTGATGCTGTTTTAATTTCATTATTAGTAAGAACTGGAGCAAAAGAATCTTGTAGAATTACACTAATTTCTTTTTCTCTATCCTTTAGTATTTGAGTTTCACTAAAACCATCTCTTAATTCTGGATATGGCTCTGCTTTTTTTAAAACACGCTTCGCCTTAGCTGATAAAAAGTCATCATCACTTTTGGCTAAATTTTCATAATGCTCAAGTAGTTTATTAAATCCTACTTTAAGCATCATTGGTGATTCGATACTATCGTTAATATCCATATTAAAAATCTTCGTGTATTGCAAAACTACAAATTATTACGTTAGTCGTTATATTGAAGACTTGCTAACACTAGAAATGTTACAAAAAAGAATGTTAAATTTAGAGACTGTGAGATATAATCTCTTATTGGCCTTACTGATTAAAATTTCAACCAATGCAACCTTATTTTCTCAAGAACTACTTCCAATTGCAGTTACAAATATTTTATTTTGTTCTATAGAGCTAAAGAGGAAGTATTATTTTCTGTTGGTACAATATCAAAGATAAAACACCTTAGAAATCAATTTCAGAGGTGTTTTATTTTGTAATAGTAATAATCTCATTTGTAGCCTGGATTAAGAGTACTAAAAATTTCACAATGAATATACCTAAGATTATTTCTTCATAAATTTATCCGTATAAACCTCTTGCTGAGCTAATACTTTAATCAAGTAAACACCTGTAGGCAAATCCTGTACGGGAATTTTTGTGCTCTCGCTTATTTCGTCAGATGAAATAGACTTCAATAGGATTCCCGCCAAAGAGTATATTGATATTGAATTAATGTTTTGGTTATTAGAAAATCTGACATTTAAGAAATCACTCGTTGGAATAGGATACATTCTTAAACTTTTTTCTACATCAAATTCAGATATACTAAGAGGATCTCCAGTATCTTCTGTAGCATTAACTCCAGCAGTCCAAACTGTACCTCCTCTTTCATAAGCTCCTATGTCTGGCGCAACTCCTTTGTAAGGTTTGGTAAAGCCAGAAATAATCATTGCTTGGTCTACAATAGCACTACCAATTTTAGGTCTAAAATCCTGATTTGTAACATCTTCAAAAGGAGAGACCACACTTATTACATTATCCTGTATATCAAATTCAGCAGGACCGTTTCCTGTAAACCAACTACCAGAACTTGCAAAATTATTATATACTTTGTTGTTTTGTTGCGCATAACCATTTACCCACGAATCCATAGCACGTTCAGCATTCCAAATAGTGTTGTGGAAAAAATCCAAATCTGTATTATTCCAATTTACTTGATAACCTGACCAAGACACATTCCAAACCACATTATGATGAACTACATACCCCTTGCTATTATTATCTAAATAGATACCAGCTGCTTTCCCTGGTCCTCCTACTTCATGAGAATAAGCTGGTGCTGTAGCATCGTGAAACCAGTTATGATGTATTTCTATATTCTTTAGGCTGGAATTCCCTACTGTATAAAACACACCTGAATCACTATTAATTAATTCTGAAAAAGACACATCATTATAGGCTACTTCACAATTAAAACCACTAACATACATTCCATCTCTTCCCGCATTTACAATGGTATTTTTAAGAATTTTTACATTATCGGCGAGTGAACGTATAGGTGTAGTATGTATCCCTAAATAATCAACATTACTTATATTGTTTCCTTCAATTACGGAGTTATCAGACCCACCAGACCATCTTACTAAGGTTATGCCGTTTGATGCACTATGATTTATTGTACAACCTTTAACCACAGTATTTGCTCCCCTAATTTCTATAGCTGCATTTCCTATGTTTGCTGAAGTATTTGTTAAATCATCGTAACCTTCATTACCATGTTTAACAGAATTGTTAAGAAAAATATTATCGGTTCCGTCAATTAGAATACTTCCTCCAAAAAAATTAATGCCTTCAACTTTGATATAGTTCCCCTTCAATTCTGCTGCAAATCTGCGAGTTGCAAACTCTACCTCTCCGTCTATTGGCATAACGCCACTAGCAGTCTGAAAATAAAGTGTTTGAGTGCCATTGTCATAATACCATTCTCTAGCATAATCTAATGCTTCTAATTTATTGAATAAATATAGTTGCCCTCTATTATTCCCAGGGTAATTTCTCCAAACTGTTGGATTATGAGGGTTGAATGGCCAACTATTAATATTTACGCCTGTATGATCTATTCTTGAAGTAGTACTACTCGTAATTGCTCTTGTCCAACTTGCTCCTGAATGCGCTCCAAGGTAGTACACCAACCCTCCTGTCCAGTCAATATTTGGGATACCACTTGCTATAAAATGAGATCCATCTCCCCCAGTTACAGGTATACAATTAACACTCCAACGATTATCGTCTGTATTATTGGGCCATCTTGCCAAATCCATATACTCGTCATTATGATAAACTGCACGTAATCTGCTCTCAATAGAAGACATATTTACATTTGCTTTATAAATATTTCCAGTATGTAATTGCCAACCATTAACAACAGAAGTCGCTCTAATTTCAACATTTTCACCACTTGCAGCTTTAAAGGTTAAATAGTTACTGGCATTTCCACTTTTGTTTACTAATAACTCTTCCTCATAAATACCACCTCTAATAATGCAAACGTCCCCAGCCGACATTTCAGAAATAGCTTTACTAAATGTTTTATAAGGATTACCAATGGTTCCATTATTAGAATCATTACCATTTGTGGCTACATATATATTTTGAGCCAATACCATATTGCAACATGGTAAAAAAATGATGCATAAAAATTGTATAATTCTATTCATATTAATTGTTTTTTGTTTAAAACAAAATTATGACAACTATTATACACACAATTACTCATAAAGTTTTATTAGAGCAACATATTGTTAAAATTTTAAATTTTAATTAATGCAAATAAGTGTTAAAAATGTTCAAAACTAAATCAAAAACATGTTAAAGGCTTCAATATCCAAAACCATATGTTATAACAATTAAGACATGTGTTATAGAGACAGAATCATCTGTGATAATGTTAAAATCATGCGTCTCTATTAAAAAGTTAGGTGGTTTATATTTTTGTTGAAACAATAATTAACCTAAAATTTTATTATGATGAAAAAATTACTTAAACCATTTTTAGTGTTGCTGTTCACATCTGTTGCAATGCATGCACAGATTGACATTTTTGACATGGAAATAACACCTCCGGCAACCAAACCTGACGTTACACTTACACCCTCAGGGCCTGGCGCACCAATCAAGCCTACTGTAACATCAGTAACAGATCCAGATGGTTCACGAACTGGAAATAGTGTTCAATATTTTAAAACTGTTGGCTGTGGAGGATGGAATGCTCTACAGGCAGTATATGATGCAACTACTGAAATGAGCAGTTATAATTTGGATACAAATAGGTTTTTAAAATTTAAAGTATATTCTGTGGACAAGACAAACTTTGAATTACAAATTCAAGTTGGGAACCCAGATCCAGGTAATTTTCTTATAACTAAGAATATTACAGTTGCATTGAACACATGGACAGAGTTTGAAATTGATTTAACTGGAACTGTTGGAAGCCCTGCAGATCCAGATGTTGATATTAATGCTCCAGCTGGGTTTAATACTTTTACTAGATTCTTTTTTGATAGATCATCTGCCGGAGCAGGAGAAACATACTATATAGATGATGTTGTTGCTAATTCATCTGCCACTTTAGGTGCTAAAGATTTTGATTTGTCTAATGTTACTGTTTACCCAAATCCAGCAACCGATAAAATAACTATTGAAACCAAAGCACCATTTAACTCAATTGAGGTTTATAATGTTTTAGGTAAAACGGTTAAAACTTTCAAAAACACTAAAGAATTAAACGTTTCAGATTTAGTTACTGGTTTATATTTCTTGAAGACGGATACAGGTTTAAAAACTAAGTTTGTGAAAAATTAGTATAATACTCTTTACTCAAAAAAAGCGTTTGTGTTTTTTAAAATACAAACGCTTTTATTTTTTGACTAATCACAAAAATATTTCAGATGTAAACTGAAATACATAAGCGTATTTCACTATTTCCAGTTTCAAAAAATTAAAACTTATCTCTTTTTTATTATAAAGAAAAAACGAATTCTTATATATTTTTCATTACTCTATTTATTACTCTTATTTTTTTGTCTTATATACTCACTTGGAATAACTCCAAACTGATTTTTAAAACATTTAGAAAAGTAGGATGCCGTATTAAAGCCTGTCATATACATAATCTCCTTTACAGATAAATCACTTTGTTCAAATAATTGTAAAGCTCTTTTCAAACGGATATTTCTAATAAACTCACTTGAAGACAGTCCTGTAATTTCTTTGAGTTTTAAGTACAAATTACTTCGACTATGCCCCATTTCCTTAACTAACATTTCTACGTTAAAATCAGTATTCATCATATGTTTTTCAACAATTTCAATAGCTTGTTGTAAGAATCGCTCATCGGTAGAAGTTACTGTAACCTCTTTAGGTTGTAAATTTATTTCACGATTAAAACGCTTTCTTAATAGATTTCGACCTCTTATAATATTTTTAAGTTTTACTTTTAATAACTCGGTATCAAAAGGTTTTCTAACATAATCATCAGCACCATTTTTAAGTCCTTTTAATTCACTCTCTTGCGAAATTTTAGCAGTTAGCATGATAATGGGGATATGACTAGTAGTTTTAGTTGTTTTTAATTTTTCACAGAATTGAAGACCATCCATTATAGGCATCACTAAATCTGTAATTATTATATTAGGTATAATTTTACAGGCAAACTTAAACCCTTCTTCCCCATTTTCGGCTTCGTGTACATCATAATCTATCTGAAATATCTGCCTAATAAAGTTTCTTATATCCTCATTATCATCAACAATTAATAAAATTGGTAGTTTTGATCTTGTTTTTGTTATGTCTCCATCTAGTAAATCATCATTAATATCAATAGCAAAAGATTCTTTCTCAGAAGATCGTATTAGAAAATCATTATCGGATTCCTCTTTACATACTATTTCTGGAATATTTAAATAGGCATCTTTATTAACAGGAAGTTTAACAATAAACTGAGCACCTCCATCTTCATTATTCCTTACACCAATAGTTCCTCTATGAAGTTCAACAAGGTTTTTGGTAAATGCTAAGCCTATACCAGCACCTTGAGGATTTTTATCATCTTTATCTTTTTCTATATAAAATCTTTCGAATACATTATGAATTCTATTTTCTGATATTCCAGGTCCAGAATCTATAACTTTTATGACTACTGCATCATCGTAACTAATATGATTATCTATCTCCTGAGAAACCTCAATAGTAATTGTACCATGTTCCGGAGTAAATTTAAAGGCATTAGAAAGTAAATTGTTTATTATTTTTTCTAAAGCTGAATGATCAAACCATGATTTTAAATTTTGATTTGATGTTTTTATTTGAAAATCTATAAGTTGCTTGTGAGATAGAAATTGAAATGGTTCTGAAACTTCTTTAATAAAAGTAACTATGTTACTTTTTCGAACCACCAATGTCATTTTTCCTTGATTGATTTTTCTAAAATCTAACAATTGATTTACTAAACGCATTAAATAACTGGCATTTTTTTGCATTAGGCTAAATTGTTCTTGCAAAGCCTTTTGAGTTAAATTTTTACTGTTTTTTTGTAAAAACTCTATAGGTCCCTTAATAAGTGTTAAAGGCGTTCTAAACTCATGAGAAATATTAGTAAAAAACTCAAGCTTTACACGTTGTAACTCTTCATTTTTCTCTTTCTCTAAATGCTCTAATTCTAACTGGTGCTTTTTAGTTGTTTTAATTATGGTGTATCTTCTATACAGCAATAAAGCTGTTAAAAATGTAAGTCCATAAAGTATATATGCTAATATAGTCTTATAAAAAGGTGGAACTACCTTAATTTTAAGCTGACTATGAATTGAGTTCCAAATACCATCACTATTAGATGCTTTTACTTTTAAAATATAATCTCCTGGATTAATATTAGTATAGGTTGCATATCGCTTTTTTGAAGATGTAAAAATCCAATCTTTATCAAAACCTTCTAACATATATGCAAATTTATTTTTCAATGGAGCTGCATAGTGTAATGCTGCAAAATCGAAAGAGAAGCTATTTTCGGTGTATTTTAGTTTAATTTGTTCCGAATCATTTATTGACTTGTTTAAAATAACCCTCCCATTAACTTTTTCTCCAATTGCTACAGGTTTATTATATATTGAAAAAGCAGTTATTACAGTTTTAGCTTTATATAGGTTATCTAAAATCTCTTCAGGGTAAAATGCATTAAATCCATTAATACCACCAAAAAGCAACTCGCCATTATCTCGTTTTAAGCATGCCAATTCCTGAAATTCATTACTTTGTAAACCATCGTTTACATCATAATTTTTAATATTCATTGTATCTGGATTAAATTTCGTAAGTCCTTTGTTAGAAGATATCCATAGATTATTATCAGCATCTTCTAAAATGCCCTTAATAACATTATTAGCAAAACCATTGGTATTGTTATATGCTAAGAAAAATCCGATTGCCCATTTGTAGCTGGAATGAGTTTATTTAATCCACCACCAAAAGTTCCTATCCATAGGTCTCCCTTACTGCTTTCGTATAGTTCAAGAATATAATTATGACTAATGCTCGTATTATCTTCTGGATTATGAAAATAAGATTTAAATTTAGGTTTAACCTGAGCAATTTCTTTTGGAATCAATTTATTCAATCCGTTTCCAGTAGCAAACCAAATATTACCCTTACTATCCTCATAAATATTACGAATTATATTACTTGAAATACTTAATAAATCGTTTTTAGAATATAGTAGCACATCTTTTTGATATGGAACATTCTCTCCTTTATATAGCCAACGATGAACACCACCATTGTAAGTGCCAATCCATACGTTTTTATGGCTATCTTGTAGTATAGAAAATACACTATGAGTGATTTCTTTTTCTTCTATAATTTTAGTTTCATATATATTATTTGGGTTTGAGATATCCAACATGAACAGGCCTGGAGTAGATTCAGCCCCAATAAATAGCTTTTTTGTATTCCCTTTTTCTATTTCAGCCAAAGCAAAAGGTTTGGGAATAGTTTTGATTGTTTTAAAACCATTATAGTTTTGATTGTTACCATTATTATGAAGCATATTTAAGCCTCCACCTTCAGTCCCAATCCATAAAGCACCATTACTATCTTCAAACATAGCTCTAATCTTATCGTAACTAAGACTCTTAGGATCTAATGTTTTTTTAATATGCCTGAAACGTTTTCTCTCCAGGTCAAATTTATTAACACCTCCACCATTTGTTCCAACCCAAACTATTCCAGTATGATCTATAAATAAGGATTCAACAATGTTTTTACTTAAGCTATTAGGGTTTTTAGGATTATAAACATATCTACCTTTAAATTCTGGTATAGTATTTTTACTAGGACTGTTAAAATATAGAAGTCCATTATCTGTTCCTGCCCAAACATCATTATCATTAATAGCTAATACATTAAAAGAACCTTTAGAAATAGGATGAGCTTTGTAGGAACCATCATCTACTTCTAGTAAATACAACCCAGACCCAGTTCCTATAATTAAACGTCCAAAGGAATCTTCATTAATACTTCTTACTGTAGCACCGGGCAAGTCAATATCTTTATTAACTGCTCTAAAATAAATATCGCCATTATTGTCTCTAAATAATTTATACAAACCATCCGACCCTCCAATCCAAAGCTGATTTTTACTATCTTCAAAAATTGAAAAAATCGTGTTTTTATCAGAACTAGAAATCAATTCTTCTTGATAGAGGTTAAAACTTTTAAAACTAACAGAATCGGTTGATTTATTTAAATCTAATAGATTTAACCCATCATTAGTTCCAATCCATAACTCATTTTTTTTGTTTAAAAAAAGTGCATTTACATGATTATTACTTAAGCTCTTAAAATCCGCTTCATCATGCATAAAATTTTCAAATGTTTCTAACGATTTATTGAAATAATTTAATCCGCTTCCTGTGGTTCCCAACCATAAATTTCCTGTATTATCAGACGTTATCGTAAAAATTAAATTGCTATTTATACTTTTAGAGTTATTAGAATCTGGGTTGTAAATTGTAAAATCATAACCATCATATTTATTTAACCCATCGTGTGTGGCAAACCACATAAATCCTTGATTGTCTTGAAAAATATCATTTACATCATTTTGAGACAAACCATTATCAGTTGTTAAATGATGAAAATATATAGGGTTCTGCGCAATTGTTCTGTTTAATGCACAAAACAAATTTAGAAAGAAAAAAAACTTAAAAATTGAAGATGTTTTCCGCATGATATATCGACTACATGGTCTATTCCAAATATATCATTTAATAAATGCTTACCACCTTGTCTTGAGTTGATTTATTAGCAATAAATCATTTATGGTTCATTTTTAGACATTTGTTATATTGATGTATCTAAAAATCGTTGATGTTTTAAAAAATTTTAATATTGCTATCATAACGTGAAGGATGTGTTCATATATAAAATAAGCTACTTTCTATTAAAAAACTATAGATAGTAATTTTATTTTTTCAACAAATTACTAATTCAATGATTATTGATTGAACTCATTATCTCTTCAACTTTACGAATCAGATTACAGAAAGCTAATGGCTTTTGACTAAAACATATCGCTTAGAATTCAGTAAAGAATCAGAATACTATATTTAGATATAGATTGACAAGTATTAAAACAAAAAAGCCTCTTGCAAAACAAAAGGCTTTTCCTTTACTGTGCGGGCGGGGAGACTCGAACTCCCACACCTCGCGGCACTAGATCCTAAGTCTAGCGTATATTTGACCAAAGAAACACAAAACAATTCATTTTCAATGATTTATTTGTTTTGTGATTTTCATTGAAGTCATTTAGTATCAGTTAAAATCAATATTTGTTGTACCTATGTTGTACCCAGAAACCGTAAGAATTACTTATCTTTATAACGGATTTAAACAAATATTGCACCTGATTTGACTTTCGTACCAAAACTGGTCAATAATGTCTGCAAGCGCGAATATAGTTTTACGTAAAAAGCCTAATGCAAAAGGGCTGTATCCACTCGCCATAAGAATTACCAAAAATCGTCGTTCCTCGTACAAACTGATAGGTCATTACATTGAGATAGAGGAATGGGATGAAAGAAACAGCCAAATAAAGAGATCACACCCTAATGCTGAAGATTTAAACAACCTTTTATATTCAAAGCTATCTGAAACTAAAAAGGGATTAATTATACTACAAACTAAAAATAAAGATGCCTCCGCCTACCAAATAAAAAAGGAAATTTATAGCCCAACTTCAAGTCTAACTTTTTTTGACTTTGCAAAAGAACATTTAGAAACACTCGAATCTGAAGAAAAATTGAACCGACTATCTGCGGATAGCGCATGGATTAGTTACATTCATCAATACTGTAAGTCCAAACAACTTTCCTTCCAAGAAATAGATGAACGCTTCCTCAAAAACTTAAAAACACATTTAAAAATTAAGCAGTCACTTTCAGAAACTACGGTTATGAATGTTTTTGTTCTAATAAGACTTCTTTTCAATCGGGCTATTAAGGATAAAGTTGTAAGCAAGGAACTATATCCTTTTGGAGGAGATAAATTCAAAATAAAATTTCCAGAAACCATAAAAATAGGGCTATCAGAACATGAACTGATGATTCTTGAAAACACAAAAAAATTATCATCACGTGAAAGACATTCATTGAATATTTGGTTATATAGTTTCTATTTTGCAGGCATGAGAGTATCTGACGTTTTACTTACAAGATGGTCACAAATCTACGATGGAAGGTTACATTATAGAATGGGCAAGAATGGAAAACTACTTTCCCTTAAAATACCTTCAAAAGTGGATAAAATTTTGAAACAATACCTAGGCGATAAAAATCATGAAAATGACTTTGTTTTCCCTGAAATGAAAAAAGCCGACTTAAGTAATGCCAAAGACGTATTTAATAAACTAAAAACAGCAACTAAAAAATTTAACGATAGTCTAAAAAAATTGCAGTTAAAAACTGCATAAGGAAAAAGGTCACCATGCACATAGCACGTCATTCTTTTGGGAATATAGCCGGAGATAAAATTCATCCTTTAATGCTTCAAAAACTATATCGTCATTCAGACCTCAAAACAACAATCAATTATCAAGCAAATTTTATTCACAAAGAGGCAGATGAAGCTCTGGAAAATGTAATTGATTTTTAATAGTTTCATAACAGTTCTTCAGAATAATAAAAATTAGCCGGTAAACCACCCGTATGCCAAAAAAGAACATTTGCTCCCTTCTCTAATCTATTGTTCTTAAGATAATCTACCATACCGTAAAATGCTCTTCCTGAATATACAGGATCCAATAATACACCTTCAGATTGGGCTAATTCTTGAATTGCATTTCTTTCATTATCTGTAATAACTCCATATCCTGCTTCATCATAGCCATATATCAAAGCTGAGTCAGCTGGACCATATGTTGTCTTAATATTTAAGAACCTTGAACCTTCTTTCAAAATTTCTAAAACCACATTATCTAATGTTTGATTTTCAATACCAATTTTATCAATACTAATCGGCATCAACTTGACATCAAGATTATATAAATCCACCCCAAGTTTAAGTCCAGCTTGTGTCCCCCCAGAACTAGATGCAAAAAATATATAGTCAATCTTTGCGTCTTTCTCTTTAAGCTGTTCTTTCAATTCTCTTACCGCATCTACAAAACCCAATGCCCCAAGGGCATTAGAACCGCCATATGGTATTTCATAAACTTTCCTATTAGCAGTTTCTAAATCACTTTTTACTCTTTTCAAATCTTCTCCTTTTCTATTATCTCCCGTAAAATGAATTTTGGCACCGAGTAATTTCGACAAAAGTAGATTACCGTTATAGTTTTCGGGTTCTTTCCCTCCTAATAACAAATGGCACTCTAAACCAGCCTTTGCACATGCCGCTGCTGTCTGTCTACAATGATTAGATTGTTGTGCGCCAGCTGTAATAACAGTGTCATATTTCTTTTTTAGCACATCATAAATGAAATATTGCAACTTTCTAGTTTTATTACCTCCTGTGGCCAAACCTGTATTGTCATCTCGCTTAATCCATAAATTATAATTAGGGTATTTCTTGGACAAATTATCCAATCTTTCTAGTGGAGTTGGAAAAAAACCTAAATTGTATTTATTGTCTAACATTTGGGGGATTTTTAGTACTTACTAAAATTCAGTATCTTTAGTTGCCTCTCAAATTTACATTATAAAATTGAATAACAGCTACTTATATGCAACTTCAATCTCAGGAATACAAATACACAGCCGTGTATACATATGCTTCCTCCATGCATTGGGTAGTTTTATTCCTGTGTATTACTATTGGAATAATTATAACCTACCAACTTTTCAATATATGGCTAGGTAAGAATAAAAACAAGAGTTCTAAATATAAATATTTAATACTTGCAATTCTCTTCCTTTTATATAATTTACTAAATGGGCTACTCCCAAGTGATAAATTTCCGTCTTCGGAAATTATACAGTATACAATTACCTATTCAATATCAATCATAACCTGTATTTATCTTGTTTGGTATTTGTATATAGAATTTAACATAAAGACACCAAGCACATTTTTTAAGATAAAAAATCTAACACTAATTCTGACCACATGCTTTGTTTTACTTTTTGTAATTCCCTATTATATTACTGAATCACTCAACTTTGCGAGAAGTTTGTTTTTAGTATTCCCAACTATACTATCCATTATTTTTATAATATATTTCTTTAGAATTCTAAAAAAGAAAACAAATCGGCAACGCTATTTTAAAATCCAAACTTACTTAGGGCTCTGTTCTATTTTCTCACCGGTTTTACTACCTGCCCTAACCTACTTTGGGGATTTTCAACCAATCACCCATACCATTGTTACATCTTCTTTCTTCTTTGTTACCGTCATGGAAATAAACAGCTATTTATATAGGCTAAAAAACACATACAGATTCAAAGAAGATATCGGTGGAAAATACAATCTAACGAACAGAGAAAATGAAATCGCTTTACAAATTATTAAAGGAGATAGTTATAAAAATATAGCCGAGAACATGTTCATTACATATGGTACGGTTAGAAAGCATGCTTCTAATATTTACACAAAGACCAATTCTTCAAGTAGAGAAGAATTTATTAAAAAAATCAAATAATTTGTAATTCTAATGTGCGTATAAAAGTTCACATTTAAAATACGCACAAACTACACAGTTTATATTCTCATTTTAGATTTATCTAAGGCATATTTGTTTAAACTTAACCAAACTTCACCAACCAAAATTAATTTTTCAGGATTGGGCAAATAGCTCGAATCTTAGATGATATAGTTGGATTATGGATTATGACGCAATAGTTGACGATTTTAAAAGTAGTCTTTACAAGATTAACAATTCTACAAATACAATTGAATCTAGAAGCCAGGAGATAATATTACTTTCAAGAAATACTTTATATGGTCTGAAAAAGGAGGTTATAAAAAATAAATTCGAGACAGGAGCCGAAGAAATTTTGTTTTTCAAAAGCGTTAAACAAATACCTTTAGAGCAATTGATATTTTATTCTGAAGTTAGATCGTTTGAACTGCAATACCCTAAAGCTGATAAACTACTTCAGCAGAAATCCATAAAGAAAAAACTAAGAAAACTTAATCGATTTTACTTGTACAATATTGATTTCATTCAATATATAGAAGCTGGCCATACTCATTTTGACAAACACTATTTTACTAGAGACCATTTAGATTTTTTACCAATTACATCCTCTAAATTCTATTTTCAAGACCCAGATTTCAGTACACCCCGTGATATGCTATTGGGGAAACATAAGGGCTATAAGTTACTGATGACATACTTGAAGAAGAAACTGAACAATCTGAATTCTGCAAAAGGGAAAGAAGAATTATACAAGTCAAACCTCAAATGGACTGCTTCAAAAACTGCCCTAACAGAATTGATATACGCACTACATTATTATGGCGCAATTAATAACGGTAATGCAGACATAAAACAAGTAGCTTTGGTTCTGCAAAATGTATTCAACCTTAACCTTGGCGATGTCTATAAAATCTTTTCAGAAATTAAGTCAAGAAAAATTAAAAGAGCTAAGTTTTTAAGTGACCTATCTGATGGACTTATTACTCAAATGGAAAACGCTGAGGAATAAGGTTCAGTAAAACTCCACATCAGGTGTTCCTCCTGTTTTTTTAAATTCAATGATATTTCTTCAATTTTGAATCAAACTAACGCTTCATTTTAAATCAAATGGCACTAAATATTAGTATCCATTTTTTTTACCGTAGTCGGGTATAGCTTGTGAAATCATCTTCTTGAAACCTCTCAACTTTGCATAACGAAAGTCAAATCAAGTTAAGGGCTATCATTTCAACACAATTACTATGGTAGTCCTTTTCTAAAAAATTGAATTATGCCAACAAGTATTATAACAACCGATGATTTGAGAGATTTTAAAATGGAACTTCTCGATGACATTAAAAAAATCTTGATAAAACATTCAGGTTCTGGATTAAAGCGGTATCTAAAATCTTCAGAAGTGATGGATCTATTAAACATAAGCCCAGGAACGCTTCAAAATTTCCGGCTTAATGGCACATTACCCTATACTAAAATGGGAAATATCATTTTCTATGAAGCCGACGAAATTCAAAAAGTAATGACTGCCAATAGAGTCAATAATAAAAACTGATAGATGATGCATGAATTATATAAAACATCTCAATGCGGTTTTCCAAAACTTTTATGGCGAAGAAAAACTGAATTCCACACACATAAGTCTGTATATGGCCTTGTTTCAATTTTGGAATCTCAATCGCTTTCCAGAAGTGTTTTTCATTAATCGTCAAGAAGTTATGCAATTATCTAAAATTGGTTCCAAAGCTACTTATCACAGATGTTTAAGGCAACTCCATAACATGAAATACATAAATTATTTACCGTCCCATAACCCACTTAAAGGAAGCCAAATTAAGATGCTCATTTTCGGTACAAGTACTGAACCACCGATAAACGAGCTTGAAACAAGTAATGAACAAGCTTTAGTACCTAATATAAACCTTAATAAACATAAAGAAAACCCTATTAAAACTAAGCTACCAAAAAATGAAAATGAAGTTATTAGCTTCTTTAAAAAAAACAATTGGTCAGAGCTAGAAGCGAAAAAATTTTACAATCACTATCAATCCATAGGCTGGAAAATTGGAGGTAAAATTAAAATTGTGAATTGGAAAGCTTCCGCCAAAAACTGGATGCTAAAATCAAATGAAATTGAAACTACTCAAGAGGTGTCTCAAAATAAGGACAACTTGAAAACTACTAACAACAAGAATTATGATCAACCCCTCTAAAATAAAAGAAGGCGGTGTGGTATACTCCATCGGCACGTTTGATGGCAAATCGATGGTTTACGATTTTGATAAAATATTGATTTATCTCGATGCCAAAGGCAAGTTGCTCTTTGGAAAGCATTTCAAAATTTATGATGAAGACAGAGCGATTATTTTCAAGTTGTGCAACTATTTTATTAAAGACTACAACAACTGCAATAAACATGGCATTGACCCGGATAAAGGCATTCTTCTTTCAGGCCCTGTTGGTTGTGGCAAAACCAGTTTAATGAGGCTTTTAAAATATATAGTACCACTACAAAAACCATATACCATAATACCTTCTAGAAATATTGTTTTTGGGTTTAATCATGTTGGCTATAAAGTAATTGAAGATTATGGAAGCAGTCAGTTTTTTTGTTTCGACGATTTGGGTGTTGAACCCATAGGAAGGCATTATGGTAAAGACTGTAATGTAATGGGTGAGATTATGTTATCACGCTACGAGATGTTTTTGAAACAACACATTAAAACCCATGCTACAACAAACCTTAATGCAGATGAACTTGAGGATTTATATGGAAATCGAGTAAGAAGTAGAATGCGAGAACTATTCAATCTTATTGCATTTGATAAAAGCGCCAAAGACAAACGAAAATAAAACCATGAAAATTGCAACTTTCAACATTCAAAACTTATTCCATCGCGATAAAAGTCTCGTGGAAAAAACAATTGGAAAAAATCTAGCTGATTGGATGCATGAACTTGATACTTTGATGCGCAAATCTAGTGCTTCACTAAAAGATCAGGATAGGATCAGAGAATTGTCTTTTCTACTTGGTTTTGAGAAAACCTATCCAAGACCTTATGCTGTGATGCGCAGGAAAGCTGGATTGTTGTATTTGAAAGGCATTCATCATTCAGCAGAAGCAAAAGCCAGTCATTTAACCAACTGGAACGGTTGGATAGAATTACAAACTACCCCAATTGCACCAACCGCAACTGATAATAAAGCGAAAGTGATTGCCGATGTTAATGCCGATATTTTACTATTGCAAGAAGTTGAAGACAGAGGCTCTTTGGAAGAATTTAATCGAAACATTTTACCAAAATTCGACTGTAAACCCTATGAGCAGTCTTTCGTTATTCAATGCAACGACATGAAAGGTCTAGAAATTGCAATTCTACTCCGGGAAGGCTATAAGTTAGAAACTATAACCACACATATAATTGGTGGATATAGTGACTTGTTTCAAAACTTAATTGAATATGAAATTTGTACGCCCGCCTCGGAAAAAATTCATGTTTTATCTACTTATTTAAGCAAGCACGCCAGCGATGTTGATACCTCAGACGTTATACGAAAAAGTCAAATTCAGAATGTTGCCAAAATTTATAAAAACCTTATAGAACAAGGGAAGAAAAATGTAATTATTGCCGGCACATTCAACACGGCTTCCTATTGTAACTCTTTATCCCCATTGTTTCAAGATACTGATATAAGAGACATCACAAAACATTTCTCTTTTGAAGTGGAAACAGACGATGGCACCGATGCCACTTACTTCCGTTTAGGCGCTTATAGAATGGGTGTGAATATCAAACAAAAAGACTATTTGTTGTTCTCTCCAGCTTTATTTGAAAAGATGAAAGATAGCGGACTAAACCGTCAAGCGGTATGGCCTAAAAAGCGACCGCAATGGTCTACTTATAAAACAGTAACCAGTAAATATAATGCTGGTAGTGAGCATCCTTTGGTTTGGGGAGAGATTGAAGTTTAGTCTCCCAAATAATACTTAGAGCTCTATTTTTATAGGTAATACAATGCTCAAAGAACTTATTATTTACATCATTATCTTTAACATACTTGAACACATCTACTGCCCAAATTTCTTCTGTTTTAAAAATGTCATTAGTAACATCTTTAAAGAATTCTCCCATTACAGTATTTGGAGCGACTATTTTTTCGTGAAGAAGAAATTTATAAGGAAAATCCTCACCGCAATTGTACCACTTCACAACTCCATCTTCAGCATAAACTATCATAATTGAATGATTCCCTATATCAGCAAATCTAAATGCACAAGCCGTTCGGCTAACGTTATATTCATCTTTCAAAAAATCAATTAACGTTATATCAAAAGGCTTCCCTGTAAAAATCTTTGGAGAACCTTTCTTCTGGCATCAATAAGCAAGATGCAAAAAAATCTGCCTCTCTTTCAATTTGATTAAATTGCTTTCGATTTGTTCGCGAAGGGTGAGGTTCCAGTAGTCCTTTTTTAAGTCCTAATCGATGAGAGTCTATATAGTAGTGACCAAGCTCGTGGGATAGTGTAAATCGACCCCTTGGTGAATCCTTCTTATTACCCAAATCTGTATTTATGTGAATATAAAACTGTCCGTTCTCATAAATAGTCATTCCATCGAAAGTATCTCTCCCATAACTATCATAAAATACTGACAAGCCTTCATCTTCAACAATCTTATCCAAAGGAGTGATTTTTTCTTCATATTCTAAAGCTATTGCTTCAGCTAACTTTTTTATACTATTTCTATTCCTCGTCACTAGAATCTTGATTGTGCTTTCTCCTCATTTTATCAATAATATGCTGCGGTAAATCTTTTTTACCCTTTCGCGCTACCATTCTTAAGCTTTCCATTTCATCAGAAGCGATATCGTTTTCAAACATCGTAAGTACTTTAGGCTCCTTATGAAATGTATTATTGATAATAGCAAGAGGATCAATTGATACATCATCTAACTTATAATCATAATCTTCATATAACTTATTAAACCTATCAAGTTCAAGTTCATTACTAGGAAACAGGAAGCCCGTTGAACCTAACCAACTGTCCAAAACTCCAACTTCAATCAGTTCTATTTTTTTAGGCTTGGCCATTCATAATGTTTAAATAGTTAGTAACGTGTCTATGCGCATCACCATAGTAAGTGTTAACCGATTTTTGAGTTAATCCCAATTTTTCTCTCAACAGTTTAGTGATGGTACGAGGTACTTTTTTACCTTCTTTTTGATAAGCGCGATAGGTAAAATAAATAATCTTGTGTTTTTCCGATAATTGCGTCAAAGCTCTTTCTATAGTTTGAAGTTTAGCCCTAACCTCCCTCTGCCTCAATATCTGGAGCATCAAATCTTCTAAAAGTTCATCTGCGTCATTAACGAGGCTTAAACCTCTTCTGCGGTAGGCTCTTGCACAGGTATTGAGCTCGCCGTATTTTATTAACTGTGTGTAGAGAATACGACACATCCAAATAAGTATACCCTTGTCTAAATTTTTAGACTTGATTTCTCCTTTTAAAAGTTGATACTTCCATACTCTTGAAAAAGTACAATTTGCGATTTCCAAAGCTACCACCTCACTCAGATCCATACTTGTTACAATAATCTCTGATTTACGTTTCAAATCTTTCTCAAAACGATAACAGAATTCTACAAAGCTTGAGCCTCGGCAGGGAATTCATCTTTAAAAGATATGTACTCCAGCAGTTCAATACTAGGCGTTTTTGCAAATTCTATGTCTTGTTTCGTATTAGTATTCATCTATATACCAAAACGGATATATCTATTATGGTATATGAGTGAAAGGTGCTCACAAACCTTTGGATTAAACAATAAAATTAGGTGCTAATAACTATAGGGAGTATCCAAATATAGAAAATTCCCTTAAAATTAAAAATGAAATTATGGCAAAAGATTCATCAGGAAAAAATTCAATAGAATACCCGAACACAAAAGAAAAGTTGGAGGAAAAACAATTACAGTAAAAGAACATATTAGAAGCAACCGAAAGGATAGTAAAGGCAAGTAATGAGCGGAACTCCACAGCTCTGAATGGAGAAATGTCTAATTTAAATAATTCATTTATGAATAGCATTAATTTCTCCAAGGGAGAGCTTAGAGTATGTCATAAGAACAATTGTGTAAATATTAGAGGCGATATAGCAAAAGCTATAGTCTTTGGTATAGCAACACTTATTGTTATAAGGGGTATCGCTTCGATGTTAGAGCAATCAAACTAGAAGCTTAAACATGTGGACTTCTTAAAAGAAGTCCTCGTGTTTAAATGACATTTTGTCTTGCATTTAGCCATATAAAAACATTTGTTAATTTTTTCTAAAAATGGATTACTTTTTGATAATGAAGCCTTTAGAATAAAGATATATGAAACCAGATTTTAACTTTAAATATTATAACGAATCTAAACTAATATTACTTGTAATACTTCTTTACATAAGTTCAGAAGCATTGGTAAGTTTAATAATCAATTTATTAAAAGCTTATAACTTCGAATATCATAGATTCTATCCTGCAACTGCATTATTAGCTGTCGTTTTTTGGGTGTTTAATAAACATTTACATAAAATTCTTTTTTATGGAAGCTACTCATAAAAGTACCGCCGATTAGAGGCACTTATAAAGGAATGGTAAACTATAACTACCAAGGAGAACAAGGATATAAGCACTCGCAAACTCATAATTTATCAGACTACATCAGATATTAAGATAGATTGTTATTTCTGGGATGAAGACCAAAATGGAAAGAAGATATCAAGTACTCAAACTAAATCTGAAAGCATTGTTGAAGATTTAATCCGAAAAGATAACGGTCTATATCAATTGCTTTTTTTACTATCAGAATAAAGGTAATAGTTCTATTCCGATAAAAGATGGCTTTAACACCTTAACCCTTAAGGAAGATGGGGATATAAAGAGATTAGAAGGAGGCTATTTTTCCAAACATAGCCTTTCAAAAGGTAATGGTGGAACTATTAGCGTAGATTTTCAAACAACAGAATTAAAACATATATAATGGCGAATAATCACGAACAATTCATAGAATTTAATACAACTGTTTCCCTTGATTCCTCAAAAAGAATGAACTAAGGAAAAATAGAGATGCTTTAAGAAAAAATAACTGACTATTTTAAAAACAATAAGGAGAATGAGACCAAACCAAAATATTCTGCCCAAAGGGTCTTTTATGATGCACACAATTGTAAATCCCATTCCAACTTACGAGACAGATGATGATGGTAATGAAAAGACTTTATATCCTTATGACTTAGATGACGGTGTTTACTTTATTGATGAAATAGACAATAGAAAATCAGTAACCACCTATCACAATTGGATTTATGATGCAGTCAAAAACCATACCTCAAAAGGAGCGCTCAAGAAAAATACTTGTATTCGTGTTTTGTATTCTGATGGTCACAATATTGACCTGCCTATCTACTTTAAAGAAATAGAATCAGATGGTGATAAAACTATTCCGCAGCTTGCACATAAATCTGAAGGTTTTACGGATAGTGACCCTAGAGAATTTTATAAATGGTTTAATACTGAGGCCAATGACCAATTGAAGAGAATAGTGCGCTATTTAAAAGCTTGGAGAGATAAGCAAAATAAATCTTATAGTACAAAAATGCCAAGTGGCTTGATATTGACCATTCTCGCTACAAATCACTTTGTATCAAATGACCGTGATGATATTTCTTTCCGAGATACTTTGAAAGCAATTCAATCAGAATTAGAAGATGATTTTAAATGTGAACGTCCTACTACAAAGGAGGGCGAAGACTTACTTCAAAAATACATGTGAAACTCATTTTATGGACAGATTATCAAAGCTCATAAGTGCGGGTGATGCCGCTATAGCGCACAGTAATCCAAAGGAAGGGTGTAAAAAATGGCAAAAATACTTAGGTGATAGATTTACTTGTTCGAATGTAGAAGATTCATCCAAAAATGAGTCGAAGTCTTATGCTGCACCTGCAGTCATTAATGTAAATGCTACCAGCTGCTTAATGTCAGATTGTTTTGAGCAAATAAGAAAAGATGCATACACCGAACTTGCTAGCATTAGCGATGACGAAATAACTATACTTACCAATCCAAAGGATGCTAACTTTCTAGAATCAGGTGATTACTCTGAGGTCTGGGAGGTAAAAACTGGATTATATGATGATGCAAAATCTTTATGGATTATTGATGAACTTACTATGTACATAGCTCTTAGTTCATTATTTCCTTTAGAGCCTGCTAAAATATACTACGATAAAAATGATTTTGAGAAATTAGGGCACATACCGCATTCTTCATTTTTGAGAAATGATGTATGTGTATATGATGAATTTGTAATTGTAGACCAATCAAACCCAACGGGAATTCTACTAGATCAACTTAATAAAGCAAAAAAAACTTTAATTGAAGGTTTGAAAGGTGAAAATTTAGAAGATTTTGAAGATGAATTCGTTGCCTATTGGAATACATCAGCGAATTATAAAGATAAATTACTAAGTGAATCTATTTATTCCATTATAGATAAAGAACCTAAAAATTATGACTCTCTGTCTTTACTTACGTATGAGATTAAATCATCAGAAAAAGACAAATTATCAGCTGGCATTCTGTATAATAAAGAAGAGGATTTAATTCAACCCTATAAACAGTATTTCGAAAATCTAGATTACTCGCCACAAGAATATGAAGTGTTTTTTGTTAATGATGAAATACCACTTACTAGACCACCATTCGACCTTAATTGTTTTGACAGTCTGAAATTTATCAAGGAAGAGAATCAAAAAAACTTTAGAAATTATTTTAATAAAAGTTCAATCCGAATTTTAGTCTTTGGAAAGACCATTAATGGCGAAAAAAATATTTTGGATGGAGCTATCCCGATATTAGATCTAAAATAAAAGGGTTTCGACAAAGCCAGCTCACACCATATAATATTACTTTCAAGAAAGGTTTTCCTGGTCATATAAAGAATGTAAAACGTTTCTCTTCGGACAGTCTTAGTGAACAAAGATTGATTAAAAGAACTGCATCAGAAATTCTAGTGCCAAATAACTATAAATTTCTTGTTGCCGAGTATCGGGAGCGTTGGATCAAATCTAGTAGGAATTTTAAATAATCTTAACAATCCAGAATTTGCACTAATTGATAACGACAAGCTAAGTTCGGAAAATATTAAACGCCATTTACTAGGGTTTCATTACTTAAATCAGAACAAAGCACTTGCAGTAAAAACTTATTTGAAACATAAACTTCCAAGTCAAAAGGTTCAAATCAGTGAATCTTCAATATTTGATTTTTACAATCACAACAAACAAAAAGTTAATGAACAAGATTATATATTCCTTTGTTTAGGAAAATTAAATTTGGAAAAATGGTTTATACAAGAGATGCAGCAAGGGGAGTTAAAAAAACCTGTTTTTATCCTTTGGGTCGAACCCTACTTAATCGGTGCCCAATTATTATATTTTCATCCTGACCACTTGCCTGAACTAGATGATTTATTTACTGATATTTACAAATACAAATTTTCAGTAATTGCGTCTGAAGAGTTTGAAAAAAAAGAGATTTATTTGCCCTTAAGGAGAGTGGCTGTCAAACTACCTATTCTCCATATTCATCTACCCATTTATCCCTTTTCTTGTCCAGTGCTTATATTAAAATAGTAGAAATTATTGAAAATAAAAATAATCAAAGCTTATTTTACTCTTGGATTGGCGATACAGAAATAGCAAAAAAACTAAATGTGAAGCTGACTAATGAGTCGTTTGATAAGTATCAATTAATAGAAAACACTTTATGACCTATTCTCATGGAAACATCTCTGTATCATTTGATGAAGGAGTCTTGAATTTATTTAGCCATTATAAACAAACGGGCAATAAATATGAAAAAGGCGGGATACTCTTAGGACAGCGTTTAGAAGATAATAAGATTATTGTAACAAAGGCCTCAACACCTACAATGTTCGATAAAAGCAGGAAATATAACTTTAACAGAGATAAAAGGTCGGCGCAATTATTTATTAATTACGAATTTCTAAATAGCCTCGGTAAGACTATTTATATTGGAGAATGGCACACCCACCCTGAGAATTACCCTTCGCCATCGGCTACTGATATCAAAATGATTAAAAATCAATTCAAAAAAATTTGATTAACGAGGATTTCCTTTTGATGGTAATAGTCGGGCGTAAAGGTTTATATGTTGGATATTTCAACGGAAAAAAACTAACTCAATTGAAGCAATATTCAAATTGAGATTCAATTAAACATTAATATGAGCATTTTAAAAAGCTTACTATCAACTCCCTCAAACACTTATAAACTTCGTTATACAACTCCTTCATAACCCCAAAATTTTAAGTGTTGATTGGAATATCACTAATGCAATAGCATAGTGCGAAGTTTCTTTAGATAAGTACATCGCTTCATCCGTTTGAGATAAAAACCCAAGTTCAAGAAGAATAGTTGCAGCCCCGTTTCTTTCATCCCGTAACACTTGAAAATCACCCAACTTTACACCTCTATTCTTGATGCCCAATACATCAGCTAACCCTTTTAGTATGTTAAATCCTAAAAACACCGAATTATCCAAATCCGCTTCTCTTAGGGTAAAGAAAAACTTCCGCTCCCTTAGCATTAGGATTGCTAGCTTGATTACAATGTATCGAGATAAAAACATCCGCTTCTAATGTTTTGCTTAAGTATGTTCTATCTTGTAAATCAATTAAACTATCCGTATACCTAGTTAAGTACAGCTCCATTTTATTTTTATAAAAACTGCGGTTTAGCTTTAACATTTTTAATGCTATACTTAAAACTATATCCTTCTCTTTGATACCATTTATACCAATTGCACCAGCATCTACCCCACCATGTCCTGGGTCAATGATTACAATTGGTATATTAACTTTTGATTGTTCTTCTTGTGCATATAACCTTTTAGAAAACCAAACACAAAACAATAGTACGAGCAAATAACATGTCTTCTTCATAACCCTATTTTTAGGTTAAGCAAAATGCAATGATTTTATGCTTTCCATAAGAATCTTCAAAAATTTAACAGGCCATAGCGTTAAATTTTATCTTATTTCATTCACAGCCTAAATACAGCAATAGATTTCGCAAAAATTTCAAATAACTGCCACCAAAGGCTAAATCTATTCTTTATGAAAAAATCAATTATTGCGCTTACTTTATTGCTTTCTGTAACATCTCAAACCTTTGCCCAAATTGGTGGCATTGAAGACTCGGTAAATGATGTTTCAGATACCATCAGAACCATTTTCCCAATCATTCTGGGTGTTATTTTCCTCATCGGGTTCTTGTTTAACGCGGGTCATTTCTTTGGCGAAAATGCAGACCTTAAAAAAGGAATTACGCGTGTTCTTGTATTTGTTCTGATTGCCGGTGCAGTTGTAGGCATCTTTACTTATCTCATAAGCATCGTGGTATAATGACCCTCATTGAGGGCTCTATTAAAAAAGCTGTATGAAGAAGTACGAAGTTTATAAAAACATAAGGAAACGGGCAGTCATTTTTGGATTGCCTATTTCCCTATTTGCTTTAATGATGACATCTATTTTGGCATCACTTTTAATCATCATTTTCTCGTTTAGCTTCGGATTGATAATTGGCATTCTGGTTTTCAATTCTGCATTATATGTTGCCTTGACCAGCATAACCAACAATCCACAACTTTTTCAGGTGGCAAAAACCTTCCCAAGAATTATAAGCAACAAAAGAAATTCCGGCTTTGACTATGAGCAAGATTAACCTTTCGGCATATCAACCCATTGTAGATATTCAAGACCATATCGTATTTGCCAACAATGGCAATGTGATTTTATGCTATGAAGGGAATCTGCCTGAAATCTATTCCTTGTCCGAAAAAGATTTTGAGGATATGCATGGAGCATGGTTTCAAGCTTTGAAATCATTACCCATTGGAACTGTAGTTCACAAACAGGACATCTATCTTAAAAAATCCTATTCTTCAGCACAGCTTCCAAACACCACTTTTTTGGAAAAAGCCACCCATGCACATTTTAAAGGTCGTGGACACATAGAGCATAAATGTTATTTATTCTTCATTTTAACCAAAAATAAGGCACTTAACAATCCGAAATACGTTAACCCTTTCAGAAAAATTTCAAAAGGAATTGTTCAGGAATTAGATGATAATATAAAAGCTTCGTCAATTCGGTATCCGATTCGGTTTCCTTCATAAATAACAGTCGAAAAATGGCATTTGTTCCCATAAAGCAAGAAGATATTCAGCAATTAACACGTGGCTATTTTAATGGTTTCAATGAAGGATTCGATACCGATATTCTGCTGGAACCTGCCCGCCAAGGTGGGAAGAAAAGCATCAATATTGGCGAAAACCATTTTGATGCGCTTGCTATCAACAGCGAATTATGTTTTGGCGAAAGCGTACAAAGTAGTAAAACTAATGAAAAATTTACTTCGGATGATTTTGTGTTTCATCAAGGGTTTATTGATGGTTTAGGGGCTAACGCTTAATGAAAATCACATAGTTAACCAAATTCTTTATTTAGATGATAAACAAAAGTGGCGCAAACTACTTGATAAGAAAATAGAGGAACTTAATAAGAGTTCCAATTTTGGTTCACAAAACAAAGTGGTACTTGGCAAAATTCAGCACATTTTAGACCAAATTAATGCAGATGATAATTCACGAATTATACGTGGTCATCTCAATATTATCTACTGGTCGAAAGATGCTAAAGAACTGAACAAAATAACTTCTAAAATTAAAACGGAATTTAAGGAATTGGATATCATACCTTACTATCCAAGAGGTGAAGAACGCAAGAATTACATCCTGAATAGTTACTGTTGCTTCTCTTCTAATTTTTCAAACAACGATTTATATGTAACGGACTTAAAGCACGCACTTTGTTTATTCATCAATAATACCAATTACAAATCGGATAAAACGGGCATTATCTTTAATGACAGAGAACATAATATTCCTGTCTTAAAAGATGTCTGGGACGAAAAAAAAGAAACGCATCAAGGCTAGAAACTTTGCCATTTTTGCGCCTACAGGTGAAGGCAAATCATTTTTGGCGAATAACATTCTGCGCCAATATTTTGAAAGTGGCGTCCGTCTGGTCATTATAGATTTGGGTGGTTCTTATACCAAATTTGCCAAACTCTATCCTGAAAACACACCGTCTTACGATACGAAAGCGGAAAAGAACTTAGGCATCAATCCTTTTTACATCAGTAATAAAAATGACTTAACACCAGAACGGTTAGAAGATTTATCTGTATTTCTTTTTGAATTGTTTGCTTCGGATTTGAAAGTGACCAAAGCGCAATCGGTTTCAATTAAAAAGATTCTGCGTCACTATTACAATAGCACTTCTGAAAATCATTCACTAGAAGGCTTCTACAATCATATAGAACAGAATCAGGAAAACCTTTTAGGCTCCTTAAAAATCCATCCCGACTACTTTAATGTTACAAGCTTTTTGCATGTGATGTCTGAGTATGTTGGCGATGGTCTATACAGTTTTCTATTTGAGGTTAGCGAAGACCAAACCTATAAAATAGAAGACAAGAGATTGATTGTTTTTGAACTGGATGAAGTGAAGGATAACAAGGAAATTTATCCGTAATGTTGAAACTCATCAAGTCTGCCATTCAAAGAACCATTTGGAAAAACAGAGCTGAAAAAGGTATCATCTTATTCGATGAGTTTGCTAAACAACTGAAGTTTGAAAACGTATTGGAAAGTGTAGAATTCTATTACCAAGCCATTCGAAAACAAAATGGCGCCATTGGTATTATTTTACAATCAATTAATCAATTGCCTAATAATTCCACATCAGCAAGTATCTTAGAGAATACCCAAGTCATTTATAGTCTAAACAATGAAAAAGGATATGACGAATTAGTCAAAAGACTCAACCTATCTAGCCATGACTTAAACCAATTAAAATCCATTAAAAACAATCTTTCTGGCCCAAGGAAGTACACCGAAATGTTTATCAAAATTGGAAAGGAAAGCAATATTTTCCGTCTTGAAGTTCCGAAAGATGTGTACGCAGCTTATTTAACCGATGGACAAGAAAACGAGGAGATTATGAAGCTCTACGACGAGCACCATGATATGCAAAAAGCAATAATTCAATTCACATCTAAAACATAATATTATGAAATCGAAGATTCACGAATACCAAAACAAATTTTTTACAATGAGTAAAAAGAAAATCAGAATTTTAGTAATGGTAGTAGCATTAATGCTATTAATCCCATCAAAGACAACAAGCCAAGGCATGCCAACTTATGATAACACTAATTTCATCAGTTTGGTAAAACAACTTGTAGAATCCGGGAAACAGACCTCTCAACTTATTAAGTCTGTGAAATTCATGAAGGATGCAAAAGAAGCCATAGAAAAAGTATCTAGTGTAGTTAGACAACTCAAAGCGGTTCAAGAAATTGCGCGAAACAATCAGCAACTTATTCAAGTCATGCAGAATGATCTGCAAGACATTTTGAACTTCGCCTTATATAAAACCCGTAGAAGTGTCTAGGGTTGCGGAATCCTTTGATGCTATAGTACAAAACTCTTTAGACACCATAGACTTTATTGATGAAATCCTATCTAGCGATAATCTTAAAATGACCGATGCCGAACGTGCGGAAGTCCTTAAACAGAAGGAACAGGAATCTAAAGAAATGGTTTCAAATATCAATACGAAAACCAAACGGTATAAGGATATTATTTCCTTTAGAAAAATGCAAGATAAAGTCAATAATCGCGAAACAAACTATTAAAAATGACCGCAACCATCATTTTAGGAATTGGGCTAGAGTATATCGATACAGTATTTCAAACCATACAGAATAGCAGTTTCTCACAATATACTATTGCCGGAATGAAGACGCTTGCTGTATTGTTTTTCTTAATCAATATTCTAAAAAAATATAATGAAGGTCATTGCAGATAAAGATGGTTATTCTTGGGGATTGAGCCCTGGAGAACTAGCGAAGAATTTTAGCGGTTCTCTTGGTCATATTTTCAACGCAGGTGTTAGGTTTTTTGATGGCATATTAGTGGCCATTGAAGGACAATATCGAGGGACAGCACCTGCGTTATTACCTTTGCAATTACAGGATATACCACTTGAAGAAGATGTTGGCCTTTTAGATGCGGCAAGTATGGCTATGACACTTCTTATGAAGCTTTGGTAACTCCACTTTATGGATTCAAGATAATAGCCTTTATACTCAGTACTATATTGTGGATTCTTGACTTATTTATCTATCCTCTGTTTTTGGCGGAACGTTTCTTCCTTTTAGGAATTATGCAAGCATTTTTCCCATTGGTAATAAGTCTGGCCGTATTTGAAAAATTCCGCTCACTTGCCTACACGTTTTTCAAACTCTACGCCGCTGTCTATATGTTAGTCCCAGCATTTTTCCTTGTCAATGTATTTGTCAATGCCATCTATACTGAAATAAACACCAACTTCTGGACCAACCTGTTTGGAACGGACTTTGGCCAAGGCTTCTTTGCGCCAGTTGTGCAATTGGGTTCGGTAGGCTTTATTGTATTCCTAAAATTCAAATTATATAAACGCGCCACATCCTTTACACTAAGATTGTTTACCAGCTAATTCAACTCATAATGAAAACACCATACAAAAATATTTACAACGTACTAAAACTGAATCGATTTATTGTTTTGGCAGTAGTCGTTTGCGCATTGCTATCTAGTACTTTTTCGGTTTGGATGGCATTTTAATACAAATAAAAATGCGATGAATAGTGCATTCGCTATTAATACAGATGGTAGCATCATTCCGCTGAAGCTCGTTAATCAAAAAGAAAATTTTAAAGTTGAAGCTTTGGCGCATTTAGAACTGTTTCACAATTACTTCTATAATATCGATGCAAGCAATTATGAAAAGAACCTGAAAAAGGCGCTTTGGTTAGGTAATAGTTCTGTTGATAATCTATATCGCCAGAAAAAAGCTGATGGTGTCTATAATCGATTATTGCAATATTCTTTAGTACAAAAGGTACTGAGCATCGATTCTCAAATAAAAGAAAATAGTGGTTCGTATGGTTTTACCACGACTACCATTTTTGAAATCAATAGAGGTTCTATAATTGATACCTATGAATTGGTTTCCACCGGAAACCTAATTATGGTTGACCGAAACTTCCCAAACAATCCGCACGGATTGTTAATTACAAATTATTTCGAAAACACTCTAAAAAAATTGAATGATGAAAATTGAAAAAAACAAAATAGTATTTATAGCAGTATTGGCTATTGTTTTCCTATTCCTGATTTCCTATTCCGTGATGGTAATGGGCGGCGATGAAAGCGAGAATGACAACCTTGAACAGACCTTGATACCAGATTTGGAAGAAAATCAAAAAGAGTATGATTCTAAGTTGGACGCTCTTAATGATTTAAAGGAAGTGCGTGAGAACAATGCACCTAGCATCTATGATGAAAAATTAATTGATTCTTTAGGCTATTACGATCCAGATCTTCCAGAACGTGAAAGGAAACGTATTGTAGATAGTATTTATAATGCAGGTAAAATTCAATACTCTGATAAAAAATATCAAAACTTCGGACAGAAGAAAGTTAAAAAGAAGCAACCTGTAGAAATTGATTCATCCGAAATCAAAAGAGAACTAAAGATTCAAGCCAAAGAATTGGGCTTGGAACATCAACTGTTTTTGCAGCTGCACCAAAACCCAATGAACTTTCAATTATCGGTAATACGGATGCTACTATTTACGTGGTTGTTGATGGCGACCAAATTGTAAAGGCTAATACTAGACTGAGAATGCGCCTTACTAAAGCTGCAACAATTAACGGTAAACAAATGCCAAAGAATACATTTTTATTCGGGTTCATAAGCTTTCAACCTAATCGCGCATTAATTGAAATTGAGAATATTAATCATCATCCCACAAAACTCAAAGCTTTCGATTTACAAGATGGTAGCGAAGGTATTTATGTAGAAAACAACTTTAGAGCTGAAGCAACGAGTGAAGTTCTGGACGATGTTATTGGCGATATCAATATCCCGACAGTTCCGCAAGTAGGTGGAATTACAAAAGTATTTAGGCGTAGTAATCGAAATGTAAAGGTTACTGTACTAAACAATTATAAACTTATTCTAAAACCAAAATTATGACCCATAATGGGTACTTAAAAACGCACTCTTATGAAAAAGTATATCAACATTTTGACTTTAATTATTGTTTCCGCTTCTATGAATGCGCAAACAACAATCTCACTTGATACTATTTATGCAAACGACACTAAAAATGTTGCGCTCTTTTTTCCTGAGCCTATTCGTCAAGGCATAACGGGTTCAGAAAATTTTGTATTCACTTACAATCGAGAAAAAGAGCAATATTTCGGTTTACTGCAAGCCAAACAAGGAAAAGAAAGTAATCTACTGGTAATCAATATAAATGGTTCGATTTTTTCGTATATTGTAAGGTATAAAGCGCACCTTTCAAAACTTAATTATTTTATCCCGATGACAAGTAGTATTGGGAATGAAAAACCGAAATTTAAAGACTCGATTCAGCCTGAAATTTTTGAAAAAAGTATTGATAACAGCTCGTATTATTATCAAAAATTCTGCTCTTATCTTCTTGATGGAAGACAATATCTTGGAAGACATACAAGACGAAATAATGGTATTGTCATGAGACTTGAAAATATTGTTTTTGATAAAGAAGAGCTCTACTTCGTTATTCAAATTAGGAATAATTCTACTTTGGATTATGATTTGGATTTCTTGAACCTTTCCGTTGAAACGCGACAAAAAGGGAAACGAAAATCTTTACAACGTTTGTATAAAGAGCCTATTTTTAAACATCATCTGCCTTCTAAAATTGTGGTAAATGAAACGGTAAGACTTATATATGTTATGCCTAAATTTTCGTTATCTAATGACAGAAGGGTCATTTTAGAATTAAACGAGAAAGATGGCGAACGAAATATTGAAATGAAAGTATCACATAAATATATCAATAACCCAAATTAATAACATCATGAAAAAAATAGCCATTTACTCACTTGTAGTCTTATTTATTTCTTGTGCTGGAACAACTTCAACTCCTGCATCGGTAGCAGAAATCGTTGCAGAAAGCTTTTATCAAGGTAAAGAAGCCACACTTAAAAAGCATACAACACCTGAAGGTTTTGCCACATTTTCCAACCTTCAAAAAATGTTTGCCAAACCCAAAGGCTCAGAATCTAATTTTAAACTTATCGATGAAGTTACTGAAGGCGATGTCGCTTGGAGTAAAATACTCGACCTCTTATGATAAAACACCAGGAATTTTTAAATTGGTAAAGCAGGATGGCGTGTGGAAGGTTACGGTTAGAGATCCTAAGGAAAAAGCGCCTTTTTAAATAGTTTTTATGGTTTTCACAACTTTATTTCCCAATAACCTCTAGTTCCACCGATACGTTCTAGAAACCCTTTTTCTTTAAGATTATTAAGGTGTTTTTGAATAGCTGATTCATTAATATGTAGAACTTCAGCAATACCAGAACGACTTATTCTACTATCAGATGCTATCATTTTAAGAATTTCTTTTTGTCTAAGAGTTAATTCTTCTAAAGCATCTATTTCATTATTTCTTTCTTCATCAATTACACTACCTATTTGACCACCTATTAGACCACCTATTAGACCACCTTCTTGACCACCTTCTTCATTGTCTACTTTATCATCAACTTTAGCAGTAAGTTCTTTAATAACAAAAGTCATTCTAAGAAAGTTTTCAGAAAAATTAAAACTCTCTTTACCATAGTGATCTAAAATACGTGGAATACCAGAACCCAATTGTTCTACTAACTCCAGGTCTTTAAATATGCGCATTAGTTCTTTGTTACGAGGGACTGAAAATCCTTCAAAAAACTCTTGCTGACTTAATCCTTCAGGCAAACCTCCAGCAGATGTAATTTCGATTCTATCTGAAAAAATTTCAAACTTAGGCGGCACTTCATTGGTATAATCGTTATGTACAAAAGCATTAATAATGGCTTCACGTAATGCAATAGGATTCCAAAGATGGCTTTGTTCTCGCTCCTTTGAAGTAATTTTTGTAGCCGTTCTGTTTTCTACAGCAATTTTATCTATGACTTGTTTAGTTGCCTTAGCCAAACACTCATTACCATATTCATTGCTTTCTATTAAATCTGTCCTGTTAGTACCAGAATATTTAGCAACTTTAATAGAGGTGCTATTCTTATCTGCCAAGAGATAAGCTGCATAATTATATGCACCATCTTCAGTAAGTAGCTCTAAATTTTTAGCAAATGTGCTACCGAGTTTATAGCCTGATTCTTCATAATATATTTTCAGTTGGCTAAAAGATAAATCTTGTGTAGCTGCTTTAATTTTACTTATGGAATTTCGAGTACGTTTAGAAAATAGCGCATCAATCATTTTTTGAGGCATGGGTTCTGCAGCAGTTCCAATACGGATAAAGCAACCCTTTTCACTCATACCATATTTTCTTATATGATATGGTTTTTCTGGTCCACTTGCCACAATGATCTTTATGATATCCTTGCCTTCTCTTTCTTCACTAACAATATCAAATAATCCTAATGCCGATGGTTTAATATTGTTCTTCAACCGATCCTTTATCTTTAATTGGTCGCCATCAGAATCTGCCAAACCATAAGTATTCCCAGCTTTATCGATACCTATATATAATGCCACCTTCACGATAATTCAGAAAAGCGATGACTTCTTTTTCTAATCCATCAGTAAGCTCTTGTTTGTATTCTATACGATTGGTTTCGGTCATGAAAATTGAAATGGTCTAATTAAGCTATAAAGATACTGATATTAATTTTTGAATATAGACTTTACTTCTTCATAAACTCTATCAAAATTAGCTTGCAAGTCAGCCTCAGAATAGTCCTGTTGTTTCGTTGGTAATCGCTTTTCAATTTTAGGAAGTCTAAATTGTACTTTCCTATCCTTTCCATCAGCAAACGTAATAAACTCTCCCTCTTTAAGTCTAAAAAACACATCAGCTCTAATTTTAGCAACCTCACGCTCTCCTGTAGTAATTCGGGTATCAAAATTGAGATTGTGTCCTCGATTTACGCTTGTGGTTTCTTTCTTTACAATTTCAAAAAAGCGTTCGTAATATTTTGCTGTGTCAGGATCATTTACCTTTCCGAAGAATTGATACGATAAATTACTTAGAATGGCTTTGCTCGCCTTATCTCCATACATCATATCATTTTGAATTTTGTCTTGCATCACGTAAATCGTGGCAATATCATAACTACGCAATGTGGCTGGAATTCTGTGCATATTCAATAGTCTAATGGTTGGTGCTTCTTCCATCAACAAAAAAGAAGCATTTGAATTTCGCACGCTCATTTGCTTTGTAATAGTGTGAATAATAGTAGTTATGATTGGCGAATATGCAGTCTCATATTTCGGATTATTAACTACTGAAATCACTAAAGGTTTGTTCTGGTTATTTATATCTAATGGTACATCATCTGCGGATAAGGTCATGAAAATACGCTGCGTACTTATTTTCTTTAGTGCATTGGCCAAAGTACTTTTTACACCAGCGGTTTGTCTATCAGAATCCTTACCACTAATAAACGCATCTGCCATCGCTCTCGATGTTGTGTTAGAACTTAAAAAAGCAATCAGACTGTCTGTGTCCAGAAATTGATAAATGGCTATTAGATGTGGCAATGTACACAGGTGCGGATATGAGGTTCTCAGCATCCAAATCAAACCACCAATTAATCCTTCAGCTGCATCATTGAAAAATTTTGTTGTTCCTATACTTCCGGATTCTCTTTGTTCTAATAAGTTTTCAATTAGTACTCTTGCAACCTCGTTTACACTTTCTTCATTGGTCATGTATCTTGGTGCTATTGGATTCACACGATCATAAATATTATCAAATGAAATCACTTTAAAATCAATCTCATTTTTTTCAAATAAGGGAAATGCCATTTCTGTGATTTCAAAATTCTTATAATCGTGTATGACTCCTGAAAATTTATGTTTACTGAAATGTTGAAGGAAATTAAAAACGACACTTTCAGTCTTTCCACTTCCTGCAGAACCAATAATTGAAACTCCTCGTTTGATGTTATTAATTTTAAAACTTCCACGCTTGACTTTAAAACTGACTTGATTTTTATTGTTAGAATCGAAAGTATCATTCTCCTTGTGAAGAAATACATACAGAACTGTATTGATGAGCAAAAGCGGACATCCAATATAAAGCAACTGTATTGACCATTGCGTTACATAATGGCTCAATTTAAAAAGTAATCCTAAACAAAATACGGTCAATATGAGATTTATAAAAAAGGCATATCGTGTCATTTTGAAAAGGCTATAAAACACCAAGCTCATTCCAAATAATAACCCAATCGTAAATGTGATTCCTTGTATTTCCATCTTATATACCTATTGAACCTGATTTAATTGCCACGTCTACACCTCGTTTTAAATACCTTATAGTTTTAAGCGCTAACTGCACTTGATTTGTTGGAATACTCGCAATGGGTACTCCAGATTTAGCAAGCAATTTAAAAGCTATTGCTTTCTCACTTGCTGGCAATCCTAATAATGTTTTGAAGTAGAACTTTGGATTTTTAATAAAATCTTTCTTCGATTTATAGGATTCTGCATAGTTGCGTTTGTATCCAAATGTTTTATCAAAAGTGCTTTCAGCTTTTGTAAAAAACGCATCTCTGTCGAATCCACGTTTTACTAATTTTCCGTTCATCATAACTTCTGAAGCTTTGTATTTAGATCCTGGCGATAAACTCACAGCATTTGATGCATCCTTTCGGCTCACGATGATATGAATATGACTTTGATTACCATCTTTTTTCATGCCTTGAACTATCCGTTTTCCATGTTGCTGGTGTGGTGCTTCGGCTTCGAGTTTGGTGATTTCGAATTTCATTTTCTTGATATCCCCATCTAACTGTTGATGTTCAATTTTCCGAATATCATTTTTTAGCTGAAGTATTTTAGTAGCAAAAGGTTGGTTTTCTTTTACCTGTTTATCTGTGCCTTTAAAAGTGCGTTGATGTTCAATTTTTGCAAAATATTTTATGTTGTCAACGGTTATTAGTTTGCCATTAATGTCTCGATTGAAGGACGTTGCATAATCGTTCATTATGGCTCTGGTATATTTTTTTAAATCTTCAGAATTGTTTTGCAATTTTCTCAATTCATATTTACTAGGACTAACTGTAATTGAATAAAATTTTGGTTCTTTCTTTTGAGTTTTGCCGTATTACCATCAATTTCTTTTACCACGTCTTTAGCTTCAATTTCATCGCCATATTGATTAAAAAAATGCTCTATATCTTCTTGCTCCAAACCTTGATTTTCCTTCTCCAGATACTCAGCAAAATCAGCAGAACTTTGTGAATAATCTCCTCTAATTTTTGAGCTGTAATTGTGATGTACATAATTTTATAATTGATTATTTAAATCTTTCTTTTCGACAGACTGAACTTTTACTTCTTTTATTTCTTTAGCTAAAATGAGTTTCTTTTGTTTTGGTTCGAATCCCATAAACAAGGATTCCAACATCGCAGTTGTAGGTTTATCATGATTCTTTTCTATGTCTTTTATAATGGCGATTACCGCATTGATTCGCTTCTTAATTTCACTCTCCAATGTTTGCATGTTAGGTCCCAAAGTTTCATTTGGCGAAATGCCATTATTCTCAAAAAAGTCTAGCATTAATAAAAGTGTCATAGATTTTGAAAGCGACATTTTTTTACAAAAGCCATTAAATTTTTTAGCCACCGAAGTTTTAATACTTAAGCTTTCAAATCGTTCTTTTTCATATCCTTCATCCATTTTTCCGTGAAAAATTTGTTGTTTTTATTGGGCTGACAGCGTTTTTCCGTGAAAAAAGATGTTACAAATTCTAAAATCAAAACAATCAATCGCCGAAAGGTGTTGATTTTACTAGGGTTTTGAAAAACTGAAAATCGAAACATCGCGCTAGCGTGTTACCCTCTTGCTATTCCTTTTCGTCCAGCTCGCTGGACAAAAAATACCATTACATCCAAAAATGTAATGGCTTTTTCTGTAATACGAATTGAAATTAGATTTTTTAAGAGTGTTATTATTGAAGTTTAAAAGTATCTTTAACAAACCACTCTTTTTGTTGCAGAATATAAAATATGGGCATAAAAAAGATCTCTGAAATTTTCAAAGGTCTTACAATTTTTAAGAGCATTTATATATTAAACACGTATGTGTAACTATACAAATTTCTTATTGCTTCTTCGTCTAGCATCTTGTCCAAATTTTGATTATTAGCAGATGCATATTCGATAATGTCCTTTCCATATTTATGCTTAACATCTTCTTTAGAATTGTTAAGCAAACGCTCTTGCGCTTCTTCACTCAAATCGGTAAAATTTATATAAATCATAGCTTTTAGTTTTATAAAATTCCGTTATCTGAAAAACTATAATAATCTCCATCAGGTGCAAAAATCAAATGGTCTAGAAGCTTAATGTCAAATAATTTTGCAGCGTTCTTAATCTTCTTCGTAAGGTTTTTATCAGCTTCACTAGGCATCAATTTTCCACTTGGATGATTGTGTGTTAAAATGATTGCTACCGATAGCGATTTTAAAATGACCGCAAATAAAATTCTTAAATCTACCAACGTTCCGACAATTCCACCTTGTGAAATTTGATATACGCCTTTTACCTTATTGCTATTGTTTAGAAGTACAATTTTAAATACTTCGTGTAGTGCAATAGTATCTTTATCCCAATCCTCAAACAACAATTCGGCTGCATCTTGAGAACTGTTTATTTTTTGCCACATTGATGATTTTAAACCGCCTTTGTAGATAATTTTTATTTCATTAACTTTGTTCTTCATTGTTTCTATTATTAGTTATAGTGAGAATAAAAAAGAGGGCGCATCTTTCCACAGGAACGCCCTCTTTTAATTTCAATTATTCAGTAGCGTTATCCTCGCCTTTAATTCCCAAAAGCAGAATTTCATCAATTACCACTTCAGTAACATATCTCTTTTCTCCCTCTTTGGTTTCATAAGAGCGTGAGGTCAATTTTCCCTCTAGTGCTACTTCTTTTCCTTTACCTACATATTTCTCAACAATTTCGGCAATCTTTCCCCATGCTACAATATTGTTCCATTGGGTATTTGTCACTTTTTCTCCCTTAGAATCCTTATAAGATTCATTGGTTGCGATTGAAAATTTTGCAACTTTCTTTCCGCTTTCAAGGTTTGCGATTTCTGGCTCGTTTCCTACGTTGCCAATTAACTGTACTTTGTTTCTTAGAGTACTCATAATTAAAAAATTTAAAGATTAATATTGACCTATCTGAACGATTCAGAAAGGCTTTGTTATTGATTTACTTATTATATCCAGAGCGTTTTCCTTTTTTTGTTTTTTAACTTTTTGTTCCGCTTCCTTTTTATTGATTTTTGTAAGATTTCATAAGATTCATTTTAGATTTACTTCCCATAGCGCCGACGCTGTTACCTTCTTTTTGTTGCTTAGTGCTTTCGATATTCAGCTTTGTTTAGACATATAAAAAGTGCGAGGCACGAGCCTGGTTATGCTGTCGTTCAAAGCTGAATGTTGTTATTTTGCTGTCAAAAAGGTATGACGGTGTTGGATTACGGAAGTGATTCTAAAGTCTTTGTGAAATACAAAATCTATAGGAAGTGGAACAAAATGCATATTACATTTTTATCCTATTTGGCGGACTTGATTCACGCTTTTTACTAGGGAATGAAGTGTTCCTTTCCAGAGAAACGGAAAGGGTTAACGGAATGAAAAGTCAAAAGTGTGGATTAGGTTCAAGACTTTGATAATGAAGCTCTTTTTCTGGAATGAAGTTTTTACGGAATGGAAGGAAATGTGCTGAATGGAATGATAAGGAAACCCCTATAAAAGTACCGTATGTTCATGTTATTTTTTCATGCTCTTAGCTTGATTTTGGAACCAAAAACTTGTGACATACATCCTAGCTTATCTATAATATCCTTCTAAAGTTATATGATATTGAACATTATTTTTGGATTTAGTTCTTTAATTGTCATAACAAAGAGGATGAAATGGCGCTTTCGATTTTCTATGCCATCACTTTTATTTATTGACATCAGCACTTTTTTTTGATATAGAAAATATCATCATGAATCCATAAATGATTTCGTTTTTATATTATTAAACTCATTCTTTAGGTATTAATGATACAGCACATGTAACACTTGCAAAAAACCTTCTAAATAATGTGTCTTTTCTTTAAATTTAAGAAATCTATATTCATTTAAATGGTATTCCCTTATAAGGGACAGTTTATTCTAAAAGTTCTTTGGGATTTGCACCGCTCTATTGTATTCTGATGCTTATCATTTTTATTACAATATTATCCTTTTATGAGCAAAACATTCCTGTCCATAAGAAGTCAGAAACATACTAAAATTAAAATGAATATTTTATTCTAGAAATACAATAATTAAAGACCAATTTTAAGTGCATATCCATTTTCATTTCCTATATTATTTCCAATAGCAACTTCTAAATTTTCAGTAGTTTGATTCCATTCTATATCGGCATCAATACCCAACATTTTTACAGAACTTATTTCCCCAACAGATTCTTTGTTTAAACTCTTAATAAGTATTTTATTTTCTGGGTATTCAAAAGCTATGGCATATACATAGTTTTCTTTCTGAGTAAACCAAAAATCTTGCGGCGTAAATTCGGCCTTAAAACCGTTTTCTTCTCTATCCTTTGTCCCAGACACATCTATTTTAGTTGGTCCCTCGTGCGTTACTTTCCACTTTCTTGTATTAAAAATAGCTTCACCGTTAACATTTAACCATTTACCCACAGCTAATAAATTAGTGATAGATTCTTGAGGAACTTCTCCAGAAGCTTTTTTGGACCAATATTTAGCATATAGTTTCCTCCTTTGGATACAATCTCTGTAAGCCAAAATAATAATTCTTTTACAGATTTCCAGTCATCGTCATACGATTTATAGCCCCATGAATTATTAGTAGTTCCAGATTCTTGACACTTCATTGAAGCATCAAAGATTGTTTCGGTCTCATTAGTTGGAAAATAGTTCGTATAACCACCTTCGCGATTTACGAGCTGGTTTTTTATCCTGACATTGGCAAAAGTACCTCGCATCATTACTTGGTGATTTCCTCGTCGAGAACCATAAGAATTGAATGCTCTTACATCTACACCTTTCGATTTTAAATACATTCCAGCGGACGAAGATTGAAAAAAGCACCAGCAGGAGAAATGTGGTCTGTGGTAATAGAATCATCTAATTTTAATAAAACTCTTGCTTTAGTTTTGTTTTTTAAGGCACCTAAGTTTTGAGGAAGATTTTTGAAAAACGGAGCTTCTTTTATGTAAGTACTGTCTTCTTTCCAATTATAATCATCAGAAGGCACAAATTTTAACTGTTTCCATTGTTCCTCACCTTCAAAAATAACATCATAAGCATTCTCAAAGTCTTTCTTCTTAATGGCTTGGGTAACTACACTTTGTATTTCTTCATCACTTGGCCATATATCCTTTAAGTAAATGGATTTACCATTATCACCTTTTCCTAAAGGCTCTGTAGTGAGGTCAATATTAATTGTACCTGCAATAGCATAAGCCACAACTAGAAGTGGTGATGCTAAAAATTTAGCTTCACCGATGGGTGTATCCGCGCTTCAAAGTTTCTATTGGATGACAAAACGGCTGCAACATTAATCTCGTTATTAGATATTGCTTCTTCTATACTAGGATGAAGTGGCCCACTATTGCCAATACAACTTGTACAGCCATATCCTACGAGTGTAAAAATTAAGAGCTTCTAAATCATCTTGCAAACCTGACCTTGTCAAATAATTTGTGACTACTTTACTACCAGGGGCTAAACTCGTTTTAACCCACGGTTTTGTATTTAGCCCTAGTTCTCTTGCTTTTCTCGCCAATAAACCAGCACCAACCATCACATTAGGATTAGAGGTATTGGTACAACTAGTAATTGCTGCAATTGTAACGGCTCCATCCATTAACACAAAGTTTTCATCATCTTCTTGTACTTGAACTTTTATCTTTTTTAGAATCAGCGCCAACTTCGAGTGAGTACCTCTGGAAATTTTGATTTCAGATTTCTTACCTCTATTTTGTCTTGAGGACGTTTCGGTCCAGAAACCGTTGGAACAATAGAATTTAAATCTAAATGTATAGTACCTGTATAAGTGATTGTTTCTTTACCTGTTCGCCATAATTTATTGCTCCGTGCATAAGTTTCTACACGACGTAAAATATCTTCTGACCTACCTTTGAAGCGCATATATTCGATGGTTTGCTCGTCAATGGGAAAATACGTAACCGTACTTCCAAACTCAGGTGACATATTTGCAATTGTTGCTCTATCTGGGACGGTTAAACTATCCAAACCATCTCCATAAACCTCAACAAACTTACCAACTACACCATAGTCTCGTAGTAATTTAGTTATGGTCAATACCATATCCGTAGTGGTAGTTCCTATTGGTAATTTACCAGTAAGTTTTAAACCGATTACATCAGGAGCAGTGAGAAAAATAGGTTCCCCTAAAATAGCTGCTTCCGCCTCTATGCCTCCTACACCCCACCCAATAACTCCAATACCATTAACCATTGGGGTATGCGAGTCCGTACCAACAAGTGTGTCTGGAAATAGCCAGCCATCTCTTATTACCACTCCTTGAGCTAAATTCTCAAGGTTTACTTGATGACAGATTCCCATACCTGGGGGAACTACTCTAAAATTATTAAACGCGTTCTGTGCCCACTTTAAAACTTCATACCTTTCTGCATTGCGTTCATATTCTTTAGCTACATTTTTTTGATAGGCATCTTTATCTCCATAAAAATCTACTTGTACCGAGTGGTCTACCACTAAATCAACTGGTATTGTAGGGTTGACTTTCATACCGTCTTTACCTCTTCGAATCATTTCAGAACGAATGGCAGCGATATCAACTATCGCAGGGACGCCGGTAAAATCTTGCATCAAAACTCTTGCTGGCTTATAAGGTATTTCATTATCAGAAGTACGAGAACCCCAGTTTACCAAAGTCTCAAAATGTGATTTTGTTATGATAGAACCATCGTAATTTCGTATGATATTTTCAAGTAAAATCCGAATTGAGAATGGTAAAGCATCAATATTCTTGATACCTTCGAGATTCACTTGTTTGGTAAGCTTACCATTATGTACTATTTCATTGATTAGGTGTTCCATTATAAAATATTTTAAATCACTATTATCTTCTGATAAATAGATTATGGTTATTTATCGATTTCAAATATGCTCAACTGTAGGAGCTTTCAAGTCTTTTTTATTGTAAGTGAGCTTCTAGCATCCAAAGGGTTTTGTCTAATCCTCTCACGATTTCTGTAAATAAATCAGCGGTAGCTACATCTCCTAAGTCTTCAGATAAAGTAATTGCCTCTCGTTAGAAGAACCCAATTGTTGATATTTGACACTTAAGTCTTTCACGACGTATTCTCCTGTTGGAAAAGTTTCAGGACTAGGTTTAAGTCTTGTTTTTGAACCGCTGTAATCAATCCTCCTTCGGCTTCGCCTCCCAGAGCAGTAATTCGCTCAGCTATTATATCAACGAATTCAAGGGTTTCTGCTGCAAAATCATCAAACATCTGGTGAAGTGAGTAAAAGTTTATACCCTTTACATTCCAATGTGCTTGTTTCACTTGATTGTTTAAATCAAGTGTATCAGCAAGTTGTTGGTTTAAAACAGCAATCATTTTCCCTTTATTAATCAGCTTAACAGAGCTATGATTTTTTTTTGCTGGCACCTTATTTTCAGTTATCATCATCTTAAAATTTTATAAGTCCTTAATTATTCTTTATTATTCATTCGCTTCATAAAATCTTCGAGAGAAACTACTTCAGCAGACCAGGTGCCAATGACCTGCAGATAATCATCTTGAGCCTCTTTATTTTCAAAAGGTGCAGGACTAGTAGTTTCTTTAACAATGAATACAGGTAAATTTCTGGAAAATGCTTCGTGAGCCGTAAAACTTATGGCATTGTTGATACTAACACCCCCAAGAATGATTTGCTCCTTTCCTAAACCTTTTAAGAGTACATCTAAAGAACCGTCCCAAAAAGCACCTGGTCTGTTACGGGTGTGATAAATTGTACTTGGACCTTGAGTAAGACGAGAGTCCCAATCAGTCCAAGGTGAACTTTCTTCATAGTAGCCTTGTTCTACCTCTGGCCAGTCGCTAATGAGACCAGCGTCTTCTTTACTATTTTTGAAGGCATAGGTTGAATGGATTACAGGAATGCCTAATTCTCTACTTTTAGCTGTTAATGTGTTAATAGGCTCTACTAATGCCGCTGCATCATTTTTATATGGACTTGTTGGTTCTGTAAACAGTCGCTCCATATCGACTATAAGTGTTACTGCCTTATCTGGATTAAATTTGAATTCCATAATATATATTTTAAAATGCCTTTTTTAGTTTTCATCAGGTCTTAAAAAAATAACCTCACGTGTTACCTGCCAACGGTTATCTTCAAATACTAAATCAATGCTTAATAGTAAGATTTGTTCTTGACCACTTAAATCATTTTTCCTAGATAACAAAACGTGCGCATTGTCTCCATTCACCTCAATTTTGTGAAATTTCGCCCAGGTATTCATAGGTGGGTCTCCAGCATCTTTCTTACTCTGAAAAAGCCCTTTAAAAGCTTCTTTGTTCGCCGTATTTAGGTTGTCTTCTGTGTCTATCATTACAACATTTAAGTCGTTGTGATATATCTTATCCAATACATCAACATCATAACTTGTTGCTGTTTGTATTAAATCTTCGATTACCTTTTTAACGGTATCGCTACTGTGAGTTTCGTTAATTGTTTTCATTTTTTATTGTTTATAATTTGATAGTTCAAAATTACTATTGAACCTATTGTTTTTAATAATCTATGTTTTACTTATAATAGTCAATATGATACTTAGTTTGTATTTAGTCTGCTTTCTGATACTGTTTTTTAGGAAAAACCTTATCCTCATAAATTCTAGAAATAATGATTGTAATAATTGCGATTACAGAAAGAAGCCACTCGCCATCTGCTACCATATAGTGAGCAAAAAATGCTAGTGTAGCATCGAAAAAGAAACCAGCGTAAGCCCACTCTTTTAATATATCACTCTTTCGTGTCCATATGGCAATTAAACCAAGTATTTTTAATATAGCCAGCGGATAGATAACCCAAGTAGGAAACCCAAGATTATCAAAGAATCCAGAGACTCTATCATAATTCAAAAAGTACATTCCTGCCGAAAATGTAAACACTAGACTCATTATTATTGTGGCAATGCGGTAAATAATTTTATTTTTTTTCATAATTATTTTATTATACTGTTACTGTTTTTTCTTTTAAAATATTTAATAGCTCGGATGGTTCGAACCTAGTCATATAATTTTCTTCTAAGTGTTTAAAAACAACCTCAAAATTATTGTTAACCACGTAAACACCTGGCACAGGTAATTCAAAGTTTAAGTTGCCGTGAAACTGCTTTAAGTCAATGCCAAAGTTGGCATACTCACGTTTCAAATCATCGTTTAATGTAAACACGATACCTAAGGACTTCATAAATTTAGCGTCCACATCGCTTAAGACAGGAAAGGACAAATTATTTTTATCAAATGTCCTAGTGTTGTTGTCTGGTATCTCTGCACTAATAGCTACAATAGAAGTATTCAAATCATTAAATTTTGACACTAATTGCTCGTAGGCTCTTAACTCCATATTGCAATAGGGACACCAGCCACCTCTATAAAAATTAAGTACCAAATAATTATGCTGCAGATAATCACTTATTTGCTTCTCATTTCCATTGATGTCAATAAGCGTTGCGTTGTTAATTTTTTCGCCAACTTTAGTGGCATTGTTTTTTAAATCACTCACTCGCGATTTCGTCTATGCCATCTAGCAATACTGTTGCTATTTGTTTAGGCATTCTAGCAAAGCCTGCTTCGCTAATTTGATGTAATTGTTCTTGTAATGTCATAATGAATTATTTTATGACACAAAAATACGAGCAGCACTAAGGAATGGAATATTCTATTTAAACTTTAAAATAGTCAATATGTAACTTTATAAAACCACCCTAAAACTTACTCGGTGTAACACCTTCATATTTTTTGAAAAAGCGTATGAAGTTTGAAGGTTCTTGGAAACCTACTTTAAATGCTATTTCTTGTGTAGTATATTTTTTCTCAGATAGGTTTCGCTTTATTTCTAAAAGCAGCCAGCTATCAATAAATTTTTTAGCAGTAACATTACCAAGTTCTTTACAAATTTCATTCAGATATTTATAGGACACAAACATTTTTTTAGCATAAAACTTAGCATCATGACTATCTTGATAATGCAAACTTATTAACTGTTTAAATTGAATAAAGTGTTTAAATCGCTTACTCTCGAACACCTCATGTTGATAAACCGTGAAGCGTTTTATTTGTATTAGTAGTGATAAAAATATGTTTTTTGCAAAATCTGATTTCAAGTTTTGATTGCTGCTTGCTTGCATATTTTCTAGAAGTTGAATAAAAGGTAGTAGTGCAGAAATATTTTCTTCACCAGCGAGTAAACTTTGCGTATTAAATAAATGCAAAAAGTGAAACAGGTCCTTTTCTCCAATATTATCAATGATAAACGACTCTTTAAAAGAGATAACATATCCTTTGACCTTTTGTTCTTTTTGAAAAAGTTGACCTGATTTTTTACTAAAGGAACAATGACTCCGGGCGATAAGATAAGCTCATTAAAATCAACATTATGCAATCCTTGACCCTCAGTCACAATAATTAAAGCGTGAAATTGAATTCTATGACTTAAAGAGATGTCAAAATTACTTAGCCTACATCTATCGTATAACTCCGCAATAGATATAATCTCAAAATCAATAGGTTGATTTATAAATCTAGTAAATCCTATATCTTCAATTTCTGCCACTTTAACTATTAGTTACTTTTAGTTTTAAATTAAATCAATATTTACCAAACCGAAGCTAATTAGCCGTATTAATTTTTCAAAACTGGGTTTACGGACGCTTCCTTTCTATACTTCAAAAATAGATTTATCCAAATATTTCTTCCTGTTCGAGCGACAATGGGATAAAGTGAGAATAATGAAGTCGTAATGAGTACAAAAGATCCGAAAAGACCTATACCCAAAAGAAAATGAGCAAGGGTAAAAACTAAAATACTCAATAATACTCCTAAACCATAACTCACATACATTGCTCCAAAGAAAAATGAGGGTTCAATTTTATATTTCTGCTGACAATGCGAACACTCGTTCATTCATTTTAAATACATTTTCCAAATGATAAGGGTTCTTATCCTTATACATAGATTCTGATTGGCATACCGGACAACTCCCTGTCAATATACTATATAACTTTGTTCCTTTTAATATTTTAAACATAATTCTATTTTTTAAATTGTTAAACCTTCAACGGTTGTGTTTATAAATTCATCATAAAACTCTTTACCTGTTTTCCCTAGGTAAGCCTCCAATTGCTGTTTTCTAGTTTCTACCAATTGAATAATTCCGATTGCCATACCCCAAAACATAAATGTTAAGGCATTGCTATCAACATTTTGCCTAATCGCTTTACTTTCAATAGCTTCTTCAACTACCTTATTTATGTACCTTGATATGGCTTGTCCTGTATCTGCTAATTCCCCAGATTCTTTTAAACCAGTGTTTTGCTCATAAAAAGTAATAAGTTGATGATATGGCTGTTGTTCTTTGAAATAATAGAAGTCAGCTAAAAATATTCCTTTGATTTTGTCGATTGAATGTTCTTGACCTTCTATATATTTTTTAAAATATTCCAACATTAATTTACGGGCTCTAATTGCTAGATTACCGATGATTTCCTCCTTATCCTCAAAGTATAAGTATACCGTTCCCTTAGCAACCTTTGCCTTTTTCGCAACCTTACTTATGCTTAAAGACTCCAAACCTTTCTCTTGCATAATGCTATCTGCTGCATTAAGTATAGTATTGTACTTTTCTTGCCTGTATTTTTCTCTCTTCATTTTCATCACTATTAGGTTTATTAGATTATGGTGTTGTTATATGTTTATACACTCGTTGCTTTTTCTAACCACTTTACAAGCGGTTGGGCGGTTATAAATGCTTCTTCCACTATATCAGGAAGATTACCCTTGATTAGTTTTTTCGGGTCTGGTTTTATATGAGCGTTAAAACTTTTTCTGCGTAACAAGTCAACATTCGGGTGGTCTACAGGGAAACCTTTTGGTGCTCTCTTAAGTTGATGTTCGTCTGGTGCTAACCCACCAAATAATGTCTGAAATTTCTTTTCAGATAGAATATCTAAAAGTTCTTGGGCATCATAGTCTATTGCTTCACGAACACTCTGCAACACCTCTTTTTCTGGACGATACAAACCACTGCCCATAACAGTAAATTCTGGACCAAAGGCAAAGAAAATTTTAGATATTTTCTCTTCTCGTGTGAAAGGTGCACAGGAAAAATTGGTTCTATAAATAGGCTTATCCTTATGAAACATCCTGTTATTCGTTATTCTCATAATGACATCCTTAGGGCCAAATTGCTTAAAGAATGGGTCGTGCTGAGATAGACGCTCCAAAATAGCCTCAACTTCATCTAACCAATATTGTTTTGCTGTATGATAGCGTTTTCTATTCTCATCCATCCACTCTTTTGAATTGTTTTTCTTTAAATCTTCAAAGAAGTCCCAGACGTATTGTTTTCCATTTATATTCATAGTTTCTATAGTTTTAAAAATATTTTATTAAGGCAATCTCAAAGAAGGAATCTTGTTGAAATTGACTTACGAACTCTCTGTTGTCCGCACTTAAAAAGCCTTGCCCAGTCGCTTCAATTTTAAAGCTTTCTCCTAAACGTTGACAATATTCTAACCGAATTGATTTTGTGGATTTGCTCAAATCTTGAAATACACCAAAGAGAAGCTCTGTTCCAGCTACATTATTAAACTCTAATCTACTGGCAATAAAGAAATCGTTATCTAAAGAAGAGAAAGATAGTTCTCGTCTATTATCATAGACATATTCACCAAGTACACCTATATTCAGTCCTTTGCCATTTACGTTTCCAAAAGTATATTCTACACCACCTGTCATCGCAAAAATATTATCTATATTGGTGTAATCTCCTACTCTGTAAACCGACTCTAGCTTAAAAAGTGCATTACCAACAATGTGTTGATAATCTACCCCAATCTGATTGACCACAGGATATTCTAATCCAAATCCATTTTCATCAAAAACAACAACAGGCTCACGAGCATTTCCATAGAAGTAATGAAAACCTAAATCTGCATCACCAATGTAATGCGACCAGCGGAATGCAAATGATGGATGCCATTCTTCATTATCAGACTCAAATGAAATTTGCTCATCTGTTGGGATTTTTTCTGGACGAAGCCTACCAGATTCATTACCAAACTCTAGTGTTCTTGTGTAGGGGAGTGCAAATGCAGCTGAAAGTTCCAATATCACTTGTGTAAGAAACTTGTACCATTGGTTGACCCAATTTTTCTTCACCATCAATACCCTCTAAGAAATCAACTTGATTAATGACATCTACCAGATGAACACCTTCTGTCTTCCCCCAAAATACTTTTTTCACACCTGCATTAAACTCCCAGTTACCACTATAGTATTGGTAATATAGTTCCCTAACATCCCAATGCGTTCTGCTATCGCCATTAATATCCCACCTAGCAAAGCCTTCGAAAATGATATTACTTTTTCCCTCGTCCCAATCGCACGTGAATTTTGGTCTTACAAATAGTCCATGGTAAAATTGTTTCTGCCCATTAAATGCGCCTTCTTCAAAGAAGGAGGTAAAATCTAGTCCAAGTTCTAAATCGAAATTAAAATTACCTCCGTCCTTTTCTGTTTGCGCAAACAATGGTGATGCTGCAAAAAACACCACCATTGTTACCGCTATATAAACTAGATTTTTCATTTTTACTTACTTGCTCTTTTAAGGCTGTTCTGTGTAAAATCTTCTTCAGTTACAGTAGCTTCAAAGTCAAAGTTGCTGAACAGTAATCTTGTCTCCTTATTAGACTGATGGTTTACTACATAAAGCTCTCCGGGTCTCCAATATTTTCCTTTGAACTTCTTGTAATCTAGGTGTTGCATTGTTTTGAGCAATGTCCCCTTTCTATCATAATATTCTACTTTCTCGATACGGTAAGATTGGTCCAAATTGTAATATGCCACGTGCTTGGAGTAACCCGATTTTTCATCAACAGGATAACGTTCCACGACAGCTACTTTTGCTCCATTAAGTGTTGATTCTTCAATGTATTTGTACGTGTATTTTTCAACTTCTTGCGACCCTAAATCTTCATATGACAGTTCACTACCCATAAAAGGTCCAGATTTGTTGCTTGAACTTATCCTTTTTACTCTCTTAATTGAAGGTAAAAACAGCCACTGGTCGTCTGAATCTGATTTATGTGAAAAGGTCAACATTGCCGTTCCTTTTACATCTCTTGGGTTCTCAAAGGTGATTAATGACTTATCACCATCACCTTCGACCTCTAAAATCTTGGACGCTATTTCTCTGGTACTCTCTTGTCCATTAGCATTTTTCAGTATCATTTTGAGGTCGACCTCATATCCACCAAATCCTAAATCTGCTTTATCTGCTGCCTTAGCAACTTCTAATCCTTTGTTCTGTGCTGTAATGCTAGTAATCATAAATACCGCGATTACGATTAAAAATAAATGTTTCATAATTTCTCTTTTTTACGTGTTTTTATATTTAAATATTTGATTTGAGTACGCTTTACCGCTTCGCTTTCCCTACGGTTATTAATCTCGTAAACTCGATTTCGCGAAAGCGTACTCTTTTCTATTAATTAATGTGTTAAATGTGCTTCTGTAAGCTTCTCACCCTTTTTACCATCTATTAAAATCAGCATTGCCGGTAGTAAAAGGAAATCAATTAATAATGCTGAAATCATTACGATTACTGCAATTTGAGCCATAGAACTATTCAATAAAAAGGTTGATTGCCCCAATACCATAAAGCCAACTACCAATATGACTGTTGTTATCATTAATGCCTTTCCAACTGCAGAGAAGGCATATACAACGGCATCTTTGCTATTGTAGCCCAGTTCTCTTCTACCTCGTAGATATTTTGTAAGGAAGTGAACAGTATCATCTACCACGATACCTAAAGTCATACCGAACACGACAATCATACCTGTATTTACCATTCCAGAAAAGAAGTACCAGAATCCAAACCCAATAATTACGGGTGCTACATTTGGGATAATACTCAACAAGCCAAGTTTCACATTGCGTAATACGATGATGAGCAGTAGAGAGATTAAAAACAAAGCAATAATATTTCCTTTTGTGATACTATTGGATTGTCGTTCCCCCAAATAAGCAAACATTAATGTGGTACTTGACCCTAATGAATGCATATATTCCGGTGTGTTATTAGCTAGCCAACTTTCTATACGATTGTTTAGAGCAATCATAGATTGTGAAGGCATATTTTCTGTAGTAACAGTCACCCTGGTTTCACTTTTATCGACGTTCAATTGATTATTTAAATCCAGACCAAATGGCAAGGACATCTCATAGAGTAATAAATACTGCGCAGCTTCATTTCTTTCTTGGGGAACGGTGTAATATTGTTCTTCATCCCCGTGCATAGATTTATTGACACGTCTGGCTATTTCGGCATAGCTATTAACGTGAATCACTTCTGGTTGCTCTTTTAACCAATTTTCAAATTTTGCAAGGTTTGATAAGTATTCTGGGTTAGAAATTCCACCAGATTCTCCAGAACCAACAGAGTATTCTATATTGTACATTCCTGTAAGGTTTTCACCGATGTAATCTGAATCTTGTCTAAAAGTTAAAGACTCATCGAAATACTTGATAGCTTCGTCATTCAGCACATTTTTACTTGCCAGGAATCCCATTGCAATCATAAATACGGCAAGACCTCCTACAATTTGTTTTGGATAGTTAGAAACCCAAATACCTATTTTTTCATAGAATGTGATTTTTGAAGTATATCCTTCAACTTTCTTTACTTTGAATGGTAAAATATGTATTAGTGCTGGAAGCGTGGCTAAAGAGAATATAAGCGCCCCTAACATACCAACCGCCGTAATATTACCTAAATCCCAATAAGGAGGTACATCACCAAAATTCATACTTAAAAATCCAATAATGGTTGTTATACTGGTTATAGCAACAGGCATTATATTTAGCTTCAAACTTTCAGTAATTGCTGATTTCTTATCATATCCCTCCTTCATTTTATTAATGATGGTCATAAGAATATGCACACTATCGGCAACAGCAAGTGTTAGAATAATAATTGAAAATTGTGATGATGGTGGAGTCAGTTTAATACCAGCTAGTCCCGCAAATCCGGCTCCCATAGAAATAGAAAGTACTATAACCAATAGACTCGCAAATGTCCCTGTTACGCTTCGGGTTAATACGGCTATCAAAATGAGTACTACTAGAAACATTATTGGAATTAATGTCATACTGTCTCCAGAGGCGGATTCAAAAAATGCAGTATTCATTGGTACAATCCCAGTAGTATGATATTCAAATGTTGGGTGATTTTCTTTCCACTTGGCTAGCATCGCCCTTACTGCTTCAGATACCTCCGCTTGTTCAGCATCCGAATCTCCAGGTAATTTAATGTTGATGTTAATGGCTGTTACAGAACCTTCTTTATTAATAAGTCTGTCTACCAATAACGGCTCTGAAAGTGCGATAGACTTAATATTGCCTAATTCTGCTGCTGTTAACGAACTAGCATCTTCAACAAGGTCAGAAACATATAGGTCGTCATTGTCCGCCCTTGTATGTTGAAAATTGGTCAAGGCATCTACACGTGAATTATAAGGAATCTGCCACGCATCTGCTGTCATCTTTTCAATAGCAGAGAGATTTTCATTTGTAAACAGATTACCATTCTCAGGTGTTAATGAGATAATAACACTTTCATCTTTAGTGTACTTCTCTTGTAAATTGTCAAAAGCCTCAAGCTGTGGATTAGTTTCACTAAAGTAGGCGTGATAGTCGCCATCAAATTTGAGGCTTTTTGCACCGCCACCAACTGCTAGTCCGAGTATAATGGTAGCAATTAATACGACCCATTTACGTTTCTCAATAAAAGAAGCAAATCGGTCTGCAAATTTCTTTTTTGTTTCCATTGTAATTTTATTTATGACCACTGGTCAGTTATTGATTAAAAAAATATGACCATCGGTCATTCTGAATGCAAATATATGTGACCGATGGTCATTAATATGTTAACAAAAAGTTAAATGTTTAATTTAATTTCATTATAGTTAAACAAAATAAAACTATAGAAAATCTTTATATGTTCTGACTGTTAACTATAAATGTGGTTTTTGCACCCTTGTTTCCATTTAGTATTGGAAACAGTTATCTAAAAATAGGTACAAGAAAAACTGAGTGAGAATTACCCGATGCTATTTTAAGCTATCCATAATTGTAGAAACAAAAAATTCAAAAAACTCTTCAGGGGTTTTGTTTAAGGCATAGCCCAATTGCTCCTTTCTAGTCTGTACGAGTTGCATTATTCCTACTGACATACCCCACATCATAAATGTTAATGATGCGCTATCTAAATCTTGACGGATTGCTTTCTTTTCTATTGCCTGGTCAACAATACTTTTTATATAAATTGAAATTTTATTTCCCATTTTTGCCAACTCTCCAGTTTCATTCAAGCCAGTATTTTGCTCATAAAACGTAATCAACTGGTGATATCTTTCTTGCTCCTGAGAAAAATGATAATCAGCCCAAAATATTCCTTTAACTTTTTCAATTGGGTCTTCTTTGTCTTCTGTATACCTTTTAAAATAGTCTAGAAATAACTTTCTAGCCCGAATCGCGATAGTGCCTATTATTTCCTCTTTATCTTGGAAATAGAGATAGACAGTTCCTTTAGCGATATTAGCTCTTGACGCCACTTTGTTAATACTTAGGGAGCTTAGACCGCCCTCAAGTATTAAATCTTCGGCTGCATCTAGGATAGCGATAGCTTTGGTCTCCTTAAGTTTACCCTTTCTATATTTTAGACTTTCCTCTTTCAATTTAACAAACAAACATTTTCGGTCAATTTAATAAAATTAGGTGCTAATTCTTATTAATTCGTGACATTTTTAATGGGATGTCCAAAAATGCAATATTCTTAACCATTAAGTGCAAAATTTGCAAAGTGTATTTGAAGTTGCCTTTTAAGGCAATGTGTTTTACCTTTAAATAGCTGTAATTTAATATTTGAGATTTATATCTTCCTATTCTGAAATAAGTTAATAAAATGTTCTCCCTTTGATGTAACACTTGTTGACTAACCTATCAGCTATTTCACAAATGCTTTAGAGATTTTTTTAATAGAATTGACCATACTAAATCTTAACAAATTTCAAAGTTTTTTTATTTTCAAATTGGATAAAATACAAACCTTGTTTGAGTCGGTTTATTAAGATAGATTCGTTTACCACGTAACCTTTTTCAATTTCAGCACCATCAACTCTATATATGGAATAAACAAGACCATTAAGCTTTTCATCAGAAACATGTAATAAATCGTTTACTGGATTGGGATAAATACTTAACTCATTTTCTATTTGAGTTCTTTTATCAATTGAAAGAATAGCTCCATTTCTAATCACCAATTCTTGTTGATCGATAGTATTAGAACCATCTCCTCCTATTGGTCTTAAATATAATTTAAAATAGTAATTCTTATTTGGCTCTATACTTGTACCTAAACTAAATACATTGTTAAAATAAGCATGCCCCGCATAAGCCGAAATAGTAGATACGTCAAGGATATTACCCAATTCATCTTTTAACTCAAAATAAAGCTCCCTATCTTCATTGGTTTGGTAAAACATCTCAAATTGAAATCCTGAGTTTGATATTGAAAACGTCGATTTATCAATTTGAATTTTCTCGTTATAAATTTGAATTACCGGACTGTTTTCAGTATCGTTTGGATCTGGATTGGTCTCTTCCACCATAAAATCATCAGCATAGCCTTCATCCATTAAATTAGGCGCATAAAAAATATTTTTGCACTACCCGTGCCATCAGTTGTAAAAACTAATTCTTTTTTAGTAAATGTTGGATTTGTGATATCAAGGGATAATTGCCCTCCAACTACACCTTCTTTAACTCCAAGAATTATTTCCCCTGAAACAATTTTTGCATAACAACTAAGTTTGTACTCTGTATTGGGTTTTAGTGTAACCACTTGCAATCGCTGATCCTGCTCCAATTATATGAAGTCCGTAGTTCCCTGTATTTATATGAGAGCCATCTGAAATTACCTCATGATTATATGGAGAAGGCCAACCACCCCAATTATTTAAATTCCCCGTTTCAAATCCCCCATTTTTCACAATGGCATTGTCTTCATCTTCTACATACTCATCTAAGGCGTTTACTAATTTGTATGATCTTACCCAATCATAATAACTTGTATTTTTAGAGTCATCCCCTAATTCTTCATCTGTTGGAAGTGAAACCCATGGAAAAGGGTAAGTTTCTGTTACCATGTGTAAATTCATTGGGCGATCAAAAGGTTTATTCTTTACAGTAGAATTAAAATCTACCGCTAATGGTGTTTCTCCATCCAAATAAAAAGTAGCTTTTTCTTCATCATGCCACCAGCTCCCATAAACATAAAACTGATCTGAAGGTAAGGTTCCATCTATATCATGAACAATTTCATCCCCACGTAAATCATTAACATCTCCAGTACAGTCTGTATACCAAAAATGCGTATTGGAGTTCATTCTATTAGCAAAATAAGAACCTGAAAAATTGCCTGTTCTACCAATCATTTCCATGATATCCAATTCTAAACCATACTGATCATCGCAAGGTGTTTCATTTAATGAGACATTATTATGAGTAGAGAGCCAAAACGTTGTTGACAATGTTGTCTTTGAGACCCTAATCTTACTTTCATAGTATCCAAAACTAGCTTCATTTGATTTTGAAACTACCGCTCCACAAGCAATATTATAAGTTACTTTATTTCCATTCCACATGGTCACAACAGTATCTTTAGCCATCTTAGCCCCCTTTAATACCAGCATACCATTTTCAACACTTACCTGAGAAGGCAAAAATATACCAGGAGGCCTCCCAACCCAATTTGGATGATAATTATACCATTTAGTTAAATCTAGCTCATCTCCGTTAAACTCATCAGAAAATTTTTCATTTATAACCCATCTTTTACCCAAGGGAGGTTTTGGTGGTTGCGCGTATAGTTCTAATCCGAAAAATAGAATCACAACTACAAAAGAAATTCCCGTAATATTACATCTCATTTTTATGATTTTAATATTTTATATATAAGCTATATCCACAATAAATTAGTTTAATTTATTTTTTCGGAGACTTTAAACTTATTTTTAGTGTATGGGCAAAGTTGCCCACCTTCATATTTGGCAATTCCACAACTAGAGCATCATCATCCTGTTTCCATTTTATTTTTTCTGTAAACCCGAGTAATTCCAAGTTTTCTATATGTATAGCACCGTATTTTGACAACTTACCCAAGCTTTTAATTTTAACTTGATTGTTCTCTGGCCAATCCATAATAAAGGCATATAATTTATTTTCTTTAGAAGTGAAGCGAATATCTTTTGATGTTAATTTTCCGTTGTTTGCTTCAGAATGATGACCGTTTTCAACCTTAGTAGGTCCTTCTCCAAAAGTCTTCCAATATTTCGTAGCATAAATGGCTTCGCCGTTAACATGCAACCAATCACCCATTTTAAGAAGTACTTCCTGTTGGTCCGGTGGAATAGTTCCATCTGATTTTGGACCTACATTAAGTAAAAGGCAACCATTTTTACTAACAATATCTATAAGATCATCAATTAATTCGTCTGCATTTTTAGACTCCCAATTGGTCACGTAGCTCCAAGAATTCTTTCCTATGGAAGTGTCTGTTTGCCATGGCAATTTTCTTATACCAGGTAATTTACCTCTTTCAAGATCATAAATCACAGTCCCCTCAGGAAACGCTTCATGAGAAAAGTTCTTGTCTTGCAGCACTACTTCTTTCCCCCATTCTAAACCTTTATTGTAATAGTAGGCGGCTAGTTTTGGTCGGTATTCCGCAAAATCAGGAATATCAACATAAAAGTCAAGCCAGAATATATCAGGTTGATAATTATCTATAACATCCTTTGTTCGCTTCCACCACATTTCTTTAAATTCTTCTGAAACCGGTTCGGTTAAATCCTTTCCTTTAGGACTATATAGATCTGAATAAGCAGGGTTCGAAGTGTCAAAATGATCCTTTTTATTGTAGAATGACCAATTAAACGCATAATGGGAAGAAGCCCCCATTATCATTCCTTTACTCCTACCTGCTTTAAACAATTCTCCTAACACATCTCTTTTAGGCCCCATTTCAGCTGCATTCCAACGCGTTGTATTAGATTTATACATAGCGAACCCATCATGATGGTCCGCAACAGGGATTACATATTTTGCCCCAGCCTTTTTAAATAAGTCTATCCATTCATTAGCATTAAAGTTTTCTCCCTTAAACATTGGAATAAAATCTTTGTAACCAAATTTCTTAAGATTTCCCCAATGCTCTTTATGGTGGGAATGAATACCACTAGGACCAGCTGACTGATGCTTCAACTGTGCTGAAAATGTCGCCGTGTCCATATACATTAATCTGGGATACCATTCAGAGCCATATGCTGGTACAGAATAAGCGCCCCAATGAATAAATATGCCAAATTTTTGTTCGTTAAACCATTCTGGATCTTTATAATTAGCCTTGATTGACTCCCAATTGGGTTCAAATTTTTTATCCAAAACCAGATCGTTCTCAACTTTTTCTTTTGCTTTAGAGAAACATGATGAAAGCAAGAGCAAACAAATCACACTTAACAAAAAGGAAGCAGAATCTAATTTAATATGTATTGAAGTTTTGACTTTATTTGAAGATAACATAGTTCTAAACACTATTTTTTTAAGTTTAATATGAGTTTGATTTATGTAAATATATTTTTTGCTGTCTTTATTTTTATATAGAAACACATTCCATGAACAACTGCTTACGCGCAAAACAATGGTATTTTACATTAAAACTCACAGGTATATGAACAACTCTTGTTTATTTGTTTGAAATTCGACCGCAACGATAACTTTTTAAGTAAACCTAAAAACAATATGGCATAGTTTAATTTATGGCAAAAGCGCTTTTAGATAAAAATTCTTATTAGCTATTTTTACTCTGAAAAAATAGATACTCGGGTTTTTATTTAATCTGTTAAAAATAGTCGTCCCTAAAGTATGTTCTCCACCCTGTTTAACTCCTTTAAAAAGAGTCTGTGTTCTTCCTAAAATATCTGTAGCCATAATTTCCACTTCAGCATCGGTTTCGAGACTGAATTTAATAACTGATTTATCTGTAATAGGGTTTGGGAATAGAATGGGTTGAACAAACTTTTTATCTGTTATATCACCTTCTCTATTTTTACTTACTACCAATTTAGTAAAGTGGTGAATGCTGTCCTTACCTTTACTATTGTAAGTAATCGTTTTATAAATACCAGCATTCTTTTTAAAAGGGTCACCAACCCTTATACTATCACCTTCTTCAATGGTTATTAATTCATTTCTTAATTCTATCCAATCACTTTCACCTTGAATTAGTTTTATAGATATATTGGTGGGTACGTTGATATAGGTGTCTTGCAAACCTCCCAACCAATTCACTTGTAACTCATCCACAATTGTATTTTCTCCAATACCAAAGTGTGTTGAATTGGCATGACTAGATAGATAGCTAGAGCCGCCATCAACTTCCCTGATTAGCTTTTCTCCATCTAGTACTGCAGAAATATGGCTGCCAGCTCCATTAATATTTGTTGAAGTACCTTGTAACGTTACTTTTAGGAAATGATTATCTGTTTGAATATCATTTCTGTATAGTAATGTACGCGGATCAATTGATTCACCATTGGCCACGTTACCTAATAAAACATCTAAATCTCCATCGTTATCTATGTCCGCACAAGCTAATCCTCTACAATTTTTTGGAGTATTTACATTCATTGCTTCGGAGACATCTTCAAAATTACCATTACCTGTATTCTTATATAATTTGTTTTCTTGGTTTTGGTTAGTTAGTTTCAGGATTTCTCCGTTAGCAACGAACAAATCCAAATTAGTATCATTATCATAATCAAAAAATACGGTACCCCAGCTTGTACCTTCTTTGTTAATTAAATTTTTATCATTACTAATATCTTGATAGGACAAACCGCCTCCTGTATTTTCGTAAAAAGGATTGTCACTCATATTGGTGATATAATAATCTAAATCTAAATCTTTATCAAAATCTCCAATGGCAACACCCATAGCATTAATGCTGGCATCGGCATTGGCTTCCTTAGCTATTTTTTTAAAATTAGGAATGGGGTATTGATTAATATAAAGTTCATTAGGCAGAAACTTATATCCAAAATCGTTTGCTACCATAATATCAGGATCACCATCACCATCGCAATCAGTAAATGTGGTAGCTAACCCACAGCCAGCATCAGCAACACCATAAATTTCCGCCACTTCTTTAAAAACATTATCTCCCAGGTTTTGATAAAGGAAATTCTTTTGCCCCCTTTCAATATTCATATCAAATGGTGGGTTTACAAAATCTACGTAATTAACCACATAAATATCGAGAAGGCCATCCAAATTAAAATCTCCTACTGATGCAGAAGCACTCCAAGCTATATCTAAAATTCCTGCATCCTTTGAGATATTATTAAACGTACCATCTCCATTGTTTCTGTACAATAAATTAGAAGCTGCTTCATTGGTGGTAACAAAAAGATCATCATATCCGTCATTGTCAAAATCACCTACCACAACCCCCATACATACTACATGTGTGGTTAACAAGCCCGCCTCTTGGGTAATATCTGTAAATGTGCCATCCCAATTATTTTGATAAAGCGCATTGCTGTATTCTCCACCAATAACGAAAATATCTTGATAATTATCATTATTAAAGTCTATAAACGCCACACCTCCACTCATCATACGTTCATCATGGGCATAGGCTGTAATTTCAGATGTTTCTGCTATTTCTACAAACCCTTGCCCCATTAGGAGTGCGAGTGCTAACAAGAGAAAAAAGAGAAACTATATATGGAGATTGTTCTTTTCATTATTACTGTTTTTTTAATCTAAAGCGAATCTTTGGCAGGTTTTTTATCAACTTTAAAATATTTAATCTCGCCATCATTAATAGCCACTAATATACCTTTAGCACCGTCTTTGGTATGCTCTATCAACTGAATATCCTTTACATTATAGGGCACAAAGAATCCGCTTTCAAAGGGCTTTAACACATCAAACCCTCCATTCTCATTCCCTTTAATAAATAATCCTGGTGAGGCATCAGCACGAGTTGTTTCTACCTCTGCACCAAATTTATTTCCAGCCAATAACATGTCTAAATTCCCATCACCGTTAAAATCTTTTGAAACAATGCCATTTATTACAGAGAATTGTGCTTCCATTGGCAAAGGCTTTATCTGCAATGTTCCATTGTTATTTTCTAAAATAATGCTGGCAAACATGTGTGCTTCATATTTTAAAGCTTCATCTATTTTTTTCTTACCTAAAATTTCTTGCAGATTAGATTTTGCAAACTGATCATAGCTTCTAAATTTTTGAGTTAAGCCAGGTATTTGTTGAGATGAACAATCTATTCCCCTAATAGGTACTACGTTGTCTTCATTAAATTTGGCGAGAAAAATATCGTTAGTCCCATTATTATCAAAATCATTCGCATACACTAAAAAAGGCTTTTTTTCTGACGCATTGAATTTGTAATTCAGCCCAAGATTTCCAACAATATAATCGGTATCCCCATCGCCACCATAATCAAAGGGCTCTATTTTATTCCACCAACCGCTGGTTTTAGAAAGTCCGTATTCGTCTGTAATATTTATCCATTTGTTGCCATTAAATCTAAATATGCTAATAGGCATCCATTCTCCTACAACAATGAGTTCATTGTATTTATCACCATTAATATCTGTCCATGTTGCCGAAGTTACCATCCCAACTTTGCTTAATTCTTGAGCAAGAGTTTGTGTTACATCTTTAAATATTCCATTATTATTTTCTAAAATATAGGATTTGGGAGCAGATGGATATATATTGGGTACCACTCTACCTCCAACGAACAAATCCAAATCGCCATCATTATCATAATCTAGAGGTATGGCACAAGAACCACTACTAGAAACTATAGGTAGGTTAGCTGATTTAATATAATGTCCTTGACCGTTATTGAGGTAAAGTCTGTCTTGAAAATAATCAGGAACATCTGTTAACTCATTGCCCCCACTAACTACATATAAATCCAAATCGTTATCCCCATCGACATCAAAAAACACACTTCCCACATCTTCGTGTCTTTTATCATTAATAAAAATAGTTTGCTTGGTTTTTTCAAATACACCAGTTTCATTTTGTGTGTATATGACTCCTGCTTGCCCCATAGCGCCTCCTACAAAAAAATCATCTAGTCCATCTCCGTTAACATCTGCAACAGAAATGCACGGACCACTTTGAGATAATTTGTGGGGTAATAAAATTTGGTCTTTATAATCATCATATTCATTTTCTACATGTCTGAAGGGCTGTTTTATGGCTTGCTTCGTTTGTTCAGTAAATAGTATTTTTTGAACGTTATTATCTTTATTTTCTATAGGCTGAATGGCTTCAGTGTATTTGATATCCAGTGTTTGATTGACATCTACGGATTGTTTTTGGCTTATTTTGCCATCATTCCATTGCACTTTAATATGGTCTATCTTTTTGGATTTACCCACCCCAAAATGAACAATTGGCTCTACTGAAGACAAATAGCCCCTAACCGTTTTAAATTCATGAAACTGAGTTTTACCATTGTAATGTATACTTACTTTAGCCCCTAAACCCGTGATGTTGCTTTTTGGCCCGTTTAGCTTAATTTTAATAAAATTGTTATCAAGTTCGTTTGCCTTGTTTTTATATATAAATGCCTGCCCTTCTAAATTATTGATTACAATATCCAAATCGCCATCATTATCTAAATCAGCTACCGCAGCTCCGTTTGAAAAACTATCAGTATTAAGTCCCCAATCTTTCGTTTTTTTTGTAAAAGTATAGTCCCCATTATTTTTAAAAATGTAATTAGGAAGTTTATTAGGCTTATAAAGGTTGATAATATATGCTGCATTTTCCTCATTGGAACGTTTCTTAATGGTTTGACTTTTCATATACCTATTAAAGAAAGCATCAACATCCTTATCCCAAACATCTCGTCTATATCCGTTGGTAACCAGTAAATCACGGTATCCATCGTTATCAAAATCACTTCCCAAACAAGACCAACTCCAGTCGGTTTTGTCTATACCAGCTAACTGACCTATTTCGCTAAAAAAACCGTTGCCTTGGTTTAGTTGCAAAGTATTGTGCATATATTGTGTATGAAAACCATTGTTCTTCAAATTTTCGAATTGAGGTATATCCATAGAAGCCATAGTTGTTTTAGAACGGTAATAATCCTCAGAAGTCATATCAAGCTCTATAATGTCCTCAAGTCCATCATTATTGATGTCAACCACGTCAATACCCATGGCATAAAAAGACGTATGGTTAGTATAGTCTTTAATACTTTCTTTAAATTTATTATTGCCTTGATTGATGTAGAGATAATCGTTTTCCAAATAATCATTTGAGACTAAAACATCTATTAATCCATCACCGTTAATATCAGATGTGGCAATACCTAGACCAAAGGAAAAATTATTGCGTATACCAGCTTCAAGCCCAATTTCTTTAAATTCTCCATTATCATTAACAAATAATTTGTCCCTATAAAGATTATCTTCTTCGATTTTACCCTTTAGCACCTTTTTATAACCTAAAAAGAATTCATCAGGGCGGTTAATGAGATACATATCCAAATCGTTGTCATTATCCATGTCAAAAAACGATGCCATCATGGAATAGCCATTGTCGTCAAGCCCAAACGCTTTTCCTCTCTCCATAAACGTTAAATCTCCATTGTTTATAAATAGGCTGTTTCTTCTGTTTTTAGTTTCAGATTTTGGACCGCCTTTACTAATGTACAAATCTTGAAATCCATCGCCATTTACATCGGCCATTACAACGCCATTGCACCAGCCATCATCATCTGAGACCCCAGCCTTTTCCGTGATGTCTTCAAACTTGAAATCACCTTTATTGAGATACAGTTTATTTTTCACTTCATTTCCTGTAAAGTAGATATCTGATAGTCCATCGTTATTTATATCTCCAATAGCAACTCCACCACCATTATACACATTTTGAAAAATCGCAAAAAAGTTGGTGAAATTTTCCTCAACATGGTTATTGAAGGTAACGTTGCTGTATGACGCATCAATTAGTTCAAATAAGGTCATATCAATATTATCATCAATACCAGCCTTAACATCTGGTTTTTTAGATGTACACGCCATAAGGCAACAAACAAAGAAAAACTGAACTGTTTTCATTAAAAAAATAAATTAAAACAAAGAAGCCCATCTGAGGTTATGAATGGGCTTCTTATAAACTAAAACTAACTAACTCAAACTTATGAGTAAAAAAACAAAATATTAATCTGCTCTGTACAATTTTATATCGTCAATCCATACAGTGTAATCCTCTGTTGCCCTTAATTGTTGGTAATAGTACCTCGGTAAGGCATCAACAACCTCAAAATCATAAGTATATAATGCCCATTCAGTTGTTAAAAATACATTACCAACATCGGCTTGCGCCCAACCATTAGCAAGTGTACCAATAGTTAACCTTTTTCCAGCAACAGTACTTTTTGCCCAAACTTGAACCTGATATTTACCATCAGGAAGTACATCGTCTGCAGTAGACCATCCTTTTGCTTCAACTCCCCATCCTTCAAATCCTACATCGTTGAATAACTTTATTTCTAAAGACTTATTACCTGAAACAGCCTCAGTATCAACTACTACATAATCGTCTCTGTTAGCTGTTCCATTCCAAGCACCCCAACCAGCAGGAAAAACACCCACATCATCATTTTCAAAACCGCTGTATGCTACACCATCACGGGTACCAAATAAATTAATGATATTGTTTTCTACTGGTAAGCCAGATATGCCTCCTAATACCGCTGAACCATCGGCAGCTTCAAGATTTCCATTATAGTTAACTGCAATATCAATATTACCTTCCATAACATTGTTGTCTAACGTTAAGATTATTTTTGCAGCATCAGCTGGGTCTAATTCAGCAGAGGTCAAACTATATTCTTGACTATTTACTGTAACCATAAAATCATCTTTATCACTAGTATCTAGTGCTTCAACATTCGTTGCATAAACTAAGTGGACTTCTTTTCCTACTTTAGAAAGTTTAGCCGAAACTGGATTAATTACTGGAACATCAACAATATTGATCAACTCTTCCTTAGTTATCGTCATACTATCTGGAGGAAAGCTTCTTACGGCTTTAAGAGTTACATTAAATTTACCTACATTAGAATAAAATATACTAGGCTCCTCTAGAGTACTTGTTTCCGGCTCACCACCTTCAAATGTCCACTCAAATTTATCAAAATCCATTTCAGCTCCAGCGTGATCTAGACTTCTGGATAGATTGTTGAATTTTATAGTACTTCCAAACATTGCCGTAGTTTGGTCTGGGGAAAAGTTTGCAACTACTGGATTCCAAATTTTAACATTAAATCGTCTTTCGTTTATTTCTCCAGAATCATCTGTTACTTCAATATCAACAGGATAAGTTCCCGGGTTGGGATAGGTTACAGAAACCTGAGCTTGATCTGATGAAGATACAGACCCCCCTCAAATGTCCACATCCTTGAAACTACCGCCTTAGATGAATCAATAAAAATTAATTGATTTCCTGCTGTAGTGATTCTTTTATCGGCAGTTGGCTTAAAAGTAGTCTCTCTAAAATCAAAAGCATTACTACCTTCATCACAACTAAATGCCACAAGAATCATCAAGCCTAATAATGCTATTTGTTGTAAAATTCTAATTTTCAATTTATTTAATTTCATGTTACAATATTTTAAATTATTTCGTTTAATACCCAGAATTCTGATTCAATTTAGGGTTTCGATCTAAAGCACTTAAAGGTATTGGCCACCGTAACTTGTGAGATGCCCAATTAGGTGCTGGATTAGGAAATGCTCCACCTATTTGTACATCAATTCCCAATATAACCTCTTCCATCTTTCCAAAACGAATTAAATCTGCTTTTCTCCATCCCTCAAGCATGCCTTCAAGCCTTCGTTCATTTAAAAGCGCATCTGTAATTTCATCTGCCCCTGCCAAACTACCAAAATCAACAGGTGTTGCATTTGCTCTATCTCTTAGTCTATTAACAGATTGATCCCAAACTGCTGCGGTTAATTTTCCTTGACCGTGTAATGCTTCAGCATACAATAATAATACATCAGCATATCTTATAAATGGATTATCAAACGGCGTGTCATTCGCATAATTATTTGGTTTTTCTGCATGCCATTTCCATCCAAAAAATTGTGCTGGGTTTGTAGTACGTTCTACTTCAGGGTCATCAGTTGCTGCTTCTTCTGGAGTATAATCGTTGGCATTGTGGTATGCAATATTATTCCACCTACGTACATCCTGTCTTTCATAAGCCGCTTCTAAAGTTGGATTTACGAAATGAGAACCCCAACCAGCACCGTTTTCTAAGGCTCCTCTTGGCCCCGCAAAAGTACTAAGACCTCCTCCTGATTGAAGTCCAGGGCCATCCATTCCCCAAGCAAAAACAATTTCTTCGCTCTGTTCATGATTTAAATCGAAAACCCATTTGTATTCATCCAAAAGGTTGTAAATACCACTTGAAATAACGGCATCTAATTGCGTTTCAGCTAATGCAAAACCAGAATTATCAAATAAAGGATACCCCGTCATTTGTAAATACACCTTGGCCAACAACGCCTGAGAAGATCCTTTCGTTGCACGTCCGCCGCCTTGTTCTTCTTCTAAGACATCAATCGCATCTTTTAAGTCTTGCACTATTTGCTCGTAGATTTTATCTGGTGTTGTTTGCTCTACATTTATATTATCAAGTCCTTCGGTTTCCTGAGTTAACAAAGGAATATTTTCCCAAGCTTGTACCGCCCAAAAATACAATGCCGCTCTTAAAAACTTAGCTTCACCAATAATCCTTGCTCTTTCATCAGAATCAATGGACGTATCGCTTAAAGCACCTACTTTACCAATTACACTATTACATTGGTTAATAGCTTTAAAACTCTTAGACCAATGACTGTATAAAACAGGTGATTGTGCAGAAATAATATGTTGGTGAAATTCCCCATATACTTTTTCCCATACATATGGCACCATCTCATCTGTACCGTAGATACCCCAGTGATTAGCCATACCTGTGCCTCCTAAGGAATTCTGGGAACCATGGCTTAAATTATCTCTAGTAAGATCGTAAGCACCGTTTAAATACAACTCTGCCGTTGGCAAATCTGTAACTAACAAACCTGGATTGGCAAACGTCGTCGGTTTTTCAGCCAAAAAACTTTCATCTTCGCATGCCACTGATACTAGAGATAACAATGTTACAATGGCATAACTTTTAAATTTATTTATTTTCATATCTATATTTTTTATATTAAAAGCCTATCTGAACACCAATTCTAAATTGTCTAGATCTTGGATAGGAATCTGCGTCTTGCCCTGGTGTTATTTGGTTGTTACCTACACTAACATCGGGATCATATCCAGTATAGTTAGAAAGTAGGAAAAGATTATCCCCTGCTGCATACAATCTTATTGATCGAAATCCTATTTTGTCCATAATTTCCTTAGAAAAACTGTAGCCCAGAGTAACATTAGCCAACCTTAAAAAACTTCCATCTTCAACCTGTGTAGAGTTTGCTGCGAAACCAAAGTCTCCGTCAGCATCTCCACGAATAGACATAATATCGCTGTCTGGGTTATCTGGTGTCCATCTATCTCTAATCCAACCCAATTTATTTAGTTGAGGAATGGTTTGCGCTCCACCTTTTTGCCTATTCTTGTTATATACCTCGTTACCATACGACCAGTTCATAACAATTCCCAAATCAAAATTATGTATCTTGAAGTTATTGGTTAAACCACCATAATGATCTGGCTGTGTATTTCCTAAAATAACCCTGTCAGAATCATCAATTACACCATCACCATTTTGATCCACAAATTTAGGCATACCTGGCCTATACTGGCTGTAAGGAGCAGACGTCACGAGTGCCATCTTTAAGGGTGTAAAATTGAGTAAACCATCCGTTCACACCACCGTTAGCATACATTAAAGCAGCGGCATCCTGATTACTAAGACCATCAAACTCTTCGAAATCATCAAAAGAATACACACCATCTCTCTCATAACCGAAGAATGACCCGAGTGGTTCACCAACCCTCAAAATAAAATCAGAAGTAGCTTTATTACCAAAACCGTTGAAAAACAATTCATCAACCCCTGCTAAACTTTTAATTTCATTTCTATTGAAACTAATATTAAAATTGGTAGTCCATTTAAAATTAGGCTTATCAATATTTACAGTATTTACAGAAAACTCAAAACCTTTATTACTGATGGCTCCTGCATTTTCAAGTGCGGTGGTAAAACCTGATGTTTCTGGGATTGGCTTTTGTAGGATAACATTATCTGTGGTTTTATTGTAATAGGTAGCCTCCATATTAATTCTATTATCAAACAGCCCTATGTTTAACCCAAAGTCTGTCTGTTGTGTTACTTCCCAAGTTAGGTTGGTAAATTGAAGGTTATCTAATATTGCTCCTGCACTAGTATCACTCCCGCCTAGCGTATATGGAGCAAATACCGCCCTAGCCAAGGCACCATAAGTGGGTGAAGAATTATTTCCTGTTTCTCCATATGTTACCCTCAATTTTAAATCACTAATAGTTTTATTATCTTTCAAAAAAGGCTCTTCACTCACCCTCCAAGCTAAGGCTGCAGAAGGGAAGAAACCCCATTTTTCAATGAAATTAGACGACCCATCATAACGTCCGCTTACTGTAAGTAAATATCTGTCTTTGAACTTGTAATTTAAACGCCCTAAATAAGACACCACACTACGTTCCCCTCTAGAAGTTCTTGTTCTATTGGTAGTCGAAGCGGATTCTAACGCATCTATATTTACACCAGGAATATCGAACCCATCAGAACTTGCTCTTAAATCTTCATTAACAGCAAACTGACGTTCATGAACAGCTGTGGCTATTATACTATGGTCACCAAACCTTTTATTATAGGTTAAATTAATATCTCCTATAATATTAGTGCTTTGATAATGCTGATAAAAGGCTCTACCACCAGCACTGGCTCCCCAACCAAATTTCTCCGAGTAGTATGATTTGCCTCTAGTAGAATATAAACTACCTCCTAGAGTAGCTTTAGCAGTTAAACCATCGGCCACTTTATAGGATAAATACGATTGTGCAAATGTTTGGAATTCTTTGCGCAAATTAGAATCCCCAAATAGTCTTACTGTGGGACTAACAATATCTCCACTTCTCAAAGATATTACTCGTCCTCTTTCGTCAAATTCTGCACCTTCAATAAATTCTGCATTATAAGGTCCTTGTACTGGAGAGAATAATAAAGCCGAGGTTAATAAACCGTTTTGACCACTACCATTATTGCTAGATGCTGAAACAACACCGTTTCGTTTAGTAAAACCAGCATTTATTGATATACCTGCACTCAATTTTTCCTTTATTTTTTGATCTACTCTCACATTTGCAGAAAATCTTTCAAAATCAGAACCTTCTACTATACCATTTTGATTTAGGTAACTTACAGCACCGTTATATTTGGTCTTTTCGTTACCTCCATTAAAACTTAACCTGTAGTTATTAACTGTTGCTGGCCTTAATACTTCGTCTAACCAATCGGAAACTATTACTCTATCGTCATTGGCAGCATAAGGATTTCCAAATTCATCTCTAAAAGAATCTAGTGGAAATTCATTCGGTTCAGCATCAGGATTGTATGGAAAAAATTCATTCCTCCAGTCAATAAATTCCTGAGCGGATAATACATCAATTTTTCTAACTACATGAGATACACCCGAGAAGGTTTCAAAATTTAATTCAGACCTTCCAGCCTTACCTTTCTTGGTTGTTATTATAATAACACCATTAGCTCCTCTTGCACCGTAAATGGCTGTTGCTGATGCATCTTTTAATATATCAATAGATTCTATATCCGCAGGGTCTATAGAACTTAGTGGGCTAGAAAAACTGTTTCCCAGACCAAGACTAGCAGAGTTACCTCCTCCTAATATCTGAAACCCGTCAATAACATATAAAGGGTCGTTACTAGCATTAATTGAGGTGCCTCCTCGTATTCGAATTTTAGATGCTGAACCAGGCTCACCTTGTGACGTGGTAATTTGTACCCCAGGAGCCTTAGCAACAAGGCCTTGCTCAAAGGATACAGCCTGTACAGGGTTTAAATCTTCCGCTTTTAATGAGACAACGGAACCCGTTACATCTTTCCGTTTTACCTCACCATATCCGATAACCACAACCTCATCTAGCTGTTCGGTATCTACGGACAATACAACATCAATTGTTGAGCGGTTACCCACTACAATGGTTTGCTTCTCAAATCCTACATAAGAAAATGAAAGTTTCGAATCTAGCCCAGATACATTAATGGTATAATTACCATCAAAATCAGTTACTGCTCCTGTGCTAGTTCCTTCTTGAACAATAGTTACTCCTGGAAGTGGCATTCCGTCATCTGCAGAAGTTACTTTTCCATTAATTGTTGTTTGTGCACTCAAATGACTTTGGAATGCAAAAACAATCAATAATAGGAAAACCTTAAAAAATGTAGTTCTAGCATTTTTTAAGAAAATAGGTATTACTTGTTTCATAAAAATTTAGTTTAATTGATAACTTTAGTTTGAACATTGTAAAATTACCTCACACTAACAGCGAGTTAACAAAGAAATTAAGTTGTTAATGAAAGGTTAAAAAATCAATAGAAGGTATTTGCACTACAAAAACAATGGTAAATTGATAGATGTCAATTAATACAGTCTAAAAGACTAATTATTATTAAATTTATGACGACAACACCGTAATATTACGTCTAAAAATTTCAAAAGCCAATACACCATTTATCTAATAAATTATCTCAAATGGATTATATAAACAAAACCATTCTTGTCATAGTCTGTGTAGTTTTGCACTTATTTACAAATACTGTAAAAGCACAGGATGTTGTAAATCAATTTGACAAATTAAACACACGCAATGGTTTATCGCAAAGTGATGTGAGAGCAATTTACCAAGACAAAACAGGTTATATTTGGATTGGTACTTATGATGGATTAAATAGATACGATGGCTATACCACCAAAACTTACCGCAAAACATTTGGAAACCCCAAATCTTTAAGAAGCAACCTAATTAGCTGTATTACAGAAGATTCTATCGGAAATATATGGATAGGCACTGACGATAAAGGTGTTTCTATGTACGATAAAAGTACTGATGAATTTATTCACTTCGGCAATTCAGATGAAAACCCTAATTTTCTTTCCGATAATCTTATTACTTCAATAACTGTTGATAAAAGATCAAATATTTGGATAGGCACACCTAAGGGATTGAACCAACTTACTATTGACTACTCTTCAAAAAAAGCCAAAAACCAAATTTATAAAAAAGATTTAAATCATTACGGCGCGCTAAATGACAACCATATCTCATGCCTATATGTTGACAATGACGGTCATCTATGGATAGGAACACCCAATGGTTTGTCTCGTTATATTGGTAACAGCACTAATAGTGATGGACAATTTCAAAATTACCAACTACCAATAAAAAATCAAGTCACCTCAATTCATGAGACCACCAAAAACTTAATAATTGGAGGATACAACATCTATGACTTAGAAAAAAAGAACATAAATAAACCAAACCCAAAATTTAATCATGTAGGCAGCGTACATGCTTATAAAATACTAGCATATAACGATAGTCTTTTATGGTGTGGCACCAATGAAGGTATTAAAATTCTTGATTATCATGACCATTCGATAACAAAATCCAAACATTTCAAACACCAATGGGGCAATGAAAAAAGCATAAGTAATGATAATATCTTATGCCTCACAAAAGATAGTTCAGGTATTGTTTGGATTGGCACGAACGGAGGCGGTGTTAATATATACAAACCCAATAAACGAAACTTTCGCTATTACGGCAGAAACGAAAACAAGGGCAGCCTCAATAGGAATAAAATTCGATCTATATATGAAGACTCAGAAGGTAATCTTTGGATTGGAACAGATGGAGGCGAAAGCTTGAATTTTTTATCTAAAGACACCCCCACGGCTTATGAAGTTGGTTTCAAGCAAATTGAAATGCCGACTTATAAGGGGGTACAAAGGCAAGTTTTTTCAATTAACGAAGTAGTAGATGCTAAGCGCCCTCTAATGCTCATTGGCAATCGGTTACCCAAATTATTTTGCATATAGTAATAAGAAAGACCTACTTAATGGTAAATTTCAATCAGGCAAAAACCTTATGCAACCCACAGAACAGGTTTATGCATCATTAGTTGATAGTAACAATATTGTATGGTTGGGTACATATCATCAAGGCCTTTTTAGATATGAGCTAGATGCGAATGGTAGAGTAAAAAAGGAGAGCAACTTCAAACACTTAAACAACACTAATTCTATTTCTTCAAATATAATTAGGAGCTTAGCTCAAGACAACAAAGGCAATATATGGATAGGCACTCGCAAATGGGTTAAACAAAATTACGCCTCAAGAGCAACTTCAAGAGAACCCAAATTTCATAAAATATTATCACAACCCAAAAGACGATTATTCTATCAGTCATAATTATATTTTACCAATTTTAGTTACCTCAAATGGACATATTTGGGTGGGTACCTTAGGAGGGGGCCTAAATAAAATAATAAGTTCGGAAGGATCCGAAGAAGATCATTTTCTCTCATACGACACAAGAGATGGATTACCCAACAATGTCATCAAAGCCATTATTGAAGACGACAACAAGGATTTATGGTTCTCAACCAACAAGGGGTTAACCCGATTTTCACCAGAAGAACTTGAATTTCAAAATTTTAGTCTTGATGATGGGTTACAAGATATGGAATTTACAGAACTGGCAGCTTGTAAACGCACTTCTGGAGAATTGATTTTTGGTGGTATCAATGGATTTAATGCCTTTTACCCAAAACAAATAATGGCAGATAGTTCTGATGTTGTACTTGTTTTTGACGACTTGCACATTTTAAACCAAAATATCAAAATAGGTGATACAATAAACGGACGTGTCGTTCTACCTCTAAATATAAATAATATCGATGAGCTTAATCTTAAGCATAATGAACGAAGTTTTTCCATAGGGTTCTCTGCATTACATTACGCGGCTCCACTACAAAACAAATATAAATATAAATTAGAAGGTTTTGATACAGATTGGGTAAACACCTCTGCTTCTAATCGTATAGCAAAATACACAAATATACCCCCTGGAGAATATGTCTTAAAAGTAAAAGCCTCAAATAATTATGACCATTGGAGTGATAACGAGTTAAGTATTAAGTTAACCGTTAAATCACCGTGGTGGAGTTCTAAATGGGCATTTTCGTGTTACGCTGTCATATTTCTTCTAGGACTGTTATTATTTAGAAAATTTACAATAATAAAAACAACTAAAAAAAACAATTATGTAATTGAGGCAATGGAGAAAGAAAAGCAGGAAGAATTAAGCCAATTAAAACTTCGGTTTTTCACTAACATTTCCCATGAATTTCGTACACCCTTAACATTAATCGTTGGTTTTATAGAACGTCTTCAGTCATTTTCAGCAACTTTATCAGAAGGAGAACGACAAAAGTATTACAACAATATTTTCAAGAATTCTAAGATTTTACTTAAACTAATCAATCAATTAATAAACTTTAGAAAACTAGAACAAGGTAAATTCAAATTAAAAGTTTCATTCAACGAGTTATCAGAATTTATAATGTTATTGGGCGAAAATTTTCATGAAGTAGCCAACAGAAAAAAAATTGATTACAGCATTATTTATGATGAAGAAATACATACATGGTTTGATGCAGAAATTATAGAAAGGGTTTTGTTTAACCTTCTGTCAAACGCTTTCAAATTTACTCCCGAAGGAGGTAAAATAACAGTAAGGTTGCGCCAGGATTTAGAATACACCTTTATAGAGGTAGAGGATAATGGAAGAGGTATTCCTGAGAACATTCAAAAACACATATTTGAACGATTTGCTAGTGTAGATAAAACACGTAAACTCGGTTCGGGCATAGGTTTATCCTTTGTAAAAAACCTAATTGAAATCCACCATGGTAACATCACTTTTAAATCGGCCGAAAACAAAGGCACAACCTTTAAAGTTATTTTACCTACTGACAAAAGCACTTATGCAATTGACGAAATCTCAGAAGGAGGCAAGAGTTTTGACGGCACAATAAACCCTCAAAGTTGGCTGTTACCCAACTTTGACTTAAATGAAAACACGGATGGCAGAGTTTTCAAAGGAAAACTTCAAAGCATCTTACTCGTTGAGGACAATAACGATATTCTTTATTTTCTTGAAGAAACCTTTAAAAACCGATTTAACATCTATAAAGCAGAAGAAGGTCAGCAGGCAATAGACATTTGCCTCGACAACACTATCGACCTGGTAATCAGTGATATAATGATGCAGGGAATGAATGGGTATGAATTTTGTGAAAAACTTAAGTCTGACAACAGAATTAATCACATTCCAATCATTCTACTTACAGCAAAGAATGCGCCAGAAAACAAGATCAAAGGCTATGCTTTAGGTGCAGATGCTTTTATTATAAAACCCTTTAGTATACAAGAACTTGAAACACGGGTTGAAGCTCTACTGGATTCAAGAAATAAAATAATAAATAAGTTTAAACAAGAAATGGACATCACTCCATCAGAAGTTGGCTTAACAAGTATTGATGAACGATTTATTAATCGTGTTATGAAATGTATTGAAGACAATATTTCCAACTCTGAATTTACCGTAGAAATGCTGGCTCGAGAATGTGGCCTTGGACGTATGGAACTTAATAAAAAGCTAAAAGCATTGGTTGGTTTTACTACCAACGCTTTTATAAGAAACATTAGAATAAAAAGAGCCGCCCAATTACTAAAGCGAAATATGTACTCTGTTAATGAAATTATGTACGAGGTTGGCTTTAATGACGCTCAATATTTCAGGGAAGCTTTTAAAAAACAGATTGGTTTAACACCTTCTTCATATAAAAAACATAAGGCAGAACAAAAGGAATCTCAGTAGTTTAATCAATTCTTTTTATAAAATTGAATTAGGGGCATGAAATTCAGTTAAAGTCTTAATCACTTTTAAAATGAACTTGTTCTTTTTTTATCTATAATACCAATAATTAAAGCATAAATTTTAAAATTAAGGTAGATGAGTTAAATTTTGTGATATTATAGATAAGTTTTAGCAAGTATAGAATTCATAATTTTGTCAATAACTCTGCCAACAAGCATAAAATTAATGCTTTTGCCCCTACAAGACTTATTACAAAATTAAAGTAGAACAATATATAGTTTACCACTATAATTTAAAAATACCACAACTAATACTTAAAAATGTTTAATTAAATATAAAAAAAATGAAACTATTAGCACCTTTTATAATTATCAGCTTATTACTTACCTCTTGCAACGATGGTAATAAAGCTACAATTACCAACACGACAGAAACTGCAGAATACTCGCAAGAAGATTATGATTTCTTAGCAATAGGCAACCCAGATAAAATGAGTGCAGCATCTAAAAGGGCCTTAGACCGAGGCTATCATAAAAATGCTGAATGGTATGGTGAATTTGCTACACAAAACTTAAAAGGTAATGTTGGATATGAAAAAGGAATAACACGTCGGGACCCTTCAATGGTAATAAAAGTTGATGGAATTTATTATACATATTACTCTAAAGCAACTGGGAAAACTTACGGTTTTGGAACAGGTGATCCAGAAAAAAAGTGTTTCCATGGGATAAAACGGAAATATGGTACGCTACTTCAAAAGATGGCATGGAATGGACAGAGCAAGGTTTGGCTGTTACCTTTGGCCCAAAAGGCACCTACGATGATAGATCCGTATTCACCCCAGAAGTATTGGCTCATAACGGTAAATATTATTTGGTATATCAATGTATTCAAGCACCTTACTTAAACCGCAGTTTCAATACTGTTGGAATGTCTGTTGCCAATGGCCCAAGAGGTCCATGGAAAAGACTGGAAAACCCAATATTAGAAGCCGCAAAAGATGGGGAATGGCTTGGAATAGAAGACAATCGCTTTAGGGTAAAAAGCCAAGGTAGTTTTGATAGCCAAAAAGTTCATGACCCTACACTTTTATTTTATAAAAACAAATTCTATTTGTACTATAAAGGAGAACGTATGGGAGAACGTAAAACAGCTGGAGGAAGAGAAATAAGATGGGGCTTAGCCATAGCAGATAATCCAGAAGGACCTTATATTAAATCCGATTACAACCCAATTACACAATCAGGTCATGAAATATGTATTTGGCCTTATAAAGGAGGGATAGCTCTTGTGCATTCTGCTGATGGTCCAGAAAAAAGAACGATTCAATATGCTCCGAATGGTATTAATTTTGAAATTAAGTCTTATATCTGGGATGCACCATCAGCGATGGGTCTTGTTACAACTCTTGATAATGATAAACACCCAACCGAGGCATTAAAATGGGGGCTATGCCATAAAACAAAATTTTATCCTGGTGAACCTTGGTATACTGGTGATGATTACCTTGTAAGGTTTAGTTTCAACCAAAACAGAGATGAGAGAAGGGAATTTGCAAAAGAGAAAGACAAGTAACTTATTTATAAATTATCTCTACCCAATCGTAAAGCTGAATATATAGATAAAGAATGAAAAAAAATCTCTTTATAGTTTTAGTAGCCCTCATTGTTTCTAGCTGTAACAATTCTAAAAAAGAAACAAAGAGTAATCGTATACTAACTGATTTCAATCAAAACTGGGAGTTTCACGTATCTGATGACAGTATCCAGGTGAATACCATAAAAAAATGGAAAGCCATTAACTTGCCTCATGATTGGGCTATTGAAAATGAATTTGATTCTACACTCGCTTATGAAGCCCATGCCACAGGTTACTTAAAAAGTAAAGGCTATGGGTATTACAAAAAAACCTTCGATAAAAACTACAACCAAGATGAAGTTACCTACGTACTCTTCGACGGTATCTATAATAATTCTGAAGTTTATATAAACGGAAAAAAACTAGGGTTCCATCCATATGGATATTCACCTTTTTATTTTAATATTTCACCCTATCTTAACCAAAATGGAAAAGGAATATACTTACTGTAAAAGTTGACCATTCAAGATATGCCGACAGCCGCTGGTATACCGGTGCAGGAATCTATAGAAATGTAAAACTTATAACCACCAATAAATTACACATTCCGGTTTGGGGCACCTTTATAACGACTCCAAAGGTTATAAATAATAAAGCAACCGTACAGCTAAATATTACAGTTAAAAATGAGTTTCCCTCAGAAAAAAAATCTTATTACACACCAAAATAGTAGACAAAAATGGTCAGGAAGTCACCTCTATTGAAAATGAACTAAAAATTGAAGCTAACTCTTCAAAGAATATTTCTCAAAATGGAGAAATTCACAATCCGAAATTATGGAATATTGACACACCACACCTATATAAAGCGGTAACTTCTATCATAGAAAATGACAAAGAAATTGATAGCTATACAACGAATTTCGGTATTAGAACCATAAAATTCGATACCAACGAAGGTTTCTTTTTAAACGGACAAAACTTAAAAATAAAAGGGGTTTGCCTACATCACGATGCTGGTTTGGTTGGAGCAGCTGTACCTAAAGGTGTTTGGAAACGCAGGCTTCAAACCTTAAGGGAGGGTGGTTGTAATGCCATACGAATAGCCCATAATCCCGCTTCTACAGAATTTCTGGATTTATGTGATGAAATGGGATTCTTAGTGCAAGACGAATTGTTTGACGAATGGGACAACCCCAAAGACAAACGCTTTAACATCAACGAGCGTATTAGTTTTGATTACATAACACGTGGTTATGGAGAACATTTCCAGGAGTGGGCGCAAAAAGATATAGAAAATGTGCTTTTAAGCCATCGAAATCACCCTTCTATTTTTCAATGGAGCATCGGTAATGAAATTGAATGGACTTATACCAGAAACGCAGCAGCTACAGGTTTTTTTGACAATATAAATTGGAACGGAAATTATTTCTGGTCCGAGCCTCCATACACTATTGATAAAATTAAGCAACAATTAAAAACGCTTCCAAAAGGAAAATATGACATTGGTAAAACGGCACAAAAACTTTCTAAATGGGTTAAAGAATTAGATACAACTAGACCGGTTACAGCAAATTTAATTTTGCCTTCAGTTAGCCACTTATCAGGCTACACAGATGCACTAGATGTCATTGGCTATAGCTACAGGCGTATTATGTACGATTATGGACATAAAAATTACCCGGACAAACCCATTATGGGAACAGAAAACTTGGGGCAATACCACGAGTGGAAAGCTGCTATGGAACGTCCTTTTATATCGGGTACCTTTTTATGGACAGGAATTGATTATATGGGGGAAATTAGAAAACCCTGGCCTGTTCGTGTTTCAACCTCTGGTTTGTCAAACTCTGCGGGATTCACAAAAGGTTCCTACCACATGATGAAAACCTTATGGAATGACGAACCCCATATACACATCGCTACCCAAAATATAGATAAGTCCATAAATAAAATTAATGATAACGGAGAAATTGTAGCCAAAAACCCTGAAAAATGGAAAACGGCACTTTGGAGTTGGCAAGATGTAAATGAACATTGGAATTATAAAAAAGATGACATGATTTCGGTAGAAATCTATTCTAACTGTGAGGAAATTGAATTGTTTTTAAATGATACATCACTGGGGAAAAAGAAACTATCCGATTTTGAAGACCATATTTATAAATGGGGCGTTCCTTTTGCCGATGGTACATTAATAGCCAAAGGAATTAAAAATGGCAAAGAAATTACTTCAGAAATTAATACCGCAAGAAAATCAACTAAAATTCAACTTACTTCTGAAGAAAAAATATTAAAAGCCAATAATTATGACGTAGCACATATTATCGTTCAATTAACGGATGAAAAAGGAAACCCCGTAAAAACAGATGATAGGGAAATTACTTTCGAAATAAAAGGAAATGCCAAATTATTAGGTGTAGATAATGGTTGGAAAAAAAGTGTTGAAAAATTTCAATCTAACAAAAGTACCACACACAATGGTAGGACTCTATTAATTATTCAAGCTACAGATGTATCGGGAAAAGTTGAGGTTATTGCACATTCTAAAAACTTAGAAAGCAAAAGTATCCTTATAGAAACAACAAAATAATAACGAAACAAAATTCTCATATTCAAATGCAAACTACACATTATATAACTAATAAGACTTTCAGAGTATTAGAAAAAGAAATGGAACGACCTGCTGTTGATTAAGTAAGAATAAAGATAGCCTATATTTTATGAAGAACCACAAATATATAGTAACCTACAGCGCAGAACCTATGGAACAATATTCGAATGCCCGTATTTACAGGACTTACTATTATATCAATCGAGAACATAATTAATCCAGTTGACAACCAGTATAACAAAATTACAACTATTAATATTATATAAAAAATTATTACAGCAACTTTAAATTATGGTATATAAACTATGTTAAAAGCATTCTATTTTATACATGTAATACATTAAAAATAAGAAAATATTAAATTATGAAAAGAACTATACTACTATTTACTTGTATGTTATCTTTTTGTATGTTAAATGCTCAAGTGTGGGCACCTGCAGGACAAAAAGCGACAAAAGGTATTTCATCATCTAGCCAAGATTTTCCATTTATGAATCCGAAGCTACCTATTGATGAAAGGATTTATGATCTAATTGATAGATTAACAATTGATGAAAAAATCCAATGGACCAAAAGTTACAATGCAAAAATTGAACGATTAGGAATTTTAGATTTTGCCTGGCAAGGAGAAGCTTTACATGGTTTGGGCATGAAACGCGCCACGATGTTTCCTCAAAGTATCGGTTTAGGAGCGACTTGGGATGATGCCCTTATGCTAAGAGTGTCAAGTGCAATTTCAACCGAGGCTAGAGCAAAATACAATAATGGTGAAGGTGCAAACCTGTCATTCTGGTCGCCAAATATTAATCTGGTAAGAGACCCCCGTTGGGGTCGAAATCAGGAAACCTATGGAGAAGACCCACACCTAACCTCTAGGATGGGAGTTGCATTTGTAAAAGGTATTCAGGGAAATGACCCCAAGTATCTAAAAGCTATTTCTTGTCCAAAACACTTTATGGTACACAACGGTCCTGAAGTTGGTAAAACCTACGAAAACCGCATTGTAAGCGAAATAGACCTTTTGGAAACTTATAAACCTGCATTTGAAGCTGTTATAAAAGAAGGAGGCGCCAAAGGTATTATGGGTGCATACAACATGCTTAATTGGGAGTCATGCGTAACATCAAAATATCTCACTACGTCATTATTAAGAGATCAGTGGGGTTTTGATGGCTATGTAGTTACCGATTGCGGTTCGTTATCAACGGCTTCCAATGTTCAAAAACGAGTGGCTACTCAAGAAGAAGCTGTGGGACTATCCATAAAAGCTGGCGTAGATCTTAATTGCGGAGATCAATTCGAAACGCACATGAAAGCAGCATGGAAAAAGGCTATCTCACTGCAAGCAGAAATTGATAATGCATTATACAGAACCATAAAAATAAAGATGCAACTAGGATTGTTTGACCCTCACGAAATGTGTGCATACAGTAAAATAAGTCCGGATGTCATTCAATCTGATGCTCATAAAAAACTAGCTCTTGAAGCAGCACAAAAATCAATGACTTTATTAAAAAATGACAAGACACTTCCTATTAACAAAAACATTAAATCCATTGCTCTTATTGGTCCCGATGTAAAAAACCCACATGTTTTAACGGGGAACTATACAGGGATCCCTGATAAAATATATACGATCTACGAAGGAATAGAGGCTAAAGCCAAAGAAAAAGGAATCACCATAAATTATGCGAAAGGTAGTATTCTTGGTGATGAAGACTACATGGAATTAGTACCTAAATCCGCACTTACAACCCCCGATGGGAAACCTGGGCTCAAAGTAGAATTTTACTATGAAGCAGATTTTAAAAATTTGGTTAAAGAAACTGTTACTGATGAAATAGATTATACTTACGAGTGGAAATCTATTGTAGATGAACAAAGGTGGAATATTAATTCCGTAAAATTTAAGGGATATCTTACTCCCAAAATTTCTGGCGAGTATTTGCTTTCTATGGAAGGTGGACAAGGTTTTGGGCTGGTTATAAATAACGATACTATCGTATACCGTGATAGAGATAGAAAAGGAAACTGGCAGAAATACCAAGTCCTTAAGGACACCTACACTTTAAAAGCGGGAGAAAAATACAAATTAGAGGTATTCGTAAATAAAACACAAGGTAAAAACGATATGCATTTCTATTGGAAAAAACCTGGTATAGATCCTGTAAAGGAAGCTTTAGAAATAGCTAACAAGTCCGATGTAATCATATATGCTGGCGGGTCAAGCAATGTATTTGAAGACGAACAAAACGATCGTGAATTTATTGGCATTTCTAATAAACAAAAACAGTTGCTATCCAAATTAATAAAAACAGGCAAGCCTGTAGTTATGGTACTCGTTAATGGAAGTATGACGGCACTTACTCCTGAAGATTTAAAAGCAAACGCCATTCTAGATGCATGGTTCCCAGGGCAGGCAGGTGGTCTAGCGGTTGCAGATGTTCTATTTGGCGATTACAACCCAGCAGGAAGAACGGCTGTAACATTTTATAAGTCTGAAAAGGATTTACCTGATTTTAGAGATTTTAGTATGAAAAACAGAACCTACAAATACTTTACAGGAGAGCCAAATTTTAGGTTTGGTCATGGGTTAAGTTATACCAAATTTAAATATAGTAATCTAAAAGTTCCTTCGGAATCCCTTACTAATCAAGATATAGAAATATCAGTGAATGTTACCAATATAGGAAAGTATGATGGCGATGAAGTAGTGCAGCTGTATGTACATATTAAAGATACCGACATGCCGGTTCCCATATCTTCACTCAAAGCATTTAAACGTATACACATAAAAAAGGAAAAACAGAAAAAATAACATTTACACTTGAGCCTAAAGACCTGACGTATGTGAATAGAAAATTTAAACGTGAAGTAAAACCAGGTGATATAGACATATTTATAGGAAATTGCTCCCCAGAAGTTAAAAACAAAAAAGCTGTTGCATCAGAAAAAATATTGATGAGCACTATTAAACTAACTGGAAATAAATTTTTGATTGAGTAACTGGACGATTTACGGGTTAAAAGGACGTTCATTATAATTTTCACCTGCAAATGCATAACACAAAAAGTAGAAATGATCATGAAATTCAATTCCACATCAGGACTTTCAATTCAAATAATCCTGTTATTCATTATTTCCACAGCTCTTGCTCAAAAAAATAATACTCGGCCAAATTTTATTTTTATTCTTACCGATGACCAACGGTTTGAATTACTAGGAGCAAATGGAAATCAGATTATCCAGACTCCTAATCTAGATCAATTGGCTAAGGAGGGTGTGTTATTTACAAATGCACATGTAACCAGTGCTATCTGCACACCCAGCAGGGTCTCCATCTTACTAAGCCAGTTTGAAAGAAAGCATGGTGTTAATTTTAACTCAGGTACTGCTGTTTCTGAAGAAGCATGGAAACAATCATACCCTGTAATTATGCGCAACAATGGCTATTATACAGGGTATATTGGAAAAAATCATAGTCCAATTGGAGAGGGTGGCTATAGTAGTGGTGTTATGGAAAAGTCCTTTGATTATTGGTATGGTGCTCACGGTCATCTGTTTTTTTATCCAAAAGAAAAACACAAAATATTCAACGGAGCTCAAAGTGATACTCAAGCTGAAATATTAAATGAGGGAGTTAACGATTTTTTAAGTAATGAATTTAAACTAAAAGGTGCGGAACATTTTTTAAAAAATCGTCCTGCGAACCAACCTTTTTGTTTGAATATTAATTTCAATCTTCCCCATGGCGCAGCCACAAGCCTCATGGAACAACGTGAAAGTGATTCTACTATCTATAAAACACTGTACCGCGATATTGATATACCATTACCACCCCATTATATTGCTAAAAAAGATATAAAAACTCAAAAATTACCAGAAGATTTACTTTTTACCGAAGCCAGACAACTAGGATATGATTTCACCTATACACCAGAAACCATGAAAGAACGCAAGTTACGCCACATGCAAGCGGTTACTGGTATTGATGCCTTGGTTGGTCGCTTAAGAGCTAAGCTTGAGCAACAAGGTTTAGCCAAAAACACCATAATTATTTTTACATCAGACCATGGATTATTCTGGGGAGAATTTGGAATGGCCGGAAAAGCTATGTGCTATGAAGTATGTACCCGTGTACCTTTTATTGTTTACAATCCTATGGCACCTAAAAAAGCTAGAAAAAAAGTTATTGATGCATTGGTACAAACCATTGATGTTGCACCTACACTACTTGATTATGCTGGAATACAAATGCCAGAACATTTCCAAGGAAAAAGTATTAGGAAGATTATTGATGGACAGAGTAGTGATGTCCATAAATACCTCTATACCGAGAATCTTTGGTCTAACACATTTGGCAATCCTCGCTGTGAAGCTATACAAGACAAAACATGGAAATATATTAGGTACTATAGAAATGACAACATGAAATCCAATGAAATAATGGAAATGACCGAATTTTTAGGAATAAATAGGATGGAAATGTTATATAAAATATACCTTCCCGAAGTAGCTAAATATCGAGCGTATATAGAAAACCCATTACGAGGAGAGCAACCTGTATTTGAAGAATTATATAATTTATCTGAAGACCCAAATGAAATCACCAATCTGGCATTGGATAAAAATCATGCCATACAAATGAAACACATGAGAAAAATATGGGAAGAAAAAATAAAATATGCTCGTGGCAATGAATCTCCCAAAGTCGTATTAAAAAACTAATACTAGTCCTGAATTTGGAATGAATAAAACGTAAATTGGCTAATCTTAAATAGTTCATGGTATTTAAGAAAAATTATACCTTAACTAAAATATGAAAAACCCTTTGAGACTCTTAATTTTAATAATCATTTCTTTTTTTGTTAATGTAAGTATATCACAAACAGTAAAAAGACCTAATATTCTTTTTGCTATTGCGGATGATATGTCACATGCCAGTGCTTACGGTTTTAAATTTTTACGTACTCCCAATTTTGATACTATTGCAGAGGAAGGTTTGTTATTTAACCATATGTATACACCAAGTAGTAAATGTGCCCCTTCCAGAGCTGTTATAATTACCGGTAGAAATCCATGGCAATTGGAAGCCGCAGCGAATCACCAACCCACATGGCCCGATAAATTTAAAAGTGTTATTGAAACACTTACAGACCATGGCTATTTTACTGGGTTTACAGGCAAAGGCTGGAATCCAGGAATTCATCCTGAAGGTCGTAATTTAACGGGTAAAGAATACAATGATTTGAAAAGAGAATTTGTTCCTGCTAAGGGAATAAATACGTATGATTACTCTGCAAATTTCAAACAGTTTCTTGCAGAGAGGCCTAAAGATCAACCTTTTTTCTTTTGGTACGGCTGTAAAGAACCACACAGAGGCTACGAATATAAGTCTGGTGTAATGCATGGAAAAAAAATGGAGGATTTAGATTTTATGCCCTCTTTTTGGGTAAATTCTGAAGCTACAAAACATGATATTTTAGATTATGCTTTTGAGGTAGAATATTTTGACCAACATTTAGGAGAAATTTTACAATATTTAAAAGAAACAGGGGAATTAGATAATACACTTATAATCGTAACCTCAGATAACAGTATGCCCTTTCCTAGATTTAAAGGTCACCCACATGAATTTGCGACACGTGTTCCTTTTGCTGTGAAGTGGCCTAGGAAAATTTTAAACCCAGGCAGAATTGTAAATGATTTTACAAGTTTTGTTGATATTGCACCAACATTTCTCAAAGCTGCTGGGATTAAAGAAAATAAGAGCGACATGCAGCCTATTACAGGTAAAAGTCTTATGGATATTTTTAAAGATAAACCAAAAAAACGAGCAGTAGTATATACCGGTAGGGAACGTAATGACATGTGTAGACCTAATGGCTGGTCATACCCAGTGCGGAGTATTCATAAAGGTGATTTTGTATACATGCACAATTTTGAACCTAATCGTTGGCCATGTGGCACATTAGAAGCTGGTTTTAGAGATACCGATTGGAGTCCAACCAAAGTGGCTACTATGGAAGAAAAACCAGAAACAACTATCTATGATTTATGTTATGGAAAACGACCTAAAGAAGAATTTTATAACATTAAAGATGACCCTGAATGTTTAACTAATTTGGCAGAAAACCCAAAGTATTTAAAAATTAAGAATGCTTTAAAAAAACAACTTTTTAAGAAACTAAAAAAACAAGGAGATCCCAGGCTTCATGGCAATGGTGCTATTTTCGATGCCTACGATTTTGATAGACGTGCTCCGGAATACGATAAATTAGTGGAGAAGCGTAAAAAGAAGAGTTAATTTAATCACTATTAGTAATAAAAATCCCAAAAATCATAACGTTCATTAATACTATTTTTTTTGTCTCCTAATACAACAGCTTTGGCTTTCATTTCTTTTCTCATTTGAAGCACTATCTCTTTATATTCAGGGAAAAAGATAAATCTTGGGTTTCCCAGGGGTCTTTTTCAACATTGAATAATTGAGTAACCCTGGAGCCAGATTCGAATTCAAGTTCTATTCCCTTTTGTCTTTTAACATCTTTTGCTCTTACGTATTCAATTAATTTAAAATCCCCTTTTCTATAAGCACGCTGAAATTGTCTATAAGCATGATAGGTATAATCTCTAACTTGCTCTGTAGTATTATTAATTACAGGAACTAAGCTCTTTCCATTAACAGATTCGGGAATTGGAATATTAACAAGATTACAAATGGTTGGAAATATATCATGGGTATAACTTAAAGCTTTTTTTCTAACACCTTTTGCCTTGATAAATCCTCCTGAAAAAACCAACGGTATATGTATCCCATCTTCATCATAAATATTTTGTTTCCCAATTAAACCATGATTTCCAACTGCTAACCCACTATCTCCTGCAAAAACAATCAGCGTATTTTCATAGGCCCCAGTTTCCTTAAGTGCTTCAATAACTTTTCCTATTTGGTTATCTAAATGCGTAATAATTGCATAATAGTCCGCCAATTCTTTTTTCGCTATTTCAGGAGTTCTTGGCCATGGTGCTAATTCTTCATCCCGTAAAAACATATGACCATTATCAAAAGGATGCTGAGACATATATGAGGGTGTCAATTCTACACGATCAGACGGATACATGTCCTTATATTCTCGTGGTGCCTGACGAGGGTCATGCGGTGCATGAAATGCCAGGTACATAAAGAAAGGATTGTTCTTTTTTCGATTCTTTATAAAGTTTGATGCATTTTCAGCAAAAATTTCTGATGTATGTGGTCCATTTAATTCAGTTCCTATAGGGCCTTTTTTATCCTCTTTAGTTAGGTGTCTTCGTTCAACTTTTCCTTTTTCATCATATACAAGTAAATAGGCATCTTCGGCACTAAATTTTCCTTTTTTATCCCAATCCCAAAGAGGCATTCTAAAATGGTCGACCAGATACACTCCTCTTCCCATAATAGTACTGCCTGAATTAAAGGAACGTACCAAAGACTTATTATCCTGGTGCCACTTACCAACAATATGAGAGGTGTATCCTGCCTTTTGAAATGCCTCGCCTATAGTAACATGATCTGTTGGTATGGAATGTCCTTGCCCTTTTAGTGAAAATAACTGTCTGCCGGATAATAACATCGCTCTGCTTGGAATACAGGTTGCTCCGGAAAATGCCCCCATTAAATAAGCGTTTTCAAAAACAATACCTTCATTAGCCAACGCATCCATATTTGGTGTTTTTACCGGCATACCTCCCAAAGCATGCACACCTGTATACCTATGGTCATCAGTATAAATTATCAATATATTAGGTTTTGCGATCTTATTCTTTTGAGCACATATATTTATAGATGAAAGCACTAGAAGGATAAAGAAAAGTTTGTTGTATTTGAGCATAGTAATCATATTATATTCTAAAATTCATCGGGTTTAGAAAGCAAGACCTGACAGGTTAAAAAATCGACTTTTCAATCATTTACCATTCATATTATGATGTGTAACATCATCGAAAACAATAGATTTCCTCTCATCTTTTGTAGTGATACTAAATGTAGTTGTGTCCGTAGTTAAATTTTGTATATGCCTGGCATACATACCATAAGCCGGTAGGACCCCAAAAAACGTAAATTCAGGATATTTTTTTCATCTTCTGCTACTTCCTTAACATCTTTTGCGAGACCGCCTCCCGGAAGTTCGATGTTTATATGCTCCAAATGAATAGTTCCTATTTTGTGTTTTGAAGTTCCTGTAATAAAAATACCGGTTGGTGGTGTTACTCTAGAATGTTCTAAACTACGAGTTATAGCATTAACATTACTTATTTTTATGTCAGTTATTGAGCCTACAGGCTGTTTATCAGCATCTCGATACGTTCTTAATCGTTCGCCTAAACGAATAAATATTGGCATATCTACATTATTCATTTCAATATTATCTATAGTAATGTTATGAATATTAGCCCCATCTACACTCAATATTTTAATACCACCACCTTTGGTATCATAAATTTTACTATTTCTAATATCAATATTATAGAAATCACCCATAGATTCTGTTCCGAATTTTATAGCACCCCAATCACTTTTTAAATTACAATTATCGACCTTAACATTATATGTAGGCATCTTGCTAGTGGATTTAATACAAATGGCATCATCTTCTGCATTGATTCTACAATTTGTTATCTCGGCATTGTGACTAGAATCCAGATCGATACCATCATTATTTTTGTTGGCATGGTTGTAAATAGTAATTCCATCAACTATAATATCATGAGATTGATAAAAATGACACGCCCATGCCGCTGCTTGCCTTAGCGTAATAGCCTTCAATTTTATATCTGAAGATTTTACAAAACGCAACAAAAACGGACGATTTTTACCAAATTTTTTAATGTTTTCTAAACCCAATGTTTTCATTTTTTGAATCAGGTTTTTTTGAAGAAATGAGGCACCATTACCATCAATAATACCTTTACCCTCCACACCTATATTTTTAGCGTTTATTGCCCCAATCAAACAAGTTCCTCTTTCTTGTCCGGTAGCATCCACAAATGTATCAATACTCTGATAGTCTAATGGGTTAGCGCTCCCTACAAGTTTAGCATTTTCATCAATATAAAGGGTGACATTATTTTTTAGTAATACAGTACCACTCACATACACGCCATTAGAAATTAATACCGTGCCTCCTCCGTCTTTAGAACATACATCTATAGCGTTTTGAATAGCTTTTGTATTAAGTGCTGTGCTATCACCAACGGCCCCAAAATCATTTATGTTATAAAACTGTTTATCACCAGTACATGAGATCAAAGATGAAAGTGTCACTAAAAATCCAAATAGTTTTATATATGATCTTAAAGTCATTTCAGGCAAAAGAATTTGTTTATCATATTGAACTCATTTATAAAACTACTTGATAACTATTTTTGTTTTATCTGCTTTTTTTGGTTGTAATACAATTGTTTAATATCATAATTAACAACATCATCAAACCTTACAACAGGTCTTTCATCTTTTAAAACCGTATTTATATGCACGTTATTAATAAACAATCCTTTAATATGACGTGCATAAATACCAGAAGCTGGTAATGTACCTACCAAATGAAACTCCGGCCACCATCCCTTCAACACCTCCAATGTATATTCTTTTACATCTGTTTTTTCGGAATCCGACTTATCCCCATCCCCAGAAACGGTCATTTGCACATTATTTAACTGTATATCTGTAATATAGTGATCTGGTAATCCTGTAATGAATATTGCAGAATTTTTATCTAGCTCTTTATTATCTACAAGTATTCCATTAAAAATAAACCCATGCATCGCCTTCATAGGAGGAATTTCTTTAGGTGTATCTACTCCTGCCCTTTGCTTACAAAACGTCATAAAAATAGGCCTTGGCACATTTTTCATCACCAAATTTGAAAATACCATATTCTTCATTTCTCCACCTTCATTCATCTGAATTTTTAACCCCGAATCCTCGATATCATGAAATGTACAATTACTAACTGTAACAGATTCAAAATCCCCTCGAGATGCTAATCCTATGCGCATACCAGCCCATTTACTTTTGAATAGGCAATTCGTTATTACGATATCTTTACACGGTTTATCAGGGTTTGATGTTTGTAAACAGATGGAATCATCACTGGTATCAAACGATGAATTAGACACACGAACATTAGTACATCCGTCAAAATCTAACCCATCACCATTATTATTTACCCTGCTTAAAATATTTATCCCATCTACCACAATGTCATTACAGTATAACCAGGCGGATGTCCAAGACGCCGGATTTTTAAGAGTAACATCTTTTAAATGAATATTGTTACAATTTAAAAAACGTAGTAGCATTGGACGTCCATTTTTCTTTGCGGTAAAATTTTTAGGGTGACCATTGGCATCAATAGTTCCATAACCTTCAATAGCAAATGATTTGGCATCCTTTGCAAAAATCAAGCACCTATCCATGTGGGGTTCATTTTTGTACATGTTTTTATGAGTATCCGTAGCATAATCCTCAAAGTTTGGACTACCCAATAACACTGCACCGTTTTCAATATGTAGGGTTATAAAGTCTTTTAAATAGATGGTGCCAATTACAACTGTTTTTCCTGATGGAATTAAAACTTTACCACCTCCATTTTTAGAGCATACATCTATCGCTTTTTGAACTGCTTTAGTATCTAAAGTGATACCATCGCCTTTAGCGCCATAATCCAGCACATTGTAATCTTTTGCAAAAACTTGAAGTTGTATACAAGCTAACAATATGAATACTACTCTTTTCATCAACATTTATATAACCTATTTAGATGTAATAGAAATCGCATCAGATGTTAAGCCATTAGATGTTGCAGTAATTTTAATAACTCCTGGATTTTCATTGGCTTTAATTATTGCCAAGCATTGTCCGCTAAATGCTTTTCTATAATTTTCTTGAAAAGATTCTAATGATGCGGCATTACCATTACCAACTGCTGTTAAAGTGCCTTCTCCTTCAATACTAAAATTGACTAAATTAGAAGCCTCTGGACATAAATTCCCGTCTTTGTCTTCTATTCTAACCGTAACAAAAGATAAATCTACACCATCTGCATTGATATCACTTCTATCTGCAATCAATTTGATTTTTGCAGGTTCGCCCGCTGTTTTAATTTCTTTACTTGCAACCTCTTTTCCATCAATATAACCCACCACTTTAATGTTTCCTTTTTGATAAGGCACATTCCAAGACAATCTATATTTAGACTTGTACATCCCTTTTTCAAATCCGTTATACTCAGCATGAATCATTGTAAAATCTTTACCCTTTACTTTCTTTCCAAAAGATTTTCCGTTTACAAACAACTCTACTTCTTCGCAGTTTGTATAGGAATAAACAGGAATTGTCATGCCTTCTTTCCAATTCCAATGTGGTAATACATGCACCATAGGTTCTGTGGTCCATTGACTTTGATATAAGTAATACCTGTCTTTTGGAAACCCACACAAATCTACTGGTGCAAAATACGATGAACGTGATGGCCAGTCGTCATTCCAATACCCATTGGTTGAGTTATCTCTACCGCCGTAAGGTGTTGGTTCTCCTAAATAATCGAAACCTGTCCAGATGAATTCTCCAAGCGATGTTGGATTTTGTTCTTGAGCGTCAAACTCGACATCTGGTGGATATGCCCATTTAGGACCAACCGTTTCGTCATGGCTAGATACTTGAAAGGTTTCTCTTCTATGTTTATATTCCAAAGGTAAGTGGTACGCCCCCTGCTACTTGTTTGAGAAGACGTTTCGGATCCATAAAATATCATATCTGGGTTTTGAGACCTTATTTCTGCATAATGAGAAGGTTTATAATTTACACCTACAACATCAATTTGATCTGCCAATTTATTCTCAAAAGAAGCAGGATAATAGTTAAATCCAGCGGTTGTTGGCCTACTATCATCTTCATCGTGACAAATATCGTTTAGACGTTTTGCTAATTTCCATCCGTCTTTTTCCCCTTGTTCTAAAATTTCGTTTCCTATACTCCACATCACAACAGACGGATGATTACGGTCTCTTTTAATCATATCCCGTAAATCTTTCTCATGCCACTTATCAAAATATTTATGATACCCGTTAGGTACTTTGGCTTTTTTCCATTCATCGAAAGCTTCGTCTATAACAACAATACCTAATCTATCACAAACTTGTAACATCTCTGTCGATGGTGGGTTATGGCTTGTTCTTAAAGCATTAACCCCCATGTCTTTCATAATTTGCATTTGCCGCTCTGTGGCCCTGTAGTTAACCGCAGCACCTAAAGGCCCTAAATCATGATGCATACAAACCCCATCAAACTCTACTGGTTCTCCATTTAAAATAAAGCCTTTTTCTTTATCAAAATGAATGGTCCTAATACCAAACTCCGTTTTATATTCATCTACAATAGCGCCATCAACTTTAATTTGACTGGTTGCCAAATATAAATTTGGTTTGTAAATACCCCATTTTAAAGGATTATTAACTTCAATATTTTGAGAAACTTCATTTTCTGTATCTGGATCAACTGCGATAGCTTCCGAAGCTGATGCAACAATAACGCCATTAGGGTCTGTTATACTAGTTTCTAATGTTGCTTTCGCTAAGGTTTTTTCTGTATTTTTAATTTTCGTTTTTATATTGATGGTAGCTTTATCGTCGGTAACCGAAGGGGTTGTAACAAAAGTGCCCCATTGCGGGATATGAAGGTTATTATTAATCTTTAAACGTACATTTCTGTAAATACCCGCACCTGGATACCAACGTTCGGACAATATCTCTGGAGCTAATTTTACAGCAATAACATTGTCTTCCCCAAACTTGATATATGTTGTTAGATCGCATTCAAAGCCAATGTATCCATAATGCCTTTCACCAACAAATTCACCATTAATATAAACCGAAGCATTATCCATAGCTCCATCGAACTCTACTGAGACTTGTTTGTTTTGGTGTGCTTCATCAATGATAAAATGTTTTCTGTACCAAGCTATACCATCTATAGGCAATCCCCCATTTCTAGCATTATTAACATCGCTAAACGGTCCTTCAATGGCCCAATCATGGGGTACATTTAATTTTCGCCAACTGCTATCATCAAAACTACTATCCTCCGCTCCCTCAATCGTATCTTTTTTGAATAACCAATCTTTATTAAAATTTTGATCTGCCTTAGACGAAGACGTATTTGCCTTTTTTTGACATGATGAAAATATCAAACCACCTACAAGGGCGCACATTAAATAAGATAATTTAAAGATATTCATAAAGTATGGTTTAAATAGGTTTTGCTAAATTTATTATTGAGTTTAAAAAGCTTTATCAAAAAGGCTAACCCTAATTCCTCTTATACGTCCAAAAAGATATAATTACTATTTAAGGGTTATTTTCATAAAAAGGTAATTAGGCTGCGAAATTTACAAAAGAAAAAACAAATAAACAATAGTAGTCCCTTTGAAATTCTACAATACCTAAAAACCATTCATAATAGACACTAAATACAGTTGTCAATAACAATTTGTAATTAGTTTTACATGCTATTTAAATACATAAACAATATGGTGTTCAATTAACTTTGATTATTAAGAAATATAAAACTGGTTTTTAATATTTTTTCAACAAAAAAGCAAATGAAAAAAACACTACTTCACAAGACTAAACTGCAACAATTACTTTTAATAACCTCACTCTTTTATGCTCATACCATATTTGCTCAGGTTGAATTATTATTCCCAAGAAATAATGACGAATTAACCGATATTGCCGTTTCTTTTAGAGTAAAAGTTAGTAGCGATGGCCCTTACCAGCTTCAAGCTTCTAAAGATCAAAATTTCACAGGCGCAATTGTCACTCAAAACCGAACGGTAGACGACAGATATGATGATAGAAACATCGTTTATTTCTATTCTAATTACGGAACAATTACACCTTCTAAAAAATTCTTATTAGACCCAGGCACATGGTACTGGAGGGTTACGCAAGATGGCGGCGCTACGTTTAGCGAAACACGAACACTTATTGTTAATGATGATAAATCTCCTACCCCAGTTCAACTATCTATTAGTCCAGAAAAACCATTATTTCACTTTAGAATTAATAGTAAAACTGTTTTTGAGTCTTCTGACCCGGCAGCGTTACTTAAAGAAATGGTGCCCGACCACTTAAAAGATATTGTTGTTTTAGATATTGGACAATCATTTTTCAGTAACACTCAAGGAATGGATTTGGTAGAATTCTCACGCTTTTTTGATGATTTGGGGTATAAATTTTTATTTGATACTGGTGGTGTTGGTGACTTATCTCCTAGAGGTAGAAGTAGTCTACTTTCTGAAATTGAAATAGCCTTTAAAGAATTACCAAACTGTGTTGGAGCAGCAACTTCTGAAGCCTTTTACGGTTACTTTTTTGATGAAGACAAGCGATCTAACATAGACGGTATTATAGAACTATGTAGAAAATATGGTAAGGTATTCTCTTATGGAGATATGAACTGGCAAGCGGCTAAGTGGCCACTTTTCAGTTATGCAAATTATGATGCCTATCAAGATAAAAATTATGGAGACTATTTATTGCCTCAAAATAAAACTACAGATCCATGGGGCGCTTATACTAACGTAAGTTCAATTCAGGGTATGAAGCTTACCGGAATGATAAAAAATATTGGAATGTGGTCTGATGCATGGTGTTGGGAAAAATTTGGTAATGTGGATGATTTTGAACTTGAAGAATGGATGGCTGGATCGCACGCCACCGGAAGTGGAACAAAATACCACCCTTATATACAAAACATGAAACAATTTATTTACGGAATAACCTATGGGTCTACAGTATTTACAATTGAACAAAGTACACATTACGATCGTTTTACGGGCAGACCTACAGATCACTATCACAGATACCTTGAGCCTTTTATTAATGCCGTAATAGACGAAAAATTAATTCCGTCAGAACAAGCAATTAATAACAACTTCAAAATAATTGTAGATACTGGAATTAATACTACTGATGCCAATAGCACGCCAAACATAACCTACATGCCAGGTAATATATGGGGCGATGTTCTTCGTTCCACATATGGTATTTCAGACCTCGAACCTTATAGCGATGTTGTATTTACCAAACAAAACTATGACATACAACAAAGTGCCTATTTAGAAATGATTCCGAATACAGACAGGTATCCCTCTGGTATTCCATTTTTACCTAAATCTACGGTAAGCCCACCTGTTATTAACGGTACGCCATTGGCCGTTGTAAAACTAGAGGATTTAGATACGCAAGCAGAAGCAGATGCTAATTTAAATATATTTTATCCAGAAAGCACAAACGAAGCTTACGCACAAATCATTGACAATTCCATCTTTGTATTCAATACCTTAGAAAATCACGATATAAAACAAAGTTATACCCTAAATATAAATCATGCCGGTATAGAATCACTATCTGGAAATATTGATTTAATGAGTTATGTTATTGGTAAATTAAAGCCTGATGATGGAGGTTCTATATTTTTTCAAGTGAATGGTTATGTTCCTAATCCGAGTTTGAGGGAGGGTGAATATTCACTACCTGCCTACCCGTCTATATTAACCTTTAAATGTACGGCTCAGCCCAATATTAAGATTGAGGAATTGGGAGCTATAGCAAATTCAAATTGGAATGAAAGCACCAAAGAACTAACCTTAGAAATTGATCATACTACAGCAGGAGCAGTGAATTTCACACTACTACAAGCTCCAGTCCCAGAAAATATAAGTATTGATCATGTGCCAGATTTAATTACAACAGCTTCAAATTTAGATTTCAAAATTGGCTATAATTTGAGTGAAACTAGAGATATTGTTGTATCAGTATTAGATGTAAATGATATGGTAATTGCTACAACAACAAAAACCATCACTAAAGGTGTGAAAAACGATATATTTACGTTGAACTTCAATCCTATTCCTGCATCTGGAACAGGTTATTCGGTTGTGGCTCAAATTAGGCCAGTTGGTGGCGATACATCACAGGTTATTGTAGAAAAAAACGCCCTTTGAGTTTTTAACGGAAGTTACTTGTCCAAATACAAACGTTTACAATGAATGTTTTGAAGATGGCATTGGTTTATGGACTGGTGGTTATGGCTCTGGACAAAGAGGCATACAAAGAGATGAAGTTTACCAAGGCAACTATAGTTTAAGAATGCAGGGTGAAGGTGCTGTTTCTGCGGTTATCTCAGGACTTAACTCCAGTAATAATTATGAAATCAGGGCTTTTGCAAAAAACTTGGGTACTAAAAATATTAATTTCGGCCTAAAAGATTATGGCGGACCAGAGACCTCAACAAGCGTTACAAATACCACTTTTGAAGAAAAAACACTAACCTTTACCACCGGTTCTAATAATACAAGTGTTGATGTTTACTATTATTCTCCAAATGTAGAGTCTGATGCATACTTAGACAATATATCAATTATAGATCTAGGTTGCGCAGAACCCAATTGTAACGATACCGATTTAGATGGTGTTTTAAACGAAGATGACAATTGCCCCAATACTCCAGTAGGCGCAAGTGTAGACGCTAACGGATGTGCACTATTTTCCGTGGCCCATGATAATTTCCTCATAAAATTAACTGGTGAAACCTGTAGCAATAAAAACAACGGAAGTGTTCTGATTACCACCGAAAATTCTTCTGCTATCTATACAGCGCAAATATTAGGAAATGGTATTGATGTTTCAAAAAACTTTTCTGCACAAACTATTTTTGAAGATTTAGAGGCTGGTGATTATACTATAATCATTACGGTTGATAAAGATCCTGATTTTTATGGCGAGTATACTATTACTATTACCGAGCCAGAAGAATTTGGTGTGACCAGTAAAGTGAACTCTTCTAAAAAATCTATCAGTTTGAATTTACAAGGAGGAGAACAATATGATATTAAAGTAAACAACCATACCTACAGAACCAATAACTCTACTATAACATTGCCTTTAGAAAAAGGCCTAAATAATGTGGTTGTAAAAACAAATAAGGAATGTCAAGGTGTTTTTTCAAAACAGGTCTTAATTGGTTCCGATTTAGGGGTATATCCAAATCCTGCTAGTAGCGAAATTACGATTCTTACACCAATGCTGGTTTCAGAAATAGAAGCTATACAAGTGGTTGATATCTTAGGGAAAACACATTTAAGCATTAACCATTTCTCAAAAAGTGATTATGAATTAGCTATGGACATATCCGCTCTGGAAAGAGGATTTTATATAGTAAATATTTCAGCTAATGAAGATGTGTATACTCTAAAATTTGTAAAGAATTAACAGAATAAAAAAACCATCAAATGACAAAAACAATGAAAAATAATATATTAAAAATAGCGTCTCTTACAATTGTAATTATAGTTTTACAATCCTGTGGCGGTGGTAGTGATGGTCCGGGAGAGCCAGCTGAAAATAGAAACCCATCTGTTCCTACCCTATCAAATCCAACAAATAGTTTATTATGTATCGATAACAACCTTACATTTACTTGGAATGCCTCTTCTGATGCTGATGGAGACCCCATAACTTATGCGTTAGAAGTGGCAACAGATAATGCATTTACACAAATTGTACACAATTTTAGTAATCTTACTACAACCTCTAAAACCATATTTTTAGAGAAAGGATTGGCGCATTATTGGAGAGTTAAGGCAAAAGACAACAATGGAGGCTCTAGCGCATATTCTTCAACATTTCAATTATATACCGAAGGTGATGGTGAAGTTACCTATTTGCCCTATGCCCCCGTTTTAGTAAGCCCAAGTATGAACGCTATGGTAACAGGCACCAGTACTAGTTTGTCATGGAACGCTAGTCATGTAGACGACAATGCTGTACTAAGCTACAATGTGCTTATAGATACCAATAGCTCGCCAACAACCGAAGTTGCAAGCGACATAAGTGAAACCACATACTCGGCAACGTTATCGGCTTCTACTACATATTATTGGAAAGTTGTTGTAAAAGATGATAATGGTGGTGTTACCCAAGGGCAAGTCTGGAAATTTGAAACAGAATAACCCTCCTTGTTAAGATTAATTTTAAATTATTTATCTTTCAAAAAAAAAGCATTAAAATGAAACCACAACTCATAAAAGTTCCTAACAAAAGTGATGTTTCTTTTGATGTTGTAAATGAAAGGGTTCCCTATTTTTATAATCCATTCCATTATCATAGCAAGCTAGAATTAACCTATATTCTTGAAAGTTCTGGCACAAGGTTTATAGGAGACCATATCGATAATTTTGCTCCTGGGGAACTGGTATTGGTCGGCCCCAACTTACCACATTGCTGGAAGAATGATGCAAAATACTTTGATACCTCATCCCAACTTAGAGCTGAAGCTATAGTGATTCATTTTGATGTAAATTTTCTTGGTGAGTCGTTTTTAAAAACCCCAGAAATGACTCAGGTTTCAAAGCTTATTTTAAATTCGGAAAGAGGTATCTTGTTTAGTAGTGAAGTGACCAAACGAGCTCTCAAAAAATTATTTCGTTTAAATTCGCTATCAAATCCTTTAAGGTTAATTCATTTTATAGAAATTCTAGAACAGCTTAGTAGGGATTCAAACTATAAAACCTTAAGCTCAACATCGGCAAACTATTCTATAACCGACAAAAATTTATCAAGAATCAATACTACGATAGATTACATATCAAAAAATTACACAAAAAGAACTTACGGTACAACACCTTTCCGAAATAACGCATTTAACACCAAATGCATTCTGCAGGTATTTTAAAAAACACACCCGTAAAACCTTCAAATTATATTTAAACGAACTGAGAACTGCCAATGTTTGTAGACTTTTGAGAAATACCGATTTAAGCATTTCAGAAATAGCCTATACAAATGGCTATAACAGTATGTCTCATTTCATTAAGACTTTTAAATCCTTAAAAAACATGAGACCTAATGAGTACAGAAAATACATCAAGGGAACCAAAGTTATACCAATGACAGAATCAACCTTGAATCCATAAAGAAATCTCACGATTTCAAATGATTTGATTAATCTGAAAACTTGCACGTGTCATTGATGGCTATTCAAAAAATACAAATATTATGTTCAAACATTGAGAAATAAGCAAAAGAATTATGAAAACTAAGCGCATTAACGTATTCGCAATTACCTCAATCTTATTGTTGCATTTCGCCTTTATCGGATTTACACAGGAAAAAGTGAACTCCACTGATTCCCATAATGTTCCAGAGTATAAAACTTCCAAAATAAAAACTCAAATTTGGATGACAGAAAACTTAAACTCTGATACTTTTGGCAGTAACTCTATTAAAAAGGAACCAAACAAAGAATATGAGAAACTGCACTTGGCTTCAGATACTCTTCGGAGTTTAAATCAAGCTCGGAAGAGTATAACAGAAGAGAAAAACCATAAACTGTTTGTCGGCACAAATAATCTTGATACAAACGCACCAACTGATGCTCAAACACCTAATTTTGAAGGGACTGTGGAATCTTTGAAGCAATATGAATGTCCGGAGTGGTTTCGGGATGCAAAATTTGGAATTTGGTCTTGCTGGGGGCCTCAATCGGCTGCCCATGTGGGGAGATTGGTATGCAAAAGATATGTATGTACCAGGGGCACAAAGAGGCCAGTACGAGCACCATCTAGCAAACTATGGCCATCCATCCAAATTTGGGTATAAGGATATTATTCCGTTGTGGAAAGCCGAAGATTTTGATGCGGATAAACTCATGAACCTTTTTAAAAAAGCAGGTGCCAGATATTTCGTAGCACTGGCTGTACATCATGACAATTTCGATCTCTGGGACTCTAAGCACCAAACATGGAACGCTGTAAATATGGGTCCAAAAAAGAACATCATCGCCGAATGGAAAAAAGCCTCTGAAAAGTACGGTTTGAGATTTGGAGTTTCTGAGCATCTCGCCGCAAGTTTTACGTGGTTTCAAACTGCTCACGGTAGTGATGCCCAAGGGAAAATGGCTGGAGTGCCTTACGACGGGGCAGACCCCAAATGGCAAAGCCTTTATCACTCGAAGGCAGATTCTAATGATAATGGTTGGTACTCTATTAATCCAGATTGGGCACAACAATGGTCTATACGAATGAAAGACCTTATCGACCAATATGAACCCGATCTGCTTTATTCGGATGGTGGCCTGCCCTTCAAGGAAGTTGGCTATGACCTTCTTGCTCATTTCTACAACTCGAATATGAAACGCCATAATGGTGAGCTACAAGGCGTCTACAACCTAAAAGGAGGTAAAAATTCCCGGAAGGGATATGGCGAATTCATAGAGGGAATTGGAGTTTGGGATATTGAGCGAGGTGGTCGCTCCAAAATCAAGACAGACCCTTGGCAAACCGACACCTCTATAAGTGACTGGTTTTACAACGTAAACTGGAAAACCAAGGACACAGGAAAAATGTACCGTTCACCAGAATGGGTGATACAAACGCTTGTGGATGTGGTTAGCAAGAACGGCAATATGTTACTCAACATTACCCAACGACCAGACGGGTCCATAGATTTAGAAGCCGAAGATATATTGAAGGAAATAGCAAATTGGATGGAAATAAATGGCGAAGCAATCTTTAAAACACGGCCCTGGAAGATATACGGCGAAGGTGGAAAGACTGAGGCCGAAGATGAAGTGGTAAAAGGAGAAGACCATGGCTTTTCTTCATCTGATATCCGTTTCACACAATCAAAAGATAAGAATACGTTATATGTTATTGTTCTAGGATGCCCCGATAATGATTCCTTACTCATAAAAAGTTTGGCTACTGGGGAATTCAATCCAAAAAAAGTCCAACTCCTCGGCAGGTCTGAACCACTCATATGGAACCAAACTTCCAAAGGCTTGCTGATAGAATTACCTGAAGATATTGCCTGCAAATACGCAATGGTTTATAAACTTATAAAATAATCGTTAAACATAAGTTTTGAAAAGGGCAATTTAATATTTGGTAATTAATATTTGTTTGATTCTATGCGGATTTGATAAGTCATATTCACTTTCTTTACACCGTCTGTATAATTCTTTAATGGATATTAACTCAAAGGGTATAGGTTGGTTAACGAACCGTGAAAAAATACTATTTTCTATGTCATTCTTCATGGATTTATTTTGTTCTTTTTAATTGGTAACCAGCCAAGGTTTTAATCGTGGTTCCGGTTTGAGAATGAAAATATAACAAATTCTGCAGCAATAATTTGAGAAAAGCACTTCTTATGCCTCAAAAATTATTAATTGGTAACTAGCCTCTCCAAGCTAGGAGTAAATTATTAAATTTATTAGATTGGAAATTCAATAACGAGAGCCGAATTACTTTTAACCAATAATGAGTACACATTTTGGTTTGAGGGTAGCTAAAGGCGATTTATTTTGTAGCGAATAGAAGTGTAATTTGGTTTAACTTTGATACGAGAACACAATCTTTAAGATGTAAAGTCTCCGAAAAAGTGCAGATTAAAGTCCGCTTTTGACGCATGTATTCACATTTATTCGTACATAAAAAGTAGGATTTTTAACACTTTATGTTTGAGCGATATTTGCAAAAGCTAGGTCGCAAAAGAATTCATCTTTAAGGATTCCGTTTACATGTTCTTCTAGAGGATTTAAATGGCAATAGTTATTTGTCCTTAGAAAGAAGACAATGATATTTTAAACCAATCTTTCGAAATGATTCTTTCCATATTAGGATTCGCTTTATGTTGAAACTCGTTCTTTTCAAAATTATAGCTATAGTCTTCCTCCCAACTTTTATGATATTTTGCTACCATTTTAATGGCATCACATATAAAATTAATTTCCCTTTTAGTCATAGTTGGGTGAATGGACATACGAATCCAACCTGGCCTTTCCAGCAAGCAACCTTCCAATATTTTTTCTTCAATGGATTTTGAAGTAGGTTCATCAACATTTAATAAGTAATGCCCATAGGTTCCAGCGCATGAGCATCCGCCTCGGGTTTGTATACCAAACCTATCATTTAATAGTTTCACTATAAGATTGTAATGCACGTCATCTATATAAAATGAAAACACCCCAAGTCTATCTTTATGCTCTGGTGCTAATATTTTTAAGTTTTCAATTTTAGAGAGTTTATCAAAAACAATAGTATTCAACTCATGTTCCCTATCCAAAATATTTTGAACTCCCATGTCTTCTTTGAGTTTAATGGAAAGCGCAATTCTAATTGCCTGTAAAAAACCTGGTGTACCGCCATCTTCACGTGTTTCTATATCATCAATATAATCATGATCACCCCAAGGGTTGGTATAACTTACTGTGCCGCCACCGGGATTATCTGGCACCAAGTTTTTATATAATTTTTTGTTGAAAATTAGTACGCCAGAAGCTCCAGGGCCTCCTAAAAATTTATGAGGCGAAAAGGTGATAGCATCTAAATACTTCTCGTTATCTTTAGGATGCATATCAATGTCAACATAGGGAGCAGAACAAGCGAAATCAACGAAGCAAAGTCCATTATTTTGATGCATCACTTTCGCTACTTCATGATAGTTGGTTCTTATACCTGTAACGTTGGAGCATCCGGTGATTGCTGCGATTTTAATAGGAACATCTTTATGTTCATGTAAAAGCTCTTCAAGTTTTATCAAACAAGGCAGCCCTTCATCATTCGATGGGATTACCTTAACCCTTGCAATAGTTTCCAACCATGAGGTTTGATTGGAATGATGCTCCATATGAGATACAAAAATGATAGGGCGTTTTTCCTCTGGAACTATTGTGTCCTCTTTTAAGTTTTCACAAAGTTTGAGACCTAAAATGCGTTGAAATTTATTTACCGCTCCTGTCATTCCCGTTCCAACGGTTATTAGTACATCATCTTTTGAAGCGTTTACATGCTCTTTAATAATGGTTCTTGCATCATGGTAAGCATGTGTCATTATACTACCAGTTATTGAAGTTTCGGTATGTGTATTAGCCACATATGGTCCTATGATATTGCTAATTTTGTCTTCAATAGGTTTGTAGAGTCTTCCGCTGGCAGTCCAATCTGCGTAGATTATTTTTTTCTACCATAAGGCGATTCAAAATATGAGTCTATACCAACGATATTTTCTCTAAATAGTTTAAAGTACTCTTCAAGATTTGAAGGTTTTTGAGATTTTTCTCCAAATACTTTTTTTATACCTTGAGTAATTACATTCATGTTCTTTTTTTTAATAAAGAATCAATTTGTATGGAATATATATTAAAGTGATTCTTTTCTTTAAAATATTTTTAAACAATCTTTTTGAAATTATTTTTTGAAATTAAACAAACCGCTTTTTAACCACATATGATATTCTTCAGCATTAGGTGTATAAGAAACAGGTTTAATTAGGTTTTCTTCGCTATGATCCATTAACACATAAAATGGTTGTGTATTGGTTTTGTATTTTATAGTTTGTAATTCACTCCATTTTTGACCAATATATTTAAGTTTTTTTCCTGGTTTTAATTTAGAATCTACAACTTCTATATCATCTAATTTTCGTTTATCATCAACATAGAGAGATATTAATACCACATCGCTTTTTAGGATGTCTAATATTTTAGGTTTAACCCATACGTTTTGTTCCATTTTTCTACAGTTAACACAAGCATGCCCTGTAAAATCAATTAATACTGGTTTTCCTATTTTTTTTGCATAAGCTAGACCTTTATCGTAATCGTTAAATGCTAAAATATCATGAGGAGGCATTAAATGAGCTCCATCTGGAATACCGTCATGAATATTCGAGGCTGTTCCGCCAGAGCCTAATTGTGTAAATCCAACACCATAAGGGGATTCACTATAATGCTGAGGAGGTGGAAAGGCACTAATTAAATTTAGTGGTGCTCCCCATAAACCTGGAATCATATATATAGTAAATGATAATACAAGCAACCCTAGACTTAATCTTCCAACTGAAATATGAGTTATAGGAGAGTCATGTGGTAACTGTATTTTTCCAAATAAATAGAATGCCAAAGTCCCAAATATTGCTATCCAAATAGCTATGAACACCTCACGTTCTAACCAATGTAATTGTAAAACCAAATCAGCATTTGATAAGAATTTAAAAGCCAAAGCTAATTCTAGGAAGCCTAAAACAACTTTTACAGTATTTAACCAGCCACCAGATTTTGGTAAAGAATTTAGCCATCCTGGAAATGCTGCAAATAATGCAAATGGTAATGCTATAGCTAAAGAGAAGCCTAACATGCCAACAATAGGCCCTATTTGACTGCCTCCAGAAGCTGCTTCAACAAGTAATGTCCCTACTATTGGTCCTGTACAAGAAAAAGACACAATAGCTAACGCTAATGCCATAAAGAAGATACCAATTAAACCTCCACGATCTGCTTGTTTATCCACTTTATTAGCCCAAGAATTAGGCAGCATAATTTCGAATGCGCCTAAGAAAGAAGCTGCAAAAATTAATAGTAAGACGAAAAATGCTAGATTAAACCAAATGTTAGTTGATAGAGCGTTTAAGGCATCTGCACCAAAAATTAGGCTTACAAGGGTTCCTAATAACACATAGATAACAATGATAGAAATGCCATAAATAATAGCGTTTCTTATACCAGTAGCTTTATTTTTACTTTGTTTAGTAAAAAAGCTTACCGTCATTGGTATCATTGGAAACACACAAGGTGTAAGTAATGCTGCAAAACCAGAGAAAAAAGCAACAAAGAAAATACCCCAAAGACCTTTTTTAGAATCAGAAGAACTTGAGGAGTCTGAATTAATTGACTCATTAGTACTAGAAAGAGTTGTAATATTTTCCTCCTTCGCTTTTTCTTTTAGTGTAAATGTAAAATCTTCATCTATTTGTAAACAAACTTCTTTACAAACTTGCCCTGTTAAGTTTAAAGTAATTTCAAAAACATCAGTATTTTTTAACTTTACACGCTGCTTTAGTGTAGCGTTGTGATCGAAGAAAATTTCATAAACTTCAAAAATTTTATTAAATTTTTTAATCGTATCACTTTCTACGGCTTTTCCTATTAGCTCATAATTATCAGTTTCTTCTGCTTTTTCAATAACAATAGGAAGAGAACCTCCTTCAGGTGAATATTGAGAATAGACATGCCATTGAGGTTCTATTTGAGCCGTCATAACTAAATCATATTCAAGATCAGATACTTTTTCCACAGAGGTAGACCATTTTACAGGTTCAATAATCTGTGCGTTACCAAATATTGTACAGAATAATATGAGTAAAAAAACAAGTTTTTTCATGATGATTATTTAATTTAATTTAATTTTAAAAAGGGTTATTCTTAAGAATAACCCTTTAACTTTTTCGTTATTTTTAAGTGACTAATTCAAAAAATATGAACTATAAAAACAAAGTTCGACGAAAAATGAAGTTCTATTTTAAAGGTTCACCATTTTCATCTAATGATCCTGATTTTATAATAATTAATTTATCTAAATCAATATATTTTGTAATAGCGTTATTAACTTGCTCTAGAGTAACAGCTTCAACATCTTTAGGGTATTGATCTATATAATCTGGATCTAAACCTCTCTCAACAAAACTTAAAATAGTACCTGCCAAACCACCTGTTGTAGACATACCCACTTTAAAACTACCTGTAATATTGGTTTTCTTGGCTGCTAATTCATCAGCTGTAATACCATTATTAACCCATTTTTTAAGCTGAACCATTGTAGCATCTAGTCCTTTTTGAAATAAACTAGGATTGAATGAAGCATTGATATACCAATGACCACCAGTATATGTATCACCTGAATGATTAGAGCCAATATTATACGTTAAACCGTCCTCATCTCTTACTGTACGCATTAATCTACCAGAGAATCCTCCACCGAATGTAAAGTTTCCGATAAAGAAAGGTATATAATCTGGGTGTACACTTTTTAAACCTGTGTACTGACCAATAAATAATTCTGCACTAGGTTTTTGAGGAATACTTACCACTTTAGTTTCGGTATTCACTTTTGATGGATTTGTATATTTAACACTACCCTTTACACCACCTTTCCATCCTTGGAATGACTTTTTAATAGCTTTATGTAATGCTTTCGTATCAACATCTCCTACCGCAACCAAATGCATATCTGCTGGTCCAAAATATTTTTTATGAAACGCTTTTAACTCAGTCATAGTTACATTTTTAGTATCTTCTATGGATTGATCGATATCTGTTGAGTAATTAGGATGACCTTTTGGATATATAGTTTGCGAAAGCGCTATACGCCCCATAGTACCTGGATTAGACAAGCCTTGTTGCATATTACCAACTATTTGATTTTTAAGAATTTCAAATTCTTTTTCGTCAAATAGAGGATAACGTAATTCTTCTGCTAATAACCCAATCACAGTTGGCATATCTTTTTTAAGACATTTAAAATTAATATTGATTTTTTGTGACTGCGTATTTATACTTAATGAAACTCCTAATTTCTCTAACTTTTGCGAGAATTTAAATTTATCATTCAAAGTAGTACCCTTACTTAACATTTGAACTGCTAAACTTGGAACCATTTCATTTCCATTACTATTTAAATAAGTTCCTATAGGGAAACTTGCCATAACAGTTACAAAATCTTTAGCGCCCGTTTTCGTAGTTATAATATCTATACCAGATACTTCTTTACGCGTGAAATTCCTTTTACTGATTATTGGCAAGACATCATTATTAGATGTTTTTTTAATAGCGTTAGAAATTACAGAATCATCTGAAGGTACTACATGAGTTTGATTAGTATGTTCAGGATTTCTGTAATAATATTTACCATTGTCTGTTTCAATAAAATTAGATGCTTTTGGGGCTTGCTCTTTATTAGCTCCTGGCATTTTTGGTATAAAATATCCTGTTGTACTTTGGTCTTCTACTAAATATTGATTTGCTACACGTTTTACGTCTTCGGCTGTTACCGCACTTAATCTTTCTGATCCTTTAAAAAAATCTGTCCAATCACCGCCCGCAATAGCCTCAGTTAATTCTCTTGCAATACTACCAGACCCATCTCTAGACAATACTGTTTCTGCATTTAACTTAGCAACTATTCTATCTATATCTTCTTGTTTAACACCTTCAGATTTAATTTTCTCTATCGAAGCGATTAATTGTTTATTAATAGCTTCAAAGTCTGAATCTGGCTTTATACCTAAACCTACTGTAAACATACCTACCTCTTGGAAATTACTGGCGGCTGAGTACCCATAAAATGCTAATTGTTTATCTACAAATTCTTTATTTACTATAGAAGAAGTTCCTGAGCCAATAATTTGACTTAGTACCTTTAAAGCAGGTAAATCTTTATGCAATCTCCCAGGAATCTTATAGCCAACCAAGACTACTCCAGCACGGCCAGGTTTTTTAATAACCACTTTTCTTGGTCCATATTGAGTTGGTTCTTCTGTATATGGTTGAGACATCGCATTCGGTGCTTTAGTAATCTTACCAAAATAGGTATCAACTAAGTTGAATACATTTTTTTGAAAATCACCAATAATAGTCAATGTTGCATTATCTGGCCAATAATAGGTATTGTAAAACTTACGTAATACTTCTATGGGCATTTTTTCAATATCTGAACGCCATCCAATAGTTGAATGATGATATGTATGCGCCATATATGCAGTTGCCCAAACTTCTTTGCTTAAGACGCTATTTGGGTTATTTTCTCCTCGTTCAAATTCGTTACGCACAACGGTCATTTCCGCGTCCTTATCTTCTTTTAATAACAAAGAATTTCGCATTCTATCTGCTTCAATTTCTAACGCAATAGCAATTTTATCACTTGGTATGGTCTCATAATAATTGGTTCTATCATTCCAAGTAGTGGCATTCATTTGCGCACCAATATTATTTAACTTACCATCTATAGAAGTGCCTTTACGCTTGTTAAACTTTTCTGTTCCCTTAAACATTAAATGTTCTAACAAATGTGTAGAGCCTGTATTACCTGACACTTCATGTTTAGAACCAACACGATATACAATTTGTACTGTTACAACAGGAGCCGAATTGTCTTGTACTAAAAGTATGTTCATACCATTAGGCTCGTACAAATACTCTTGAATGCCTTCTAATTCCTGAATTTTTTTAAATTTTGATGCCATTTCTTGCCCGTTCACTAAAATAGAAACGCATAAAAATAAAAGTGAAAATATTGATGTTTTTAAATTCATAAGATTAATTAGTTTTTACTTTACTTAATAGTTATACTTAATAAAAAACGATACACCCTATTAATAAAATGTTAAATTGATATAATTTCGATTCTATTTTTAAGAAATTAATAATGTATCGTTATTTAATTAGTGTAAGAATTCCAGATTTACACCTAGTATAACTTTGTTAAACTCTCGTTAAATATTCAGTTCATTAAATAATTCAACCAGTTTTTCTTCGGAAGGTCTTGGAGCCATAGACTTTACAATATTACCTTCTGGATCTAAAAGAATAAAATGAGGAATACCACTAATTTTATAAGCACTTATAAATTTTGTGTTAAAATCATTATCAGTTATTAGTTGAATGCCACCTAACGCTTTTTCTGCTATCATTTTTTTCCATTTGTCTTTATCCTTTTGTTTGTCAACAGAAATGCTTACAAAAGCAATATTTTTATCATGATATTGCTTTTCAACTTTTTTAAGGAAGGGAATTTCATATTTACAGGGCCCGCACCAAGTTGCCCAAACATCGATGTAGACATATTTGCCTTTTAAATCGCTTAATGAGGTTGTACCTCCAGTATAATTTTCGTAATTCTCAAATTTAGGTGAAGGTTGACCTGCATCCAATACCTTTAAAAATTCATATAATGCCTTAACACTTGCTTTATGGTTTTCATTGGTTGAAATCTCTAAGAAATCATTTAAGTCTTTTTCCTTATTGTTAGACCGTGTTAAAAACTTTGAAACATTTTTATAGAGCTCTCCATTTCTAATGACTTCATTTTTAATTTCTGAAACAGCTTTCACTTGGGCTTCATAGTAATGTAACGAATCTTTTTGAGCATAATAAGCCATTTTTGCCATAGCATCTAGTGAAATCATTTGCCGGTAATCTGGAGAGTGTAAGTAATCTTCTGTGTTGTCTAAAGAAATTTCAGATAGCTCTTTCTTAAAACCTTCAGAAACTTTGAAATCTCTGACTTTATTTAAAAAATTATACATTCTTTCATAAATCTCTTTCTTAGTTAATCTACTATAATTTATGGCTCGTAATTCTTTAGCTTTGAGACCCTCGGGAATATTTTCAACGGCTTCTAAACGTGTTTCCAGGTCTTTTTGAAATGCGTCTGTTTTCGCTACAAATGCATCTTCATCCATATTATAGCTTGCTTCTCTATTCATTACAAAATCATACTCTTTACCAGCTCTGTAGGCAAAGTAATTATTCAATTCGGCATGGTCTCCAGATAATTTCAATGTACTAGTATGTTGTTTCGCATCAACATCTAAATGAACACTTGCTCCTTTAGATAAATAGGGTGTAACGCCTATATTGTTGAATTGTAAATTATACAAACCATTTTCTAGGATATAAAGTGTATCGGAAAAAGCACCTGTGTCTTTTACATTAATTGTCTTTTTAAACCCATTTATAGAACTGATTTTTAATTCGCCCCCTTTGGTATTGTTTATATTCCCTGTTAAGATGACATAATCAACAGGTATTTCTTTTTACAAGACCACAGTACTGTAAGTATTAAGAGGAGTGTAATATGCTTTTTCATTTTTTATTATATATATTCATTGATTAACTTTTCTAAATCTCCTGAAGAAGGTAAAGGAGCAAACAAATCTACGATGTTAAAGTTTTTGTCAATCACAAAAAATCTTGGAATACCATCAACTTTATAATCGGTAAGTTCACTTCTGTTTATTTGTAATTGATCGCCCTTAACTTCATTTTTTTCAAAATAACCTCGCCAAACTTTTTCAGTATCTATAGACGAGTTGAAATGAGTGCTACACTTTCGTTTCCATGATATTTCTTGTCTAGGGCTTCGAAAAACGGTTTTTCTTTCATACAAGGTCCACACCAGGTTGCCCATAAATCCAAAACGATTACTTTACCTTTATAATCACTCAATTTAACGGTATTGCCATCTAATTTTGTGAAGGTTAAATCTGATGCAGGATTTCCCTTTGTTAGGGTAGCATATTCGGTTAGAATGTTTTGTAAGACAGCCGAATAATTTTTGTTTTTATTTTTTGCGCACCTTCTTTTAATTCGTCTCCCAAGGCATTTGAATACCCGCTAAACCTTATTTTACTTGTTAAATAGCTGGTTGTGAGATACTCTTGCAAGGTATCATTCAGCTCCGGAAGTTCATGATCCGTTCTAAAATCTTCCTTTTTTAATGCAGAGAGCACCGATTGAAATACTTCTAATTGTAAATAGTCGGTGTTGTTGAAATCGTCTAGAAAGGGCTTTCTGTAAGGAATAAAATATTGGTCTGCCTCCTTCATTTTCATATCCATTTCCTCTTTGGTCATTTCTCCCTTACTCATTTTTCCAAAATATAAATAGAACACGCCGCTACCCAACGTATTAACATAATCAAACTTGATACGTGCTGTTTCCAAACGTTTAAAATCTTCTGAAACATGGGCTAAACTATTAAGTTCATCTGTACGTTTCTTAACCGACACTTTAAAGGCTTCCGGCATATCCTTATAAGTCTCAATTTTTGATGATATCTCTTTGTCTCCCCAAAAAGAACCGCCTTTAGGATACGATAGATTTCTTAAATAGTTATTCGCCTGTTCTCCTTTACCTGCAAATGAGGCATAGGTTCTATCTCTGGTATCTAAATTGGCGACCAGACTATCGCCAGGAGATAGATATAAAAAGGTCCTTCCTATTTGAAAATAGGTAGGTTTCTCTAGCTCGAAACGATACTCAAAGTTTGTTTTTTCTTTTAGTGTAATGGCATGGGTATCTTCCTTAAAAAGCATAGACCGCGAAGACACGTTATTCATATATAATGTGTCTTGGTCATAATTAGTTATAGAGCCTTTTAAGACTACAGTTTTGTTTTCCTTTACGGGAGCTTCCTTACAGCTAACGGCTATTAAAATGATTAGCAGTGGATAGATAAATTTTTTCATAGTGTCTTTGTGTTATTTAAGTAGTTCTTTCAGTTTTTCGTCCAATTTCTCTTGGCGTAAATCTTTGGCGATAATGGTTCCTGATCTATCAACCAAAAAATTTCTGGGTATTCCCTGTACCCCGTACATTTTAACAACAGGGCTTTTATAGGCCTTTAAGTCGCCTACGTTAACCCAGGGAAGGGCTTCTTCTTCGCTAGCCCCGACCCATCTTTCTCTTTCATGGTCTAGCGAAAAGGATACTATTTCAAAACCCTTTTTGTTATAGTGCTTATATGCTTTTTTCATGTGCGGTATTTCAGCTCTACAGGGGCCGCACCAGCTCGCCCAAAATTCGACCAATACGTATTTGTTTTCTTTTAAAACATTGGAAAGTTTGAATTCTTTTCCTTTTAAATTTTTGGAAGAAAAATCCTTTACGGTACTTCCAACATCTATCACCTTAACCTTCTTATGCTCCCTGATATTTTTGTAGGTATTGCGTACGGTATAAATCTCTGGGTGATCCTTCCCAAACTGGTTTTCGAAGGCATCCAATCTAGGCTCAATGGCATCTTTATATCCCAGTTTATGGAATACCAAAAGTTGTGCCAGTGTATCCTTGGGGCTATTGAAAATACGTTGGTAATAATTCAGTTCAAAATCTTTAACGGCCTTAGAGAATTCGCTGTAGCGCTCTCTTACACTATCTATCTGAAAGCTTTCCTGAGTAAGGGTGTTACTGAAATCGGAAAGTGCTTTTTTCTATTTGCATACGCTTCATCAGATTTTAAAGGGGTATAGATTAGGTCATTGTATTTTCCACCGGAAATGGTCGATTTTTTGTCACCTTTTTTCAGGTTAAACTCAAGTTCCCCAGGTTCTAATATAAAATCTTGTTTATATACATATTTTCCCTCGGGACTATACAATCCAAAATAGGCATTTCTAATCTGCTTGAGCGTATCTGAAATCTTAAACGTGCCATTTTTAATAATAACTTTATCAGTTACAGAATGCACACCTGCAATTGTTGTATCTCCGACAACAATATCTATGGTATGCCCCTCATATTTATCCCAATTTATGCCCGTATACGTAAAAGATAAATCTTGCTTTTCTTTTGATTGCGTGCAGCTTGCTATAAGTATGCTTAAAAGAAGTAATGTGATGCTTTTTTTCATTGTATTGTATAATATTATTAATAATACTAGTTAAGTGTATAATAATGCTCCAAGCCCTACAGCAATTATGTTAATTTCTAGTTAAATCTTATTATGAAAGATTTAGATAATTTAGAGAAGATGTTTAAACATATTGAAATAACTTTAATAAAATAACGTCAGTTCGATTTTATTTTTTTATAAAAAATAACATTAAATCAATGATTTTCAAGTGTTTGTCATTTCGAAAGAGCGAAGCATGAGTGACGAGAAATCTCATAAGGATGGGATTCTTCCTCAATAGCTACGCTATATACGTTCAAGTAAAATATATTTTACTCTCCGTAACGTTCGGAATGACATAGTTTCTTTAATGACATAGTTTCTTTATTAAAACAATTAAACAACTGATGGTTACGTTTTAATATATCTAGCTCACGTTAAATAAAGCCCCAACTACTAATAGTTGGGGCTTTATAAATTTAATGTTATGGGTTCGTTACCAAAGCACCGTTACCAGCTAAAGCTGATAGTGGTATTGGAAAAATTAACTCTTCAGCAGCAGTTATTGTTGGTTTTAATGCAATTGCATCAATATCTCCCAATCTATCATAACGCACAAAATCAAACCAAGATTCCGCAGTTTCTTCAAAGAGCTCTAACATTTTTTCATTTCTAATATCTTCTAACAATGTGGCTTTATCAGATAAAACTTTAGGTGCTACACCTACTCTGTTTCTTACCTCATTCAACTTGTCTAGAGCGTCTGTTAAAACCCCACCTGTGCGTCTAGCTTCTGCCTCGGCGAATATTAAATATACTTCGGCCATACGCATTAAGTTTACAGTATTCCCTTCTCCAAAAGTAGTGCCGGGGAAAGGATATTTAGAACTTACATCGAGTGAACTAAAAACAAAAGAATATCTAGGATCATACCCTGTGGTATTATCAAAACTACCGTCACCAGGAACACCATCTTGCGCATCTGCTAAATCTTTAAAGTATGCAGAAGCTATGGTTGTAGAAGTAAAATATATATCGGTACGCATATCTGCTTCTGTATTATCTCCAATAAACGGTGCAAATAAGCACTCAACCCCATATTTAACATTAAAAATTTCTGGATACGTAGCTGCCAGTTCATACGTATCCGTAGCATCATTTATAACACTTAAAGCTGTTGTTGCTGCAGCATTATAATCTCCCATATACAACTGAACTTTTGCCAATACAGCCTTAGCAGTCGTTGCAGAAATATAGAAATGTTCTCTACCATTAGTGACATTATCCGAAGCAAATTGCAAATCTGCAATAATAAGATCGTATGTCTCTTGAACGGTATTTCTTGGCCTGTCTTCAGCACCTCTATAAGGTTTAGTAGATGCTACTATACCAAAAGATGAACTTAGGTCGTAAAACTGACCAAAAGTACGTAGTAAATTAAAATGCGAATTGGCTCTAAAAAATTTAGCCTCTGCTAATAGTTCATTCATTCTAGCCTCACTTACATTAGCATCACCACGTTCAACAAGTTCTATAAAAAAGTTAGCTGTATTTATAGTTAAATATTCACGTTGGTAAAGCCCCGAAATAAATCCATTATCTGACATTACATTATTGTCTGCAATTTCGTCTGGCGCTATAAACCGAAGCTCTTGACCAGCTGCACTTAATCTTGCAGTAATTCTTGGACTTATAAATGGATCTCCGGGATCTGCTCCATCACGATATGTTGTGTATATTCTATTTAATACAGCCAGCGCAGATTCTTCATCTCTTATAGCAGTATCTTCTACCAATGCATTTTGAGGTTGAATATCATCTATGCTACAACCACTCAAAAAAGTGATCAAGACTAAAAGTAAGCCTATTTTTATATATGTAAATTTCATGATTTTAAATATTAAAAGTTAACATTGATTCCTAATGACCAAGATTTTGAATTTGGATATGGACTAGCATTACCACTTCCAAAAGGGCTGCTTAAGGTTCTAACAGCTGGATCAACCCCGGGGAAATCTGTAAGCGTCCAAATATTAGAGGCAGAAACAAACATGGATAAGTTGCTTAAACCCAATTTTTGAATTACATCAGTTGAAAAGCTATATTGCAACTGAAGGTTTCCTAGTCTTAAATAAGAACTATCGTATACATTGGCAGTTGATACTCTATCATTGAAATTAGGATCTCCAGCAACCAAACGTGCCAACGGTGCATCGGTATTTGTTGGAGACCATCTAAAAGGATGGCTAAGGTAGCTTGCCGTATTCACACCGAATTCAGGATTAGAAGAAAAAAGAAGCCTTGTAAAGTACTCTCTGTTCCTTTAGAAAAATTAAAGAAACTGGATAGTTGAAATCCTTTATATTCAAATGATGTAAAAAATCCACCAAAATAATCTGGTTGTGTGCTCCCTATTACTTCTCTATCATTATCATCAATAACATTATCGTTATTTATATCTTTATATCTATAATCACCGGCTCCTGTACCAGCTTCTTGAAAAGGGCTGGCAGCGACTTCAGCCGCGTCTTGGAAAATGCCTTCTACTATATGACCTCTAATAACTCCTATCTCTTTTCCAAGTTCAAATCGATCTTGTGTAAAATTATCTAGCCCTTCTTCATTAAACTCCTCTAATTTATTTGTGTTTTTAGAAATATTTAAACCTGCAGACCAAGTAAAGTCATTTGTTTTTAAAATATCTCCAGCTATTTCAATTTCAAAGCCTGTATTGCTTATTGTCGCAAAATTGGCAGTAAAACCACCAGCTCCAGACTCAAGAGGGAAAGGTGAAGCTATAAGTGCATCTGTAGTCTCGCGATCGTAAACATCGACATTACCTCTTAGTCTACCCTTAAATAATGAGTAATCTAAGCCAATGTTATATTCTTGGGTTCTTTCCCATTTGATGTCTGTATTAACTAAATTTGTCGTTAATCCAACAGCATTTTGACCATTATAAGATGCCTCGTTTCTAAAGCCACGTTCAAAGAATTGAATATATTGGAAATCTCCAATATTTACAGATCCTACTTCTCCAAAACTTCCTCGCAATCTTAAAATATCGATAGCATTGGTGTTTTCCAAGAAAGATTCCTTAGCAATATTCCAGCTTGCAGAAATTGAGGGGAAAATAGCCTCCTGATTATTGGGACCAAAACGAGACGATTTATCCCGTCTTAAACTCGCATTTAAAAAATACTTATTCAAATAATTATAGGATACACGACCAAATACAGAATTTAATCCTACCTCTGTAATCGAAGCAGATTTTGCTAAAACATCTAATGCATTTGTAGCCGTTATCAATACCTCATCATCTGGAAAACCTTGAAAGAAAAAATAATTTCTATCACTAACATCTTTTTGCCAAGAAAAACCAACCAAGGCACCAACAGTATGATTACCAAAAGTATTATTATATGATGTGGTTAAATCTGTAGCAACACTAGAACTTATGGTTTTAGAAGTACTTCCTGTTGATGTTGCCGGTGTGGGGGCTGGTTGAAAGAAAAAACGGGGAAATGTACTAGTTGTTAAAGATGGTTTAAATGTTTTATTATCCGCAATAAACACAGAGCCATTCGTTTGAACTTTAACTTTTACATTTTTTAATACATCTGCTTCTAGGTAGAAATTTCCGATACCGCTATAAGACTTTGTGTCTACAGAACTTTCTGTAGTAAAGGCAAGCGGGTTCGGTGAAATGGCATCAAAACCGAAAAAGGTTGAAAGGGGAAATACATAATCACCGTTTTCATCTCTAGGCTCAAAATCAGGTCTCGTATTTAATAGATTACCTAGATTTTGATTAAAGTTTTCGTATCCCGAGAAATTATCGGTATAGCTAAAATTAGCGTTAGCGCCAACTTTAAATATCTTGCTTAATTTACTATCTAAACCAAGTCTTACATTGTATTGTTTGAGTTCGTCTTTTCTTAACAACCCCTCTTGGTCTGTATACCCTAAAGAAAAATAATAGCTTGTGTCTTGAGAACCGCCATTTATTGACAAATCATATTTTTGTGTTATAGCAGTACTTCTAAACACTACATCATTCCAATTAACATTGGCGTCTCCAAAATTGCTATCATTTAAGCCGTTGTATGTTAATTGAGATGTAAAAAAATCAAAATCGATATCTCCAATAGATAAAAAAGCAAGTCCAAAAGGGTCAATTTGTCCTGCATTTGCGGCATCAACAGAGCTTGATAGGTACGCATCAGAAAAATCTCTAAACTCGCTAGCATTCAACCAGTCTACAGTATTAATAGGCTCTCCAAATGTTGTTACAGAAGATAAAGACACGTTCATTTTTTGGTTTTTCGCACCAGTCTTAGTCTTAACAATAATGACACCGTTAGCACCTCTAGACCCATAAATAGAAGTTGCCGCTGCATCTTTTAATACATCTATACTTTCTATATCGTTAGGGTTTATACCTTGTAAAGGATTCGCAAAAGTTGCAAATCGTGTTTCGTCTCTAATCGTAACATTGGAGCTAGCCTGAAAGGGTACTCCATCAATAACAAAAAGAGGATTATTATCCCCACCATTAAAAGGCGATGTAATACCCCTCACATTGATGTCTACTCTAGAGCCAGGTCTACCTGAATTTTGATTTATTTGAACACCTTTTATTAAACCTGTTAAAGCATTATCAAAACTAACATTTCCAACTACATTTTGAGTTATTTCTTTACTTTTCACTGAAGAAATTGCTGAAGAAATTTCTTCTCTGGTTTTAGAACCATACCCTATTAGAACGACTTCATCTAATTCTGCTAAGCGTTCTTTTAGAGTAATATTGTATGTGGTTTGCGTAGTTACTTGTTGAGATGCATACTCATAACCTAAGCCAAAAGCTACTAAATAATACCCTTCTTTTGCTTCTAAAGAAAAGGTACCATCAAAATCTGTAGAGGTTCCGCGTATAACAAAGTTATTTGAAATACGCTCTCCTTCAGGTTTTCTATCTGTAACATAGACTGTAATTCCTGCAATAGGAAGCCCGTTAACATCTGTAACCTTACCAGATATATTTAACTCTTGAAATTCAGAATCTTGTTGAATGATTATGGTATTATTATCTGAAATAACAAAATTAAAATCTCCTATTGAAAGGCTTTTTTCAAGTAGTTTATTGGCTTTTATTGTCCCTTTTTTAACGTTAACTTTAGGGTAGTCTTTAAACATGTCAACTTGATATATAAATGTATAATCGGTTTGACTCATAATAAGGTCGAAAACCTCATCAACGGTTGCTTTGACATTCTTTTCAACTTTGATTTTAGCATCTTGTGACATTACATTGTTTGGTGTCATACTAAAAATGCTCAGGCACAATAAGAAAATGGTCGCTCTCATAATGTTTAGGAGGTGTTTTTTTCTAAAAAGAAAAAAACAGAAGTTAGTTTAATTTGCATAAATTTGCTTGTTATTTGTTAGTTAAACATTTAATTAATTAGTAACTGTAAAATAGGGGGATAAAGCCTTATACTTTGGACGGTCTAAGCTTTGTTCCTCTTTCTTTTAGTTTTTTAGGATAATAGTATTGTTGTTTATTTCATAGGCATTAATAAAGTTTGTGTTTTTTATTAGGATTAAAATTTCTTCAATATTTTGATTTTTACTTAATACCCCTTTAAATTGAACATTTTCAAGAGCTTCGTCAGTAAATACAACATCTACATCATACCATCTAGACAAAACTTTCATAATATCTTTAAGTGATTTGTTTTTAAAGCTAAATAGCCCTCTTTTCCAAGCGATTTCGGAAAAGATGTCAACATTAGCAATGACTAAATCATTGTTTTTGGTATTTAAAATGGATTGTTGGTTTGGGCTTAAAATATGATTTATTTCTCCGTTCTTAATAGCAACTTCTCCTTCTACTAAAGTTGTATAAATGTTTTTTTCATCTTTGTAAGCCTTAATGTTGAATTCGGTACCCAGTACTTCCACCTCTTGTATTCCAGTAAGTACTTTAAATTTAGCACCATTATGATTTGTGCTCGGTGACACATCAAAATAGGCTTCTCCATAAAGGAGTTCTACTTGTCTCGCTTCTCCTTTTGGAAACGATACAGGGTACTTTATTTGAGATTCAGAATTTAACCAAACGATGGTACCATCAGATAGTTTTACTTGATATTGTCCACCTCTAGGAATTGTTAAATAGTTGTATGCTATTTCGGCTTTTTTATTGTTTAATGTGTTATAAATTAGCTTTTCACCATCACTCTTAATACCATCTGTAGTGTATTCTTCTCCTTTTTCTAGAGCTACAGTAACTCCATTTTCTAAAGTTAAAGTAGCTTTATTCGTTCCTATATTAATGTTGTTATTTATTGTATTGGTAATTGTAGGAACAACAATTTTATTATCCTTTTTATTGAAAATAAAAGGAACTGCTAGTAATAATACTATGGAGGCAACAGCTACATATTTAAATATTGGTTTTTTATAGAACTTAATAACTTTAGGCATATCTTTTTCTTCATTTTGAAGTGCCTCAAGAATATTAATTAGCATACGCTGTTTTATCTTGTTTTCAGAACCTAATGCTTCTACCCAGTCATGGTTTTTTTGAAAACTTTCATAATAATTTACTAAAAGCTTAATTTCTTCTAAATCTATTTTTCCGTCTAAATATTTTTCTATTAAGACTTGAAAATCTCTTTTATTTAGTTCATCTTTCATTCTATTGTAATATTTGGAGTCTAATTGGTTTATATGTTATGTGCCTTTTTTTAAACTATCCCCTAAAAAAAGTTAAAATTTATTTTTTTATTAATTGTTTTTGTAAGAATGCTGATAATTATGCAATGAAAATTAATAAAAAAGCAGGAAGTTTCTAAAATACTAGAAGGAAAACATCTAGACTAAAAGTATAGCCAAGTGCTATTTTTAAAACACGAAGCGCATTAGTTATGTGATTTTCCACAGTTTTGGTAGAAATATTTAATATTTCGGCTATTTCTTTGTGCGTCATTTGTTTACGCCTACTTAGCTTGTATACTTCTTGGCACTTTTTAGGTAAAGTCTCTACAATAGCATCAATTTGTTCCACAAGTTCTTTATGCATCATTTTTGTTTCAGGCGTGGCATATTGAAACCGCTTATTTAAATCTTCAAAAAGCTCAACATGTATTATTTTATTTTTTCTAAACTGGGCAAAAACCTTATAGCGCGTACAAGCATAAAGATAGCTGTTTAAAGAAATCCTAATTTGAAGATTTTCTTTGTTATTCCATAGGTCGATAAATATATCCTGAATAATTTCCTCACATACTTCTTTGTTTTTTAACAGATTGTAGGAAGACAAAAACAACGGCTTCCAATAGGCATTATAGAGTTCTGTAAGTGCCTTTTTATCGCCTTTTTTCAGCCGCTCAATTAATAAATCGTCTTTTAATTTTTGTGTATTAGACATTCTAAAGAGTATACTGAACAAAAATATGTAATTTTATATAATGTATACAACTACATTAAATTTGCATTGGTATAACCTAGACCAATAAGTACTAAAGCATGCACAATTGAATAAATACTTAGGCAGAATATTTTTTTCTTAAACCAAATATACTCTAATATGAATCATTTGTAACAAGAAGTAAAAGATAATTCTTTTGGATTGTTATTTTGTGAACCATAACCTGTAAAATGCCTAGCTGGGGTAGCAACTCCTATTTTTAGGTTATCACCCATGTAAACCTCCTGTAAAAACTACTCCCAAACGTGACGTTATATTAGGTATACTTTCGCATACTTTCTTCTATATATTTCCAATGCACTGTTCTACTAACTTCTAACATTTTCGAGAGTACAAAAGTTGCTCCAGCATAATGCATATTTTTTCGGGTTTTATTAGCGACTTGTTCTATCAGTTCTAGGTTCTAAGTACAGTCTATACCAATTAGCTGAGTATAGGTAATAGCGTCTTGAGTGGCAAAGCCAGTTATCGATTCTTCATGAAATATAGCCGGAATACCTGTTCGGGTTTCATTCATCAACGAATACTGAACCTCACGTACAAAATCCCGAAGTTCTTTGGGACTTTAAGTTAATGACGATTCAAATTGCAAAAATGTCCCATCCTTTGGGCATAACCGTTTTGGTTTTTTCGGGTGAAAATTGACCATCTTTCATCACCCTTGCGGGACGAACAACTTCAATTTGTGTCAATATTTCATCAAGTGTCATGGCATTAATTATGCTATCCACTTTTTGATCTATTTAGCATTTAAAATGGTTTAGGCGCAGCTATTTTTTCAACATTTTTGTCGCATGATACCAATAGCAATATAAAACTTAATGTAGTACTCCATTCTAACCTCATAGCGTTTATATTAAAGATTGCATGTTCCTTTATTTGATAATGATTCTATTTTTCAGAAAGCCCTACATCCAATTCGACAATAATGACTTTTCACTATTGGCAGACAGAATATAGAATTTTATAAATCTTGCTTTTTTGCTTCTTGAAAGCTAAGTTTTGTGTTTCACATTAAAAACAAATAACTTTTAAAATAAAAATAAGGCCTATAGAAACAATGCTCTACAAGCCTTATACAAACTAAACTAACTTCAACTAACTATTCATTTACTACACTTAATAACCAGGGTTTTGCTCTAAATTTGGGTTTGCCAAAATTTCTTTTTGTGGAATTGGGAAAGTATAAAAATAGTCTTCAAAAGTGGTTATTGCAGGATAATTGTTTCGCATTTTTTGAGTACCATCCCAAAAATTTTCCATTAATCCTTTCAACGTTCCATATCTTTTAGTGTCAAAATAAACATGGCCACCGGCTTCCATAATTAATTCCCTAATTCTATCGTCTAAAATATCTTCCAATGTTAAAGAAGTATCAACCTGTGGCATACCTACACGACCGCGCACTGTATTGATATTCGCAATTGCGGCTGCTATATCATTAAGTTGGAAATTAGCCTCCGCAAGCATTAATAATACATCAGAATATCTTAAGTAGTGTAGGTTTTTTGGACTGTCATTCCCGCTTACGGCATAATCACTACCAACAATATATTTAACGGCATTATAATTTGTTCTTCTCCAGAAATTATCACCAAAAGGGATATAATATCCTGGTTTCGAGGCTCTGGTTTCAAACTTATCATGTACATATTTTGAACCAATATACATTACCGTATAATCAAATCTTGGATCTCTATTTTCAAATGGCATATTTGAATCAAAACCAGGGTCATCTGAGGTGAAATTATAAATATCGAAAACTGTATTATGTTCTTTACCATTTATTACGGTATTACCAAGATAATCGGTAACCAAATAATTAGTATTGGTACTTTCATACGTGCTTTGTACATCGTAACCATCAAGTGTCTGGAATTTATCAACTAACAATGGCGTTGGTTGGTTCTTGAACCATGCAGAATTTGAGATACCACCGGATCCAATGGGACTAATCGCCTGATTATAAATGCTTCCTAATCCTACACCTGACTGATATTGTATTTCAAAAATAGACTCAATAGAATTATCATGTTCCGGCCAGAAATTATCATTAAAATTGGACAATAAGTCATAGTCGTTAGAGGCAACTACTTTTTCCAGTTCTGTAGCTGCTTCACTCCACTTACCTTGAAATAAATACGCTTTTCCAAGCATTGTTTGAGCAGCTCCTTTAGAAGCTTTTCCTAAAAGGGCAGTACCCCTATAATCTTGAACAGATGGAAGTAAGGCTTGCGCACTTATTAAATCCTCCTCTATTTGAGCATATACAACATCTACAGAAGACTTTGGTGTAAAAGCATCATCAAATTCCTGTGGTTCTAATATAAGTGGCACGCCACCTGTTGCCGTACCATCATAGGGTTTATTACCATATAAATTAATTAGATAAAAATATGAAAAACCTCTTAAAAATAGCGCTTCTCCTTTGACCCTGTCTTTAAAACTTTGCGATAAATCAAGATCAGGATTGTCAATATTTGCCAATATTAAATTTGCCCTTGAGATAATTTGATAATAGAATTTCCAAAAATCTTCTGTTGCGTTCCATAAAGAATTAACATTTAAATTACCAAAATCCCAATGTTCACTACCAACATTATTACCAAAAACAATATAGGGAGTAATGGCATCTAGCAGCATTGGACGGAATTGCAATTTGGGTAGAGGTGCATACATTGCATTTGATAACAATTCAAAATCCTCGGTGGATTTATAGAATGCTAATTCACTTATAGAGTCCTGAGGTTCTTTTTCAAGATAGTCTTCACAACTTATTGAAAGAAAAACCAACAAAATTATATATATTTTTTTCATTTTAATATGTTTTTATTGTTATTATTGTTTAAATTAGAATGAAAGATTCAAACCAATTGCATAAGTTCGACTTTGTGGATAGATAGCTCCTCCGTTAGACGAAAGATTAGCCGTTTCAGGATCAAATCCACGGTAATTAGTAAACGTATATAAATTGGTCGCATTAAAATAAATACGCAAACTATTTATACCTAATTTGTCTGAAAGGTCGCTTGAAAAGGTATATCCAAACTGCAAGTTTTTAATTCTTAAATAACTGGCGTCTTCCAGCCAAAGATCAGCTGCTATATCACTGTTAGTTGTTCCAGCGGCAGGGTATTTTCCGGCCTGGGCTACTGCAGAAAAATCATCATTAAGAATGGTTCTTCCATCCCATAGATCTTTCAAAATATTTTCAAACCCTCTTCCTCTCAAATCATTTGCAAAATTACCTCTCATATACGTCTGTTTATTTGCTTCTCCTTGGAAGAATATATTAAAATCAAATCCTTTCCAATTAAGACTGGCGTTAAAACCATAATAAAATTCAGGAATTGAATTTCCTAATATTGTCATGTCAGCAGTTGTTATTTCTCCGTCAGGTACTCCTTTTATAACATTACCATTTTCGTCCGTACTGTTAATATCTGCAACACGAATATCGCCGGGTTGCACATTGTTTCGAGAAGGGTTATTAGCAATTTCTTCATTAGATTGCCAAATTCCAAGAGTTCTGAATCCAAAATAGGAGTTGATAGCTTCTCCTTGTTCTGTTCTATAAAAGTCAGATGTTATAGGTGGTTGCCCGCCCATGTCAGTTACCTTGTTTTTATTCTGTGATATGTTAAAGCCTAAACCATAAGATAATCCAGAAGCAGTAACGTCATCAAAGTTAACAGCCAATTCCCATCCCTTGTTTTCAACTCCTCCAAGGTTAACAAACGGATATTCATTTCCCCGAGAAAATCCAGTTGATAAAGGAACAGGTAAACGCAATAACATATCGGTGGTTTTACGATTATATACATCAAATACAATATCTAATTTATTATTAAATAATCCCATATCTATACCTATATTAGATGTTGATGTTTTCTCCCATTTTATATTGGTGTTCGAAAATCCTGCTAAATAAGCTATTGGAACAACAGATTGAGAGCTTCCAATAATAGTATTGTCCGTTACATTTAAAGTAGACACCCATTGAAATGGGGGTATTTGAGAATTACCTAATGTTCCATATCCTCCACGGATTTTAAGACTTCTGATCAATTCATTATCCTTAAGGAAATTTTCTTCAGAAAGTTTCCAACCAGCAGAAAAAGATGGGAACCAACCCCAACGGTTTTCCGATGCAAAAACATAAGAGCCATCTCGTCTAATATTGGCCTGAAATAGATATTTATTATCATAACTATAATTAATACGTGCAAACTGGGATGAAATGGCTGTTTCAGCGGCTGTACCACCTACTCTCCAGTTTTCTTGAGCTACATTAAGAATTCGCAATTCATCATTGGGGAAATTCTCTCCTGAACCATTAAATCTCTTGGTATTAGTTTCTATAAGCTCAATACCAACTAAAGCATCAATAGAATGCAGTCCTATATTTTTTGAATAATTTAAGATACTGTTAAATTGCAACCTATAAAATGACTCATGATGATTAGCTAAACTTGCATTTGGAACCTGAATATTAGGAGATAATTTATCTACATCATCAACATGAAAAAATTGTAATTTCCTTCTATAGTCCTGACGCCAACCATCAGAAATCGTTCCGCTAACCGTAGATTTCCATTTAAAATCCTTCAAAAACCTAATTCTGCAAATAAATCTATCTGAGTCCTGTTTGTAATATTTATATTATCTCGTGCATTTGCTGCAATTGCTGGAGTAAAATCGTTAAGATTTAAAGTATAAGCAGTTCCTGCTGGTTCTCCTGCGGAATTATATATGGGCATTACAGGAGGAATTCGTGATGCTCCAAGAAGTAGGTTTCCATATTCAGATGTTTGATTATTTTGGGATCTTACAAATGAAAAGTTTGCACCAACTTTAAATGAATCAGATATTTTAGAGTCAAGGTTTAATCGTGCATTAATTCTAGAGAAATTATTATCTCCATCCGTTTGCCCCAGGATGCCTTCTTGCTCAAAATACCCTAAAAGTAAAGAAAATGTTGATTTTTCACTTCCTCCCGAAATAGATAAGTCGTAAGATTGAACTGGGGAAGTATTAAAAGAATAATCCAACCAATCTGTGTTGTCTGGAAGATTTTCAGGTGCTAAGTCTCCAACCCAGATAGGATTGGTGCCATTTCGGGCGGCCACAGCATTCTGATAGTCAACCCAGTCAAATTTATCTAAATATTCAACATTATTATTAGTAGCCTGCTGGACACCGTTTTCAACCTTAAGATTAACAACAATTTTTCCGGCTTTACCTCGTTTGGTTTTTATTAAGATAACCCCGTTTGCTGCTCTGTTACCATATATGGCCGCTGCTGATGCATCCTTAAGCACCGTAAGGGATTCTATTTCGTTAGCGTTTATAAGATTCATATTACCCGGAATTCCGTCCACTAATACTAAGGGAGAATTGTTCGAGTTAATAGAGCCAACTCCCCTAATTTTTATTGAGGAAGAGGCCCCAGGAGCTCCAGAAGATTGGGTAATCTGAACACCCGACATACGACCTTGTATTGCCTGACCAATGTTATTTGATGTAGTTTTTGTTATGTCTTCACTTCTTACGGTGGCTACAGACCCCGTCAAATCAGCTTTTTTGATGGTACCATAACCAACTATAACAACTTCATCTAATGAAGCTGCATCTTCTATTAAACTAATAGCAAAAGATGATTGCCCATTAACACTTATTTCTTGAGTAGAAAAACCAATATAGGACACGACTAAAATAGCATTAGCGTTCTCCAACTCCAATGAAAAATTGCCATCAAAATCAGTTTGCGTGCCATTATCTGTTCCTTTCTCAATAATATTTGCTCCTGGTAAAGGTTGTCCATTATTATCTTTTACAGAACCACTTACTACTATTTCTTGTTTTTTTACTGAGATGTTTTTTGAAATATCTTTCTCAATTAAAATAGTATTGCCCTCAGTAAGTCTAAATCGTAATTTGTTATTTGATAAACTTTGCCTTAGTAAGTTTTCAACTTCTATTTTTCCTTTTTTTAGTTGCACTTTAGGTGCATTTTTAAAAACTTTTTTGGGATAAATAAAACGAAAATCTGTCTGTCTTTTAATAATTTTAAAGACCTCATCAACAGTAACTAGTTGATCTTTGTCAATTGTAACTTTTTCTTGAGAAAAAGAATTAGGTGTGGTAAAACCAAAGACTGTTAGACTCAAAAAAAAGATAAAAGCTCTCATAATGATGATTGGTAATCGTTTCCTAAAGAAGGAACCGACATTAAGTAATTTAATTTTCATAAATTTGCTTGGTGTTAGTTAAACATTTAATTAATACAAAATAGAGGGGCGAAGTTCGATACCGTCAAATGTCAAAACTTCGTTCCCTTTTTATTATTCTAAGACTATTTTTTTACCCATAATTTTATAGTCTTTTATTATTCCAAAATTCTTAATACTGTTTAATATTTCGTCTATATCCTGTTCTTTTCCTAATACTCCATTGAACTCTTCATCTTGCACGATTCTATTTTTGTACTCTACTTCCATATCATACCAACGAGATAACACTTTCATAATATCTTTTAGTGGTTTTCCTTCAAAGCTAAAAACGCCTTCTTTCCAAGATATTTCATTATAAACATCAACCGTTTTAGATGACATCGTTTTATTTTCAAGATTAACGTCAGATTGCTGATTTGGAATTAATTGTAATTCTTCACCATTATAATCTAACATCACACTACCTTCTACTAATGTGGTATAAATATTAACTTCATCCTTATACGCTTTAATATTAAATTCCGTTCCTAAAACACGTACTTCTTGTTCGTTATTATAAACTTTAAACCCAATTCCATTATGATTTATACTAGGTGAAACATCAAAATATGCTTCACCATATATCAATTCAACTACACGAGTTTCATTTTCTTTAAAATTTACTGGATATTTTAATTGAGACTCCGAATTAAGCCAGACCTTAGTACCGTCTGATAGCATTATTTGGAACTGCCCTCCTCTAGGAATGGTTAAATAATTATAGCTTATTTCCTTAATTTTGTCTGATTTCTCGGAACCATAAACAAGTTGTTGCCCATTGCTGTTAACATTTTTATTATTAAAAGTCGTTCCTTTCTCTAAGGCCACTTGAGAACCGTCCTCTAATGTAAGTATGGCTTTATCTGTACCCGCCTCTATAATAGTATTGACAATAGTAGGCTTAATACTTTCTATTGGAGCGTTATAAAGAGTGTCTCTTAGCAAATAAAAGGTTAGAATTCCTATAACAGATGCCGCAGCTGCATAATGCCAATACCTCTTTTTATTTGGAACTGCAATTTTATTATTAACATTATTCCAATCCTTTTTCTTATCAATATTACTTATGAAATCTAAACGTTTTTTTATTTGATTTTCACCTTTAAGCTCACTAATAATATATTCTTTATCTTTTTTACTAAAAAATTCTGTTTTTTCTAAATGAATGGAATCCTCATCCTTTAAAAATGAAGCTGCTATTTGTTTTGATAATATGACGATTTTGTTGAAAAGAGACATTAAATCTATGTTTATTTAACCTAAATATATACTTACTTAACTCTATGACGACAAAATACAGTCATGGAGTTATAAAAAAGTAAAAAATAAATTTTATTAGTTTGTAATTAGTAGAATTTTAAGCTAAACACCTGGTAATTAATGCCAAATGAATGCTATTAAAGCAAAGTAATCTTTCAATATTGGTCGTAACCTTTTGTAAGCCGTTCTTTTCTGTACCTTTACGGTGTAGATAGAGATATCTAATTTTTCAGCAATTTCGGCATTAGTGAAACTTTTAAGACTTAACTTTATTATTTGTGCACACCTATTTGGAAGTGTATTAATGGCATTTTGAATAATATTAGATGTTTCAACCACAACAACCTCTCTTAAAAAAAACGATTCTGTCTCCAATAATTCAATATCATTAACTGAGAAATTTATTGTTGTTTTATAACGTTTACTTTTTAAATAATCAAGGGATTTATTTTTTACCGAAGTGTATAAAAATGATTTAACATTATTCTCATCTCTGAATTCAATCTTATTTTCCCAAACCTTAATAAATACATCTTGAACTATATCTTTGGACATGTTTCTATCTTCAACATATTTGTTCGCAAACAAGCACAAAGAATTATATAGTTTATCAAAATACACCTTATACTCTCTTAAAGTTAAACGATGCATATTTGACTTTTTCATTTCGATATCTCTTCTTTATAGATTCTAAAATTATGAAAATAATGATTCAAATAATAAACTTAATATTTTAAAAAAACAAATCTCACTAGTAGTGTTTGTAAATTTAAGAGTACAGCCATAATTTTACTATTTAAATATAGCAAAACTCATTATACACTTGCAAATAAACATTAATTTTTTTAAATACTAACTAAACCTTTTTATCACTGTATAGTTGGTGTTAAATTTATTCTGTAAGTAAAGATCGATCTAAATGCACATAACCTCCATCACAGAAAATAAATTGACCTGTAGTATGAGACGATTTATTTGAAATAGTAAATAGACACGTATTTGCTATTTCATCTGTTGTTGTCATTCTGTTTTCTAAAGGAATTTTATCAACTATTGATTTTAATAACTCCTCACCATTTTCTTGTGCTTTAATCCAATTGTCGTAAGCAGGTGTCCAGCTTTCTGCAATAATAATGGCATTAACTCGAATAGCATCTTTTATTAAATCTACCGCCCATTCTCGGGTTAAGCCTAAAACGCCTCCTTTAGCGGCCGCATAAGCAGATGTTTTTCCTTGGCCCGTAAGCGCTACTTTAGACCCAATATTTAAAATATTTCCTTTAGATTTTTTTAAATAAGGTAACGCATGTTGAACAACTAAAAAGTAACTTACCATGTTTAGTTTTAGAGAGTTCATAAATTCTTCATATGACGCATCTAAACCTACGCCATCATTTACACCTACATTATTAATAACCACATCAATTCTATTATATTTTTTAATAATAGTATCTAAGGCATTTTTTATTTGGTCGGGATTTGTAACATCAGTTTGACAGAATATAGCATCAATACCTCTTTTTTTAAGGTATCTACATACTCAAACCCTCTAGCATTTCTATCTATCACCGCTGGAATAGCTCCTTCATCTGCTAATTTTTGCAAAATAGTTTCACCAATACTACCTTTAATTCCGGCAGCACCTGAAATGACTACTATTTTTCCTTTTAAATCTAAATCCATACCAATAAATTTTAATAAAATTGCTTAATTTTTAAGCGCTACTTTAATTAAAGCTAACGGTTGCTTTAATCACACCTGTTTCTGGTTTTAGCCAGCTATCAAAATGATTTATCATTTCTGTAAAGGGTACGTTATGTGTAATAAAAGACTCTGTTGGAAATTGATTTAAAACACTAATAACATGTTCAAAATCTTCGGTAGTGGCATTTCTACTGCACATTATTGTAATTTCTTTAGCATGTATTTTGGGGTGATTATAAGTAAGTTCTCCTTTAGATAAGCCTACTAGAATAAAACGCCCGCCATGTGCCATATAATTTGGCCCTACCTCTAACGCAAATTTATTACCAGAAGCATCAAAAACAGCTGTAGCCATATCTCCATTTGTAATATCTTCAATTTGCTTAACAGGATTTTTACTTACGTTAACAGTGTAATCTACTCCAATTTTATTTTTAGCGTATTTTAAACGATCTTCATTCATATCTAATGCAATAATTTTTGCACCAGCAATTTGAGCAAGTTTCATTATACCAATTCCTATAGGTCCGCATCCTACTACAACAATAAATTCATCTTTTTTAACTGCTGCTCTCCTTATAGCGTGTGCACCAATCGCCAACGGTTCTACAATAGCCATTTGATCATTCGAGAGGTTGTTTGCAGGTAATAGAATATTTGAAGGCACCGTTATTTGTTCTTGCATACCTCCATCTGTGTGTATACCTAAAACTTCAATTTTTGTGCAGCAATTGTTTTTTTCGTTTCTGCAAGCAATACATTTACCACAACTCAAATAAGGCATAATAACAACCTTATCTCCCGCTTTAAGACCTCTTTCATTGTCTCCAATTTCTAATATTTCTGAAGCTAATTCGTGCCCTAATATTCTAGGGTAGGTGAAATAAGCTTGATGACCGCTGTAAGCATGTAAATCTGTACCACAAATACCAACTTTATTTATTTGCAACAAGGCCTCATTCTCTTTTCTTATAGGAGCTTCTTTCTCTTTCAACAAAAATTCTCCTGGTTTTTCACAAACAATATATTTCATAGTAACACCTATGTTTTTTTATTTAAAATTTAATCTACCGAAGATTTCCCCACTTCCAATTCTGCTATAATAGCACGTTTACCATTTGCTTCGAGTATTTCTAATTTAAGGTATCTTACATCTGTCTTTGGAAAAGAAACCGCTCTATATTTAGCATTGGCCTCCCATTGTTCTGAAGCTATTTCCTTGAAATCCTTATTATCATTACTTGCGTAAACTTTTACTCGAGTTACGTTCCCTTCGGCTAAAGCAGCTTCAGGCGCTGGTTTACATCTATGGTTTGGTACAATAGTAAGAACATCAATTCCCTCAACTACTTCTCCAAGGTCTATTGCAATAGTTTGTGGAAACTTTGTATCTGACTCCCAATGAAAATGGTCAGTCTTAACTTGACGTGCATCATATAAATTCTCAGATTCCCCGCTACTTGCAGTAACGTTTTGAATAGGTGCTGTAATCGCTATTTGAGGTCCTTGATTAGGTAATTTTGGTCTGGATGCATTGGGCTGCCATTTATTTCCAATTTCCTTCAGCATATCTATGAATATAGGGTCTAAACGGCCGTCTCTATTAGGCATACAATTCAACATAAAATTACAATACCTATCTTCACAATCATTAAGCTTTTTCAAGATTGTTTCAACACCATCTCCTTTTATTAAACCTTTTGAGGTTTTTTCATTCCAAAACCAACCATTACCTTTAACGCTGCAATGCCCTAAAGCAGATGCCATGGTATTATCTTCGGCTGGGTATGCTCCAAAAGGCCCTTCAAAATAAGGAATATCCATATGATAAGGTGCTTGCAAATGAGTATGGTCTGTGATTAAACAATCTGGTTGTAATTCTCTTATTAATGCTCTAATTTCATGATAGGGTACTTCTTTATGTCCCATTCTCCAAAACCATCCGTCCATTACAAAATAATCTACTTTACCGTAATTAGTAAGGAGTTCCGTAATTTGCCCTTTTATAAAATCTATTTTTTCTTCATTTATCATATTCTTTTCAACACCATTAGTGCTGTCCCAAATAGAATAATACAAACCTATGCCTAATCCTTTAGCTCTAAAAGCATCTACATATTGACGTACAATATCCTTTTTATAAGGAGTTGAGGCAACATCATAATCTGAATATTTACTATCCCAAAGTGCAAAACCTTCATGATGTTTCGTGGTTAGCAATCCAAATTTCATACCCGCAGATACTGCTGCGTCTGCCCATTGGTTACAGTCTAACTTTTGAGGATTAAAAGATTCTATAGGATAATTAGCTTCTCCCCATTCTGCACCGTAAGACATGATATTGTAACAAATAAACATTCCGAAGCGTTTTTCAATAAAAGCTTCTTTTAGGTCTTGAAGGGAATTTGATATTAAGGCGTTTGCCTTTTCAGAAGTTTCAGGGTTTACAGGTATTTTATCTGCTTTTGAATCTTTACACATGTACATTGAAAGTAATACACATGCACTTAGAATACATTTAGCGACAAGTTTTATAAATCTTTTTGGTTTCATGTCTTTTATTTTTTTGATTAATATGTGGTTCTACCCACTTCAAGTTCGTTAATTATAGCTGATGGCCCATTAGCATCAAGAATTTCTAATTTTAAATACCGGGCATCAGTTTTATTGAAACCCATAGCCCTATATTTCGCATTTGGTTCCCAAATTTGATGACCAACTTCTGTAAAGTTTACTTTATCATTACTAGCGTATATTTTGCATTTGGTAACATTACCTTCGGCGAGTGCAATTTGTGGTGGTGGTTCGCTCCTGTGGTTTTGAACAATTATTAAAATATCCAAATCTTTTTGCTCTTTTCCCAAATCCATAACAATTGTTTGTGGGTAACTAGGTGCTGATTCCCAGACATTAAAATTGCCTCCCTGTATCTGTCTGCTGTCAATTAGGAAATCAGCATTTCCACTACTGGCACTCACAGATTCTATAGGTACTGAAACCGCTACTTGTACTTTATCGTTCGGTAATGATTTTCTGTTCTCGTCAGGTTGCCATTTTTTACCAATCTCAGCTAGCATATCAATGTAGATGGTATCTAAAAGACCATCTCTGTTAGGCATGCAATTCAACATAAAATTACAATATCTGCTTTCGCAAGTTTTTAATTTTTCAACCACTACATCTACACCATCGTTAGGTTTCATGCCATTGGGTGTTTCTTCGTTCCAGAACCAACCATTACCTTTAAGACTACAATGCCCTAGAGTTGTAGCCATTGCATTATCCTCAGGCGGATATGCTCCCAGAGGCCCTTCAAAATATGGAATTTCCATGTGGTATGGTGCTTCTAAATGCGTATGGTCTGTAATTAAACATTCAGGTTGTAGTTCCCTTATTAAATCCCTAATCTCATGATATGGTACTTCTTTATGCCCCATGCGCCAAAACCAACCATCGATTACTAAATAATCTATTTTACCATAATTGGTTAGAAGCTCTGTTAGTTGTCCTTTGATAAAATCAAGCTTTTTAGCATCAATACTGCCTTTTACCACATCATGCGTGCTATCCCAAATGGAGTAATATAAACCTATACCCAGATTTTTTTCCGAAACGCATCCACATACTGCTGCACAATATCTTTTTTATAGGGTGTGGATGCCACGTCATAATCGGTATACTTGCTATCCCATAAGCAAAACCCCTCATGATGTTTGGTTGTTAGAAGCCCATATTGCATGCCTGCAGAAACTGCTGCATCTGCCCATTGATTACAATCTAATTGTTGTGGATTAAAAGATTCTATCGGGTAATCTGCCTCTCCCCAATATGCCCCATACGACATAATGTTATAACAGATGAACATCCCAAAGCGTTGATCAATAAATTCACTTTGCAATTGATGCAGTGTTTTTACTGTTTTAGAAACTTCATCACTGGATACACTAGTTCTTGATTTTTTACAATTTACCAAACAAAATAAAATCATAACAGTTACCAATCCAGTAACTATTTTTTTAGGTGTGGATTTTGTTTTCATGTGTGCTATATCATTAAATTAATATTCGTTTAGAATCCTACTGCTGCACCACCATCAACTGGTAACAATACCCCGTTAATATAAGCTGAAGCATCTGAAGCTAAAAAAATGGCCGTATTTCCAATGTCTTCAGGTTGCCCAAAATGTTTGAATGGAATTCGGTTCAAAATTTTATTTTTTCGCTCCGCATCTCCATCTAATGCTTTGTGTAACATTTTAGACTCTATCCAACCTGGAGCGATAGAATTAACGCGAATACCATCAACAGCACTATCTGCTAAAAGTCCTCGCATTAAGCCTAACATACCTGTTTTGGCACTGGTATAAGCTACAACTTGGGTCATTGCCATAATTCCAGTCATGGAACTTATCATAATCACCGACCCTTTGATGCTATTGCGTTTCATGGATTCCATAACCTCTCTACTCAGCGTAAAGGAACTTAGTAAATGGGTTTGAATAACGCTTAAAAAGCCCTTGTCTGTAGTTTTTGAAGCTGGCGCCTTCAGGTGGATTCCTGCATTATTCACCAAAATATGGATAGGTCCATGAGCAGTTTCCATATCAGCAACCAAAGCTTTCATGCCTGATTGATTGGTAATATCAAAAACGTAATATGCCGAATTTTCACCAAGCTGTTCGCAAGCTTTTTGAAGTGTACTTTCTGTTCTTCCAATAATAATTACTTTTCCTCCAGCTTCAACATAAGATTTGGCAATACCTAAACCAATACCCGAACCACCACCTGTAATTACGGCTGTTTTGCCTTTTAAACTGAATTGTGATAAATTCATTCTATTTCTTTTATCCTGGTAAACAACCAGGTTCTAATTCATTAAACTTTTTGTAGGCCAGTTGAAATTCTTGATGCAATAATGCCTCAGATTTAGATAATTCGCCGTTTCCTATTCGGATGATACATTGCTCTAATTCTTCTGCAACATCATTTAAAGTTGTATCCCCTTTCAAAATTTTACCAGCGTCAATATCCATATCTTCTTCAAGGTTTTTATAGGTTTCTGGATTTGCGCAGATTTTTATAACTGGTGCCACCGCAGAGCCTACAACAGAGCCTCTTCCTGTTGAAAATAGCACCACATGCGAACCACATGCGATTAATTCTGCTATTTCAGCATTGTCATTTGCGTTAGGCCATCCAAACATAGGGTCGCCATCTGGAACTACATCCAATAAATACAATCCTTTAGTGGGAGGTTGAATGGTTGGTTTTATAATACCGTTTATTTGTGAATTACCACTTTTACTGTAAGCACCCATAGACTTTTCTTCAATAGTAGACAATCCTCCTTTGGCATTGCCATCGGAAAAACTTCCAAATCCCATTTTTGTGTAATAGTCTCTCGCTTTATCTACTACTTGAACAAGCTGAGTGGCCAATTGGGGTGATGCAGCACGTTCTGCCATAATATGTTCGCACCCAATTAGTTCGCCTGTTTCTTCAAAAATAGCTGTGGCACCTTGTTGCAAAATACTATCAAAAACCTTACCTATTACCGGGTTTGCTGTAATGCCACTTGTAGCGTCAGAACCTCCGCAAATTGTTCCCACAATGAGTTCATCCAAACTCATTTCCACAGTAGGTTGATTTTGAAGTAAAACTAATTGTTCCTCAATCCATTGTCTTCCTAAATCTATAGATGTTCTAGTTCCTTTAGACTGTTGAATGGTTATGGTTTTTACTGGTCTTCCAGAAGCAATAATATGTTTTTCTAAAGCTTCTTTATTTAAGTTTTCACAGCCTAAAGACATAATAAGTACAGCACCAACATTGGGATGTGTACATAGTGCCTCCATCATATCATTGGCATAATCGTTGGGCGCACACCCATGAAACCCGATTACATGTACACCTTTATCACGGTATGGATACTGAATTTCCCGTGCTACGTGATGAGCACATTCTACCGTATATGCGACCAAAGCATAGTTTCGAATGCCTTTTTTGCCATCTTGCCTTAAATACCCTTTTAACATGGTTACTTCGAAAATTGTTTAACGTATAAGCTTTCCATATTATGAATATGTATATGTTCCCCACAATTTATAGCTTTGGTAGCTTTTCCTATGGGCACACCGTATTTTATAATTTTATCGTCAGCCAAAATGTTTTTTAAAGCTACTTTATGGCCAAATTCAATATTTGACTGTATGTCAATTATTTTGCCATCAAGTTGTATAGTTTCTCCCAAACTTAGATTTGAAATGGCAACACCAACATTATCGCTTGGGTTGAGTACAATAAGTTTATTTACAGACATTCTCTAAAATTACATAATTCCAAACGTATCAAACGCTTCAACCGTACTCATTCCATTTTCTAATGCTTTTTGAACAGTTTTCTCACCTCTTGCCTTTTCTAAAGCTAGTGAAAAAGCTTCATTAACCGCATTTTCTGGAATAATTACCACCCCATCTCTATCACCATAAACCACATCTCCAGGGTTAACGGGTATGCCCCCAAATTCAATAGGTAACCCATAATCGATTACCTTACCTCTAGGGCCTTGGTCTTGAGCAAAAGTTCCTGCTGAAAAGGTTGGAAATTCCAATCTTAAAATTTCGTTAGTATCCCTTGAATACCCATTGACAACAGCTCCAGCTGCATTTAATTTCATAGCCCTTGTACTCATTAATCCACCCCATAATGCATAATTATATGAAGACCCTGAGCAGATATATACTTCGTTTTGCTTTAAACTATCTAAAGCACTAAACATAATCCCAAAAGGTTTAGCCATAATAGGGTTTGCTGTACCTTCTAATTTTTCCGAAAAAACATCAGCCTCTAGTACGGGCATTGCTCTACCAATCACAATCATTTCTGTGTTTAACGGCTTAATTTGTTGTGGTAAAAACTGGTGCAACAGTCCCATTTTATCCATTACGTCTCCTACCAACGCAACAAAAAGCTCTTTCTTTGCGAGTTTAAATAACTCACTATCATCTTTCCAAAGATTCATCTTTCAATTATTTATTATCAAATTAAATATTATTATCTAAAACTATATGGGCTTAATCTTTCAACCAAGACCGTTCAATATCTTCAATAGTCCTTCCTTTGGTTTCGGGCATTAAAAATTTCACAACCAGTAAGAGCAACACTAATTCTGCGGCAAAGAAAAAGTAAATAGTTCCTGGTTTTGTTGCCGCCTCTATGATAGGGAACACCTGTGCTACCAAAGCACTAGTTATCCAAATGCAAACTGTAGCCAGCGCTATGGCTTTTCCCCTTACTTGATTTGGAAAAATCTCAGAAACAATTACAAACTTCACAGGTCCTATGGCACAGGCAAAAAACGCTACAAACGCATTTATAGCAATAACAATTGGCCATCCTGTAGATTCTTTCATAAACAATATCCCTATGGCAATATGCGACAATAAAGCACCTATTGCACCGACTGCAAGTAATTTACGCCTTCCTGCAGAATCCACAAAAGCTAGAGCAAAAATTGTAGCGACAAGATTTACCAAAGCAATACTTGCAAAACCACCTAAAGAGCCTCCTAAATCGAACCCTGCTTTTTCAAAAATTTGTGGTCCATAATAAAACACAACAGATACGCCACAGGCTTCTGACAGAATACAAATTAAAACCGCTAAAATTAACGGTTTACGAAGACGTCCTTTAAAAAGATTAGAGAATTTTACGGAAGACTCAATAGCTAGAGCATCCTCTATTTCAGCTCTTATTTCCTTAGCCCTTAAAGTACCGTTTATTCTAGCTAAAATGCTTTCTGCTTGATTACCCTTATTTTCTTTTACCAGCCATCTAGGGCTTTCCGGTATAAAAAAGGCGCATACTAAAAACAATACGCCTGGGAACGCTTCTGCCATAAACATAGCGCGCCAATTTTCATCTACTGCAAACCATTTTAAAAATGGAGATACTGTTGTTGATGTGGCATTATTTGTCGCAAAGTTGAAAATACCATAATTTGCAAATACACACATTACAATTCCTATGGTTATAGTGAGTTGAAAGAGTGTCACCATACGGCCTCGATACTTCTCTGGGGCGACTTCAGAAATATATAGCGGGCAAACCATAGTTGCTGCTCCAATACCCAACCCACCTAAAAGCCGTGCTAAAATCAAATTTGTAGGATTGGGCGCAAAACCACTCCAAGTTGCAGAAACAAATATTAGAACAGATGAAATTAGTAAAGTACGCTTTCTTCCGTAAGCATCAGAAAATGGGCCTGCAATACCTGAACCAATCGCACAACCCCAAAGTACACAACTTACGTAAAAACCTAACTGAGCATTAGTAAAAGAAAATTGTTCTACTACCTGTGAATTTGTTCCCGAAACAACGACGGCATCGTAACCAAAAAGTAGCCCTCCACAGGCGGCTACAATACAAATAAAGTACAAATAAGTATTAGCTCCCTTTTCTTTGGTATTCTCGATTATTCTACTCATATATTAGTTTTCTTTTATTTCATTGCCATGTAGTTTGTATTAAGGCTCAGTAAGTGGAAGTTTTCCTCTAGCCGAAACTTCTATATGGTTACATAAAAAATTTAATTCTTGAAATACTTTTTAAATAAATTGAGAGCAGACTTCTCAAATTTATTTAGTTTAATTGGTTGTTCAAATGTATTAAATCAATTGATGGCTTTATATCTCTAGAATATCTATAAATTTCTCTAAACTACCCTAAAATACTATTTTTCTCTAGTATTATGGAATATTTAGCGTTACTGCAATATAATTATCCATTCATAAGTTTACGTTTCCAAAATGTTTAACAACCATATGCGCTAATGCCCACCGTCTGGATGGCTATCGTTTGTATATCTGAGGACCATTGGTTTACCTGTCCCCCTAGCATTAATAATTTCAGTTTTCCAGACTTTTCTTAGTTCTTCCAATTTTGATTGATATTTCTTATTTGTAGCTAAATTTATCAATTCATCAGGATCGCTTTCTAAGTGATATAATTCCTCGTAAACTGGCTGTTCACCCTCCAATGGAGCTTCTATATAATTTCTATAAATCGCAATATCAGGATCGTGTACTGCATATAACATTTTATTTACTGGTAGCCCCAATGTTTTTGCAACCTCAATTTTTTTTGCAGCTGAAAAATTATTGTTTTTATAATACCTAATATACTTCCATTCTTTATTTTGAACCGCTTCACATCTTGGGTTTCCAAATTGCGTGGACCATAAATTTTCTGTAAAAACATAATTTCTAACAGAAACATCTGTATGGGTAAGTAGTTTTGAAATGTCTTTTCCCTGAAAGTTTTTAGGTGCCTGAATTCCAGAATAAGAAAGCATGGTAGGTGCAATGTCTATACTTTGTACCAAAGCATCATTGATTTTACCTCTGTATTTCTTTTTCAATTTGGGATCAAAAACAATCATTGGAATATGGGTCGTCTTTTTCATAACACAATGCTTTACCACCCAAACCTTGTTCTCCCATAAACAAACCATGATCTGAAGTGAAAATAATAATTGTGTTTTTATGTAAGTTTAATTCTTTAAGCTTCACTCTCAGATCCCCAATCATTCTGTCAATACCAGTCATGGCTTGCATTTGCCGGATTATGCGTTCTTTGTTAGTCTTTGGCGTATCTACATAATTATAGCCTGTTTGTCTATCTTCAATCCTTAACAGGTGAGATGGTAATTTTGGCATTTTTATATCACTTTTAACCATATAATTATTTGGCATAGGAATATCTACATCTCTGTATAGCTCTTTATATATATCATCATCTTCAGGTCTCATTTGCATAGTACCAACACCAGCATCATGGGGTAAATTAAAGTTAATAGACAACAAAAAAGGCTTATTCTCTGGTCTATTTTCTAGAAATGTAATGGCTCCTTTCAATTTTCTTTCATTTGGATCTAAAAAATCATTGATACCTTCCTCAATAATTTCAACTTGCGTGCTAGAAATGGCATCGTTAAAAATAGCGTGCACCTCTTTAGGATAAAAACGGATATGCCCATGTCCAGCATACCAATAATCAAAACTTTTTTCCATTACTCCGCTGAGATAACCTCCTTCTCCTATTGGTGCATGATTTTTACCAATCCAACCTGTATAGTAACCCTCACGTCTCATAATCATAGGATAAGATTGCTCCCATGCCTCATTCGAAACACTCGTTCCTGAATTAAAATTAACACCATGTTTGCGCTCAAACTGACTTAACAGAATTGAAACTCTACTGGGCGTACATATTGCACTCGTAATGTGTGCATTTGTAAAAAGCGTACCTTCCTTTGCCAGTTGGTCTAAATTAGGAGTTTGCACAAGTGTATTACCATCGCACCCCATCAAGCCGTAAGATTGGTCATCTGTTAAAATGAATACTATGTTTGGACGCTCTTGCGCATAAAGCTTTGTTACTGACAAAATGACCAGCAAACCAACACATAAACAATGAGTTAATTTTAAATTATCTTTTCTCATTTTATTCGTATTAAAAATTAGTCTTTACTAAAATTATAACTAAAACTCCAACTGAAAGATTCATTAGGCTCAATATTCATAAACACCATGGGTTCTGGACAGTAGGCTATGTTCCAAGCATACAAATAAAAGAACCCAGGCACAGTATCATAAGTAACCTTTACAGCTGTTTTACTTTTTTGTTGGATAGGGTAAAGTGCTTTGCGCCATTGGTTTCAATAATACCTTGCACTACTACATCATCTTTAAGTTCATTTTTTAACAACAAACTATTCTTCTTAAAATTTGCCAACTCACCAAAATCTGATTTTGGTTCAATTTCATTCGGAAAACTTAATACATAATTACCCCCAATGGTATCATTATCAAACTTAAAATAGTTATGGCAATATGGATTGGTTTTAATGGTTTTCTCGCCTATATTTTTCAACTCATGCCCCACTCTTATTTCTGGTTTAGTACCGTGAATGGATATGGTTTTTGTATAGGTATAGGCATAACCAAAATCAGTCTTTAGCTTATGTGTAAATGCTATTTCATTATCTTTTTTGGTGGTGGTCCACTCACCAATATCTAAAATTTTATACGGGTATTCCCAGTGATATGCCGTGTCCTTGGCCTTCTCTAAGATACCAACACCTACTTTTACAAAAGGTCGTCCTACTAGGGCTTCTTTGTAGCCCAAAGGCGCCCTAAATTCTTCGGCTGTACCAGTTGCTAATCCAGGGTTTGTTGGATCATGGCTTGTACTGGGGTGTTCAAAATCATTATCTTCCAAATTCTTAAAATAGGTATGATTATCATATGTTACCTGTGCAATAATCCCAAACCAATCGAACCTTACACCACGATAATAACCATCCATTTTATTGGGCAATAAAATGATGACTTCAAGTGAATCATTTTTTAATGTTGTGTGAGGATATTTTGGAGCTTGCGCATACACAAAATAATTTATACAAAATACGATTACTATATAAAATAATACCGATACAATATTTCGAAGTTTCATTTAAAGGTTTTTAGTATTATCGCGAATTGTGATTTAAAGGTCAAAAATTAGACATACTATATGTAATCTGCAAATTGTTTCATCTGTAAAAAAATGAGATATAAATTATACTGGAAATACTTTTATTTTTAATCTATTGGAATGTGAAATTATAGGTTAAAGATAATAAAGGACTATTTAAGGCTGAAAGCTGAAACGAGCCTAAGGGACTATCACTAAAAACAGTTGAATTGAATCTTTCTCCTGTACGCTGTGTATAATAAATATTAAAAGGATTTTTTCTACTGTAGACATTATAAATCGTAAATGTCCAATCATTTTTCCACCTTTTATTATTTTTACTGCCACTAAAATGAACATTCCAAGAAAGATCTAAACGATGATATAATGGAAGACGCGCATTATTCCGATCAATAAAAACGGGAACATCTATATCATCCACTTGCACCACAGCATTAGCAACCGTATATGGCCTACCAGTTTGACCAGTAAAGTTAAAACTAAAGGTATTGTATTCATCACCTTCTAAATTAATAGTAGCATTAACAACATGTGTCCTATCAAAATCTGATGGATACCATTGGTTATTATTAACCCTATCTCCTAAATTTTCGTTGGAGGACTTTAATCGACTTCTAGACCATGTGTAATTTATCCAACCATTAATATCGCCTTGAGGTTTTTTTAAACTAAACTCTAAGCCATAAGCTTTGCCAATACCCTGAACAACATCTCGCTCTAAATATTCTTGAAGAAAAAAGTCGGCACCTGGTTTATAGCTTAATACATTTTTTGTATCTCTAAAATAACCTTCTAACCCCATAGTAAACATTCTATCATCTTCTCTAAAATTATGATAAAAGCCTAAACCATAAGTTTCGCCCCTTTGCGGTTTAATATTGGTGTCGGACATTTTCCAGCGCGAAGTGGGTATAGGCGTTGTGCTGTTATATACATTTTGAAGGTATTGGTTTATTATAGCATAGCTAGCTTTAACGGATGTTTTATCATTTAACTTGTAAGAAAGCCCTAATCTAGGTTCAAAATCATCATATGATTTTACTAAATCTCCTGTTTCAAATGCTTTAGTATCTAAAATTGTTTCTCCTGTTTCATCGAAACTTGCAAAAGTATATGGTCCTACCAACATAAAATGATTATAACGTAACCCTGCTGATAAAGACAAATTGGCTGAAGGAGACCAATTGGCATTTAAGTATCCTGATAACTCATAACTGGTTTCAGAATTTAACGATACTGGAAGTACACTATCTGCGCTACCAGGATTTAAGTTACCTGGTACAATTTTATATTTATTAACCTGTATTCCAGCATAATAATCAAATTCATTGTTTACATTTTTTTTAATTCTGATATAAGGCTTAAATAATTTATTCTAGATTGAAATCTAATTTTATTATTATTCTCAAATTCAGGAAAAATAATCTGCGGCGTGTATTTACTACGTACTAAAATTGTTTTTAAACTCGTTTTAGCATCAAATGCATGTTGCCAATTAAGTGTTCCATTAAGCATTCCAAAATCATACTGATTACTTTTTGCATTTACATTTTGTACTTTGGTTATTAAATCTAATTGGTAAAAGTCCTTACTATAAAATCCTGTAAAGGTAAATTGGTCTTTATCTGTAGGTAAATACATTAATTTAACTGTTGCATCTCCAAATTTTGCTTTTGTGTTCTTTAATCGTTCAGAAAAAACAGGTAGTAAAAAATCTGTTAAACCAGCTCTAACACCTGCAACAACTGTTAATTTATCTTTTATTAGTGGTGTTTCAACAGTTAAGCGAGTAGATACCAAACCTATACCACCACTCAACTTAAATTTGTCTACATAAGGGTTTTTTACTTTAACATCTAAAACTGAAGCCACTCTACCTCCATATCTAGAAGGAATATTTGCTCTATATAAATCTACAGATGATAGTACATCTGGCGTAAAAACTGAAAAAAGACCAAATAAATGTGTGGGATTAAATACTGGGGCATAATCATATAAAATAAGATTTTGATCGAGGGACCCTCCTCTAACCGAAAGCCCATTACTTACATCGCCTGCATTATTAACTCCCGCTAACAATGTAACGCCTTTTAGTACATCAATCTCCCCCAATGCTGAAGGCAATTTTTTGATTTCTTCAGCCTTTAGTTGTATCGCCCCCATTTGTGGGGTATCTATATTATCATTTACCTTTTTTGCTCTTAGTATTATTTCTGATAATTGTTCTTTAGTTTCTTCTAAAGCAACATTAAAAAGCATATTTTTATCCAACACCACCTTTTGATTATAGGATTTAAACCCCACATAAGTAATACTTAAATTATAGTTACCTCTTGGTAAATTTATTTTAAAATATCCATTTTTATCGGTAACTCCTCCACAACTACAGGGCGTAATATATATTTGAGTGAACTCTAAATTTTCGTTAGCACTTGCTGTCTTAACTTTTATGGACAGCTGGAATGTATCAGATTGTGCTTTAACACTATAAATTGATAGTATTGATAAAAAAAGAATTAAAAGTTGTTTCATAAAAATGTAACCTTAACTAGTTATAATTAATCTACCCATCCATTTGGACTAATGCCTGTTCTAAATCTAGACTCCTCACAAGGCACACTAGTAATTGGGATACAACGGTCTGGCGGTGGGCTCATATCACATTCTAATGGAATGCAAATATCCCGACAACTCTCATAAAAACCCGAACCGATAGGCCTTAATACAGCTGGCTCTTCAATTTGTGATCTATCAATAAACACGGATTTCACAACTGCAGATGCCGCCGTAAATCTGCCTAAAACAAACTCATCACTATCGCTTGGGTTATACATATTACCAATTAATGCAGCTGGAGGTGGCGCATTAAAACCTCCATTATTATCTACAATGTCTTTTAAAACTTTATAATATTTGTATGCCGAAGCTGAGAGCGAAAATTGTTGTATTTCTACTACAATATTGTTTTTGGTATATAATATCACGTTACCAACAGGTAAACCCTGTACCAAAACACCATTTGTAAAATCATCAGAAAATATATTTATTGATTCATTATATCGTATTTCCCAACAATCTGTATCGCATCCATAGGTCATTAACTTGTTTCTAAGTTGAGATACTGGACTAGCTACACATTTTCCATCTCTAAAAATAGTTTCGGGACATTGTTGACAAATATCTAGTTTTTCAAATGAACGAAACTTCCAGAGGTAATAATTCTTGCCGGCACCTGGATCATCAAGATCTAAAGAAATAAAGTGACCTGGCAGGAAAGCTTCTTCTCTTTCACGGAATAACAATTCTTTATTATAGGTAGCTTTTAAATTTGAAAACCCAACTGGCCCTATGATGGTTTCTGGTTTAGATTTGTATACTCTTCCATCTGAAAACTTAATTATGAGCTCCCATGATTCGCCAACCGATGCATAAAAATCGCTAGGAGGAATATAACTTCCTTGAGACTCTGTTAAAAAAACTTCAAGATTTGTGTTTATATTCCGGTAAGAAACAGTTGCATTTTTAACAAATAAATCTATTAATTTATTAGATCGAAATGTAGTCTCTGTTATATTAGTGTATGATCCACCTACAGCGGTTGAAACATATGCATCTACATACACCAATCCTTCTTTATAAACATATTCCGGTTCAACAGGATCTGTACAACTGGTATTAAACGTTAAACTTAAAAAAGATAGAACTACAAAAAGACCCTTTATTTTACTAAACATGTTATGCTATTTTTAAGCACCTTAAAGTTAAGCTAATAGCTAATATAACTAGCACGGTATAATGCTACAGAAAAGCATGGTATAAAGGATATTACTTGAAAATCTAAATATATTTCCTATATCATATAAAAAGATAATCACAACATTGAACCGATTTTGGTATCTATTCAATTATAATTGTTTTTGAAGTATTTCTCACTTTTAAAATATAAACCCCAGGAGTTAAACTAGTTAACATTTTGACCGTTGATATGTTATTAGTTTCATCATAAGACTTATTTGAAATAGTTATAAGACGCCCTTGAATATCGAATAACAAAATTTCATCTGAAATGCTAGTGTTTGATATAAAAATCTCATTATTTACCACAGGATTAGGATAGACAACCATTTGATTATTATCATTCTTACTCTCATTTTTTGAGAAATATGGTACTGCAAAACTAAAAGCATCAATGCCTATTTTCTCTCCTATTAATCGCCCAGGTAAATCATCAGCTGGTGGATGAATACCGCCCCAAATTCTACTCAAACTTGTTTGATCTGATGCATCACGGTAAGTTGCCCATTGTAATCTTACATCAACCGATGGCCCTTTTTCAAACACCAAAAATTCATCTTTTTTTGCCACAAACTCACCCATACCACCTGGAAAAAATTCATCTCCAGTTAGTAAAGTTAGTACCTCAGCCGCTGCTCTAGAGAATGTTGAATGCCCTGAGACAAATCCTGCAAATGGCGGCGTAACGAAAGAAGGGCGTTGGTAAGGCCACCAATGTTTTGCCAGAATCCATCCCACTCCTGCCACATCGGTATCAGAATTTTGAATAAAATCGTGACCTTTCCATGCCATTACCTTAATATCATTTACATTTTCGTTGTTTTTCCCAGCTAATATGTCACCTTCTTTTACCAACTCGATATAGCCATCTATCAGAGGTATACCCCCAATATGATAATTTGGTGAATTTTCATCGGTACTCTGCCCTAGTTCTGCCATATAGCGTATGGCTGATATTGGCCTTACATAATCATGCCATCCTTTTATACTCCATGCAGTTACCGCTGCATCATGCATAGCACCACCTAAAATAAAATACGATTTCACATCCCACTCTAAAGCATCTAAAACTTCTCCTTCCCCATTAAATTTCTTTTCAAAAAGCGCATGATCACTCACGTAATTTAAAATGGTAAACCAATGTCCTGGAGGGGTTTCAGAATCTGGACCATCTGCCCAAAACTCTGCCAAAACTCTTGCATAATCTGCTCTCGGAACCATTTGAGTTTCGTATGGCTGTTTAGTTACTGGATTGATTTGATGACCTTTACTAATATCTCCACCCTCAATTAAATCGTAAAACGTATCATGGTCAGAAAATGATTCTGGAATTGATGCGATATCAATATTCCCAATAGATTTTGGGGAGATATCCCATATCACACCATCTGAAGGGTCTAAATGAGAGCTCCAAACAGACACTAATGAAAAATTCCATTTATACAAATCGCTAGATGATGTATCGTCTGTAACACTTAAATATGGTGGTATTCCTGGATCTGAATAAACTTTATAATTGTAGCCCTCCCTTTGGCGGAGTGTTTTGTCGCTTTCGTTTAATGCAAATGGGAAAACATTACCCCATTCTGGCCCCAAAAAACCTGGTGTAGAACCCGCTATTAAATTACCGCTTTGGTCTATAAACGTATTGAAACTTAATGGCTGCCATCGGTTAGGGTCTATAATTCCTGTTGGATCTTCAGATATGGTTAGTTTTAGTGGAGGGTTAATAGGCTGGTAACTCAAATTACGATATTGATCAACTTCATTTGAACCATCTATATGGCCATAATCAATTATAGTTTTAGCAATAAAATTCCCTAAAGCTTCTGCGTTTCCGTTTGAATAATCTAAACCATCAAAACCAATATCAAATCCTAATTGTTGCATTATTAAATCAAATCGCTCTAAAGTTTCTTGAGCTCCCGGGGAGTTTTTAAAACGCTCTGACAATAAGCGATACGCAGCATAACTTATAGCTTTTCGCTGCGCCACATCTTTGTTTTCGGTTGCAGTAAACCCTGTAAAACTTCTTAAAAAACCATTTACTTGCTTTCCAATTAAGTAAGTTTCGGCTTCATCATTAAAAATAGCCCAGACATCGTAAAACGCTATAGCTGTATGAAACAAATTTCGGGCATGGACTGTTGGTCTTGCAAAGTCGTTTCTAATAGCCTCTAACAAAGCTTCATTCCAGATTCTCGCAATAGAGATATCATCTGGCGCATTATTAACATTTAAAGATACATTAAGTTCTTGAGGATCACTAATGCATTCTGTATCCAATTCTATAACAGTTATTTTACCTGAAGATTCCAACCCCCATTGCACCGTAATTTGCGCTGTACCTTGACCATCTATAATATGTCCCCCTTCTACAGACCAATTAGCTGTTCTATTTGCAGCAATAGGATAAGCGTATGTTTCTATTTTATTAACACCTGAACTTACAGCTCCCTCAATAGGCTTCGCTTCAATGTAAGTACATGTTGCACCATCGTTAAAAGTAGCATTTGGGTTGTAACTACATGATTTAACATCTGTACATCCAGGTATTTTAATACTTGGCATAATGTTTAAAACCTCATAACCTTGCCCTTCAACAGCTTTAATAAATGTATTTGAATTTAAGTTAGGATATGTTTCAATTAATCCCGAAGGCCATTTTATTTTAAGTTCTAAAACTTGTGTTGCATTACCTAAACCAAAATGTACCGGTTGTAAACTTTGTGATAAAAAACCGACTCCAGAATAATATCTATTATAAACGCCACCAGTTGTAAAAACGGTGACTGTTGTACCAATAGCATCTCGATTGGAAGCTGTACCTTCAAGCTGTACCCGTAGCCAATTTAAATTATGAGGTTGCCCAGTATCTATCAATTTATTTTCATAAAAAAATGATGATTGTTTTTGGTTGGTTACGAACATATCCAAATCGCCATCATTATCATAGTCAAAATCTGTAGCTTCTGTACTTCTTGTAATTTCATTTAATCCAGAATTGGCAGAAATATCTACAAACGTATTGTTGCCTTCAATTGTTAGATTTTTATAGTACGTATTGGGTTGTGCTTCTACAAAATAATAGCCATTGGCAACAAAAAGGTCTTCATCGCCATCTAAATCAAAGTCTGAAAAATTACTGCCCCATGCCCAACCAGATTTCATAATATTTTTTTGTGGGGACACCATGGTGAACGTTCCATTGTTATTATTTTCGAACAAACTATTTTCGTCCACTCCAGAGGTAAACACATCAAAATCGCCATCGTTTTCATAATCACTTATGGCTATACTCATGTCGTTTACATTTTCTCGACTCCCCAATCCATAATCATCGGCTTGATCTATAAAACTCGTCCCATTTTGGTTTATGAATAAATAATTTACATCAGAAAGATCGTTAGACACATACATGTCCAAATAGCCATCATCATTAAAATCAAAGGGCACCATCATGTAACTTCGTCTGGCCAAACCTAATTTTAGACCTGTATTTATTGTAACATCAGTAAACGTTCCGTTACCATTATTTCGATATAAAGTATTATTATAACATAAGCCCCAACTGTTAATGTATAAATCTAAATAGCCATCGTTATTAAAATCAAACCATGTTGCCCCTGTATTGTTGCAACCGTTGTTTTGATTTATTCCAGAAGATTGTGTGACATCTGTAAAAGTGCCATTGCCATTATTTGTAAACAGTTGAACTTTGTGTGCGTAGGTAAAAAAATATCGGGGTAGCCATCGATATTGTAATCTCCCCAAGATACTGAATACTTAAAACCGTCCAGACCAAAAAAATCTATACCATCGTCTACACCTTCTACAAACAGATTGGTTAAACCAGATTGAGCAGTTACATCGGTAAATCGCCCATTATTATCATTACGAAAAAGCCTACTGAATGATCTTTCAAAACCATGTCTTTCTTGCCTTTTAGCAACTACAAAAATATCCAGATCGTTATCATTATCGTAATCCGCTACGGCAACTCCATTGTTATCTTCCAGAATATTTAAGTTTGCATAGACTTCGGCTCTAACAAAATCCTGAGACCAAATAATGTTAGCTAAACACAGAAATAAAATGAAATTAACTTTTTTAATCATAAATTGATGTGGATTTATTTAAATAATTCTTCTGAAAAGAAATGACAGAATTATAATGCTACTTCCTCAATCTTAGGTTAACCTAAAAAAATTACAAAGAGCCAGCCATACTCTTCTCAACAAATTAGTGCTTAAAACAAAAATCAAACTAGTTTTTTAGCAAGAAAAAAATTGGACTTATAGATTTTCGAGCTTATTTAGTTCTTACAAATCAAAAATATCCAAATTTTGAAACTAAAAAGTTCTTTAGAATACCTACAAATTGTTGTAAACTATCATAGGTTATATTTTTCAATTTGATATAACCGTAATTTTAAAACACAATTAATATAATAACTTCAAATTTACCATAAGCCTAAACACTTAAATGACCATCAAGTTATCTGGAAATCAATTTAATGGGTGAAAATAAGAAGAAAGTAACCTCTGAAAAAACTAAGATAATTACTGAAGAAATCTGTGGAGAGACTGCCCTCTCATGGCACAAACTCCTTTTTTGCTTGGTTTATCAATTACACCACACCCACGTTTTAATATTTAAACACTATTAAATTTGATTCAATCGTCAAGTGTTTTAATCATTCCATTAAAAAACAAAATATTATTAAGCAGAAGATAAACAGTATAATTCTGTACTTGTTCTATAGTAGATGAAATAAAAAAGAGCTGCAATTTCTTGAACTCCTATCATTGCAAGTAACGGGAACTGGACTCGAACAAATGACCTTTGGGTTATGAGCCTAAAGAAAAATATAAGAAGACTAAAAATCAATGACTTTTTCTAACACAGCATCTGTATCCTTTTGCATAAAATTCGATTGATAATAAACTTTTAAATTAAATACTAAATAAAGTTAAACTGAATCAAATACTATTAAGTAGTAGAAAATAACAAAATGTTGTACCTATGTTGTACCTGTATAAAAAATGGTTGTAATTTTAAACGAAAAAAGTCGAAGATTTCTCTTCGACTTTTTGTGCGGGCGGGGAGACTCGAACTCCCACACCTCGCGGCACCAGATCCTAAGTCTGGCGTGTCTACCAATTCCACCACGCCCGCTTTTTCAATATTTTAAGAACTTTTATTTGTTTAAATCCTAAGTCTAGCGTGTCTACCAATTCCACCACGCCCGCTAAAGGTCTGCAAATATAAACAAGATTTTTAAATTGCAAACTTTATAGTATCAAAAAACATTCTTTTTTATACTTTTGAATGCATCCTTATAAAAACCTCATGAATCACATTCAATCTTACATAAAAGAACACAAAGACAGATTTCTAAATGAACTTGTAGAACTCTTAAAAATTCCATCTGTAAGTGCAGACCCTGCTTATAAAAATGACGTTTTAAAAACCGCAGAAGCTATTAAAACAAGTCTAGAAAAAGCAGGTTGTGATTCAGTCGAAATTTGCAAAACAGATGGCTATCCAATAGTTTATGGTGAAAAAATTATTGACAAAAACTTGCCTACTGTTTTGGTTTACGGTCATTATGATGTACAACCCGCTGACCCTATAGAATTATGGGATTCGCCACCTTACGAACCTGTAATAAAAAAAACAAAAAAACACCCAGAGGGTGCAATTTTTGCCCGAGGTGCTTGTGATGATAAAGGTCAAATGTACATGCATGTAAAAGCCATGGAATTTATGACATCCACAAACCAATTACCTTGTAATGTAAAATTTATGATTGAAGGCGAAGAGGAAGTTGGAAGCGCAAACCTCGCAACATTTGTAAAAAGTAATCAAGAGAAATTAAAAAACGATGTCATTCTAATTTCTGATACAGGTATGATTGCTAACCAGGTACCTTCAATTACAACCGGACTTAGAGGCTTAAGCTATGTAGAAGTAGAAGTTAAAGGTCCAAACCGCGATTTACACTCAGGTCTCTATGGTGGTGCAGTAGCAAACCCAATCAACATACTTACTAAAATGATTGCATCGCTCCATGATGAAAATAATCACATCACAATCCCAGGGTTTTACGAAAACGTAGAAGAATTATCAAAAGAAGAACGTACAGAAATGGCAAAAGCCCCTTTCAATTTAGAAAACTACAAAAAAGCATTAAATATTGAAGCTGTATATGGAGAAGCTGGCTACTCTACCAATGAACGCAACTCCATTCGCCCAACCTTAGATGTTAACGGAATTTGGGGTGGCTATATCGGAGAAGGCGCAAAAACTGTTATCGCTAGTAAGGCCTATGCAAAAATTTCTATGCGCTTAGTACCTCATCAAGATTGGGAAGAAATTACAAAGTTGTTTAAAACCCATTTTGAAAGTATCGCTCCAAAAGGTGTAACCGTAAAAGTAACACCTCATCATGGTGGCCAAGGCTATGTTACCCCTATAAATAGCATCGGCTATCAAGCGGCAAGTAAAGCCTACCAGAATACATTTGGTAAAATCCCAATTCCTCAGCGTAGCGGAGGCAGCATCCCCATTGTTGCGCTTTTCGAGCAAGAACTAAAAAGTAAAACCATTTTAATGGGCTTTGGCTTAGATAGTGATGCCATACATTCCCCAAATGAACATTTCGGAATTTGGAATTACCTAAAAGGCATAGAAACCATCCCATATTTTTATAAATATTTCACAGAACTATCAAAATAATTTGGGTGTTACCACAAGGGTCGGGCTTTCACTACTCGCTCCCTCCTACGTCGGGGAGCTCAAACAGACCGTTCAATCCCTAACACAAGCCTAGGCATTTCATGAAAAATACGCATTTAAAAAATATCTTAGAACTAAGCTTTGCTACACTATTGATTAGTTCAGCAGCAGTATTCGGGAAATATATAGATATGCCTGCTGCTGTTATCATATGGTGGCGTGCTTTTTTGCTTTAATAATGCTATTTATTTATTGTAAAATTAAGAGCATAAGCTTAAAAGTTAATTCAAAAAAAGACAAAGCTACTTTCATAGTAAGTGCCTTACTCCTTGGCGGGCATTGGATTACCTATTTCTATTCAGTAAAAATCTCAAACGTCTCAATTGGAATGTTATCACTGTTTACATTTCCAGCCATAACTTCAATTTTAGAACCACTAATTTCAAAAACAAAATTTAACAAAGTACACATTCTTTTAGGAATTTTAGTACTAATAGGTATTTATGCATTGGTTCCTGAATTTAATATTGAAAACACAAATGTAAAAGGCGTACTTTGGGGTGTGTTTTCTGCATTACTGTTCTCTATTAGAAATATTATTATTAGAGAGTCAGCAAAAAAATACAATGGTATTATGGTAATGGTGTATCAACTTTTGGTTGTAACAATAGCCGTTTCTCCAGTATTATATTTCTTAGATAATTCAAAAATAACTATTCAATTGCCTTACATAACTTTGTTGGCGTTACTTTCAACTGCCATAGGTCATAGCTTGTTTATACGAGGTTTAAAGCATTTTTCTGCTAGCACATCAAGTATAATTGTAAGCACACAACCTGTTTTTGGTATTATTTTAGCGTTTATATTTTTAAATGAAATTCCTACTTCAAACACCTTTATTGGAGGTGCTTTAATTATTTCTACAGTTATTATTGAGAGTATTCGGTCTAGAAAATCCTCCTAAAAGTGTAACATTTTAAGCTTTTTAACGTTCTAATAGTCAATCAATCAAAATCAATCACATTATGTTAAAGCGCTTTTTCATCATCTGCTCTGGTGCAGATACTTCTATTTTAAACAATTGCTCATCAGGAGAGCAAAATAAATATGCAGGCATTGGTGCTACTGTGTTTTTTACAGCAGTTATGGCTTTTATAGCTGGTAGCTATGCACTTTATACCGTTTTTGACAATTTGTTTTCTTCTATTTTTTTCGGACTTATTTGGGGGTTACTCATTTTTAATTTAGACCGCTATATCGTTTCTACCATCAAGAAAACAGGAAATGTGTTAGATGAAATTTTGCAAGCTTCTCCTAGAATTATTTTAGCCATAATCATCGCTATTGTAATTGCAAAACCTTTGGAATTGAAAATTTTTGAAAAAGAAATTAATCAGGTATTACTGGAAGAAAAAAATGTTATGACCTTGGCTAACAAAACTCAAATAGCAGAACAGTTTACACCTGAAATTGAAATTTTAAACGCAGAAATCAAGGCACTTCAAAATGAAATCACCAACAAAGAAACCGAAGTTAATAATTTATATAGCACTTATATTTCTGAAGCTGAAGGAACTGCTGGCACAAAACTTTTAGGGAAAGGCCCTGTGTATGCAGAAAAACGAGAAAAACATGACGCTGCTTTAGTAGATTTACAAACCCTTAAAACTGAAAATAAAGCTAAAATTCTAGCTGCCGAAACAAAAATTGCGGAGTTAAAAGGAGATTACAACTCACAAGTGATAACTTCCCAACCAATAATTAATAATTTTGATGGTTTAATGGCAAGAATTAATGCATTAAACAAATTGCCTTGGCTACCTTCTTTCTTTATTTTTCTATTGTTTTTAGCTATAGAAACCGCTCCAATTTTTGCCAAACTATTAGCACAAAAAGGCAGTTACGATTTTAATCTTGAAGATCAAGAAGATATTGTTAGAAGTATTATTCTTCAAAATAAAAACCAAAGAACAACAATGATCGATACGGAAAACACAATTAATAACCGTGTTTACACCAACATTAAAAACGATGATGAATTGTATGCCTATAAGCACAAAAAGGCACGCGAATTGATGCAACTACAAGCTGATGCATTTTATAAAAAACAAAAAACTGTTTTGTAATTTAAGCTGCAGCTTCAGTTGATTCAAAATGGTCATAAATTTCTTTACAGCCTAAACCAATAATTGAAAACTCTTTTTGATTTTTCTCTGCTTGATAATGCAAATTAGCAAGAACATCTAAACCTTTAGTATCTATTGACTTTAGGTTTTCAATATTGATAGTGAGTTTATCAAACTTTTTGTAAGCATTAAAAATTTCTTTCTCCAAAAACTCTGAAGTATTTCTATTTAAATCCCCCTTAAGGTTAAAGAAATTATTGCAATTTGTGATTTTTAAATCCATGTTAGATTATTTAGTTCAACGGTAAATTTGGTATTTAATCGATAAATTATGTCGCTAACATACAAAAAATATTTAAATTTCCTACCATATGTTAAAATAATCATAAATTTATTAAAATTTATAGCATTTAAAAAAAGGGGGAATTCAGAAAAATTAAGCTGCTTCGTTAGCTCTAAAATGATCGTAAAGTTCTTTACAACCTAAACCAACTATAGCTAATTGTATGTTGTTTTTTAAAGAATTTGAATGTAAATCAGCCAAAGCATTTACACCAAAACGGTCAACGCTTTCCAAACCTTCTACACTAATGGTAAGGTTTTTAAATCTTTTGAAAGCTTTATTAAATTCTGTTTGAAAAATATCAACATTATTTTTGTTGAGGTTTCCTTTTAACTTGAAGAAGTTGTTACAACTGGTAATTCTTAAATCCATAATAAATAAATTTTTAGTTCGACAATAAATTTGGGCTATTAATAGTCTGATTATGATGTAAATATATAATGTTATATTAATATCACTCTAATTTTTCGACCAATAGAATTTAACTCTCGTTGAAAAATACTTGGATGTAAATTTCATCGGTGAGTAACATTTGTATTCCTATGTTATCCTAAAATTTGATTACTTTTACCTAGAAATACTTTTGAAAAACCTACTATTATGAATAAATTAATTATAATTATATCTCTTTTTGTACTTACCTCTAGTTATGCCCAAACTTCTGAAATTGCTGACATTAAAGCCATAAATAAAGTTTTAAAAAAATCACGAATTGCTTGGTCTAACAATGATATAGAAGGGTTTATGGATAGTTATTGGAAAAATGATTCTTTGGCGTTTTACGGAAAAAAGGAGTTACTTATGGTTGGGAAAATACACTAGACCATTATTTAACTTATTATCCTACTGCTGCTTATACAGGGAAATTAAGTTTCAAAATTAATGCTATTAATAATATCTCTCCAGGCTCTTATTATGTTTTAGGTGAGTTTCATATTAAAAGAGACATTGGTAATGCCGATGGAATTTTTATGCTTGTATTTAAGAAAATTAATGGAGAGTGGAAGATTATTGCTGATACCTCAGCCTAAAACAAAATTATTCTATTTAATACTTTTAAGTTTTTCTAACAGTTTTTGATGTTTTTTAATATCTACAGGTTTGTAAACCACCTTTTTTAAGGCTGGATATTTATCTAGTAAACCCTTAGGACGTATGGGACGATTTTCAAACGTGCCTTTACAATTTGGACAAACGTGTTGCAAAATGGTTTCTACACAGTTTTCACAAAATGTACATTCGAATGAACAAATTATGGCTTCTTTAGAATTGAAAGGCAATGAGGTATTACAATTTTCGCAAGTTGGTCTTATTTCTAACATTTTACTTCAATATATACTTATTACGATTTCGGGTTAAGCAATGACAATTGCGGACTGGTGCGTTAGGGATAGTAGAGAAACATTTATGTTCATGAATTCATTAATATAAAATGAAAAACCATGAATAAAAGCCCACCGCCCGACTTAGGAGGCGCGAGGACTTGCAACAGATAGCCCGACCCTTGGGTAAAGCCCAAATATTAAGTTTTCTTTACATAATCTGTTATTATTACTATTTGTTGTGCACCAACTTTTCCTTCTATGTATTTATCATTTTCTCGATCTAAACGGATATTACGTACCGCAGTACCTTGTTTAGCAACCATACTGGAGCCTTTTACTTTTAGATCTTTTATCAAAACTACATTGTCACCATTTTCTAAAATGATACCGTTTGTGTCTCGGTGAATAATTTTTTCGCTTTCATCTTTATGCTCGCCTGTTGCTCTTGCTAGTACTAGTGACTCATCGTCCAGATACATCATGTCTAATAAATCTTTTGGCCAGCCTTCGTTACGGAGTCTTTGGAGCATTCTCCACGCCATAATTTGAACTGCTACATGCTCACTCCACATGCTATCGTTTAAACAACGCCAATGGTTGGGATTTATTTCTGTATCACCATTTATTTGATCTAAACAGGTTTTACATGCTAAAATATCGTTAGCCACATTTTCGTTTAGTGATGGCGGAATGGTGTATTGCTTTAAATCTTGTGTTGAAGCGCACAACTCGCATGTATTGTTGCTTCTATCTTGTAAAGTTTGGAGTACGCTCATGACTACTGATGTTTGTTTTGCAATAATACATTTAAATTAGAGGTTGAACAAGTTTGGTTTTTAGAAACAAAAAAAGGATACTAGATAGCATCCTTTTTTTGTGAATTTTAAACTATTTTATTTTGAAAGATCATAAATAAAGGTATATAAATAATCGCCATGAACACCTGTAAAATAGCTGCTCCAAGTTTTTCCTTTAGCTTTATTCTCTTCTGTATCTGGCCATGCTTCTTTTATTAACTCATCTGTTCTGTCAAACATTTTATCTAAGTCTGATACTGAGTCGAGAAAAAATGCTTCAACAAATTCAGTTTTGTCTGATCCCCAAGCATGCACATTTGGATAGTATCCTTTTATGTATTCGTTTTTATTTACTGTGTTTTCTAAAAAATTTTTCCTCATAGTTTCAAACTCCTCCATTGAGCCTTCTTCAGGAAAAGCAAAATGACTTTTTCGTACATAGCACAGCATATCTTTTGTTGGTTGTTCTTTCATGTGCTTAGCGCCTGATATAGGTGCGTAAATTTCATCAGAATGCTCATTACTATAATAAGAATTTAGATTTTTTAAAAATGCTTTTCTCTTCGCTTCATCTGGCCATGCTTCTTTTTCTAACTCTGCGTTTCGTTTTCCAAACTTGCCCATATCTTCCCAGAAGCAAAGTTTTGTACTGTTAGGAACTCAGTATTATCAGCTGTCATATTATGAATATACATGGAAGCACCCATGATATATTCATTCTTCATGGTTACTTTTTCATGATACTCTTTTGCTGCAGCTTTCCACTCACTCATTTTAAAATCCTCCTTATCCATATTCCAATGGTTGGTGGTTACAGCCATAAATTGCTGACTTTCTGGAGTTTCATCTTGAGCAAAAATTGCAGATGGAATTAATAGCAATAGAAAAATTGCCACAAAAAATTGGTTAGTTGTTTTCATAATCTGTTAAAAATTAAAGTTAATATATTGGTTAAAATTAAATACTACTTTAAGATTTAAGGGCTTTAATGATTATGCTATAAAATATGTAAGGAATTAGAGAGATTATAAATGTAACTAAAAAGAATTGATTATCAGTATTTTAATCAAACAAAGATTCTCTCATTTTTTTGGTCATGCCTTTTACCACCATATCGTATGAATGATCTATCAATTGCTTTATGAGTTGAGGTTGCAATTCGCCTTCGTGAAGATATAGTGTGTTCCAATGTTTTTTACTCATATGATATCCTGGACGGATGCTGGAGTGTTCTGCACGCAATTCTTGAGAGTACTCTGGATCTGCCTTTAAATTTATTGCTGCTTCTCCTCTTTCCCACCATTTAAGTGAAGCCAATGCAAACATTTTGCCTAGCACTTTAAATACTAGTGTATCTTCATCGAAAGGAAAATCTTCGGTAGTTCCTTTTTTACTTAAGCAGTATGTTCTTATTTGTTCTATGTTCATATTGCATCCACTAGTATTAAAATAATAATTATAAAATTAATAAAAACACTTACATAATTGATATAATAGTTGATTTGAATTGCTTTCGAAAAATAAGATATTCCCCAATCAATTATCATCCAAAATAAACCTAAAACCATAAAAAATAAAGGAAGAATAAAACCTAATGGAGGTGTATGACTATCAACTAAACCATATTGATGAATGGCAAAAATTGTTAAACAAATACCAATTGAGAAAATAATTATTTTAACATTATTGTATACGTTTAATGTTCTCATAGTTATTATTTGGTCTATATTAATATCTGGCTTTCCTCTAAAAAAAGGAATTAATTTGAGACTAAAGGAGTCTTTCCATAACTTTTTCAGGATGTTTTAGTTCAGTATACCCGTATTGTTTATAGAGACCATGAGCATCAGCAGTTTTTAACATCCAGACTTTACAATTTTGCAATTCTTCTGCTGAATGAACTGCCTCCATAAGTTGTTTGGAATATCCTTTCCCTCTAAACTTTGGCAATACAAACACATCCATTATATATGCAAAAACAACATAGTCTGTAGCTATTCTTGCAAAACCAATTTGGGTTTCTTCTAGATAAATACCAAAACATAGACAATTGTCTATTGATTTTTTACTTCTTCAACAGTTCTACCTTTCGCCCAGTATGATTGTGTTAAAAGAGTGAATCACATCAATTTGAAGTTTGCTTTTATCTTTTGAAATCTCTAGCATTACTCCAATTTTTTAGTACTTTTCTCTTCTATTTTTAATGCTGAATAATCTAATTTCCAACCAATGGTTTCCACTATTGTTTCAATAAGCAAAATAGTTTCTAAGGCTTCTTTTTGAGCTATTTCTATAAGTCCGCTTTCTGGAATTTTATCTTTTATGTGAAGTTTTGCCTCGTTGTGTAAGCCTGTTAAATCTGTAGCTTCAAATTTATTAAAATACCCATCAGACTTATCATAATAGTTTAAGTTAGTTTCAATTGACAGTACCTCAGGTTGCGGAAAATGCTCTAAAAGAATCTTCTTTTTGTCGGTGTCTGCTTTTAATTCAATTTTTGATAAATCATACCCCACATGTGCCTTAGCATTTATCACTACAAGTGCTTTCTTCTTGCTAGTAATAAGTTTTAGAAACTTTTGCTTTACATCTTCATAATGATAAATCTCAGCAAAATCTCCCTCAACAGTTATAAACTTACATACTTTTTTTATCTTATCTAAGAGAATTGTAGATTGGGCATTTACCAATTGCTTTTTCTTAATAGTCTTTACAAAAGTAACGCCTGCTAGAGTGACTAAAGCTCCAATTATTATTGCTAAAAAAACTTCCATTTAATCAATTATTTTATACAGAATAGGTTTACTGGGTGTTGCATCATTTTCAAACGGAGCTATTTGTAAATTTAAAAAATACTCGCCATCTTCAATTTTATTAGGCACATAAATCAACTCTGTTATAGTAGCATCTATCCTTAATTTCCCTTTTGTATTCCAAAATGCATTATGTCCTAAAAGTTGACAATCATCTTTTTCTCTATCTATACTTGGAGTATCAATCAGTAAATGCTTAATGCCTTTACTAACTAAAAAATCTACTGTTTCTTCTAGTAAATACGTCCAATTTGTGTTAGAATATTGTCTCGAAATTTTCTCATTTGTATTAGGCATGGTTCGCAATACAACTGCGTCTCTTTTTTTATTTCCTAATGCAAATTGCAACTGTTTTTTAGAAATAACTTTATCTTTTAAATACTTTTCTGGAGCTACGGTAATCACTTCTGCCAAAAAGAAAAACTGCTTTAAATTTTGGTTGATTGAATATGGCTTTTCTGTAATATGTCCAGCACATTCGGTATGTGTACCGTGTGCATGAGGGTTGAATACGATGTTATTAAAATTGATGCAAGCACCTTCTTTTACACTTGCAGTCCATTCGCCATCCTTTACTGCTTCTATTTTAGGCTCGTCAACATACCAAGCGTTTACATTATTTTTTGATGCCCGTAATGGAATTGAAATATCTAGGGGTTTTTCTAAGTCTATTTGAAGTTTTCTAGAATTATATTGTATTGTTGCAATCACTATAAATTAATTTTAAAAAGATTTGAGGCAATACCATCACTTAAAAATTTGCCTTTTTTAGTGGTTAATAATTTATCATCATCAATATACAATAAATGTTCTTGAATATAAACTTCGGATTGTTGCAAAAGATATTTTTTATAATTCTCTCCAAAATTATTCTGGATTTTTTCTAGTGAAACTCCCCAAACGGTACGTAAACCAGTCATAATATATTCATTAAACTTATCGGTAACTGAAAGTGTTTCGGTTTCCGAAGGCAATCTATTTTGTTGAATTGCTTTAATGTACTGTGTATTATTAGACACATTCCAACTACGCTGGTCACTATTAAAAGAGTGTGCTGAGGGGCCAATTCCTAAATAAGATTTTCCTTGCCAATAGGCTGAATTATTTTTACTGAAATAGTTTGGCTTCCCGAAATTGGACAATTCATAATTCACAAATCCCGATGCTTCTAGTTTGTCAACAAGAATAGTAAATTGTTCTTGAGCCAAATCATCATCTACATTTTCTATAACACCTTTTTTTATAAATGATGCTAATACTGTTTTTGGCTCTACCGTTAAGGCATAACAGGAAATATGCGGTACATTAAAAGCTAATGCAGTTTCTATATTTTCTATCCATTCTTCATTATTTAGTCCAGGGATACCGTAAATTAAATCTATTGAAATATTATCGAAATATTTAATAGCTTCTTCAAGACATTTTTTAGCTTCATTAGCATTATGAGCTCGATTCATCAATTTTAAATCACGTTCAAAAAAGGATTGAATACCAATACTTAATCGGTTTATTTGTGATTTTCCCAAAGTCTGAATGCGCTCAGGCAATAAATCGTCTGGATTGGCTTCTAAAGTTATTTCTGGATTTTCAGAAACCGAATAGTTTTTATAAACAGTATCAATAATCAATTGCAATTCACTATTTGATAACAAACTTGGAGTACCTCCTCCGAAATAAATAGTCTCTACAGCTTTATTCTGAAATTCTTCTTGTCGCAATTCTAACTCTTTTATGACACATTGAATGAGTTCATCTTTCTTTTTAAAGACGTTGAAAAATGGAAATCACAGTAGTGACAGGCTTGTTTACAGAACGGTATATGAATATAGATGCCAGCGATAATTAACAGTTTTAGTTTTACTAATTATGATGATTAAAATTAGGTTTAAACTTCCTTTTAACCACAAAATTTCTACGATAAGCAATATAAATTGAATAGCCGAAGAAACCAAAAGCTAAAACTACAGTAAACCAAATATATTTGTTTTTCTTCTTTTTAAATGAAGTGAGATATAATTCTCTTCCGAAATAGTAAAGAAACCCTATTCTTAGAATTATTATGGTGTAATTAAAATTAATGATGTCCAATATTATTTCAGATTAAATAGATTCCTGCCCTTGCAGTAATGGCAAAAAACTACTTTTTAACCCTATCTTCATTTTGCTTCACAAAACTAGCCCATCCAGAATAACTCTTACCAACCTCAATTCTACCAGAATTATAAAAATGACAAACTGCAGCAGCCAAACCATCTGTGGCATCCAAATTCTTAGGTAATGTTTTTAAGCCCAATAAACTTTGTAACATTTTAGCAACCTGTTCTTTACTGGCATTTCCATTGCCAGTAATTGCCATTTTTATTTTTTTAGGCAGGTATTCAGTAATTGGTATTTCTCTGCTTAAACCTGCAGCCATAGCAACCCCTTGAGCTCTCCCCAACTTTAACATACTTTGTACATTTTTACCAAAAAAGGAGCTTCAATCGCAATTTCGTCTGGGTTGTGGGTATCTATTAATTCGATAGTACGCTCAAAAATTAGCTTCAATTTTAAGTAATGATCGCTATATTTTTTTAAATCCAACTCATTTAGTTGCATGAATTCCATGGTTTTACCTTTTACACTTATGAGTCCAAAACCCATAATGGTTGTTCCTGGATCTATTCCTAAAATTATTCTTTCCTTCATTAATCTCCGCAATAATAACAACCACTCAGCGAAATGGATACTCCAAATGTTATAGTTAATAAATTTCTGTTAAATGCTCCAAACCCACTTGAAACTGGATTAAAATCTTTTCCAAAACCTAATATATATGCCGTATCTAAATACAATGTCAAGCTATCAGAAATGCCATAATGTAACTCTAAACCTCCCATAGCATTTAAAAAAGAAAGTTTGTTTTTCCCATAATTTCCTAATGGCTTTACCATTGAAATTCCGGGCCCCATATGTAAAAACACACCAGTTTTATTAGATATTGCAATAGCTCTCGAAGCATCATAAACCAATTGCGTATTGATACGAGAGTAATTTAATTTAAATTCTTGAGCATTGTTATCATTAGAAACTCTACTAAATCCAAAATCTAGTTTCCCTCCTAAAACAGGTTTAAACATATATTGTAAACCCAAATTTACCGTTGGAAAATTGACTGATTTTCCTTGAAAACCTTGAACAAACCCATTACTAGAGGGGCTACTTATACCCAAAGCAATTTGTGCCTTGATCATACTCGTATCCCCTTGTGAAAACGCCGAAAAACAAAAAACTATGGTGCAAATTATTACACTTGTTATTTTAAGTCTGTTTATTTTTACATTCATAAAAACTTAATGGTTAATTTGCATTTTAAACCATGCACTACTCGCTTCCATACAAAACTAAACAATTCTTTTTTGTACTTATTAAATTAAGTATTGTATTTGGTGCTGGTTATTTCATTTACTCCAAACTAATCAATAATGGTAATTTAGGTTTTAGTAATTTTGTTGAAATTATATCAAAAAATGATGTTTTTTTGTTAAAAAACATTCTTTTTCTACTATTTTTATCCACTTTCAATTGGTTTTTAGAAATATTGAAATGGCAAAATTTAGTATTTCCCATTAAAAAAATCACTCTTAAAAATGCTTTAGAACAAAGTTTAGGAGCACTTACATCATCATTATTTACCCCAAATAGAATTGGTGAATATGGCACAAAGGCGATGTATTACACTTCAAATTACAGAAAACGCATTGTATTTATCAACCTACTGAGCAACATAATGCAAATGAGTATTACTGTAATTTTTGGCGTAATCGGTTTCAGTTTTTTTATAAATACATATGATGTAAACATCAATTATTATAAGGTTTCAAGACTTTTGATTATAATTTTAACCGTTGTCGTCATAACTGGTTTTGGTATCAAAAAAAGCAAATTCAGTATTAAGGGGTTTTCAATTGAAAAGTTAAAAAACTTTTTGGTTAACTATCCCGTAACAAAACTTTATTTAGGGTTTATATTGTCTCTGCTAAGGTACTTCATTTTCTCCTTTCAATTTTTTATACTACTCTATATATTTAAAATTGAAATTGGTTACATAAATGCTATGATGGTTATTACTTCTATGTATCTTTTGGCTTCAATTTTACCATCGATTTTTATTTTTGATGTGATTATAAAAGGAAGTGTTGCAGTATTTCTATTTTCATTTTTAAACATTAACGAACTCACTATATTGAGTATTATAACAATAATGTGGCTTTTAAATTTCGTGTTACCAAGTATCTTTGGAAGTTATTATGTGCTCAATTTTAAACTGCCTAAAAACCTATAACATGATTTTAATCGGTATTATTATTACCTTATTTTATTTGATTTTAATTGGAGGTTTTATTCTAGGTTTTGATAGAGTAAGAGAGTTTAGATTAATTGATAAGTCTTCAAAAACTAAATTTTCGGTTGTTATACCTTTTAGAAATGAAGCAGAAAATTTGGCAAAATTATTAGATTCTATTTTTGAATTAAATTACCCTAAACATCTTTTTGAAATTATTTTAGTTGATGATGCTTCTGAAGATGATTCTGTCAATATTATAAATAAAAAAGTAAAAACGCCTGATGATTCAACATTACATATTTCTATTATCAATAATGAAAGAAGTACTACTTCCCCTAAAAAAGACGCCATAACTACTGCCATAAACAAAGCTAAATACGAATGGATTGTAACCACAGATGCAGATTGTATCTTACCAAAATTTTGGTTAGATAGCTTTGATGCATTTATCAAAAAAACCAATACAGTTTGTATTGCCGCCCCTATTACCTATCATGATACTGATTCTTTTTTAAACAGGTTTCAACTACTAGACATATTCAGTTTACAAGGCGCAACAATAGGCGGTTTTGGTTTAAACAAACCTTTTTGTGTAACGGTGCAAATTTCGCCTATACTAAAACTATCTTTAATGCTGTTGATGGTTTTAATGGTAATTCATATATTTCTAGTGGCGATGATATTTTTCTATTAGAAAAAATCGTGAAAAATTATCCGCAATCAGTTCATTATTTAAAATGTGAAATGGCAATTTTACACACATTATCAGAAACCTCATGGGGTAGTTTAATGCAACAACGTGTACGTTGGGCTGCTAAAACTAAATCTTACAACAATTGGTTTGGTAAAATTACTGGAACTATCGTTTTGCTTATGAATCTACTTTTAATTTTAGCACCCATTCTCTCAATATTTAATCTTTTTAACATTAAAATTTGGGTTTATATATTGGTTATTAAAATGCTTATTGATTTTTTATTACTCTACAAAACCTCTGCATTTTTTAATCAAAGACGTGCTTTTAGAAGTTTTCTAACTAGTTTTTTCGTCTATCCTTTCTTTACTGTTTATGTTGCATTCAACTCGTTATTTGGAGGGTATATTTGGAAAGGGCGAACATTTAAAAAATAATTTTTACTAGATTTACTGACATGAAACTTCTTGATAAAACATCAAACCCTGCGTTTACAGATTACTTTTTTAATAACGACTATAAACCATCGGATAAAATGACTGTAACAGGTATTTTTATCAAATCTATAGTATCAATATCTATCATTATCATAATTTCTATTGGCATTTGGAAACTGTATAGTGAAGGTGCAGAAATTAAATGGTACTCCATGGGAGGGATGCTGGCTGCCATTATTATAAGTATCGTTATTTCAGTTAGGCAGCATTGGGCACATATTTTAGTACCGCTTTATGCAATTGCAAAAGGTTTTTTTCTTGGTGGAATGAGTGCCTATGCACATGCGCATTTCCCAAACCTACCTTATCAAGCTATTAGCGTAACCATGGTGACTTTTTTTGTAATGTTATTACTTTACCAAACCCGGATTATAGTAGTTACAAAAAAATTAAGAAGCGTAATTATTACAGCTGCTACTAGTATTTTTGTGATTTATATAGTGTCTTGGATTTTAAGCTTTTTCGGGATTAAAACTTTTATTTGGGGTATTTCATGGCCAGCAATTATCTTTAATATTGTGGCTGCAATTTTCGCTGCATTATCCTTACTTCTGGATTTTGATTACATTGAACGCCATAAAAATAAATCTCCTAAATACAAAGAATGGTTAGCTACTTGGGGATTATTAGTAACCCTAGTTTGGCTGTATGCCGAAATTTTAAGACTAATGCGAAAACTCGCCATTAGGTTTTAATTAACCTTGATTATTAGTGGTAGTTTAAAATTTGTAGTGACTTGTTGCCCACGTTTTAATGCTGGGAATATTTCTGGAAGCGCATCTAAACTTTGAAATAAAAACGACTCTATTTCAGGAATTTCCTGTTTTGTAATAGAATCTATTTGAGTTTTAATTAATGATAAGTCGCCTTTATTAGACACCTGAAAGTCCAACATTAAGGTATCATTTACATCTTGAGTTACTACAATAACTTGCTTTTGAAGATAATCTGTAATATGAGAAGTTAATGTGTTTTGAAAACATTCTTTTCTACTTGCTTTAGAAGTCATACTATCACATACTGAAAACGTAGGATAGGTGTCCACATCATTCCAATTAAACGTTTGTAACTCTTCTTTTAAAATAGCTTCCGAAGATGTTTTTTTTACGTTGAAATATTCGCAAGACGTGAGACTTAAAACTGCTAAAAAAACTAAAATTCGTTTCATGGGTTAAACTGAAACCGAAAAGTACAATTTTTTGGAAATAAAAGAATTTCTTGAAGCCAACTATCCCTTGAGTAAACCACAAAAGTATTAGTTACTGGTTATAAACTATCTACAATATTTAAAACCGAAGTTTGTGCTTCGGTTTTAAAAAATACTAAAATAGAACTGGAATTCTAATCATTTATTCAGCTACTTGAAAGATTATTGGTAATGAGTATGGTACATTTACCGATTTACCCTTATGTTTTCCAGGAATCATTTTAGGCAAGGTTTTAACAACTCTTTTTGCTTCTTCTTCTAAAGCTGGATGTGGTGCTCTTGCTCTTACATCTACAATACTACCGTTAGTATCTATTTTAAATATCACATTGATGCGCTGTCTTCCAGTTAACTCAAATTCACTAGCCAGTTTGGTGTTAAAATTTTTGTTGATATGTTTTGCTATATTATCAGACATACATCTTTTTTGCTCGTTTGAGTTTTCACAACCAGGAAATAATGGCACTTGTTCAATAACACCAAATGGTACGTCTCCGGATTCAAGATACTTATTCGACTTTTTTAGAACTTCAGATAAACTTATCATAGCCTGCTTCTCTTCTTCTAAAGTAATTTCTCCTTTAGCTTCAATAGCCATTTTTAAATTATTAATTTGATCAGTTAAAGAAAGCTCCTTATTTATGTGAACATCTCCTTCATTTTGACAGGAGGAATACATAAGCATTACAAATAATAATGGAATTAAAAGAGCAAACTTTAATAAATTAACTTGTTTTGATTTTGTTTTTTGTAACATAATAATTCGTTTTTTGATTAATGATTGTTTAAAAATTGATTGATGAATGAAATGTTTTTAGTCTCAAAAACTTGAGATAACAAGCTTTGATAATATTGAGGTTTACTGTAGGTTTTTAAAGCTTGATTATCTGCAATGAATTCATGAAGTGCTACGATTTTATTTTGATAAATGTAAACTAGAGGATTAAACCAAAATAAAATTCTTAAAAGTTCCAAGAACAGTAAATCTAAAGTATGTCTATGCTTTACATGAACCAGTTCGTGTTTTAAAACAGCTGCTCTTTGCTCTTTTTTAAGGTGTTCCCCTAAAAAGATATAATTGAAAAAAGAAAATGCTACGTCGCTTTTTGGTAAATTAACTACTAACACACCATCTAATCTTTCTTTCTGATTCTTATAAAGGAGTTGGATTAATTTTAGCAATTTATAAATGAATAAGAGGGAGGCAATACCAATACCTAAATAAAAAACAAGTTCCCAAGACCAAAAAGATTTTTCTAAAACTACTGATGATTTTAAGCTAACAGGTTGGATTGCTATTTCAGTAGGTTTCCCGATAAAAACCTCTGGTAATTTGATGATATAATCTTGAGGGATAATAGTTTTAAAACTGGATATTTTGATAAAAGGGATAATAAAAGACAAGGCTACAGTTATTAATAAATATGCACGATTCCAATTGAAAAACGTCTCCTTTTTAAAACCATCTCATAAACAATAATAAAAAAAGCTGATAAGCTATGGTCTGTATGACATAATGCATCATAATTATGAGTCTTTTTTATTAATCTCTTTTAGTACAGATTCTAAATCTTTAATATTCATATCATTCTTCTTTACAAAAAACGAAACCATACTCTTAAACGACCCTTGAAAATAATTATCAACCAATTTATTTATAGATTGATTACTATAATCTTGTTTTTTAACCATAGGAAAGTAAATATGCCCCTTGCCCTGTTTTTCATAATCTACAAATCCTTTATGTTCTAAAATTCTAACAATTGTAGATACAGTATTATATGCTGGCTTAGGTTTTGGAAACTGCTCTATAATTGCTTTTACATTGGCTTTTTTCAGTTGCCAAAGAATTTGCATAATATCCTCTTCTGCTTTAGTAAGTTGTTTCATTTCAATATTAATTAACCAATTCAACTAAATATTTAGTTATACAAATATAACTAAAAAATTAGTTTAAACTAATTTTTTAGTTTAAACTGTAACAATAGCATGGTTATTGCGTCTAAAAAGTAGAAACATTAAACATTTTTATGGATATTATTTTAATTATCATAGCATTATTATTTATGCTACTTGGTATTATAGGTAGTTTTTTACCTGTTTTACCAGGACCAATTACAAGTTGGATTGGTCTTCTTATCATGCATTTTACAGATGCAATCCCCATGAACAAATCGTTTTTAATTATAACTTTTATAATTGCAGGGTTTATATGGATTTTAGATTATATTATTCCTGCTATTGGTACTAAACGATTTGGAGGCTCTAAATACGGAATGGTTGGTACAACTATTGGATTGATTATTGGTTTAATTGCTCCTATTCCAGGAGGCATAATCATTGGTCCTTTTTTTGGAGCACTTGTTGGAGAATTGATAAATAAAAACGACTCAAAAACGGCAGTAAAAGCAGCTTTTGGATCTTTTATTGGTTTTTTAACTTCAACCTTTTTAAAATTTATAGTGGCAGTAATTTTCTTTGGATTATATATTGGTAAACTTATAGATTATAGTAATACATTATTTAATTTATAAAAAGAAGAACCCCGTGGGTCTCTCACCTCCACGGGGTTTTTTGTAAATTGCTATTATCAACAAAAAAATCGAGGGATTAATTAATCTGATATGTTGATATTACAAATGTACTGATAAGTTTCTCTTTTGAACTGTGGAAAAACCGTAACATGTTTACGGTTTCTAGGTAGAATGTACTAAAAGAGACCTTTTTGAAGTCAAAAAAAAGCAACTTTTTTTTATTTATTTTAAAATTTACACTAGATGAATAATAATAATAGCTATATAAATCCTTTGTTTCTAGCTTCACTTAATAGTGTTTCATCTTTGCCATCTTCAATAGAAAATATCTCTTTTAATTGTTTTTTTCGTTTTTCTACAGCACTTAAAGAAATGTCTAGATGAGTAGCTAAACTCTTAGTTTTAACACCCTGAGATAGTAAGTGCAAAATTTTTCTATTTCTATCATCAATAACTATATCACTAGTAATAGATTTTCTTATAAAACTATTAACTGTGCCACTATAAAATGGTGGGTTATTAAGTACTGCTTGAAATGCGCTTGCTAATTCACTAGATGTTAAATCACTCTTTATTAAAACCCCTCTGGGTCAATATTTTTCATGATGTTATGAATTCTAAAAGACTCGTTAAACATTGTGAGAATAACAATTTTAGCATCTGGTAAAACCTTTCGAGCATACTCAGCTAAATCTTCTCCAGAACTCATTTTACCATCAGTTGAAGGCGGCAAACTAATGTCTACAAATAAAAGATCATATGGTGTTTCTGACTCAACAGATTTATCCATATAAGTAACAGCTTCATCACAATTATTTGCAATATCTATTTTTAATTCTTGGTGTTCCTTTTTAGTGAATAGTAATGTATTTTGATACCCTTCAATAATCATAGGGTGATCGTCTATCATTAATATTTTTATAGTTTCAGTCGCCATACTGTTGGTAATTAATAGGTACTTCAATAATAACTGTTGTACCTTTATCTTTCTCGGAATCAATATGAAGTTTACCTTCTACCTCATTAATTCTCGAATTCAAATTTTTTAATCCTATTCCAGATTTGGCTTTATTCACATCAAATCCAGAACCGTCATCTTTTATTAACAAGCAAATTACATCATTTTTTAATTTAAAACTAATATCTACTATAGTAGCATTTGCGTGTTTATAAATATTATGCAACGTTTCTTGTAACATTCTATAAATATGAATTTTATATTTGTTAGAAACTGCATCCCAATTTATATTATCATCGTCACTAAAATCATAATCTAACTTATAAACAGTAGTTTGTGTTTTAATTAATGTTTTTATTAGATCAATAAATCCTGATCCTGAAATAAAATCGGTGTTTAATTCATGAGAGACCTTTCTAATATCATCTTCGATTGTTTTAAGTTCAGCTATATATTGACCTCTGGTAGTAATTGCTTCATTAGAATTGCTCATATTTAAACTATCCAAACTTAATCTCGTACCAAATAGTCTCCCCAGAACGCCATCATGCAACTCTTCAGATATACGCTTTTTCTCTAAGGCTCGAGCTTCTTCAATTTTTTCGTGTTCTCCTAGCATAAGATTGTAAATCTCTTCATTAGCTTCTTGCTGTTGTTTGGTAAACACTAATTCTTTATTTTTTGAGCGTTGCGAAATAATTACATAAATAAGTAATGCCGAAACCATTAAAATAACAGAGATAATTATAAGCCATAAACGTTCTCTTCCAATACGTATATTCTCATTTTCAATTTGTTTCGTTTCAAATCGAATTCTTGCAAATTTATTTCTAATTGATCTCTCTGCTTTTTGTAAACTATCACTAAGTTTTACATAATCTTTTAAATGTTGTGTTGCTTTTTCTCCTTCTTCAATTTCAGACAATAAAAACATTGAAGTTAATAGTTCATCTTTAGAATATTTTTCGGCAATTCGCTTAGCAGTATAAGCATAATTTTTAGCTGAATCTTTCAAGTCCTTATCGTAGAAGTATTTAGCCAAATGCTGATTAATTATGATAGAGTTGTAGCCTCCTTTTGGGTTAACACTATCTGCAACCTTTAAGGCTTTGAAATATAATTGAGGAAGTTCATTATAATCTTTAGACAAATACTTTGTATGTGCAAAATTATCAAGAACCAAAGCATAAAAATTTGCATTTAGCTTAACCAAGCTACTGTTAGATAAAATTTCACTCGTAGTATTTCAATGCCAATTCATAATTACCAGATTTCTTGTAAGAAAGTGCTAGATTATTTATTGAAATATTAATGTTAAACGAATTAATAGAATCATATTCTTTTTTTAATTCAATTGCTTTTTTATGATAGGATACTGACTCCTTAAATTGTCCCAATTCTCCAAAGAGTAATCCTAGATTATTATAAACATACGATTTGTATTTTTTAACTTCTTTCGACTGTTGTAAACGATTTAATAATGTCAAAGCCTCAAATGATGTTACTTCGCTAGCGGTAAAATCTTTTTCATTTTTTTGGACTACCGCTATTCCATAAAGTGTTTTTGCAGTTAGAAAATCATCACTCAATTTTTTAAAAACTTTCTCGGCTTTAAAGTAGTGGTAATATGCACTATCTCCTAAAAAATTAAATCTGTAAAACTCTCCAATATCATAATTAATCTTAGCTATTGACAAAGAATCGTTAACCTTATTATAAGAAACTAGTTTTTTAAGCGAATCTATTTTCTGCAAATTGGTTTTCTCTTGCGCAAAAAAAGAAAGCGTGAATAATAAAACGATTATAAGGGGTATTGTATATTTCAAAAACTCAATACTATTTGCGATTCCTTCAAATGTATCTATAATTTTTAATAATATCAATAAAAAAACTCATTGCGTTTGGCAATGAGTTTTTTAACTATTTAAGTAAATTATTTATTATTGATCAACTCCTCCTCCTGTATAAGCTGTTTCAGTTTCTTTATCTTTTAATAAATCATCTTCATTTAAATCTTGTTTTACACAAGACGTAAAAGATGCAAACAATAATGCCATGATTAATGTAATTTTTAGGGCTTTCATAAATATTCAATTTTAAAGGTTAATTATATTTCATTTTTTATTACAAATACATGTAAAATCGAATAGGATTTAGTTTTCTAAATCTTAAACAAGGGAAAAATGGAATAATTAATTTAAAATCGAATGTCTATTAAACAAACGAAGCTATTATACTTTTGAGGGGAATTAGACCTTGGGTCAAAAAAGGATTAATTATGTTATTTGGCTGAGGGGAAAAATGTGTGCCTAATAACTGGTGCTAAAGTAGTATTAAAGAATAGTGACATAACAATAAAATCGTTGAAATACCATTTTAATCGATAAAAAACATTTAAAATTACTTTTCGTCGATATTTTAGGCTTATAAACTATTATCGAGTGTGTTTTTAACTCTAAGACTAATAATACTTTTCAAGCAAGTATTACAAAGTAGATTTATGTTTTTCAAAACTGGTTTTTACAATTTTAGTAGAATAATCTATTACCTCCCCTGAATTCATTTCAAGTCTTTTTATGAGAAGTTGAGCAGCCTTTGCTCCTATTTTCTTAGCATGTTGTCTTATTATTGATAATTTTGGAATAGAATGGTTTGAAACTGATTTACTAGAGAAACCAACAACCGATATGTCTTTTGGTACTTTCAGTTTTAGATTAACTGCTGTATTTATTGCAATAACGCCTGATGCACTATCGGCAGCTACCACACCATCAATTCCCTTATTCTTTTTAAAGAGTTTTTTATCTTCTGCTGGGTATCTTCTCCTTTCTTTATTTTTAAAACTATTGGTTCAAACTTTTGAGATTCTAAAATGGCTTTATTATAACCTCTCTCTCTTAACTTTCCAACGCTAATATCATCTATATTACTTATAAAAACAATATGCTTTCTGCCCTCTGCAAATAAACTTTTGGTAGCATTATAAGTCGCTTCAAAATCATCTACAATTACTTTGTCGCACAAAACATCATGAGCAACTCTATCAAACATTACTAGAGGTAGGCCTTGAGCAATAGTATCTTTAAAATGTTGAATTTCATTTTTAACTTGAGTCTCTTCTGCTAAACTCATAATAAAACCATCAACACTTCCGTTAGCCAAAAGCTCTAAACTATCTTTTTCTTTTTGCAACGATTCGTTAGAGATGCAAGTTATAATATTATAGCCGTATAAATTTGCTTCTCGCTCAATACCAAACAAAACTTTAGATAAAAAGTGATTTAAAATATCTGGGATAATTACGCCAATAGTTTTGGTTTTGTTTTGTTTTAAACTCAGCGCAACTTTATTAGGTTTATAATTATATGAAGCAGCTAATTCTTTAACCCGCTTTCTTGTTTCATCTCCAATCTCTTCACTATCATTTAGCGCTTTAGAAACTGTTGAAATAGAAACGTTTAATTCTTTTGCTAGCTGCTTTAAGGTTACCATGAGGTTATCGATTCATTTAAAGAATACGCAATTTACAAAAATAGAGCTTAAAACATCTCTGTAAGATTTAGTATTATCAAATTAAAGAAATAGATGTATTCTTTTCTGCAGATTCATACACAGCTTCTTGTACTTGTAATGTTTTTAAATAATTTAACCCATCTGTTTCAAAGGGCTTATTCGATATTAAATTATCTATGAAATCACGCTGAAATATATAGCAACAATCTCCTGCAAAACCTATATTATTGTGAGTATAACTGTGTTCTGCTTCTGGTTTTCCCAAATTTTGAATGGTTATTTTTCCATCAGAATATAAGCGAATTGTACCTTTGGAACCTTCAATCAAGTACTCACCAAAAGTATACCTAGAGGTTTTAAAATTATTCTCATTATAACGATTAGCATCCCAAATTGCTGTTGCATTTGAATCAAAATTCAAAATCATCAAACCAGAATCTTCTCCTTTTATGACTGGATTTAATCGCTTTAAAATGGCAAATACATTTTTTACTTCGCCTGCGTGATACCTGAATGTATCTATAAAATGCACACCAGTTTCATAAATCAATAACTTTTTATAATCTCTAAAATAAGGTTGTCTTGATAAATAGGCATCTTCTCCCCAACCATCTCCCATTCTAGATCTAAAATTTAAATTGAATAAATTGCCAATAACATCATTTTTAATTAATTGCTTTATTTCTCTATGCCATGGCTGAAATCTAAAATTTTCATGCACTACAAAACGCACATTCTTGGTGGATACATAATCCACAATTTTTTTAGATTCCTCGTAAGTTGGGGCTAATGGTTTCTGGCAAATGATATGGACTCCATTATCTGCAGCAAACTTACACATTTCAAAATGCGTTTCTGGAGGCGTTATAATATCCACAAAATCGGGTTTCTCTTTAAGAATCATTTCCTTATAATCCGTATAATGATTTTTAACACCATAGTTCGTCATAATCCCATTAGCTCTCTCAGCATTAGAATTACAAAGGGCTGTAATTTCCACCTCAGGAATACGATTCCATGCTTCATATTGAAACTGACTAAAATAACCTGCCCCAATAGCTACCCCTTTCAATTTAGTTTGCATCACTTAATTTTTTATTAGGATTCATAAATGACCAACAGAATATTGACACAAATCCTAGTGCAGCCGCGACATAGAAAAATGGTTCGTTAGACCCTGTCCACTCTTGTAAATACGGGAATGCCAAGGCTGTTGTAAATGAACCAATATTTCCTGCCATATTCATCATACCTGAAACTTTTCCCGAATTTTCTTCGCCAATATCCATACAAAATGACCAAGAAGGACTCAAGGTCATATCTGCACCAAAATTGCAATAGATAAGCACAAAACAGCGCCTAAAGCAGTTTCCATGTACAAACTAGAAAGTATACCAATTACTACTAAAATAAATCCAATAGTTGCAGGTAATTGACGGGATAATTTCCATTTTCCTGTTTTGTAAATAGCATCAACGGTAAATCCAGACACCCAATTCCCAAGTGCACCAGCCAATAAAGGTAACATTGCATAAAAGCCTGTAGCTACTAAACTTAAATTGTATTTATCTTTTATGTAAGGAAACAACCATGTTAGCATAAAAAAGAAAATAAAGTTACTACCAATATATTGTATCATTATTAGAATAACATTTTTTGAACCCAAGATTGTACTTAAAGCTAAATTACCCCCTTTTTTCTCAACTTGTTGTTGTCTATTTTTAACAATAAAGTCTTTTTCTACATCTGACAATCCTGAATGATCTTCTGGTTTATTTCTAAAAAACGCATAGAATAAAACAGCAAATAAAATACCTACAACACCAAAAAGTAAAAGATATTTCGCCATCCCCAAGCATCAATTAAATAGGCTACTAATGGTAATGCAAATGCAGCGCCTAATCTAGAACCTGAAAAATTTATACCTTGAAATGCGCCACGTTCTTTAGTGGGAACCCACGAAAAAGCGGCTCTCGAAATATTTGGAAATGCTCCTGCTTCTCCAGCTCCAAAAATAAACCTAAAAATAGCATTGATATATAATTCCATGCTGCACCTGTTAAAGATGTAAAAATAGACCATAATACCATAATTACCGTCATTACTTTTCTAACGCCATACTTGTCACCCAAAGCGCCACCTGGAACTTGAAATAAAGCATAGCCCAAAGCGAATGCACTCAAAACCCAACCCATCTGTATATCGGTTAAACTTAAATCGGTTGTAATTTGAATCTTTAGCTGAAGAGATGTCAAACCCTATCTACATACAGAAGTAATGTGATAAGAAAGGAACCTAAAAAATCGGTAACGTTTAGAATTTTTAATCATATCTCTTTTAGTTTAGTTAGTGGATGGTTAGTCCGTTAATTGGTTAACTTTTGAATGATTGCTTTAAGTGTATTTTCATCGCCTACATTTCCCGGAAAAACTATGTAAGGTAAATTAGGAAATTTAGTTTCTGTACCCATTTCCCATAATGGAATTCCGGGATGAATTTGCCCCAAAACTTGAGACTTTTCCATATCCAAACCTTTGGTCGCCAAATCGTGTGATGTAATGCCTCCTTTTGCTAAAAGGTATTTTGGTTTAGTAGAAATACCTCTAACTAAATCAACTAATGTTTGGGAAATTCTACTAGCAATTTCAATGGTTAAATTTTCATTCTTTCCAGTTATTAATGTTCTACTGGTATAGACAATCACATCATGGCCTTGTTTTAAACTATAATCTATACTTTCAATTATTGATTGTATATAATTTGAAGCATCTTCAGATAAAACTCTTTCAACATCAACTTCTACGGTATTTCCTTTTGAAAAAAGAGACACCGCTTTTTGCAATTGTTCTGAAGATTTTTTTACATACGACCCAACAATAATTAAACCTCCATTAGTATTTCTTTTATCCAAAATAGCTTCTGCAGTTAATAATGCTTGAGGTTCTTGTCCAATAAATGAAGGCACAAAAGAGCTTGATGTTCTGTATATTATGCTTTTACCGTTTTTTTCAGCCAACAAAAGTGCTTGTGCCACTTTATCTAAATCGTAATAATTCAAACTATCGAAAATACAGTAAGATTGCGATGGTATTTCTAGAATGTTTTCGGCTAAAATATTAACATCTAAATTTCTAATGTCTTTCAATGAAAATGAAAATACATCAGAAGCATTCACTTTTCCTTTTGATTTTTCTTCTATATATTCCTTCAAATCTCCTTTTGAATATTTGAAGGAGTGGTCTTGAGCAAAAGGTGTTTCGTTTACGGGAGTAAGTACATCATCATCCTGAATATAATGAACATCATTTACCGTAACCCTCTTTCCTTCAAACATCACAGGAATAAATACGGTAATAGCTTCTTCTAATTTTAAATTCTTTTGAAGCGTTGATGGCTCTAAAGGGAAATGACCTCTTAGCGTAGAATCACTTCTACTAATTATTGAGAATTGCCGTTGTGTTAATTTTGAAGCTTTTAAGATGTTTTCCGCGATTTCCTTATAAATTATTGAAACCTCTTTTGTACCTAAACTTCTAGAATTAGTTAAAACAAAAAACACGGGAGTATCTTCAATAAACTCTTTAATAAATGTCTCCAAACTCCAATTTGCAAGTAATGGAATTTCGTATACTGTTTGATTTCCAGTTGGGTCATCATCAATAACAATGCACACCTTATCTAACTCTTTGAATAGTTGCCTATTCTTAGTGCGATAATCATACTTATCCTCTTCTGGAAAACCTTTGGAAATATGTTTTAAACTTATGCTCATTAACACCTTTCAATTGCTATTACTCTTGCAGGAGCTCCATCGCCGTCTTTAATTTTTAAAGGGAGTGCTATAAGCTCCACACACTCAGATTCCAGCTTATCGATATTTGTAAGCCCTTCAATAATTACTACGCTTTTTAGTAGAATCTCATGGATTTTAGTGACTTCTGATAGATTATTTACGTCAGCTACCGACGGTGGTTCAACAGCAATCATTTTCACTTTATTATCTATACACCAATATGCTAAATCTTCACTTATTCTAGGTAACCCATCTCTATACTTCGCAGTTCCTGCAAATTGCGACCAATCTGTCCAAATAATTAAACTATCACCAGGAACAAAGTTCTTAGTGATAGTTTCTGGAATATGTTCAACCGTAATCAATCCTTTAGAACCAACTTGTCTTGCATCTACAACCCAAGCGCGTCCTAAAAAATCTGAAACAGGGATTTCATCAATAGTTTGATGACTAACATTAAAATGAAAGGGTGCATCCATGTGAGTTCCAACATGAGAATAGAAGGTTAACGTACTAGCATTCCATCCATCTTTATCTTTGGTTTTCGCAATTTCTTTTGAAAAACCATTAATACCATTATAATATGACATTGTAAGATCTACAACCTTATTCATTTTTATATTATTTATAGGTTTGAAACTACAGCATCAGCAACATCTGAAGTACTTGCATTTCCGCCTAAATCAACAGTCAATACACCTGCCGAAGTAGATTTATCAATTGCTTCCATGATATTATTAGCAGCCTCTACTTCACCTAAATGTTCTAACATGATGGCAGCAGACCAAATTTGCCCGTAAGGATTTGCAATATTTTTCCCTGCAATGTCTGGTGCAGATCCGTGAATAGGTTCAAACATTGATGGAAATTCTTTCTCTGGATTGATATTTCCACTTCCACCTAAACCAAGGCTTCCCATAATTGCGCCACCTAAATCACTTAAAATATCTCCAAACAAATTAGTTGTTAAAACCACATCAAACTGTTCAGGTTTTAAAACAAACATTGCAGTAGAATTATCAATATACATTTGTTGGTGCTCTACATCTGGGTATTGCACAGCTACTTCTTTAATCACTCTATCCCAATACGATAAGCTATTAATTAAAGTATTTGACTTTGTAATATGAGTCATTTTTTCTTCTAGTACGCGCTAATTTAAATGCATAATGTGCCACACGCTCAATCCCTTTTCTTGTAAAAATACTAGTATCTACACCCATTCCATTTTCAGAATCTGGCAAATATTGGCTTCCAACTTGTACAAATTCGCCTTCAGTATTTTCTCTAACAATAACGAAATCTATATGCTTTTCACTTCTTAGAGGACGTGTAACACCAGGATAGGTTCTAACAGGTCTGTAATTTACATACTGATTAAAATCTGTTCTTACTTTAAAAGTATAATCTTTTGCAGGAAGTGTATCGTCGACGGCTGGTAACCCAACGGCACCAAAATAAACAGCATCAAAATTTTTAAGTTTTTCCATGCCATTATCTGGTAAAAATTTACCGTTTTTTAAATAATAACCAGCTCCCCAATCAAACTCTTCAGTATCAATTGAAAAATTATGCTTTTTTGCTACAGCATTTATAACTTTTAATCCTTCTGGTACAATCTCGTTTCCGATACCATCTCCTGGTACAACTGCAATTTTGTAATTATTCACTTTCTTGGTTTTTATATTGATTTATTAATAATTCTTTTGATCTGTTAATATGAGCTCTTATTAATTTTTCCGCTTTATCTGCTTCTCCTTTTTCAATAGCTTCTATAATTTCAAAGTGTTCATTTAGCGTTTCTTCTGGTTGTCGCACCAAACCATGCCCCACAACTTTATCATGAATGTTGCTGAAAAAATAAATATTATCTAAAGGTGCATTTCCTGTTAATTTTATTAGTAAAGAATGAAACACCTCATCAGCTTCTGCATAATCATTTTCATCAATTGTTTCATTATTTATAAATGGTGTAAAACATCCTTTCAACTTTTTTACTATAGAAGGATCTTTTCTATTTGCAAGTAATCGCGCTGCCATACCTTCTAATGCTTCTCTACACACATAAATATCTATAATTTCTTTATAGTCTAAAACCCTCAAATACATGCCTCTTCTTGGAATACTTTCTACTAAATATTCATTTTCTAAAGCTAGTAATGCCTTCATTAAAGGTGTTCTGCTTACTCCTAATTGTTCAGCTATTTTTTCTTGAATTATTTTTTCGCCTTGCTTTAATTCGCCATTGCGAATCATTTCTTTTAAGCGCTTGTATATAGGTTGACTTAAATCTGTATATTCTATCATAATAACATTATTGTATTTTGTATACAAAATACAATAATACGATTTTTATTTAAAACCTAACTCACATATGGACTCAAATACTAACTTTTAATAACCAATCAAATCAGCATACTTCTTCTGTTTAAACCAAGGGTCATTGGTCTTTTTCAAAAGCGTTCCTAAATTAACAAGTAACTCTTTAGAAACTTCAGGTTGCTCCTCAATCTTAATTTTATTGAGCTGATAAGGGTCCTTAAGATTGTCATAAAAATAGGCTTCATCAATTTTTTTACGCCATGATTATCCCATGGCTTTTTATTCTCTTTAAGACAAAGTGTATACCTCTGAGTTAAAACGCCTCTTGAATTACCTAACATTAATAAAACTGCTTCTGGTTTTTCTATAGTATTCCCTTCAGGATTTAGTAATAATGATGAATAATCAATTCCTTCAATTACTGAAGGAATGTTATGTTTTAATCCCGCTAAACCCATTACAGTTGGTAAAACATCAGGAGCTCCAAACAAAACATCTTCAATTCCAGACTTTAATCCTTTAGGCCAATGCACAATAAATGGAATACCTAAAGATTCCGTTTCAAACGCATTCTTTCCAGTTTTGGAATGACTTCCCATCATCTCGCCATGATCTGAACTAAACATCACAATAGTATTATCTAATTCTCCCATTTTTTCAAGCTCATCCAAAACCTGCCCTATATATTTATCTGCGCTTGTAACATTGGCGTAATAATGGCGTGCATAGTTTGCCACTTCCAAATTGGCATTCTCTCTGACCACAAAATCATTGTCTATTTCCGGAAATTTATCTGTATCATAATATTTATGCAACGTTTCCATATCTGTATTTTCATCATCCCATGGATTATGTGGCGGATTCATAGACCATATCATACAAAAGGGCTTATTACTATCTCGTTTCCCTTTTTCATTTTTTAAATATGAAATAATTTTTTCAGCTTCATTTTTAGCAGAAAATATCTTTGGCAAATGTAATTCTCCATCCTTTTTACCTTCAATAGCATCTGGGTCGTTGGAGTAAACTCTCGGATTAAAATGTTCATCTTTTAAGGCTTGATAAAAATATTCAATATTATGTCTTGTTTTTCCTGGCGGAATATAGGTGTCGTAAAGATTAACATGGTGCCCGCCTGGAGCTTCCATTGTCCCCATATAATTTCCGTTTTCATCAAATAATGGGTCGTTTTTTAACCAATGGCACTTGCCGAAATAAGAAGTATTGTAACCTGCTTTAAAAAACAAATCTGGAATTATTTCTATATCATTTCTTAAGCTATGGTTTCTACCTACTTTACAATTGTTCCAAATGCCATTTTGTTCTGGGTACATTCCAGAAAGCATCATCCCTCTATACGGACTACACAACGGAAAATTACTTACGGCATTAGTAAATACAATACCATTTTTAGCAAGCCTATCAAAGTTTGGAGTAACCACAGGGTCGCCTTTACCCTGTGCAAAATCCTTGTATGGAGCTTCGGACCAAAAACCAGCACTATACCGTCTTAATTGATCTGGAAAGACGATTAAAATATTTGGTCTATCATCAATACTCTCAACTACTTCTGCTTTGTTTTTACAGTTGAAAAAACTCCCTAGAATTACGATTAAAATGATGTGTTTAAAATTCATTTTTTACTTTTTAATGTCTTTAATCCAATTTGGTAATGTTCCTAATCGTAATTTTAACTGTTCCTCAAATAAGGATTCTGGCTCTACAGGAGCACCTACACTCTCTAATATTTGAACTTCATTTTCATGAAACGTAGTTCCAGCACCATGAAATCCTACTATAATTGGAGGTACAATTCTCCAATACCATGTATCTGTGGCAATAAACCGAAAGTCTTCTTCCCCTTCATCTATTTCTTTATAGTTCCAAAGTACTAAATACCTCCCATGATTGGGAAGATTTTGTCTTGCTCCTCCTGCTCTTCCTTGAAAAAAACCACCTTCAACTTTATCAAAAAGTGTACATCTTGGTTGAGAGGCATGTGCTTCAAAACAGGTATGTGCTGCATATTTAGAACGCCAAATTACCGTTCCTGATGTATTGCCGTCAACCCCAAAAGAATGGTGCATACCTGCAATGTCGTTACAGTTAGCAATTAAAATATGTGTAGACCGTGATGAATGAATGGCACTATGCCCCAGATTTCCATCAATCACAACATTTAATGCTGAACAATTTGCAGAATTTGAAAAACTGGCTGCATTACTTACATTCTTAAATTTACAATCTTTAATCCAAGAATTTACGGCGTCTCCTATTTTTAAAATACTCCACCCACCATCGTCTTGTGCAGACCTATGATGTACAAATTTTTTGGTCCAATTGCCTTCGAATGTTAAATTTTCAAAACCAATATGGTTGACGTTTTTAAAAGAATGAACTTCCCAATTGTGCTTTGATTGAATATCGAAATGAATGTTAGATTTTAACACTAGCGTATTACCTTTTACTGAGGCTACTTGATGACGCTCCTTCACGCCAACACCCTCATTTAAATACCGTTTCCAAGCTTTGTCAACTTCCAACGGACTAATATCGTAAGCTACCAAATCTTTATCTGTATTGAGAACTTCTATACTTATCCAATCTCCAGCTTTTAGTTTTGTGGCGTCTTCTACCTTGATACTTTTGGTTTCTCTTTTAGAATTGGCTACTATTTTTGTGATAAACTCATCTTTCTGCAAACTTTTTACTTGAATGGCAGAAGGACATGTCCATAATTTTTTAGGATCTGCAGGTGGTAAATCTCTATCAAAAAACAGAACTGTATTGTTTTGATTTTCTCCTCTAAACACTATTTTAGAAGATAATATTCTAATGATACTTTGATCATCGTCTTCTGTATTGATATGATAGGTGCCTTTTGGAAAATAAATAATGCCCTCTCCTTTTTCTGATGCTGCTACAATTGCTTTTTTAATAGCGTTTTTATCAGAAATACCATCGTTAGGTTTTGCACCAAAGTCTGTAATATCAAACACAGGGTAATCTAGAGTTGGGATCGCCACTTCGCTATGTTTATAACCTGCATAAGAGAAATCTGGCAAAATTGGAGTTGCTCCAGTTTTTTTTGCTGCAACAAAATCCTCCCAAACTGTTTTTTTGTGCGTTACAACTAAAAATCAAAATTGAAATTAAGCTTAAATATCCTATAATTTTTTTCATATTAATTCGATTTATATCTTAACAATGCTTCTAAATAATAGTAATCGGCATAGTTAAGTGGCACATCAATTTCATTTCCATGAGGAATACTTCCCACACTATGTTTTAAGATGAAATTATTGTTTTCTCCTAATGCTGCAGTATAGGCATCAGAGGCTAACGCATTCATTATTTTATCTATGAATGATGTATACGATTCTTGAGAATATTCATCTAATTCTAACAACGCAGAAACTGTTATAGTTGCAGCCGAAACATCTCGTGGTTCATTTGGAATATTTGGCGCGTTATAATCCCAATATGGAATACCATCTTCAGGTAAGCCTTTATAGTTCATAATGTATTTCGCTATTTTTTCAGCTTGCTGCAAGTATCTTTCATCTTTTGTATAGCGATAGCAAACGGTGTAACCATAAACACCCCAAGCCTGTCCTCTAGCCCAAGAACTATTATCTGCATAACCTTGCGCCGTATGTTTTCCTCTTACCTCTCCAGTTTCTGGATTATAATCTACCACATGAACAGAACTATTATCGGCTCTAAAATGGTTTTTCATAGTTGTATTAGCGTGAGTAATCGCTGCTTCTTTATATTTAGAATCTCCGGTAAATTCACTTGCTTTAAACAATAATTCTAAATTCATCATGTTATCAACAATAACTGGAAATTGCCACCCTCTTTTTTGTTGCCAACCGCCATCTACATCCCAACTTTTAATACAACCTACAATAGGATTAAACCTTGTTAACAAAGAATCTGCTGCGGTTATCATCACATTTTTAAACGCATTATTATTTGTTAGTCGATAACCATTCCCATAGGAACAATTAAATATAAATCCTAAATCGTGATTGTTCGTTCTGTATTTATGGTCTTCAAATTGAGCTTGAAATTTTTCGGCAGCAGCTTTCCATTTTTCATTTTTTGAATGTTCAAATAAATACCATAAACTTCCTGGGAAAAACCCTTCAGTCCAATCAAATTTAGGGTTTGTCCAATGCATCTCGCCTTCTTTATTAACAGTTCTCGGAATTCGATTATTTTTTCTGCTTCTGCCAATAATAGCAAAAATTGTTGTTCCGCTTTTTCTAGCGGATTTCGTTCAGTTTTACTTTCATTTTTAACCTCCTTTTTACACGAAAGGCAAAAAGAAATAATTACGAATGCAAGTATTTTAAATGTTTTCATATAGTTGTCTTTATATAGTTTTAGTTGAATTTCTAATGATTAATTTCGATTTTAAAGTCACAGATTCTACTACAATAGTTTTATTTTTTATTTGATTGATCAATACTGTAGCTGCCTTTTTTCCCATCTCAAAATCGGGTTGATCTATGGTTGTAAGAGATGGTTCTATTACCGCAGAAATGGGATCGTTATTAAATCCAACTATCGCAATATCCTCAGGAACTCTTATACCTTTCTGCTTAAAATATTGAATAGCGCTAATTGCAGATGTGTCATTTCCTGAATAAATACCATCAACATTTTTAAGTTTCAAAACTTTTTTAGCCATTGAAGTCCCATCTAGTTCCGTTAGTTTTGAAATCAAACAAAATGATTCATCATATTTTAATCCATGTTTTTCTAAAGCAGCTATATACCCTTTTTTTCTATTTTGATATAATTCTATGTTTTGTGGCCCACCAAAATGAATGATATTTTTACAACCTCGATGAATTAGATGCTCAGTAGCCTTAAAACTAGCATCAAAGTCATCTATACTTATACTGGTACAATTTTCAAAACCACATGGTCTGTCATAAAAAACTATAGGAGCACCAAAACTTTTATAAGGCTTCAAATGCTCAAAAGACGTAGTTTGCATTGAAATAGAAATTAAAACGCCATCAACCCTGTTTGACAGTAATGTATCCATTATTTTTTGTTCTCGATTTAAACTTTCAAGTGACTGACAAATCAAAACATTATACCCTGACTCATAAGCAGTTTCTTCAATTCCAGCAATTACATTAGAAAAGAAATTCCTAGAAATTCTAGGTACCACAACACCAATTGTATTGGTTTTATTGGTTCGTAAATTTGAAGCTAAAATATTACGTTGGTACCCTAATTCACTTGCCTTTGCTAGTATTTTTGCTTTTGTTTTTTCAGAAACCCTAGGACTATCATTTAATGCTCGCGATACCGTAGAGCTATCTATTTCTAGTGCTTTTGAAATGTCATGAATAGTAATTTTTCCTGAGTGCATATTATTGTCAACTATTTTTTATACAGTTTATAAACTTCTGCCCCAGCCGCCAAAAAAGCCCCTGAACCATAAACTTCACTTTTATCTGCCCAAGCTTCTCCGGGCGCAGCACCAATAGGTTGCACATATCCTAGCATACCGTCTGTTGTAATATAATTTTTTAAAGTATTCCAAGCACGTTTTACATGTGGCTCATAAGTGGTTTTATCCAATAAACCATTGTTAACACCCCATGCTAATCCGAAGGCAAAAAAAGAAGTACCACTAGTTTCTGGTGTTGGATACGAATCATCGTTCAGTAAACTCATTGCCCAATGCCCGTCTTCAGTTTGTATTTCTATCAACTTTTTAGCCATTCTTAAATAAATATCCTTAAAATAGTTGTATTCCTTAGAATCTGGCTCGTACTCATCCATTAACAAAGTTAAACCGCCAAAAACCCATCCGTTTCCTCTAGACCAAAATATTTTTTTACCCCCATCTAGTTTTCCAATGTAACTGTTATCACGGTAAAACAAACTCTCAGCTTCATCAAACAAATGGTCGTAAGTGGCTTTGTATTCACGCATCATGAAATCGGTATATTTCTGCTCTCCAGAAATTTTAGCATATTTCGCCCAAAGTGGAGGCCCCATGAATAGTGCATCACACCATGTCCAGCGCTGTAAATGCTTATATTTATCTAAAGTAATGGGTTGCTTACTTGGGTTTTCTAAAATATAATCTAATCCTTTTTGCACACCTTTAACCATGGCTGTATCTCCATATTTTCTAAATAATTCTAGATACATTTGTCCAACAACATGGTCGTCTGCCATATATTTCCTGTAGTGTAATTTCCAGTTTTGTTCATCCCCAACAGATTTTAACCAATTATAATATCGGTCGTCTTTAGCCATTTCAGCAAACTTAACCATACCAACATAAAGTGCACCATTGGTCCAATCTGCAATATGATGTGGTTTTTCCCTTCCACTATAAGTATCTCTAAAATGTTCAATTTGCCAATCTGCAACACGTTTCATTTCTTTTCTAACAGACTTAGAATTAATAGACTGCCCAAGACTAGGCAAAACAAAACAAACAGTCACTAGAATAGATAACAAAAGTTGTTTTGGCAAACGATAAAAAAACAATTCATTTAAAACTATTTAAAAGTTAAAGTTAATATATAATGAGATTCTCTGTAAAGATATATAAAAAAATAAAAATACAATCGATTGTATTTTAAAATAAAATTACTATTTTTACTGAAATTTCATAAAAAACAATCAATACAATGGAACAAAACTTTGAAGTAAGATATGCAGCCTCACCAAGAGAAGTAAAAAAAATGGACACTCAAGAATTAAGAGATGAATTTTTAGTTCAGAATATATTTGAAAATGACAAACTTAATTTTGTCTATTCACATTACGACAGATATATTGTTGCTGGTGTTATTCCCGTAAAACAAAATATTAAACTTGAAACTATTGATCCCTTAAAAGCATCTTATTTTTTAGAAAGAAGAGAATTAGGCGTAATAAATATAGGAGGTAGTGGTATAGTTTCGGTAGATGGTACTTTATACAATCTAGACAATAGAGAAGCACTATATATAGGCCAAGGTAATAAAGATGTATCTTTTTCTAGCGATTCAGCAGATAATCCTGCCAAATTTTACATTAACTCTACGCCTGCTCACAAAGCTTACCCAAATAAAAAAATAGGAATCAACGATGTTGAAGTCGTAGAGCTTGGTGCGCCAGAAACTGCAAATGCTAGGACTTTAAGAAAATATATTGTGAATAGTGTTGTAGATGTATGCCAATTACAAATGGGAATGACCTCACTAAAATCCGGAAGTTGTTGGAATACTATGCCAGCACATGTTCATGACAGACGTATGGAAGTGTATCTTTATATTGAAGTTCCAGAAGGACAATCTGTATGCCATTTTATGGGACAAACTGATGAAACACGCCATATTTGGATGCAAAGTGATGAAGCTGTAATATCTCCTCCATGGTCTATCCATTCAGGTTCAGGAACAAGTAATTACACATTTATTTGGGGAATGGCTGGCGAGAATTTAGACTATTCTGATATGGACGTTGCTAACATACCTGATTTAAGATAAGCCCATAATGGCATTTATCAAATAAACCAATTAATACTTGAATAAGCTAATTATAAATTTTCAATAAATGAAACTAATTAAGATTTTTTCAATCGGCATTCTTTTGCTCTCAATACTATCCTGTTCTCAAAAAGAGAATTCTATTACGATCAAAATTTCAAATGCTCTGGATTTAGACAGACAATTTGAAACTGTTGAAATTTCAAAATCTAATTTGGGTGTTGAAACTATCGATAACTTGGGAGTTAAAGATGTTTCAACTAATAAATTATTGACATCACAATTGGTTGATACAGATGGCGACGGTAGTAATGATGTATTGTTATTTCAGCCGAGTATTGAAGCTAATGCAACTGCAGATTATCAATTGGTAACTCTTCCTAAAGACACAAATTCAGCTGAAGAAAAAATATGTTATTCTCGTTTTGTACCAGAACGCACCGATGATTATGCTTGGGAAAACAACAAAGTAGCTTTTAGAACTTACGGCCCAAATGCGCAATATAGATTTGAAAACAAGCTAAAAGAAGGCACACTTTCTAGTGGTATTGATGCTTGGTTAAAACGAGTAGATTATTCCATAATTGATAAATGGTATAAAAAATACACCGAAAAAACAGGTACTTATCATGAAGATACAGGCGAAGGTTTAGATAATTTTCATGTAGGTAGTAGTCGTGGCGTTGGTGGTACTGCTTATAAAAAAGACAGTACGTATTATATTTCAAAAAACTTTATCAACTATAAAACAATTACAAATGGCCCTATACGCGCCAGCTTCATTTTAGATTATGGTGTATGGGATGCTGATGGTACACTAATAAAAGAATCTAAAACCATCAGTTTAGATTACGGTAATAATCTTTCAAAATTTGAAATATCTATTCAAGGTGTAGATTCTATTTCTGCAGGTTTAACACTCCATGAAAAAGATGGTGTGGTAACCTCTCATAAAGATGAAACTTGGGTAAATTATTGGCAGCCACATGCCGATTCTGAGATTGGTACAGCCATAGTTTCTATACCTATGTATTACACAGGTTATGAAAAATATGATACCAAACAAAAAGATTTGAGTAATGCTTTTGCGCATTTAAAAGTCATTAATGGCAAAACAGAATATTACGCAGGTTTTACGTGGCAAAAAAGCAAGCAGTTTAAAAATCAATATGAATGGGAACAGTATTTAAGCAACTTTGCTAAAAAAATGAATACCCCATTAACAGTTAAAATAACAAAAAAATGAGTACAATAAATCTATTTAACATTAAAGGAAAAGTAATAGTAATAACTGGTGGTGCCGGTGCCTTAGGCGGAAGTATGGCTTCTTACCTACTAAGTTCTGGAGCAACAATTGTAATATTAGATTTAATTCCAGATATGGTAAAAACCCGTGTTGCGGAATTGAAACAAATAAACGATAATGTAATAGGAATTTCAGGAAGTGTTTTGGATAAAGAAAATTTAGAAAAAGCCAAAACTGAAATATTAGAAACTTTTGGACGTATTGACGTATTAATTAATGCCGCTGGCGGAAACATGCCTGGAGCAACTATTGGTGTAGATCAAACTATTTTTGATCTTAAAATGGAAGATTTCAGAAAAGTTTCTGAATTAAATTTAGATGGTTCTGTATTGCCTTCGTTAATATTTGGAGAAGCTATTGCAAAACAAGGTGCTGGTAGTATTATTAATATTTCTTCTATGACAGCCTCAAGAGCTATTACAAGAGTTGTTGGATATTCTGCTTCTAAAGCTGCAATTGATATTTTTACAAAATGGATGGCCACAGAAATGGCTCTTAAATTTAGCGATAAAATTCGCGTAAATGCTATTGCACCTGGTTTCTTTATAGGCAATCAAAATCGTGCATTATTAACTAACGAAGATGGTAGTTTCACAGAAAGAGGACATACAATAATAAGCAATACTCCTATGAAACGTTTTGGTGATGCTGATGAATTAAATGGCACTATTCATTGGTTAATGAGTGATGCTGCATCGTTCGTTACTGGTACAATTGTTCCTATTGATGGTGGATTTAGTGCTTTTAGTGGTGTTTAATAATAGTTATTAAAAAATTTACAAATGAAAATGCAACAAACATGGAGATGGTATGGACCAAACGATCCTGTATCATTAACAGACATAAGACAAGCAGGAGCAACTGGTGTCGTTTCGGCTTTACACCATATTCCGAATGGAGAAATTTGGACTATAGAAGAAATTAATAAACGTAAAGAGACTATAGAAGCTAGTGGTCTTATTTGGTCTGTTGTTGAAAGTATCCCAGTACACGAATCTATAAAAACACGTTCTGGTAATTTTCAAGCATATATAGAAAACTACAAAACCAGTATTGAAAATTTAGCCAGTTGTGGCATTCACATTGTATGTTACAATTTTATGCCTGTTTTAGACTGGACACGAACATCTTTAGACCATACAGTTGAAGACGGTTCTAAAGCATTACGCTATGACGTAACCGCTTTTGCCGCCTTTGAATTGTTTTTATTGAAAAGACCAGGAGCAGAAAACTCTTTTTCAGATGAGCAAAAAACTAAAGCGAAAGCCTATTTTGAAACACTTTCTGAAGTACAAAAAACAAAGCTTATAAATAATATTATTGCTGGTTTACCTGGTGCTGAAGAAGGCTATACTCTAGAACAGTTTCAAACTATTTTAGATACTTATAAAGATATTGATGCAAAAAAACTAAAAGAAAACTTAGTTGCTTTCTTAAAAGAAATTATTCCAACGGCATCTCAAAATGATGTGCTGATGTGTATTCATCCAGACGATCCACCATTTCCTATTTTAGGGTTGCCACGAGTTGTGAGCAGCGAAGAAGATTATGCATATTTATTTGAAAAAGCACCTAATATTTCTAATGGAATTACATTTTGCACAGGATCTTTAGGCGTAAGAGCAGATAATAATTTGGTACAAATATTCAAACGGTTTGCAGATCGTGTTCACTTTTTACATTTAAGAAGTACGCAACGCGATGATGCTGGTAACTTTTACGAAGCCAATCATTTAGAAGGTAATGTTGACATGTTCAGCATTGTTAAAGAAGTGCTTATTGAGCAAAAGCGAAGACATAACGAAGGTAGAAAAGACGCTGCTATCCCAATGCGTCCAGATCACGGACACCAAATGCTAGACGATTTAAACAAAAAACAAATCCAGGATATTCTGGAATTGGTCGTTTGCGTGGTTTAGCAGAATTACGTGGCTTAGAATTTGGGATTTCAAAAAGTGGGATTGTATGAGTTCAATAACATCAAAAGGCTTTATTACCGATGATTTTTTGTTAGAATCTGAAGCAGCAAAAACGCTTTATCATGAATATGCCAAAGATTTACCTATCATAGATTATCACAATCATTTATCGCCTAAACTCATTGCTAAAAACAAACCTGTTGGAAATATTACCAAGGCATGGTTAAAAGAAGACCATTACAAATGGCGAGGCATGCGCGCCAATGGTATTGAAGAAAAATTCATAACTGGTAGTGCTTCATTAGAAGATAAGTTTGAAAAATGGGCTGAAACCGTACCTTACACTTTAAGAAACCCTTTATTTCATTGGACGCAACTAGAGTTAAAACGGTATTTTAATATAGATGCTATTCTGCAACCTAATACCGCTTCAGAAATTTATAAAAAAACGAATGCTATTTTAGAAACTAAAACACCTGCTCAATTGTTGGAACAGATGAAAGTGGAAGTGGTTTGTACTACAGATGACCCTTCCGATAGTTTAGAATACCATCAGCAGATTGCTAAACAGAATTTTTACACCAAAGTATTCCCTACATTTCGTTCAGATAATCTGTTTTTTATAGATCAAGATAGTTTTCATTCTTATTTAAAAAAATTAGGGACTTCAGTAAGTTTTACTATTTCTTCTTATTCAGAATTTATAAAAGCAATAGATACGCGAATCGATTTCTTCCATGAACAAGGTTGTAGACTATCTGATTATGGTGTTAGTGGTGCATTTACTATTGTAGATTATACCGAGGAAGAAGTTACTTCTATTTTCAATAAAAAATTGAATAACGAAACGCTTTCTCCTTCAGAAATAAACAAGTACAAATCTAGTATTTACATTCATTTAGGAAAAAAATACCACGAGAAAAACTGGGTGCAACAATACCATTTAGGACCGCTAAGAAATAATAATAAGCGTTTACAAAAACAATTTGGTGCTGATGCTGGCTGCGATTCTATTGGCGATTATTCTATGGCAGAAGCTATGTCTAAGTTATTTAGTCAACTAGATGAAACCAATCAATTAGCAAAAACAATAAGCTATAATTTAAACCCGTCACAAAACGAAGTATTTGCAACCATGATGGGTAATTTTAACAATAGTGATGTGCCAGGAAAGATGCAATGGGGTTCTGCTTGGTGGTTTTTAGACCAAAAAGATGGTATGGAGAAGCAAATGAATACACTTTCAAACCTAGGTCTTTTAAGCAGATTTGTAGGTATGCTAACCGATAGCAGGAGTTTTTTATCTTTTCCAAGACATGAATATTTTAGACGTATATTATGTAATCTAATTGCTGAAGATTTAAACAAAGGACTTATTCCTAACGATATTAAATTTCTTGGAAAAATGATTCAAGATATTTGTTATTATAATGCCGTAAACTATTTTAAATTTAATTAAATAAAAAGTGTATCATGAAGTATAGACTATTACTGATAGTGATTTTAATGATAGGATTGACATTCACATCCTGTAAAAAAGACGATGGTACAAAAGTATTATATTTAGGACATACTTTACCTCAAACACACCCCGTACATAAAGGTATATTAGAATTTAAGAAAGCTTTAGAGTTGAAATCTAAAGGCACTTTAAAGGTTAAAATTTTTCCAGATGCCCAGTTAGGTTCAGAACGTGAAGTCCTAGAATTATTACAAATTGGTAGTGTTGCAGCCACTAAAGTTAGTGCAGCAACACTCTCTAATTTTGTTCCAGAATATCATGTTTTAGGCATACCGTATTTGTTTAGAGACAAACAACATCAGTTTGATGTTTTAGAGGGTCCAGTAGGGAAATCTATATTAGAAAAAGGCTCTAAGTTTTGGTTACGCGGTCTCTGTTATTATGATGCAGGCAGTAGAAGTTTTTACACCAGCGATAAAGCTATTAGAACGCCAGATGATTTACAAGGACTCAAAATTAGAGTGATGAACAACCAAATGGCAATTAATATGGTTAATTCTATGGGAGGTTCTGCTACGCCATTGGCGTATGGCGAATTATATACTGCTATTCAGCAAGGTGTTGTAGATGGTGCCGAAAATAATCCGCCATCGTTTGTATCGTCAAATCATTATGAAATTAGTAAATATTATACTTTAGATCAACACTCATCTGTTCCTGATGTGCTTTTAATAGGTACTAAATATTGGGAAAATTTATCTGAACATGAAAAGGTTTGGGTACAAGAAGCTGCAGACGAATCTTCACAAGCACAAAAAGTATTTTGGAATGAATCTGTTGAAGAGTCTATGGCTATTGCAAAAAAAGCGGGTGTAGAAATTATTATTCCAGAAAAATCTTTGTTCGCAGAAAAATCAAAATCTGTACTTGAAGAGTTTATGAAAGAACACCCCGAAATGACTCCTATTATCCAACAAATTAAAAAACAGTAATTATGAGTAAATCTGTAGTAATCTTTAATAAAGTAACTAAAATTCTTGAGGTCTTCTTAATTTCAATTTTCGCTCTTTTAGTTCTAGATGTGTTATTTCAAGTATTTTCAAGATATCTTTTAGGAACATCCTTTACTTGGACTGAAGAGTTTGCACGATTCTCTCTTATTTGGATGACTATCTTAGGCGCAGCATATCTTAATGCAAAAAGAGAACATCTATCGATGGATTTTATATACCAAAAACTATCTAGCTCTAATAAAAGAAAAGCATCTATTCTTATTGAAATACTTGTGTTCCTTTTTGCCTTAATAGTTATGGTAATTGGAGGTCTTAATTTAGTTTACACAACCTTACACTTAGAACAACTTTCTGGTACGCTTCGTATCCCTTTAGGGTATGTTTATGCCATTATGCCTTTTAGTGGATTTCTAATTATGTGCTTTTCGATATATCACATTTCAAATATTTACAAAAACAAAATAAATAATTAATTATGAGTATAGAAGTTATAAGTATTATCGTTTTGTTTGTAAGTTTCTTTAGCCTTTTATTATTAAAGGTACCAGTAGCTTACAGTATAGGTATCGCTACAACATTAAGTTTATTGCTAAATATCGATAAACTACCAGGATTAACAACCATTGCTCAACGCATGACAACTGGTATTGATAGTTTTGCTTTATTAGCAATACCATTTTTTGTTTTAGCAGGAGATATTATGAAACGTGGAGGTATCGCCAATAGGCTTATTAATTTTGCAAAATCTTTAGTAGCTAGTCTTCCCGGAGGATTAGCTTACGTTAACGTATTAGCATCCATGCTATTTGGTGCCATATCGGGTTCTGCTCTTGCAGCTGCATCAGCTATAGGCTCAATTATGACCGACAGAATGGAAGACGAAGGTTATCCACGTACATTAAGTGCTTCTGTTAATATTACCGCATCAACAACAGGTTTATTAATTCCACCAAGTAATATTTTAATTGTATATGCTTTAGCTAGTGGAGGAACAGCATCTGTAGCAGCACTCTTTATTGCGGGATATTTACCTGGTATTTTATTAGGTTTTGCAATTATGGGCTACGTGGCCTTTATTGCTATTAGCAAAGGTTATGCGAGAGGAAAACGTGCTACTTTATTTGAAGTTTGGACCTTTTTCAGAAAAGCCTTTTTTAGTTTACTATTATTGGTTATTGTAGTTGGTGGTATTGTAGCAGGCATATTTACAGCTACCGAAGCCTCTGTAATTGCAGTTTTATATGCAGCAGTACTGTCTTTGATTTATGGTGATATGAAAATAAAAGATTTTCCTGAAGTATTATTAACTAGTGCAAAAACAACAGCTGTTGTTATGTTTTTAATTTGTACATCTATGGCTATGTCATGGTTATTTTCTTTTGAAGGTATTCCAGAAATGATTAGTACATTTTTACTAGAAAGTTTAAATAACAAGTTCGCCATCTTTTTAGCTATTAATCTTATTTTACTAGTCATTGGAACATTTATGGATATGACACCTGCTGTATTAATATTTACTCCAATTTTTCTTCCTGTAGTAACCACCTTAGGAATGGATCCTGTACATTTTGGAATTGTTATCGTACTAAATTTATGTATTGGTATTTGTACACCTCCCGTAGGCACGCTGCTCTTTGTGGGTAGTGGTGTTGCAAAAGTTTCGGTCACACAGGTTATAAAACCCTTACTACCATTTTTAGCGATTATGGTAACGGTACTTATGTTTATAAGTTTTATCCCTGAAATATCGATGTATTTACCAAGATTGTTTGGACTAAAATAGACAGGTTATTTTGTGGTTATAGAGACAACCTGTTTTAAAAGTTTTTTTGATAAATATCCTAAATTTTAGGGATTTCTTTTTAAAATTCTGTTAAAAACAATATTTTAAAAGACTTAATTTCTTAAAACACTTTTTTTACGAGTATCTTAGTGGTTGGAAACCAGTATTACTTATTACCCATGAAACATATAGCTCTAACATTTACTTTTTTATTATATCTATTTAGTAATAATATCTACGCTCAAAAAACTCATACTGTAAAAGGTCGCGTGGTTGCTTTTAAAGCATATCCCGTGAATAATGTTTCTATTACCTCAAAAAAACTAAGATAAAAACAACTACGGACTCACTAGGGAATTTTAGTATTGAATGCCGTAAAAAGTCGGACGCATTAACATTTGATGCCTGGGGATTCAACCTAAAAAGTATCAAAATAAAAAATCAAGAAACGGTTAAAGTGAATTTAATCATTATTGAAAACCAGAATGCTTACAAAGATATTATTGCAAATAATCATATGACTCAACAGGATTTAGATTATTGTGTTGCTAATTTAATTCAAGAAAACAATAATTACGACGAACTTCCTACTGTTTTTGATGTTATACAACTTGTTTACCCTAATGCTAAAGTAACTTCAGTTGAAAATAATGATGCAAACCAAACTAATACTTTTGGAGTTTCGGGCAGACAAGTAATACTTAATGCTAAAGGGATTAACTCTATTATGGCAAGTCCTTATGCTTTATTAGTTGTTGATAATATTGTTGTAGACGATATTTCTGGAATCGAACCTATTCAAATAGCTACGGTTAAAGTTTTAACTGGGAACCAAGCAGATCATTGGGGTATACAAGGGTCAAATGGTGTAGTGGAGATTACATTGAAGAATAAGTAAAAGTAAAGCGCTCTTCATATGGAGAGCGCTTTACTTTATGAAATGAAAACTATTTTTGATTAATCAAGAATAATTCTTTTTGAGTATGTTTTTCTATCCTTTTCTATTTTTATAAAATATACACCAGAATCATAATCTCTAAGATACATTTCATTTTTACCTGCTATAAAAGTTCCAGATCTAACAACTCTACCAAGCATATCAATTAAAGCATAACTACTTGCCTTATTGATATCTATATTTAGTAATCCTTTTGTTGGATTTGGATAAACATTAAAATCTACTTCACTAACTATTTGATCGTTTGATAACGTAGCTCCTCCATTATCAAATGAATCATTGACTAGTTGAATTCCTGGAAACCCTGTGCAATCGGCACTATCCAAAACGCCTCCTCCAGCAGATCCACATGCTGTAAAAAATTGATCATCGAAGCTTGCCCCACTTTCAAATGTTAACATAGGATTTTCATTCACATCATCGAATTTAATCTTCAAATGAAATAACGGCTTAGAACTTGGCAACACATTATCATTCGCAATAGTAGATGAACTATATTGGTGATCAAAAGCTACTGACAGCCTTGAACTAGAATTATCTGCAATAACAAAAGGCTTATAAAGTGTAAAATAAGTAGGAGGCGACCCAGGCACAAAAAAATCAACTTTTTGATCACAAATATAACCATCTGGACTAGTAACTGTAACAGCACTACTTCCAGATATATTACTATTAAATGCAGCCGTATTATAATTAAAATAGAGTTGCCCTGAACCTAACTTAAATGATCCTATAGCAGTATTATCTGTTTGAATCATGATGTCTACTTCATAAAAACTATCAACACCATTGTTCGTAATTTCACTATTTGCAAAAGTAAATAGTATATCTTCTTGGGAAAAACCTACTAATCCCGTAAATAATATGATACTTAAAATAAAAGTCTTCATTATTGATATATTATATTTTTTCATTTTAGTTTATTTAGAGATTCTTAAATTTATTTTTTCTTACGCTTAGCATATAATTGTAAATTTACTGATTTAGAAGTAGTCCCCGATTGGAAACCTCTTCCTAAATTAGGATTCAACTGATTTTGAATATCAGAATTTTGAACCTGTCCATTCATATCCAAATCTGCATCCGATAAGCCACCTGTTCCTAGTAAGGCCTGAGTATCTACTTTATCAGAATTTTGTATTTGACCATTTCCATCGCAATCTCCAGAGTATAAAGCAACAGCACCATTTGTAAATTTCCAAGCACCATTAATACCTCCGTTAATAAAACCTAGGTCATAAGTAAAGTCTAAACTAACCGTTAAACAATAGCTTAAATTTTGCGCTAGAGAAGTTAATATTCCTAAGTGATTACGATGCGCTATCATTATATGATATTGATCATCTGGAACGTCAAAACTAATTGGCGAAATTCCATCTATTGCACTAACAATATCTCCATCTCTCTGAATTAATGCAGAAACCGCACCAACAACGTCTATCTTATTACTTGCACGTAACTCTATCCATACCCAATCAACAATTGCATTCTCCCCTGCAACACCAAGCACATCAAGTGTAGTATTGATTTGATCAAGATAAGGACTGTTTATAGATAATAAACCACTAACTCTTAAATAATCGGTCATTAATCCTGAGTTGGGGTCATATGCACCTCCAGAAATGCTTTCAAGTCTAAATCTATAGAAATATCAGGTTCTGAAATAGTCACACTACAATATGATTTAGCTCCATTAGCATCCGTAATTACAACTGTATTCTCCCCAGACACTAATGCAATAGCTGTTGCATTGGTTTCTCCATTACTCCACATATAAGAATATGGTGCTGCTCCTCCAGAAGCATTTACAGTTGCAGATCCATCATCAGTTCCATGACATGTAACATCAACAACATTATTTATTTCACATTCAAGTGTATTTGGATTTGTAATAATACACTCCGTTTCATCTTGACAGTCTAATCTAAAGTTAAAATCTATCTTCCATTTACGTTCATCTCCATCTGGTCCCATCCAACCCCATCCGGAAACACCATCTGCACCAACATTACTATCAAAAAGTGCTGCTCCTGGACCAACTTGTACCCCATAAGTTGGTGAAGGAGTAGGGTCTGGTCTATGTGTTATCTTAAAGGTGCCTGCATCATAACAGTCTCCTCCCGTTGCAACGGCAAAACTTTTATCTCCGTCTATTAGATAATATGATAAAGGATTTGCTGTTATCCCCGAACAACCTTCTTCTTTGAGTGTCCCACCCGAAGCACTCCAAGCATTCCAATCTTTTTTATCTTTTAAAACCACATATAATTCAACATCACAATTTCCTCTTCGGGTTGTACCTGTTAATAAAGCAGTACCATCATTATATTCGGTAAAAGTCATTGTTTGACTAACATCACTTAAGAAAAACCCTGAATTGCTATCAAAGTTTTGTTGTTCAAACCAATAGAAGTTATAATATGGTATGCCATCTGAATGACAAAAATCTGCGCCAATTACATTACATGTTCTATCAATAATATCCTCAATAACTTTAACAGTAATGGTTGCTGTATCATCTGGACAATTGCCACCATTTGAAACCGTATAGATTATTTCATAATCGCCTGCCGCTAGTCCTGTAGTATCAAAGTCTGAACCGTTCAATCCGCTACCAGAAGTAGAGAACATTCCTCCAGAAACCGATGTTAAAGTGTTTAGATCAACAACTGTCCCTTCGCAAACTTCTGTACCATTATCCCCACCAGCGTATAATGGCTCATCTATTTCTATGGTAAAAGTTGTAGTGTACGAACAGTTGCTACCATACATTACTGTAAAATTATAATCTCCAGCTTTTAGATTATCAATATCTTCTGTACTAGCTGTATAGCCATCTGGACCTGTCCAAGCAAATGTATATGGTGAAGATCCACCACTCATATGCACATCAATTGATCCATCATCACCTCCATTAACACATGATACATCAATTCCAGTAGCTGTTACTAATAATATTGGTGGAGCATGTACTTCATAGCTTCCAGTAGCAGTACAGCCATTTGCATCAGTTACTGTAACATTATAAGTCCCTACAGATAATCCTGCAATAGATTGTGTTGTATCACCGTTGCTCCAATTATATGTATATGGTGCTTTACCAGTTGTTACGTTTACTGTTGCTGTACCGTCTTCAGATGAAGTAAATTCGTCGTTGCAGCTTATGTTTGTTCCAGATATGTCTACCATTAATATATTAACCGTTACTGTTACTGTCAAGGGTGCACCACATTGACTCGCTGTATCTGGTGTGAATACATAGTCCGTATCTCCCGTGATGCTCGTGTCTATGCTCGATGCTGCCCATGTACCTGTAATACCATTATCTGAAGTGCCTGGTAAAACATCTGCCGTGGCATCTTCACAATAGGTCGTCTCAAAACTGAACGTTGGGATTACTGTTGGATTAACCGTTACTGTTACTGTTAAGGGTGCACCACATTGACTCGCTGTATCTGGTGTGAATACATAGTCCGTATCTCCCGTGATGCTCGTGTCTATACTCGATGCTGCCCATGTACCTGTAATACCATTATCTGAAGTGCCTGGTAAAACATCTGCCGTAGCATCTTCACAATAGGTCGTCTCAAAACTGAACGTTGGGATTACTGTTGGATTAACCGTTACTGTTACTGTTAAGGGTGTACCACATTGACTCGCTGTATCTGGTGTGAATACATAGTCCGTATCTCCCGTGATGCTCGTGTCTATACTCGATGCTGCCCATGTACCTGTAATACCATTATCTGAAGTGCCTGGTAAAACATCTGCCGTAGCGTCTTCACAATAGGTCGTCTCAAAACTGAACGTTGGGATTACTGTTGGATTAACCGTTACTGTTACTGTTAAGGGTGCACCACATTGACTCGCTGTATCTGGTGTGAATACATAGTCCGTATCTCCCGTGATGCTCGTGTCTATACTCGATGCTGCCCATGTACCTGTAATACCATTATCTGAAGTGCCTGGTAAAACATCTGCCGTGGCATCTTCACAATAGGTCGTCTCAAAACTGAACGTTGGGATTACTGTTGGATTAACCGTTACTGTTACTGTTAAGGGTGCACCACATTGACTCGCTGTATCTGGTGTGAATACATAGTCCGTATCTCCCGTGATGCTCGTGTCTATACTCGATGCTGCCCATGTACCTGTAATACCATTATCTGAAGTGCCTGGTAAAACATCTGCCGTGGCATCTTCACAATAGGTCGTCTCAAAACTGAACGTTGGGATTACTGTTGGATTAACCGTTACTGTTACTGTTAAGGGTGCACCACATTGACTCGCTGTATCTGGTGTGAATACATAGTCCGTATCTCCCGTGATGCTCGTGTCTATACTCGATGCTGCCCATGTACCTGTAATACCATTATCTGAAGTGCCTGGTAAAACATCTGCCGTGGCATCTTCACAATAGGTCGTCTCAAAACTGAACGTTGGGATTACTGTTGGATTAACCGTTACTGTTACTGTTAAGGGTGTACCACATTGACTCGCTGTATCTGGTGTGAATACATAGTCCGTATCTCCCGTGATGCTCGTGTCTATACTCGATGCTGCCCATGTACCTGTAATACCATTATCTGAAGTGCCTGGTAAAACATCTGCCGTAGCGTCTTCACAATAGGTCGTCTCAAAACTGAACGTTGGGATGATTGTATCTCCTACCGTTACTGTTACTGTTAAGGGTGCACCACATTGACTCGCTGTATCTGGTGTGAATACATAGTCCGTATCTCCCGTGATGCTCGTGTCTATACTCGATGCTGCCCATGTACCTGTAATACCATTATCTGAAGTGCCTGGTAAAACATCTGCCGTGGCATCTTCACAATAGGTCGTCTCAAAACTGAACGTTGGGATTACTGTTGGATTAACCGTTACTGTTACTGTTAAGGGTGCACCACATTGACTCGCTGTATCTGGTGTGAATACATAGTCCGTATCTCCCGTGATGCTCGTGTCTATACTCGATGCTGCCCATGTACCTGTAATACCATTATCTGAAGTGCCTGGTAAAACATCTGCCGTGGCATCTTCACAATAGGTCGTCTCAAAACTGAACGTTGGGATTACTGTTGGATTAACCGTTACTGTTACTGTTAAGGGTGTACCACATTGACTCGCTGTATCTGGTGTGAATACATAGTCCGTATCTCCCGTGATGCTCGTGTCTATACTCGATGCTGCCCATGTACCTGTAATACCATTATCTGAAGTGCCTGGTAAAACATCTGCCGTGGCATCTTCACAATAGGTCGTCTCAAAACTGAACGTTGGGATTACTGTTGGATTAACCGTTACTGTTACTGTTAAGGGTGTACCACATTGACTCGCTGTATCTGGTGTGAATACATAGTCCGTATCTCCCGTGATGCTCGTGTCTATACTCGATGCTGCCCATGTACCTGTAATACCATTATCTGAAGTGCCTGGTAAAACATCTGCCGTAGCGTCTTCACAATAGGTCGTCTCAAAACTGAACGTTGGGATGATTGTATCTCCTACCGTTACTGTTACTGTTAAGGGTGCACCACATTGACTCGCTGTATCTGGTGTGAATACATAGTCCGTATCTCCCGTGATGCTCGTGTCTATACTCGATGCTGCCCATGTACCTGTAATACCATTATCTGAAGTGCCTGGTAAAACATCTGCCGTGGCATCTTCACAATAGGTCGTCTCAAAACTGAACGTTGGGATTACTGTTGGATTAACCGTTACTGTTACTGTTAAGGGTGCACCACATTGACTCGCTGTATCTGGTGTGAATACATAGTCCGTATCTCCCGTGATGCTCGTGTCTATACTCGATGCTGCCCATGTACCTGTAATACCATTATCTGAAGTGCCTGGTAAAACATCTGCCGTGGCATCTTCACAATAGGTCGTCTCAAAACTGAACGTTGGGATTACTGTTGGATTAACCGTTACTGTTACTGTTAAGGGTGCACCACATTGACTCGCTGTATCTGGTGTGAATACATAGTCCGTATCTCCCGTGATGCTCGTGTCTATACTCGATGCTGCCCATGTACCTGTAATACCATTATCTGAAGTGCCTGGTAAAACATCTGCCGTAGCGTCTTCACAATAGGTCGTCTCAAAACTGAACGTTGGGATGATTGTATCTCCTACCGTTACTGTTACTGTTAAGGGTGCACCACATTGACTCGCTGTATCTGGTGTGAATACATAGTCCGTATCTCCCGTGATGCTCGTGTCTATACTCGATGCTGCCCATGTACCTGTAATACCATTATCTGAAGTGCCTGGTAAAACATCTGCCGTGGCATCTTCACAATAGGTCGTCTCAAAACTGAACGTTGGGATTACTGTTGGATTAACCGTTACTGTTACTGTTAAGGGTGCACCACATTGACTCGCTGTATCTGGTGTGAATACATAGTCCGTATCTCCCGTGATGCTCGTGTCTATACTCGATGCTGCCCATGTACCTGTAATACCATTATCTGAAGTGCCTGGTAAAACATCTGCCGTGGCATCTTCACAATAGGTCGTCTCAAAACTGAACGTTGGGATTACTGTTGGATTAACCGTTACTGTTACTGTTAAGGGTGCACCACATTGACTCGCTGTATCTGGTGTGAATACATAGTCCGTATCTCCCGTGATGCTCGTGTCTATACTCGATGCTGCCCATGTACCTGTAATACCATTATCTGAAGTGCCTGGTAAAACATCTGCCGTGGCATCTTCACAATAGGTCGTCTCAAAACTGAACGTTGGGATTACTGTTGGATTAACCGTTACTGTTACTGTTAAGGGTGTACCACATTGACTCGCTGTATCTGGTGTGAATACATAGTCCGTATCTCCCGTGATGCTCGTGTCTATACTCGATGCTGCCCATGTACCTGTAATACCATTATCTGAAGTGCCTGGTAAAACATCTGCCGTAGCGTCTTCACAATAGGTCGTCTCAAAACTGAACGTTGGGATGATTGTATCTCCTACCGTTACTGTTACTGTTAAGGGTGCACCACATTGACTCGCTGTATCTGGTGTGAATACATAGTCCGTATCTCCCGTGATGCTCGTGTCTATACTCGATGCTGCCCATGTACCTGTAATACCATTATCTGAAGTGCCTGGTAAAACATCTGCCGTGGCATCTTCACAATAGGTCGTCTCAAAACTGAACGTTGGGATTACTGTTGGATTAACCGTTACTGTTACTGTTAAGGGTGCACCACATTGACTCGCTGTATCTGGTGTGAATACATAGTCCGTATCTCCCGTGATGCTCGTGTCTATACTCGATGCTGCCCATGTACCTGTAATACCATTATCTGAAGTGCCTGGTAAAACATCTGCCGTGGCATCTTCACAATAGGTCGTCTCAAAACTGAACGTTGGGATTACTGTTGGATTAACCGTTACTGTTACTGTTAAGGGTGCACCACATTGACTCGCTGTATCTGGTGTGAATACATAGTCCGTATCTCCCGTGATGCTCGTGTCTATACTCGATGCTGCCCATGTACCTGTAATACCATTATCTGAAGTGCCTGGTAAAACATCTGCCGTGGCATCTTCACAATAGGTCGTCTCAAAACTGAACGTTGGGATTACTGTTGGATTAACCGTTACTGTTACTGTTAAGGGTGCACCACATTGACTCGCTGTATCTGGTGTGAATACATAGTCCGTATCTCCCGTGATGCTCGTGTCTATACTCGATGCTGCCCATGTACCTGTAATACCATTATCTGAAGTGCCTGGTAAAACATCTGCCGTGGCATCTTCACAATAGGTCGTCTCAAAACTGAACGTTGGGATTACTGTTGGATTAACCGTTACTGTTACTGTTAAGGGTGCACCACATTGACTCGCTGTATCTGGTGTGAATACATAGTCCGTATCTCCCGTGATGCTCGTGTCTATACTCGATGCTGCCCATGTACCTGTAATACCATTATCTGAAGTGCCTGGTAAAACATCTGCCGTAGCGTCTTCACAATAAGTCGTCTCAAAACTGAACGTTGGGATTACTGTTGGATTAACCGAAATAGTAATCATACCAGTTACAAAACACCCTTCAGCAGCTTCACTTCTTACAAAATAATCGCCCGCATCATCTGAACTTATGGTTGTATTAGCAATAGGGTTTGTATCATTATCTGCATCATTTTGAGTAGAATGATAAGTTACAACAACTCCATTCGTTGTGACTAATGTTGATAAATCAATATTACCCTGATTATCTGCACAAACTGAGCCATTATCTGTAGTTAAATTTGGAACTGTACACACAACTAAAGTCGCTGTAGCATCAACAACGTCAGAAAAAACATCCTGACCAATACCATCCTGCCCTTTAGCAAACGCTTGATTTGTTATGAATCCTCTTGTTATATCCGCCTGAAGAATCGAGTAAGACCCTGTGAATATCCATGTCTCTGAAGTTTCTAGGATATTATCACCATCGTCACCAGACACATAAGTTCCTGAACCAATAACATCATCAGTAACGGTAGGGTTTGTAATATCTACATCTGATGTAACTTCATATTGATAATTTACAATATCCCCAATACTAGAAAATGGATCTCCAGAGGTTATGGTTTTAGTTATATATAAATTAGATGGCGTAACACATGTTCCATTCTCTGTTACATGATTATAAATAAATGTAGATTCATTACCATTTGAATCAGTAAATATTAAAATATAAATACCAGCCTTTATAGTTGCAGTAGCATATGTTCCAGTTGTATAACTACTTGTTCCAAAAACTAAAGCTGAATTTCCGCTTTGTTGTAATGTGTAAGGTCCGCATCCGCCTATGTCATTTAAGGTCATTGAGAAATAACTATTACTAGAAGTACAATTTTGACCAGTTTCTTCATCTTGAAAAATAATACTTAAGCATCCATTATCAGAAGTTTGTCCACAACCAATGGCTTCAGAAATATCATAATCTGTTGGACAATCCCCTGGATCATGAGGTATTCCTGAAGAATATGTAAGCGTTATTGGTGAATTATTCCCATTACTTCCTCCATCATCTCCAGTAAAGCTAAAAACCACACCATTTATAGTAATAGATCCTCCTGAACAATTTTCCTCATTTCCACCTATGAGATTACCACCGTTCCGAGTCACGAAATCACAAGCCACATTTTGATCGGCTGCTGTATTACCAGCATCAAACTCAAATGTGAATGCCAAATCACCCATATGATTAATACACTCGGTAACTAGCAGGGCATTGTGCAAAAGAATTAGGAATTCCTAAAAACAAAAAAGTCAAAAACAGCAACAACTGCCTTTTAACTTTAAACTTTGAGAATAATGTATTGCGAAAAAAGTGACAAGACTGGTTTTTGTAGAACGTAAAATTGTGCATAATGATTGGTTTTAGCAATTAAACCAAACACTTACAGGTTACATGGTTAGTGTAAATTTGGGTTGAAGACCATTAATCAACTAAAAACACTATTAAATTTACTTTAGGGAGGAGAATAATTTTTAAGTTTCTAAACAGATAAAAACAGTTTAAAATATAAGTATTGTTCTGATTATGTTGATAATAGCAGTTTAAATGTAAGAGATTATTTTGTTTTAACATTTCATCAATACTAGTTTTCGCTGAAATGACTAATATAAACGTTTAACGGAGAAACGTTTAAAATGGTATGATTATGTCGATTAAACCTCTTCAAAACAAAAAAGCATCCCAATCTTCTTATTCAGAAAAAAGGAAAGCTTTCCATTGGTTACCAATAAAATTGGTAAACTACATCACGCCTAAGGGCGTGAACAACACAACATCTTAATACTAAAAAAGCTCTAATTTCTCAGAGCTTTTTTGCAATATTTGCGGTCTGGACGGGACTCGAACCCGCGACCTTCGCCGTGACAGGGCGACATTCTAACCAACTGAACTACCAGACCGTTGCGTTATTGCGGTTGCAAATATACACGCCTTTTTTTATATGTCAAACCTTTTTTGAAGTTTTTTAAATAATATTTCCATTATATTTTCTCTAAAAAGGAAGGCTTTAATAATTGTTTAATTTTCAACTTAATTGTACCTTAACCAAACTTCTGTCGTTCCACCATATAAGTTGTTAAGATGGCATTAAAATCTTTATTAATATCAGCTTCAACATATTTTATTTTATACTGCGCACATTTTAGGCGTAGGCTTTCAAAATATGCATCAACCGTTTTACTGTAGTTCTCTTTTATAGTATCTGCATATAAATTAATATACTCACCAGTTTCAACGTCTATGAAACGTTTGGGTTTATTATCGAAATCGAACTGAAGTTCTTTTTGCTTATCAAACACATGAAATAAAATCACTTCATGTTTATTGTATTTTAAATGTTGTAATGCTTCAAACAATTTCACATCGTCTTCAGAAGTTTGAAACATATCTGTAAATAAAAAAATCATAGAACGCCTATGAATCTTTTCAGCTATTTCATGTAAATATTTATACGTTTCTGTTTTTTTGTTTTGAGGTATAGAACCTACAGCATCACTCAAATGACTCAACAACATTTGATGATGGCGTTCACTTCCCTTTTCAGGTGCATAATAATCATAATTATCACTATAAATACTCAACCCTACAGCATCACGTTGCTTCTTTAAAATTTGCATTAAAGAAGCCGCTGCCAATACCGAAAACCCAACCTTATTTAAACTATCAATTGAAAATGTATCTAGCTTAGGATAATGCATAGAACTACTATTATCCAGTATAATATGACAACGTAAATTTGTCTCGTCGTCATAACGCTTTGTGTATAGCTTATCTGTTTTTGCAAACAATTTCCAATCTATATGTCGGGTACTTTCACCCCGATTATAGATTTTATGTTCCGCAAATTCTGCTGAAAATCCATGAAACGGACTTTTATGCATACCAGCAATAAAACCTTCAACTACCTGTTTTGCAAGTAATCCAAGGTTTTTAAATCCTTCTGCTTTATTAAGTTCGTTTTGTAGATTCAATTATATCACTTTATCAACAATACCGTAAGCCACAGACTCTTCAGCACCCATCCAATGGTCACGATTAAAATCTTTCATTACTTTTTCATAATCCTGTCCACAGTTATCTGCTAAAATTTTAGCACTTAACTCTTTGGTTTTTAAAATCTCTTGAGCTGTAATTTCAATATCACTAGCTTGTCCGCGAGCGCCACCACTAGGTTGGTGAATCATCACACGCGCATGAGGTTGAATAAAACGCTTTCCTTTTGTACCAACCGATAATAAAATAGACCCCATAGAAGCCGCTAAACCAGTACAAATAGTAGATACATCACTTTTTAAAGATTTTATACAATCGTACATGGCAAATCCAGATGTTACATAACCTCCAGGACTATTAATATACAATTGGATATCCTTAGTTTCTAGAGCATCTAAATACAATAATCTATCAATCACATGTTTAGCCGACTTATCATCCACCTGACCCCACAAAAACACTTTGCGTTCTTCAATTAATTTGCTATCAATAGCATCCTGCACTTTTATTGGTTTACTCATAATATGTTTTAAATTTTAGTCTAAAATAAAAAAAGGTTTACCATAATGGCAAACCTTTTCAATTTTCTTTTCTTATAAATCTATAAAAGCGAGTCAATCGCCTCAGTATATGCATTTTTAGGAGCAACTCCAACTTGTCTACCAACAACCTCTCCGTTCTGAAACACCAAAACAGTAGGTATATTACGCACACCATATTTAGCAGCAAACTCTTGGTTCGCATCAACATCAACCTTTCCTACAACAGCTTTCCCGTCATATTCATCGCTAATTTGTTCAATAATTGGCCCAACCATTCTACATGGCCCACACCAAGCTGCCCAAAAATCAACCAAAACAGGTTTTTCACTCTTTAATACCGTTTCTTCAAACGTCGCATCTGTTATCTCTAATGCCATAATATATTTATTTAATAAGTTCTTAATTCATTTTAATTACACAAATTTAGTCAAAAAATATTCCAAAGCTTACAAACCGTCAATTTGTTTTCCCTATAACGGCATCAGTTAGGTTTATTTCTATAATTTGGGCGCAACCACAAGGGTCAGGCTATCCGTTTAAAGTCCTCGCACTTACTTCGTCAGGCTTTGAGCTTTCCTCTACTATCCCTTGCGTGGGTGCAGAACACCAATTGAAATTTAATACGCAACTAAAAAGTTGCATATTAAATTTATTTACTTTAATTTAGCAACCTCAAAGTCGCATATTAATCAAAAAAACGAATACACTTATGAAAGATTCAATCAAAAAAGAAGTGACCTTTAACAACGCTATAGACCAAGTTTGGAATGCCATTTCAAAAGCCGAAGAAATATCTACATGGTTTATCCCAGCCGATTTCAAAGCCGTAAAAGGATATAAATACCTATTCACTTCCCCGCCAAACGAAAAAGGCTGCACCACCATTGGTGGAGAAATTTTAGAAGCAAATCCTTATGTTTTAGTTTACACATGGATTGTTGGTGGAACCGAAACCGAAACCACCGTAAAATGGGAACTAGAATCCACCGCTGAAGGCACAAAACTAACTCTAGAACACACCGGTATTTCAAACTACGCAGGCGAAACTGCTATTGAAATGTTCGAAAGCTTTAATGGTGGATGGGACAATTGTATTAATGGTTTAACTAACTATTTAAAAGAATCAGTTAATGCAGGATAAAATCACCAGACTTTTTAAAGCCATTGCAGACCCAACAAGGCGTGATATATTTCACGCCTTGGTTATTGCAACCTCGGCATTATCAATCACTCAAATCTCAAATCAGTTTGAAATGACGCGTCAAGGTGTCACCAAACACATTAAAACTTTAGAAGAAGCGGGATTAGTTTACATTAATTCTCAAGGTAGAGAACGTTTTTGTAATGCCAACCCCAAAGAACTTCAAGACCTTAATAAATGGATTAAGTTCTACGAGCAATTCTGGGATGATACATTGGGTAGCTTAGGGGATTATTTGGATGGTAAACCAATTTAAATAGTTTGGTATTCTCTCTAAATTTTAAAATAATGTTCAAAATATTTTATTTAGTTAGGATTCCTTACTATATTTACACATCGTTTAATCTCTAAAAAAAACATAATCATGAGTAAATCAGTTTTTTATCACGCAGGATGTCCAGTATGTGTTAGTGCAGAACATGACATCGTTGAACTTATCGGAAAAGACAATGTAGACATCGTCCACTTTGGCGAGGATTCATCACGAATTTCCGAAGCCGAAAACGCAGGAGTAAAATCAGTACCGGCATTAGTAACACCCACAGGTAATGTACTACACATCAACTTTGGTGCTTCCATGGCAGATGTAAAAGCTTAATTTTGGTTTTAATAGTTAGGATTACTAACTTAGTCCCGTCAAAATTGGCGGGACTTTTTTAGTTATGAGCGATAGTATTTTTAATCCAAATCATCAAGAAACCGATATTTCAAGTAAAATAGTAGTTGGACTCGAGCGTATTTCTGAAGCTTTCAAAGTTTTACTTTGGGAAAAAGCAAAGTTGCTGGGGTTAAGTCCTATTCAAATTCAAATCCTCATTTTTATCCAATACCATAAATTGGAGTATTGCAACGTGAGCCATTTAGCCAAAGAATTTAACGTTACCAAACCCACGATAAGTGATGCGGTTCGTGTGCTGGTCAAAAAAGGTTTGGTTCAAAAAGTAACTTCTTCTTCAGATAGTAGAAGTTATGCGATTCAACTATCAGAGCAAGGAAAAGTAATAGTTTTAGAAACTGAAAACTTTGCACATCCTTTAAAAAAACAACTTAATGAAATTGATAATGATGACTTAGAACAAACTTTCAAAACCTTAAGCACATTAATTTATAAGTTGAATAAAATAGGTGTTTTAACGGTGCAACGTACGTGTTATGCCTGTAAGTTTTATCAAAAAAACAACAATCAACATTTTTGTAATTTGTTGGAAAAAGAATTATTGAATTCTGAAATACGGATTGATTGTCCCGAATTTGAGGGAAAGTAAACCTAATTCAACTTAAACCTCACATCCTGCGCCTCCAACTCATTTAACAACTCCTGAGACACTTTAACCTTTTGTCTACGACTAGGCATAATTAATTTCATTTTTTCTTTTGTGTCATACACTAAAAAATTCAAAGCTTGATTCCCAGGATGCATGTGCAACAACTCTTTTAAAGCTATTATTTTTTGCTCCGTTAAATCTTTTATATCAACCTGTATAGACAATTTTTTAGCATACTGCTCCATCACATCATGTAACAATTGGAAACTATTAAACTGCAATCTTGGGTCGCTCTTTTTACCTGTGTCTTTATTGGTCCACCCCTCGCGCACAAAGCTTTTTACAAATACAAAGTTGTTTTGCAGTAAAAAGTGCCTGTATTTTAAATACTCTTCACCAAAAATTCTAAACTCATAACTATCGGTGTAATCTTCAATAGTAAACAATGCCCAACCTTTTCCTTGTTTACTCACACGATGTTGCACATCAGTAACCACACCACCAAACACCAATTCACGATTCACATAAGGCTCTAAATTATTAAACATCCCAACCGTGGCATTACAAAAGGTCTTCATTTCGGTTTTAAAATCATCCAACGGATGACCAGAAATATAAACCCCCACTACTTCACGCTCCTTACTCAAAGTTTTCATGGTGCCCCATTCTTCACATGGTGGCACTTCGGGTTCAGAAAATTGCACACTACTCTGCTCCCCAAACATGTCTATTTGTGCAGAATTTTTATTCTCTTTATACTTTTGAGCAAACTTTATCGCCTTTTCTAAAAAGGTAATACCATCGCCATCATCATGAAAATATTGCGCACGATGTATATCGCCGAAGCCATCAAAACCTCCTGCATAGGCTAAATTTTCAAAGGCTTTTTTATTGGCCGCTCTTAAATCAATACGTTTTGCAAAATCGAAAATGGAACTGTAATGTCCATCTTCTTTTCGGTTCTCAACAATCGTCATGACCGCACCATGACCAACACCCTTTATGGCACCCATACCAAAACGCACCGCACCATCTTTATTTACAGAGAATTTATAGTAACTTTCATTTACATCTGGTCCTAAAACGTCCAACTTCATGCGTTTACATTCTTCCATAAAGAATGTCACTTGCTTAATATCGTTCATGTTATTTGAAAGCACCGCAGCCATATATTCTGCAGGATAATGTGCTTTTAAATAAGCCGTTTGGTAAGCAATCCATGCATAACATGTGGAGTGCGATTTGTTGAAGGCGTAACTCGCAAAAGCTTCCCAATCTTTCCAAACTTTTTCTAGAATTTTAGCATCATGTCCGTTAGCGCTGGCCTGCTCGATAAACTTAGGCTTCATTTTATCAAGTACAGCAATTTGCTTTTTACCCATTGCTTTACGAAGTACATCGGCTTCACCTTTGGTAAAATCTGCTAAACTCTGAGAGAGCAGCATCACTTGCTCTTGATATACCGTAATACCATAAGTTTCCTTTAGGTATTCTTCCATTGCGAGTAAATCATACTCGATTTCCTCATCGCCATGTTTTCTACGAACGAAACTCGGAATATATTCCATAGGTCCTGGACGATACAAGGCGTTCATCGCAATTAAATCTTCAAAAACCGTTGGTTTTAAATCCCGAAGGTGTTTTTGCATCCCAGGAGATTCATATTGGAACACCCCTACCGTTTCGCCGCGTTGAAATAACGCATACGTTTCTTCATCATCTAAAGGAAAACTCTCAGGATCTAATTGAATCCCATGTTTTGCTTTTACAATTTTAACGGTGTCTTTAATTAAAGTCAGCGTTTTTAAACCCAAGAAATCCATTTTCAGTAATCCTGCATCTTCCACAACCGAGTTATCAAACTGGGTAACGTACAAATCTGAATCTTTTGCCACCGAAACCGGAACGAATTTGGTAATATCATCTGGTGTGATAATAACACCACAAGCATGAATTCCCGTATTTCTTACTGAACCTTCAAGACTTCTAGCGAGGTTTACCGTTTCAGCTTGTAAATCAGAGCCATCTGCTATATTCAAAAGCTCGTTTACTTTTTCTAAATCTTCAGCCCTAAATTTCTTCCCGAGTTCCTTTTCATCTAAACCAAAAATCTTTCCGAGTTTAGACATCGTTGGAATTAATTTCGCAATTCTATCCGCATCAAATAATGGTAAATCCAATACACGTGCTGTATCACGAATAGACGATTTTGCAGCCATTGTACCATAGGTGATAATTTGCGCTACCTGATTGGACCCGTATTTTTCAATCACATAGTCCATCACACGACTTCTACCTTCATCATCAAAATCAATATCAATATCAGGCATACTAATACGATCTGGATTCAAGAAACGCTCAAAAAGCAAATCGTACTTTAATGGGTCAATATTGGTAATCCAAAGGCAATAGGCAGCAACAGAACCCGCTGCAGAACCACGCCCAGGACCTACCGATACGTCCATATTTCTAGCTTCGCGAATAAAATCTTCAACTATTAAGAAATACCCCGGATAACCGGTGTTTTCAATTACACTTAATTCAAAATCTAGACGTTCAGTTACTTCTTCAGAAAGTGGTTCACCATAACGTTTCTTTGCGCCTTCATATACCAAATGTTTCAAATAGGCATTTTCGCCTCGTTTACCGCCATCAAGCTCATCTTCTTCATGTTTAAACTCATCAGGAATATCAAAAGCTGGTAATAACACATCACGAGCTAACTGAAATGCTTCCACTTTATCAACAACTTCTTGAACATTTTTTATCGCTTCAGGAACATCCTGAAACAATTTTTTCATGGCGTCTGGCGACTTAAAATAATATTCTTGATTTGGCAACCCGTAACGATAACCACGGCCTCTTCCGATTGGTGTAGCTTGTTTTTCTCCATCTTTAACACATAATAAAATATCATGTGCGTTGGCGTCTTCTTGTTTTCTGTAATACGTATTATTTGATGCTACTAGCTTAATATCATGTTTTTTTGCCAACTTAATTAAAGTTGGATTCACACGATTTTCATCCTCTTGATTATGCCGCATGAGCTCTACATACAAATCATCTCCAAATTCTTCTTTCCACCATAATAAAGCTTCTTCAGCTTGATTTTCGCCTATATTTAATACTTTACTAGGTACTTCACCATATAAGTTGCCTGTGAGTACAATTAAATCTTCTTTGTACTGCTGAATCAGTTTTTTATCAATTCTTGGTAAATAATAAAAGCCATCAACAAAAGCATGCGATGATAACTTCGCCAAATTATGATAGCCTTTTTTATTTTTAGCCAGTAGCACAATTTGGTAACCATTGTCTTTTCTGGTTTTATCTGTATGGTTTTCACACACAAAAAACTCACAACCTACAATAGGTTTAATCAATTTTGCATCTGTAGCCTCTCCGCTTTCTTCAGCTACTGCTATTTTTTCTTTAATGCTTTTATTCGCTTTATTTACGGCATTTACAAAGTGAAAGGCTCCCATCATATTAGCATGATCGGTTAAAGCAACCGCTGACATGTTATGTTCTACTGCTGCTGCAACAATATCCGAAACACTCATTGTGGATTGCAATACCGAAAACTGAGAATGATTATGCAAATGCACAAAATTGACATCTGCTAAATCAGATACATTTTGTTGAATATCTTCAGTAGAAATTCCTGATTTCGCCTTTTCAATGCGTTCTCGGATTTTAGCACTTTCTTTTTTAAGATTGATGTGCTTTAAACCAATGGTTTGAACTGTATCAGGATTTTCTTTTTTGAAATTTTCAAAATAATCAGGCTGAACATCTAACTGTTCTTTTGTGTATTCACCCAAACGTACCAACTCGAAAAAACAACGTGTAGTTGCCTCAACATCGGCAGTCGCATTATGTGCTTCTGAAAAAGGTACGTTAAATAAAAACTCGTGTAATTCTGTAAGCGTAGGCAGTTTAAATTTACCATAACGCCCTCCTGGAATTTGGCATAAACTTGCTGTATGCTCTGTACAAGTATCTAAAACAGGGAGCTCTTGCAAAGGGTTTGCTACATCACCACGCACAAACTCCGCACCCATAATGTTTAAATCAAACTTTACATTCTGCCCAACAACAAATTTGGTTTTACCTAAAGCTTCATTAAACCTCTCTAAAACCTCAGCTAAAGGCACACCTTGTTCCTCTGCCAATTCAGTAGAAATACCGTGAATTTTTTCAGCATCATATGGAATATTAAACCCCTCAGGTTGCACTAAATAATCCTGACTCTCGATACAATTACCCATACCATCGTGGAGTTGCCACGCGATTTGAATACACCTTGGCCAGTTGTCAGTATCTGTAATTGGCGCATCCCAACGTTTTGGTAATCCGGTGGTTTCAGTATCGAAGATTAAGTACATGCAGTAAGTTTATTTGTTGATGTGTGTATTCGTTGATTCGAGAATAACGAGCATATAAAAATAGGTAGAATTTGTACTTTTTTAAAATGAAGTTATAAACAGTTGTAAACAAAAAAGTGTTTTAACTTTTTTTGATGTAATTACTTAAATTTATTCTATTTTTATAAATCAAAAATAACTCAATATGAAATTCCTCTTATATATATTTTTTCCTGTTCTTTTTCTTTTCAACTGTAAAGCTCAAAACACATCACTCTATGTGGGCACATACACTAAAGGCAATAGTGAAGGTATTTATAAGTTAGATTTTAACACGAAAACTGGAGAACTCTCCAATAAAAAATTAGCAGTTAAAGTTGAAAACCCCTCTTTCATCACTTTTTCACCTAACAAAAACTATATATATGCAGTAGGTGAAGGACAAACAAGTGCAATTACAGCCTTTAAATTAAAAGATGATGGCTTGTTAGAATTTATAAATTCTGAGAGCAGTAACGGAAAAGGCCCATGTCATGTTTCTATAAATACAACCGGAAATAAAGCTGTTGTTTCTAATTATGGAGGCGGTACAATTTCAATTTATGATATTAATACCGATGGAAGTTTGAATAAAGCGTCTCAAGTTTTTGACCATAATGAAGAAGGCGAAAAACCAGCACGAGCACATTCAGCTCAGTTTTATAAAGATGATTTATTTGTCTCAGATTTGGGTAGAAACAGATTGTACCAATACAAACTCGATAATAACGCTTATCAACTAGAATCTAAATCAATAATTAATATTGAAGGTAATCCGGGACCAAGGCATTTTGCTATTTCTAAAAATGGAAATTTTATTTATAATATTAATGAATATGGAGGTTCTATAACTTCAGTTAAAAGAGTAGCATCAGGATTTGAACAAATAGATTTTGATTCTACTTTAGATAAAAATTATAAAGGCAAAAACAAATGTGCAGACATTCATTTATCTAAAGATGAACGTTTCTTATACGGTTCTAACCGAGGCGAAAACACGATTGCTGTTTTTGAAAGAAATACAGAAACTGGTATGATTGATAAAATTCAAAACATGAGTGTTCATGGAGATTGGCCACGAAACTTCACTTTAGACCCAACAGGAAAGTTCATGTTAGTTGCCAACCAAAACAGCGAAAATATTTCGGTATTTAAAATTGACACTCGAACAGGTAAATTAACCTTTATGCATTCCATTGAATTACCAAGTCCGGTATGTTTATTATTTTAACCATATAAACTACTGAAAATCAGTATTTAAAAAATAAAATTTCATCACTAAAAAAGACTTTGATTTTCAAAAAAACATAGTATATTTGCGCTCTTATTAATAACCGAGGTCGAGAACCTCAAATAATTAATTATTATGCCAGTAAAAATTAGATTACAAAGACACGGTAAAAAAGGAAAACCTTACTACTGGATCGTAGCAGCTGATGCACGTTCAAAAAGAGATGGTAAATACCTAGAAAAATTAGGTGCTTACAATCCAAACACAAATCCAGCAACTGTTGAATTAAACGTTGATGGTGCTGTAAAATGGTTACAAAATGGTGCACAACCAACTGATACTGCTAAGACATTATTGTCTTACAAAGGTGCAATGTTAAAAAATCACCTTGCAGGAGGTGTTAGAAAAGGTGCTTTAACTGAAGAGCAAGCAGAAGCTAAATTTACTGCTTGGTTAGAAGAAAAAGAAGCCAAAATCCAAGCTAAAGCTGATGGTTTATCTACAGCTGAAGCTAAAGCTAAAGCTGATGCTCTAGCTGCTGAAAAAGCTGTTAATGAAGCAAGAATAGCTGCGGCTGCTCCTGCTCCTGTTGAAGAAGAGGTAGCTGAAGAAGCTCCTGCTGCTGAGGCTGAAGCCTCAAACGAAGAAGAATAAAAAAATAATTTTTTATACTTTTAAACTCCGATAGAAATATCGGAGTTTTTTATTTAAACATTATTTATGATGCCGAAAGTTTATGGTAAATGCAAAAAATGCTCTGCAGAAATAGCATATAAAACAGATGTTAATACAAGAGTTGAATTTGCGATGCAGCATGGAGAAAATATTGTAATAAACTGTAAACATTGTAACACACGAAATAATTGCCATGTTGATGATTTATTTGCTAACCCATCTAAGACAGCTCAAATCATAGCTAGCTTAGTCTTAGTTGTAGGCACGCCGTTAGCTTTCTTTTTCATTAACCCAATTTTTGAGTCTAGTAAAAGCCATTATGTAATTTATGTAGTTGGTGGTTTTTTGCTAGTTCCCATTTTTGTCTATATTCTTTTAAACAAACAAGACCAAACGCGTGTTAGTGATTTCAATAGACGAAAACTTAAAGGTCGTATTCATAATATTTGATAATTATAAATTCAAACATGAAAAAAGAAGATTGCTTTTACTTAGGTAAAATTGTAAAAAAATATAGTTTTAAAGGCGAGGTTTTAGCGAAACTAGATACTGACCAACCAGAACTATACGAAAATCTTGACGCTATCTTTTTAGAATTAAGAAACAACCTTGTCCCCTTTTTTGTTGAACGTTCTCAATTACACAAATCTGAATTACTTCGTATTAAATTTGAAGATGTTGATACGGAAGCTGATGCGGATGCTATCATTAAAAGCGGTTTGTATTTACCCTTAGACTTATTACCAAAGCTTGATGGTGATAAATTTTACTTCCATGAGGTCATTGGGTTTACCATTACTGATAAAAACTTTGGAGAGGTTGGTGTTATTAAAGCCATAAACGACTCTACAGCTCAATCTCTTTTTGAAATTGATAGAGATGGTATAGAAATTCTAATTCCAATGAATGATGAATTCATTTTAAAAGTAGATAGAGACAACAAAACTATTCTTGTTGAAACGCCTCAGGGTTTGATTGATTTATACCTTAATTAGAATTAATTTATTCATAACATAAAAAAAGCTAACCTTAAAAGGTTAGCTTTTAAATATATCAAACTAGAGGTACATTATGCAACCAACTGCTCCTCTACTTTAATAGTATTTAATGTTTTTTGAATTTCGTCTCTCTGCTCAATTAATATTTTACAAACATTTAATGGTAAATTTCTTTGTTGTAACAATTCGTTGTAAGCCGAAATACTTAATTTTTTAATTATACATACTTGATCCAATAATTCTGACTCAAGGTCAGCATCAAGAAGTTTTTTAAATCTTAAATAAGATTTTTTTAGTTCATTACTCAAGGTTTCAAAATGTATTGGAGTACCATTCAATTTGATGATTTCTGCTCTTAAAATCCTACTAAATTCATTTCTAAAAAACTGGTATTCCTAAAAAATACTTTTAAATCTTCATCATTAACATCCTCATATACATCTAAATATATCTTTTCAACTTCAAAATTTAAATGTAACAACCTGTTCATTTTGTCTAAGTTTCTTTCTAAATGTTTCATATAGCAATAATCTAGTGTTCGTATTTTATTTATCAACTAAAGTTGGTTATAATACAACTACGTAAACATTACACATTAAGTATCTTCATAAGATGATTTTTAACATATTTTAGCACTATTTATGAGTTTTTAACTAATAAACAACACTCAGATATTAAAATTTCAAAAACTTAATTCATAAAAAAACACTTGCTAAACATTTAACAAGTGTTACTCAAAATATTTTAGTTTTTTATATTTTACCCGTTGGAAGCCACATGTTTTTGTGAAGATAAGCCGTCTTGATATCTCATAAGACTTATTGAAGTTCCTATAATATGTCTTTGTTTTTCTAACAACGTTGATAATCCTTCAGAAAATTCAAAATTATTCAAAACTCTATTATAGTGAGTTAAACATAATGTTTTGAGTCTATTAATTTCACTAAATAAAGTACGTGAGTTATTTGATGCAATGGCCTTTTTAAAATCTGGCCAATTAATTTTTGTTTGGGATTCTATATCATCATTAAAATCTGGAATTCCTCCCAACAACCTTATTTCAGCTCCCAAATATCTAGAAAACTCATTTCGTCTCAAAAGCTCTAGCTCTAAAAATTGTTTTAATTCTTCACTATCAGTAGCTTCTAGAGCTTCTAGATAAACTCTTTCAGCATTATAATTAATTACTAACAATTCATTGAGCTGACCGATTTTTTGTTTTAATTGCACCATAATTTTCATGTTTTATTCAGTAGATTAGACTTAAGTTGTTTAATTAGAATGGGAAAAGCTCCAACAATTTAAGAAAATAATTTAAAAAAATGTATTTTATCGGATATTTTTGTTACTTCATAGCGGATTTTAGCTTTTCATATACGGTAAAATGCACCTCCAATTAAGTATAACACTTTTTAATGATTAAAAAATCACCCACTTTTAAATTCAAGAAATTTTCAATCGAACATGATAAATGCGCGATGAAAATTGGAACTGATGGTGTTCTATTAGGTGCTTGGACTCCACTTGATAAAAACCCTTTTTCTGTTTTAGATATTGGTGCAGGAACAGGGCTGCTTTCACTTATGCTAGCACAACGAAGTCATGCAGAAGTTATTGATGCCTTGGAAATTGATAATGATGCTTACGAACAATGTGTTGAAAATTTTGAGCAATCATTTTGGGGCGACCGCTTGTTTTGTTACCATGCTTCACTTGATGAATTTGTTGATGAAATTGAAGATAAATACGATCTTATAATTTGTAATCCTCCCTTTTTTAACGAAAATTATAAATCTAAAGATAAACAAAGAGATTTAGCCCGTTTTCAAGATGCGATGCCCTTTGAACACTTACTTGAAAGTGTTTCAAAATTACTTTCAGAAAATGGTTCATTTTCAGTAGTTATTCCTTTTAAAGAAGAAGCTAAATTTATTGCTTTAGCTTCAAAGCATAATTTATTCCCAAACAAAATACTTCAGGCAAAAGGTAATCCAACTTCAGAAATTAAACGAAGTTTTATTAAATTCTCTTTCAGCGAAAGCGAAATTAAAAGTGATGAATTAATTATTGAAACCAAAAGACATCAATACACCAAAGATTATATAGACTTAACTAAAGATTTCTATTTGAAAATGTAATTTAATCAATAAAGATTATTTAAATTTGAGGGATTATATTGATGATTTGATAAAAAAATCATCGTTTTATTAATTATTTTTCTTTAAATTACTTTAAATTCAGTCTTTATGCGACCAGATTTATTTGAAGCTCCAGATTATTACAACTTAGATGAGTTACTAACTGACGAACATAAATTAGTACGTAATGTGGCTCGTGAATGGGTAAAACGTAATGTATCTCCTATTATTGAAGAATATGCTCAAAAAGCAGAATTCCCAAAACAAATTATTGATGGTTTAGCAGAAATTGGTGCTTTTGGCCCTTACATACCTATAGAATATGGAGGAGCTGGTTTAGACCAAATTAGCTATGGCTTAATTATGCAAGAAATAGAGCGTGGTGATTCTGGTGTTCGTTCTACAGCATCTGTACAATCATCTTTAGTTATGTACCCTATTTGGAAATATGGCGATGAAGTGCAACGTCAAAAATATTTACCAAAACTCGCTTCTGGTGAATCGATAGGCTGTTTTGGATTAACCGAACCTGATCATGGTAGTAATCCTTCTGGAATGTTAACTAATTTTAAAGACAAAGGCGATTACTACCTATTAAATGGTGCAAAAATGTGGATAAGTAACGCCCCATTTGCACAAATTGCAGTAGTTTGGGCTAAAGATGAAACTGGACGCATTCACGGACTTATAGTTGAACGTGGAATGGAAGGTTTTTCTACTCCTGAAACACATAATAAGTGGTCACTTCGTGCTTCAGCTACTGGCGAGCTTATTTTCGATAATGTAAAAATCCCTAAAGAAAACTTATTACCTAACAAATCTGGATTAGGTGCACCACTTGGTTGCTTAGATTCTGCTCGGTACGGAATTGCTTAGGTGCTATTGGAGCTGCAATGGATTGTTACGATACAGCTTTAAGATATAGCAAAGAGCGTATGCAATTTGGCAAACCAATTGGTCAGTTTCAACTACAACAAAAAAACTTGCAGAAATGATTACCGAAATTACTAAAGCACAGCTTTTAACTTGGAGATTAGGTGTACTACGTAATGAAGGTAAAGCAACCTCAGCTCAAATATCCATGGCTAAACGCAATAATGTGGATATGGCAATTAATATTGCTAGAGAAGCCCGACAAATTTTAGGAGGCATGGGTATCACAGGAGAGTATTCTATAATGCGTCATTCAATGAATTTAGAAAGCGTGATTACTTATGAAGGCACCCATGACATTCATTTATTAATTACTGGATTGGATATTACAGGACTTAATGCCTTTAAATAAAATGAGCAATACACACATTAATTACATTGAGTTTAAAGCTCATGATCTTAAAAAAATTAAACAATTTTATTCAGAATGTTTTGGTTGGGTATTTACAGATTATGGAGACACTTACATTGCATTTTCAGAAAGCGGTCTTGAAGGTGGTTTCGAAAAAACAGAAGAACAAATAATAAACGGTGTTTTAGTGGTTCTGTATCATGTAAATTTGGATTTGATTAAGCGTAAAATCATTGGTGCCAATGGCATTATTTCTGTAGATACTTTTTCTTTTCCTGGAGGTAGAAGATTTCAGTTTTTAGATCCATCAGGAAATGAGTTAGCTGTTTGGACAGATAAATAATTAGATAAATTTTATATCTATTTTTGCCATAATTCTTGAAGTCTTGCAGATTAAAAACTACTCATTTAATGACATTTGACAGGTTTTTTAAACTATTCTTGGGTTAATTTTGCTTTAAACAACAATGTAGTTGTATTACATTCAACAGTTTAAAGTATCATGAAAGAATTAAGAAAAGACATCATCCAATTCACAAATTTACAATTAGCTTCCCTCGGACAACCTACATTTAAAGACAAAAACAACAGCGAAGTACAATTTTGTAATCCAAAATTTGAGGAGTTAACAAGTGGATTAATTAAAAGTATCCAAGAAAAATCTCGACTTTTAGCAAGTCATCATTGTCCTGCCGATTCTAGAATTCAAAACTTCTTAAATGAGTATTTAAAGGATGTTTCTTTTAACAAGTCTTACACACTTCCAAACAACACTTTAGTATTATCAAAAAAAGGTCAAGCTAGAGAAGTAAGTTTACCTCCAGATGGAAATACTTTCAAGAGTGATTTGGTAACTTCAAATAGAGTAAAACAAGGTATTTTAAATAATCCTTTACATGATAAAAGAACTACAAAAGGTACATTTCATATTGTGGGAGGAGGTTTACCTGTGCCTTTAGATAAAAAAGAGGTACCAAAAATTGCATTTGCACATTTTTTAAATTCAGCATTTAATCCTTCAAATGATTTAAAAGTTTTACCATTCACTTCAAACCAAGAAAACAAAGCAAAAGTTATGGTTTCAATGTTGCTGAGACCAACGGTTTGCCCTGAAGTTAAAGGTGTAACACCAAAAAAATCTTTAGAAGTTCGCTTTTTTGCACCAGGTAATTTAGCGAGTAACTTAGATTTTGTAGAGTCTATTTTTGGTAATGCAGGTGACCCAAACCTAGCTCAAAACGACGCTGCTTTAGACACGGGGCATTGGACAGGACACACAGGCTGTATAGTATTAGCACCCCAACTAATAACATTAAAGAAAAAAGACGTAGGGCTACCGCATTATGATGATGCTACAGAACGTCAGCGTAGAGATGGCATGTGTTGGAAAGATGAAAACGAATTATACAACGATGGAGGTGCTTTTAAAATTACATGTAGAGACGATAGTGGTGTTGTAGTGACTTTAATTGCCGATAACTACTATGGATATTCTAAGAAAGAGATTAAAACTCAAATTAGTTACTCTGCCAATTTATTTGGTTTAGTTGAAGAAGAACATGCTGGTGGTGCCATTGCTTTTGCAAGAAGAGTAATGGGTGATACACTCGATGGAAAAGACTATACTGAATTTCATAATTACAGACATAGTTTTGAAGAAGTAAAACAACTTTTAGGAGATAGTATTAAAGTACAACCTGAAGGCTACGCTATTGATAAAAAATATCCGAATATTATTTACATTCCAGAATTGGCCTATGTAAATACTAATACCAATAGTATTACTTGGGAACATGATGGTAAGCATCAGAAGTTAACCTTATCTCCATATAAAACCTATGTGCATCCTACAGGAAATAAATTCAGATTAGAAAAACATAAAGCTGTAGACTTATGGCGTATTGTTGACACCTTTGCAGAAGGCGTATTTTGCCACAAACCATGCACGGTCTCTGGTGGTGGTAAATCTGAGATTTCAAAATCTATGCAAAATGCCATTACATACAGTAATTTCAACATTATAGATATTGAAGAAGATTTCAAAAAAGCAGATGAAATTATAGAATTTAATTACTCAACACGTTGGAAAGTAAAAGACCCTAACAGACCAAAATCAAGACACTTTCTTAGTGAAAAAAGGACTTTGAGTTCTGCTGTGAAGCTACTAATTCCTTCCGAAGAAAACTCAGATGAATTCAATGAATTCTTAAAAAGCATCCCTGTTCATATTCGCTCTTTGGTATTATTTGTTAAGCGTTTATACCGCCAAGCACACGGTACTCTAAACTGGAAAGAGTACATGTCTGTTGAGATTATCAATGGAAAAAAAGGTACTGGATTAAGATACAACAACACACCTGTAATGGGTAGTTATGTTCGTATTGGTTTTAATCCACAAGGCAATTGGATGCTTAACAAGCTACGTTCAGATTTTTCACCTTGTGAAAAAGTACAAACAGAAGATGATATTACCGCATCCATCACATTACCAAGAGAGCAATTAAACAATCAAAACCCCGAGTTTACAAATAAAAGTTTGAAGGTACTGGTTAACTGTGAAGCACACTTATTTCAAAGACCAGATGAAGCAGTTGTTAGAGGTTATGATAAAGGTGCAGAGTTAGATTTGATAACTGATGGTCGTTTTTTAACAAACTATGAGTTAATGAAAAAAGAAGATGCTATTGCACTTTATGAAGATACCATCAACTTTGATAAATACACAAAACCAGTACAAGACTTTTTAGAAAGTATTGTAAAAAGTAACAAGGAAGAGGAATATTTTGTTGTGCCTTCTCATACAAGAATTGTAGATGGGGAACCTACAAAAAACCCACGTTACTTAGAGCCAAACAGGTTCTATAATGAAACAGAAGCATCATACTTGGCAGATTTAGGTGTTCGGTTATTCAGACAAGTAAAAATTGACGATGCCGTAATACATGTTGTGAATGCTGTATTACCAGGACGACGAAATAACCCTGTGGATAAAGCTGCTGGTATTCGTCCGTTGGCTGTTTATAGTCCAATTCATTATCAAGAAACACCCGAGTTGTTTATGGATTTTATTTGTAGTCTTACGGGTAAATCACCATCAACTACTGGAGCAGGTTCTGAGGGCGCGTTAACTAAAGCCCCTTTTAACATGTTAACGCCAACAACTGACTTAAACAATGCTTTACTTTCTCATATTCTAACTGAATCTAACGGGTTTAGCACTCGCAGCTGGCTATGTTGGTGCAGAAAATAAGATTGATCATGATGTTAGTTTATTGATTCCTGAAATTTGGGCAAGGTTAGAACCTGTAGACAGAGATCCTAAAGCTTTAATTGAAAATGGTTCTTTAGAAAAACTTAATGATTTTGATTTTGAAGGTGAAACCATTTTAGCAAGCAGATTAGGTTATAGAATCACGAAAACTTTTAACTACAGATGTTTAAACAGAATTTTTGATGAACCTACCGCTGTATTTAGTGAACGTATGTTAAAACCAGAACTACAAGGATTAGAAGACTATGTAGATGGTATTAAAAATATTGTTGAAGCACAACAAAAAGTAGCTCTCAACTATTTTGAAGACGGCAGCGTAGAGAGTGCAATTCCTCCTTTAAAAATCTTATTGCACATTATGGCTTATGGTAATTATGAAGGTAAAGGCATAAGCGATCCCGAACTGCGTAAATTCTTTGACAGAGATTATGTTTTAAATAGCGATTGGTACAAGGATCGCTTAAAGCTAAAACAACAAAAGGATATTAGCTTCTATGATTCGCAAATTGGGTATTTAGAAGATTTTATTTCGAATCCACAAAACAAAATTTTGGTTGACGAAATGAATATTAAAGGTAAGTTAGATTCTGTAAAAGCATCTTATAAAAATGTAAAATCTGATGCTTATCTAAATAGCTTAATTGGCACAATTGGGGCAGACCCATTATACAGAAAAGTTAATTAATGGTCTTTAATTATTATTTTAAAATCTGGGTGATTTAATGTCGTCCAGATTTTTTTGTTATCACTAACGCAATTATATTTGCTCAAAAAAATCAGTCTTGCACAAATTTTCTGCCATATTTTTTGTTTTCCTCTACATTTTATCCATGTTAAGACCCGTGCAACCTTATGTTGAATATATTTTGAATCAAGATTACATCGCTGAATTTTTGTGTATCAATAAAGACAAACCAGAATTGCAATGTAATGGAAAATGCCATTTGGTTAAAGAAATTGAAAAACAACAAGAGCAAGACCCTTTTTCAGCCCTAACCATTTCATTAGAAAACTATCCTATTGGATTTGTAATCATTTACAAAATTGAAACAACAAATAGTTTTATAACTCACCGGAAAAACTCAAATACCCCATACCACATATTATATTATTTCGATTATAATTATAGTACTTTTCAACCACCCGATTTCGTATAATTTTCACGACAAATGAAAAACTTCTTTTGAAATCTTATTTATAAAAAAAGAAGAACAATTAATTACACATTATTTAAAATTATACAATGAAACATATAATCATTGCAATACTATGTGTTGCAACATCATTAACTTTTGCTCAACATGAAAATAATGCTGATCACAAATCAGATTCAAATAAATGGTCTTCTAGTAGAGTAGATGGGCATGCACCAATTTTTGTAATGGGAGATCATACACATCATAAAGGTGGCATAATGTTTTCTTACCGTTACATGACAATGGATATGCGTCAATTAAGACAAGGAACCGATGATGCTACAAATGCAGATGCTCATGCCAACTATATGGTAGCACCAATTGACATGGTTATGAACATGCACATGCTTGGAGCTATGTATGCGCCATCAGATAAGATTACCATTATGGTAATGGCTAATTATCTAGAAAACGATATGAATTTACAAATGCGAAATGGTAATCAATTTTCAACAAACACCTCTGGGTTTGGTGATGTTATGGTAAGCGCTTTATACAGTTTATTTAATAAAAACAGACAAGCAATGCATGCTCAGATTGGTGTAACTATTCCAACAGGTAGTATAGAAGAAAAAAATGTACTTCCAGTTTCTATGGGTAATGCTGTACAATTGCCTTACCCTATGCAATTGGGGACAGGGTCTTTTAGTGCAAAATTAGGATTGACGTATTTAGGACAATGCGATACATTTTCCTGGGGACATCAATTGACAGGACTAATAAACATTAATGATAATGACCAAGACTATAAATTCGGAAACCGATATAAATTTAACAACTGGATAGCAGCAAAAGCAGGCGACAATTTAAGTATTTCTCTAAGATTAGAAGGAATTGTTGTCGATGAAATTGATGGTACAAGTGAGCTATTAAACCCAATGATGGTAACTACAGCCGATATTACAAATTCTGGCGGAACAATTATAAATTCAGGATTTGGACTAAATTATTTAGTTACAAATGGAGGATTAAAAGGTTTACGTTTTGCAACCGAAATTTCAACACCGCTGTATCAAGACCTAAATGGTATTCAATTAAAACAAAATTACAACCTAATGTTTGGGCTGCAATACGCTATACATTAAACACCTTTTTGCCTTAATTTTAAAAAGCGTTTCAAAACTGAAACGCTTTTTTGTTTTCTAATTTCAGAATAAAAACACTTCATTATCACACAAAAAAGCGATACTTTAGATTGCTATAATTTTTTAAGCTAAAATGTCATACGATTTACTAAAAGAAAATATTAAAAAAATATCCGAATTTCTAATGAGGAACTGGATACGTTTTGCAATTATTTTCGTCCAAAATCCATCAATAAAAAAGAGTTTTTACTTTCTCAAGGAGACATCTGTAAATTTGAAGGGTTTGTTTTAGAAGGTTGTTTCAGAATTTTTTCAATTGACAAAAAAGGCAATGAAAACACCCTACATTTTGCAGCTAAAGATTGGTGGCTTATGGATATAGATAGTTTTATGAACCAAACACCATCAAACTTAAATATTCAGGCTCTAGAAGACAGTAAAGTACTTTTAATTAATAGAACAGATAAATTGGTCCTTTACGAATCAGTTACCGTTGTTGAAAAACTATTTAGAGTCATGTCTCAAAAAGCAATAGTTGCATGGCAACGTCGCTTAATTCGTAACCACAGCCAAACCGCTAAAGAACGTTACCAATATTTCGCAAACACCTATCCGAATATAGCTTCAAAACTCACCGACAAACAAATTGCTAGTTATTTAGGCATTACCCACGAATTTTTAAGTAAAATCAAGAAACAGTCTTAAATTAAGTTAAATTTATATTAAGTTGAACTTGTTCAACTATTTTCTCAAAATGGTTTATAATTTTTGTGCTTATAAATTATAAACAACATTATGAACTCTATTAAACTATTAAAAATCTGTGTTTTTACATTAACACTATCATTATTTTCAAATATATTAAATGCCCAAATAACTAACGACATTACACATGAAGAAGCTCTGAAAGCACTTTTAGCAGCAAAGAAAATTGCAGAAGATTCAAAAGTTTTAGTAAACATTGCAGTTGTGGATGCTGGTGCTAACTTAAAAGCTTTCATAAGAATGGACGAATCTTATTTAGGTAGTATTGATGTAGCTATTAAAAAAGCAAAAACAGCACGCTATTTTAATATTGACACGGGAAAATTGGGAGAATTAACCCAACCAGGAGGTATTATTTATAATATAGAATTGACCAATAATGGACTTGTATCCTTCCCTGGCGGCATACCCATTAAAAATAAAGATGGCAAAATTATTGGTGCAATTGGCGTAAGTGGCGGCACCATAGATCAAGATAGAGCTATAGCTGTTGCTGGAGCAAAAGCAATTATAGATTAATTAAACTTGAAAAAGACTAAAATTATGAATACTATAAAAAAAGGAATTCTCGCAATAACATTACTTATGTCGCAAATTTGTTTAGCTCAAGTTTCCGATGACTTGATGCTTTACAGGCAAGATTTCAAAAACATATCAGGAACCAATACCGTTTCTATAACGAGTTATGAAAAAGACGGTTCTCATTATGTATTTGCTGGCGGTATTGGGAATGTTGATGTTTATAGTTTAGATAAACAAGGTATCCTTACCCCTATAAGCAATCATGAACTTCACATGAAAAAAGGCCCTTCAAGAGGTATGGTTGCTGATAATATTAACGGTACAGATTTTCTATTTGTAGCAAACAAGCATGGCAATGTTATTGAAACCTTTAAAATTTTAGACAATGGGTCTCTTGAACGTGTTGCTTTAGTTGAAGATACAGACGAAACGCACCTCGGAACTGCCATTACGCTGCAAGTTGTTCACATGAAAACATCGTCTTATCTCTTTGTTGGTGGCTTAGAAGAAACACCAGGGTTAAGTAGTTTTAAGATTGAAAACGATGGAAAACTAACTCACGTGCAGTCTATGAAAGATGATGAAACCATTCATACTGATGGTATCATAGGGATGTTTACTCATAAGATTAAAGGAAAAACTTTTTTATATACAGGCGGATTTCAAGATAATGGCGTGAGTAGTTTCAGGGTTTATGAAAATGGTAAATTTAAAAATATCAATAACATAAGTGACAATACCACAGATAGATATTTAACAGGAGCATACCCTGTAACTGGTGTCACTCTTGGCGGTAATAATTATGTAATCGTTGGTCACAGACATCATAAATATTACAAAAGAGGAGGTTTTATAAAAAGACCCGATTTTGTATATCACGGTGACGGTGTAAGTATTTTTAAAGTGAATAAAAAAGGTGCTTTAATTCCTCATTCCGTTTTAAAGGATGATGAAACCACAAAACTACAAGGGCAAACAAGAATTGAAGTGGTTTCAACTGATAATAACGAAGCCGTATTGGCAGTAGGCACAAGAGACGACGAAAGTATTCAATTACTTAAATTAAATAAAGAAGGTGTTCTTAGTCCTATAAATTATTTAGAAACTGGATACTCTATTTATTACGGTTTAAGGTCTCATAAAATAGGCGAAGACAACTTCCTGATTGCAGGTTCTTTTCGGTCTGATTTAAAAAAGATAGTTAGCTATAAACTTGGGCCTAAAATTAATAGAGATGGCAAAGTTTTAAGACACATGGTTAACCTAACGTATAAAGAAGATGCCACACAAGAGCAGGTTAATAATGCTGTTGAGGCTTTTGTAAATCTTAAAAAAGAAATTCCAGAAATTGCAAACCTTGAATGGGGATTAAATGATAGTACCGAAGGTCATAGCAAAGGTTTAACCCATTGCTTCACTTTAACTTTTAATGATGAACACGCCAGAGAAATCTACCTATTCCATAAAGCGCATTTAGATTTGGTAAGTAAAATTGGCCCCATTATTGCCGATGTTTTAGTGTTAGATTATTGGACAAAATAAAATTCCAAAAAAAAAGAAAATGAATAATTTAGGAAACAAAAAAGCAATTATAACAGGAGGTAGCCGAGGACTTGGAAAAGCAATCGCAATAGCCTTTGCCAAAGAAGGTGTTGATGTAGCTATCACAGGTAGAAACGAAAAAGCATTAAAAGCAACTATTTCTGAATTAGAAACCTTTGGAGTTAAAGCTATCTATTCGGTATTCGATGTGGGGAATTATGAAGACGTTAAAAGTGGTATCAAAAGTATTACAGATACATTAGGCACTATTGATATTTTGGTAAATAATGCAGGTATTGGCGGATTTGGACTATTTAAAGATATGGCCATTTCTGTTTGGACTAATATTATTCAAACTAATTTAATGGGCATGTATTATGTAACTAAAGAGGTTTTACCCCATTTATTAAAGCTAGATGAAGGTGATATCATAAACATTTCTTCTACGGCGGGCTTGAATGGAAATGCTAGTACTTCAGCGTATTCAGCTTCAAAATTTGCAGTCATGGGAATGTCAGAATCACTAATGAAAGAAGTTCGTAAAGACAATATTAGAGTTTCCACCTATACGCCAAGTACATTTGAATCTGACATGTCAATTAATGCTGGAATAGCTACTAAAGGCTCTCAAGAAAGTGTTTTACAACCAGTAGACTTTGCAGAATTGATAGTAGCAGGTTTAAAACTTCCAAGAAGAGCATTGCTTAAAAGTGCAGCCTTATGGTCTACTAATCCATAATTACATTATACCAAATGATAGCATCTATTAAAACTGAAGAGTCAATTCTTAGGTTTTATTTTAGAAAACGTTCCGTTCTGATAATTCTTAGAACGGAATGCTTTTTTATACATTTTAAGTTTTCAGTCTAAAACCGTATCTTTAAAATAAAAAAATAAAATTGAAAATACCTTTGCTATACCTCAGTTTGGGCTTCTTTATATGTTTTGGGTGCTCCTCTAATTCTCAAATGGATGAGCATGAAAAAGAAATGGAAATTAAAGACGATGAAAAAGAAATTACCCCTCCAGCAAACAACATGTTAAAAATTCTTTCTCTCGGAGATAGTTATACCATTGGAGAGAGCGTTTGCTCCGCATGTAGGTTTCCAGAACAACTTAAAGATAGTATTAGCCAAAAAACGGGACAAAGTAATATCGATTTAAAAGTAATTGCAAGAACAGGTTGGACAACTAGTGCTCTTAAAGGAGCAATTGCAAATGAAACCATCACTAAAGATTATGATTTAGTTACGCTTCTTATTGGTGTTAACAACCAATACCAACAAGGCTCTTTTGATGTTTTTGAAATTGAGTTCCCAGAACTTGTTAGTAAAGCCATAGAATTTACTAATTTTAAATCTAAAAACGTAATTGTAGTTTCCATCCCAGATTATGCCTTTACACCTTTTGGTAATGGCAACGATTTAATCACCAAAGATATTGATAAATACAATGATTTTATCGAAAAGTATTGCAAACAATATAGCATTACTTATATATACATTACTGATATTACCAGACAAGGTTTAGATAAACCCGATTTGGTGGCATCTGATGGTTTACATCCATCTACGTTGGCTTATACTCAATTTGTTAGCAGAATGCTACCCGATGCTTTAGAAAAAATAGGATATACTACTAAGTAATTATTTTTATATTCGCCTAAAGTAATACCAAATGTTTTCCTCCAAAAAAGATTAGATAAAGCCTATAAAGAAGCAAAAGTTGTCGATTTTGATGACGATAGCAAATTTATACTTTTTAGCGATTGCCACCGGGGCGACAACAGTTTTGCAGATGATTTTGCAAATAACCGAAACATCTACTTTCATGCTTTAAAGCATTATTATGCTGAGGGTTTTCAATATTGCGAGTTGGGTGATGGCGATGAACTTTGGGAAAACCTCTCTTTTGACTCTATTTTGAATGCTCATAAGAATGTTTACATGCTTATGAAGTTATTTCATAAAAGTGATAGATTACATATGATATGGGGAAATCATGATATGGTTTACAGAGACCCAAACTATGTAAAAAAACATTTATCGACTTATTTTGATCCAAAAGTAGGAGAAGATGTTGAACTTTTTGGAGATATAAAATACAATGAAGGCCTCGTTTTAAAACATTGCATGACGGGGCAAGAACTCTTTTAACTCACGGTCATCAAGCCGATTGGTGGAATTTCTTATTTTGGAAATGGAGCCGATTTATGGTGCGTGTATTATGGAAACCACTAAACGTTATGGGAATTGCAGACCCCACAAGCCCTGCAAAAAATTATAAAGAACTTATTAAAGTTGAACGCAGAACAAAAAAATGGATTACTGAAAACAACAACCTATTAACCATTGTTGGGCACACCCATCGCCCACGTTTTCCTGAACCTGGAGATATTGCTTTTTTTAACGATGGTAGTTGTGTACACCCAAGAAGTATTACAGGCATTGAAATTGAAAACGGTAAAATTTCATTGATTAAATGGCAAATTGCTACTAAAGATGATGGTACACTTCAAATTGTAAGGGTGCTATTGGAAGGCCCCAGAAAGTTACTGGATTATAAAACTAATTGAAATTAAATACTAGACTCCTAACTTCGCAGGAATGACAAATATGCTCCAAAAAAGATACGAAGGCTTTTTAAAAACATCTTGTTTATGGAAAGACAATGCTGTATTTAATTTGCATGCATTTAAAATCCATTCTCAATCTCAAAAAATTGATATTTCAGTTGATGAAACATTGCGTTTAGGGAAATATGTTGAGCGATTTGTTTCCTTTGAATTAGAGCAACAAGAAAACAGTTCTGTTTTAGCTAAAAATATTCAAATTCAAAATGAGAAAATTACTTTAGGAGAATTAGATTGTTTGTTTTTGAGAAATAACACCCCCATTCACTTAGAAATTATTTATAAGTTTTACCTGTATGATGATTCTGTTGGCACTACTGAAATAGAACATTTTATTGGTCCTAACAGAAAAGACTCTTTAATAGAAAAACTAACAAAGCTTAAAGAAAAACAATTACCTCTACTCTATTCTGATGCTTGTAAACCATATTTAGACGAACTTGGCTTAAAACCTGAAGGTATTTCTCAACAAGTCTATTTTAAAGCACAGCTGTTTGCGCCTTTTTCAAATCAAGACCATCAACTTAAAACTTTAAATAACGATTGTATTGTTGGGTTTTATATAAATATCCATGATTTGAATGCTCTTACAGCATGTAAGTTTTACATTCCTAATAAAAAGGATTGGTTGTTAATACCAAATACTAATGTAGACTGGTTAAATTTTAAAAGTTTTAAAGCAATAACTAAAGATTATATTGCTCAAAAATTTTCTGCGTTGTGTTGGATGAAATTTAAAACTGGAGAACTGAAGAAAGTGTTTTTGGTTTGGTGGTAAGTATCCATAATACCTAAACCAAAGACACTTCATAATCAACTTCAAATTTATTAATTCCAAGCTTAATTAATGAAATAGAATTTTCCATTGAACTTTTATTAAGATAACTTTTACTAGTGCCTATTATTTCATTATTTCCGTAATTTACAAAAACGAAATAATAACTTCCACATTCAGCTTTTAGTCTTTTAAAGTTTTTTTCTGCTCTTGAATAAACTTTAAAATAGTTCACTTTTTTCAAGCATAATTGTAATGAAGAAAATGGTTCACTAAAAAATAGTATATCATTTTTAGTTTTCAAAAAAAACCTAAAATGACTATCCTTATCCTGAAAAATTTTTAGAAGTGCCATTAACCTGCTTGATTAATTAATTGGACACTTAATTTACGATAAGTCACATAATAATTTAACTCTCTGGAGCCAACTCTACTTCTAAACCTTCCATGTCTGGAGTCATTTGAATTTGGCAACCTAAGCGACTTGAATCTTTTACATCAAAAGCCTCAGATAACATAGCTTCTTCATCATCACTCATTTCAGGCAATTCGGTTTCGCTTAACACATAACATTGACAAGAAGCGCACATAGCCATACCTCCACAAACACCAATGGTACCTTCTGGAGCTAGCTCGTATGAACGCACTACTTCCATTAAATTCATTGCCATATCGGTAGGTGCTACAATTTCATGCTTTACACCGTCTCTATCTGTTATTTTTATGTTTATGTCTTGACTCATTGTGAAATTTATTGTTACGCTAATTGCATTGCATTTTGCGTGCCAAAAATATTATTTATTATGGTATTAATCTAAAAAATAGGAAAGAAAGCTGTTTTATAAAGAAAAAATTATGCTTCTATATTAATAACTTGCTCTATTTGCGGTGCATGTTTTTTAATTGTCATTTCAACACCAGATTTCAACGTCATTTGGTTAACACTACACCCAACGCAAGCACCCTGTAATTGTACTTTAACCAACTTACCATCTTCTATCGCTAATAATGAAATATCTCCTCCATCACTTTGTAAAAACGGACGAATTTCATCTAGGGCTTTTTCAACATTTAGTCTTAATTCTTCTGATGTCATATTTTATTTTTTAACCGCTGAACATCCAGCCATAGTGGTAATTTTAATAGCTTCAGTTGGTGGTAAATTATCATTACGCCTTACAACTTCTTGTACAACATTTTGCGTTATTTTCTCGAATGCTTGCTCTAATGGTGTTGCTGTTTGTAATGCAGCAGGGCGTCCAACATCTCCAGCCTCTCTAATACTTTGTACTAACGGAATATCTCCTATAAACGGTACTTTTAAATCTTCTGCTAGGTTTTTTGCACCTTCTTTTCCGAAAATGTAATACTTATTATCAGGCAACTCGTCAGGTGTAAAGTACGCCATATTTTCAATAATTCCTAAAACAGGAACATTGATACTTTCTTGTTGAAACATCGCTACGCCTTTTTTAGCATCTGCTAATGCAACAACTTGTGGTGTACTAACTATAACCGCTCCAGTAATTGGTAACGACTGCATAATACTTAAATGGATATCTCCCGTTCCCGGAGGCAAATCTAAAAGCAAGAAATCCAATTCGCCCCAATGTGCATCAAAAATCATTTGATTTAAGGCTTTTGCTGCCATTGGCCCTCTCCAAACTACAGCTTGATCGGGTTGCGTAAAGAATCCTATAGACAATACTTTTACACCGTAATTCTCGATAGGTTTCATTTTAGATTTCCCATCGATGTTTACTGCCAATGGTTTTTCTTTTGCAACATCGAACATAATTGGAATGGATGGCCCGTAAATATCGGCATCTAAAACACCAACTTTAAAGCCCATTTTAGCTAGAGTTACTGCTAAATTTGCTGTAACCGTAGATTTTCCAACACCACCTTTACCCGATGCTACAGCAATTATATTTCGAATACCTGGAACTGGCTTTCCTTTTATCACATTCGTTTTTGGCTTCTCAGGAGCTTCTACCTTAACATTTATAGTGATTTTTGCTTTAGCATAAACCTTTTCGTGAATGGTTTTAAGAATATCTACTTCAGTACGTTTTTTAGCTTGTAAACTCGGATTTTTAATCGTGATATCTACAATAACCTCATCGGCAAATGTTACTATATTTTTAACAGCGCCACTTTCTACCATGTTTTGTCCTTCGCCAGGAACAGTAATAGTTTCAAGCGCTTTATATATATCTTGTTTATTTAACTTCATTTCTTTTATTAAGAATCATTCTAAAGGCAAAGATAGGTAATAAAGCTTGAAGAATGAAGGCGGAAGTTAGAAGTTTTATTGATGCAGATATTGGGTTTGGTTATAGGGTTTATATTTGTAAATTTTACAAAAATTAGGAAATAGTTAGGATAAATGGATGAGATATTTAAACCCCTAGAACTTTGAGACAATACAACAACTATAGTTCTTTAGAAGGATCCCAAAAAATTTCATCTAAATTCTGAATTTGGTTTTCAACTACCTCAATACCTTCACTTTCTATAAGTTGTTGCATTAAGTTTGTACCATCAAAATGATGTTTTCCCGTTAACAAGCCTTTTCTATTCACAACTCTATGCGCTGGCACATCTTTTCCGCTAGAACCATTCATGGCGTAACCTACCATTCTTGCGCTTCTTGCCGCTCCCAAATATTTTGCAATAGCGCCATAACTTGTTACTTTTCCGTAGGGAATTTGTTTAGCAACTTCATAAACTTTATCAAAGAAATTAAGTGTTTCGGGTTTCATCTTAGAAATCTTTAACGATATTGATTAAAGTCACAATGGAAATAACACCTGTAATTCCCCCAATAATACGGTTCATGTTTTTTTGAGAAGTGAATGATTTCCCTTTTATTTTATCAAAGAAGAAAATATACATGTAAAGGGTTACAAATGTTCCTGTAGCTGCTCCAATAACATATGCCATAATACTCGTTTTCTCAAACGTCATCCAACCGAATGATGCAAGAGTAATTGTCATATAAGCTTGATATGGTATTGGAAATACATTTATTGCCGACATAAAAATGCCTTGAAAAAAACGACTGTGTTTACTCTTTATTTTAGGATCTATTTGTTGCTTAGGTTCAGATTTAGCTATAAATAAAAAATAGACAGTAATTAGTATAAAAATGATTAAAGCTACAATTCTAAGTATATCTATAACTTCTGAATGTTTACTTAAATAACGTGCAAAAATTGCAGCTAAATACGTTTGAATCAAAACCACTACACAAACTCCTAAAGAGAACATAATACCTCGAACGTGGCCTTCTTTTAAACTGATTTTTGCAGCCGTCATATTCAACAGTCCAGGAGGAATAACGCCTATTAAAGCAAAAAATAATCCTAAGAAAAAGATAAAGGTGATGTCCACTTATTTAATTTTAAACCGAATATACGTAATTGGTTTGTTCTGTTCTAGATATTGAGACTCATAATAAGTTTGAATACTGGTTACTTCTTCTGGACTCCCTTCTTGTTTGTACACATTATGATTTGCATACAACACTTCATGCCCTGCACCATGCAAAAGTCCTAATGTATAACCGTGCATAAACTCACTATCTGTTTTTAGGTTCACCACGCCGTCTGGTTTTAATATTAGTTTATAACGCTCTAAAAAAGTAGCATTTGTCATGCGGTGTTTGGTACGCTTGTATTTTATTTGAGGGTCTGGGAAGGTAATCCAAATTTCATCTACTTCGTTTTCGGCAAAAGCGTGATCTATTAATTCTATTTGTGTGCGTAAAAATGCAACATTTGGAATATTTTCTTCAATGGCTGTTTTTGCACCACGCCAAAATCGTGCGCCTTTAATATCAACACCAATAAAATTTTTGTTTGGATATTTTTTGGCTAATGCTATAGCGTATTCACCTTTACCACAGCCTAATTCTAAAACTAAGGGGTTATTATTTTTAAATATTTCTGTTCTCCAGTTTCCTTTTAAATTGAATTCTGAATTCACTAATTCTTCCCTAGTTGGTTGGAATACATTGGTAAATGAATCGTTTTCTCTAAATCGCTTAAGCTTATTTTTACTTCCCAAGATTTCTTATTCTAATTTTGAATTGGTAAAATTAAACAAATATATGAGAGCCTTAATATCTTATCTTTGATAAAAAGTCATTTAACTTTGAAAAAATAATGATTTTAGCAAAAATATGCGTGGGGGATTGAACGGCATGTTTGATCCCGATGATAATCGGGAGAGTAGTGAAAGCCCGACCCTTGGGCACGCCTAATTATTACTAATGAAAAAACGAATTTTAGTTGCGTCTTTAAATTGGGGATTGGGACATGCTACGCGATGCATACCAATTATAAAGACACTATACACCAATGGATTTGAACCGGTAATTGCTAGTGACGGAGCTGCATTGTTATTATTAAAGAAAGAATTTCCAGAGTTTTTCGCTATTGAATTGCCGTCTTACAATATTACCTATTCCAAAAAAGGGAAACACCTTAAGCTAAAACTTCTGAAAGACTCCCCGAAATTATTGAAAGCCTTTACCGCAGAAAAGCTTGCTGTTAAAAATATTCTGGAAACTTATAATATTTCGGGAATTATTTCGGACAACCGATTAGGGGTTTATAATAAAAATGTACCTTCTGTTTTTATGACGCACCAATTGAATGTTTTAAGCGGAAACACAACATGGTTGAGTACAAAAGTTCATGAGAAATTCATTAGCCGTTTTGATGTGTGTTGGGTACCTGATTTTGAAGGGTCTCTAAATTTTTCGGGAAAATTAGGACACAAAGCGAGTTTTGGAATCCCTATTAAATATATTGGAGCATTGAGTAGGTTTGACATCAAAAACACAGATATTACTATTGATTTACTGGTTTTACTTTCTGGACCTGAGCCGCAACGTACTTTACTTGAAGAAAAACTTTTTGAGGAAACTAAAAACTATAACGGGAAAATTGTGTTTGTTAGAGGCGTCATGGAAAATGAGCAAATTGTTGAGTTTAAAGACAGAGTAACCGTGTATAATTTTATGACTTCTCAATTATTAGAAAAAACGCTGAATGAGAGCAAATTAGTACTGTGCAGGTCGGGTTACACAACTATTATGGATTTAGCTAAATTAAAAAAGAAAGCTTTTTTATCCCAACTCCCGGACAAGCTGAACAGGAATATCTAGCTGAGCGATTCAAAGGAGAAGGTTTGGTACCAAGTGCAACTCAAGATGAGTTTTCTATAAAATTATTAGATGATATTTCAGAATTTAAAGGCTTAAAATCTTTTAATACTGAAACAGATTTTAAAGATTTATTTAGCCTTTTCTAGCGTAAATGAGAACTCACTACCTACACCGTATTCGCTTTCTACATATATACGTTCGTCATGTGCCTCGATAATATGTTTTACTATTGACAATCCTAAACCTGAACCTCCTTCATTTCTAGAACCACTTTTATCTACACGGTAAAAACGTTCAAATAATCGGGCTAAGTGGTTTTTCTCGATACCCTCTCCATTATCAGTTACACGAACAATGGCTTTATTTTTAATAAGATTTTCTATACTTACCTCAGTTGTACCTTTTTCTCGTCCATATTTTAAAGAATTGATGAGAAGATTTACAAGCACTTGCTGTATGCGTTCTTTGTCGGCACGTACCATTACATTTTTATTATAATCTCTATCAAAGGTTAAGGTTATCTTTTTATCAATGGCACGCATTTCTACCATACCAAAAACTTCTTTTACTAATTCAACTACATCAAAAACTTCTGGTTTTAGTCTTAAATCGCCTGCTTCTAACTTTGTTATTAAATCTAAATCACTAACTATATAACTCAACCGCTCTACTGCACTATTTGCCCTTTCTAAGTATTTTTTTCTGATATTTTTATCGTTCATTGCACCATCTAGCAATGTTAAAATATAACCTTGAATTGTAAACAGAGGTGTTTTTAACTCGTGAGATACATTCCCTAAAAACTCTTTACGGTATTGCTCTCTTACTTTTAAGGTTTCAATCTCTAATTTTTTATCACGTGCAAATTTATCAATCTCTTGGGTAAGTGTTGCCATATCGGTAGTTATAGCACCTCTTGTTAAACTTGTAGATTCTAAAAGCGTTAAATCATCATATATAGCTTTTACGCGTCTGTATATATGGCGCTGTACTCTATATTGAATAATAAAAAAAGAAAAAGTGAAGCAAGTAATTGCAAATACTAAAACGGGCAACCTTTTAAATGAGAAATAATAGTACAAAAAAACACTCATTAAGAGTGTAAATAATAAGGTAATATAAAGCGATGTATTTATCGCAAACTTATAAGATTTTTTAAATTTTATCTGCTGCATTAGTCTACAAACTTGTAGCCGACACCTTTTACCGTTTTAAAGCTTTTATCTCCTATTTTTTCACGAAGTTTACGGATATGTACATCGATTGTTCTGCCACCTACAACAACCTCATTACCCCAAACTTTGTCTAAAATCTCGTCTCTCTTAAAACTTTACCTGGTTTCGACGCCAATAAAGATAATAATTCAAACTCTTTTCTAGGTAAAATTATCTCTTTTCCTTTTAGGATTATTTTATATTCGTCTCTATTAATAACAAGGTTTCCAATTTTCATGGTATCTTTAACATCATCTTTGAAACGTCTTAATAAAGCTTTTACTTTACTAACTAAAACCTTTAGGCTTAATTGGCTTTGTAATATAATCGTCAGCACCTGCATCAAATCCAGCTACTTGAGAATAATCTTCGCCTCTAGCAGTTAAAAACGTAATAACAACATCTTTTAAATCAGAATTTTTTCTGATAATCTCACATGCCTCAATACCATCCATTTCAGGCATCATCACATCTAGAATAATTAATTGTGGTAATTCTTTTGCTTTTTTTACAGCTTCAGCACCATTTTCAGCAGTAATTACTTGATAACCTTCATTAGATAAGTTATAACCAACTATCTCTAAAATATCAGGTTCATCATCTACTAAAAGTATTTTTATGTCTTTTTTATTCATTGCTGAATCTGTGGTTTTATATTCCGAAAGTAAATATAAAACTATTAGCTTTAATTCTTAAAAAATAAAAACATTAATAACAATATGATAACACTACAACTTATTAAAAATTAACTTTTCGACGAAAAACGCAAACTTTTAACACCTTTTTGGTATGGCTTTTGATGATAATGCACTACTTTTATTAAACCAAAGTTTACTATGAAGAAACACTACTTTTTTTACTTGTTTTTGGCTTTTTTATTCATGACAACTCAAAATGGGTTTTCGCAGAATACAGACTTTAACACGCCTAATAACCAAAGTATAGAAGGGCTTTCGGTATTCCCAAACCCAGTAAACAATGGTAAATCTGTTGTATTTATCACTACAAAAAGTAACGCTTTAAAACAAGTTACTATTTACAATGTTTTAGGAAAGCAAATAGCATCGGCTGTTTCTACACGTAAAGAATTGAACATTTCTTCTTTAACTTCTGGTGTCTATATTTTAAAAATTACTGAAAATTCGATTAGTGAAACTAGAAAGCTAGTGATACGCTAATTTCCACATAAAATTTAATTTAAAGCATTGCATGAAGCAATGCTTTTTTATTTGCATATTTTTGTCTTGATTTTAAACTTCTTAAATTATCAAGTACAATTTGCTTTAAAGAATGATTGATCATAGTGCAATTTTTAATATTAAAGATGCTATTGAATTTGAAAATTCAGCACTAAACCTGTTTAAATTTCAATTTGAAAACAATAGCGTTTACCGTTCATTTTGCGATTTAATAAACAGACATCCAAGTGATGTAAAAACGCTTGAAGACATTCCTTTCCTGCCGATTCAATTTTTTAAATCTCATAAAATAATTTGTGAAAATTTAGATACGGAAACCATTTTTTCAAGTTCTGGAACTACTGGTTCTATAACTAGTAAACATCATGTTACTGATTTGAATTTATATAAAAAAAGTTTTCAAAAAGGGTTTCAAGAATTTTATGGTAGCGTTGAAGACTATGTGGTTTTAGCATTACTACCTTCTTATTTAGAAAGAGAAGGTTCGTCACTTATTTACATGGTCGATGCTTTAATTAACAAATCCAAATCTTCTGAAAGTGGTTTTTATTTGGACAACCTAACAGAATTAAAAAACAAGCTTGTTCGCTTAGATTCCGAAGGAAAAAAAGTACTTTTAATTGGTGTTTCTTTTGCTCTATTGGATTTAGTTGAATCTGGAACACTCAACTTAAAAAACACCATTATTATGGAAACTGGTGGTATGAAAGGACGCCGAAAGGAACTTATTAGAACAGAATTACATAAAATTTTAAAAAGCGGATTTGGGGTTAATAATATCCACAGCGAATATGGTATGACTGAACTTTTAAGTCAGGCGTACTCCAACGGAAATGGTATTTTTAAAACACCAAGTTGGATGAAAATTTTAACTCGAGATACTGAGGATCCGCTAACTATTCAAAAGGAAGGAAAAACAGGAGGTATTAACGTTATCGATTTGGCGAATACTTACTCTTGTGCCTTTATTGCAACTCAAGATTTAGGAAAAATTTACAATGATGATTCATTTGAAGTTATTGGACGCTTTGATAATTCTGATATTCGTGGTTGTAATTTAATGGTATTCTAAAGTAAAGTTATAGATTGTTTTTCGACTTAGCATTAAACTTTAAGTATGAAAATAGTTGTTCTCCTAGTTCTTCTCTATTCAACATCGCTTTTTTCTCAAACCATAGATTACAACTCAAAAAAAGGCTACGCAGTTAACGGCTATGATGTTGTGGCTTATTTTAGTAATATAGTTATTGAAGGCAATAAAAACTACACATCTACTTTTGATCGCGTGAATTATAAATTTTCTTCGGAAGAAAACCGCAACACCTTTATTAAAAATCCAGAAAAGTATTTACCGCAATATGGTGGCTATTGTGCTTATGCCGTAGCTTTGAAAAACAATAAAGTGTCCATTAATCCGAAATCGTTTTTAATTAAAGATGATAAATTGTATTTGTTTTATAATGCTTGGGGCACTAATACTTTGGAATTATGGCAAAATGAAAATCATGATGCTCTAAAAAAAGAAAGCTGACGACAACTGGGAAGTCATAAAATTTGTTAAATAACTTTCAGCAACCGAAAGTTATTGAAAACAATCTCGACAAAACTGAAGCTAAGAATAAAGAAAGATTATTTTAGTAAGTTGGTTAGTTTGAAAGCCCGATTTTTACATCGGGCTTTTTTTTATTTTACAATTAAAACGAAATAGCTTTTTTTACCACGTTGTAACAGTACAAACTTATCGTTTATTAAATCTAATTGGGTAATTTTATAATCTTCTTTTACCTTTTCTTTATTAACTGATATTGAGTTTTCTTTAAGCGCGCGTCTTGCTTCTCCGTTAGATTTTAAAAAACCTCCTTTTTCAGCCAATGCAGCAATCATATCTAATCCGTTATCTATTTCTGATTTATCAATTTCAGTTTGCGGCACACCTTCAAAAACATCTAAAAAAGTTTGTTCATTAAGTTGTTTTAAATCATCCCCTGTAGATTTTCCAAACAGAATAGCACTAGCTTTAATAGCATTATCTAAATCTGCTTCACTATGTACCATTTTAGTGATTTCTTCAGCTAAACGCTTTTGTAAGATGCGTAAATGTGGCGCTTCACTATGTTCAGAGATTAATCCGCTGATTTGATCTTCTTTTAAAAACGTAAATATTTTAATATACTTTTCAGCATCTTCATCACTTGAATTTAACCAGTATTGGTAAAATTTATAAGGCGATGTTCTATTCGCATCCAGCCATACATTACCACCTTCTGACTTTCCAAATTTAGAACCGTCAGATTTAGTTATTAACGGACACGTAATAGCATAGCCTTTTCCTCCACCAACTCTTCTTATAAGTTCTGTTCCCGTTGTGATATTTCCCCATTGGTCGCTCCCTCCCATCTGGATAGAGCAATTATTAGCTTTGTATAAATGTAGAAAATCATACCCCTGTACTAACTGGTATGTGAATTCTGTAAAACTCATTCCTTCTGTAGATGCATCAGAATCTGAAGAAATTCTATTCTTTACAGAATCTTTAGCCATCATATAATTCACAGTAATATGCTTTCCAACATCACGAATAAATTCTAAGAATGAAAAGTCTTTCATCCAATCGTAATTATTCACTAAAAGAGCAGCATTTTCAGCATCACTTTCAAAATCTAAAAAATGAGCCAATTGATTTTTTATAGCTTCTTGATTATGGCGTAAGGTTTTTTCATCTAACAAATTACGCTCACTAGATTTTCCTGACGGATCTCCAATCATACCTGTTGCACCTCCAACTAAAGCCACAGGTTTATGTCCGCAACGTTGGTAATGCGCTAACAACATAATAGGCACTAAATTACCGATATGTAAAGAATCTGCTGTAGGATCAAAACCAACATAAGCACTTCGCATGCTTTCCATCAAGTGTTCTTCAGCTCCTGGCATAACGGTGTGTATCATGCCTCTCCAAGTTAATTCTTCTACAAAATTCTTTATCATCATATCTAATTTTAGAAAACTAGCGCAAATATAAAAATACGCATACAAATAGGCAGCGATTCTCAATAATTCTTTACTTTCGTTCTATGATTTTAGTTACTGGAGGCACAGGCTTAGTAGGTGCGCATTTACTTTATAAATTGGTTTCAGAAGATGAACCTGTTAGGGCTATTTTCCGTAATGAAAAGAAACTTCAAAACGTAAAAAACGTATTTTCTTGTTACACAGAAAACTACAAAAGTTTATTTGATAAAATTGATTGGATAAAAGCTGATTTATTAGATATACCTTCACTTGACGAAGCACTTAAAAACATAAATTTTGTGTACCATTGTGCTGCATTTGTATCTTTTGAGCCTGATAAATACCAACTACTAAGGCGAACAAATATTGATGGAACTGCAAACATGGTTAATTTATGTATTTCTAAAAATGTAAAGAAATTGTGTTATGTAAGTTCTATCGCCACTATTGGTAATCCTATAAAAAATGAAGCGATTACCGAAGAAACAAAATGGAATCCAGAAGATGATAATAACGTTTATGCTATCACAAAATATGGTGCTGAACTTGAAGTTTGGAGAGGTACTCAAGAAGGTTTAGATACTGTAATTGTGAACCCAGGCGTTATTTTAGGAGCTGGCATTTGGCGTTATGGTTCTGGGAACATCTTTAAAAAAGTATCTAGAGGATTAAAATACTATACTGAAGGAAGTGTTGGACTTGTTTCTGTAAAAGACGTGGTAGAAATTATGACACTTCTTTTAAAAAGTGACATTAAAAATGAACGCTATATTTTGGTTGCCGAAAACTGGTCTTATAAATTATTTTTACAATCTATAGCCAAAGGTTTGAAAGTAAAACCACCTAACAAAATCGCAAAACCTTGGTTGCTAAATATTGCATGGCGATTAGATTGGTTAAAACGTAAAATTATAGGGAAACGACGTGTTTTAACTAAACACATGGCTAATTCATTAGTTACAAAAAAAGAATACAGTAGTAAAAAGATAGAAAAAGAACTTGGCTATAAATTTGAATCTATTTCTAATACAATTACTCGGGTGTCAAATCTTTATGGGTAACAGGAGGTATAAGTCCTTCTTCTATTTCTAATTCCATAGGACCACTAGGTTCAATTAATTCTAATTCATTCTCTAAACGTTTTAAAGAATCTCTCTTAATTTTTGCCTTACGCTCTTCTTCAAGAATTTCTTTGTAATGAGTTTTTAGTGTAGACAAACTATCTTTTACACGCCCATATATATCAGTATACTCATCCATATAATAAGCGTAATATGCATTACTCTCAGCAAAACTAGTACTGTCTATATTATATTTTTGATATACATAATGTTCAGGTATCACATTAACACTATCTAAAATTTTTTTATCACGTCCAGTTACTGCTGCCATCAATCTTAAATCAATAAGAATATTTACCATTTCATCTTTAGAAATGAGATTATCTGGCTTATCTGGTTTATTGTATTGGTAACAAGACGTAAAACCTATCAAAATACAAAAAAGTAAACTTATTTTTTTAGCATTATCTATTAAATGTTAATCTTCTTGCAGCTTTTACCTTCGGAAATTTAAAATTTTGATACACTAAACTACCATTTAAAATGGTATGTGTAATTCTTGATTTAAATGTTGCCCCTTCAAAAGGAGACCAACCACATTTGTATAAAATATTATCTTTTTTACAGTCCATGGGCTATTCAAATCCACAATAACCAAATCTGCAAAGTAACCTTCTTTAACATACCCCCTGCGCTCTACTTGAAATAAAATAGATGGATTATGACACATTTTTTCAACTATTTTTTCGATTGAAATTTTACCTTTATGGTACATTTCTAACAATGCTGGTAAAGCATGTTGCACTAATGGACCGCCTGATGGCGCTTTAGTATAAACGTTTTTCTTCTCCTCTATTGTATGTGGAGCGTGGTCGGTCGCAATAACATCTATTCTGTCATCTAGCAAAGCTTCCCATAATTGATCTCTATCCTTTTCAGTTTTAACAGCAGGGTTCCACTTAATGGCGGTCCCTTTTTGTTTATAATCTTTATCAGAAAACCAAAGATGATGTACACAAACTTCGGCAGTTATTTTTTTATCTTTTAAGGGGATTTTGTTTGAAAATAAATTTGTTTCCTTACCTGTTGATAGATGAAAAACATGTAATCTCGCACCAGTTTCTTTAGCTAATTCGATAGCTTTTGAAGATGATAGATAACAAGCTTCCTCACTTCTGATAATTGGATGTTTCTCAATAGGAATATCTTCACCATATTCATCTAAGTATTCTTGAAAATTCTTTTTTATAGTAGCTTCATCTTCACAATGTACAGAAATTACCATATTAGTACTTTCAAATATCTTTTTTAATACTTTTGGATCATCCACCAACATATTTCCTGTAGAAGACCCTAAAAATAATTTCAACCCTGCAACAGCTGTTTCATCTACCTTTAATATTTCATCTAAATTATCATTAGTACCACCAAACATGAATGAATAATTAGCTGATGAAGTTTTCGCTGCAATTTCAAATTTCTCTTCTAATTTTTCAACAGTTGTGGTTTGCGGACTCGTATTAGGCATTTCTATAAAAGAAGTAATTCCTCCTGCTATTGCAGCCTTAGATTCAGTTTCTATATCTGCTTTGTGTGTCAAGCCAGGTTCTCTAAAATGAACTTGATCATCGATAGCTCCTGGTAAAACATATTTTCCTTCGGCATCTATAACATTTACATCGGCAGATTTTGCACTAATAGATGTATCTATTTTTTTGATAAACTCGCCTTCAATCAATATATCTCCACTAAAAATTGAACCTTCGTTTACAATTTTAGCATTTTTTATAAGTGTCTGTTTTACTTTCATTTTTTTCTTTTTTAAATAAACTCTTCATCTTCATGGAGATTACACCAAATACAGCTTCAGAAATAATTCCTGAACTTAACTTAGATTCCCCTCTTGTTCTATCTGTAAAAATCACAGGGACTTCTACAATTTTAAATTTCTTGATATAAGCCTTAAATTTCATTTCAATTTGAAATGCATAACCTATAAACTTAACCTTTGTTAGATCCAAAGTTTCAAGAACAACACGTTTATAACATACAAAACCTGCAGTAGTATCCTGTATTCTCATTCCTGTAATCAAGCGCACATATTTTGATGCCATATACGACATTAAAACGCGATTCATAGGCCAGTTTACTACATTTACACCCGTAATATATCGTGAACCAATTGATACATCTGCTCCATCAATTGCGCAAGCATCGTACAACTTTTGCAAATCTTTTGGATTATGTGAAAAATCAGCATCCATTTCAAAAATATAATTATATTTTCTAACCAAACTCCATTTAAAACCAAGAATATAAGCCGTACCTAATCCTTGTTTTTCTTCTCTTTGCTTTAAATGTAACCTACCTGCAAATTCAGTTTGAAGTTCTTTTACCTTATCAGAAGTACCGTCAGGAGAATTATCATCCACAACAAGAATGTGTATGTATCTAGATTCTAAAAATACGGCCTTAATAATAGCTTCAATATTTTCAATCTCGTTATAGGTTGGAATAATAACTACTGCGTCCTTCATTTAATATGATATAGTAACAATAAAATTTATCTTGCTTTATTGAAAATACTCAGACAAATGTACATTTTTAAGATATTCTTTTTTTAAAAATTTCGTAATATTTTGCCATCTCTACAAATTTTATGATAATTTTAACCCATGCTAAGGGAAGTACCTTCATATACATTATTTACAGTTTTAATGGTTGTTTGCCTTTTTTGTAATAGCTATTGCAAAAAGTATTGCTCCCAAACGGTTTGAAGAATTCGTTTTGGTTATAGGAAACTCTAAATATTTAAAAATTTACGGCAAGGATCAAAAATTTTTAGATTATTACGATGGTTTATTGTTTTTGAATTTAATTATTTCATCCGCCATATTTTCTGTTTTATGCATTCAAAACTTTATTAGTGAAACTGAAGCTAACATTACGCTTGTTGTCAAACTCATAGTAGGTATTGGGATTTTTATTCTTGTTAAAGTATTACTGGAGCGTTTAATTGCTAGCTTGTTTGAAATTGACACTATAATTGACAATTATCTCTTTCAAAAAATAAGTTACAAAAACTATCTAGGCTTATTATTGCTGCCTATTAACGCAATTTTGGTGTTTGGTATTCCTCCAACTAGAAACATTATTTTGGGTACTATTATCTTGCTTTTTATAGTGAATATAAGTGGTTTATTTACAACGTTTAAAGTGTATCAAAATGAAATAAAAAATAACTTGTTTTATTTTATTTTGTATCTTTGCGCTCTCGAAATCGCACCCTATATAATTATATACTCGGTTTTTAGCACATAATTTAACTATTTTGAACCTATGAAAGTGAAGACCATTTTAGTATCTCAACCAGAACCTAAAATTGAGAATTCTCCCTATTTTGATTTACAGGAGAAGCGAAAAGTGAAAATAGATTTCAGACCTTTTATTCATGTAGAAGGGGTTTCTGCTAAGGAAATTAGACATCAAAAAATTGATTTAAACAATTATACTGCTATTATTTTAACGAGTAGAAATGCAGTAGATCATTTTTTTAGAATAGCTAAAGAGATGCGTTTCAATGTTCCTGATTCCATGAAATATTTTTGTCAGTCTGAAGCAGTTGCTTACTATCTTCAAAAATATGTAGTGTATAGAAAACGTAAAATTTATGTTGGAAAACGCACATTTGCTGAATTATCTCCATTAATAAAAAAATATAAAGACGAAAAGTTTTTATTACCAAATACTGATAAAGTAAAACCTGCTGTTCCTAACACCCTTGATGCTTTAGGTGTAGACTGGAAACAAGCAACATTTTATAAAACTGTTGTAAGCGATTTATCTGACTTAGCTAATGTATCTTATGATGTATTGGTGTTTTTTAGTCCTTCTGGAATTGAATCTTTATTTCAAAATTTTCCAGATTTTCAGCAAAATGAAACTAGAATTGCTGTTTTTGGAAATACAACAATTAAAGCTGTTGAAGAAAAAGGTTTACGTGTAGATATATCTGCTCCAACGCCTGAGACACCTTCTATGACAATGGCCTTAGAGAAATATATTGAAAAAGTAAATAAAGGAAAATAAAACGCTCATCTATTGAAGCGCAACGCTCCACGCTCTATAACAAATTAAAAAGGGATGAATTTTATAATTCATCCCTTTTTAATTATCCAAACTTTTTAAAGTCTAAAACGCATAGCGTTGAGGACCTCCTCGTCTAATTTCCTCTGTACAATGTTTTTCAAATTTTTTAAAGTTTTCTCTAAATGCATTAGTTAATTTAAAAGCTGTGGTGTAATATGCTACATCGTCGTTCCATGTTGCTCTGGGACTCAATACACTTGTTGGTACTCCAGGGCAAGTTCTTGGTTGTGCCACTCCAAATACTGAATGGATATGGTAATCGTCATAGTTATACAAACCTAAATCGCCATTTAACACAGCATTAATCATTGCTCGTGTATATTTCAATTCCATACGAGTTCCAATTCCGTAAGGACCACCTGTCCAACCTGTGTTTACTAACCAGACATTTACACCAGCTTCAATCATTTTTTTACTTAACATTTCTGCATATTTAGCGGGATGCAATGGCATAAAAGGCGCACCAAAACATGCCGAAAATGATGGTTGTGGCTCTTTAACTCCAGCTTCTGTACCTGCAACTTTAGCGGTGTACCCAGAAATAAAATGATATGCTGCTTGACTTGGCGTTAATTTTGAAATAGGAGGAATAACACCAAAAGCATCCGCAGTTAAAAAGAAAATATTTTTTGGATTTTTACCTACAGAAGGCACTTTGATATTTTCAATATGATGAATTGGATAACTTACTCTTGTATTTTGTGTAATTGAAGTATTTCCAAAATCTACATTAGATTTTTCATCTAAAATTACATTTTCAAGAATCGCTCCTTTTTTAATAGCATCATAAATCTCAGGTTCTTTATCTCTAGACAGATTAATAACTTTAGCATAGCAACCTCCTTCAAAATTAAAAATAGAATTTTCGCTTGTCCAGCCATGTTCATCATCTCCAATTAAACTTCTATTAGGGTCAGTAGAAAGTGTGGTTTTTCCTGTCCCAGACAATCCAAAGAAAATAGCTGTATCTCCTGCTGCACCAACATTTGCACTACAATGCATTGGTAATGTGTTTTTATCAACAGGAAGAATAAAGTTTAGTGCAGAAAAAATGCCTTTTTTAATTTCGCCTGTATAACCTGTTCCTCCAATTAAAGCAATTTTCTTAGTGAAATTTAATATTGCAAAATTATGTTGCCTTGTTCCATCTTCATCTGGAATTGCCATAAAACCTGGAGCATTAACTATAGTCCATTCTGGGGTGAAACCTTCTAATTCCTCAGAATTAGGACGTAAAAACATATTATGCGAAAACATATTACTCCAAGAATATTCATTAATAACACGAATATTCAATTTGTAATTCTCGTCTGCACAAGCATAGCAATCTCTTACAAAAACTTCTTTTTCAGATAAATAATCAACTACCTTATCGTACAGTTTATCAAAATTTTCGGTTGAAAACGGAATATTTATATCTCCCCACCAAACTTTATCTTTGGTAATAACATCTTTTACTATAAATCTATCTTTAGGAGAACGCCCAGTAAACTCTCCAGTATTAACAGCTAATGCACCAGAAGAAGCTTCAACACCTTGCCTTTTTTCAATTGTAATAGTGTGTAATTCTTCAGCAGATAATTGGTAGTGTGCCGTAGCTTTTTTTATACCATATTTTTCTAACGAAATTGTACTCATAACTTTACTATAGTTTGATGTTATTTTTGAAAATAAAATAATTATTCAGCAAAACTATGATAAAATTTTCGACTAAAAATATAATATTCGTATTTTTATTGCTTTAATTTTATGAAATTAATAATTAAAACCACCCATGAGCTAATTAAAAACAATCCACCAATTGGAGTTACAAACCCAATGGATTTAAAATTAAATGCAGAAAGTTTATCTGTAGCAAGACCATAAATAGACCCCGAAAACAACAAAACACCAATAATAACAAGATAAAATATGATGTTTTTATATCCAGAAGTTACAAGCGGAGAACTACCAACAAAAAGTAAAAATAGTGCGTGATACATTTGGTAGCGCACACCAGTTTCAAAAGTTTGAAGATTCTCTGGAGATAAATAAGGTTTCAATCCATGGGCAGCAAATGCGCCAATAACTATTGATAACAGACCTAAAACAGCGGAGGTAATTAAAATAATTTTGTTCATACTAAAAGTTTAAACAAATCTAATTAACAATTAGCAATATGCGAAAGATTTTAGTCATAGGTTCGGGTAAGTCAACATCTTATCTATTAAAATATTTATTACAGAAGTCAGATTCTGAAAACCTATTTATTATTGTAGGAGATCTAGATGTGTCAAATGCACAAAAAATCACAAAAAACCATCAAAATTCACAAGTAATTGTATTAAACGTTTTTAATGACAAGGAGCGTTCAAATGCTATAAAAAATTCAGATATCGTTGTTTCAATGCTTCCTGCTCGATTTCATAAAGTCGTAGCTAAAGATTGTATTTTATTAGGAAAACACATGGTTACAGCTTCGTATGTAAGCCCAGAAATGGAAGCATTACATGAAGAAGCAAAATCAAAAGGTATTATTTTAATGAATGAAATAGGTGTTGATCCAGGTATCGACCACATGAGTGCAATGAAAGTTTTGGACAATATTAGAGATAAGGGCGGAAAAATTATTTTATTCGAATCCTTTACTGGCGGATTGGTAGCGCCCGAAAGCGATAATAACTTATGGAATTATAAATTTACTTGGAACCCCAGAAACGTGGTTACTGCAGGTCAAGGTGGTACTGCTAAATTTATTCAAGAAGGTAGTTACAAATACATTCCTTATCAACGTTTATTTAGGCGCACCGAATTTTTAGAGATTGAAGGTTATGGCAGGTTTGAAGCCTATGCCAACCGAGATTCTTTAAAATACCAAACGGCTTATGGATTGAAAAATATTAAAACACTTTACAGAGGTACTATGAGGAGAGTAGGCTTTAGTCGTGCTTGGAATATTTTTGTAAGCCTAGGAATGACTGACGATAGCTTCACCATTGAAGATAGCGAAAATATGAGCTATCGCGATTTCACAAATGCTTTTTTACCATATAGTCATAAAGACTCTGTAGAATTAAAACTGCGTCATGAACTAAAAATTGACCAAGACGATGTATTATGGGAAAAACTTATGGAATTAGATATTTTTAATCCTAATAAGAAAGTAGAACTTAAAAATGCTACACCAGCACAAATACTTCAAAAAATTTTAATGGATAGCTGGACTTTGTATGAAGATGACAAGGATATGATAGTAATGTATCATAAGTTTGGTTATGAACTCAATGGCAAAAAACACCAGATTGACGCTAGTATGGTTGCCATTGGCGAAGATCAAACTTACACAGCAATGGCTAAAACTGTTGGTTTACCTTTAGCAATGGCTACTTTGGCTATTTTGAATGAAAAAATAATTGCAACAGGTGTTCAAATTCCTATAACGAAAGAGATTTACAAACCTATTTTAGAAGAATTAGAAGACTTTGGTATTTCTTTTCAAGAAAAAATTACGCCTTATTTAGGCTATAATCCTTTGAATAATTAATATAATAAATAAACCAATCCCTATTTTAGTTAATTACTTGAAATTAAGTAAATTACAAATTCTGTGTTTTAAATTAAAACTTAAAAAACAACTTCGGTGTAATCATTAAGCAATAAACTTATTCCTAATTGAAATCAAATTATTACTTTTATGTTTTAATTTGAAATTTAAATGAAAAAAACAACGAAACCAACCACTATTGACGGCATTGATAAAAAAATTCTTAGAACCTTAATGGACGATGCCCGAACACCTATTTTAGAAATCGCCAGAAACGTAGGTATTTCTGGAGCTGCTATACACCAACGTTTACGTAAATTAGAAAAATCTGGTTTATTAGCTGGCTCAAAATTTGTAGTAAACCCTGAAGTTTTAGGTTTTGATACCATGGCTTTTGTGGGCGTATATTTTGATAAGGCTGCAGATGCTCCACTCATTATAAAACTCTTAAAACGAGTTCCAGAAGTTTTGGAATGTCATTACACAACTGGTAATTGGAATGTATTCTTAAAAGTTCTTTGCCAAAGTAACGACCATTTAATGCAAACTTTGAATACAATACAAGAAATTAATGGTGTATCTAGAACTGAGACTTTTATTTCGTTGGCGCAACAAATTCAAAGACAAATAAAAATCTGATAAAAAATCATTTTTTCTACGCAACTCATTTCGTGAAATTGCATCTCTTATGTAATTATTTACAATAAACTTAAACAAATACTTAATGAAAAAATCTTTAGTGTTAACGCTTGTTGCGTTACTAATTTTTGCATTTTCTTTTTCTCAAGAAGAAAAAACTAAACAAACTTCAGAAAACTTTAATGAATTAAAAATTAACGGACTATACCTTGTTCTTGGTGCTTTTGATGTGACCTATGAACGCACAATAAATGAAGAATCTGCTTTTGGTATAAATGTATTTTTACCTTTTGATGACGATATTAATGATGAAGTAAATTATTATATATCACCTTATTACCGTTTTTATTTTGGAAAAAAATACGCAGCTGGTTTCTTTTTAGAAGGATTTGGAATGCTTAACTCAACTAATGATTATTTCTTTTCTAATAATTTTGATTCCACACTTAAAAAAGATAATATTACTGATTTTGCTCTAGGTATTGGTTTAGGAGGAAAATGGATTACCAATAGTGGATTTGTTGGCGAATTAAATTTAGGATTTGGAAGAAATCTTTTCAATAGTGATAGATACGATTACGAAATTATTGGAAAAATCGGTATTAATCTTGGCTATAGGTTTTAATACTATTTAGCAAAAATAAAACAAAAAAACCAAGTGATATACTTGGTTTTTTTGTTTTATTCAAAATATTGTCTTCTTAGAAATTTACTATTTCATCTTCATCAACCAATTACGAACATCAACTTCTTTTTTAATAATATCTTTTAAATCATCTATTTTAACGCGTTGTTGTTCCATCGTATCTCTATGACGAATAGTAACCATATTATCTTCTAAAGTATCATGATCTACAGTAATGCAAAATGGAGTACCATTAGCATCTTGTCTTCTATAACGTCTTCCAACTGCATCTTTTTCATCATAAATAATATTGAAATCCCATTTTAGTTCTTCAACTATTTTACGTGCTACTTCTGGCAAACCATCTTTTTTAACTAAAGGTAAAACTGCTGCCTTAACTGGTGCTAAAACACTAGGTAGTTTCAAAACTGTTCTAGTAGTTCCGTTTTCTAAAGCTTCTTCTTGTAATGCATTAGAAAATACTGCTAAAAACATTCTATCCAAACCTATTGATGTTTCCAGTACATAAGGCACATAGCTTTTGTTTTCTTCATGGTCAAAATATTGTAATTTCTTTCCTGAAAATTCTTCATGCGCTTTTAAATCAAAATCAGTCCTAGAATGAATTCCCTCTAATTCCTTAAACCCAAACGGAAACTTAAATTCTATATCCGCAGCTGCATCAGCGTAATGTGCTAATTTTTCATGGTCGTGAAAACGGTAATTATCAGCTCCCATCCCCAAGGATAAATGCCATTTCATTCTTGTTTCTTTCCAATGTTCATACCATTTGGCTTGAGTACCAGGTTTTATAAAAAACTGCATTTCCATTTGTTCAAACTCACGCATTCTGAAAATAAATTGTCTTGCTACAATTTCATTTCTAAAGGCTTTACCAGTTTGCGCAATCCCAAAAGGAATTTTTAAACGACTAGTTTTCTGGACATTTAAAAAGTTTACAAAAATACCTTGTGCTGTTTCAGGACGTAAATACAAATCCATAGCACTTTCAGCAGAAGCACCTAATTTTGTTCCAAACATTAAGTTGAATTGCTTAACATCAGTCCAATTTTTACTTCCTGTTAATGGATCAGCTATTTCCAATTCTTCAATTAATGCTTTTACATCAGCTAAATCTTCATTTCCTAAAGATTTTCCCATTCTAGCAAGAATAGTGTTTATCTTTTCTTGATATCCAACTACGCGTCCGTTAGTTGACAAGAATTCTTCTTTATCAAAAGCATCACCAAAACGTTTTACTGCTTTTTTTACCTCTTTTTCAATTTTAGTCTCAATTTTAGCACAATAGTCTTCAATTAAAACATCGGCACGATAGCGTTTTTTAGAATCTTTATTATCAATTAAAGGGTCGTTGAACGCATCAACGTGTCCAGAAGCTTTCCATGTGGTAGGATGCATAAAAATTGCAGCATCTATTCCTACAATATTTTCATTCATCTGCACCATGGCTCGCCACCAGTAGTCTCTAATATTTTTCTTTAACTCCGCTCCGTTTTGAGCGTAGTCATAAACTGCGCTTAAACCATCATAAATTTCGCTACTTTGAAATACGTACCCGTACTCTTTTGCATGCGAAATCACCTTCTTGAATGTATCATCTTGATTTGCCATAGGTGCAAAAATATGAAAGTGCAGAAAACAAATTCAAATGTTTACTGTTTTTTTATTTAAGTTTACAAAAACAGTAAATCTAAAAATAATTGAAATCCATCATCAACTTATTTTTTCCTAAAGTTTGTTACGCTTGTTCCAATTACCTATCGGATAATGAGAATACCATTTGCATCATTTGCAGACATGATTTACCTGTAACCGATTTTCATTTTAACAATGATAACGTCATTCAAAACACACTACGCGGACGTGCAAAAATTGAAAACGGAACTGCTTTGTTTCGTTATGAAAAAAAGGACCTGTTCAGCAATTGATACATGGTTTAAAGTATCGAGGTTATGAATATATTGGCGTACTTCTGGGAGATTGGCTAGGTGGTGAGCTTAAAACGGTCGAAGCTTATCAAAATATTGATATGGTAATTCCTGTACCAATGCATCCTAAAAAACAGAAAAAGAGAGGTTTTAATCAAGTGGCAAAATTTGGACAACAAATAGCAGAAGCTATAAACTCCAAATATGTGGATGATGTTTTAATAAAAATAACAAACACAACATCTCAAACCACAAAAAAACGCTTTACACGTTGGACTAATAGCGATGAACTATTTGCTTTAAAAAATATTTCCACCATAGAAAACAAACATATTCTTTTAGTGGATGATATTATAACAACAGGAGCTACTTTAGAAGCATGCATTTCTGTTTTAAGTCAGGCAAAAAATATTAAAATAAGTATTGCTACCATGGCAATAGCCTAAAGAATATTATCGTTTGTAGTTGAAGCAAATCTCTCTAAATTTATGTAGGTTTGCGTAAAATTTTATTTAGGCAATGAGTAATAGGCTTATAAACTTTCTTTTAATTGTAATAATTAGCTGTGTTTTTATCAACTGCGCAAATCGTGGGACACCAGGTGGTGGCGAAAAAGATATAGAACCACCTGTAATTACTAGTACTTATCCAGAAAACTATTCTACCAATTTTAAAGCTAAAGAAATTGAGATTGAATTTAATGAATTTATCAAAATAAAGAACTTACAAAAGCAGTTGATTATTTCCCACCAATGAAAAATCAACCTGAAATAACACCTTTAGGGAGCGCAAGTAAATCTATTAAAATTAAAATTTATGACACTTTGCCTCCAAATACCACCTATGCTTTTAACTTCGGAAATAGTATAGAAGACAACAACGAGGGCAACCCATACACCTATTACAGATACGTATTCTCTACTGGCGATTATATTGATTCTTTAACTGTTTCTGGAAATATAACAGATGCTCTTAAACGCGAACCGGAAACTTTTGTTTCTGTGATGCTTTATGAATACGAGAAGGATTCAGTCTTTAATGATTCTATTATTTATAAAGAAACTCCTAAATACATTACCAATACTTTAGACAGCTTAACAACTTATACCATTGAAAATGTAAAAGCTGGGAAGTATCTATTGGTTGCGTTAAAAGACAAAAATGGAGATAATAAATTTCAGCAAAAATCAGATCAAATTGGATTTCACAAAAGCTTTATCGACATTCCAACAGACTCTACTTATAATTTAAGATTGTTTAATGAAATTGTTGACTTCAACCCTTCAAGACCACAATTGGTCAATGGAGAAAAAATAATGATTGGATATGAAGGCGACTATACAGGTGTTAAAATTAACATGAAATCTGAAGTACCAGAAGATTTCAAGTCCCGCATTACCAAAAACAAAGAAACGGACACATTATTTTATTGGTATCATCCAAAACTTGAAGTAGATTCTTTAGTTTTAAATATTGAACACCCTAAATTTAATAAAGATTATACCGTAAGAATCCGTGATAAGGAAAGAGACTCTCTTTTGATGAGTTCTGAACCTAACGGAAGCATTCGTTATACCGAAGATTTTAAAATTTCTGGAAATATACCTTTTTCTTATTTTGACGTTTCCAAAATAGAGCTTATCGACAAAGATTCGCTTCCTGTAACATTTGAAACTAAAACCTTTGATTCTATTTCAAATACCTATGTTTTATCTTTTAAAAAGACAGAAAGTAATGAATATAATATGAAAGTATTCCCAAATGCATTTACCGATTTTTTTGAAAACACAAATGACACACTTAATTACTCGGTAAGGACGCAAAAACAAGATAGTTATGGCAATTTTCGTTTGATTGTATCTAATGCTGTTTACCCAATTATTGCTCAGCTTACGGATAAAAATGGAGACGTAAAATATGAGGAATATTCAACTAAACAAGAACCAATTGACTTTCTAAATCTCAGTCCTGGGAATTATTTTATCAGAGTAATTTTTGACACTAACGGCAATAAAATTTATGATACTGGAAATTATTTGAAGAAGATTCATCCAGAAATTGTAAAACACTCTGAAAAACAAATAGAAGTACGTTCAGGATGGGATGACGAAACCAACTTTACTTTAAAATAGATTTCAAATAAGACCAGTCAATAGTTTTAGGCTATATCAAACTCATCCCTATCGTTAAGAAATTTAAGTTTATTTCTATAACGCTCAATGTGTTTCTTGTTGAATTTAATTATTTCTACACTTTCTTTATTTAACGGTAAATCTGTCACCTTTTTGCCTAATACATCATATCCAGCAGAACTCCCACTATACTCAGCATCAACACCATCAACACCAACACGGTTTAAGCCTATACAATAACTCATATTTTCAATTGCTCTGGCTTTTAATAATGCATCCCAAGCATCTATTCGTGGTGTTGGCCAATTGGCTACATATAGCAAAACATCATAATCCTCACTATTTCTTGCCCAGACTGGAAAACGTAAATCGTAACAAATCATTGGACAAATTTTCCAACCCTTAAAATTTATAATTACTTTTTCTGTTCCAGCAGTATAGGTTTTGTGTTCTCCTACAAGTGTAAATGTGTGTCGTTTGTCATAATATTCTATTGTTCCATTTTGGGTAACAAAAAGTAATCTATTATAAAAATTATTGTTTTCGCTAATAACAATGCTCCCAACAATAGCAGTATTTTGTTTTGCAGACAAATCTTTCATCCAAGATACAGTTTTACCATTCATAGTCTCAGCAACTGCTTGGGCGTTCATAGTAAAACCAGAAGTGAACATTTCGGGAAGTATAATGAGGTCGATGTATTCAGTTATGGCATTTATCTTTTCCGTGAAGTTTAACCGATTTTGTTCTGGATTTTCCCAAACCAAATCAGATTGTATTAATGCTATTTTTAATTCTTCTTGCATAATGCTAAAATACCAATAAGTATAAACTAAAAAAACCTCAACATGTATAATATATTAAGGTTCTGTAATTTATAATAGCTAATATTAATTAGAGTTTCCCTTTAGCTTTATCTAGTTTAGATTTTAGCTTTTCGATTTTCTCTAACCAATCTCCTTCATCTTGAGGAGACAATTTGCCTTTCTTTTTTAACTTTTCGTATTTTTTAATGGCATCTTTGTGTTTCTTAGTCGCTTTTTCATAGTTTGACTGTGCCTTTTCTTTTTGTTTTAGAGCTTTTTCTGCTTTTTTCTGTTTCTTTTCTGCCTTTTTTTGTTCTTTTTCAGCTTTTTCCTTTTGCTTCTCGGCTTTTTCTAATTTTTCCTTTGCAGCTTCTGCTTCTTCCATCTCAAGTTTCTTCTTTTTGAAAATTGATAATATTTCAGTTTTTCTTCCGCAGTTAAGGCATTCGTAACGTCTACACCATCATTATAAATCATACCTTTTTTTACTTCGTAAACCTTATCGTTTACAGTTACTTGTTGCGCAAATAAAGATTTGCCTAGTAACGCAAAGGCTATTATTAATATAACTCTAATTGTATTTTTCATAATCTTAAATCTGTTTATAATTCAGACACTATTATATTCAAAAAGTCACTCCAATCATCAAACAATATTCATCTTCTTCAATAAAAATGATGCATTCATATTTTGACAAATACCTTGTTTTAATTTGTAGTCAAAATATAATTCGTCTTTGATAATTTCGGCATCAAAATAATAGTTTTTCACATCACCTAATTCTTTTTCTATTTCGCATAGACTTAAATCGTGGGTAGCGATAATTCCGGTGGCATTGGATGCTACTAGCTTCTCAACAAATTTTCTTGAGCCAATAGCTTTATCTGTACTATTTGTCCCTTTTAATATTTCATCTAAGACAATAAAATAAGGTTCTTTTTGAATAGCATCAACGATGTATTTAAGTCTGGTTAGTTCTGAAAAGAAATACGAACTATCATCAGTTAATGAATCGGATGTTCTCATACTAGTAATCAACTTTACTGGTGTGTATTCGCTTGACTTTGCGCAAACAGGCAAGCCCATGTTTGCCATAACAATATGTAGAGATACTGTTCTTAAAAATGTACTTTTCCCAGCCATATTTGCTCCTGTAACAATAAAAAACTGCTCGTTTTCTATAATTAGATTACTATCAACACGCTTTTTTTGTTTAATAAAGGATGACCTAAAGCTGTTGCTTTTATTACAGAAGCGTTTGTTTTAATCTCTGGAAAAACAAATTCAGGATGGTTAAATGTAAAGTTACCTAAAGAATTATAAGCATCAAAAAAGGATACGACTTCAAACCAATCTGAAACTTTATCGCCATATTGCCCTATCCATTTTTCAATACTAAAACTATGCTTTATATCCGTTAAAAAGAATCCGTTGCCAAAAATTGCACCTATAATATTATTTCTGTTATCTAAAGCATCTAACGACTTTGATAATTTTTTAAAAACAATAGATGCTTTTTCGTCATCAGATTTAATTTTATTCTGTTTCTGCTTTAGTAATTCTGAGGTAAACGTTTCATTTTCTATTAAATCTAACACCTGGGAGTATTGACGAAACGTATCTTTAACTTTATCTGTATAGGATGACAATTCGTTAATTTTTTTCACATACACCCCAGTAATTCCTAAACCTAAGAATAACCAATAGCCAATAATACTTTGATTTGAAATAATACTAAGGTAAGTAAGCACAGCTAATAATAGGGTGCCTAAAGTGAATACCAAAGGCAACCACCGCATTACATTAGGCAAAAACGATTTATAATTATTTAACCAAGCTAGGATAATTTTAGCGGGTGTTTCCACGTGAACCAAACTTGCATTTGCCGAATAAAACTGTCGCCATTAGGTTTGGAAGCCAATTCATCTATGGCTTTTTGACGCAACTCTACATCGTTAATAGCATTTGCTTTTAAACTATCAGCCAGTTTTAGTGTACCTTCGTTTATAGTTGTTCTGTTTATAAATTGAAAGAAAGAGCCACGACCAAACAAATCAATATCTAAACTATAGAAATGATTTGGATCCTGAAATTTATTCCCATCTGCCCTATCATAAAAATGGCCTGAAGCTATCTTTATTTCTTCTTCATTTAGTACTACCAAAGCTTTATTAAAATCTCTTTGTCGTTTTACGTCGGTATATTTTGATAAGAAATAAATAAATATAGCAACGCCAAAAACACCAATTAAAAGAGCTATTTGCCATTGGTTAAAAAACGCATATATACCAAATGCTACGGCAACAAAAACAATCAACCTAAACATACTCAGGGTAGTCATTTGCTTGTACAACCTTTTAACTTCAGATTGGTATTTTTCTGAATGTTCTCTATAATAGGATTGTGGTGTTTTCATTCTAATTTTAAAGCATGTAAAGTAACAAAAAAGCCCTGAACGAATTCAGAGCTTTATAATAAATTTATTTTTTGAGGTTAATCTCTAGACATAAAAATACTAAGTACATACCAAAATAAAAGCATCAATGAAGCAAATAACCCTAAAGCTGCAGGAATGTAATCATCTCTTGTATATTTATGTACCAAATTAGATGTTTGATATATAATTGAACCAGCAGCCAATAAGCACATAGCAACCGAAAACCATAAGCCCAAATTAAATCCAAATAAACTACCTGCAATAATTAAACCTATAGCTATAAAGAAACCAACAGTTAAACCAGTTTTTAAGAATGAAAAATCCTTTTTTGTGACAAAAACTACAGCCGAAAGCCCTGTAAACAAAGCCAAAGTAACTATTGCTGCTTGGTTTAAAATTTCTGGACCAGATTCCATGTAAAAAGCAGCGATATAAATTAACGGAACAAATATTAATGCTTCCGCTAGTATATAAACTCCATAAGCTAAATACTGCATGTTTTTGTCTGGAGTTTTTAGAGTCATTTTTTCTGCATAATTAGTTACCAACATAAAGCCACCTAGCATAATTAACCATCGCCATCCTTCAGTCATGGACAACATGAAATCAACAATAGTTTCACTTTGAAGTAATAAATATTCGAATAGAACAAATACTAAAACACCCCCGGCTACATGCGCATATGTTTTTTTATAAAATGCAACTTGTGCTTCATTGGTTAAATGACCTACTAGTGCTTTTGTTTGAAATTGATTTTCAATATTATTATCCATAATTATATTTTATTTATTTTAATGTTATTGTCTACTCCCCCGAACACTCTCAATGCCCAATATAGTAAGGATGCAATAGCTCCAAGTGCAGCAACTAAATATGTTCTAGCAGCCCATTTCAATGCATCTTCAGACCCTTTGTACTCATCAGGTGTTACCATATTTTTATTTTTTAACCAAGCCAATGCTCTATTACTTGCGTCATATTCAACAGGTAAAGTAATTACACTAAATAAGGTTGCAAAACTCATCATAACTAAACCTGCTATAGCTACCCATTTACCCATAACTCCCATAGCATTAGAAGCCATTAACGCAACACCTCCAAACACAACCCATTGAGACATACTAGAGGTAATTTGTACAACTGGAACTAATTTAGATCGCATAGTTAAATAACTATATGCCGTAGCATGCTGTACAGCATGACCAACTTCGTGAGCAGAAACAGCCGCTGCCGCAGCATTACGTTGATTGTATACAACTTCACTTAAATTAACGGTTTTGTCTCTTGGATTGTAATGATCAGTTAATTGTCCTTGAGTAGATATAACTCTAACATCGGTAATACCGTGATCTGCCAACATCTTTTCAGCAATTTCAGCCCCACTCATTCCATTCCTCAGTTGCACTCTAGAATATTTAGCAAATTTCCTTTTAATTGACTACTTACCAACCAACTGACAATAGAAATAGCACCTATTAATATATAATAACCTGTCATAATCTAATATTTAAAATAAAGGTAGCAAAAATAACACCAATATATAAAACTGAATTTTTGTCAGCTAAAGATATTATCGATATTGATAAAAACAAAAGCGTCTAAAACTTAATTTATAAGTACTTAGACACTTCAATCATAAACTCATAAAATCCTTAAGACATTTCCATATCGAAAGCTTCAGCAATTTCTTTATAAACAATTTTTCCGTTTACAATATTTAGTCCTTTTGCTAATGATCCATTATCATTACAAGCTTTCTTCCATCCATCATTTGCTAGTTTTATAACATATGGCAAAGTTACATTAGTCAATCCCATTGTTGATGTATAAGGTACTGCTCCTGGCATGTTTGCAACACTATAATGCACAACATCATCAATAATATATGTGGGGTCTTGATGTGTAGTTGGCTTTGTAGTTTCAAAGCAACCGCCTTGATCTACCGCCACATCAACCATAACAGTCCCCGGGCGCATATCTTTCAACATTTCTTTAGTGATTAATTTGGGGGCTTTTGCTCCTTTTATCAATACACCTCCGATAATTAAATCGGAATCAACAATATGCTTTCTAATATTATACTCACTTGAAAATTCACTAATAACATTATTCGGCATTACTTCACTTACATGACGTAAAGCTTTCATATTTATATCTAGAATAAACACATTAGCCCCTAATCCAGAAGCCATACGTGCAGCTTGCAGTCCAACAATACCAGCTCCTAAAATTAAAACTTTTGCTGGAGGCACACCCGGAATTCCGCCCAATAAAATACCTCTACCCATAATTGGTTTTTCTAGATATTTTGCACCTTGTTGGATAGACATACGTCCTGCAACTTCAGACATTGGTATTAATAATGGTAAAGCACCATCATTATCCTCAACTGTTTCATAAGCAATACAAACCGCTTTACTATCAATCATTGCTTTCGTTAATACTTCGCTAGAAGCAAAATGAAAATATGTAAAAACAACTTGATCTTCTTTTATTAAACCATATTCTTTTTCAATAGGCTCTTTAACCTTTACAATCATTTCAGCAGCATCGTACACTTTCTCAATAGTTTCAAGAATAGTCGCACCTGCATCTACATAATCTTCATCAGGAAAACCACTATTATAACCTGCATTTTTTTGCACAAATACAATATGATTTCTTTTAGTTAATTCGAAAACACCTGAAGGTGTCATACCAACTCGATTCTCGTTATTTTTAATTTCAATAGGAACACCAATTTTCATAAGAATAGATTTATTAAGAGGTGCAATATTAAAAATTTGAATTGAAAATAAACAATGAAATAGCTTTTTTTATGAATTTTCAATACCAATTTTAACAATAATTTATAAATTCAATAAATCACATCGATTTACTAGGAATTTAAGATACCCTCTTAAAAAGCACTAAAAAGCCATTATAGTAATTATCTTTTTGAATAGGTAACTTTGTAATAAAGTAAGAGTATTGCAGAAATTACAGTTATTGAATTGGCAAAAATCATGGACGGACTATGTTTTAAAAAGCCATAAATAAGCCACAACACAATACCAATAAAAAACAAAATCAACATTGGAAGAGATAAACTGGAAACATCTTTTGTTTTCCAAGTTTTATAAACTTGAGGTAAAAATGCTATAGTGGAAAGCGTTGCTGCTGCAAAACCAATAATTTCATTATAATCAAAGACCATAAATTCTATTTTGTTTAGTTAATGGCATCTCCTCGAAGTTTTCTAAACTTCTTTCTGGCTTCAATAAAATAAATACTATCTGCGTGTACAAAAACAATCTCTTTGTACAAGGTTTTAGCTTTTTCTGGTATGTTTAAATGCGTCATATACAATTCAGCTAAAGAATATATAGCGTTGTCAATTAAAATACCATCTTTATAATTATCAATAACCTTTTGATAGTTCTCTGCTGCGTTATCATACTGTTTTTTAATTTCAAAAAGTTGTGCTTGTTTGTATAAAGCTTGAGCAATAACTGGTTCCGTTTTATGTTCTTTTAAAACTCTATCTAAAATTACGATGGCTTCATCATTCCTATTTTGAAATGCCAACAAATCTGCTTTAGCATATAATTTCAACGCTGTTTGAAGCGAATCTTCATATTTATTATCAGAAATTAATAGTTTTAAATCTAGTGCATCATTTGCTATGAGTTGAGACGTAGAAGATTTTAAAATTTTAAGTTGAGATTCAGCCCATTTAAAATCTCCTTTATAATAACTCGTTTTTGCTACTTTAAAACGTGCCTTTTGAGAAATTGTACTATTCTTTAAATTACGTTGAATTTGAGTGTAATAAATTAATGCCTTATTGAATTTTTCTTGTAGCACAAGAATATCTCCAAGCTCTAACTTTATTTCGGCCTTTTGCATATCGTTAAGCGGTAATTTCAAGGCATCTTCTAAAAAAGCAGTAGCTTTGTTGGTTTGATTCATATGGAATGCTAGAAAATGTGCATATGCAATTTGCAATTCTAAAGTTTGAGAGAATGTGCCATAAGTATTGAATAATTCTAAGAATTTACTTTGCAATTCCTTATGAGATTTGGCATCACTTTTATTAATTTCAATCTGTAACAAATCGTAATAAGCCAATAATTTGGTATCAATATCTTGTGCTTTTTCAACTACATAGCTAAAAACTGAACGCGCTATTTCTATGTTACCTTCATGCTTTGCAATCTTGCCAAGATCTATAATACGCGATAAACTTTCGGGTTGGCGCGTATAAATAGCTTTCTCTTGTGTAAATGCTTTACTAAAATCTTTTTGCTGAATAAAAAGCCAACTCAACATTTCATTCCACAGTACATTAGGTGCTTGTTGTATTTTTTTAATAAGTAGTTTCCTTAAAACGACATTACTTTCGTTGTATCCATCTTCACTTATAAAATCACTTATAGCCCGTTTGATATTGCTCAACGAAATAGGGTTTTTCTCTGCAAAATCGATGTAATTGAGCATCATTTTCTCAATCTCACCTTGTTCTCCATAAATTTTTGCTAGTGGTAATTTCAAATTTAGCGTCGGCTTAAGCTCCATCGCTTTCTCATATGTTATGGCAGCTTTATTTAAAAGTGAATAATTTTGAAAACTACGTGCAACTGAAAATGCATTATTTGGGCTTACCAAAAGACTATTTATGGCAATATTATAGTTCTCCTCTGCTTTTTCTAAGTTGTTTTTTAATTGGTAATTATACCCCAAATCCACATAAAACGCTGGGTAATTTGTTCTACCAATAATTTTCAATAAAAAACCTTCAGATTCTTGATATTGCTCCAATTGTTGATGCGAATCTATAATTTGTTTGATATAACTAATGTTTGAAGGCGACTTAGCATATAGTTTTTTATACTCATACAATGCCTTTTCAAAATCGCCATTTTTAAAGTATTCTTTGGCAGCAGCATCATTTTGAGCAAACAGTATTGTTGACGTAAATAAGTATAAAAAAGTTATCAATCTCATAAGGTAAAGATAACAAAATGTGGTTTTAAGAGAAGTGATACCAAAACTAAAAAATGCCCGAAATAAAACATTCGGGCATAACCAACCAAAATTAATGTTCTATTAACTAAACCATCGTTATTAATAACGACAATATCACTCGATTGGGGACAGCCTTTAAGATGTGTAAAAAAGATTATTTTTTCACAACCGCTATCGTTTCATTTTCAGATTTTTCTAAACTAAAATCTGAAAACAAAACTTTACTTGCGATAAAAATAAGTGCAATAAGCAAAACTAAGCGCTTTACATTCTTCATGGTTAAGTAGGTTAATTGATTTTGGTTATGCTATATTCTGAAATATCACAAAAAACACCAAGCAAACCCACTAAAAATCGTCAAACAACATTAAAAAAATGTATTTTATCGATTATTTTTATTTATTTGAAAGAATATTCTATCAAATAATATCAAAACCTGTATAAGAACGAAGTACTTCTGGAATCACTATACCCTCTTCTGTTTGGTAGTTTTCTAAAATACCTGCTAAAATTCTTGGCAACGCTAAAGAACTACCATTTAATGTATGTGCCAATTCATTTTTACCATCAGCATTTTTAAACCTTAGTTTTAAACGATTAGCTTGAAAAGTTTCAAAATTAGAAACCGAAGACACTTCCAACCATCTATCTTGAGCTGTAGAAAAGACTTCAAAATCGTATGTTAAAGCTGAAGCAAAAGAAGTATCTCCTGCACATAAACGTAATATTCTATAAGGCAATTTAAGCTCTTCTATAATGGCTTTTACATGATTTACCATACCATCCAAAGCTTCATAAGATTTGCCTGGATGCTCAACCCTAATAATCTCAACTTTATCAAATTGATGCAACCTATTTAAACCTCTTACATGAGCGCCATAACTTCCAGCTTCACGACGAAAACACGGAGTATAACCAGTTATTCCGACAGGTAAATCGGCTTCATTTAAAACCACATCTCTAAAAATATTTGTCCCAGGCACTTCTGCAGTAGGTATTAAATACAAATTATCCTCTGTTACATGATACATTTGCCCCTCTTTATCTGGTAATTGTCCTGTACCAATCCCGGAAGCTTCATTTACCAAATGTGGTAATTGATATTCTGTATAACCAGCTTCAGTATTTTTATCTAAAAAATAAGCGATTAATGCTCGTTGCAATCTTGCACCTTTTCCTTTATAAACAGGAAAACCAGCACCAGTAATTTTATTACCAAGCTCAAAATCTATGATATCGTATTTTTTAGCTAGTTCCCAATGAGGTAGAGCATCTTTATGTAATTTTGGAATATCACCTTCTCTTAAAATCTCTTCATTATCCGCTTCTGAAACTCCGTCAGGCACAGATTCATGAGGTACATTTGGAATTTGAAACAATAAATTTTTTAGGCTATCAATAGTTTCATTTAGACTATCTGTAAGTGTTTTTGATGTTTCTTTAAGCTCTCCCGTTTTGGTTTTTAAAACATTAGCCTCCGCTACTTTTCCCGATTTATATAAGAATCCTATTTCTTTAGAAATTGAATTAGACTCTGCTAGTGTATTATCTAGTTTTGCTTGTAAATTTTTCCTGTTCTCATCTAAAGTAATAACTTCATCTACTATTTTAGCAGCATCAATGTTACGTTTTGTTAAACGTTCAATTACAACTTTTTTATTTTCTTTTATAAATGGGACTTGTAGCATGTTTCTAAAATTTAAGCCACAAATTTAATGATTTAATTCTTTTTAGAGGGCAAAATCCAATCGTTATGCTTAAAGGGTTGCCAAGGTAAACTCGCAATATCAATATCGGGATTTATTAATCTTCGTAGTGGCTTCCCATTTAAACTCACTCTACAATCTACATAGACAGCGACATCTTTACCTTTTGCTTTAAAATCTTCTTTTAAATGTTTTGAAAACTGCCAGATTACATCAGGTTTTGTACTTGCACCTCGTTGTTGTTTTTTTGTGAGATAATCATCTAGATTAATAATAGTATTTTCTTCGGAATTTTTATCCACAATTCTATAAGTTATCAATCCGTTTTTTGCTCTCAACATCATGCGCCATGATAGTCGGTGTCCTTCTTCAGTCCAAAGAACATCATCTTTAAAAAAATGGTGACGCAACGGTAATACGATTTGAATTAAGAAATAAATTGAAAACAGCACAATAAAACCATTCTTGAATAATGGAAATTTCACTTCATCTTCATTATAAAAACCTCTCTTTTTGAGAAAAATATTTCTAATAGTTTTAGGCGGAAAGAAAAACAAATAAAATGCTAATGCTAAATAAGGGAATATACCTATTTGGAATATTATTGAATTAAATAAATGAAATCCAATAGACACTATAAAAGCCCATTTCCTTGTTGGTTTCCAAAGTAAAAAAGGAATTATTAAGCCATCAAAAAGAATACCTCCATAAGTTAATATTTGCTGCAACCATTTTTCTTGTAATAATTCGCCAACTAGATAATATTTTTTTCCTCGCATTAACACCTCTAAGACAGTTCCATCTAACCAATCTGGATATAATTTTGCTGCCGATGCATAAGTATAAACTATAAATAATTGTAGAATAAAAACGAGTTTACACCAATTTGGCATTGCGTTTGTTTTAATAGACTTATTTAACTTTGCATCAATAGAAACGTCTCTACTTGCAGGCATAAAAACCATTATCGCACTAATCAACATCAATAAATAATAATGATTGTTATATGATGATTTTTGCATTAAATACGTTCCTGACCAAAGTAGTGTAAAACCTATAATGCTTATTCTATATTTGTAGCCCATCATGATAAGCAACCCAAATATGCTCATAACAATATAGTAGATATACATGCCATTGCCTTCCAATGGTTGTAACCATTCAAAACCTATAAATGAAAATGTAAATTTAGGTGCTATTAATGTCTTTTGTACCCAACCTGTAAGAATGGCTCCAAAAGATTCTAAAAAACAAAGTGCCCCAAAAAAGATTCTAAAAATTACTAATTGTGAATTATCAATATGTCTAAACAACCAATTATTTAGCATGATGATTTTCTATAAAATTTAGTGAAAATAATTGATCCTTTTTTAATTGATCTTTTAATGCTTCAATAGATTGAAACTTCTCTTCATCACGAATACGTTCTAAAATATCTATTTGAATTTTTTGATTGTATATGGATTCATTAAAATTAAAAAGTGAACCTCTATAGATTCCTTTTTACCGTTAACAGTTGGATTAACACCAATATTCATCATACCGAAAATCTGTTCTCCATTAATTATCGATTTTACCACATAGGAACCTTGCTTTGGAATAATTTTATAGCTCTCTTCTATGTTTAAATTTGCCGTGGGATAACCTAATTGCTTTCCAATACCTTTACCTTTAACAATAGTTCCTGTTAACATAAAGGGGTGTCCTAAATATTTATTGGCTTTAATAATTTCGCCATTTAAAAGTGCCTTTCTAATTTTTGTAGAACTAACGGCGACATCATTAATATCTTGAGCCGAAATCTCTTCTACTTCAAAACCAAACGCTTCCCCATACCTAATTAAATCATCAATATCAGCATTTCTATTCCTACCAAACCTATGATCGTAACCAATAATTATTTTTTTCGCATTCAGTCTATCAACTAAAATTTGTTTTACAAATTCTTCAGCAGATAGTCTTGAAAAATCTATGGTAAACTTTTTTATCAGTAAATAATCTAGCCCTAAATGTTCTAAAATTTCGCTACGCTCATCTATAGTATTTATCAATTTTATGTCTGAATCTTTTTGTAAAACCATTCTCGGATGCGGGAAAAAAGTAAGAATCACAGAATTTAAACGTTCTTCATTAGCAAGGTTAATAAGACGCTTTACTATTTTTTGATGACCAATATGAACCCCATCAAAAGTACCAATGGTTACCACCGTGGGAACTTTAGATTTATATGATTCAATTTTCATAGTTTTACCCATAAATGCCTAAAATTGTTAATTTCATCGAAATAAGCTAGATTTGTTACTAAAAGCCCCTAGAATAGTTATGAAAACAAAACTACATTATGTTTTTTCATTTGCAATATTTTTAGTTGTATTTTCTCTTCATGGACAAAATTCTGCTTGGAAAGCTATAAAAAACGCTACTGAAACTAAAACTATTTATGATTTAAATCTGAATACATCAAAAGTGCAGTATTTTAGTTTGAATTCATCGTTATTTCAACAAAACCTTAACGCTGTATCAAATTTTTTTGCAAAAAAGTAATTCTAGCATTTTAAAAATCCCTGTTGAAAACGGAACGTTAAAATCGTTTAACGTAATTGAATCTTCAGTTTTTTCTCCTAAACTTGCTGCTAAATTTCCGCATATAAAATCTTACAAAGGCTATGCGCTTGACGGCTCTGGTGCTCGATTAAGTATGAGTGTATCTCCAGAAGGAGTGCAAACTATGATTTCATATTTAAATAAACCTGATGTATTTATGCAACCCTTAAAAAAAGGTGCAAATGAATATGTAGTTTATCAAAAAAACAGTAAAACCAAAACATCAGAAGCCTTTAGATGTGGTACTTTAGATGCTTTAAAAAGTGAAGCATCAAAATCTAACATTATTTTGACAGACGAAGGTGGTGCAAACGATAAAATACTTCAAAAGTTTAGAATTGCCATATCAGTTACAGGAGAATACACAGCGTACCATGGAGGCACCATTGGTGGTGCTTTAGCTGGAATAAACGCTACATTAACTCGAGTAAACGCTATTTTTGAAGCAGACATGGCTATTACTTTTGAATTGGTTGATGCTACCGAAATAATTTTTACTGATGCAACTACCGACCCTTATTCTGATGCAGGTGTAGGCACCGATGAAAGTAACTTTAACAATCTCAATGGATGGAGTTTACAATTACAAAACACCTTAACGTCAACTATTGGCAATACAGCTTATGATATTGGTCACTTATTTGGTCACGATGGCGGTGGAGGTTTTGCTGGTTGTATAGGCTGTGTATGTGAAAATAGTTCTAAAGGTAGTGCTTTTACTTCTCCACCAGATGCAAGACCAGAAGGTGATTCTTTTGATCTGGATTATGTAATTCATGAAATTGGGCATCAAATGGGAGCTAACCATACATGGGCATTTGATACTGAAGGTACTGGCGTAAACTCTGAACCAGGAAGCGGCACAACAGTTATGGCTTATGCAGGTTTACAAGGAGAAGACAATGTAGCAACCAATAGTGATCCTTATTTTCACTTTCACAGTATTAAACAAATATTAGACAATCTAGCTACAAAAAATTGTCAATCAACTGAAGCTATAACTAATAACCCTCCTAGTACTGATGCCGGAAGTGATTTTATAATTCCCGCTGGAACACCTTACATCTTAAAAGGCATTGCTACTGATGCTGATGGTAGCGATGTACATACGTATTGCTGGGAACAAACTGATAGCGGAAGAGTAGATAATAATAATTTTGGCCCAACCATAAATAATGGTTCCATGAATAGATCTCTACCGCCTTCAACTTCGTCAGACAGGCATATCCCTAGACTCAGTAGTGTTTTAAATGGAAGAATTACGCAAACTAATCCAGGATTAGGTAGTGATTGGGAAACTGCTTCAACTATAACAAGAACACTAAATTGGGCATTAACTGTTAGAGACAGAGACCCTATGAGCAATAGTGTAGGTCAGTCTAGTTATGATACAATGCAAATTCAAGTTAGAGCTGGCTCTTCTTCAAGCCCTATTGGTCCTTTTGCAATAACCTCTCAAGCTACTTCGGATATTAGTTGGTTACAAAACTCAACTGAAACTATTACATGGGATGTTGCAGGAACTGATGCCAATGGCATAAACACATCAAACGTTAATATTCTATTATCAACCGATGCAGGTGTAACTTTTAATACTGTTTTAGCGAACAATACTCCTAACGATGGATCGGAAAGCATCATCGTACCTAATATAGCTGCACCTATGTGTAGAATAATGATTGTACCTGTTAATAATATTTATTACGCCGTAAACTCAGTAGATTTTGCTATTGGATATGAGGTTACTACAATTTGTGAAGAACAATATGTGTCTAGCCAAGATTTAGGTTTATCCATTTTAGATGGTCAAACCACTTCAAATATTATAAATGTACCAAATTCAGGAACATTAAGCAGCATTAAAGCCAATGTTGATATTACTCATAGTTTTATAAGTGATTTAATTGTTACTCTGCAACATCCTAACGGGACTACTTCAACCCTTTGGTCTGAAAACTGCTTTAGAGATACGGGTTATGAAGATTTTGATATTACTTTTGATGATGATGCTACAAGTGTGAATTGTGCGTCACCAACAACAGGAACTTTTATTCCTGCTAACTCCTTGAGTACTTTTGAAGGTCTGGATAGTCAAGGCAACTGGTCGCTTTCTATTGCAGATGGTTTTGAAGGTGATGAAGGCACACTCAATGATTGGTCTTTAGAGTTTTGTATTACTTCTTTTGAATTAATTGAAGATACATTTGTTGGATTTAGTGTTTTTCCAAATCCAAACAATGGAAAGTTTAACATTAAACTGAATACAAGTACTAATACTGATGAACGCAACCTAAAACTTGAAGTTTTTGATATGAGAGGTCGTTTTATTCATACTGAAACATTTAGTGGCGCATCAAGAATTACAAAAAGCATTAATCTTGATCATTTACAAGCTGGCATGTACTTTTTAAACGTGTATGATACAAATAAAACTTATACTCATAAAATAGTTATAAAATAGGAAAGAGATATTATTAAATTACTTCCCATTAAAAGTATTCATGGTATTGTTTATACCTGCGAGCACGAAAGATTTAATTAACTCTATAGATTTATCAAGGCGTTCTGGAAGCTTGTCATTTTCTTCATTTGTCCATTCTCCTAAAACATAATCTATTTGTCTGCCTTTGTTAAAAGCATCACTAATCCCAAATCTAAAACGATTGTATTTGGTTGTATTTAATGTATGTTGAATATCTTTTAAGCCATTATGTCCGCCATCGCTTCCTTTTGTTTTTAAGCGAATACTCCCAAAGGAAAGGTTCAAATCGTCAGTAATAACTAAAAGGTTTTCTAAAGGAATTTTTTCTTTTGTTAACCAATAAGAAACTGCTTTTCCGCTCAAATTCATAAACGTACTCGGTTTCAAAAAAACAAAAGTCCTACCTTTCAGTTTGTAAGCAGCAATAGCCCCCAACTTCTCCGTTTCAAAAGAAAAGTCTTCTTTTTTGGCAAAATGATCTAAAACCTTAAAACCTATATTATGGCGTGTTTCAGCATACTTATCGCCTATATTACCCAAACCAACAATTAAAAATTTCTTCATAGGGTCTTGCTCTTCTTTAGGTTTTTTAAATCTGAAAATATTCCATAAAAACCTACACATACATATTACATTTAAAATATTATCAAAAATAAAAAAGCATTCTGAATAAACAGAATGCCCTTTAATAGATTATTAATTTAAAATCTACGACACCGCTTTCAATTTCTTAAGTGTTGTCTTAGATAATTTATCCTCAGCATACGCTTTGGTAACATTCAGCTTTTTGTCATTACTACTTGGCAATTCAAACATGGCATCAGTTAAAATTTCTTCACATAACGAACGTAATCCTCTTGCTCCAAGCTTATACTCAATAGCTTTACCTACAATAAACTCTAAAGCACCATCCGTAATAGTAAATTCTATTTCATCCATAGAAAACAGTTTTTTATACTGTTTAATGATAGCATTTTTAGGCTCTGTAAGAATTGCTCTTAATGTTTTAGCATCTAGCGGATCCATATATGTCAATACTGGAAGTCTACCAATAATTTCAGGAATTAACCCAAAATCTTTTAAATCCTTTGGAATAATGTATTGTAGTAAATTTTGTTGATCTATAACCTCATCAGACATTGACGCAGCATAACCAACAGCTTTCATGTTTAAACGTTTAGTAATAACACGCTCAATACCATCAAAAGCACCACCAGCAATAAATAAAATATTTTCAGTATTTACTTCTATAAATTTTTGGTCTGGATGTTTTCTTCCTCCTTTTGGTGGGACATTTACAACAGTACCTTCTAAAAGTTTCAATAAAGCTTGTTGTACGCCTTCTCCAGAAACATCTCTAGTTATAGACGGGTTATCACTTTTTCGAGCAATTTTATCAATTTCATCAATAAAAACGATTCCTTTTTCGGCTTTTTCTAAGTTATAATCTGCAGCTTGCAACAAACGCGTTAAGATACTTTCTACATCTTCTCCAACATACCCCGCTTCAGTAAGCACGGTTGCATCAACAATAGCCAAAGGCACATTAAGCATTCTAGCAACAGTTTTTGCCATCAGGGTTTTACCTGTACCTGTTTGACCAACCATAATGATATTACTTTTTTGGATTTCAATATCATCATTTGAAGGTTGTTGTAACAAACGCTTATAATGATTGTAAACCGCAACAGACATGACTTTTTTAGTCATTTCCTGTCCAATTATGTATTCATCAAGAAACGATTTGATTTGTTGTGGCTTTCTAAGTTTTAATTCAGCAGATAAATCATTGCTATCGTTTTGCTTAGATTCCTCCAAAACAATACCGTGAGCTTGCTCTATACATCTATCACAAATGTGAGCATCTAGACCAGCAATCAATAAGTTGGTTTCGGGTTTTTTCCTGCCACAAAACGAGCATTCTAATTCTTCTTTTGCCATTAATCGTTATATTTTAAGTGCGTAGTTTCACTACTCACATTTTTGATTTTTGAACTTATAAAAGTACAAAAAAATTATTTACGAGCTAAAATCTCGTCTATCATACCGTATTCCTTAGCCTTATCAGCTTTCATCCAGTAGTCTCTATCACTATCTTCATATACTTTGTCGTAATCCTGACCTGAATGCTTACTTATGATTTTATAAAGCTCTTCTTTTAACGTCAAAATTTCTTTTGCAGTAATTTCTATATCACTTGCTTGACCTTGTGCGCCACCCATTGGTTGATGAATCATAACACGAGAATGCGTTAAACCACTACGCTTTCCTTTTGCTCCAGCACACAACAATACAGCTCCCATTGAAGCCGCCATTCCTGTACAAATAGTTGCAACATCTGGTTTGATAAACTGCATGGTATCATAAATACCCAAACCAGCATATACACTTCCTCCTGGAGAATTGATATAGATTTGAATATCTTTTGAAGCATCTGTACTTTCTAAAAACAATAATTGTGCTTGAATGATATTAGCCACCTGATCGTTAATTCCTGTTCCTAGAAATATAATACGATCCATCATTAAACGTGAAAATACATCAAAAATAGCGATGTTCATTTGGCGTTCTTCAATGATATTTGGCGTTAAATTAGTAGGATACATGCTACTAATAATTTTATTGTAGTACGTGCTACTAATGCCTTGATCTTTTATTGCGAATTTTTCGAATTCTTTACCGTAATCCATAGTAGGTTTCTATATTTTTTAGATTATCTCCTTGATTTACACCAAAGTGAATACTATTTTATGTTTAAAAAACTTTTTTATTAGACAAAAATGCGCTTAAATCTTGACGATTTAAGCGCATAAATATAATGAATTATTATTTGATTATTTATCGCCGTAAACTTCTTTAACAAAGTTTTCGTAACTTAATTCTTTTACTTTTAAGTTTGCTTTTTCTTTGTATAATTCAATCAATTTTTGACTAATTAATTGTTCAGAAATTCTACGTGCTTCGTCTTGGTTTCCTAAAACACGAGCAGCTATTCCGTCAAGTTCTTCGTCTGAAGGATTCATTTGTCCAAATTGAGCCATTTGTCCTTTGATCATTTCTTTAGCATGATCTTTTATATCATCTATCGTTACTTGAATACCGTTACCTTCAATCAACTTACCTTCAATTAACTGATAACGTAAGCTTTTTTCAGACTTTTCGTATTCATCTTTAGCTTGTTCCTCATCCATCTCTTTCTCTCCAGCAGTTTGCATCCATTTAGTTAAGAACTCAGCAGGTAAATCAAACTTTGTGGTATCCACTAAATACTCAGTAACATCATTTAAAAGTTTTTGATCAGATTGCTGCACGAACTGTTTTTCAGCATCTTCTTTAATCTTGTCTTTTAATTCAGTTACTGAAGTTACTTCTTTATTAGGAAACAATTTATCAAACAATTCTTGATCTAAATCTGCTAATTCTCTTTTATTAATTTCTGTTATTGTGAAAGACACTTCAATATCTAAACCGTGAGCTTTATCGTGCTCTACTTTTAACGCATGCATTAACTCGTGATCATCTTCATAAAGCCCTTTTGTTTTTAAAACAATAACGTCTCCAACTTTAGCACCAACAAATTGTTTAGCGGTAGATTTACCTTTAAACTTATCTAATGTTAAAGTTACTGTGTTATCAATATCTTCTTCAGTATTTTCATAAACCCCTGTAACCTCGCTGTCTTTTTCAACAGTATTTTGAGATACTAATTTTCCGTACTGTTTTTGAATACGCTCTATTTGCTCATTAATCATTTTATCATCAGCAACAATATTATAATGAGTGATAGCTTTTTTTCCTTTTAATTCTACATCAAATTCTGGAGCTAACCCTAATTCAAATTCAAAAGAAAAACCATCAGCATCCCAATCTATTTCATCTTGAGTCTTTGGTAAAGGTTGCCCTAATACATCTAACTTTTCTTCAGTTAAATATTTATTTAATGCATCTTGAAGTAATTTATTAACCTCATCAACCAAAACAGCTTTTCCGTATTGTTTTTTTACCATCCCCATTGGCACATGTCCTTTTCTAAACCCAGGAATGTTTGCTGTTTTACGGTAATCTGTTAAGATTTTTTCTACTGTATCGCTGTAATCTTCTTTAGCGATATCAACTTTTACTACCGCATTTAATGCATCTACGTTTTCTCTTGTAATATTCATTTCTTATAACTATAATTAGTGTATCTAAAATTGGGTGGCAAAAATACAATATTTTTTACCACCCAACAAAGTTTTTAACTACTTGGTTTTGAGACTATTTTTTATCTTTTTTTAATAAAGAATGCAAAAGCGATTGTAGTATAGATAATAGGATGCTAAATAAAATTGCCCACCAGATACTATCTACAGAAAACCCATTTATAAATTTATCAGCTAGTAGAATTATTAATCCGTTAATTACCAGTAGAAATAAGCCTAAAGTAATTATGGTTACTGGTAAGGTTAAAATAACTAAAAGTGGTTTTATTAAAAGATTTAAAACTGCAAGTACTAAAGCAACGATAATTGCTGTAATATAGTTATCAACTTGCACACCTGTTAAAATGTGAGCCAATGCGAATACGGCGATGGCGTTCAATAAAAGTCTGATTATTAGATTCATATTAATTTATATTTTATCTTAAAAGTACAAAATAATTTATTGTACAAACTCAACAACAGCTTCAAAAAAATCTTTTGGATTTTCAGCATGTAACCAATGTCCTGCATTATTGATTGTTACAATTTCAAACTTTGGAAAATGATTTTTAATGATCCTTTCATCGCCAACCCCTACATATTCAGAGCGATCTCCTCGTAAAAATAGGGTGTCTTTTTCAAACCTTGCATAACTCGGTAATGACTCTCCAACTTCAGCAACTTCATTTTTTAAAACCTCTAGATTTATGCGTAAACCTAATTGTCCTTTTTCTACCCAATACAAATTTTTAAGCAAAAACATTCTAGTTCCGAGGTCTGAAACATATGCACTTAGAGCTTTATCGGCCGCTCCTCTATTTTTAATCACTTCAAAATCTAGAGCACTTAATCCCTCCAAAATTGCATCGTGATGCACAGGATAAAAACGTGGTGAAATATCTGCGACTAATAATTTTGAAACTAACTCCGGATATTCAGTAGCAAATAACATTGCTGTTTTTCCACCCATGGAATGCCCTAAGAGGATTATATCGTCTATTTCTTTAGCTTCACAGTAATTTTTTAAATCTTCTGCAAGTACTTCATAACTAAATTCATCTGCATGAAAACTATGTCCGTGATTTCTCTGATCTACTAAATGGACTTCAAAACCTAATTCAGACAGGTTTTTGCCATGAGTTTTCCAATTATCACTCATCCCCAAAAACCCATGTAGAATTACTAATGGTTTCCCTGTTCCTAAAATATTTGAATGTAATATCATAAAACCTCCCTTAATCCCTCCATGAGAAGGAAAACTGTTGTGTAATTAATGATTATTGAATACTGGTAAAAACTTATTTCAACTTATGCAAATACATTTGTATTACATTTTCTACACCTAAATATAAACTTTCGGCAATTAGAGCATGTCCTATAGATACTTCTAAAAGGTCAGGAATGTTTTCTTTGAAAAACTGAATATTATCCAACGATAAATCATGACCTGCATTAATACCTAAATCTAATTCATTTGCTAAAATAGCACTTTCTGTATAGGGTTTTATGCCTTCATTATTCCCCAAACTAAATTGATGCGCAAATCCTTCTGTATATAATTCAATGCGATCTGTTCCTGTAGCTTTTGCACCTTCTATTTGTTTTAAAACTGGATCTACAAAAATTGAAGTTCTGATGCCATTACTTTGAAATTCTGCAATCACATCAACTAAAAAGTCTTTATGTTTAACAGTATCCCAACCTGCATTACTTGTAATAGCATCTTCTGCATCTGGCACCAAAGTTACCTGTGTAGGTTTTACGCTTAATACTAAATCTACAAATGATGCTACTGGATTACCTTCAATATTATATTCGGTGTAAACTTCTGGTTTCAAATCTCTCGCATCTTGATAACGAATGTGGCGCTCATCTGGTCTTGGATGAATAGTAACACCTTCCGCACCAAAACGTTGCACATCTTTTGCAAAATCCACCACATTTGGCACTTCGCCACCTCTCGAATTTCTTAATGTTGCTATCTTATTGATATTTACACTTAACTTTGTCATCAAATTATAATTTAAACAACAAAAATACAAAGTAGAACAGGCTTAAATGCTATTTTTTTGATTAATTTGCAATACAACAAGTATTCAATATGAAACTTTCAGAATTCATTATAAATGATATAAAACCACTAAGTAGTGACAGTAAAATAAGTGAATTGCAACAGCTTTTCAACCAGCTTACCTATTCTCATATTCCTATTAAAGATGAAAACGGCGTGTTTTTAGGTACTTTTTTTGAAACCGATGTGCATTGCTTTGAAAGTAATAAAACTGTTAAAGACTACTTGTATGCCATTGAAGATTTCTTTGTAAAAGAAAAAACCATGTGGCTAGATGTTTTAGAAGCTTTTGCTCAAAACTCTGCGAATATTATGCCTATTTTAAATGAACAAGGTAATTATCTTGGCTATTATGAACTTAATGATGTTATAGGATTATTTAACGAATCACCATTTTTCTATGAAGCTGGAGGTATTTTAGTAGTTGAAAAAGGTATTAACGATTATTCTTTTAGTGAAATTAGCCAAATTGTAGAATCTAATAACGGTAAGCTTTTAGGGGCATTTGTTTCAAAAATGCAAAACGACATTGTACAAGTCACCCTTAAAATTGGCAATAGTAGTTTAAATGACATAATACAAACTTTTAGACGCTACAGCTATAATATTGCATCTGGTCATGAAGAAGATAGTTTTACGCAAAGCTTAAAAGATCGATCGGATTATTTAAATAGATACCTAAACATTTAAGGTGTTTAGCAACTGAAAATTAATAAAAACAAACACATGAAAATTGCCGTTTTTGGACGTTTCAATAATAAATACACATTGACTTCGGTAGATACATTACTAAATTATGTGTCAAAAAAAGATATTGAAGTCTATATTGAAGCCGAATTTTCAGAACTTATAAAATCCGTCTCTTCAAAAAGAGCATTTTACGATACTTTTAAAACTTTTGATGATTTAGATGAATCGTATGATTTATTAATAAGTATTGGTGGTGATGGTACTATTTTGCGTGCCATTATGTTTGTAATGCAACTTGACATTCCTATAGTTGGTATAAATACAGGGCGATTAGGCTTTTTAGCCACTATACAAGTTGAAGATATTGAAAAAGCAATTCAGAATATCATAGACGGTCGCTATAAAATTTCAGAGCGTAGTTTGTTGGCTGTTGAAACTTCTCCCGAAAACAAAGATATTTTAGAAGTAAATTTTGCACTTAACGAAGTTGCAGTCAGCAGAAAAAACACTACTTCTATGATAACTGTTGAAACACTTTTAGATGATGAATACTTAACTTCTTATTGGAGTGATGGTTTAATAGTTTCCACACCTACAGGCTCTACTGGCTATTCTCTGAGTTGTGGCGGCCCAGTAATTACTCCGGGTGCGAATACATTTATTTTAACACCTATAGCACCGCATAATTTAAGCGCAAGACCTTTAGTTATTCCAGATTCTACTGAAATTCAACTAAAAGTAAGCGGTCGTGAAGAGCAACATTTAATATCTCTAGATTCAAGAATTGCGACTTTAGATAATGATACAATTATCACAATTAGAAAAGCAGACTTTAAAATAAAAATGATTGATTTATTAGATGAAAGCTTTTTAAAAACACTCCGTAAAAAAATGCTTTGGGGAGAAGACAACCGCAATTAACTACGCAATAATTCACTATAAATTCAGTTTTACACTCATACTATTCAATTCAAATTGTAATAGGCTCATCTTATTTATTATATTTGCAAACTTTAAATGGCTATGCGGTACGTAAACCTATTAATTATTAGCATGTTAACAGTGCAATTAAGTTTCTCTCAAATCAATGAAATTGGTATTTTTGTAGGAGGGAGTAACTTTATTGGAGATGTTGGCGCAACCGATTATATTTCACCTAATCAATCAGCTTTTGGTGGTATTTATAAATGGAACAGAAGTGCGAGACATTCTTACAGAATAACTATGATTTTTAGTGAGCTTGAAGGCGTAGATACTAACTCAGACGATCCAAGACGTCAACAACGTAGTTATAGCTTTAATACCAATATCTTTGAAGTATCAGCAGGTATGGAATTCACCTTCTTAGACTTTAATTTACATAATAGAAAGCCTGTAGCAACACCATACCTATATACTGGGATAAGTATTGCTAGCCATGATAATAATTACTTTAATAGTGGTGTTCTTACTTCTGAAAATAGTAAAAGTTGGGCATGGGGCATACCAATGACATTAGGTTTCAAAATGCGTTTTATAGAAAATTTTATTTTAGGAGCTGAAGTTGGTGCTCGCTTTACATTCACAGATGAAATTGATGGCAATATCCCTGATGCAAAATTTAGAGAATCTTTTCAATTTGGGAATATAAATAATAATGATTGGTATGTATTTTCTGGAATTACCTTAACTTACACCTTTGGTCAAAACCCCTGTTATTGCGTCAACTAATGGATTTAAAAGACAATATACTCCTTAAAGCTTTACCCAAGCATATCGCTATTATAATGGATGGTAATGGTAGGTGGGCAAAGCAAAAAGGCATGCTAAGAGCTTTTGGTCATGAAAACGGTACTAAATCTGTTAGAGAAGCTGTTGAAACATGTGCAGAATTAGGTGTTAATAATTTAACACTTTATGCATTTTCTACCGAAAACTGGAAACGACCAAAATTAGAGGTAAAAACCCTTATGAAGTTATTAATTTCTTCATTAAAAAAGGAAATAAAGACACTTCAAGACAACAACATAAAACTAACAGCTATTGGCAACTTAAATTTACTACCAAAGCAAGTATACAAAGAGTTAACAGATGTTATGAACTCTACAAAAGCCAATAGCAGAATGACGTTAACTTTGGCATTAAGCTACGGTTCTAGGGAAGAATTGTTAAACGCCGTTAAAGAAATTAGCAATAAAGTTAAAAATAACATAATTTCGCCCGAAAATATTGATGAATCAATTATAAATAAGCATCTTTACACGCAAAATTTACCAGACGTAGACTTGCTTATTAGAACAAGCGGAGAGCAACGTATTAGTAATTTTTTGCTTTGGCAAATAGCTTATGCCGAATTGTATTTTACTGATACACTTTGGCCAGATTTTACAAAACAAGATTTGTATAAAGCTATTATAGAATATCAAAAAGAGAAAGACGATTTGGGAAAACAAGTGAACAACTTAGCTAATACATTTTTATTGAAAACGAACTTAAAACAATGTATTGCAATAGTAATTATTGCGTTTAGCTTCACGGGTTATGGGCAGGACATACAATACGATAATGGTAAAAAATACACTTTAGGTGGTGTTTCTGTTTCTGGAGACACTAGTTTTAACGAACAAACTATAGTCGCATATTCTGGTTTAAGAAAAGGCAATGAAATTACCATTCCAGGAGAAGATATTGCAAATGCTATAAAAAAACTTTGGAACTCAAAACTTTTTAGTGATATTGAAATATACCTTAAAAATATTGAAGGTAACTCGGCATTCTTAGAAATTCACTTATCCGATTTGCCACAATTACTTGAAGTAAAAGTCACCGGTGTTAAAAAAGGTAAAATTGAAGGTATTATAAATGACAATAAACTAAAAAAAGGAACAAAAGTTACCGAAAACCTTATCACTACTACAAAAAACTTTTTAGTTAAGAAGTATAAAAAAGATGGTTTTTACAATACTAAGGTTAACATAAACACCATTGAAGTAAAAGATACCATAGAAAAAGCCAGAGTTAATATGGTAGTTGCTATAGATAAGGGTGAAAAAGTAAAAATTAAAGATATTACTTTTGAAGGAAATACTGCTTTAAAAGAAAAGGTACTCAGAAAAGCAATGAAGAGCACTAAAAAAATCAATCGATTACGAATTTTAAAACGTTCTAAATTTATTGATTCTGCATATCAGGCAGATTTATCTAGTGTTGTGGATAAATTTGCTGAAAACGGCTATCGTGATGCTCGTATAATTTCTGATAGTATTAGTGTAAATGATGATAAAACTATTTCAATTCATATTAAATTAGAAGAAGGGGAACTTTATAAATTTGGAGACATCAAATTTATTGGTAATACTATTTACACAGACAGACAATTGAATAGGTATCTAAGAATTAACAAAGGAGACACTTACAATGGAGTATTGCTCGAAAAACGCATTCAAGATAACACAAAACCTGATGGTGATGACATTGCGAATTTATACCAAAATAATGGGTATTTGTTTTCATCTATAAACCCAGTTGAAGTCAGTGCAGATAATAATGTTATTGACATGGAAATTCGTGTTTCTGAAGGAAAGCCTGCCTATTTTAATAATGTATCTGTTACTGGAAATGACAAAACGAATGACCACGTAATATATAGAGAGTTAAGAACGCGTCCTGGACAATTATACAGTAAAGCCAATGTGGTGCGTACAGTTCGTGAATTAGGACAACTAGGCTTTTTTGATGCTCAAGAAATTTCACCTAATTTTAATAACCCAAACCCAAACGAAGGTACTATTGACATGGAATACTCAGTTAAAGAAACTGGATCTAGTCAAATAGAATTACAAGGTGGTTATGGTGGTGGTGGTTTTATTGGTACTCTTGGGTTAAGTTTCAATAATTTCTCTATAAAAGATATATTTAATAAAAAGGCTTACAGACCGATCCCAATGGGAGATGGTCAAAAAGTAGCATTACGTTTACAAGCAAGTCAATTTTTTCAAACCTATAGCTTTTCATTTTCAGAGCCTTGGTTAGGAGGTAAACGTCCTGTACAGTTTTCGTCTTCACTATCTCATTCAAAACAATTTAGATTTAACCCTTTAAGCAGAAGGCCTGATAAAAATCAAAGTTTTAATATTACGGGAATCACTTTTGGACTAGCAAAACGTTTATCTGTACCTGATGATTATTTTACGTTATCGCAATCTGTAAGTTATCAACATTATGACATTAACAACTATAACATTGGCTTGTTTAGTTTCAGTAATGGTAGTGCACAAACCTTATCCTATACTGTTGGTTTATCAAGAAATAATACAAGAGTAGATCCTATATTCCCAACTGGGGGTTCAAATTTTTCAATAACGGGTAAATTTTCTCCACCGTATTCTTTGTTTGATAGCGTTGATTATTCTGAGTTAAAGGATGAGCAAGATGCGAATACATTAATTATAAATGACTCTTCTCAACCTGAAGCAGACAGAATAGCTGCAAATGCTAGAAATACAGAAATAGACCAACAACGTTTTAAATGGCTAGAGTTTTATAAAATTAACTTCAAGGCAGATTGGTATACATCTCTTGCAAAGGTGGGTAAAAATGATTTAGTACTGAGGCCAAGTGTGGAGTTTGGTTTTTTAGGTGCCTATAATAATGATAGAGGGGTAATTCCTTTTGAACGTTTCTTTGTTGGTGGTGATGGCTTAGGAAACTTTGCTTTGGATGGCAGACAAGTTGTGCAGCTAAGAGGTTATCCAAATCAATCCCTTTCTACCAGAGACGGTGGAAGTATTTATAACAAGTTTTCATTAGAGTTACGCTATCCTATTACATTAGCAGCTTCAGCCAAGATTTATGCCTTAGGTTTTATGGAAGGTGGTTCATCAGTTAATAGTTTTAGAGATTTTAATCCGTTTAACCTTCAGCGTTCAGCTGGTTTGGGTGTTCGTATTTTTATGCCAGCATTTGGTTTATTAGGTATCGACTTTGGACGTCGTTTTGATGACATTCCAGGACAGCCAGGATCTGCTGGAAATTGGGAAACACATTTTATTATTGGACAACAATTTTAACTGATAAATTAGTTTTGGCACGATATTTTCTAATAACACTTTGATGATTTGAATGAGAATTAAAATTTTTAAGATTAAATTTCGTTAATTTTGAAGATACGATTCAAAAAGTAGACAGAAAACATGAAATCATCTGTCGTTTTTAGAATTTATAAAATATAAAACAGAAACACAGATGAAAAATAAAGTTCTTTTTTTATTGACATTAGTAGTTATGCTGAGTATTTCGGTGCATGCCCAACGTGGTGTAAGAATTGCATATATTGATACCGAGTATATTTTAGAGAAAGTTCCCGAATATCAGGAAGCCATGGGCCAGTTAGATAATAAAGCCCAAAAATGGAAAAACGAAATTCAAGGTAAATTATCTGAAATTGCTCAAAAACGTAAAGACCTAAGTAACGAGAAAGTACTTTTAACTAAAGAACTTATTGAGGAGCGTGAGGAAGACATCACATTTGAAGAAAAAGAAATTTTAGATTATCAGCAGAAACGTTTTGGACCAAATGGCGATTTAATGATTCAACAAAAACAGTTGATGCAGCCAATTCAAGATCAAATTTTCGCAGCAGTTCAAGATATGGCAGCAAGTAGGAAATATGATTTTATTTTTGATAAATCTGCAGATGTTGTGATGTTGTATTCAGCAAATAGGTTCGATATTAGCGAGCAAGTTTTAAGAGCCATCACAAGATCGTCTAAAAGAAAACAAGCACAGTCTAAAGCTGAAAGAAAAGCAGCTGAAAGTGAAGAAGCAGTTCCAGAAATTAATTATGAATTAGAGGAACGCGAAAAGGCTTTAGAAGAAAAAAACAAGCACGTGAAAGTGCAGTTGAAAAACGCAGACAAGAAATATTAGATGCGCGCAATGCCAAGAAAAAAGAAGCAGAAGCTAAACGTCTAAAAATAATAGAAGATAGAGAAAAAGCGAAACAAGCAAAATTAGATGCTCGAAACAAAGCAATAGCTACTCAAAATGAAGATGGAGATAAAAAAGAAGTAACAACAACTAATAGTGCAAAAACTGAAACAAAAACTAGAGCACAATTAATTGAAGAGAACAGACAAAAGAAACTAAAAGACAGAGAAGACCGTAAAAAAGCTCTAGAAGCAAAAAAGAAGAAAATACTCGAGGACAGACAAAAAGCTAAAGATAGCTTGAATAACAATTAAATTTAAAAATTATAACACATTAATACTATTTTGAAAATGAAACATTTAAAAACAATTTTATTAGCAACTGCTTTATGTATAGGAACCATCAGCTTTTCTGGTGCTCAAAGCAAAATTGCACATATAAACACACAAGAATTGATTCAAGCAATGCCTGCTATGAAAAAAGCTAAAGCTGATTTAGAAACTCTTTCTAAAACCTATCAAACTGAATTACAAAGTTTAGGTGCCGAATTCCAAAAGAAAGTGCAACTTTATGATTCTGAAGCAGCTACAAAAACTAAAGAAGAAAATACAGTTCGTGCAAAAGAAGTACAAACAATGGAACAAAGTATCCGTGAGTACCAACAAAAAGCTCAACAAGATTTACAGAAAAAAGAGTTTGATTTATTAAAACCTATTACTGACGATGCAAAAACAGCTATCTTAAAAGTAGCTAGAGCACAAGGTTTTGATTATGTTTTAGACTCTTCACAAGGTGTAACTATCATGGCAGATGGTAAAAATTTACTAGATGACGTAAAAAAGTCTTTAGGAATTTAATCTACTCATAAATAACTTACTTAAAGCTGCTTTTAACGAAGCAGCTTTTTTATTTAGTGAAACTTTCATTACATTTAATTGCAATGAAATAGTTGAACTTATTCTGATGAAAATCAGGATCTCTTTATATACCTTAGCAAGGTTTAAGTTTTAAATTAAATGAGTAATAATCCTATTGGTATTTTTGATTCTGGAGTTGGAGGCACTTCCATATTGAAAGAGATTCATCAACTTTTGCCAAATGAAAACACTATTTATTTAGCCGATAGTTTAAATGCACCTTATGGCCCAAAAGGCCCTAAAATAATTACAGAATTAAGTATTAAAAATACAGAGTTACTGATAAGTAAAAACTGTAAGCTTATAGTTGTAGCCTGTAACACCGCTACTACCAATGCTATTGATTACTTACGCCAAAACTATGATATCCCTTTTATTGGTATTGAGCCAGCTATAAAACCTGCTGCTTTAAACACTAAAACAAATGCCATAGGTATTCTAGCTACAAAAGGCACTTTATCTAGCGCTTTATTTTCCAAAACTTCTGGACTGTTTGCTAATCATATAAAAGTTATTGAACAAGTTGGAGAAGGCATTGTAGAGCTTATTGAAAGTGGTAAATTACATTCTGATGAAATGAAAGCACTTTTATTAGAATATTTAAAACCAATGCTAACTGCTAATATTGATTACCTAGTTTTAGGCTGCACACATTACCCTTATTTGATACCAATATTAATAGATTTATTACCTAAGCACGTTAAAATTATAGATTCTGGGGAAGCAGTTGCAAGGCAGACTAAGGTAGTATTGGAAAAATATAATTTACTGAATACATCGATTTTAAGAGTGAAAAACGAGTTTTTTACTAATGGGAATGTTGAGGTTATGACCACTCTTTTGGATTCTAAATTTGGTGTTGAATATTTGGATTTTTAATTGAAGTTTTACATTTAATTAGGTAGTGACAAAAAAATTATCTTTACGGGATAACAACGATAAAGAACTTACCATATCCTGATTTATTTACGGGATATGAAACATAAAAGTTATTATGTAACTAGTTAGAACCAATTAAAAAATGAGATATTTCCTAACTACAGCGACTCTCGCATTACTTTTTCCTGCTCAAATTTTGAACAAATTAATGAGGAAAGAATTCTAAAAATTGGACACGAGATTTTAAATAACCCCCCAGAAAAAGGCTCCTCATACAATCATCCTGAAATACGAATTAGGAAAGGTCTTAATGCTAAATTGATAGAATTAACCGATAACATGAATACATATGTACTTAATATAAAAAAATGCGATTTTTCTAAACCATATGGTGACAATAAAGCTGATTGCGTTCTTGAAATTGATACCGATTACAAAGACATTGGAATTAGATTAAAATATCAGAAAAAATACGATACATATGATGTGCTTGGCTACATGACCCTAATGAATATGAATAACGATGAAAATTAAAAAACTGATGCTAACATGAGGATATAACATATAAAAAGTAGCAAATTCCAACTTTCTTTTCAAAACTTTTACATTTGCGAACACTAATGTAATTACAAACTAGATACTGCTTATGCAGATGGGTTAACGTTAGAGATTGAGGTTCCGAAGCTTCGGGATTGAAGCTCTTTTTGGGTTGTTGCACCTGTACTAAACTAAAAAGCGACTGCCGAAATATTTACATTCATGAGTTCATTAATTCAAAATATAAACCAACGAATAAAGTCCGACTCCTTTTTGGGGTAACGCCACAAAACTACTCCTTAAACCAACTAGAGTATTTAATATAAGCATCTGCAATTCGGTTAATTTCTCCAGAAACGTGTGCTTCACTAACATTTTTTACTTTTTTTGCTGGAACACCGGCATAAATACTGCCTGCTTCTACTCTAGTATTTTGGGTAATTACAGCTCCTGCAGCAATTATGCTGTTACTTTCTACCACGCAACCATCCATAATAATACTACCCATGCCTACCAAAACATTATCGTGAATAGTGCAACCGTGAATAAGGGCGTTGTGACCAATTGAAACGTTATTGCCTATGGTTGTGGCAGACTTTTGATAGGTACCATGGATAACCACACCATCTTGGACGTTTACCTTGTTGCCCATTTTTATAAAGTTTACATCGCCACGTACTACGGCACTAAACCAAATGCTGCATTGATTTCCCATAGTGACTTCTCCTACTATAGTTGCGTTTTCGGCTACAAAACAATCTTCTGGGATTATAGGTGTTTTTCCTCTTACTGGTTTTATTACTGGCATGGTTTGATTAGTTACTGGTTATTTGAAAAAAGATAGTAAATCTGATTTTTTGGAAGCTGATACCATGATTTCTTTTCCGTTACTTAATATCACGCTTCCGCCTTTTCCTTTTTGGTATTTTACTACTTCGTTTACATTTACAAGATACGACTTATGTACACGGGCAAAACTTGAGTTACTTAAGGCTTCTTCAAAATATTTTAACGTTTTACTTACTATTTTTCGTTTGTTGTTGTTGAGATAGATTTCGGTGTAATTATCATCGGCTTTACAGTATAAAATATCAGCGGTGTTTAACACCTCAAATCCGCTTTGTTGTGGGATGGTAATTTTACCATTAATTGCCGATGTTTTGGGTATTAGCACCTCGTCTTGTAATGCGTTTTCTTTGATTTTTATTTCGGTTACATAATCTACCGCTTTTATCAATTCATCTATAGAAATTGGTTTCATTAAATAATATGAAGCGTGTGCATTTAAAGCTTCTATAGCATAATGGTTGTAGGCAGTCACAAAAATGGTTTCAAAATCTACATCGCCTACTTTTTCTAAAAGATCAAAGGCATTTCCATAGGGCATTTCTACATCTAAAAATACGAGATCTAAATCGTTGTTTCGAATTAAAACTAAAGCTTCGTCTACGTTTTCAGCTTCTCCAAAAACTTCAACATTCGGGCAATACTTTTGCAGGTAATTTTTTAAAATTTGTCTGCTAGTTTCTTCGTCTTCTACTATTATTGCTTTTAGCTTCATTTAATCCTTTTTAAGAGTTACAACTACTTTAGTTCCTGCATCTTCTTCATCTTGAAAATCGTCAACAAACACGTCTACTTTATCTTTATACATGTTGTTTAAAATTGAAACACGCTTTTTGATATTGCCCATCCCCTTAGAGTTTTGTTTTTGTTGGTGTTCTGTTTTTAGAGCTTTTGATTTTTTTCGTCCAATACCATCATCTGCAATTGTAATTTGTATTTCATCATTATTGGTTTGTGAAATATCAATGTTCAATTGTCCTTTTTCCTTTTTGTAACGCAGCCCGTGCCATACGGCGTTTTCAATATAGGGTTGTAACAACATTGGCGGAATTACAAAATCGTTTACATTAATTTTTTCATCAACATTTATAGTATAATCAAATTTATCTTGAAATCTAAAATGTTCTAATTGAGTGTATAACTGCAATAGTTCAATTTCTTTCTCTAACGGAATAAAATCTTCTTCGCTATTTTCTAAAACGGAACGCATTAGTTTTGAAAAATCGGTTAAATATTTATTGGCAGTTCGTTCATCATTTGAAGCAATAAAGCTATTTACAGAATTTAAAGCATTGAATATAAAATGCGGATTCATTTGACTTCTCAACGATTTTAAGGCCAACAAATTATTAGCCAAACGCTGTTGCTTGATGTATTTAAACATTAAAAATGCGGTAAGCAATAGTAGAAAAACACCACCTATTAGCGAATAGATAATTATTGTTTGACGTTTGGATTGCTCAATAGTGAGCAAATAATTACTTTCTGAAAGTTCTCTATCGCTTTCTAAACTTGTAATTCTGTTTTGTTTTGCCACCAAATCTTTACTAAATCTTGAAGCTTGAGATATTTGCTGCTCTTTTTTTACAACAAGTTTATCTACAACATCTACATACTGTTGATAAGCTAAAAGTGCCTTATTAAAGTCTCCCGTTGTCTCATAAACCTCAGATAATCTTCTCGTGGCATCTTTTTTTACAATTAAATCTTCTCTAGTATTGGCTTCTTCAATACTTTTTTCCAAATAGGTAATTGCGTTATCATAATCGTTTTGTTGCGCATAAGCTCTCCCTATTTTATAATTTTGTCTTTGAGATGTTAAGGTGCTCTCGTTATCTAAAATAGAATCAGTTTCTATATCATTAATATCTTCTAGAGCCTGTTTACGGAGTTCAATTTCACTTGAATATAAATTATTACTATTTTTAAAATCGGCAACTTTATCTTTTTCTTCTAGTGCTCTTCTTTTGTTTTGGGTATTTGCAAGTTGTAAAGATTTGTCAAAATATTCTTCGGCTTCAGCTACTTCACCTTTATTACTTAAAACTTGAGCAATTTTAGAATTCAAATCAGTTACTTTTGGTGCTATTAAATGCTTTTGCGCTTTCTTTAACCCTTCTTGATAAGCTTTAACCGCAGCATCATAGTTATTGATGATTTGATACACATCTCCCAAACCTTCATAAAGCGTCACCAATTGGTAGTTTGAAAGTTCTCGCTTATTGATACTATTATATTCCTGAATACTTTCTTGGTAATTTTTATTTTGCTTATAAGCTTCCGCCAATTTTAACCTAACCTCATTTGTACTCGTATTAGTTAAGCTATTTCTATAATTTGAAACTGCTAAATCTGGCTGTTTCCAGTACCCATTAATATCGCCTAAAACCTCATAGGCTTCTGCGTTTTCTTTTTTAGAATTACTTAAATCTAATGCTTCGGCTATAAACTGAATACTCTTTTTTGCATCCTTTTTAAGATAGGTTTCAGCGGAATCTATAAACCAATTAAATTGAGGTGCTTCAGATTTTTTAGAGCGCTTGCTTATAAATTTCTCCTCTTTACTAGGTTCAACCTCAACAATAATGCGCTCGTTACTTTTAATGATGTAATATACTGTTTCAAAATCCTTATGCCTTATTGTTAATTCGTCACCCTTTCTTGCTTGAATTCTAAATTTACCAAACATATCGGTAGTTGTGTAAGAACCACCATTAACCTCAATATTAACATTAGCAATTGGCTCTCGAGTATCTTGCTCAATAACCGAACCTCTTACAGTAAACTGAAGTGTCTCGTCTACAAGATTAAAATCCTGCGCTTGCAGCCCAAAGCCGCTAAACGTCAAACATAAAAGCAATATGTATTTAAAATGTAATTGCATCAACTATTTTATAGAAGCTAAACTTACGCACTTTCGTTGGTATATTAAAATTGTAAAAGTGAAGAATCTTCACTTTTACCTCACAATCCCTCTTCTTTACACATTCAACTCCTCTATTCGCTCATTGAAATGGCCGCCTTACTCATTCTGCTTTTTTTATAAAATACTTTGGGAATAGATTTACAGAATTAATCAAAAAAAGAAATCACAATGCAACTAAATTCAAAATTATTCATCTTTTTACTACTGATATCAGCTTTAGGTTTTTCTCAAAGCGGAACAAAAAACTTTATAGATCAGCCTTTTATTGAAGTTACTGGAACGGTTGAAACCGAAATTATTCCGAATGAAATTTTCTTGAAAATTATTTTAAATGAACATGATAAAAAAGGAAAGTTAAGTATTGAAGCTCAAGAAAATCAGATGCTGTTAACTTTAAAATCTTTAGGTATCAATTTAGAAAAAAACTTAACAGTATTAGATTTTAATGGTAGATATACTCGGAAATTTTTTGGCGACAATGAAGTTACAAAGATTAAACATTATCAATTAATAGTGAATAGTGGTAAAACATTAGCAGAAGTTTATGAAGCTTTAGACCTATGCGATATTTCCAATATTTCAATAACTAAAACAAGCCATTCTGAGCTTGAAAAATTCCGAAGAGAAACCAAACTAAAGGCTCTAAAAACTGCAAAAGAAAAGGCTTCAGGCTATGCGGATGCTATTGGACAAACTATTGGAAAAGCTTTGTTTATTCAGGAAATTAAAAATTTACCAAATCACAATTATTATGGAAACAATCTTAATGTGGCAAATACAGTAAATGTAGTTGGCTATGGTTCAGAAAGAAAAAAATTCCAAGACTTAAATCTAAAATCAATATCCATAACAGAAACAGTTATGGCAAAATTCATATTAAATTAAAAAAATAAAAATTATGAAAACTCAAATCAAAGTACTGGCATTTTGCCTTTCAGTATTAAGCTTTACAGCATGTAACGCAAACAATAAAAAGCGAGATATTGCTTTAAACAACACAGAAATCACACATCCAGAACCCAATAAACAATTTATAAAGGTTGCACTTTTATTAGATACGAGTAATAGTATGGATGGCTTAATAGACCAAGCCAAAGCACAACTTTGGGAAATTGTAAACGAATTATCATATGCTAAATGCGGTACTCAAAAACCAAATTTACAAATTGCATTATACGAATACGGAAACGATAGACTGAATGCTGAAGAAGGTTATATAAAACAAGTTTTAGCCTTTAGTGATGATTTAGATGAGATTTCTAAAGAACTTTTCTCACTAACCACAAATGGTGGCAATGAATATTGCGGTCAAGTTATTCAAACCTCTTTAAATCAATTAAATTGGGGTAAAAATGACGATGATTTAAAACTAATTTTCATCGCAGGAAACGAGCCTTTTACTCAAGGAAAAGTGAGTTATAAAAATGCTTCAACAAATGCAAAAGAAAAAGATGTTACGGTAAACACCATTTTTTGTGGTGATTATAACCAAGGGATTTCTAGCTATTGGAAAGATGGAGCAACTCTAACCTATGGCGATTACATGGCGATAAACCACAACAAATCTACCGTACACGTTGCTTCACCCTATGATGATGAAATTTTACAACTCAATATAAAGTTGAATAAAACGTATGTAGCTTACGGGCAAAGAGGTAAAGAAAAAGGATGATGCAGGCAGAACAAGACGCAAACGCAAGTGGATATAGTAAAGCAAATGCAGTAGGACGTACCGTTAGCAAGAGTTCTCATTTATATAAAAATTCCACATGGGATTTAGTAGATGCCGTTGAAACGGAAGAAATAGTTGTAGAAGATCTTAAAAAAGAAGCGTTACCAGATGAATTAAAAGACAAAAATGCAACTGAAATAAAAGCTTATGTTGCTAAAAAACAAGCAGAGCGTAAAGCAATTCAAAAGCAAATTCAAGACTTAAACACAAAACGTAAAGCGTTTATTTCTAAAAAAACAACAACATCAAACGGATTGGAAAATGCTATGACAAAGGCTATAAAAACTCAAGCTAAAAAGAAAAAATATACTTGGTAGAATTAATATAGAGTGATTTGTCATTCTGTTTGGAAACCTCTGAACAGTTTGACATTCATTTTTAATACTGCTTTCTAATTCACAGCAGGGCAATTACAATGGTAACGTTCTCTTCTACAGTTAAAGTTATACCCTAAAGTAATTTGATGAAAACCACCGCTTGTAAACACCACAGAATTTGCTTGATAGGTATACGTGTAAGCAAACATAAATTCATTATAATTCACACCCAAAATAGGCGTAAACTGTTGTAATTTTTGACTACTAACACCTCCAGAATTATTTAAAAACTCAGCACCATCAAAACTTTGACGGTAAGATACACCACCCCACAGCTTACCAAATTCCATTTGTTTATAAGCTTTAGCGTTAAAATCCATCATAGATTCTTTAGTCCCATCTCTGTATTGGTACATTACTGAAGGTTCAAAACTCCATTCGCTACCAAACTTTCCAAAAACACCTCCTACAGATAATAAAAAACGTCTTAAGTTACTTGTAATTTGAATGTCGTTATTTATACCAGCATTCTCAAGCACATTTTTAACTGTACCATGGGCATAATAATCTAAATAGTGATAAGAGAACCCAAGATCGATATTGAAATTTGTTGCACTCTGCACAACACCCTGAACTATTGGGTCTGCTCCATCAAAAGGAAAAGTAGTTTCATCCAATTGATATTGAATAAAACCAGCACTTAATCCAAAAGACAACATATTTAAATCTACTTCACTTCTTGAAAACTGTAAATGATGTGCGTATGTTAAATAAGCTCCAGTTTGGGAATGATATCCGTTTTTATCAGCATATAAAATCCCTCCTATTCCAGAAGACGATTCTCCTATACGTCCATTTACACTTAAAGACAATAATTTAGGAGCATCCTCATGTCCAAACCATTGTTGTCTTCCCGTCATACGTACTTTTGCGCAATTTGCAACACCAGCCATAGATGGATGAATTAAATAATAATTATCAGTTAAGTAATCGGTGTATATAGGAAGTCCTTCCTGTGCATTAAAGTTCGGAGCGCAAAGCATTCCAATCAATAATATAAAAACGTATTTCAATTTCATAGGTTGCAATATCTAGGTAAACTGGTTTTTAGTAAACGCTTCTTTAGCAAAAAAATTACATACAAAAAGCATTTAACTAAACTCAAATATATACATATCTAGGTTTTCTTTTAGTATTTTTGTAAAAAAATAGCCAAAATGAGCAATTTCAAGGTTTCTGTGCAAGAAACAACCAACAATACCATAGTAAAATTTGAATTAAATCAATTTATTACTAAACATCAAAGTTTTGAATTCAATAATATAGACGAGGCAAAATCATCGCCTTTAGCACAACAGTTATTCTATTTACCATTCGTAAAAAAGGTATACATTTCTGGAAATTTTATCGCCGTAGAACGCTATAATATTGTAGAATGGAATGATGTACAGGATGAAGTAGCTGAACAAATTGAATCTTATTTAAACGATGGTGGTATTGTCATCAATGAAAAAGATGCTGTTGCCGTAAAGAAAACACCTGTGACGGTTTATGCCGAAAGCACTCCAAATCCAGCAGTAATGAAGTTTGTATGCAATAAAAAAATCGCAACATCTACTTTTGAATTTACTTCTATTGATGATGCTAAATTATCGCCATTAGCTACAGAATTATTTCATTTTCCGTTTGTAAAAAGTGTATTTATTGAAGAAAATTATGTCTCTGTTACAAAATATGACATGACCGAATGGCAAGAAATTACTGTTGAAGTAAGAGAATTTGTTAGAAAATTTCTTGAAGAAGGCAAAGACGTTGTACTTCCAGGAGCCGAGGAAGCAATGCAAAAACCTCTCCACAGCTGGATCAACAATTTGAAGCTATGGACGATATTTCAAAAGAAATTGTAAATATTTTAGAAGAATATGTGAAACCAGCGGTTGCTAGTGATGGTGGAAATATTCAATTTATAGAATATGATGCTGATGCCAAAAGCGTTAGCGTATTGCTTCAAGGCGCTTGTAGTGGCTGTCCTTCTTCAACGTTTACTCTAAAAAATGGTATTGAAAATATGCTAAAACAAATGCTTCCTGGAAAAGTAGAAATTGTTGAAGCTATAAATGGCTAATAGATTTAAAGTGACTTTGTTGGCTTTTTTGTGTCTCAAATAAACAATCTTGATAACAGATATTTATTAATTAAAAACCGATTAAATCATGGCAGTATTAAAAGTAATTGAAATTCTAGCAAACTCAGAAAAAAGTTGGGAAGATGCAACTAGAAAAGCAGTAAAAGAAGCATCAAAAAGTGTAAAAAATATTCGTTCTGTATACATCCAAGATCAAAGTGCTAGTGTTGACGATGGAGAGGTTATAGACTTTAGAGTAAACGTTAAAATTACTTTTGAAGTAAAATAAATTTAACTCACAATAAAAAAAGCGTTCAAAATTTGAACGCTTTTTTTATGCCCAATTTTAACTAACTTTGATGCATGAAGTACTCCGCAATATTCTTACTAATTATTCTGATGAACTGTAAAGGTCAGAATTCCAAACCCATGGAACATCATAAATACACCAACGCTCTTATTGAAGAAACTAGTCCTTATTTATTGCAACACGCTCATAACCCTGTAGAGTGGCATGCATGGAATGACGCAACTTTAAAAAAGGCAAAAGCTGAAAACAAATTAATCTTGATAAGTGTAGGCTACTCTGCCTGCCATTGGTGCCATGTGATGGAAGAAGAAAGTTTTGAAGATAGCTTGGTGGCACAAGTAATGAATAAAAACTTCATAAATATTAAAGTTGACAGAGAAGAACGTCCTGATGTAGATCAAGTTTATATGAATGCCGTTCAATTAATGACAGGAAGTGGCGGCTGGCCTTTAAACGCTATAGCTCTGCCAGACGGAAGACCGTTTTGGGGAGGTACCTATTTCCCAAAAGAGCAATGGGTAAATGTACTAAATCAAATTTCTAAAATTTACAAAGAAGACCCAAATAAGTTATTTGAACAAGCAGAAAATGTTGAAACTGGTATAAAAACTATTGCTCTTGTAAAACCAAATAGCGATGCTCCAGTTTTTGAAACAGCTTTCATTGAAAATGCCGTTTCCAATTGGTCTAAACAATTTGACACCAATTTTGGAGGCATGAATAGAGAACCCAAATTTATGATGCCAAATAATTATCATTTCTTGTTAAGATATGCACATCAAAATAACGATGGAAAATTGTTGAATTTTGTGAATCTTACACTTACTAAAATGGCTTATGGTGGTGTATATGATCAAGTCGGAGGTGGGTTTTCAAGATATTCAACAGATAAAAAATGGCATGTACCTCATTTTGAAAAGATGCTTTATGATAATGGGCAATTGGTAAGTTTATATGCCGATGCTTATCTCTTAACAAAAAATGAATTGTACAAAAATATCGTAGATGAAACTTTAAAATTCATTAAGAATGAAATGACTACTCCCGAAGGTGCTTTCTATGCTTCTTTTGATGCAGACAGTGATACTCCTGAAGGCGAATTAGAAGAAGGTGCTTTTATGTGTGGCAAAAAGAAGAACTAAAAAATATTTTAGCAGATGATTTTGACTTGTTTTCGGACTATTATAACATAAATAATTTCGGACTATGGGAAGATGGTAATTATGTTCTAATTCGAAAAGAGGATGACGCTTCAATTTTAAAAAAATACAATCTTACTAAGATTCAACTAAACGAAAAGAAAACCGAATGGAAATCTAAACTTTCAGAAACCCGGGACAAAAGACCAAAACCAAGAATGGATGATAAAGCATTAACTTCTTGGAATGGATTAATGCTAAAAGGTTATGTGGATGCTTATCGTGTTTTTCAAAATGAGGCCTATATAAAAGCTGCTGAAAAGAATGCAAATTTTATAATTTCTAAGGTTTTAAGAAAACATGGTGGATTGAACCATACGTTTAAAGAGGGCGAAAGCAAAATTAACGGTTACCTAGAAGATTATGCTACGGTAATTGATGCGTTTATTGCACTTTATGAATCTACTTTAAACGAAAAATGGTTAACTAATGCACAAGATTTAACAAACTATACTTACGCACATTTTTATGACGATGCTAGTAAATTATTCTTTTTCACATCAAATGAAGACACCTCTTTAGTTTCAAGAAATATTGTATATCACGATAATGTAATTCCAGGTAGCAATTCAATAATGGCTAAAAACTTATTCAAATTATCACATTATTTTGATAATAAAAAGTTTGCTGAATCGGCTATGACAATGTTGAACAATGTGAAACCAGAAATGTCTGAATATCCATCATCCTATTCCAATTGGTTTGATTTAATGTTAAATTACACCAATCCTTATTACGAAGTTGCTATTGTTGGAACAGATGCGAAACAAAAAATTTCAGATTTAAACCAAACTTATATTCCCAACAAATTAGTTGCTGGAGCTACTTCAGAAAACAACATGCCTTTATTACAAAACAGATACAACCCAAAAGAAACACTTATTTATGTATGCGTCAATAAAGCATGTAAACTACCTGTTTCTGATGTTAATAAAGCTACTAAACTACTAGAAAAATGAGTACTCTAACCCTAATTTTAATTTCGATTGTAGCCTTAGAACATTTCTATTTTTTAATATTAGAAATGTTTTTATGGACTAAACCAAAAGGTATTAAAGCATTTGGTTTAAAATCCAAACAATTTGCAGAAGACACCAAAGTTTTAGCGGCCAATCAAGGGCTCTATAATGGGTTTTTATCAGCAGGGCTTATATTTTCAATTATAGAAAAAGATATTAAAATTGCTATTTTCTTTCTTATTTGTGTGACCATAGCAGGTATTTATGGGTCTTACTCAACAAAGCAAATAAAGTTGTTTTATGTACAAGCAATTCCTGCAATTATTGCACTTATTACAACTTTTATTTAAAATTAATTAATCATTTTTTCATTGTTAAAATTAAAAATTCAAGTATTTGTTTTTAATTTTGCAAAACTTAAAAACACTAAAAAAATATGGAAAATTTAGACAAGTGGGTAAACCTCGCTCAAGGATTTGTAGTAGACTATGGTTTAAAAATAGTTGGAGCTATAGTAATTTGGATTATTGGTTCTTGGATTATAAAAAAAATAACCAAAGGCATTGCCAAAGTAATGACCAAGAAAAATTACGATGAAAGTTTACAAAAGTTTTTACTCAATTTAATTGGTTGGATTTTAAAAATACTTTTATTCTTAACAATTTTAGCAAAATTAGGTATTGAAACAACATCATTTGCTGCAATTTTAGCCGCTGCTGGTTTAGCTATTGGTATGGCTTTACAAGGCTCTCTTGGGAACTTTGCCGGAGGGGTTTTAATCATGATTTTTAAACCTATAAAAATTGGAGATTTAATTGAAGCTCAAGGAGAACTAGGTGTTGTAAAAGAAATTGAAATCTTTACAACAAAAATAGTGTCACCTACTAATAAAGAAATAATCATCCCTAATGGTGCTTTATCTAATGGTAACATTACAAATTATTCTACTGAAGGAAAATTACGTGTAGATTTAACCATTGGAGTGAGTTATGATGCTGATATTAAAGAAACTAAAGACGTTTTAATGAAAGTATTAACAGATAATCCACAGGTTTTAAAAGACCCTGCACCTTCTGTAAATGTATCTGAACTTGCAGATAGTTCTGTGAATTTTGCTGTGAGACCTTACTCGACAGTAGCAGATTACTGGGATGTTTATTTTGGTACTATTGAAAAATGCAAATTAGCACTTGACAAAGCTGGTATAGAAATTCCTTACCCTCACAGCGTTGAAATACATAAAGATGCTTAAGAATAAGCTTTAATAAATATTAAACCTGTTAGACAACTGACAGGTTTTTTTATGCTTTAGGTTTAGGCTTCAAAGCCACAAAATCTTTTAAGTAGTAGGGTTCAAAATAAGCAACATCTTCGATATCGTTTATTTTAAATTTATTAAAAGCCAATAAACTCATTTCATTAGCAGAAGGCAATTTATCTTCTATAAAAACAGCGTTAGGGTGTTTGATTAATGCTTTTGTTTTTTCAACTCCATTGCCAATAAAATATACTTTTTGATGATCTAAATAATCTACAAAAGATGTTTCGTCCAGAATTTGGGCCTCAGTAGCTCTAATTTGATTATAATTTGAATCGAAAATAGCTGAATACACCTCCATACGTCTCGCATCTAGCATAGGGATAATGATGCCATCATCTACAGAAATTTGATGCGCTAAAGCTTCTAAAGTTGGAATAGAAATTAAAGGTTTATCTAAAGCAAAAGAAAGCCCTTTTGCTGCTGAAACCCCAATACGCAAACCCGTGTAAGACCCTGGCCCTTTACTTATTGCAATGGCATCCAGGTTATCTCGTTTTACTTTTGCTTCGTTTAGAACCTCATCAATAAATACGTGAAGTTTTTCGGCATGCGAATACCCATTTCTACTATTCTCTTTTATTGCGATAGTTTTACCTTCTTTTGAAAGCGAAACTGAACAGTTTGTAGTTGAAGTTTCTAAACTAAGAATTATACCCATTACTGTTTATATTTTTCTATAATATCTCCAATAACTTTAGAAGATAACTCAAAACCCTTTAAACTTGGATACCCTTCCCAACGTACAATGCCTTTAGTATCAATTAAAACGCAATGCGGAATTCCTTGCACTTTATATTTTCTCTTTAATCTTTCTTTAGTATCAATAGCACTAAAATACTTCATAACAGGTTTTGACATCCTTTCAACTTTAGCTTGAGATTCGTCACTTATACCTATTACTATTAAATTCTCAATGAATTTTTCTTGAAATTTATTCAATTCCGGGATTGCTTTTTTACAAGGTCCGCACCAAGTTGCCCAAAAATCTAAGAGAATGAATTTACCATCGGTATTTGGAGTTTCAGATAACCACTTTTCTACAACTAGCTCTGGTGCTTTTTTATTTAAGAACGATTTAGCCCAAAGTTGTTTTTTTTGAGCATTTGTACTAAAAGTTACTAAAACTATAAAAAGTAAAGTGATTTTTTTCATGAGATACATTAAAAATAAATCTCTAGTTAGTTAAAGATTTTCCCATGTAAAAGTCTAAAACTTTTGTCTTAAAAACAAAATCATACTTCGCATTTATTAAAGCAGATTCTGCATTTATTAATCTTACTCTAGATTGCTCTATCTCAAATGCATTCATTACTCCAATATTATAACGTTGTTGAGCATTTTCAAAAGCTAGTTCTTGAGATTTTAATGACTTTTTTGCCGCTTCAAAAGCTTTATAAGCTGCTTGCGCATCTGTAAAAGCACGTTGTATATTAGACTCTAAATCTAATTTAGCGCGCTGTAAACCTAACTTTGAATTTTCTTCTTGAATTCTTGATCTTGCAACTGAAGTTTTATTTTGAAATCTAGAAAATATAGGAATCCCAACATTTAAACCAAAACTATGCGCCTTTTGTTGATCTAACTGATGTAATAGACTTTCTTCCATATCAGTAATATTGGTAAAAAACGCATTTGTCCCAAAATTGTAATTAAAAGTAACCGTTGGATAATATCCAGATTTGGAAATTTCAGTCCCCAATTCCGCATTTTCAATATTCATTTCTGCAACTTTTATTTCGTTTCTATGTTCAAGTGCATAATCTAATATTGGAGAAATATTACTGTAAAGTAAAGCTTCAGAAGGTGTATCAACTTCTATAATTTCAACATTAAAACCATCATATGGTAATTGCAGCAACTGAGATAATGTTAATAATGACAAATTATAGTTGTTTTCAGCTATAGTTACATTTTGCTCATCTGTACTTAAAGTTGCCTCTGCATCATAAATATTAACTTTTGGTTGCACACCTGCATCTACTAATTCTTTGACCTGATCTAATTGTTTTTCAGAGAATTGCATTTGTGCCTGTGCAGTTTCTAAACGTTCTTTATTAAACAAAACGTTTAAATAAGAATTAACTACGTTAAGTGAAATATCATCTTTAATTCGTCCTAATTCTAACTTGCTAGTTTCAAGATTTAATTGAGATTGTTTATGTAAGTTAGTTAACCTAAACCCATCAAATATCGTTTGATTAACACCCAATCCTAAATTAGTAACGTTTGTTGTTCTATCAATAACAACTTGATTGCTACCAATATCTATACGTTGTGTTCCAACACCAATACTATGTCCAGCATTCGCTCTAACAGAAGGCAAAAACTGTCCTTTTGCAGCAATAACATCTTGCTCATTAATTAGTAAACTATTTTCGCTTTGCTTTACAGTAATATTGTTTTCTAAAGCATGATTAACGCACTCCAGAAGTGTCCACTTTTTTTGTTGAGAAAACGCAGATAACCCAACAAAAACAAACCCTATTAAAATTATATTTTTAATTTGTTTCATCATTCTTACTTATCTTTTTCGTCGTCTTCATTATCCTTTGAAGCTTTATTCCAAACCTTAATTTTATCGTCTTCTTTTACACCTTCAATTATTTCAACATTTATACCATCAGATAATCCAAGTTCAACATTCTCTTTTTTAAATTTATTTTCGCCTGTCATTACTTCAACAAAAGGCTTTTCAGTAATTCTATTATATTGCAATAAAGCTTCTTTAATTGCTAATACACTATCTTTATTTTCAATATCAATTTCTGCATTGGCACTATACCCAGCTCTTATATTTGTAGTAGTATCAATTTTAACATCAGCTTTAATAGTAAATTGAACTGCTCCATTCTGTTCAATTCCTTTTGGTGCTACAAAAGTTAACGTGGCAGGAAACTCTTTATCTTTTATCGCTCCTAAAATTACCTTTATTTCCTTACCTTCTAGAAGTTTACCAACCTCAGCTTCATCAACTTTACCCTCAAAAATCATTAAACTCATATCGGCTATAGTAGCTATAGTTGTACCTGCATTAAAATTGTTACTTTGTATAACTTGATCGCCTTCACGAACTGGTATCTCCAAAATAGTACCTGGTATTTGTGCAACAATGTTTGTATTTGCAGCACTTCCACCAGAAATAGAACCTCTTTTAATAATTTGGTAATCGTTTTGGGCTTGTGCCATTGCCTCCTTTGATTGATTGAAAGACAGTTCGCTATTCTCGAAATCTTGTTGCGAAATAACACCTTTTTCAAAAAGGGTTTTATTTCTAGTGTATAAAACTTTTGAATTTTCAAAAGATAATTTTGAAGTCGCTATTCTACTTTTAGCACTTACCAAACTTTGCTCATTAGGGACAACCCTAATAGTCGCAATTAAATCTCCTTTTTTAACGATATCGCCCTCTTCAACAAGAATTTTATTTACAATTCCTGAAATTTGAGGTTTCAATTCAATCTCTTCTTCAGGGTTTAATTTACCTGTAGCAACTGCCTTTGTATTTATAGAGGTATAAAAAGGTGCTTCTACTTTATAATCTACAATATCTTTTGAATTGGCATCTTTAAAATACTTTAACACGAAGGCTAAAAGTATCACAACGATTAATACTAAAATAATTTTTACTGTTTTGTTCATCTTTTTTGATTGTTTATTCTTCTCTTAATGCTTCTATGGGTTTTATACTTGTGGCTTTAAATGCTGGGATTAACCCTATTAAAGTTCCTAAAACAATTAATATTAACAGGGAGATAAAAACCACCCCTATGGAGACAGATGCATTGACTAATGTAGCATCTGATCCTTGTCCAAATGCAGCATCTAAAGCTATTAAAATCCATCCTCCAGTAATGATTCCAAAAACACCAGCGACCATTGTTAAAAAAACTGCCTCTACAACTATTTGTCTTTTTATTTCAAAAGGTGTAGCTCCTAATGCACGTCTTACACCTATTTCTTTGGTACGCTCTTTCACAGTTATTAATAAAATATTTCCGATAGCAAAAACACCTGCGATTAAAGTAGCAATCCCTACAAACCATGTTAAAAATTGCATCCCTCCTAAAAAACCTGTGAACTTGGCAAACTCTTTTCCTAAATTGAAACTACGGAAGGCTCTGTCATCTTTGGGATGAACATCGTTAAGGTTTTTTAGCATTAATTCTGCATCTTTTTGAATTTGTACAATATCAAATTCAGGTTTCCCTGTAATCATCATAAAGCCAATTTTATCGCCTCTATTATATACTCTTTGAAAAGTAGTAAAGGGGATATGAATATCTTCGGAGGGGCCAAATCTCATGTTCCCTGGATCATACATACCTATAACTGTATAATTAATTTTATTTATTTGAATATAAGCTCCAACAGCTATTTCATCTTTATCAAATAATTGTTTATAAATACTTTCTGAAATTACAGCTACTTTTTTATGGTTATCAATATCATTCTGATTGATAAACCTACCATGGATTAACTTCTTTTTTGGACTCTATCTAATAAAGGGTAATCTCCAAAAACATTAAAAGTTCCTGAAAGAAAATCTTTAGTAACAACGGCTGAATTCATGTTTCTAGGAACAACAAACTCGACACCTTCAACATTTTCTTCAACTTTTTTAATGTCAGGTATTGTTAACTGAACACGTCTTCCTTCCTGAAAACCTTTAAAAGGTTTGTTAGTAACATTACCCATAAAAAACACGCTATTTGTTGCAAAATCTCCAAATAAACGATTAAACGAATTTTCTAAACCTCTTGCTGATCCTAACAATCCAATAAGCAATAAAATGCCCCACCAGACACCTACCATAGTAAGAATAGACCTTAGTTTATTTTTACTAAAGCTATCAAAAACTTCTTGCCATGTATCTCTATCTAATAAAAATCTAAACATAGTTAGTCGTTTCTTAAGGCTACAATGGGTTTTATTCTTGAAGCTTTTTTTGCTGGCAAATACCCTGCAATAGCTCCTGCTAAAATCAAAGTAATAGTAGCTCCTATTACTTCACTATTTCCTACTCCTGGATTAGTTATAAAATAATCTTTCAAACTGGGTCCAATCCATTCTAAAACCCCTACTCCTATTAACAACCCAATATATCCGGCAATAGCGGTAATTAATACAGACTCTAAAAGAATTATAGAAACAATAGATTTTGGAGATGCTCCTAAAGCTTTCCTAATACCAATTTCCTTGGTACGCTCTTTTACAATAAAAATCATGATATTACTAATACCAACAATACCTGCTATTAAAGTTCCAAAACCTATAACTAAAATGATAAGTGTTAATCCAGAGGTTAACATATCTACTTGCTTTGTACCTTGTGCCATATTCTGAACACGTATTGCTCTTTGATCGCTTCTGGCAACTGAAAAACGTTCTTTAAAACTTTTAGTGATCAAAGTTCCAAAAGAAAGTGCTTCATCATTACTCATTTCTGGATTATAGGTTAAATGCAAAAAATCAATATAATCGTTATTTCCATATACTTGTTGCGCTGTTGTTATTGGAATATAAATAACACGTTCTTCATTATCTCCCTCATCATCTGTAAAAACACCTACTACTTTATAAGGAATTCCACTTAAATTAACATATTTACCAATAGCGGTTTCTTTTCTGAATAATTGGTCATTAACAATTCTACCTATAATAGCGACCTTTGTTTTATTTTTTAAATCATTATGATTAATGTAGCGCCCTTCAGTAACTTGATTGTTTTCAATAAACATGTACTCTGGGTGAACTGCTCTTAGTTGGTAACTATTTTTCTCGCTCTTAAAGGAGGCCACTACATTTCTATTAACTTTAGAAGTAATGTATTGCACTTTATCTCCAAATTTATCAAGCATAAATTCATGGTCTTCATTTTTAAAACGTATTCTTCTACCAGCTTGTAAACCATTGTGTGCTTTAGTTGTTCTTCCGGGGTAAATAACTATAGAGTTATTAGCATCTGTTCCAAAAGCCTCAGTAAATGTATTTTCTAATCCATTGGCGATTCCAAAAAGGATAGCAAATAATAAAATCGCGAACGCAACAGTAAAACCAGATAATAAACTTCTAGTTCTATTTTTATTTATACTTTGAAATATTTCCCGCCAAAGGTCTAAATCAAACATATTGACTTGCTCTTACTTGTGTTACTTTTTTATCTTCCATAATAACACCATCACGCAATCTTACAATTCGCTTACACATATTAGCTATATCTTCCTCATGTGTTACCATTAATATTGTTTTACCTTCATCATTTAATTGTTGAATGAATTCCATGATTTCATAGGAAGTTTTAGTGTCCAGAGCTCCAGTAGGCTCATCGGCTAATAATAACTTAGGATTTGCAGCTAATGCTCTTGCAATGGCAACGCGCTGTTTTTGACCACCCGATAATTCCTTTGGTAAATGATGTGCCCAATCTGCTAAACCCACTTTTTCAAGATGAAACATACCTAACTCTTGGCGTTTCTTTCGTTTTAAACCCTGATAATACAAAGGCAATGCTACATTTTCTAAAGCATTTTTGTAATTAATCAAATTAAAGGATTGAAAAATAAAACCTAAAAACTTATTTCTGTAAACAGCTGCCTTTTTTTCGGTCAAATTATCAATTGGTAATCCATCAAGAATGTACTCGCCAGAATCGGCAATATCCAGCATCCCTATGATATTAAGTAAAGTAGATTTTCCTGAACCAGAAGACCCCATAATAGCAACCATCTCGCCTGATTCAACAGATAGGTCTATTCCCTTTAAAACATGTAAGCTAGTTTCTCCTATTGCATAGGATTTGTGTAATGCGTTAATTTTTAGCATCTTTTGATTGATTATTGAAGTACTTTCTAATTAGACTAGAAGTGCAAAGAAATGTTACAATAAAAGCCAAAAAAACTTTTATTACTTTTTTAACTTTATTAAGCTAAGCTTTTAATTACTTTTTGAGTAAAATTTACGATATATAAAATAGCCTATCCCGCCCACAAGGATATAAGGAATTGCCATTAAGTACACAATACCATTATTGATACCTTCTGCAGTTGTTTGTCCTTGTTCACTTTCTAAAACAGCACGACACATAGCACATTGGGCATTACTCTTTAAAAAAAGAGCGTAAAAAAATAAAAAAGAGTATTCTACTTTTCATTATATATAAAGTTATACATAATAAGGGGAAATCATAATAAATACAATTACTCCTGTAATTGCTACATACAACCACAATGGAAATGTAATTCTAGCTATTTTTTTATGCTTTTCAATATTATTGGTTATTGCCCTTACATAAGTTATCAAAACAAAAGGTATCACAGCAACAGATAATAGAATATGGGTTATTAAAACAAAATAATAGAATAAACTATAACCACCTTCATAACTTGTTGAATCACTTGTCATATGGTACGCTATGTACATTAACAAAAATAATACTGATAATATAATAGCAAACTTCATTAAACGTTCGTGCAATTTTATCTTTTTATTTTTGATTGCAATAAATGCCAATACTAGAACAAAAGCTGTTACAGCATTAACAGATGCATAAATAGGAGGTAAAAAAATAGGCAATTCTGCATCTATTTTAATCCCAAAAAGTGCTGCTACGGCTAATGGTATTGCTATCGATAAGATAACAATTAGCTTATTATACTTTTTCTCGTTTAATAATTCTTTTGAGTTACTCATTAAGCAATTTTTTAATATCCTGTTTTAAAGCGCTAATTTGTTCTTTTACGCCCTCATCATCCGCTTGTTCTTCTTCTGAAATGATACCTCTGTAATATATAATTGGATTACCATGTTCATCTTTTCTAGAACGGATAAATCCATTTTTATCAATCAATGCAAAGTTCCCTGAATGTTCAAAACCACCTTCTACTTCTGAATTTTCGGCAGCGTAAATATAAAACCCTTCGTTTGCCAATTTATAAATCGCTTCTTTAGTTCCGGTCAATAAATTCCAATTGGGGTTTGTAATACTGTATGTTTCAGCATATGCTTTTAAGACTTCAGGAGTATCATGTTCTGGATTTATCGAAAACGAGGCTACGCCAAAATTCTCAAAATCCTTAAAGGTATTTTGAATTTGAATTAAGTTGGAATTCATCCTCGGACAAATAGTAGGGCAGGTTGTAAAAAGAATTCTATAACGTATACTTTCCCTTCGTAATCTTTGTTTGTAATGAGTTTTCCATCTTGGTTGGTAAAACTAAACGCTGGCACTTTTCTTTTTTGGCCGTTGTTATCAATAAAAACCAAATCTGAAAGCTTCGTTTTTTCAATTTTTGGTTTTTGGTCACTTCTACTTTCTTGTCTAGAAATATCGCCATCACTTATCCTATCTACTATTTTAGGTATAAATAAAATACCAAACACCAAAATTACGAATGCAATCCCTATGTATGAATAATTAGTTTTCTTCATCACTTCCTTTTAAATCGTCAGACCTTCTCTTATCAGAATTAAAATCTCCCTTTCGCTTTTGTCTGTATTCTGTAAATAACACACGTAAATCTTCGGCGGCTAATTTATTTTTTAGTTCAGCTACTTCAATACAGCTGTAATAGTTCATACTGTAAGCGGGTTTGTTTTTACCTTTTTCATTATCATCTCTGGCATCAATCCTACCTCGCTGATTCAAATCGGTATCTACAACAAAAATCTTGTCGGTAGATAAGTTAGCATCTAAACTAAAATCATGTTTTAAACTTCGGAATGTATTTTGAATATCCTGGTCTTCTAAATGCACGAAATGCCAGAATCTTAAATCTTCGTAAGATGCAATTTCCTTGAATAATGCTTCGGCTTCATCTTTAGCATCTTTTGCAACAACTACAACAACTTGAAACTTTTTAAACCCCTTGAACTTATCGTAAACAATCTCTTTAAGGTTTAAGGCTTCAATAGAACGTCCCATAGGGTGCTTTCCAAAAAAAGCCAACACCGTTAAATGCTCTTTTAATTTTATATCAGAACTAGATTCTGGAAGAATTTCTATAACATCAGACTTTACAATATCTAAGGTCTCATAATTCTCTGTAGATATGGACATAATGAAAACAAATGCCACAGGTAAAAGAAACAAAACTGCTAAAATTAAATTCTTTTTGATTGTTTTTTTACTCATTCTGCAAAAATAAAAAAGGTGGTTATAAAAACCACCTTAATTGTATATTTTTAACACTAATAGTATTTTAAAAATCTCTTTTTATATAACCATCATCATATACATCAAACACGTAACCGCCTTCTTGTAATAAAATAAAAATTAAATATAGAATTAAGAAAATAGCAGTCCAAACCACCATGCGTCTCAGCCCTTTTGTTTCATCACGCATGTGCATAAAATCCCAAGTAATGTAATAAGCTTTTACAATGGTTAATATGATGAAAATCCAGTTTAAAAGCTTCATACCTAAAAAAGAACCCATTAAAGATTCTGGTTTAAGGATACCTAAAGCAACCTCTATAATTGTTACAAAAGTTAAAAACGCTAATACACCCCAAATTTTTTGAGTGTTAGACTTAAATTTCCAAAGTCCTCTAAATATTTCTAATTTATGTTCGTGTGCCATTTTATAATCTTTTTAAATCCCAATAACTTGGAAAAAACTCTTTTCTAAATAATTAAACTAGGTAGAAGAATGTAAATACAAATACCCAAACTAAATCTACAAAGTGCCAGTATAAACCAACTTTCTCAACCATTTCATAGCTTTTACGTCTTTCATAAGTTCCTAAAACAACGTTAAAGAAAATAATGATATTGATTACTACACCTGAAAATACGTGAAATCCGTGAAACCCTGTAATAAAGAAAAAGAAATCAGCAAATAACGGCGAACCATATTCGTTTACATGCAAATTCGCACCCTCTACAACCAACTTACCATTTTTCATGATTTGGTCAACAGATTCGGCTCTAGACAATACTGTCTTTTCACCTTCCTCATTAATAATTTGGGTTCTTACTAATATATCCTTGTTGGCTTGTAACCCATGTACCACTTCATCAACAGTATAATTCGGCAATGTACCTTCATTAACAAACCAAAGTCCGTTTTTACGTTCGTGTATTACACGTTCTCCATGCCCGTCTACCGCAAAATCTCTTACAGCAACACGTTTAAATACTTGTTCTCCATCAACATCAACATACTGTCCAAACTGTAAAATATTACCACCTTTAGTTTGTACAGCACCGTAATCTCCTTTAATAAATGTATTCCACTCCCATGCCTGAGAACCTACGAATATCAAACCACCAATAATGGTTAAAAACATATAAATTGTTACTTTACTCTTATTTAAATGATGTCCAGCGTCAACGGCAAGTACCATTGTTACTGACGACATAATAAGCACAAACGTCATAAAAGCCACATAATACATCGGCGCATCTACACCGTGTAAAAATGGAAAGTGTGTAAACACCTCATCGGCAATTGGCCATGCATCAATAAATTTAAATCTTGAAAAACCGTAAGCTGCTAAAAATCCTGAGAAAGTTAAAGCATCCGATACAATGAAAAACCACATCATCATTTTACCGTAACTCGCCTGTAAAGGTTGATTTCCTCCACCCCAAGCTTTGCCTTCTGCTACTGCTGTACTCATATATTCTGGTTAGTATACCATTTAGTTTGTAGTCTAAAACAAACTAAAATCGTATTGTTAAAAGTTGCACAAAAATAATCAATTTATTTTTCTAATAAAATATACCGCTTTAAAAATTAATGGTACTTGTATTTCTATTTGGGCGTTACCTACATTCCGTACCAACAAGGTTAGAAAAAAACCTTGCAGGAGTCACTACGGTCGGGCTTTCGGCACTCGCTCCCTCCTATGGTCGGGGAGCTTCAACAAATACCTCAATCCCTAACGCACTTATCTGCTAACACCGCTACAAACCAGTATTTTAAGAGCATATTTACTGAGTTTTTACCTCACAAAATAAAGAAACAAGAACAGGTAAACCCATAATATATCTATAAAATGCCAAAAGGTTGCAGCCAATTCTAAACCTAACATATTATCCGGACTGTACTTTTGTTTAAAATGATTATAAATTACAATCAATAAACAAATTAGTCCAACTGCAACATGTAAAATATGAACAACAGCTATTAAATAAATGTAAGACATAGTTACATTACTGGTTGGCCCAGTAAAATTATAACCTAAATCTATAATTTGCTGAAATCCAGAAAACTGACTCAAAATAAACACAACGCCTAAAATAAGCGTGATAAACAACCAAAGCGATGTCGCTTTATGTTGTCCGTTTTTTAAAGCCTTTTTTGCTAAAATAAACGAGATACTACTCAAAACAATTACAATTGTACTAATTATAAAAGCATTTGGTAGCACAAAATCTTTCAACCAATCTGGTCTAGAACTGCTTACTACAAAAGCACTTGTCCATCCTGCAAAACTCATAATTAAAGAAATGATACCAAACCAAAGCATCATTTTTTTAGCTCTACTATTTTTTCTTTTACTGTACCTTGAGTTAAATCCATTTTAACCTAAAAATTTATCTATAACGTATACTATTTGCACTAATGAAATGTAAGATACACTTACTATCATTAATTGTCTTGCAGCCTTTTCAGTCATCAATTTAAATAATCGAATGGCGTAATACAGCATCCATAATCCTAAAAGAAAAACAACTATTGCCGCAATAACAGAAAGTTGTAATCTTCCTGTAAAACCAAAAACAGGTATAATAGAAACTACCAAAGTCCATATAGTATACATAATGGTTTGTACCGCAGTACCTTTATCTTGTTTTCCAGTAGGCAACATGTAAAAGCCACCTCTTTTGTAATCTTCATACAAAAACCAGCCAATGGCCCAAAAATGAGGAAATTGCCAGAAGAACTGCAACGCAAATAACGTCCCTGGTTCTATACCAAAATCGTCTGTTGCAGCAACCCAACCTAACATAAATGGAATAGCTCCCGGAATAGCACCAACAAAAACTGCCAATGGTGTTTTTGTTTTTAAAGGTGTATAGACACAAGTGTATAAGAAAATAGAAATAGCACCAAACATAGCGGTTTGCTTATTAATGCTGTATAAAATAACAATCCCTAATACCGTAAAAATTGAAGCGATTATAAATGCTGTGGTAACCGACATACGTCCCGCAGGAATTGGTCGGTTTTTAGTACGGTTCATCAACGCATCTAAATCCTTTTCTATAATTTGATTGAAAGCATTAGAAGCACCAACCATAAAATAGCCACCAAAAGCAAGTAACACCAAAGTTTTATAATCTACAGTTTCAACACCTAATAAGTAACCCGCTAGCGAAGAAAATACCACACTTAATGCCAAACGCATTTTAGTGATTTCTTTAAAATCTGTAATTACCGAAGGTGCTGCTATTGAGGATTTTGTACTACTCAAAGTTTAACGTGCTTTACTGCTTTTTAATGCGAGTGCAAAGATAGGTCTTAAAACCTATTTGAGCAATCTTAAGTGTATTTTTAATATCTTTAAGCAACTTAGCGACCTAATCCAAAATTTATGAGACTTTTAAAATCGTTTACCATTCTATTTTTCTTTTTAATTAGTCTTTCAAATTGTGCTCAAGGTAGATTTGACAAAGTAAACATTGAAACCATAAAACTTACAGAAAACACTTATATGCTTATTGGAGCAGGCGGCAACATTGGCATCTCTATTGGAGAAGATGGGGTTTTAGTAATCGATACACAGTTCGCCCCTTTAACACCTAAAATTATAGCAGCCATTAAAAAATTGAGTAATAAACCTATTAAAACTGTCATGAATACACATCACCATGGAGACCATACTGGTGGAAACGAAAATTTTGGAAATCTTGGTGCTACTATTATGGCACATGAAAATGTAAAAAAGCGTTTAAAAGAAAAAAGTCCTGAAATAGCTTTACCAGTAATTACATTTAATGACAAATTAACGGTACAAATGAATAGCGAAGATGTTATGATTATTCATGTAGATAATGCGCATACTGATGGAGATGCCTTATTATACTTTACAGAAAGTAATGTATTGCACACAGGAGACACTTATTTCAACGGACGCTATCCTTACATGGATTTAAAATCTGGAGGAAGTGTTGATGGCTATATAAATGCTGTAAAAACAGGATTAATGTTGGTTGATGAGAATACAAAAATAATTCCTGGTCATGGTAAATTATCAAATAAAGCAGAATATGAAACATTTTTAAAGATGCTAGAATCTGTAAAAGCCAATGTTTTAGCTGAAATAAAAAAAGATAAAACTGAAGATGAAGTGGCGGCTAACGAAGCGATTACTAAAACCTACGATGATTTGGATTATGGATGTTGTTTTATTTCTTCTGAAAAAATCAAGAGGACTTTTTATAAGAGTTTTAAAGAGCATTTAGAATAAATAAAAATTAATGAATGAATAAAATAAACAACCTTATTATAGTAAAACTGATATTTACACTATTGCTTTTAAATTCTTGTAATAACATTAAGACTAATCATTATGAAGATTACGTTGGCAAGGAGATAAAAAAAATGATAAGTGCTCCTAAATATTCTGATTATGCCGGATATCAATTTTTTGATTCAAAACCTAGAGTTTTAACAGGTATAAGATTAATATATAAAGATAGGATGATTGAATTATACGTATCTGATTTTAATCATGTCAAAGCTTATAATTTGGAAGGCAATTGGGATTTCAAAAAAGTAATTAAGGAAAAAATATCACGCATTATAATTTATGACAATGAGGACAACGTCATACACGATTCGCACAATTTTGCAAATTAGAAGTCCTTTTTTAACAAGAACATTTTAAAAACCTCCAACTTCCTCTCATTACAACTACTTATCTGAATATAACTTTTGTTTTTTGAAGGAAACGTATGGATTGCTAAATGACTTTCTGCCAATACCCAAACACAGGTATAACCCTTTACAGGGAAATAATGCTCCACGAAATTCACAATTGTGAAGCCTGATTTAAGTAATCTATCTTCAAAAGAAGTTTTAAGATATTCAATGTCAGTTGAAGTTACCCACTCTTCATAATGAAACATTTTTGCTTCTATGTCTATATATTTTTCAATCACATTTAACTATTTAGTAGGTATCCCAATTTCCTTTTTCATAATAATGATACAATACTGGATTACTAATTTGATTAATTTCAATTGAATCTAATACTTTTTTCTGATAAAAATCTTTTCCAAAAGATGTTATCAATTGCATGCCTTCTTTATTTAGCCACTTAGTTGATACTTTTTTAGCATTAAAATCTTGCAAAATTGAAAGCATTTTTTCTTTAGGCATCTCTTTTTTAATGCCAACTACCCAACCCCATTCTCCCATTGATAACACTTGATTATGCAATGGCAATGTTGTAAAATTAGCATTCTGAATGGTTTTATCAATACATTTGTATGCAAAAGGTGTGTAATATGGACTTCCTGCTTGTGTGATTAAGCCTCCGTTTGGTGTTAATCTTAAATTACACATATTGTAAAACTCCTTTGAGTATAATCTGGATAACTCAATATTTCTCGGATCTGGTAAATCCACTATAATTAAATCGTAAAACGAATGGTCTTCATTTATAAATTGAAATCCATCTTCATTGATTATTTCAACTTTTGAATGTGTTAAAGACTGTTCATTTATTGCCGCTAAAACAGGTGTATTTATAAAAAGATCTGTTAGTTTTTTATCTAAATCAACTAATGTGATTTTTTCAATTGCGTCGTATTTCAAAAGTTCTCTAACCGCACAACCATCCCCTCCTCCTAAAACAAGTATATTTCTGGGTATTTGCAATAACTGCATTACAGGGTGCACCAACACTTCGTGATACATAGGTTCATCAAAAGTCGAAAACTGTAAATTATCATTTAAATACAGCCAATAATCATTTTTCCATTTGGTAACCACTATTTTTTGATACATAGATTGCTCCTGAAACACTATTTTTATCCTTATACTTCTTTTGCTCTCCGTGCAGAATAATAGCATTCGAAAACGTAATACCTAAAATCAACACTCCAACAAGCAGTATTGAAGCTATTGAAAATAATTTTTGAACTTTAACTTTTAATTCATTTTTAAAAAAGTAAAGTAATAAAATAGCAACTATCAAATTTATAAACCCTAAAACAAAAGGCGTATAGGTTAAACCCAAATACGGTAAGCCCACAAAAACGAAAAACAAACCACCCACTAAACTACCATAGTAGTCTTTTTCTAGAATATTGGCAACATTAAGTTTTAAAGATTGGAATTCGTCATTTAATCGCATCGCTAAGGGCAACTCCATCCCTATTAAAATTCCAGTAATAATTGCCATGGTATAAATATAGATACCAATGTATTCTATAAACGAAGCAAAATAATAAGTACTTACCGCCGAAAAAGAGACAATAAGGGACAACGCAAATTCTGTTAAAATAAATAGTTGAAATACATTCCCATTAAAATATTTGGTAATTCTACTACCAATACCCATACTGAAGAGCATCAAAGAAATGATGATAGCCCATTGCTTTACAGAATCTCCAACAAAATAAGTAGACAATGTGGCAAAACAATACTCTGCTACAATACCAGAAAGACCTGTTGCAAAAAGCCCTAGAAAAAGTAAAAGTCGTTTCTGTTTTGCAGAAGCCATCAAATACAATAACTAATTAATACGGCACTACCTATATAAGCAAATGCTTCAATTAATGCCGCACCTTGATTTGGGATTTCTTGATTAACAATTTCATCTGTTAAACTACTTTTTGGTAAAACAATTTTATCTACAAACAATCTTGAAATTGGTAGCAAAATCAACCCTAACCCTAAATAATACAATACATTTTCAAAAACCAACCACCAAGAAACTATATCTCCCTTTATAGCTTGCGAATATAAATATGCAACAGAAATAAAAATACTTGCATACACAATCCCAACTGCATTATTATCTTTTTCAATTTCGTTCAATATATTATATCTAGATATTTTCTTGTATACACTCAAAAAAACAAAAAGTATAATTTGACCAACAAGCCAAAAGCCAACTAAGGTTAAAAATCCAGAAAGGTAATGTCCAGTTTCTCCTAAACCTGAAAACAAATTGGGGGATTTTCCATGTATTGCACCATATATTATTAGACCTGAACCAATAAAATTAGCTGCTTCAATAAAACCTGTGCCTTTATTTTCATCTCTAATAATCTCTTTATAAAATTTGAATTGCTTCGCAAAAACTACCTTTTCATTAAATACTGAAGAGATAATTAATAATAAATTACCAACCAAACCATAGGATATCACTAAAATAGCATCCTCAACATATCCATAAGACTCGCCTTGAATTACACCAATAAAAATAATAAGTACGCCTATAAAATAACCTGTAGTTAGTATTGAAAAGGCAACATTATCCTTGTCGGTCAACTCCTCATCTATATCAATTTTTCTATTTCTAAGCTTAAATAACGTTCTTGAAATCACAAAAAGCAAAAAAAACATCAAGATGTAAAATAATGTTTCCCCAATCCAAAGTAAAGTGTGTTTTTCCATATTTAATTATTTACCAAAACCTCCAGAATTCCTACCTCTATAATAGCCATTTGAACGATTCACTTTTGTAGAATCATTAGAATATTGAGAATTATCATTCCAAGAATTTCTTCTATCACATTGTGTAACCAACATCATAACCAAAAAGAACAAACCGAAAATAATTACTTTTATATATTTCCAAATAAAATCTAAAATTGGTGTAGCACCTAAAGCACCTAACTTCTTTTCAACACGAGTAATATCATTGTTTTTAATTGGTACTCCTGTTGACACTTCGATTTCATCATCCCAGAACTCTAATGCCAAAAATTTAGAATCATCTGCATTAGTATATTCTAAACAGTTTACTTTCTCTGTTTCAAAATCATATTTACATATCCCATCATTACGCTCATCAAATTCATAATCAACACCTTTATACGAAATATTTTTTGGAAATCTTGCGCTACCAATTTCAACATAATCGCCAACAATATTTTGGCTTTTCTTTAGAAAACTGTGCTTAGGTTCTTTAGTCCAGAAAGAAAATAACTCTTTATTATTCTTGCCAAATTCAATTTCTAAATACTTAATAGTACCTCTATCAGACTTTACCTTATACTCGTTAGTTTTTGTACCATCATCCCACTTAATTTTGTATACTTCAGTAACTTTCCATTTTTTATTTTGAAAGTAAAATGTGTAGCCCTTCTTTAAATCAATAGACATTTAGTGTCAGTTTTAAATACATTAATTATCAAAATACCAATTAAACAAATCGGTTCTAATCCCAAAATTTAACCAAACTGTATTATTTTTAAAGGTAGTTACTGTTGTAGCTTCTGGGTTAAAATTTCTAACTGTTATATCCGTAAATAGTTTCATGTTAGATGCAGGGTTTATCAAATAACCTGCTTTAAGGTTTGCATAAAAAGACTTGGTTTTAATGCCTTGACCTACTTCTACACCAGTATCAAAAGGTCTATCGCCTTCAACACGATAAATATCACCTCCATAATTAAAGTTATCTGTACCGTTGTTGAAATCTAATCCTCTATTTCCGAAGATAACCTTAGCATCTGCAATCCATCGTTTGTAACGATAGCGACCAATGAATATCACTTCACTAAAATTAGCGCCCCATAAATGCGCTAACGGTTGATTATTATGTGCATAATTCAAAACAATCGTGTTATGCGAATACGTGTATGGTCGCACTCGGTTGTACTCAAATTGCAACAACAAATTATCCACTTTAAAGGCGTTAAAATATTTTACCCCTAATTGATACCCATATTTATTTTTCCAGCTTTTTCGCCGCCTTTAATATCGCCTAACGAAAATTCGTCTAAAATAAACTGCCCATATAGATTCACATTATCATTCCACTTGTACTTTGCGGTAGCTCCTAATAATGCATTTCCTGCACCTTGACCAGTTTCAAATTCTATGGCACGGTAAAAAATAACTGGGTTTAAATAATTCACATCAAAACCTCTATCATTACTATTGGTCCACAATACAGATTCAAACAACCCTAAATTAAAACGTTTTGAGACATTCCAACTTAAATAATGGTTGGCAATGTATTTGGTTAAAAAAGCCTTATCCTGCACTACTTCATCACGCACGTCTTTCATCCACATAAATGTATTGGTATACTTTATTTTCCAAAACTTAGTATTTAGTTTTAAAAAAGGGTGCGGACTGGTAACATCGCTTACCAACAAAGAGCGATAGCCATCGCCTATAAAGTTTTTTCCATGTCCGAATTGCACATTCAAAAATTTAGCTGGTGAATACGACAAATACGCTTCAGCAACTGGGTAATCGTAACTATCTGTTTTAAAACGTTTAGCTATACCTCTACCTGGTATAATAGCGGGGTCTGGCCCAAATGCTTTTAAACTTTCAGCGTATCTATTGACATAATCGGCAAAACGACCTTGGCTTTCAAAACTGTGGTATAAAAATTAAACTTTTTGCCCAATCCACCTTGCACCATAAATCCTCTGGTATTGTTGTAAGTTGAACCGCCTTCTGAATCACTTCCTGTTTGTAAATCAAAAATAGGGTCGATGGTGAACCAATAATCTTTACCTTCCACCTGCACTAAATGTTCATTCCATAATTTTTTACCTGCCCATGTTTCGGCATCTTTAGTGAGGGACTTCCGTTCTACCTCAAAATCATGATATTTAGAAACCTCATCATATAAAAATGGCTTTGATGCCGTGTGGCTGTTAGTGCCTACCAAATTCATAGCACGATCAAATCGAGCATAATCACTATGTGTAAACTGAATATTTAATTGGCTTGATAAAGCTTTATTGGAATATGTTGTTAAAGTTGCATTTACACTATCAAATTCTTGTTTTGCAGCAGCTTCTATCTTTGAAATTTCATTGTCTTTTGATAAATCACCAGAGTTTATTGGCTTATAGTCTTCTAACGGAATCTTTATAGGCATTGAATACTGCTTATAAGTATGTCGTCCATTATAGGTTGCTGGAGTTATCTTTGGAAACAATCCAAATACACGTTTTGCTTCTTCTTTTAATTCCTTATACATGGCATCCACATACATAACCCGAAATTGTCCTGTTGTATCAACTTCAAACAACACAACAACTTCTCCTTTGTATTTTTTATCCAATACATTCTGAGGTACTTTAAAATTCTTTGAAATCAGTTTGTACACGTTAATATCAAAACAGTTTTGTAATGAATCTATGGAAACACTCGAGCATTCTGGAAAAACTGGTGGTTTTTCATAAAAATTTGTGTCTTGGGAAAAGGCTTGAAACTGAATTAAGAAAAGTAGAAGGGCTGTAAACTGCTTCATATGATAAGATATGATGTGTTTTTGGGTTGAAAGATAGTATATTTTACGAAGATAATGGTTGCTGAATTGTACACCAATAAAAAAAGCCATTATCCTTTAACAGATAACGGCTTATTGCATGCTAAATTATAATATTACTCCACCATAAAAATAATAGGAAGCGTATACCTAACACTAACTGGTTCATTACGTTGTTTTCCAGGTTTCATTTCTGGTATTTTATTAACAACACGTTTTGCCTCTTCTTCCAGTTTAGGGTGTGGTGCTATGGTTTTAATACCAGTTACATGTCCTGTTTTATCAATTTGAAATTGAACATCGATACGTTGTTTACCCGTTAAACCATAATTTGAAGCAATATCACTTCCATTGAATTTTCGTTGCACCAATTGTGTGATTTTATCAGACATACATTTTTTCTTTGCTGGATTTGTCTTTTTCTTTTCACATCCTGGGTAAACAGGAACATTTTCAAGATGTACAAAATCTACAATAACATCTTCGGGTTTTTCAATTTCAAGTGCACTATCATCAAAAGGTGCATCAGAAGTCATAGTTTCAGAAGTTTCAATTTTTAAAGCCTCTTTCATGATATGATCATCTTCTACAATTTTGGGCTCATCTATTAATAATACCTTTTTTACTTCTGTTTTTGGTTTTACCTCTGTTTTTGGCTCTTCATAAATCTTGAAATTTTCGATATCTACTTCAAAATTATCTACCAATACTGGAGTCCCTTCCGAATAGTTTGGAATGTAAGTTTCAAATTGCATTTCTAATAAGCCAAATGCAGCCAATAAACACACAATTAGCCCAACTTGAAAATAGAGCGTGGAGTTTTTTTGTAAATTTGCATCATGCTTTTGTGATTGTTTCACGGTTTGCTCATTTTGCCGAATGAGTTCGTGAGATTGTTTTGAATTTTTCATTTGTTGTGATTTTTTTAAAACTACAGTCAAATGTAATTCACATCACTAATGTCTTGTTTCGCATGCAAGAAAACATATGTTAGTGTATGCGCATTTCATGATATAGTTAAAATGTTAATATTATGACAAAAACACAATAAGCATACCAAAAATAAATCCCGTAACACTAAATGTTACGGGATTTTAAAATTTCACTCAAATTACTTAATTATTTTTTTAGAAAAGATGTTAAACAAAAACCCCGAAGCAATGCTTCGAGGTTTATATATTTATTTGCGTAGACGTCTGTCTAGTCTTGCACTTGGAAAATAATAGGCAGCGAATATGGCGCTGTTACTGCTTTACCACGTTGTTTACCTGGCTTCATTTTAGGCAGTTGTCCAATTACACGTTTTGCTTCTTTTTCTAAACCTGGGTGTGGTGCTCTAGCACGAATACCAGTAATACTACCTGTTTTATCAATCTTAAAAATAACATTGATACGCTGTCTTCCTGATAGTCCTAATTCACTTGCCAATTCAGTATTAAACTTTCTATTCACAAATTTTGAAATCTTATCAGACATACATTTTTTCTTTGCGGCATTATTACCTTTTTCACATCCTGGAAAAACTGGTACGTTTTCAATAACCGCAAATGGCACCTCGATATCTTCATCTACAGCTTCAACCTCTATTTCTTCAACTTCAACAATCTCAGTTTCCTGATCTACCTCGGTAGACTCAATTACAGTTTCTTCCACTTCTTCTTCATCTTCTACAATTTCAATAACTTCTGGAGCTGCAGGTGGCGGAGGTGGCGGTGGTGGTGTTACTATTTGTTGTGTTAATGGAATTTCCTCTTCTAATTCTTCTTCCATATCTACCATTCCAATATCAATATCAGACTTATCATAGGTCTTGTAATTGATAGCGTAATTTGCTAAAAATAGCATCAATGCTAAACCAATGGCGAAATACAGAGAACTGTTTCTTGCTACGTTAGCTTTCGGATTTTTTAGGTTCCATAATTTTATCGTTTTTCCAGATTGCTAAAATAACCACTTATTTGGCAAAAAAGCAAGCCTTTTTATTAATTTTTAACTTGTATTCTATGTTTTAGTAATACTACCAGACTTGTTATTAAGGCTCCTAAACTGTTTGCAATAGCATCGTAAACATCTAAAGACCTTTTTGTGGTTAAGGTTCCTTGTAGTACTTCAATAATTATACCAAAAACAATTGCTAAAATAGCTGCATACTTTATTGACTTATTTAAAGTGAAATTATATCTATACCTAAATACAATATACCACAACAAGCACATTACAGCATACGCCAAAAAATGAAAAATTTTATCACTATGGTCTACCCCAACATCTGGGACATTTTTAAGATGTATTAAACTTACAGTAGCTAATGCAATTGAGTAAGGTAGTGCAAAAAAGTGCATATCGCTTAAGCACCAATAAGCGTTTTATAATCTTCAGCAGACATTAAACTATCTATTTGAGAGGCATCAGAATACTTCACTTTAATCATCCAACCAGCACCGTATGGGTCAGAATTTACATTTTCTGGTTCATCTTCTAAACCTTCATTAAATGCAACGATTTCTCCTGATAATGGTAAAAATAAATCTGAAACTGTTTTCACAGCTTCAACTGTTCCAAAAATTTCATCTGCATCTAGAGTTTCGTCTAAAGTTTCGACCTCAACATAAACGATGTCTCCTAATTCGCTTTGTGCAAAATCGGTAATACCAATAACAGCTAAATCGTCTTCGATTTTAATCCATTCGTGGTCTTTTGTATATTTTAATTCTGATGGAATATTCATTGTAGTTGTTTAAAAGTTTTCACAAATGTATTTATTCAAAACTACATTTCAAACAGGAATGTGTTAATTACCAAAATTATAACGTAATGTAAATCCTGAGCGAATGGTTGTTTGCGGAAACGCTGTAGAAATCGCGTATTCTGCAAAGGCATAATCAAAATAGAAAATACCTGTTAAGTTTTTACTAAAAGCATAATCAGCTGAATATTTTAGCCCCCAAATAGTCTGCCCTGAAGTAATTTGATTATTTTCTAAATCTAGATACCTCACAATAGTTTTGTTATCTCTCACAGAGATATCTGCTTTCATATTTAAATCACTTACAATTCGTTTTTTCGGCCCCGCCATTTTAGATTTTATACGTACATCCTTAATACGGTATCCTAAACCAATAGCATATTCATTTCCTAAAACTTCAGTTAGTAAGTTGTTATCAAAACTCAAAGAGAGTAATCTATCTTTTTTAATTTCAGCAAGAATTTTGATTGAATTTTTCATTTCAAAATCTAATCGCACTAACGGACTAAACATTTCTGTTAAATTAATATTACTATATAGTCTTTCATTTTTATAATTACCTGATTGATCTTTAGTCTCGGGGATTTGATTATCATAATCAATACTAAAATCTGGAGATGTATAGTCTAAATTAGTTTGAAACTGATTGATGTTATAATTTGAACGATAACCATGCGTTATAGAAAAACGTTTAAAACGCTTTTTAAACCATTTAAACTTCATAAAACCTGTGTACTTTAAGTCCCAGTTTGGGATAGGCACACTTCTAAAAGCATCAAGCTTTATCCCTCCTGCATCTTGACCGCTATAAGCCGCTAAAAAGGCTGGTAACAATACAGCTTGACTATTTTTTCCAAAACCTCTAGGAAAGCCTTCAGCATCAACATCGTTAACATCAGCACCGTTTGCAGCAGCAACGCGCCTTGCAATAAGCAATCGATTAGTTCTAAAATCGTTAAATGCATCCGAACCTGTTTCATCACTTTTACCAAATGCGGTTTTTATTAATATGGTAGAAATATTGAAGTTTCCAAAGGTGTTTGGTGTAAGACTAATATATTCAGAAGTAGTTTGGTCTACTCTAAAATTCTCAGCAAAATTTTCAAAATAGGTTTTATTTCCAGTAATATCGATCTTTAAATTTCTAACAGGCTCTAAGCTTGCAGAAATATCTAATTGCTCACTATGAGTTTGTGTAAATTGTTGGTTAAACTCTTGGAAAGACGTTAACCATCCTCTTCGAGCAGCTTCTTGCCTAACATCACTTTGACTACCGAAGGTAAAGCCTAATGTAGGTTTTAAAGTCCCTACAAAACCTGGTGTTCGCGTATAACCTGGCAAAAACGTACCATTATTTTCAGAATAGTTTATTTGAACACGTTTAATACTGGTTAAGATGTCAATCCCAGCATTAAGCCATTTAGTACCTTTTTTATTACCACTTTTAGGTTTTGTAACTTGTTTTGGTTGAGTACCAGGAGCACCTGGAGTTCCAGTTGCTCGTGTTCTTGTTCTTACAGTTCGTGTTGGTTTTTCACCAAACCTATGTGTCGGTAGAAGCGATTCATATCTAAACTTGTGTTTAAATTATGAGTGTTAGAGTTTTGAATCGAGTTACCAATATCATAAGAATTACCATCACTTCCAGTAATATTACCAAATAAATCTGAACCTTTTTGCCATTGAAAATCGCCATTATATTGATACGTAGCATCAATAAAACTAAAGGTTGGTATTTTATTTAATGGCAATTGATAAGTAATACCCAAGCTTTGTGTTTGTCGGTTAGGGTCTCCAATGTCTAGAAAACCGTCCCAAACATCTAGTCTTTTGTCTTGTTCGCCAGCAATTAAATCATCATTTAAAAAATAGTTTCTTACTATATTGTTGTTGGCAGCAGTAAAGTTTAATTGTAATGCCTTAGTTAAATTATAATTAACGGTGTATTGAAAATCGAAGGTATAGTTTCTTCGGAATAATTCCTCTAAGCCAATATTACCTGCTGCTAAATCTACTTCTCTAAACTTTTGACGATTAAACTGTCTGTTGATATCTGAATTTATTGCAAAACTTGTAGGCAATAAATTAAAATTGAATTCCTTTAAGAACTTCCAGTATTTACCTGTAAATAAAGAATCATTTTTCTTAAATGGCTCAATTGTTACAGGGTTAAAGTTAAAGGCATAATTAGCGCCAGCTCTTACTGTTTTATTTACTGCGTTTTCTATTTCGAAATCGCGATGCTCTACTTTGTTGTATGAATAATTAAACGTGAAATTTTCAACATCGTAAAAACGTGGTGTTTTTTCTGTGGTTCTATTTTTTCTAACACCTATAAAGTTAATACTTTGTCGTCTGGTATAATCTTCTGATTGTTCTTTTATGGTTTCTCTTTCGGCATCATCAGCAGCAGCATCTAGACGATCATCTAATTTTAAATCTTTATAAAATTGATCGAATTTTGGCGTAATCAACTCTTCACTTTGCGCATAGTTAAAAGGAATTTGCACTCCCCATTTTTTTGGCAACAATTGCCCAACATTTATATTGGTTACAACATCGTATTGTTTAACGTCTTCTAATGCACGTTGACTTGGCCCTTGCTCGATAGTACCAAACCCAGAAGTACTTTGTCTCCCTGTAGCACTAATATTTGCAAAATCTGCTAAATTAGTATCTACACTTAATACTGCAGCCCATCCACCTTCGTTATCTAAATCTGACAAACGCAATTCGTTAAACCAAACACTAGCACAGGCATCATTCAATGTGGCATTTTTTACACCTACCATTAAAGTTCTTACATCTCCAAAATTAGGATTTCCTTTTACAGCAACACGTTGCTGGCCAGTAACATAACCCGAAAATTGATCATTCACAGGCAAAACCTCATCACCAACAACATCATAAAAAGCAGGAAAACCATCTGTTAACGTACCATCGGAAATACCTTGTGCTTTAATTTTGCCCAAAACATCGATTGATAAATTAATTTCATTTTCTAAAGGCCAAACATCTCTTCTATCGATTGATCCATTAGGAGATTTAACCAAAGGTATTTCAATTTGATAGTAGTTGTCATTTAAATCATTACCAATACGAATAAATCCAACTAATGGTTTAGATGGATCTGTATCAGTAAAACCTCCCTCATCATCTTGTGCATGTAAAAACATTCTTAAACGTTTGTACTGACGCATATCTATGTTAATGTTTTTGAAAACAGCTCTAGAATCATCTGTTTCTAAATCACAAACATTAACTACCAGAGATTGCTCATTTTGCCTTACAACGGTATTGTTATTAAACAGCTGTTCTGGTTCAATTCCTGGTGGTCTTACATATGAGCCTTCGTTATCAATGGTGCCTACAATACCTACTGAAAAATCGGTATTATCATCAGATGGGTCGTCATTATCCACTTCTAAAGTTTGATTGTAACGTCTCCAATCACTTCTAACTAAATCTAAAGTTCCAAAACGAAATACTGTATTTTGAGTAAACTCTTTTAAATACGTTCTAACAAAACGAACCGAACGAAAATCAGTAATTCCGCCAACAGCTTTTGTACTTTTAGTTACTGGAATTCTAAACAAATACCATTTAGGATACACTATATCTCCATTTTCAAGCACCCTACGATTATCTTCACTTTGTGCTTCAACATTTTTAGTATCCACAATAAATTCATTGTTTAAATTTAAAGTAGCTGGTGTGATATCTAATTCATATTCAAAATAACTATCAATGGTGTTCATAGTGTTATCTCGATTAATATCCTCTACATCAGGTTGTGTATTTGCACTTCTATCTGTATCAGTAAAGGTATCAGGTGTATTTCCTTCAACACCGTTGTATTGTTTGTAACGCTCAAAAATATTTCCATCGGTATTTAAGAAATAGGTGTAATTATCCTTTGATGGATCTTCTCCAAAAGCACTTCCAAATTCAATAATTTCATCTAGATCACTATAGCCATCATAACCTACATCTTGATTAGCACGTTCTTCTCCAGTAGTATCAAATGCATAAATCAATGATTGATTAAGAGGTACAATTGAACCCCATAAAGTTGGGTTTTGTTTTAGTATAGATATATCTCCATCATTTGGCAAACCATTTTCATATAATTTTTTACCATCTTTTATAACATCTTCTGAGATATTTCCTAAGTTAAATACTAACTTACCACCTGTATTTGAAGGGTTTTCCTGAAACGGATCTTGCAACCAAAACTCAATATATTCAACATTTGCCTGTTCTAAATCTGTTGAAGTTAATTGTCTGGTAATACCTGCCCAACTTTGGCCTGGATTAGTTAAAACACCATTTTCACTTCCAGGTTGAAAGTTGTAGGGTCCACGTTCTGTAGGATAGTAGGCTAAATCTAAAGTATTCAATACAGAATTTTGCCCCTGTACTAAATCCTGTTCTGGAAATAATTCATTTATAAATACACGACTGGTATATAAACTTGATAAATCTTCATCTGAAATACCATCTGGACGTCTTACACTATAAAATATTGGATCAATAACATACCAATTCAAAAATGCCCTACCATAACCATTTTGAATTCCATTTTGATCATCGCCAGGAGAGTTTGTTAATTCTTTTGGTCTACTAGATAAAAACCAAGATTGTTGCGCTTTTAAATCAATGGCATTTTGTGTACCTTCAAAATCGTCAATATAAGATGTTGCTTCTCCATTTAAATTTGTGCCTTTTGGAGCACCTGGCGCTAAATACGCAAATTCACCTCTTAATGAAATATTAGAAGGCACATCAGTATCTATATTTGGTAATTTATTGACCAATCTAGTTAAAAAAGGGACTTCAGAAGAAAAATTCCCGTTGAAACCAAAAATAGTATTGTTTATGGGTTCTGAACCGTAGTTTGCTTTTTGTGTAATTGGGCGTTCATTCAAGTTTAAAAGCGTACCGCCTATAACAAAATTATCATTAAACTTATGTTCAACGTTTATGCCTGTAAAACGTTTTGTTTGCTGACCAAATACTGCATTGTTTTCGGTAGAAACTTGAATTGGGGTATTTGAAGCCTTAAGAGCTTCATCTAAAATTTGTACACGACCCAATTGATAATTTACTGTATAATCTACACCTTCTACCAACACACGGCCACCAGCAGTTACTCTTACCGAGCCTCTTGGTACATTAAATGCTCCAATAGGAATACCATCACCTCCCGAAGATTTGTAACGACCTTTTAATTTGAATTTATTTTTTTCAGCTTCTTCTAAAGCAGCGATTTTGGTGCTTTTATAAAGAATATCGTAAACGTATTTTTCTTGATTTGGGTTGGTATAAATATCCGCTTCATAATTACCCGGACTATTAGGATCATCTAAAACATCAAATAAATATTTACCAAACGGTTCTGCTTTTGTAAAGATTATTTTTCCATTTTGAGGTTGCACCGTTATGCCAGGCACGAAATCGAAAAAACCATCACCATTGCCTTGAGGGTCATTATTAAAATTCAGCTTATCTAAATTGAAAAGCCGCAATAATGTTGTTTCTGAAATTTCTTTATCATCACCAGTTATTGTTGGCGTATGATTGTCAAATTGAGGAAATGATGTACCATCAACAGGGCTAATAAAGTTTAATGGGGATGCTTCATTATAAAAGATATTCAATGTAAAATCATCTTGACTTAAATTGAAAGCACCTGTATCGTAGATGTTTTTCATCATTAAATCCCAAATTGGTTGCTGTACATTTGTAATGCTACTTTTAAGCATTTTTAAAACCAAAGCTTTATTGGTAACAGCAGTTACTTGCCCTTGTGCATTTGTATCAACTTGATTGGGATTTACACCATCATTGGCAAATTCACCTACTTGAAACACTTTCCCTGCAACTGTAAATTGATAGGCTACAGCTAAAACCTCATCAGCATTTAAGCGTTGGTTTAAGGAAATGTAACCCAACTCCGCATTAAAAGTATATTCTTGACCATTGATTAATTTTCTGGCGTTTTCAATTTTACCGTAATCTGATCCTTCATTAACACTACCAGATTGCGTTCCAAAACCAGTTTGAGCTGTTGCAATATCACGAATAGCTTCTGTTAATATTGAACCAGAACCAATTGTAGTGGGATCAAAACCATTATTTCCATTATCTGGAAAAACACTAAAATCTGGACGAATAAAACCAGGTGGTAATGGGTCTATATATATGTTTTCAGGAGTAGACTCCCCTAAATCTTGCAATGCAACTACGTTTCTTACGTTATCTGTTCTGTTACTTCTATTTGTAATGTAAACTTCTAAACGGGTAATTTGCAAGCCTCGGTTATTGATAAATGGATAGTTTCTCAACGATTCATCATAAGTATCTCTAAAATATTGTGCTAAAAAGAAGTGACGGTTTTCATCATAATCTCTAATAAAGAAGTCAAATTCTTCTAAAGTACCGCCACCTTGGGCAACTACTGTATTGGCTTGCGAGCGTTGTTCGGAAAAAATACCTGTTACAGTAGTTCTACCAAATTGTAATTGCGCTTTAACACCAAACAAACTTTGAGCTCCAGTAATTAAGGAACTATTTAATGGCATATTTACATTACCAACTTCAATTTTTTGAATGATATCATCCTCGGTTGGAGCGTATTCTAATTTAACAATCTGTTGAAAATCGAATGTAGACTGGGTATCATAATTGGCATTTACTTGCAGCCTTGTACCAACTTTACCTAATAAACTTAAGCTAATGCGTTGGTCAAAATCAAAAGTAAAATTACTTCTATTTCTAGGCGAAAACGTAGGATTATCTTGCCTTGAAAACAGTACTCCCAAATCCATTTCCACAGAACCTTGAGGTACAACTTCTATGGTGTTACTTCCAAAAATAGACTCAAAAAACCCTGAGTTTACATAAAATTCGGGTAATAAATTTTTTTGTTGGTCTGCTGCACCATCTTTCTTTCCATCAAAAGCATCAATCTTTTCTTTGTAGTAATTTTTTAGATTTTCTTTAGCAACTAAATCCTTAAATTCTTTGGGTGTTAAAATTACGGGATAATTAATATTGAACTCACCGATTTTTTCGGTATAAATATATCTGTCCGTAATAGGGTCATACGTATATTTAGACTCTATGCTATTAGGCCTAGCGGTTTTGATTGTTCCCAAACTAAATCCTGTTTTTACGGAATCTTGAACAGGCTGTTGAGACCATACAGATGCCGACAAAAGTAAGAGGGCGATTAGGGCAAAATATCTTTTAATCGATTTGTAATAGCTATGGTTAGTTATAGTCAAAATCTTTTATAAGTTTTTTAAAGCTTGTTTTATAATGGTTTCAACAGTAGCATCAGGTTGTGTTATGATAACTTTATCAACAACACGCTCTGCTTGCTTTTTTGCAAAACCAAGAACTTCTAAAGCAGATAACGCTTCATTTTTGTTGGTATTGTCTTTCGAAACCGAAACTTCATCTATATCGTAAATCTTTAAAATTTTATCTTTTAAATCTATAATGACACGTTGTGCAGTTTTTGCTCCAATACCCTTTATTGATTGAATTAAAGCTACATCACTAGAAGCAATACCTTCTCTTACCTGCTTTGGGGTTAATGAAGACAACATAGTTCTTGCTATGCTAGCACCAATGCCACTTACAGAAATTAACAATCTGAATATTTCGCGTTCCGCTAAAGAAGAGAATCCAAAAAGTGTATGAGAATCTTCTTTTACTTGAAGATGTGTGTACAACTTTAGGCTTTCTTTGTCAGGTATTTGAGAAAAAGTATGTAACGATATATTTACCAAGTAACCTACGCCATTGCAGTCTATCACTACATCAGTTGGATTTTTCTCAATAAGCTTTCCTTGTATATGTGTAATCATTTTAAATCCCTCTTGATATACTCAAAATAATTAGGCTTTCGGTATCAGCCAAATGTAATGAAATTATTTACGTTTCAATACTATCAAATCTCTTTTTCTAAATGCCATAATTCCTTATGTTGTGCATCAATTACAGCTATTGCAGTCATATTTACAATTTCATCAACACTAGCATGTAATTGTAGAATATGAACTGGTTTATTCATTCCCATCATTATTGGCCCAATAGAATCTACTTCATTTAGCTCTTTCAATAATTTATAAGTGATATTTGCCGAATCTAAATTTGGAAAAATTAAACTATTAACTTTTCTACCTGCCAATTTAGAAAAAGGGAACTGATCTCTTAACATTTCATCATTTAAAGCGAAATCTGTTTGTAATTCACCATCCACAATCATCTCAGGATAATTTCGATGTAACAAAGCAACCGCTTCTCTAACTTTTGATGCTCTATCATTACTAGACGATCCAAAATTTGAATACGATGTCATTGCCATTACAGGCTCAAACCCAAAAGTTTTAATCACTTTGGATGTCATTATCGCAATTTTAGCCAAATCTTTAGCAGTAGGGTCAATATTAATGGAGGTATCACTTAAAAATAAAGGCCCTCTTTTTGTCATCATTACGTTTGTAGTTGCAATACGCGTTGCTCCTTTTGCCATTCCTATCAACTCTAGCATTGGTTTTACAACAGCAGGATAACTACGGGAGTAACCAGAAATTAAGGCATCTGCATCACCTTCATTCACCATCATCGCAGCAAAGTAATTGCGTTCTCTCATCAAACGCTTCGCGGAATAATACGTAACACCTCTTCGTTTACGTTGTTCCCAATACACCTTAGCATATTTATTTTTGCGCTCATTTTCAGCTTCAGTTTTTGTGTCAATTATTGTAATATCAGCTTCAAAATCAATTTGCTCCATCAATGATTCAATGGTTTCTTTTCTACCCAATAAAATAGGAATAGCAATACCCTCTTCATAGGCTATTTGCGCCGCTTTTAAGACGTCTAATTGATCAGCTTCAGCAAAAACTACGCGTTTTGGGTTTAACTTAGCGCGATTTAAAAGCAACCTTACTAACTTGTTATCAGATCCCAAACGCTCTCTGAGTGTGTTTTTATATTTCCCCCAATCTTCAATTGGTTCTAATGCGACACCACTATCCATAGCTGCTTTTGCAACAGCTGGTGGTACTTCAGCTATCAATCTTGGATCGAACGGTTTTGGTATAATATATTTTTTTCCAAACGCTAAACGGGTTTGTCCGTAAGCAACATTTACTTGTTCTGGCACAGGTTCTTTAGCTAATGCCGCCAAAGATTTAACCGCAGCCATCTTCATTGCTTCGTTAATTGCTGTAGCACGTACATCTAAAGCACCTCTGAAAATAAAAGGAAAACCTAGTACATTATTTACTTGATTTGGATGATCGCTACGTCCTGTAGCCATAATAATATCATCTCTAGTATCTATAGCTAATTGGTATTTTATTTCTGGATCTGGATTTGCCATAGCAAAAACAATAGGATCTTTTGCCATAACTTTCAACATAGCAGGCGTTACAATATCTGCCATAGACAAACCAATAAACACATCAGCATCTTTCATAGCTTCATCTAAAGTGTCAATTTTTCTATGAGTTGCAAATTCTGCTTTTTGAGATGTTAGATTTTCTCTATCATCTCTAATCACTCCTTTACTGTCTAGCATTACCATATTTTCTCGCTTTGCACCACAAGACTGATACAAACGAGAGCACGATATAGCTGCGGCTCCAGCACCACTAATAACTATTTTTACTTCTTCAATATTTTTATTAATTAACTCTAAAGCATTTATTAATGCTGCGGCAGAAATTATAGCCGTTCCATGCTGGTCATCATGCATTACAGGAATATCCAGTTCTTCTTTTAAACGTCTCTCAATTTCAAAAGCCTCAGGTGCTTTAATATCTTCAAGATTAATTCCTCCAAAAGTTGGCGCTATGTTTTTAACGGTTTCTATAAAAGCATCTACATTTTCAGTATCTACTTCAATATCAAAAACATCTATATCTGCAAATATCTTAAATAGCAAGCCTTTTCCTTCCATTACAGGTTTTGAAGCTTCGGGACCAATATTCCCTAATCCTAATACTGCTGTTCCGTTTGAAATTACAGCAACTAAGTTTCCTTTAGCAGTATAACGATATGCATTATTTTTATCTTTTTCAATCTCCAGACATGGCTCTGCTACACCTGGAGAATAAGCTAAAGATAAATCTCTTTGACTTGAATATTTTTTTGTCGGTACAACTTTTATTTTTCCTGGAGTAGGTTTTGCGTGATATATAAGTGCCTCTCTTCGTTTGCTTTCTTCGCTCATGATAATGGATAATTAACTAAACGAACAAATATAGCAATCCTATCAAGTAAATACCTAATCTTTTAAGAAATTGATGTTTCTTTTTAAACCTGAAAATTTGGTGCGTTTAACGGCAGATTTTTTGAATACTTTTCTAAAAGTATCTTCTGTGATGTCTTCCCAATCTTTTTTGGTCATAGATAATAGTTCAGGATGCGGATTAAACAAAGGTTCATTATGTGATTTTGAAAATCGATTCCAAGGACAAACATCTTGACACACATCACAACCAAACATCCAATCATCAAATTTTCCTTTAAATTCTGATGGAATATTTTCTTTTAATTCTATAGTGAAATATGAAATACATTTACTACCATCAACTACATAAGGCTCTGTAATTGCTTCTGTTGGGCAAGCATCAATGCATGCAGTACACGTACCACAATGGTCAGTAACTGGAGTGTCATACTCCAACTCTAAATCAATAATTAATTCTGCAATAAAATAAAACGAACCTACTTGCTGCGTTAATAAATTACTGTGTTTTCCTATCCATCCTAAACCAGATTTTGCTGCCCAAGCCTTATCTAAAACTGGTGCAGAATCTACAAAAGCACGCCCATTAACTTCTCCAATTTCATCTTGAATAAAATGTAATAATGACTTGAGTTTATCTTTTATAACAAAATGATAATCGGTTCCAAAAGCATACTTTGATAGCTTATAGCTATTAGCTGTTTGCTCTTGGCTAGGGAAATAATTTAACAATAGCGATATTACACTTTTTGAATCATCAACTAATTTTGTTGGATCTAAACGTTTATCAAAATGATTCTCCATATAATGCATTTCTCCATGCATATTTTTATTTAACCATTTTTCTAAACGAGGCGCTTCTTCCTCTAAAAACTCTGCTTTACTAATACCACAAGACAAAAAACCGAGGCGTTTAGCTTCGGTTTTTATAATATCTGAGTAATTTAGTTTATTCACGTTTATTTTAAAACACCTAAATTACAATTTTCATTTATTAATTCAAGTTATATACAACCCATATCTGAAGAAGATTGAGTATCAGCATTTGGAAAACAATTTCCACTAGGTAAACTTTTTGGTTGATAGCGCTTTAAATTGGCATCGTACAATGAATTCTCCACAAATAACGTCAACAAATCAATCTCAGCTTCAGTTAAATTTAAAGGCACAAATGATGGTGATAACTTATTTGACGGTACTTCGCTATTCTCATGGACTGCTTTGTTTTTATAACTAATTACATCACGGATAGATGTAAAAGTACCACCATGACCATAAAAGCCAGCATCTGTTAAATTATATAATTGAGGGGTTTTAAATTTATAATCATCCTCACTATTTCCAGTAAATCCACCACGCCCTTTTTTAGTAGCATCATCTACAACAGTCATTATATTTTCACCTACTAAATCTTTCATACCTAAAGCATGAAACTCCATCCCGTTAAGACCAGGACCAGAATGACAAATATAGCATTGCCCTTTTCCAAAAAATAATAAAGCTCCTTTTGCCTCATCTTCATTCATAGCTAAATCATCTCCGCTTAACCATTTTTGAAAAGGAGCCTCGTTAGCTAATACTGTTCTTTCATAAGCAGCAATTGCAAGTGCAGCATTTAATTTAGTATAACGTTCTTCTTCAACTATATTAGGAAAAGCTGCATCAAATAATACTTTATAAGAAGAATTAATTATAAAATCTTTTTCTATTTTTAAACGATGTACATCCAATCCAGCAATAGCTTGTGTTTCAACACCTTCAAAACCAAAAGTATTAGCTTCTTTTGGAGTACCAACAGTCCAATTTGCCTCGGTACCAACATTATCTCCAAGAGCTCCAAATTGACCATTCCACAACATCACTTTTTGATAAGCCGTATTTAAAACACTAGGACTCTTTATAGGTTGTATGTCTAAATCACTTTCTAAGTAATTTGGAGATTTAACTCTTCCCTCTCCAAAGCTACCAAAGCCCATACCGCCTTCACCAATACCTTGCTGAATACCACTTTGAAATCCTGCAGCTGCATGATGACAACTTGCACATGAATAGGTATTCATTCCTTCATCTTTATTAGGGTTTTTACCTAACATTGTTTCGTGAAACAACATCTGCCCTAAAGACACTTTTGCTTCTGTGATACTATTTTTAGCATCACTAGGAATTTTGGTAAAATTATTTGAAGCTGGTAAGATTAAAGATTCTTTTGAACCAAATACTTCAACAATACGTTTTTCTAGAATAGATTGCGATGGTGTTTCAACGTAATCATCATTATCTGTTGCACAAGAATTTAAAAAATAAGCACATAACAACAGAAGACTGTAAGTTTTAAGGTTTTTCATATCAAATAGGTTTGGGTTACTATTTATGATGTAAAACTAACGCGCTATATCAAAAACCTTACATTAATTTGATAAAAAACCTATAAATTAGTTGTGCTGTTAAAACTTCGATGAAGTGCAATTTTTGTCTTTGAAAAAACTTGATTTAAAGCTATTTAGACATAACTAATCTAAAATAATCCGCCTTGAATACTTCCTTTATTTTTCCCCAAATGCTTGTAGGCTTGCTCTGTAACTTCTCTACCACGAGGTGTACGCATGATAAAACCTTGTTGAATTAAAAATGGTTCATAAACTTCTTCAATGGTTTCTGGACTTTCGCTTACAGCAGTAGCAATAGTTGAAATACCAACAGGACCACCCTTAAATTTATCGATGATAGTAGTTAATATTTTGTTATCCATTTCATCTAAACCATGGGCATCAACATTTAATGCTTCTAATGCGAATTTTGCTATTTTAATATCAATACTACCATTGCCTTTTATTTGGGCAAAATCCCGAACGCGACGTAATAGTGCATTTGCAATTCTTGGTGTGCCTCTACTTCGTCCTGCAATTTCAACTGCAGCTTCCATAGAAATTGGCACATCTAAAATCATAGCACTTCGTTGTACAATAGTAGTTAGCAAATCGGTTTTATAATATTGTAATCTACTTTGAATTCCAAAACGTGCTCGCATTGGAGATGTTAATAATCCTGATCGTGTTGTTGCTCCAATTAATGTAAACGGGCTTAAATTGATTTGGACTGTTCTTGCATTTGGACCCGTTTCAATCATAATATCGATTTTATAATCTTCCATTGCTGAGTAGAGGTACTCTTCTACAATGGGGCTTAATCGATGGATTTCATCTATGAATAAAACATCTCGTTCATCTAAATTTGTCAATAATCCTGCTAAATCTCCTGGTTTATCTAAAACTGGGCCTGAAGTCACTTTAATTCCAACTTCTAATTCATTAGCTAAAATGTGAGCAAGTGTGGTTTTTCCAAGCCCCGGAGGTCCGTGAAATAATGTATGATCTAAAGCTTCGGTTCTTAAATTTGCAGCTTGAACGAATATTTGAAGGTTTTCCAATACTTGATCTTGACCCGTAAAATCATCAAAAGACAAGGGTCTTAACTTTCTTTCTACATCTAATTCTTCTGGGGAAAAATTATCGTCTGTTGGATCTAAGTTTTCGTTCATTAAGTTAATATCTCTTTAATAACAAAGGTACTGAAACAAGTTCAACACAAGCAAATATAAAGAAAAAGCCTTTCCAATGCAGAAAGGCTTCATTAAATAATTGGTTAGATTATTTGGTGGTTGGTTATTTTAATATCGTAAACTCACAACGTCTGTTGATATCGTATTCTCTGTCATCACAAATACCTTCTTTAACACATTCGTTTAGTGGTTGCATTTCTCCATAACCAATACTTTTTAATCGGTTGCGTTCAATACCTTGACTTACTAAATACTCTAAAGTTGAGGCTGCACGTTTTTTAGATAAATCTAAGTTATATTGATCTGGACCACGGGCATCAGTATGTGCAGATACTTCAACTTCCATAGATGGATATTTTTTCATTAAATCCACTAAGACATTTAAAGTAACTGCTGCATCTTCACGAATGATAGCTTCATCAAAATCAAAATAAATTTTATCTAATTCAACTTGTACATTACCATCTTCTTTTTCTTTAACACGCTCTTCAGCATCAGCAAAAGATTCTAAAGACAAATAAATATCATGCTGTACTTTACCTTTACTATCAGTTGAAAACTCTACATCCTGAGGAATGTATGCTTTTCGTGTTCCGCGAACTTTATATTTTTTATTCGGTTCTATTTTAAATTTATAATAGGCATCATCTCCAACTATAGTATCTTGAATTACAGTATCTGATTCATCAAACAAAGTCACTAAAGATCCTGCTAATAATGCTTTACTATTTAAATCTTGCACAATACCTTCTACTTGATACATCGTTAAAGGGTTTTGTTCTCTTGCAAAACCGAACAATCTATCATAACCTGTTCTATTTGAAGACACGAAACCTTTGTTATCCTTTTCTCTAACAACATATGCAAAGTCGTCTAAAGAACTATTTATCGTACTTCCTAAGTTTACTGGTTTATCAAAATTACCATTTACCATATTGCTTCTAAAAACATCCAATCCCCCATAACCTAAATGACCAATTGATGAAAAATACAGCACATTATATTTACTTACATACGGGAATTGCTCTCTGTGTTTTGTATTTATAGTTTCTCCTAAATTTTCAGGTTCGCCATAAGTACCATCGTCATTTATTGCCACTTTATAAATATCAAAACTCCCGAAAGTTCCTGGCATATCACTAGCAAAATACAATGTTTTTTCATCTTTACTTAATGCTGGGTGCTCAGTACTGTAAGCGTTTGAAGTGAATGGCAATGCGGTAACGTTTGTCCAATTACCATCAACCAATTCAGCCTTATAAATTTTTATATGTGCAATACGTTCGGCATCAGTTTTTTTACGTGTTGTATTTGTTCTATTGAAATACATTGTCTTGCCATCTTTAGTAAATACGGCACTACTTTCATGAGATTCGGTATTAATAGACTCCGAAAATGGCGCAACATTTTCTAAAACATTTTGACTGTTGAGTGTGCCACTATATAAATCTAAATACGGCAAGTTATTCCATGAATACGCTGGGTTTTCTGAGTTTCTTGCTGAAGCAAAAGCTACTTTATCTTCGCCATAAAACGACAAACCAAAATCACTACTAGAATTTCTGTTTTCAATTTGTTTTAATTTGAAGGTATGTGGTGTTGTTTTATCTGTTTGCTCTATAAAAGCAAGTGTATTAACAGGTTTGTTGTAATATCTGCTTAAATGTTTATCTGCATCTTTATACTCTTTCACACCTTTTAAAGCCTGAGCAAATCTAAAATGATATTCTATATCAATAGAATCGCCATATTCAACAAATAACTCTCTATAGGTTTTAATGGCTTTTTGTAGACTTGCATTATAATAATAACTATCGGCTAAATTTTGAAGCACTTCTTGATTACGTTCTTTGGTTTCGTAAATTTCAGCAGCATCTTTATAGGCTCTCATTTCAAAAAGCTTATTAACACGCTTTAAATTTTTCTTTTGCGCAGTTGCCATTCCACTAATTAATAAAAGGCCTGCGAGTATGTATGTATATTTTTTCATGTTTCCTAGTATTAAATGTTAGAAGAATCTTGGTGAGCGATCATATCCGTTTTTAAATCCGAATAAATCAACATCAAACAAAATGAATATTTCGTGCGATCCAGAATTAAAATCTCCTAAATTAGTAGTTGTATAGTCGTAAGCATATCCAATTCTAAGATCGGGTGTAATTCTGAAATTAACCAAAGCACTCATAGCATCGCCCAAACGATAGCCCAAACCAGCTTCTAATTTTTCATTAATTAGGACATTTGCTGTAATGTCTAATGCTAAGGGCGCTCCTTTTACAGCACGACCCATAAATGCAGGTTTCAATTTTAAATCTTTATTAATATCAAACACATAACCACCTGTAAAAAAGTAATGTACGCTTTCAATACCTGTTGCTTTAATACCATTTTCATTTTCTAAATGTTTAGTTGACAACATATTTGGAGCTGATAAACCTAAATAATAGTTCTCGGTAAAAAAGAATGCACCAATCCCTAAATTAGGAAACGCTCTATTTATGTTTTCGTTGAAAGCAACATCTCCACTTGCTGGCCCGTTTTGTAATTGTAAGCCTGTAAAATTTGTATCAAACATTCTTACACCTGCTTTTACGCCAAATGATATTTTTGTTTCAATACCCACAGGTAACACATAGGCAAAATCTGCAAAAATGTTATTTTCGTTTACAATATCTCCAATATTATCATTAGTGAAAGATATTCCCATTTCAATTTTTTCATTGATGGGTGTATGGGCGAAAAAGGTTCCTGTTTTTGGAGCTCCTTCTAATCCTACCCATTGTGTTCTATATAAGCCTCCTAAGTTTAAAATACCTTCTTCTGCAGTTGCGTAAGCTGGATTTATGACACTCATGTTATACATGTATTGTGTGAATTGAGGATCTTGTTGTGCATTACTTTGAAAAGACAATATTATTATACCTAACAAAGCAGCTATTTTATGATATATATTTAAATGTTTCATTTTCTTAAATTTTGCTTTATCTATAAATTATCTGCTTAAGTATAAGCGTCCTTGTTCTGGTTTATTAACTCCATCATTAAAGTTGAAAATATAGAAGTAAACACCTACTGGTAAATCTCCTTTTGCAACAACCCTTCCTTGATTTGATGTACCATCAAACCTTGGAGAATTAGCATTGCCCTTATACACAATGTTTCCGTTTCTGTTATAAATTTCCATGACGAAATTTGGATATAAAATGGCTAGATTATCAACATCGTAAGTATCATTATCTCCATCGCCATTTGGTGAGAACCCATCGGGCAGTTTAATTTTACCACAGGCGGTTATATCTGGAGTGACTTCTAATCTTACTGAACTTTCACATCCTGTTACTGCATCAAATAATGCTACGTAATAGGTTATACTAGCAAGTGTAGTACTTTCTGAAATTGCAGAATCACCAGTTGCAGTATCGTACCATCTTAAGTTATTTGCATTAGCATCATATTCAACAATATTATCTGATAACGTGCTAATTGTTGGGTTATCATTGATACAATATTCTTCAGCAGCATCATCTAAAGTAGGTATTGCAGTATCATTTATAGTCGCATTTACTTGAACACTCACAGAAGACTCACAACCTGTATCGTTAGTTTGAGTTCCAAAATAATCTGCACCATCAACTAAAGTATCGGTTGTATCTAAAGGCATTGTTAAGGCTGCATCTTCATACCAATTGATGGTTCCTGTTGCCTGAACACTAATGGCTAAATCTGCAACAGTTGGATTATTAACTAAACAAAATTCTGGATTTGGATCAAGTACGACTAATGGCGGACTATCACTAACGGTTACTGTAATTTCTGCCGTATTATCTGGCGAACATGGTGCAATTGCAGTAATAGTATACGTGTACACCCCAGAAGTATCTACGGAGGGGTCAAAAACCCCTGTACCACTTGTTAAAGCTGGCGACCAAGTTCCTCCTGATTGTGCATTCCCTAATAAAGTAAATAAGTCTACTTCATCATCAATCACACATATTGCTAGAGCATTATCAGTTCCTGCATTTGGTGCTTGAGTTACTGAAACATTTACTTGATTTGTAAAAGTTCCACAAGAATTATTTAAGGTATATGTGTAAGTTCCTTCTGCATCAACCAACGGATCAAAAACTCCAGTAGTACTTGTTAAAACTGGCGACCAAGTTCCACCTGTATTAGCTCCTCCAAGTAACGTAAATAAATCTACCGCGCCATTGTTACTACAAATATCTAAGCTTGGATTAATAGTTGCACCTGCATTTAAAGGTGCTTCAATGGTAATTGTTATTGTTTCGCTATCATCAACACATGGTGCAGATGCAGTAACCAAATATGTAAATTGGTACATGCCTACAGCAACACCTGTAGCATCAAAAATATTCCCTGTTAAAACACCTACGCTATCATTATTTTGCCATGTTCCGCCTGCATCTTGAGTGCCATCTAAGCCTGCAAATAAATCAATAGAATTGTTATCATTGCAAGCTGTAATTACTGTTGCATTAGGATCTCCTGCATTTGGTGTTTGATAAATAGTTGCAGTAACTGCTGTTCTAACTGAAGATTCACAATTTGTTGTAGCATCTGTTTGAGTTGCATAATAAATTTGAGCATCTACTAAAGCATCTGTATCAGCTAGAAGCGTGCCTCCTATTGGGGCGTCATACCATTTAATTCCATTTCCTGTTGCTGATAAATCGGCAAGTGTTGCGGTATCACAAAATTCTTGTGGTGAAGTCGCGGTTGGAGCAGGTGTATCGTTAATAATGATGCTTACTGTTACATTTACATCATCACAAGTTCCGATAGCATCTACATCATAAGTAAAATTATATGTTCCAGCGGCTAGACCATCTATTGTTATAGTATTGCCTGATAAATTTCCCGAAGCATCATCGTCATTCCAAGAACCAGCTTGGTCTTCATCAGTTAATAAATCGAATAAATTATAAGTTTGGGCTGCGGTTATTTCTGCTATACAAAATTCAATTGGAGTGTTTACTGTTCCTGATTCTGGAGCATCTTCTACTGTTATTGTAACCGTTGAACTGTTTGTACAGTTATTAGCATCCGTAATTGTATATGTGAAATTATACGACCCTATTGTTAAAAGTGTTAAGTCAACTTCACTTCCTGTTAAGGCACTTGATGTATTATCGTCTGACCATGTACCACCCGAATCTTCTCCAGATAACTGACCGAATAAATCTAACGGTGAATTTGCAGCCAAATCGTTTTCACAATAGGTTGGTGAAGTTGGTGTACCTGTATTTGGTAATGGATTGATTGTAATACTCACAGTAACTAATGGATCATCACAACTTCCTATGGCATCAACATCAAATGTATAATTATATGTTCCTGGGGTTAATCCTGATAAATCTATCGGGTTTGTTATTGCAGTTCCTGTATTATCTGTTCCAGAATACCAAGTTCCTGTTTGATCTTCGCCTTCTAATAAATCGAATAAATTATAACTTGCTGGTGCTGAACCTTCACAATAGTCTGGAAAGGTTACTACTGGTGTTCCCGATTCTGGAGCGTCTTCTACTGTTATTGTAACTGTTGAACTGTTTGTACAGTTATTAGCATCCGTAATTGTATATGTGAAATTATACGACCCTATTGTTAAAAGTGTTAAGTCAACTTCACTTCCTGTTAAGGCACTTGATGTATTATCGTCTGACCATGTACCACCCGAATCTTCTCCAGATAACTGACCGAATAAATCTAACGGTGAATTTGCAGCCAAATCGTTTTCACAATAGGTTGGTGAAGTTGGTGTACCTGTATTTGGTAATGGATTGATTGTAATACTCACAGTAACTAGTGGATCATCACAACTTCCTATGGCATCAACATCAAATGTATAATTATATGTTCCTGGGGTTAATCCTGATAAATCTATCGGGTTTGTTATTGCAGTTCCTGTATTATCTGTTCCAGAATACCAAGTTCCTGTTTGATCTTCGCCTTCTAATAAATCGAATAAATTATAACTTGTAGGTGCTGAACCTTCACAATAGTCTGGAAAGGTTACTACTGGTGTTCCTGATTCTGGAGCGTCTTCAATAGTAATTGAAATTTGCTCAGTATCAGAACATGTTCCGTTATCAATGGTATAATTAAATACATACGGACTTCCTGAAACGGTAAATCCTGTAATATCTATTGAATTTGAAATGGTTGTATTTCCAACATCTGTCCATGTTCCAGAATTGTTATCCTGAGAACCATCTAAAGCATCAAATAAATTAAAAGGTGAATTTGCTGCTAAATCATTTTCACAAAATGTTTGATTAACTGCATTTCCTGCATTTGGATCAACCAAAACTATGACTTGTACTGTAGTAGATTCTTCTGGACAAGGGCTTGGTGAAACATTTTGAGTATACGTATAATTATAAGTTCCAGGTGTAAAACCTGTAAAATCTACTGGTGACGATACTACTGGATCTGTACTAGATGCTCCAGCTGTCCATTGTCCATTAGAATCTTCGTTCTCTAATAATGAGAATAAATCAAAATCAGTTGGTAACCCAGATTCACAAAAAGAAGCTGGATTTACTGTTGATGGTACTCCTGAGGTAAGCGTTTCATAAACTGTAATGGTAACATTTGCTGTTCCATCTGGACAAACACCGTTACTTGGGACTGTATATGTAAATGTATATGTTCCTGCAGTAGTTAAGGATAAAATATTTACGGTTCCTAAATTTCCGTTTGATGTAGTCAAAGGCCCTGACCAATTACCAGTTGCATCTTTTGGTCCTCCTAACTCATCATATAAATTAAAATCTGAAGCTGGTAAATTATCATTACAATATTCAAGATTTCCTGAATTTCCTGCATTTACTGGATCATCTATATTAACTGTAACTGCTACCGCATTACTTACACAAAAAATATCATTAATCTGGATATAATATGTATTTCCGTCAACTAAAGGGGTTGCTAATGGTAATGCCGGCAAAATTGGATCTCCAGAACCATCAATATTAGCATACCAATTAAAATTTGTTGCTGTAGTACCTGGATCCAAATTTCCAACTACTGGATTTGTATCTGAACAAAAGGCTTGTGGGTTTGCAGGAGTAGGATCAGTAGGAGCACTAAAAACACCAACTTGACCAACTTCAATTTGGCTTTTACATCCACCACTATCTACAAAAACGATATAAAAATTTGAAGCTCCTACCGGAATTGCATCGGTTGGGCTTGCCTGATTTGTTAAATCAAAATCATTATACACTTCAACTGAACCACTTGGTGGTATACTTCCTTGTAATACATCATCAATATAAGTTTGGATAGTAGCACTTTCGCTTGTACAGTAAATTCTATCTAAATTTTCTCCTGATGTATCAACTTGAAAATCGACAGTAATCGATACTCTAACACCACAGGATCCAGTATTATCATCAGCATAATAAGTACCCTCACTAACTAACTGATTTATATTAAAAGGACTTCCTCCAGAGGGTAAATCATACCATACTATCCCGCCACCAGAGTCAGTAGCAAAAGTATTTAAATCGTTAAAAGTATAACCCGAAGCATCACATATTGGTGGAGGGCTTGTATCTACAATAGTAGGACATTGGGAAAATGTAATAGACGTACCCAATAGCATTAAAATAAAAAACGCAAAAAACAATACGTTCTTTAAGGTAGGTTTTGTTTTCATCGGTGATTTAGTTTTAAAATCATGTTATAATAGCAATGGAAAGTGACTTCAAACCCAATGCTATTGATAAAAGCAGAGGTTATCGATATTTTCCGACTGCAATTTAACTGATTTTTTTGTATTTCATCGTGTTTTTTGAAATATTTTTGTATTTCATCGATAAAAAAGTCTTTTAAACAGGAAAACCCACCTTATAGGTGGGTTTTATTTTGTAAGATATGTATTATATTAATGCTGCAGTTCCTCTTCTCCGTCTTTTAGTGGAATATTCTGAGGTACAAAGTCAACATCATGACCAGGCTTACTGTAATCATAAGCCCAACGGTAAACATGAGGAATAGCTCCTGGCCAGTTTCCGTGCATATGTTCTACAGGAGCTGTCCATTCAAGAGTGGTAGACCTCCATGGGTTTTGTACCGCTTTCTTTCCGAAGAAAATACTACTAAAGAAATTGTATAAATAAACGATTTGAACGACACCACCAACTAAAGCGAAAATGGTAATAATTACATTTACGTTTGCTAAATCATCAAATAATGGAAAGTTACTATTTGTATAATATCGACGTGGTAAACCTGCCATACCTATAAAGTGCATTGGAAAGAAAACACCATAAGCACAAACTGCAGTTATCCAAAAGTGGATATAACCTAAGTTTTTATTTAGCATGCGACCAAACATTTTAGGATACCAATGATAAATTCCAGCAAACATTCCGTAAAGCGCTGAAATACCCATTACTAAATGGAAGTGAGCTACAACAAAATATGTATCATGTACGTTAATATCTAACGCAGAATCTCCAAGTATAATACCTGTTAAGCCACCTGTGATAAATGTTGATACAAAACCAATCGAAAATAACATCGCAGGATTCATCTGCAAATTACCTTTCCAAAGCGTAGTTATCCAGTTGAATGCTTTTACCGCAGATGGAATAGCAATTAGTAATGTTGTAAATGTGAATACAGACCCTAAGAATGGATTCATTCCTGAAATAAACATATGGTGACCCCATACTATGGTTGATAGAAATGCAATTGCTAAAATAGAAGCAATCATTGCACGATACCCAAATATAGGTTTACGTGAGTTTGATGCCATTATTTCAGAAACCAGACCCATTGCAGGTAATATTACAATATATACCTCCGGATGTCCTAAGAACCAAAATAAGTGTTCGAACAATACTGGTGATCCACCTTGGTAATGTAATACTTCACCTTGAATAAATATATCTGATAAGAAGAATGATGTTCCAAAACTTCTATCCATGATTAATAATAAAGCTGCAGATAATAATACTGGAAACGATATAACACCAATAACTGCTGTTACAAAAAATGCCCAAATAGTTAATGGTAACCTAGTCATAGACATTCCTTTTGTTCTTAAGTTAATAACAGTAACTATATAGTTAAGCGATCCCAATAAAGAAGAAGCAATAAATATAGCCATAGACACTAACCATAAAGTCATACCCATACCTGATCCACCTTGAGCTAATGGCAAAGCACTTAATGGTGGGTAAATAGTCCATCCTGCTGCTGCAGGTCCTGCCTCAACAAATAAAGAAATTACCATGATTACACTTGACAAGAAGAATAACCAATAAGAGACCATGTTTAAAAAGCCTGATGCCATATCACGTGCTCCTATTTGTAACGGAATTAAAAGGTTACTAAACGTGCCACTTAAACCAGCTGTTAATACAAAGAATACCATAATAGTACCATGTATAGTCACCAATGCTAAATAAATATCAGCATCCATAACGCCATCTGGAGCCCATTTTCCTAATAATGCTTCGAAAAGCACATTTGGTTCTTCTGGCCATGCGATTTGCATACGGAACATCATAGACATTATTACACCTATAACTCCCATAATTGTACCTGTAATAAGGTACTGCTTTGCAATCATTTTATGGTCTTGACTAAAAATATATTTAGTCACAAACGTTTCTTTATGATGATGTCCGTGATCGTCGTCGTGGTCGTGAGTATCTGCGTGTGCTGACATAATCTTATATCGTTTTTCTTTTTGTATTAGTTAATTAAAGAGTTCTTGAATGCTTTTTGTTCTGCAATCCAAGCATCATATTCTTCCTGAGATTCAACTACAATTTTCATTTGCATGTTGTAATGGGATTTTCCACAAATCTTATTACATAACAATAAGTAATCAAACTCATAGCGTTCTAAAGCATCTTCTCCTTTAGCTACTAATGCTTTACTATTCTCTACTCTTATTTCATTAATTCTTTTAACCTTGTCTTTCATTTCTTGGGTTTCACGCATCTCAACAGTTGTTTTTGTTGGCGTAAATCCAAATTGCGTTATCATACCCGGAACACAGTTCATTTGTGCTCTAAAGTGTGGCATATAAGCTGAATGCAATACATCTTGAGAGCGCATTTTAAATAGAACAGGTCTTCCAACGGGTAAATGTAATTCTGTAGTAATCACATCATCTTGAGCATTTGGATCAGATTCATCTAAGCCTAAAATATTTGCGCGATCTATATCAATTAATCTAACATTAGATTTACCTAAAGTATTATCTGCACCACCATATCTAGCTTTCCAGTTAAATTGTTGTGCATATAATTCAACTACTAAAGGATCATCACTTTCATCAACACCCATAATGTTAATCCAAGTATTTAATCCGTAGATAATTAAACCCGCTAAAACTATTACAGGAATAATAGTCCAAATAAATTCTAACTTATTATTATCAGCAAAGAATAAGGCTTTCTTTCCTTTTTCGCCTTTATATTTAAAAGCAAAATAGTGTAATAAAAACTGAGTTACTGTTTGTACAAAGAAAATAAGAATCATGGAAATCCACATCAAATTATCAATGGTTGGACCATGTTCTGATGCAGAGTTAGACATTAATGGCAAATCACCATATTTTACAACACATACAATGGTTATGATATAGATGAATGCCAAAAAGCCCATCATTAAATACCCATTTAATGTATTATCCTTATCGGTAGCAACACCAGCAGTTGAGTCTTCGCTTTTAGCTTGTGCTAAATCGAAAATCTTTACCATCTGCCAAATGGCTATTAAAATAAATACTAAAACTATAATTGTTAATAAAGCAGTCATTGTTGTCGGTCGTCTTTATTTATAACTTAATTAATAATGAAATTCTTCACTCTCTTTTCTTAAAGGATAACCTTTTACAAGAAGAGGTGCCTTTGTTAAAGCTGTGAATACTACAAAAATAAATAATCCAGCAAATAGTAAAACAGAACCTATTTCAGGAATTCCAATAAACCATCTATCCCCTACTGTTGCAGGCATTATCATATTGAAAATATCTATATAATGTCCAAATAATATTACTAAACCTGCCATAACTACAAACCAAGGAATACGTTTGTAATCGGCATTCATTAACATTAAAATTGGGAACACAAAGTTCATCACTACCATACCTAAGAATGGTAATTTATAATCTTGGAAACGTGTTACAAAATAAGTTACCTCTTCTGGAATATTTGAATACCAAATTAACATGAACTGTGAGAACCATAAGTATGTCCAAAAAATACTAAAAGCAAACATAAACTTAGCCACATCATGTAAATGGTTTTCATTTACAAACTCTAGGTAATTTCTAGATTTTAAGTAGATAGTAATTAATGCTATTACTGTAATTCCACTTACAAACATACTGGCAAACACATACCATCCAAATAATGTTGAAAACCAATGCGGATCTACACTCATAATCCAATCCCAAGACATCATAGATTCAGTATAAATAAAGAATACTAAGAATCCAGCAGCAATTCTGAATGACTTTTTAAAGTTGCTTCTATCATCGGAAGTATCTTGAGCAATTGAAAATTTACGTGAAAAATGTCTGTAAGCTGACCATCCTCCAATAAATATTAAACCTCTAATAATGAAACCCCAAATGTTTAACCATCCTGTTTTTCCTTGAATTAACTTATCATGAGCAACAACTTCAGGATCCATCCAAATGAATATATTATTGTGTCCAATAAAGTGAGAAGCAACAGCAATACCTAAAACTATTAGAGCACCAGGTAATAAATAAGAAGTTATCCCTTCCATTACTCTAAATAATACTGGAGACCATCCTGCTTGAGATGCAATCTGAATCGCATAGAATGCTAAAACACCTAATGCAATCATCATAAAGAAAAATGCTGCTACGTAAAGCGCAGACCAAGGTCTGTTTGCTAATTGGTGCTGAACATGTTCTACATGTTTTGCATGGGCATCTACCTCTCCATGAGCGCCGTGAGCTTCTTCTTCATGTCCATTCTCATCATGAGAATTAGTGGCATGATTATCTTCTGCATCTGCATCATGTCTTGGTGCAGCATGAGCAGCCTCTTCTCCATGACCACCATGATGTGCTTCTTCAGCTAACATGTGCTCAACTTCTTCAAAAGATTTATGAGATGTCATAAAACCATATCCTACACCTAATACGCCTAAAACAATTAGTATGATAGAAAATGTCTTTAATTTATTTGAAAATGTATACATATCTATATAATCTTATCTTCTTACTTTTCTAAATCTGATTTTAACTTCAAAACATATGCGACAACTTGCCAACGTTCTTCTTCGTTTAATTGATTCGCGTAACTACCCATTGCATTTTTACCGTAATAAATAGTATGGTAAATACTTCCTTCATTAATTGCTCTACCAGCATCATCATAACTTGGAATACCCAATATCTTTTCTCGCTTTACCAATTTGCCTTGTCCGTTACCTTTATTACCATGGCAAATGCCGCAATAAATATCATATAACACTTTTCCTGTTTCTAAATCTACGTCATCAGCTGACAATGGACTTTTCAGCGTCCCTTTTGCTAAATCATACCCAGCGGTAGAATTTTCTATATCAAATGGCACAAAACCTCTTGGAATAGTACCTTCAACTGGTGTTCTTGCTTCCATTCCATTTACAAACATATCGTTTTCGCCGTAAGTCTCATAACCAACAGATTCATACATGTTTGGCATGAATTGGTAATTTGGTGCTGTATCTTTTTTACAAGATACTGCAACGAACACAACTGCTATTACTAATATTTTAATCAAGCTTTTCATATAACTATATTAATGCGCTTCTTTATCAACTAAATTAATTTCTACTGCTCCAGTTTCCGCTAACAAGCTTTCCAATTCACTTTCATTTCCATGAACAGCTACTTCCATTAAGAAATGGTCATCAGTAGTTCTTGGATCAGGATTCTCAGCTTTTTTGAATGGCCACATTCTACTTCTTAGATAAAATGTAATTACCATTAAGTGAGCTGCAAAAAATACTGTAAGCTCAAACATAATTGGCACAAAAGCTGGCATGTTTTCTATGTAACTAAAACTAGGTTTACCACCAATATTTTGTGGCCAATCTTCAATCATGATAAAATTCATCATCACAATTGCAACTGTTAAACCTACCAAACCATACATAAAAGCTGTAATAGCAATACGTGTAGGCTCTAAGCCCATAGCTTTGTCTAGTCCGTGAACCGGAAACGGTGTATATATCTCTTCAATGTGATGTTTTTCTGCCTTAACCTTTTTAACGGCCGACATTAAAATATCATCATCTGTATAAATAGCGTGAATAACTTTTGAAGCTTCCATTGACTATATTTAGTTTATTAATTTTTTAGCTTGTCCAGACCAATCATCACGTTCTGCTCTTCCTGGGAAAGAACCTGTAATTTCATCTAGCAAGTCGTATTCTTTTTTCGTCATCTTACTTACCTGTTCGTAAGTATAAATACCAATACTGTTTAGTACTTGTTCCATTTTAGGACCAATACCACTAATCACTTTTAAATCATCAGCAGTTTGAGTATCAGCATCAAAAGCACCAATACTTCCTAAAAGATTACTTACTTTCTCAGAATTATCATCTTTAGAAGGCGCTTCAACTTTGGCTTTGGCAACAGGTTTTACAACAACATTACCTGATGTTCTAGCATCTGCTCCAGTTCCTACCAAACTATCTCCTCTTTCTCTAATGTTTTTATAACGCTCTCCAGACGATTTTAAAATCGTTTTAACCTCTGCCTGTGCAATCACAGGGAATGTTCTAGAATATAACAAGAACAATACAAAGAAGAATCCTATGGTTCCGATAAATATTCCAATGTCTACAAATGTTGGCGAAAACATTGTCCATGAAGATGGTAAATAATCTCTATGTAAAGAGGTTACAATAATTACAAATCGCTCAAACCACATTCCTACGTTTACCACAATTGAGATAAAGAATGAGAACATAATACTTGTTCTTAGTTTCTTGAACCACATAAATTGCGGGGAAAACACATTACAAGACATCATCATCCAATATGCCCAAACGTAAGGTCCTGTTGCTCTGTTTAAGAATGCATATTGTTCGTATTCTACACCAGAATACCAAGCAATAAACAACTCTGTAATATAAGCCACACCAACTATAGAACCGGTAATCATGATTACTATGTTCATTAACTCAATGTGTTGTACTGTAATATAATCTTCAAGGTTACACACTTTTCTCATGATGATAAGAAGTGTGTTTACCATTGCAAATCCTGAGAATACCGCACCAGCAACAAAGTATGGTGGGAATATTGTTGTATGCCACCCTGGAATAACTGATGTCGCGAAATCAAACGATACAATAGTATGTACAGAAAGTACTAAAGGTGTTGCTAAACCTGCAAGTACCAATGATACTTCTTCAAAACGCTGCCAATCTTTTGCACGACCTGACCAACCAAAACTTAATAAAGAATATATTTTCTTTTGAAATGGTTTGATAGCTCTATCACGTAACATGGCAAAATCAGGTAATAAACCAGTCCACCAGAATACTAATGATACCGATAAATATGTTGAAATTGCAAATACATCCCAAAGTAAGGGCGAGTTAAAGTTTACCCATAATGATCCAAATTGATTTGGAATAGGTAACACCCAATAGCCTAACCATGGACGACCCATGTGAATAATTGGGAATAAACCTGCTTGCACTACCGAGAAAATTGTCATCGCTTCTGCAGAACGGTTAATTGCCATTCTCCATTTTTGACGGAATAATAATAGTACCGCAGAAATAAGTGTTCCTGCGTGACCAATACCTACCCACCAAACAAAGTTTGTAATATCCCAAGCCCAACCTACGGTTTTATTCAAACCCCAAGTACCGATACCTGTTGATATGGTATAAATGATACATCCAATTCCCCAAAGAAAAGCGGCAAGTGAGATACCAAAAACTATCCACCATTGCTTATTGGCTTTTCCTTCTACAGGTGCTGCTACATCCACAGTAACATCGTGGTATGATTTTTCCCCTGTAACTAAAGGTCTTCTAATAGGTGCTTCGTAATGAGACGCCATAATTATATAATTGATTCTTTAATTAGATTTATGCTTCAGTTGTATTTCTCACTTTAGTATGGTACTGCACATTAGGCTTAGTACCAACACTTTCTAATAAGTGATACATACGATTATCTTCTTTAAGTTTTGCAACTTTACTGCCTTTATCATTGATGTCTCCAAAACTCATTGCTCCATTACTACACGCTGCTGAACAAGCCGTTTGGAATTCTCCATCTTTAATTTGACGACCATCACGTTTGGCATCAAGAATTGTTTTTTGTGTCATTTGAATACACATAGAACATTTTTCCATCACACCTCGAGAACGTACTACAACATCTGGATTTAGTACCATGCGTCCTAGGTCATCATTCATGTAGTAATCAAACTCATCATTTCCATTGTACAAGAACCAGTTGAAACGACGTACTTTATATGGACAGTTATTTGCACAATATCTAGTACCTACACAACGGTTATACGCCATATGGTTTTGACCTTGACGACCATGTGATGTTGCTGCCACAGGACATACAGTTTCACAAGGTGCATGGTTACAATGTTGACACATTACTGGTTGGAAAGCTACTTGTGGATTATCAGTAGGATTTTCTAATTCTCCAAATCCACCTAATGAACCACTTTCTCCCCATAATCCAGAGAATTCTTCTTTTTTAGTATCATCATCTGCAAATGTTTCTTCAGATGAATAGTATCTATCAATACGTAACCAATGCATATCACGGCTGCGACGTACTTCAGTTTTACCAACTACAGGTACATTATTTTCAGCATGACAAGCAATCACACAAGCACCACATCCTGTACAAGCATTTAAATCGATTGATAAGTTAAAGTGATGGCCAATTGAACGATCAAATTCATCCCATAAATCAACATCTGGAGATGTTACTGGAGTTTCTTCGTGATTTAAAGATACAGTAGGTACTTTATTCCATACATCCCTATCTTTCGTATTAAAAATTTCTAACGTAGTTTCTTTGATGATGTCTCCACGACCCATCAACGTATTTTGTAATTGCACACAAGCAAATTCATGTTCTCCAGCCGCAGCTTCAACAGTCACAGATTGCGTAGTATTGAAGTTTTGGTATAATGGATATGCATTTACACCTGTTTGCATTTCTTCTTTTAAACCTAGTGTTTTTCCGTAACCTAAAGCTAAACCAACTGAACCTTTTGCTTGCCCAGGTTGAATGATTACAGGAGCAGTTAGAGACACACCGTTAACATTAACAGTAGCATAACTACCATTCAATGCTCCAGTAGCTACATGAGTATTTTCTAAACCTAAGGCATCCGCATCAGCTTTAGAAACTGTTAAGTAATTATCCCAAGATGCTCTTGTAATAGGATCTGGAAACTCTTGTAACCATGGGTTATTGGCTTGTTGCCCATCTCCCATACCTACTTTGGTATATAATGTTAACTCTAAACCTTCAGATTTAGTAGAAGACGCTAATGCTTTTGCAGCACTTGCCCCTCCAACAACACCAGCTATCGCTGATGAACTATTCCCGTTGTTTATTCTTTTAGAAGATGTTGAAGTAACAAACTCATCTTTGTCTTCATCTTTGATACCAACACCTACAGCAACATCATGGATTATACCTCCTACTAATGTTCTTTTCTTTTTATCTTTTAATGATGTTGAAGTTGTTTCAACAGTTTCAAATGCATTTCCGTTTGTACCGTTTGATGAACCATATACAAATACACCATCATGTAATGCTTTGTTAAATGATTGTCCGCCTAATACACTAGAACTCCATGTAGCTTTAATGTAATCATGGTAAGAACTATCGTTTCCAGTCCACTTTAATAGAGCGTCTTGAAATTGTTTAGTATCAAATAAAGGGCGAATAGCCGGTTGAATCAACCCGTAATGTCCTTTTTTCAATTCTACATCACCCCAAGATTCTAAATAATGAGGGGCTGCAGCTATATATTGCGCTTCAGAAGATGTTTCATCTTCTTTTAAAGAAAAAGCAATTGATAATTCTGTTTTCTTTAAACCTTCCAAGAAATCGGCAGCATTTGGTAATGTATATGCTGGATTAACACCACTCATGATGATGGCTCCAACTTTACCTGCCTTCATATCGCCAACTAATTGCAGTACCGCTTTATCACTTCCTTGTCTTGTTTTAATTGGTGTAGATGGATCAAATGCTTTACTATTTAAAGAAGCGTTGATTTCTAAAGCTATTGTTTGTGCATTCACATCTTGAATACCTGTAACTACAACACCTTTGCTTCCAGCTTTTTTCAATTCAGAAGCAGCTTTTTGAACAGCAGCATTAATATGGTCTGGTAAATCAGTAGCAACTGCACCACCAACTACTAAACTGTATAATTTCGCTAATGCCTGTTTTTGTTGACTTGGAGTTAATGGCACACGCTTATCTGCATTTGCACCAGTAAGCGACATATTAGCTTCAAACTGAATATGACGTGACATTTTCCCGTGATCTGGAACTCTATTTTTAGAGTAACCTGAATCAAAGCCTCCTCCTTGCCAATCTCCTAAGAAATCAGCACCAACAGAAACAATAGTCATTGCTTGTGAAAAATCGTAATTGGCTAATCCGCGTTCTCCATATTTTGCTTGATAAGCATCCAAAGCAGCAGATTCAGAAACTGCATCATATTCAACATGACTTACATTTCCGTATTTTTCAGAAAACTGAGCGACTAATTTATTTGTAGATGGGCTAGCATAAGTTTGTGTTAATAACACAATTGACTTATTTGCTGCCGCAACGTTTGTTAAAGCTTTAGTAGTTTCAGCATCAAAATCACTCCAAGAAATAGCCTCTCCCCCTTTTGTTGGACCTTGAACTCTTAAACTATCATACAACCCTAAAACAGAAGCATTTACTCTAGCGTTTGCACTACCATTAGTAGCAGCTAAAGCATTATTTTCTATTTTTATTGGACGACCTTCACGAGTTTTTACTAAAACACTTGCAAAATCAAATCCATCAGCAATTGTAGTTGCATAATAATTGGCAACACCTGGAATAATCTCTGTGGGTTGCACAACGTAAGGAATCGATTTTTTTACTGGCCCTTCACAAGCTGCCAAAGAAGCTGCAGCTGTTGTAAAACCAACATATTTTAAGAAATCACGACGTGTAGTAGATGTTGACTCTAATGTTTCTTTATCACCTAAAAATTCATCAGTAGGAATTTCTTCTACAAATTCGTTTTGTTTTAGCGTCTCAACAATAGAGCTATTCTCGTTTAGCTCTTCAACACTTTTCCAGTATTTCTTGTTTGATGACATATTGTTTACTAGTTATTAGTTGTTAGTTATTAGTTGTTAGAATTTCTTCAGAACTAAAACTTTTTCTTTTTAATTAATAATGACACTTACCACATTCTAAACCACCCATTTGAGCAGCCGTTAAATTCTCAACGCCATACTTTTTAGATAACTCTTCATGAATCTTTTCGTAATACGCATTATCTTTTACGTTTACATCAGTTTCTCTGTGACAGTTAATACACCATCCCATAGTTAAAGGCGCATGCTGATACATAATTTCCATTTCCTCAACAGGACCGTGACATGTTTGACATTCAACCCCAGCCACAGTTACGTGTTGTGAGTGATTGAAATATGCAAAGTCTGGTAAGTTATGAATACGCACCCATTTTACTGGACTAGATTCTCCTGTATATTTTTGATCGGCATCATTCCATCCTGCTGCTGCATATAATTTTTGGATTTCACCATCATAAAATTCCTTAGAATATTCTGGAGATGTTTCTCCATTGTATTCATAAATTGATTTATGACAGTTCATACAAACATTCAACGAAGGAATACCTGATGTTTTACTAACTCTAGCTGAAGAGTGACAGTATTTACAATCAATACCATTATCTCCAGCATGTATTTTATGTGAAAAGTGAATTGGTTGTACTGGTTGATACCCTTGATCTACACCAATTTGAGATAAATACCCATAAACAAAATAAGCACTTGACAACAAAAAGAAGATTGCAACCACAATCATTAAAAACTGATTTTGTAAAAATGCTTTCCAAAGTGGTGTTCTTTGAGAACCCTCAGGAACATCTATACCTTGAGCAGATGCAAAACGACGTAATGTTTTATTTACTAAGTACAAACCTGCGGCTAGCAAAATAAATAGAATTGCTAATGCACCTAAGATGATTTCGTTTGAAATGCCTCCTGATGAAGCTGATTGGCCAACAACTTCAGTTCCAGGAACTGGTGTCGGAGGAGCTGTAGGCTCTGCAGCTGTATATGCTAAAATATTATTTAAATCATCATCAGATAATTGTGGAAACGCTGTCATTGCAGCTCCTCCATATTCATTATAAATCTTGTTAGCGTATGCATCACCAGACTTAATTACGCCTGCACTATTTCTAATCCATGCATAAATCCAATCTCTATCTAAACCTTGTTCATCTGCCAATCTAGCTTCTACATTACGTAAAGCAGGGCCTGTCATTTTTTTATCTAACTTATGACAAGCAGCACAATTTGCATTAAATAAAGATTTCCCTTTTGCTGGATCGCCTTCTTGAGCCGAAAGTGATGTTGTAAACGCTAATAATACAATTAAGCTTAAACGAAGAATAGTATTGCTTAATCTACGGTGTATCACCTGTTTCATATTGTTGGTTATATTAACTTCTAAACTTTGGTATGGTTTTTTCATTAAACAATTGAAAAAACACAGTTATAAAATCTCTGGCAAAAGTAATATTAAAAGTCGATTTGAAAAATGTTAGGGAACTGTTAATTGCTAATTTAGAGAAATTCTAAATAAGAAAACGTCTATGAGTTACGTTTATATCGTATACATTTGCATAAGATCAATAAATAATGAATTACATGAATTTAAAAAACCTTTCACTAACAGCTATATGTTTAGTATTACTATCATTTTACAGTTACTCTCAAGAAGGTAAAGTAACTGTAAATCAAGATAAAAGGATTACAGAATTGTTGACTTTAAAAAAGGAAATGAATAGGAACGAAACCGATTCTAGACGCTATAAAATACAAGTGTATTCTGGGAGTCGTTCTGGAGCTCAAAATGCTCAAAAAGATTTTGCAAATTCTTATGGTCAATGGCGACCTGTAATGCATTATGAAACTCCAAATTTTAAGGTTTGGGCTGGGAATTTTAGCACAAGACTGGAAGCCGATCGTGCTTTGAAAAGAATTAAACGCAAATTCCCTGCAGCTTTTATTTTTAAACCGAAGAAACGTTAATATTTAAACTTAAATATATAAATATAAAAAAGCGAACCAATTTAGATTGGTTCGCTTTTTTGTTTGGAAATAGAACTATAAATTATTTCAACTTTTTCTTAACTTCAACTTCATGGAACGCTTCAACTATATCGCCTTCTTTAATGTCATTATAGTTTTTAATTTGCATACCACAATCGTAACCTTTAGAAACTTCTTTAGCATCATCTTTAAATCGTTTTAACGACGCTAATTCTCCAGTATATACAACTACACCATCCCTAATTAAACGAATACCTGAATTTCTAAAAATCTTACCGTTAGTAACCATACAACCTGCAATACTTCCAATTTTAGAAACTTTAAATATTTCTCTAATTTCGGCAGTACCAGTAATTTCTTCCTTAACTTCTGGAGACAACATACCTTCCATTGCATCCTTAAGGTCGTTTATCGCATCATAGATAATTGAGTATGTTCTGATATCTATTTCTTCTTTATCAGCAATATCTCTTGCATTTCCTACAGGACGTACATTAAATCCAACAATAATAGCATCGGAAGCTGAAGCTAACAATACATCACTTTCAGTAATTGCTCCAACACCTTTATGCAAAATGTTAACTTGAATTTCTTCAGTTGATAGTTTTTGGAAAGAATCTGTTAATGCTTCAACAGAACCATCCACATCACCTTTAAGTATAATATTTAACTCTTGGAAATCTCCAAGTGCAATACGACGTCCGATTTCATCAAGCGTAATATGACGTTGAGTTCTTACAGATTGCTCACGTTGTAATTGCGCACGTTTTGTAGCTATTTGTTTTGCTTCACGCTCGTCTTCAAATACATTGAATTTATCACCTGCTTGTGGTGCACCATCTAATCCTAGAATAGATACTGGCGTTGAAGGTCCTGCAGCTACAACATCATTCCCACGTTCATCGTGCATTGCTTTAACCTTTCCACTATGCTGTCCAGCTAAAACATAATCTCCAACTTTTAAAGTACCAGCTTGCACTAATATTGTTGATACATAACCTCGACCTTTATCTAAGAATGCCTCAACAACAGTACCAATTGCTGCTTTTTTAGGATTAGCTTTTAGTTCTAGCAATTCTGCTTCTAACAATACTTTTTCTAACAATTCTTTTACACCAGTTCCCACTTTAGCTGAAATATCATGAGACTGTATTTTACCACCCCAATCTTCAACTAATAAATTCATGTTTGCTAAACCTTCTTTAATTTTTTCAGGATTAGCTGCTGGTAAATCAATTTTATTTATAGCGAAAACAATAGGCACACCCGCAGCTTGTGCATGCGAAATAGCTTCTTTAGTTTGTGGCATAATATCATCATCAGCTGCTGCAACAATAATAGCAATATCTGTTACTTGAGCACCACGCGCACGCATGGCTGTAAAGGCTTCGTGACCCGGTGTATCCAAGAATGCGATTTTTTGACCGCCTTCTAATTGTACACCATAAGCACCAATATGTTGCGTAATTCCACCAGATTCTCCAGCAATTACATTCTCTTCACGTATGTAATCTAAAAGTGACGTTTTACCGTGATCTACGTGACCCATTACTGTAACAATAGGTGCGCGAGATTCTAAATCTTCAGGCTTATCTTCTACCTCTTCGATAGCTTCTTCAATATCGGCAGTTACAAATTCTACTTTAAAACCGAATTCTTCTGCAACGATAGATAATGTTTCAGCATCTAAACGCTGATTCATTGTTACCATCATTCCTAAAGACATACATGCTGAAATGATTTCAGTAACCCCAACATTCATCATGGTAGCCATTTCACTAGCCGTAACAAACTCTGTTACCTTAAGAATTTTGCTTTCTGCTGCTTCTAGTTGTAAATCTATTTCAGTTTGTTCTCTGTGCTTATCTCTTTTATCTCTTCTGTTTTTAGCACCACGACCTTTGTTAGATTTACCTTGTAATTTTTCAAGTGTTTCTCTTACTTGTTTTTTTACATCCTCTTCACTAGGCTCTTCTTTTACAATATTTCTTCGACCTTGACCAGGTTTCCCCTTGAACCTATCATTCCCACGGTTTCCTGGACCTCTATTTTGTCCGTTTCCACCACCTGGACCAGCTTTACTAATACGGCGACGCTTTTTCTTAGGGTCGCTCGCTTTTGCATCTGGTTTTTTATCTTCTTTCTTCTTTTTTGGCTTATTGAATTTTGATAAATCAATTTTATCTCCTGCAATTTTAGGTCCTGAAAGCTTTTTGTATTGTGTTTTTACTTCTTCCTCTGGAGTTACCAATTCTCCATCGATAAGCACCTGTTTAGGATCTTTCTTTGGAGTCTCTTTTTTGGCTTCAACAGCAGGTCTTTCAGCAACTGGTTTCTCATCAGCTTTAGGAGTTTCAGTTTTAGCAACTTCCTTTTTAGCCTCTTCTTTTACAATCGGCTTTTCAGCTTCAACTGATTTAGTTTCAGCTGGTTTTTCTTCAGCTTTCTTACCATCTAAATCTATTTTTCCAACAGTTTTTGGACCTGAAAGAGATTTAGAAGCTTTAACCACTTCTTCTTGTTGCGCTTTTTCTCTGGCTTCCTGAGCTTTTTGCTTTTCTTCTAGTTCTTTTTCACGTTTAATACGTAAATCTTCCTTTTCTTTTAGCTTAGCTTCGCTTACCGCTTGCGATTTCATTTTCTTATTCGCATCTGTTTCAAATTCATCTGAAAGAATATTATAAGTCTCCTCAGAAATCTTTGTAGTAGGACGCTTTTCAATTTCCACGCCTTTGGAATCTAAAAATTCCACAGCACGGTCTAAAGAAATGTTCAACTCACGTAAAACTTTATTTAATCTAATTGTATCAGCCATAAATTGCCTTTAAAATCTCAAATATACTATGAATACCTATTCAGTTCCAATTTCTTGGAATATTGAATTGGTATTTAATCTTCGAATTCTTCTTTTAGAATTCTAATAACATCATTAATTGTTTCTTCTTCAAGATCGATTCTTTTAACCAAATCTGCAACATCTTGTTCCAATACACTTTTTGCAGTATCTAATCCAGCTTTACTGAATTCTGCGATAATCCAATCTTCTATTTCATCAGAGAATTCTCTTAATTCAACATCTTCCTCGGCACCTTCTCTAAATACATCAATTTCATAACCAGTTAATTGACCAGCTAAACGAATATTGTGTCCACCTCTACCAATCGCTTTACTTACTTCTTCTGGTTTTAAAATTACCTCTGCACGTTTTGTTTCTTCATTCAATTTAATTGAAGTAACACGTGCAGGACTTAATGCTCTTGTAACAAACAACTGTTCGTTATTTGTATAATTAATCACATCTATATTTTCATTACCTAATTCACGAACAATACCGTGAATTCTTGAACCTTTCATCCCCACACAAGCTCCAACTGGATCTATTCTATCATCATAAGAATCTACAGCTACTTTTGCTTTTTCCCCTGGAATCCTTACTACTTTTTTAATAGTAATTAAACCATCAAATACTTCTGGTATTTCTTGTTCGAATAATTTCTCTAAGAATACAGGAGAACTTCTAGACATAATTATTGTAGGTTTTGCTCCTTTAAGCTCCACACTATCAATTACACCTCTTACGTTATCTCCTTTTCTAAAGAAATCTGATGGAATTTGTCTGTCTTTTGGCAATACAATTTCATTCCCTTCATCATCCAACAAAATCACAGCTCTGTGACGAATGTGATGTACCTCAGCAGTATAAATTTCGCCTACCAAATCTTTAAATTGTTTAAAGATTATGGTGTTATCGTGTTCATGGATTTTAGAAATTAGATTTTGGCGTAATGCTAAAATAGCACGTCTTCCTAAATCTATTAACTTCACTTCTTCAGACACATCTTCACCTACTTCAAAATCTGGCTCAATTTTTTGAGCTTCAGATAACGAAATTTCTTGATTTGGTTCTTCTACTTCTCCATCGGCAACCACAACACGGTTTCTCCAAATTTCCAAATCTCCTTTATCAGGATTTACAATAATATCAAAATTATCGTCATCTCCAAATTTCTTTTTTAAAGCACTTCTAAAAACATCTTCTAGAATTGCCATAAGTGTAACACGATCAATAAGTTTATCGTCTTTGAATTCTGAAAAAGATTCAATTAACGCAACATTCTCCATATCTCTACTTAAATTAAAATTTTATCATAACTTTTGCTTCTACAATATCACTATAAGCAATATTTGCTTGCTTTTGTACTGTAACCTTACCTTTTCCAACAGGTTTAGGTTCTCTTGTTTTCCATTCTAAAAGAATGGAACTATCGGTAGCTTCGGTTAAAATACCTTCTAATTTTTCAGAATCTGTTTTAACACTCAGCGTTCTATCAATATGCCTTTTGTATTGTCTTTTATTTACAAGTGGCGCTGTAGCACCTGCAGACATTATTTCTAGAGAAAAATCTACGTCTTCTCTATCTAAATTATGTTCAATGGCTCTGCTTATAAACATACAATCTTCAACCAACACGCCATTATCGCCATCAAGAATGACTTTAATGTGATTTGCTTCATTGATGCTAAAATCTATCAAAAACAAATCTGGGCGTTCGTTCAATCCGTTTTCTAATAAATCTTTTACTGTATTTCTAAACATTTTTAGTATAAAAGAGGGGACTTTCCGTCCCCTCATATTCATTTTTTTGCCTTTCAACGCTGCAAATATAATACTTTATCTTGATTATTAAAGAATTAATCCTTATTTTTATTAAGCACACATCTCCCAGAATTATGAAAAAAATATTAGTCCCTACCGATTTTTCTGAACAAGCTGAAAAAGCTTTAGAAGTAGCAGCCCAATTAGCCAAACAACATAATTGCGAAATTTATTTATTAAATGTGCTAGATCTTCCCTTGCATGAGGTAGATCCTTTAAAAACCTATCGGGATTTACCTGAGGCTGTATTTTTTATGAAATTGGCACATAAAAAGTTTGAAAATTTAATGAACAAAGACTACTTAGAAGGTATTACAATACATGAGAATGTTGAATTTCATGATATTTTTAAAGGTATTTACCATGTTTGCCAAAAGAACGACATTGATTTAATTATCATGGGCTCTCATGGTGTGAGTGGATTTAAGGAGTTACTTATTGGCTCTAATACAGAAAAAGTGGTACGTACTTCTGAAGTACCTGTTTTAGTGGTTAAAAAAAGACACGAAACGTTTAAGATTGAAAGTTTTGTCTTTGCTTCTGATTTTAAAGAAGAATCTAAAGTGCCGTTTTTAAAAGCTTTAAAATTTGCTGAATTATTTAAAGCAGAAATGCATTTATTAATGGTAGTTACAGCCAATAAATTTGTTACCACTACAGAAGCGAAAGCACGAATTCAAGGGTTTTTGGATACAGTAACTCATAATTATTGTAGCATTCATATTTATAATGATGAAACTATTGAAAAAGGCATAATGAATTTTTCTGAGTCTGTAAATGCTGATTTAATTGGTATGAGTACTCATGGCAGACAAGGATTATCTCACTTTTTTAATGGCAGCATTAGTGAAGATTTGGTAAACCATGCGCGTAGACCTGTGGTTACTTTTAAGATATAGAATCTCTTGCAAGGGTGTAAAGTTATCTGAAATTCGAATATTGACACTTCAAAAACTTGTAATCATGATATGGTAAATGAAAAAAATAGCAGATAAGTCCATTAGGGATTACACAAAAAAGCCCACATGAAGGCACGACCAAGGACTTACAACTTAAAACCCGACCCTTATGTTAACGCCCAAATTATTAAAAACAAAAAGTCCTCACTTTAAAAGTAAGGACTTTATTCAATTTCTGTTGGCCTACTAGGGCTCGAACCTAGACTCTTTGGTACCAAAAACCAACGTGTTGCCAGTTACACCATAGGCCAATTTTAATTGAGGCTGCAAATTTAGTATAAAGTTTTATTTTTACAAGTATTTTTTTGAAAAATATCCCACCTCGATTAGTACTATTCATTTTTTTTTAAGTTTCTAGTATAATCTGGTTGCTAACTAAAGCGTTAATGTTAACGGGAGTATAATATTTATTCTTGTTTCATATTTATATATTAAATTCGCCAAACCAAACAAATACAAATTTTAGATGCTAGATTTTAATTTTAAAAAATGGAACACCATTTTAGGTTGGTTCTCTTTTTTAATTGCCTTGACAACTTATAGTTTAACAGTTGAACCTACGGTTAGTTTCTGGGATGCTGGAGAGTACATATTAACTTCAGCTAAATTACAGGTAGGCCACCCACCTGGAGCACCACTTTTCCAAATGCTTGGTGCTTTTTTCTCAACATTTACTTTTGGTAATAACGAGGCTATTGGCTTGATGATGAACATGATGAGTGCCGTAGCTAGTGCATTTACCATTTTATTTATGTTTTGGACCATTACGTTGCTTTTACCAAAGTTAGTGGTTAATTTAAATCCTGAAAAAAGAAAAATTCTAAATTATCTAAACAACAGTACATTGCTGTTTTAGGTAGTGGTTTGGTAGGTAGTTTGGCGTTTACGTTTACTGATTCGTTTTGGTTTAATGCAGTTGAAACCGAAGTTTATGCGATGGCAACTTTAATTATGTCTGCCTTGTTTTGGTTGGCATTACGTTGGGAACAAGATATGGATAAACCTCGTGGAAACCGTTGGTTAATAATCATTGCGTTTGTTATTGGACTTTCATTTGGGGTACACTTTATGGGATTACTAACTATTCCTGTAATTGGGCTTATCTACTTCTTTAAAAACTATAAAACAGTTACTGTAAAAAACTTCATTGTTGCAAATGTTGCTTCGGTGGCTATTTTATTATTTGTATTTAAATTATTGGCACCTAATATTCTTAAGATTTTTAGTGTTTTTGAGATTTTCTTTGTGAATAGTATTGGGTTACCTTTTAACTCGGGATCCATTATTGCAGGATTACTTTTAGTTGCTGTTATTTTTTATGCATTACGTTATACAAGACAAAAAAATTATGTGCATTTAAATACTGGAATTTTATGTTTAACCTTCGTAATTATTGGGTTTTCTACGTGGTTAATGTTACCTATTCGCGCTAATGCTAATGTGGTAATTAATGAAAATAATCCGTCAAGTGCTAGAGAGCTTCTAGCTTATTATAATTTAGAGCAATATCCTGAAACGCATTTGTTTTATGGTCCTCAGTTTACAGATCAATATGCATATTTAGACGACAACAATCCTTATATAGATGATAAACCTAAATATGAAAAGGATGAAGACAAAGGCGAATATGTTGTTGTAAATACATGGAAAAACGCAAAACAGAACTACAATTCTAAGCATGCATCCATTTTACCTAGAATGTGGAGCGGTGAACATGCTGAAAACTACATGATGTTTACTGGGTATTTAAATTTTAATTTGAAGCCCGATTACCAAATGCAAAACGAATTGCGCAAAGTAGTTTCTGACTTTAGAAAAGAAGTGATGCAAGGTAATGTGGATTATGATGATTATAACAACTTCTTAAAACGTTACAAAAGTTATATTGATATTGAAAAACCTGATTTGGTTAGCAATATTAAGTATTTATTTGAATACCAATTGGGATACATGTACTGGCGTTATTTTATGTGGAATTTCACAGGACGGCAAGATGATATACAAGGAAGATACGACAACAATGGAAATTGGATAAAGTGGTATAAAACTTATTGACGAAAAACTTTTAGGTTACTCTCAAGATAATTTACCTAGTGATGTAAAAAACAATAAAGCGCGAAACACATATTACTTTTTCCCGTTAATTTTAGGGCTTATTGGTATGTTTTTCTTATTAAATACTGATAAAAAACGCTTTTGGGTGATGCTTGTGTTTTTCTTGTTCACAGGAATTGCAATACAAGTGTACACCAATGTACGTCCGTTTGAACCTCGTGAGCGTGATTATTCGGTAGTTGGCTCTTTTTATGTGTTTGCTATTTGGATTGGTTTTGGGGTGTATGCTATTTATAATGCTTTAAAAAACGCGCTTCCAAAAACATTAGTTGCTCCTATTGTAACTATTGTTTGCTTAGTTTTAGTGCCTGGGATTTTGGCAGCAAATAACTGGGATGACCATGACCGCTCTGGAAAATACACAGCACAAGCTATGGCAAGAAAATATTTAGATTCCTGTGCCGAAAACGCCATATTATTTACCATTGGCGATAATGATACTTTTGCACTTTGGTATGCCCAAGAAATTGAAGGTTATAGAACCGATGTTAGAGTTGTAAACACCAGTTTATTTCAAACTGATTGGTATATTGACCAAATGAAACGTAAAGCTTATGAAAGTGATCCAATACCGTCGCAACTTGAACATGATGATTATAAATATGGCACAAACGATTATGTGATTATAGAATCGGTAACAAAAGATACTTTAGATTTAAAGTATGCCATAGATTTTATACAAAGTGATAATCCTAAAACAAAATATAAATACATTTTACAACAACAAGGTGTTGACATATCTGTGCTAAGACCGCAAGATTTAAATAATAGCTATTTGCCAACGGAATTTATACGTATTCCAGTAAATAAAGAGAATGCTTTAAAACATGGTATTGTAAAGTCTGAAGATGCCGATAAAATTGTACCTCATATTAATATTAAAATAGCATCAAGTGCTCTATATAAGAATAGATTATTAATGCTAGATATTGTTGCTAATAACGATTGGAAACGCCCTATTTATTTTACCGGAGGAAGTTTTGGAGACGATGATTATCTATGGATGAAGGACTATTTACAGTTAGATGGCATGTGCTACAAGTTAGTCCCAATTAAAACAGAAGTTGATAGAGCAAATCCTTTTGATATGGGACGTGTAGATACCGATATCATGTATGAAAAAGTCAAAAAATGGAACTGGGGTAATAGTGGTAGTACAGATATTTATCACGATCCTGAAACCCGCAAAAACTCTATTACTTATCGTGGAAATTTAGCACGGTTAGTAGAACAATTGATTAACGAAGATAAGCCTGAAAAAGCTGAAGAAATCGCAGATATCGCCATGAAAAACATGCCTGTTGAATACTTTGGTTATTACACCTTATTAGAACCTTACATTGGTGCGTATTATGAGGTTGGCAGTAAAGAAAAGGCACAGGAACTCTATTTTGACGTAAGCAAAAAATATCAAGAAAATTTACTGTATTACAGCACTTTAACTCGAGACAATCAAGAACGTTTATTTGAAGAGGTGTATACCGATATCCAACGTTATAAAGGTTTGATTGATGTTTTGGTTCGCTATGATACTGAACTAGCAGAAAAAGAAGGCGAGACCTTTAATAATTACCTTAGGAAATTCAAATATTTTTATGGTGATGAAGATGATGCTATCGAAAACGAAACAGATATTGACGTTCCGTTAGATAGTAATGCGCCTATTGAAGCTGTAGAATAAAATTTAAGGCATATCCTTGATACCTGTAAAAACACCTAAAGTTATTAAATCTTTATTTCCAAACTATGTTTGGAATATTGAAACTTCCGAAAAGGTAATTTACTTAACTTTTGATGATGGTCCCACACCTGAAATTACAGAATGGACTCTAGATATTTTAAAACAATACAATGCAAAAGCTACGTTTTTTGTATTGGCACTAATGTTGAAAAATATCCCGAGATTTTCAAGAAAACTATTCAATCTGGGCATACCATAGGGAATCATACACAACATCATATTAAAGGGTGGAAGAGTAAAAACTCAGATTACCTTGAAGATGTGTCGCATTGTGATGCGGTTTTTAAATCTCAAATTCCGAATTTAGGAAACGTAAAATTATTTCGTCCGCCATATGGAAAAATCACTTCTAACCAAGGCACATCATTACTTGAATTAGATTACAAAATAATCATGTGGGATGTTTTAGCTTTTGATTGGAAACAGAGTATATCCAAAGAAGAATGTTTAAACAACGTGATTTCAAAAACTAAAAGCGGAAGTATTATTGTGTTTCATGATAGTGTAAAAGCTTCAAAAAACATGCAATATGTATTACCTAAAGCTTTAGAGTATTTTAGTGAAATGGGGTATCGGTTTGAGGGTTTGAATGTTTTGAATAAGGGTTTTAAAATTTAGAAGAATGCTTGGCTTTGTATATGATTCAATATATATTCGTTTAGCGTAGGATATAAAATCACTTCCTTTAAAACAACAGGGCAATATTTTGAAAAAAATGCAAAAAAGAATATTTGGAAAATTAATAATAGAAATATCAACGCCTTAAACAAACCACTACAAAAAAACTTTAAATTAAAAACACAAAGCTAGTAAACAAAGGCATTAGGCATTGAACGGCATATCAAGAGCTCCCGACACAGGAGGAGCGAGTAGTGAAAACCTGACCTTTTTAGGGTAAAAATATAAATTTAAATGTACTCTTGAATAATACCAATAAGTGTATTGGCGTCTTGCTCGCCACTTTGTCGCCATTTCATTTCGCCGTTTTTGTAAATAATTAATGTTGGCAAGCCTTTTACACGTAGTGCATCGGAAAGTTCTTGGTTTTTTTCAACATCAATTTTAATGACTTTAGCTTTGTCGCCTAGGGCAGCTGCAACATCTCGCAACACAGGGTGCATTGCGGTAGATTGTTCGTTCCATTCTGCATAAAAATCGAACAGAACAGGAATTTCAACATCAATTAGTTCCCCAAATTTTGACATAATCTTAATGCTTAAGTTAAAAACATTGTATTACAAATATAACATTTCCATGCAATTATGAACTATGTGTGTCTTTTTTAAGCTCTATTACTGTGATTTCCGGCCAAATTCCAACACGACCAGGAAAGCCTAAATACCCAAAACCTCTATTTACATTTATATATTGTCCCATTTGTTTGTAAATACCTGCCCAATATTTATAACGCCATTTTACAGGACTCCATTTAAACCAACCTGGTATTTCAATGCCAAATTGCATACCGTGTGTATGCCCGCTTAGTGTTAAGTGATAGTGGTAATCATCATCAATTACTTCTTTTTCCCAATGTGATGGGTCGTGACTTAGTAATATTTTAAAGTCATTTTTATGAATTCCAGAAACTGCTTTCTTTAAATCTCCTGCTTTTTTAAAACCTCCTGCTCCCCAATTTTCTACACCTAGTATAGCTATTTTTTCTCCATTCTTCTCAATATATCTGCTTTCGTTAAGCAACACATCAAATCCTATTTGCTTTTGAATGGCTTTTAAATGTTCTAGGTTTTTACTTTTCGCCACTTTTGAATCCCATTTTACATAATCGCCATAATCGTGATTTCCTAAAACAGAAAACAAACCATCTTTAGCCTTAAGTTTACTAAAAATTTCTACATACGGTATCATTTCTTCAGCTACATTATTTACCATATCTCCAGTAAACAAAATCACATCGCTTTCTTGCTCATTTATTAAATCTACTGCGTAATTTACTTTATCAATATTATCAAAACTTCCAGAATGGATATCACTTATTTGAGTTAATGTATACCCATCAAAAGCTTCAGGTAAATCCTCAAAACTTAGCGTATATTTTAATACTTTGAAATTGTATTTTCCTTTATACATTCCATAAAGAATGGCTCCAAAAGGTATCGCAGCAATTCCAAGTGCAATTTTTGAAATAAATGAACGACGCGAAGGCATGTATTTAATATCGGTATTTGAACCCTCAGTAAAATAACGAAATATTGCTTGTGGAACTCTAAAAACATCTTCGGTAAACATTAGTCCTAGTACTACCATTTTAGGTACTAATAAAGCTATAAAAAAACCAAACGCATAGGCTTGGGGATTCCCAAAATCGCTTCTTGTTAATCCATAGAATTGATAAATAAAATTACCAAGTACCAAAAGCGTAACAAACCAATACGCTAAACTTAACCAAAGGCTTTTAGAAACTACCCTAAACGCTTGAAATGCGTAAATATCTATGATAATAAAAATAAGTATGAAAATAATCCAGCGCAACATGTTTTTTGATCAAAGATAGCGGTATTCAAAATTAATATTTAAAAAGTGTAAGTTATTTAACTATTGATTAAGAAATTATACATTTTCCTTAGGTAGTACTACATATAGAAAATCCTTTCATTATAAAAATCACTATTTTAGCAATACAACGTAAAACATTGCTATTTTGAAATATCTTCTCATAAGTTATTTAATTCTACTAACTAGCTTTTTAAGTTTCTCTCAAGACAATTTGGTTTTAGATAGTCTAAAAACTATTGAGAACAATCAAAACAAACTGGATTATTTAGCAACTGTAATTCCATCACAATTATACGCCAATCCAGACTATGCCATAGTATACACTAAGCTATATGATTCTATTTCAAAAAAAACACCTACTCCTTTAAACACTATTAATGCTTTAAACTTTAATGGTATGATAAATTATGTAACGCATAATTACGAACAGGCTATACCTTTCTATTTAAGCGCTATTAAGTTGTTAGAAAAAGAGACACCAAACAAAAAACTATCTAGAGTATACAATAATCTTGCAGCGTGTTACAACATTAGAGACGATTTTAAAAATACAGAAAAATACTTTTTAAAAGCTAAAGGCATAGCTTCAAAAATTAACGACCAACCTTGGGTAGCCAATGTAAACAATAATCTTTCGATATTATATATGAATAATGAGCAGTTCTTAAAATCTGAAGCTTGTTTAAATGATGCTATTTCCTACTACAAAACCATAAACGATTCAATAAGCTTAGGCATAAGCTACATGAATTATGGAAACTCAAAGATTTTTAGTAAAAAATATAATGAAGCAATTCCAAAATATACTAATGCTCTCAATTTTATAAAAATAGAGCAAGTGCCTATAGTGCATGCTGTAGCCAATACAGGCATTGGCTTAGCATTAACTAATCAAAAGAAATTTAACAATGCATTCCCCTATTTAGAGAAAGGTATTAAAATAGCAAAAGACGTAAAACACGATGAACAACTCATGGAATCTTACAACGCCATGGCTAATTATTATTCTCAAACCAAGAACTATAAAAATGCTTATGAGCTTTCCTTGGAGTCACAAAAATTAAAAGATTCTGTAATTTCAATAGAGCAAGACCAAAATATGGCTGAAGCACTAACAAAATATGAAGCTGAAAAGAAAGATGCGCAACTACAACTCTTAAAAGTAGAAGGAGAAAAGAATGAACAACAAAAAAGATTGTATCTCATTCTAGCAATTTCTGGTTTGATTATTATAAGTCTGTTGGGCTATTTTGGTTATGAAAACAAGAAAAAAAGCAAATTGCTAGCCACACAAAAACGTATGTTGGAAAACACTTTGGACGAGAAAAATGTATTATTAAAAGAAACTCATCATCGTGTAAAAAACAGTTTTCAAATTGTGTCTTCATTACTTTATCTGCAATCTGAATCTGTTGAAGATAAAGAGGCAAAAGTTGCCATAAAAGAAGCTCAAAACAGGGTGCGCTCCATGGTACTTATCCATCAAAAATTATATAATAAAGAGGAGCTAGTTGGTATTAACACTAAAGAATATTTTAACGATTTGGTTAATGATATTTTTGAAAGCCATCAATTTCAATCGGAATCTATTAACTACCAAGTGGATACTGAATCTGTCGTTTTGGATATTGAAACCATCACTCCTATTGGTTTAATTTTGAATGAACTTATTGTGAATACACTAAAACATGCTTTTAAAAACATTGATAAATCTAGTAAACTATGGGTTAAGTTTGAGCATAAAAACGATGAACTGATACTTAAAGTAAAAGACAATGGTGTTGGTTTTGAAGGCAATATTAAAAGTACATCCTTTGGTATTACTCTAATGAAAGCACTTTCTAAAAAACTAAAAGCCACTTTAAATTACAACTCTAAGAAAAACGAAGGCACAGAGGCGATTTTAAATATTAAAAAGTTCACTATTTTATCCTAAATGAGATTAGAAGAATTTGCTTCACTAAAAAAAAGTAGGCTTTCACTAAATTTTTATGCCAAAAGCACTACCTTAATGTAGTTTTCTTAAAAACTTAATCTTTGAAAGCAAAAAGCATCTATATTGTTGAAGATGAACCTTTAATTGTATCTACAATTGAAATCGCATTACTTAAACAAGGGTTCCAAGTGGTAGGTGATGCCGAAGATGCTATTACTGCCTTAAAAGACATTACAACCCTAAAACCAGATTTGATTCTTATTGACATCCAATTGGAAGGCTCAAGAGACGGTGTTGATTTAGCTCTAGAGTTAGACAAACACCAGCAACCCTATATATTTCTAACCTCACAAACCGACCCCGAAACCATCGACCGTGTGAAGCAAACCAATCCATTAGGATATATTGTAAAGCCTTTTACAGAACATAGTTTGCGAAGCAATATAGAATTGGCATGGCATAACTACGAATCTCAAAACGTCCATTTTATAACTTTAAAATCTGAAGGGCGCACCTATAAAATCAATCAAAACTGCATCCTTTATTTAAAAGCTTTTGATAATTATTGCTACGTATATACAACTACACGTTCTCATTTAGTACCACATACTCTAAAATATATGGTACAACAACTTAATAAAGACATGTTTACTCAAACACATCGTTCGTATTGGGTAAATTTAAATCATGTTGAAGCTATAGAAAGTAATAAACTGTTTCTTAAAACAGAACCTATTCCGTTAAGTGCTTCCCAAAAGGCTTTAGTCATGAACAAGCTAAAAAACCTATAATTAAGTTTACTTGCATTCACTAAAAAAAATTTAGTCTTCACTAAATAAAAGCACCCATTCTTTAGTACAATGGCTAATTTCACTTAGCTATTAATCAGTCTTTCATAAATAATTATAGGGTTGTTTTTTTGTAATAAGCCTCTATTTATCTCAAAATAAGACTTCAAAAATTAACATCATGAAATTAAAATTACTTATTGCCATATTGGTAATGTGTTGTTTTGTGGACGCTTATTCCCAAAGCTCAAGCATCAATTATAAAGCCCTAATAAAAGATAATTCAGGTAATGTGGTTGCTAACCAAACAGTAACCGTACAACTAACCATTTTGGAAGACGCTACTTCTGTATATCAAGAAACTCACACTCCAACTACAAGTGCTAACGGTATTGTTGTTTTAAATATAGGAGAAGGCTCAGTAGATAGTGGTAATTATGCAACTATTAATTGGGGTGCTGATGACCATTTTCTAAATGTGAAAACAGATATTGGTTCTGGTTTAGTTGATTTGGGTACTACTCAATTTTTATCTGTGCCATATGCAAACTTTGCTGAGGACACTCGTAAAGGAACACTTAACGACAGCTATAATAAAGGTGGTAATGGTTTGGGAAGAGTAATCAATGCAACAGATGGAAAAGTGGAAATAACTGGAGACGGCCTTGAAATAATAACGGCAAGTGATGACACCGTTCTTTTCGTTGATGGTCAAAACAACCGTGTGGGAATAGGTACAGATAATCCAAAAGGAGTATTAGACATTTCTAGTAATTATATGGGTGCTGTAATGCCTCGAGTCTCTGATTTAAGTAGCGTGACAGACGGCGATGGAAACCCACCAGTAGATGGTACGTTGGTTTTTGATACATCAAATAAACGTTTTTGCATTTTTACAGATGGAGACTGGCTATGTTTAGGTCTAGATAAAATGGGGAATACAACAACATTTAATACGTCTTTAAGCGACTATGAAGTACAGGAACAATCTTATTTCAAGGCATCCAATACAGCATTCAATAATTTTTTCGGAATGTCTTTAGATATAAGTGGCGATGGATTAACTATGGCGGTAGGTGCCCCAAAAGAAGGAAGTATAGCTACAACTATTAATGGTGATGAATCTCGAACAAGTAGTAATCGTGGAGCCGTTTATGTTTTTCATTATGATGGTACCCAATGGCAGCAGGAAGCATATATAAAGCCTTCTACTCTTTACTTTAGTTTTGGGATGAGCGTATCCTTATCGCTTGACGGGAACACACTAGCTGTAGGTCGCGATGATGAAGCCTTTATATACAGAAGAACCTCTGGAATCTGGACTGAGCAACAACAAATTGTATATCCTGAACCATTCTGGGGGAAATTTGGAGCAAATTTAGATTTAAGTGATGATGGGAATACAATAGCTATAAGTGCTATAGCAAATACGAGCATAGAAACTGGTGTAGGCGCAAATCCAGCACATTCAACTGGATTTATAAGGTACTATGGAGGCGTTTATATATATGTATTTAATGGTACAACTTGGGAAGTAGAAGAATTTTTTAAACCAAATGTAATTGACGATAACATTACAGATTCATTTGGATTTAAAGTAGCATTGAGCGGTGATGCCACAGTATTGGCTGTAAGTGCTCCTTTAGAAGACAGTAATGCAACAGGATTGAATGGCGATGAAAGTAATAATGATAGCCCAAACTCTGGAGCAGTATATGTGTATAGAAAAAACGGGGGCACTTGGCAATTTGACACGTTTATAAAAGCTTCAAATGCAGATGCTGGAGACAGGTTTGGCTATGCGCTTGCCATAAGTTCAGATGGCCATACCATTGCTGTTGGAGCACCAAATGAATCTGGTGGTTTTCCAGGAATAAATACAACTGATGGTACCAATAATTATAAATCATCTTCTGGAGCTGTTTATATTTTTAACGACAGTACTGATTCATGGGTACAGGATGCATATATTAAAAATACCATTATTGATAATAATGATTTATTTGGCTATTCTTCAATAGCTATCAATACTGATGGTTCTAAATTAGTGGTTGGAGCCCACGGAGAAGATAGTTTAGCCTCTGGTGTTTCAAATACTGCAAGCGCCAACAATGAATTTAGTGTTTCTGGTGCTGCATTTGTATTTCAAAAATCAAGGTGTTTGGTCTCAAACTAAAATGCTAAAAGCAACAAATCCAAAACCAGGCGATCAATTAACTCAAGCGGAAAACACGGTTTCTGCTGTAATACCTGGACAAAGTGGTTTATCATCTATTCAACACAACAGCAATAATATTGCAATAAGTGCAAATGGTGGCACTATCATAGTGGGTAGTTTATTTGAAGACAGCAATGCAACAGGCATCCAAGGAAATCAAAATGATACTTCAGCCAATAATGCTGGAGCCGTTTATTTATACAAGAAAGTAAATTAAACATCTATCATCAATAAAATTTTCACTAAAATGAAAACAATTTTACTTACAGTTTCGGCAATACTATTTTCAGCATTACTAGTTGCTCAAAATGGTATTAACTACAAAGCTCTCATTAAAGATAGCAACGGCAATGTGATTGCTAACCAAACTGTAACCGTACAACTAACCATTTTAGAAGATGTTACTTCAGTATATCAAGAAACGCATACACCAACTACTGATGCTAATGGTATTGTTGTTTTAAATATAGGAGAAGGCTCAGTAGATAGTGGAAACTATTCAACAATTGATTGGGGTACTGATGACCATTTTCTAAATGTGAAGATTAATATAGGATCTAGCTTAGTTGATTTGGGCACGACGCAATTTATGGCTGTGCCTTATGCGCTTTCTGCAGGAAATGTTACTGGTTTGGAAACAATAGATGAAGGTAATGGCAATGGGAGGAGACTGAAAGGACAAAATCCAAACAATTATGGAAATATAGGCAGAGAAGCAATTGATTTAAGTTATTCAAGTACAGCTTCTACCGAAACAGGAGCAACAGGCACATACTCTGTTGCAATGGGAAACGGGACAACTGCGTCTGACACATATTCTATAGCTATGGGGTCCGGCGCAACTGCTTCAGGGTATTATTCCACAGCTATGGGATCTTATACTTTAGCTTCAGAAACTGGAGCTACGGCAATGGGAGAAGGTTCAATTGCATCTGGGTATGTTGCCACAGCCATGGGGTTTTCAACTGCATCTGGTGAAGGCTCAACATCAATGGGGTCTTCAACTGCATCTGGTGACCTTTCTACAGCTATGGGTGATCGTACTTTGGCGGAAACATTATCCTCTACGTCAATTGGTCGCTATAATATTGGAGGCGGTGATCCAGAAAATTGGATAATAACAGATCCTCTTTTTGAAGTTGGAAATGGTGATAATAATACTGAAAGATCCAACGCTTTAACTATATTAAAAAATGGAACTATTACGGCACCAAGTTTTGATTTAGCAGAAATCACAGATGATAAAGCACTTATTACTAAAGAGTATGCAGATACAAATTTAAATAGTTTTGGACTAGAAGTCTTAAACGAAGGCAATGGCAATGGTTGGAGACTGAAAGGACAAAATCCAAACAATTATGGAAATATAGGCAGAGAAGCAATTGATTTAAGTTATTCAAGTACAGCTTCTACCGAAACAGGAGCAACAGGCACATACTCTGTTGCAATGGGAAACGGGACAACTGCGTCTGACACATATTCTGTAGCTATGGGGTCCGGCGCAACTGCTTCAGGGTATTATTCCACAGCTATGGGATCTTATACTTTAGCTTCAGAAACTGGAGCTACGGCAATGGGAGAAGGTTCAATTGCATCTGGGTATGTTGCCACAGCCATGGGGTTTTCAACTGCATCTGGTGAAGGCTCAACATCAATGGGGTCTTCAACTGCATCTGGTGACCTTTCTACAGCTATGGGTGATCGTACTTTGGCGGAAACATTATCCTCTACGTCAATTGGTCGCTATAATATTGGAGGTGGTGATCCAGAAGATTGGATAATAACAGATCCTCTTTTTGAGATTGGTAATGGAGATAATAATAATCGTAATAACGCTCTAACAGTTCTAAAAAACGGTAAAGTAGGTATTGGTGAGCACCAACCCAATGGTTTTTTAGAAGTAAAAGCTGCAAATACTCCATCTCAACCCAATCTTAATTTAATACACGAAGGTCCTACTGGAGCACGTATTAACTTTAGTAACACAGATACCACCAACGGAAACCTTTGGACACTCTATGGAGACACAAATAATACAGATGCTAGTAGCTTTTTTAACTTATATCATCCAAATGCTGGTAATATTATTCAGGTTATAGGAGATGGTGAAGTAGGTGTAAATGGAACTCCAAATACTGAATTTCATGTGTATCATGACACATCAAGTTCGAATTCAGGTTTTAAACTAGAAAACACAGACACTAACACTAATTGGTGGCGCATGTACACCGCTAATAGCACATCGGAGGTTTACTTCTTTACTCTAAAAAACAAGGGACTAGTTCTGTTGGTAATTTCGATAACGTTACAGGTGTGTATTCTTCAACATCAGACAGACGCCTTAAAAAAGATTTTAAACCACTTCCATTCTCATGGCAGAACTTTATGAATTTAGAAACACTAAGCTATCTCTATAATGCCCAAAAAGATGATAAACGCAGTCTTGGATTGATTGCACAAGATGTTAAAGCCATTTATCCTGAATTAGTAAACTACAATACAAAAGATGATGTGTACCATCTCAACTACTCTGGCTTTGGGGTTATTGCTATAAAGGCAATTCAAGAATTAAGAAAAGAGAAAAAAGCAATGGCACTTACCATTGAAAATCAACAACAAAAAATAGATGCACTAGAAGCTTCAATTTCAGAAATCAATGATTTAAAAGAACGTTTAAGTGCTTTAGAAAATAACTATTCACAAACGCCATAACACAAAAAAATATTAATCATGAAAAAATTACTCCTAATCACAAGTTGTTTACTTATTACAATGGTTAGTGCTGCACAAGCACAATTCATTAACTATAAAGCTCTAATTAGAGATGCTTCTGGCAATGTGGTGGCAAACCAATCAGTAACTACTGAATTATCAATATTAAAGGGAGCAACACAAACCCTTCAATACAGAGAGGCTCACACTACAACTACAGATGCCAATGGTTTACTTATTCTTAAAATTGGAGATGGCGCACAAATCAACGGAACTTACAACAGTATTTCTTGGGAAAGTGATGACCATTTTCTAAATGTAAAAATAAATACTGGTTCTGGTTTAGTTGATTTAGGTACAACGCAGTTTATGGCTGTACCTTATGCACTTACAGCAGGTAATATTTCAGGTCTTGAAGTTTTAGATGAAGGTAATGGAAATGGTTGGCGATTAAAAGGGCAAGCACCTAGTAATTATGGAAATATTGGTAAAAATGCTATTGATTTAAGTTATAATAGCGTTGATTCAGCTACAAAAGGAGCAACTGGTTTGAATTCAACAGCTTTGGGTGGATTTAATACTGCTTCTGGAATTTACGCTACTGCAATGGGCAATAACACAGTAGCTTCTGGATATTACTCAACAGCTTTAGGTGCTTCTACAAGAGCCGAAGCTTATGGCTCAACTGCAATTGGTCGATATAATATTGGAGGTGGCACCACAGGTAATATTATTGCAACAGACCCTTTGTTTGAAATTGGTAATGGTACAAGTTCAACTAGAAATAACGCATTAACCATTTTAAAAAACGGTAAGGTTGGTATAGGAGAGCACCAACCCAATGGCTTTTTAGAAGTAAAAGCCGTCAACACACCATCTCAACCCAATCTCAATTTAATTCATGAAGGCATACATGGAGCACGTATCAATTTTACTAATACAGATACAACCAATGGAAACTTATGGACACTTTATGGAGATACTAATGATTCTGATGCTAGCAGCGCTTTTAATATTTTCCATACCAATGCAGGAAATATTGTAAGGGTTAAAGGTGATGGTAAAGTATCTATTAATGGTGATTTAACTGTAACTGGTACAACAAAAATTGGGGCATCTGGTGTAGCAATTTCAGGGCTTACAAAACTAACTGGTGTAACTGATGGCTCTGGAATTACTTACATCAATTACCCTTCTGGTTATAATTGGGAAAACTCTTATGTAGTAAGTGTTAAAATAAGATCGACAGTTGGCGGTGTGGGTGGATTTAGTTGGTATACCTCATTGGGAAATTACAGTTCTGGGGATAACCAATCTGTATACGTTGACCTCAGAGGTGGAGGTAACGGTTCTCAAAACAATATAGTTTTAAAGTCTTCTGATGCTCAATATAATGGTGCTACGTTCTCACTAGTTCTAATGAAAATAGATTAATAAAATAACATTAAAACCCATCAAAAAATGAAAACACAAAATTTAGTTTTAGCTCTATTTTTTATATGTACAGCGAGTTTTAGCCAAAGCATAGAAAATTTTAGTATCGATAGCGGTGGAGCAACTGTAAGCAATGCAACTCTGCAGGTAGTTTATACCATAGGCGAAGTTAACATTGCAGAACGCACCTCTGAAACCGTTTCAGTTTCCGAAGGGTTTATAAATGCCAATTTCAAAATCATTATAGATCCAAAAGTGTTTTTACAAGGCGCACTTTTAAATCCTGCAACAGCAGGTTTAATGAATGATATTTTACGTGAAGAAGGCGTAATACCAACAACTAGCCCGTATTCAGATGGTGTTACCGTTGCGCCAGCAGTATTAAGCATTTCTGGAACAAATGCCATTGTAGATTGGGTTTGGGTAGAATTACGGGCAGCAAATAATAATATCAAACTTATAAACGGAAAATCTGCCTTATTGCAACGTGATGGGGATGTTGTTGGTTTAGATGGCGTTTCAGATTTGATAATGACAGCAGCACCAACCAATTATTATGTGGTTGTAAAACACAGAAACCATTTAGGCGTAATGTCTAACGCAACCATTGCTTTAAACGAAAGCACAGGAACTGTAGTGGATTTCACAACCAATAGTTTTACAACTTTTGGCACCAATGCACAAACCTCATTTGGTATGCCTTCTGGTGTGCTTGCGCTTTGGGCTGGCGATGCTAATGGCGATGGAAGGCTCAACTATCTTGGTGGTTTTTCAGAAAACACATCCATAAGAAGTCAAGTATTTAACGACTCTAACAATTCCGTATTTGGTGCACCTCCAATACCAACATTTCCGTCATTAGGATATAATAATACAGATGTTGATTTAAATAATGTCACAAAATATCTTGGAGGCGGAAGTGATGTACTTCATATAAGAAACAACACGTTAAACAACCCTTCTAACTCAATTTTTGGGGCGCCACCTGTACCAACCTATGTGTTTACACAACAGCTTCCAGAAGGCGCGAACAATTAATTAATAATAAAACCATAAATCATGAAAACAAAATTACTTTTATTCAGTATTGTATATTTAAGTTACTTTACAATACAAGCACAAGACAATTATAGTTTCACATTAATTCAAAACAGCGATTACAATTATTCGGTAGCAGCTATTCCAAATTTTATGGGTAACGTAGCTAACCCTCCAAATTTAGAATCGTTTGGGTTTACCATCATGCTACAAGATGGTGCCTCAATAAGTAATATTACTTTAGGCTTTTTAAGTTTAGATTCAGCAACGGTTATACCTGCGTCAAACCTTGATGCATTTGACCCAGGTTATGATAGATCTGCTACCCTCATTGCGAGCACTTCAGGTGATGCAGATTTACCAGCACATGATGTTAATGATATTATTGTACTAGCAACGTTTGATGTTTTAGGGGCACCTTCAACTGGCGAAATAAGCATTCTAGATAACAATAGTGCATTGGCAACTAGTACAGAAGCTGGAGGTGCACTTAACAGTTATTTTTCAGCAGATCCAACTGGTGGATTTGCTCCTACAGATGTTTATGCTGGACAAACTGGTACTACAAGTTTTTCCTTTGCAACATTAAGTACCAAACAGATTAACGAATTAGAACATAATATTTCTATCTATCCAAATCCAGCGAAGGACTATATTAATATTTCTTCGCCTTTAAAACTTGAAAAAGTAGAATTATTTAATTTGTTAGGTAAGCGTGTATTAGATACAATTAAAATGTCTCATATTAAAATAAATCATATACAAACGGGTGTTTATTTATTAAAAGTATATACTGAAATAGGAATACTCACTAAAAAAATTATGGTTGATTAATAAAACTTTAAATCAACATTAAGGGGAAGTAACAAATGTAAAATTATGTTACTTCCCTTTTTTTATTCATTCCTTTTACCCTATAAAATACCCATAACTTTTTGTAGATTTGATTTTCTTTCAAATCAAACAAAATGTCCGATAATAAACGTGTCTTTTTAGTTGATGCATTTGCATTAATTTTCCGTGGCTATTATGCCTTTATTAAAAACCCAAGAATCAATTCAAAAGGTCTAGACACCTCAGCAATTATGGGGTTTATGAATTCGCTTTTAGATGTTATAAAACGGGAACGCCCAGACCATTTAGCAGTTTGTTTTGATAAAGGCGGAAGTGCAGACCGTGTAGAAATGTACGAAGCTTATAAAGCCAATAGAGATGAAACGCCTGAGGCTATAAGTATTGCTGTTCCTATTATTCAGGATATTTTAAAGGCTATGCATATACCCATTATGGTCAAGGCTGGATATGAAGCAGATGATGTTATTGGTACACTAGCTAAACAAGCCGAAAAAGAAGGTTACAAAACCTTTATGGTAACACCTGATAAAGATTTTGCGCAATTGGTTTCTGAAAATATTTTTATGTATCGCCCTATGTTTGGCGGTGGTTACGAAACTTGGGGCATTCCTGAAGTTCAGAAAAAATTTGAAGTAACAGACCCATTACAAGTCATTGATTTTTTAGGTATGATGGGCGATTCTAGTGATAATATTCCTGGATTACCTGGTGTTGGCGAGAAAACAGCAAAAAAGTTTTTGGCAGCCTATGGCAGTATGGAAGGATTATTGGCTAATACAGACCAACTAAAAGGTAAAATGAAAGAGAAGGTGGAGGCGAATGGCGAATTGGGATTGCTTTCAAAAAAGTTAGCTACTATTATGTTGGATGTTCCTGTAACATTTAATGCAAAAGATTTTGAATTAGACCAACCAGATATTCCTAAAGTTGTTGAGATTTTCCAAGAGTTAGAATTTAGAAGATTAATTGATAATTTCACGAAAACTTTTAGTGTTGAAGGGCAAGCAACAGCTACTGAAACAACGCAATCATCAAACACTAAAGCTGCTGAAGAAAAACCTAAAGCGACTCCAAAAGAGCAAGCTTCGGCTGGTGCTGGTCAGTTTTCTTTATTTGGTGCAGACCCTTCAAATGAAACAGATGCTGAAACAAATTCTGTATCTACGAGAAAAACCGCTGAAACCGCATCGCATTTTTACCAAAGTGTGGCGTCAGGCATGGCAACAAAACTGTTTGTTAAAAATATAATGAGCCAAACGTCTGTGTGTTTTGATACGGAAACTACAGGGTTGAATCCTTTAACTGCGGAATTGGTTGGTATTGCTTTTTCTTGGGAAGTTGGTAAAGGGTTTTACTTATCATTTCCAGAAGATAAAAACGAAGCTCAAGAATTGATTGAGCAATTGCGTCCGTTTTTTGAAAGTGAAACTATTGAAAAAGTTGGCCAGAATTTAAAATATGATATTAAAGTATTGGCTAAATATAATATTGAAGTTAAAGGCAAATTATTTGATACCATGTTAGCGCATTATTTAATCAATCCAGATATGCGTCATAATATGGATGTGTTGGCTGAAACGTACTTAAATTACACCCCAATTTCTATCACAGAATTAATTGGCAAAAAAGGAAAGAATCAGTTATCAATGCGTGAGGTTGCAATAGAAAAACAGACCGAATATGCTGTTGAAGACGCAGATATCACTCTGCAACTCAAAGAACACTTTAAAAATGAATTAGGCGAAGCAAACACTCAAAAATTGTTTGATGACATTGAAATTCCATTACTACGCGTTTTAGCAGCTATGGAATTAGAAGGTATTAATCTAGATAAAGATTTTCTAAATGGGTTATCTGAAGAACTGAATACTGATATTACAAATCTTGAGAAAAGTATTTATGAGGCTGCAGGCGAAGAATTTAATATTGCGTCTCCAAAACAGTTGGGTATAATTCTATTTGAAAAACTAAACTTAGTTGATAAACCTAAAAAAACCAAAACGGGGCAATACAAAACTGGAGAAGATATTTTAAGTTATTTGGCGAAAGATCATGAGATTATTCAGAATATTTTAGATTTTAGAGGTTTATCAAAACTCAAAAGCACTTATGTTGATGCTCTCCTCTCAGGTTGAAGAAACTACAGGACGTGTACATACAGATTATATGCAAACCGTTGCCGCTACAGGACGTTTAAGTAGTAACAATCCTAATTTACAAAATATTCCAATTAGAACTGAACGTGGACGACAAGTGCGCAAAGCGTTTATCCCTAGAAATGAAGATTTCATTTTATTGGCTGCCGATTATTCCCAAATAGAACTCCGTATTATTGCCGCTTTAAGTAAAGAAGAAACAATGATTGAAGCTTTTAAAAATGGAGAAGATATTCATGCGTCTACTGCTTCAAAAGTATTTAATGTTACCATTGATGAAGTAACTCGTGAACAACGAAGCAATGCAAAAACTGTAAACTTCGGTATTATTTATGGTGTTTCTGCCTTCGGATTAAGTAATCAAACTGATTTATCTCGTGGAGAAGCCAAAGAATTGATTGACACCTATTACGAAACTTATCCTAAATTGCGAGCCTACATGAGTGAGCAAGTCGATTTTGCTAGAGATAATGGTTATGTGCAAACCGTTTTAGGTCGTCGTCGTTATTTAAAAGATATCAATTCTAGAAATGCTGTAGTACGTGGGGCTGCAGAACGAAATGCTGTAAACGCCCCCATTCAAGGTAGCGCTGCCGATATTATTAAAATTGCCATGATTAATATTTACAGCAAGCTTCAAGAAGACGATTTTAAAACCAAAATGCTTTTACAAGTGCATGATGAATTGGTGTTTGATGTTTATAAACCAGAATTGGAAACCATCAAAACTTTAGTTAAAACTGAGATGGAAAATGCCTTTAAAATGGACGTGCCTTTAGATGTGGAGTTAGATACTGGTTTGAATTGGTTAGAGGCCCATTAATAATTAACGCCTCTTCTTCTTACTCCTAAACTTAGCTTTATTCTTGCGTTTATTAAAAGGCACCGCATCATCAAAAGTATGTTTCGCATCACCTTTAGGCTTATTTTTACGCCATTTTTCTGTTTTTGCAGGAAGTAACACATCTAGTAAATCTTGTCTACCTAATTTATTCAACGTCTTTTTTATCCACTCTTTATTTTCATCTTTATACCAAAAGAAAAAACGATGTTGTTCATCTTTTTCTTTACGAGTTATAGGCGTGTTTACTTTTTTAAGCGTGTAAGGATGGTAACCACTATAATAAATAACTGTAGCCACCGTCATTGGTGTTGGTGTAAAGCCTTGAACTTGCTCTAACTGGAAACCCATATCTTTAGTTTCGGCAGCAAGATTAGCCATATCTTCTACTTCACAAGCAGGATGGTTCGAAATAAAATACGGAATCAACTGCAACTTCAATCCTTTCTTGATATTAATCTTATCAAAACGCTCCTTAAACTTATGGAAATAACTAAACGACGGTTTACGCATCAACTTTAAAACAGGGTCGCTGGTATGTTCTGGTGCAACTTTAAGTCGACCTGAAACATGCTTTGTCATCACCTCTTCCGTATAATCATCCAATTCTTTCGGGTCTGCGTTTTTGTTAAACTCAGGCACCAACATATCATGACGAATCCCAGAACCAATAAATGATTTTTTTACTTTCGGATGACTATCAACAGCCTGATATAAATCTGTTAACGGCTTATGAGACGTATCTAAGTTACTACAAATTACAGGCGAAATACAACTAGGTGCCACACACTTATCACAGATAGACTGCACCTTCCCTTTCATTTTGTACATATTCGCACTTGGACCACCAATATCAGATAAATACCCTTTAAAGTCTGGCATATTTGCTACTTTATCTACCTCTCGCAACACCGATTCCTGGCTCCGTGACGCAATAAACTTACCTTGGTGTGCAGAAATAGTACAGAAACTACAGCCACCAAAACACCCACGGTGGATATTAATAGAAAACTTAATCATTTCAAACGCAGGTATCGGTCCGCGCTTGTTATATTTTGGATGCGGTAAACGTGTATAAGGCAACTCAAAAGAGGCATCAATTTCATCCTCCGTCATTGTGGGGTAAGGCGGATTAATCATCAAAGTCTTATCTCCTACCTTCTGAAAAATTCTACGAGCAGCCAATTTATTACTCTCCTGCTCGATAATTTTAAAATTAGAAGCGTATTTCTTTTTATCCCTTAAACACATCTCATGCGATGCAATTTCAACATCCTCCCAATTACTATTCTTCGGAATTCTGGCTTCAGCATCCAATAAAACAGCCGTTTGTTTAATAGTCGTAATGCTAGAAAACGGCACCCCTTTTTGCATTAAACGCACCACTTCTCGCAGAGGTTGCTCGCCCATTCCATACACCAGCATATCCGCTTTAGAGCTTTCCAAAATAGTAGGCATCAAACCATCGCTCCAATAATCATAATGTGTTACACGACGTAAAGACGCTTCTATACCTCCCAATAGAACAGGTACATCTGGCCACTTTTCTTTTAAAATCTTTGAATAAACGGTAGTTGCATAATCTGGTCTAAAACCAATATCACCATTTGGTGTATACGCATCCTTATCACGGCGTTTTTTATTCGCGTTATAATTGCTAATCATAGGGTCCATACAGCCACCAGTAACCCCAAAAAACAATTTCGGAGCTCCCAATTTTACAAAATCCTGAAGATTATCATTTACATTAGGTTGCGGCACAATTGCCACTCGTAAACCAAAACTTTCTAATAAGCGCCCTATTACAGCAGGTCCAAACGTTGGATGGTCCACATAAGCATCACCACTAAACAGAATAACATCTAGGGTATCCCAACCGCGTATTTTCACCTCTTTATTTGTGGTAGGCAACCAATCTGAAAGTTTTAATTCTTGCATAGCGCTGCAAAAATAAGCAAAAATCAATGTTTATTGCTATAAACCTCAAATTCAGATGAATTCTATCAAACTTCGAGTTTTTAAAATGGTGACCACAAAATCTTATCAATAACTGGACACTCAGTATAATACACCCTTAATCGATTTTCTTTATCTTTAGAATATTGACTTGTATCAATATTAGCAAAAGCCAAAGCCGTATTACTATTATCATCTGTATCAAAAGCTGTTACCCCAATGAATTCACCTCTTCTGATAGTGAATTCTAAGGTTTTAGTATTTCCCGAAGCAACATTATAACTGGTTTGAACATTATCTTTATCAATTAAATATGTGAGCGGAAGCGACTTACAAACATCGAAATTATTATTGATAAGTTGTATTTCAAATTTTAATAAATCTCTGCTTTCTGAAAGCACTTCATCTTCATCACATGAAAACAGAAACACACTCAATAAAACGACTAAACATATATTTTTTGTTATTCTCATATCAATACATTTTTAAAAATTATCAATATCAGGCTTAATAGTTACTGTTACACTAATAGAAACATCAGTCGTAAAGCTCACAGGGTTGTCAGACACGGAACCTTCATAGAAAAACCCAATTGTTTTGTTTAGGGAAATAGCAGAATTTACAGGACTAAAATTGCCACTAAGTGTAAACAGAGTGTTATTAAAATCGGCTTCGGTTAAATTAGTTTGAACTGTACTATACCTTTCTTCCCCTTGTCCCACAATAAATACCATTTCCCCTTCAACATTAGCATTTTTATTGCCTGCAACGTTTTTATAGAAATAGCGTACAGAATTGATCTCAATTTTTGTGATTTCATCAGGGCTCCCGATAACTTCTAATACATTAGGGTCTTTTGTAAAATCCCAAAATCCAAATTTAGACTTAAACTCTAAGGCTTCCTCAGGTGATGAAGCGTTTGGAGCATTAATATCAAACTCTGTAATAAATGTAGTTTGTACATCTATTTCCTGTTCTAATAATTCTTCAAGTTCATCACAATTAAACAGGGTACTTAGTAAAATAAGTAATAGAATGTGGTTAGTTTTCATGGTTTTAAATTTTTCGGTTTTAAAACAAAATTATGCTCTGTATGCCATACATCATATACCTAATGTTAGGTATATGAAACATCTTAACACCTCCCTAATTTTGAAATAAATTATCCAATAATCCATTTAATGCTATCTCAACTAAAACATTTCATCTTCTCGATATGCATCTGCTACACCTTCACTTTAGAAGCCCAAAAAGAATTTGAATTAGAGTTTTGTAAAAACGGCATTAGCATCTATTCTAAAATAGATCCCAATAAAAAACACATTACATATAAAGGTGCGCTAACTTTAGATAGTACACTCTTAAAAAAGGTAATCAGTACCTTAACCGACTATAAAAACCATAGTAATTGGGTTTACAACTGTAAAAACTCCAAGCTTCTGAAAAAAGAGTCGTCTACCTCATATTTATACCAAACCTGTCATGCTACATGGCCTTTTAAAAACAGGGATTATGTGCTTCGTTTGGAAAAAAATTGTTGATAAAAATACAATTAAAGTAAATTTTACCGCTATAGATAATTATGTGTCTGACAAAAAAGAATTTGTGAGAATAGATGAATTCAATGGCTATTGGGAGATAGAAAAAAACACTCTAAAATCATTATCACTATGTATGGCAACTTCAACCCAAAAATGAATTTACCGCAAACTATTATGAAAAAATACGCTAGAAAAATCCCGTTTAATACCTTAAGTAATTTAAAGCAAGCTTTAGTTGCCACAAAATAAATGCCTATATTTAATTTACACCTTTTCTAATTATAACATGAGACTAATACTAATTATATGTTTATTTTCAACTTCTTTATTATGGTCTCAAAATAAAAAAGTAGACAGTTTAAAATCTGTTTTAGAGGTTACTTCCAGCCCTCATAAAAAAGCAATATTAAATTTGAAATTGGCAGAATTGCACGAACGTATCGACTTAGTTAAAGGGAAAAACTACGCCTATAAGGCCTTTAATTATAAAGAAAATGATACTTTACTCGCTCAAACTGCCAACCAAATAGGCAGATTTCATTTTTTTACTGGACAATTAGATTCTGCAACAATTTATTTTAAAAACGCTTCTAGTATTTATTCGAAATTAAAAGATGAAAAACGTACAGCTATTATAAAAATTAGCCTCGGCGCTATACAATTAAGACAAGGAGACTACAATAGCACTATTAAAACATTAACCGAAAGTGCTGCTTATTTTGAAAAATCTGCCGATAATCTTAATGCGGCAAAATGTTATTTAAATATCGCGAGTTCTTTTGCAGAATTAGATCTTTACAACAAGGCCATTGAATACAGCCTAAAAGCCAATACTATCTTTGAAGATTTAAACGCTACCCCATTGCAACTAATCGCTCTACCTAATCTTGCAACACAATATTATAAAAATGGAGATACTTTAAATGCATTGACCTATAATACTAAAGCAGAAAATTTAGCTTTAAAGTCAAACGACAAACGCTCTCTTTCAATAATTTACAATAACCTAGGAGATTTATATCTAGAAAAAGACACAAAAAAAGCAAGAGCCTATCTTGAAAAAACACTTCAACTTAAAAACGAATTAAATCTTAAATCTGGGATTGAAATTACCCAAAATAACTTAGGCGCCACCTATCTTAAAAGTAAAGAGTATAGTACTGCTATTTCCTATTTTAAAAAAGCCGAAAAACGTATCAAAGGAAAACAATTGGTATCGATTTACAATAATTTATCTGAAGCATATAGTAAAACTGGACAATTACAAAATGCCTTAGAGTATGCTAAAAAGTCTAATGCGTTAAATGACAGCATTTTAAATATTGAAAATCAAAAAGGGTTTCTTGAAATACAAACCAAATACGAGATAGAAAAAAAGGAAAATGAAATTTTAAAATTGAAAGCTGAAAACCTTGAAGTAAACTATAAACGCAAAAAGAATCTATACTTATTTACATGGGCTTTATTGGCGTTATCCTTAGCTATTTTCTCTATTTATTTCTTGCAGAAAAATGCAAAAAGAAAGCGCATAATTATGCAACAGGATTTGAAAATAAAAGAGCAAGACTTTAATCAATCCTTAAAAGCAAAAGAATTGGAAGGCATTGATGATATTTTAGAAGCACAAGAAAAAGAGCGTTCTAAAATGGCTGCTGAATTACATGACAATTTAGGGAGCAAAGTCGCAACCCTAAAACTGTTTTTAGAAAGCTCAGACACTAAAGATGATTTTTCAAAAAATTATGATAAGCTTAAAAATTTAATTGGAGATACCTATAATGAAATACGAAGCATTTCGAAAAATAAAAACTTTGGCGCACAAATTAGTAACGGATTAATTCCCTCTACAAAAGCAATAGCATCTCAAATTTCGGAGACTAAAAAATTAAAAATGGATGTTATAAATATTGATGTTGAAAAACGCATTGAAAACAATATTGAAATACAAATTTTTAGAATTATTCAAGAATTAATTACCAATATTATTAAACATTCTGGAGCATCTGAAGCCACAATTCAGTTTTCTGAGGACGATGATGTATTGAATATCATTGTAGAAGATAACGGTCATGGCTTCAATCTTAACAGTCAAAAATCTGGTATTGGGCTTTCAAATATTGAAAAACGTATTGAAAAAATTAATGGCGAATTTATGATTGATACTGCAAAAGGCAATGGAACTACTGTAATTTTAAATATTCCTTTATGATCATCAAAATTATAATAGCAGACGACCACCAATTGTTTATAGATGGCATAAAATCAATCATTCAGAGTGTATTAAATGTTAACATTATTGGAGAAGCAAACAACGGTTTGGAGGTTTTAAAATTACTTGAAGAAGGTCATAATCCTGATGTAATCATTACAGACATACGTATGCCCATTCTTGATGGTATTGGTTTAACAAAAACCTTAAGTAAAACATATCCAAAAATTAAAGTACTAGCATTAAGTATGTTCGACCAAACCATTGATGTAACCGAAATGCTTGAAGCTGGTGCAAAAGGATATGTTACAAAAAATGTTGATAAAGATGAGCTAGAATTAGCCATTAACACATTAGTGAAAAACGACTATTACTTCAGCAAAAATTTACCTGATGATATTAAAGATTGGTTTAACCAAGAAAGAGATATTCCTAAAACCAAATTAACAAAACGCGAAACTGAAATTTTGCAACTTATAGTAAAAGGCAGAACCTCATTACAAATGGCAAAACAATTAAGCCTGAGTAAATTCACAATTGATACACACCGTAAAAACATTCACAAAAAACTGGGTATTAAAAGCAATACCGGATTGGTTAACTACGCCCTAAAAAATCTTAAATAGGTTATTAAGATATACCTAACGATAGGTATATGAATTCTTATAAGTAAAAGGTAATTTTATATACTAATTATAAATAATCAGTATATAATTTATCCATTCTGAAATAATGACTTTTGAAAAGATAGACTTCTCAAATCTGAGTAATAATTATTATAAGATTTCAAGTTCGGCTGATTTTGACACCGTTTGCAAATGGATGGATAATCGATTTTGGGGACTCCCTTTTTTCATAAAAGCGTTATCATTAAAGTAAAAAAGTATGATACTCTATTAAAAAATGAATTTAATGCTTTAAAATTACCCGAATCAGTTTATAAAACAACTTCAAATCATCTTCTTAAAGATTTGAAAAGTTTAATCCATTTTATTCAACGCGATGAAGGCAGAAAAAGTTTTGGACTCCTTCATTTATCTATAAAATTACCTCAGCATTTATTGTATAAAGAGTTTGAAACACTTAATCAACATAATTTCAATCCGTTGTATAATACCGCTAGATTTTTTGGCTCAAGATTAAGTGTACCAGTAATTTTAGCTATAGCATCAAGAAAAACAGACTCCTATTACGAATCTCTAGCTGTAGGCGTAAAAGGCGTGAGTCGTTATTATAGTATCTTAAACATGAAGTCATCTCAAAATAAACCTGAATATACAGTTCGAGGAAATCTAGAATCTCAAGTGTATATGAAACATGTTAGTTTTCCTTTCAAAAAGCTATTCTCCAAAAACAACTTATTACCTGAAAGCTTTTTTAATAATTATTTGAATAATCATTTAAAACCAGAACGCTAAAAAATAATAAAACGATTATGTGAGTATGTATTTAAATCACCCGCAGAATATAAAAGCTAAATAACTTTCAACTCATTAAGCTTCATTGGCGTTTCAGGATTTACCAATTTAGACTTATCAACTTTTAACCTGTCTTTAATAAATTTTGCCCCAAAAACGTATGCCTTTGCATTATTCACAGCATCGACTGCTAGTAATTCATCATCTTTAAAATACCAAGCTGAAAAACTTTTTCCGTCTGCTTCTTCTCTTTTAATGACTTCCGTATAACCTTCTGAAAGGCCTACCATTTGAAGTTTTACATCATATTGATCACTCCAAAACCAAGGAATAGTATCATAAACAGGCATTTGCCCACAAATTGAAGCTGCCGCAACTTTAGATTGATCTACTGCGTTTTGTACAGATTCTAATCTTACATGTCTATTATAATGTGGATTATGATGGAACGTACAATCGCCAATGGCATAAATATCATGGTCGTTTGTGCGTGCTTGTTCATCAACTAAAATGCCATTTTTAGTGACTATTTTTGAGGCATCGGCGAGTTCTTTATTTACGAAAATGCCAACACCAACAATAATCATATCAGCATCAAATTTAGAACCATCAGCACAAATAACTGTATTTGTTTCTATCAATGTTACATTTTTCCCTTCTAAAATAGCAACACCATTTTCTTGATGTAATTGCCTAAAATATTGAGACATTACAGGTGCTGTAACTCGTTGTAAAATGCGTTCTTCACGTTCTAAAACAGTAACATTTGCACCTAACTTTTTGAGAGATGCCGCGGTTTCCAAACCAATATAACCACCGCCAATAACTACTATTTTTTTATTTGAAAGCGTGTTTATGGTTTGTTTAATACTAATTACATCGGTTGCAGTACGCAATGGAAACAAATTTTTAGCAGTTTTAATTCCTGGAATCGGTGGAATTATAGGGCGTGCTCCTGTAGCAATAACTAATTTGGAGTACTTATGCGTTGTATCATCTTCAAGCGAAATCGTTTTTTCATCTCTATTGATACTTTTAACTTTTACACCTAAATGTAAGCCTATTGCTTCTTTTTCATAGGCTTCGGCAGATTTCAACAAGTTCTTATCTAATCCATTATCGCTAGTTAAATAAGCTTTTGACAAAGGTGGCCTGTGATAAGGTAAATAAGGATCTACATCAAATAATTCAATACTACCTTCCCATCCTTCTCTTCGTAAATTAAAGGCACAATTTACGCCTGCATGACTTGCACCAATAATGATGCAAACCTTGTCTTTGGTTGATTCCATGATTTGAAATTTCTATTTAGCGACCTGAAATACTATCCCATCAAGAGACTCGTCAATTTCTATTTGGCAACCCAAACGGCTGTATTCGTTTGCGTTATCATCCAGTTCTAGCATATCTTGCTCTATATCGCTTGCAGCACCTATTTTCTCAATATCTTCAGGAGAAAGAAATACATGGCATGTTGCACAAGAGCATACACCACCACAATCTCCATCAATTCCTTTTACATTGTTTTCAACAGCTAATGCCATTACTGAACCAGACGTTCCTTCTACTGTAATACGCTCGTCATCGCTTGTTACAAATGTTATTTTTGCCATACCTATTTTATTTGCTATTAAATTTAACTTTTAATGTATCGAAGCCAACTTTACGCTTAAACTCTCCTAATTCTTCTATATTTTCTTTGGCATCTTTTATATCTATTGACCGTACTTTTTTGGTAAGTGCTAAAATGAATATTTTCATGATTTGTCTAGCATGTGTAGCACCCAAACAATTATGATGACTGAAACCAAACCCTACATGCGGATTTATTTTTCGGTCTAAAACCACTTCATTTGCATTTTCAAATACATTTGCGTCGCGATTAGCTGAAGCCCAACAGAGTGAAATTCTAGTATCCACTTTGGCTGAATATTCACAAACTTGAGTATCTTCAGTAACCACGCGTCCCATTTGGGTTAGTGGCGAAAAATAACGAATAAACTCCTCGGTTGCGTTTCCTATAATTTCTGGCTCTTCTCTTAATCTATCTAAAGATTTAGGGTGCTCTGCAAAATACGCAATCATGTTAGTGAGCCCATTTATGACGGTATCTCGTCCGCCTGCAAAGGTTAAAATCATCACACCTTTCACCTCTTCTTTGGTTAATTTTTTTCCGTTTACTTCGGAATTTAATAACATGGTGTACAAGCCTTCGCCAGGGTTTTCAATAGCTTGATCTATACGTGCATCAATATAATCATATAAGATTGCCGCTTTATTGCCATCTAGTGCTGTATCTTCACTTCTAAACACATGTGTGCCCCAAGAAATCCAAGTTTCAGATTCTTCAAATGGGGTATTCAACAATAATGTTAGAGCTCTAGATTGTAGCACTAATGCAAATTCTTCAATGGCGTCTAGATTGTCTTTATCCAAAACATCATCTAATAAACCATTAATTTGATTTGTTAATTTTTCTTGGTATTCAGCTTCCAAAGGTCTTTTAAACCAAGGCTCGACTAAATTTCTAAATTCTTTATGCATTGGTGGATCAACTTCAAAAGGAATTTGTCTTGTGGTTCGAATATTTACCTCAGAAGGAATTACAATTCTTCCAGGCTTAGCGCCAGATTGAAATGTTTTCCAATTATGTGCAGATTTTCTAACATCTTTATGTCTTAAAAGCATTGTTACTGGATCATTTTGATCGTCCATTTCTCCTATACCTTTTTCAATCCTTGCTTTTTCAAACGGATCAGGAAACTTACTGTTTTGCATATGATGTTAATTAACTAGTTGTTTAAACTATTATAGAATGCAAAAATTACAATAAATATGAATAGTTTCATAACCTTTTTTGCTAAATAAATAAACTATTCTGTATATATTATTTTTATTTTAAATATTTTTACCACAAAATAAACTACAAATGAAGCCTATTCTAGAACCAATACATTTAGAAAAACATCAGAGTATTACAGGTTTTATTTATGAAAAATCCAACTTTGAAACACCTTGGCATTTCCACCCTCAGCATGAACTTACATATATAGAAGAAAGTTTTGGCACTAAGTTTATTGGAGATTATGTTGGTGTTTACGAACCAGGAGAATTAGTGTTATTACGTTCAAAGCTGCCTCATTGTTGGAAGAATGAATTGCATCAAAATCGAAAATCAAAATCCTTGGTCATACAATGGAATAAAGGTATTTTTACCCATGTACCCGAATTAGCACCTGTTTTTAACATGCTAAAAACAGCTTCAAAAGGTATTATTTTTAATAAAGAAGAAGTTGCATCTTTAATTCCACAATTTAAAACATTAGTTAATTTAGAAGGTCATGAACTTTATATTAAATTGTTATCGCTTCTTGTAAAACTTTCTGAATGTACACACAACACTTTATCAGAAGCTAGTTTTATTGATGATCTACCGTCAGAATATAGTAAAAGAATTGCCAAAGTGCATGACTTTGTTGAAACCAACTACAATAAAAAAATCTATTTAAAAGAAGTAGCAGATTTGGTAAATATGAGCGAACAATCATTTTCTCGCTTTTTTAATAAAATGATGGGGCGTTCGTTTTTTACTTTTTTAAATCAATACCGAATTAATATTGCAACGCGAATGTTGATAGATTCTGATGAAACGATATCTCAAATAGGCTTTGCTTGCGGATATGAATCATTACCTTTTTTCTTTAAGAAGTTTGGAGAAGCTCATCAATTATCCCCAGCAAAGTATCGGAAGAAACATATGGTTTAAACAATGAAAAAATGTTATTCTAAAAATTCAAGAAATCAACGTATTTTTGCAGCCAATAAATTGCTTTTATGAGTATCATTTCAAAAGACATATCTAAAGCTGTAACTCTTCTAACAAACGACCAATTAGTTGCTATCCCAACCGAAACAGTATATGGTTTAGCAGGAAATATTTATAGTAAAAAAGCAATTAAATCTATTTTTGAAACTAAAAAGCGTCCATTTTTTAATCCGCTTATTGTTCATATCCCTTCTGCTGCATATTTAAATACTATTGTAAACGAAATTCCAAAAAAAGCACAGCAATTAGCTAATGCCTTTTGGCCTGGATCACTAACTCTTGTTTTAAAAAAGAAAGACATTATACCAGACTTGATTACTGCTGGTAAAGACACGGTTGCTGTTAGGGTACCAAACCACTCATTAACTTTAGAACTTTTAAAACAATTACCTTTTCCTTTAGCAGCACCAAGTGCTAATCCTTTTGGAAGTATTAGTCCTACTACCGCAAAACATGTAGAAGGTTATTTTAAAAAAGATATTAATATGATTTTAGATGGTGGCCCTTGTAAAAACGGTATCGAGTCTACAATTATCGGTTTTGAAAATGATGCACCAATTATTTACCGTTTGGGATCTATTGCTTTAGAAGATATTGAAGCTGTAGTGGGGAAAATTGTAATTAAAAATAAAAAAGAAATCAACCCTGATGCTCCAGGAATGCTGGATAGACATTATGCACCTTCTACATTAACTATTTTATCTAATAATATTCTAGATGCTATTAAAAAACATTCTGGAAAACGCATTGGCATTTTAATCTTTCATGATGCCATTAAAAGCAATGAGATTGATACTCAAATTGTGCTATCTAATTCAGGCGATATGCTTGAAGCAACATCAAAATTATATGATGCACTTCATCAATTGGATCAACAGAACTTAGATGTTATTATTGCCGAAATTTTTCCAGATTATGGTTTAGGAAAATCTATTAACGACAGACTACAAAGAGCCTCTTTTTCCTCTTAAAAAAGAATATGTAAATTAATTATATGTCAAAACTTCCCTTTTTTCTTCTTTGATGTTAAAATTGGTAAGAAGTTAGAGGTTTTAACGACACTTTTAATGTTATTATTGAAAAAGCTATGTTTCTTAAAAGTTTGATTTTGGTCATATTCTTTGTTGGTGTTTCATCTTCAAACGCACAAACTTGCTGCTCTGGAGGGATTCCCCTTTCAAATAACATAGGGATGTCTATTGAAGAAAAAGGAACACTTCAATTAAGCCTTAATTATGATTACAATAACTTAAACACACTTAATAATGGTAATGAAAAACTAGATGACAATTCTAGATTACGCATTACACATTCCGTATTATTAAATGCTAGTTATTCCATCACTAATCGGTTTTCAGTTGAAGGTCTATTCTCTTGGGTAAATCAACGCAGAAATATTTCACAATTTGGAAATGAAAATTTAGATGAAACTTCTGGGATAGGTGATGGTTTATTATTACTAAAATACAATTTTAGTAATCTTTTAGGAAAAAATAGTAGTACAGAAATTGGTTTGGGGGTAAAAATTCCTTTTGGATCTTCAACTGAAACCAATGCCCAGGGTATCACTTTAAATGCCGATTTACAACCTGGCAGTAATGCTTGGGATTTGATTTATTTTCTAGCAACATCAAAGCAAACAAAGTTTAGACCGTCGTTAACTTTTTCTGGACGAATTATTTACAGAAGTACAAGCACTAATAGTTCTTACCTAGAAAACTCTTCTTATAAATTTGGAAATGAAATTCAAGCTTTTTTAGGAGTATCCGATCAATTTATAATTTTAAAATCGTTAACAACGCCTAGTATTTCTTTTAAATATCGAAATGCGACATTGGATGAAATTGATGGCTTCAACTTAGATAATACAGGTGGTAATTGGTTATTTGTTATTCCAGATTTCTCAATAAATATAAATTCAAATCTTATGTTTACAACAAGAGCAGAATTACCGCTTTATAGTAATGTTGATGGTACACAATTAACCCCAACATATAGAATTACAACAGGTTTTTTACTAAAACTTAAACCCAAGAAAAACATATTAAATTTAAATTAATAGCTATGAAAAATTATATTTTAATATCAGTAATATTACTACTTGTATCTTGCAGCACAACTAGTGATAGTTCACGAGATGACATCCCTAATCAGTTTTCAGAATGGTTAATTCCAATAAATCAAATTAAAGATGGTGGTCCAGGAAAAGACGGCATTCCATCAATAGATAACCCTCAGTTTATAGATGCCTCATCAGTTTTATTTTTAAATGATGACGATTTAGTAGTTGGTATTGTTAAAGAAAATACCGTTAGAGCTTATCCTCATATAGTGTTGGATTGGCATGAAGTAGTAAATGACGAGATAAATGGTGCATTCTTCACTTTAAATTATTGTCCCCTAACAGGAACTGCATTTTCTTGGGAGAGTAAAACAAACAACACTAGAACCACATTTGGCGTTTCTGGATTATTGTATAATGCTAACCTTATTATGTATGACAGAAATACAGATAGTAATTGGTCTCAACTCAGTCTAGAATGCGTCAATGGAAGTCTCATTAATGATGAACCAAAATTGTATAGTACTATTGAAACCAATTGGAAAACTTGGAAAACACTATATCCTAATACTCAGGTTTTAAGCACTCAAACAGGATTCTCGAGAAATTATGGTGTTTCTCCTTATGGAGATTATGCCACAAATAATGATCGTTTTATTTTCAGACCAGAAATATTGAATTCTGCCATACCCAACAAAGAACGAGTTTATGCGATTATAAATGATGATAAGTCTAAGATATATCAATTTTCAAATTTTAATGGAGGAAATGTTATTAGAGATACTTTTGAAGGAGAAGACTATTTGATTGTTGGAAATGAAAATTTGATGTATGGCTTTAAACTAGAAGATGATTATTTGAATATAACGTTTGAATATAGCTTAGATAATGATTCAGAAGTGTTTTTTAAAGATAATGAAGGTAATTTGTGGTCAGTTTTTGGGAAAGCTATTGATGGCCCTAGAACTGGAGAATCTCTAACTCCAGTAAAATCTGTAATGAGTTACTGGTTTGCTATTGCTGCGTTTTATCCAGATCCTGAGGTTTACTCAAAATAGAAACACTCTCTTTACAAATAAACAATAAGGATGAACAAAATTTATAAACTCAAATTATTAAAAAATAAATGATGACATTTTTAAATTATGCTGATGTATTGGTATAATCTAAAAAAAGAAAATCAAAATGAAATTATTTAAAATTCTTGCCCTTTTATTATTAACACTTACTTTTTCATGTTCTGAAAGTGACGATTCAGAAGAAAAAAACAACAAACTGAAGGAGCGGTTAGCTTCACATTTTCCGATGGTAGAAGTTTTATTGTTGAAAATGTTAAAGCCACCACAACAAGTTTTTATAACACCAATGACACCAAAACGATAACTATTACTGGTACAGCTGGAGGTAGTGGAGAATTAACTATTACCCTTGTTGATAATGATGCTTCTTTTAAAGCTATAGTTAATGAAAATGAGTTGCCGTTTGGCGATACTTCAAAATCATTTTACTCCACAATAAGATATGTAGATAATTCATCGACCTTTACTGGATTAGCTGGCACATTAGACATTTATAATTATCAAGAAGATAACAGTTCTAAAGCTTCAGAACTGAGTGGCGTTTTTAACACTTCAAGTAATTCAACTTGGATGAAAGGAAATATATCGGGCCTTATTATCAATTGTATACAATGTAAATAACTTCAAATTAAACAGAACACAATTTTTTAGTTTGATTGAACCCGATTAATTTGCGAAATTATAGTAGCAATTAATTGGGTTTTTAATTACCCCATTTACTTCCTATTTAATACACTTTTTTAAATCCAAAATATTATCCCACAGTATTTGTTAATCAAATATTTAATCGTAAATTTGCAAACTCTTTTTTAGAGAGGAATGTTTAATCAGAAAAATTTAAAAGTGTGGACACATTAAGCTACAAAACGATTTCGGCTAACAAAGCTACTGTAAACAAGCGAGTGGGTTTTAGTTGATGCTGAAAATCAAACGCTTGGTCGTTTAGCTTCTAAAGTTGCAAAACTTATAAGAGGTAAACACAAGCCAAACTTCACACCACACGTTGATTGCGGAGATAACGTAATTGTTATTAATGCAGAAAAAATCAACTTATCTGGAAACAAGTGGAACGACAAAACATACATTCGTCACACAGGTTACCCAGGTGGTCAAAGAAGTTTAACTGCGACTGAATTGTTTGGAAAAGATCCAGCAAGAATCGTAGAAAAATCAGTTAAAGGAATGCTACCTAAAAATAAATTAGGCGCAGCTTTATTCCGTAACCTAACAGTTGTTGTTGGTTCAGAGCACAAACACGAAGCTCAAAAACCAAAAACAATTAACTTAAACGAATTCAAATAATGGATGTAATTCACAAAATTGGCCGTAGAAAGACGGCTGTTGCTCGTGCTTATGTTTCTAAAGGAAAAGGAAACATTACAATTAATAAAAAAGACTTAGCTAGTTACTTTACAACTGGTACTTTACAGTACAAAGTAAAGCAACCTTTAGTTTTGACTAACAATGACGGCAACTTTGATATTACAGTAAATGTATATGGAGGTGGCATTACTGGTCAAGCAGAAGCTGTTCGTTTAGCATTATCTCGTGCAATGTGCGAAATAGATGCTGAAAACAGATTAATCTTAAAACCAGAAGGCTTATTAACTAGAGATCCAAGAATGGTTGAGCGTAAAAAATTCGGACAGAAGAAAGCGCGTAAAAAATTCCAATTCTCGAAACGTTAATATCCAATTTCGAATTGTTTTTGTATCTCATTGAGTGCAATCGAAATGCAATTCAACCAAAAATTAATAATAATTGTTGTCCTAGTCCAATAAAGACAGGATTTAGTTTAGCACCTAAATGGTTAAGGCGAATTTAAAAAAATGACCACTTAATCATTGCTAATTCAACAGAACGTAAACTATTACAAAAATGGCAGTAGAAGTAAAAGAATTACTTGAAGCAGGTGTACACTTTGGACACCTTACACGTAAGTGGGATCCAAATATGGCACCTTACGTTTATATGGAGCGTAATGGCATTCATATTATAAACCTTTACAAAACAGCAGCTAAAATTGACGAAGCTGGAGCAGCACTTGCTAAAATTGCAGCTTCTGGTCGTAAAATTTTATTTGTTGCAACAAAAAAACAAGCAAAGGATATTGTAGCTGAAAAAGCTGGCAACATCAACATGCCTTACATTACTGAAAGATGGCCAGGTGGAATGTTAACTAACTTTGTAACTATCAGAAAAGCAGTTAAAAAAATGGCTGCTATTGATAGAATGAAGAAAGATGGAACATTCATGACACTTTCTAAAAAAGAACGTTTACAAGTTGATCGTTTAAGAGCTAAGTTAGAGAAAAACTTAGGTTCTATTAGCGATATGACGCGTTTACCAGGTGCTTTATTTGTTGTTGACATTAAGCGTGAGCATATCGCGATTAAAGAAGCTCAAAAATTAAACATTCCAATTTTCGCAATGGTAGATACCAACTCTGATCCACGTCAAGTTGATTATGTAATACCAGCAAATGATGATGCTTCTAAATCGATAGACAAAATTTTAACTCACGTTACAGATGCTGTATCTGGAGGTTTAGCAGAACGTAAAGCTGAAAAAGAAGCGAAGGAAGCTCCTAAAGCAAAAGAGGAAGCACCTAAAGCTGAAGCTAAAAAAGTAGCACCAGCAGTTTCTCAAGAAGAAGAATAAATAACATTAATAACACATTATAAAGTCGTTTAATTCTTTTCTTTATTGAAAATTTATTGAACGACTTTTTTAAATTATAATCATTATGAGTACTACAGTAAAAATAACAGCCCAAGAGGTTAATAAATTAAGAAAAGCTACTGGTGCAGGTATGATGGACTGCAAAAAAGCTTTAGTTGAAGCTGAAGGCGATTTTGATAAAGCTATTGAAGTTTTACGTAAAAAAGGACAAAAAGTTGCAGCAAAAAGAGCTGATAGAGAATCTAGTGAAGGTGCAGCTGTAGCAAAAGTAAACGCTGATAACACCGTTGGTGTTGCTATTGTATTAGGTTGTGAAACTGATTTTGTTGGAAAAAACGAAAACTTTTTAGCATTAGCAAGTCAATTAGGAGATATTGCTTTAAATACTTCTTCTAAAGACGAATTTTTAGCTGCTGATTTTGGTGGAATGACTGTTGCTGAAAAACTAGTTGAGCAAACTGGCGTAATTGGCGAAAAGTTAGAAATCAACGCTTTTGAGAAAATCGAAGCTGCTTATGTTGGTTCTTATGTTCATATCAATAAAATTGCTGCTGTTGTAGGTTTTTCAAGTGTAGTTTCTAACATTGAAACTTTGGCTAAAGATGTTGCAATGCAAATTGCATCTATGGGCGCTACATCACTATCTTACAAAGATTTTGACCCTACTTATGTTGCCTCTGAAACGGAAGCTAGAATTGCTGTAATTGAAAAAGACAATATTGAATTAGGACGTTTAGGTAAAACACTTAAAAATGTACCTCAATATATTTCAATGGCACAATTAACTCCAGAAGTTATTGCTGCTGCAGAAGAAGCTGCAAAAGCAGAATTAAAAGCTGAAGGAAAACCAGAACAAATTTGGGATAGAATTTTACCAGGTAAAATGGAACGCTTTATTTCTGATAACACAACTTTAGATCAAGAACAATGTTTATTAGATCAAAAGTTTATTAAAGATGAAAAGAAAACTGTTGCTGCTTATGTTTCTTCTTACGGAGAAGTTGCAATTACCGGTTTCAATAGAGTTACATTAGGATAAAAATTTTCTGAGCAATCAGAATTAAATATAACAGCCACTATTCATAAATTTATGAATAGTGGCTGTTTTGTACTCAAAAACAACAAGTATATCAATTTCAGAAATAAAAAAATTATGTAGTTTTGCTAAACTTCAATTTTGAAAATGAAATACAAAAGAATACTCCTCAAATTATCAGGCGAAGCCTTAATGGGAAAGCGTCAATACGGTATAGATCCAGACCGTTTATCTGAATATGCCGATGACATTAAAACTATTACAGAAAAAGGTATTGAAGTCGCCATAGTAATTGGTGGTGGTAATATTTTTAGAGGTGTTGCAGGCGCAAGTAATGGTATGGACCGTGTACAAGGCGACCATATGGGAATGCTAGCCACAGTAATTAATGGTTTAGCATTACAAAGTGCATTAGAAAATGCTGATGTCCCTACTAGATTACAAACTGCAATAAAAATTAATGAAGTGGCTGAACCTTTTATTAGAAGAAAAGCAATGCGTCATTTACAAAAAGGACGCGTAGTTATTTTTGGAGGTGGCACAGGAAATCCTTATTTTACAACAGATTCGGCTGCAGTATTAAGAGCTATCGAAATTGAAGCAGATGTTATTTTAAAGGGTACTCGTGTTGATGGTATTTATAATACAGACCCAGAGAAAGATAGTAATGCAGTAAAATTTGATTCAATCTCATTTGATGATGTATTAAAAAAGGGATTGAAAGTAATGGACACAACTGCTTTCACTTTAAGTCAAGAAAATAATTTACCAATTATTGTTTTCGATATGAACAAACCTGGCAATTTACTTAAAGTTGTTTCTGGAGAAAACATTGGTACAGAGGTAAATATTTAAAATGTGGCGTAATTTTTGAATCTTAATTTGTAATTAAATTTTAAAAAAATGAACGAAGACATACAATTTATATTAGATACTACTAAGGAAGCGATGGATAATGCCATTGCACACCTTAAGAAACAATTTTTAAACATACGCGCTGGAAAAGCAAGCCCTGCCATGTTAGGTAGTGTAATGGTGGATTATTATGGTACGCAAACACCGCTAAGCCAAGTTGCAAATGTTAATACACCTGATGGCAGAACAATTACAGTACAACCATGGGAAAAAAGCATGCTTCAAGAAATAGAGCGTGGTATAGCTTATGCCAACCTTGGTTTTAATCCTATGAACAACGGCGAAACAATTATTATTAATGTACCGCCATTAACCGAAGAACGCCGTAAAGATCTAGCAAAACAAGCTAAAGCTGAAGCTGAAGATGCCAAAGTTAGTGTTAGAACTGCTCGTAAAGATGCTATGAACGATGTGAAAAAAATGATGATGTATCAGAAGATTTAAAGAAGAATGCTGAGATAGACATACAACAAATCACAGATAATCACGTTAAATTAGTCGATGAACTTTTCGATAATAAGGAAAAAGAAATCATGACTGTATAAATAAAGAAGCGACTCAATAGTCGCTTTTTTCATTAAAAACCCTACTTTTCATTCATTGAAAATGATAAAATTTTGTGTCAACCTTCTGTTATTTTGCTGTTTTGGTTTGATGCAATCTCAAAATTCTACTGTAAATCTTCTCAAAATTGAGCAAGATTCCATTAAAAAGAACTTTTTCTTAAAACAATTAGGTAATGGTTACTTCCCAACAACCTATTTTGATTTCGATTTAAGATATTTATTAAAATTCAATCAATATGAAGGCTTAAGAACGGGGTTAGGCGGAAAAACAAGTGATGACTTTTCAAAAAAATTAGAATAAACGCCTATACTGTTTATGGCTTTAGAGACAAAGCCTTTAAATATAGTATTGGCGGAAGTGTAAGATTATCAGAACCTACGAAAACATGGTTGAACATTTCTTATACTGATGACTTACAAGAAACAGGTAGCTCTAATTTTTTAACTGATACGCGTTTTTTTCAGTTTTTTGAACCGCGCTTATTAAATATTGACTTGTTTCATAAACATATTACACAAGCTATTTCATTAGAACATCAATTACACCCAAAGTTATCATCTGAAGCACAATTTGCCATAAGTAATATAGACCCCACCTATAATTATCAATTTATTTTAGATGGAACTACTTATAATAAATTTCAAATTAGCATGGCTAAAGCATCAATTCAATGGAGTCCATTCAATAAATTCAAAAGCGATGATGATGTATTAAAAGAAATGAAACATGGTTATCCAAAATTCACACTTCAATACACAAAGGGTATTAAAAATGCATTTAAAGGGGATTTTAATTTTTCAAAATTAGATTTTAAAACGATTCACAGGATTGAACATCAAAACCAAAACGTATCTGAATTAACACTAGTTTCTGGAATAGCAGGTGGAGACATACCATTAACACACCTGTACCACGCCTACCCTAACAACATTAATAAAGAAACTATTTTGCAAAGATTTTCAGTAGCTGGTTTAACCAGTTTTGAAACGATGTTTTTTAATGAATTCTTTTCAGATAAGTTTACCACTATTCAACTAAAACATTTTTTAAAACCATTTAAAGTGTCTCAACGCTACAAACCGCAACTTGTTTTAATTACACGTTATGCTATTGGAGATATGAATAACCCGCAACGTCATCAAAATATAGTTTTTGGTTCTTTGAGAAAAGGTTTTACGGAGTCTGGCTTTGAACTTAACAAACTCTTGTTTGGTTTTGGACTAAGTTTCACATATCGCTACGGTGCATATCATTTACCTTCAATTGGAGATAATGTAGCATTTAAATTTACGTTTAACCTAACATTATAAACGATTTAACGCGCTTAATACATTGTTTTTTCTACCTTTGCGCATCTTTATAAACATGTATGTTTAAACTTTTTAACAAAGATTTTTGGGACATTACTGCTAGAGTTATTCTAAGGAATAAGATAATTATTCTCATTGGAATAGTTATAGCAACCTATCTCTTTAGTACCCAATGGCAACACATGCGTTTTAGTAATACTGGTGCAAACTTATTACCAGACGACCATGAAGTAAATATTACCTACAAAAAATTTTTAGAGATTTTTGGAGAAGAAGGAAACCTAATTATAATTGGGGTTAAAGACGAATCACTTTTTGAGGTAGAAAAACTTAATGCTTGGAATAAATTTTGTGAAGAATTTAATACTAATGATGCTGTTGAATCTGTAATTTCAATTAAAGATCTTCAAAAACTTGTAAAGAATACTAATGAAGAAAAATTTAACTTAGAACCCTTTATTAAAGATTCTATTTCAAACATAGCTGAAGTTGAAATACTTCAAAAAGAGCTCTTTAATCAGTATCCTTTCTACGATAATTTTTTATTCAATAGCAAGACAAAAACCATTCGTACTGCTATTTATTTTGAAAAATCGCTTGTAAACACTTCTGCAAGAAAAGAATTTGTAATCAATGTTTTAGAACCAAAAATAAAGGCTTTTGAAGCAGAGTATAATCTAGACGTTCGTGTTTCTGGTATGCCTTATATACGTACCAAAAATTCTGAAAATATTATTGGAGAGATTAGCACCTTTGTTATAGCAGCACTTGTAGTAACATCTCTAATTTTCTTTTTCTTTTTTAGGTCTTTTAGAGCAACATTTATCTCATTAATTGTAGTGTGTATTGGTGTAATGTGGACCTTAGGAATTATTGGCCTTTTACAATACGAGATTACTGTTTTAACAGCTCTAATTCCGCCATTAATTATTGTTATTGGTATTCCTAATTGTATTTTCTTAATTAACAAATACCAACACGAAGTAAAATTACATGGTAATAAAGTAAAGTCATTACAACGCGTTATCACTAAAATTGGTAATGCAACTTTAATGACCAATGTTACTACAGCCTCTGGTTTTGCAACATTTATTCTTACGGAAAGCACTTTGCTAAAGGAATTTGGTATTGTGGCGTCACTTAGTATTTTGGCTATTTTTATTTTGTGCCTACTTATCATTCCTATTATTTATACGTTTTTACCATTTCCAAAAGACCGCCATTTAGAACATTTAAATAAACGTTGGATTGGTGGCTTTGTAAACTGGATGGAAAAAATGGTACGACAAAAACGTATTGCTATTTATGCGGTATCTGTTTTACTTTTAGTTGTAAGTATCATCGGTATTTATCAAATTAAAATTTCGGGTAGCATGATTGAAGATATGCCACAGAAATCTCAATTTGTAAATGATATTCGTTTTTTTGAAGAAGAGTTTAACGGTATTTTACCAGTTGAAATCATGGTAGATACCAAGCGCAAGAAAGGGGTCATGAAATTATCCACCTTAAAACGGATGGATAAATTAGAAGACTTAATTATTGAAACACCAGAATTATCTAAACCTATTTCGGTTGTTGGATTGGTTAAATATTCTAAACAAGCCTATTATAATGGTAATCCTAAACATTACCAACTGCCTACTTCTCAAGAAAACAGTTTTATTTTATCATACGCTAAAAATTCCTCTTCAAACGTAGATTTACTCAAAAATTTTGTAGATAGTACTGGCCAATACGCCAGAATTACCACATTTATGAAAGATATTGGCACCGATAAAATGGTGCGTATTCAAGAAAATCTGCAAGATAAAATAGATAAAGTTTTTCCAGAAGAGCGTTACAACATTACTTTAACAGGTAATGCCTTGGTGTTTCAAAAAGGAACTACCTATTTGGTAAAGAATTTAGCAATTTCATTGTCTTTAGCCATTTTTTTAATTTCACTATTTATGGCATATATGTTTAGATCAGGCAGAATGATTATTGTATCATTAATCCCTAACTTATTGCCTCTTTTAGTTACTGCCGGAGTAATGGGATATATAGGTGTTCCAATAAAACCATCAACCATTTTAGTATTTAGTATAGCTTTTGGTATTTCAGTAGATGATACTATTCATTTTTTAGCAAAATACCGACAAGAATTACAAGCTAATAAATGGAAAATAAAACCATCGGTTTATGGTGCTTTACGTGAAACTGGTGTGAGTATGTTTTACACCTCTATCGTTTTATTCTTTGGGTTTTCGGTGTTTACAATTTCAAGTTTTGGTGGTACAGTTGCTTTAGGAGCTTTAGTTTCAGCCACATTATTATTTGCCATGTTATCTAATTTATTGCTGCTACCTTCTCTATTATTATCGCTTGAACGTAGCATAGCAAACAAAGAAGTTTTAAGAAAACCGCCTATTAATGTGATTCCTGAAGAAGATGAAAACGAATCTGAACTCCCTGAAAATCAATATTAATTACAATTTAGAACCTCTTTCTCTGTAAATATTCAAAATTTATTAAATTTTTAGAATTTATAATTTGAATTTTAAACATTGAAACTATTATATTTACTGTTCAAAATCCATATGTATGCAGTTATATTCTGTCTCTCAATTATTAAATCAAGAAAATAAGTTACCAGAAGTTGAAATAAAAGGATGGGTGAGAACATTTAGAGCCAACCGATTTATTGCTTTGAACGATGGATCAACACTAAATAACATTCAATGTGTTGTAGATTTTGAAAATACAGATGAAGCGCTCTTAAAGCGCATTACTACAGGAGCTGCAATACATGTAAAAGGTGAATTAATTGAAAGTCAAGGAAAAGGACAAAAGGTAGAAATTAATGTGAATGAATTAGAAATTTTAGGCGATTCACATCCAGATGAATATCCTATTCAACCAAAAAAACATTCATTTGAGTTTTTACGTGAAAATGCACATTTACGTACACGCACCAACACATTTAGCGCGGTAATGCGTTTACGTTCTACATTATCTTTCGCTATTCATAAATATTTTAACGATAATGGGTTTTACTACATGCATACACCAATTATTACGGGTAGTGATGCTGAAGGTGCAGGAGAAATGTTTAAGGTATCGAAATTAGATGCTAAAAATCCGCCTTTGACTGAAAATGGTGCAGTTGATTATTCAAAAGATTTCTTTGGAAAAGAAACTAATTTAACCGTATCTGGACAATTAGAAGCTGAGACTTATGCCATGTCTCTTGGTAAAGTTTATACATTCGGACCAACTTTTAGAGCTGAAAACTCTAATACATCAAGACATTTATCAGAATTCTGGATGATTGAACCAGAAGTGGCTTTTATGGACTTACCGGGTAACATGGATTTAGCCGAGGATTTCATGAAATACGTTTTAAATTACGTACTTGAACATAATAGAGAAGACTTAAATTTTTTAGAGCAACGTTTATTAAACGAAGAAAAAACTAAACCGCAAGCAGAACGTAGCGATATGAGTTTAATTGAAAAATTAAATTTCGTTTTAGAAAATAATTTTAAACGTGTAAGCTACACCGAAGCTATTGATATTTTACGCAACAGCAAACCTAATAAAAAGAAAAAATTCAAATTCCCAATTAACGAATGGGGTGTAGATTTGCAAAGTGAACACGAACGTTTTTTAGTTGAAAAACACTTTAAATGCCCTGTGATTTTATTTGATTACCCTGCAAACATTAAAGCATTTTATATGCGTTTAAATGATGATGGCAAAACGGTTCGTGCCATGGATATTCTTTTTCCAGGTATTGGCGAAATGGTTGGCGGCTCACAGCGTGAAGAACGTTTAGATGTACTTAAAGAAAAAATGGCTGCTCTAGATATTCCAGAAGAAGAATTATGGTGGTACCTAGATTTAAGAAAATATGGTACTGCAGTTCACTCAGGCTTTGGGCTTGGTTTTGAGCGTTTAGTGATGTTTGTTACTGGCATGAGCAACATTAGAGACGTGATTCCTTATCCACGAACTCCACAAAATGCTGATTTTTAGATTATAATCTTAGTTTTAAATATATTCTGGTTTAAAACCAACTACAATTATTAGCGATATGAAAAAAGTTATAATTATAGTATCAACGATAATATTTATTTGTGGAGTTAATAATGCCCAAAGTTCAATACAAGTAAATATAAAAGACTGCAGACCAGAAGGTAATAATAGTTATTTAGCAGAATTCAAATTATTCAGAAACGATACTTTAATTAAAACAGTTGAACCAAAGCATGATAGAAAACAGATACTAAAAAAATTAAAGTTTGGTAAATATAAAATTGAATACAAAACGATATTTCAAAAAACCGAGAAGGTCTTTTTGAATTAATTAATAGCAAAAGGTTTAATATCGATTTATGCTTAACTTACTTAGATTATTACTCAGATTACAATCAACCACCATTCATTGATCAATTAAGTAATGGAGAAAGTTATTCAATACAAGTTTTATCACAAGGATGTTTTCATAGTTCAGATGAAAAAATTAAAATTAGAAGAAAAGACAACAAATACTATCTCACTTTTAGAAATCAAGAAAAGCTGTTAAATAGTCACGATATAGAATCTATTAAATATTTTGAAATAGAGCTTAATAATATGGAATCTTCTGGTTATTGCACAACCACAGACACTTATATTGTAAGATATAAAAATCAAGAAATAATATTATCTGATGGTAGTTGCTCTTGGAATGGAGACTATCATCTTAGAATGAAATTAGATTTACCTAAAAAATTATATTAAACTACACATTTGCATCTATCATGTTAATACTTTAGGACGCTAAGAAGATTAGCAATTAGCTAGTGTATAAAATCACTTTGGCGAATAAACCCGTGTTAGGGATTGTAGTGTAAAGTCCACAGCCCGACGTAGGAGGTACGAGTCCCGAAGCTTTGGGAGCAGCGGAAAGCCCGACCCCTTAGGGTAACGCCAAAAAAACCAGATTCTTGAAATTTTTAGATGAGAATTGTTTGGCACGACCTTTGGTTTACGTATTGCTTTTTCTATCTTTGATTAACACCAAACAACCATGTTAAAGCAATATTTACAATTTAAATTATCTCAAAAGCTATCGCCTCAGCAAATTCAATTGATGAAATTGATTCAGTTGCCTACACAAGCTTTTGAGCAACGCCTGAAACAAGAATTAGAAGAAAACCCTGCTTTAGAAGGTGGTAAAGAGGAAAAGGCAGATGAATTTGATGCTGATTTAGACAACGGAACGGATGATTATGAGGATAGTGAAACTATTAATGCTGAGGACATTAATGTAGATGAGTATTTGAGTGATGACGAAATTCCTGATTATCGTACACAAGCTAATAACTACAGTAGCGATGATGAAGAAAAAACAATGCCTTATGCTGCTGGCACATCTTTTACACAACATTTAAAAAATCAATTAAACACTTACAGACTATCTGATGACGAACGTGATATTGCTGAATTTTTAGTAGGTAGTGTTGATGAAAGTGGTTATATAAGACGTTCACTTTCTGACATTACAGATGATTTGGCATTTACGCAAAATGTATATACTGAAGAGGATAAAGTTGAACGTGTTTTAAAAATTGTACATCAATTAGACCCTGCTGGTGTTGGTGCTCGTAATCTTCAAGAGTGTTTAAGTATTCAATTACATAGAAAAGAAAAAACATCGGATACCGATTTAGCTATTAATATTATTGACAAAGCTTTTGATGCGTTTACAAAAAGCATTACAAAAAACTGCTTCAGAAGTTTGATATCTCTGAAATTCAGCTAAAAGATGCTATTACTGAAATTGAGCATTTAAACCCTAAACCAGGTGGTTCTTATGCTGGCAATAATCGTATTGTAGAACATGTTGTACCTGATTTTGCAATTAAAATTGTTGATGGAGAATTAGAGTTAACTTTGAATGGTAGAAACGCACCAGAACTGCATGTATCGCGAGAATACAACAATATGCTTAAAGGCTATAAAGACTCAAAAGATAAAAGCAAATCGCAAAAAGATGCGGTTATGTTTATTAAACAGAAGCTAGATGCAGCAAAATGGTTTATTGAAGCTATCAAGCAACGTCAACAGACATTATTTGTAACTATGAGTGCCATTATGCACTACCAAAAAGATTATTTTTTAAGTGGGGATGAACGTCAATTAAAACCAATGATTCTTAAAGATATTGCAGATGAAATCAACATGGACGTTTCTACAGTTTCTAGAGTTGCAAACAGCAAATATGTTGACACCCCTTATGGTACTAAATTGATAAAGGAATTCTTTTCAGAGTCGATGAAAAATGATCAAGGCGAAGATGTTTCTACTAGAGAAATTAAAAAAATTCTAGAAACAGTTATAGAAGAAGAGGACAAGAAAAAACCTCTTACCGATGAAGCTTTAGCTAAAATTTTAAAAGAAAAAGGCTATCCTATAGCAAGAAGAACTGTTGCAAAATATAGAGAACAATTAGATATTTCTGTAGCTCGTTTAAGAAAAAAGATATAATGCTGCACCAAATCTTAAAGAGCTTTTCATATATATTTCATCCTTTATTAATGCCTATTGCTGGTGTTATTTTTTATTTTACAAAAACACCTCGATTTATTGATGAAGACGTTATATGGGCAAAACTTATTTCTGTATCTATTCTTACTTTTATTTTACCCATTTTATCGTATTTTTTATTAAAGACTCTTGGAGTGGTTAAAACCATTAATTTAGAAACACCAAAAGAGCGTATTATTCCCTTAATACTAAACGCTATTATAATGTTTCTTGTAATACAGCGTATCCTAGGACCTCAGCAATATATTGAACTTTACTTCTTTTTTGTTGGTGTTTTAATTTCAACATTAGCTTGCTTGATATTGGCTTTTTTTAAATTTAAAGCAAGTATACACATGATAGCTATTTCTGGAGTATTTATGTTTTTTATAGCTTTAAGCATTCATTTTAGCATTAATATAAATGGTACTTTAGCACTAATGTGCATAATTACTGGGGCAACAGCTACATCTCGCTTACACTTAAAAGCACATACTTATCCAGAATTAATTATGGGAATGTTTGTTGGTATGCTTCCTCAATTGATTTTGGTAAACAATTGGCTTTAAAGGATTAATTCCTTTCTTCAAGGAAGATAAAGGTGTGCATTATAAAATATAAAACATCAAACCTATTTTAACGGCACTCATATCTAGAGTTTCTCCGTTAATTTTTGCACTATCAGAAAAAATAGGATTTAGCCCATAATACGCATAAAGATTCCAAGTATTGTAACCCACGCTTAAGGTTAGTCCGTATTGAAAATCATTATAATCTTTAATGTTTCCATATTTAAAATCCCCCAAATCGCCTTTAAACTTGCTTCTATTTGCAAAAACATAACCGAATTTTACACCTGTATAAATGCGCCAAAACTTATAAGAACTTGCCGTAGAAGTGCGCCATCTATACTCAATTGGCAACTCTAAAACATGCTCTGAAAACTTGTTTTTCGTAAAATTTACAGTACTACCATCAATAATACTATATGTATAGTTTCCAATATTATCTTTATTGATGAGCATATTCTGTATATAGGAATTTGTAGAATACCCAAGTCCAATACCAATGGCTTTATTTCTTCTTTTATTAATAGGCATATCCTTTATAAACCCTAAATGAAACCCTAACGAAAAGCTATTTTGCTTTAAGCCATTTGGTTTATTATTAATCAGATTATAAGTTGTTCCTATATAAAATTGATCTTCTTTATATAACGAATCTGTGATTTTGCCTGTTATTTCTTGAGCAAATATCTGTGATAATGATACTATTGTAATTAATACTACTAGAAGTTTTTTCATTTTCAATTTTATAACTCTAACAAATATAATATAAATACAACTCTATCATTTTACAACAATAATCTCCTTTATATTGGTAGTATATCTAGGAGACAAACGTTCTTGACGCATTTTCCAGGTACGCTCTAAATCTTGATTCCCTAGCTTTATTTTATAATCTGCATACTTTTTGTTTAGCTTATCTATGGCATGCATTAAGGGTTTGTGTTTTGGGTTTTCTGTCTCGAACATGTGTAACTGATGATTATCTGTTGGCACCAAACCCATAACTATAACCCCTGCCCGCTTATATTTTATCCCTTTCTTAAAAATACTTGTAACTGCTTTAACTGCCTCACTACTAATAACTAGGTTGGAATCGGTTGGATATGGCAAACTTACCACTCTACTAGCTCTATGTTGTTCTAACCCTTTTTTATGTCTATCACTACTTAGCGTCACATAAATCATGTGGCAACTAGAGTGTTGTTTACGCAATTTTTCGGCGCAACTTGTAGCAAAAGTTGAAATGCGTTCTTTTATATTATCAATATCAGAATACGTGTATTCAAAACTTCTGGTGGTTGCAATGGCTCTTTTGGCAATAACTTCCTCAAGTTTTAATTGAGGGATACCTTCTAATTCTTTTTTCAATTTAAAACCTGTTGAACCAAATTTTTTTCGTACCCATTCATCAGAAAGGTTCACAAAATCTATAGCTTTCTCACAGCCTTTAGCCTTTAGATGTTTTTGTAATCCGCGACCAATACCCCAAACATCTTCAATTTTAATCCATTTTAAGGCTTTAATTCGTTTTTCCTCAGAATCAATTACATAAACTCCATTTGTTTCTTTTGGAAATTTGCGTGCTATTTTGTTTGCCACTTTACTTAAAGCCTTTGAAGGCGCAATACCAACGCAAGTTGGAATACCTGTCCATTTTAAAATACGCAAACGCATTTGATTCCCATAATCTGAAAAATCGCGATTATTAAAACCTTTAAACCCCAAAAAGGCTTCATCAATACTATATACTTCTACATCTGGAGTAAATTGTTCCAAGATTGTCATTACGCGATGACTCATATCTCCATATAATGGATAATTTGAAGACAATACCTTAATCCCTTTTAGTTTACAAAACCCATCCCATTTAAAAATAGGCGCTCCCATAGGCAGATTTAATGCTTTAGCCTCATCACTTCGAGAAATAACACAACCATCGTTATTGCTTAAAATAGCAATAGGTTTCCCTTGTAAATTAGGGTTAAAAACCCGTTCGCAAGAAGCATAAAAGTTATTACAATCTACTAAAGCATACATGGTATAAAAGTACAAATTTTACATACATTTGTTTTATGTACGAGATAGAATTTACAATAAGAGAACCAAAAACTCCGTGGTTTAATAGAATACTGTTTTCTGCTTTAGCATCTGGTTTTATTGCTCTTGTTATTTATATTTTTAATAGTGATATTATAAATAAATTAACTTTGAGCGACAAAACACAAGCAATTACATATATTGTAATACTTTTTTTAATATTAGTTGTTTATATACTTCCTATTATTTCTAGACATTATATATACTTTAATTTTACGAATCTAAAAATTCAACATAGTTATTCCATCAGTATTTTTAGATATAATAAAAAGTGGCAAAACCTAGAAGGCCTAAAATATGTTTCTGTATTTAATACTGCAAATGGCTACGAAGTAAATCTTTGGTATAAAAAAATAAGATTTTGAATTTATTTGCTTTAGATGACTTTGACGAAGTTTTAAAAAAGGTTTTTTCTTTTCTGAAAAACTAAATATAAATTTACTTGATGCCAGAAAACGAGGCTATCACAAATGGATTAACAAAAAAGTTTATAGAGAAACTGGGGAAATTGAATATTTAAATTAAAACCCTAAAATAAATCTATTTTTTTGCAATACTGTGTCCATTACGTTTGTAAGTTACTTTTTTTCCATTAGCACATAAATTATAAACGCCTTTAGCCTTAGATTCAGAAACTGATAATAGCACTACATCTTCAACATTACACTTATAATCTTTAGCTACTTTCTTTTTTACATGAACTATTGTTGCTCGTCCTTTTTTTAATTGAGATTGAATTTTTTTATTCAATTTTGGCTCCACAAAATCTTGAGGAAGACTACAGGAGTTTTCTTTATTCGATTTAGGTGTAGTAGCTATGTCTTTCTCATTTGAAGGTTTCTTCAAATCAATATACTCCCAAGTAAAGTCGGCTTTTAATAGCACACGCCTTCCATCTTCGGTTTTTACAATGTGATTGTCTTGTGCAAAACCAACACAAGATATAAGGCATATTAAAATTAAAAGACATTTTTTCATAGCGTATAAAATAAATTAAACTCAAAAATACAATTTAATCTTCAACATACTCTAAAATATCAGCTGGTTGACAATCTAAAGCTTTGCAAATGGCTTCTAAGGTCGAGAACCTAACTGCTTTGGCTTTTCCTGATTTTAAAATGGATAGATTTGCTGTAGTAATACCTATAATTTCAGCGAGTTCTTTGCTCTTCATATTTCGTTTAGTGAGCATAATGTCGAGATTTACAATTATTGGCATAGTTATATGGTTAATTTATTTTCATCTTCAGCGCTCTTAGCTCTCCTAAATATTTCGGCTAGGATATAAAAAGCTAAACCTGCTGGGATTAAAAATGTAAATTCGGACTTGAGTTCATTAAAAAAGTTAAATGTAGATTCTCCAATTGCTGCTAAAAGAAACCTTAATACTAAAACATTAATGGTATACCAAATAAAGATATTTCCAATCTTTTTAAAATAACTAATATTCTTATCGCTAAAATAATTTCCGTTTTCAATTTCTTTAAGAATGGATAAAAAATATGAAAATCCGTAAATGAGATACCCTCTCCAAAAAAATAACCCTGCATTTATAGCGTAGTAACTCCATTTTATAGCATTTTTTGATGTAAACCAAGATTCATTTTTATTTGCTGTTTTTGCCCAATTTTGAAATTCCTTAAACTGGTTAAAGTCAAATTCACGCATATCATTGAGTAATACCGATACTGAGGACAATAAAATCCCCCAAGTGATAATTGTCAAAATGTTAGTATTGTCTTTCATAATTTAAATTGTTAATTCGTTTTCTTCCTTCAACAACTTTCCTTCTTTAAAAATTTCTGCCATTATAAATGCTATTAGAATAAAAATTAGAGGTGTAAGAGAAATAGTTGTTCCACTATAACCGCCCAACTTAAAATTCATAGAATGGTAACTAGTTAATAAAAAATAAATAAAAATATATTTCCCGATATTCCTAAAAGACCTAATATTATCTTGCTCAAATGTTTTAACTCCTTTTACCGAAGTCATCACTTTTTGAAACTCTATAATTGCTAAAAACAAAACAATTAATACAGCAATATATTTTAGATAGTTTAAGTATAAAGAACCTGTTTTTATATCTCCCAAAACATAAACATCTTTGTCTAAACTTTTAGTGTTTATTTTCCACTTTTGTGAAATAGAGTAATTATAATCTGTAAAATTAAAACTTACTTCTCTTCCTTTGTAATAACTACGGTCTAGCTGTAAGTGAATCAAAACTGTAGTTACACCTATAAAAGCAATTGCAATTAGTAACCTGATAAGTTTACAAATTACAATTGCGATGTTTAAAAGTATATTTTTAGTCATCTGTAAAAATAATTATTGTTTAACGATAACAAATGTATATAAAATTATCGAAAAACAATAATTTTTAATTAAAATAATTTTACATCATCAATCCCAAATGCATTATTTATATTTGTTTAGAATGAAAGACTTTCCCAAAAAACTGCTAGAAAAATTAAACGAGCGCAAAGCGAATAACACTATTCGCAAACTTGGAGTGCAAAATAATTTGGTAGATTTTTCATCAAATGATTATTTGGGGTTTTCAAAAAACAAAAGTGTTTTTGATGATACTCATGCTTTTTTAAAAAGTAATGATAGTATCGAAAATGGAGCTACGGGTTCTCGCCTACTTTCTGGGAATCATAAACTTTACACTATTGTTGAAGACTTACTTGTTAATTTTCACAATAGCGAAAGTGCCTTAATATTCAATTCTGGTTATGATGCTAATGTTGGTTTCTTTTCATCAGTACCTCAAAGAGGAGATGTTATTATTTATGATGAGTACATCCACGCTTCTATTCGCGATGGTATAACAATGAGCAATGCCAAAGCGTATAAGTTTAAGCATAATAATTTAGAAGACTTAGAGTTAAAATGTCAGACTGAGCGCAGTCGAAGTCCTCTTAATTCAGAAATTTATATTGTCACAGAATCTATATTCTCTATGGATGGAGATTCTCCAGATTTAATAAAACTTTCTGAAATTAGTAAAAAACACAAAGCCTATTTAATAGTTGATGAAGCACATGCTATAGGTGTTTTTGGAAAACATGGTGGCGGTCTAATTCAAGAATTAAATCTAGAACAAAAGGTTTTTGCACGTATCATCACTTTTGGGAAAGCATTAGGTTCACATGGTGCAGCTATTTTAGGGAATACCAATCTGAAAAATTATTTAATAAACTTTTCAAGAAGTTTTATTTATACAACAGCATTGCCTCCTCATAGTTTAGCAACTTTATATGCAGTATACAATACATTAAAGCATACCGAAAACAGGAATAAACTACATCAAAATATTAAATTATTTAAATCTGAAATTCTAAAAAACAATCTTGAAAACAACTTTATAGAAAGCCATTCAGCTATTCATTGTTGTATTATTTCAGGGAATCATACGGTTAAACTAATAGCTGCAAAACTTCAAGAGTCAGGTTTTGATGTAAAACCCATTTTATCCCCAACTGTTCCGGAAGGGCAAGAGCGTTTGCGTTTCTGTTTACACAGTTATAATCATGAAAAAGAAATAACCAAAGTACTTCAACTATTAGCTAGTTTTATAAACGAATGAGCGATACTTTTAAAACCATAGCAAGATATCAATACTCCTCTGAAGCCCAAATTATAAAAGGACGGTTAGAGGCTGATGGTATTCAAGTATTTTTATCTGATAATCTTACCATAGACACCGACCCTCTGGTAAGCAACGCTATTGGAGGTGTCAAATTAAAAGTATTATCAAAAGATGCATTAAAAGCACAACATATTTTAGATTCTATAAGCAAATATTCTGTTGATGATGAAGGGAATACCATAAATTGTCCAAATTGTGAGAGCGAAAAAATTGAATTGTTTTCAACTATAAAAGATGCCAAATCATTTTTTGCGTTTATTTTTGGTGTATTATTTTCAGCCCTTCCATTTTACACAAGGCATAAATATAAATGTGATGATTGCAAAACTGAATTTGATTTAAAATGATTTTTTGCCACGAATACACAAATTATTTTCTCATAAATTCGCACGTATTTTATAAGAATATTTATGTATTCGTAGCGGCTTATTATTAAGATTTAATGGATAAAAAAACATATTTCATAACAGGAATCTCAACCGATGTAGGTAAAACCGTAGCATCAGCAATTATAACTGAAGCTTTAAAAGCTGATTATTGGAAACCCGTACAGGCAGGAGAATTGGATAATTGCGATACTAAAAAAGTGAAGCGCTTAGTATCAAATACCAAATCTGTATTCTATCCAAACACTTATGCCTTAAAAACACCTATGAGCCCTCATGGAGCTGCCGATATTGATGGCATTGAAATCGATATCAAGAAAATTAAAGCCCCAAAAACCAGTAATCATTTAGTTATTGAGGGTGCAGGTGGCTTGTTAGTGCCATTAAATAACGAAAACACCGTTTTCGATTTAATACAAGCAAACTATAAAGTTATCGTAGTGTCGAGGCATTATCTTGGAAGCATTAATCACACCCTTTTAACTGTAAATGCTTTAAAAGCAAAAGGTTTTAATGTCTCTATTATTTTTAGCGGAAACAAGCATCCTACTACTGAGTCTATTATCAAAAAAATGACTCAAGTTCCAATTATTGGACGTATTAACGAAGAACCTTATTTTGATAAAAATGTGGTAAAGGAATATGCAGAATTGTTTAAAGAAAATTTATGAGCTTACAAGACCGTGACAAAAAACACCTCTGGCATCCGCTAAAACAACATCAACTAAACCCAGAAAGTTTAGCCATTGTAAAAGCAAAAGGATGCATACTTACAGATGAAGCTGGCAATGAATACATTGATGCTATTGCTTCATGGTACACCTGTATGTATGGGCATTGTAATGATTATATTGTTGAGGCTACTTACAAACAAATGCAACAGTTAGATCAGGTTATGTTTAGCGATTTCACGCATGAACCTGCTGTAAAACTTTCTGAAGAGCTCATTAAAATACTTCCCAACAATCAAAACAAAATTTATTTTAATGATAATGGCTCTACTGCAGTAGAGGCTGGAATTAAAATGGCACTTCAATATTATTTTAATAGCGGAGATAAACGCTCAACATTTATAGCCTTTGAAAACGGATTCCACGGCGATACTTTCGGAGCTATGAGTGTTTCAGGATTATCAGTATACAACGGTCCGTTTGAAGATTTTTTAATTGATGTAAAACGCATTCCAACACCAAATGGCTCAAATACCGAAGTCATTTTAAAGCAGCTCCAAGGTTATATTTCAAACCACAATATTGCTGGTTTTATCTACGAACCCCTATTACAAGGTGCTGCAGGCATGAAAATCCATGATGCTAAAGGATTAAACGACATTTTAAAGTTTTTAAAAGCACAAAACATACTCACTATAGCCGACGAGGTTATGACAGGCTTTGGCAAAACAGGAAAATATTTCGCATCAGATTATATAGACACAAAACCCGATATTATCTGCCTAAGTAAAGCCTTAACCGCAGGATTATTACCAATGGCAATAACCTCCTGTACCCAAAAAATTTACGATGCATTTTTAAGCAATGATATTTCAAAAGGCTTTTTCCATTGCCACACCTATTCTGCAAATCCTGTGGCATGTGCAGCTGCCATTGCTGGTATCGAGCTTTTAACGTCTCAAGAAATTCAAGAGCATATAAAACGCATCATCAAATCCCATAGTGCCTTTCAAAACCGCATAAAAAACCATCCAAAAATAAAATCAACACGCCATTTAGGAGTCGTTTTTGCTCTAGACCTCAACACCAAGATCGAGCGTTATGGCGATTTGCGCGATAAAATTTTAAAATTTTTTATGGATCGTGGCGTTTTCCTAAGACCTCTCGGAAACACGATATACATTCAAGTCCCCTATGTGATTTCAGAAACTGAATTGCAAAAGGTGTATCAAGCTATTAAAGCTGTTTTAGAAATTATTTAGGGCGTTACCACAAGGGTCGGGCTATCCGCTATATCTTTTTAATTTTTTTGAAAATTAAAAAGGATGCCGCTTCTATCCCTAACGCATAAGTACTACTTTTGTGAAAAGTTTTAAAACCCTTGCAAAAACCAATTTCAATAACAGCCATTTCATCCATATCTTCATTAGGAAAATCTCTTGAAGCATCATGGAAAAGCTATCAAAACAATGTACATCACATCACCAAAAAAAATTTTAGGTAAAGCTGTATTTGTTTCAGAGCTCACAGAAGCTGCAAAACAAGATATAGCTGTTTTAAAACAATCCGATTCAAAATATAAATCACTAGATAATACGGTTCTTTATACTATTTATGCATCAAGGCAAGCCCTAAAACAAGCCCGTTGGAATCCTTCTGATAATTTCGGGATTAACATAGGCTCTTCTCGTGGTGCTACCTCTCTTTTGAAAAATACCATAAGTCCTTTTTAGAAAACAATACCTCTGAGACTTTAAGTTCTCCAACAACAACACTAGGCAATATATCATCATGGGTAGCTCATGATTTGCAAACGCAAGGTCCAGAAATAAGTCATTCTATTACCTGCTCAACAGCATTACATAGTATGCTTAACGGTATTGCTTGGATAAATTCTGGCATGTGCGATAAATTTATGGTTGGTGGTAGCGAAGCACCGTTAACACCGTTTACTATTGCACAAATGCAAGCCTTAAAAATATATTCAAAAGAAACAGGAGACTTCCCATGTCGTGCTCTAGACCTCAACAAAACCAAAAATACTATGGTTTTAGGCGAAGGTGCATCCATAACTTGTTTAGAAACTGGTATAAAAGAAAACGCATTAGCGCTAATTAAAGGCTATGGCTACGCTACTGAAATTTTAAAACATAACATCTCTATTTCTAGCGATGCAAAATGTTTTCAAAAGTCTATGAAAATGGCATTAGGAAATATAAACCCTGATGAAGTTGATGTAATTGTTATGCATGCCCCAGGCACCATAAAAGGGGACATTTCTGAATATAAAGCCATTGAAACGGTATTTAAAAACAATATGCCAGCACTAACCTCAAACAAATGGAAGATTGGGCATACGTTTGGAGCATCTGGTGCATTAAGTATTGAACTTGCTGTTTTAATGTTACAACATCAAGAATTTATTGGTGTGCCGTATTTAGAAAATCAAAAAACTCCTGATAAAATTAATTATATATTAATAAACGCCGTAGGATTTGGCGGAAACGCGGTTTCTATTTTATTATCTAAAAATTAAGGTATAACTTTTTAAATTAGTATTTTTGATTTTATACAGACTAAACCAACTAGCAGATTTATGAGCGAGATTAAACACAACTGGACCAAACAAGAAATTCTAGATATTTACAACAAACCTTTAATGGAGTTACTTTACGAGGCTGCAACTATACACCGTGTAAACCACGACCCCAATACGGTACAAGTAAGTACGCTATTATCTATTAAAACTGGTGGATGTTCTGAAGATTGTGGTTATTGTCCACAAGCAGCTCGTTATCATACGGATATTGAAGGCAATGATTTAATGAGTGTACAGCAGGTAAAAGCCCAAGCTTTACGTGCAAAATCTACTGGAAGTTCTCGTGTTTGTATGGGTGCTGCATGGCGAAATGTAAAAGATGGCGAAGAGTTTGATCAGGTTTTAGAAATGGTTCGTACCATTAATAAACTAGATATGGAAGTGTGTTGTACTTTAGGTATGATTACCGAAAACCAAGCACAACGTTTAGCCGAAGCTGGTTTATATGCATACAATCATAATTTAGATTCTTCTGAAGAGTATTATAAAGAAGTGATTTCTACCCGTGGTTTTGAAGACCGTTTGGAAACTATTGATAACGTACGTAAAACCAATGTTACTGTGTGTAGTGGTGGTATTATTGGTATGGGTGAAGAAATTGAAGATAGAGCAGGTATGTTAGTGGCATTATCAACTTTAAACCCTCAACCTGAATCTACTCCTATTAATGCATTAGTTGCTGTTGATGGCACACCTTTAGAAGACCAAAAACCAGTTTCTATTTGGGATATGGTAAGAATGGTTGCTACAACACGTATAGTTTTACCTGAAACTCAAGTACGATTAAGTGCTGGTAGAACGCAAATGTCTCGCGAAGGACAAGCCATGTGCTTTTTTGCTGGTGCTAACTCTATTTTTGCGGGTGATAAATTATTAACTACTCCAAATCCTGATGTTAATGAGGATATGGAAATGTTTAAACTACTTGGGCTAAATCCTCAGAAACCATTTACTAAAAAAGTACAACCGCAAACAGTTGAAGCAGCAGACTCTAAATTAGAAGCTCTAGGTGAAAAACCTAAATGGACACGCCCTGAGTATACTATTGCGCGTAATGAGGTTGCTAAACAAAAGGCTAAGGCTATTAAATAGTTTGCAGGTTTTTCTTCTGCGTTAGGGATAGAGGCATTGTTGAAGCTCTTTTTGTGTTGTTGCACCTATGCAACACAAAAAAGCGACTGCCGAAAGCCTGACCCTTGGGTAACGCCCAAAATACTATTTTACATTTGGCAACGTTTTCTTAACTTTGTACTACTAAACTAAACAGACTTTGCAGTTGAATCTACAGGACATTCCGCGTGTTAAAACGATTACCAAAGCGGATTTCTTAAAATATTATTTTAGACCTCAAAGGCCAGTAGTTATTGAGCGATTTATTGAGGACTGGCCCGCATATAGCAAATGGAATTTAGATTATATGAAATCCATTGGCGGAGCTATTACTGTGCCGCTTTACGATGACAGACCTGTAGACTATAAGGATGGGTTTAATGAACCACATGCTAAAATGAAGTTGGCCGACTACATTGATTTATTGAAGCGCGAACCTACCAAATATCGTATTTTTTTATGGAATGCACTTAAGGAAATTCCACAATTGCAAAAAGATTTTACGTTTCCAGATTTTGGTTTACGATTGATGAAAGGCATGCCCATGTTGTTTTTTGGAGGTAGAGATTCACATACATTTATGCATCATGATATTGATTTGGCAAATATTTTCCATTTTCATTTTGAAGGTAAAAAACAATGTATTTTGTTTGACCAATCGCAGAATGATTACTTGTATAAAATACCTCATTCTTTGATTACCCGAGAGGATATCGATTTTAATAATCCTGATTTTAATAAATGGCCTATGCTTAAAAAAGCGAAAGGTTATAAAACGGAACTTAATCATGGTGAAGTGCTCTACATGCCCGAAGGTTATTGGCATTACATGCGGTATATTACTCCTGGTTTTTCGATGAGTTTACGTGCTATTGCTAGAAATCCTAAAAATTTTAGTAAAGCTGTTTATAATGTATTTGTAATGCGTAACTACGATAATTTAATGCGACGTATTATGGGACAAAAATGGATTGATTGGAAAAATGAACAGGCTATTTCTAGAACACATAAGCATTTGTAAATAAAAGTTTGATTTAATTAAACTTATAATATCTTTGCGCTTTCAAATTAAAAACTCAAATCATGCAAAAATTAATTTTATTATTAGCAATACTAAGTGTTTCTTTTATGGATGCACAGGCTTTTATTGGTAAAAACGATAACAAATTTCAAGTTGGTGCTAACTTTCAAGATAATGGTACTGGTATTAATATTAGTTACGATTATGGAATTGGTGAGAATATATCAATTGGTTTATCTACAACTTATTTATTGGGTGTTGACGATGCTTTAAAGAACAATATGGTTGATGCATTAAATGCAAAATTTGATAACCGTTTTGATGTTAGAGCTCGTTTTAACGCTAATTTAGGTAACGTAATTAATATTGATGATAATTTTGATATATACCCTGGTTTAAGTCTTGGACTTAAAAACTTTGGCGGACATTTAGGAGCACGTTACTTTTTTAGCGATGGTTTTGGTATTTATACTGAATTGAATACACCTTTTGCAAAATACAAAACAGGTACTTTAACTGCTGCTGAAATGCTTCACAATCAGTTTACTATTAATTTTGGTGCTAGCTTTAATTTATAGAAGGCAAAATTTTAAAATAAATTAAAAAGCGGATTAAAAAATGTACTTAATCTGCTTTTTATGGTTTTACCCGAAAAGCTCATTTGCCTTTTCGTACACAAGATGTGATTCCCAGCCTCTATAGAGCAGATAATCGATTAATTTTTTCTTTTTTTGTATTTATTGGTTTCCGTAATAGAATTCGCCTTTTTTTCGGCTAAACCATTAAAAACCTCGATATACTCCGTATCTTCTATTTCTGCAAGTGCCTGATTTATATTAACTTTGCCTATGTCTTTTTTCTTTAATTCAAAAGTTAATCGACAACGGCCCCAGCGTTTGATTTTAAGTTTACCGCTTACAAACGTTTTGGCAAAACGTGCTTCATTAAGAAAGTTATGTTCAAGTAGATGTACTATAATTACATCTACAGCTTCAGGAATCATTTTCATATCCCTAAGCTTTTGTCTAACTTCTTTATGGCAACGTTCTTGGTACGCACAAAAATGCTCAAGTTTTTTAGTAGCTTCTTGTACTGTATATGTCTTTTTTGTTTGCATAGGCGCATCAAAAATAACAATTGAAATTGATAAAAAATTAAATTTTATAGATCCAAATCTAAATTTAAAAACTTAACATGATGAAAAAGATTACCTCTACACTAATTTTGCTTTTGGCTTTTAGTTTTAGCTATGGTCAAATTATATATTTTGATTTTGATGGATTAACAGGCACAACTATTACAGACACATCTGACTTCAATGATGATGCGTTGATTGTCTCTACTATTTCTAGAGGTATTGGTCTTGTAGCTGAACCTGAAACTAATGGTTTTGATGCATCTGATTGGAATGCAATTGATATTCCTGGTGCAGTTACAAATAATGATTACTTTGAGTTCACTATAACACCAAATGTTGGATTTGAATTTAGTGTTACAACCATAAGCATGAGTATTGGTAGGTCTGCTAATGGTCTAAGTGAAATAGCTTTAAGGAGTTCTATTGATGGCTACATAGCAAATATTGACGGTATAAAACCAGTTGTTGATTTAGCTGGTACACCAGAAGTATTTACTTTTAATGTATCTCAACCAAATAATACAGCTGCAGTTACCTATAGACTGTATGGATATGCTGAAACAGCTGGAGGAACCAGCAGACTCAAAGGGTCAAATAATGATTTAATTATATCCGGTTCAGTTGCTGCCAATACACCTCTTACATGTGTTATCTCAGACGATTTTACTGGCCCATCCTAGGTGGACTATGGTCAGATGTTGGAAGCAATTCAAGCATAATTTCTGACCAATTATCAATAGCAACTGGAGGGGTGACTGGTATTGATTATATATATCAAAATACAAGTACGGCATATAATACAGCACTTAACACTCTAGGTAATTCTATTTCTTTGGGAATTTAACATGGCTCAAACTAGAGTAAACCCTTCAGGATTTAATTCTGGTAATTATGGAGTTGCTTTTGTTTTGGGAGGAACTGATAGTGATTTAACACAAGGAGAGGGCTATGCCGTTGTTCTAGGACAAACAGGTATTACTGATAATGTAAGGTTAGTCGAATACTCTGGAGGCTTAGATTTAAACAGTAATTTAACAGATGTAATTACAGGAGTTACCGATTATGGAAACGAAAACCTGAGTATAAGAGTTACTTACGACCCTTCAACAGATACATGGGAACTATACGTTAGAAATGATGGACTATATTTTAGCAACCCAATTTCTTTAGACGCTTCAAACTCTATTTCAACTGCCGTAAACACTACCTATACGAGCTCTTTATTAAATTACATAGCAGTTGTCTATAATCATGCAACTAATGCTACTGATACAGCCAGTTTCGATAATTTATGTATTTCAACTAGTTTTGCTTGTAGTTCTCCAACAGTTACCTGGAGTTCGGGAGCTTGGACTCCCTCGGCGCCATCAAAAAACACACCAGTTATTATTGATGATGATTATACTACTAATGCTATAAATGGTAGTTTTTCTGCATGTAGCATAACTGTAAATCCGTTGAGAACCTTAACAATTGCTGATGGATATTATGTAGAAGTTCAAAATGATTTAGTTGTTGATGGAGTAGTTCATGTAGAACCATATGGCTCTTTTATTCAAAATAATAATTTAGGAATAAACACCAACAATGGAACAATTACGGTTGATAAGCTTACTGCTCCATTAAATAATTGGTATGAATACACTTATTGGAGTTCACCGGTTTCTAATGCTACTGTTGGTGCTGCATTATCAGATTCTGATGTAAATAGACGTTTTATATTTAATGCTAGTCAGTTTAATGATGAATTTGCTGAAGTTGGTAATAACAATGCTGCCGTTGCTGGGCAAGATGATATTGATGATGATGGTAATGATTGGCAACAAGTTAATGGGGCTACAGTAATGCAACCCGGTGTAGGTTATGCTGCAACACATTCTGAAATTGCTTACGTAATACCCGGTGGAAATTACAGATACACTTTCGAAGGAGGTGTTTTTAATAACGGAATTGTAAATGTCCCAGTAAGTAGGAATGATGTAACTACAGCAGATTTTAATTGGAATTTAATAGGAAACCCATACCCTTCTGCTATTGATATTAGCACTTTCATGGCTAAAAACATTTACCCAGCAGGGCCTTTGGAAGGTGCCATATATTTTTGGTCTCAAAATACTGATTATGCAGGAACAGCTAATGGTAATCAAGCATTAAATTTTGACACTACTGATTATGCTACGCACAACGGAACCGGTGGTACAATGGGTGGTGATGGACTAACACCAAATGGATTTATTCCTTCAGGTCAAGCTTTTTTGTTTCTTTTTCAGATAATCATCCATCAAATTCAGGTACTGTGGTTTTTGACAATGCTATGCGAAATCTAAGTTTGACTCCAGATAACAGCCAATTCTTTAAAAATTCAAATTCAAAAAACAATTCGACATCTTCGGCCAATAAATTATGGGTTAACTTAACATCAGATAATGGAGTTTTTAATCAAATTTTAGTTGGGTATGTTAATGGTGCTTCAAATAACTATGATGGTGCTTTTTACGATGCTCATAAAATAGTTGCACCAACTGCTTATGCAGCTTTATATTCAACTATTGAAAATTCGAATAAAAAATTTGCTATTCAAGGTAAAGCAGTAAGTAGTCTAAATGAAGATGAAATTATTAACCTTGGTTTAAGCACTAATATTGAAGTAGCTACAATTTATAAGTTATCTGTTGCTCAGTTTGAAGGGGACTTCTTTGATAACAATTCAGTTTATCTTATAGACAGATTGCAAAATAAAATACACAACTTATCTGATAGTGATTATTCATTTACCTCGGAGGTTGGCGAATTTAATGAGCGTTTTGAAATCGTATTTAACGAGAATGCTTTATTATCAACAGACGATTTCTCTGCAAACTCAAGTGATTTAAGTATTATTGAATTAGAAAATGATATGGTTAAATTTAGTACAACAAATTCAACTCTAAAATCTATTGCTATTTTTGATTTACTGGGTAGAGATCTTTATAATTTTAAAAGTAGTTCTAACTCTGAAACTTTCACGCTGCCGAGACTAAAAGCTTCTATCTACATAGCTAAGGTTGAATTATCAAATGGAAGCAGTATTTCTAAAAAATTCCTTAAAAAGTAATCTTTTGCTTTCAAAAAAACACCCTTAATCGGATAATCAAACCGTTTAGCCTAAGATCTTGATGAAGATATTTTTAGTTCAAGAATTATAGCTTAGTTTTGACTGTGTATGCCTAACAATTAATATTGTCTAGAACATAACCCATTTTAGTTTAGAGCTTAACCAGATGAAAAAAATTACGTGTGTATTAGTATTATTTCTTGCTTGCAATTTTAATTTTGGACAAACTGTTTTGGCCGCTGGTGATATTGCTATTACTGGTGTTAATGCTGATAATCCTGATGAATTCGCTTTCGTTTTATTAACCGATGTTGTAACTAGCACTACTATAAATTTTACTGACAATGGATGGAGAGCTGCGCCTGACCTAGATTTTAGACCAGGAGAAGGCACCTTAACTTGGACAGCCACTACTGATTTATCTTGTGGCACCGAAATAATTATTACTGATAATAGCCCTTTTTCTGCAACTGTGGGCAGTATTACTGATGATTCTAGTTTTGCATTAGCTGCAGGAGGAGACCAGATTTTGGCTTATCAAGGATTAGCTACTGCTCCTACTTTTTTGTATGCAATGCAATTTGCTGGTGGAGGAGGAAGTGGATGGGTAGCTACAGCAATTGATCCTCAAACTAGTGCTGTTCCTGCTGGCCTAACAGATGGCACAAATGCTTTTAGTCGTAATGCTGATAATGTAATTTATGATTGTTCACAAGCTAATGGCCCTGCTTTTATTTTGGCGGCAGTAACAACTGGAGGAAATTGGACTGGTAGCAACGCGGTTAGACAAACTATGCCAAATTGTGGTTTTGGCTGTGAAGTTGCAATGCTAACTTTTAATTTTGATACTGGCGGTGCCAACATTACTCTAGGGGTTGCACCTAACGCTGTTCCTGAACCATCTAATTATAATGATCCTGGTTTAACAGCATCAACAATAATAAGAGGACCAGGCTTAGTGCCTGACCCAGAAGCAAACGGTTACTCCTCTACAGGGTTTCTAGTTGAAGATACAATGATTTCATCTGCTGCAAATATTGATGCTGCAGTAGCTGCAGATGATTATTACGAATTTACTGTAACGCCTCAAGAATGTTATTTATTTGATGTAAGCTCAATACAATTTAAATTAGGCAGAAATCCATCTGGATCCAAAGAGTTAGCGCTTAGAAGTTCAATTGATGGCTATACAGCCAACTTAGGAGGTATAATTCCTGGTCCAACGGTAAATAATTCATCTGAATATTTTATTTTTACATTTTCTCAATTAGCTAATTCTACAACAGTAACTTATAGGATATACAGCTATGATATTGGTGGCCCTAACCCAGGACAAACTCGTTTTAAAAGTACAGGAGGCACATTGCCTAACTCAATAGAAGTTCATGGTAGAGCATATGATAGAACATCTACTTGGAATGGTTCAACTTGGGATGTAGCACCTACCATTAGTAGAAAAGTAATATTAAATGACGACTATGATACGAGTACTAACGGTAACTTTAGTGCGTGTAGTTTGGTTATCGACAACGGTGCTGTTTTAAATATAGCGGACAACACTTACGTTGAAGTTGAAAATGATGTTGATGTAGATGATGGAGAAATTAATGTTCAAAATCATGGCGCATTTGTTCAGAATAATGATAGTGCATCTTTTACGCTAGGTGTGAGTGGTAATTCTACCGTTAGAAAAGAAACAAGTATATTAACCAACTGGTACGACTATACGTATTGGTCATCTCCAGTTACAAGTACAACAGCGGGCACAGTATTATCTACTTCAGATATGCGCTTTTGGTTTAATGCTAACAATTATTTAGATGCTTTTCAAGAAACTAGCAATAATAATACGCTTGTCCCTGGTTCTGATGATATTGATGATGATGGTGATGATTGGCAAATACTAGCAGCAGGTACCACTTTAACCCCAGGAGTTGGGTACGCTGCTACTCATACTAGCACAGGTTTTTCTTCTGGAACAGCTTATAATTATAATTTTGAAGGTTCGTTTAACAATGGTGTAATTACTTCTACAATTTACTATAACCCTGCTAATGTTGGAGATCATTGGAATTTAATTGGAAACCCATATCCATGTGCTATAGATTTTAATGAATTTCATACACTTAATTCTGGATTAGTTAACGGTGCAGCTTATTTGTGGTCTCACAACACAGATGCAACAAATACCGCAAATGGTAATCAAGGTTATAATTTTGCACAAACCGATTATGCCATTATTTCTGCTGGAAGCGGTAATACCGCTGGTGGAGATGGTATAATTCCAAACGACTTTATTCCTTCAGGACAAGGTTTTTTCATCGCTGGAATAGCAAATGGTAATGTTACTTTTAATAACTCTATGCGAGAAGATAACGGTACTAGCAATAGCCAGTTTTTCAAAAACTCTAAAACAAAAAGTAAATCTAATACACCTCAATCTAACAAGCTTTGGGTAAACTTAACTTCTGATAATGGGATATTTAATCAAATACTCGTTGCTTATGTAAATGGAGCTACTAATGGTTTTGATGGAATGGCTTATGACGCACCCAGAAACTTATCAAGTGGTGTAGTATCAATAATTTATACTAAAATTAATGGTATAAATGATAAAAAATATGCAATCCAAGGTAAAAACCCCGATAGTATCACTAAAGATGAAATAATTCCTATTGGCTTTTACTCTTCCATAACAACTCCAACTATTTACACATTATCCATTGAAAAGTTACAAGGAGACTTTTTAACAAATAATATTGTTTATTTAAACGATAGTTTGTTAAACATAAGCCACAATTTATCAGAAAGCGATTATGCGTTTACCTCAGAAATTGGCGAATTTAACAATCGTTTTGAAATTGTATTTAATGAGAGTGCATTGTTATCAACTGATGGTTTTGCTTCGAATCAAAGTTATTTGAGTATTATTGAGTTGGAAGATGATAACGTGAAATTCAACACAAAAACCTCAACACTAAAATCTATTACCATTTTTGATTTATTAGGTAGAGAATTATACAATTTAAAGGGAAGTTCTAATTCTGAAACCTACACCTTTTCTAATCTTAAATCTTCGGTCTATATAGCTAAAGTAAGGTTAGCCAATGGTGTTGTAACTATTAAGAAATGGGCTAAAAAATAGTTTACAAACTATATTTTAAACTAATAATAAGGTTTCTTCCTGGAGCGGTTATTCCCGAAGAATAAGGTCTGTAACGTTGATCTGTTATGTTCTCTAAAGCAGCAGTAATCGAAGTAAAATCACTTATTTTATACTGTGCTCTAAGATTTAAAGTGTGCCACGAAGGTGCATATGGATTTCCATTTTCATCAGCAGCATATATAAAATCCTTTTCCTGTTCTGAAGGCGCCAATTGGTTAAAGATAATTCGCCATTGTAATCTGCAAAAACATCTAGCGTAAATTTCTTATTTGCCCAGACCAAATGTGCATTTCCAAAATTTGGAGCGACATGCCTTATAGGTACTTCTATATTATCATTTTCTTCTGTACCTCCTATAACGCTATATTGAGACGTAAATTTTAAATATTTGGCAAGAGCTATTTTTATACCAACTTCAAAACCATAAATCCAAGCTTTAGACGCATTTTGTATGGCTTGAACATTACTTAATTCACCATCGTATAGAATTTCGCTATTACCATCAAATACAAAATTTCTTCTCACCAAAGCATTATCCAAATATGTGTAATACGTGCTTAAATCTAATACAAACTTTTGATTAAAATCTAATTTTAAACCTAACTCACCACCATAAGCATATTCCGGCCTTAAATTTTCATTAGGTACTACAACTGACCCTGGCTCAGAATCAAAAACTTTACCAATATCATCAATATTTGGAGCTCTAAATGCTGATGCCGTATTAAGTTTCCATTGCATTATCTGGTTTGTAGTCCACGTTATACCTGCAGTTCCAGTTAGCGCACCTGCTTTATTCATTGCACTTTGAAATGGTAAATTTAAATATTGGTTGTTTTCAGTAAAATCGGCTTTTGAAACTACATGGTTAAAGCGTAATCCAGATTGAAAAACAAACTTAGCGTTAGGCTTGTACTTTAAACTAGAATAGACTGCTGCCGAAAACCAACTAGCTCCATTTGGGTATCTTGAAATAGTATTAGAGATTGTTCCTGAATTTATACTTTCAATTTGCCCTTGTGACTTTACTTTATTAAACACATATTCTGCGCCATAGAAGAATCGAGTTTTTTCACTTAGGCGTTTTTCAAAATCTAAATTAAATGAGTAAGCATCTAATGTTTCTTCTCTAATATTTCTGTTGTTAGACTCAAAATCTCTATCAATTCTGCTTTCTTGAAAATTTTGATATGCAACTGTAGCTTTTATTTTATCATATAAGTTTGAACGACTACTCAGTTTGGTAACCTGAAGATTGGACATAAACCATTTTTGAGGGCCATAACTCCATTCTGCGGAGCGCAAATCACCATCTTTATATCGTATAAGCCTATCATACCTGGGGATATCAGAAGATTTTGAATAATGAATTCCTAAATCAAAATCTAAATCTTTATAAGGCTTATATTTAATTTTTGCGTTAAATTTAACTGATTGTATCCCGAATACTTTTGAACCTTTGGGTTTGGATTAGAAATAACTACATCTATTCCTTCATTAGAACTCACAAACTCTGGTCTTAAATAATCATTTGGACCATTTGAGCCCATTCTTAAATCATTAAAATCTGTGTAACTAGCACTAGTTAAAAAAGCCCATTTTTTACGCCCCAAATTCACATCGAAATGTGCTGTTTTTTCATCACTTGCCGAAGCATACCTTGTTAGTATATTGGCTTTAACTAAAAGCGTATCAGCATACGATAATTTGGGTTTTTTAGTATAAAAACTCATAACACCACCAATTGCATCACTACCATATATTACAGAACCAGAGCCTAAAGTAACCTCAGTACTCTGAACTGAAAGTGGATCTACAGCTATAACATTATGCAAATTACCGCCTCTGAAAATAGCGTTATTCATTCTTACTCCATCAACAGTTATTAGCAATCTGTTGGTAGAAAATCCTCTAATCATTGGGCTTCCTCCTCCTAGTTGGCTTTTTTGTACATAAACCAAACCTGTATTCTGCAACAAGTCTGCACTTGTTTGCGGATTAATCAGTTCAATTATTTGAGCGTTACTGTTTAATATTTTCTGAGGAATATCACGCTTATTTTGTTCAAACTTAGAAGCAGAAATAACAATTTCATTTAAACCTTGAGTATTAGACTCTAGATAAACAATGTTGGCCTTTGAAATATCAGATTTCAATATTATCTTAGTAAGATGTGATAAATGTTGAAAATAAAGCGTGTCATTTGAAGCAAATTTGTCTAATACTGCTAAACCCTTAAAATTGGTGATAACACTTTTATTTTTTTGAATCAAAAATTGCAACACCATAAATGGGTTCTTCGGTAATGGTATTTAATACTTTTATTTCTTGAGCTTTCACTCCTATTGAAAGGAGTAAAAACAATAAAAATAGATAGCTAAATTTCATTATTTTAATTAAAAACCTGATTAAAAACTTGTAGTGATTTGGGTGTTCTAAAACTGCCCAAATGTAGTTCAAAATAAAGCAAAATCATACTTAAAAACGACTGTCTTTGACGTGCATTTATTTTTATAGTATTTAAGGCATCAAATGTTGTGCCTAAAAGGTTTTTTAAAAGTATTAAATTTTCTCCTGAAACGGAATATTTTCCTTGGTTTTTCATTTCAAAACAACCATCCTCTAAATTAAAGAAATCAAAGTCAACTTGCTCATTATCTGGATAAAACCCCAAATATTTAGTGAGTTTTATTAAAAAAGAAGATGAAAATTGGGACATTCTTCTTGGGAATCAAACCATTGTAATGTTGTTTCTAAATAACTATACAATGCTTCGTTTTTTTCTTCTTCTTGAAGTGTAATTACCAATATTTCAGACAAGAACATAGCAACAGAACTTTTTAGAATATGAGAATGCAGGGTACTGTAAAGTCCGTATGGCTTCACTTCTTTTAAAGCGTATAAAGAACGATTTTGAGTGTAATTAAATACTATTTGAAGCTGCGATAGCAATTGAAAATAAACTGCTTTTGTATGTGATTTTTTTGATTTTAAAACGCCTTTTAGCAAAAAGCCAATAATGCCATGTTCTTGAGTATAGCATTTAACAATTAAATCGTTGTCTCTATATTTTAAACTTGAAAGAACGATTGCATTTGTTGAACTAAGCATTACCTTACCACCATTAGTTTAATTACTTTGGTTTCAAAGCTGTCTAAATCTGAAAGCATTATTAAGTACACTCCAGATGCCACTACATTATTTGCAAAATTCTTTCCATTCCAATAGGCTATACCCCCATCTATTTCTAAATTAAAACCTTGATACCTTAAATTGGTTCTAGATTGAGCTTCGGCCACTAAATTACCTTCAATATCAGTAATTTTAATATTCACATTTTCTGGAATATCTTTAATTTTCACTTTCTCTTCAACAATATCAAACTTTGGTCTTACTGGATTTGGGTATGCATGCGAATCAGCAAAATCACCTTTGGTTGTTGAACTTCCAGAAGCAAAAGACACTAACCCTTTACTGGTTGCTATGAATACCTCTCCATTGATTTCATCTATAGAAACATCAGTCACCACATTAGACGGTAATGGTGAATTCTCTTTAGTAAAATGAAAAATAGTTCTTTGCCCATCTTGAGATAAATAGAAAAGACCAGAATCAAAAGTTGCAATCCATTTATTATTTGATCCATCTACCTCAATATCAGAAATAAACTGCTGAAACAACAATTCTTTTGCAATACCATTCTCTTCAATTATAATTTCATCAGCCACAATATCATCGTTAAAGAAGTTGGATGTATTGAAAACTACCCTTAACCCTTTTATTGTACCAATCCATAACTGGTTTCTTTTATCTATTGCTATTGATCTTACTGTTTTATCTGGTAAATTCGCATCTTCTTCACTAATATTTTTTAAGAGTTGGTTTCCGTTATTAGGGTTAAAACCAATAACCCCTTTTGACCATGATGCTATATAGAACGTACCATCTGGTGCTAATACCATATCATTGAATCCTATATTATTGGTTAATCCATTTGCTATTATTTCGGTAAAGTCGTAATTAGTCCATTTCCCATTCGAGGGATTATATGATTTTAACGGACGTTGCACTCTACTTGTTATAGTCCAGAGTAATCCATTCTCGTCAAAAACAGAAGCCCCTGTCCTAATATCAATATAATTGGGACTTGTTGGCAATATTAAAGATTCTAGATCGCTATTTGAAGTATTATATAAAATAGTAGGCACATCATCATTAACCTCTAATAAACCGCTAAAAAATGAGCTTATAAAAACTTGACTAGTGTTAAATGGATTAACAGATATATTATTTAAACATTTTGCTTCAAAAATATCACTGTAAGGCGTATTAATCCAGCCATTTTCTCTTAAAACACTAAAACCCTGACTGTTTAAAGGGTAAGGGTTTAAGTTAGCTTGGTACTCTCCATAAGTTACCCACAAATTGTTGAATTTTGCTTCAATAGAAAATGGAATATTTAACAATGGTCCATCTGGACGAATTTCTTCGAAACTTGTAGTGTCCAACAAAGAACGTTTTTAAAACACCAAAGTCTTCGGTTGCAATATAAATAAAATCTTCATCGAAAGCAGATGCTTTAAAAGTGGTTGTTAGTTCATCAGAAACATCAATCTGTGCTACTAAGGTAAAATCACTTGAATAAACAAAAACATTTTTTCTGGTGGTAACTAATAAATTATTACTTGAAGCAAGCATTTTAAGAGGCACATCGTTATAACGAAAACGCTCTATTAATACATCATTATTTATCTCATAAATTCTACCATCAGTTCTTGATGTATATAATTTACCCTCAACTGTTTCAATAGCTGAATAACTACTTCCTACAATTGTTTCCCAATTTTTATAATCAATTAAGTTACTATTACTAATTGAAGCTTTTCTTATTCCTGCACCTTCAGTACATCCTGCATAAATAAACCCATCAAAAATTGTTGTTTGTTTTACCTTTATTTGACTTCCTAAGTCGCCAATAAAATAGGTGTCTCCAAATTCTAGTCTTTCTAAATCAAAAACAGAAACACCAAAATTTGTTGAGATGTAAACTACGTTTTCGTAGGCATTAAAATGATTTATCGTCTTATCATTAGGCGGAATAGTTGGTTTCTCTAGAATATCCACTACTGTTAATATATCATCTTCATCATCTAAAACAACTTCAATTAATCCATTTTCATAACCAATTAATAATAAACGATAATCATCACTATAGTAAATGGTGGATATTGCATCTCCGGATAGTCCGTTTACAGTTGTTATAGTCTCAATTTCTTTAGTTTGAATATCATAACTAAAAACAGCATTCTCTGCGGAAGCATAAATTTTAGTCTCGCTACTTACAACATCTTTTATATTGTAATATGAAAAATACCCGTTCCATAACGCCGAAAAGTCTTGAGCAAACTGTAATAAAGGCAAAATATAGATGAGTAGAATGGTGATTTTTTTTAACATAGCAAGTTTTTCTGCGTTCAAAGATATTTATTAGTAACGAATTATAGTATAAAATAATATACATATACTCATTTTACTATAAAAACAAAAGCTTCCTATAAACAAGGAAGCTTTTATTTTCTTATTTTTTTGATGGTTTAATTATACTACACCCTGGGCTAACATTGCATCTGCTACTTTTACAAAACCAGCAATGTTTGCACCTTTTACGTAATCAATATAACCATCGTCATCAGTTCCATACTCAGTACAAGATTGATGAATATCTTCCATTATTTCTTTGAGCTTTTTGTCAACCTCTTCTCTAGTCCATTTATAACGTAATGAATTTTGTGTCATTTCTAAACCAGAAGTTGCTACACCACCAGCATTTGATGCTTTACCTGGTGCAAATAATATTTTAGCCTTATGAAATTTTGCAATAGCTTCTTTAGTTGAAGGCATATTAGCGCCTTCGCTTACACAAATACAGCCATTTGATAATAATACCTCTGCATCATCTCCATCAAGTTCATTTTGTGTGGCACATGGTAATGCAATATCACATTTTTCGCTCCAAGGTGTTTTTCCTTTTTCAAATTTAGCATTTGGATATTCATCTAAATATTCGCTTATCCTTCCTCTTTTTTCATTTTTTAGATGCATTACAAATTTTAACTTATCTTCATCAATTCCAGTTTCGTCATAAATATAACCTGAAGAATCTGAAAGCGTTACTACTTTAGCTCCTAGCTGAAGTGACTTTTCAGCAGCAAATTGCGCTACGTTTCCAGAGCCTGAAATAACTACCGTTTTACCTTCAAAACTATCATTTTTAGTTTTTAACATATTATCTGCAAAATATACTGTACCATAACCAGTAGCTTCTGGTCGTATTAAAGAACCACCCCAAGTCATTCCTTTACCTGTTAAAACACCAGTAAATTCGTTCCTCAATTTTCGATACATTCCAAATAAGAAGCCTATTTCACGCTGACCAACACCTATATCTCCAGCTGGAATATCTGTATTTGGGCCAATATGTCTGAACAATTCCCCCATAAAAGCATGGCAGAAACGCATTATCTCGTTATCACTTTTCCCTTTAGGATTAAAATCACTACCCCCTTTACCTCCGCCCATAGGTAGAGTAGTTAAGCTATTTTTAAACACTTGTTCAAAAGCCAAGAATTTTAAAATACTAGCATTAACTGAAGGATGGAAACGCAAACCACCTTTGTAAGGCCCTATGGCAGAGTTCATTTGAATTCTATAACCTCTGTTTACTTGAATTTCTCCGCTATCATCAACCCAACATACTCTAAAAGAAATCAAGCGTTCTGGTTCAACCATTCTAAGCAATACATTTTTACCATAGTAAATATCATGTTTAACAATGTAAGGAATAACAGTTTCAGCAACCTCTTCTACCGCTTGTAAAAATTCTGGTTCGTGAGCATTACGCTCTTTTACTAAATCTAAAAATTCTGAAATAACTTTTTTCATGTATTAACAAATGTTTAAATTTTAATGAATATACAATTTTGAGACACAAAGATACGTTATCTTTAAAAAACAAGTGATTTTTTTTATAATTTCGCAATTACTAGTAAAAGCTCCATGCGGTTTATCAGAAATATTTGGTAGTTCATCGGGTTTTTATATATTTGTTCCGTTAACGCCTCGAAAAAACAATATCTATGACGCTTGACTTTAAACGTTTAGCTCTTATTCTTTGCATGTTTGGTATTTGCCAAACTTCCTACTCTCAATTAGGTTTCTCTCACGAAATCGGCGTTATTGCAGGCCCTGTTCAGTTTAGATCAGATTTTGGAAATCGATCAGATGAAGAGACTAACTTTGGGAATTCTGGCATTGGTATTGGTATTGTACATTATATAAATTTCTCATATCGAGCAGACTGTAACTGTTACACCACAGACACCTATTTTAATGATCACTTTAAACTGAGGAATGAAATTTCTTGGAATAAAACAAAGCTTGAGCATTTAGGTATGTGGGTTGATCCTAGCAGAACGACTCCTGAAGCAAACCAATTAAGAGGTCATACAGGTGTAGCAAAAAATCTTGACATAGGAACACAACTTGAATTTTTCCCATTAAGTATTAGATCTTTTCAATCTTTTGGATACAGATTAGCACCGTTTGCCAGTCTAGGAGTGCATTACACAAGTTTTACGCCTGAAGTTACAACTACATATGCAAATCCAGTTCCATCTGCTTTTGGAGATGTTACAGACCCAAGTAATTTTTATTCTTTTTGGGCTCCAGGATCAGTTGATGCTTCTCCAGGAAGTACATGGTCTATGGTAACTAGTGTTGGCGTGCGTTACAAAGTTGGAAAACTATCTGATATTATGCTTGATTTAAGATGGCAGTATTATTTTGATGATTGGGTTGATGGTCTTAACCACGATTTAGTATACAACAAACATAACGATTGGTTATTGTGGCTTAATGTGGGTTACATCTACTATCTTGATTAATTTTTCTTTAAATTTTTACTTATTTAGTGAATAGAGAGATTCTTTTATTCCTTTTGATTATCCTTGGTTTTAATTCGTGTAAAAACGAGCAAATCATTACGTTTTCTGAGGTAACCAAAACGACTGAAGATAATTCTATAGTTGAAATTAATATTCCTAATGCTTCAGGAAACACATCAGTAGCAAATAAAATTAATAGTGAAATTGAAAGTTATGTCAATAAAGAACTTTCTCAAGATGACACATCTACTCAACTTATTTTGGATACTCAAATAGATGCATTTAATCAATCTTATAAAAATTTTATAACTGATTTTCCAGATAGTAGCTTAGCTTGGGAAGCTCAAATAGATGGAGAAGTCATCTTTAAATCTTCTGAAATAATAAGTATTGCAATGAATTCCTATATAAATACAGGAGGCGCACACGGCTCAACAACAATTTCTTTTTTAAATTTTGAAGCTGAAACAGGACAATTAATTCCTAATACAGAGTTGTATAATGATGCAGATGCTCTTAAAAACATAGCAAAAACATACTTTAAAGAAGCTACTAAAGATGAACCTCTTTTTTTGAATCTCAAACTTTTGAATTACCATCTAGCATAGGTTATAGTGACGAGGGTATTATTTTCCTTTACAACATATATGAAATTCAACCTTATTCAACAGGAATAATTGAATTTACTATTCCTTACGAAGAAATAAACGATTACTTAGTTTTTAACGGCCTTTAAAAGCGCCAATACATATCCATAATGTAGTCCTTCATGTATTGTAACGAATTGTAACGCTTCATCAATATTTGTTAATGTATTTCCAGTTGTAGAAACGGTATATTCATTATAAGTTTCAAAAATATTCCCGTAATAATCTTCTTTTGTTTTTTCGATTGTAGATAGTAATAAATCATTGATTTCATCAACCTCAGCTTGTGTAATATCGCCTTCAGGTTTACTGTCTTTTCTGTATTTACTAATCATTTCATCACTAAGTACAGTATCTAGACCAGATAATTTATAAGCCAATAGTTGCTCAGAAACCAATACATGACCAATATTCCAAATAATGTTATTGTTAAAGCCCTCTGGGATTTTATTTAAGTCAGTTAACGAATTATTTTCGATTATTTTTTTAAAGATATTTCGGGTATTGTTCAAAACTTGAAATGTAAAATCCATGATTATTTATTTTTTCGATAAATATAGTTTAATTTGCTTTTTAGAAATAACAAACCCATGAAAAAAGTATATTATTTAAAGACATGTAGCACCTGTACCCGAATATTAAAAGAATTGGATTTACCTTCTGATTTTATACTGCAAGACATCAAATCTGAAGAAATTACAGTAAAACAAGTTGAAGAAATGAAAACCCTATCAGGCAGCTATGAAGCACTTTTTAGCAAACGCTCTAAGCTTTACAAAGAAATGGATTTAAAAAACCAAGACTTGACTGAAAAAGACCTTAAACATTATATTTTAGAGCATTATACGTTTTTAAGCAGACCTGTTTTCATTATTGATGACAAAATATTTATAGGGAATTCTAAAAGGAATGTTGAAGCAGTCAAAGAAGAAATATAATAAAAAACAAAAAAGTCCAACATTTCTGTTGAACTTTATTTTGCTCCTTCTCTAGGGCTCGAACCTAGGACCCTCTGATTAACAGTCAGATGCTCTAACCAACTGAGCTAAGAAGGACTGTACTTTTTACTAAGCGAGTGCAAATATATATTGTTTTTTAATTTCTGCAAACCTTTTTTTAATAAATTTTATTCAAAAATGGCTTTATAAATATCATTCCCATTTGCAAATAAAACTAAGGCTATTAAAATAAAGAAACCTACCATTTGTGCATACTCCATAAACTTGTCTCCTGGCTTTCTTCCTGATACCATTTCATAAAGTAAAAACATAACATGACCGCCATCTAGTGCAGGAATTGGGAGTAAGTTTAAAACACCTAACATAATAGATAAAAACGCTGTTAAATACCAAAATGCTTGCCAATTCCATTCAGCTGGAAACATTTGCCCTATTGCAGCAAACCCTCCTATTTGAGTAGCTCCTTTTTTGGTGAAAATATATTTAAACTGTGCCAAATAATCTTTTACTTCCCAATAAGCTTGATTAAAACCTCCTGTTATACTTTCAGATAATGTATATTCTTTGTCAAAATATGTTACATAGGTTGAATCTGTTTTTCGGGAAACAATACCAATTTTATTGTCTTTATTTGGAGTTACTTTTAAATCTAAAAAACTATTATTGCGTTCAATTTTTAAATTTATAATAGAATCAGTACTATTTTTAACACCATAAGTGAAATCTGAAAAATAAGTAACTGGTTGTCCATTTATAGCAACAATTTTATCTTTTGGTAGCAAACCAGCTTTCGCAGCAGGAAATTCAGGAGCTACAGAATCTATTTCAAAAGGCGAACGCGGTTCTAAGGCAGGTAAATCTCCAGCTTCAAAAAGTTGAGTACCTATATCTTCAGGAAGTTTAATGGCTTCAATAGTTCCATTAGGATGTTCTACTTTTATATTATCTACATCCCTAAACATTATATATTTATTAATAGGAATAGTTAAATCTTCAATCGCTTCATTATTTACAGAAATAATTCTATCACCTTGTTGAAACCCGTAACTTTCTAATGTTTTAGTTATACCATATCCATATTTAGCGCTATCTTTTGTGGAGTAACTTGTTCCCCAAACCGATAACATAATAATGAATAAAACAATGGCTAAAATAAAATTAACCGTAACACCGCCTAACATAATAATTAAACGCTGCCATGCGGGTTTTGAACGGAACTCCCATGGCTGCGGTTCTTGAGCCATTTGCTCGGTATCCATACTTTCATCAATCATTCCCGAAATTTTCACATAGCCTCCTAGTGGCAACCAACCAATTCCGTAAACGGTTTCTCCTATTTTCTTTTTAAATAATGAAAATTTTACATCAAAAAACAGGTAGAATTTTTCTACCCTAGTCTTAAATAACTTAGCAGGAATAAAGTGTCCAAGCTCATGTAAAACTACTAATATGGAGAGACTCAATAACAATTGAGCCGTTTTAATCAAAAATACCGACATCTACATTTTTTTTATAATCGCACAAAAGTAAGGTTTTAAACCAAGTTTAAAAAGTCATTCTCATAATGCAACTCGTTTTAACACTAATTTAAGTTTGGTTTAAATTCGTAGAAACTCAATTTCATTGTATTTTTGCTAAAATTTAAACCTTTCGAGCTTAAAATGTTGTCCTTTTTTAAAGAATATAAAGTTTTTGCCATAGTCTTTGGAGTTATTTCTATCATTATAATTGCGCTTATTTACAATACTTTAAATGTGTACCAACCACTTGATATTTATAGACCTGCAATGGTAGATCCAGTATTAGTAGATAGCACCATTCAGCACAAAACAAAATATCACACTATAGCAGATTTTAGTTTGAAGAATCAAAACGGGAAAACAATAACTCAAAACGATTATAGAAACAAAATTTACGTTGCAGATTTCTTTTTACCACTTGCCAAACTATTTGCCCTATTATGACGGATCATATGGCAGATATTCAAAAGGAAATTCTAAATGATAATGAGGTGATGCTACTTTCGCATTCCGTGACTCCAGAAATTGATACCGTTGAGCAATTAAAACGTTACGCTATTAAAAAAGGTGTAAATGACAACAAATGGAATTTAGTAACGGGGGATAAAAAAGAAATATATAAGCTTGCTCGAAAAAGTTATCTAGCCGTAAAAGAAAATGGAGATGGTGGTCCTTATGATATGATACATACTGAAAACTTTATGCTTATTGATAAAAAGCGACAAATTAGAGGGTTTTATGATGGTACAGATTCAGAGGAAATTAACCGCTTACTCAATGATATTTCAGTATTGAAAGAAGAATACAAAAGATAAAAAAAGCTCTTTTAAAAAAGAGCTTTTTTGATTTTAAGTTTTTAATTTATTTTGTTACGTCTTCTTGAATTCCAAACTATAGAAGTTGCGTTACTAAAAGCTTTTGTTTTAGATCCAACTTTATTTTCTGCTAATTGAGTTGTAATATTTGTTTTCATAATCTACTCTATTTGAGGTTTTATTTTAAGGATACAAATGTAAAAGCCTTAAAATCAATGAAAAACAACATTCTTGGCAAGTTTCTATGCTATATTACCTTTACGGTACTTTAATCTTACTTACATATTACAATAGACTTAGATTCTATTTTAAATCCGAAAATTGTATGATGCTGTTCATATTTTACAACTTGTTTTTGCGGATGTATTCGTTAGGGATTGTCGAGGAAAGCCCGACCCCTTTTTCGGGGTAACACCCAAATAATTCAATGCTTTATAAAACTTTAAACCTCTAAACTTTTAAACTTATAAACTTTACACTATTTTTGCTTCTTTAAAATGAATCTAAATAATATTGGAAGATACCTTAGCACATTTAAAACGAGGGGAAAGCGCTATTATTACTGATGTTTCGTCAGTTGATATTCCTTTAAAACTTTTGGAAATGGGATGTTTACCTGGTAATAGAGTAGAGCTAGTTCAGGTTGCACCGTTTCAAGACCCAATGTATTTGAATGTTAACGGTTCTCATTTGGCGATTAGAAAAGAAACAGCTGCACTTATTTTAATTGAAAAAGTAACGCATGAGTAAACAGATAAACGTTGCTTTAATTGGAAACCCAAACACAGGAAAAACTTCAGTTTTTAATGCACTAACAGGTTTAAACCAAAAGGTTGGGAATTACCCTGGAATTACCGTTGAGAAAAAACAAGGTATTTGCAAATTACCTCGTGGTGTAAAAGCTCATATAATAGATCTACCAGGAACTTATAGTTTGAACGCTTCATCACTTGATGAAAATGTAGTGATTGAATTATTGCTTAATAGGAATGATAAGGATTTTCCTGATATCGCTGTTGTAGTAACTGATGTTGAAAATTTAAAGCGTAACCTGTTACTTTTTACGCAAATTAAGGATTTAGAGATCCCGACTGTGTTGGTTATTAATATGGCAGACCGAATGAGTTACAAGGGTATTTCGTTAGATATTGAGTATTTAGAAGCAAAGTTAAACACCAAGATTGCATTAATTAGTACTCGCAAAAATGTGGGTATTAACAAGCTAAAACAGCTAATTTTAAATTATAAAGAAGTATCTGTTACGCCATGTTTGGATACTACAGAGATTGACCCTGTTTACTTTGGAAATTTAAAAAAAACGTTCCCAAATCAATTACTGTATAAACTTTGGTTAGTTATTACGCAAGATGTAAACTTTGGTAAAACTGATAGAAAAGAAATTGATGCTGTTGCAGATTTCAAGACGAAAAGCAAAGGTGATTTAAAGCGTTTGCAGCAAAAGGAAACTATAAAACGCTATCAGTTTATCAATAATGCGCTCGATAAAGGACAAACTATTGATTTAAGTCAAGCTAAAGATTTACGAATAAAACTAGATAGAATTTTAACTCACAAAGTTTGGGGCTATTTGATTTTTGGATTGATTCTACTTACCATATTTCAAGCTATTTACGATTGGTCTAGCGTGCCAATGGATTTTATTGATGGCTTATTTGCGAGTTTAAGTGAATGGACTAAAAACACATTACCAGATGGCGCATTTACTAGTTTACTTGCTGAAGGGATAATTCCAGAGGCTTGGTGGTATAGTGATTTTTATTCCACAAATTGCTTTCTTATTCCTGTTTATAGCTGTACTCGAAGAAAGTGGTTATATGAGTCGCGTTGTGTTTTTGATGGACAGAATTATGCGACGATTTGGATTAAGTGGAAAAAGTGTAGTTCCGTTAATTTCTGGAACTGCCTGTGCTATTCCTGCTATAATGGCAACACGGAATATTGAAAACTGGAAAGAACGTTTAATTACTATTTTAGTAACACCATTTACAACATGTTCTGCGAGATTACCTGTATATCTCATTATTATTTCGTTAGTAATTCCAGAAGGTCGTTTTTTAGGACTTAGTTATCAAGCCTTAACTTTAATGCTTTTGTATTTAATTGGCTTTGGAACTGCTGTTTTATCAGCTTACATATTAAATAGAATTCTCAAAATAAAAAGCAAGACTTTTTTTGTTATTGAAATGCCAAACTATAAGCTGCCTCTCTTTAAAAATGTTGCTTTAACGGTAATTGAAAAAACAAAATCGTTTGTATTTGGAGCAGGAAAAATAATTTTAGCCATATCAATAGTAATTTGGATTTTAGGGTCTATTGGTATAAATCCTAACTATGATGACGCTATAAATATTGTGAATAAAGAAGTGAGTTCAAATGGATTAAATACGATTCAAAAATTATCGCTTCAAAATAAAATAGAACGATATAAGATTACTTTAACTGAAGACTATACTACTCTTTCAAAAACACAAATCTCAGACTCTATAGTGTCTAAAACACCCTTATTCAAAAAAGCAATTATTAATGATGAAATTGCTTCGCTTAAATTAGAAAACTCTGTTTTAGGCTATATTGGAAAAGTAGTAGAACCCGCTATTAAGCCCTTAGGTTATGATTGGAAAGTTGGAATTGCTATTGTGAGTAGTTTTGCAGCTAGAGAAGTTTTTATTAGCACGCTCTCAACTATTTATAGTGTTGGAAGTGAAATTGAAGATAATGAAAATAAAACAATTAGGGCTAAAATGCAATCCGAAAGGCATCAGCTTACAAATAAAGCGGTATTTACATTTGCATCAGGAATTTCACTTTTGCTTTTTTATGCCTTCGCCATGCAATGCATGAGCACTTTAGCCATAGTAAAAAAAGAAACCAATAGCTGGAAATGGCCCATATTACAACTGGTCATTATGACGGCTTTTGCTTATATTGTAGCTTTAATTGCATTTCAATTTTTGAAATGAAATCAACTTAACGCTTATGAACGATATTATTCAAAATATTTTAGTTTTTGTAGCAATGGCTTTAGCTATGTCTTTTTTGATTAAAAAATTCTTCTGGAAAAAGTCAAAACCTAAAAAACCTTGTGGTGGCGATGATGGTTGTGGGTGTCATTAAATTACTTTCGTAATAAGGCCTCTAAATAGTTTTGTGTATTCAAATATTCTACTCTTAATTTTCTTAAATATTTTAAAATAGCTTCTTTGTCTTTATAACCTTCTTTTAAGCAATCTTCCATAGCATCATCAGAAACTGTTAAAGCTAAATACCAATTCCCAACTCTTGATATATGAGCACCTTCAAAAATAGGACTTCTATTTTTATTTTCTAGTGCTGCGTCTACTGCAATTGGTACAATATTTATAGCTTTATCAGCTATTTCAACTTCATGAAATGAAAAATAAAAAGGTTTCCCATCCACTTCAAAAGGCACATTAAACTCAACATCTTGATAATTCAACTCGTATTTTGTATTAACGTAATTGTAAAACTCATTGGCATCTTTAGGGTCTTCAAAAATAAAGGCATTCCGTTTTGGAAGTTTTCTTTTAAACTTTTTAGCCACCATGACTTTATCGGTTTTAATGCTTGGTGCAATTCTAACAGGAATACAAGATGTTATTAATAAAATAAATAAAAAGACTACAAATGATTTCATATCAAAATTGATTTTCTACAAAGCATCAATTTCTATACCATCAACAGAAAACTTATAAGTTATTCTATAAAAAAATAATATTTTATTATTTTTTAGCTACATTTGAAAAATATTTAAGCTTACTTAAAAATATTTTAAAGCAAAACGAATGTCAGTAGCTATTGAAAACTTTGTAAAGGCCATTTACAAAAACGGAAAACGCGACCATAACGATACCAAACCTGGTAATATTGCCAAGGAATTAGGCATTTCTAATGCCGCCGCAACCGATATGGCTAAAAAATTAGCTATTAAAGACCTTATTAATTACGAAAAATATCAAGAGCTAAAACTTACTGATAAAGGCACTAAAATGGCTATTAACGTAGTACGTAAACATCGGCTTTGGGAAGCTTTACTATTCAAACTTTTCGATTTATCATTACATGATATTCATCGCGAAGCTGAATTATTAGAACATCAAACCTCAGATTTATTAGCCAATAAAATAAGTGAATTTCTTGGAAACCCTAAGTTTGACCCACATGGAGACCCTATTCCAAACGCAGATGGAGAAATCACAACTATTGACACCTCCATTCCTCTTTCAAATACTGAAGAAGGTAAAACGTATACCATCTCACGATTAATGAGTGATGATAAAGAATTTTTCGATTTCTGTGCACAAAACGGATTGAAATACGGAAACTCAGTTTTAATATCGAAACAATTCAGTAAAAACAAAATGACTCAAATTTTAATAAACAATAACACCATTCTTTTAAACCAAGATTTCACATCAATTATTTACGTTAATGAACAAGATTAAAAACATATTCATTTTAGCAATTTTTGCTATTTCATTTTCAGCTTTTTCTCAAGAAGATAATTTAGGTGCTTTAGTAACTGATAGACCAGATGCTACAGAAGCATCATCAACAGTTGGAAAAGGCATTTTACAATTTGAAACAGGAGGATTATACGAATCTTTTGAAGAAAACAACATAAAATCTGAAAACTACACATTTAACACCATGCTTATCCGTTACGGAATTCTAGACAATGTGGAATTACGCTTAGGCTGGGATTTTGTAGAAGGTGTTACCACAGTAAATAACAATAAACTTGACAATGTAATGAGTGGCTTATCTCCATTATTATTAGGTATGAAAATAGATATTGCTGAAGAAAACGGTTGCATGCCAGAAATAGCATTAATTGGCCATGTATTTCCAGTATTTAGCGCATCGGCTGATTATAGACCAGAATACACAGGCATTGATTTTAGATTATCATTATCTCACACGTTAAGCGAAAAATCTAGTATAGGATATAATATTGGCGCACAATGGGGCGATGATTCTCCAGAAGCTGCTGCCATTTATACTGTAGCTTATGGTTACAGCTTTACTGATAAATTTGGCATATACGCAGAATTGTACGGCGATTTACCTGAAGATAGTTCAGCAAACCACTATTGGGACGCTGGTTTTACCTATTTAGTGAATAACGATTTACAATTAGATACCTATTTCGGAACAAGCATAACTAAAGGTCAAGATTTATTATTCGGACTAGGATTAAGTTACAGAGTAAGAAAAAAATAATTACAGAAAATGAAAAAACAACTTATATCACTTTTAATCATTACACTATTTTTCAGTTGTAAAAACGATAAGAAAGAAAACGGAAAACTAAACATTGTTACCACAACCACAATGATTACCGATTTGGTAAAAAATATTGGTGGCGAACATATCAACTTACGGGGTTTAATGGGTAGTGGCGTAGATCCGCACTTATATAAAGCTAGCGAAGGAGATGTAACAAAACTATCACAAGCAGATATTATCTTTTATAACGGCTTACATTTAGAAGGCAAACTAGTTGAAGTTTTCGAGAAAATGAAAACAAAAAAACCATTGCTATTTCTGATGTTTTAGATAAAAGCACACTCATAGGTTCAGAATATTTCGCATCAAATTACGACCCTCATATTTGGTTTGATATTGATTATTGGAAACAAGCTACTCAGTTTGTTGTCGAAACACTTTCAGAAGCTATTCCAGAACAGAAAGCAAATTTTGAAGCCAATGGCGCAAAATATTTAGAGCAGTTAAACACACTTAAAAGTAAGTTAGAAGTTACTATTTCAGAGCTTCCAAAAGAAGAACGTATTTTAGTAACTGCACATGATGCGTTTAATTATTTCGGAAAAGCTTTTGATTTCCAAGTCGTTGGTTTACAAGGGCTTTCAACAGCAACAGAAGCTGGTGTTCAAGACGTTCAAAAACTATCAGCTTTCATTATAGAAAATAAAGTAAAAGCCATTTTTGTAGAGAGTTCAGTTCCTAAACGTACGATTGAAGCTTTGCAAGCATCCGTAAAATCTAAAGGTCACGAAGTCTCTATTGGTGGCACTTTATACTCTGATGCTCTTGGTGATGCTGGAACCGTTGAAGGTACATACATCGGAATGTTTGAGTATAATGTAAATACTATTGTCAACGCGTTAAAATAAAATATTATGAGTAAAAAAATAGCCGTAAAAGTTGATGATTTAACCGTAGCTTACAACTACAAGCCTGTTCTTTGGGATATAGATTTAGAAATTCCTGAAGGTGTTCTTATGGCTATTGTTGGACCAAACGGAGCAGGAAAATCTACGCTCATAAAATCTATTTTGGGTATTTTAAAACCCATAGCAGGAAGCGTTAGTATTTACAATGAACCTTACGAAAAACAACGTCAACTCGTAGCTTATGTTCCTCAAAAAGGTAGTGTAGATTGGGATTTCCCAACCACAGCCTTAGATGTTGTAATGATGGGTACTTATGGAAGTTTAGGTTGGATAAAGCGTCCCGGACAAAAACAAAAAAAGCAGCATTAGAAGCCCTTGAAAAAGTGGGAATGCTTCCTTTTAAAGCCAGACAAATAAGTCAGCTTTCTGGTGGACAACAACAACGTATATTTTTGGCAAGAGCCTTAGTGCAAAACGCTTCTATCTATTTTATGGATGAGCCTTTTCAAGGTGTTGATGCTACAACCGAAATTGCTATCATAAATATTTTAAAAGAATTACGAAAAGCAGGAAAAACAGTTATTGTAGTGCACCACGATTTGCAAACCGTTCCTGAATATTTCGATTGGGTCACTTTTTTAAACGTAAAAAGATTGCTACTGGACCAGTAAAAGATATATTTAATGATGATAATTTAACAAAAACCTACGGAATTAATTATAAAGTAAGTATTCAAGAATAACAATGGATGTTACAGAATACATAAAACTAGTTTTTACAGACTACACTCTAAGAACCATTACCTTAGGAACTGCAATATTGGGAGCAGTAACTGGCATGCTTGGTAGTTTCGCTGTACTCAGAAAACAGAGTTTATTGGGTGATGCCATTTCGCATGCAGCCTTACCAGGAATAGCTATCGCTTTTTTAATTACGGGCGCGAAAGACGGCAACACATTACTATTAGGCGCGTTAGTTAGTGGGCTCATAGGCACATTCTGGATTCGAGGTATCATTAGTAAAACACATCTAAAATCAGACACCGCTTTAGGCTTAATACTCTCTTTATTCTTTGGCTTTGGCATGTTGTTACTTACTTTTATCCAAAAGCAACCTAACGCTAACCAAGCAGGATTAGACAAATATTTATTCGGGCAAGCAGCTACTTTAATTGAAAGTGATGTTTGGATGATGACAATCGTCACAGGTATTTGTCTATTCGTACTACTCCTATTTTGGAAAGAATTTAAAATCCTTTTGTTTGATGCCGATTATACCAAAACATTAGGTTTTAACACAAAGCTTATAGACATTCTTATTACCTCATTTATAGTTTTAGCTATTGTTTTAGGTTTACAAACCGTAGGTGTAGTACTAATGAGTGCTATGCTATTAGCACCAGCTGCAGCAGCACGCCAATGGACTAACAGTTTGAGTGTAATGGTGTTTTTAGCAGCCATTTTTGGTGCGTTTTCAGGTGTTTTTGGAACAGCCATAAGCGCAAGTCAAAACAACCTTTCAACAGGTCCAGTCATTGTTATTGTTGCAGGTGTTTTTGTATTAGTATCTTTTATATTTTCTCCAAGCCGTGGGTTATTATTTAAACAAATTCGTTTTATAAAAAACCGTCGCGATTTACAATTGCAAAAAACATTGTCGTTCATGTTTCATATTGCAGAAACACACGAAAACATATCACATCCACACGCTATCAAAATCTTAAATAACTTTCAAGGTTACACCAAAGCTACACTTCAAAAATTAGTTCAAAAAAACTATGTGAAATTAGATGGAGTGATGTGGAGTTTAACTGAAGAAGGTTATAAAACAGCATCAAATTTATACAATCAACAAACCGACAATAATGAGTAGTGCTCAAATTGAAATACAATTAATTGCGAGTTTAGTTGCTATTGCCTGTGCTATTCCTGGGACGTTTTTAGTACTTCGGAAAATGGCAATGATTAGTGATGCTATAAGTCATTCTATATTACCAGGAATTGTTATTGGATTTTTTATAACTCAAGATTTAAACTCGCCACTTTTAATTTTACTTGCAGCATTAACAGGAATTATAACAGTTGTTTTGGTAGAATACATTCAAAAAACTGGCTTGGTAAAAGAAGATACTGCCATTGGGTTAGTATTTCCAATTTTATTTAGTATTGGAGTAATCATGATTGCCAAAAATGCTAACGATGTTCACTTAGACGTTGATGCGGTTTTACTGGGCGAATTAGCATTTGCACCTTTTGATAGGTTGCTAATTTCTGGAGTTGATGTCGGACCAAAATCGCTATGGATTATCGGGAGTATTTTAATCATCACAGTCGGACTTTTATTTGCATTCTTCAAAGAATTAAAAATAAGCACGTTTGATGCTGGTTTAGCAGCCTCTTTGGGGTTTTCGCCTGCAATAATCCACTATGGGTTAATGACCGTTTCATCTGTAACAACCGTTGGCGCTTTTGATGCTGTAGGTGCTATTCTAGTCGTTGCACTAATGATTGCACCATCAGCAACCGCATATTTATTGACTAATAATTTAAAACGCATGCTTGTTTACTCAATAAGTTTTGGAGTTTTTAGTGCAATTTCAGGCTATTGGTTAGCACATTGGCTGGATGCATCCATTGCAGGATCAATTACAACTATGTTAGGGTTGTTATTTCTAGCAGTTTATTTATTTGCACCAAGCAAAGGCGTTATTGCCGTAATGTATAGAGAGAAACAACAACGTACAGAAGTCTCTTTATTAACATTTTTATTGCACTTAAAAAATCATACTGAAGAACGCGAACGGCATGTAAACCACCTAAACGAACATATCAATTGGCAAAAAGTACGTTCTAAAACAGTTCTGGATTTGGCATTAAAAAACAACATGATTAAGTTTGATAAGAATATAGTTTCTTTGACTGAAAAAGGCGAAGATTTCACATCTCAAGCTATTGATTATATCATCACGAATGAAGACGGTAAAATTGAACATATGAAAGATGATTTCTTTTTGTTTAGGGGTTAGATTATGGCACAACACAATGAACTCGGTAAAAAAGGCGAACAACTCGCAGTAGATTTCCTTTTGGAAAACAACTATGAAATTGTAGAACGCAACTACCGATTTGATAAAGCCGAAGTTGATATTATTGCTAAAAAAGATGATATTCTAGCTATTATTGAAGTTAAAACACGCTCTACTGTAGATTTTGGAGATCCACAAGATTTTGTGAAACCTAAACAAATTCAGCGTTTGGTAAAAGCCGTAGATGAGTATGTTGTTGTAAACGATTTAGATGTTGAAGTACGCTTTGATATTATTGCCATTGTAAAAGAAAAAAAGGGTTTTAAAATTGAGCATTTAGAGAATGCTTTTTATCATTTTTAGAAAAGAAATTTAAACATATTATCACAATGAATTCAGAGTTTAAAAATAGATTAATCTTCAACTTCAAAAAATTGCTTCAATGCTTCATAATCAATTGGTTTACCAGCAATCCTTTTACCCTTATCTAAAATAAAATAAGTTGGCGTGGCAGTAACGCCGTAACTATTACCTATTTCATTATCCCATTTTCCTTTACCGTAAACATGAATAAATTCAGGAAAATCATAAGTTAAAGTATTCCAGCCATAAGGTTCATCTTCTAAACCAATTGCGATAACTTTTAATTTCCCTTTCTCAAAGGTTTTAGCAAATTCGTGCAGTTGTGGAATTTCTTCTAAACAATGCGAACAGGTACTACTCCAAAAGGTAATGATGTAATTTTCAGCTAAATCTAGTTCACTCAATTTTTTTGTAATCGTTCTTTCTTTCTCCGCTATTTCTAAAGAAAAATCTGGAGCCTGATTTCCTAACGACATATCTTTGTACAATATCAATGCTGCTAATAATTGTTGATCGTTTAACTCAACACACAAATCCATCAAATAGGTTTCAGCAATAAAATTGGCAACAGATTCTAACTTTAAATCCACCATCTGTTCCCATAAATCGGTATATAAAGACTTTTTTACTGTTAGCGGAGCGTCTTTCATTACTTTGCTAAAAACAGTAATATTTTGTTTATACGTGGTTGTTTCATCTTCTTTTTCAGAAGACAATCCAAATATATAATTCAGCATACGCTCTGTTAAAAATTCAGAACGTTGTAAGATGGAATCATTAAAATCTACATCATCAAAATAATGCGTTTTTAATTGTTCTACATAGGTTTTTACATCTGGAATTTGTTTTGGCACAAATGGTTTGTTCGCTTTTATAAAATGAGATGCAATTGTGCCTTTTGAAGCTTCTTCAAAACCCTTTTGAGTTTCACGTTGGGTTTTAAAAATAGCCGCTAATGCCAAGGTATCCTTTTCTTTGTTTTCGTCTCTAAAATAATTACCAATAGTGCTGGTAATCATAAGCATGCTATTGGTATAAGATTCTAACAATTTATTCTCTCTGGAAGCTAAAAATTCTACACCAGTTTCAGAATTAAACGTTAGTTCTACATCTTCTTCAGCATTATAAATTACATCAAAATTGTATTCTTCTTGAGGGACAGCGTATGTGATGCGATACATACCTTTGGTTACAGTAGAATCTAGCTTAAACTCAAAACTACCATCAGGCTCTATATTAGAATTGGCAATGTAATTGGAGTGAGTTGGCTCTACTTTGTACAACAATGCCATTTCAAATTCTCCAGCTGGGGCAAACGTGCCTTTAATACTATGTTGTGCAACAAGAAGTGTTGGTAAAAAAAGTGCTAAAAAAAGTAACTGTTTCAAAGTGCTATTTTATTTATTTTATTAAAACAATAATTAAGCCACAATAGGCTGTAAAGCTTCTAATGCTTGTTTTACCGATTTTATAGTATCAAAAGTGAGTAATAAACGTAAACCTACTCGGGTTTGTTTCTCTTTCATTTTACAAACGTTTGGGTGTTTTTGTACAAACTGTAATACTTTTGTAAAATTACCACTTTGATAGAAACTACTTTGCTGATCGTTAATAAAATAACCTATCAGTTTATTTTGTTTCATAATAACTTTTTCAAATCCAATTTTGGTAGCTAACCACTTTATTTGGACACTATTTAATAAATCGGTCACTTGTTTTGGTAATTCTCCAAAGCGATCAATCAATTCGGTCTCAAATTTATCTAATTCTTCTTTTGTTTTTAAATTATTGAGTTGCGTGTACAGGCTTAATCGCTCAGCAATATTATTGACGTAATTATCTGGAAATAGCAACTCAAAATCGGTATCGATAGTTACATCTTTTACATACACTTTATCCGCTTCACCTTCATTATAGAGGTCTTTAAATTCGTTTTCTTTAAGCTCTTCTATAGCTTCATTTAAAATTTTCTGGTAGGTATCAAATCCAATTTCATTAATGAAACCACTTTGTTCGCCACCCAGTAAATCGCCTGCACCACGAATTTCTAAATCTTTCATCGCAATATTAAAACCACTTCCTAATTCTGTAAATTGCTCTAAAGCTGTAATACGTTTTCTAGCATCATCTGTCATTGCAGAATATTCTGGTGTGATAAAATAACAAAATGCCTTTTTATTGCTACGTCCTACTCTACCTCTCATTTGGTGTAAATCACTCAGACCAAAATTATTGGCATTATTTATAAAAATGGTATTAGCATTTGGCACATCTAATCCGCTTTCTACAATAGTTGTACTTACCAAAACATCAAAAGCCCCATCCATAAATTGAAGCATGAGTTGTTCTAGTTTTTTGCCATCCATTTGTCCATGACCAATACCAATTTTAGCATCTGGCACTAGACGTTGCAACATACCAGCAACTTCTTTTATGTTTTCTATGCGATTATGAATAAAAAAAACTTGCCCACCACGTTGAATTTCATAACTCACAGCATCACGAATAGTGTCTTCACTAAACCGAATGACATGACTTTCAATAGGGTAACGATTTGGAGGCGGTGTAGTAATTACCGATAAATCACGAGCTGCCATTAAGCTAAATTGCAACGTTCTTGGGATTGGTGTAGCGGTTAAAGTTAGCACATCCACATTATCCTTTAAGGTCTTTAATTTTTCTTTTACGGCTACGCCAAATTTTTGCTCTTCATCAACAATCAATAAGCCTAAATCTTTGAATTTTACATTTTTGTTAACTAGTTGATGTGTTCCGATGATGATATCCACTTTTCCTGCTTCCAAACCTTCTAAAGTTTCGCGTTTTTCTTTGGCGGTTCTAAATCGGTTAACATAATCTACCGTAACAGGGAATTCTTTTAAACGTTCTTTAAAGGTTCTAGAATGTTGATATGCCAATATAGTTGTTGGCACTAAAACAGCAACTTGTTTACCATTATCGACAGCTTTAAACGCTGCACGAATTGCGACTTCTGTTTTACCGAAACCAACATCTCCACACACAGTCTATCCATTGGGCGTTCACTTTCCATATCAGCTTTAATATCAGCTGTAGCTGTACTTTGGTCTGGAGTGTCTTCGTAGATGAACGAGGCTTCCAACTCATGTTGCATATAACTATCAGGGTTGTACTGATAGCCTTTTTCGGTTTTACGTTTTGCGTAGAGTTTTATGAGGTTGAACGCCACATGTTTTACACGTGCTTTGGTTTTTTGTTTTAGGGTTTTCCAAGCAGTACTCCCCAATTTATAAATCTTGGGAGGTTTGCCATCTTTACCATTAAACTTGGTGATTTTATGAAGCGAATGAATGCTTAAATACAAGACATCACGCTCGCCATAAATCAGTTTTATGGCTTCTTGCTTTTTGCCTTCTACATCAATTTTTTGAAGTCCGCCAAAACGCCCAATACCATGGTCTATATGGGTTACATAATCGCCTATATCTAAATTGGTAAGTTCTTTTAAAGTAATAGCTTGCTTTTTTGCATAGCCATTTTTAAGATGAAATTTATGGTAGCGTTCAAAAATTTGATGATCTGTGTAACAAACTATTTTATTACCATGGTCAATAAATCCTTGGTGTAATGATATAATAACAGTTTGATACTCTTTAACATCAAGGTTAAAATCATCGAAAATATCATGGAAGCGTTTTGCTTGTTGTTCACTTACGCAAGCAATGTAATTTTTATAACCGTTTTCGTGATTGTTGTTTAAATCTTCAATTAGTAGATTGAATTGTTTATTGAATGCAGGTTGCGGTGTGGTGTTAAATTCTATGTGATGTGATGTCTCACTTTGTTTCGACATGACAGCAGAACCACCAAACTCAATAATAGAAAAATCAAGTAATTGTTTTTTTAGTAATTCCGAATTACAGAATAACTCATGAGGTTCGGCATGTTTAATATCTTCTGAAAGTGATTTAAATGCATCTTCTGCTTTGGTATAAAAATCATCAATTCTAGAAAATAATAAGTCAGCATTTTTTAAACAGATGACTGTTTTTTGCGCAATATATTTTAAAAAACTTTGTCGACTTTCTTCCAATAATTTATTGGCAACATTAGGAATAATATTGATTTTTTTTATCTGCTCTATGGATAATTGCGTTTCAACATCAAAGGTTCTAATACTATCTACCTCATCACCAAAAAACTCTATTCTATATGGTTCATCATGTGAAAATGAAAAAACATCTACAATACCGCCACGTACTGAAAATTCTCCAGGTTCAGTCACGAAATCTACACGTTTAAATTTATATTCAAACAAGACTTCGTTAACAAAATCAATAGATAAATTATCGTTTACACCAACTTTAAGCGTATGTCGTTCCAGTTCTTTTCTTGTTACCACCTGCTCAAATAAAGCATCGGGATAGGTTACAATTATGGCAGGTTTTTTGCGAATTAATGCGGTTTTAAAACCTCGGCACGTAATAATACGTTTGCATTATCGGTTTCTTCTATTTCATAAGGTCTGCGGTAACTTCCTGGGTAAAACAACACATCTTTTTCGCCGCATAATTGTTCTAAATCGTTTAGGTAATGCGCCGCTTCTTCTTTATCATCAAAAACTAATAAAAATGGTTTTTGAGCTTCTTTAAAAATACTTGAAATTACAAATGAAAATGAGGAGCCTACTAACCCTTTTACATGTGTTTTACTTTGAGGTTGGGCAATAGCAGTTTGCAGATTTTGCGTTTGCAAAGTCTGTAAATAGGTTTGAGAGATAAGGGTTTTACTCACCTAATTATGTTTTGAAGTGCAAATATACGGTTTAGGATTATTTTAAAAACTATTAAGTGTAAATTAGCTTGTTATTATTAATTATTAGTAATCTTGAAAACTCTTAAAAAAATATTTAGATGGGTATTATATATTTTAGCGCTTCCTGTGTTATACTTAATCATATCTCTTGCTCTAACAGCAATAACAGAAGATAAGGTAAATTCTGAATCTGAAAATTACAGTAAAATCTATTTAAATACAAATGGTGTCCATTTAGATATCGTGCTTCAGAAAAAGGATATTGATACTGCACTTTTAAAAAACTTATTGATATTAGACAATGAAGCATATGTCTCTTTTGGTTGGGGCGATGAGAATTTTTTACATCAACACGCCTACTTGGGGCGATTTAACTTTTAAAAATGCCTTTTCTGCTCTATTTTTAAAGAGTACTACTTTAATACATTTAACTAGATATAAATCGATTGGAAGTCCTTGGATTGAAATACCAATAAGTAAATCAGAATTGAAAGGTTTAAACCAATATATTTTAGATTCCTTTTATATAGACGAAAACGCTGATAAAATTATATTACCCGATATATCGTACAGTTTTAATGATAATTTTTATAAAGCTAACGGGAGTTATTCTTGTTTTAATACCTGCAACTCATGGGTAAATAGCGGATTTAAAGCATCTGGCTTAAAAGCTTGTTTTTGGACGCCTTTTGATTTTGGATTGATTGGCAAATATGAGTAAAAAGCTTACTCATTATACTAACATCTGAATTATCTTTATTCTTTTTTAGCTTGTTTACGGATGAAATTTTGATTGTTAAAAACTTGTTGAAAAGGTTTTTATTTTGCACCACTATGTAATGCAATTTTTATCTAACTTTATTTTAATTAAAACTAATTTCTATAAGTCAGTATGAAAAAAAATCCGGATGTAACACCAAAACCCCCGACGGAGTCTAAAACACTTAGACTAAAGAAAGATGTTGTTGATAAGATTGAAGACCTCGCAGAGGACAATAATCGTAATTTCAATAACATGGCTGAAACATTAATGAGACTTGGTATGAAACATTACCGAGGTATTGGATTAAATGCTTAAAAAATCAAGGGTGCTAGAAATAGTGCCCTTTAAACTAAATGAAAATGAATGAATTAAAATAAAAACCCCTGCTGTAACAAGGGTTTTAGCTGAGTTCTTACAGCTTGATGTTAAGAAGAGTATTAACTTAAATTCCAATATTATGGCCAAAACTGGCGAGGGCAAGAAAAAAGTGTACGTAGCCCCACACAAAGGAATGGTAAAAAGGTAAAACCTCATTACAGGTCAACACCAAACTAACACCATTTGGGATTAGGAAAGTCCGTCTCCGACATTTGTTTAATTTAAAATCGACATTCAAATGACAACAGTCAGAAGAACGATTCGTATTCCGTCTAGGACGGTTAGAATCACTCGAACAATTCGTATTACTAGACGTGTAACGCTTAGATAATACACCCAAATTAGACGTCAGTATTCTTAGTACTGGCGTTTTTTTGTTGTTACAAATTAATAAAAATAAATTGTAATGTACTACAATACAATGTTAAATTCGGCGAATTATCAATAATTTTTACGATTATTTTAACCAAAAATCGCAATTATTAAATAATTCTCTAATAAAAAGCATAATCAATATAATTTTGCTTCCTATGTAAACAATTTGCCTGCGCTCAAAAAAACGAACCTCTCTAAAAATAAACACCTTTTGGTTTAGGGGACAAGCTAGCAAACAAGTGCGTTAGGGATTGAGGCATTTGTTGAAGCTCCCTGACTCAGGAGGCAGCGACTGCCGAAATGTTTACATTCATGAATACTTAATTTTTAAATATCAACCAATGAATAAAGCCCGAACCTTGTGGTGACGCCCAAAAAATTAAATCTTTTCAGTTTAAATTCTTAAAAAAAATATGTAGGTTTGCAGCATTAAAAAAAAGAGAATATATGTCGTTTTCAAATTTATTTGATAGTGGGTTTAAAAAGCGTAATGAGAGCCATTTTGCTGCAATTGTTCGTGTAGCAATGGATGATGGAATTATTACTACTGAAGAGCAAGAGTTTTTAGATAGACTTGCGCAAAGGCTTGAAATTGGAGAGGGAGATTATAAGGCTATTTTAAAGAATTATAATTCGCACCCGATTAACCCACCTGTATCTTACGATTTACGTTTGGAGCGTTTGTATGATTTGGTTAGAATGGTACATGTTGATAATATTAAAGGGGATTCTGAATATTCACTTTTAAAGAAGATTGCTGTGGGGCTTGGTTTTCATGCGGTTAACGTGAAATACATTATTGACAAAGCCTTAACGCTAGTGAACAACGGCGCTGATTTGGATGATTTTGTAGACCAGATTAAGAATATGAATAGATAATTATATTGCATTGTCTTAAATTGGATTTGCACTATTTTTAAACATAAAAAAACCAGAACACATCAATGTTCTGGTTTTTTGTTTTATGATACTTGGTAAAAGTTTTTAGATACAGTTATACAATGAATTAATATTGCTCCATCCACTTAAAAAAATCGTTGTAAACCTTATCTTTTTCTTGCCTTACATAATCTAAAAAGGCTAAAGCTACTGGAGATAAATTCTTTTTCTTTAACCAAATTAATTTCCATTGCGATTCTAGTGGGAGTCCTTTTACTGGAATAATTTTTAACTCATTTTGAAATAATTCGTTTTTAATACTTAATAGTGAAACTATAGACAAACCTATATCTGCCACCACCGCTTGTATTATAGCTTCGTTGGTGGTTAATTCTAGTTTTATTTTTGGCTTTATATGTTCTTCAGCAAAAAACTGCTGCATGGTATAACGCGTGCCAGAACCTTCTTCTCTGTAGATTAAAGGTATTCTAGTAAAAATTGATTTGTTTTCAATCTTTTTAATATTTAAACTATTACTTGTTGCAGCTACTAAGTGTAGTTTATTTGCCATAATATGCTCCTCGTGTAAATCCAAATGTTTAGGACTTATGGTTACTAATGAAAAATCGACTTCGTTTTGTTCTAAATCTCTAATAACATTTGTTTTGTTAGAAACATCCAATACCAAATCTATTTCTGGGTGTTGTTTTAAAAAGCCATTTAAAAAATAAGGCATTACATAATTTCCAGTAGATACTACGGATATTCTTAGCTTTCCAGACAATAAGCCTTTAAAGGCTTGGGTTTTATAATCTATAGTACCTACTTGGTTTAATATTGATTCTGCTATGTTATAAATTTCAGTTCCAAAATTAGTTACGTATAGTTGTCTCCCAAAGAACCTCGGTTAAAGGAATATCAAACTGATCCTGAAAGTTTTTAAGTTGAATTGATGCTGCTGGTTGCGTCATGTTTAACTCTTCTGCTGCTTTAGTAATGCTTTTGTTTTCAACAATAACACTAAATACTTTTAATTGATGTAACGTGAAATTCATTAATATTTTTTATGTGTTTGATAACAAATTTAAATAAAAATATATGAATAACTTAAAATACTTTTGCCCCGAACTTTAAAAAATAACCTCATGAATATAGATGTACTTATTAGCAACTTAACTAATCCAGTACTTTTGTTCTTTCTCTTAGGAATATTAGCCACAGTTTTAAAGAGTGATTTAAAAATCCCTGAAAACTCCTCTAAATTTATTTCACTCTATTTATTATTTGCCATTGGTTTTAAAGGTGGACAAGAGTTATCGCATAGCGACTTTAACTCTGAAATTTTATACTCTATCATATTTGCTATAGTGCTATCAAGTCTGGTTCCTTTATATACTTTTTTTGCTCTCAAAAAAAGGTAGGTGTACCCAATGCAGGTGCTATTGCAGCTGCATATGGCTCGGTAAGTGCTGTAACCTTTGTAACTGCGGTCTCTTTTCTAGAAAACCAAGGCATTAGTTTTGGTGGACATATGGTAGCTATAATGGCCATTATGGAATCGCCTGCTATTATTGTTGGCGTAATTTTAATTATGCTTTATGATTCAACTAAAACCAAAAACAAATCCATTCCCTCTTTAATAAAACATTCATTAACAGGCGGAAGTGTATTAATGTTAATTGGAAGTTTAATTATTGGATTAATTGCCGATGCTACTCAAGCCAGAGGTATCGAGCCTTTTACAACAGATATTTTTAAAGGCTTTCTATCCTTATTCTTACTAGAAATGGGTATGGTAACCGCAAAACGAATTAAAGGTTTTAAACAATATGGTTTCTTTTTATTCGCTTTCGGAATAATAGTCCCACTCATAAACGGCCTAATTGTGGCTTACTTAAGTGGTTTCATCACAGAAAGTATTGGAAACAGATTATTGTTTGCAATACTTGGCGCAGGTGCGTCCTATATCGCTGTTCCTGCAACCATGAAACTGGCAGAACCTAGAGCCGATGCAGGTATATATATCCCAATGGCACTAGGAATTACTTTTCCATTCAATATTACATTAGGGATGCCAATTTACTACGCTTTTATACAAATGACATAGCTGTTACTTTACAAACAGAAAAACAAAAAAGCCATCAAGTTTTAAATATGATGGCTTTTCAATTCAATAAAATAGCTTTAAAAATTTGGGCGTTACCCCAAAAAGGAGTCGGACTATCCGTTACAGTTACCACACCTCCTTCGTCGGGCTGTGAGCTTTCCACTACTATCCCTAACGCGATTAAGAGTTTAAATTAAAACTAATCTAAATCCAAAGTAAAAATATCGTCTAAATGTTGTGGACTATCCATTGATACTTTTAAATCGTCGATAATCCCATCTTTTAAATCATATACCCAACCATGAACTTCTAGCGGTCTTCCATCTTTCCATGTCTGTTGTACAATAGATGTTTTTGCTAAATCATACACTTGGGCTTTTACGTTCAATTCTACAAGACGATCGAAACGTTTTTTATCATCATCAATCTTTTTAAGTTCAGTTTTATTGTCTTTATAAACTTCTTTAATATTTCTTACCCACTTATTAATCAAACCTAAAGATTTGTTTTGCATTGCAGCTGCAACACCTCCACAACCATAGTGTCCACAAACAATAATATGTTCTACTTTTAGGTGGTTTACAGCATAATCTAATACGCTTAACATATTCATATCAGTATGCACTACCATATTTGCAATATTTCTATGTACAAACAATTCTCCAGGATGAGTTCCTGTAATTTCATTAGCTGGCACTCTACTATCGGCACAACCAATCCATAATACTGGGGGTTTTTGTCCCTTAGATAAATCTTTAAAATAGTTTTTATCTTTCTTGGTCATTTCCTCTACCCACTCTTTGTTATTTACTAATAACTGATTGTAATATGTGTTTTTCATTTTTAATATGTTTTTTTATTAATGTTATTTTTTAATCCAATCTAGACATTCCTTAAAGGTATCAAAAATATGCTCATTGGATACAAGGTCAGGTATAATATCTATACGTTCCATCATATATCTAGGTTGTTCATGTATCCCTACAAATAATATTTGCTCATCATTTTTAGTAAGGTCGTAGAGCATATCTTCCATAGCATAAAGTCCAGATTGATCCATATATTCCATTCTATCCAATCTCAAGATAACAGTTTCTGCCTTATCTGGAAGTTGGGATTTAAGTTGTAAAAAATCTCCCGTAGAACCAAAATAATGGCCCATTAATGTGTTTTATAAAATTTTATCCTTTAGATTAGAAGGAAAATTAGTTTCATCATCCCATGGTTCTTCCTTTAATTGTTTTACGCTAGATTTTTTACCAAGAATATCGCCAGCCTTCTTCATAAAAATTAAAGATGCCAATACCAACCCAATACCTACGGCATATACTAAATTCCAAAATGTAGAAAGTATTAATACAACAAACATTATAAGCACTTCTGAACTTATTTTTATAGGACCTATAGCCATATCTTTAGGTAAACTCGGTATGGCCTTTAAACCTTTATAATCCATAACGCCAATACCAACAGTAATAAGTATTCCAGATAGTACTGCTGCAGGAATTTTGGAAGCAACGGGGCCTAAAGCGAGTAAAATACCTAATAATAGCAAACTAGCTATCATACCCGATAGTTTTGTTTTTCCACCAGATGATATATTTATAACAGTTCTTATAGTTGCGCCAGCACCAGGAATACCCCCAAATACAGAAGCAATACTATTTCCTATTCCTTGACCAATAAGTTCTTTATTTGGCTTATGCTTAGTTTTGGTCATATTATCTGCAACCACACTAGTTAATAAAGAATCTATAGCTCCTAATAGTGCCAAGGTTAATGCAGTAAATATGTATGGTGTTATATTTTTTAGCTGAAACCCAGTAAATATTTCCAAATTAGGCAATGGTAAACCACTAGGGATTTCGGCTATAGGTTTATAATTCAATTTGCATAATACTGCAATTGCAGACATGACTACCAAAGCTACCAAAAGTACTAGGAATGGCTTTTGTAATTCTTTTAAATCCATAAATAATTATAATAGTACCCAAAGCCAACATGAGCTCTAACCAATTTATATTTTGAAGTGCTCTAGGCAGAATTTTTAAAGTACCCCAAACACCCGAAGCGTTTCTGCCTGCCAACACTTTTGCCTCATCTAAAATCTCTACATCTGTTATATTATCAACTTTTGATACTGCACTTTTGTAATCTTGAAGATTTAATAGTTTATCAGACTTTTTATTTCTTGTGTCTTTAATTTGCCTATCAAAAATAACTTGTTCTACAGCTGGTTTAAATCGTTCAACATATTCGGTATCTTCTTTTGAATAATACCCAATAGATGGTAAAATTTGAGTTACTAGAATAATTATTCCAATAGCAGTCATAAACCCAGAAACTACAGGGTAAGGTATGTACTTTATGTATTTCCCTAAACCTAGAATACCCAAGCTAACTTGAAGTAAACCTGCAAAAAGAAATACAGTAAGTATAATTGGTAATGCTTTGGTAACATCGCCATTATTAGCAGCTATAATAGTAGCTATCACTACCATACTTACCGCCGTCATTGGAGCAGTTGGTCCAGAAATCTGCGTATTTGTACCTCCAAAAAGGGCAGCAAAAAAGCTAATAAAAATAGCACCATATAATCCTGCAGCCGGTCCAAGTCCAGAGGAAACCCCAAAGGCCAATGCTAGTGGCAAAGCTATTATCCCAGCAGTAATACCACCAAATGCATCTCCTTTTATATTTGAAAATAATTGTTTCAAAAACACTTATTTTTTAAGTTTATTTAATTTAAAAAACTCTATATAACTATCAGGGTTTTCAACTACACCTCTTTCTGACACTAACCTAATATCAATATTTCGTTCTTTTGCTTTAAAAGCAAAATCATCAAGAATTTCAATAATATCATTATCCAGATATCTTGTTTTTCTAACATCTAATTCTAAAAATGAATCATGAGGTAACTGGTCTAACTCTTTAAGTATAGCTCCTTTATTAAAAAATGTAACTTCTTCAGCAAGAGTCATTTTTATTTTACCATCGTCAACATCTTCCCCTTCTTTGTGTAAGAAATGTGAATTTTGAAAACTCTTGATTAATATAACAGTAATACCTACTGCTAAGCCTAAACCAATACCCCAAAGTAAATCTATAAATACAATTCCTAAAATTGTTACAATAAAAGGCACCCATTGTTTCCAGCCTAAACTAAACATTGTTTTAAATGTTGAAGGTTTAGCTAGTTTAAAACCTACAATAAATAATACCGCTGCTAATACAGATAGCGGAATCATATTTAAAAGTTTAGGTATTAATATTACTGAAATTAATAAGAAAAACCCATGAATTATTGCAGACATTTTTGTCCGCCCTCCTGATTGAATATTTGCAGAACTTCTAACAATTACCTGCGTAATTGGTAACCCCCCAATAAAACCAGAAATTATATTACCTGTGCCTTGCGCTAATAACTCTCTGTTGGTTGGAGTCACATTTTTATGCGGATCTAATTTATCAGTAGCTTCTACACATAACAAAGTCTCAAGCGAAGCTACAACGGCAATTGTAAACCCTGTAATCCAAACATCTACTCTAGTTATTGCCGAAAAATTCGGAAAACTAAATTGTCCTAAAAAAGTATCAAAATCTTCTGGAACAGGTACTGAAACCAAATGGTTTTGTGTAATATTAAGTGTTCCTCCTTTAGTTAAAATGTAGAATACAATACCCACAACTACAGCAACCAAAGGCCCTTGTATAAGTTGAAAAACCCTTCCCTTTTTAACTAAAACATTGGACCACAATAACAAAATAGTCATGGCTATTATGGCAATAATTGTTGCGCCAATACTAATATTACCACTTATTAAGGCATTAATAGCTTTTAAAAGCTCTGTTAGTGTGTTTTCTCCATCTATTTGCAGAAAAGCAAAATCTCCTTGAGGGTCTTCATCCATTCCAAAAAAGTGAGGTATTTGTTTTAGAATAATTATAATTCCAATGCCTGTAAGCATACCTTTTATTACCGAAGAAGGAAAGTAGTATCCAATAATACCTGCTCTTAAAAACCCAAGTAATAATTGAATAGCACCTCCTATAACTACAGCTACTAAGAAGTTTTCATAGCCACCTAAGGCACCAATTGCGGTAAGTACAATTGCTGCTAAACCAGCAGCTGGACCACTAACTCCAATTTTAGAGCCACTTAAAGAACCAACAATAATACCTCCAATAATACCAGCAATAAGACCTGAAAATAGTGGTGCTCCACTAGCTAGAGCAATACCTAAACATAATGGCAAAGCCACAAAAAATACTACGATACTAGCAGGGAGATCATTTTTTAAATATTTAAACATAAAATAAATAATTGTAAACCAAAGCCTAATAGGCTGACAGTTTAGTTAGTAAGAAATTTGAGTTTATAGAAAAGCATTTATACTTTTGGAGGAGGAAAAGAAAGCTTGATATGTGGTTTTTTATACATTTTTAAACAGTACTCTAAAGTGTTTTCCCAAAAACCTATAATATGTGTAGATATCGGGTTCTTTATTTCTAAAACTATAAAATCTTTTTCGTTATTCTTTTCTTGATTTTTCTCCTTCTCTTCTTCTGAAGCTGCATAAATCATAGAAACATCTATATTATCATCAATAAGAATCATAACTGTAGGCGTTACTACAATTAGCATGAATATTGAGACTAATAAAACGGCGATAGTGTTTCTTAACATTGCGGGTTATACTATTAAAAAACTAAATATAATACATATTTATGAAGCTTTTAAAACTCTTTTAATTTTTTTATGCCCCTAGAAGAAATTCTGCCCATTTTTCAATCAGAAAGTTTTATTTCTTTTCCAGTTATTTACAACGTCCTAGTACTTGTGTTTTAGGTAGTCATTTTGCATAAAACCTCATTTATTTATAAAAATTGACTCTATTTTAATATTTTAATATCTTCACTTGAAATCCACCCTGTTTTCCCATCTAAAAGTTTAATTTTTTGCCAATCATCAACAGTATCAATAACTTGTACTTTTGTGCCTTCATGTAGTCTAAATGATTCTTCGCTTCTAGAATTAGGCTCGGTATTCACTTTGGCTTCTTGAGCAAATACAATAGCTGGGTTGTCTTTCTTATCCAATCCGTATTTATTAAATGCAAAAGCTAACGTGATAAAAAGTGCAATTAAGCATGTTATACTCGTAACAAATGTGATACGCTTTTTTACAGACGAATAGGAAAAATAGTAGATTAATACCAATAAAACATATAAAATTGCTAATGACACAGAAACCTTTGCCCATGTATCAAAATGAAAGGTATTTGTCATGTTTTTAATCAACTTTGAAAAGCCTACTTCTGGCAAATAATCAATGGCGTCTATTGTCATGTTATTTGCAAACGCTAAGTTGTTTTTAATGTCCTTATCGTTTGGGTTTAATTGTAACGCTTTTTCGTAATAATAAATACTTGGTGCTACATTATTTAATTTATAATGCGCATTTGCTAGATTATAATACAGCTCTGAAGAATGATTTTTAGTTTTTAAAACCGCCATGTATTTATCAATAGCTTCGGCATATTTACCCTCGTTATAGAGTTTATTCCCTGTATCAAAAAGCTGATTGTTTTGAGCTTCAATAGTTGAGAAACTTAGTAGAACGAATAATATGTATAAAAACCTTTTCATTTTAACGTGCCTGTTTATCAATTAGCGAAATTGTTTTAGCGGCTTTACTATAATCTTCTTGCATTGTTACATTTGTAATTGGTGTATATCTGGCCAATTCGCAGTTTTCAAAAATGGATAAAAAGTCATTTATAACAGAGGTTTCAACGCCTCTTTCTTTTAATAACGCTTCAATTCTATCCTTACTTAATTCACTAGTTTCTATATTTAATTTAGCTTTTAGATAATTGTGTAATGCTTTTTCTAAGGCTTCATAAAATGCTTCTTTTTTACCTAAGTGTTTCTTCGCACCTTTCAAATATTTTCTAGCCAACCTATCAGCTTTCCTGATTTTATTTCCAACAACATCAGCATCACGATATGCCTTTTTTCTTCTAAAAACTATAGCAATAGGAATGGCTAAAAAAGGCCCTAATAATAAGCTCCAAAATAACTGAGATTTAAAAAAGTGATTGGTTTTAGTTGGCGAAAAGTTGGTTTGGGTTTTTATAAAAGCAAATTGATTATTATTTGTAACCACGGTTTGTTTTACAGTATTTGATGACGAATTACTTGCTTCTGAAGCAGTATTTACTGGTCCGCCTAAAACATTAATCACAATCTCATCAGAAGATAAACGCTTATAAGTTTCAGTTTTCACATCAAAATAAGAAAACGAAACACTTGGTAAAGGGTATTTACCGCGATATTGAGGCACTATGGTATAGCTATCAGAAATACTTCCCTGCATACCGCGAGTTGTGGTACTTACATTTTCCTTATGTTCTGGCTCATAAACCTCCAAAGAACTAGGAAGGTTAATTTTAGGTAGATTGAATAATTTTAAATTACCTTTTCCACGTACTTCAACTTTAGCTTGTAAAGATTCTGTAGCATCCAACTCTGTTTTAGAAGTAGTAACTTTAAATGTAAAATCTCCAACTGCTCCAGTAAAATCTGCAGGTTTTCCTTCTTCTGGTAATGGTTTAACATTGATAGTCTTGTTGCCTGCTGAAACAGTTTTGTTAACCCTTGTCATTAGTCTACCTCCAAATATATCTCGCCTATTTGTTGGCACTTGAACAGATACATTTAAACTTAGAGGTTCTATGTTTAATTTACCTGTTCTTTGCGGATATAATACGGTTTTACGCAGTACTAAATAGCGATAATCTTCTCCATTATAAGTTCCGTTTTGCACACGTTGTCCCTTGGTGTCTATACTTTGACTCCAGAAATCGTTATACTTTGGAATATCTATTTCTCGCCAATTATCAACACCTGTATTCGGAGCAACGTACAATTTGTATACTACAGTAATCGCTTCGTTTAGATATGGGCTTGTATTCGAAACCTCAGCAACTAAATGAATGTTGTTGGAAGCAACATAATTAGGGTCGTTAGGGTTTTTGGTTTATCAATAGCTGCAGTAACTTGAATTTTTACAGGAGTAGTTTTATACGTTTCGCCTTTTATCACAATAGTACCTTGACCTATTGTAAATGCTCCTCGTTTTTTTGGTGCCAAAAAATAACTATAGGTTTTTTTATACTTACGCACACCGTTAAACCAAGAATTACTTACAGATTGGTTTGGACCACCAACCACAGTAAACCCTGAGAAACTAGGCGGATTAAAATTATCTCCATCTTGATTCATCTCAAAATCCACACGTAAACGCTCGTTGATACCAAGCTTTTTCTTGCTCACTTTTGCTTCAAATTTAACCTGAGCAGAAGCAATACTTGAAACAAGTATGAAGAGAATTATGGATATGTGATTAATGAATCTCATAAAGATTAACGAACAATGATTAAAATTTTTACCAATCTTTCTCAGTTTTTATTTTAACCCCTTTTTGTTTTTCAGCATTCATCTTCTCTTGTACCTTTTTTTCTTGATTGTTCATAGCTTCTAACAAACTCTTAACTTGTTGAGGAGATAACTGACCTTGTTGTGGTTTAGGCTGTTTCTTTTCTTCTTTATCTTTATCGCCTTTCCCTTTATCATCCTTTTTATCTTCAGGCTTTTTCTTTTCATCTTCTTCATCTTTACCATCATCCTTCTTATCCTCTTTATCCTCTTTATCCTCGCCCTCTTTATTATCTTTGTCGTCTTGGTTATCTTTATTTTCGTCCTTTTTGTCTTCGCTATTGTCTTTATCCTCCTTATCGTCTTTGTTCTCGTCGTCTTTGTTTTCCTCTTCCTGTTTTTTAGCACACTCTTTTGCTAAACCAAGGTTGTAACGGGTTTCATCATCAGAAGGATTATTTCTTAATGCATTTTTATAGGCTTCTACCGCTTCTTTACAGTTGTTGTTTTTCATGAGAATATTTCCCATGTTATGAAAGGCTTTATGCTTTTCATCTTTTGAAGTTGCCAATTTTGCGGTTTGTTCATGACGGTATAAGGCTTCTTCTAAATTACCGTTTTTGTAATATGAATTCCCTAAATTATATAACCCCGCAATGTTATCTGACTGATTAGATAATGCTTTTCTGTATTCCATTTCAGCTGAAACGAAATCTTCATTTACCAATTCATTAGCTTCATAGACGTAATTATTTGACTTTTTTCAGCCAATAAACGTTCCTTATTTTTTTCTTGTGAAAAAGATAATAATGCCAAACACATTAGAATAGATGTTATTATTTGTTTCATTTTTTTATTTCTAAGTTATAAAACCCTTGATTTTTGTGCGTTAAAAATTTTATAAATTCTCATTAAATAAATTCAATTTCTTCAACCAAGCCGTTTTACGTTCCAGTAACAAAATATCTATAAACAAAAAGAAAATACCGAAACCTAAAAACCATTGGAATTGGGATTTAAAATCAGCAAATTGTTTGGCTTCAAATTCGGTTTTATCCATTTTATTTAAAATATCGCGTATACTTGCTACAACATCATCTGTAATTTTACCGTTGATATAAGCTCCATTTGCTTCAGATGCTATCCCTTTTAGAGTCTCTTCGTTTAATTTAGTAATAACTGTCTCGCCTTGACTATCTTTTTTATAGCTTACCACAACGTTATTTCGTTTTAACGGAATTGGACCACCTTTTAAATCTCCAACACCTATAGTAAAAATACGAATACCTTCTTCGGAAGCTTCTTCGGCAACCGAAATAGCTTCTTCACTATGATCTTCTCCGTCTGAAATAATAATTAATACTCGATTGGTTTGCTCTTCATTATCAAAGTAAGTTTTTGATAGTTTTATAGCTTCATTGATTGCTGTTCCTTGTGAAGATAACATATCGGTATTCATGTTATTTAAAAACATTTTTGCCGATCCGTAGTCTGTTGTAATAGGTAATTGAGGAAATGCTTTTCCAGCATAGGCAATTATTCCAACTCTATCACTAGCCAGGTTATTGATGATTTGAGTGACCAATTGTTTTGCTTTATCCAGTCGGTTTGGTGCAATATCTTCGGCCAACATACTTTTGGAAACATCAACTGCAAATACAATATCTACACCTTCTCGCTTTACGGTTTCTAGTTTTGTACCTATTTTAGGATTTACTAATGCAATTGTAAAACACAAAAATGCCAAACTGAGTAAACCAATTTTTAAAATAGATTTAAATAATGATTTATCTGGACTTAATTTTTTGAGTAATTGTTTATCAGCAAATTTATTTTGAGTTTTACTTTTCCAAATTTGAAGCACCAAAAAGAATAGCAGTATTACTGGGATAATTCCCAATGCCCAAAACCATATTTTTTCATCTAATTGATACATTTATAATGTTTATTTGTTTTTACCTCCTATTATGAATATTGTTTTATCAATACTTTTAATTCGAATTTTTAGTTCCTTGTATTTCCAATTATCTCCATTTCGTTCGGCATAAATATCAAGTTTCCCTTTTTGTTTTGTGCCTTTAATTCTGATGGTTGATCTTACTTCTTTATTATCCTCAGAATACTTAACATAACCTTCTGCTATTGCAAAATTATCGGTAGGTTTAATTTCTCCTAAAACCTTTATTGCTTCACTATCTTTTCTTATTGCTTCAATTGCATTATCATAAAGTGACGTTTCAGTATAGGCTTTACCAACATCTTTAAATTTACCACCCAGACCAGAACTGAAAAACATAAAAATAATTATGGCCAATACCACAACTACAGGAATAAACCATATTCGGTGGCGTTGTATCCAACTTTTATGTTCTATTAATTCGTTCATTTTTGCTATACAAAACTTCTAAAAACAGTAAATCGTAACAGTAATTCTAAAAGCAGTAACATACCTGCAAGTAAAATTAAAGGACGATACTTTTCTTCGTAATTATAAAATTTAAACTCTTCGATTTCGGTTTTTTCTAACTTGTTTATCTCTTTATAAATTTCTTCTAGCTTTTCATTATTGGTTGCTCTAAAATATTTGCCTCCTGTGGCATCTGCTATTTCTTTTAATAAGTCTTCATCAATCTCTACTTGAATTCTTCCGTATTGAAAACGCCCAGTTCTTGGGTCTAAAGCTACTGGCGATAATGCCATGCCATTTGTACCTAAGCCAATAGTATATGTTTTTATGCCGTATTCCACCGCTAATCCGCTAGCCGTTCTTGGGTCTATAAAACCAGAGTTATTTACACCATCAGTTAATAAAATAATGACTTTACTTTTAGCTTTACTATCTTTTAATCGGTTTACAGATGTTGCTAAACCCATACCTATTGCAGTTCCTCCCTCTATAATTGTATTGTATTTTATACTTTTTAATGAACGCAATACGATAGCTTTATCGCTGGTTATTGGAGTTTTTGTATAACTTTCGCCTGCATATTCTACCAAACCTATTCTGTCGTTTGGTCTTCCTTTTATAAACTCTCCAGCTACATCTTTTAGAGCTTCTAATCTATTAGGTTTTAAATCTTTTGCCAACATACTTGCGGACACATCTATTGCCATTACAATATCAATTCCACGTGTAGTTTTTGTTTTTGTAGACACATCTACTGCTTGTGGTCTTGCTAAAGCTGTAATTAACAAACCTAGAGCCAAAAGGCGTAAAAGAAACAGTAAATGTTTTAATTTTGGTAACCAAGAATTGGTTACTTTAAAACCTTTTAGACTTGAAATTTTAAGTTCTGCGGTTTGCTTTTTATTCTTAAAAATATACCATGCTATTGCTATTGGCAGCAATAACAACAGCCAAAATAATTCTTTATTTAAAAACTGAATACCCTCTAACATTATTCCTCTTCATTTTTAAGTTCAACAGAATTTAAAATACGCTCTACTATTTTATCAGCATAATTATCATGTTCTTTCCATGTTAACATGATTTGCTGTATAACATTTTCAGCATTAAAAACTAAAATAATATAATTCCCTTTTTCCTTTTTATCTGTACCTAGCGACGGGAAATCACCTGAACCATGTACTTTCAATCCTTCTGCACCGTTTGGCGTTTCAAACTTATCTGATTTAACCAGCATATTCTCTACACCTTGGGCTTCCATCATTTTTATACTCTGTTCGCTAATTTGGTCCAGTTCAATTTTATTTTTTCCTAAATTTTTTATTTTGGTTGTAGCAACTACAACATTAAACTTATCAATTAAACTCCCGTAAGCAAACAAGGTCATGTCTACTTGTTGCTTAGCTTCTTCAGGTATTGGTGGCGGTGTTCTTTTTAATACTCTTGGCGTAGTAATAGTTATTGGCGGCACACCATATTTACTGGTTACCCATTCGCCTTCTAGAAGTTCTTTACTTTCATGACCTATAATGGTATCCTTTACATAGTCAAATCCAAACTTTAGAGAAAACCCTGTGATTGTAACTAACAATAAAAACACACTTAAACCGACTGTAATCCAAACTTTTTTACGTTTTTGTTTACGCTCTTGTTCTTCACGGTATTTTTCATCCAGCAACTTTTCTTCTTCGGTTGGTTCTGGCAATGCTTCTTTCACATGATCTATCTCAACATCAATAGTATCTCTATCAATTTTAGCTAATTCGATATCTGGAGCAGATTTTGCAAACTTTACTAAATCGGCACGTTTTAAAATACTTTCGAGATTTTTAATGTCCTCTTGACTTAAATCTACCTGATTACCATCTTTTAGAAGTTTTAACCTCGAAATCAATTCATCTGTAGTACTTTCTAATGCTTTATCATATACTTTTTCATCCAAATACTTTCTGATGATAAACGTTAATTCAGAATAGTAGTCTTTTAAATTTTCATTTTGCAAATAAGCACTATCGTCTAGCTTTCTTAAAGCTAATTTTGCTCTATCATAAGGTGGTAATAATGCTATTTTTTCCTCCTCACTCAAAGGTTTTTCTCGCCAAATAAACCACCATAAAATCGCCGCTATTAGTCCAATAATAAGCAACCCAATTAATAGATATTTCCACCAATCGCTGCCTTGTTTTTCAACTTCAATCATTGGTTTAATATCATACAACCCTTGTTTAGTAGTATCTATGGCTATTGTATTTACTTCAACTTTTAAAGAATCTGTAAAAAAAGTTTTATCGCCAATTACAATTTGCTGTCTTGGAATAGTATAAGCTCCAGAATCGAATTGAGTGAGGCCATATTTTTTATCAAGCTGAATTTATCTTTCTTTTTGATAGTATCTATGGCGTAAGATTCTATCATTTCTAGAGGTGCAAATGTTTGTCCTTCTGGAAAAACCACCAAATTAGTAGAATCAGTTTCAACTTGAATTTTATAGGTAATTTGTTCGCCAATTGTAATTGATGTTGAATCTATTGAAGATGTAACCTGAGCGAACGAACAAATAGAACACAGAAAAAAGAACACAGAAAAAATGACCGAAGCCTGAAGACTAAAGCCAGAAATTTTTCTATTCATAAATCGTAATTCGTTAATCATAAATCGTTAATCTTTTATCCTCTTCGTTTAAAATAACCTAATAATTTTTTCACGTAACTTTCGTCTACACGACAATCTATTGTACCAGCACCTGAACGTGAAAATGTTTCTTTGTAATAATTGACTTTTTCGTTATAAAATTTGGCGTAATTCTGTCTTACTTTTTTTGATGTGGTATTTACTAGCATTAATTCGCCAGTTTCTTCATCTTGCATTTGTACTACACCTAAATTTGGAATTTCTTCTTCTCGTTTATCGTAAACGCGAATGCCTGTTACATCATGCTTTCCTGAAACAATTTTCATGGTACGCTCATAATCATCTGCAATAAAATCAGATAGTACAAATACAATAGCTTTCTTCTTCATCACATTGGTTAAGAATTTTAAAGCTTCGGCAAGGTTTGTTTGTTTGCTTTCAGGTTTAAACTCAATCAGTTCACGAATAATTCGTAATACATGAGAACGTCCTTTTTTAGGCGGAATAAACAATTCTACTTGGTCTGAAAACAAAATCAGCCCTATTTTATCATTGTTTTGAGTCGCCGAAAACGCTAAAGTTGCAGCAATTTCAGTAATCACTTCATTTTTGAATTGTTGTTCTGTACCAAATAATTCTGAGCCTGAGATATCTACCATTAACATCATGGTCAATTCTCGTTCTTCCTCAAACACTTTTACATAAGGTTCGCTGTAGCGTGCTGTAACATTCCAATCAATACTTCTTACATCATCTCCAAATTGATACTGGCGTACTTCACTAAAAGTCATACCACGCCCTTTGAAGGTAGAGTGGTATTCTCCTCCAAAAATATGATCAGACAATCGGCGTGTCTTAATCTCTATTTTACGTACTTTTTTTAGTAATTCTTTAGTATCCAATTGTTGTTGAAATGTTGAATTGTTAAATCGTTTAATTGAAACCTGTTTAACCGAATAAACAGTTAAACAAATAAACTATTAAGGCACTTCTATTTCGTTTACAATCTTATTGATGATGTCTTCTGAAGTTACATTTTCAGCCTCAGCTTCATAAGTAATACCTATTCTGTGGCGTAACACATCATAAACAACAGCACGAACATCTTCTGGAATCACATAGCCTCGACGCTTGATAAATGCATAACATTTTGCTGCCGTAGCTAAATTGATACTTCCACGAGGCGAAGCTCCAAAAGAGATTAATGGTTTTAAATCGGTAAGTCTATATTTTTCTGGATATCTGGTTGCGAAAATAATATCCAGTATGTATTTCTCTATTTTTTCATCCATGTAAACCTCCTTTACAGCTTCTTGGGCTGCCAAAATTTGTTTGATAGAAACTACAGGGTTTACTTTATCCCAAGCACCTTTTAAGTTGGCGCGCATAATGAGTTGCTCTTCATCAATTTTAGGATAATCAATGACTGTTTTCAACATAAAACGGTCAACCTGCGCTTCTGGTAAAGGATACGTTCCTTCTTGCTCCACAGGGTTTTGAGTTGCCATTACTAAAAATGGTTTATCTAATATAAAAGTTTCATCGCCAATGGTTACTTGCTTTTCTTGCATGGCTTCAAGTAAAGCCGACTGTACTTTTGCTGGCGCTCTATTAATCTCATCTGCTAATACGAAGTTGGCAAAAATTGGTCCTTTTTTTATTGAGAAGTCATTCACTTTCATATTATATATCAAAGTCCCTGTAACATCGGCAGGTAATAAATCTGGTGTAAATTGTATGCGACTAAAACTTCCATCTACCGCTTGTGCCAGAGTATTAATGGCTAAAGTTTTTGCCAAACCAGGCACACCTTCTAAAAGTATATGTCCACGTCCTAAAAGCCCAATTAGTAGGCGCTCTACCATGTGTTTTTGCCCTACAATAACTTTATTCATTTCTAAAGTTAGTAAATCAACAAAGGCACTTTCCTTTTCAATTTTCTCGTTTATCGACTTAATATCAATTGTACTTGTTTCTTCCATCATTTTTTAAGTTTTAAAGCTCGAATATGCTGCTCATTTTTTCAGCATTGCAAATTGTTAAAATTTTTAATTGAAACCTGTTAAAAATTGGTTAAAAAAAATAGTAAAGTACCATGTTTTCTAACTTTAACCAATAATTATGATAAGAATCTCTTAATTTGAAAGTAGACGTGAATAAATTCTGATGAAATCTGTAATAAACACGATGGCTTTACAAACCTTTTTAGGTATTTTTAAAGAGAAATAAATACACCCATTAATGACTAAAACAGCATTTATTACTGGCGCAACAAGCGGAATTGGCGAAGCTACAGCTTATGAGTTTGCAAAACAGGGCATTAACCTTGTGCTTTGTGGTCGAAGATTAAACCGATTACAAACCATTCAAGAAGCATTAGGTCGATTAACAGATGTTCATATTTTAAATTTTGATGTACGAGACAAACAAGCAACACTAGATGCTATTGCATCTTTACCTAAAAATTTTAAACAGATTGACATTTTAATCAATAACGCAGGAAATGCACATGGTTTAGATCCAATTCAAGATGGTAGTTTAGACGACTGGGATGCCATGATGGATATTAACGTAAAAGGTTTGCTATATGTGAGTAAAGCTATTATTCCTCAAATGACGGCGCGAAAATCTGGACATATTATAAATATTGGCTCCTCTGCAGGAAAGGAAGTTTACCCAAAAGGGAATGTTTACTGTGGTAGTAAACATGCCGTTTTGGCCATTACCGAAGGGATGCGTGTAGACTTGAATCCGTTTGGAATTAAGGTTGGTGCTGTAAATCCTGGATTGGTTGAAACTGAATTTTCACAAGTGCGTTTTAAAGGTGGTGCAGCAGCCGATTCTGTGTATACTGGTTTTAAAGCTTTAGAAGCTAAAGATGTTGCCGAAGTTATTTATTTTGCAATTTCCAGACCACCACATGTTAATATTGCTGATGTTTTGATGTTTTGTACGGCGCAGGCTAATAGTACAACTGTGAAAAAGGAAAGATGAAAAATTGGTTGAAAAATGAATGGCTAAGTTTAGTATCTCAGTTTACGGAAGATAAAAACTTAATTGACTCTCTCTGGAAAGAACTTGAGATTAATTACACGAGCAAGTCAAGACATTACCATAATTTCACACACATCTATAAAATGCTCATGCAATTAGAAGAGTTTGATATAAAAATTAATGATGTTCAATCATTAAAGTTTGCTATTTGGTATCACGATGTGATTTACAAATCCACAAAAAAGGATAACGAGGAGAAAAGTGCTGATTTTGCCAAAAATCGTTTAAAATCATTCAATTTTAATGAAAAAAGAACAGAAATTATTCAAAATCTCATCATTTCGACTAAAAAACATGAATTAATTTTAACAGAAAATAATGATAATGCTATCCTTTTGGATTTAGATTTATCTATTTTAGGGACAGATTGGGAAACTTATAAGAAGTATATCAAAAACATTAGAAAAGAATATGCCATTTACCCTAACTTTATGTACAAAAAAGGACGAAAAAAGGTATTACAGCATTTTTAGAACGTTATACTTTATTCTTTACAGAACATTATAAAACGAATTTTGAAACACAAGCCAGAGAAAATTTAAAACAAGAAATAGAATTGCTATAAAATAGCTACCGCATGAATTGCGGAATAACAAATATGATTAACAAACGTCTTTTAATAAAACACTTACTTGCTCACAACGATGAGAATAGTTTTTATGATAAAAAGCGAAAAAATAGATATTGGTCAAAAGGAAGGAAAAGCGAAATTTTTAAAGCATGTTTGCGCACTTTCAAACAGTAACCCAAAAAACAATTCGTTTATAGTTATTGGTGTTGAAGACGAAGACAACAAAATAATTGGTGTAGATTTTTTTGACGATAGTAAAATTCAAAATTTGATTAATGCATATTTATCAAATCCGCCAATTGTTCAGTATGAAAACATTCCGTTTCCGCATTTACCTGATGATAAAGTTATTGGGCTGGTCACTATTAGGCCTACTGGAAAATTAACTTCTCTCAGAAAAAATATCTGGAAATATTATGGCGGCTCTGTATTTTTTAGAGATGGCAGCATTAGTATGCCAAAAGTTTTTGAAAGCGACATAAAAGATGTGAATTCTAAAATTGTGGAAGCCATTGAAAACAATGCTCAAAACAATATTGAGCATACGCTTAATGGTGTGATGGATTTTATGAATACCCGGAAAGACTTTAATGCACAATACAAAGTGTTTAAAGAGTATTTTGTGGTATGTTGGGCAGGGCAACAAAAAACTGTGAAAGATGAAGTGTTTTATTCTCGGGTTGATATTGAATTGATTAACGAGCAGGTGCGTTTGTTTTTTTCTGCTTTAGATGAAGTATCCATTTCAATTACAGATGATACATTTAAAATTATAGAATATGTTAATTTAGGATTTAAGAAATCTTATAAATATTATCCGTTAGAAGAAACCATCATCAATTTTCATGATAATGCAAACTATAATATTGAAAAGAAACTGCTTTTTGAACCGCCTAGATTTAATAAGAAAACATTACATCATATTTACAATACGAATAATGCCATTTTAGAAAAATTAAAAAAAGGATTAACATTAACTAACAATGAATTGACAGATTTGAACAATTTGCCTTCTACTTATTTAATATGTTACTTCAACGACTTTCCAGAAGCTTTAGATAGATTACAGGAAGCTAAACCATATTTAAAACATCACAATACATCTATTTATGTTTTATATAAAGAAGCGATTCGTATTTTAAGGAAAGTAAAATATAATTAACATTTGTTAATAATTTAACCTTTATTTCACATTAAAAGTTTTTTGGTTTACGGAAAAACTGTAAATTTGCACCGCTATTAATCATTTAATTAAACCTTGATGCCCCAAATCGAAAGAATAGGCTCAAGGTTTTTTTTACTCTAGACTTTAGTAAGAATACTTTCTCTTCGATGGTTAATTACTGTTAATCGCAAATTCGCCCGCGTTAGGGATTGTAGTGGATAGCCCACAGCACCGACGCAGGAGGTGCGAGGACTTGGAACGGAAAGCCCGACCTAGGTCCTGAACTAAATTCAGGATATAGGTAACGCCCAAATAATTCTAAATAAAATCTAACTGTTTAAAAGATTTGTTGAGTACTTTTTTATCATCTACCTCAAGCCATTTGTCTAAAACGGTGGCGTAAATGGTTCTGAAATCTATCTCGAATTTTAAATCGCCATTGTCGTCTAAATCACTAAGGCTCGCCATATCGTTATAGAAACCTTGGGTTTTTAAATTTTCGCCAATTACAAATACATTATTTGCCGTACCGTGGTCTGTGCCAACACTTGCATTTTGTTTTACACGACGCCCAAATTCTGAAAACGTTAGAATTAACGTGTCTTTAAAGGTGTCGTTATCTTTTAAATCCTTTACAAAAGCTTCGATGCCATTTGCGTATTGCCCCAATAATCGTTTTTGGGTATTGAGTTGATTAACGTGTGTATCGAATCCATTTAAAGAGGTATAAAACACTTTGGTGTCTAGTCCAGAATTAATGAATTGTGCTGTTGTTTTTAACTGTTTCCCGAATTTATTGTTTGGATATTCTTGAAAACTTGTAACGGTTTTACTGGTTTCAAATATGTACTTAGCCGAAGACTCTGCAGCTATCATGGATTTGTACAAATACCCTAAATTATGTTCGCTTAAATGCGCATCGTTTTGATGGTTATGGATGTTTTTAAAATATGGATCTTTTGAGAAATTATATAACGTTTTAGCATTTTGAGTAGCGATCGCATTTGAGTTTTCGCCTTTCATGGCTAAGGATAAACTCTCATCTATTTCGATAGCGCTATACGGTTGTTTTCCATAATTATCTAAATAACGACCTACCCATCCACTTTGAGAAAACTCATTAGAATCTGTAGCTGTTTGCCAAATATCCATAGATCTAAAATGCGAACGCACAGGATTTGGATACCCTACGTTATTGATGATGGACAAATACCCTTTATCATAAAGTTTTTTTAAAGGCTCTAAACTAGAATGTAATCCAACTTCATCATTTAATTTAATGATATCGTTTTTAGGAATACTCAATGTTGGGCGCTCTTTATAATACAAATCGTTTCTGTAAGGAACCACGGTATTTAACCCATCATTTCCGCCAGACAATTGAATAATTACCAAACGTTTGTAACCTAATTTGCTACTTGCTACTTGCTCAAAAGCACGTACAAAACTAGGCACCATAAATAGGCTACTAGCTAATGACGACTGTTTTAAAAATTTTCTTCTGTCCATAATTAACACATTTGATATTCTGGTAACGACATCAATTGGATGCAATATTCTTGTTTAGATACTTTATGTAAAGCACTTAAATACTGTTTTGCAGCGTCGTTAACTTTACAGGCTAATAAGTGATTTTGAAATTCGTTGATGTCAACACTTTTAAATTGCGTGTTGAAATACTCCCAATTCACTTTTGTATTATAATATTTACCATATTTTTTCTTGAACACTTCTTTTTTAACCTCCATTTGAGCATCATTTTGCCCTTGTTTTACTTTTGAAATGTAGGCGTTATTGAGCAGTAAAGATGGTAACTTTAAGCGCAAAACAATGGTGTTGCTATCTATCCAGTTTTTGCCACCTTTCCAACCTGCAACATTAGGCGGATCTAATAAAATTTGCCCTAACAATCTTTGAAGGTAAAGTAACTGCTTTGGTTTTTAAACTCCGTTGGCACTAAAGTATTAATGCCAACTAAAAACTCTATTGGAGATTTTATTTTTGTACCAATATTTTTTTCATCATAAAACCAGTTTGAGCTTAACATAAAACGCATTAGATTTTCGATATTATAGTCTTTATAAAATACGTTAGCCATAGTGTTAACATGGTTTTCGTCTATGACTTCATTCACAAAATAACAGTATATTTTTTCGCAGATATGCGTGGCACATTGTTTTTGTTCTAATATAATATCAACAATATCTTCGCCTGAAAAGTTGCCTGTTTTTCCAAAAAAGTTTTCTCGCCTTCATGGTGTTGGCGTTTTCTAAATACAAATTCGCCTTGTAAATTATGACTGTATCCAGTAAATGCTTTTGCGCTTTCCTTTATATCTTCTTCATTATAATGTCCTTCTCCTAAAGTGAATAATTCCATTAACTCTCTTGCAAAATTCTCATTTGGCCGTTGCTTTCTGTTTTGTTTGGTGTTTAAATATTTTGTCATAGCAGCTTCTTTAGAAACGGCATTTACAAAATCTTTAAAGTTACCTAAAGCGTGTGTTCTAAGTGTGTTATTAAATTGCTGAATATAAGTGATGCTGTTATCTTCACATACAAAATGATTTGCCCAAAAGAGTGTCATTTTTTCTCTTAGAACTTCTGAAGAGTTGGTAAGTCTATCTATCCAAGCAACATTAAGTTCAATTTGTTTTTTACGACTTATTTTCTGAATTTTTCGCCGAGTTTCTGGATCGAGATTTCTAGAATTCATCATCATGCTACCACTAAAAATGTCTTTTATTTCTGAAGTGTCTACTTCGAGTGGTGTCATTTTTTTGATGCTTTAAAAAGCGAATTAATAACCTCTTTTTTACTCTTTTTAGAAAGGGTATTTAATTCGGTTGGTAATATTCCAAAACCAATGCGCCTATATAAATGTTGTATGTGTTTGGCTTTCATAAAGCGATGAGATTAATTCTGTTTGAAAAATGATATTGTAAATTCTTAGACTTCTGCTTCTAAAAAAGGTTTAAATTCAATATTTGAAGATACAAAAAAACCGTTTCTTATTCAGAAACGGTTTTTTTGAACTAGTCACTAATATTCAATTTATCTTCCACCATCTAATTCGTCCTGCCATTTTAATAGTGCTTCCCATTTGCCCTCATAAGCCATTTTAGCTTGTTCTGGCCATGTTCCAGGTTTATGAATTTTGTACCGCTCGCCACCAGAATTTAAAACACTTTGACATTTATCTACCGTACATTCCGATAGAGCTTTCCAAGTTTTTACATCATGATTATGGAATAATTCTTGGATTTTTGGACCGATGCCTTCAACAATTGTTAAATCGTTTTCTTTAACTTTTTTACCAAAAACTGCTTTGGCTGCTGCTGCATCAAATGGTAGTAAAGCAACACTTGCTGCAGTTAATGATGACGCTAATGAAGCTTTAGTTGATTTTAAATCGTCTTCTAAAGATAGTCTGCTTTTTCTACAAGCATCAAGATCTGCTTCTAATTGTTCGATTCTATTGTTATCGTCATTGCTTCCACCTCTTAAAAGTTTCCCTAATAAGTAACCTAATATTGCTGAAATTATACCCACAATTGCTGGAATAAGCCAACATGGTAAATGTATTGCTAAAAAATTCATATTCTATATTTTTTTAATTAGTTAATTGTTATTTCTGTTCTTCTGTTTTCTGCTTTACCTTCATCAGTTGCATTATCTGCAATAGGTTCTGATTGTCCTTTAGATGATGTTTCAATATTGCTTTCTAAAATACCATTTCTAATAAGGTATCCTTTTGCAAAATCTGCACGCTTTTGACCAAGTACCAAATTATTTGCAGCATCGCCAGTATTATCTGTGTGTCCAACCACTTGGATTTTTACACCTAATTTATCGACACAATGCGAAATGTCTGCAATTTTCTGACGTTGCTCTGATGTTAAATTAATAGAAGCTTGACCAGTTTTAAAATGGAGGACTAATGGGTTTCCTCTAATAGCATCACAAGCTTTTTCTAGAGCTTCAATTGCTGATGTATCTGATGCATCTGTAGTTAATACCCCAAATTTCAATGGTCCAAACAAAGTACTTTTTTCATCAGGATTCATAGCATCATTTAATTCGCCATAAGTATCTATTTGTTTTGAAGGCACGCCATGTAAAACTAAATAATTCTTAACCGAGTTTGCACGGGCTAAACCTAAATTTGGATATGCAGAATTATTGATTTCATCACTTTTATAAAACCCAGTAATATCAACTGTTTTTGAAGGGTTTGCTAATAAATAACCTTTTAATTTCAATACACCATTCTCAACGTTTTGCGATACTGGATCTAAAATTGAAAAATTAGAAGTTTTGAAATTGAAATTATCATTCATGTCAATATTAAAGTCGCCGTTAGCGTCTTTAATCATAAATGCATTTCTAGTTGCATCTTTAATTTCTGGAGTTACTGCACTCTTAGTCTCATCGTGTTTGTGTTCGCAACTTTCTTTGCCACAACATACGCTGCAACATAGAAAATAATACAAAATTGTACCGAGAATAATAGTGAGTATAATCCCTAAAAGATAGGATGTTTTTTTACTCATTTTAAAATAGTTTATGGTTAATGAAATTATAAGTGCTTGCAATATAACACTTTAAGCTCATACATTAAGAACCATAAAAACTTAAAAAGTCACATTCTAGGGAATGCGGCTTTTTAATATAGGCAATGCATTTAGTTTTATATATCGAATTTTATACCCTGAGCCAAAGGTAATTCAGTAGTATAATTAATGGTATTTGTTTGTCTGCGCATATAAATTTTCCAAGCATCAGAGCCTGATTCTCGTCCGCCACCAGTATCTTTTTCGCCACCAAAAGCACCGCCTATTTCAGCACCTGAAGTTCCAATATTTACATTGGCAATGCCACAATCTGAACCTTGAACAGATAAGAAACGTTCTGCTTCACGCAAATTGTTTGTCATAATGGCCGAACTTAATCCTTGTGCTACTTCATTCTGAATATCAATAGCGTTTTCAACCTCGCCCGAATATTTTAATAAGTATAAAACAGGTGCGAATGTTTCGTGTTGTACAATTTCAAAATTAGGTTTTGCTTCTGCGATTGCTGGTTTTACATAGCATCCACTTTCGTAACCTTCTCCTGAAAGTACGCCTCCCTCAACAACAATATGTCCTCCTTCTGCTACTACTTTTTCTAAAGCTTTAGTATACATATTTACGGCATCGGTATCGATTAATGGACCAACATGATTGTTTTCATCAAGCGGATTTCCAATACGTAATTGTTTGTAAGCATCAACAACAGCTGTTTTTACTTTATCGTAAATAGATTCGTGAATTATTAAACGTCGTGTTGAAGTACAACGTTGTCCTGCTGTACCAACTGCACCAAAAACAGCACCAATTACCGTCATTTTTATATCGGCGTCAGGAGTTACGATAATGGCGTTATTCCCTCCTAATTCTAACAAAGATTTCCCTAAACGTCCTGCTACTTCTTTTGCTACAATTTTACCCATTCTTGTAGAACCTGTTGCTGAAATTAACGGAATTCTAGTATCCTTTGTCAGATATTCTCCCACCTTGTAATCCCCATTTATCAAACAAGAAATACCTTCTGGCAAGTTGTTTTCAGCAAAAACTTCAGCAGCTATATTTTGGCAAGCGACACCACATATTGGTGTTTTTTCAGAAGGCTTCCAAACACAAACATCGCCACAAACCCAAGCTAAAGCAGTATTCCACGCCCAAACCGCTACAGGAAAATTAAAGGCTGAAATAATTCCAACTACGCCCAACGGATGGTATTGCTCGTACATTCTGTGTCCTGGACGTTCAGAATGCATCGTTAACCCGTGAAGCTGACGAGATAATCCAACTGCAAAATCACAAATGTCAATCATTTCTTGAACTTCGCCTAAGCCTTCTTGAAAGCTTTTACCCATTTCATAAGACACCAATTTCCCAAGAGCATCTTTCTTTTTACGCAATTTTTCTCCAAATTGACGTACAATTTCTCCACGTTGTGGTGCAGGCATCTTTCTCCAAGTTTTAAAAGCTGAAGTAGCTACACCCATTACAACTTCAAAATCTTCTTTTGTTGTCGCTTTTACTTTCCCGATTAATTGACCATCTACTGGTGAATAACTCTCAATAATCTCTCCGTTAGAAAAATTATCTGAACCAGTTGATGTACCTTCATTTATAGACTTTATTCCTAAAGTTTTTAAAGCTTCATCAATACCAAAACTTGTTGCGATTGCACCCATTAATTATTGATTTAATATTTATATGAGAATTATTTGCGAATATACTAATTAAAAGTCGTTTTTATTAAAATTTGCTAATGATAAAATTATTAACTTAGTATGCTAATTAATCGGAATTTCTATGAAAAAAACCATTTATTTACTTGTTATACTTATCGTTTTTTCTTCTTGTAAGTATGAATCTAAAAAGACTCTTGAAATTATTCCAAAGGAAACCGAAAAAGTAAAATTTTCAATTGTGATTCATGGTGGAGCAGGAAGTATCAGACGCAATAATATGTCTGAACAGCGAGAAGCAAAATATCGTCAAAAACTCAAAGAAGCGATTCGCATTGGTTATGACATCTTAAAAAACGGCGGAACTAGTTTAGATGCTGTACAAAACACAATAAATGTTTTAGAAGATTCGCCACTTTTTAATGCTGGTAAAGGTGCTGTTTTTACTCATGAAGGGACTAACGAACATGATGCGTCTATCATGGATGGAAGAACACTTAACGCCGGTGCTTCAGCAGGAACTAAAACCGTTAGAAACCCAATTAATTTGGCGCGTGCAGTTATGGATAAGTCGCCACATGTTTTACTTTCCAGAGATGGGGCTGAAACTTTTGCCCAAGAACAAGGTTTAACTATTGTTGACCCTAATTATTTCTCTACTAAAAAAAAGCTAAAATCTCTTGAGCGCGTTAAACCCTCAGAAAAAAATAAAGCAGCTTCATTTTATGATACAGATTTGCAAGACTCAAAATTCGGAACCGTGGGTTGTGCAGCTCTAGACAAACATGGAAATTTAGCTGCGGGAACTTCTACCGGTGGCATGACAAACAAACGTTGGGGGCGCATTGGAGATTCTCCAATAATTGGCGCAGGCACTTATGCTAATAATAATACTTGTGCAGTTTCAAGCACAGGTTGGGGCGAGTTTTTTATTCGAGGTATGGTGGCATATGATATTTCTGCATTGATGGAATATAAAGGTCTAAGTCTTGAAGACGCTGCAAAAGAAGTCATTCAAAATAAATTACCAAACATTGGAGATCAAGGAGCAACAGGTGGTATAGTTGCTATTGATAAGGATGGTAATATGGCTATGGAATTTAACACTCAAGGTATGTTTAGAGCTACGATGAATGATAAAGGGGAATTATATATTGGGATGTTTAAAGATTAAATATTATTATTTTCTGGTCTTTTCTTCAAAAAAAGCTGTGTAAAATAATAGGTCCCGTTGCTATTCTTTATAACTGCAATCCCAATATGCGTAAAATCGCCTTCTATATTTCTTCGGTGTCCCGAACTATTTAACCAAGCATCCATAACAGCCTTAGCAGACCGTTGTCCATAAGCCACATTTTCGCCTGTTCTATTCGCATTTTCTTCAGCAATTAATATGTCAGAACGATTATCAAAATCATCATGACTTATATCGTTTTGCTCAATCATATAGCGTGTATGCTCGTATGCCAAATCGTTTGCTAACGTATTAAAAGTCAAGGCTTGTTTTCCAATACTTTTTCTATGCGCATTGACTAATTGTAGAATTTCCTCAGCCATAGAAATTACCTCATATTTTTCAATATCATTTTCAGTAACATCATCTTTAGAACAAGAAACAGAAGAAAATATCACAACAAAACAGAATACTGCGATGCAGGTTTTTAAACAAAAGATTTTCATAATATAAGTAGATTGGGTTATTGAAATATACGAGTATCAGATGTTTAGAGATTAATAAAACTGAAGAAATCACTTAAATCTTAACAAATTCTGTCATACGTCGGTACTTTTCGACAAAGCGTTACTCAAAATCTTAAGACATATTTAACATCTCCAAAAGACTAAACTTTAATTCTTCAACGTAATTTAATTAACGGGATTCTACCTACGCTTTCGTTTTTTAACTATTTTGTTCATTTAAATCTTCATCTTTATGTCATTAAAAAAAGGCTTCGCTTTCGTATTGCTTATTATGTTAGCTGTTTCGTGTAAAAAGAAACCCGTAGAAACCGATAATCTTTTCAAATTCCGGGATTATATCAGTTATACCACATCGGGAATAACTTCAGTAGCTAGTCCAATTCAAATCAATTTTGCAAACGAAGTTGAAGGTTGGGAAATGGGACAGGAAATAACCGATAAAATTGTAAGCATAAAACCTCATGTTGAAGGTAAATTAACAGTTGCAAACAAACACACATTACTTTTTAAACCCGATGAACATTTAGAACCCGATACTGAATACACGGTTGTAGTAAAGCTAAACGACATCTATAAAAAAATGCCAGATGGCTTTAAAGATTATACGTTTCAGTTTAAAACCATCACACCAAGTTTTAATATTGAAACTAATCATTTACAATCGTACAGTAAAAATTGGCAATACCTTGAAGGCGTTATAAAATCGGCAGATGTTATTTCAATTGAAGATGCCAAAACATTAGTTGAAGCCTCCCAAAATGGCAAAAAATTAGCATTGGTTTTTAATGAAGCAAATGAAAGTTCGAAGTATTTTGAATTTAAAATTGATAGTATTAATCGAAAAATTGAAGACGACAACATCCTTGTAAAATGGAATGGAAAATCTATTGAAGCAGATAACCAAGGAGAAAACACCATTTTAATTCCGGGTATAAATAACTTCACGATTGTTGAAACTAATGTCACGCAATCTCCAGAACAGCATCTATCCATTAACTTTTCAGACCCACTTAAAAAACAACAAAATTTTGATGGTTTAGTCTCCATTCAAAAAGTAAAGAATCCAAAATATGTAGTAGATGGAAATGTTCTTAAAGTATATCCAGACACTAAATTAGTGGGTAATATTCAGGTAGATGTATTTCAAGGCATCAAAAATACTGAAGGTTATAAATTGAAAAAACCATTTTCTGAAACCATAGCTTTTGAAGATTTAAAACCACAAGTAAAACTAATTAGTAACGGAACCATTCTACCAAATTCTGAGCAATTAAAATTCAATTTTGAAGCCGTTAATTTGAGTGCCGTTGATGTTCGTGTGATTAAGATCTTTGAAGATAACGTGCTGCAATTTTTGCAAGACAATAATTTAAATAGCAATAATAAATATGACATCAAGAAAGTTGGTAGACGCATTGCGAAACAAACTATTCAATTACAAACCGCAGCAGAAAACACAGGAAAATGGAAAGTCTATAGCATCGATTTATCAAAGTTTTTTAAAGCTGATGCTGGCGCTATTTATCGGGTGGAATTAAGTTTTGACAAACGCTATTCGCTATACGATTGTGAAGCCAATGCAGGTATTTCAACTTCAGAAAATGATGATTATGATGACTATTATGAGGAAGATTACTATGAAGGCGATTACGCTGAAATAGATAGTGAAAATCAAGACTTACGTGAGGAAGCCTATTGGGATAACAAAGCCTATCGTTACAAAAATTATGTTTACAATTGGCGCGAAGAGCAAAACCCATGTCATGATGCCTATTATAACGAGCGTAAAATTGTATCTCAAAATTTACTCGCTTCAAACTTGGGCGTTATTGCAAAACAGGGCGCTAACAACTCGTATTATTTTGCGGTTACTAATATTTTAAACACCAATCCAGAGGCTGGAGCAAAGGTTGCGCTTTACAATTTTCAGCAGCAAGAATTGGCAAGCAGAACTACGGACGAACAAGGTTTAACTTTAATTGATTCTGATAAAAATGCAGCATTCGCTATTGTTTCAAAAGTAAAAAACACAACGTATGTTAAACTTCATGATGGGAATTCGTTGTCGCTTAGTAAGTTTGATGTGTCTGGTTATCGTTTACAACGTGGACTTAAAGGTTATATTTATGGCGAACGTGGTGTTTGGAGACCGGGAGATACTTTGCATTTAACGTTTATGTTGAATGACAACGCTAATAAACTTCCAAAAAGGCATCCAGTAAAACTAGAAATTACCGATCCTAACGGGAAATTGGTTTACAAAAACGTTACCGCAGACCACTTAAATAATTTCTACAAGTTTACCGTACCAATAGCTTCAGAAGGTAAAACTGGAAATTACAATGCTAAAGTTTCTGTTGGAGGAGCTACTTTTTATAAAGGTTTAAAAATTGAAACTGTTAAACCAAATCGATTAAAAATTAAGGTCGATTTTGAAAACGAAATCCTTTCAAATAACGAACTATTAAAAGGCGATTTGGATGTGAAATGGCTTCATGGCGCTCCAGGAAAAAATTTAAAAACTGAGATAAAAGCGAAATTCACTTCTGCTTATACCGCTTTTGAAAACTATAAAAATTACACGTTTAACGACCCTACACGAAAATTCAATACAGAAGAAATTAACGTATTTGAAGGGAAAGTAAATGAAGAAGGTTTAGCGTCAATCAACAAAAAACTCAATGTTGGGAAGAACGCTCCAGGGATGTTGAATGTTCAATTTTTAGTCCGTGCGTTTGAAAATGGTGGAGATTTCTCCATGGACGCATTTACCAAAAAATATGCGCCTTATAAATCTTTTGTTGGATTACAATCCCCAAAAGGAAATGCTTATGGCTCCTTTTTTACAGATGAAAACCAAACCTTTGATGTGGTGGTAGTTGATGAAAATGGCAAGCCTATAAAACGTAATAATCTTGAAGTGAAGATTTATAAAGTAGAATGGCGCTGGTGGTGGAATTCGTCTTACGATGATTTGGCAAGTTATGTGTCTAGTAGTTATCACAGACCTTATAAATCTCTAAAAATAAATACAGATGCCAATGGGAAAGCCAATTTCAATGTAAAAATTCCAGATAATGATCGTGGCCGTTACCTCATTAGAATATCAGACCCTGCTAGCGGGCACGCCACAGGAAGAACCGCATATTTCTATAAAAACTGGTGGCAAAAAGCTCCATCTTCAGATAAAGAAGCTGCTAAAATGTTAGTGTTTTCAGCAGATAAAGAAAACTATAATGTAGGCGAAATAGCTAAAGTGACTTTTGCGTCAGGAAGTGAAGGGCGTGCTTTGGTAAGTATTGAAAATGGCACCGAAGTTTTGGATTATAAATGGGTAAAAACGAGTAAAGGTGAAACTACTGTTGATATTCCAATCAGTAAAGAAATGGCTCCAAACGTATTTGTGAATATTTCATTATTACAACCACATGCGATTACTGTTAACGATTTACCAATTCGCTTATATGGCGTCATTCCCATTATGGTTGAAAACCCAGACACGAAATTGCACCCTGAATTAAGCATGCCAGATAAATTGCGTCCAGAGCAAACTTTTGAAGTGAAAGTCTCTGAAAAAAACAACAAAGCGATGACTTATACTATTGCCATGGTTGAAGAAGGGTTACTAGATTTAACCCGATTTAAAACCCCAAATGCATGGCATGAGTTTTATAAACGTCAAGCTCTGGGTGTAAAAACTTGGGATATTTTTGATGATGTTATTGGTGCGTATTCAGGAAGTATCGACCAAGTATTTGCCATTGGTGGCGATGGCAATGCTGCAGGTGGAAAAAACAAAAAAGCGAATCGTTTTAAACCTGTGGTTACGTATTTAGGCCCTTTTAAATTGGATGCTGGAAAAACAAAAACCCATCAAATAAAATTACCAAATTATATAGGTTCTGTTCGAACGATGGTAGTTGCAGGAAACAATGACAATGAAGCTTATGGAAGTACCGATAAAGCCGTTGAAGTTAAAAAACCATTGATGGTTTTAGCAACGCTTCCGCGGAAGTTAAGCCCAGGCGAAAAAGTAACCTTACCTGTTACCGTTTTTGCTATGGAACCTAAAGTAAAAAACATAAATATTAGTTTGAAACTGAGTGATGGAATTTCGGTAGTTGGTGAAAATTCTAAAGCACTTTCTTTTGCAAAACCTGATGAGCAAATGGCGTATTTTGAATTGGATGTGAGTAAAGCCAAAGGGATTAATACTGTTGAAGTGATTGCAACTGGCAATGGCGAGAAATCTACTTATAAAGTGGAATTGGATGTTGTGAATACTAATCCAATAACTTCAAAAGCATTGGATAAAACTTTAGCAGCAAATGCATCTGAAAGTTTAGACTTTTCAACGTTTGGGGTTGCTGGAACAAATTCGGCTACCATTGAATTTTCAACCTTGCCTCCGATGGATTTTTCAAGACGCTTACAGTATTTAATTCGTTATCCGCATGGGTGTGTAGAGCAAACCACATCGAGTGTATTTCCGCAGTTATTTTTAGCTGATATTTTTGATTTAACTTTTGATAAAAAGAAACAAATTCAAACGAATATTGAAAATGGGATTAAACGTTTAGGGCATTTTCAGCGTGCTCATGGTGGACTCAGTTATTGGATTGGAGAAGCTAGTGCCAACGATTGGGGCACCAGTTATGCAGGACATTTTATGATTGAAGCCGAAAAAAAAGGTTATGTGCTGCCATTAACATTTAAAAGTAACTGGTTGATGTACCAAAAGCAAGCCGCTAGAAATTGGCGACCAAGTTATCGCACCTACAACTCTGATTTAGCACAGGCTTACAGATTATATACTTTGGCTTTGGCTGGTAGTCCGGATTTAGCAAGTATGAACCGCCTTAGAGAATTCTCTGAAATCTCGAATGAAGCCAAATGGCGATTGGCAGCAGCTTATGCTTTGGCAGGACAAAAAGAGGCTAGTGACAAGATTTCGCAATCAGCTAATATTAATTTTAAACCGCAGCGTTATAATTATTACACCTATGGATCTGTAGATAGAAATCGAGCGATGGCTTTGGAAACTATGGTATTGACCAAAGATTCTAAAATGCGAGCACTTACTGAAGACATTGCTAGAGATTTATCAAGTAACCGATGGATGAGCACACAAACTACAGCGTATAGTTTATTGGCCATGGCAAAAATGGTAAATGCCAATGGTGGAAAAGCTTTAAACCTAAATTATACCATTAATGGAAAAACCGAAAGTATAGACACCAAAAGTGCAATTGCACAACGAGATTTAAACGTAGTTGAAGGCACAAACAATTTAGTATTTAAAAATGCTAAAGACAATGTGATTTATGTAAGAGTATTGAATTCTGGAAAATTACCACTTGGGCAAGAATTGGTAGAACAGCGTGGACTAAGTGTATCGGTGCAATACAAAGATTTAAAAGGGAATACAATGGATGTTTCTAAACTCATGCAAGGACAAGATTTTGTGGCTACCGTAAGTGTAAGTAATTTAAAAAATGCATCGGTTAATGATGTAGCATTAACTCAAATTTTTCCATCGGGTTGGGAAATTGTGAATACACGTTTTACCGCTTTTGGAAGCACAACAACAAGTGCTGCAAGACATACCGATATTAGAGACGACCGTGTGAATTTCTATTTTGATTTACCAAAAAAAGGAAAACACAGCACAAAAACCTTTAACGTAATGTTGAATGCCTCGTATTTAGGTACATATTATTTACCTGGAGTGCAAGCTGAAGCGATGTATGATGATGAGTTTTTGGTAAGAACAAAAGGAAAATGGGTTGTGGTTGAGAAGTGATAAATTCCTGCGACTTGTGCTGAACTTGTTTCAGTACAGCAGGAATCTTACCGAAGATATTATAGCATTCATTCACTTGATTTTATCAGAAAAAAATGATAAATTCGTTTAACGATCAATAAAGTTCATTGAAACGGAACTTTATCTTTGCGTTAGCAACAAGCGAATGAAACAAACTTTTGAACTAATAATAATCATATTTTTGACTTTTACAACATCTTGTAAATCTCAAAACAAATTGACTGAATTTCCGATTCAGGACTTTGAATTTGAATCTATTTTCGGAAATAAAAAAGGAGAAAACAAAGATGATGTTTATTGTTTACTTGGTCAAGGTTTCTTCAGAACACCACGTTCTGAAAATTCAGCTGAATTATTAAAGAATTGGTTAACTGAACATCCGAACGCAAAACTAATTCCTATTTCTGCTCTCAATTCGGAATCAAAAATCACATACTCTTGGATTGTTGACGGAACTGAAAATCTGAATATTTATCTGGTAAAAAATGGTTGTTATCCTGGAGGAACTATGCAACGCCCGAGAACTTGGAAAGAAATGAGCCGAAAGGAAAAGAAAATATATCGTGGAATGGAAAAACCAGACGTGGAAGTTTTCATAAACGATAGTGAATATGAAAAATTCATTGAGAAACTTAAAGAAGCGGAACTATATGCAAAGGAAAATGAACTCGGGATTTGGAAAGAAAAAAAGAATAAAGCCAGTTGCTAACACCGTATAAAAATAATTGCGGTTTAGTGCTTAAACAAAGGCAATTGCGTGTTTGCCTGCATCTGATTTTCCTTCGGAAAATCCTCGCATACAAACCCGCAACTATTCTTATACATAACCGTTAAACGAACCTCTCCAAAAATAAATCCAACTCTAATTTTAAAAAACAAGTTAGCAGATAACCCGCGTTAGGGATTGCAGAGAAAAGCTCGACCATTGTGTTAACGCCCAAATAGTTTATCTTTTTAAAGTAAAATGTCCTGTAATTTTTTGATTATCTATGATGATAATATACCAATAATCGCCTGTTGGTAATAGTTGATTATTAAAAGTACCGTTCCATGAAAAAGGACCTTTAGCCGAATTTTTTAATAGTTTTCCATATCTGTCGAAAATTGATACTTTGGAATTGCTAAAAGCTTCTATTCCTGCTAAATTGAAGGTGTCATTAAACCCATCATTATTTGGTGTAAAAAACTTTGGGACATAAAAGTGAATGTATGTTGTTTCCATACTATCGCTACAGGCACGACCTTTAGCATAAATAGTGTATTGCCCGCCTTCAACATTTTCAAATATGTTACTGCTTTGAAATGAAATACCATCTAAAGAATATAAAAAATTACCTAAAACAGTTGTATTAATAATAATATCCCGACCTTCGGATATAATACTTTCTATGACTGGATTATCCGTTTGAATGGTATCAAAATTTTGAGTTTCAAAAGCACAACTTGTTGCGCTAGTTATTTCTACAGTATAAAAGCCCGGCGCACTAATTACAATAAACTCTGAAATATCTCCAGTACTCCATTGAAACATTGGATCTGGCACAGTTGTAAAACTGGCATCTAAAGTTGGCATTTCCAAACCACAGAAAAACACGATTTCATCAAAAGTAGACCCTGGTCTTGTTCCTGTCACATCCCAATCACAAGTTGTATTATTGAACGTTGCGGTTTCCCAACACTCTATTGCTGGTTGTGCGGGTTGTGTTCCCATGACATCCCAATTACAGGTTGTATTATTGAATGCTGCGGTTTCCCAACACTCTAAAGTGGGCTGTACAGGCTGTGTCCCAGTTAAGTTCCAAACGCAGGTTGTATTATTGAATATTGCAGTTTCCCAACACTCTAAAGCAGGCTGTACAGGTTGTGTTCCCGTAATATTCCAAATGCATGTTGTATTATTGAATGTTGCGGTTTCCCAACACTCTAGAGTAGGCTGTACGGGCTGTGTTCCCGTAATATCCCAAATGCATGTTGTATTATTAAACATTGTGGTTTCCCAACACTCTAAGGTAGGCTGTACAGGTTGTGTTCCTGAAACATCCCAATTACAGGTTGCATTGTTGAATGTTGCGGTTTCCCAACACTCTAAAGCAGGCTGTACAGGTTGTGTCCCCGTAATATCCCAAATGCATGTTGTATTGTTGAATGTTGCAGTTTCCCAACACTCTAAAGCAGGCTGTACAGGTTGTGTACCAGTTACACTCCATGAACATGTAACATCACTAAACGTTGCAGTTTCCCAACATTCAATTGCTGGAGCTAAAGGTGCTGATGTGACATCAATCTCGAAAACATCTGATATTGTATTACAAGAACCATTATTTACATTAACTGCTGATTCGGCAACTTTTGCTCTATAATAAGTTGTTGCTGTTAATCCAGATATCGCAAGACTTGAGGAGGTTTCACCAACAATATCTGTCCAAGTAACACCATCAATACTCATTTGCCATTGGTAAAAATGAGAACTAAATACAGTATTGTCTGGTACTGCGTTTATTGTTGTAGTATATGGTGTTAACGTACTGCAAATATTAATATTATTATTAGTTGTAGGGTCTTCTATTTCAATACTATCGCCACAGCTTTTAAATTCAATATCGTCTATTGCTAAATCGTTTCCATAGCCACCAATTCCATTATTTACCATCTTCAATATCACCGCATTTTGACCTGGCTGTGTTTGAAATAAAAGTTCAAATTGAAGCCATTCACCGTTTTCAGTACTTAAAGCCCCTAAAAAATCGCCTGTATTACCAGATTTCAACAAAATAGCATCAGTACTATCCCAGATTTCAAACCTAACATTACAGGGGTTTGGAGTTCTTCCTGCATCTATCAAATCTCTTGGTGTTAAATTTTTAATCCATGAAGAAAATGTATAAGTAGTGTTTTCGCAAAGCCCTGTAATAGGTAATCTGTAAAATTCCCCAGGAGTAAAACTGGCGTTTACAACAAGCATTCTTCCATTTGTATCGCCTACAGTATGATCTTCTTCATTAAACCAATTCCATTGTTGATAATTCATATTACTAACTGTATATCTACCATCTGCAAAAACTGCTGGCGGATTACCTAAAAAAGTATATGTTGTTGTTCCTGGTGCAGGTAAGGGTGCATGTTGTGTAGCTGCACTAGGTGCAATTCCAAAATCTTCAACAAATATAGATGCTCCAGAATTACCTGTACAGGATCCTAATTGAGCATTAGATTTTGAGATTACTAATGCGAGTAGTATAAATAAAAGTTTATTTCTGAGTGCAAAGTCCAACTGAATTTTCTTTAAAATCATTTATAAGTAGCTATATTACCAAAAATAAATGGTTAATACCTTAATAAATATTAACCTAAACTAGTAAAAAACTAACATAAACATCCTTTTTAGCTAATCTTCATAGTTTTTAAAAACACTAATATATTAGTTTTATAAATTTATCTTAAAAAACATCTAATCATTTTTTACAAGAGTATATAATTTAAGTGACATCCATTATACGCTACATAAAGAAACATAAAATTAAATCTGCAACTATTGGGGTGTTATTAGTTTTTTATGTTTTTTGCCTACCAAGTCGGCTTTTTAAAGATCCTACTGCAACCGTAATTACGTGTTCTAAAAATGAATTATTAGGTGCTCAAATTGCAAAAGATGGACAATGGCGATTTCCACATAATGATTCTATTCCTAAGAAATTCAAAATTTGTATTATTCAATTTGAAGATGAATATTTTTATAAGCATCCAGGGTTTAATCCTATTTCTATTTTTAAAGCTTTACGAGATAATTTAAAATCTGGTGGAATTAAACGTGGTGGAAGTACCCTTACACAACAAGTAATTCGATTGTCTAGAAAAGGACAATCCAGAACGTATTCCGAAAAAATTAAGGAAATAATCCTCGCTACCAGATTGGAAATACGAAATTCTAAAGATAAAATTCTAGCCTACTATTCCAGTAATGCTCCTTTTGGAGGAAACGTAGTTGGGCTTGATGCAGCCTCTTGGCGTTATTTTAATAGAAACGCAAATGACTTGTCTTGGGCGGAAAGTGCAACACTTGCCGTTTTGCCTAATGCCCCTAGCCTAATTTACCCTGGTAAAAATCAAGAACGGTTATTAAAAAAACGAAATCGTCTTTTAGAAAAATTGTTAAGTAATTCGATTATTGATACACTTACTTATGAGTTGTCTCTGGCTGAAGGGTTGCCTCAAAAACCATATCCACTACCTCAAATAGCACCACATTTATTGCAGAAAGTAGCGAAATCTCATTATGGAAAACGAATTAAGACTACTGTTGAAAAAAATCTTCAAAAACAAGTCAACTTCATTGTTAAATCACATTATAATCAATTAAGTCAGAATGAAATTCATAATGCAGCGGTTTTAGTTTTGGATGTAAAAACAAGACAAGTTTTAGCTTATGTCGGTAATTCACCAACAGATAAAACACATCAAAAAGATGTAGATATTATCGATAAACCCAGAAGTACTGGAAGTATTTTAAAACCGTTTTTATATGCCTCAATGCTGGATTCTGGCGACTTATTACCAAATACATTAGTTGCTGATGTTCCAACACAATTTGGAAGTTATAATCCTGAAAATTACAACAAAACTTATGATGGGGCTGTTCCTGCTAGTCGTGCTTTATCAAGGTCTTTAAATGTTCCTGCTGTTAGAATGTTGCAAGAATTTGGATTGGATAGATTTTATCATTATTTGAAGCAATTAAAGCTTAGAGACTTAAAATACAATGCGAATCATTACGGATTATCTCTGGCTTTAGGTGGTGCAGAAAGTAACCTTTGGGATTTGTGTAAAAGTTATGCGGCATTGTCTTCAACCTTAAACCATTTCTCTGAAAACTCAAGTGAATATTTTTCAAATGAATTTTGTGAACCTACTTTTTTAGCTTCAGATGAAATTGATTTTGGAAACAAAACACCTGAAAAAAACCTTTTTGATGCCGCTTCAGTTTATTTAACTTATGAAAGTTTAAAAGAGGTAAACAGACCAGAAAGTGATGAGAGTTGGGCCTTTTTTGATGACTCTAAACAAATTGCTTGGAAAACAGGAACTAGTTTTGGATTTCGTGATGCTTGGGCCATTGGCACTACAAAAGATTATGTAGTTGGGGTTTGGGTTGGAAATGCTGATGGCGAAGGACGTCCAGGATTAGTAGGCGTTCAAACTGCTGCACCTATTTTATTTGATGTATTTGATGTATTACCAAATAGCGACTGGTTTGCAAAACCTTTTGATGAAATGCAAGAAGTTTCAATTTGTAAACAAAGTGGGCATCGTTCATCGCCTAATTGTGATGTTGTGGAAGAAAAATTCATTCAGGTTAGTGGGCTAAAAACTAAGCCTTGCCCCTATCATGTTTTGATTCATCTGGATAAAAATGAAAGTTTTCAAGTCAATTCTTCATGTGAAGACTTAGAAAAAATGCAACATAAATCTTGGTTTGTACTGCCACCGTTAATGGCTTATTATTATAAAACTAAAAATCCGTTTTATAAATCGTTACCAAAATTTAGAGATGACTGTTTAGGTGAAAATTCAGTTTCAATTGATTTTATTTATCCGAAAGCTAACAACAGCATCTTTTTACCTAAAGATTTTGATGGAAAAACCAACGACCTCATCTTAAAAATAGCCCATTCAAAACCAGAAAGTACGGTATTTTGGTATGTTGACAACACTTTTATTGGCAGTACAAAAGATATTCATGAATTAGCTGTGAAACCAAAACAAGGAAAACATATAATTACCGTTGTTGATGAATTTGGGAATGAAGCAAAAGACAATTTGAAATATCAGAATAAAAATTTCTTAAAATAAAAAAGTTGCCCAAAAAGTACTTTACATACTTTCTGAACAACTTCATATCAACTCATAGCGAATCGGAGGATTAAATAAATTACCCAAATGACAACCTTAATTAACCATACATCCAATTCTGGAGTTCGCATGCGCTCAAGATCTACAGCTCTTCTATACGCAAAAGGTTGATATGGTTGTTCATAACCCACACTAGGCTTTTTTTGAATACTAGATGCGTTAATCCATTTATCAATCAACTCATTTGCTTTGGCACATGGCTCTTGGTTACACTTAGCTTTTGCTTGTATAACCGTAAAATCAGGTAAGCCAATCTCTAACGTTGCTAAACGCTCAGAAGTTTTACCTTCAATTTGCATTTGCAAAGAGAAAATAGAACTTGTACCATCGCTACATTCCTCATCATATTCAGCAACACAGTGTTGCATTTCTAAACCTTCATCATAAAGTTCTATAGAGTTTCTAAGTTCAATAGTTTTGTAAACAATTCTTTGTCCGTTTACAATTTCCACCACATACAAAGGTTTTATTCCAGATGAATTCCAAGACAAAACATTACCAATATTTCTATTGAAATACATTCTGCGATGCCACTCATTGGTTTGATGTAACAACGCGTTAAATGTTCTTCCTTTCATAGAAAAGAGACGTCTTCACGAAACTTAAACGCGATATAATCAATAATTTGATTCAACTCGTTTGTTTCTAAGCACTCCACTTTTGCAAAGAACTGAACTACTGTAGTCCAAAACTTTGGGTCATTACCACCTATGATAGACAATCTAGAAAATGCTATAACTTTTGCAGCATCTTTTGCAGCTCCAAAACCCAATGCTTGTGCATATACTAATGCTTCATTTGGACTAAAGAACTGAGGTGCATTTCTAAATTCGTGTGCCATTTTCTTAGTCAATACAACCTGCAATTGAGATAAATCTTTAACACTTTTACCGCTACCTAATTGTACATACCAAAGCATGTATAATTTATTGCTAGTGTAAAATGATTGTTCTAAAAACTGAGGTGTATCATATTTAGTAAAACAGTATTTCAACAATGCGCTTATTTGCTCATCTTCATTAAAATAGTTGTTTTCCCATCCATCAATAGGTCTCACAAGTTTATTACCAAAGGCACTTATATTGTGTAATATTTCAACATACTTGTATTGTCTAAGCAATGCATAACACTTTTGGTTGTACAAACGTTCTAAGAGTTGTTTGAAAGTTTTTCTTTTCCAAGTGTATCTTTTTTACTTGTTTTAGAAAAAAACTCTTGTAACATAGACTCTACAGTTCCTTTGTAGCGTTGTGGTTTATTATTATTGCTGTAAACTTTTTCAACCAAGGCCAAGTAAGCACTAGGTTTTATGTTTCTTTTTTTTATGTTGCATATAGGTTTCATTTTTAAAGTTTTTACTAGATTAATTTCTATGTAAAACCACTTATAAATTCGGTTACTAAACTGTGTTTATATCCTGTCATTTATTGTTTTTTGGCTTTGATTTTTATTAAACAAAAAGCTCGATTCTAATTAAAGAACCGAGCTTTTGTTAAGCATTATTGTCTATAATATTTATATATAGATATTCGATTCAAATTCGTGATGTCTAATGGTATCTAACATTAGTTGATTAATTATTCTATAATTTATTGTTGTCATTATTTTAAAATTTATCATAAAAAAACCTGAGTTATTAATAACTCGGGTTTAGATATATTGTTATTAATTTAATCCTATTTTTGATGTAAACAATTAACAACACCCGAGTTTAGCTTTGGAGTTACTCCAACGCTATAAAGACGATATGTGGTTGTTATTAATTGCATTTTATTTTTCTTTATTGAGTTGCAAAGATAGAATCCTTTTTTTCTTATTTCCAAATAAAGTTCTGAAGTAACTAGTTATTTAAAACCATTCTAAGCATAACATGGTCAGATTTTAATGTTTGTATTTTATCAATTTTTTGAACTTCTAAATCTTTAGAAACCCAAATATAGTCTAGCGTCAATAAAGGAATATTCCAAAGCCAAGTTTCTCTAAAACCGTTACCTTTTTCTTCAAAGGCGTTCACGAAATTTTCTTTAAAAAAAGTAAAGTATCGAGACTCTATAGGCGTATTAAAATCACCTAAAATTAGCGTTTTATCTTTTTTATGAATATTAGAAACTACAAATTGAAGTGATTTTTTTCTAAAATTTAAAGTACTTGCTGAAATATCAATAGCATAAAAGTTTAGTCCATTTGTTTCAAAATGAATTACTAATGAATTGTCTTCATGTTTTATTTCATTTAAAATATTGATAGGAGTTTTTGAAAAAATTCCAACATTTTCTTCTGACAGATAAAAGAAATATTCTGAATATTGAACTTTAGCTTTATTTATTTTCTCGTCATCATATTCTACTATAGCAAGGACATCAGGTATACTTTTGTTTATGGTAAATGCATCTTGAAAGCGTTTATTATGTCTCGCATTCCAAAATACAATTTCAAAACCATCAGAGATATTTTCTGTTTCGTGATACTTATAACTTTTATTTACCCAAATTATAGAACAAACCAAAGTTATAATTAGTAATGTAACCCGTAATAATTTTTTAGAAAAAAAGATACAAGTAAGGTTAACACACTAATTACGGGTAATGGTAGTGCGTAAAATAGTATTGATGACCAATGAAACAAATCCTTAATAGTAAAATGAACCACCAACCCTGAAACTATCAGTATTTTAAAAAACTTTAGAAAAATTTTCAACATTATTATCGCAATGGAAACCCTTTACCAGCCCACCAAGGATGAACTTCAATTTCTAATCGTCCAGCTTTAACCATTGGGTCTGATTTAGCTAAACTATCCGCCATTTTAAGAGTTGGTACATTGTAAATAGTAATACCTCTTATATCTCCATCATCTCCAAATGGTCCAGAAATATCAGCATATCCTAACTCATACATTTTTGTTAAATGTGCCATATGTTGTTTTTGAAGTTCAGCGGATTCTTCTTCATTTTGACCTCGAATTGGCCCACTTTTTAAAAACGCCATAAAATATTGCTGCATTACAACGGTATCTTTAGTTTTTTTGTCAACATAATCAAAGATTTTAAAACCTTTGGCAATCAATTCTTCTTTAATTTGTTTGGTAGTTTTTGGAACTGATGCTTCAACTACTATTTCAGATACTACAGGTTTTGTGTTTTCTTTTTCTTCTGAATATTCAACAACTTCATTTGTTTTAGGCTCCGCTATTTTGACTTCATCTTTACAACTTATTTGCAACAATGCGAATAGCAATAGTATTATAATTTTTTTCATTATTTCCAAGTTTTATAGGGTTGCTTACTTAATTGCGAATTGTAATATTTTATATCTCCCGTTACCTCTTTACCTAACCAAATTGGTATTTCAAAGGTTTCATTTTCGTGAGTCAATTCTACTTCTGCTATTATTAAACCTTCGTTATCTCCAAAAAACTCATCAACTTCAAAAGTATGATTGCCAATTTTTACTTCATAACGTATTTTATCTATAACGCCTACTTCACACAAATTTAATAATTCTAATGCGTCTCCTTTTGTGATTTCTTTTTCCCATTCAAACCGTGATAATCCATTTTCTGACGATGCTCCTTTTACAGTTAAAAAACCTTGTTCTCCTTTTAGGCGCACTCTAACAGCACGTTCTTTATGTGAGTTTAAATAGCCTTGACTTATTCTAGATTGCTTAAATGCTTCTGTTTTAAATGCATTAGAAATCACTAAAAATTTACGTTCTATTTCTATCAATTTGGAATTGCTTTTAATTGTTTATTATGAAGTTTACTTAAAAGAACCAAAGCTGTGATCGCTCCAATTGTTGCATATAACATATCCGATTGTGTATCCCAAATATAGCCTTGTGTTCCTAAAAAAGCATTACCACCTTCTCCTGTGCTTAAAGAAACTCCCCATTCTATAAATTCATACGCTGCACTTATTGCTAATGCTATAGCTACTACAATAAAATTTAGCCAGCCTTTTTTCATAACCACTTCTTTACGCAATAACAATTCTCTTGTAATCATTGCAGGAACAAAGCCTTGAGCAAAATGACCAACTTTATCATAATTATTTCTAGTTTGATGAAATACTTCTTGAATCCAATTAAACAAAGGTACCTCGGCATAGGTATAATGGCCGCCAATAATTAATATGGCGCAATGAGCAAACACCAAAACATAAATAAGGTTGGTAAATCTGAATGATTTAAAAGTGAATGCTAAAACTAAAATACCAACAATTGCAGGTAAGATTTCTAGGAACCACGTAAAATATTCTAAAGGTTTTATGGCAGACCAAATAAGCAATAAAATAGTTAAAACAAGAAGTGTGTAAATTAGTTTCATCCTTTGGAGTAATCTCTATCAAAGATATCTTATTTTTGATAGAATCAACAATTAAGAATGAGTGCCGATTTACCACATCGAAAAATTATTCATGTAGATATGGACGCATTTTATGCCTCTGTGGAGCAAATGGATAATCCTGATTTAAAAGGAAAAGCCATTGCTGTTGGTGGTGGCGGAAAACGTGGTGTAGTAAGTGCAGCAAGTTACGAAGCCCGAAAATTTGGCGTTAAAAGTGCTATGGCAGGACGCTTAGCTGCAAAAATTATGCCCGGAACTTATTTTTGTACGTCCACATTTTGATAGGTATTCTGAAATATCAAAAAAGATTAGGAAAATTTTTTACGATTATACCGATTTGGTTGAACCGCTTTCTTTAGATGAAGCCTATCTTGATGTTACCCAAAACAAAAAAGGAAACCCAAGTGCTTCTTTAATTGCAAAAGAAATTAGAGAACGCATTTTTAAGGAAGTTGGTTTAACTGCTTCAGCAGGTATTTCTATCAATAAATTTATTGCTAAAGTAGCGAGCGATTTCAACAAACCTAACGGACAAAAAACAGTTAATCCAGAAGAAGTTTTAGAATTTTTAGAAGTACTTGACATCCGGAAATTTTATGGTGTTGGAAAAGTTACTGCAGAAAAAATGTACCAAAAAGGTATTTTTACTGGTATGGATTTAAAGCAAAAATCTCTAGAATATTTAGATGAAAATTTCGGAAAATCGGGCAGATACTATTACCACATTGTTAGAGGCATTCATAACAGCGAAGTAAAACCACACAGAACAAGAAAAAGTTTAGCCGCCGAACGTACATTTAGTGAAAATTTATCTTCAGAAATTTTTATGCTCGAAAAACTAGAGCACATTGCTGAAGAGGTTTCGCGCAGATTAAACAAGAGTAAAGTTGCTGGAAAAACAGTTACCTTAAAAATAAAGTATAGTGATTTTACATTGCAAACCAGAAGTAAAACGTTGCCTTATTATATAAGTGATAAAAGTGTAATTTTAGAAACTGCTAAAGATTTATTGTATCAAGAAAAATTAAATAATTCTGTACGTTTATTAGGAATTTCGATGTCTAATCTAAATACTGAGAAAAAGAAGAAACCTGAAGTTAAAAAAAGTGTTAGTGTACAGTTGCGATTTGAGTTTTAATAAATACGTAAATCGTTTAATTCATTACATTTGATTTTTACCGAAATTTAATATTATAAGAAAAACAGAACATGCCTGAGATAAAAATAAAAGATATTATTAAAAAAAGTGCTTGGGATACTTCTGTAAAAGTTGAAGAAAACGGATATTATTGGAATAACGAACCTATATTTAAAAAAGGCACTAACATTTATACTAAAAAGCCAATAGTAGCAGAATTATTCTGCGGATGTGGTGGCACTTCCTAGGTTTTGAAATGGCTGGCTTTGAAACTGTATTGGGTTGCGATATTCACACCCCATCTATTCAAACATTTCAAGAAAACCATCCAAATTGCTCCACAATTACCGGTGATATAAAGAATGTCAACCCAGAAGTTATAAAGGAATTATTGAATGGCAGACAACTTGATGTTTTAATAGGAGGGATTCCTTGTCAAGGATTTTCATTAAATAATAGAAAACGGCACGATAATGATGATAGAAATTTTATGTACAGAGAGTTTGCTCGTTTTGTTGAAATTTTACAACCTAAAGTTGTGGTTCTAGAAAACGTTTCTGGAATGAAAAGTACTGGTAATTTTGTAAAAGATATAGAAACTCATTTAAGTGAAATTGGACATATGAAAGTTAAAAGTAAATTGCTTTATGCTCCAGATTATGGTGTCCCGCAAAAAAGAACAAGACTTATATTTGTTGGTATTAAAGGTGTAGATTTTGATTTCAACGATATCATTAAAACACATGGCCCAGAGACAGAAAAAGATTATGTAACTATAAAAGATGCTATAGGCGATTTACCTTCTTTAAACTCCAAGGAGACCAAAACCAAATATCAAAAAAGCCTTTTAGTGATTTTTCAAAAATTAATGCGATTAAACACAAACGGGAATGTAACAGGTCATACAGCGCCAAATCATCCATCATCCACAATTGATAAAATAAAAAACACAAAACCTGGCGAACCTATGTACGAGAGGTTTAAACAGCGCATACGATTAGCCTGGGATATTTTGAGTCCAACACAAGTTTCTGGTGGTATACGTCCGCAATTTCAGTTAGGACATCCAAAGGATAATCGTGGGTTAACCATAAGAGAACGCTGCAGAATACAGAGCTTTCCTGATGATTTTTTGATAAAAGGAGGAACTGTTCAAGCAAGAGTGCAAACTGGTAATGCAGTACCTCCTTTATTAGCAAAAGCTGTAGCGATGGCCATTAAAAATCATTTGTAGTCTGTTTAAGAATTTATGATTGAAGTTATAATCACACAAGATATTATTGATTATGCTAATAACAAATTAGAGCATGTAAACATGCATGACAACCTAGGGCTTAGTAAATTTGGCTCTGAAAGAAATAGAATTTTAGTAGGCTATATTGGGGAGAGAATAATAATGAAGTATTTAGGGCTTCAAAATGATGAAGACAAATACCATTATGATTTAATATCTAACAAAGGAAAAAAACTTGAAGTTAAAACTATTACATGTAAGTTTAAACCAAAACCAGATTATTGGTGTACTGTTAACTCGCATGACTTGTCTGGGGTTTATAAACAAGATGCCGATTTTTATATATTCCTAAGAATTTTAAATGACTATAGCAAGGGTTGGATTTTGGGCTGGATTTCTTGTGAAGAGTTTTTTAAACAAGGAGAGTTTATACCTAAAGGAAAAGATTTTGGTAAATTTCAATTTGTAAAGGCTAATGCTACTATTTTATCCATTGATAAACTAAATACATTTAAAAAAGAGGGGTTGTAAGTTTTAGATTTTTTGAAACAATTCAGGTAGCATTAAAGTTTATCAGAAATAATAATAATTTCGTTTGCCATTGTGTATGTGAGCCACATGCCTAATTAATCTACAATTAATAAAAATAAGATGAATATTGAATCAATAAAAGCTAAATTAACAGAGTCTTCCATTTACCATTCTGAATATAAAATACTAAATAGCTTAAGTGTAATTGGGTATGAAAAAAAATTTAAATGGAGTTGGGTGGCGACTCAATTAAACACCTTTATTGTTGCAACTGATTTTGGAAATCAAGAAATTAATAAAACTATAATTGAAAATCATTTATCTGAATCATTTAAGTTTTCCAAGCAACATTACAAAGGTTGGCCAAGAGGCTTACAATCTGGTCTTGGCGTAATATCTATTTTGATTTCAAGTAATATTAAAGACGAAGCTAAAGATTATTGCTTAAAATTAAAATCAGGAAAAAAATGGGCAGGGTTCAGCATCCCTATTGTTTATGATTCTAACACTCACGAAATTTTTCAATTTGAAAAGAACCCTATGTGGGGCAGAATATACTATCCTCACTTTAAGAGACTGATAGTTAGTTTAAAATAGTAGGTTTTGGCAAATATTTAATTGATATAACCTGAATGATAAAAGAACCTCGTAAAAACAAAACTAACCTCAACTTAGGAACCCTAAAGCCTGCAAACAGATGCGTTAGCGATTGCAACGGCATCCTTTTAAACACAAAAATGATTGCCAAAAGCAACCATTTTTGTGTTTAAAAGATATAGTGGAAAGCACGACCCTTGTGGTAACGCCCAAATAATTTAACCATTAAAAGCTACAGGTTTCAATTTCTGAAACTCGAAGTGTATTTACCATTCCTTTATCTTGAATAGGCATTGCGGCCAAACTAATTAGCATATCGCCAACATCAAGATAGCCTTTTTTACATGCTATGGCGTTTACGTCTTCTATGGTTTCATCAGTACTTACAAACTTATCGTAATAGAATGCTTTTACACCCCATAATAAACTTAAACGTGTTAATATACGTTTGTTTGAGGTAAACACAAGAATGTGACATGATGGTCTCCAAGCTGAAATTTGAAACGCGGTATAGCCACTATTGGTTAATGTAGAAATTGCTCTGGCATCAATTTCGTTTGCCATATTTGCGGCATGGTAACAAATTGATTTTGTAATATAACGATTGGTACGGATGTGTGGTGGCATTTCTGGGACCTTAATGAGTGGAGAATCTTCTACACTTTTTAAGATATCGCTCATTTGCTTTATAACCTGAATTGGGTACTGCCCTACTGATGTTTCACCTGAAAGCATCGCTGCATCGGCACCATCCATAACGGAGTTGGCGACATCGTTTACTTCTGCTCTTGTTGGTGTTAAACTATCTATCATAGTCTCCATCATTTGGGTTGCAATAATTACAGGAATTCTTGCTTTTTTAGCACGTAACACCAATTGTTTTTGAATTAGTGGTACTTCTTCTGCAGGAACTTCAACACCTAAATCTCCACGAGCTACCATAATACCGTCACATTGTGTTACGATTTTATCTATGTTTTCTACAGCTTCTGGCTTTTCAATTTTAGCTATAATTGGAATTTTATGATCACTATGTTTTTTTATTAAATCACGCAGTTGCATTAAATCTTCTGCATGTCGCACAAAAGATAATGCAATCCAATCTACATTTTGACTGATTGCAAAAATAGCATCCTCAATATCTTTTTCTGTTAATGCTGGTTGGGAAATATCTGTATTTGGAAGATTTACTCCTTTTTTAGATTTTAAAGGCCCACCTTGAATAACTTTTGCTTTTACTTCTGATTTTTTATCTGTTGAAACTACTTCAAAAATTAATTTTCCGTCATCTAAAAGGATGCGTTCTCCTGGTTTTGCATCTTGAGGAAACCTATCGTAGGTCATGTAAACTCGTTCTTTTGTGCCTTCAAAGCGTTCTCCAGTAGCAAAAATAATTTCGTCACCAGGATTTACTTCAACTTCTTCTTTCATGACACCAACACGAAGCTTTGGCCCTTGTAAATCACCCAAAATTGCTGCATTGAAGCCATACTCATCATTCAATTCACGTATCATATTGATACGTTCTTTTACGTCTTGATAATCCGCATGCGAAAAGTTAATTCTGAATACATTAGCACCTTCTTCAAGCATGCCTTTTAAAACTTCTTTGGTACTTGTTGCAGGGCCTAGGGTTGCTACTATTTTGGTTTTTTTCTTAATCCCATTAGTTAAATATTAAATACTCCTTAGATTTTAATGTGCTTACATTTATGTTATAAGCCATTGCTATTTGCGGAATCTTAAGGAGATTATTTACAATATGTTTTTGTTTGCTACTATGTAGCTCATTATCAATTTTTAAAAAATAATTCACTTTTTTGTATTCAGGAATCAAATTATATGTTTTAATTACCTTTTGTTGTGTTGTAAATAAAGATTGATAATCAATATTAGAAAAGGTTTCTGTTTTAAAAACATTTGATACCAAATTCCAAGTTAGTAATTGATTTTCATCTTCATATTCATAAACTGAATACTTAGTGATGCCTTTATTAAAGTCTAAATCGTCACGGCTTCTAGTTAGGCTTATACTTAAATATTTGTTTAACAAATACGCTAGTCGGTAATCTTCAATTGAACAATGTATTGCAATTAAAGTACATAACGTGTCCTCAAAAACATCATCAAGAATAAGTTTGTGTACTGCCATAACCTGACTTAAAAATAAGATGTAAATATAACGTTAAATATATTTACTAATAAAACGAATTCAAATTTCTTAACCGTAACAATCACTAAAACGTTATAGTAGGCCGAATTAGTTGATTTCTATTAAATCATTTTCGATATTTTGCTTTGAAATGCAAAAAAAGCACGTTTAGAAGCTTTCTCTTCGGCCTTTTTCTTGGAAGTGGCTCTGGCTTTGGCTACTATTTTAGAATCTATTGATAGTTTTACCGAAAAATGCCTGACATCATCATTTCCTGTATCTTCATAAACATTGTAGTTAAAAACTTTCTTTTCTTTTTGACACCACTCAATCAATAAGCTTTTATAACTAATAACTTTACCTTCAAGTTGCCCTATATCAACATGCGGGTTTATAATGCGCTTGTAGATAAATTTTTCACAGTATTTATAACCTTTATCCAAAAAAATAGCACCTACTAAAGCCTCGAATAAATTACCATGAATATTATCTCCGAACTGACCTGCAGGAATTTTGCTTTCCACCAAATCAATCAAATTTAGTTCTCTTCCCAGCTCATTTAAATGCTCTCTACTTACTACTTTAGAACGCATTTTAGTTAGATACCCTTCGTCTCCACTTGGTACTTCTTGAAATAAATGTGATGCTATTACTGCACTTAACATGGCATCTCCTAAAAATTCTAATCTTTCATAATTGAGAGCGTTTCCTTTACTATCTTTTATGTTCATAGAACGGTGAGTAAATGCTTTTTTGTAAATGCCCATTTTTTTAGGTTTATAACCTAAAATTTGAGTTAATTGTATAAAAAAATTCCCGTTTCGTTTGGAACGGGAATTTAGTATGTTACGAATGTACTCCATTCGGGATTTAGTCTAATTTCTTGAATACTACGCAGGCGTTGTGTCCGCCAAATCCAAACGTATTACTCATTGCAACCTTAACATCTCTTTTTTGAGCTTTGTTTAGCGTTAAATTTAATTCTGGGTCTATATTCTCATCAACTGTTGTATGATTAATAGTTGGTGGAACAATGCCGTTTTCAATAGCCAAGATGCTAGAAATTGCCTCTATAGCCCCAGCTGCACCTAAAAGATGCCCTGTCATTGATTTTGTAGAATTAATATTTATGTTTTTAGCATGATCTCCAAAAACTTTAGAGATTGCCTTTAACTCAGCTACGTCACCTAATGGTGTTGAAGTTCCGTGTGTGTTTATATGATCTACATCTTCAGGTTTTAAACCTGCGTTTTCTAAACAGTTTTTCATAACTTCAACTACACCAAGACCTTCTGGATGTGGAGCTGTCATATGGTAAGCATCAGAAGATAACCCTCCTCCTACTATCTCAGCATATATTTTTGCTCCTCTTGCTTTTGCATGCTCATATTCTTCTAGAATTAGTGCGCCTGCACCTTCTCCTAAAACAAAACCATCTCTTGTACCATCAAAAGGGCGAGAGGCTGTTTCTGGACTTTCATTTCTAGTAGATAATGCATGCATAGCATTAAAACCACCCATACCAGCAATAGTAACAGCTGCTTCACTCCCTCCAGTAACTACTACATCACAATGTCCTAAACGTATAGTGTTTAGAGCATCAAACATAGCATTAGCAGAAGATGCACAAGCCGAAACTGTTGTGTAATTAGGCCCCATAAAGCCATATTTTATGGAGATGTTTGCAGGTGCTATATCTGCAATCATTTTCGGAATAAAGAAAGGATTAAATCTTGGCGTACCATCTCCATCAGCAAAGTTTAATACTTCTTGCTGAAAAGTTTCTAGACCACCAATACCTGCTCCCCAAATAACACCAACACGTAATTTATTAACCTCTTCAACGTTAAGTTTGGCATCTGCAATTGCTTCATCTGAAGCCACCATTGCATATTGAGCAAACTTGTCCATTCTACGAGATTCTTTCCGATCAATAAAATCGGTTACGTTAAAGTTTTTTAGTTCGCAAGCAAACTTTGTTTTAAACTTTTCGGTATCATAATATGTAATAGGCGCAGCACCACTTTTACCACTAATTAAGCCTTCCCAGTATTCTTCTAGGGTATTCCCAATTGGCGTTAAAGCTCCTAGTCCTGTAACTACAACTCGCTTTAGTTCCATAAAATGTTTTGCTTATTTTGCTTCTTCTATATAAGAGATAGCTTGACCAACAGTAGCTATATTTTCTGCTTGGTCATCTGGTATTTGGATATCGAATTCTTTTTCGAACTCCATAATTAATTCTCGAGTGTCTAAAGAGTCGGCTCCTAAATCGTTTGTGAAGCTAGCTTCTGTTACAACCTCGTTCTCATCTACTCCTAGTTTATCAACGATAATCGCTTTAACTCTTGATGCAATGTCTGACATAATCTTTTAATTTTAATGTTTTAATTAGTTGGCAAAAATAAAAAACTTTATTTTAAAACACACTTTTACGATAAAAATGTGTTGGTAATTTACTAAAATTACTTTTAAGTATTTACTTTTTCTATACTAATTGTTAATATTTATTCTTTTTTTTGTTTGAATAATATTTAACACTATAGTCTGTAAATGAAACGTATTGTAATTTTTGCGTCCGGGAGTGGTACTAATGCTGAAAATTTAATTAAATTTTTTCACAACAGCGATAATGCGTCTGTTATTCAGGTATTATCTAACAATCCTCATGCCAAAGTTTTAGATCGTGCTAAAAACTTAAAGTTAGCGCATTGTCTTTCAACAGAATAGCCTTCTCTAAAACCGATGATGTCTTGAATATTTTAAAAACCACAAATCCAGATTTAATTGTTTTAGCAGGTTTTCTGTGGAAATTTCCAGAATTTATCTTGAATGCATTTCCTAATAAAGTTATTAATGTACACCCTGCGTTATTACCTAAATATGGTGGAAAAGGCATGTATGGAACGTATGTTCATGAAGCTATTGTCACCAATAATGAAACCGAAACTGGCATTACTATTCATTATGTAAATGAACATTATGATGAAGGTGCCATTATTTTTCAGGTAAAATGTGATGTGGCTGCAACTGATACTGCAAAAGATGTAGCAGCTAAGATTCATGAATTGGAGATGGAATATTTTCCTAAAGTAGTTGATAAGTTACTTCTTGAAGAAATTTAAAAAGATGTAAGTATTCGCGGAAATAAAAAATGTCAAAAAAGAAAAAAATATTATACCGTCTGGAAAGGTCACAAAACAGGAATTTTCGAGTCTTGGAAAGACTGTAAAGCTCAAATTAAAGATTTTCAAGGAGCGCAATACAAATCATTTTCATCATTTGAAGCTGCAAAAACTGCTCTAAAAGGCAACTATTTTGATTATGTTGGAAAAAACAAAGGATTTAAAAGTGAATTATCTCCTGAACAACTTAAAAAAATAGGACAACCAAACTATAATTCTATTTCTGTTGATGCTGCGTCTAGCGGAAACCCTGGCATCATGGAATACCGCGGCGTGGACACAAAAACTAAAAAACAGCTTTTTATTCAAGGCCCTTTTGATGAAGGCACCAATAATATCGGAGAATTTTTAGCGCTTGTTCATGGCTTAGCTATACTTAAAAAAAATAACAGCGATAGAATATTATATACAGACTCTAGAACGGCAATGAGCTGGGTTAGAAAGAAAAACTGTAACACCAAACTTAAACGAAACGACAAAAACAAACCCGTACTCGACTTGGTCGATAGAGCTATTGAATGGTTAAAAAATAACTCTTACACAACTGTTATCGTAAAATGGGAAACTAAAGCTTGGGGAGAAATTCCTGCAGATTTTGGGCGGAAATGATTTAATCAAGGGTTGTCTACTCGCCACTTTACCCAAACTGTAACAACAGGGTTACTAACAGTATCTCCACTTGCATCAGGATCTCTAGCTCTTACAATTAAATGATCTCCAGACGAAAAATCAATGTTGTAGGTAGTATTTATGAAAGTACCTGAGGCTAAACTAAAATCTATAGTACTTTGAGTTGTATTTCCATTTCTTACTCTCACATCAAACTCTTTAGATAAGTTAGTAGCACCGTTAGAAGCATTAGAATTTGCTGTAATTGCAACAATAGTCCCATTATATGGCATTAAAGAACCTGAATTAGCGGTAGAGACCTGCCCTGCCATTCTTAAATTTTCGGTAGTAATACCATTTCCACTTCTTCCAAAATAGAATGCGAATGTTTCAACACTTAACCACTTTCCTACTACTGGAGAAACACCTCGCGATGTATCAAACATATACAATTTATTACCAATTACTGAAAGTTGTCCATCAGCACTTCCTATTGGCCCTGTTTGCGGATTTAATTCTAAGGCAGGAATACCTGCGTTAGTAGTTTCAATTTCTAATTCAGCCGATGGGTCAGTCGTACCAATACCAACTTGACTAAAAGCCGTATTAAGACAAAACAAGCCCATTAAAAATATTAAAGTTAGATCCCTCATAACTTAATTCTTTAATTAATAATAGCAATAACATTTATTAGTATGACACATTTTGAGATAGATGTCACAATTTTAAGAGATTACTAATATAAGGGCATATAAAACCAAATCAAAATCATATTGAAATTATTCTAGAAATAGCTACTAAAAAGACTTATATTTGCGAAAAATTAGTATTCCTTTTTATGGGTAAATTAGTAGTTGTTGGTACTGTGGCTTTTGATGCTATTGAAACGCCTTTTGGTAAAACTGACAAAATTCTGGGCGGCGCGGCCACTTTCATAGGGCTTTCAGCTTCTCATTTTAACATAGATACAACTTTGGTGTCTATAGTTGGAGGTGATTTCCCTCAAGAACATTTAGATCTCTTAACTAGCAAAAATCTTGACATTTCTGGTATTGAAATTGTTAAAGATGGTAAAACTTTTTCTGGAGTGGTCGTTATCACAATGACATGAATTCTAGAGACACTTTAGTTACAGAACTAAACACTCTTGCTGATTTTAACCCCGTAGTTCCTAAAAATTACACAAATGCTGATGTTGTGATGTTAGGAAACCTACATCCTATCGTCCAATCTAGTGTTTTAGATCAAATGACGGAAAAGCCTAAGTTGGTAGTTTTAGATACTATGAATTTTTGGATGGATTGCGCTCTTGATGATTTATTAAAGGTGATAAAACGTATTGATGTTATTACTATAAATGATGAGGAAGCTAGACAGTTAACTGGTGAGTATTCTTTGGTTGTTGCCGCCAGAAAAATTCATGAGATGGGGCCAAAATATGTAGTTATAAAAAAAGGAGAACATGGTGCTTTACTATTTCACAATGAAAATGTATTTTGCGCACCAGCATTACCTTTAGAAGAAGTTTTTGATCCAACAGGAGCTGGAGACACATTTGCAGGAGGATTTACAGGGTATTTAGCAAAAACTCAAGATATTTCGTTTGAAAACATGAAGAATGCAGTTATATATGGCTCAACATTAGCTTCCTTTTGTGTAGAAAAATTTGGAACAGAGCGCATGCAACATTTAGAAAAAAATGAAGTTGAAGAACGACTGTTACAGTTTAAGCAGTTAACACAATTTGACATAGAACTAACATAAACCTCGCACTCTAAAATTGAGTGCGTTTTTATTTAACATATTTTTGTCATTCCCACGTAGATGGGAATCTAAACATAATTTTTATTTCCGCGAAAAAGCGAAAAGATTTTAACTATGAGTGATGCTATAAAACACGAATGTGGAATTGCAGTAATTAGGCTTTTAAAACCTCTTGAATTTTACAAAAAAAAATATGGTACTGCTTTTTATGGGGTAAATAAAATGTACCTCATGATGGAAAAGCAACACAATCGTGGGCAAGACGGTGCTGGTTTTGCAAGTATAAAACTAGACACAAAACCAGGGGAACGCTACATAAGCAGAGTTAGATCCGTAGAGCAACAACCTATTCAAGATATTTTTGATCAAATAAATGAGCGTGTTAATAATGAATTTAAAGCACACCCAGAATATAACAATGATGTAGCATTGCAAAAAAGAAATATGCCATACATTGGTGAGTTGCTTTTAGGACATGTACGTTACGGAACTTTTGGGAAAAATAGTGTAGAAAGTGTTCATCCTTTTTTAAGACAAAATAATTGGATGCACAGGAACCTAATTATGGCTGGTAATTTTAACATGACTAATGTTAAAGAACTTTTTAGAAACCTGATTGAATTAGGACAACATCCAAAAGAGTATACTGACACCATTACGGTAATGGAAAAAATTGGTCATTTCTTGGACGATGCAGTAAGCAAGATTTACAAAGATTTAAAAAAGGAAGGTTATAATAAACAACAAGCTTCTCCATTAATTGCAGAGCGCCTAAAAGTATCTAAAATACTAAAAAGAGCAGCAAAAAACTGGGACGGAGGTTATGCTATGGCTGGTCTAATTGGCCACGGAGATTCTTTTGTATTACGTGATCCTGCAGGAATAAGACCTTGTTATTATTATAAAGATGACGAAGTAGTTGTTATCGCCTCAGAGCGCCCAGTAATTCAAACAGTATTTAATGTGAAGTTTGAAAATGTTCAAGAATTGCCTCCAGGACATGCTATAATCACAAAAAAATCTGGAGAAGTAGGTATCAAAAAAATCCTTGAACCTCTAGAACGAAAATCGTGTTCTTTTGAGCGCATTTATTTTTCCAGAGGAAGTGATGCCGAGATTTATAAAGAACGAAAAATGCTAGGGAAGCTACTAATGCCTAAGGTATTGGAAGCTATTGAGGGTGATTTAAAAAACTCGGTATTTTCATATATACCAAATACAGCTGAAACATCCTTTTTTGGAATGATTGAAACTGCAGAATCTGAGTTGAACAAAAAGAAAACTTCAACCATTTTAAATGGAGATCGCAGTATTTCAGCAGAAAAAGTTACCGAAATTTTATCTGAACGTATTCGTGTAGAAAAGATAGCTATTAAAGATGTAAAGTTGAGAACATTTATTACAGAAGATAGTAGTCGAGACGATTTAGTAGCACACGTTTACGATGTTACTTATGGTGTTATAAAGCCAGAAGATAATTTGGTAATTATTGATGACAGTATAGTTAGAGGAACAACCCTTAAAAAAAGTATCCTAAAAATACTAGATAGGTTAAACCCTAAGCGTATTGTAGTAGTATCATCTGCACCACAAATTCGTTATCCAGATTGTTATGGTATAGATATGGCTCGGTTAGAAGATTTAGTAGCTTTTAGAGCAACTTTATCTTTATTAAAAGACCACGACAAATACGATATTATAGAGGAAGTATACAAAAAGTGTAAAGCTCAAGAGGATTTTGAAGACAAAAACGTAAAAAACTTTGTAAAGGAAATATACGCTCCTTTTACAGATGATGAAGTCTCTTTAAGGATATCTGAATTGCTTAGTGACGATTCTATTAATGCCGAAGTAAAAATATTATTTCAGCCTGTAGAGAATTTACACAAGGCATGTCCGGAGCATTTAGGAGATTGGTATTTTACAGGAAATTATCCAACAGATGGTGGAAATCGAGTGGTGAACAGAGCATTCATCAATTTTTACGAAGGTAATAATGAACGCGCCTATTAATTATCAAATTCATAATATTTTTACGGTTAAACCGTAAATTATGTATTTTATCCGATAATTATGTATTTCATCTAATAAATAATCGGATTATCTTAAATACATATAAATTAGTCTCACCATAACATAAGTAGGTTAAGTTCATGGTAGATTTGGGGCAAAAAAAGGTGAACATCTGTTCGCCTTTTTTTATTTTACAAACATTTCTAATTTCTCTTCACAAGTGCTCTAAAGCCTTAAAAACTTGCCGTTTATCCTCATTTTTAAGCATTATCTCTATTAAGCCAATATATAAGGCAGTTCAGCCAAAATATTTTCGCAATCTTTAGTATCAGTATATCTTTGAACCACCATAACATAAGTAGGTTAAGTTTATGGTAGATTTGGGGCAAAAAGGTGAACATCTGTTCACCTTTTTCATTTTTAGTACTTTCTTAATTACAGACAAAAGATTAACTAAAGCATAATTATAGTTTTAAATACAGCATTAATAACTTCAGCCATAGATTTCAAATCTAAAGTTTCTAAAGTATCAGTTTTTTTATGATAGTTTTTATTTCTTAAAAAAGCAGTATCAGTTATCATAAGTGCACTAAAATCATAATTCCAATAATTTAAATGATCTGAGAAATCAATGGGTTGTTTTAAAGGTTCACTATCAAAAATTACAGTCTTAATGTCCGCAGTTTTTTTAAATGTATTACCAAAATCTATAGCGAATTTTTTCTTGTCAAATTTGTTTACCAAAGTTATAAAATCTCCTTTATTGCCATATAGTTGTTTTAATCTTGGGTCTGGATATAATTGTGAGTTTTCTTCATTAGAAAAATACCCAATCATCTCTAAACTTACCATTCCGTAAACATCAATATTATTTTCTAATAATGATAAAGCATGCACGTAACTACCCATGTATTCCGATCTAAAATAAGGTGGTTCTTCAAGTGTATATGCCACTATATCTATTCTATGCTTGAGTTTTTTCCTTTTAACAATCTAGATAACTCAAGCAAACCAACTACGCCGCTTGCATTATCATCGGCTCCTTCTTGATTGCCGCAAACATCATAATGTGCGCCAATTATAATTCTCTTTTTATGTTCTGTACCAAAGGAACAAATAACATTTTTATAGATTTTTCCTTTAACATCATATTCTTGAAATACAACACTATCAGATGACTTTTTAAACTGAGTATTTAAATAATTTGCTACATCATTTAATCTTTCAATATTCGAATGATTTCTGTAGGTTTCAGCTTTAGTTAATTTAACCAAATGGCTTTTTATTGTTTCAACATTACTACTTTCTTGAGCGAAACCAGAATTTAGTATCAGTATTAAAAAAAGAAAAAGATATCGTTTCATAGTGTTATTACCTTTCTAAACAGAAATTTATTAAAATTAGTATACAAAAAAAGCCATTTCAAAAAAATGAAATAGCTTTTAAAACTTATTTTTATTATGCGCTTTACTAATTACTTAGCGTCAGCATAACGTTTTTCAACTTCATTCCAGTTAATTACGCTAAAAAATGCTTTTATGTAATCTGGACGTCTGTTTTGGTAATTTAAATAGTAAGCATGTTCCCAAACATCAATTCCTAAAATTGGTACTCCACCACAACCAATTCCTGGCATTAATGGATTATCTTGATTAGCAGATGAGCAAATTTCAACCTTACCCCCTTTATGCACACACAACCAAGCCCAGCCTGAACCAAAACGTGTTGCAGCAGCCTTAGCAAAAGCATCCATAAATTCTTCTTTAGAACCAAACGCTGATTCTATTGCATCTTTTAAATCTCCAGATAAATACCCACCATCATTTGGATTCATTACGCTCCAAAATAAAGAGTGATTGTAAAAACCTCCTCCATTATTTCTTACAGCAGTATTACTCATGTCCAGATTAGTTAAAATATCCTCGATAGATTTTCCTTCTAAATTTGTTCCTGCAATTGCATTATTTAAATTGTTAGTATATCCTTGATGATGTTTAGAATGGTGTATCTCCATTGTTCTTGCATCTATATGAGGTTCTAAAGCGTCATAAGCATATCCTAATTTAGGTAATTCGAAAGCCATAATTATTTTGTTTTTTTATTAATATTTAATTTCTTTCAAATTTACACATAAAACAAGTCAATTAAAAATAATAAATTGTTATGAAATCATCGATAGTTTTTATCTTGTATTCAAATTCATATTCGTGCTCGAAAATCATCCTTTTAAAATTTATAATGCATCTGCTGGAAGTGGTAAAACCTATACGCTTGTAAAGTCTTATTTAAAAATTTTATTGAATTCTAAACGACCTGAAACTTTTAAATATATATTGGCAATTACGTTTACGAATAAAGCAGTTGCTGAAATGAAAGGGCGTATAATAGAGACCCTCAAAACGTTTTCAGATGTTTCAATTTTAAAAAATCCAGACAGTATGTTTGAATCGCTTTGCGAAGAATTAAACATGCAACCAGAGACGCTTCAAAAAAATCCAAAAACATTTTAGAAAGCATTATTTACAATTATGCTGCTTTTGATGTCTCTACCATTGATGGATTTACGCATAAGCTGATAAGAACTTTTGCATATGATTTAAAACTACCTTTAAATTTTGAAGTAGAACTTGATCAAAATGCACTACTATCTGAAGTTGTTGATAGTTTAATTGCTAAAGCAGGAACAGATAAAGAACTCACTAAAATTTTAGTCGATTTTGCCATTGAAAAAGCCGATGATGATAAAAGTTGGGATGTTTCAAACGATTTTAATAAGATTGCCAAATTATTGGTTAATGAAAATGACATTCCATACATAGAAAACCTAAAAGACAAAACACTTGAGGATTTTAAAATCTTAAAGGGGATTTTGCAAAAAGAAATTACTGAAACCGAAAAAGAGATTGTTAAAAATGCTGAAACAGTTTTATATAATATTGAAAAATCAGGTTTACAGCATACTGATTTTACTAGAGCAACACTTCCCAATCATTTTAAAAAAGCTTCAAAATTAGATTTAAACGGGCTTTACAAGAATAAACTAGAAGAAAATATTTCTGAAAGAAAAAGTATTTATAACAAAATAGCGTCAACTGATATTGTAAACAGCATAGACGCATTATTACCAGAAATAGAAGTGTTGTATAAAATTTTAAAAAAACATGTTTTTCATCTTAAATTTTTAAAAGCATTTTATAAAAATGTTACGCCTCTTTCAGTTTTAAATGAAATTAATAATGAATTGAAAATCTTAAAAGAAGATCAAAACAAAATGTTGATTTCAGAATTTAACACCATTATTAGTAATGAGATAAAAGACCAACCTGTTCCTTTTATTTACGAGCGTATTGGCGAAAAATTTAAACATTATTTTATTGATGAGTTTCAAGACACCTCAGTAAAACAATGGGAAAATTTAATTCCGCTACTAAACAATGTGCTATCTACCGAAGGCGGAAGCACTATGCTAGTTGGCGACGCAAAACAAGCTATTTACCGTTGGCGTGGTGGAAAAGCTGAACAATTTATAAGGTTATTTAATGAGGCTAATCCCTTAAATGCAGAAAAACATATTGCGAACTTACCTACAAACCATAGAAGTTTTAAAGAAATTGTAACGTTTAACAATGGCTTATTCAATTATCTTTCAGAAACCCTGTTTGAGCATACTGATTATATAAATCTTTACAGAAGTGCTAATCAGGCAACTTCTAAGAAAGAAAACGGCTATGTGGGTTTGTCATTTTTAGACATTGAAAAAGATGATGATAGAAATGAAGTATTTCTTGAAGCTGTTTTAAGAACCATAAATACTTGTATTTCTAATGGGTTTACTTTAGGGGAAATCACGATTTTAGTAAGAAAAAAGAAAGAAGGTGTTGCAATTGCCAATTTTTTAAGCACTAAAGACATTCCTATTGTATCTTCCGAAACATTATTAATTGCCAATTCTGCTGAAGTTGCTTTTGTTAATAATCTATTGGCTCTACTGCTGCAACCAACTAATAATGAGATAAAAATTAAGGTTTTACAATATTTATCAGAGCATTTTAATATTGAAGATGAGCATCAATTCTTTTCAGAGTATTTAAACCTTTCAATATCTAAATTATTTAAACAATTAGAAACGTATAAAGTTTTTGTAAACAATAATGTATTACTCCAATTACCTTTATACGATTTAGTTGAAACTATTGTCCGTAATTTCAATTTAGTTCCGTCATCTAATGCATATGTACAATATTACTTAGATACCGTTTTAGATTTCTATCAGAAGAAAGGATCAGATATTGCAGCCTTTTTAAACTATTTTAATAAGAAAAAAGAAACCCTGAGTATTATTTCTCCTGAAGGTCAAAATGCTGTGCAAATTATGACCATTCACAAATCTAAAGGATTAGAGTTTCCAGTAGTCATTTTTCCTTATGCCGATTTAGATATATATCAAGAAATAGAACCACAAGAATGGATTGACATAAATAAAGACAACTATGCTGGCTTTTCAAATACTCTATTAAATTTTAATAATGATTTTGAACACTTTGGGCCAAAAGGTTTAGAGATTTATAACACTCACAAATCAGAGCAGGAATTAGATAACATTAACCTGCTATATGTAGCATTAACAAGAGCTGAAGAGCAATTATATATTATTTCAAAAAATGATAGTAAATTAAAAGATGAAGCTAGAGCAAAAAATATTCTGGACTTCTCATTAATTATTTGCAGCATTTGGGCAAATGGAATGATACTGTGAATAGCTATAGTTTTGGAAACTCCTTGAGAAAAAGTATATCTTCTATTCAGGAACAATTAACTTTTTCCAAAATTCATTTATTTCAAATGCAAAAGAAACACTCAATATAAAGGTAGTCACAAAATCTGGCATGTTATGGGACACGCAACAGCAAGAAGCCATTGAAAAAGGAAATCTTATTCATGATATAATGGCTCAAATTAAAACTAAAGATGATGTAAATTTTGTAATTGCTGATTTTTTAGATACTTCGATAATTAATAAAGAGCAGTCAGAAATTTTAAAAAGTATTATCACACAAATAGTAGAGCATCCAAAACTTAAAGAATATTTCAAATTAAAATACATAATATATAATGAAAGAGATATTATAACTAAAAACGCCGCTATGTACAGACCAGACAGATTAGTTCTTGATGAAATCAAAAATTCTATTACCATTATAGATTACAAAACTGGAGAGGAAAGTCAAAAGCATATAAGTCAAATTAATAATTATGAAACTATTTTAACTGAAATGGGCTACTCAGTTAAAGAAAAAATTCTCATTTACACAGACAAAACCCTTTTTGTGAAGACATTTTAAAGTAATTCGGAAAAAAACATTGTCAAAATGTGCTCATATGACGAAAATATTATCTAAAATCATTCTGAAATACGCATGAATAAAGGTAATCTGCATTTTTTTCTATATTTGTCTTTGTTAATAAGATTTAACAACTTACTTTTGTTCACAATTAACACTTAAAATTAAACTTTTGAATATGAAAAATCTTAGCCGATTATTGTTCGCTATGTTGCTTGTACTTAGTTATAGCAACGTTAATGCGCAAGACAAAAACAACCCGTGGCAAATAACCATTGGGGTAAATGCAGTCGATGCTTATCCTTCTGGTGACGGTGGAAACTTTAGCGAAACTATCTTTGATGAGTTAGTTAACGTAGAAGATCACTACAATATTTTGCCTTCCCTTTCTACTATTTCTGTTTCTAAATACATTGGAGACGGTTTTTCTTTTGGAATAGCAGGATCTTTAAACAAGATAGACAAATGGGGTGATGCAACTGATGCAAATGGGGTGAAATTATTACCAGAGCAAACTAACAATGTAGACGATTTATCTTACTATGGTATCGATGGTACTATTAAATATGGTATTGGAGAAGCATTAGGTTGGGGAACTTTCGATCCTTTCGTAGGAATTGGAGGTGGTTACACTTGGGTTGATGAAGTTGGAGCTGGTACTCTAAATGGTACTTTAGGTTTCAACATTTGGTTCAACGAAAACATAGGTTTAACTATCCAATCTGCATACAAACATGCATTTGAAGATTATTTGAACACACATTTCCAACATTCTGCTGGTCTTTCTATCAAATTTGGTGGAACTGATACTGATGGTGATGGAATCTATGACAAAGATGACGCTTGTCCAGATGTTGCTGGTTTAGAAGCTTTCAACGGATGTCCTGATTCTGACGGTGATGGTATTGAAGACAGTAAAGATGATTGTCCTAATGAAGCTGGTGCAGCTGAATTTAACGGTTGTCCTGACGGCGATGGTGATGGTGTTGTTGATAAAAACGATAACTGTCCAACTGTAGCTGGATTAAAAGCTTTAGGTGGATGTCCTGATGCTGATGGTGACGGTGTTACTGATGCAGATGATAAATGTCCTAACAAATCTGGACCTGCTGCTAACAAAGGTTGTCCTTGGCCAGATGCTGACGGTGACGGTGTTTTAGATAAAGATGACAAATGTCCAGATGTTAAAGGTACTGTTGCTAATAACGGTTGTCCTGAAGTAACTGCTGCAGTTCAAGCTACTCTTAATGAGTATGCTAAAACGATTTTATTTGATACTGGTAAATCTTCTATCAAATCTCAATCAGAAGCTGTATTAGGAGATATCATTAATATCCTTAAAGAATACCCAACTGCTAAATTTACAGTTGAAGGTCATACTGATAGTGTAGGTAGCGAAAAGCTAAACCAAAGATTATCTGATTCTAGAGCTAATTCAGTTAAAGAATACTTAACTAGCCATGGTATTGACGCTTTCAGATTATCTGCTCTTGGATATGGTGAATCAAAACCAATTGATTCTAACAAAACTAGAGCTGGTAGAGCTAACAACAGACGTGTAGAAATTAACTTAGCAAAATAAGCTAGTTAACTTTTAAAATAATAAGTTTGAAAAAACGCTTCGGTAATCCCGAAGCGTTTTTTATTTTTATAGTCTATCTCAATAGTCTATATGACCACATTCATTTTTGATGTTTTAAAAGATTTACAAAAAGGTAATTATAATCTTTCTGAGTTAACTTTTGTAATACCTAGCAAACGTGCAGGTTTGTTTATTAAGCACCAACTAGCACAGGTTAGCAACAAAACTGTTTTTGCTCCTAGAATTTTAAGTATTGAAGAGTTTGTAGAAGAGCTTTCTCTACTTAAAAACGTATCTAACACCAATTTGCTTTTTGAATTTTATTCGGCTTACCAAGAACTTACCGAAACCTCAAAACAAGATACTTTTGAATCCTTTTCCAAATGGGGTCAAATACTACTACAAGATTTTAATGAAATCGATAGGTATCTTATTCCACATGAACAAATTTTCAATTATTTAGGTGCTATACAAGAAGTAAATCATTGGTCTGCAGAAAAAAACCAAACAGAATTCATTAAAAACTACCTTTCATTTTGGAATAAACTTAATACGTACTATCAACATTTTTCGACAAGACTCATTAACCAAAAAATTGGTTATCAGGGATTAATCTATAGAGAAGCTGTCAAAAACCTTGATATTTTTATTCAAAATAACAGCAATCAAAATTTAGTTTTTTTAGGATTTAATGCATTAAATACAGCTGAAGAAACAATTATCAAGGAGTTACTTCAAAATGATATCGCAAAAATATATTGGGATATTGATCAGGTTTTTATTGACAATCCTAAACATGATGCAGCCCTATTTATGAGACAACATAAAAGTAGATGGAACTACTTTAAAAACAATCCTTTTAATTGGATTACTAATAATTATTCAAACGAAAAAAACATATCTACTTTTGGTATTCCAAAAAACGTAGGGCAAGCAAAATATATAGCAGAACTGCTAGAAGGGCTACATAAAAAAAATGCATCTTTACAAAATACGGTTGTAGTTTTAGGTGATGAAAACCTATTAGTGCCTGTTTTAAACTCGTTACCAACTCAAATTGATGCTTTGAATATCACAATGGGATTCCCCCTAAAATCTATTCCATTAGCATCTCTATTTGAACACTTATTTAGGTTACATAAATCTAGTTCGAAATCTATTTACTTTAAAGATGTGATAGCAATTCTATCACATCAATTTATAAGACCTCTATTTTATAGCGATGGTATTGACTATTCAGCTAAACTAATTGAAGCCATAAATACCAACAACCTTGTTTATTTAAACTTGGAACAATTAAAAAACCTCGCTCCAAAAAAGAAAGATAGTATTGATTTACTCTTTTCTAATTGGGAAAAATCAATAGATGATGCTTTGTCAAGGTGCTTCAAATTAATACATCAAATTAAAACGTATTTAGACGAAGATAAATCATCAAATAAACTTTCATTAGAATATTTGTTTCGTTTTAATACCTTATTTAATGAGATTTTAAAATTAAATTCAAAATACAATCATATTAAGAATATATCGTCTCTACATAGTGTTTACAATGAACTACTAAGCTCTGAAACATTAGATTTTCAAGGCGAACCTCTTCAAGGATTACAAATTATGGGCATGTTAGAATCTAGAGTTTTGGATTTTGAAACTGTAATTATATCGTCCGTAAACGAAGGTATTCTTCCTGCAGGAAAAAGCAATAATTCTTTTATCCCTTTTGATGTTAAAATAGAAAACAACCTTCCTACTTATAAGGAGAAAGACGCCGTTTACACCTATCACTTTTACAGATTATTACAACGTGCTAAAAACGTTTATATATTATACAACACAGAAGCTGATGTATTAACTGGAGGTGAAAAAAGCAGATTTCTTAGACAATTAGAGTTAGAGAGCATTCATGACATCAACCATAAAATAATAGTACCAAAAGTCCCTATAAATGAAGCCTCTTTGATAAGTATCAACAAAACAGGTTCTTTATTAAAAGATATTTATAAAGTTGCAAAAGAAGGATTCTCACCTTCATCGTTGACTAACTACATGAGAAACCCAATAGACTTCTATTATCAAAAGATTCTGAAAATAAAAGAATATAATGATGTTGAAGAAACTGTTAGGGCAAACACTCTAGGAACTGTTGTGCATAATACTCTTGAGGATTTTTATCATCCTTTAATCAATACATTTTTGGCAGTTGATACTATCAAAAGTTTAAAATCAAAAATTGAAGAGCGCATAACATATCATTTTAAAAATGAATATAAAGAAGGAGATATTTCAAAAGGAAAAAATCTCATTGTTTTTGAAATTGCGAAACGCTATGTTTTAAATTTCTTAAATTTTGAAATAGAATCATTAAGAGCTGGAAACCAAATAAAAATAATCAATATTGAAGCTGATAACAACATTGAAATTACTATTCCAGAGCTTGATTTTCCTGTGAAAATTAGAGGGAAAGTAGATAGAGTTGATGAATTCAATGGTGTAACAAGAATTATAGATTACAAAACAGGTAGCGTACAACAAAACCAAGTTGAAATAGTAGATTGGGATGATATCACTACAGATTATAAAAAGTATAGCAAGAGTTTCCAGGTATTAACCTACGCATATATGATGCAAAAATCGAATAAAATTAAGCTTCCTATTGAAGCTGGTATTATTTCATTTAAAAATTTAAATTCTGGCTTTTTAAGATTTGCGAAAAAAGAAAGTGTTCGTAGTAGGACAAAGGATACTCTAATAATTGATGATACATTATTGGCCTTTGAAAATGAACTAAAAAAACTCATTTTAGAAATTTGCAATCCAAAAATAGATTTTACAGAAAAAGAAGTTTAATTATGAAAATTTCAAAAAACAATATCGTTCCTGGGAAACATGAAAAGCCTATTTTAGTTGATACTTTTTTTATTGAAAATTCAGAAACAAAACCAGTCATTATATTTTGTCATGGCTATAAAGGCTTTAAAGATTGGGGTGCTTGGGATTTAATGGCAAGAGCATTCGCAAAAACTGGATTCTTTTTTATAAAATTCAATTTTTCGCATAATGGTGGAACAGTTGAACAGCCTATAGATTTTCCAGATTTAGAAGCTTTCGGAAATAACAATTACACTAAAGAATTAGACGATTTAGAAACTGTAATAAATTGGGTTTGTTCAAATAGTAAACTTAAAAATGAAGCTGATATAAACACTATTAGTTTAATAGGCCATAGTAGAGCAAGTGGCATTGTAACCATAAAAGCAGAAGAAGATAATCGTATTAAAAAAGTAATAAGCCTTGCAGGTGTCTCCAGTTTTGGAAAAAGAACATCAACAACAGGAGATTTGGAACAATGGAAAAAAGATGGTGTTAAATACGTTATGAATGGCAGAACCAAACAACAAATGCCCCACTTTTATCAGTTTTATGAAAATTTTATTAAAAATGAAGAACGATTGACCATAAAACGAGCCGTTTCAAATTTAAAAATACCATATCTCATTATTCATGGCGATAATGATACAAGTGTTTTAATAGATGAAGCTTATGCACTTCATAAATGGAATTCAAATAGTAAATTAAAAATTATTGAAGGTGCAGATCATGTCTTTGGAGCTTCACACCCATGGAAAAAAGAAACTATTCCTAAACAATTGGAAAAAGTTATTGAAAAAATAAGTATATTTTTGAAACACTAAAAAAGTATTTCCCTTAACCTATGGACATTGTTTTTGAAAACATAAATAAATTAAAAAATGCTACTCATTTAAACAAACATGAAAAGTTAATTAGTGGAATAACTAGTGCCATAGAATCCAAAGATCTAGTAAAAGGAGATCGTTTACCTTCTATTAATAAAATGGTAGCAGAGGTTGGTTTTGCAAGAAAAACAATTGTTAAAGCCTATGAGGAATTGAAAGGTAGAGGCATTGTAGAGTCTAAAAACTTCAAGGGTTACTATATTGCTGATATCAATACAGGTACGAAATTAAGAGTAGCACTAGTACTCTATGCATTTCATACGTTCCAAGAAGACTTTTACAATACCTTTAGAGAAGAGTTGGGTAAAAAATATATTATCAACGTGTTCTTTCATCATAATAATACAGATGTTTTTAAAGATATTCTCACCAGAATTTCCGGAAGATATGGTATGTATGTTATTGCTCCAATACAAATTCCTGAAGTTAGCGATTTGTTAAAAAAATCCCGTCAGAGAAATTGTTAGTTATTGATAGATATATTCAACTTCCTCCAGATTACTCATATATATCTCAAGAGTTTGAAAACTCAACCTTTAATCAATTAAAAAAATATTACCCGAAATAAAAAAATATAACCATTTTATTTTATTCTTTAGGAACGATTCTGACTACCCTATCGGGATACTAAATGCCTTTAATCAATTTGTTGATGAATTTAATATCAATGCAAAAGTAGAGTCGCAATATAAAAAAGGAAATCTCAAAAAAAACACCTTATACTTTTTTATTAATGATAGTGATTTATGGGAAGTTCTTAAAGACAGTAAGCCTAAAAATTACATTGTTGGAAAAGACATAGGGTTATTAGCCCATAACGATAATGCTATTAAAGAAATTATTTTTGGAGGTATTACTACTATTTCTATCGATTTTAAAAAGATGGCAAAAGAAGCTGCAAGCTATGTAAAATTAAAGGATCACACCCAGAAAATAATACCTTCTGAACTTATCCAAAGAAAATCATTATAGTATAAGAATGCCTAATTTCACAGTATTTCACTATTAAATCACAGTATTTTTTTCATATTCTTAAAATATGTCAATTTTTTTTATATATTTGCAAAGTAGCATAGAGTAGCATACTTTATTTTAAAAGTAGCATACTGTATCACAACTGAAACTAACAATTAATTATTAACTTATGAAAAAAAACGTACTACGACTATTATTTTGCTTAGTCCTTTCCTTATCAGGAATTAGTGCTAATGCCCAAACCCAAACTGTTTCAGGAACAGTTTCTGATAGTCAATTCCCTCTCCCGGGAGTTAACATTATTGTAAAAAACACAGCAAAGGGAGCAACTACAGATTTTGATGGTAATTATACCTTAAACGATTTAAGTGCTACAGACGTTATTGTTTTTAGCTATGTGGGTTATAAAACACAAGAAATCACAGTTGGAAACCAAACCACAATTAATGTAACATTATTAGAAGATGCAGCTGCTCTAGATGAAGTAGTAATTGTTGGTTATGGTACTTCAAATAAAAGAGAACTTACAGGTTCTGTTGGTACAATTAAAGGTGATGCTATTGCAACTACGGTAGCTGGTAACCCAACTTCTGCGTTACAAGGTAGATTAACTGGTATTCAAGTTGAAAACCCTGGTGGTAAGCCTGGTGCTAAAGGAAACGTTTTTATTAGAGGTGTAAACTCTTTAAGTAACGCCGATCCATTATATATTGTTGATGGTTTGTTTGTTGATGATATGAGTTATGTTAATCCACTAGATATTGAAAACATCTCAGTACTTAAAGATGCTGCTGCTGCTGCAATTTATGGTTCTAGAGCTGCCAATGGTGTAGTTTTAATTAAAACAAATCATGGTAGAAAAAATAGAGATTTAGAAGTTACGTTCAATTCTAGAATAGGTTTTGATACGCCAAGTAAAAAATTAGATTTTATAAACGGACAACAATACACCGATTATTTAAATCAACGTTTTGCAAATGACGGAAGCTCAACAACTGTTACTTCTAATGGTGTAAATACTGATTGGCAAGATGAAAATTTACAAAGTGGAATAATTGAAGATTATGGATTATCAATATCTGGTGGTGGCGAAAAATCATCTTTCTTTTCTTCAATAAACTACTTTAATCAAGATGGTATCTTAATAGGTTCTGGTTTTAAAAGGTTAAATGCAAGATTTAACAGTACTCACGAGTTTGGTAAGTTTAAATTATCACAATCCTTAGGTTTAGCTGAAGGAAAACTACAAGATAACAACTGGTACGGTTTTGATGGAACAACTGCACCAACGGTTGCATTAAGAAACGCTGCTAACGATGGTGGTTTTGAAGCACCTTCAACAGGTGTTCAAGGCCCTGGAGGTGTAAACCAATTTGCATTAGCAACTTTAGAAGATAATTTAGAAACAACTCGTACACTTTTTGCAAGTTTAAAATTAGACTATGAGATTACTGAAGAATTATCAGCTGGTATTAATTTAGGTGTTGATTATACAACTCAAAAACGTTTTCAATTTACGCCAACATACTTTATGAGTACCGTTGATGCTGTAAGAAATGTGAATGATTTAAACGACCTTACTGAGTTTAATCAAGAAGACGTTAACCTATTATTTGAGCCAACACTATCTTATAACAAAACGTTTAATGATGTTCATAAAGTATCAGCAGTAGTTGGTTACACGCGCTTTATTGAAAATCAAAATAGTAGCGGTATATACGGTCAAGGAACACCTGCAAACAGTATTAGAGTTGTTGGTGCTTTACCTTCAAACGATCAAAACATTTTATTAGGTCAAAATAATGAAGCTGGTTTAATTTCTTATTTTGGAAGATTAAACTACAACTATAACGATAAATATTTATTCTCTGGAACAATGAGACGTGATGCTTCTTCAAGATTTGCTAAAGCAAATCAAGTAGGTTACTTCCCAGCAGTTTCTGCAGGTTGGAATATTTCAAATGAAGATTTTTGGAAATCTGAAACAATAAATTTCTTCAAGCTAAGAGTATCTTATGGAGAATTAGGATCTTATCCTGATGTATTTTACCCAACTCAAGCAGTATTTTTGGCAAATCAATCTAATACAAGTTTTGGTGGCGGAACTGCAAATGGTTTAGCACAAACAACTTTAGCTGATGAGAATCTAGTTTGGGAAACTACAAAAACATTCGATATTGGTGTTGATATGTCTTTACTAAATAGTGCACTTACATTTTCAGCAGATTATTATTCAAAAGATGTTGAAGACGCGCTTGTTCCAATTAGTATTCCCTCAACAGCAGGGGTTAGTTTACCTGTAACAAGAAATGCGGGAACATTGGTAAATAATGGATTTGAATTTGATTTAACTTATAGAAAATCTGAAGGCGACTTCACCTATAGTGTTGGTACAAACTTCTCTTTCAATCTTAAAAATGAAGCAAAAGATATTCCTGCAACCATTTTAGGCCCTGGAATTGATGAAGATTTGCGTGTAGTTAATAGAACTGAAGCAAACGGTCCTGTTGGCGCATTTTACGGATACATTGTTGAAGATAAAGTTGACCCCGCAACAGGAGATTTTATTAGAGTAGATACTGATGGTGTTGCAGGTATTACTTCGGATGACCAAACTATTATCGGTAATCCAACACCAGATTTTACATATGGCCTTAATTTCAATGGGAAATATAAAAAATTCGATATTGCTTTAAACTTCAACGGGGTTTCTGGTAACGAAATTTATAACTTAAGTAGATATTATAACATCTTATGGCAAGATGGTGGTAAATTAACGGATGTTTTAAATTCTTGGACACCTAGTAATACAAATACTAGTATCCCAAGAGCTTCTGTTGATGATCCTGCAGGAAATAAAGCACCTTCATCTTTCTTCGTAGAAAACGGGTCTTACTTTAGGCTTAAAAACATGGAAGTTGGTTACAATTTTGGCGAAAATGCATTAGGTGTAGATTGGATTAAAAGTGTAAGAGTATCATTAAATGTACAAAATGTCTTTGTAATTACTGATTACTCTGGTTATGATCCTGATGTGGCATCAACAAATAGTGGTAGAGCTAATATCAACTCTGGGGTACCAGGTGTAAGATCAAACGTAAATCCTTTATTGGGTAGAGGTTTAGACCAAAGAGCATATCCAAATGCTAGAACATTCATGTTAGGTTTACAAGCTAAGTTTTAAAAATAAGAATATGAAAAATTTAATGAAAATAAAGTCCTCTTTAGGCATAATAGCGGTTACGTTATTAATGACAATTGGTGTTGCCTGTTCTGATGATATTTTAGATCAAAATAACAACAACGCTACTTCAACAGCAAACTTTGGTACTTCTGTAGAGCAAGTAGAATCTGCTATAAACGGTGCTTTCCACCCAATAACTGGAACTTTTTTCTGGGGTAGAATTGTACATACTGGCGCCATGTTACGTTCAGATGAGTTTAATGTATTTCCATTTGGATCAAATACAGCCATGTCAACATTTCAAGGAAACCCTGGAGATCGTTGGGCAACTGAGCCTTGGCAAGAACTTTACAAATCTATCGCTAGATGTAACAACATCATTATCAATGTTACTGAAGAAGGTATTGCTGATACTACAACTAGAGAAAATTTAGTTGGACAAGCTTATTTTTTAAGAGCATTTGATTATTGGTACTTGGCCAATCTTTACGGTAATGTACCATTAATTACAGATTTACCAGATTTGGATAATCTATTAGTAGAACAAGCAACATCTGATGCGGTTTGGTCTCAAATTATTGCTGATTTAGAAATGGCTGAAAGTATGTTACCTGATGCATGGAGTGGAGATGATGTTGGAAGACCTACATCTGGTGCTGCAACTGCACTTAAAGGTAAAAGTTACTTATATATGAAACAGTATGGTCCCGCTGCTACGGCTTTAAATAGTTTAATAGGCAAATATAGTTTACTACCAGCTGCTCAATTTGGCGACAATTTCTCAACAACTAACGAGAATAATAGTGAGTCTGTTTTCGAATTACAATTCTTAGGTCAAGATACATTTGTTTGGGGTTCTGATATTCCTGGAACTGGAAGCATGGGTAATTTTCATATTGATTATGCACCACCTGCAAAATCTCCAGATAGAAGTCATGTTGTTAATCCTTGGCTAAAAGATTTATATAATGCAAATAGCGATGTAGTTAGAAGAAACGAAACTTTAGTTTATGACTATCCAGGAGCAACAGGTTATGGTGGAGTAGCTTTCCTAACTGATTTTTCAACAAATAATTCTGATGGAAATAATGATATCCAAATTGCAACTGATGCTGGTGTAGAGCCAATATTTTCTAAAAAATATTCTGGTATGGAGTTAGGAACTAGAGATCAAGTAGATTTCTTAGGAACTAATGTAGGTAACAATTGGAGGGTTATTCGTTATGCTGATGTGTTATTAATGTTAGCTGAAGCCTTAAATGAAGACTCTAGAACTTCTGAAGCTATACCTTTTATAGACATGGTAAGAGATAGAGCTGGCTTAACTTTAATTGCTGACACTAACCCTAGTATTAATCAAACAGATATGCGCCAAGCTATTATTGAAGAACGCGCTATGGAATTAGCTGGTGAAGGACACCGTTTCTTTGACTTAGTAAGATGGGGATTAGCGGATGATTATATGGGAGCAACATCTTTACATGGAACTCATCCAAAATCATTAAGTGGTGGTACTTTCCAAAACGGGAAACATGAATTAATTTGGATACCTAATTCTGAAAGAGATGCTAATCCAAACCTTGGTCAAAACCCCGGTTACAATTAAAATATTTGATTTAGTTTAGTTTGATTGAATAAAAGCTGAGTTTATAGTTTGACTTGGCTTTTACTCAAATCAATGACAAAAGCATTTCAAAAAATATTATATTAATTCCCAATTACATTTAGTAAAATGACAAACATTGTCGATACTATATCTAAAAAAGATATCACTATAAAAAGTGGTTGTAATAATTTCAAAACTGAAATAACTACTATTTCTGAACATTTGAATGTATCTTTATTTAACATTCAAATCACTTCTGACGCGCCAAAAAAACCTGAACCATTAACAATAAAATGGAAAATTCCAGCACACAATGTGAAAGGCGTTTGGAAACCAACTACTGATTTTGCAAAGAGAATTCAAGCTGATTGGGAATTAGATCATATGGAATCTAGAATTTCCATTGATGCTCCAGTTATAAGTTTATTTGGTCATGATGATAGTAATCGTCATACTTTTGCCTGTTCTAACGCTATAAACAAATTAGAACTAAATGCTGAAATTAGAGAAGAGGATGATTGTTTCTACTGCCATGTAACCTTGTTTTTAGAACAACAATCTGAAATTGACAACTACGAGATTCAAATTAGAATTGATGAAGAAGAAAAACACTTTTCTGAAGCATTAAAAGGTGTTTCAAAATGGTGGGAGTCTTTTGATAACCTAAAACCAACACATGTTCCTGATATTGCTTTAACACCACTCTATTCAACTTGGTACAATTTCCATCAAACTTTAGATGAGGATGTTTTAATTGATGAATGTAAAACAGCATACAGTTTAGGTTATAAAGCTATTATTGTTGACGATGGTTGGCAAACCAATGATGGCAACAGAGGTTATGATTTTACAGGTGATTGGGAGCCAGAGCGCTTAAACAAAACCAAACAATTTGTAGAAGATATCCATGCTACAGGTATGAAAATCGGCTTTTGGTATTCGGTGCCTTTCTGCGGAAAAAAATCGAAAGCATACAAACGTTTTAAAGGCAAATTCCTAACTGAAAATCATCGATGGGCTCCTGTCTTTGATCCGCGTTATCCAGAAGTTAGAGAGTACCTTATCAATATTTATAAAAACGCAATATTGGATTGGAATTTAGATGGTTTCAAACTTGATTTTATTGATGATTTTAGACTGTATATAGATACACCTAAAGTAAATAATGCAATGGATTTCACTTCCATAAACGCAGCTGTTGATAGATTACTAACAGATGTTATCACAACATTAAAAGCTATTAATCCAGATGTTTTCATTGAGTTCAGACAAAAATATGTGGGTCCTGCAATGCGCAAATATGGCAACATGTTTAGAGCTTTTGATTGCCCTGGAGATGCAACTATGAATCGTATTAGAATTGCAGATATTAGAATGTTAGCAGGTAATACAGCGGTGCATTCAGATATGATTACATGGCATAATGATGAAAAGTTAGAGGTTGCTGCTTTACAAATGGTAAACACCTTATTTGGTGTCCCACAAATTTCAGTAGTTTTAGATGATATTCCGCAAGATCATCTTCAAATGGTTAAGTTTTATACTGAATATTGGAACACAAATAAAGCACTCATCACAAAAGGACAATTTACACCATATAGGCCTTTAGCTAACTATCCTATTCAAAACGTAAGTAACACAGAAAAGCTACTTATTGGAGTTCATGACGATCATGTTGCTCTAATTGATAAAGCATTTGAATATCTTGATGTCTTAAATGCAAAATTAACTGAAAGTGTTATTCTTAAAATTAAAACTGATTTAGGAAACTATAATTGCAGTATCTTTAATTGTAAAGGCGAAATAGTAAATGATACCGAGTTACTTCTTAACAAAGGCGTAATTGAAATCATTATTCCTGCCTGCGGATTAGCTCAACTTAACTAAAAAATAATCAACCCTATGGATACGCTATCAATCGTTTCATTTCTAGGTTTTACTTTATTAGTAGCCTTTATAGCGTGGTATGCCACAAGAAAAACAGATGAAAGTTCGGCAGATGGCTATTACCTTGGCGGTAGAAGTTTAGGTGCCATAACCATCGCAGGCTCTTTACTTTTAACCAACCTTTCTGCTGAACAAATTGTTGGACTTAATGGGCAATCGTTCGCACAAGGTGTTTTAGTGATGGCTTGGGAAACCCTGGCAGCTATTTCCATGATAGTTACTGCTATTTATTTACTACCAAAATACATGCGATCGGGCATTACAACCATTCCTGAATTTGTTCAAGAACGCTTTGATGCGCAAACAAAATCTATATTATCCATTTTGTTTTTAGTAGCATTTGGTGTAGTATTATTACCAACTATTCTATACTCGGGTTCTTTAGCGTTTAGTACGATGTTTGATTTACCTGAAACATTGGGCATATCAAAATCAAATGTTATTTGGGTTTGCGTATGGTCTATCGGAATTATTGGTTCTATTTATGCCATATTTGGTGGACTGAAGGCCGTTGCAGTTTCAGATTTAGTAAATGCTATTGGTCTTTTAATTGGAGGTCTATTAATTCCCGTGTTTGGCTTGATGTTGATTGGAGATGGAAGTATTTCTGATGGATTAAGTGAATTATGGACCGAAAATCCAGATAAATTCAATGCTAAAGGAGAAATAGATTCTTTTATTCCTTTTGGAACAATTTTTACAGGAATGATGATTGCCCAAATGTATTATTGGGGTACCAATCAATCTATTCTACAGCGAGTTTTTGGTGCTAAAAGTTTAGCCGATGGGCAAAAAGGAATGATACTAGCAGGTTTTGTGAAATTTCTAATTCCTGTAATAGTAGTTTTACCAGGTGTTATTGCATGGCATATTTTCGGAAATGATTTATGCAAACCCAGATTCTGCTTACCCTGCTCTGGTTAAAAAAGTGTTACCAGGTGCTTTTTTAGGATTCTTTGCTGCAGTTTTATTCGGTGCGATTTTAAGTTCTTTCAATAGTTTATTAAATAGTAGTTCAACATTGTTTGGCATAGATTTATACCGACAATACTTTGATAAAGATGCTTCTGAACAAAAAATGGTGAAAGCAGGAAAAGTATTTGGAATGCTTTTAGCGCTTATTTCAATGACAATTGCTCCATTTATAGCAAATGCTCCCGATGGTTTATTTTCATACATTCAAGAATCTTTAGGAAGTTTAAGTGTGCCTATTTTAGCAGTTGTTGCTTTAGGTATGGCTACTAAAAATGTTCCTGCTATCGGAGCAAAAATTGTATTAACCGTTGGTGTGTTAATGTATTTAATTAGTCAGTTCTTATTAAGTCCATATTTTGTAGATGCCGCTCTGGCTGAAGCTGCCGCAAATGGTATTACTAATGCAAAACAACTTGGTATCATTAAAGCAAAAGCATATCCACACTTTTTACATGTTATGGGCATTCTATTTGTAATTAATGTTGGTTTCATGTTGCTTATGGGTAAACTTTTTCCAAATAAAAATGAATACACGCCAAAAATTACAAAGGAAATTGATATTACACCTTGGAAATATGCAAAAGTAGTTGGTATAGCCATTACACTTTTAGTATTAAGCACATATTTAATATTTTAGTATTTGCAATAAAAAATTTGAATAAAATATTGATTATTAGCATGAAAAACAGAGCATTGAAATTAGTAACTTGTTTATTTATATTAATGCTCTTATTCAATTGTGAAAAGGAGGAAAACAATACAACTTCAAAAACCGTATTTAAAACACTTAAAGCCTCAAGTTCTGGTATTGATTTCACAAATACACTTACTGAAAACGATAGTTTAAACTACTTCACCTACTCCTATTTGTACATGGGTGGCGGTGTTGCTGTAGGAGATATTAATAATGATGGTTTAAAGGATATATTTTTCACAGGAAACCAAGTTTCAAATACATTATATCTAAATAAAGGCAATCTTAAATTTGAAGATATTTCTAAAAAATCAGGGGTTTCTGGAGATAACAGATGGTACACAGGTGTTACTATGGCAGATATAAATGCTGATGGTTTTTTAGATATTTATTGCTCTGTTGCTGGTAAGTTTTTACAAAAATCAAACGAACTTTATATTAATAATCAAGATGGAACATTTACTGAAAAAGCTGAAGAATATGGATTAGCAGATGCTGGACAAAGTGTACAAGCGACTTTTTTTGATTATGATAAAGATGGTGACTTAGATGTTTATGTTGCTAACTATCCTATTACAAAATTCAACGCATCAGTTTATGTTTACGAGCAAAAAATGAAAACGGTAAACGACGTTGAAACCGACCATTTATACAGAAACGATAATGGTAAGTTTACTAATGTTACTAATGAAGCTGGCGTTAAAAGTTTCGGATTAACATTAAGTGCAACGGTTGGCGATTTAAATAACGATTCTTGGCCAGATATTTACATTTCAAACGACTTTGCGTCTCCTGATTATTTATACATGAACAATCAAGATGGCACATTTAGAGAAGTGGTAAAAGAAGCAACTTCACACACCTCTTTTTATGGTATGGGCGTAGATATTTCAGATTTCAATAATGATGGAAATTTAGATGTATTCCAAGTAGATATGGATGCCAAAACCAACAAACGTAAAAAAGCGAATATGGCAGGCATGAATCCCGACCTGTTTTGGGGCGTTGTAAATGCCGGTTTTCATTATCAATATATGCAGAATTGTATGCAAATGAATACAGGTGTGTTTGAAGATGGGAATCCATTTTTTTCAAATGTATCTAGAATCACAGGTGTATCGTCTACCGATTGGAGTTGGGGTCCACTTTTTGCAGATTTTGATAATGATGGCCTAAAGGATTTGTTTGTTTCTAACGGAACACGTCGTGAGGTAAACAACCGTGATTTCTTCAATCAAATTGATGATGCCTTTACTATTGATAGTGATAAAACATTAGAGATGAGCATGAAAATACCTTCAGAGCGTATTGATAATTTCATCTATAAAAATAAAGGGAATTTAAACTTTAAACAAGTTAATAAAGACTGGGGAGTCGAATTTAAAGGCTTTTCCAATGGTGTGGCTTACGCCGATTTAGATAATGATGGTGATTTGGAAATTATCACTAATAATATTGATGACAAAGCTTCTGTTTTTGAAAACCATAGTGCTGAAACTAACAACTATATCACTATTAATTTTGAAGGTGTTTCTGAAAATAAATTTGGTTTAGGTAATCGTGTTTATGTATCTACAGATGGAGAAACTCAAATGCAAGAGTTGACTTTAACACGTGGTTTTCAATCTTCTGTAGCTCCAGAATTACATTTCGGATTAGGCGAATCTGATAAAATTGATGAACTAAAAGTGGTTTGGGCTAATGGTACTATTGAAGTGAAGAAAGATGTTTCAGTTAATCAAATTATAACGCTTAGTCATTCTAACGCAAGTCTGGAAAATGAACAAATAAATATTGAAACCCCTATTTTTAATTCAAATATTGTAGATGTTTTTCCAGAGTATAAGCATGATGAAAATAAGTTTGATGATTTTAAATATCAAGTATTATTACCACATAAAATGTCAACTTTTGGTCCAGCATTGGCCGTAGGCGATTTAAACAATGATGGTTTAGATGATTATTTTGTTGGTGGAGCTTTCAACAGAACTGGAAGTCTGTTTTATCAAAATAAGAATGGATTTAAAAAACAAGAAAATCCCATTTTAGAAGCTGATAAATTGAGTGAAGATGTTGGTGCTTTAATTTTTGATGCTGACAATGATGGCGATAATGATTTGTATGTGGTAAGTGGTGGCTATGAATTTTCATCAAAATCTAAAATGCTGCAAGACCGATTGTATCTAAATGATGGAAAAGGTAATTTCGAAAAATCAGATGCCTTACCAAAAATGATTACAAGCGGTTCTAAAGTTTACAACTTAGATTTCAATAAGGATGGAAAACAAGATTTACTAGTTTTGGGTAGGCAAATTCCAGGAAACTATCCTGCTGCTACCAATACATATCTTCTAGAAAACAAATCTGAAAATAGTGTTGTAAAATTTGAAGATATGACAAATACTTCCGCAGAAGGGTTTAAAAATTTAGGAATGTCAACCTCTGCCATTGTAACTGATTTCAATAATGATGATTCAGAAGATATCATCATTGTAGGGGAATGGATGCCTATTCGAGTTTTTAAGAACACAAACGGCATTTTTAAAGAAGTTTCAGAAGACCTTGGGCTTAACAAAGACACTACAGGTTGGTGGTGGAGCATCAATGAAGGCGATTTTGATGGCGATGGCGATATAGATTACATCGTTGGAAATAATGGCTTAAATTATAAATACAAAGCCACAGAAGACGAAACGTTTGATATTTATGTGAATGATTTTGACAACGATAATAAAAGTGACATTGTACTCAGTTACTACAATGAAGGCAAGCAATATCCTGTGCGCGGCCGTGAATGTTCCTCACAGCAAAACCCGAATATCAAAGAAAAATTCAAAAATTATGAAACATTTTCTAATGCAACGCTGGTTGATGTTTATGAAGAAGACGCCTTAGAATCTGCAACACATTATCAAGTAAAATCGTTTGCAAGCATCTATTTAGAAAACAAAAACGGAAAATTTAGTATTCATGAATTGCCCGCTGAAGCTCAAATATCTAGTATCAATAAAATACTTGTTGATGATTATGATAAAGATGGGTTATTGGATGCAGTAATAGCTGGGAATTTATACTCTTCCGAAGTTGAAACACCACTGAAATGATGGTGGTTTCGGTTTATTTTTAAAAGGAAGCGGAGATGGTTCTTTCAACCCTTTGAAACCTTCTGAGAGTGGTTTTTTTGTTCAAGGTGATGTAAAAGATTTAGAAACTATCAAAGTAGATAATGAAAATTATATTATTGCTGGAAAAAACAATGATTATTTTCAGTTCATTAAGAGTACGCGAACAAAATAAGAGACATTAAAGTATATTACTTTTTTTGTGGAGAAGATCGGATTCGAACCGACGACCTCTTGACTGCCAGTCAAGCGCTCTAGCCAACTGAGCTACATCCCCATTGCCTTTATTTACAGTATTTGCATACATTTTACAACATTTAAGCTATGCTGCATTTATCTGTGTAATGTTACAAATGTATGGATTCTAATATAAAAAGTTACAACTAAAACTTACCTCTATTAATTTATTATTTGAAATACTTTATGATTAGAAATTTGCGAAAACTTATATTTAAAAATGTTAATTTCTTTCTTTAAATATAACTAATTAATCATGCTTAAACTTAAGCTTCTTTTCTATAGCTTCAATCATAATATTAGCAATATCTAGCCCTGTAGAGTTTTCAATACCTTCAAGCCCCGGAGAAGAATTGACTTCCAATAATAAAGGGCCTTTATTAGACCTAATAATATCTACTCCTGCGACTGGTAAATCTAAAATTTTAGCAGCTTTAATAGCTAGTTTACGTTCTTCAGTAGTAATCTTTATTTTTGATGCAGAACCGCCTTGATGGATATTAGCTCTAAACTCTCCTTTAGCAGCTTGTCGTTGCATTGAGGCTACCACTTTTCCATTTACTACAAAACAACGTATATCTTGTCCATTTGCTTCTTTAATATATTCTTGAACCAAAATATTAGTTTTTACACTTTTAAAAGCATTAATAACGCTTTCCGCTGCTTTAGTAGTCTCAGCTAATACAACCCCTTTCCCTTGCGTACTTTCTAATAATTTGATAATTAGTGGGGCACCGTTAACCATCTTTATTAAGTCTTTTGTGTCTAATGGAGAATTTGCAAATCCAGTAATAGGTATATGTATATCATTTTTAGCAAATAACTGGGTTGCCAATAACTTATCTCTTGATTGTGTTATAGCATCTGCTGAGTTTAAACAATAGGTATTCATAGCATCAAACTGTCTTAATAATGCACAGGCATAAAAAGTTACAGATGGTTTTATTCTTGGGATAATAGCATCAAACTCATCTATAACGTTCCCTCCACGATAGCGTATTTGAGGCTCTTTAGCATCAAATTTCATATAAGCTTGTTGCACATTAAGAAAAATCATTTCGTGTCCTCTTGCTTTTCCAGCTTCAATAAGACGTTTATTGCTAAATAATTCGGGATTGCTTGCTAATAAAGCAATTTTTAAACCCGTTTTTTCTTTACGAAAAGCTATATATTTTTCATCTAAATCTTCTTGTGAAAATTTAGTTAAAAGATAATTTTCCGATGAGTTTACTAAATAACGATTGTTTAATGCTTCTCTACCTAGTAGCATTCTAAACTCCATAGAATCTCTATTTGCAAGAGTTAATTCAATATCAAAAATATTGTCTCCCAAGGTTATTGGAGCTTTTATAACAATTCGTTCTTCAGATATCCCCATAGAACTCTTTACAGAGCGTTTGGCATGTATTTTTGCCTCACAAATTATATTTATACTTCTATTATCTTGAATAGGATTAACATGAAAACGCACCCATTCTTCTGTATCTTTATAAAAAACTTTAATCTTATTTGCTTGTATAGATGATGTTTTAGCACCAGAATCTACACGTGCTTTTATTGCAGGAATACCAAAGGTTTCAAATGAACACCACTCTTCGCTTCCAATTATTTTTAAATCGTTCAATGTCTCTTTATTTTATAATTTTTAAAATGACTAAATCTACTACCTCGATAACTATTAAAATGATAATAATCCATTCTAACTTACTACTCTCTTTATGAAACATAATGTCTTTAAAGAGGTCCAGATTTTCTTTTACAATATTTACCTGTTGATAGATAATTTGATACCTGTCTTTTAAATCGAATTTTTTCTTTAATTCAGAATTAAGCTTATTTAGGTTTTCATCATCCCAAGCGGCATCATGGGAATCAAAAATATATAGGTTTTCAGAAATCTTATTTTTCACATTTAATACCTTGCCGATGTATCTTTTTAATTTTTTTCCACCAATATTTAACCTACCATGATGCTCTAGAAAATTTGTATGCCTTCTCGTATCTTCTAATAACTGTTCTGCAATACTAGCATAATAATCTAGTGCAACAGAATGTGATAGATTAAGCATCACTAAACGAAGTTTTTCTGCATCACTTTCTGGTAAGGTTATGTTATCAAAATCCGAACTAAAATATTCTCCTCCTGTAACTATTCCAAGTGTTTCAGAGATTATTGAATTAATGAAGACATTTCCTTTTAGGGTTGAATTAATTTTCTTTTTTAGAGCGTTAATTTCAGTTGGAGTGAAATTAAAAACACAAATAATTCCATATTTAAATGCATATAAATATTTGTCTTTGTCTAAACAAAAATATATTTCGTCATTATCTAAAAATAATGGCCGTTGATTAAAAATCGTTTTTAACGATTTAATATCAATATGCTCTGCTATCTGAATAGCAATGGCAGTTGTTTTCATGCTTTACGAGGCAAAAACCTCACTTTTATACTTGAAACTTTTAAATTCAATCATGTATCCATTTGGGTCTGTGATGAAGAAGGAAAGATGTTCTCCAACTTTATTTTCCATAAAAGTAGCCTCAGTCGTTACTTCTTGGTTAGACTGTAATAGCTTTTTATATAATGTACCCCAGATTTCTATACCAATAATAACACCGAAGTGAAAAGAAGGTAGAATATTATCATCAAGTTTGTAGTTTTTAAATTTAAAGTTAAAAACTCCTGATTCAGTAAAAGTAAGTTGATTGTTATATAAATTTATATCAATCCATTTATCAGTTTGTCTGCCTTGTGTGGCTCCTAAAGTATCTAAATAAAAAGCTTTTGTAGCCTCTATGCTCTCACAAGGCAATGCTAAGTGAAATTGTGCTTTCATAATTTTTGTTTTAATTTACTTGTTTCCTAAACTGGTCAAAATATAGATTTACTGCACTTCTATCATCTTTATCTAGATATTCAAGTGCATCATACCAAGAAACCCATAATACTTTTTTAAACTTATGAAGCTCTAATACTTCAATATTTTTAATAGGTTTTATTATAATAAAGTAATGCTTATATATTTCTTGTCGTTCCTTGTTGGTGCTCTTTCTTGATAGAAAATAAGTCAAATCTTTCTTTTTTAACTTTAATCCTATTTCTTCAAAAGCTTCTCTTACCAATGATTGACAATCTGTTTCTTTTTTCTTCTTTACTCCACCGGCAAGTGCATATTTTTTCTTAACACCTACTTTTTCAAGAACAAGAATCTTGTCCTTTTTAACTGCAATGAGTCTAGATTTATCAATTTTGTTTAACATGTTTAATCTAAATTTTCTTCGTCTGAAGCATCAATATCTACATTTGTATCATCATTGTTCAAATCTTCTTCATCTCCAAAATCTTCCATTGCCTTTACTAATTTCATACCTACTTTAACAAGATAAACAGTGTCATCAGTTCTTACTTCTACAGCTTCAATAACTTCATTTTTGGCATTTCTAAACGAAATAATGTCATCATCATCATAACCATCAGGAAATTTTTCCACTAATAGATTTAAAATATCTTCATTCAGTTTTTGGTAATCTACAATTTTGCGTATCATTTTTTTAGTATTACATGCCTAACAAATAGGCAAAGATTAATGGAGCAACAATCGTAGCATCACTCTCTATTATAAATTTTGGTGTATTAATATCTAATTTTCCCCATGTTATTTTTTCATTAGGAACTGCTCCAGAGTACGAACCATAACTTGTAGTAGAATCGCTTATTTGGCAGAAATAACTCCAAAAGGGGTGTCTGTTCGTTCCATATCTTGATATAACATTGGTACTACACATATTGGAAAATCTCCTGCTATTCCACCTCCTATTTGAAAGAATCCTATACCATTTTTAGAATTATCTGTGTACCAATCTGCAAGAAAGGTCATATACTCAATTCCAGATTTCATAGTACTGGCTTTAATCTCTCCTTTTAATACATAACTTGCAAAAATATTCCCCATAGTACTATCTTCCCACCCTGGGCAAATTATAGGTAGATTTTTTCGGCTGCTGCATACATCCAAGAGTCCTTTAAATCAATTTCATAATAAGCTTCCAATGCTCCAGATAAAAGTAACTTATACATATACTCATGGGGCAAGTAACGTTCTCCTTTGTCGTTAGCTTCTTTCCAGATGGCATAAATATGTATTTGTAATCTTCTAAATGCTTCTTCTTCTGGAATACAAGTATCTGTAACACGGTTAAGACCTTGTTCTAATAAACCCCATTCTTCTTTTGGCGTTAAGTCTCTGTAATTGGGAATACGTTTATAATGAGAATGTGCAACCAAATTCATAATATCCTCCTCTAAATTTGCTCCTGTACAAGAAATAATTTGCACTTTATCCTGTCGTATCATTTCAGCAAAAATCTTTCCTATTTCTGCTGTACTCATTGCTCCTGCCAAAGACACTAACATTTTTGAGCCTTTGTTTAATTGCTCTTCATAAGATTTTGCTGCATCAACAACAGTAGCAGCATTGAAATGCAAATAATATGTTTCTATAAAGTTTGAAATTGCACCTTTAGTAGTCATCTTCTTCTTTGAATTTTAATATAGCGTTAGTTACTGATTTAGCACTATAAGTGTTATCATATTCGTTTTCTATTATATCGTTTTGAAACTTATAACTTAACATTTTGTAATACAGTTTAGCAGCCAAAAAATCTGATGATTTATCAACTTCATTTGGGCATAATTCAACGATATCAAATCCAACTACATTTTTTTCTTTAAAGACTTGTTTCAAAAAATCTAATGTTTCATACCAAAGTAATCCTCCGGGTTCTGGTGTACCTGTGCTTGGTAAAATTGAAGGGTCAAAAGCATCTAAATCAAATGTTATAAACACATTTTCTGTCATCTGGTCAATAGCAGAATCCATCCAAGAATCCTCTATTGCCATATCGTGAGCAAAATAAGTTCTATCTAAATCCATAACAGATTTCTCCTTTATGTCCATAGAACGAATACCTACTTGTATTAAATTGGTATTCTGACTTGCTTCATAAACCGCACAGGCATGATTACAAGAACTACCATTATATCTTTTTCGTAAATCAGCATGTGCATCTATATGTAATACTGTTAAGCTTGGAAACATCTCATTAAATGCTCTAATTGTTCCAATAGATATAGAATGTTCGCCACCAAAAACAGTTACGAATTTTTTCTTTTTTATGTAGTTTTTAGTTTCCTGATGTACAGCATCCACCATAGCTTCGGGCGTTGCATTTAATGTAATAGGCTCTGTTAGATGTATGCCTTTCTTATAAACTTCCGAATCGGTTTCAATATCATAAAGCTCCATATTTTCAGAAGCTTCTAAAAAGGCTTTTGGTCCTTTATCTGCTCCTTTTTGCCATGTACTTGTTACATCATAAGGAACAGGGATTAATACAATCTTTGCCTGTTCTAATTTTGCAAATTCTTCTGGTATTCCTGCGTAAGTTTTAGCTTCCATTTTTATTTATCTGCTAATTGTAATTCAGCATTTCTATTTAATTTTTGAATTGTATGTTTTTCAGGCTTTTTATCATAGCCTAAAATTTCAAGCAATTCTTCACTTTTTTGTTGTTCTCTAAATAACTGTGTTGAAATATTTCCGTGGACATCTTTATCAATTAAAATATGCTTAGGTGCAGGGATTAAACAATGTTGCAATCCTCCATAACCACCTATAGATTCTTGATAAGCTCCAATGTTGAAAAATCCTATATATAATGGTTTATCTTTATGGTATTTTGGCAAATAAATAGCGTTCATGTGTTGTTCGCTGTTATAATAATCATCACTATCACAAGTTAATCCTCCAAGTAAAACACGCTCATAAGTATCATTCCAACGATTTATGGGTAACATAATAAAGCGTTTATTAATCGCCCAAGTATCTGGAAGTGTAGTTATAAATGAGGAGTTTATCATATTCCATTTTTCCCTATCGTTTTGTTGTTTTTGATAAAGTACTTCATAGATTGCTCCACCACTCTCTCCAACTGTAAAACTTCCAAACTCTGTGAAAATATTAGGCACATCTACACCTTCTTCTTCACATGTTAATTTAATTTGATTAATGATTTCATCTATGATGTATTCATAATCAAAATCAAAGGCTAATGAGTTTTTAATAGGAAATCCTCCTCCAATATTTAAACTATCAAGTGTTGGACATATCTTTTTCAAACTTGTATAAACTTTAAGACATTTTAAAAGCTCGTTCCAATAGTATGCATTATCCTTAATACCTGTGTTAATAAAGAAATGAAGCATTTTAAGCTGTACTTTTGGATGGTCTTTAATTTGCTTGTTATAAAAAGGCACAATATTTTTATAACCTATGCCTAATCGAGACGTATAAAATTCAAATTTGGGTTCTTCTTCTGAAGCTATGCGAATGCCTATATTATAGTTATCATGTATTTCATTTGAAAGCAAATCAATCTCTTCATAATTGTCAATAATTGGAATACAATTTTGATGACCGTTATTAATTAGCCTCGCAATATTTGTGATGTATTGAGCACGCTTAAATCCATTACTGATAACAAACGTATTGTCACTTATTTTCCCTTCTTCTTTTAAAGTTTCAATAATATCAATATCAAAAGCAGAAGAGGTTTCAATATGTATATCATTCTTCAAAGCTTCATTTAAAACATGCTTAAAATGTGAACTTTTTGTACAATAGCAATAGTTATAATTCCCATTATAACTATGTTTCTTAATGGCATTCTCAAACCATACCTTTGATTTATTTATATTATCGGAAATTTTAGGTAAGTATGTGAATTTTAAAGGTGCACCATAAGTTTTAACCAATTTATTTAGGTCTATATCGTGAAAGCGTAAGTGGCCTTTATCAAGAAGAAATTCTTCTTGGGGAAATCAAAAGTTTGATTGACTAAATCAATATATTTAGTGTTCATTATAGATGTGATAAAAGTTATTAGAATATGAAAGCATGTAGCTCTCTTAAAAAAGAATTAATAACTAAAATCAAATCATAATTTGATATTGCATTTTGGGGACAAAACACAATTTATACTGCGTAGATATGTTTTCTATAACGGAAGTTAGCTTTAAATTTCGGTTACTCACTCCGTAAGCTTCTTTTGAATATGACTTCCTAATTTTCAAAAGACCGAACTTATAAACATGTTTCAATTTGTTCAGCTAAAAGCTCCTATGATAAAAGCTTTAGTATAGCAAATGAAATATAAAAAAATGAATAAAAAAAATATTATTTATTTGAGCATTTTACGATTTTAATAAAAACTCACTGAAAAACCCACCGCAACACCCCACCACCACCAAATTCAAATTATACTAACCTATGAAAACCATTGACATACAAGGTATACGAGAGCATGAAGATTTCTCCGTAATTCGCTGCCAGTCAAGCGCTCTAGCCAACTGAGCTACATCCCCTACTTTGTATCATTTTAAACCACTCAACACTAAAACAGGTATATTACTATGAAAATCCTTTTTAAGAATTGTGTTTTTCTCCCATATTTTATTAAAAAAACCACGATTTCGTCTTACAACGCATAACATATCTGGTTTATGAGATTCGAAATTTAGTAAAACACCTTGAAATGTAGTAGCGTTTTCAGATTTAGTGATGTTTCTTACCATTTCCTGTAAATCATCATTCACATCAAAATCTCCTTTATTATGAAATGGTGTTTTTACCAATAATAAATCAACTGTTGATTTAAACTTATTTTTCAAATCCTTTAAAGGCTGTAATGCACTATCCTTTTTTATGATTGCAGACTTAATAGCCATTAAAATATTAGAAGGAGCACTATACGTAAACCCTTCAGGAACAATCAAAGCAGGCACATCCATCTGCTTCACAATTTTACCAGAAGTTTTACCTAAATAAACCTCATCTTTTATAGAATTTGTTCTGGGTTCAATTAAAACTAAATCTACATCAGCAGCTTTACAAGCCAATTCTAACATATCAATTAAATCCCCTTTTATAGTTTTAATAATAACATCAACACTTTTGGTGTTTACTTTTGAAACTAACTCATTCAAAAATCTCAGACTTTCCCTTTCAATAATTTTATCAACCTTTCTCATAGTTCCAGCTTTTGTAAAAACATTATATACCTGAACTACAAATAATTTTGCACCAAAAGCCTCAGCAAAATCAATAGCGTATTGCAAGTGACTCTCAGCATTTTTTGACGAACCAACGGGAACTAAAATATTCTTCATCTCTTAAAAGTTTAAACCTAAATTTATTAATAAATTTGAAGCAAAAGTAAGATATTTAAATGATTCGGAAAGGAACACCAAAAGATATAGCGAAAATCATGAAAGTTACAAAAGCCTGTACTGCTTACATGATTTCTCAAAATATTTTTCAATGGAATGAGGAATACCCAAATAAAATAGCCTTTGAAAATGATTTAAAGCTTAATGAATGGTATGTTTTAGAAATTGAAAATACAATTATTGGCTGCGTTACAGTTTCAACATTTATGGATGAAGAATATGCTCCAATATCCTGGTTAACTTCCAATGAAAATAATATTTACATACATCGATTAGCAATTCATCCAGATTTTCAAGGGCACGGATATGCCCAAAGTTTGATGCAATTTGCTGAAAATTTTGCAAAATACAATCAGTTCAATTCCGTTCGTTTAGATACCTTTTCTCAAAATAAAAGAAATCAAAAATTTTATGAACTAAGAGGTTACAAAAAGCTTGGAGATATTTATTTTCCAAATCAAAGTGAATATCCATTTCATTGTTATGAATTAGTATTTTGAAAAACAATATCAGCTTAAAAAACATAAATACACTTGCAATTCCAGCATTAATTTCTGGAGTTGCAGAACCTATTCTGTCCATTACAGATACCGCTATTGTTGGCAATATTGATGTAAACCCTGTAGAATCATTAGCTGCAATTGGTATTGTAGGAACCTTTTTATCCATGCTTATTTGGATTTTAGGACAATGCCGAAGTGCAATTTCAGCAATTGTATCCCAATACTTAGGCGCAGGTAATTTAGAAGCAATAAAAAATCTTCCAGCCCAAACTATTTTTATTATTACATCGTTAGGGTTGTTCATAATAATTGGCACCTATCCTCTAGCTAATCATATTTTCAAATTGTATAATGCTTCAGATTTAATACTAGATTATAGTGTTTTGTATTATAAAATTAGAGTATTCGGATTTCCATTCACCCTATTCACCATAGCAGTTTTTGGCACATTTAGAGGCTTACAAAACACCTACTACCCCATGATAATTGCTATAATTGGAGCTGTTTCTAATATTATTTTAGATTACGTTTTGGTATATGGTATTTCTGGATATTTACAACCTATGAATATTGAAGGTGCAGCATATGCTAGCGTATTTGCTCAAATATTAATGGCGCTACTTTCGGCATATTATTTATTGAATAAAACAAGTATTCCTTTAAAAATAAGCTTTCAGTTTAATGATGAAATTTGGAGGTTTCTAATCATGATTTTCAATTTATTTGTGAGAACATTAGCACTAAACATCACACTTTATTTTTGTACACGATTTGCCACAGGCTATGGTAAAACCTATATCGCAGCATATACCATTGCCATAAATTTATGGTTTTTGGGTGCATTTATAATAGATGGTTATGCAAGCGCAGGAAACATTATGTCAGGCAAATTATATGGTTCTAAAAACTACAGAGATTTGATTTATTTTAATAAAAAACTTATAAAAATAGGTCTTATAGTAGGAGTTACTCTTGCAATTATTGGTTTTGCACTATATAAACCCCTAGGGTTGCTATTTACTAAAGACCCACAAGTTCTGGAAACATTCTACTCCGTATTTTGGATTGTACTTATCATGCAACCTATTTGCGCCATTGCATTTATCTACGATGGTATTTTTAAAGGTTTAGGCAAAATGAGTACCCTTAGAAATGTATTGTTATTAGCCACATTTCTAGTATTTATTCCAATACTTTATAGCTTAGACTACTTTAACTTAAAACTCAACGGTATTTTCATAGCACTCACATTTTGGATGGTAGCGAGAGCAATTCCTTTACTTATAAATTTCCGAAAACAATTTATACCACTCGCTAAAAACAATTAACTTTACGCCATCATTTCAAGAATACTAAAATGATTCTCAGCTTTATACAAAACCTAAACATTGAAGAAAAAATTGAAAATGCTCCAGACAACGGTTACGAAATAGGAATATTTATTGGCTCTATGCTCCCTTTCATCATTCTAGTTATTATTGCTTATATGATTTTTTACTACAACAAAAAAAGAAACAACAATAATTAAACCATGGATATCTTAAATTTTTTAAGCGGTAATGGACTCTTTTTGCTCCTTGCTTTAGTATTAATAATCGTTTATTTTGTGAATAAAAAACGAAGAAGATAGTATCTTTGCTAACCAACATTATACAAATGAGCAACATACGTATCACCAAACAATTTTCGTTCGAAACAGGTCATGCCCTTTACGGTTACGATGGTAAATGCAAAAACGTTCACGGTCATAGCTACCGTTTGGATGTTACCGTTATCGGTAAACCAATTACCGATACCACAAATGTAAAATACGGTATGGTAATAGACTTTGGCGATTTAAAAAAAATCGTGAAAGAAGAAATTGTAAACGTGTTTGATCATGCCGCTGTATTTAACAAAAACACTCCGCATGTAGAACTCGCAAAAGAATTAAAAGACCGAGGTCATAATGTTTTATTGGTAGATTATCAACCCACTAGCGAAATGATGGTGATAGATTTCTCCAAAAAAATAATAGCACGCTTACCGCAAAACATCAAACTACACTCACTCAAGTTACAAGAAACCGCAACAAGTTTTGCAGAGTGGTTTGCCAACGATCAATAAAATAATTTGGGCATTTCTCCGAAAAAAGGGGCGGCTTTCCACTTCAATACCTAACGCAAAACAGTCTACCAAATACCGTTCAAGTACAAATATTAGTGCATTTGTGGCTATTTTATTTATATTTACTTCATGAATATCCCAAAAGGAAAAAAATATATTTCGCCTCAGATAATCATTTAGGAGCTCCTACTAAAGAAGCCTCATTTCCTCGTGAAAAAAGTTCATAGCATGGCTAGACGAAATAAAGCAAGATGCAGCTGCGATTTTCCTTTTAGGTGATTTATTTGATTTCTGGATGGAATTTAAAACCGTAGTTCCAAAAGGTTTTACGCGAACACTTGGTAAACTAGCTGAAATTAGCGACTCTGGAATCCCCATTTACTATTTTGTTGGTAATCACGACCTTTGGATGAACGGCTATTTTGAGGAAGAACTCAACATTCCCGTATATCATAAACCAAAAGAATTCACGTTTAATGATAAAACATTTTTTATCGGTCATGGTGATGGATTAGGGCCTGGAGATAAAGGCTATAAACGCATGAAAAAAGTGTTTACCAATCCGTTTTGCAAATGGTTATTCCGGTGGTTACATCCAGATTTAGGCGTACGAATGGCGCAACATTTATCGGTAAAAAACAAACTGATTTCTGGTGATGACGATGCTAAATTCCTTGGAGAAGACAACGAGTGGCTAGTGCAATATTGCAAACGCAAACTAGAAGATAAACATCGTGATTATTTCGTATTTGGTCATAGACATCTACCACTAAATATAGACCTCAACCAAAACTCAAAATACATCAATCTTGGCGATTGGATTCAGTATTTTACTTATGGTGTTTTTGATGGAGAAACTATAGAATTAAAAGAATATTAGGCTTAAAACGAAGCTAGCAAACACGCCCTGCAATAAGGATTGAAGCATTGTTGAAGCTCTTTTTGTGTTGTTGCACCTATGCAACACAAAAAAGCGACTGCGGAAAGCCTGACCCGAATTTTTCTTCGGGGATTGCCCAAATTATTTTAATCTTCATTTTCATGAGCTTCCATATCAGCTCTCAAATCCAAGTCTCTTAGTGTTGGGTTTTTAATTCCTAAAGTAAAAACGGTAATCAAAGTCATTGAACCACCAAAAACAACAGCAGCAACGGGACCAACTAATTTGGCGGCTAATCCGCTTTCAAAAGCACCCAATTCATTTGAAGAACCTACAAACATAGAATTTACCGAAGATACCCGTCCACGCATATCATCGGGAGTTTTTAACTGTAAAATAGTCTGGCGAATAATCATAGACACGCCATCGGCAGCACCACTAATAAACAACATTAAAACGCTTAACCAAAAAATATTTGACAAGCCAAAACCAATAATACTCACTCCAAAAATAAAGACTGCAGTAAGCAACTTTTTACCCGTATTCTTACTAATAGGAATATAAGTAGTAGCAAACATAGTTACAATACTTCCTAAAGAAATTGAGGCATTTAAAATACCAAAACCTTCGCTACCAACCTCAAGAATATCTTGAGCAAAAATAGCTAAAATTGCAACGGTTCCCCCAAATAAAACAGCAATCATATCAAGTGTTAAGGCGCCTAAAATAGCTTTGTTTTGAAACACAAAACGTACACCTACTTTTAAACTTTCTTTTACGGGTTCACCTATTTTTTTATTTAAAATTGGTTTCTTTTTGATTAGAAATGTCATAAAAAAAGAAATCAATACCAACACAAAAACGACGCATAATGTATTTGCAACACCAATCCAACTAATAGCAAAACCGCCAAAAAGAGCACCTAAAACTGCTGCGGTTTTCCATGTACTGGTACTCCACGTAGCCGCATTAGGGTATATTTTTTTAGGAACTATTAATGCCACCAACGAAAAGATTATAGGCCCGAAAAAAGAACGCAAAAATCCTCCAAAAAAACTAGCGCATAAATAGAATATAGAATAGCATTTGTTGACCAATTGCCAACCACAGCATCATAAGTTAATAAATAAAGTCCCAAACTAATTAATGAAAATGCTGCAATACAAAGCGCAAAAAGATTTCGTTTTTCCTTTTGATCTACAATATGACCTGCAAAAAGTGCCATAGTAAAGGCTGGAATTATTTCCATAAGACCAATAATCCCCAAAGAAAGTGGATCTTTAGTAATACTATAAACCTGCCATTCAATAACAATAAATTGCATGGACCAACCAAATACTAAGAACAAACGCAGTAGTAAAAAAATATTAAATTCTCTAATTCGTAAAGCCGCGTAAGGGTCGGTTTTTAACATATCTATGCTTTTATATCCCTTAATTTCAATTGAAGTGACACATTCCCTCTCCATTCATTTTCATCTAGAGAATAAACAGCTTTAAATGGTTTTTTATCAGAAATAAAATCAAACTTATCACCCATACCAAAACCAATACCTATAATAGGGTTTGAATCTGGCTGAGAAGCCGTTAATCTTAAATGCGTTTTATCTGCTCCAACACATTTTCCGTAACCTGTATCTGTTAAATCTTCAGTTAAAAAAACAGGTGTCATATTACTTGGTCCGTAAGGTGCAAATTGTTTTAAAATTCTATAGAACTTTGGTGTTATATTTTTTAAATCAATTTGTGTATCAATTTTAATTTCAGGAATTAAAAGGTTTCTATCTATAGTTCTTGAAACCTCATCTTCAAAAGCTTTTTTAAATGCTTCATAATTTTCTTCTTTAAGCGTTAATCCAGCCGCATATTTATGCCCACCAAATTGTTCAATATATTCGCTACAAGCTTCCAAAGCATTATATACATCAAAATCTTTAACTGAGCGTGCTGATGCTGCCAATTTCTCGCCACTTTTAGTAAATACTAAAGTAGGGCGGTAATAGGTTTCTGTTAATCTAGACGCCACAATACCAATAACGCCTTTATGCCAATCTTCGTGGTAAACTACTGTTGTAAGTCGGTCTTGTTCGTTATTCTCTTCAATTTGTTCCAATGCCGCTACCGTTATTTCCTTATCAATTTCTCGACGTTCTAAATTGTATGAATCAATATCAGAGGCGTGCTGTCTTGCCAATTCATGATCATCATCAGATAATAATTCAACTGCAAAATTCCCATGTTTCATTCGTCCCGCAGCATTAATTCTAGGTGCTACAATAAAAACAACATCGGTAATGGTTAATTCTGTTTTTTCAACCTGATCTAAAATAGCTTTAATTCCTGGTCTTGGAAACGTGTTAATTACCTTCAAACCAAAATGAGCTAAAACTCTATTTTCGCCATTAATGGGTACAATATCTGCGCCTATTGCAGTTGCTACCAAATCTAGATAATCAGTTAAATCTTCTGCGGTCTGACCGTCTTTTTGAGCTAGAGCCTGAACTAATTTAAAACCAACTCCACAGCCACATAATTCTTTATACGGATAATTACAATCGTCTTGTTTAGGGTCTAAAACAGCAACAGCTTCAGGGATTTCATCTCCTGGTCTATGGTGATCACAAATTATAAAATCTATACCTAATTTTTTTGCATATGCTACTTTTTCAACTGCCTTAACACCACAGTCTAATGCTATTATTAAAGAAAATTCATTTTCTAAAGCAAAGTTTATCCCTTTATAAGATACGCCATAACCTTCATCATATCTATTAGGGATATAAGTATAAACTAACTCATGCTTAGTTTTTAAATAAGTTGACATTAACGCCACAGAAGTCGTACCATCAACATCATAATCGCCATATACCAAAATATTTTCTTTATTGGTAATTGCCTTTTCAATACGTGCCACAGCCTTATCCATATCTTTCATAAGATAAGGATCGTGTAAATGACTCAGGCTTGGTCTAAAAAATGCCTTAGCTTCATCGTAAGTTTCAATATTACGCTGCACCAACAAGCTTGCGATTGCTTCATCTACTTGCAATACGTCTTGAAGATGTTCTATTTTACTTTGGTCTGGTTTTGGCTTAAGTGTCCAACGCATTAGATTTGAGGGTATTTCAAAGTTTAAAACTCATTTTTAAACATCTTCTTTATGAAAATGAGTTTCAATATTTAATTTGGCAAACTGACGGAACATTTCCATAACGCCACAATATTTTTGAACAGATAAGTCTACAGCTCTTTGTAATTTTTTTTCATTTAAATCATTACCATAAAAATGAAAATGTATGGCAACTTTATCATAATGTTTTGGGTGTTCCTCTGTTAAATTTGCTTCAATTTCTATACTAAAATTAGCTACTTCTAACTTCATTTTTTTAATCAAAGCAGCTACATCTAATCCAGAACAGCCCGCTAAACCTGACAACATCAAAGCTTTAGGGCGGTATCCTTCACTTTTTCCTCCATTTTCTTCTCCTGCATCTATAAACAAATTATGTCCTGACGGGTTTGTACTTTCAAACCGCATTTCTCCTAACCATGTTGTGGTAACCTTAACTGCCATTTTTCTGAATTATTTTTTGTTAACTTGTAACTTCAAAAATACTACTTAAAAATAAAATATGCCTTTAGTAACGCCATTATCTGCCAATCATGATTTAGAAACCAAAGAACTCGCTGAATTCTTTAATGAAACTCTAGGGTTTTGTCCTAACTCAGTATTAACCATGCAACGTCGTCCTGCTATTAGCAAAGCTTTTATTAATTTAAATAAAGCTGTTATGGCAAATGAAGGTAGAGTAACTTCAGCCTTAAAACGTATGATTGCATGGGTATCCAGTAACTCAACAGGGTGCCGCTATTGTCAAGCACATGCCATTCGTGCTGCTGAACGTTATGGTGCCGAACAAGAACAGTTAGATAACATTTGGGAATACAGAACACACCCTGCTTTTAGTGAAGCCGAACGTGCTGCTCTTGATTTTTCGTTACAAGCTTCTCAAGTGCCTAATGGTGTTGATGAAGAAATTAAAAAGCGTTTATACGAACATTGGAACGAAGGAGAAATTGTAGAAATGCTAGGAGTGATTTCTTTGTTTGGATATCTCAATAGATGGAATGATTCTATGGGGACTTCTATTGAAGATGGTGCTGTTGAAAGTGGTGAACAATATTTAGGAAAACATGGTTGGGAGAAAGGGAAGCATGTTTAGATTTCTTATAGCTACTCTTGAAACTTCGAGAGACGAATAATTTATTTGAAACCTTTCCAGAAATGGAGAGGTTTTTAATAAATACATTTTGAAAAGTGAAATTTCGTTTTATTTTAAGCTAAGACCTCTCAAACACCTTACAAGCATTAGTGTTAAGAAAATAAGAATAGATTTGTCCCCTAAAATTAACTAAGACATTGGTGTCTTGAAAGATTGAAAAACTTAATTTGAAACTACACCATTCATAATCAACAGATTAAACTGCATCGAGGTTGTCCTTTTAAAAAGTAAAATCCTATTATATATTTGGTTCAAACAAATGATGGGAAACTACGGAAACTAGCGCCTAAATATTTAATTTGAAACTTGTTTAATTGATAGTTTTTATTATGAACAAAAAGTATAAGTGAAATTTCATGTCTTAAACCATTTCAAAAGACTGATTTACTTTAGCTGAAAAGTGTCAAATTATGGAAACATATCTAAGCTATATTGCAATAGCACTATTACTAAAATCATTAAGTGCTGGGAAAATTTTGCAAATTTTAATCTTAAGGATTCTATATCCAAAAGAAGGAGTTGAAAAAATTGAAAGTTTTATAAAAAACACTAAAACAAAATTTAAGTTTCCTAAACTATGGAAGTAAATGTTTTACCCTCTCCCTCAACTCAGGCAACACCTCAACCTCAAACCAAGGATTCTTAGTGAGCCAAAACCGATTTCTAGGAGATGGATGTGGTAGAGGTAAATATTTAGGCAAATACTCTTGAAAATTATCTACAGTTTCAGTCAACGTTTTCTTCGCTTTTTTACCCAAATAATATTTTTGGGCATACATACCAATTAAAATAACCAATTCAACATTTTTAAGTTCATCAAAAAAGAGGCTTGTGCCATTTAGGAGCACATTCTGGCCGTGGTGGTAAATCGCCTGTTTTTCCTTTTCCAGGGTAGCAAAACCCTATGGGGATTATGGCGAACTTTTTTCATCATAAAAATCTTCATCTGTAACATTCAACCATTTTCGTAATTGCTTGCCACTTGCATCATTCCAAGGAATTCCAGAAGCATGTACTTTTGTCCCTGGTGCTTGACCAATAATTACAATTTTAGAATCTGGGTGCGCAGATACTACAGGCCTTGGGCCTAAAGCCAAATGTTCTTTACAAATGGTGCATTGTGATATGTCGTTTAAGAGGTTTTTCATTACATTTTTTGAGGTTTCAAAAACACCCCTAAAGTCCCCTCAAGGGGATAATCCGTAAAAATGATTTACTTTTTAGTTAATGCAATATCTTTAAAACTTAAACCCTCAAAACCTGTTTTCATGAAGTTTCTGATATTTTGATGACCATCTCCATTTGGGTCTTTTAATACATCATCGAAATAGTATAGTCCAAAACATGCTAAGGTTTCTTCTTTTGATAATCCTTGTGCTTTTGCAAAAGCAAATAATTTACAAGATCCTGAATTTTGACTTTCAGCATTTTCTAAATCTCCATTTTTAAAAGCTGTTGGTGTAAAATTATAGTTTGCATCTATAACAGCCATAGTTTCGGAAAACTCAATTGATTTTGTTGTACTTCTTAGTTTAGTTTTGAAAGATTCTATATTCATTTTATGTTATTTACTTTTTCCTCCAACCACAATAACAATTTCTCCTTTTGGTGGTTTATTGGTATAATATTGTAACACTTCTTTTGCTGTTCCTCTGATGGTTTCTTCAAACAATTTTGTTAATTCTCTAGATACTGAAACAAGTCTGTCTTCTCCAAAATATTCACAAAAATGCCCTAGAGTTTTTACTAACTTATGAGGGCTTTCGTAAAAAATCATGGTTCTGGTTTCCTCTGCTAAAAGTAATAGTCGGGTTTGACGCCCTTTTTTTACAGGTAAAAAACCTTCAAAAACAAATTTATCGTTAGGCAAACCAGAATTTACAAGTGCTGGAACAAATGCTGTTGCTCCGGGTAAACAGTCTACTTCAATACCATTTTCAATACAAGTACGAGATAATAAAAAACCAGGATCTGAAATGGCTGGTGTTCCAGCATCACTTATTAACGCTACCGATGTTCCACTTTTTATTTTTTGAATGATGCCCTCAACTGTTTTATGCTCATTGTGCATATGATGCGATTGCATGTGGGTTGAAATTTCGAAATGTTTTAGGAGTTTCCCCGAGGTCCGGGTGTCTTCGGCTAATATTAAATCGACTTCTTTTAGAACTTCTAGAGCTCTAAATGTAATGTCCTTTAAATTTCCAATAGGTGTAGGAACTATGAAAAGTTTGCTCATCAAGAAAATTTAACCTCTATTATTTGAATTAAACGTGCTTCAAATTCTTCTTTACCTTCCCAATTATTATAATCTGGTTTTACAATAGTTTCTAGAAAACGTGTGGCGTCTTCAAAAGATTGTGTGGTGTTTAATTGTGAAATTACGCGATCGTAATCTGCGGTATTCCCTTCAAATAAATGCTTAATAAATGCTATTTTATCATTAAGCCCAATGTTTAGTCCACCACTTTTTACACGATCATTAAGCGATTTTTTCTTGTCCGTTTTGCTGATATACTTTGGAAATAGGTTCAAAAACTGGCATCTCTTTAAAATCTGAAGTCAACTCTTCCAAATCATTTTTATGATAGTTTTCTTTTGGAACTATAGATTCTATAAACTCATCAACATTTTGTAGTTTTTCATCTTCTTCTGGCATTAACTCAACCATATCCTTAATCTTATTCATCACAGGTTCAGATATTTCATCTTCTTCTACATCGTCTAAGTTGATATATATTTTGTCTTCAACTTCAATAGTATCACTTATTTTATTGTTGAAAGCAGTATCTAACATTCCAAAAAAGGAAGAATTGTTACCAATAGTAGGAATATCATCTTCAAAATTTTCATGTGCAAATTTCAAAACAGAAAGTTTTTCGTAAAGCACCCGAGCTTCTTCATGCATTTTAAGTAGATCTTCGCGCCCTTTTAATTTAAGAATTCTGTGAGCTATACTAACCAACTCAGATTCCAATTTCTTCTTCATTTTAATACAATTTTAAAATTAATGCACTTTAGCCTTTTGATTTTTAATAAATTTACGCCACCTTTATACGAAACGATATATTGCCTCAATTTAGTGTTAAAATTACGAAATGTTTCTTGAAAATACAGTAAATCATAAAGAACAATTTGGATGGATTGAAGTCATCTGTGGTTCCATGTTCTCTGGAAAAACGGAAGAATTAATCCGTAGACTCAAGCGAGCTCAATTTGCTCGACAAAAAGTTGAGATTTTTAAACCTACGGTTGATGTACGTTATGATGAGGATATGGTGGTGTCTCATGATGCCAATGAAATTAGGTCAACACCTGTTCCTGCAGCAGCTAATATTCCTATTTTGGCCGATGGCTGTGATGTAGTTGGTATTGACGAAGCTCAGTTTTTTGATGATGAAATTGTACGAGTTTGTAATGATTTAGCCAACAAAGGTGTTCGCGTAATTGTTGCTGGTTTAGATATGGATTTTAAAGGCAACCCTTTTGGACCTATGCCAAATTTAATGGCAACAGCAGAATATGTAACAAAAGTACATGCGGTTTGTACAAGAACAGGGAATTTAGCGCAGTATAGTTTTAGAAAAGCCGATAGTGATAATATTGTGCTCTTAGGAGAAATTGATGAATACGAACCATTAAGCAGAGCTGCGTACTACAAAGCAACAATGCGAGAAAAAATAAAAACGATGAAAGTGAAAGATGCCGAAGACCTTTCCTCAAAACAAAAAACTCAAATGCCTAAAGCGCAAGAAACCCTGCTTGAAATAGATTTAAAAGCTCTAAAACATAATTTTGGTTATTTAAAATCAAAATTAGAAAAAGGACATATTTTCTGGTCGTAGTAAAAGCTTTTGCATATGGTAGTGATGCCAAAGAGATATCCAAATATCTTCAAAACTTAGACGTAGATTATTTTGCTGTAGCTTACGCTAATGAGGGTGTCGCTCTCAGAAAATCTGGAATTACCAAACCAATTTTAGTGTTACATACACTAGCAACAAACTTTCATGCAATTCTTGAAAACTGTTTAGAGCCTAATCTTTACAATTCAAAAATTTTAAATGAGTTTATTGCTTATGCCTCAGCTGAAAAACAAAAAGACTATCCTGTGCATATTAAATTTAATACAGGGTTAAATCGTTTGGGTTTTACAGAGAGTGATGTAGATGATGTTATTTCAAAAGTAAAAATATCTCAAGCTATAAAAGTGAAATCATTATTTTCTCATTTAGCTGCAAGTGAAGATTTAAACGAAAAGGAATTCACATTAAACCAAATAAACACTTTTAAAAACATAGCTGATAATTGTACAGAGCTATTGGGTTATAAACCTATGTTGCACATATGTAATACTTCAGGTATTATAAATTATCCGGAAGCTCATTTTGATATGGTACGTTCTGGAATTGGCCTATATGGCTTTGGAATTCAAAAAAGAAAGTAAAAACCTGAAACCTATTGCTAGCTTAAAAACAGTAATTTCTCAAATACATACCATAGAGAAAGGAGAAAGTGTGGGTTATAACCGCGCTTATAAATCAGATAAATTCATTAAAACTGCAACACTTCCTATTGGTCATGCTGATGGTATTGGTCGTATTTATGGCAATGGAAAAGGTTTTGTGACTGTAAATGGTAAAAAAGCACCAATTGTTGGTAATGTGTGTATGGATATGATTATGGTAAATATTACCAATATTGACTGTAATGAAGGAGATGAAGTTATTGTTTTTGATGCAAACATAACTGCTGAAAGTTTAGCTGAATCTGCTAAGACCATCTCCTATGAGTTAATTACCTCTATTTCTCAGAGGGTTAAACGTATTTTTATTTAATCCAGTTATTTAACAATTGTTAATGATTTCACTTTTTTCATTATTTTAGCAATTCACTAACTAAAAATTTATAAATTATGTTAAAAGAGTTTAAGGATTTTATCATGACTGGCAATGTTATCGAATTTGCAGTCGCAGTAATTATGGCTGGAGCATTAGGTGGCGTAATCAATGGTTTTGTAAATAATATTGCAATGCCTTTTGTTGGTTATTTTGCAGGCGGAATGGACTTTGCAGAACTACATGTTGCAATGGACGGAAAAGAGTATGCTACAGTTGCAGCGGCTAAAGAAGCTGGAGCAGCAGTAATATCTTATGGTGCTTGGATTAATACAATCATCAACCTTCTTATTGTAGGTTTTGTAATGTTCTTAATTGTTAAAGCTTATAACAAAACTAAAGCACCAGCTGAAGAACCTGCTCCAGCAGGACCTTCTCAAGAAGATTTACTTGCTGAAATAAGAGATTTACTAAAAAAATAACAAAGTGTTAATTAAATAACAAGCTGTTATTTCTTGTTAAAAAGCCCTCGTTTTCTAAAAATGAGGGCTTTTTTTAGATTTAAAATTATAATTAATACTTAGTTTTGCAAACGCAATTTATTAAAATATTGAAATAATGAAAGTAGCTGTAGTTGGCGCAACTGGAATGGTTGGCGAAGTAATGTTAAAAGTTCTTGCAGAACGTAATTTTCCTGTAACTGAATTAATCCCGGTAGCATCTGAGCGTTCAGAAGGAAAAACAATAACCTACAAAGGCAATGATTATAAAGTGGTTGTTTTAGAAACGGCTGTAGCCATGAAACCAGATATTGCTTTATTTTCTGCAGGAGGAGGAACATCCTTAGAATGGGCACCAAAATTCGCCGAAGTTGGAACAACTGTGGTTGATAATTCATCAGCTTGGAGAATGGATCCTACTAAAAAATTAGTAGTTCCAGAAATTAATGCTGATGAATTAACTAAAGAAGATAAAATTATTGCTAACCCAAATTGTTCCACAATTCAATTAGTGATGGCATTAAATCCGCTTCATAAAAAATATAAAATGAAACGTGTTGTAGTTTCAACATATCAATCTGTTTCTGGTACTGGTGTAAAAGCTGTACGTCAGCTAGAAAATGAAATCGCAGGTATTGAAGGCGAAATGGCTTATCCTTATCCTATTGGAAGAAATGCATTGCCTCATTGTGACGTTTTTGAAGATAATGGTTATACCAAAGAAGAAATGAAATTGGCTAGAGAGCCTCAAAAAATAATGAACGATCGTACATTTTCTGTTTCAGCAACTGCTGTTAGGATTCCTACTGCAGGTGGGCATTCAGAATCTGTAAACGTTGAGTTTGAAAATGATTTTGATTTGGCAGATGTTCGTAAATTATTACATGAAACTCCAGGAGTAGTAGTTCAGGATAATACAGATACGAATACGTACCCAATGCCTATTTTTGCACATGAAAAAGATGAGGTTTTTGTTGGACGTATTCGTCGTGACGAAACACAACCCAATACTTTAAACATGTGGATTGTAGCTGATAATTTACGTAAAGGTGCTGCAACAAATACAATACAAATTGCTGAATATTTAATCGAGAATAATTTAGTGTAATATTTTTATTCCAAAACTCTAAAAGCTTCTGCTCATGCAGAGGCTTTTTTTGTTTATTTTTGATATTACAAAATTCTATATCAATCATGAAGAAACTAATATTGAGCGTAATAACCCTTATAGTTTTAATGGCTTGCAAAGAAGAATATCAAAAAACAAATGCTATTGTTGTGAATTATCCAAAAACAAAAACAATTGACACCGTTACTAATTATTTTGGAATAGAAGTAAAAGATCCTTACAGATGGCTTGAAGATGATAAAAGTGAAGACACTAAAGCTTGGGTAAAAACACAAAATAAAACTACGTTTGATTATTTAGATAATATCCCATTTAGAAACGATTTAAAAGAACGTTTATCTACACTTTGGAATTACGAAAAAGTAGGATCTCCTTTTGTAGAAGGCAATTATACGTATTTTCATAAGAATGATGGTTTACAAAATCAATATGTAATTTACCGTCATAAAAATGGAGAAGATCCAAGTACAGCATCTGTTTTTTTAGATCCTAATACATTTTCTGAAGACGGTACAGTATCATTAGGAAATATAAGTTTTACAGAAGATGGTAAAATACTAGCTTATTCCATTTCCGAAGGTGGGAGCGATTGGCGAAAAATTCTGATTATGGATGCCGAAAGCAAACAAATAAAGGAAGATACTTTGGTTGATATTAAATTTAGTGGAATGTCTTGGTATAAAAATGAAGGTTTTTACTATTCAAGTTACGATAAACCAAAAGGTAGCGAGTTAACTGCTAAAACAGACCAACATAAAGTATATTATCATAAACTAGGAACATCTCAAAAACAAGATAAATTGGTTTTTGGAGGCACACCTGAACAAAAACACAGATACATTTATGCCTCAGTAACTGAAGACAATCGTTATCTATTAATATCTCCAAAAGTTTCCACTTCAGGAAATAAACTATTTATTAAAGATTTATCAAAACCAAATAGTAAACTTGTTACTATTCTTGATCATACCGATAGTGATACATATGTTGTTGAAAATATTGGAAGTAAATTATTGTTAGTAACAAACTTAAATGCACCTAATAAAAAAATAGTTTCGGTAGATGCTTCAAATCCTTCTTCTGAAAATTGGGTAGATGTAATTCCTGAAACAGAGTATGTTTTAAACCCTTCAACAAGTGGTGGTTATTTCTTTACGGAATATATGGTAGATGCCATCTCTAAAGTTCTGCAATACGATTATAGTGGTAAACTCATTAGAGAAATTGAACTACCTAGTGTCGGTAATGCCAATGGTTTTGGTTCTAAAAAAGAAGAAAAAATAGATTATTTTTCATTTACAAATTATAAAACTCCAACCAGTATTTATAAACTTGATATAGAAACTGGTAAATCAGAATTGTATTGGAAACCATCTATTGCTTTCAATAGTGAAGATTATGAAAGTAATCAAGTATTTTTCAAATCAAAAGATGGTACTAGGGTACCAATGATAATAACACATAAAAAAGGGTTAGAGCTAAACGGTAAAAATCCAACAATCCTTTACGGTTATGGAGGTTTTAATATAAGTTTAAACCCTTCGTTTAGCATTACAAATGCCGTATGGATGGAACAAGGTGGTATTTTAGCAGTTCCTAATTTACGTGGTGGTGGCGAGTATGGAAAAAAATGGCATATTGCAGGCACTAAACTTCAAAAGCAAAATGTATTTGATGATTTTATAGCCGCAGGAGAATATTTAATAAAAAACAACTATACTTCATCAGATTATTTAGCTTTACGCGGTGGTTCTAATGGTGGTTTATTAGTTGGAGCTGTTATGACCCAACGTCCTAATTTAGCTAAAGTAGCATTACCTGCCGTTGGTGTTTTAGACATGTTACGTTACCACACATTTACCGCAGGTGCAGGTTGGGCTTATGATTATGGGACTGCTGAAGATGATAAAGAAATGTTTGAATATTTAAAAGGCTACTCTCCCGTACATAATGTAAAGCAAGGTTTAGAATATCCAGCAACTATGGTAACAACTGGAGATCATGACGACCGTGTAGTTCCTGCGCACAGTTTTAAATTTGCGGCCGAATTACAAAGCAAACAATCTGGAAATAATCCAACTTTAATTAGAATTGAAACCGATGCTGGTCATGGTGCAGGAACTCCAGTTAGTAAAACTATTGAACAATACGCAGATATTTTCGGGTTTACACTTTACAATATGGGATTTAAAGTTTTACCTAGTAAATCGAAAGAAAAAGTAAAAGGATAATACATGAGCCTCAATCAACTTAAAAAAGACCTTAAATCAAAAAACATCAAAGTAATTTTTACCGATTACTATGATACTATTATACACAGAACCACACACCCAAATTACGCTTTAAGGCTTTGGGCTAAATTCTTAATACAAGAATGTGGTTTAAAAATCTCTATTGACGAACTCTACTTTATTAGAATTTCTGTAAACAAATATTTAAGCAAAAAGCTTGAAAAAGACATTTTAGAAATACCGTATGATGTACTAAAAGATGAAATTTTTAGACGTATGGTAAATGAAGAGATTATTTCAGGTTATCCAAAAACCAAATTTTTTGATCTATTTGAAAAGGCAGATGTAAAAGCAGAATCAAGTGTTCAATATTTAAACGAAGGCGTTGTTAAAGTACTTAGAGACTTTAAATCTGATGGTGGAAAAGTCTATTTAGTGTCAGATTTTTACGCTTCTAAATCTTTATTCGAAAACTTAGTAGCTCACCATAACATCTCTGATGTTTTTACTGATATTTACAGCTCTGCACAATTAGAAGCGAGCAAAGCCACAGGTTCTATATTTAATAAGTTAACTACTCTATTATCATTAAATCCAGAAGAGATCATGATGATTGGTGATAACAAAATAAGTGATTACCAAAATTCCACAAAATACGGACTCAACGCTTTTTTATTACCTCATGGCAAACACTTGCGCCGAAATAAATTAAACAATTTAGGTAATGATTTCAAGACACTTGAAACAGTAATAGACAATGTCTATTCAGATTGCTCAGAAAAATCAGTAATGCCATTTGTTGAGTATATTATATTTTACCATTTTTTTACTGAACGTTTGTATTTAAAATGCAAGCAGGATAAGGTAAAAAACTTGTTTTTTCTCTCTAGAGAAGGCATGTACTTAAAAAGTTATTTGATTCTTACCAAGAATATACATCTATTGATAATAAAATTAATACGCATTACTTAAAAATTTCTCGTCAGGCTTCAATGCAAATAAACTTAGAAGACATTGAAAAAGAGGAGTTTAAATATTTGAGGAATAAACATCCATCGATGAGTTTGGAAGACTTTCTGTACTTTTTTAATTGCTCAACATCAAAAAGAAACTATTGCGTTAGAAATAAACGCCGATGCTAATGTTATTTTAGATGATTTTTTTGCTTCTGAAGTATTTCAAAATTTAAAATCTAATACTACTTTTAGGACATTTTACGAAAATCATCGTCTCTCCAGTAAAACGTATTTTGAAGATTATATCAATTCTTTTGGTTCAAATTATAAAGAAGAAGGTATACAATTAGTTGATGTTGGTTGGGGCGGTACTATGCAAGAATCTATTTTTGGTTTTTTTGAAGAAAAAATACCCGTTACTGGATATTACTTAGGTGTCAGAGAAATTTATGACATACAAGAGCAAACAAAACGTCATGGTTTATTGTTTTCTATTTTACCGTATATAGATTACAATGATAGTTTTTTAATGGCAAATCTACAGTACTATGAACAGTTCTCAGGAGCAAACCATGGTAGTGCACTTGGTTATACCTCTAAAGCTAATGGTTTTGTTCTTGAAAACCATAAAGAAGAAGAAAAATGGTTGTTTGACACTTATATTGGAGAGCATCAAAATCAAATGTTTGAGTTTCATCAAGTGTTATTAAAACAGTTAGAGTCTGTTTGCTACAATCAAAATATGGTGCAAACCTTACTCGCTAAAAAAGCGTTAAAAACGGGATTGTTTATAAATAGTAGAAAATTAAAGTTTATCCAATCATTAAATTCAGGTTTTTATCAAAATATAGGCACAAATAAGGTTGGGATATCCTATGAAAAGGAAAAAGGAAAAAGTATCACAAGTTATATAAAAACATTTGTGTTAACACCAGAAGCATCGTTTCGATATGTTGCAAAGTTAAAACCTGTACTCTACGGAAAAAACAAGGTTTTAGCATCGTTAACACCTGGTTACCTAATCTATTTGTATTATAGATTTAATAAATTTGTTAGGTTTTCTTCTCTAAAAGGTTCTTTTTTATTAAAGTCTAATTTTTTTAAAACTGATAAAACTATATAAGGTTTTAGAAAAAATTTTAATTCATGCTTTCAGTCAAAAACATATCTTTTGGGTACAAAAAGAATATTATTATAGATGATATTTCCTTTCAAGTGTCTAAAGGAGAACATCTTTCCATTATAGGAGAAAGCGGCTCTGGAAAAAGCACAATTTTAAAATTATTATATGGCACATACGATTTAAATAAAGGCCAAATATTTTGGCATAATCAAGAAGTTTTAGGACCTAAATATAATTTAATAACAGGCCCTAATTATATGAAATATGTAGCCCAAGAGTTTGATTTGATGCCTTATACTTCGGTTGCTGAAAACATAGGTGAATTTTTATCTAATTTTTACCCCGAACAAAAACAAGAACGTATTACTGAACTTTTAGAAGTTGTAGAATTAAGTACTATTGCAACAACCAAAGTAAAAGAGTTAAGTGGCGGACAAAAACAACGTGTTGCTTTAGCAAGGGCTATTGCAAAACAGCCTGAAGTTTTGTTATTAGATGAACCCTTCAGCCATATTGATAATTTTAAAAAGCAATCCCTTCGCAGAAGTTTATTTAAATATTTGAAAGAAAAAAACATTACATGTATTGTTGCTACACATGATAAAGATGATGTGCTTTCATTTTCAGATAAAATGATTGTTCTTGATAATGCTAAAATAATAGCAAACAACACACCCCAACATATATTCGATAATCCAAAAAATAAATTAGTAGCCTCTTTCTTTGGCGAGTTTAATGAAATAAATGGTACTATTGTTTATGCAAATCAGTTAAAAGTTGTTGAAAAATCTGTTTTAAAAGCAATTGTAAAACAATCCTATTATAAAGGTTATTATTATTTAATTGAAGCTGATTTAAATGGAAACACAGTATTCTTTGAATATAATTCTGTGATACAACCAGAAAAAATTATTCATCTCAAAATTAAAAAATAACCTATTTTATCTGTCAAACTTCTTCAATAAAGCAGGTAAGTAAAATATATCGGTAATTAAGGCTATTGCAACAGTTATAGCACAAAGCAATCCAAAGTCTCTTACAGAAGGTGTTGCGCTAGAGCTTATAATTAAAAACCCTCCAACCAATGCTAGTGTTGTAGAAAATAATGCACTTCCTGTATAGTGCATTGCATTATTCATTCGGGCTTCTGGTTTTCCTTTTATCACTTTACTTCGTTTGTATTTATACACCAAATGTATAGTATCATCCATGGCTATACCCAACATTATAGGCGTTATCATTGCTGTTGAAACATCTAGCGGAATATTTAATAAACTCATAAAAATAGCTAAAATAGCAAGTGGGAGTATATTTGGAATTAATACCAAAAGTGTGGTTCTAATACTTTTTATAAAAAACCACAGGCATAAAAATGCCACAAAAAAAGCTGCAAAAAATGACTTAAATTGTGTTTCTAGAATAAAATGATTGAGTTGAGCAAAAACGACTGCAAATCCGTTAATTTTCAATTGATAATCGTTGGTGTTGAACGTCTCTTGAAAATCATTTTCAATATCTACTAAAAGCTGCTCTAATTGAGATGTTTTAATTTCTTTAAAACTTATGGTTATACCTGCTGAAGTTAAATCTTCTGAAAATAATTTAAAAAAGCTATTATCTTTATTATCAACTGATGCTAACGTGCTTTTTATTTTTTCTTCAGAAACATTCGTTTGAAATAGTACAGGAGAACGTTTTTCTAAAAACCTTTTAATATTCACAACAGATACGGGAGCTGAAATTGTTTTATTTTGCTCCAACTTATTTTGGAAATCTTCAAGATGCTTCATGGCATCTTTGCTTAAAATACTTTGTCCGTTAATTAAGGAAATATCTAGTTGTATTCTAGAACTTCCGTGTAGTTGTGCTTCTACTATTCGTAAGTCTTGTTTTGCTTTTCCTTCTGCTAAAAGATCTAATGAATCTGTATCAATTTTAACTTGAAAAACTGAATACAAGCCATATATCAAAACGATGGTAAAACCAATGATAATACTATTTTTACGTTGGGAAGTTACTCTGTTTATCCAATTAACAAATTTAGTTTGGCTTATACTTTTTATAGACAATACTGGTGTACTGCTTTCAAAATTAAGCGCCATATAACTAAAACCAATAATTGTTATAACGTAAACCAGTATAAAGCTCAACAGTAAGCCTATGCAAGTGAAAATTCCCATATTTTTAAATGCTGGCAATGGCGATAGGTATAATGCAAAATAGCCCACAAACGTTGTAAGCGTTGTGTAAAAACATGGAATGAAACTTTTACGAATTGAAAGTGTAAGTAACTTTACTTTATCTAATCCTTTTTTAGAGAGTCCTTCTTTATGGTAAATATTAATAATGTGTACGGCATCACTAACGCTATAAACCATCAGGATAGTTGGAATAAGCATTGAAATCATGTTTAAGGCATAACCTAAAGAGGTAATAATTCCAAACAATAATGATACAGGAATTGCAACAGATAATAAAGAAACTATTAAATAACGTTTACTTGGTAATAGAAATAAAAGCATTAACGTAATTACTAAAACTGTAAGTACTCCAAAGACTAAGCTCTCTTTATAAATGCCTTTACTATATGCTTCTGCTAAAACAGGTGGGCCTGTTAAATAATAATTAGAATACTCTTTTTCAATAGCATTTCTAATTTCGTTGGCTATGATTTCTCTTTTTTCTTCAATTAAATGTGTAGGGTTTAGTTGAATATAAAAGAATTGATGTTTAAAATCTTTGGTAACAAGTTGTGCAGAGATATTTGGCAGTTTAGACAATAAATTTTTTAAACCTTTTTTACTTCGATTTGTATTATATAAGTCATCAAAGTTTATCTTATTGTTGCCATAAATAGGATACTTTGCTTTAGCTAAGCTAAAAGAGGTTTTTACAAAAGAGAGTGATTCTATATGATCATGAAGCTTATTTAATTTATCTCGCTCTTTAGCTCCAATGGCATTATCAACGGGAAACATTGCTATAAAAATCTCATCAGAACCAAACTCTTCTTGAAAATCTATATATGCTTTATAACTTGGATTGTCTTCTAGAAACCAAATTGTTAAAGAGTTATCAACCCTAAGTTTGTGTAGCGTTTGGTATCCAGCTGCTCCCATAAGAACAGATAGTACTAGAATAATTATAAGCCGAAACCTAATAATGGTTTTTATAACATTTTCTAACTTCTTCATTAAAATAATGTCAAATTCTCTAAATTTTTACTTTAGTTGAGTTATTGTAAAGGTAGTATTTCTAAATTGGATTTGATCTCCGATTGTTTTTGAAATTAATAATTTTGCAATAGGTGTAGATGCAGAAATTGCATAAAAAATAGCATTATCAACCTTGAACTCTCCTGCACTAATTCCAATAAAATAATTAAGATTGGTTGTAAAAACAACACTTCCTAGTCCAACAATTTCTGATGATTTTTCAATGTTTATTTTAGAAAGTGTTTCTTTTACTTTTTGAATTTCAGCCAATTGATTCCCAGATTTTTCACGCTCTAATTGTAGCATAGCACGACCTGTTTCATGTTTGTCTCCAGCACTACTTTTAGTCTCAGAGAGTAAAGATTCTTGTATTTCGTTTATGGTATTTTGAATAGTTTGAAATCGGTTTTCAACAAATTCATAACACTTTTTATATAATTGTTCTTTAATGTTCAAATCTTTTAATCTTTTAAAAATGGATTTCTGTTCTTACAGAAATAACAAGCTTTTACAGCAATTCTACTAAATCTTTTCCAACTAAACTACCAATAGCAACTCCCATACCTCCAAGGCGCACACCGCAATACACATTGTTTGAAAGCTGCTTTACTAAAGGTCTTTTTTGTTCACCAACTCCCATGATCCCAGACCAACGATGTTCTATTTCAATATCAGAAGCTGGAAAGATAGTAGTTTTTAAAAGGTCCTCTAGTTTACTTTGAATTAATTTGGTTTCCTTAAACTCTATAGTTTCCTCGCCTTTAAAATCTAAATGTCGTCCGCCACCTAATAAAATTCTATTATCAATATTTCTAAAATAATAGTAGCCTCTATCTAAATGAAATGCACCTTTTACCTGAAGGTTTTTAATAGGTTTTGTAATAATTACTTGTGCTCTTGCAGGCTTTACTGTTTCATTAATTAATTGTGATGCAAACCCGTTAGTGGCAATTAATAATTTTGAAGCAGTAAATTCGAAATGATTTGTGTTTATTTTTACAGAACTATTTGCCTCAGAATATGATTTAACTACTGTATTATTTAAAATTTTTATGCCTTTTGATTGAACTGATTTTAAAAGTGCATCCATCATTTTTGCAGTATCTATTTGTCCTTCAAATTGATTAAATACATAATTTCCTTTTACATTTTCAAAGTTGAAACTGTTGTTTTTTAAACTAAAAACTTCTGCTTTAAAAATGGGTTTGAGAAATTTATTTATAGCTTCAATTTTTGATAAGCAGTTTTTAAATAATTGTGTATTGTTTTTTAGAAACAACTCGTAGCCTCCTAATTGTTGGTAATCTAGAGCTTTATCTCCTATGGTTTTTCTTAGTAGTTTTAAACCATTTATTCGTTTTAGAAGCAATTCTAAAACTTCTTGTTCTGAATGAAAATTTAAATCATCTATAATTTCACTTAGGCTTCCAAAACAGGCAAATCCAGCATTTTTTGTACTTGCTCCTTGAGGTAAAATGCCTTTTTCTAAAATAATGATTTTGGCTTTAGGAAAACGTTTATGTAATTGTAAAGCACAATTAAGACCAACTATACCACTTCCTACTATGCAGAAATCGACGTTAGTTAACCATGATTTTATTTCCCAGTAAGACAGATTCATAATGCTAATTTACCGCTTTATGTTTGACTGACGTAAATTGCGTTAGGGATTGAAGTGGATAGCCCAACCTCCAGTAGGTAACGCCATAAAAAAACTCCGAATTTTTGCTTTCGGAGTTTTAAATGATTTATTCTTCTTGAGGTTTGATAACAAAGTCTTCCATAAACTTTGTTGTGTAGTTTCCAGCGATATAATCCGGATGATCCATCAATTGCCTGTGGAATGGAATTGTGGTTTTTATACCTTCTATAACAAACTCATCTAGGGCGCGTTTCATTTTACTAATTGCTTCTTCTCTGGTTTGCGCTGTTGTAATTAACTTAGCAATCATAGAATCGTAATTTGGTGGGATAGTGTAACCTGCATAAACATGGGTGTCTAAACGAACACCGTGACCTCCTGGAGCGTGTAATGTTGTGATTTTTCCTGGTGACGGTCTAAAATCGTTATAAGGGTCTTCAGCATTTATTCTACACTCTATTGAGTGTAATTTTGGATTGTAATCTTTACCAGAAATTGGCACACCTGCAGCGACTAAAATTTGCTCTCTGATTAAATCAAAATCAATAACTTGTTCTGTAATAGGATGCTCTACTTGAATACGAGTATTCATTTCCATGAAGTAGAAATTACGGTGCTTATCCACCAAAAACTCTACTGTTCCTGCGCCTTCATATTTAATGTATTCAGCTGCTTTTACTGCTGCAGCCCCCATTTTTTTACGAAGTTCTGGTGTCATAAATGGAGAAGGCACTTCCTCTGTCAACTTTTGATGACGACGTTGTACTGAACAATCTCTTTCTGATAAATGACATGCTTTACCTTTAGAATCTCCAACTATTTGTATTTCAATATGCCTTGGCTCTTCTATAAGTTTTTCCATGTACATATCATCATTACCAAAGGCAGCTTTACTTTCTTGTCTAGCAGAATCCCAAGCATCTTTAAGGTCTTCAGGTTTAAAAACACCTCTCATACCTTTTCCACCACCTCCAGCAGAGGCTTTAAGCATTACTGGATAACCAGCTTCTTCAGCTAGTTTTTTACATTCTTCAAAACTTTCAATAATACCTTCGCTACCAGGAACACATGGTACTCCAGCGGCTTTCATAGTTGCTTTTGCATTAGCCTTATCTCCCATTCTATCAATCATTTCAGCCGAAGCTCCAATGAATTTGATACCATGCTCATCACATATTTGAGAAAATTTAGCATTCTCCGATAAGAACCCATATCCAGGATGAATTGCATCTGCATTTGTAATTTCGGCAGCAGATATTACATTAGACATCTTTAAATAAGAGTCTGCACTTGATGGAGGACCAATACATACAGCTTCGTCTGCAAACTTTACATGTAAACTCTCTGCATCTGCGGTAGAATAAACAGCAACAGTTTTAATGCCCATTTCTTTACAGGTTCTAATTACACGTAGTGCAATTTCACCTCTATTGGCAATCAATATTTTTTTAAACATAAACTCTTCAAATTTTCAAAATTCAAAAAACAAATTCCAATGTAAATTGGATTTTGGAATTTAAAAATTGTGATTTTACATTAAGACGGATCTACTAAGAATAATGGTTGATCGAATTCAACAGGTGAAGAATCATCAACAAGAACCTTAACTATTTTACCTGAAACTTCAGATTCAATTTCATTGAAAAGCTTCATTGCTTCAATAACACAAAGTACATCACCTTCAGCAATAGTTTGACCTACTTCAACAAATAGTGGTTTATCAGGTGAAGGTTTTCTATAGAATGTACCAATTATTGGTGATTTTATAGTAATAAATTTAGAAGTATCGTCTTGAGCTTCTTTGGAAGCTTCAGCAGGGGCAGCAGGTGCTACTGCGGCAGGTGTTGCTGCGACTTGAGTCACTTGAGGTGCAGCTACAGGCGCGTATTGTACTGGTGCTACTCCATCGCTGTCTGATCCTGTTCTGATGGTAATTTTTACATCATCCATCTCTAATTTAACTTCGCTTGCTCCTGATTTAGCTACAAACTTAATTAAGTTTTGAATCTCTTTTATATCCATAATTTAGCTATTGGTTTTAATAGTTAGTTATTAAGAATTATAGGCCCATTTTAAATAAATGGCTCCCCAGTTAAATCCGCCGCCAAAAGCAGCAAATATAATATTATCACCTTTTTTAAGTTGTGATTCGTAATCATTAATAAGTAATGGTAATGTTGCGGAAGTTGTATTTCCGTATTTGTGAATATTAACCATTACTTTTTTATCGTCTAAACTTATACGTTGCGCAGTAGCATCAATTATACGCTTATTTGCTTGATGTGCTGCCAACCAATCTACAGTATCTTTATTTAAATTATTTCGCTCCAAGATTTTAACGGCAGCATCAGCCATATTAAAAACTGCATTTTTAAAAACTGTTCTTCCTTCTTGAAAAGCATAGTGTCCTCCTTTTTCTAAAACTTCAGCAGTTAAAGCATGAGAAGATCCTCCGTAAGTAGCTTGTAGAAATTCACGTCCTGAACCATCGCTTCTCAAGTATTCATCTTGCAACCCTAGATTTTCTGTATTTGGCTCAAATAAAACAGCTCCAGCTCCATCTCCAAAGATGATGCATGTAGCTCTATCTTTGTAATTTATAATCGAAGACATTTTATCTGCTCCAATTAATAGTACATTTTTATATCTCCCAGATTCTATATAAGTTGAAGCTACAGACATACCATACAGAAAACTAGAACATGCCGCATCCATATCAAAAGAAAAAGCATTTACGGCTCCAATTTCAGATGCCGTAAAAGATGCTGTTGAAGCAGCTTTCATATCTGGGGTAGCAGTCGCTACAATTACTAATTCTATATCTTTAGGGTCTAGACCTTTTTTATTTATGAGATCTTGAGCGGCTTTAATAGCAAGGTATGAAGTTCCTTTACCATCGTCTTTTAAAATTCTTCGTTCCTTAATTCCAGTTCTACTTGTAATCCATTCATCATTTGTATCGACCATTGTTTCAAGAATTTGATTGGTTAATACATATTCTGGAACATATGCCCCAACGGCTGTAATTGCAGCTGAAATTTTACTCATACCTTTTTAGTTATTGCAAAAAAATGCTTTAAATGAATCAAAAACATCCAAAATATCACGTAAAATAGGAAATTTTGAATAAATATGATGCAAATTAAGTTGTTTTTATGTTTTAGAAAAAACTTATCATAAAAAAAACGCTCACAAGTGAGCGCTTTTTAATATGCATGCATATTTACTATGCTAAATTTTCTGCTTCAGAGTTGTCAATAAGCACTTGACCTCTGTAGTACAATTTACCTTCGTGCCAATGTGCTCTGTGGTATAAATGAGCTTCTCCTGTTGTTGGGCATGTAGCAATCTGTGGCACAGTTGCTTTATAATGTGTTCTTCTTTTATCTCTTCTTGTTTTCGAGATTTTTCTTTTAGGATGTGCCATTTTTTATATTATTTATCCGTTAATAATTTCTTTAATGTATTCCAACGAGGATCAATTTCCTCATTTGCTTTTTCTTTTTCGCCTTTAGGACTTAATTCTTCAAGTTTTTTGAGAATTTCTGAATCTAGTGTACCATCTTCAATTCCTGGATGTAGCCTTTTTATAGGTACTGCAAGAATTATTAGTTCGTAAATATATTGTTGAACATTAATTTCATATTCGCCGTGTGGAATGATTAGTATATCAATATTTTCATCGTTATACTCATTCCCAAATTTCACCACTAAATCAAATTCATTTTCAATGTTTTGATTGTAAGGCTCGTTAGTTAAATCACAGTTAACATTAACATATCCAGAAATTTTAAAGTGTAATTCTAATAATGTTTCCTTTTTTGTTAAAGCAAGGTTTACATCAATAACTACAGCATTAAAATCTTCATACTCAAAATAATCAAAGAACGTTTGGTTTATTTTATACTCAAAATCATGTGTTGCAACCTTTAATCCCACAAAAGGGATTGTATATTCTTTTAGTGGCTTCATTATCACAACTATTTTGAGCCTGCAAATATATAAATTTTTTACTTACTCCAAATGTGTTATGGTTATTTTTTTACACCTATTTTTCTGGGAGATTTTTTTAATGGATTTGCTGTAAGTTCCTCAAAATCACATCTGTTTTTAAAAATACTGATACCCATAAAAAGTGCTTCTTTAAAAGAGCTTGCATCTGCAATTCCTTTCCCAGCAATTTCATAAGCTGTGCCGTGGTCAGGAGAGGTTCTTACTCGGGTTAAACCAGCTGTAAAATTGACGCCTTGACCAAATGATAATGTTTTAAAAGGTATTAAACCTTGGTCGTGGTAAGATGCTATAATGGCATCAAAATTCTTATAATTATTTGATCCAAAAAAACTATCGGCGGCGTAAGGTCCGTAGACTAACTTGCCTTTTTCTTTTATTTTACTTAAAGTTGGCCTCATAATGTCGTCATCTTCACTTCCAATAACACCATTATCTCCTGTATGAGGATTGATTCCTAAAACCGCTATTTTTGGTTTTACTATTTTAAAATCTTTCCTTAGTGTATTATAAACCGTTTCAATCTTTTGTATGATGAGTTCTTCTGAAATATGGTCTGAAACATCTTTAACAGGAACATGATCTGTTAATAGCCCAACTTTTAAAGTATCTGTTACCATAAACATTAAACTTTCTCCTTCTAATTCTTTTGCTAGATAATCAGTATGTCCTGGAAAAGTAAAAGCTTCTGATTGAATATTGTGTTTGTTTATGGGAGCAGTTACTAAAAGATCTACATGTTTTTCCTTTAAGGCTTTTGTTGCGGCTTGAAGAGACTTCAAAGCATACTCACCAATTTTAGTTTCTTCTTGTCCAAAATTGATGTTTACTGGTTCTTTCCAACAATTAAATACATTTATTTTTCCATGTGCTAGCTGTTTGATATCATGCAAACTATGAAAGTTTATTGAAGACTGAAAATGAGTTTTTAAAAAACTCATCACTTTAACCGAAGCAAAAATAACAGGTGTACAAAATTCAAGAATCCTTAAATCATCAAACGTTTTTAAGATAATTTCGCCACCTATACCATTTAAATCGCCTATAGAAATTCCAACAACAATATTTTCTTGATTCTTCATTAACAATGCTAACTTTTGTTTGTAATTTTGAAGTGCAAATTTAACCAAATAAACGCACAATATTATGTTTACTGGAATTATTGAATCTATTGGGACTGTTACTGAATTAAAAAAAGACCTAAACAATCTACACATCTCTATTAAAAGTACTATTACAGATGAATTAAAAATAGATCAAAGCGTGGCTCACAATGGGGTTTGCTTAACGGTAGTAGAAATTAATAATGATGAATATACGGTTACAGCAATAAAAGAAACATTAGATAAGACCAATTTGAATACACTTGAAATTGGTAGTACAGTAAATTTAGAACGCGCCATGAAATTAGGAGACAGACTTGATGGACACATTGTTCAAGGGCATGTAGATCAAACAGGTATTTGTTCTAACGTTATAAACGAAGATGGCAGCTGGGTTTTTACTTTTGAATATGATAGCTCATTGAATAATATTACTATAGAAAAAGGGTCTATTACAATTAATGGAACGAGTTTAACAGTTGTAAATTCTGGCAATAATAGTTTTAGCGTGGCAATTATACCCTACACATACGAACATACGAACTTTAAAAACTTCAAAAAAGGCACAGAAGTTAATCTAGAATTTGATGTTTTAGGAAAATATGTGACTAGACTAATGGAGTTAAAATAGATACTACAATTCTTTTTACTTGCTAATAGCTTTTTACCACCATACAATAACGCGATAAAAGCACCTATTAAAACACCTCCATCTATTGGAAAACCAAAAGGTGGTGGAGGCAAAGGTGGTGGCGGTTCACTACCTTGTGCAACACAAACAAAACTTATTAATACAAATAAGATTGAGGCAAATATTCTTTTATTTTGTATCATCATTGGGACGCAAATGTATAAAAAAAGAATGACAGCAAAAGAAATACATTAAAAAAACATCTATAAAACGTTAAAAATATTCGATGAAATACATTTTTTGCTAAATTATCATTTCTATTTAAAACGCAATAAATCTTTTTAAAGTATATTAATCCCTTTATTTATACTTAATTACAGGACAAATATAAAAAAGATTTGATGACATGAAAGGCATTAGTCTTAAAATATTAACAAATGATAAGTTAAAAACTACAAAACCTAACGAATAACTTATTTTTTTCTAACTATTGTAGGTTTTGAAAACACAAACCAAACTGAAAGTATTATAGCTACAATAACTCCAATAGACAATGATAATGTGTAATTTAACTTAAAACCTTCAGGTGCTACTAATATATAAGTCGTTACAACAGCTGTCATAAACACAGAAGGAATTAAAATAAACCAATACGATTTACTTTGTTGTTTTACATATACAGCAATTGCCCATAACACGACAGTAGCTAACATTTGGTTCGACCACCCAAAATAGCGCCATACAATAGCAAAATCTATTTGAGTTATTGTTAATGCAATAACAAAAATTGGAATGGTAATAATAAAACGTTTCAGCAATTTTGCTTGATCAAAATCAAATGCATCTGCAATAATAAGTCTAGCACTTCTAAATGCTGTATCTCCTGAAGTAATTGGTGCTGCTACAACTCCGAAAACAGCCAAAATACCGCCGATTTTACCTAATGTGGTATTACAAATAATATTAACTACCCAAGCGGCATTGTGTCCTTCTTCAGCCATTGTAGCTCCAAGTTCTTTTACGCCTCCAAAAAAAGCCATGGCAATTGCAGCCCATATTAGCGCCACAATACCTTCAGTAATCATTGCTCCAAAAAATACTTTTTTCCTTGCTTTTCGTTGGAAATACATCTAGCCATTAACGGAGATTGCGTAGAATGAAATCCTGAAATAGCACCACAAGCAATAGTTATAAATAGTAATGGAAATACTGGATAATTATCTGGATCAGAATGCATATTCTGTAAATTTTGAACTGATAATTCAGGAATTGTATAATCTTGAAAAAGTAATGCAAAAAATAAGCCTATAGCCATAATCAAAAGAGAGGCTCCAAAAAGAGGATATACCTTACCAATCAATTTGTCAATAGGAATCATAGTTGCCAATAAATAATATACAAATATGATAATGACAAGAATAGAAGTCCCCATACCAGTAAGTTCATGCAAAATAGTGGCAGGTCCTTTTACGAAAACCACGCCTACTAAAACAAGTAAGACTACTGAAAAAATACGCATAAAATATTTAATACCTGTACCAAGATATTGGCCAACAATTTCTGGGATACTATCACCACCATGCCTAATGGACAACATGCCCGAAAAATAATCATGAACTGCACCTGCGAATATAGATCCAAAAACAATCCATAAAAAAGCAATTGGACCCCATAATGCGCCTGCAATAGCTCCAAATATTGGACCTAAACCTGCAATGTTTAAAAATTGGATTAAGAAGATTTTACTCAATGGTAATGGAACAAAATCAACACCATCTTCTTTAGATATAGCAGGTGTTATTCTATCTATATCAGCTCCAAATTTTCGTTCTATGTAATTACCGTAAATAAAATATCCAAGGATTAAAATTACAACACAGATTATAAAACTTATCATAGTTTGGTTAAGAAATTAGAGTCTACTTTTGTGTTTTTCGTAAAAAGAATGAAGTTGCTTAGTTTGTTCGACACTTAATTCTTGATTTTTTAAAAACCAATACGAACGGCGTGCAATTAGAAAATCGGCATCTAGTAATTTCAAAGTATTATCAATAACAATTTTTGAGTTAACATTCTTATCTTCCATTAAACCTAAAAAAAGTGAAACTTCTTGAAAAGAGTTTAATATATTCAATTCAGAACTAAACTTATCTAAGTAATCCTTTGGAATATCATGAGAACTTTGTCTTAAAGATTGAATAGCAGCTAATTTTTGTTCTTTTTTACCTTCAAAAAAGATTCTATTTATAGAATAAAGATAAAGCTCTTGTGAAACATACTTTAGGTAGTTAAAAGCTGGTCTTATAACAGTATGGTCTTCTATTAATTTTTTAATAATAGTATCAATAACAGGTTTTGAAAATTCATTTCTATTTTGAAATTCGTTTAATGCTATTTGGAAATAGGTGTTGTTATCATTTAAAACAAACTCTTGAAGTTGTTTAGTTGAAACAGACTTTCCTGTTTGATTTTTAATTTTTGAAACCACATCGCCATTTGCCCAATGCCATATAGTGTAACAAGTTAATGCCGCTCCAGGCACAGTATCTTTTTCATCTAGCTCTAATGCTGTTGCTCCAGAAACAGCATCAACATCATCGTTACCATGTTCATCAGGTACTGTAAGAATTTCATCAATATAAACTTCTTTGAAAGGGGAATTTTCATCAGATAATATGTTTTGAAGTTTTATGTAATCTTGGGTTTCAAATAGATCAGCTTCATATTTTTCTAAAGTATCTCCTTCTGCTAATTCGTATTTCTGATAAACTCCAATATTATTCCAAAACAATTTTACAGGAATAATTTTACAAACTTCTTCTAAACATATTACCGAATAAACATTCATGGTATATTGAATAGGAAGTCCATTTTTATCCTGAATTTCTTCTAAAATTGATTTTACAGGTTCTTTTTCTCCTGGATGATTAATAACAACCTCATGGGATATTGTTTTAAATAATTCTTGATTCGGTATTAATTTATTTATAAAAAAACCGGAATAATCACCCACAAATATGTCCTCAAAAAATATATCATTTGTTAAGCATAACATCTTACTTCAAAGAGTTTAACATCTTTTGTGCCATAAGTGTCTTTAAGGTTAATACGAATGGCGGTTGTTTTAATCTGGTCAAAATTAAATTTAATTAAACGAGTAATGTTTTTTTCCTTTTTATCAAGTTTTATCCAATCTCCATTTATACGTGCTTCAACATCAAGCGATTTTAATAATTCTGGAGGAATTGCTGTAGTATGATACCTTTTAGAAGGTTGTTTACGCATCATAATATTTACTTTTAAATTAGTATCACATTTAACTTCAACTTGCGATAGAGTTATTGGATTTTTCCATTCAAATTGCACGTTTGAATCTAAACCTTCTGAACACCAATGGTTTATTTTACCACCAATATCTCTAGAAATACCATTAATTAAATTATTAACATCTCCAGATTTTGTGGATGATGCAAAAATAAGATTGGCCTTTCTAGCTAAATCTTTTGGGTCTTTTGCAACTTTTTTAGGGATATAAACATCATCACGCATTAACTGTTCTTGTAGCTCCGAAATGTGCTTTTCTGCTACCTCTCGAGGTGAAATATTTTTATTAAGGCATATTGTTGCCGCTGTACCTACTGCTTGCCCCATAAGTGCACATGTGCCTTGTATTCTGGTTGAAGATAAAGCTATATGTGTTAAACTGGCATTACGTCCTGCAAACATCAAATTTTCAATATTTACAGAATATAAACTCCTAAACGGAACTTGATAAATCTCTTTAAATTTATGATGAAAAAAACTAGGTCTGTCACTCAAATTTTCGATACCTCCTGGGTTATGTTCGTCTAATGACCAGCCGCCAAAACCAATGGCATCTTCAAAATTTTTGTGTTCTACTAAATCACGTTCAGACAAGATATAATCGCCAATAAAACGCCTTGATTCTCTTCTACCAGGTAATGAGCCTACCCAATCCAAAGCAAAATTTTCTGAATCTGGAAAATCTCCTGAATTCTTGATGTAATCCCAAACTCCATGAAGATAACCTAATAATTTATGCCTGTTAAATTCCTGAACATCAACAATATCATAGTCACTTCCTAGCTCTACCCACCAGAATCCGTCAATGAATTGTTTTATTTTTCTATCGTGTGCTTTTTCCTTATCATATTTTATTACGAAAGCAGGTGGCTCATACGGCATTGGTCTGCCCATATCTTTTGCTTGCATTAAAATAGAGGCTCCCATTTGCCAACCATCAGGTTTATCAGGAGCAAATGTTTCATTAAATTCGGCTTTACCTTCACGGCCTGTTCTATATAATGCGCCAGCTTTTGAAGCCATCATCCCGTCTCCCGAACAGTCTATAAAAATAGGCGCTTTTATAGTGAATTCTGTTTCAGTTGTTAATTGCCAACATGTAGCAGAAACAATTTTATTGTCTTTCACTTCAGCATCAATAGCTTGTGTATTTAGCATGACTGTTAAGTTAGGTTCACGCGTAACAAAATCATAAACAATATGATCCCAAACTGGATAAGATTCCTGAGCGTTTTTTACCCTATTTTCTATTAGTAACTCTTCAACAATACCTGTTTCACGTTCAGGTTTTCCATCTGGTTTAAGATGGGCAACGCCATTTACTGTTACTCGTATTTCGCTTGATGCATTTCCTCCTAAGCAAGGCCTGTCATTTATTAAAACTGTTTTTGCTCCATTTCTTGCAGATGCCACAGCTGCAGGAATTCCAGCCATACCAGCACCAATAACAACAACATCGTAAGTTGCTGTTTTTTGTCTTAATGGTGTCTTTACTTTTTTGCCAGTACCTAGTTGATGCCAATTGGCTCCATCAGTAGCAGCGTTATTGCTTATTTTTATTTCAGTTAAATCGCCATCAATAGATTTACATGATGCTAATGGCAATACAGCAGTTGTGATTGCAGCCCCTGTAACATTTCTTAAAAATTTTCTTCTTTCCATATTTGTTCGACTTATTTAGTGAAGTTAATATTTACAAATGTGTTGTTTGAGCTTTTTAATTCATTTCATGTATTGCTCAGTAAAAAACTTTAGGTATAGTATGAATTTCAAACAATTTATATTACCATATTCCATTAGCATAGCATCATCAAAATATTAATCAACGCTACTACTTAGGTAAATTCCCTTTCCAACCTTTATTAAACTGTACTATTAATTCTTTAACAATTTCAGGGTTACTATCTGCAACGTTTTTAGTTTCTGTAGGGTCGTTTACATGATCATATAATTCTACAAAAAGAGGTTCTTTTTCAGGGTTCTTATAATCCTTCCAAATAATGATTCTGTATTTATCTGTTCGCATTGCATATCCCATTACATTATTCTCAAATAAATCCCTGTCCCATTTATCTCCTAGCTGTGCTTTTATTTTAGCTTCTTGTTCTTCTATTAATGGTCCGAAAAAAGTTTCACGCATCCCTTGTGATAAAGGATTAGCAGCCCATTCTCTCAATGCTGGGTTTGGAAATTGACTAAATGCTGCTTTTTTCCATGGTTTCTCTGGATTTTCAAGTAAAGGCACAAAACTAGCTCCTTCTAAATGTTCTGGCTGACTTATTCCAGCCAACTCACATAAAGTTGGATACATATCAACTAACTCTACTAGTGCATCTGTCTTTTTTCCTCTATTTGCTTTTGGCATATCTGGTGTCCATATCATTAATGGTACTCGAGTTGCAATTTCATAATTGGTAGCTTTACCCCAAATACCCATATCTCCTAGATGCCATCCGTGATCACTCCAAAGTATTATTATTGTATTCTCTCTAACACCTGCTTCTTCTAATGCGTGAATCATTTTACCAATTTGCGCATCTATGTAACTAACACATGCCAAGTAGGCGTGTTTCAATATTATTGCCATTTCATCATCAATTGGACCCTTTTTTGGAATACCATATCTTGCACGTAATTCAAAAGAAGGATGTAAACCCATTGTTGCAGCGTTTTCTGGGGATTCTGTTTGAGCAGCTAATTTAATTTTTGCAGGATCGTACATGTCCCAATATTTTTTTGGTGCTAACCAGTTTAAATGAGGTTTTTTCATCCCCATACCCAAAAAGAAAGGTTTCTCTGGGTTTTTCTCCAACATATCTTTAAGAGTCACTATAGCTAACTCTGCATTGTATCCATCCTCATAAAACGTATCTGGAACATCTGCTTTTTCATAAGCTGGCCCTTTTCCTAAGCCATTTCTGGGTGCGTTAGGTCCATATTTAGCAATTACCTCTTCTGTAGCCTTTTTTGAAAAAGCTTGATTCTCTGGTAGCGCATATCCACCTGGAGCTTTACTTTTCTTAACGGTCATTTTATTCTGGGCAGGCTTTCTACTCCAAGAATTTTCCATATCAGACCATGCTGGCTTATGAAATATTTTACCAGTATGTACTGTTTCATAACCGTTATTTTTAAAATGTTGAGCTACTGTTATAATTTCTGGATTAGCATCTCTGAAATAAGTAAAGTTCTCTACAACATTAATACTTTCTGGCCGCGCACCTGTCATTAAACTTGCTCTTGAAGGGCTACATATAGGTTCTTGACAATACGCTCTATTGAATAACAAGCCATTAGATGCTAAGGCATCTATATTTGGAGTAATGGCAATTTCTGAGCCGTACGCTCCAAGTTCTGGACGTAAATCGTCGACTGCAAGAAATAAGATGTTTGGTTTTTTCTTTTCTTCTTTTGGTTTTTCTGCGTTTTTGCATCCAAATACAATAAGTGCAGCAAATAGAAAATAATATGGCTTCATTAGTTTATAATTTTTTAATTATTGTGTTGTCAATTTGAGAAATAAAAAGGTTTTATTATTAATCAATTATACCAAATAATATATCGAATTTACCCGTTTTATATGACAAACAATCATTCCCAAATAATTGGTAAAAAAACTGTCATTTCCTTATCGCCTCGATTACTCCAAGTAAAATAGGGAACAAACTGTGTTTGATAAGATTCAAGGTTAGGCTTTTGAACTTCATTGTACATCCCTTTTAAATCATCCTTTCTAATAAGTACTTCGCCTTCTATAGCTGTAACTCCACCCAAAAGATTTGGTTTATAGGTAGCTTTTAGTTCTTCTCCTGAAGATAAATAAGCATCAAAAATATTAGCATCTTTAGGCAAGTCTACAGATTCTAGACAATATACAACGGGGCCTCTTTTTATTGCTACCTGATTTCTAATTTCTTCAATTCTTGGATGCCCCTCTACAAACTTAATTTCCATTGGAAAATCTATTAAAATAACGTCTCCCTTTTTCCATTGGCGAAAAATAACAGCAAAATTACCTGCTTCAACATTTTCAATAAGCTTATTGTTTACGGTAACTTTTGTTCCTTTTGCCCAAGCAGGAATACGTAATAAAATTTCAAAAGGGTCTTTTTTACAGTCTTCAATAGCTATTTTAACCTGTCCTTCCCACGGATAATTTGACTCTTGTTTCAATTTAATTTTTGAACCATCTAATAAGGTAGTTGCTAATAAATTTCCACCGTAAAGATTTACAGAAATACCGTTTTTTGATTTACTGTAAGCCCAAGCTGGCGATTTTGCAATGGTTCTTACCAAATTTGGCGGGCAGCAAAAGCAATTTAAATAAGGTTGACGTTGTGGGAATTCCACATTCATTTTATCATAATTTAAAGCACCTTCAATCTTTCTCAATGGATTTGAGTAATAGTAGTTTTTCCCATCTAAGCTTATTCCCGAAAGCCCACTATTATAGAGCACCAATTCCATAACATCTCCATATTTCCCTTCGCCTTTTATACCGAGCATTCTGTTGTTGAACATAGAGTTGCATATATTAGCACAGGTTTCATTATAGGCGGTTAAATTTGGCATTTGGTATTCAGCCATAAACCCCTCTTCAATTTTATCCTTTCTTGAAGAACGTCCGTAATGTGTTTGCCCCAAAGCACCAGTTACATACATTTTTTTGTTTACAATATTATCCCAAAGTCTATCTAAAGCATCAATTAATGCTTGTTCTCCAGTTTCTGCATAAACATCCGCAGCACCTGCATAATAATACAACGCTAAAACTGCATGCCCAACAGCTTCGGTTTCTTTTCGTAATGCAACACGTTCTTGTACCATATCTCCAATTGGATAACCTCTAGTTGTTGAATCCTCAGACATCTTAGTTTTACCTCGCATATTTATAAATATCTCGGCAAGTTCTAAATACCTTTTGTCTTTGGTAGTTCTATAAAGCTCAACTAAGCCCATAATTTGGGTTTGATTGAATCCAAATCGTTTCAAATGTTCTGGCTGTGGCTGAAACAATCTATACAACATATTGGCATGTTTAATGGCAATTTCCAAGAAATTTGTTTTGCCTGTAACACGATGATGGATGATGGCACTAGTTAATAAATGTCCGCTGTTGTAAAGCTCATGATTTCTTCTGTTTGAGAAAGGTTCTAAATCGTCCCTGATAATTATAGGCGTAGATAAATAACCATCAGGCTGTTGTGCTTTTGCAATGACTTTAATTATTTCATCTAAATCCTCAATAATTTTTTCATCTTTATTAACACCATATAAATAAACTGATGCTTCCATCCATTTATAAAAATCGCCGTCATGCCACGTAAACCCTTTATGTGTTCCTCCCTTTAAGCCTGCTGCTATTTTAAAATTGTTGTAAGCATGACCAATATCTCCTTTTAAAATGGCACCCATATGGGGAATCATTACCTGTTCTGCTTCTTTCCATTTATTTCCCCAAAAGCCATCCGTCCATCTGCAATCGCCTATATCAATACTTTTTAGTTTTACATTAGGACTATTGGTGTTATTTATAACTCCTCTTCCGTCTATTTCAATTTTTTTTACATCAGATTTCTCAACAACTGCACTTCGTTTTTGACCTTGAATACTAATGCATGACAGAAATAAAGAAAAACAACAGATAGTAACTATTAATCTTTTCATAATTAAAAATAAGGGTTAGTAGTGTTCGAATGGATTAAATTAATAAAAATCAATCATTAAAATCCAAATAACATCAAAATAAATACGCCTATCAAGCCTGATAATCCCATGACTAATGATTGTGCTGTAAACGTACGGTACAATATTTTTGGAGGTACATCATGCAGTCGATTAAGCAACCAGAAGAAACTAGAATTGGCATGAAACACACAAAATGAACCGCAACCTATTAGTGCGGCTACGATTGCTGGAGAGACAGGTAAGCTATCTACCATAGGACCTAACATGGATGCGCTTCCTACCAAAGATACAGTAATTGACCCTGTTGACGTTGTTAATATGGCCGCTACAATAAACGGTAATAAAATCCCTAAAAATGGAAACTGTGCAAATACTTCGACTATTTGATCTTGGATTCCTGTTTCACGAATAACATAACCTAAAGAGCCTCCTGCACCAGTTATCATAATAACTAAAGCTGATTTTACTATTGCTTGTTCTACCAATCTATTAGTAGTGCTTTTTTTATCTTTTGATTTAATTTGAAATACTGCTATAACAGCACCTATTAGAACTGCAACTAAAGGAATTGTACAAAAATTAAAAACTTGAATAAGTAAATTTTTGGTTTCGAAAGACAAAAAAGATCCTAATCCAATTAAAACAATAGGGGCAAGTATTGGTAAAACATCATAAAATAAATTCCTTTTTGAAAATTTGTCTCGTTATCAAAGCTGTTTTTTGAATCTGTTATTGACTCCTTTAGTTTTTCATCATATTCAAGCCATGTGTTTTTTACAAAATATAACACCCATAAAATACCACCAGTCATCGCAAAAACAGCTACTATTAAATTGACAGAAAGCATTCTTCCTATGTCTAAACCAAGGGATTCTGCAACTGCTAATGGACCGGGAGTTGGTGGAATTAATGTATGGGCAACCGTAAGTCCTGCTGTTAAGGATAAACCAATAAATAATACAGGACGTTTACTTTTTACAGAAAGTGATTCTACAACAGGTTGTAGTAAAATATAAGCAACATCTACAAAAACTGGAATAGAAACCACATAGCCTGTAAAACCCATTGCCCAAGGCAACTTTTTTTCACCAAGCCATTTTATAATACGATTTGCTATTCGAAATGCACCTCCTGTTTCTTGAAGCACTTCACCAATGAAAGCCCCAAGAATAATAATTATGGCAATACCTCTTAATGTACCACTAAAGCCTTCTAAAAGAACTTGTACACTTTTCTCTCCACCCATTCCTAATGCTAAAGATAAAGCTAAAGCTGTCAGGATTAGAGCTATAAAAGGGTGCACTTTCCATTTTGAAATTGAAAATATCAATAACAAAAGGAAGAACAACAGTATAGACAAGCTTAATACCATAAATTTTACATACTACCCATTTACTTCGTTAACAATACGTTTACAAGCATCAAAATAGATACCAACATCTACTGCATAAGATATGTATTTCACACCTAAATCTATCCATTGTTTAGCAGATTCTGGACTTTCAACAAAAGTTCCAACTACTTTACCTAGAGGAGCGGCTTTCTCAACTATTTCTTTCATTTGAGAAATAACCTTTGGATGATTCACCTGCCCGGGAACCCCACAAGATTGAGACATATCATATGGCCCAATAAAAATAACATCAATACCATCCACAGCTAGAATTTCATCAATGTTATTAAAAGCAATATTTCCTTCAATGTGAATAATTGTACCTGTAGTTTTATTAGCATTGCCAAAGTAATTTTCTTTAGGCATTGATGCATAGTCTGCAGCTCTAACGTATCTACAAACACCTCTAGCGCCTTCAGGATAGAATTTAGCTGCTTTAACAACACGTTCTGCATCTGCCGCTGTTTCAATTTGTGGCACTTGAACGTAATCTGCACCAATATCCAATGCTTTAGAAATCATATTTTCGTTGATTTCTGGCACTCTAATTACAGGTGTAATACCTTTTGCTTGTGCTGCTCTTACATGTCCTTGTACTGTTTGGATAGTATTAGGACCATGCTCTAAATCTATAATTACAAAATCGAAGCCAGCGAAGGCTGCAACTTCCACTAAAGCAGGATCACTTACTTTCATAAACGGCCCTACGACAAAATCTTTATTTTCAAATAAACTCATATAGTTTCTTATTTTATTTCTGCTAAGCTATAAAATCTTTATTATTTTCTTTGAAGTTTTTCTTGTATCTCTTCTAAAGAAAGTCCTTTAGTCTCTAAAAGGTATTTGTATAAAATAATAACACCTACAAGTACAATACCTGCGTAAATTATAAAAGTTGTGGTTGCACCAAAGTGTTCCATTTCCAAAGGAAATAAGTATTGAACTAACGCACTAACTGTACTAGAAATCAACGCAAATAAAGGTATTGCTACGCCACGATTAGAAATTGGGAAAATCTCCGAAAGTAGCACCCACATAATTGGTCCTATTGAAAAATTAAACGCTGCAATAAAAGTTAAAATACTCAGTAATATTAACATTGCATTCATGTTTGCAGTTTCCTTAAAAATTACACCCGAGTTGTCACGTGCAGACTCTACGCCTAGAATTTCAGCTAAAGAATTTTTAAATTCAATATCACTATTAAATTCTTTCCCAACTATTGCATTTAACTTTTCTATATTTGGAATATCTTTCATTTTAACCATAGCATCTTCAGTTACTTCGTATGTTGCTTGTTTAAAGCCGTAAGAAACAGTAGATATACTTATAATAATTAAAATTAAGCCACCAAGTACTAATGGTCTACGACCGAATCTGTCAATTAAAGATAATGATATCAAAGTAGCTACCAAACCAATTACACCAATCCAAATGGTGCTAGAAAATGCTGCATCTGTCCCTAAACCTAACTGCTCAAACATGGTAGGTGCATAAATCATAACAGCGTTCATACCTGTAAATTGCTGAACTACCGCTAGTGTTAACGCTATAATTAGTACGATTCTTGTTTTACTACTGAAAATCTCTTTTAATTGACCAATTGTTGAAGAACCCTTGGCTTCTGAATTTTCTACACTCTCAATCATTTGTTGAACTTGTACCTCAACTTTATCTTCTGGATATACTTTTCCTAACGATCTTTTTGCTTCATCAGTTCTACCTTTATAGATTAACCAAGCTGGACTTTTTGGAATTAAAAACAATAAGAAAAACCACAGCACAGCAGGAACTATCTCTATGCCTAACATCCAACGCCAGCCGGTTTCAGCTAAATTCAAATCTAATACCCATTGCGCATCAGATCCCATTTTTTGTAAAATCCAATAATTTATTAAATAGGCCGAAGTAAAACCAACGCCCATATTTATTTGTAGCATAGAAACCATTTTACCTCTTTGCTCTGCAGGCGCGACTTCCCCAATATACATAGAAGCTAAAGTAACAGAGCTAAAAGCTAATCCACCTAAAAACCTAAACCAAAATAATGATAAAAATGACGGAGCAAAAGCAGAACCAACTGCAGAAATAATATAAAATAATGCTATGATTTGAAGTGTAAGTTTTCTTCCAATTTTATTGGCTAAAAAAGCAGTTAGTGGTAATGCAATTAAAACCCCAATACCTGGAGCTGAACCAATTAAACCAACTTGTGAAGCCGTTAAATTAAATTCTTGTGTGATAAATTTAAATCCCCCTGAAATTAATACAGCATCTAAACCAAAGACAAACGACCCTAAAGCTACTATGATAGAATATAAAAACGCATTTTTTGTGTATTTGTTCATTTTATTATTAGTGTTAAGTTAGTTTTTAATATTATGATGGGTTACTTCCCAATTTTTATGGTTTTATTTAGTGTTGAAATTGTTTTTTCAGCTGTTTCTCCATTCGTCCAAGTGACTTTTACTTTTACAGATGAAGTATTTACACTCAAACCGAAGTGTACTAAGTTATTAAAGCTTAGTGAGTATTGCGCTCCTGTTGCACCAACTCTTCTGGTTTGTTTTAATTTACCAGACGATAATGTTACTAATGCGCCTAAAGCCGTTGCTTTTCCTGATGGCGAATTACCAATATTAACAACTACATAATTATTACTATTTGCTGATGCAAATGTGTTTTTAAACAAATGCCATTTACCGCGCTCGTTACCTAAAACAACATCTACTTTACCATCGTTATTATAGTCTAATCTTTCAACTGCCATACCTATACCTCCTAATTCCGCTGAAATCATGTTATGCCCTTTTATTCTTTTGAATGTAGCATTTCCATTGTTTAAATAAACAATTGTTTCAAGCCCATTCACTAAATTTCCTCTAGGAACAACTAAAATATCTTGAAACCCATTATTATCAAAATCAGCAATTGTAGCTGCCATTGAATGTTCTTCAAACAACATGTTAGCCTTTTTAGAAGCATTATGGAACTTTTTCCCTTTGTTTTCTAATAATACATCTTTAAGACCTTCTGGATGATCGTATTTTGGATAATTTTTTACACCGTGTACTATTCCAGTTGCAGGTGCCCATAAAAAACCTGAAATTCTCCATTTTTGATTTCCTATATAGCCAATATACCAGCCTTTCTTTTCTTTGTAATTTGCATTATCAGGAAAACCTAGCGCGTCACTTACAACCAATTTTATGTCTTTTCCAGAATGTGTTTCTCCAGGGAATTCATAATCGTAAGAAGCTTCTCCAATATAATACGTATCATTATTTGGCCATTGCGATTGGAAATTTTCCATTTGCAAAATATCACCAACTTCTAAATCATCTATTTTTAATTCGCCTCTTTTAGTAAAAAAACCAAATGTTTTAGTTTCCTTATCATAAAACGTTTCTCCAATTTTAAATTCTAATCCTCTTGTAAAATACAAATCAAAATCGCCATCATTATCATAATCAATTTCGGCAACCCCTGTTACCTCATCTATATCATGAGGTAATACCTTTTTTGTAACATCTTCAAAAGTAAAACCTTTACCACCTTGATACATGATAACATTCTCATGACCATACATAACAATGTCGAAAATATTGTCACCATTAAAATCTGTTACTAAAACTTTTTGGCCATTAACTTTACTTGCTGGAAGTGTGGAATTTAAAATTAACTCACCATTTCCATTGTTTTCATAAATATAATTCTCTGTAGCACCCTTTTTTGCTCCATCAGGAAATGCAAAATTTAATAAATCTAAATCTCCATCATTATCTATATCAATAAAATCAACTGTTCTACCCCTCATTAAAGCCAATGGTTCTTTGAAATCTCCCATTGGAATAAAATCTCTACCAACTACACGATACATTTTAGAGTTTCTAGCATTACTGCCTGAGCCTCCACCTCTGGACATTATAACTTCAAGATTACCATCAAAATCTATATCTCCAACAGAAACACCATGTAAATCTCCCATGATAATATCATAAGGTTTTGCAAATTTTCCTTTGTTGTTCCAACATACTTGAATACCAAAACCGTGGTCGTTTATTAATAAATCTAAATACCCATCTTTATCTAAATCAGCAACTACGGGAGCATCCCATTTTCTTAGGTTTTTATCTTGCCTAGGAAATTCTTTAAAAACTTCTTTAAATGCATTTGATTTGGCTATTTGTGCATTAACAGTAATATTAAAGCATAAAAAGCTAAAACATACAAAAGAAAAAAGTGTAAAGGGTTTATTATTCATTATCGTTAGTTTTTATTTGAATATTTTTTAATGATATAAAACAAAAACGCCCAAAACATAATTTGTATTGGGCGTTTTACATTTAATTATTCCAAATTACCGGAATAAATACTGTCATTTCTGCTTGACCTCTATTACTCCATGCAAAATATGGGACTAATTGTGTTTTATGTGATTTTAAAACAGGTTTAGTTACTGCTTGATACATCTCATTATTTTTATCCTCTCTTAGCAATAACTCTGTATTTACAACTGTTACACCGCCTAAGAAATCTTCTTTATGTTCAGCTTGCAACTCAGCATCACCTTTAATATAAACATCTAGAATAGAGGTCCCCTCTGGTAAATCTGGAGACTCAATACAGTATACAATAGGCCCTCTTTTAACAGCAATTTGGTTTCTTACTTCTTCAATTCTATTATGCCCCTCTAAACGTGTTACTTCCATAGGCATATCTAACACTATAATATCTCCTGCGTTCCAAGTACGTTTAATTGTTGCAAATGTACCAGGAACAACATCAACTCCAACTGCTACTCCATTTACTTTTAACGTACTACCAACAGCCCATTTAGGAATTCTAACTTTAATATCAAAAGCTGAATCTTTACATTCATCAACTGTGATTTTAACTAATCCTTTCCATGGATATTCAGTATCCTGAGATAGTTTTATTTTAGAACCATCCAACATGGTTGTTTCTAAATTATTGCCTCCAAATAAAACAACAGCTACTCCATTTTCAGATAAGTTATACGCCCATCCTGAACTTTTACATATAGTCCTTACTAGGTTTGGAGGACAACAGAAACACTCTAAATAAGGTTGTCTTACAGGACTTTCCGTTACATCATCATGCGAATCATAATTTCTAGAATTATTCACCATTCTTAATGGATTAGAATAGAAATAATCTTTCCCTTCTATACTTATTCCAGATAATCCACTATTATACAGTACTAATTCAATGATATCAGCATATCTTGATTCTTCTTTAATTCCCATCATTCTGCTACTAAACATAGCATTACAAAGGTTTGCACAAGTTTCGTTATATGCTGTCATATTTGGCATCATATAAGCATCAATGAACCCTTCTTCAATCATATCTAAACTTGTAGACGCACCATAGTGAGCTTGTCCAACTGCACCTGTAACATACATTTTCTTGCCTGTTACATTCTCCCATAACTTATCTAATGCATCAAGAAGTGCTTTTTCTCCAGTTTCAGCATATACATCCGCTGCACCTGCGTAATAATATAAAGCTAATACTGCATGCCCTACTGCTTCCTCTGATTCTCTAAAAGGAGTTCTTTCTTGAACCATATCTCCAATTGGATAACCTTCTGTAGTTGAGTGATGTTCTATTTTAAAAGTTCCTCTTCTATTGATGAACTTTTCAGCAAGTTTTAAATACCTCTTGTCATTAACAGTTCTGTACAACTCTACTAATCCCATAATTTGAGTTTGATTAAACCCAAAACGTTGGTAATGTGTTGTATCAGGCATAAAATAAGCGACTAACAAGTCTGCTTGTTTAATAGCAATATCTAAGAAATTACGTTGACCTGTTAAACGAAAATGAACACTAGCTGCAATAAACAAATGCCCATAATTGTACATTTCATGGTACTTTCTATTTGAAAATCGTTCAGCGCCTTCTGTAATCTGAATGTGAGTATGAATATACCCATCCTCTTCTTGAGCTTTACCAATCCATTCAATGTATTCATCTAGTTCTTTTAATAAGGCGTCTTCTTTAGTTAAAGCATAGATGTACATTTTGGCTTCCATGAATTTAAAAAAGTCGCCATCATGCCAATAAAATCCTTTGTGCTCCCCTTCTTTTTCTCCTGCTGCAATTTTGAAATTGTTTAATCCGTGCCCAACATCTCCACAAAGAACATCTCCCATATAAGGAAGCATTCTGTCTCCTGCTGCTTTTACTTTATCTGCCCAAAAACCAGAATTCCATTTACAATCTCCAAAATTGATGCTTTTTAATTTTACAAACGGACTTTCCGAAGTGTTTGTTATTGCTTTTTTATGAATGCTCATTAGTTATATAATTTGTATTATGTTGTTCTGTAATCAATGCGAAAGTTATTTTTTTATAGCTATATCGTCAATAAAGAATTTAGCTGCTCTTGTTTTTGGCAAATCCTCTTTTCTAATTTCAATAGCAATAGCATCGTTTGATGCAGAAGCTTCCTCTCTAGATATTTTAGATTCAATAGTTACCCATTTTCGCCTTGGTAAACTCCTAATACTATCAAAAGTTACTTCTAATTTTGGATTCTGTAAAACCATATGGACTTTGTCTGCAACTATACCTTGGTCTAGCCAAACCTTTGCTGATAGTGTATAATTACCGGCCTCTAAATTTAATGAGCCCTCTGGAGCCATTGCAACTGCTTTATCTACTTCAAAGTTCTGAGTTTTGTCATATCCAGGAAACTTCAAACTATTTACACCATGATGATAATCTCCATAAGTAATCGATAAATATTTAGAAGATGCTTCATCAATATTCCAAAATTTTTGATAATCATCTGGAACTGAACTTTCAGGTAATAACGTTAAAGGTCTTCCATTTTCTTCAAACAGAATTGGACCTTCAAATCCATAAAAAGCAGCATCTTTTGCTAATAAATTATCTGAAGGCTTTTGCCATATACGCATGTACTCAATCTCAAAATCTACAGGTAATTCTTCTTTATGAGGCAAACCTAACCAGAAAAATATCTCTGAATCCAACCATATTTCCATAGGATTATTTAACACAAAAGCGGTACCTAATTTATCTTGTGTAAAATGACGAATTAGTTTTCCATCAATAAAAAGTTTCAAATAATCTACACCCCATTCTGCACCATAAACATGAAAATCATCAGCAGTTCTAAAAGGTAAATTTTCTACATGATTGAATATTTTTGTTGGTCTTTGCGCTGGCGGACTCCAATCATGAGCTGTTGCTAAATAAGAATCTTCTCTTATATTTCCTTTATTTTTAGGATTCCCCATTAATTCATAAACATCTAATTCTTGCTCATGCCCAATTGCCCAAAAAGCACCAGTAATAGCTGCATTGCCAACTTTAGATTTTACTTCCATGTAACCATATAAGAAACGCTTATGAGTTAATACACCTGCAGTTGTAACTGGCATTGGTGTTCCATCTTTATAAACTCCATATCTAGATGACCCCATATTACCATCTCCATAACTTTCGTTTACAAACTTATAGTCTGGTTCCCAAGCTGTTCTTAATTTCAATTTATCATCTTCTACAATTACATTATGAGGTACAAATTGAGAAGGCGCTCTTCCTTTCCATATATAATATTTGTCATTTAAGCCTTCAACAAACCATTTGGTAGTGTCTATTTCAGAACCTTTAAACTCATCACTTAATTCTTCGTTAAGTATCCATCCCCCTTCATTTTCTGGATCTGAATAAGGCATTGGGCCAACTTGTTCTGTAGCAGTTTCAGTTTTTTTATCTTCTGCTTCTTGACCACAACTTACATTAACAAATGTGAATGCTATAAATAATACAAATAGCAAATAATTATTGTATCTCTTCATTTTATTATTCTGGTTAGCTTATTACTTAATTTAATTTTTTAATTGAAATATCATCAATATATAATTTTGCTGCTTTAGTTTTTGGCAAGTCTTCTTTACGAATTTCTATAATTAATCCATCATTTTCAGCTGAAGCTTCTGTTCTTGAAAATTCAGCTTCTACAGTAACCCATTCTAGTCTTGGCTCTTCTTTTAAACCATTAAATTGTAAATCTATTTTAGGGTTCATTAGTGATATATGAATACTGTCGGTAATTCTTCCTTGGTCTAGCCAAACTTTAGCTGATAACTTATAGTCTCCTGATGGAATATTTAAAGACCCTTCAGGTGTTTTAGCTACAACTTTTTCTACGTTAAGAGAATCATTTTTTCCATATCCAAAAAACTGAAGTGCTTCAACACCACTTGCGTAATGTCCTTCTGTAATTTTCAAATATCTTTCAGAACCTTCACTAAATAACCAAAACTTTTGATAATCATTTGCATTAGAATCTTCAGGAACCATTTTTAGAGGCCTTGGGCTTTCTTCAAATAAAATTGGTCCTTCAAAACCATAGAAAGCACGATCTTTTGCTAATAAATTATCTGATGGTTTTTGCCAAACCCTTACATACTCAGCTTCAAATGTTGCTGGCAACTCTTCTTTATGAGGAACTCCTAACCATTTAAAAATTTCTGAATCTACCCATATCTCCATAGGGTTGTTTAATACCCAATCTGTTCCTAATTCATCTTGAGTAAACTCGTAGATGAATTTTCCGTCTCTATAAATTTTTAAATAATCTTCTCCCCATTCAACACCATACACATGAAAGTCATCAGAAGGGATGTAAGATAACATTTCATCATAACCAAAAGCTTTTGTTGGTCTTGTAGAAGGCGGACTCCAATCATGGATTGCAGTTCTATTCATATTGTTAGTTATCGAACCTTTTTTATCTATTTTTGGAACAGCTAATTGCTCGTACATATCCAATTCTTGCTCAAAACCAATGGCCCAAAATGCTGCTGTCATTGCTGCATGTGGTGCTTTTGATTTTATTTCCATATAGCCATTTAAAAATCGTTTTTTACTTACAATTGCTGCTGTTGTTACTGGTAGAGGCTTCCCTTCATGAACACCATATGTGTCTTTGTGAGCACCATCTGCATAACTTTCTTTTGCGAACGCATAATCTGGCTCCCACTCGGGTTTTTAATATTAATTTACCTTCCTTAACAACAACGTTATGAGGCGCATATTGTGAAGGTGCGCGTCCTTTCCAGATATAATAATCGCCATTTTGACCTTCAACAAACCATTTTGATGTATCAATTGAAGTGCCTTCAAATTCATCTGAGATGTCTTCATTTAAAATCCAGGCTTCTTCATTTTTTGGGTCAGAAAGAGGAAGAGGTCCTTCTATTGTTTCGGTTTCTTTAACTGTTGGTTTATCTTGACCTTTTTGTTCACAACTTAAATTAATAAGTGTAAAAACACTTAACAATAAAACAAAAAAGCAGTTTTTAGTTTTAATCATTTTTTAGTTTGGTTTTATTCTTGCTTTTTAGTGTACTTCTCCATTTCTTTTTTTACCAATTCTGGAGTTCTATAGCGATCCATTCTATCGATATCGTATTTTTCAAATTTTTGTTGTAACATCCATAATGGACGCTCTTGGGTTAATTCCCATTCAAATAACTTCTTGAACATTTCTTTAGTGCGCTCAGGCTCTTGAGATGCCAAATTATTTTGTTCTGTAATATCTTTAGACAAATCGTACAATTCTGCTGGTCTATCTGCAAAACGAATTAATTTCCAGTCATTATCCCTACATACAGCGCGAGCTTCTTTTTTCCAAAATAAATATTTATGAGGCCTTTGTTTGTTTGACCCATCAACAAAAGGAATTAAATTAACACCATCAACTTCTTCTAAATCTTTTGCATCTCCACCAGCTGCTGCGTAAAATGTTGGTAATAAATCGAACGTGCTTACTGGGTAATTATAAACCGTCCCCGCTTTAAATTTCTTTGGCCATTTCATTAAGTAAGGCACTCTTAGTCCGCCTTCTAAATGATTTGATTTTGTGCCGCTTAAAGGTAAGTTTAATGATGCATTTTTATCAGTAGGCCCTCCATTATCATTTGAAAAAACGATAATCGTATTTTCATCTAAGCCTAATTCTTTTAACTTATCCATTACTCTACCACAAGCTCTATCTAAAGCTAAAGTCATAGCTGCAACCTGTTGTCGCTTTCCTTTTAAGTTTGGAAACTTCGCTAAATCTTCTTCAGTAGCTTGCATTGGCGTATGTACTGCATTAAAGGCTAAGTAAATAAAGAAAGGATTGTTTTTGTTTTTCTCAATAAATGATACAGCTTCATCTGCAAAAACGTCTGTAGCATAGCCTTTAGGCTCTTCAAAGTTTTCAAAATTTCTTTCCATTTTATTATCATGGTGAACACCATCAAAATTTTTGTAGCTAAAATAACTTCTAGCACCTCCTCTAAAACCGTAGAATTCATCAAAACCTCTTTTTAAAGGATGAAAACGATCTGCATTACCTAAATGCCATTTTCCATAAACTGCATTTTTGTAACCCAATTTTCTCAAGTAATCTGCAATTGTTTTTTGGTCTAAAGGCAAGCCCATATCATCTCCTAAATACTTTGAATTTGGGCTCATGTAGTTTGGTACATTAATTTCTTGATATCCAAATTTTTGTTGATACTTCCCCGTAATTAAACCTGCTCTTGAGGGTCCACAAGTAGCATCTGTTACATAACCTTGAGTAAACCGTATTCCTTCTTCAGAAAGCTTATCTAAATTAGGTGTTTTCATAACCTTGCTTCCTTGAAAACCAAAATCGGCATAACCAGCATCATCACAGAATAAGAAAATAATGTTTGGTTTATCTTGTGCTTCTGTTGAAGATTGACAGGATACAACAAGCAGTAAAATGATAAGGTATTTTAATTTTTTCATAAAAACTTAATTTATTAGACTAGAATTTTAGAGAAATAATATTTCATTTAAAATGAGGTTAAATATAATTTGTTCTCAGCTATTTTACTACTACTTAAATAACCTGTTTTAATCAATATTTACCTTAATTTGACACATAAAGCAGTTTTAAGGGATAATTCACTACTTTAAAAATTAGTATTTGGATAAATAAAAAAGGGATAACAAAATTTGCTATCCCTTTTGGCTTAAAAACACTTAAACTAGTTATAAACCTCTTTTTCTTCAACTTTTACATTAAATACTTCAGTAACATCAGTAACAATAGATAAGGTACCCTCACCTGTTATTTTATCTGCACTTACCCAATACCCAATAGTTGCTTCACCTGTTTTGTTGCCTTCATTGTCAAGCACGTCAACAATTTTACCTATTGAAAATTCGTAAGTAGTATCGGTTGATGTATCAGAAAAACCACCAGATTTAAATTTACTTGCATTTACTGCCGAACTATATTCGATAATTAGCGGTTGTTCTTTATAAATATTGATTGCAAGAGGCATATTAGCTCCAGAAATATCTGTTAAAGCGTAAACAGGAACAAGTTGGATATCTGATTCTTTAAAATTGCTTTCTTCATCGCAAGCTACTAAAGAGAACATTAAAATTAGAACTCCTATTATTTTAGTTATATGTTTCATATTATTAATTATTACACTTATTATTTATGGTCTTTCCTCTATTTCGATAAACTTTAAGTTATCTATATACATCACCTGTGCTCCAGTCACACCAGCATTTTCTGCAGCATGAGGCCTAAACGTAAATCTTAGATTAGCTGTAGTAGTAATTTCACCTGTAGTAAACGTGTTCGCAACTGTAATCCATTCACCTCTTGGTTCATTTTCTATATTCCATAGTTGTCTACTGAATGCTGGTTTATTAAATTCGGTTCTAAACACTTTTATAGTAGTTCCTGGTTCTATAAACAAATCATAAGTAATACGATATGTTCCTGCTGGTATTGGTGCTATACGTGCCAAACCAAAACTCCAAAGGTTAACATTAGGAAATGGGTTAGAAGCTGGCGTACTCCATTTCATGCTCGCATCACCATCAGAAGATTTATCTAAAACTCTCTCAAAAGCAAAAGCACCACCTCCAAGAATATTATTGTTCCCAGTAAAATAATTCAATGCAAAAGCTCTATTGGCTGCACCACTTGGTTCTTCAAAACTTGCATGTGCTTTCTCTGGTATAATATTACCACCAAAATGCATTGCTACAGTTTCTGGACCAAAAGCTCCTAATGGTCTTTCATCAGCTGACTTGATAGTACCATTCCCGTTATAGGATACTGTTACCACATCACTATTATATATAGGCTCAGCTAAAGTTAATTCAATAAAAATCGCATTATCCTCACTTACTTTTGCTGAGGCTACAGCCACATCTTGATCAAAACCAGTTACAGAGTTAGTTACATTAACTGTAAAGTTACCTTCTTCGGCTGAAAATGGTACGACCTCACCATTAACTCTAAAGCGAATCACTTCATTTTCGTTTTCAGTTAAAGCTCCATCAAATTCGAAAGGCTGACTGGATTGAAGGACTTTAACTTTAAGTGGAATTACTTTATCTATAGAGAATTTAGGCAACTCATTAATCCTTAAAGATCTAATTGTTCCTGCATTAAAGGTACCTAGTTTAAAGAATTTAATTTCTTGTTCTTCACCACCAATTCGGTTTGGCACTCCATCTGGTGCAAACCATGTTGTAGCATTTGGTCTTCCAATAGTAGTGTTATCTACGAAAGTTAAACCTGTTGCTGCTTCAATTTCTACAGTTGGCCAATTAGCCTCATCGTCTAAAGATGTTTCTTCATCAGCTGTTATGTTCAATACTTCAACACCATCCTTTAATACTGAAAAAGCTGGAAGTATTTTAGCATAAACATCAAAAGCAAAAGTAGTATCTATTACCCATAAATCTCCCTCTTTTACAGATTCAAGATTACCAACACTAGAACGATAAGTTACAGGGTTTTCAAATTTATTAAGTAATCTTACCTTATTTATTCCATTATTTTTGAATAACACAAAGGCTTTAGGATCTGTTATGGATAAACCTGCATCTTCCATTATGAATTTGTCAAATATAGAATCAGAGTTTTTAAAACCTGTTTTAAGAAACTTGTTCCCTTCTTCTATTATCCACTCATGGGTTACTGTTCCTTGAGATAAATCAAGAAAAGGTACTTGTGTATCAACATTGATACTAAAAGGATCATTTACAAACGGTTGTGTTCCTATTAACCATGATACATCTGACAACTCATCTGGAGCTGTAAAATCGGCATATTCCTTTTCCTCACAAGCAGTCATAGCAAATAGGAAACTGAAAAGAATAGTATATATTTTAATATTTTTCATAATCTTCTTAATTTATATTTGGGTTTGCATTAGCTTCAGCAAATGGAATAGGATAATATCTTTGTGTACTTTCGTTGTAATTTAAAGCTGATGTATCATACTCGTAGTCAACTACTATATGTGATCCTGATGGTAGTTCTCCTTCTAAAGAAGGAAAATTGAATCTTGTTCTTGAAGTCCCTTCATCGTTTACATAAGTGAAATTAACAGCATACAGAACTACATCAGACAATTCTTCTAATCTATCCTTGAAACTATAACCATCTGATTTTTCCCATCTTAAGAAATCAATCCAACGAATAGCATGTCCTTCAAGCGATGTTTCTAATGGTTTTTCAACATACATCAAACGTTTCATTAAAGTGTCCTCAGTATAAACCACATCATCATAAGTACGATTAGTGTCAGAGCCTTGCTCACCAAGTAATACAAGTCCCCATCTCTTTCTAATGTCATTAATCAATTCTAAAGCACCATCAATATCACCTGTTTTAATTTTACATTCTGCTTGCATTAAAATTACTTCTGCTAACCTATTAACTACAACATTTTTTTCAGATAAGGTTGCTGATCCTGTTGATAATTGTCCTTCTGAAGCTACCAAATCATGGTTAGTATATTTCTTCCACCACGCAAAACCCCAAGCAGTTCCATGAAATCTACCATATGCACTAGTTTGTACCTCATAATAAATGGTTTGTTCATCATCTACAAGAGCAATCATTGATGAAGCTCTCAATGGGACATTTCTAAGTGTAAGTCCGTCATCAGGGTCATTATAATAATTCCGCAAATCCAAAGGATCCATAGGTTCTGTTTTATAAGCATGTGCTATCCAAGCAGGTCCAACAGCTCCTCTTGTATTTGATGTTTGTTGGTTTAACCAATTTGTTCCTGTTTCTCCAGTCCATCTACTTTCATTCGTTAAATCTGCATCTTCTATACTAAAATTAATTTCGAAAATAGATTCATTATTAAATTCTCCAGCAGTAGTAAACATTTTATCAAAATCATATTCAAGTTCATATCCATGATTATTAATAACATCATCAAAATATGGCATTGCTTTTTCATACTCTAAATTCTGTAAATATGAATGACCTAAAATAGTTCCGGCTGCACCAGAAGTTATTCTTGTTATATCACCACTTGGATACTCTCCCTTTTTGTACAAATTAGCATAAGCATATTCCAAATCTTCTCTTACAAATGTAATTACATCTTCAGCAGAAGAAACTGGTAGTGAATAATCTTCATTTGTAACTGGAACAAAATCTCTAATTATAATACTGCCTTCGTTAAAACTATTATATAAATAATAATGAAAAAGACCTCTGAAAAACCTAGCTTGAGCCATCTGAGATGTCCACTCTGTCTCATCTGTTATAGTTTCCTTAATATTTTCAAGTGCTTCAATTACTTGGTTAGCCCTAAAAATACCTTGATAACATGTTTGCCATTTATCTAATATTTCATTAGTTCCACCATTATAAGTGTGTAGATAAAAATCCTCAGTATTTTGAGCAACTGGACGTCCATAGCCAGGATAACCCATATCTGAGCGTAAAGCTTCGGCTATTACGTTTAGTACTGCTGGGTGATGCAACGTTTGGTAAACGGCATTTAAACCAGCTCCTGTCTCTGTTAAATCTCTCCAATAACGGTCTACACCAATTATATTTGGGTTTTGCTCTTGAAGAAATTCGTTATCGGCGCATGAGCATATGGTGCCCACAGCGAAAATTAACAAAATTGATTTTAAAATTATATGTTTCATAACAATTAAAAGTTATATAAATTTTTAATTAAAAGTTTAAGTTCATTCCAAATAGATATTGAATAGAGATAGGTCCTGTGTCCTTATCTAATCCTCTTGATACTATTCCTCCTCCAATTTCAGGATTATAACCTGAATATTTGGTAAATGTCAATGGGTTTTGTGTTCTAACATAGAATCTTAAATATTTTAAACCCCATTTTTCAACTGTCTTTTTAGGGATGGCATATCCTAATGATACTTGTCTTAATCTTAAATAAGACCCATCTTCTAGCCATAAATCACTATACCCTAAATAGTTTGGATGCCTTCTTACATCATTTCTAAAAGCTGGTATAGGAGAATCTCTATTGGCCTCAGACCACCGGTAAATTTGATCTTTATGTCTACCAAAACCGTAAGCCCATGCGTCAAAACCATTCATAATCTCTTGTCCTAAAGCAGCGTACCAGTTCATTGAGAAATCCCAACTCTTATAGTTTAAACCTAAAGTGTATCCAATTTCATATTTAGCAAGTCCGCTACCACTATATACACGGTCATTATCATCAAGAATACCATCATTGTTTTGATCAATAAATCTAGTATCACCCATTCTTGCATTATTATCTATTAACTGGTATTCAGCGAGTTTCTCTTCAGTATCAACAATTCCATCGGTTCTCCAAAGAAAAAATGCACCAGCTTCATGTCCAGTTGCTAAAGCAGTTACTCTAGATTGTTGAGGTGCTCTACCTACAAGTCCAAAATCATTAGTTAATTGGAAATCTGTATCACCATTAATCTTAGTAATCTCGTTATCATTTGTAGCAAATGTTCCATTCATTTTAAATCTTACCTTCCCAAAATTCCCTCTGTAAGCTGCAGTTAACTCTAAACCTTTATTAACCATGTTACCTACATTTAACGTTACCTGGGCGTTATTACCTCCACCAGCAGATAATGGTAAAAATACAGGGAACAACATGTCTTCCTTGTCAGCATAGTAATATTCCGCAGTAAGTGTTAACTTGTTTTTTAGAAATCCTAAATCTATACCAATATTTGAAGTTGTTGTAGATTCCCATTTTAGCGTTTTGTTAGCAAAACTAAGTTGTGTTGCTCCCAAATTTACAATATCATCTGTTCCTCCATTACCAATGTAGTTAATATTTTGCTCAATACCCGGAATAAAAGAATAAGGCCTAACACGGTCATTTCCAATAGTACCATGAGACAACCTTACTTTAAAATTATTTACAGTTCTTTTGTATTTCTCCCAGAATGGTTCATCTGAAGCATTCCATGCAAAAGATACTCCAGGGAAAATACCCCATTGTTTTTTTGGAGATATTAAATATGATACTAAAGATGAACCATCACGACGTACACTTGCACTTAATAAGTACCGCTCTTTATAACCATAAAGCACACGGCCAATAGTTCCAATTCTTGTTGTGGTGTAATCAAAACCAGAAGTTACACTTTGATCTCCAGTAGCTAAGTTTAATACTCTTCCATCTGGATTAGTAGCTTCTAAACGCCTGGCTCTAAAAGCCTCATTTTGATACTTCTCACGATCTACAAAAAATGTAAAGGTAAGTTTGTGGTCATCAATTTCTTTTTGATATGTTAAACCCGCATTTATATTTAAAGACCTATTATAATTTGTACTATTATCAATGAAACTATTTATAGGTTGAGATTGTCTTATACCTTGCGTGTTAAAAATTTCTTGATAAGGTCTATATATTTTTCTAAAAGAATTAAAAGATGTAAGACCTATATTACTGGAAAATTTTAATTCTTTTGTAATATCATAATCTAAACGGAAAGAAGCATTTGTTCTAACATTTTTTTGATTCTGCTCTGTTCTTAAACTCTCTAAAACCCAGCCTAAACGATTTACATCGTCACCACCTTGTTCTAACTCATCAAAAGTATCTAGTTCTAAACCGTTTTGTGTAGGTCTATAAACAATAGCTTGAGATAACAAGTTACCTTGAGGAATATCTCTACTGTCTTGAATAAGAGCTAAACTGGTTTGAATTCTAATTTTATTTTTTTGATAAACTGTATTAATACGTGTATTAAAACGTTGAAATGCAGAGTTTATCTGTATCCCTTCTTGATCAAAAAATCCAAGAGCAACATTATATGTAATATCTTCTGTTCCTCCAGAAATATTTAAGTTATGGGTTTGTGTTGGTACATCTTGCCTAAACAATATGTCGTTCAAATTAGTTTCATTTTGAAATTGAATAGGATTTTGAAGTAGTTGTAATCTAACTTCATCATCCAAAGCTCCTCCAACATTTCTTTGTGTTACTACATCAAAATATGTTTGTTCCACCGAATTCATTAAAGGCACCGCAGCTTGTCTACGCTGTATTGCATAATTACCATTGTACCTCACTTGTAATGATCCTGGTTTACCTTGTTTGGTGGTAATTATAATTACCCCTGTAGCTCCACGCGCACCATATATTGCAGTAGATGCAGCATCCTTAAGAATATCAATAGTTTCAATATCTGTAGGAGGAATTCTTGGATCTCCTTCTTGAACAATACCATCTACAACATATAATGGTGTATTGTTATCTAAAGAAGTAATACCTCTAATTAAAATTTCCGAATCACCCCCTGGAGTGGAAGAAGCCACAACGTTTACACCAGCAGCTTGACCTTGTAGTGCAGATCCTAAATCGGCACTAACTATTTTTTCTAACGCCTCTGCTTTAACTTGAGTAACAGCTCCTGTTAATTCTTTTTTCTTAACAGCACCATAACCAATTACAACAACTTCTTCTAGTTCATCGGCTTCAGAATCCATTGCTACATTAAGTTCATTACCAATAACTTTTCTTTTTACAGTAGTCATACCTAAGTAACTGAAAGTCAAAACATCACCAACCTCAGCTTGAATTACATAGATTCCATCAAAATCAGTAACTGCTCCAGTAGTTTTACCATTTTTGTTGAGTACTACAGAAACCCCTGGTATTGGTAGATTATCTTCTGTACCAGTAACTACACCTTTTACTGTTATCTCGCCATTTTGAGCGATTATGGTACCATGCATACATAAAACTATAAAGAGTATCCATACCCTCATTATAGCTTTTGTTGCAAACATTTTTTTAATTTCATGTTTTAAGAATTAGTTTAGTTTAAAATAGTTTATGAAAAATTTTAGATTATTAACTCTAAATCTTCACATCCTCACAATAGTTTAAAAATTACGAGATGGTAAAATTAAATCCATCATATGAAAATTACAGGTAAATAATTATCCATTACTTATCTAAATTTACCCATATGTGTTTTTAAAAACGAAATTCGTACATAAAAAACTTTAAACACACAAAAAGCCATGAAATAACATATGGTTTGGTAATATTTTAAAATACTGAAAACTAGCAACCTGAGAACATAAATAAGATAAAATTGTGCAGACAAAGGGTAAATATTTACTAAAGTCCTGAGGCTATTATGGGTAATTTTATAGACATAAATATTAACTATCTAAAATTTATAAGATTATGAAAAAAATTACATTACTTTATTGGTGGTATTTGCTTGCACTTTTTTCGCAAATGCGCAATTCTTTACTACAGATTTTAGTGAGGCAAGTTATGATGCTCCTGCCGCACAAGCCTTATTAAATGATCACGCTGATTGGGTTAGTCAAGCCGCATGGAGAGCTAATGCTGTAGATCAAGTATTAATTGATAATGCTAACTGGAGGAAAGTTGTACTTGATAAAAAAGTTAATGCCTCTTCAGGAGATTATCTTTCTGCAGAATTTAATATTGTTATTGGGAGAGATACGGATGCTTTTACTGGAGATGGCACTTTAATCTGGCTTGGATTTAAATCAACAAACAATACTACTGATTGGCATAACCGTGAAGGAATTACTATTTCTCGTACAGGTGGTAACTTTGTTTTTGCATCTCAATCATCTAATGACAACCCTAATTCAGGGCCTGGTGGTGCAAATGGTAGTTCAGCAATATCACCAAACCCTTCTGTAACCGCAACCGTTAATACAGTTCATAACGTTAAAATTGAAATTGGTGTTGGTGCTGATGCTGCAAGTTCTACGCTATCTGTAAGAGTTGATGGAGGTACTATTGGTTCTACTACTGGAATTGACCCAGAACTTTATACTGACATTACAACACCTGCAAATGGTGTGTATTTTTGGAGTTGGGCTTATGCTTGGACTGGTACCGGAATTTCTGCTATATTTTTTAATGATCTTAAGGTTGATAATACTACCACTATACTTTCAGTTGATAACCCTAAAAATGCATTTGAATTTGCAATGTATCCAAATCCAGTAAAAGAGCAATTACAAATTAGAACTCAGGAACCAATTAAAAAACTTCAAGTTTTAGATTTACTTGGTAAAGAAGTTTTATCTCAAGATAATGTGTTTGATGCTGTTGATGTATCTTCTTTAAAAAGTGCTTTATACATTGTTAAATTAACTTCTGACAAAGGTATTTCAACTAGTAAATTTGTTAAAGAATAATATTATTATCGATTTAAATAAAACTTGGTACTAAAATTAAAAACCATTGAAAATAGTTTCAATGGTTTTTTTATGTTATACAAAATATTCAATTAACATAGCAACTAAGCTAAGTACTTTAAATGCTCTTTTAACATATGTAACAATGAGTACTGTATTAGAGAGGTGAATTATTATCTGTAAAATTATTAAGGAGTTAACTCTAGCGTTGAGTTATAACATTACAAGTACCTTAAATCTCTCGGTTGAGTGTGCTTTCCTTAAACTATCTCTGAATCCACTTATATAGAAAAGTAAAGCTCTAATACTATAAGTAATATCCTTTTCTTTTACACCGCATTACATATTGTACTTCAGTTATTAAAATAAACAAACCTCATAATCAAAATTATGAGGTTTGTTTATTTTCTATTGTTAAAATTCTAAAGCCTAACTACTTTTTCTATAGAAAGATTATTATCAGCTTGAATTCTTAAAATATAAGTTCCTTGTTCTAAATCTGAAAGATCTAATTTAGGATTGTTACTGGTAGCTTTTATTTTTTTATGGACTGCCCAGTTATGGATAATACTTCCAATTCTAGATTATTTACTGAATGTTTAAACTTTAAATTTAAGTAATCTGTTGTCGGGTTTGGATATAAATTAAATAATTTATTGAACACATCTTCAACACCTAAAGATGCATCTCCAAAAGTAGAATCGTATCCAGGAAAAACTATTGGACCCGTATTTCCGGAGTTATCTTCTCCAAACCATAAAATTCTATGTGGATGACCGTCCCCGCGTTCGTGGTCAAACCAAGCTGGTTTTATATCTACAAAATCTCTTGCCCAATCTGCACCAAGAGCTTCAAGTTCAGCAATTATTTCGCTTACGGGTCTGCCATCAACTGTTCCTGTTAATTGTTGTTCTGGAACATCATCAACATGATATAGTTTCCATGCTCCATTACCACCTTTTCTTACTATTCTATATGGGTAAGATACTATTGCAGCATTATGAAATCCATTTTGAGGTCTTAATATAAAAATGGGTTCTCCAGGTCTAGCATCTTCTCCCGCTAAAAGTTTATCCATAAAATTAACCCCATCAATAGTTTTATTGGCTGGAATATCATTTGTAGCTCCCGCAAGACTGACTAATGTTGGATATAAATCTATAGAACTAATTTGATATTTATAAGTTCCTGTTTTATCAGGAGTTATTTGATCTGGCCAATGCACAAAGAAAGGTACTTTATGACCTCCTTCATCAACACTACCCTTACCTTGCTCCACAGGTAGATTAACAGCTCCTGCTTCCCATCTTTTTCCTCCGTTATCACTTAAAAATATGATGACAGTATTGCTTAGTTCTCCTTTCTCGACAAGCTTATCAACAACTTTACCAATATTTGTATCCATATTTGACACCATTGTAGCATATGTAATACGGTCTTGAACTAACTCTTCAATTTTTGCAGGCCTTTCAGCTTCAGGTAATTTAGTAACAGGATTGGATTGTGTAATGTATGGGTCTGTTCTAACATTATTTTCAAAATTAGGATTTGCATCCTTAAAAGCCTGAATCTCATCAGCCGGTGCTTCTAATGGTGTATGAGGCGCGTTATACGCTAGATAAACAAAAAATGGATCTGTTATTCCAGGTGCAGTTTGTCTGTCAATAAAATCGACAGCTTCATCGGTAAGAACATCTGTTAAATAATCGTCCAGTCCAAATTCTTTTCTATCAACATAATCTCTACCTCTTTGTAATGGATCTTGATACTCATTTGTAATATTTGGGGAGTCATATCCCCCTTTTGGCTCGTTATATACCAGCGGAGTGCCATTATAATTAGGGTTAGTGACTGTCCATCTATACCAAGTTCTATCATATTGCTCTCTTGTGTAAGGTTTACCCCCACCCAAGAAGCCAAAAAACTCATCAAACCCATTATCCATAGGTTGATATTTTCCTTCAGTAAACCCTAAATGCCATTTACCAAAAGCAGCTGTATGATATCCTTCTCCATCAATTAATTTAGGAAAAAATACCGCTTCGTTATTATAGGCATCAATCGGAACACCTAAATCTGTTGTTATATCATTAGGCAAGTTATATTGAGCACCAATTTTGTGAGGGTACATCCCTGTCATAATCGCAGCTCTACTTGGTCCACAAAAAGGATGTGCAACATGCCCATTAGTACATACAATACCGTTGCTAGCTAAAGCGTCTAATCTTGGTGTAGGGATGATTCCCAAACCAGCATTAAAACCTGGGGCTCTATTGAACCCTACATCACTATATCCCAAGTCATCAGCTAGTATCACAATTATATTGGGCTTAGTGCCTGCTGTTTGAGAAAAGGAAGTATGTGTGAGCATCAAAACAACAACTACTAATACAATACTTTTGAGAGTAAAATTTTTCATATTAAAATTTATTTAATTATAATTTTTTTAGTTTCAATATTAGAGTTGAATATTAGCGATATAAAATATACCCCACTCTTTAATTTATCGACTGGGAGTTTAAAAGGTTCTGCTTTTTTATCCAATGCTAATAATTTAGCTCCAGCTATATTATACAATACAATTTGTTTAGCCTTTGGAGCAGAAACATTTATACTCTTTAAAACGGAAGTATTTATTGGATTAGGGTAAATTGAAATATTATTTTCTATTTGATATTTTGATATGCTTAGCGTTCCAGCAGTTCCAATATCTCCAGAATTAGCACCTACACTTTCAGCATAACTCCATAAATTATAATTTGTATCATCATCTGCAATCCAATTAGAACTATTATTAATATTGGCTCTAAGAGAAGAAACACTTCCCAACAATTCGCCAGTATAAACTCCATTATCTTGTTTTGACCCGACGGCATTAGCATTTACGCTGTTATCTAATACTGATGGTAATGCACAAAATGTATTTCCACCACCTATGCCCCAGCCACCATTGGTGTTTATACCCGTAATCCAGACTGTAGAGTTTGGGTCTGTAGGTTCAGAAAAAAGACCATATACTTGATACACTAATACAGAATCTCCATTACTAGAAAGGTCGAAATCTGAATCGTCATCAGATGTAGTTATTTTTCCCAAAACGTTATGCGCCATATTACCAACCGCTACTTCAGCCCCGCCATTAACTCTTTTTACTTGACCATCAGAGTCTAACTTAAAAATAGACCCAATACTATAAGATGTATCTGATGTCCATGTCCAAACATCATCAACACTATAATCTCCTGTCCACCCATCTTGAGATCCTTTCCAGCTTCTATTTGAAAATGATATTTTGGTATTTGCTATAATATCTTTTAGAAGCATAAAGGAAACGGCTCCGTTATCGGTTCCTTCTGCTTTCCATCCTACTATAGCTACATCTCCAGCAGTTAAAATAGTTCCAGTTACTTTATCTTCAATATTAATTGTAGCAGGTGTTGTATTTATGGTTCCAACACTTGTAGACGATAAAGTAATTGTTATGGTTTCATTCCCTTCAACATCATTATCATCTATTACAACAACAGGAATTGATGCGCTATTATTTCCGTTTAAAATTGTTACAGTTCCAGACAAATTTGAATAATCTGTTCCTTCTGTTGCTGTTCCACCAACTGTGTAATTTACCACTATATTTTGGTCTGCCAAAACTCCATTAGGCAAACTAACTGTAAATTCACCGTTGATATTTGGTTCTTCAGCATCAGTTGTTCCTACCACCGAAACTTGGTCTATTTGTGCACTTGTTTGCCACACTCTAATATATTCAATTTGATATTCGGCAGGTGTTGATAAATCAGATTCATCTGGTAAACCTAACCAAGGAAAAGTTTCAGAATCAAACCATACCCAATATGGCACATCTGTTACCCATCTATCTGGTTCTGTCCCATTATTGGTTATTTCGGTTTTTGTTATAGTTCCATTTGGATGTAAAACACCATCAATATATACCTTAATGTACTCAGCTGTCCATTCAAAACCATATACGTGAAAATCGTCTGCCGTGTTATTATCCGCTTGAATATTTCTTGTATGAGTAGTTCCTACTGCTTGTCCTGCTGCAGTTGCTGCTTGTTTAATTGAATTATTTGGGTCCCAACTAATAATATTGAACTTCAGTCTTTTTTTCCATGAGTTATTTGTTTTGTGTCCCCCAAACATTTCAAACATATCTAATTCAGAAGCACCGTTAGGACCTCCTGGACCCGTTGTCCAAAAAGAACTTGTAATTTCCGCATCTGCTGCTTTAGATTTAATTTCCATATAACCATACTGGAATTGTTGCTTACTAATTACTGCAGCTGTAGTTATTGGTTTTGATGTACCTTGATATACTCCTAATTGATTACCACTAGCATCTGTAGTAAAAGGAAAAGTAGGCTCCCATTTTGTAAGTATTTTTAATTTTCCGTTCTCTAAAATTGCATTTTCAGTTGAAAATTGCGCAGGAACTCTTCCTATAAACCCAGATTGATATTCTGGAACACCATTTTCATCTTTACGTCCTTGAATTAACCATTTATCTTCGTTAATATTAGCCGCTTCAAACTCATCGCTAATGTTTGAATTTAAAACCCAAACACCACTATTGGTAGGGTCTGAAGCAGGGTAAACCTGAGCTTTAGCATCAAAATTTAAACCAATAAAAATTATTGGAATAATTATAGATATTAACTTTGAGACTTTTAAGTGTAGTATTTTTGAATTCATTTTCATCCCTTTTTCCACAAAATTAATACGTTTTTAAGATGATAATAGGGCAAAAATTAACCATAGTTAACTCTACATTACCATAATGCATTGTAACTGATAAAGAGAAACTATCAAGATAAAGGATATTTAATTCTAGGTTATACTTATGAAAACTGCTTAATTCTTATTTTTTAACGAACTTAAAGTTTTTGTTTATACCATTACTTTTTACTTCAATAATATAAATTCCAGAAGACGCAAACCCTAAGTCCAAATTAAATTTTTGAATATTATTCTGTTTTAAATTATAAATATACTTGCCTTCCAAACTAGTTACTTTTATACTAACATTATTCATAATCTTCGGAAAAAGTAAAGTTGCTTGTTCAAATGAAGGGTTTGGAAACAATTTAATTCTTTTATCACCCCATAAATCATTTACTCCAAGTTTGTTTTCGTCCCTAAGTTCTACAAAAAGTAATTCGTACGGTTTCAAAACCTTAGTATTAGGAATATCTATACCCTTTAAAAGATCTTTTACAATAGTTCCATTAGAAGGATTCTTTAAATTTATTTCAACTTGCGCATCTACTTTACCTGTATTAATAATAGACATCACTTGATTACCAGATCCATCCTCTACAGCTTTCCATAAGCAGATTGGATGACTCGCACTACTCGTTTCCGTAATTTCCACTTTTGGTAAATTGCCGAAACCATCAAGAATTGATAGTGCATTATTTTTTATATTTTCAACTCCTGTTGCATAAATGATACTTCCAGTTAAAGCACTAGTATTACGACCATATTCATCTGTTGCGAAACTAACATTATCCATTATCACTTTTCCTCCAGCATTGATATAAGCTTGTAAAGCATCTTTATCGTCTTGAGTTACAAACTGGGTTTTGTGCACTAATACAACATCCCAATCACTAGAATTCTCGTTTAATAAAATATCTTTAGTAACAAACCCGAGTGGTATGCCTTCAAATGCAAGTGATTCGTATAGCTCATAAATATCATCCATATGATTGGATTTATTTATAGACGACGCTTTTGTGTAAAAAATACGAATAGGTTTTCGTTGTTTTTGGAATTCTGTAATTAATTCTGAATGTGAATTTAAATCCATTAAAGTAGCATGTAATTCATTTACAACTCTTGGTTGATGATTGTTTGAACCTGCATACCCTACATCATTTTGATTTCTTGGACTTCCATCTTCTCGTCTGGACCAATACCACGTTTGACTTGCATTTAAGCCTTGTGTATGCGCCAACCAATATGTAGCTCTTGAGTGTAGTGGATTTAAATATAAATTAATGGATGCTTTAGTAGATAAAAAATGGGATTCTGTATTAATCATAAGTTTATTGGGACTCACAGACTTGAAGAAATCATGTGCCATCGACATTTCGCGCCATTCAAAAATATATTTTGATTCCCAATCTTCTGTTTTCCAAGGTGCACTTCTATGAACTGCTCCTGCATCATTTCCAATTATACCAGACATACGCGTAAGCGCTTCAACATCCAGTCCTTGGGTTCTTTCATTATTAGTCCAATGCTTAGGGATGATTTTAAGATGCACTTTAGCATTGGGGTCTGAAGCTATAATTTCATCTTTCATAAATTGATACCAATTGGTTACTCTGTCCATATTAAAAGACATCCAATCGTACCATTTAGCTGTGCCTTGAAGTGTTACAGAAATTGGAATAGTTATAGTTACAGCATCAAAATTTGCAAAACTTGTTCCCCAAAGCGTATTAAGATTACCAATAGCAGTATGTTTATTTTGTAGCCATACTTTAAATGCTTCAATTGTATAATTTGAAACGCCACTACTCGCCCAACTTAAATTACCATTAGCTTCTACAGTATTTATAAAATGTGGTTCATTACACATCATATATCCAAGGTTGCTATAATTTTTACCAGACATTTGCGGCACCATCCCTTGGATTAAAAACCCCATCATTTCTTTTGCCCCTGGATGATCTATATCATATTCGGTATAACGAACTCCTTTTTCATCCTTAATTACAAAATCGGCACCATATTTATCAATTGCCCATTGTGGCACACCTCTATTATTTATAAAAATAAATCCAGCGTTTCCTGAGGGTTTACTATTTACTTCATTAAGTCTATTAGCTCTTATTGTTCCTGTTTCATTAATTACATAACCTGGAGTAATAAAGTAATCACCTAATTGACCATGATATTCTTCGAGTTTAGTATTTTTTGGCTTCCATGTCCAATCTTCTAAAAAAACTGGCTTTCCGTTGAATAACAATTGACCTGCACTTGGGGTGATATTAGCCCAATCTATATTGGGGATTGGTTTTCTAATTACATCACCATTTATTACTCTGTTTAATTCTACTAATGACGAATCTAGCATGGTAATAATATCCTGTCTCTCAAAATCTGGAAGTAAATTTGCCATTTGAGATGCATTATCTTTATAATGCCAAGAATCACTAAAATAGTCTGTATTATTAGAAATATTTGCTTCATCCCAATTAGCATAATCCAAAAATATTTCCGCTGTATTTACAGTTAGTTTTTCTTTTAGAGTTTCTTTTCCAGAAGCTTCAGCTGTTGCAATAAGTGTATTCAACTCATTAATTTTCTGTTGCGCAGTAGCTTCAAGAGTTTGTGCAGTAGTATTAAAAGAATTAAATACCAATACGAAACATAGCAAACAAATTATTCTGTTTGATATCATCTTAATTTTAGTCTCGTAATTGTTATAATTCATTATAAAAAACTCTAATTTAATTTTATAACATCTACAAAATGAGGTCCTATAGGTAGTCTATCCATTTTTATATATGCATGAAAATTTCCTTCCTCAGTAGGTAATTCTACATTTTCAAAAACAACTTGTTTTTGTCCTGCTTTAATTGGTTGAGATATATGTAATTTATTATACTTTAAATGCGCTATACAATCTGATGTAATTTCTGGTAAATCAAAAGATACTTTATAAATTCCTTTTTGAGTTTTTACACCCCAAAAACCTAATTGATTGTCTTCTATTACACGTGGCCCACCATAATCAAATCTTGAAATTACACGTGGTCCTCCCCAATCAAATCGAGATAGCGTTACGTGTGGTTGGGCTTTAGTACCTAAATGGATTTTTTGAATGCCTTTAGCATCACGTTCTTCGGTAACCTCATCAAACCAATTTTCATAACGCGATAACATTGCATCTACAATTTCCGGATGATCTTTAGCAATATTAATACGCTCACTAGGATCTTTTTCAACATCATACAACTCCAAATTTTTCAGCACATTCTTCAATTCAAAATCTGTTGGTTGATGCACTATTCCGTGAGGAAAATTATGAGGACTTACCAATTTATATTTTGGCGTTCTTAATGAAAAATGCATGTACTTAAAAGGCGTAGGACCATAATGCATCTGAACAACAAAATCTCTTTCTTTTAAATTGTCAGAGTTGTTCTTTGTCCATAATGGTAATAATGATTGACCATCAATATGAATCCCTTTTGGAGCATCAACATTAGCAGCATCTAATAATGTTGGAAATAAATCGATGATTGCTCCCATATTAGACGTTTGTCTTTCTGCTTTAATCTTACTAGGCCATTTTACATAAAATGGCACACGAATACCCGCATCATAAACACTAGTTTTAGTTCCTCTTAAATTAGCAACCCAACGCCCAGGATACGAATCGTTTTTTGTTCTTCTATGTCTTGGTCCGTTATCTGAAAGGAAAATAACGATTGTATTATCTTCAATTCCTAAAGCTTTCAACTTATCAAGTACTCTACCAACGTTATAATCTATATTATCAATCATACCATAGGTTAAGGCATTGTCTTCATGTAAACCCATTTTTCTAAAAGGTTCTGCACGACTTTCTGGAACTTGTAATGGGAAATGCGGAAGGTTAGTTGCTAAATATGTAAAAAATGGCTTCCCATCTTTTTTACTCATAAAATCTAAAGCAGCCTCTGTAAAAATATCATCACAATAGCCTTTGTATTTCTTTGGAGTCCCATTGTGCTCTAATTCTGGATCAAAATACGTGTTTCCTGCTGGTCCTGCTGCTTGACCAATACCACCGCCTTTATGAACTAAAGTTTCTTGAAAACCTTGATCTATTGGACGCATTGGTGTATTATCTCCTAAATGCCATTTTCCGAAAATTCCCGTTCTATATCCGTTATCACTTAAAATTTCAGCAATAGTAACTTCTGAAGCATTCATAAAATGATCTACTTGGGTAACTGCTGTAACCCCTGTTCTGTATGGATATCTACCTGTTAATAATGCCGCGCGTGATGCTGAACAATTGGGGTACGTGAAAAAATGTGTCATTTCAACCCCTTGTTGCCCAATGGATTCCATATGAGGTGTTTTTAAATATGGGTTTCCATGAGCGCCAATATCTCCATAACCCTGATCGTCCGTCATCATAATAATGATGTTAGGCCTTTCTTGAGCTTGAACATAAATGATGCTAAAAGTGAAAGTAATCAGTACTGAAAATAATAGTTTCATTGTATTCTTATTAATTGTTTTACCAGTTTGTAAAAGACCCATCTTTTCTTTTTAAACGAGGTGTTTCAACAGGATTAAAACCTTCTTTTAAAGCTAAATCTTCATTAAACTCGATACCCAAACCTGGAGCATCTGAAACTTTATAGCGATTGCCTTCTAATTTTGGTTGAACTGGATAATAATTAATATCATCTAATCCTGGATTTTCAACTGGAGTATTCATTTCTTCTAACCAAGTAAAGTTAGGACAAGCAGCAGCTAAATGAATTGTTGCTGCTGTACAAATTGGCCCAATTGGGTTATGCGGAAGTAAATCTATATAATGTGCTTCTGCCATACTAGCAACTTTCATAGATTCGGTAATACCTCCAACATTACAAACATCTACTCTTGCAAATTGTGTGATATTCTTTTCTATGTAAGGCATAAATTGCCATTTACTAGCAAATTCCTCGCCAATAGCAAAAGGCACATCTACCATTTTTCTTAATTCTTGATATACCTCTGGAGATTCGTCTCTTATAGGTTCTTCAATAAAATCGAGTGTTCCAGTTGGCATACGTTGGATAAAAGACACAGTTTCTGGTACAGATAATCTATGATGATAATCTATTCCAATAGTTACTTTAGTTCCAACTTCTTTTCGTAATGCTGAAACCCAATCTGCTATTATGGCAATAGAATCTCTGGGTTCAAATTCTGAAGCATACTTTCCTTCTTCATATTCTGCTGGTGCTAAACGTAGCATCCGCCAACCTTCTTTAATAAGTACTTTGGCTCTTTCTATTAATTCTTCTTTGCTACTAAATCGTAATGACGCAAAACACTCCACATAATCACGTTGCTTTCCTCCTAAAAGTTCATAAACAGGAACACCTAAAGCTTTACCTTTCAAATCGTGAAGTGCTATATCAATTGCTGAAATAGCAGCTGTAAGCACACGTCCACCTTCAAAATATTGTCCTCTATATAAATCTTGCCAAATGGCTCCGATTTGCATAGGGTTTCTACCTACTATCAAAGGCTTATAATGGCTAATTGCTCCAATAACAGCAAACTCTCTTCCGGTTATTCCAGAAGCACCCCAACCGTAAATTCCGGCATCTGTTTCAACCTTAATATTTAATTGACTTCTGCCAGCAATATTTACTGGAAATACTTTTACATCTGTTATTTTCATAATCCTATATCTTCAATTTCATCTACATCATCTTTCAATTCTATTCGTTTTACTTTCCCCACTACTAATAAAAATGAAAGAAAACCTATAACTGTAAGTGCACCAATAAAAAATAATGCAGGACTAAAATCTCCATCTTGTACAAGTACACCAATTACAAATGGTACAATAACTGCTGACAGCCCACCAATTAAATTGAAAACACCTCCAACAAGACCTATAATACGTTTAGGAGCTATTAAAGATACAAATACCCAAGTAATAGATGCAAGTCCGTTTCCAAAGAAAGCTATGGTTAAAAATAAAATGATTAAAAACGTGCTATCAGTAAAATTTGCACCTATAATTAAAGTTGATAAAGACAAGCCAATTAAAACTGGTGCTTTTCTTGCAAACTCAGGAGTTTTACCTTTTTTGACTAAATAATCAGAAGAGAAACCAGCTAATAAAACACCACAAAATGCTGCTAAAAAAGGTATAGACGCCAAAAATCCTGATTTAATAAAGTCTAGACCTCTATATTCAACTAAATAGGTTGGAAACCATGTTAAAAAGAAGATTGACATAGATCCCATACAAAATTGACCTAGATAAATACCCCAAAGTTTTCTATGTTTAAAAGCTTCAAAAAAATCATTCCAATTAAATGGCTCTTTTTTTCAGAATCAGTCTTTGCTTTTTTTGAAAAACCTCCTCCATCTTTTATTAGTTTTAACTCTGCTTCGCTTACTGTTTTGTGCTGGTCTGGATCTCTATAAAATGCATACCAAACTACAGCCCACACAATTCCAATTACACCTGAAATAATTAGTAAACCTCTCCAGCCTACTTTATCTTGAATTAGAGTTAAAACCGGAAACAAAAACGCTAGCCCAATAAATTGACCCGAAGTATAAATAGCTATTGCCGAAGCTCGCTCTGTTTCAGGAAACCATTTTGTAACTATGGCATTATTGGCAGGATAAGATGGTGCCTCAAAAACACCAATACTAGCTCTTAGGCCTAATAAAAGTTTAAATGAGTTTACAAAACCTTGAAAAAGTGTTGCTACTGACCATAAGAAGAGCATTAAAGCATACAAAAATCGTAATCTTACTTTATCTACAATAATTCCTCCTGGAATTTGTAAAGCAGCATAAGCTATACCAAATATCGAAAAAATAGACCCCATTTGAACGGTCGTCAAATCTAATGATTCACTTATTGCAGATGCAGCTACGGATATATTCGTCCTGTCTAAGTAGTTAATTACTACTGTTCCAAAAATTAAAGCTAAAATATTATAGCGTTTTTTTGTAATCTTTGTTTTATTCATCACGATTATTATTTTCTAAAAAATATGAAACTCTATAATTTAAATAATTTTAAATAAACTTATACAAGAAAAAATACCGAGGAATTTGTCCTCGGTATTTTAAAACTAAACACTAAACATAAATGTGAAAGCTAATTACTTCAATCACAATTTTATTAATACCCATCATTTTGAAGTAAAGTAGGTACAATTTCTGAATCTCCTTCTGGTATTGGCAAATAGTACATTCTATCAAACCATATTCTCCCTTGACTAGGATCTTCAAAAAGAGAATACTCTTCAAAAGATAAATCTCCACTTGTATCTGTCTTCCATTTTAGTCCTTTAATATCGAACCCTAAGTGGTCTTCATTTAACCAACGTCTCTCATCAAAGAAATTATGTCCTTCAAAACAAAGTTCAACACGTCTTTCTCTTCTTATAGCTTCTTTAAGAGCATCTCCTCCAACTGTAATGTCTGGCTGTAAACCTCTAGACGATACTTTATTCAAATAAGTTCTAGCTAGACCATCTTTATCCTGCTCAGCTAAAGCTTCAGCATAATTCAAATAAATTTCAGCTACTCTATATAATATATATGGACGATTAGCTGAAATACCGTTAGTGGCATCTAAAGATTCATCTTGAAATTTTCTAATATTATAACCTGTTTTAGAAGAGTGTAAAACGTTTCCTAATCCTTGTGGAGAATCTAATCCATGAGGAAAAGCAGGAGTAGTTTGACCTGGCAAAGTATCAGATAATGAATAATCTACTGGTCGCCCTCTAAAATTAGCGCCTTGAAAATTAAGATTTGCATAATATCTCATTTCTCTGTTATCATTTGGACTAGCAGGTGTAACACCCCCAGTAGTTGTTCCATCATTAAAATTAAACTCTAGAGTAAAATTAAGTGTTGGAGAACACAACGCCCAACCACCGTAACCACTAGGAGATTGTGCTTGATCTGGTAATGAATTTGCAGCTGCAAACCCACCTGTACCAACTTCATAAAAACCAGCTGCATAAGGCCTTGCAAAAATAATATTATCATTAGGCGATAAGAAAAGTGATTGATATTCGCTAGCATCTGCTACTTGAATTAAAGCATCTTCTCCTACAATGTCAATTACTGCTTTTGCAGCATTTTCTGCATCTGCCCATTTACTTGCTACAGGATAAGCATAAAGCTCTGAATTAGTTGATTGAGGTAAAAGGTTAGGGTCATGTAAATCACTAGCAGCATACAGTAGCGTACGAGATTTTACTGCCAATGCTGCTGTTTTTGTTGCTCTACCAAACTCTGCGGCAGGTCGTGTTGTGGGTAATACCGCTGCTGCTGCGTCTAGCTCTTCTACAATAAATTTAACACAGTCTTCATAACTATCTCTAGAATATTCAAAATTATCTGTAATTTTTGCAGGCTCAGTTATAATTGGTACACCACCAAAATATTTAATTAGCTTAGTATAGAGATTAGCTCTTAAAAAACGTACTTCGGCTTTTAAAACTTCAGCTCTGTCTGGGTCTTGAGACATAGCAGCACTAGCATCTATCTTACTCAAAAACTCATTGGTTGATTGTACATAAGACCAATAGTTTTGCCATTTTGCAGCAAATGATAATCCTACATTAGACTTAGACCAACCACCAGCTCTTAATTGAAATACATTATTCAAATCTCTAAAATTAAATTTAGCTTCAAAAGATGCTCCTTCAAGATTAATTCTATGCCCCCAAAAAGTATTTCTTCTTATAGCCCAACCTTCTGTACTATTGTACATTGGATAAACTAATGCTTCTACCTGATCAATATCGCCATAAACAGCTACTTCTGTAACTCTATCTTGAGGCTCTACATCTATTACATCCTCACAGCTAAAAACTGCAAGAAAAGTAACAAGACAAATAATTGATGATATCTTTATATTTTTCATTTTTATTCTTTTTAAATTATAATTCATCATAGCAAATTAGAAATTAACGTTTAACCCTAGAGTATAACTCTTAAGTGATGGATATGTACTATTTCTAAAGTTATTGTAACCTGTTGCTTCTGGATCTAGACCTAAGTCATAAATATCTGAGAACATTGTAAGGACGTTAAAACCTCTTAATGATATTTTAATATCAGCAAATTTTGTAACGTCTTTTGTAAGTGTATATCCTATTTCTATCTCTTTTAGTCTTAAAAAAGAAGCGTCCTTTAAATATAAATCAGCACCTTCAAAACCACTATTTACAGCACCACCTCCAGCTTCGTTTTGCACTCCACTATAAGTATCTCCTTGAGCAAATGCTCGTGGGTATGATGCATTACGGTTATTAGGTGTCCATCTATCATTAAAAACAAAATCTGGTTTAGCTCCTGCTTGGTCAAAGAACACTAAAACATCTGCTTGTGCCTGACCTTGGAAAAGAAAGTTAAAATTCCAGTTATTATAATTCATTCCTCCATAAATACCATATTGTATTTCAGGAATTGCTGAAGTATTTGCTCTTATTCTATCATCAGCACTTATGGAACCATCTCCATTAGTATCTAAATAAATAGGCTCCCCTTCTACGGTACCATCTTTTTTAACTGTTGTGGCGTCTACTTGTGCTTGATCTCTAAAAATACCAGCAGTAGGGAAAACTATATAAGAATTTACAGAACGACCTTCTCTTTTTCTCCATTCTGGTACGTTTTCAGATTCTCCTAGAGTAACCACTTCATTTTGAGCATTTGTGAAGTTAAAACCAAGATTATAATCTACATTACCTACTTTATCTCTCCAACCTAATTCAAATTCCCAACCAAAGTTATCCACCTCACCAATGTTTTCATCAGGTAAAGCACTTCCTGTTAATCCAGAAATATCAGGAACACCACTACTTCCAACTAATATATCAGTTCGTTTTTGGAAGAAATAATTAAAATCTCCCGAAAGTCTACTATCAAATAATGAAAAGTTTAATCCAACATTCATCATATCTGCAGTTTCCCATGTAACCGCTTCGTTTGGAACTACAGATCTACCAAAGCCACCTAGAGCTACACCTGGAGTACCAAATACATAACCATTAGGTTGATACCAACCATTACCTTGTGCATTTGTTGGATAACCAAGAGCGTAACTATTTAAGTATTGAAATTGTTGTATTCTATCATTACCCATTCTTGAGAACGATGATCTTATTTTTAGAGCATTAATCCAATCAACATTGTCCATAAATGACTCTTTATCTATTGCCCAAGATACTGCTACACCAGGAAATGTACCAAATTTATTACCTGGAGCAAACCTACTAGAACCATCACGACGTACAGTTAAATCAATAAAATATTTTTTCTGATAATCATATGATAAAGACCCAAAATAACTTACAAACCCAAAGTCCTGTGAAGTACCTCCATTTGTTTGATTATCTCCAGCTCCAAGATCTAATTCTGTAATTGATTCTAAATTAAAACCTGTTCTTTGAGCAAAAAACGAACGGTTTTTAGTAGTTGAATGCTCATAACCTACAAAAGTACTTATGTTATGATCTTCGCCTAAAGTTTTAGAATAGTGAATTGTTGTATTTAATATTGTAGAATTACTTTTATTAAAAGTGTCTTCTAAAACTCTAGCTGGACTAACTTGGAATCCTTGAGATGCTACATATTCTCCATTAACTAATTGATAGTATGTCCAAGGTTTGTCCCAAGATCTGTTTTCAAAACTAACTTGCCCAAGACCTGCAAAACCTCTTATATTTAAACCTTCAACAAATTGATCCAATTTATAATCATAAGAAATTCTTGCTCTATAGTTATGAGTTTTTCTGTTAACAAACCCAGAAGCATTACTTGCCATTATGTATGGATTTTGTCCGTTCTCACCACCAAAACCAGGTAATCCATTAGGATATAACCCAACCTGTGTAGGCAAATTTGTATATATGTGTTTATATATGTTTGATCTATTAACCCCTGGCTCATTAGTCTCTCCTATTCTACCAGTTAAGTCAACCCCCAATTTAAAACCTTCAAACAATTTAATATCTATATTAGAACGTAATTGATATTGCTTAAATTTTAAATCACCAGACCTATAAATACCTTGTTGATTAAGTGCATCTCCACTTACAAAATAACTCACATTCTCACTACCTCCTGATATAGATAATGAGTTTCTTGTTTCTGGTGAAGAACTAGCAAATGTTAAATCTGCCCAATCTGTATTAGGGAAATTTATTGGATCACTACCATTAGCGAAAGTTTGAATATCAGATTCAGAAAAAGGCAATGCCAATCCATTTCTTTCTGCTATTTCGTTCTCATATATGGCATACTGCTCTGATGACATTTGAGTTGGAAACGTAGAAAATTGAGAAATTGAATATTGTGATGAAAAATTAAATTTTGGCTTTCCAGACTTACCTCTTTTAGTAGTAATTAAAATAACACCATTTGCAGCTCTAGTTCCATAAATGGCTGCAGCACCATCTTTTAAAACAGACAAAGACTCAATATCTTGAGGAGCTAATTGTTGAAAAGAACCTGAAGGAATACCATCAATTAATATTAAAGGCGCATTATTACCTAGTGTGGATACACCTCGTATTAAAAGTGTAATATCATCTGAATCCGTTGAACCAGGATATCCACCTCTATCTGCAACAATTAAACCTGATACTTTTCCAGATAAAGATTTAGCAACATCTCTATTGGCAGTATTTTGAACTTCTTCAGAACTTACAGTACTTACAGACCCTGTAATATCTCCTCTTTTTCTAGTTGTATAACCAACAACTACAACTTCATCTAAACCAACAAAGTCTGGTTCTAAAGTAACATTAATACTAGTATTACTTCCAATGGAAACCTCTTGAGTTTTGTAACCAATATAGGAGAATACCAATACAGCATTACTTTCTACTGAAATTAAATAATTACCATCAAAATCAGTTTGTGTTCCTTTTGATGTGCCTTTAACCAAGATATTTACACCTGGAAGTGGTCCATCAGCATCTGATACTGTTCCAGAAATTTCTGTACTCTGGATTGTAACGTCAGATTTTTTTTCATTTAAGCTTAAGTTCAGTTCTTCATTGAGTGAAAATGAATTTATGGAATAACCATAAAAACCACTTAAAACAATAGAAAAAACCGCTAAAGTTAGTTTGACTTTTTTCATAAAATAGTTTAGTTTATTAAAATTTAGTTACCTACAAATTTGGCATTAGTTCTCTTGAGAATGAAAACCACCAACTTATATTCTGTGACAAAGAAAGAGTATAAACTATATGAGAATATGGCAAAAATTACCTTATCATAATACTATTTTACCAATTTAAGGCATCATTTATTCATAAATAAGTAACATTTAAACAGCTTCTCTATACTGTTTAGGAGTGTTACCCATAATCCTTTTAAATTGTTTATTGAAGTTTGTTATCGAATTATAACCAACTAAAAAGCATACATCGTTAACAGGTAAAGTTTCTTGAATTAATAACCTAGAAGCATTTCTAATTCTAACTTCGTTCAAAAAACCAGTAAATGATTTATTCGTTTTTTTCTTGAAGAAACGGCAAAAAGAGTTTGGAGTCATACATGCTATTTCCGAAACATCTTCTAAGGTTATTTGTTTAGAATAGCTATCTGAAATAAATCTTAATACCTTATCTATCCTATTAGCTCCTTTAGGAGTGTATTGCCTCATATCTGAAGATGACAGCAACTGCTTTTCATTAGCTAAAGATAATTTATGGAGTAACTCAAGTAACTTTATATGTTGTTCCGTTCTATTAAGTTTTACAATGTTCATAAAATCATTATGCAAAGCTTTCGAGACCTTTTTACTAAAACTTATGCCATATTTAGAATCTGATAGCATCTTGTTTATTTCTATAAAATCAGGCGTATCAAATGTATTGTCTCCCAAAAAGTTTTTCAAAAATTTAACAACTACTGTCTTTACAATTTTCTCATTATCATTTGTATAATAAGAAACATCATTTCTCCATAGATGGGGCAGATTTGCTCCTACCAATACTAAATCTCCTTGTTCAAAATGTGCTACACTATCGCCTACAAAACGAATGCCGTTGCTTTTAGAAATATATAATAGTTCAAATTCTGGGTGGTAATGCCATGATGTGTCAAGACAAGGCACCTCTTTTGTATAGATATTTAACTTTGTATTTGAAAAACTGTTGGTATTTTTAAGAACTAATTTCATAACATAAATGTATTGATTATAGCTTTTGAAGTTAAATTTACAATTAACTATAAACCAAAATTACCTAAATATCTAAATTTAACCCTTCTCCTTGAGTACAAAAACCTTCTCCACTAGTTCGGCAATAATTAAAACTCTGATAATAAGCATTTTAAATTTTATTTTTTTAGGGTTAAAATAGATTAAGTAACTACAATATTAGAAATCATAGAAATAAAAACCTTTAAAAACAGTATGTTACTCTAAATTTAAAGATGTAATTTAGGGTAAAATCAGGCAATTATTTAAATAAATCATGGTTTATTCTACAAATAAGGTAAAAAAGTATATTTACTAATTACTCTTTTTTGATTCATTTGAAATATACTCAGATGGAGACATCTTGAATTCTGACTTAAAAGCTTTGTTAAAATGAGTCCTACTTTTAAAACCAGTATTTAGGAAAGCTTCGTTTACAGTCATTTCTTTTTGTACTAACATTATTGAAGCTCTTTTAATTCTATAAGACTTTAATAAATTATAAGGTGTTTTCCCTGAAAGGGTTTTAACTTTTTGATAAAAATGAGTTCTACTTAAAAAAAGCTGTTTTGCAAAACTGTTTATGTCCACATTTATATTATCCAGATTTTCATCCATAAGCTCATAAAGTTTGTTTAAAAACGTTTTATCGTTATTAAATCCGTCATCGTTTTTGTAAGAAAACGGTAAATTAATTTCAAAGCGTTCGCGAAGTTGTTTTCTGTTTTGAAGTATGGATTCAATTTTAGAAATGACGTATTTTATCTCAAAAGGTTTGGTAATGTAACTATCGGCTCCACTCAAGAGCCCTTTTAATTTTTCATCTAAATCTGAACATGCAGTTAATAGAATTATAGGAATATGGCTTGTCTTTATATCTGACTTTAAATATCTAGACAATTCAAATCCATTTAATTCAGGCATTAGTACATCACTTATCACTAAATCTGGCCATTCATTTTCAATTGCAGCAATACATTCTTTTCCATTAGAAAATGTTGACACTTTAAAATAAGGAGATAATGTAGTTGCAATAAATTTTCTCATATCATCATTATCTTCAGCTAAATAAATATGAGACCCTAAAAACTCTTTATTTACTATTAAATTTTGTGTTTGATAATCTTGATTGCCAACTTGTATATTACTTTCCTGCTCTTCTAATACTAAAACTTTTGCTTCAAAAGCAGAATTATGGGTTATCGATTGAATAATCGGCAACCTTATTTCAATGGTTGTACCTTTTCCTAATTCACTTTTCGCTTTAATGCTTCCATAATGCATTTCTACAAGCCTTTTTGAAAAAGCCAATCCAATACCTGAACCACCTACATTCGGACTGTTCTCAGATTGATAAAAGCGTTCAAAAATATGCGGCAAATCTTCTTCCGCAACGCCTTTACCTGTATCTTCAATAGTAACTATTAAATAATTATGATCACTCTTATAGTCTATAACTACGCTATCTTCTTTTTCGGTAAACTTAAATGCATTTGTGAGTGGATTATTAATTATTTTTTCTAGTTTATCTTTATCTGCAAATACATAGAGCCTTTCATTCCCAGATATTTTAAGGTGTTTATGATGTTCTAGTGCCATAAACTGATAATCTTTAGCGATTTCTTTTATAAAGTCATCAAAATAAAAATGTGATTTATTTAATTTTAAAGCATTCGCTTCAGATTTCTGAAAGTCATTAACTTGGTTTATAAGCTGAATAATTTTTTTAGTTTGTCTTTTTACTAATTGCAAACTACTTGAAACCTCTTTTTGATTGCTGAATTTTTCAGACAATAACGATACTGGACCAGAAATTAAAGCTATTGGTGTTTTAATTTCATGGGATATACTTGAAAAATATCTAAGTTTTGCATCACTAATTTCTTTTGCTTTATCTTTTTCAAGTTGTTCTATCTCCAAATCATGATTTAGCCTTAAAAATTGTAACCTGTATTTAATAATGCCATAAACAAACAAAATAATAAGACAAACATAGATTACCCAAACTAAAATTGTATTCCACCAAGGTGGGCGAATAGTAATGTTAAGTTCTCGAATTTCTGTCCATTCATTTAATGAATTTGACGCTGTTGCCCTTAAAACATATTTGCCTGGTTGTAAACCGCTGTAATTAATTGTTTTTTCGTTACTCACAACTGTTATCCACTCTTCGTTATCTGGGAGTAATTGATATTTGATATCATATTTTTGCGGATTGGAAAAATGCAAAGAAGTAATATCTATTGAAAATACGTTTTCATAATATCTCAATTTTAATTCTTCTATCTCATTTAGGTTTTTATCTAGTAAAATTCTGTGATTTAAAGTATCGCCTGGAGAGAGATATTTGTTTAAAACCTTTAAATTATCAAAAGCTAGTTGTGGCATTGGCTTTTCAAACAAAAGTTCTTTCTTATTAAGAAAAAAGCAACCTTTATCTCCAGCAAATAAAAGCGTATTGCCATTTAGTAACATATTAATCTCTCTAAATTCATCAAAAGGCAAACCATCTTCTTTATAAAACTTGTTGATATCTAATGAACTGGTATCAAACTTATTAAGACCATAATTAGTGGTGACCCATAAAATAGTATCATCTATTAAAACACCTTGAACACTATTGTTTGATAGCCCTTGTTCTACTGTAAATGACTTAAATTGGACGGTATTATTTTTTTCAAAAACTTTACAAATTCCTCCTCCATCAGTACCAACCCATAACACATTATTTTTATCTCTCTCAATGGCAGTAACATGATCGTTGGAAAGAGAAGTGTTATTGTTTTTATTATTTTTAAATTGAAGAATTTTGAGGTTTTTAAGTGCTCCATCATCCTGTAAATCAACTCTTAATAATCCATCATGAATGGTACCTATCCATAAATAATCATAAGAAGAGTCAAAGTATATTTTCTTTATAAAATAAAGCTTGTCTTTTCTAAAAAACGGGTTATTATTTAAAAACTCACAACTGGTAAGTTCATATTGGTTTTTGAATGACAATTTTAAGAGCTCATTGGCAGATTGTATCCAGATATTACCATCAGGGTCTTCTGTTATAGACCTGAAACTTTTTAATGCGGAAATATTCTCATGTTTAATTTCATTTACTTGCTGTTTATTCGCACTAATCCTAAAAAGTTTTCCGTTTTTGAACCATGCCCAAGTGTTTTTTTTGAGTCTACTAATACATCAACTACATCACTCTCTGATATACTTGAGAAATCAATTTCTGAATGCTCTCTTTTAAACGTTTTAGTATTAATGATATCAACTCTACCCGCGAAAGAAACAAAATAAGTATTTTGTTCATCTAGTTTTACAAAATTACTATATCTGTAAATACTAGAATTAAAATTTTCATCTTCAATATGCTCTCTTATATTTAATGGGTTACTTTTTAAGTTAAATTTAAAAGCTCCTTTGTCAAAAGTTCCTACCCAACATCCTTTATTTTTAGTGGAAATAATAGCCCGCGCTCTACATTGATCTCTTTCAAAATTGAAAAAAGCAAGTTTGTACGGTTCACTATTTATCAAATTATAAAAATTGTCTATTTGAAGTACTCCCTTAACAAAATCGCCTAACCAAAGCGTATCAAAATCATCAATTGCAACTGAAGAAAACCGATAAGATTTAAGCCCAACGTAACCCTTAGTATATTGAAAAGAATTATTGTAAGAATTACCTGTTATTATAGCAATACCAGCCTTTAATGTGAGTAAAAATTGGTCTTTGTCTACTTTCTCTATATTAGTACATTCGGTAATATCAGCATCTGTAATAAAATTGAATTTTTCTTCTAATAAATTTAAATGAATTAGGCCTTTTGAAGAAGCAATTAGCAAATTATCCTCGTTAATTAGACTCATATCATTTAACTGAATATTTCTATCTAATAAAGATATCGCTGTGTCTAATTTCTTTAAAAATTTTGTTTTCAAATCAAAAACTAAAACTCCTTCTTGCCATGTAAGACAGTAAATTCTAGACTTTTCTTCATTTTCAATTATTTTTAAAATACCAGGGCCCTTATCTAATTTATTTAAAAGTTTATTAGAATATATAGTGGTAAATTGCTCGTTTGAGTAATTGTAAATTGATAAGCCATCATCTGTTCCGATCCAAATAATACCATTTGAATCTTCATACAAAGACCTAATTCTATTACTGGTTAGAATTTTTTTGTTACTGGTATTCTTATATTCTTTAATTTGATAGCCATCGTATTTGTTTAACCCATTAAATGTACCTATCCAAAGGTAACCTCTAGAATCCTCTAAAAAGCAAGTAACACTATTGCTTGAAAGCCCATCTGGAACTGAAAGTTGTAGCGCAGGTTTTAACCTGTCATTATCAGCATTTAACATGTTGAATGACATGACTAGAAAAAAGATAATATGAGCCAGTCTAAACATTTAATAATATTACAACATATTTTGTTTTTTGTCAAATTTATAGCAAATCAACATATTAATGAAAAGCGGCAAAATAAATAGCCCTTCCTAATATCAACTATATTTGGAAGGGCTAAGTTACTAACCTACTATATTTTTTGCCTACTGAAAGGTATTATTACACAAAAAATAAATTTTGAATATATTATGTGATCATATCTTATTTTACCTGAAACGTTACATCAAATTTAGGCATTTCATCAGCATTCCATTCTTTTCCAGTCTTCACATCATGCCACCATAAAGGCTGAATATGTGTGTCTGCCCATTTTGATCCTTCAGACACCAATTCTTTTAATTTCTCTGGGTTCTGGTTACTTATATCGTTATTCTCTTCAATGTCATTAGAAATATTAAATAATTTCCATTTTTGTTGGTAAACCTTTAATGCCTTCCAATCATCTTTTCTAATGGCTACATCACTATATCCATTTCTATGGCGTAACACATAAATATTCTCGCCTTGTCTTGGATTTTTACCAGCTAAAAAGCTATTCCAAATGTCTTTACCATCAAGTTTTTTTTCAGCAGGTATATTTGCTCCAGCCAAATTGGCTAATGTTGGATAAAAATCTAAAGCAGATACTGGATAATTGTATTTCTTACCACTAGGCACAACATTAGGCCAGTGAAAAAACATTGGTACTCGAAAACCCCCTTCATAGGCACTTCCTTTACCTTCTTTTAAAGGATAGTTAGTGGCTCCAGCAACTGTTTTACCTCCATTATCACTAAAGAAAACTATTAATGTGTTTTCAAATTGTCCAGTAGCTTTTAATTTATCAACTATGCTTTTAATATTTCTATCAACTGCGTATACCATTGCAGCATAAGTTCTTCTCTTTTTATCTTTTATATTTTGGAACATTTTTAAATCTTCCTCTTTTGCTTCTAAAGGTGTATGAGGTGCATTATAAGATAAGTACAGAAAAAAAGGATTGTCTTTTTTCTCAGCAGCTTCACCAATAAAACGTATGGCTTCTCTTGATAAACCATCAGTTACATATTCTGTTTCGTCAACTTCTGTTCCGTTGTGTTCTAAAGGGTGCAAATAATCCCAAATAACTTTTCTACCACTTTCTTTCTGTCTCTTATACGCTGCCTTAAATTGTTCCGGGTGGTAATTATGTCCTCCTCCCAGAAACCCATAAAAGTCATCAAAACCTCTTTGATTAGGATGATATTGAGGGTTTGCGCCCAAGTGCCATTTTCCCACAATTCCAGTAAAGTAACCTGCGTTTTGCAGTACTTTACTAATATAAGTTTCATTTACATCAATACCTTTTCCTATAGTTTCACCACTATTAGGTGGTAAATTAAATTGTGCTCCTATTGTATGAGCATATCTACCAGTCAATAAACTAGCGCGACTTGGTCCACAAAACGGATGCGCTACGTATGCATCGGTAAGAATTGTACCATTATTAGCAAGCACGTCTAAATTTGGCGTTGGTATATCTTTTGACCCATTGAAACCAAGATCAGAATACCCTAAATCATCACATAAAATCATCAGGATATTTGGCTTTACTGGAGTAACAACTTTAGGAGTTGAAATTTCTTGTTTTGAATTACTTTTTTTAGTTGAATTACACCCCAAAAGAGCAATGGAAAAAAGTAAAGAACTATTTTTTTTAAAGAAGAATTCATGAGCTAAGATTAATGTGTTAATATGAAGCAGTATAAATTTAAAACCCTAAGTACTTGATAAAGCAGATAAGGATTTTAATAAACTTTTTATATTACTTTAAATTTTTGAGTTCGCCTCTCATTCTTTCCATAAATGGTTTAATCTCTTTGAAAGGTTTGCCCACTAATTTAGCGAAATAAGTATTGAATTTTTTACTAGCCTCTCGTGTTTTAGCTTTTTTCATCTTGAGTAATATTTCCACTTTTAAATTCTTTATTAGATTCCATAAAAGTTTTCATCATGCTTAATCTATTTTGTGCAAGATTATCTTTTTGTTCATCATTCAGATTATACTCTTTTGCTGCTGCTTCTACAAAATGATTATTTTGTTTTTGATGCCATTTTGATTGACCATATGTAGCAGAAAATGAAACTATTGCTATTAATACTAAAATGATTTTTTTCATCGTTTTTGTTTTAATTAAAATTTTCTATTTATAGTTTTCGCAGATAAATATTTGTCACAATAAACTTACTTTAAATTCTTGATTTCTTTTCGCATTCGATTAAAAAATGGTTCAACTTGATTGTAAGGCTTTCCAACCAATTTACAAAAAGAACTATTAAATTTTCTACTCGCAATTCGGTTCTCTTCTTTCCTTTCCTCATCAGTAATAAATTCTTCTTTAAACTCATAATTAGTGTCAATAAAAGCCTTTACCATTTCCATTCTCATTTCTTTTACTTCTTCCTTTTGTTCGCTATTCAAATTGAATTCTATAGCTGCTTGTTCAGCATAATAATTATTTTGTTTGATATGCCACTTGCTTTGTCCATATGTAGCTGTAAATGATATCACAGCTATAAATACTAAAATGATTTTTTTCATAATTCTAATTTTAAATCGTTAATATATATTTAATCTTAGTTGGTTATTTTATATCATTTTTTTTGCCAAATTCTAACATATTCAATTTCAAAATCCACAATACCATCTTCTTTTTGACCATCAGGACTATTCAATTCTAAATCTTCCAAACTATCAGGAACACCATGCCAAGGAAATGTTTCTTGATCTAACCAAATATGTATTGGACCATCCATAACCCAACCATTTGGTAAGTTTCTCTCTTTAGCGTAAGCATCAACTTGTTCTCTAGTTGCTCCAGTTTTATATTTACCATCAACATACAATTTCAAGCCATTTTCATTCCATTCTATACCATACACATGAAAATCGTCTGCAACTCTAAAACCATAATCTAAACGCTCTGTAAAAACTGTTTTTCCTTTACCTTCTCTACTCCAGTCGTGAATAGACCACCAAAGCTCACGATCTTTCCATTCTTTCCCTTTTTGACGATGATCTCCAAATTGCTCAAAAATATCGAGTTCGGTTTGACTTCCTGTTGCCCAAAACGCGCTAGTAATCTCAGCATCAGCTGCTTTACTTTTTATTTCCATATAGCCGTATTTGAAGTTTTTACGACCTATAAAACAAGCGGTAGTGATATTCTGAAATTTTTCTACTTTTTTATCTGGTCCCCAAGTTTGTTTATTATCATCTGCAAAAGGAAAATCAGGCTCCCAGCGTGTTTCTAAAATTAATTTACCATCTTCTAGACGATAGTTTCTACCCGAGAATTGAGATGGAGCTCTACCCTTCCAAACACGTTTGTTAGGGTAATCTGGGTCTTTATAAACAGGTTTTCCATTTTCAAACTTTCCAACAATATACCATCTGTCTTCATCTATAGTAGAGGCTTCAAACTCATCACTTGCTTCAGTATTTAAAACCCAATTCCCAGTATTATCTTGATCTGAAAAAGGATACACATTAGAGGTAGATTTAGCATTATTTTTTGTAGCTGATTGACTGCCACAACCTACATATAGTAGACTTACTGCTCCTAAAAGAAAACAAATAAGGATTAGTTTTTTAATTGAATTAATCATGTTAATTTTTATTGATAATTACTCTTCTTTTTGCCAAACTCTTAAATACTCAACTTCATAATCCACTGGTAAATCAGCCGCTGTAGGCAAACCCAACCAAGGGAATGTTTCAGAATCAAACCATATGTGATAAGGTACATCTGTAACCCAACGTTCATTATCTGCTCCGTTTTGGGTTAAGGCTGTTTTTAGTATTGTGCCATCTGGGTGTAATTTTCCGTTCACATACACTTTAACATAATCGGGGGTCCAATCAAAACCATAAACATTAAATCCTTTTGCTGTTTCATTCTCTATTTGGATGTTTCTAGAGTGTACTGGTCCTTTACCATCTGGTAAATAATAAGTGTTATTTGGATCCCAACTAATAATATTGAACTTTAGTCTTTTTCTCCATGAAGCATTACTTTTATGTCCTCCAAACATTTCAAACATGTCTAGTTCTGATCTTTGATTAGATGGTACATTTTTATCATTAGTAGTCCAAAACGAACTGGTTATTTGCGCATCTGCAGCTTTACTCTTAATTTCCATGTAACCGTATTTAAATACCTTTTTACTAATTATCGCTGCGGTTGTGATATTTTCAAACTTCTCTCCAGAACTATTAGTCTTAGGCGAAAAATTATAATTTGGCTCCCATTTAGTTTGAATTTTTAGTTTTCCATCTTCCAATCTTACGTTTTCTGTTGAAAATTGCGAAGGTGGTCTTCCTCGAAAATTTGATTGATATTCTCCATTTCTACCTTGAATAAGCCATTTAGATTCGTTTAAAGTCGCCGATTCAAACTCATCACTCATTTCAGCATTCAACTTCCACTTACCAACATTATCTTGGTCTGACAATGGAAGATTTGGGTCTATAGCTCCATCCTCAGGCTTTGGAACTATAATTTTAGGCTCTTCTTCCTCCATTTCTTCTTCAGGAGTATTGCTATTAGAACATCCAATTACACCTAGAAAAGCGAAACAAAAAACTAATAGTTTAGAAATATATTTAATATTACTTACAATCATAATTTTATTTTTTATAGACTATTTAAAACCCCACTATAATGCAGTTGAAACTCGTTTTTTAACCAAATAGTCTTCTAAAGCTAAGTGTGAACAATCATGACCAATACCACTATTTTTAAATCCTCCGTGAGGTAAATATATAGCGTATTTAACACCGTTTATTTGAATTTCACCAAACTCCAATTCTTCAGTAAATCTTGCTATTCTTTTATGGTCATTAGTGAATATGTAAGAAGCTAATCCAAATTCAGTATCATTAGCTAATTCTAAAACTTCATCATCAGTTTCAAAAGGCATAATACCTGCTACTGGGCCAAATGTTTCTTGGTTAAACACCGTCATGTCTTGGTTAACTCCAGATAATATGGTTGGCTCCATCCAATTTCCACCTTCTGGTAAATCTTCAGGAATTTTACCTCCAAATTCTAATTTTGCACCTTTACTTACAGCATCTTCAACAATTTCGAACATTCTATCTCTTGCTTCTCTAGATGCTAATGGTCCCATAAATACATCTTTATTTTCTTTAGTACCGAAACCAACTTTAAGCTCTGAAGCTCTTTTTACATAATCTTTTAAGAACTTATCATATATATTCTTGTGAACAAAAATTCTGTTTGCTGCAACACAGATTTGTCCTGTATTTCCAAATTTTAAACCAATTGCTAAATCTAAAGCAACATCTAAATCAGCATCTTCAAAAACAATGAAAGGTGCATTTCCGCCTAATTCCATTCCTAGTTTTTTAATAGAAGTTGTACTATCTGCAATAACTCTTTGTCCTGTTTGTGTAGAACCAATCATAGTTAGCACCGCAGGAATTTTACTAGTTGTCATTGGCGTAGCAACATCTCTACTAGAGCCAGCCAAAATATTTACAACACCAGCTGGGAAATTAATACTGTGCATAATCTCGCCAACCATATATGTTGATAATGGTGATAAAGTTGATGGCTTTATAATTAATGAGCACCCAGAAGCTAGTGCAGGTCCTATTTTATAACCTACATTTAATAATGGGAAATTCCATGCTAAATAGGCAACAGCAACACCAGCAGGTTGAGAAATCATTTTATGAGTATGTGTATTCTCGTAATCTGGAATTTGTTCCTCTCTTAAGTTTTGCATAGCATTTGGATACCACTCAAGAGCTTCCGTAAGTCTATCAATATCTTCTTGCGATCCTGCATAGGTTTTACCCATTTCATGAACCATTGCATTTCTTAACTCATCTTCTTTTTCAAGAATTGCATCTCTTAGCTTAAGCATCCATTTTGTTCTTTCTGTTAAAGAAAGATTTTTCCAATATTTAAAGCCTTTTTGTGAGGATAACAAAGCTTTTTCAGCATCTGCTTTTCCTGCCTTTGCGATTTGAGCAATAACTTCCCCTGTTGCAGGACAAACTACATCTTCTCTTTCTCCACTTTCTGCATCAACTAATTTACCATCAATATATAACTTCTTGTATCCGAAATTTTCTGTTTTCATTTTTTGTATTTATTTTAATAATACTCCATTAATTTCTTGTGTTGAAACCGCATAACTTCTTAATACATCTTCATCAACATCTATACCTAATCCGGGTCTATTTGGTACTTCTAACATACCGTCTACCATTTTAATAGATGGATAAGTCAATTTTTCTCTTAATCCATTTTCAGTTTGGTCGAATTCAATTAAAAAATCTGGCTGATACATTCTACCTGGAATTGATTCTATATTAGATATAAAATGTAACGCTACGTGAATACCTATTGATGTGCCCCAAGTATGCGGAATCAAATCCACTCCATTTGCACTTGCAAGAGCTCCAATTCGTTTTGCTTCAGTTAAACCTCCACTTGCACAAATATCTGGTTGCAAAATATCCACAGATTTGTTTTGAATTAATTGTTGAAATCCAAAACGTAAATATTCACATTCTCCACCAGAGATAGGAATTGTTGTTTTTTGTCTTAATTCATTATACTGTCCGTAAAACTCTGGAGATATTGGTTCTTCAAACCATTTAATATCATACTTTTCGATTTTTCTAGAAAGTTCTACTGCTTCTCTTAAAGTATACGCATGATTAGAATCTACCATTAAATCAATATCTGGACCAATTGCTTCTCTAATTAATTTAACATTTTTTACGTCCTCTTTAATACCTAAACCAACCTTCATCTTCATAGCTTTAAAGCCTTGAGAAACATAAAGTTTAGCCTCTTCTACAAATCCTTCAGAAAAATTATCATGGCTAGTAAAATACAGACCGGTTGCATAAGGTTTTATCTTATTTCTGTGAGCACCACCTAATAAAGTTGAAACTGGCAATCCTAAAATTTTACCCTTCAAATCCCAGATTGCAATATCTATTGCACTTACCGATGCCATTAAAATACCTCTTCTAGCAAAATCTAATGTTTTACGGTACATTTTATTCCAAATTACTTCATTTTCAAGAGGGTTTTCTCCAACAACAATTGGCTCTAAAAGCTTAATACCAGCCTCTAAAACTGTAGCAGGACCATAACCTTCTCCCCAACCATGTGTGCCATCTTCAGCAGTTACTTTTACAACGCAAATACATCTTTCTGAATATTCCCATTGAGAAAAGAAAAAACTTTGAGACAACTTATCTTTTAAAACAAACGTTTCTATTGACTTTATTTTCATCTGTTGTAATTTTATTGGTTAGAATATACAAGATACATAATAAAACTCTTTATGTGTCTTGAGAAATGTTGGTGCAATTGTGTTAAACCTTTTTTATTTCTTTATTCAATTATTACTCTCAAACATTTCGAACATCAAAGAACGCCAATAATAGCGCTTAGCAAATAATTTAATTTACCTTGTTCTTGCATTATTTTACCCTATTCAATAAAATATAAATTGTATGTTTTAAAACTGATAAGTAAAACTTGAATTCTGATGAGTAAAAACAAAAAAGCCTTCACATTTCTGCAAAGGCTTTACAATCTCTAAAAGTGGTCCCACATGGGCTCGAACCATGGACTTTCTGATTATGAGTCAGATACTCTAACCAACTGAGTTATAGGACCCGAAATTGGAGTGCAATATTACTACTATTTTTAATTGTTAGCAAGAAATTTTATTTCTTTATCTCCTGACACAACTCAATTAAAACACCATTGGACGATTTTGGATGCAAAAACGCTACCAACTTATTATCGGCACCTTTCTTTGGTGTTTCATTTATAACCTTAAAACCTTCTTTCTTTAAACGTTTTATTTCAGCTTTAATATCATCCACATCAAAAGCAATATGATGAATTCCTTCACCTTTTTTATCAATAAATTTTGCAATTGGACTGTCTTTTTTAGTAGCTTCTAGCAACTCAATTTTATTATCACCAACTTTAAAAAACGAGGTATTAACACCCTCACTTTTTACGGTTTCTATTTTATAGTGTGGTTCGCCAAAAAGTTTAGAAAATAAAGTATTAGAATCTTTTAAATTTTTTACGGCAATACCTATATGTTCAATTTTATTCATCTATAATCTTATTATCTAACCCAAAATCACTATCAAGATATGAAAATAGCACCCTAAAAGTAACATAATCTTTAAATATCCGTTATTTTTGCTGTATAAAACTTAATAATGAGTAACGTAGAGGAAAGTCAAAGACAAAAAAAGATAGGTTCGGTATTGCAACGTGATTTAGTTAATGTGTTACAAAACGCAGCAACGCAAGGTGGTATGCGAGGTATACTAATATCAGTATCTAAAGTTAGGGTAACTGTAGATTTATCGGTAGCCAAAGTCTATTTAAGTATTTTTCCTAACGATAAAGCCAAGGCGCTCATTGAAGGTATTAAAAGCAACACACCACTAATTCGTCACGAATTAGCACAACGTACCAAAAACCAATTACGCCGTATGCCAAATCTAGAATTCTTTGTTGACGATTCTTTAGAGTATATCGACAACATAGAAAAATCTTTAAAAGGTGAAGAAAACCCTATTGAAAATCCAGATTTACTAGATAAAAGAAAAAAATCATAATTGGATATTTCTCTATATATAGCCAAACGTTACCTGCGCTCTAAGAGCAGTAACAATGCTATTAATTTTATTACTATAATTGCGCTTATTGGTGTAATTTTAGGCTCAGCTTCCCTATTTATTGTACTCTCGGGTTTTGCTGGTTTAAAAGATTTTACATTACAGTTTTCTAGTATTGTAGATCCTGATTTAAAAGCCGAAACTACCATCGGAAAATCCTTTATTTTAACTCATCATCAACAAGAAAAACTCAACGCCATAGAAGGTGTTGCGATCTATTCTAAAATTATAGAAGAGCGTGTTGTGGTGCTTGCCGATGGTAAAAACTATTTAGCAAGCATTAAAGGTGTAGATAGTAATTTTAATAAAGTTAACACTGTAGATTCTATAATATCCCAAGGTAGTTGGTTAGCCCAAAAAAGCAATCAAATAGTATCAGGTTGGGGCGTAGCCCAAAATTTATCCTTTGGTGTTTTAGATTATGGTAAATCGGTAAATATTTACGTGCCAAAACCTGGAAAAGGACAAATAACTTCCACAAAAAATGCTTTTAACACAGTAAACGCTATAAACGTTGGTATTTTCGATATTAACGAAAAACTTAACGATACTTACGTTTATGCTCCCATAAGTTTAGCACAAGGGCTCTTAAATTATAAGTCAAATCAAATATCAGCTATAGAATTTAAACTGAAAAACAACACAGACGAAACTGTGATAAAATCAAAAATTCAAGATATTTTAGGTGACAAAATTATTCTAAAAAATCGCATACAACTCAACGATGCACTTTATAAAATGCTCAATAGCGAAAACCTACTCATATACCTTTTGCTTACATTAGTTTCGGCATTATTAATCTTTAACGTTATCGGGTCTATTATCATGATGATTTTAGAAAAAAAACAATCACTAAACACCTTATTTAATCTTGGTGTATCCGTAAAAAACATGCGAAAAATTTTCTTTTTACAGGGGTCGGCTATCACGCTAATAGGCTGTACCATTGGTTTGTTTTTAGGTTATGTAATCGTGCAAGTACAACAAACATTCGGTTTAGTTCCTATTACGCCGTCATTGGCTTACCCAGTAAGTTTAAAATTAGAAAACTTCATCATCGTGTTTTTAACCATTTCGGTTTTAGGTATTGTTTCCTCTAAAATAAGTGCGACTCGAGTTACTGAAAAGTTAGTTACAGGGTTTTAATTTTTTTGGACAATCCTATGCATTTGTTGTAATCTATTTGAAAACTATTTTATAAATGAAAGGTTTTAGATTTTTCCCTATACATATTTTAATAAAAGATTTATCTTTTTTGGTTTTCTATTGGTTACTTATTAAATATGTATTTACTGAAATTAATAATCCAAGTGTTACATCAGAATCAAGTCTTTGGGACATAATTTATGGTGCATTTTTTTACAATATGGCTACTTTAATCTTAAGTTTAATTTTATATTTCCCAATAGTCTATGGAATTAAAAAAATCAAATTAAATGTAAACTTTGAATTAATTTTAACGGGATTATTATTAACGTTAACAACACCAATATTCTATTTCTTTTTAAAGGATTGGAATCACAATGATTATTACGAATTAAAACCTGAATTAATTGCATGGGTTTTGTGTTTTATAGTGTCTGTTGGATTTTATTATTTAGTTAATAAACTAACTTTAAAAAGCACAGAATAAATGAAAAAGAAACGAAAGCGCATAAAGAAAATCCTAATTGGATTAACAATCTTAATTCTACTCTTTCTTCATTTTTATGCACCAAGATTCATTACCGAAATTAAAAATCCATTAATATCAGCTATTAAACAAAATAATTACGAAGCAAAAGTGTGTTTTAACAATAAAACATCGGAAGGAGAATACCTTATTTTTAATTCGTTTGATGGGACAGAGCTATCTTCTTACATAACTTTTTCTAATGCTGACAGCATAAAAGGAACTATACTATTGTTACATGGTATTAGGTCTACCAAAGAACACTTTATAGCTCTTTCTAGAAAACTATCAAAACTAGGTTATAATTCCGTCTCGCTAGATTCTAGAGCACACGGACAAAGCCAAGGCGCTCATTGTACATTTGGTGTTAAAGAGAAAAAAGACGTTTCCGCGTTAATAGATATTTTGTTAAAACAAAAAGGAATCAATGAAAATATTGGTGTTTGGGGACAATCTCTTGGAGGTGCTATTGGTCTGCAAGCCATGGGAAATGATTCTCGAATAAAATTTGGTATTATAGAAAGTACTTTTTCAGATTTTAGAACAATTACCAATGATTATTTTGAATACCATGCTGGTTTTAATGTAAAGCTTCTAACCAATTACTTAGTAAATAGAGCTGGTGCAATAGCCGATTTTGACCCAGAAGATGCAAAACCCATTAAGTATTGCGAAAAAATTAATCAACCTCTTCTTTTAGTGCATGGGAATAAAGATAAGAGGATTAGTATAAATTATGCATTACAAAACTTCGCAAAAATACCAAGCAAACAAAAAGAATTTATAGAAGTAAAAAACGCAAATCATCTTAATGTTTGGAAAGTTGGTGGGGATATCTATTTTAATCGTGTTGTAGAGTTTCTTTTAAAAGGTGCGTTATAATTTTGCTAGTGCTCGTTTGTAAAAATTACCCATACTAAACAATACTTACTCTTGACATCACATTGATACTTCCAAGTCATGTCGACGACAGGAGACATCACATTATTTATATAAGATTTCCCAACTGGTATAAGATTTCTCCTGTTGTGTCGAAATGACTTAAATAAATAAACCAGAATTTTTAGGCTTAAAATGAATAATGCGGATAAGTGCAAAAGCGATAGTAGCGGCATCCTTTTTTGTGCTAAACTATAAATATGTATTAAACTAGTCTTTTAAAAAATAGAAAGAACTTGATGAAATACTGAAACAAGTTCAGCACAAGAAAGATATAGCGGATAGCGCGGTGGCTTGCCATTTGCCAAAATAAAAAAATTACTCGGTAAACTGATATCCAGCAAATTTCTCCAAAACCTCATCAAAAGCTGCAAAAACATCTTCAGAATGGTCGCTAGTTACCATTTTCATACGGTATTCTTTAAAATGAGGAATCCCTTTAAAATAATTGGTATAATGGCGTCGGGTTTCAAAAACACCTAAAATTTCGCCCTTCCAATCAATGGACATTTGTAAGTGTCTGCGAGCAGCCTCTACACGTTCTTCCAGAGAAATTGGTGCTAAATGTTTACCTGTATTAAAAAAGTGTTTTACTTGTTTGAAAAACCACGGATTACCTATGCTTGCACGACCAATCATGGCACCATCCAATCCATAATCGTCACGCATTTCCATGGCGCGTTCAGGACTAGTTATATCGCCATTTCCAAATACAGGAATGTGCATGCGTGGATTATTTTTTACTTGTGCTATCGGTTTCCAATCGGCATCGCCTTTATACATTTGAGCTCGGGTACGCCCATGAATGGCAATGGCTTTACAGCCTACATCTTGCAAACGTTCTGCAACCTCAACAATTTTTATGGAATCGTGATCCCAACCTAAACGGGTTTTTACAGTAATGGGTAAATTGGTGCGTTTTACCATTTCGGCAGTTAGTTTTTCCATCAAACAGATATCTTTTAGAATACCCGCGCCTGCACCTTTACTTACTACTTTTTTTACGGGACATCCAAAATTGATGTCTATAATATCTGGTTTAGATTCTGCAACAATATCAATGGTTTGCAACATGCTATCCAGGTTTGCACCAAATATCTGGATGCCTACAGGTCGCTCTTTTTCATAAATATCTAGTTTCATGACGCTTTTTGCAGCGTTTCGGATTAAACCTTCACTAGATACAAACTCAGTATATACAACATCTGCACCTTGTTCCTTACACAAAGCTCTAAATGGCGGGTCGCTAACGTCTTCCATAGGCGCTAAAAGCAATGGAAAATCTGGAAGTTCTATGTTGTCTATTTTTACCAAAAAAGTATGTTTTTCAGGGCGCAAAGATACAAATAATTGTAACTCGCTATGATACCCATTTTATGCTATTCGTTTCAATATAAATTTTTACTTTTACTTTCAAAACCTCATCAATTGAACACAAAAGCTTTCCTTTCAACAGTATTCATCTTATTTTTTTCAACCCTGTTAATAGCACAAGACGTAAAACGCCAACGCCCAAAAGAGTGGGATGGCTTAGTAAATGGCGGTAGGTTTATGGATTTATTTAAACCTATGCCTATAATTGGTAAACTTACTTCTGATACATGGGGAGCTATAGGTGTTGTGCCTAGGTCTACACAAAATGGTTTGGAAGATAATGGATGGTCTTATTGGGGAGGCAATATGCTTCAAGATGGAGAAGGCATTTATCATTTATATGTTTGTCGCTGGCGCGAAGATGCTGAAAAAGGACATATGGCATGGCCAAAATCAGAAACTGTACATGCAGTTGCAAAGGATAAATTAGGTCCTTTTAAGGTTGCTGAAGTTGTTGGAAAAGGGCATAATCCCGAAGCTTACAGATTAAAAGATGGACGGCTTTTTTTATATGTAAACGGTGGCTATTACATCTCCAAAAACTACAATGGGCCATGGGAATATCACAAATTTGAATACGACCAACGCCAAAGACCCATCATGGATCATTTATCAAATTTCACGTTCGCACAACGCGAAGACGGTTCATATTTAATGGTTTGCAGAGGTGGTGGTATTTGGCTTAGTGAAACTGGATTGCCACCTTATTATCAAGTAAGTGAAAAAAGCGTATATCCTCCTTTTGAGGGAAAATATGAAGACCCAGTAGTTTGGCGTACCAACATTCAATACCATATGATTGTAAATGACTGGTTGGGTAGAATTGCTTATTATTTACGCTCTAAAGATGGCATTAATTGGAAATTAGACCCAGGTGAAGCTTATGCACCAGGCATCTCTAAATATGAAGATGGTACTTTGGTAGATTGGTATAAATACGAACGCATTAAAATGTTTCAAGATAAATACGGACGGGCAATTCAGGCAAATTTTGCAGTAGCTGACACTATTAAATGGGAAGACAAAAAAAGTGATAACCATAGCTCAAAAAATATTGGAATTCCTCTTGCAGTTGGGCGTTTATTATCAATTCAAAATAAAGAAAAAATTGATGCTAATACTAAATTTATTGATGTAAAAATTAAAGCTGAAGCTCGTTTTAATCCTCATAAAGACCTCAATTTAAAATCACTACGCTTTGGTGCTTCAGAAGAAGTGAACTTTGGAAAAGGCAGTAAAGTCCATAAAACGAAAAAGGATGGCGGCGACCTTATCATTACTTTTAAAGGTGCTGGAAATGGATTAACCAATGCCAATTTCGCAGGAAAACTATTAGGCAAAACAAAAAAAGGAAAACTACTTTTTGGCTATGCAAGATTACCTTGGTTGTCCTATAAGGAACAGGCATTATCTAGCAAATATGCTGAATTGTCTTTAGATGGTAAAAAATTGAAGATAGAACTTGAAGTTCAAAATTTTGGGCAAGTTGTATCACAACCTTCAGAACTAATTATTAGTTATCAAAAAGACAATAAATGGATTGAACTTGTAAAAGGTAAAGTACCAGAACTAAAACCTTTTGAAAAAACAATATTGACGTTTTTTGATAAAAAATTTGCTAATAGAGATGAAGCTGTAAATATTAGAGTAACGATTCTTCAAAAAAATCAAGAATCTTCAACACTAACTGGACCAATTATAATTAGATAATTATTGCTTTACAATTCTTTTGAAAACAGAAGTATTGTTTAAAAAATTAACCTTAATTAAATACATCCCAGAGTTTAATCTTGATAAGTCTACGCTTTTGTTTGTTCCTTGATACAAAAGAGTAGATTTAGTATCAAAAATCTCTATTGAAGCAACAGATTTACTTTTAATATTCAAGATACTCGTTACTGGATTAGGGTATAATACAACCTCAAGTTCATCTTTAAAAACTGGGTTAGATAATTCAATATCACTAGTTGAAAAAGCCATCAATTTTGCTGTATCTGTAAATGTAAATCCACCAGACATTACATTAAAAAACTCTGAAGTCATTAAATATCTATTGGCGCTAACATGAGTTATTGCTTCAATTTGTTCTTGCCCGATAGACAATTGCTCCTCTTGTACATTAGTCCCAGAAAAAACATCGTTTGCGTTAAAATCATAGCATTCCCAAACAAATGGTAATAATAATTGGTTATAACCCACTAAGTATAGTCTTCCAGTTAAGGCATTAAATGTTCCGTCTGTAATAAGCCCATCGCTATCTAAAGTTGTAGCTAACGGACTTACAGCATATGTTCCCGATGCTTTGGGAATTACATAACCTTTTGTAATCCCATCCACCCAATTTTTTGTAAACAGAATTAAATTATTTTCATCAAAAGAAATTAATGCTTCTGCATCCCAAATGGTATTGTTTGGGTTTGAAGTAAAATCGGTTTGGTCTGAATAATTAAATGCAATCGTTTCGGCAGTTATGTTTTCAGAATTGCTATAATCAGTTTTATTTATTTTGTAGATTTTTAAATCTGTTCTCGTACCATTATTGTTTCCTATATCTCCAATATATATGGAGGTGTTGTCTTGTGCTATAGCTTCCCAATCGGTATTTGTTGCATTGGTAATGGTAACAGTTCTTGTTACTAAACCAGAAATGGTATCTAGTTCGTACAATTTATTTTCGCCTCCAGAATCGGTATGCGTAATGAGTTTATTATTGAAGAAAATAGCACCAGAAGATTCATTTAAACTTGGAGGTAGCTGAAATTTTTCGGAGACATTAATTTGTCCGAAAGCATTACATAGTCCTAAAACAAAAAATAAAAGTGAAATTAAGCCTTTCATGAATCTTAATATTCTGAAAAGGTAAATGTACCATAAATCATTTATATTTATCAAAAATGAGCTTTTGCAAATTCCTTTTGAGCCTCAATTATTTGGCTACAACATAAATATCCATTTGGTTTTAGAATACCTCGCCTTTTTTGTGGCGTTCAGGTATTATGTTTTTTTAAGAAGAAAGAGTACCGATGTTATTACATCCATTAACAGACTTTCTATTATTCTTGGTGCTGCATTGGGTGCTTTAATTGGTTCCAGATTAATTGGTTTTTTAGAAAACCCAATGATTGAATTTTCACAAGAAAACATCATTCAGTTACTAAACACAAAAACCATTATGGGTGGTTTGTTTGGTGGTTTATTGGGTGTAGAATTTGCTAAAAAACGTATTGGCGAAACAGAATCTTCGGGTGATTTGTTTACGTTCCCTATCATTCTAGGGATTTTTATTGGTCGCATTGGCTGCTTTTTATCTGGTGTAAACGAATTTACTTATGGTAAAGAAACATCACTTTTTACAGGAATGGATTTGGGTGATGGAGTTTTGAGGCATCCCACATCACTTTACGAATTAGTATTTTTGATGCTATTGTTTTTTGGACTGAATTACATTAAGAATCATCGAAACTTAAAAAATGGCGACCTCTTTAAATGGTTTATGATATTGTACTTTGGATTTCGGTTTTTCATTGAATTTTTAAAGCCCAATGTTTTTTATGTGTTTGGATTAAGCACGATTCAAATATTATGCATAATTTGTCTGCTCTATTACAGAAAAACTTTAATATTTTATTCTAAATAAAACTACAGGAACTATGGAAAACATATCAATTATTCTATTATCTGCAGGGCTCTTTTTTATTATTACTCTTGTATGGTGGAAACTTACTAATGGATACGTTAAAAAAATACATGGTAAAAAGATGTTTAATCAATGGGGTGCTAGAATGTTTTACTGGACTGGTACCATAATGATTAGTGGACTTCTCACCGTATTTGTATTAAAGCTCTTTAGGTAAGAAAAAGTTGGATTATATTACTTGGTTAGCAAACACACCCGCGTTAAGGATTGAGGCATTTGTTGAAGCTCACCGACGCAGGAGGGAGCGACTGCCGAAAGCCTGACCCGACCTTAGGAGGGTAACGCCAAAAAAAATATTAAAATATGCCCGTTAGAAAATACACCTATTACGATTTTACATTAAGCTTGTGTCCAGAATGTTTAAAGCGTGTGGATGCTAAAATTGTGTTTGAAAATGGCAATGTTTACATGCTAAAACTTTGCAATGAACATGGAAATTCAAAGGTGTTGATTGCTGACGATATTGAGTACTACAAAAACATTAGGAACTATAATAAACCGAGTGAAACGCCGTATAAATTTAACACGCAAACGCATTATGGTTGCCCGTATGATTGTGGGTTGTGTCCGGACCATGAGCAGCACTCTTGTTTGACGGTTGTGGAAGTTACGGACCGCTGTAATTTAACGTGTCCAACATGTTATGCTGGATCTTCCCCTACCTATGGTAGACATCGCACTTTGGATGAGGTTAAGGCAATGCTGGACACCATTGTTAGGAACGAAAAAGAGCCTGATGTGGTACAAATTTCAGGTGGGGAGCCAACTATTCATCCGCAATTTTGGGCCATTTTAGATTATGCCAAATCATTACCAATCAGGCATTTGATGTTGAATACGAATGGGATTAAAATTGCTAAGGATTTCGCTTTCGCGGAACGATTAAAAACTTATGCACCAGATTTTGAGGTTTATTTGCAGTTTGACTCGTTTGAAAATGAAGTTTTGCGTGAGCTTCGTGGGGCTGATTTGAATGATATACGAAAGCAAGCGATTGAAAATTTGAATGCCGTAAACCTATCTACAACTTTGGTAGTAACGCTTCAAAAAGGATTGAATGACCATGAGATTGGAAAAATTATTGATTATGCTTTAAAACAAAAATGTGTGCGTGGGGTAACCTTGCAGCCAACACAAATCGCTGGACGTTTGGAAAATTTCAATCCAGAAACGGATAGAATGACGCTTACAGAGGTACGCCGTAAAATAATGGAACAGACTGATATTTTTACTTCAGACGATTTACTACCTGTACCCTGTAATCCAGACGCTTTAGTAATGGGTTATGCGTTGAAATTGGATGATGCGGTATTTCCGTTAACGCGCTACATTAACCCTAACGATTTGTTGGATAATAGCAAAAACACCATTATTTACGAGCAAGATTCTCAGTTACAGGATAAAATGATTGAATTGTTTAGTACAGGAAATTCAGTTGAGGTTGCTGAAGAAAATTTGAAAAGTATTATGTGTTGCTTGCCAAATATTGATGCACCTAACTTGGGTTATGACAATTTATTTCGTGTTATTATTATGCAATTTATTGATGCTTACAACTTTGATGTGCGCGCCATTAAAAAATCGTGCGTGCATATTGTGGATAAAGACAATAAAATTATCCCTTTTGAAACCATGAATTTGTTTTATCGGGATGATAAGAAGGCGAGATTAGAGGAACTTAGGAGTGATATATGATAAAAAGTCTAAACGAGGGAAATTATGACTTTACTTGGATAGGTATATCCATTTTGTTTATTGCCTTAATTCCAGCTTTAATATTATCATTAATTGGATCTCGCGTAAAAAATAAAAGACCTAAAACAGCAAAAATTTTACAGATAATTGCTGTTGTTTATGCTATTGTAGGCATTGGAACTTGTGGACTAATTTTATCAGAATTTTAAAAATGATGAGTTTATTATTAGAAAGTGATGCTTTAGGTTGGTATATCCTCCTAATGATTTGTCTTATTTTTGGAGTGCCAATACTTTTATTGATTTTCGGGATTGCAATCCGAACAAAAAATAAAAAAGCGTCTAATGTAATTCTTATTATTGTAGCTACTTATGCCATTATAGGCTTAGGCATATGTGGTTCTTTAATGCTTTAAAACTATAATTATGACATTCTTTTTAAGTCCGAATATGAATCTAGACGGTTTGCTTTATTTAATTATTGCCATAATGTTTGGTCCTGCTATTTTATTAGCTATTATTGGATTGTTGGTTAGAAGTAAAAATAAAAAAGCCGCTAAAGTATTATTTATAATTGCAGTAGTTTATGTAATTATTAGCCTAGGTATTTGTGGGGCTTTGGTCTCTGGTTAATAACCATAACCCATAAAAACCCAATACAAGTTCGCCAATTGTGCCAAACACATATCCTGAAGTAGGAGTGCCATCTATTATTAAGCTTAAAACTCTTCCAAAGCCCAGTCCTAACATAAAAATCATATTACTTACAAGTGCTAGTTTTAAGTAATTCGTTTTAAAAATTCCCAAAAGCCACAAAATAGAAAACCCTAAATATAAACCCATAATGGCTTTAAAAGCATTGTGTTCATCAACTGTGCTTAAATAAATATTGAACTGAGAATCTGGACAAAATCCATATATAATTGAAATGGGTATTACTACAGCTAGAGATACCAGCAAATGAATTTTTGTAATAAAATCTTGTTTTGTCTTTAGCATTGTAATAATTCAACTGAATAAAAGTAGTGAAGATTTATTTTATCCTAAAACACCTCACTTAAATCCTCTATATTTGCAGCATCTTTTGATAGAGATTGTTGACTATGAAGAACATTAGAAATTTTTGCATTATTGCACACATTGATCACGGGAAGAGTACACTTGCAGACCGTTTGTTGGATTATACAGGCTCGGTTACGGCTAGAGAACAACAGGCGCAACTGCTAGACAGTATGGATTTGGAACGCGAACGTGGTATCACAATAAAATCACACGCCATACAAATGGATTATGAATTTGAAGGCGAAAAATATATTTTAAACTTGATTGATACTCCTGGTCATGTAGATTTCTCTTATGAAGTTTCACGATCTATTGCCGCATGTGAAGGAGCTCTTTTAATTGTGGATGCTGCACAAAGTATACAGGCTCAAACCATTTCTAATTTATATTTAGCTTTAGAAAACGACTTGGAAATTATTCCTGTGTTGAACAAAGTGGATTTGCCAAGTGCCAACCCAGAAGAAGTTACCGATGATATTGTAGATTTATTAGGTTGCGACCCAGAAGAAGTAATTCACGCTAGTGGAAAAACAGGTTTTGGCGTTGATAATATTTTAAAAGCCATTATAGAACGTGTTCCAGCACCAGAAGGAGATCCGAATGCACCATTACAAGCTTTAATTTTCGATTCGGTTTATAATACTTTTAGAGGTATTGAAACTTATTTTAGAGTATTTAATGGCGAAATTAAAAAAGGACAAAAAATTAAATTCGTTGCTACAGATAAAGAATATTTTGCAGATGAAGTTGGAACGCTTAAACTCAACCAAGTTGCAAAGCAAAGTGTAAAAACAGGAGATGTAGGGTATTTAATTACAGGTATAAAAACCGCTAAAGAAGTAAAAGTTGGAGATACTATTACCGATTTTGAAACACCTACCACTAACATTGTTGAAGGTTTTGAAGATGTAAAACCAATGGTTTTTGCAGGTATTTATCCAGTTGATACTGAAGATTACGAAGAGCTTCGTAACTCAATGGAAAAGTTACAGTTAAATGATGCGTCTTTAGTGTTTGCTCCAGAAAGTTCTGCAGCATTAGGCTTTGGTTTTCGTTGTGGATTTTTAGGAATGTTGCATATGGAAATTATCCAAGAACGTTTAGAGCGTGAATTTGATATGACCGTGATTACAACTGTTCCCAATGTATCTTATCATGCGTTTACCAATAAAAATCCTGATGATGCTTTTATTGTAAATAATCCTTCTGATTTACCAGAACCATCTACAGTAAATCGTGTTGAAGAACCTTTTATTAAAGCTACAATTATCACAAAAGCAGATTTTGTAGGTAACGTAATGTCGTTGTGTATTGAAAAACGTGGTATGATTTTGAATCAAACCTATTTAACCACAGAGCGTGTTGAATTAACTTTTGAAATGCCTTTGGCTGAAATTGTTTTTGATTTTTATGATAGATTAAAAACAGTATCTAAAGGTTATGCTTCTTTTGATTACCATCCAATTGGTATGAAAACTTCAAAATTAGTGCGTTTGGATGTGTTATTGAATGCACAACCTGTTGACGCGCTTTCTGCTTTGATTCATGCTGATAATGCGCATAACATTGGTAAAAAAATGTGTGAAAAGCTGAAGGAATTAATCCCTCGTCAGCAATTCGATATTCCAATTCAGGCAGCTATTGGTGCCAAAATTATAGCGAGAGAAACTGTAAAAGCATTGCGTAAAGATGTTACTGCAAAATGTTATGGTGGAGATATTTCGCGTAAGCGTAAACTTTTGGAAAAGCAGAAAAAAGGTAAAAAACGTATGCGTCAAGTGGGTAATGTAGAAATACCTCAACAGGCGTTTATGGCTGTATTGAAGTTGAATGATTAACGTTTAGCTGGCGGATAATTGTGTTAAGGATTAAAACGGCATCCTTTTTGTGTTTCCAAATTAAGCCATCATTACGAGAGAAGCATGACCGAAGTAATCTCTTGGCAGCTATGAGATTGCCACAGCACGAGAAAAACGTGCTTCGCAATGACAAACAAAAAAGATATAGTGAAACATTTATGTTCATGAATTCAATAATTTAAAATAGAAAAGCGTGAATAAAATCCCAGCACTTGTGCTAACCTGCCTGCCGGCAGGCAGGCGTCCAAAACCTATTGCTCCAACCATTTCCTAAAATCGGAAGTTGTAGAAGAACTTGTCATCGCTTTTTCCTTTGTTCCTGTTATAGTAATGAGCAATCTATTTTTAAAGTGACCTTCAATCGTTTCAATGGCATCAATACTCACAATTTCGCTTCTGTTGATTTTAAAAAATTTGTCGGGATGTAGTTGTTGATTGATGGTTCCTAAATTTTGAGAAATAGTATGGCGCTTCCCTTTTAAATCGGTGGCTATACAAAAATCTCCTGAAGCTTCAATTTTACCAATCTCAGAAACATTTAACAGCTGAATCCCTTTTGCTTTTTTGATGACAAAACGTTTTTTATAATTGTTGTGCTCTTCTCTTAAAGCCGATTTGAGCTCGGTTATTGTTTGCTGATTTAAAGTATTGTAATTCCCTTTTTGAAATAAAGATTGGTATTTCTCGATAGCCTTTTTAAAATCGGTTTGTGTGTAGGGTTTTAAAATATATGCAATGCCGTTGGTGTTAAATGCTTGGAATAGATATTCGTCGTGTGCTGAACAAAATATAATGGGAGATTCGATAGAAATTTCATTGTACAAATCGAACGAAATACCATCTAAAAGTTGAATATCTGATAGAATAAAATCGTATTTGTTTTGGAGCAATAATGCTTTACCATCATTATTTGATCTTGCCCAATCATGAGGGACTTCATATTCAAAATAATCGTTTACAAATGAAACGAGTTTGTTGTATGCTGGTATTTCGTCTTCTAAAATTAAAATCTTCATCTGTTTAAATTTTATTGTTTCAAATAGGTAAGATGTAATTCGCTATTAAACATTTAGATGTGTATTACCATTTGGTTATTATAGCTCATTTTATGCCTGAAATATTATTCAATAAGTTTAATAATTGGAATGGAAATAGTGTATTCTTTAACTGTATTTATAATGATGACTTCTTTGTCTGATAGTAATTGATATCTTGCTTTTAAATTATCCAATCCTGTCCCGAAAGATTCATTTTTTGATAGTGTATTAGATTTTGAGTTTGTTACTTTTAAGAAATCATCATCGATTGAAATTACGGTTTTAATGGAGTTTCCGTTATAAGGTTTATTATGCTTTACAACATTCTCTAAAAGTGCTTGTATAGCTCCTGTGGGAATAAATTTATCTTCAATTTGTGTTTTAATATCTATTTTAAAATCATAGTCGTTTTCAAAACGGGTTTTTATTAAAAACATGTAGTTTTCGGCTAACTCAATTTCTTCTGCTAGTTCCATAACCTCAGCATCTTTTGTTTTAATAAGGTATCTGTATATTAAAGACAATCTATTAATATATTCCTTAGCTTTTTCTGTATTACTATCTATTAAAGAATCTAAAGTATTTAGGTTATTAAATAGAAAATGAGGATCAATTTGCGAGCGCAATAGTTTGAGTTCGTTTTCTTTTTGTTGTTTTTCAATTTTTAAATATTGATTTTGTCCTTCATAGAATTTTTTGGTAAGAAATAATGCAAAAGGAAAGGCTGTTTGTTGTGAGCCAACATTTATCATATAAATCACGAAATTTAAACCTTTGGGGTATTTATTCCAATCGTTATTGCCAGACCAAAACCCAATGGTATACTCAAACGCAGTAAAGAAAATTAGTGTTAATATTCCTAATATTGCAAAGCGAAAATACTTTTTATTATTGTTTACAAATTTTGGAATTAACCAAAAAACAAATACGAAGATAGTACAACAAATAGCTATGATTTGTGCGGGAAAATCAACTAGGTATTCTATTAAAAGAGCATCTCTATCATAATAATCTTTAGTTTGTATTCCCAAAGACACTAAGAAATATACTGCTAGAACAATAAAATCTGATTTATTTAATTTGGTATTCATAACACTACTAAAGTATTAATTATTATCGTCAATTCTGTTTTGTTCTTCTCTAGATGAGTTTCTTCTGCTTTTCTTTTTGCCAAACTTAGATCCAAAACTATAAGCAAGCCTTAATTGTACGTTTTGTCTTGAGCCATTACTTTCTATTTCAGCATTAATATTATCATAATTTACAGTACCAACAAAGCCTCTATTTAATACTTTACTAATACCTAAGTTTACTTTTAACCTATCGTCTAAAAACTTTTTACCAAAAGAGAAATCTAAACTTCCTATCCAACCTACATCAATTTGACCTTCTAAAGCCCCTGAACCAAAATAACTAGACATTTCTGCATTAACCTCCCACGGTAACTCATAACTAGCTTGAGTATACCAACCAATGTTCCATTTATCAAGTTTTAATTGAGGATTTAAATCAAAAGATTGAAATTCATTATAATCTATTATAAAACCTGTAAACCCTTCTACGCCTTTTATAAAATCTAGAGGACCAAACAATCTGAAATTCCAGTTTCTACGTTCAGATAGATTAATTGTAGAACGGCTTACCTGGGCTGTGGCATCATCTTGCGAGATAAAAAGAAACAAATCATCTCTAGTTTCACTATACGCTATTGTGAAAAATGGCTGACTATCAAAAGTTAAATTAAATTGATAATTATTGGTAAATGAAGGTTTCAAGTTAGGATTTCCAACTTCTGATGTTAATGGATCATAAAATTGCACAAATGAATTAAGACTATTATACGATGGTCTTCTAATGCGATAACTGTAAGCAATATTTGCGCCTAAGCTTTTGTTTATTTTTCTGCTTACAGATGCACTTGGAAAGAACTTAGAAATTTTTCTAGTTCTGCTATCATTAGCATTTGTTGAAATCCCTTCTGTATTACTATCCTCAAAACGAACACCTCCTGAAAAAGACCATTTCCCAAAAGTAGCATTAAGTTTTGTGTAAACCGCAAAAATAGATTCATCAATTAAAAAACGGTTACTGTTATTTTCCTGAAACTCAAACTCGTTAGTATTTGAGTTTTGAGTGAATGATTTTAAATCACTATCGGTATCAACTAAAGCATATTTACTCCCAAATCTTAATTTTAAATCGTCTGAAAATATTCTGGTGTAATCCACTTTGTAGGTATTTATTATAAACTTTCCATCTTGTAAATAACGTTGATTTGTAAAAGGAACTGTATTACCATTTGCTGCAAACACATCGTCAATATTGTCATTTGTGAAGTTTACATAGTTAAAATCGGCTACTAATTTGTGGTCGTCTGATTTAAATTCGTAATATGGATTTATATTTATGGTGTGTCGCTCTCTATCGAATGAATTTTCAGAAACCAACATTTCATCCAAACTTGGAGACGTTATTGAAGTATTGCTTCTAGATATTCTATCAGAATTAGAATTAATATAACGAGCGCTAAATCCTATGGAGTGTTTATCGTTTATATAATAATCTAAACCTCCGCCAAGTCTAAATGTTTTAGGGTCATAAGGCTCTATCGTAGCTTGGTTGTAGATGGTTTCTTCTTGCGAATTTGGGTCTTGAATTCTTCGTTTTATAAATAAATCGTCTCGCCATGTAGGGCTAGATTGCCCAACATTTGCTTGCCAGTTTAGTTTGTTTTTATAGCTCGCAATAGAAAAGCTTGTACCATGCTCTATACCTTCGTCTTCTCCAACCCAAGCTTTTACACTTCCGTGAGTCCCTAAACGTACATTTTTCTTTAAAATAATATTAATTATTGGTCCTGAGCCTTCTGCATCAAATTCAGCTCCTGGTTGCTCTATTAGTTCTACTTTTGAAATATTATCTGCAGGTAAATCTCTTAATAGTGTTTCCACATCCATATAACTAGTGGTTTTACCATTTATTAAAATTCTAACATCGCTTCTACCAGCAAAATTAATTCCGTTATTGGTTACAATTAATCCAGGTACACGTTTTATAACATCTTCTAAATTGGAGTTAATCATTTCTGATTTTTCTAAATCTACTATCAGTTTTTCAGCAGTTTGTCTTATAACTGGGCGTTTACTTTTAACAACTACTTCGTTTAATAGTTGTGTTTCTTCTTTTAAAACAAAGTCTAAGTTTTTAGTATCCAATAATTCAAAGGCTTCTGTTTTTTTAGTTTCAAAACCTAAGGTTGAAACTACTATATAGTAACTCCCTTTTAAAAGGTCATCAAAATTATAAGCTCCTTTTTCATTGGAAATAACACCTTTTACCACTTCTTTTGAGCTAGCATCATATAATACAATGTTTACATACTCCAAAGGTTGATTGTTTTCTTCTGTTATTGTTCCTGTGATATTCTGAGAAAAGCTTAGTGTTGCACCAAATAAAATCAAGAAAAAACTTAAAAAATTTAATTTCATAACTGTTCGATTTAAGATTGATAAGACAAAACTGGTTATTATATCACTTAATTAGAAACCATTTCTGCTGAATCGGGGTAAAAAAAGGTTGAAAAGTTACTTTTTTAGTGATAAACCTAAATTTATTTATATAAAATTAACAAGTGTTTATGGCGATTTTGAAGCAGAACAAGTAATAGGTTTTAAACATAAGTATCTGTTTATCAATTAAAAAGAATTGTTTTATAGCAAAATTTGTTGTAACTTTTCAAAACCTTAGCTTCAAATTATCATGTGGTTAATCTTGCTTAGTTAAAAAAAGTAACTAATCAAACCACATAATTATGAAAACAAAACACCTTAACTTAGTATGCATTTTATTGCTATTTCTTTTTTCCAGTAGCCTGTTCTCACAGGACAGTATGTTCAAACTCATAGCCGATGCTACTGAAAACACGTTTACAATTGCTCCCTATACTTCGGAAAATCTTGATACTTCAGTATCAGCAGAATTATTTGGAATAACCGATGAATTTAGAGAATCATACACACTAGAACCTCATGATCCTGAAGCAACCCGTTCACTTGCTGCCACTATGTTAGCAATTGGTGCTGGATTTGGTTTTGGTAGCGATCAATTTCTATACTGCTTACATGCTGCATATTATATTCAGCTTGCAACTATGGGTAACTCCTTTTTATACGGTGCTTTAGGTTTAGCTTTTAGTGGATTAAGCAATGACTTTTTTACCAGATCGCTTTTAGAAATTCCATTACGGCTTTTAATGTTTTCTCCCATTACACAGTTTAGTCAAGTCTTTTTTATTTACGGATTATTATTATCCTATGGTATTGGAGCAGAAAAATTTGATAGCGGAGGTAAGTATGACATTACTGCATTTACTGGTGCCTTTGTATTGGGTTTAGCCATTATTTTGACTTCTCAATTAACCTTTATGGTACAAACAAATGTATTGGCGCATGTTAGGCAAACTCAAAAACCTGATAATGGTGGCGCAAAAATTGAAACCAATAATACTTGGGGTGCGTTAAATCAAAACAACCTCATTTTTATGTCTTTAGTTATAAAACTTTAACGAATAAATTCAAACAAGTTTATTTAATAAAGAGAATTCAATAAAACCTCCATATTCATTTATGGGGGTTCTTTATTGGCTTAATTCATCTAAAATATAAGGCATACATAGGATATTTAATTTCTTCTTCAACATTTTAAGTACCTTTCTTCCAGTAGATTGCTAACATGAAAACCCAACCAAAAAAATTCTCATCTGCGAAGACCATCAAATTGTTATTGATGGATTGCTTTCTATATTCAAAAATCAAATCGATTATCAAGTTTTAGGTTACATTACTAATGGAGATAATGTTTTACCAACCGTGAGAACTAATACTCCTGATGTGATTTTATTAGACCTTAATCTTCCCAATAAAAATGGCATAGATATACTTCAAGAATTAAAACAGTCTTTTCCTAAAGTAAAAGTCATATTTCTTACCATGTACAACAAAGAAAGTATTGTTAAAAAAGTAAAACAATTTAATGCTGATGGCTTTTTACTAAAAAACTGTTCTTCAGACGATTTACTAAACGCTTTAGATGCTGTTTTTGAAAGCAACAAGTTTTACATAGGTAAAGGAGTAAAAAACAATGTAATTGAAACTGATGGTTTTCTAGAGAAAATTAAAATTACGCGTCGCGAAAAAGAAATAATTACAGAATTAATGAAAGGTTATAATGTACCTCAAATAAGTGAAAAACTATTCATAAGTGCTCATACTGTTGAAACACACAAGAAAAATATTTTTAAAAAATTAGATATCCATAACTCTATCGATCTTGTTAAACTTGTAAATGAAAAAAATCTATTGTCATAAGCGATCTGTTTTTTTGTTGCTTTTATACCTTGGAATTAGTATCAGTATAAAAGCTCAAGTAGACACCTTATATCTAGATTCTAATTTATCTTCGGTTAATCTAAAACCATTTTCAGTAGTAAATAAGGAGTCTAAAAATCAAACTTCAGATGAAAGAAGTTACTATTATTTCAGTTTCAATAAAACCATCAACACGATTGATTTCACACTTAAAAACAAATTTGATGTTCCCAAAAAAGTCATTTTAGAACTTTCAAACGCATTTATAAAAGAAATCGTTTTTGGCAGGCTAGAAAACAACACATTTATTCCCTTAGTTACCACAGGTATTGAACATCCTATTTCAACAAAACCAATAGAGCATAGACTTTTTGCGTTCCCAATTCATTTAAAAGCTAGCGAAACAGCTTCTTATCAATTAAAACTTAAAAAAGAAGATGGAAAACCATTAGTATTAACAGCTTGTATTAAAAGTGAAAACACGTTTGTAAAACAGGGGTTTGTTCAGCAAATTATAATCGGTTCTTATTTTGGGGTTAGTTTATTATCCGTCATTTTTAGTTTATTTATCTTTTACTTTTTACGAAAAAGTATTTACTTGATTTATGCGGGTTATGTTATTGCTTTAGGGCTTTTTATCAGTTCTTATATTGGTGTGTTTTCTCAAATTTTTCTAACAGAAAGCGACTATGTAAATAAGTACACGCATTATGTGATATTTAGTGAAATATCATTAATCTTATTTGCACTTTTATCGCAAAAAATTCTCGAGGCAAAAACCTATATGCCAAAACTAAAGCGGGCTATAGATATATTTTTAACCATACTCATTGTATTAAGATTACTCATTCATTTTGTATTCAACAAAGTTTTTGAAAATGCCGTATCCGTGTTTATGAATATCTGGTACGCCATATTTTTAATTCTGATACTAATAATTGTTGTGGAGATTACCATATACTTCCGTAAAAACAATAAACGCACTTCCTTTTTCGCATTAGCGTATCTGTTTATGATTATTGGAACTTTGGCAAGCATACTATATCATAGCTACGGTTTGGTAAATACTTATGTGTATGATTTACCATTACTATTCTACTCATCGTTTTTAGAAATATTATTCTTAACATTTACAGTTGCTTTAATGGTAAAAGACATTTATGACGAGCGCAATATCCTATCGGAAAAAATAGTAATTGAAGAAAAGAAAAACCTAACAGCTTTTATAAAAGGCGAAGACCAAGAACGAAAACGCATCAGTAAAGAATTACATGATAATATTGGTAGCCAATTAAGTTATTTAAAACGTTTTATTTCTGATAAATTTAAAGATGAAGCTATTACCGAAACCATTGATACAATTTGTAACGATGTTAGAAATTTATCGCATGATATTTCGCCTTCTGATTTAAAAATTGTGGGATTTAAAAATGCTGTTGAAGATTTATCGCAGAATCTTTCAAATCAAACTACATTACAAGTAGATTTTAATAGTTATCATTTTCCAGAAAAACTGGATGATGATATTTCAACACAGTTATACAGAGTAGTTCAAGAAGCCTTCAATAATATTTTAAAACATGCCAATGCAAATCATATCGATTTGCAATTAATGGGGCATAAAGATTCTATTACTATTTCTATTGAAGATGACGGCGATGGATTTGATACTAAACATAAAAAAGGTGGTATCGGATTAAAAAATATGCAATCGCGTATTCATCAAATTGGCGGTGCTTTATCTATAGATTCTCAAATTAATAAAGGCACTTCCTTACTCATTACACTTCCTATTTAAAATAAAAAATCTACCTGAACTCTGGTATTGTGCAATAATAGCTTCATGGTGTAGCTTTATCAAAATATTAATACTATTAATCAATTCTTAGCTTAAGTTAAGTTAACCAACTTTCAAGATGTATGTTTTAAATTGATTAAATAATTATCTTGAAAATAAGAGGTTTCAATGCAAGTTGGAGCCTCTTTGTTTTTTTAAAACTTAAAATCTACCTGAACTCTGGTATTGCGCTGAAATACTTAAGCAAAGTAATTTTACTGTAATCAATTTAAAATATAAACATTATGAAAACCAATCAAATTACCCTAACTCTTTTTATCTGTTTTCTATTACTTTTTAATCTAAAAGTACAATCACAAATAGATTGGGAAACAAAAAACAAAAGAACATCAGTTTTTAGAACACAATTAAAAGAAGCTTTTTATTCTATGACTAAAAATGCAACTTTAGCAAAACGTGTTGACGGAAAACCATGTACCTCAGAAAACTTGATAGCAAAATTTAACGACGATATTAAGCCCGTATATATTGGCTCTTGGGCACTTAGTCCTTTTATAAGTGGTGCCGGTCTTTTTCTTCAGGATTATACTATTGAAGAATTTGACAAAGGGCTTTTTAAAACACTTGAAGACAAAGCTTTACACGCTTACAACACTACTAGTAACTTTGGTGAATTTGTTTACGCCTTAACCGGAAAAGAAATTGGACAAATTAAAAAAGAAAAGACCAATGATAACAACGAAACATTTAAGGATATAGACTACTTAAACTCTACTTACAGAAACATCAAAAAATTCTTTACTGATGATATTCCTATAAATCATCAAAAACAAGCCGCAGATGGATGTATGGTATATAGCATTTATAGTATGAAGGTGAAAAAATATAGTTATCCTAATATAGAATATACATTGAAAGTTGAAGTTGACGTAAAATGCGATTGCGAGCTAGAAAGTAAAACAGAAGAAAGCGTAAAATCAGGTTATTTTGAATATGAAGCTACCACTACAGGACTTTTTACACATTCTGCTTTTACTTTTTCAAAAGCCAAAAATCCGATAGTTAATGTAATCTCCTTAAATTGTTGTCCATCAAAAGAAAAAGAAGAACCTACTGAAACTGCACTTGCCGATGATGGTATTGAAAACCTAATGCCAGACCAAACTTTTGGTGGAGGTGCTGGCTTTGGAGCTACTCAAGATTTTGAGGAGATTTCATATTGTGTATTTGCCGAATACCTTAAAAAAATAAATTACACAGGAGATAATGGCTGGTACGTTGGAGCTGAAGCATCATATGCTAATACAAGCTTTGGCGATTTTGGTTCTAACAGATTTAATGTTGGCGGAAAATTACAATATCACGTTCCTATTACACCTAGCAAAGAAACTCAATTCGTTGCGGGTATAATGGGTAGTTATAACTTTGGAACAAATGATAACGGATTCTCTAAAGACGATGTTACTGGAATTATAGGCTGCGCCTATGGTGGTGTTAATATCCGTGTTTGCGAAAACTGGTCGTTATTTGGTCAATTTCCAGTTTTAATTTACGAAACCTTTACGTTTAAGTCCGATTCTGGTGGTGAATTTAAAACTGATGGTACTTCTGTTCTTTTAAATAAAAATAACCCTTTAAAATTAGGAGTAAGATATAGTTTCTAAGTTTAAATTTAGTTTTACTAAGAGGTTTTAGCATTTTCTAAAACCTCTTTTTATTTAGACACCTTTTCGAGAAATCTACCTGAACTCTGGTATTGTCCAAAAGTAGAAGCATCAGTAATTTTATTCGTAATCAATTTAAACCCATACATTATGAAAACCAACAAAACAGTATCAACGTTATTAACGTGTTTATTCTTTTTAAGCTTATCATTAAAAGGATATACTCAAAAAAAGATCCCTATCAGTATTGCACTAACAAAAAAAGCAGCAAAAGAACTCGATAATGCTTTTGATAATATGCATAAAACAACCACTATTGTAACCAAAATTAAAGGTAAAACATGTTCAGCAGAGGACTTGATAAAAAAAGTAAGTGCAGGTACCATAGCTGTTTTCCCAACCAGTCTTGCACAAGCTATTGATGGATTATATTTAACTATAAGAGCACCTAAGACAAGTGAAACTTTTGATAAAGGTTTCTTTATGACCTTAGAAGATAAAGCTTTTAATGCTTTAAAGAAAAGTAAAAAATTTACAGAATTTGTTACTAATTATACTGGCAAAAATATAGGTGACTTGAATGGAAGTATCACATCAGGTGGTGGATTAGTAACAAAAGACATAGACAATATAAGACGTTATTACAATACCTTAAAAAGGTTATTTAATGGCTTGGAATTTAATGTAAGTTATGACCAAAGTCTAGATCAAAACTGTAGAACCTCTGCTAAATCTACTTTAAAAATTGCAAAATTCAGCTATCCAAATGTTACTTGGCATCTGAGCACTCATGTCTCGGTAAATTGTGTTTGTAATAACGGGTTAGACACAAAAGAAGTAAAAAGTGGGAGTTTTGAATATACTGCTACTAGTATTGGAAAATTTACTTATAGCGACATGACATTTGGTGTGCCAAAAGATTCAAAAATAACAGTATTATCTTTAGAATGCTGTGGACAAAGTAATACTGAAAAACCTATTTCATCTGAACCACAAACTGAAGAAATTCAAGATTTAATGCCAGATCAATCCTTAGGAGGAGGCGCTGGTTTTGGTGCTACTCAAGATTTTGAAAACATTTCGTATTGTGTATTTGCAGAATATATTAAAAAAATAAATTATGGAAGCGATAATGGTTTGTACTGGGGGGCTGAAGCGTCTTATTCTAATTCAAGTTTTAATGACGCAAGTTCTAACAGATTTAATATTGGTACAAAACTACAATATCACATACCTGCAACACCTAGTCAACAAACACAATTTGTTGCAGGCATTATGGGTAGTTATAACTTTGGAACTAACGATAATGGCTTTTCTAAAGATGATGTTTCAGGAATTATAGCTTGCGCCTATGGGGGTGTTAATATCCGTGTTTGCGAAGATTGGTCTGTATTTGGTCAATTTCCTATTTTAATTTATGAAACCTTTACGTTTAAATCTGAATCTGGTGGAGAATTTAAAACTGATGGTACTTCTGTACTATTAAATAAAAATAACCCCATAAAATTAGGAATACGATTTTATTTTTGAGTTTAGTTTATAGTTTTTCAAAAAGCAGTCCTCAAATCATATATTTCAGGGCTGCTTTTTATTTCTTCTTAGTTTTAAGTATCATTTTACTCATCCGAATAATATGGGCACTAATAAACCCAAACAGTACCTACTAGATGTTTCTTTCAAATTCTTTGAATGATTTAAACCAAACTTAGAGTTTTGCACTTCTTTTTTATTGATAATTGCTTGTTATCTGAAAAATACCTTTTTTTCATAAAAATTTCAAATCATCAAAATTGTTAATAATTATTTTTGTAAGTTTATAACTGTGAGTTTTTAGTGTTAAAAATCACTTACTCAACCCTTAAAAACATTAAGGTTGGCACAAATCTAATTTATAGATTAATTTTAATTTTGTTTCAAAATTGTTATTAACAATTTCGCTTATTTTAGATAGTAAATTGCTTCATTTCAAATGATTATAGCCTGCAAAAATTATTTTTAAACGTTATATTCAAAAAATTTGATGTGTCTTAACATTTTCATTTTTTTAATAAACTAAACCAAAACTGACAACAATTTTATATGAAAGCACTTTTTTACACTAGAGAATTTCCACCATATGTTTATGGTGGTGCAGGAGTACATGTTGAATATTTAGCTGGAGAATTGGCTAAATTAATGGAAATGGATGTAAGGTGTTTTGGAGATCAGGATGATACATCGGATAATTTAACTGTAAAAGGTTTTCCTTTTGATAATCCTATTTTTGATGGTGCTGATGATAAATTAAAATCTGTTTTTAAAACGCTAAGTACTTGTATTCAAATGAATGTAGATACTATAGATGCTGATGTAGTACATTGCCACACTTGGTATGCACATTTTGCTGGAATAGTTGCTAAACTATGTTATGGCACGCCTTTAGTGATTACAACGCATTCTCTAGAACCTTTAAGGCCTTGGAAGCGCGAGCAATTAGGTAGGGGTTACGATGCATCTTCATGGGTTGAAAAAACAGCTATTGAAATGGCAGATGCTTTAATCGCAGTTTCTGAAGAAACCAGAGAAGATGTTATTAAACATTTTGATGTTGATGAAAGTAAGATTCATGTTATTTATAATGGTATTAATCTTCAACAATATATTAAAACAGAAACATCTTCTACTTTAGATGAATATGGTGTTGATAAAAACAAACCATATGTACTTTTTGTTGGTAGAATTACACGCCAAAAAGGAATCATCCATTTGGTAAATGCCATAAAATATATTGATCCAGATACTCAAATTGTACTTTGTGCTGGTGCGCCAGATACACCAGAAATTGGTAAAGAAATGGAAGACGCTGTTAATGAAGTTAAAAAGACAAGAGACAACGTTATTTGGATTGATAAAATGGTAACTAAAGAAGAAATTATAGAGTTATATTCTCATGCTGATGTATTTTGTTGCCCTTCAATTTATGAACCATTTGGAATTATAAACATTGAGGCTATGGCTTGTGATACTGCGGTAGTAGCAAGTGCCGTAGGAGGTATAAAAGAAGTTGTTGTTGATGGGGAAACAGGTATTTTAATTCCGTTAGAACAACAAAAAGAAGCGCCTTTTGAACCTATTGATCCTGATAAATTTGCAAGAGATTTAGCAAACGGTGTCAACAAAGTTATTGGTGATAAATCACTACGAGAAACTATGGCAAAAAATGGACGAAAACGAGTTGAAGATTACTTTGATTGGGTTGCAATTGCAAAACAAGTAGAAGAACTTTACAAATCATTACTATAAAAAAAATTGACTAATTAATTAAAAAACTAAATTATGATAAATAACGACGTATTAGCAATTATCTTGGGCGGTGGACAAGGTTCAAGACTTTATCCTCTTACAGAAGAACGTTCTAAGCCTGCAGTACCTATAGCCGGAAAGTACAGATTGGTAGATATTCCAATTTCTAACTGTATCAATGCTGACATCAAGCGTATGTTTGTATTAACTCAGTTCAACTCTGCCTCGCTAAATCGTCATATAAAAGATACGTATCATTTTAGCTTTTTTAGTTCGGCTTTTGTTGATGTATTAGCTGCAGAACAAACCATTCATAGCGACAAATGGTTTCAAGGTACTGCTGATGCAGTTCGCCAAAGTATGCACCACTTTTTAAGACACGATTTTAAGTATTTTTTAATCCTTTCTGGAGATCAATTATATCAGATGGATTACGAGGATTTAATTAAAGAACACGTAAAAAGTAAAGCCAAAATATCAATTGCTACAATTCCTGTTAATGCAAAAGAAGCTACAGAGTTTGGTATTCTAAAATCGGATGATAAAAACGTCATCACTTCTTTTATAGAAAAACCAGATGCAAGTTTGTTACCAGAATGGACATCAGATGTTAGTGACGAGATGAAAGGTGAAGGGAGACACTATTTAGCATCAATGGGTATATACGTATTTAATCGTGAGCTTTTGGAAGAATTAATGAAAAACCCTGATACCAACGATTTTGGTAAAGAAATTATCCCTCAAGCTATAGATAAACACAAAACTGTGAGTTATCAATATGAAGGCTACTGGACAGATATAGGAAATATTGATTCATTTTTTGAAGCTAATTTAGGGTTAACAGATGATATCCCTAAATTCGATTTATACGATAAGAAAAAGCGTATCTTCACTAGAGCTAGAATGTTACCTACCACAAAGTTAGCAGGAACTATGGTTGAAAAATCAGTAATAGCTGAAGGATGTATTATTAGTGCTGGAAAAATTGAAAAATCAGTAATTGGTATTCGTTCAAGAATTGGTGATGAGTCTACTGTAATTAATACTTATATGATGGGTAGTGATTATTATGAATCATTAGATGATATTAATAGGAAAAAAATTCCAAATCTTATGGGAATTGGAGAACGCTGTTTTATAAAAAATGCCATTTTAGATAAAAATTGCCGTATTGGAGACGATGTTAGAATAAACGGAGGCTCACACTTGGAAGATATTGAAACAGATAAATATATGGTAAAACAGGGCATTGTTGTAGTTAAAAAAGGAGCTACAATTGAAAAAGGAACCGTAATCTAAAACATTTAAATTTTATCTTTTATTATACGAACAAAAATGCAAGACCAAAGAAGAGTTGTAATTGATTATGTCTCGCCAAGTGTAAATTGTGGTGAGTTTTATATAAAACGCGTAGTAAACGAAATTGTAAATGTTAGAGCGCATATTCTTGCAGATGGACATGATGTTTTAGGTGCATCAGTCCACTATAAGCATCAAAATGCAAGAACTTGGAGAGCAACTAGAATGGCTCTTGATTTTAACAACGAGTGGCAAGCTGCTTTTACTGTCAAAAAACAAGGGTTTTATAATTATAAAATTGAAGCTTGGGTAGACTATGCTTTAAATTGGAGACATGGAATTATCAGAAAGATAGATGACGGACAATATGTAACCTCTGAATTACTTGAAGGCGCAGAGTATGTTAAAGCTATTACCAATAAAGTAGCGTCAAAAGAAGATAAAGCTTATTTAGAAAAACTGCATACTATATTTCAAGATGAAGATAAATATGGTGAAGCTATTAATGAAGCAACTTCAGAAAGACTTTATCAGCTCTTTTTAACAATCCTGTGAAAATTCTTGAAAATGTTTCAAAAGAATATCAGGTTTATGTAGATAGAAAAAAGGCCCGTTTTAGTACTTGGTATGAATTTTTTCCGCGCTCAGCTTCAGAAAAAGAAGGTGTTCATGGCACCTTCAAAGATTGTGAACGCTTATTACCTCGCATAAAAAACATGGGATTTGATGTGGTTTACCTACCACCTATTCATCCTATTGGAGAAGTAAATAGAAAAGGGAAAAACAATACTACAGAAGCTAAACCTGGTGATGTTGGTTCAACTTGGGGTGTTGGCTCAAAACATGGCGGACATAAAGCAATACACCCAGAGTTAGGAAACCTTGATGATTTTAAATCTTTAATTCAAATGGCTAAAGACAATAATTTAGAAATTGCGATGGATTATGCGCTACAAGCAGCTCCAGATCATCCTTGGGTAAAAGATCATCCTTCATGGTTTAAATGGCGACCAGATGGTACTGTGCAGTATGCTGAAAATCCTCCTAAAAAATATCAAGACATTCTCCCTATTTATTGGGAAAGCGAAGATTATGAAGCCTTATGGCACGAATGTTTAGACACGTTATTTCATTGGATTGAATGTGGTATAGAAATTTTTAGAGTGGATAATCCACACACAAAACCTTTTTATTTCTGGAATTGGGTTATCACTAAAGTGAAAGAGAAATATCCTAATGTCATCTTTTTAGCTGAAGCATTTACCGCACCAAAAGTAATGCAACAACTAGCAAAACAAGGCTACACACAATCATACACTTATTTTACTTGGCGTAATTCTAAACATGAATTAATTGAATATGTTGAAGAATTAACCCAGACGGAATTAAAAGAGTATATGCAGCCTAATTTTTGGCCAAATACTCCAGACATTAACCCATTCCATTTACAAGGTACAGGAGAATCTAAACATATTCAGCGTTATGCACTTGCTGCAACTTTAAGTTCAAGTATTGGTATTTACGGACCTGTGTTTGAGTATATGCTGTCTGATTCTCTATTAGGTAAAGAAGAGTATTTAAATTCTGAAAAGTTTCAAATCACGCATTACGATTGGGATATTCAAAATAAACTCTCAACAATAATTGCGAAAATAAATTATATAAGACACCATAATCCTGCATTACAGCAAACTAATAACATTAAGTTTTGTCACATAGAAAATGACAACTTAATAGCATTTTACAAATGGAATGATGATAAAACAAATCATATTTTCGTAATTATAAGTCTAGATGCTTACAACTCTCAACAGGGTACTGTTCAAATGCCGCTCCAAGAATTAGGAGTACATCATGGACATCATATGGAAATGCACGATTTAATAACGGATAGTCGTTATAATTGGCAAAACGAATGGAATTTTGTAGAATTACACCCTACACTACCATTCCATATTTTTCATATAAATAAATAATATATGGTTGAAACTTCTTCTGAAAATACCTTAAAAACACCTCTATTTTTTGATGGCGTTTGGGAACATCTCCTAGACGACACAAATTTTCTATCGGTTTTTTTATCTGATGTTTTAGAAGAATACATCCAAAAACAACGCTGGTATGGTGGAAAAGCAAGTCAATTAAAATACATTGAATTATCCGAATATTTTAAAATTCAACAAAACGAAGAAGTCTATTATGGTTTAATTTTAGAAGTTGATTTTGTCGAGGCTTTTTATCAGCATTACTTTTTACCAATTGCTTTTGTAACAGATGATTCTTTTGCAGAACAGGATAAAATATTACCTGTAAACATTAACGGAAAAAGTGGTCATATTATTGACGCTATCAACCTTGAAGCGTTTAGAAAATTGGTGTTTGAGCGTATCATTACTTCAGAGCCCATAGACAGAACCAAAGTGCAATATCATAAAAGTAATCTTCTTGAAGATAATGCTTATGAGTCCTCTAAATTCATGGGGTTAGAGCAAAGCAATACCTCTATAATTTATAATGAGAAATATGTTTTAAAGTTTTTCAGAAGAATTTATGCTGGTAAAAATCCTGACTATGAAATGAGCAGGTATTTATCAGAAAAAAGAGAATACAAAAATACACCACCTTATTTAGGAAGCATTAATATTGAAGATGATGGAAGAGAGATTATTACCATAGCTTTGATGCAAAAAATGATTCCGAATCAAGGTGATGCTTGGGATTATATGCTTAAAGAATTCGACAGAATATTCAAGGCTTTTGATGAAAAAAAGTAAACCTCAAAGAAATACCAGAAACCGAACTTTTTTGAAATTAAACATAAATAATATCCCTGCTGTTTTGATAGATTGGGTGGGTTTAGATTTTTTAAAAAAATACAAACCTTAGCAAAACGAACTGCTGAAATGCACATTGCACTAGGTTCAGAATTTGAGGAAACTGCTTTTACACCCACGCATTATAATGGTGATTATGAAGTTTGGCTGAAAAACAGGTTATTGTACCAGTTTCAAAACAGATTAAATACAGTTGAAAATAATTTGCACAAACTAGATGGTATGGCTTTAGACCTTGCCAAAGAATTTTTAGCTAAAAAAACAGTATTAGAAAACGCTTTATAAATTTTGATTGGACCAAACTTAAAGGGCAGCGTATTCGCGTACATGGCGATTATCATTTGGGCCAAGTTTTAGTAAAAGATGACGATTTCTACATTCTGGATTTCGAGGGCGAACCAGAAAGCACCATTCGCGATAGAAAAGTAAAACAACCGCCCTTAAAGGATATTGCAGGTTTATTTAGAAGTTTTCATTACGTTATTTACACCACTATCTTTAACAATTTAGAAAACTATAACAACAAATCTGAACAACTTTTTGCCGCTGGCGAAATATTATATAATTATTGCATTGGCTTATTTTTGGGCACTTATGTTACCGAGGTAAGAGATGCAAATTTAAATATTGGTTACAATCAAGAACGTATTTTTCTATTGAAATATGCGTTGCTCGAAAAAGCCGTTTACGAATTGGGTTACGAACTCAATTCTCGTCCGCAATGGGCAATTATTCCTTTAAAAGGAATTTCTAATATTATAAACAACTAACAAACTATGGCACACGTTAAACCTTACAGTTTATTCACAGAATTTGATATTAACCTTTTTAAAGCTGGAAAGCACTTTAGACTTTACGAAAAATTTGGATCGCACCTTGTTACCGTTGACGGAATTGATGGGGTTTATTTTTCAGTTTGGGCACCTACAGCAAAACAAGTCTCTGTAATTGGGGATTTTAACTATTGGATGGAAGGCGAACACCAATTGAACGTACGTTGGGATTCTAGTGGTATTTGGGAAGGTTTTATTCCTCTTGTTGAAAAAGGAGCTACCTATAAATATAAAATACAAAGTAATAATAACGATATAAAAACCGAAAAGGCCGATCCTTACGCTAGGCGTTATGAGCATAATCCTAATACAGCATCAATTGTTTGGGATGATGATTATAAGTGGAAAGATAAAGATTGGATGAAAAAACGAAAAAAGCATAATGCTATAGATGCGCCTTATTCTGTTTACGAAGTTCATTTAGGCTCTTGGAAAAGACACATTGAAGAAGATCGTTTTATGTCTTATTTCGAATTAGCCGATGATTTAGTAAAATACGTGAGCGACATGAATTTTACGCATGTAGAATTGATGCCTATTATGGAATTCCCTTATGATCCTTCTTGGGGATATCAACTTACAGGGTATTTTGCACCAACATCTCGTTTTGGATACCCAGAAGAATTTAAATATTTAGTCGATAAATTACACCAAGCTGGTGTTGGAATTATTTTAGACTGGGTACCATCGCACTTTCCAGAAGATGCTCACGGATTAGGTTTCTTTGATGGTTCCCATCTTTACGAACATCCAGACAAACGTAAAGGTTACCATCAAGATTGGAAAAGTTTAATATTTAATTATGAACGTAATGAAGTACGTTCTTTCTTAATAAGTAATGCAGTTTTTTGGATGGATCAATACCATGCCGATGGTTTACGTGTTGATGCCGTTGCCTCTATGCTATTCTTAGATTACTCAAGAGAAGATGGCGAATGGGAGCCAAACATATACGGCGGTAGAGAAAACCTTGCTGTAATAAGCTTCTTAAAAGAATTAAATGAAGAAATTTATGCCTCTTTCCCAGATGTACAAACTATTGCAGAGGAGTCTACAGCATTCCCAATGGTTTCTAAGCCAACATTTGTAGGCGGTTTAGGTTTTGGAATGAAGTGGATGATGGGTTGGATGCACGATACCTTAGAATATTTTGCCAAGGATCCTGTGTACAGAAAATTCCATCACAATGAAATTACATTCAGTTTGGCCTATGCATTTACTGAAAATTTCATGTTACCATTATCTCATGATGAAGTGGTTTATGGAAAAAACTCTATTTTAGGAAGAATGCCCGGAGATGAATGGCAACGTTTTGCAAACTTGCGTTTATTATACGGTTATATGTTTACACATCCAGGCACAAAATTATTATTTATGGGTGGCGAATTTGGACAATATAACGAATGGAACTTCCAAGAAAGTTTAGACTGGAACTTACTAGAGTTTAAGCCGCATAAAGACATGCAAAATTACTTTAAATCGCTTAATGGTATTTACAAAAACACACCAGCACTTTATGAGAAAGGGTTTAGCAATGAGGGGTTTGAATGGATAAGTCATGATGACCATGAAAACTGTGTGATTTCATACATTAGAAAAGGCTATGATGATAAGAAAAATGTAGTTGTAGTTTGTAATTTAACACCTGCTGTTAGAAAAAGTTACAAAATAGGCGTTACTTCAAAGGGTAAATTAGTAGAGGTTTTTAATAGTGATTCTAAAGAATTTGGAGGAAGCGGAATTGCCAATAAAAAACAAGTTACCATTAAAAAAGAAGCTTGGAATGGTAAAGACTATTCAGCAGAAATAACCTTGCCACCATTGGCAGTTACCATTTTTGAGTTTAAATAAAACTCTTAAATTTTAAGAAAGTTCGATTATTGAATGAAAAATTAAATTCAATAATCGAACTTTTAGTTAAAAGCTATTTGTAACTAAATTCATTTCAAGCAATTTTCATTTAAAATTACTATATCTCTTCGTTTTTTAAATTTTCTTAAAGAAAAAAGATACACTATTTACACTTTATTAATAATTAAGCAATTAGAGCTTTGTTTTATTAAATTTTGCGCAAATAATTAACCCTTTTTTTAATAAAAAGAAACTTATCAAGCATTTAAATTTTAGTATTTTCGTGGATTAATTTTAGTACCTGTTTTATGATATTAAATACTGAATTAGAATATAAAGGAAATCTGTTTCCTTCAAAAATAATAAAATACGAAAAGAACCTAAATGTACTCTCCTTCACTACAGAAAATGGTGTTGTTTTAGAAGTTACTGTTCGTAGAGATAGTATCCTTCGTTTTAGATTTACAACAACTGGTATTTTTGAAAATGATTTTTCTTATGCCATTACCAAATATGCAAGTAGAGGTTATAATCATCTTGAGGTTACTGAAGATGGTGATGACTATATCATCACAACATCAAAATTGATTTGTCACATTTCTAAATTAGATTTAAGAACATCAATTTTTGATGCCAAAGACAAGTCTTTAATTTGTGAAGATGAGCTTGGATTCCATTGGGAAGAAAGTTACGAGCATGGTGGCAATATTGTCAAAATGTCTAAAACATCTCAACCAGGTGAGAGCTACTATGGTTTAGGCGATAAACCTGTTGATAACAATCTTAAAGGAAAACGATTTGAGAACTGGGTAACAGATTCTTATGCTTATGGTAGAGACACAGATCCTATTTATAAAGCCATTCCGTTTTACACAGGCTTACACAATAAAAAATCTTATGGCGTATTTTTCGATAATACGTTTAGATCATTTTTTGATTTTTGTAACGAACGTAGAAATATTACAAGTTTTTGGGCACAAGGTGGCGAAATGAATTACTATTTCATTTACGGTCCAGACATGTCTGATGTGGTTGTAAATTATACCGACTTAACAGGAAAACCTCATGAAATGCCAGCGTTATGGACTTTAGGTTACCACCAATGTAAGTGGAGTTATTATCCTGAATCTAACGTAAAAGAAATTACTTCAAAATTTAGAGAATTAGAAATCCCTTGTGATGCCATCTATTTAGATATCGATTACATGGAAGGATTTAGATGTTTTACTTGGAGTAAAGAATATTTCCCAGATCCAAAACGCATGGTTAAGGAATTAGCCGATGATGGTTTTAAAACCATCGTTATTATTGATCCAGGGATTAAAATAGACATGGATTACTCGGTGTTTAAAGAAGGCCTTGACAAAGATTACTTCTGTAAACGTGCAGATGGTCCTTACATGAAAGGTAAAGTATGGCCTGGAGAATGTTACTTCCCAGATTTCACAAATCCTGAAGTAAGAGAATGGTGGTCAAATTTATTCAAAGAATTAGTAGAAGACATTGGTGTTAAAGGTGTTTGGAATGATATGAACGAGCCAGCAGTAATGGATGTTCCAGGAAAAACTTTCCCTAACGATGTTAGGCATGATTACGACGGAAACCATTGTAGCCACAGAAAAGCACATAACGTTTACGGTATGCAAATGGCACGCGCTACATATCAAGGTTTAAAGAAGTTCTCATACCCTAAACGTCCTTTTGTAATTACAAGAGCTGCTTATTCTGGTACACAACGCTACACGTCTAGTTGGACAGGAGATAACATTGCAACTTGGGATCATTTAACTATTGCAAATTTACAAGCGCAACGTATGTGTATGTCTGGATTCTCTTTTATTGGATCTGATATTGGAGGATTTGCTGAACAACCAAATGGCGAATTGTATGCACGTTGGATTCAATTAGGTATTTTCCACCCATTCTGTAGAACTCACTCTTCTGGAGACCACGGCGATCAAGAACCTTGGGCGTTTGGAAAAACAATTACTGATGTAGTTAGAAAGTTTATTGAAATAAGATATCAGTTACTTCCTTATTTATATACAGCATTTTGGAGATATGCCGAAGATGGTGTTCCAATTTTAAAGTCTTTAGTGCTTTATGACCAAGAAGACCCTCAAACACATTATAGAAATGATGAGTTTATTTTTGGAGAAAAAATATTAGCATGTCCTGTTACAGGTCCTAATCAAAAAGGGAGGCGTATGTATATCCCAAGAGGGCAATGGTACAATTTCTGGACAGATGAAGTTGTAACTGGAGGTCAAGAAGTATGGGTTGATGCAGATTTAGATAGTATGCCAATTTTTGTAAAAGAAGGAGCTATTATTCCTAAATACCCTATCCAACAATATGTAGGCGAAAAAACCATTGATGAGTTATTACTGGATGTATATTATACAGAAGGTAAAGAAGAATCTATGGTTTATGAAGATGCAACTGATGGTTATGATTACATAAAAGGTAGATATAGTTTAAGAAACTTCAAATTATCTGGAAAGAAAAAGGAGTTGATTATCCAACAGCATAAAACTGGTAAGTTTACAACAACTTACAAAACCTTTAAATTGAGTTTACATGGGTTACCATTCAAAATTAAAAAGGTTCAAGTAGATAACGTAGATATTCCATTAAAAGATTTAAAAATTAATGGAGATAATACGTTAGTGTTGACTAAGGAATTTAATGAATTGCATATTATAGGTTAAGCACAACTATATTATAGTTTTAAAAAAGCCTCATTTTTAAGAAAAGTGAGGCTTTTTTTGACTATTATCAAAATCACAAGAGAGGAATAATAACGCCTCTTATCATTCCAAAACGGAACAAAACATGAATAAATTCTTATATTTATCTTCATATAATAAGTTGGGCATAATTTAACGAAACCGAAATATGGGATGGAAATCATCATTAATTATAATTGAAAATAAAGAGAATTTTACTAATCAAATTGAAATTCTTAATGTGTTAGGAAAATCAGAATACAAATTTGATCAAGAATTGACTCTTGAGGAATGTATTTATCCGAATGATAAATCCATAAATATCGGATATTACAACGGAAATATAATTATTAGTGATGATTACCAACTAACAACAAATAGCCTTGAAAGAGCAGATAAACTCAACTTGACAGAAGAGGAGAAAAAACTTGTTGAGTTATTTCCAACATCAGAAATCGTAACTGTGGCTTGCCATAGTGCTATAAATTATCACGGATATTCTCTAATAGAAAGCGGAATTAAAAAAAGACTTAAAATTATATCTTCTGATGAACCAAGAATTGAGTTCGGAGAGAGTATAAAGGAAGAAAACGAAATCTATAATAAGTCTTATTCAAGGGACAATCTAAACTTCTGGAAAAATGATGACGACCCAGAAAAGGAATTCACTGAAGACCAATTAATGGAAGACTTTACTTTTGGAATTGCAAAAAGAAGATTAGGAGTTTTACTTGACCATTCTGATGGAGATGAATTAATGGAACAGGTAATATTTAAAAAATTTAAAAGTCCAAATCAAGCATCAGAAGTTGAGGAGTCTTCAAAAGCGGACAAAAAAGCTAAATGGATTAAGTACGGATTAATAATTTTGATTTTAATCATTTGGCAAATATTGAAACGAACTGTGCTTAAAAATTAAAAAACTATGCCCAACAATGGCTATAAGTAATTTGATTCGACTCATCGAACTCCTAATACAATAAAGTGGGTCACTTATCAAATTTTTCTAAGGAAAAAATCTAATAAGTTGATGGTTGAAAACACTAATTCCTTCGTGGTAGCCCGAAAATTAGTGTTTTCATCTTCCACTTTTTGTATCTTCGTTAATCAAAGACGAACTGAATTTAGCAGGTAGTTAGGCACCATTAACAAGTAATATATATAGTTTTAATATGACTTTATGTTAAAAATTATCGATTTAAATTCAAATTTCTCAAAAGTAAAGCTAGGTCATATACCACATGATTTTAAAATTGTGAAAAGACCTATTGATATGTTTTATATTCAAAATCCAAATATTTTATAAATACAGATAGTTAAATACATGGAAATTACACCAAAAAAAGGCTTCAAAGGTTTAATTGAAAATTGGCAAAGTGATTTAATTGCTGCGGTGAGTGTATCGCTCATTGCTCTACCTCTTTCATTAGGCATTGCTTTGGCGGCAGGTGCTCCTGCAATGTCGGGTATCATCTCAGCAATTGTTGGCGGTGTTGTAACAACCCTTTATCGAGGTGGTCATATATCAGTTAACGGACCTGCTAAAGGAGTTATTGCGGTTATACTTTTGGGTATTGTATTGATGGATGATGGTTCTGGGCAAGCATTTAATTATGTATTGGCAGCAGTGGTCGTATCAGGTGCAATTCAAGTCGTATTAGGTCTATTGAAATTGGGTCGATTAGCAGATATATTCCATTCTTCCGTAATTCATGGTATTTTAGCAGCCATCGGAATTATCATCTTCGCTAAACAAATTCATGTTGCCCTAGGCACGCATTCAGATAGTCCGAGTATAATACAAAATCTTATTGATGCGGTTCTATTCCTACCGCAAGCGAATCCTTTTGTGGTGATTATTGCTTTGGTAGGCTTACTTTTATTATTGTTTCATTCCAGAATTAGTAATCGGTTTTTCCATATTTTGCCTACGCCAATGTGGGTCGTCGCCCTTTCCATTCCCTTTGTTTATTTTTTCAATTTCTTTGACCAACATACGCTTTCATTCTTTGGAAAGGCATACGAAGTAGGGCCTAATCTACTGTTGGATATTCCAGATAATATTATAGATTCAATAATGCATCCAAATTTTAGTAAAATTAATACCATTGAATTCTGGACAACCGTAGTATCTATTTTAATCATAACAAGTATTGAATCATTAGCTATTGCTAAAGCTATTGACAAAATTGACCCTTATAAACGAAAGACGGATTTGAATAAAGATTTAACAGGCATTGGATTAAGTACGATGATAGCTGGTATGATTGGAGGTTTGCCAATTATTGCTGTAATTATTCGAAGTACGGTAAATATTCATAATGGTGCAAAGACAAAATGGTCTAATATGTATCAAGGGCTTTTATTATTAATTTTTATTGTGTTATTAAGCCCTATAATGAGGAAAGTACCACTTTGTGCTTTTGCTATTTTACTCGTTTATACTGGATTTAAATTAGCTTCACCTGCCGTCTTCAAACAAATTTATAATCAAGGAATCGAACAATTAATATTTTTTGTTGGCACTATGGTTTTAACACTTTACACTAATTTATTAATTGGTTTACTCGGTGGATTATTATTAGCACTAGTCATTCACATGTTATTGGCAAAGTTATCCATCTCTCGATTTTTTAAAATGGTTTATAAGTCGCGTACAAAATTGATAGAACGACCAGATGGTAGTTTCGATTTAAAGATTAGAGGTATTGCGAATTTTTTAGGCATTATAAAAGTCGATAAACTAGTGGCTCAAATTCCTTCTGGAGCAGATGTCAATATTGATTTATCAGAAACAAAATTGGTAGGCATTACCTATATGGACTACCTAGTGGAATACCTAAACAGCCAAAGGGCTACAGGCGGTAAGGTCTTTATATCAGGATTGGATTCTCATGTTTCATCCTCTAACCATAATAGGGCTTTAAAAATTAATTTCACTGGTTCTGGCGCTAAACTATCACAAAGGCAAAAGCGATTACGAAATTTAGCAACTGAGAAAAATTATCAATACGCAAGTCAAGTTGATTGGAATACAGATTATTTAAAGAAGTTCCACTTTTTTGAAATTAGACCTATTGAACGCAAATACAATTGTCTCAAGGGAACATTTAAAGATTTGGATGTGTCTTGGGAAATTGCAGATGTAACATTTAATGAAGGTCAGGCTTTTACAGCTGAAACGTTTAATACGACTCTAATGATCTTAAAATTGAATAAAAAAATCCCCATTTTTACCATGGAAAAAGAAGCTGTATTAGAAAAAATATTTGACAGGGTTATGGCATTTACAGGCTATAAGGACATTGATTTTGAGATGTATCCTGATTTTTCTAAAAAATTCTTGCTTATGGGAAATAATGAATCTGAGATTAGGTCGTTTTTTACAGATGAAATCATTCGCTTTTTCGAAAGTCATCAGATTTATCATATAGAAAGTAATGGTGAGGCACTAGTCATTTTTGATAAAATCAAATTGGCGAGGACAGATGAAACCATTGCATTTATAGATTATGGTAAAGAATTAGCCAAACTTATAGAAAGAATGGATTAGGGGTTACTAGATTGCAAAAAACCTTTAATCGTCTTTTGAAGTATTCACTACTTCTAAAGTTGGCAATTCTTCAACATCAAAAGGCTTTCCTAAATATACCAATTGATAGCCTGTTTTTATATTTTCAAACTCTAAACTATGAGATGAAATAATATGAAATTCGCCTTCGTTATCCTTCACAAACAATGGAATAATATCGGTGTCATTGTTAGAAATTTTAATCAACTCGTCGTAATGTGCCTTATTTTTCAAATCAATTTCTTGAATTGATGGGTATGCTCTGGTTAATTCTAAAAGCGAGCTATAATCATCTTTATGAGAAAATATACCTTCTTTTGGGTTCGTGTTATCATCTAACATTTCTTTGGTAGTGACTAACCTATATGCGCCATTTTCGCCAAATTGCTTTTTAAATTTATTTATAGCAAACTCATTTATATCAGGGTTTCCTGTTAATGCCATAATATACCCCACATCGCTAAGTTCAATATTATCCATTAAATTATCTGAATAAATATTTGTACTTATAGCTTCAAGACCTAATTCTTTTGCTTTTTCAATATTTTGCTCGTTGCTATCAATAAGCACCACATGCCTGCCATTTGTAACCAAATAATGCCCCAACAATCTGGAAACTTTTGAAGCACCAACAATTAAAATACCCTCAGATTTTTTAAGGAAAACCCCAACCCATTTAGCAAATAATCGTGCTGTTGTAGCGTTTAACAATACGGTTCCTAATACTATCATAAACACAAGAGGTGTTATGTATTCAGCACCTTGAACGCCTTGTTTTATAAGCTTGCTACCAAAAAGTGATGCTATACCCGCAGCTACAATACCACGAGGCCCTACCCAACTAATAAATAGTTTTTCATTTAATTTTAATTTAGAACCTTGAGTACTTGCAAAAACAGCTAAAGGTCTAACTAAAAAGACCACTAGAGCAAATAGAGTAGCGGTTTTCCAGGTGTAGAGCAACATTAAATCTTCAATATTAATATTAGCTGCAAGAAGAATAAAAAGAATTGAAATTAATAAAACGCTTAGCGATTCTTTAAAATAAAGAAGCTCCTTCAAGTTATTTAATTTACCGTTTCCTAAAACCATACCCATTACTACAACTGCCAATAAACCAGATTCGTGAGCAAAAATTTCGGACTCAACAAAAACCAAAAGTACCGTTGATAAAGAAACAACATTTAAAAGGTAATGTGGAATATATTTTTTATTAATAGCAAACGCCAAAGCATGTGCAAACGTAAAGCCAAAAGTAGTACCAAATAATACAATTTTACCAAATTCGATTAGAGCTGTTTTTGTAAAACCACTATCGCCTTCAACACTAATAAACTCAAATACCAAAACCGCAACTAAGGCTCCAATAGGGTCTATCAAAATACCTTCCCATTTTAAAACGGTTGAAATATCCTTTTTAAGTGGAATGTTTCTTAAAATAGGCGTAATTACAGTTGGTCCAGTAACGATAATCAATCCAGCAAATAAAAATGAAAGCTCCCAACTTAAATCAAAAATAAAATATGCCAACATACCCGCGCCAAAAAAAGTAATTGCAGACCCTAAGGTTATCAACTTAGTAATTACTGGTCCTACATTTCTAATTTCTGAACGCTTTAAGGTTAGTCCGCCTTCAAAAAGAATAATACTAATAGCAAGAGATACAAAATAATACAATCCATCTCCAGGGAATAGCCCTTTTTTACCATTCCAAATGGGTTCTATCCATTTTGTTCCGTCTTCACTTAAAAATTGAGCTGCAATTGGTCCTACCAATAAACCTATTAAAATTAATGGTAAAATAGCTGGTATCTTAAATTTCCAAGCTACCCATTGGGCTAGTATTCCTAAAATAATTATTCCAGCAAGTTCTAACATTCTTTAGTTTTTGTTTTTAAAAGCACTAATTTAAGTAAAACGTTCGGTTTTTGCTGGTTTTAAAGATATTCCTATTGAAAAATCATGTTGATTTTTCAATCGTTTTATTTATGTAAGTGATAATGGGGATGGCATTGCTAAATTTTTTAATAATGATGTAACACATTTTTTTTAAAGTATCACATAGAATCTAACAGAAACGTGCTTTTTTTTGGTAAATAACGTTTAGCAAAGGTTTAAAGCAAGTCGTTTCTTAATAAATTCTTAACAAATATTAAGTTTTACTGCATATTTCGTAATTTTGCAATCCTATGAAATTATACCCCATAAATTCTGGAAACTTCAAGCTTGATGGTGGAGCTATGTTTGGTGTAGTACCCAAATCTTTATGGCACAGAACCAATCCTGCTGATGCCAATAATATGATAGATTTAGCGGCAAGATGTTTACTCATTGAAGATGGTAACCGATTAATTTTGATTGATACAGGAATGGGTAACAAACAATCAGATAAGTTTTTTGGATATTACTACATGTGGGGAAACGATAGTATTGACAATTCTCTAAAAGCCCATGGATTCCATAGAGATGATATAACCGACGTGTTTTTAACACACTTACATTTTGATCATTGCGGAGGTGCCATTCAATGGAATAATGATAAAACAGGTTACGAACCTGCTTTTAAAAACGCACATTTTTGGAGCAATGCAGCTCATTGGAAATGGGCAACGCAACCCAATAAAAGAGAAAAAGCATCTTTTTTAAAAGAAAATATTATACCCATTGAAGAAAGTGGCACGCTTAAATTTACCGATGTACCAAAAAACGATTTACTAAAAAATTCTGAACTTGGTTTTGATATTTTTTTTGCAAATGGACATACCGACAAACAAATGATTCCCATGATAAATTATAAAGGAAAAACCATTTGTTTTATGGCAGATTTGTTACCTACAGCAGGACATATTCCCTTACCCTACATTATGGGTTATGATATGCGCCCCTTACTTACTTTAGATGAAAAGGAAAAGTTTCTGAATATGGCAGCAGACAACAATTTTTATCTATTTTTAGAGCATGATGCACACAACGAAATAATTACCCTAAAACATACCGAAAAAGGCGTAAGGCTAAACACAATTTTAAAAGCCGAAGACGTATTTAATTAAAAAGGACTAATTCAAATATAAAAATGAGAACAATTAAACAATTAACATTAGCAGTAGTTACATCAGCACTACTTTTTGGTTGTGGAACAACAGGAGAAATTCTATCTACACCAGTTGAAAACATTGATACAATTCCACTAAAAGTTTCAGATTTAACAGAAGCTGAAAAACACAACTGGGGACACTTAGATTTAGTTAATGATACGGTTCCCGGAATGAGTGTTGACAAAGCCTATTCCGAAATTATTAAAAAGAAAAAAGGTAAAAAGGTAATTGTTGCTGTTATAGATTCTGGAATAGATATCGATCATGAAGATTTAAACGATGTAATTTGGACCAATAAAGATGAAAAACCTAATAATGGAAAAGACGATGACAACAATGGCTACATTGATGATGTTCATGGTTGGAATTTTTTAGGAGATGGTTACAATGAACAACTAGAATATGTTAGAATTTTAGCAAGTGGAAATACCATCAATCCAGATTACGCTGCTGCAAAAGTTGAATATGAGGCAGAATACCAAAAATGGATGCAAAGAAAAAAGCAATATGAACAAATTGCACAACAAGTTAAAGGTGCTGATGAAACCTTAACCAAACATTTTGGAAAAAAAGACTATACCCAAAAAGAAGTGGGCGCTATTAAAACTGAAGATCAAGCTTTAAGTCAGGCAAAACAAATTGCACAGTATATGTTCAGTAATGGTATAGATTCTATGACAGACGCTGTTAAAGAAATAAATGATGCCTTAGAAAGTATTAACGATCGCTTAAATTATAACCTTAACAAAGATTTTAAAGGTCGAAAAACTGGAGATAATCCTGATGATATGTCTACTAAGTTTTATGGAAACGGGAATGTAAAACCTGTTAAGAAAAGAGAAAGTCATGGCACACACGTAGCAGGAATAATTGCTGCCGAACGTAACAATGGTAAAGGCGCAAATGGTGTTGCTAATAATGTAGAAATTATGAGTATAAGAACTGTGCCCAACGGAGATGAATATGATAAAGATGTTGCTTTAGCTATTCGCTATGCTGTTGATAATGGTGCATCTATAATTAACGGAAGTTTTGGTAAAAGTTTTTCTCCGCACAGCGATTGGGTAAGAGACGCTATAGCTTACGCTGCAAAAAATGATGTGGTTTTTATACATGCTGCTGGAAACGATAGTAAGAATGTGGATACTGAACCAAACTTTCCTGATGATAACGTAAACGGACAAGAAGTTTCAGATACTTACATTCGAGTTGGAGCTCTTGCACCTAAGTATGGCTCTAATTTATTGGCTGGATTTTCTAATTATGGGAAAAATAATGTAGATGTTTTTGCTCCTGGGGATGATGTATATTCTACAACTCCAGAAAACGAATATGATACTAAAGGAGGAACTTCTATGGCGGCTCCTGGTGTTGCTGGTGTTGCTGCGTTAATTCGTTCGTACTATCCAAGTTTAAAAGCAGCTCAAGTAAAACAAATTATCATGGACTCAGGTTTACCAATAAAAACTAAAGTTGTAGTTGGTGGTAACTCAGATAACATTAAGCCATTTGCAGATATTGTAAAATCTGGCAAAATAGTTAATGCTTATAATGCATTAATTATGGCAGCTAAAATGGCGCAATAAATAAATTTGAATAAAAAGATTGCTTTACAGGAATTAACACAGCCTTGTAAAGCAATTGTTTTTTTAAACTTTTTCGTATGAAACGTTTCTTAACTATTGGGGTTTTTATTTTACTTTTTATGTCTTGTAGTGGTTCAAAAAATACCACCCCTAACCCCCTAATGTATCATCTCAACCGTCTTTGTCAACGTCTAATATAAAATCTACATATTGGCAACAGCATGTAGATTACAAAATGGAGGTTGATATGGATGTAAATACATACCAATACAAAGGCAAACAAACTTTAGTCTACACTAATAATTCTCCAGACGTTTTAAACAAAGTATTTTACCACTTATACTTTAACGCATTTCAACCAGGAAGTGAAATGGATGTGCGATCTAGAACTATTGCTGATCCAGACAGGCGAGTTGGCGATAGAATTAGTAAGCTCAAACCAAATGAAATAGGATATATAAAAGTAAATTCTTTAAAACAAAACGGGAAATCTATCAATTATGAAACTGTAGGTACTATTTTAGAAGTGAATTTAGCAACACCTATACAACCGGGAGAAAGCGTTACGTTTAATATGGATTTTGACGGTCAAGTTCCTGTTCAAATCCGTCGTTCAGGACGCAATAACAAGGAAGGCGTAGCCTTATCTATGGCGCAATGGTATCCTAAATTAGCAGAATACGATTTTGAAGGTTGGCATGCCAACCCCTATATTGGAAGAGAATTTCATGGTGTTTGGGGCAATTTTGATGTGAAACTAACTATTGATAAAAATTACGTAGTTGGAGGAACTGGTTATTTACAGAACCCTAATGAAATAGGTCATGGTTATGAAACTTCTGAAGTAAAATCTACCAAAAAAGATAAACTTACATGGCATTTTGTTGCACCCAAAGTACACGATTTTACTTGGGCTGCAGACCCAGATTATATTCATGATACAGCTCAAGTTCCTAATGGCCCAATGTTACATTTTTTCTATAAGAAAACCATGTCTAGTGAACAAAAGAACAATTGGAAAAGGATTCAGCCCAAATCTGTTGAATTTATGCAATATTTTAGTGAAACCGTTGGTAAATACCCATACAAACAATATTCTATCATACAAGGTGGCGATGGTGGTATGGAATATGGTATGTGCACCCTTTTACTGGGAGAAGGCACTTATGATGGTTTAATAAAAGGTGTGATTTCACATGAAATGGCTCATACTTGGTTTCAATTTTTATTGGCAAACAACGAATCAAAACACCCTTGGATGGACGAAGGTTTTGCAACTTATATAGAATATCATGCTGTTAATATTCTTTTTAACGAAGGGAAAGTGAACCCGCTAGAAAGTGTTTATAATACCTATATCGCTTTGGCAAATTCTGGGAGAGAACAGCCACTAACTACTCAAGGCGACCGCTATGCTTTTAACCGTTCTTATAGTTTGGCTTCTTACTATAAAGGATGTGTGTTTTTATCCCAATTAGGCTATATTATGGGCCAGAAAAATTTAGACCTTACCATTAAAAAATATTTTACAGACTTTGTTTTCAAACACCCAAAACCTTTAGACGTTATTAGAACCGCTGAAAAAGTATCTGGGCTAGAGTTAGACTGGTATTTAACAGATTTTGGACAAACCACAAACACAATAGACTATGCAGTTAAATCTATAGAAGATAAAACAATAGTATTAGAACGAATAGGCTTGATGCCAATGCCTATAGATGTTACTGTTACCTATGTTGATGGTACAACTGAAGATTTCTACATCCCTTTACAGATGATGCGTGGCGAAAAGCCAACTACAGCAACAATCATTAAAGATTGGGCTTGGGCATATCCAACTTATACTTTTGAAACTAGTAGAATTATTAAAAAGGTAGAGATAGACCCTAGTGGGTTGATGGCTGATGTTGATAGAAGGAATAATACGAAGTAAGGTCTATAGTAAACAGGGTATTAAAAATTTAACACCTAAAACCATTTTGTGTTTTTATACATTTCTTTTTTAGCAACACTTTCTCTGTTGTATAAAAACATATAGTTTTCTGTAATTAACTTATTTCTATAGCCCAACAAGTGAAATATGGGTTTTGCTAAAAATTTTGCTACTCTTAAGTTCACTTTTAGAATTCCAGCTTTTTATTCTGCCAATATATACCAAACAAACCTATTAATAACCTGTCTGCTTTTAGGTATCTTAATACTCTAGATAAATACAGGAAAAATGGAATTATAGGTTTTATAATAAAAAAACCTTCGTTTCCTTTGCATTGGTATAAAGGCATAAATATATACCCTTTATAATTTGAGGTGATTTCTATATTATTAGTAATAGCTAACTGCTCACCTCTTTCTATAGCTTGAAAACTTTTAAAACCTTCTTTCATCTTAAAAGAATCCTTAGATTTAATCTTATATAAATACACTATTTCATAAAATCTATCAGAACTATTTGAAGCCAATTTTAAGGTTTCAAAATGGTTTTCATTATTTATATCTTCTTTATTTAAAACGTTAGTAAAAAATAGCACTAAATAGATAAATGCTATATTATTCTTAATAGCTGCTATGTCTGTATGCTGTCCAGATTCAAAACCAATTGAAACATAGCCTAGACTATTTATATAACTTAGTAAAGGACCTTCTAAATACTCCTCTATACCTAAAACAATTGGCACAGGGAACAACTTAGAAAACGCTCTATTTATTAAAGCATCATTTATTGTGATAAAAGGTAACGTTTTACTTGATGTAGTGTGAAGGTCTATAAAATAAAACGGACCTTTATTTGTTTTTAAAATTCGATGTAATAGTTGTAACAATTCTTTTAATTCCTTCTCTTCTGAATTTAAGACGGTTTTACTAAGAATTTGATCTATTTTTTCACTAGTCCACAATCTATTTAAATCTTCATCAACATATCTTTGATTAAGTTCTAAAGCCATTAAATTACCTAAAACACCATAGATATTTCCTTTTATAACACCTTCCTTTAAATTTTTTTGAACTTTTTTTAATGCCTTAACACCTGCTTTTTCATTCCCATGAATGCCACCAAAAAAAACAACAGAAGGAAGTACAGGATCTTTTTCTATTTGAAAAAGTATTCTTGTTCTTTTACTCTTATACGGTTCTTTAATTTTTAATACATCCATTAAAGCTATAAATCTTTTGAAGATATCAATCCTATCAATTTTTTGTCTTTTGTTATTGGCAAAAAATGAATGTTATTGGTTTCCATTAACGTTTTAGCATCGGGTATTGTAATTTGATCACTTACAGAAATAACATCTGTTTTCATAATAGTTCCAACAGCATGATTATGCTTTGCTTTTGAATTAAGAAATGCCTTAACATCGTTCCATGATAGCACACCTAAAAGCTCTTTATTATGGCTTATAACAGGTAAATGATGTATGTTTTTCCATTGCATAATATTTAAAACCAACTCAACACTATCGGTTTTATAAACAGAAAAAATATCTGTTCGCATAATATGTTTTACAACTCTACATTCTTGACCAGGTAGTTGTGCTGTATCCTGTAATATACGCCATGTAGAAACAGGGTAATCCAGTTCTTGCTTTTCGTATAACTTGGATGTTAAAATTTGCATAGCTTCAAACCTCTTATGGCTTTGTAGTAAATGCCTATAACTCCTCACCGTCCATTCTGATCCATTAAGAGCTCTAACTCTATTTTTAATGATAGCCAAATAATATTCTGCATCTTTAGGTGATACTCCAAATTTGTATAACCCCTTATATGCCATTGGCAATAATTCATCAAGAATTAAATCCAAACAAGAGACATATTTACCATCCCAATAAATTTGTGCAGCCATTCCATAGCGAGAAGCATTAAAAAAATTTGTTTTCACATCTTTAAAATCCCATTGATTATGTATGTTATTATATTTTTTGGGTTTTCCCATCATAACTCCTACCCAAAATACCATATTAGCTATTTCATCAACTACTGTAGGTCCAGAAGGTATATATCTGTTTTCAATTCGTAAATGAGGTTTGTCATCTGACACACCATAACATACTCTATTCCATGGGTAAACCGTACCATTATGAAGTTGTAGAGCTCTTAATTTAGGAATCTTGCCATTTTCAATTAGGCTAACACTATCTTTTATATAATCAGTAGTTAAAAAACTTCTAAACCTAGAAATATTGTCTTTAAATATATCTGTTACTGAACCAGTATACCAGTTTTTACCAAAGCTCACTCGAGATTGATTTTCATTTAATAAAAAAGAATTAGCTCTGGTATCAATACTTTGTGTAAAAAGTGCAATTCTAGTTTCGCTCCATAACTCTTTACCAAACAACAATGGGGAATTTGTGCATGCACTCAATACAGGTCCAGCAATAGCTTGTGACCAATTATAAGTATCTATAAATTTGTTAGGATCCACCTGTAAATGCATCTGAAAACTTGTATTACAACCCTCAAGCATTACAGAATCAAATAATAAATTTAATTCGTCTACGCCCTGAATATGAATATTAAAATTCTGTTTTCTTGAGTCTTTAATGGCTTCATTTAATACTGAATAACGTTTTAAAGGTGTCATATTATTTTCACCTATATTATCTAATCCAATTGAAGGTAAAATACCTGTAAGTACAATTTTGGTGTCTTTTTTTTCTGAAATATCTTTTGCTTTTTTAAGCAATGTTTTTAATTGGTTATGAAGCTCTGAAAAACAATTTCCTTTTAATTCAATAGGGTCTAAATTAGCCTCTAAATTATAGTTGCCTATTTCAGTGGTAAAATGTTTATCATCAATATCATTCAAAATTTCTAACGCATTGTTACTTGGTGAAAAATTAGGCTTTACCAAACAAAATTCTTGTTCTGCTCCTATTTTTATAGGGCCAGTTTCAATCATTCCTTTTCCTAACATAAGATCTAAAGCCTTTATGTCGTTAAGTAAATGATGCACATAATTAGCCCTATCCTTTTTCTTGCCAAATTTCGAAATATTCATATCTCCCATAGCAATGTTGTTTGGTTGTTTTTATGCTGTTAAATTACTATGATACAAATGTTTATTCTATGATTTTTATCATGCTGCTATAACCACCTATTTTAATAATTAAAAAGTAATATTTGATTTTACTTTCTAATACTCTAAATTATGGTTTATTAAATAATACTTGTTATTCTTTAGTAAATAGTAATTAGCCATTTTTATCTCTAAAACAGTCCATATTTACCTATAAATACATTTCATTTACCTATAAATACATTGATAATCAGCATTTTATGTTGTTTAGCAATAAATAACTAAAAAACATTTAAAATGATGAAAAATTTACTTAAAAATTTAGCTTTAACTCTTGTTATTGCTGCAACATGTACAATTTCTGCACAAGAAAATTACGATTTTACAACCATTGACCTCGCTGCTACTGGTACTAAATATTCAGGTGCTCAAGCGGCACTTACTCAAAATGTTGATGGAGGAGGAGTTCCTACTTCTGGTTTTATTTTAACTCCAAATGGTACGAGAAACTTTTTTGAGCTTAGAATTAACGGTGTAACTGTTGCTGGACAAAACAGAGTAACTATTAATTACATTAATAACACTACTGCAAATAATGTGTTTTTTAAATCAGCTGGAACAACTCTACCTGGAGGTAATATGGCTATAGGCGCAACTTCTGTTGAATATGTATTTAATGATACAGATCTAGAAACAGGAATGGACGGTGATGGAAACATCCAGTTAAGAGCAAGATTTCTAGATACTACTCCTGCTAATTTATTAGCGACAGATACTTTTGAGTTCTCATCATTAGTTGTTGATGTCGCTCCAACAGCAGGTGTAGACGATGTGTTTTCTAAAGCAGGTACTAGAATAATTAGCAAAGAGGGTAAAATTATTGTAAATAATGCACCTGAAGGAACTTCTATAAAAATCTACAATATTATTGGTCAGTCTGTAGAAAATAATAACCTTGCTAGTGGTACTTATGTAGTTAAACTAAGTGCACAAGGGGCTATTTCAAGTAAAAAAATAATGATATTATAAGAGTTCGCTTATAATAAATATTTAAATATTAAAGACCACCCATTAGGTGGTCTTTTTTTTGTAAAAGCATTTTAAAAAAGAGCTTAAACGACTTCCGTGAAGTGTTAATTGTAATTCCTACTTTTGTAAGGATAAATTCATGTATGTCTGCAACCTACTCTAAAAAAGATAAACTAAAAAGTAAAAAATTGATAGACCAACTATTTACTGAAGGTCAATCGGTTTCTGTCTATCCGTTACGTTTGGTATATCTCGGCACTACTTTTGATGAAGATGTGATGGTAAAAACAGGAGTTTCAGTAAGTAAACGTAATTTTAAAACTGCCGTAACCAGAAATCGCATAAAACGTTTGTTAAGAGAAACTTACCGATTAAATAAAGCAGTCTATTTTAACAATTTAACAACACAACATGCGTTTATGATTTTGTACATTGGTAAAGACATGCCTGATTTTGCCCAAGTTGAAACCACAATGAAACGTTTGTTTGAAAAATTTTCAAGCAAAATTTCAAATTCTTAAATAAGCTTTTATGAAACTATTTTCTTATCTGTTGATTGTGATGTTGCCTTTGATGTGTTCGTCTCCTAAAGGTGAAAATTATAATTATGATGATTCTGTAATGGATGTTGAAATGGATTCTGAGGTATTGCGTTTTGAAGTACCTGCACCTTCACAAGCAGCCCCTCAAAAAATCATAAAAACTTCATATTTAAAATTTGAAACTCAAAATTTAGATAAAAGCTATCAAAACATCATAAAAGCAGTTAAAGCAAATAAAGGTTTTGTTCAGGATGATAATTCAAACAAATCATACAACACCATTACACGGCATTTAATTATTAGAATTCCAACATCCAATTTTCAAAGTGCCATCGATTCCATAAGTAATAACGTGTCTTATTTTGATACCAAACGAATTTCAGCTAAAGATGTTACCGAAGAATTTATAGATCTAGAAGCCCGATTAAAAGCAAAAGAAACCTTAGAAAAACGGTATTTGGAATTATTGGGCAAAGCAAAAAACGTCAAGGAAATTCTGGAAATTGAACGTGAACTTTCTACAATTCGAGAAGAAATAGAATCTAAACAAGGACGGTTAAAATACCTTCAAAATAAAGTATCATTAAGTACCATTGATATTGAATTTTATACATTGACATCTGAAGCTCCTGTGGCAACGTCATATGGTACAAAAATGTGGAATGCTATTAAAGGTGGTTTTTATGGCATATCAGTATTTTTCTTAGGGATTCTCTATATTTGGCCACTTATTGTCATTGTTTTATTAGGAGTGTTTTTATTAAGAAAATGGCTTAAAAAAAGTAAAAAATAGACTCATGAAGTATTTTTTAAAACAAAAAATAATTATTCCAATAGTGTTATGCGCTGTGTTTTTATGCACCACCGCATATAAAAACGATTTTTTTGAAATAGCGAAGCAAATTGAAATTTTCACAGAGCTTTACAAAGAAATCAATATGAATTATGTTGATGAGACCAACCCCGGGGATTTAATGGATACAGCCATAAAAAGTATGTTGGAAGATTTAGATCCTTACACGCGTTTTATGAACGAACAGGACGTTGAGGCAGCTAGAATAAACAATACAGGAGATTACACAGGTATAGGCGCACGAGTAAAAACCCAAAAAGACAAACTTGTTATTATTGAACCTTATAAAGATTATCCTGCAGACAAAGCAGGCTTAAAAGCAGGAGACGAAATTATTAAAGTTGGGGATGTACTAGTTTCAAATTATAAAGATGATGCTGGCAACCTTTTAAAAGGTACTTCGGGAAGTTCTGTTAATGTAACTTACAAACGTAATAACGACACAAAAACAGCAACTATTAAACGAGCAGAAGTTGAAATCAAGGCAGTTCCTCATTTTTCGATGGTAAACGACCAAACAGGGTATATTGTGCTTAGTAAATTCAACAGTAAAGCGTCTGCAGAAACCAATTATGCACTACGAGATTTAAAAGCCCAAGGCGCAAAACGTATTATTCTAGATTTAAGAGGAAATCCTGGTGGTTTATTAAATGAAGCGGTAAATGTTGTTAATCTGTTTGTGCCAAAAGGGCAATTAGTGGTAACAACAAAATCTAAAGTTAAAAAGTATAATCGCCAATATTATACAAAAAAGGAACCTACCGATATTGAGATTCCATTGGTGGTTTTAATTAATGGCTCTAGCGCTTCAGCTAGCGAAATAGTTTCAGGAACATTGCAAGATTTAGACCGTGCTGTAATTGTAGGCTCACGTAGCTATGGTAAAGGCTTAGTGCAGCGTCCAAAACGTTTAACCTATGGTACTCAGGTAAAAATTACCATTTCTAGATATTATACACCATCAGGTAGATGCATTCAATCTTTAGATTATTGGAATAGAGATGAAAAAGGCGAAGCGGTGCGAGTTAAACAAGAAAATTACAACGAATTTAAAACCAAAAACGGACGTAAAGTATTTGATGGCGGTGGTGTTTATCCAGACGTTACCTTTGGAAAACAAAAAACTCAACCATTACTAAAGCTATTTTGAATAGCGATTTAATTTTTGATTACGCTACGACTTATTATTACAAAAACCCATCTAAAAGCATTAGTGGTTTTGAATTGACTGACGCTGATTTTAGAGATTTTAAAACATTCTTAAAGACTAGTAATTTTTCTTTCACAACTGATACTGAAAAAGCACTTTTTAAAGCCTATGAAACTTCCGTTAAAGAAAATTTAAATGATGATATTGAAAGTGATTATAACACGCTTATTTCAGCATTAAAAACATCTAAAAATAAAGCTATTGATGCTCATAAAGAGTATGTATTAAAAATGCTTACAGAAGAAATTATAAAACGCTATAGCTATCGTGAAGGTTTGTATGAATACTATAAAACTCATGATGAAAACATCAAGAAAAGTTCAGAAATCCTAGGTAATACAATGACTTACATGGATTATTTAAGGTAGGTTTACAAAAAATAGTATCTTTAACTCAATTAATTGCTCCCCAATGCACAAGCTGCTTGTTGTCATATTCATTTTTTTTCAAATAACTATTGGGTTTTCTCAAACACAATACACACACGATGTATATTTTAATACTGATGAATTTAAGGTACCCAAAACTGAGGAGAACAGATTGCTACTATTTATTTCAAAACTCCAAGAAATAGAAATAGACTCAATTGCTATATATGGTTTTTGTGATGATGTTGGTGCAGATACTTATAACCTAAAACTCTCGCAACAGCGTGCAGATGCTATAAAAACTATCTTTTCTAACAATGAAATAAGCGAATCTTTAATTAGTAATGTGGATGGTAAAGGAGAAATTCTTTTAAAAATAGTAAATGAAAAAAATGTTTTAAAACTTAGAGGGCTTAACCGAAAAGTTGAGATAATTGTAACTCAAAAACAACCAGATCCCATAATTGAAGAGGTTGTAGAAACACCAACTATTACCAAAAAGAAAACCATTCCAGAACAAATAAAAGGCGAATTAAAAGTTGGGGATAAAATTATTTTTAAAAACATCTTGTTTAAAACAGGTTATAGCACCATTACAAAAGATTCTAAAAAAATTTTAGAACATATTGCGAAAGCTCTGGTAGAACGAGACGATATTTATTTTACCATTCAAGGACATGTGTGTTGTACTAAGTTTAGTAGAGATGCTATTGATAAAAAAACCAAACAACGCAATTTATCAGTAGCAAGAGCAAAATATGTACATGACTACTTTATAAAAAAGGGTGTAGAAAAAAACGTATGAGATATATGGGAATGCGCCGTAAGTTTCCTTTAGGTGGCGATCCTAAATATGATAGACGTGTTGAAATTTTGATTACATACGTAGGAGAAAATCAGAGTAATTAGGTTATGTTTAATAGAGCCTTAATCTTCTTTTTTTGTTTTCAAATTATATCTGTGTTTCCCAAAACACTTTTGTGCCTGATGATAATTTTGAACAAGCTTTAATAGATTTAGGGTATGATGTTGGCCCTTTAGATGATAATGTGCCTACAGCAAATATTAGAACCGTTACCAATTTAGATTTAAATTTTTTAAATATCTCTGACCTAACAGGTATTGAAGATTTTAGAGATTTATCAATTTTTGATTGCTCAAGAAATCAGCTTTCTACAATAAACGTAACTCAAAATACTAATTTAACTCAGTTATATTGCCATGGTAATCAATTCACTAGTATTGACGTCTCCCAAAATTCTATTTTAGAAGTATTATGGTGTTACATTAATCTTTTGCCTGATATTGATGTTACCCAAAACCCAAATTTGATTTCTTTGGTATGTTGGGATAACAACCTCACAAGCCTTGACGTCTCTAATAATCAAGAAATAGTAGTTTTAGGCTGTGAAATTAATCAAATAACAAGTCTTGATCTTTCTAATAACCCCAAACTAACTAGATTTCAATGCAGAGATAATTTACTTACAGAATTAGATATTACCAATAACCCAAATTTGACCTTTATAGATTGTGGCGATAACCAAATAGCAACTTTAGATTTGAGTAACAACCCTATTTTAAGAACTTTTCTGTGTGCTGGAAATAATTTAGAAACATTAGATCTTACTCAAAACCCTAATGTATTGAATTTTGACTGTAGTAATAATCAATTATGCGCTTTAAATGTTAAAAATGGAACGAATGATAATATCACTTTTTTCGATTTTAACAACAATCCTGATTTAAACTGTATTGTGGTGGATGATTCTAGTGCAGACCATAGTTTGTGGGAGCCAAATTCATTTACAAATTATGTAAATTCTCCTAACAATTGCGGAAACTTTATTCCGCTGGATACTTTAGATGATTTTATTGGTAGTAGCTACACATTACCCGTATTAAATAACGGAAATTATTATACTGCATCTGGCGGTATGGGAATTCAATTAAACGCTGGAGATGTGATAACTACAAATCAAACCATTTATATATATAATGAATCTGGTTGTAACAGCAACGAAACTAGTTTCAGTATTTTAATTAATACTGAAGATTATTTTATACCGAAATATTTTACGCCAAATAACGATGGTGAACACGATGTTTGGAAAGTAATTGACAATGCCGGGGTAATAAACAATATTTCAATTTATAACCGACAAGGAAAGCTTTTAAAATTTCTAAATTCTAGTTCTCAAGGTTGGGATGGAACATTTAATGGCAATCAATTATCAACAGATAGTTATTGGTATGAAATAGTATTGAACAATAATGAAATTATTAGAGGTTATTTTGCTTTAAAAAGATAGTTAACTTTTAATCATCCCAATATGCGGAATACCATCTTCTAAATATTCTACTCCTATTTGCTTAAACCCTAAATTAGAATAAAAATTCTTTAAATATTTTTGAGCTGAAATTTTAATAGTGGTTTCATTAAAATTAATTTTTATCGCTTCCGCAGAAGCTTTCATAATAGCATAACCATAGTTATGTGTTCTTTCCTGTTTAGCCACTACTACCCTACCAATACTGGCTAATTCAAAATAATCTCCTGGTTTAAAAATACGTGTATAAGCCACAATTTTTTCATTTTTAAAACCTAAAACATGTAAAGCTTTTTGGTCTTTATAATCAATGTCTTGATATACACAATCTTGCTCTACCACAAATACCTCGCTACGTAATTGCAACAAACTATACAACTCATGTTTTGTGAGTTCTTCAAAAGATTTTACTGTTATATCAATCATCTTGCAGTTATTTAAAAATCTAGTTAAACCAAAATGAAAATTATACAAAAGAAGAAAATCAATCCAATAACTATATTATTTCCATTATGAGCAAAATCATCATAAAAATCTGAAGATTTATGAGGTCCATTTAAATATTCTTTAAAAGTAAATTTAGGCTTCTTAAAAATAGAGCGCCATATCGAACCATATATCCAACGAATAGTTCCTCCTATTGTATTGAATATTGCATAAAATATAATGTATCCGAAAAACTCTTCCATTAATTTATTTTAATCCTGTACTATCACTTCCTTTGCATCATCCTTTCCGTATTCTGGCTGAATGTTTACATGGTTAATATCATACTTTTTAAACACCAACTCTTCTATCTCTTGCAAAATTTCATCAAATTGTGATAGCGTAATATCCGCATTAAAATCAATATGCGCTTCTAAATGAATTTCTTCTTCGTTTAATTGCCAAACATGCACATGGTGCACGTTTTTAATAGATGGAAAAGCGTTAATTTCATCCACTATTTTTTTAATAGGAATAGTATCTGGAGTAAATAACATCAATACTTTAGTAGAATCTTTTAACAAATCAAAACCCATCCAAATTAAGTATAATGCAATAGCAAACGTAAGTACGCTATCTACCCAATAGAGTTGATAATATTTCATAAGCAATCCACCAACTAAAACAGCTACACTTGCCATCATATCTGTTAATAAATGCAGATAAGCACTTTTCATATTCATATTAGCTTCAGAATCCCTTTTTAGTAAAAGTACACTAAAGCCATTTCCTAAAATAGCCACAAGAGATAACCAAATAACAAGATTAGATTCAATGTTTTGAGGATTTTGAAAACGCTCTACAGCTTCAATAATTAGTAAAACAGCAACCACTATTAATGTAGCTGCATTTATAAAAGCTGCTAAAATTTCGGCACGTTTATAACCAAACGTTTTTTGAAAAGAGGCTTTCTTTTTAGTTAAATTATTAGCTATATAACTAATAATAAGAGAGACTACATCACTAAAATTATGTAACGCATCACTTAAAAGCGCTAAGCTTCCTGAGAGTAAACCACCAACAACTTGTGCAGTAGTAATAACGATATTTAATAAAATGGATATAAAAAGATTACGACCTTTTAAGTCGCCATGATCATGCGAATGGTTATGCACATGATGATGCCCCATTTAACAAGATAATGGGATTTTATCAATCCTATTTTGATGACGCCCACCTTCAAACTCTGTATTTAAAAATGTTTCTACCATTTTTAAAGCTTGAGGTATAGCGGTAAATCTAGCAGGAATACATAATATGTTAGCATTATTATGCTGTCTTATAAGTTCTACTATTTCATTATTCCAACATAAACCAGCACGTATTTTTTGATGTTTATTAGCCGTCATAGCTACACCATTTGCACTTCCGCAAATTAAAATACCATAAGTTGCTTTATTGCTTTCAACATCTTCTGCAACTGGATGCACAAAATCAGCATAATCAACACTATCATTAGCATCAGTTCCGTAATTATTAACGGTTATCCCTTTTGATTCTAATAATGCTTTTATAGCAAATTTATACTCTGTACCTGCGTGATCGTTTCCTATTGAAATTGTCATGTTTTTAATTATAATTGTATCCTTTTACAAAGGTAGTAATTATAAACAATGTGTATTAGTATATTCATTAGTTGTTAATAACTGTTGATTAGTTTCTAAAAATAAAATTAGGAGAATCCGATTATTTTTTCAATCCATAACATATAATTAACATGCAAATAAGTTAATGTAAATTTTTAGTTAATTTATAAGCACTAAAAGGTATAGTTGTAAGTCTTATTATCTACAATACTTATTAAAAATACTTGTTAATAGCAGTTTCTAACAATTGTTAATAGAATTTATAAAAGACTTCAATTTAAACAAGTTATATATTTAAAACATGTTCATTTCGTATCAACAATATTCAATAAGATATATATCAAAATAAAATTTAAAAAAGTTATACCGCTATTCACAAGCTATAATAACCATCATTTATTTTTTTAAATTTTAAAAGAAAAATTATTATATAGTATATAATGTGGATAACTTCAATTATCGTTCAATTTACCTTTTAGAAGATATAAATTTACTTATTGTAATTAAAATCTTATTATTGCTTTTTCCAAAATGTTATTTGAATGAAAATTAAATATTTATTTATTTATTGTTTTGTTTCCTTTTTTTATTTTTCTCAAATTCAAATTGGGGATGATATTGATGGAGAAGCTGCAAATAACATTTTAGGTTCAAGTGTTAGTATATCTTCAAATGGTAATATTCTAGCTATAGGTGCTCCATTGAATGATGGAAATGGTAATAATTCAGGTCATGTAAGAATTTATGATTTAAGTGCAGTTTTATCTACTAAAAGCTTTCAAAAAACTACTTTTCTTTCTACCCTAACCCAGTAAAAGATCTATTAAATATAGAGTTAAATCAAGGTTTAAAATTAAAACAAATAAATATTTACAATCTTCAAAGTCAATACTTATATTCTGTAAAAACTTCAAAAATTGATGTTAGTAATTTATCAAATGGTATGTATTTTATTGAAGTAGAAACCAATAAAGGTAAATCTGTTAAGAAGATAGTTGTTGAATAACAAACTAAATATACCTATAAGTGGGTATTTACTTGTTGGTTTATATTCCATATCATTGTTTATAACAATTAACCCACTTAAAACTTTCAATATGAAACTAAAATTACTATCTCTCATTTCTCTTATTTTAATTTTTTTAAACGCAAACGCTCAACCGAATACAACCGATTATGTATCTGGTTTAGTTGATCCATCAGGAATTGTTGTAAATGGTACAGATTTGTACGTAAAAGGTCCTGACAATATTTATAAAATAGATACCACTGCGCCAACACCTGTAGCTACTTCAATCCATACCTCTGATACAGATTTTTTTATTACGGATTTTGTTATTGAAGGAACAACACTGTACATGGCGCAAGAAAATTATATAGTTGCAACCGATACATGGTTAGGTAGTAGAATAGCCTCACTAGATTTAAATAATCCAAGCACTCCTGTTGTTGTAATATACAGTATTATGGAATATATAAGCGCCCTTAGTATAGATGGAAATACAATGTACTTTTCTTCAGAAACTTTGGTTAATCCTCCAGCTTTCGAACCATTTTTTACGCACATAGATAAAATAGATATTACTCAAACCAACCCCACACCTGTTAATCTTGTTCCTAATATTAGTAATGATGGGGTAGTTAGAAGTATGCTACTTGATAATACTGATTTATTAATATCTATAACAGACGATCAACAGGTTTATGGCATAGATGTTACTACAAACACCCCTGCTGTTGAAACTGTTGTTAGTGGTCTTAACTTCAATAGGGGAATCATTAAAAATGGCGATGAATTATACGTTGCAGATGGTTTTCAAACAAGAAAAATTGATTTAAGAAATCCCACAGCAAGTTTAGTAACAGTAGCGCAAAATACCACTTATGAGGATACTAATAATGGTAATCCATTTTATGCAAACTTTAGAGATGTTGTGTTAATTGGTAACAGAATGTATATGTCTTTACAAAGCCAAGGTAGAATTGTAACTGCGATAGATGTTACACTATCTGTAGATGAACTTGAAGCATCTGAATTTAGTATTTATCCTAATCCTGTGTCCGATTTTATTAACATTCAATTAAAAGAAGAAGGGACACTTAAGAATATAAATATTTATAATCTTCAAAGTCAATACTTATATTCTGTAAAAACTCCAAAAATTGATGTTAGTAAATTATCTAGCGGCATGTATTTTATTGAAGTAGAAACCAATAAAGGAAAATCTGCTAAAAAAATAGTGATAGAATAGTATTAATAACTTTAAAAGTTTTAAAAGGCTTTCATTAATTTGAAAGTCTTTTTTATTGAATTAATAGTATCAAAACCCCCATTTAATATTAAAACCCTAACTTTGTAAAATAAATAGCAATTTCTTCACGTGTACAATGCTATTAAATAATAAAATTTCCTATACCTTAGGAATTGAAAATGATTACAAAAATTAAATGAGTAAAAAAAGAAAAGGGAAATCCAAAAAGAGTGGTATTTCCAACCTTACAAATACAATCTTAAGTATATTAAAAAAAGAAAGAAACCAAAGTTTTAACTACAAACAAATAGCTGCTAAATTAGGCGTTAACGATGCTAGTAGCAGAAATCAAATTATAAAAACCTTAGCTAAACTTGCTGCAAAACAAGAGATTGAGCAAGTAGAACGTGGCAAATTTAAAGCCATTGTAAATACCGAATATCATATCGGAATTTTAGATCTAGCTGCCAAAGGCAATGGGTATATTATCTGTGATGATTTTGAAGACGATGTATTTATAGCTTCAAATAATATTAATAAAGCATTAAATGGCGACGAAGTAGAATTTTACGCCTACAAACGTAGAAGACGTGGTAAGATAGAAGGAGAAATTACAAATATTATAAAGCGCGCTAAATCTGAATATGTTGGTGTCATTCAAATGCAGAATAATAAGAATTTTGCTTTTGTAGTACCAGATAGCAATAAAATGTATAAAGACATTTTTGTGCCTATTAATAAAACCAATAATGCTGAAGATGGCGATAAAGTGTTAGTAAAACTTGAAGATTGGCCAGAAAAAGCCGATTCGCCTTATGGTAAAGTGCTGCAAGTTCTTGGAAAACCAGGAGACCATAATACCGAAATTCATGCTATTTTAGCTGAATATGGCTTACCTCACGAATTTCCTCATGATGTTGAAGCATTTGCAAATCAATTAGATACTTCAATTACTAAAGAAGAAATAGCAAAGCGTCGTGATATGCGTAAAGATTTAACCTTTACCATAGACCCAAAAGATGCCAAAGATTTTGATGATGCCTTATCGTTTGAAGTTTTAGATAATGGTTTATATGAAATAGGAATTCATATTGCCGATGTATCACATTATTTACAAGAAGGAACCGTTTTAGATGATGAAGCTTACGAGCGTGCCACTTCGGTGTATTTAGTAGATCGTGTTGTACCTATGTTGCCAGAAGTACTATCAAACAACGCTTGTTCGTTACGTCCGCACGAAGAGAAATACACATTTTCTGCAGTATTTCAAATCAATGATAAAGCAGAAATAAAGAATCAATGGTTTGGAAGAACCGTAACGTATAGTGATGCCCGTTATGCTTATGAAGAAGCACAAGCGGTTATCGAACACAATCATGATTTTGTCATTCCTGCGAAGGCAGGAATCTCATCAATTGAAACTCTTATCCCACAAGAAGTTGCGCTTACAGGAAAAGCATACAATACCACACCAGAGTTAGCAAAAGCTATTTTAACTCTAGACAGACTCGCTAAAATTATGCGAAGAAAACGCATGAAAGATGGTGCAATTTCATTTGATAAAGTAGAAGTAAAATTCAATTTAGACGAAGACAATAATCCAGCAGGCGTATTCTTTAAAACCAGTAAAGATGCTAATAAATTGATTGAAGAATTCATGCTTTTAGCAAATAGAAAAGTATCAGAATTTATAGGAAAACAAAGCCCTAAAAAGACTTTTGTTTACCGTGTGCATGATGAACCAGACGAAAGCAAATTAGCGTCATTACAAAATGTAGTGAGTCGTTTTGGCTATAAACTCAATTTTAAAGACCGAAAGAGCACCACAGCATCACTAAATAACTTATTGCAAGAAGTTAATGGTAAAAAGGAACAAAACCTTGTAGATACGCTTACCATAAGAAGTATGAGCAAAGCCGAATACACCACACATAATATCGGGCATTACGGCTTAGCGTTCGATTATTACAGCCATTTCACCTCACCAATTCGTCGTTATCCAGATGTGATGGCGCACCGTTTATTACAGCATTATTTAGATGGTGGAAAATCGGCCAATGAAGACGCTTACGAAGATAAATGCAACCACTCCAGTAACATGGAAAATTTAGCAACAAAAGCCGAACGCGATTCTATAAAATACATGCAAATACGCTTTATGGAAGATCATAAAGATCAAGAATTTGTTGGTGTTATTTCTGGTGTAACCGATTGGGGAATTTATGTAGAAATCATTTCAAACAAATGTGAAGGTATGGTAAGTGTTCGTGACATGAAAGACGATCATTATGCCTTCGATCAAGATTTATACGCTATGGTTGGCAGAAGCAACGGATTGATTTACCAATTAGGAGACGAAGTTATCGTAAAAGTTAAAAACACCGATTTAGTTAAGAAGCACTTAGATTTTAATTTGATTGGGAAGTCATAACAAGCTTAAAGTTTTATTAAAGTGGTATATGAACGGAATAATTATTGATAATTTTGCGTTAATCACAAAACCTAAAATTATTAAAATGAAACGTTTTACATTCTTACTAGTATTTTTATTTTCAATTAATGCTATTGCCCAAAAGCCAATTGAAAAAACTGTTGGTCAATTCAGCGAATTAAAAGTATATGATTTAATTGAGGTAGAACTCATAAAATCTAAAGAAGATAAAGTTGTAATTACTGGTAAAAACTCCAACGATGTTTTGGTAAACAACAAAAATGGTACTCTTAAAATCAAGATGAAGCTTGAAGAGGCTTTTGATGGTAGTAATACAAAAGTGAAATTATATTACACAAACATTGATGTAATAGATGTAAATGAAGGTGGTAAGGTATATTCTACAGATATTATAAAACAATTTGAAATAGATTTAAATGCTCAAGAGGGCGCTAAAATTAATGTAGTAGTAGATGTAAAATATGTTAATGTAAGAGCTGTAACAGGCGCAGATGTTATTGTATCTGGTACCGCCAAAAATCAAGATGTTTCTATTTATACAGGAGGCGATTATGATGGAAAAGCTTTAAAAACAGAATCTACTGAAGTTTCAATTAGAGCAGCAGGAGAAGCTCATGTAAATGCAACAAAAAAAGTAACTGCAAAAGTTAGAGCTGGAGGTGATATATATATTTATGGAAATCCTAGTCGTGTAGATGAAAGTCGAGTTTTAGGGGGAAGAATTGAAAAAATAGAAGAATAAACATAAATTATAGCCATCATTTATGATGGCTTTCTTATTTTAAAACCATACAGAAACTATACAAATTGTTTTATAACACCTATTTTTAGTACTTTAGTAACCCAACAAAACTATAAAGTATTGAAAACTATAAGACATTTAGTTTTGCTTACGCTCTTGGTTTGCTTTTTAAAAGCAGGTTCCCAAGACAGACCTCCTATTAATGTTTTTTATCCAGAAGTATACGGTGGAGCTCCTCAAAATTGGTCTATTTCTCAATCTAATGAACGTCATATATATGTAGCAAACAATAAAGGTTTGTTAGAATATAATGGTGAAACATGGAATTTATATAAATCACCAAGCAAAACTATTTTACGTACTGTAAAAGTTATAGATGCTTTAATTTATACAGGTAGTTATCGTGATTTTGGATATTGGAGTAAAGATAATTATGGTGTTTTAAATTACAAATCCCTTGCAAAAGAACTCAAAATAAATTTCCTTGAAGACGAAGAAATTTGGAATATTATGTATTTAGATAATTCAATATTATTTCAATCTTTAGACCGTATTCATATTTATAACACAACTACTAAAATGTATAGAGTTGTTAACCCAAAAACCAAAATTTCTAAATTATTTAAGGTGGGAACAATTTTTTATTTTCAGAGTTTAAATAATGGTTTATATAAAATCGAAAATGGGGTTGATGTATTAATATCTGATGATAAAATTATAAAGGAAAATACTATTATTAATGTATTTAAACTCAACTCTAAAACATTATTTCTTACACAAGACAACGGTTTTTTTGAGTTATCAAACGGTGAATTAAAAGCATGGAATATCCCAGCAAAAACTAATTTAGATAATGTAAGTATATTTAGTAGTATTCAGCTTAAAGATAAAAGTTTTGTATTAGGTACTATTTCAGATGGGTTAATTCACATTGATAAAACGGGAACTCTAAAGTATGAGATTAATCAATCTAATGGTTTAAGCAATAATACTGTTCTAAGTCTATTTGAGGATGTTGATAATAATATCTGGCTTGGTTTAGATAACGGTATCAACTGTATTAACATTAAATCGCCCTATCACATATATTATGATAATAATGGAATAATAGGAAGTGTTTATGCTTCAAAGGTTTATAATAATATCTTGTATTTAGGTACAAATCAAGGTTTATTTTGTAAACCATTAAATATAAATAATGATTTTGAGTTTATTGAGGGTACACAAGGTCAAGTTTGGTGTTTAGAAATTATAGATAACATACTTTTTTGTGGACACAACTCAGGTACTTTTATTATTGACAACAAGAAAGCTAATAAAATAGCAAATGCGCAAGGGACATGGCAAATTAAACCAATTGCTAATCATAATAATTTATTGATTCAAGGAAATTACCGTGGTTTAAATATAATTGAGAAAAAGAATGGAAATTGGCAATTCAGAAATAAAATAGAGGGCTTTGATATCTCAAGTAGGTTTTTTGAATTTATAAATACGAATGAAATTTATTTATTACATGAGTTTAAAGGCGCTTATAAATTAAAATTAAATGATGAGTTTACTAATGTATTTGGTTTTACTAAAGATACTTTAATGAAAATTAAGCAAAATTCTAGCCTTATTAAGCATAATAATGAATTATTATATTCAAATAGAAAAGGAATTTTTAAATTCCATAATACTTTAAAAAAATTCAAAAAAGACACCTTATTGAGTAAGCTAATCGATAAAGAAAATTTTACTTCTGGAATAATAGTGTCAGAGAAAAGTACCAATAAACTATGGAGTTTTTCTAAAAAAGGTATTAATTACACAACAGTATCAAAACTTAGCGGAGAAAAGAAGATAAATAACATTCCTTTCCCTGAAGACTTAAGAAAAGATGTGGTAGATTATGAAAGCGTAACTCATATAGACAAACAACGTTTCATACTTGGCTCTACTACGGGATATATTATTTTGGATTTAGATAAAATTAATCATCAGGATCATAAGATTAATATAAACCAAATAGCTGTAAGTAATTTGAAGAAAAGTGATGCTTTTAAGTTGGTTGATCAAACAGCTAATCCTAGGTTTATAAACAGCGAAAACAACTTACAATTTTCTTACAGTATCGCAGAATTTTCAAAAACTCAAAAACCAGAATATTCATATAAACTAGAGGGTATATATGATAAATGGAGTGATTGGAATAATGATGGTAACGTATTATTTGAAAATCTCCCCTATGGAAATTATACGTTTAAAGCAAAAGGAAGAGTAGGAAATCAAGTTACTTTAAACACTATCGTTTATAGTTTTAAAATAAATAGACCGTGGTTTTTATCCAACATAGCAATTGCTTTATATGTAATCTGGCTACTACTTTTTTCACTATTTATGCATTATATATATAGAAGATATTATAGAAAACAGAGGGATAGATTAATGCAAAAAACTACTCGAGAGTTTGAGCTAAAAGAGTTAGAAAACAAGCAACAATTAATGCGATTTAAAAACGATAAACTCAGAGAAGATATAGAAAACAAGAGTAAGGAGTTAGGTGTTTCTACAATGAATTTGATAAAAAAGAATGAGTTTTTAAGTACTATAAAGAAAGAATTAGAAGACTTAAATGATAATAAAAATGTTAAACGTGTTATTAAAATTATTGATAAAAACTTAAATAATGCAGACGATTGGAATTTGTTCCAAGAGGCGTTTAATAATGCAGACAAAGATTTCTTAAAAAAGATAAAAACAGTTCACCCTACTTTAACATCAAACGACCTTCGTCTTTGTGCATACCTTCGCCTAAATTTATCTTCAAAAGAAATCGCACCTTTACTTAATATTTCACCTAGAAGTGTAGAGGTGAAACGCTATAGACTTCGTAAAAAAATAGACTTACCTCACGAAGCGAGTTTATCTGATTATATTTTAGAAATATAGGCTGTGATAAGTAATGCTTTTAAAAGCATGAAAGAGCTAATATGAGAACTAACTTGATTAAATGCAAACAATACAAATATTTAGATTTGATCAACTAAACCTATATCAAATGGCTATTTAATTAAAATAACAAAATCTCAAACATACAACATTGGTGATATGTACCTATACATTACCACAACAAAACTGTATTTCGAAGATTTTATTCAGTCAATTTTTGATTCGTTAGTATTTCAATAAAACAGCGTCTTTACTGAGTTTTTGATAAAAATTTATGTGTTTTTTTAAAATGTATGTTTTTTGTAGGGGTTCAAAATACTAATTCAACAACCTTAACAGCTAATTTTACTAAACCACTCTTGTGTATGTATAAAATACATTATCGAGAAACATTAATCCGGCTTTCAAGGATTCAATGCAACTAAAAAAATAATAGACTAACTAATTATTAATGTAATGAGAAAAAACATTCTACTACTAGTTTTCACTCTATTTTCAATTTCAATTTTTGCACAAGTAAGCAATGTTAGGGTTGAAAACTCAGACGGAGGCATGTACCTTACCGTTGACGGTAAAAAATTTATGATCAATGGTATGAATTGGGATTATGTTCCTATTGGTACAGACGTCACAAATGCCAATTTTTATAAACAACCTGATGATATTGTTAAGGCAGGTCTAGATACAGAAATGGGTTTACTAAAAAACATGAATGTCAATGTTATCAGACAATATGTTGGAGTTCCTCCTAAATGGGTTAAGTATATCTATGAAAAGTATGGTATTTACACGCTGCTAAATCACTCATTTGGACGATATGGATTAACCTTAGATGGCGTTTGGACACCTGTTACAATCTATTCAGATAAAAAAACACAAGACCACTTAGTATCAGAAATGATCAAATTGGTTGAGGATTATAAGGATGTACCTGGGATATTAATGTATATGATGGGTAATGAAAATAATTACGGTTTATTCTGGCAGGGTGCAGAAACAGAAGATTTTCCTGAAGGAGAAGAAAAAAGAGCTGTAGGAGAAAAAGGGGAAGACCAATGTACCGATTAATGAATGAAGTTGCTAAAAAAATGAAAGCAATGGATCCAAATCATCCAGTTGCAATATGTAACGGAGATGTGTTATTCATTGATATCATTGCAGAAGAATGTAAAGATATCGATGTTTACGGCGCCAACACCTATAGAGGTGAATCTTTTGGAGATTTCTTCCAAGTTGTAAAAGACCAATTAGGAATACCAGTAATGTTTACAGAATTTGGTGCAGATGCATACAATGCTTTAGCTGATAAAGAAGATCAATATTGGCAGGCACATTACAACTTAAAAAACTGGAAAGAAATTTATGAGAATGCTGCAGGATTGGGTAAAGTTGGAAATTCTATTGGAGGTTTTACATTTCAATTTAGCGATGGCTGGTGGAAACTAGGTTTTGATGATAGAGAAAAGGCAGACTCACATGAAACAGGAGCTTCTTGGAGTAATGGAGGTTACTACCATGATACGAAAAATGGTTCCAATAACATGAATGAAGAGTGGTTTGGTATTTGTGCCAAAGGCCCCACAGATGTTCGTGGTTTATATGATTTGTATCCCCGAGCTTCATACTATACTCTAAAAGATGCGCATTCATTAAATCCATATGGAGAAGGTGTTGATCTAAGTTTTATTCAAAACTATTTTGGAAATATCAATATAATGGATGCTGTGTTAAGGGCGCGTGGTGATAAAGCTGCACTTGATGCTAAAGACGGAGCTAAAATAAAGCTAAGTAGATTAAGAGCTGAGTTTTCAACTTTTAGTACGGGAGGTACTTTATTAACAACTCCTGTGACTGCAAATCCAGATGAAGAAGCTTTTCCAAATCAAACAGGTTTCGATCATATGCAATCTTATTATGTTGGTGTTGAAGGAAAGCCAACATCTAAGATGCGAGCAGAAGTTAACTTTAATATACTAGGAAATGTTGCACAAAATCCGATAAATGAGATTTTCTATGAAAATGTTGGAAGACCAGTAACTGTGCAAAACACCCAGGGAGAAGAAGTTATTATTACAGATAACAACAGAGTACGTGTATATAACGCAGAGTTCGAATGGGATACAAAGATTGCAGACGTAAGGGGGTTTTACAGAACTGGTCATTACCACTCGGGATATGAAGGAGATTTTTTCGGACTTTATCCAGAAGCAAACTATGGACCTAATCTAGATATTTACAATGGTGAAATTTTAGGTGTAGAAGCTGACGGTAAAGGGTCTCTTAAAGGTTTAAAAGCGGCTTTTGGCCCTCAATTATGGTGGGGAGCTAATCCAACGATGCTTTTTAAATATCAAACACATTTTAAGAATTGGGAAATTACAGGTATTTACCATAGAGATTTAGACACGAGCCTAGAATTTGACGATAATGGATTACGATTTTTAAATGCTAATCAGGTACGAAGTGGTGTTATTCCACCATGGCCAACTGAAAGAGCTACAATTGCTTTAGAGCGCGAGTTTGGAAAATTTGGAATCTCTTTAGGAGGTATTTGGGGAGGAAGCCCGCTTAACGGAAGTTCTTTTCAAGATGTAACAGGTGGTCCAGGAAATTATATTGTTTACGAAGACAAAATAAACTCGGATGATAACTGGGGTGGTAAAGCCAAATTCACTTATCAAGGAGGTAAATTTAATTTCTACGCACAAGCAGCATATATGGGCTTAGTAGCCAATGGAGGAGCAGATGCAACAAGAACATTTACAGGGTGGAAATTAAAAGATACTGGTAGCGGAAACCAAACTAACATACTTTCTGGTTTCACATTTTCAACAGGAGATTGGCAAATTGCTCCAAACTTTTTATGGCAAAAGCCTTTAGTTGCTCCAATGCCTGGTGATGTAAATGCACCAGGGCGTTTAAGAAATGTTATTGACGATCCTTTTGCTGTAAGAGCAAATAGAGAAACCACAGCGGGAGAGCTATTATTAACTTACGATCCAACCCCAGCCTCTTGGTTTTATACATGGGATAGTGACCGAGTTGAAGATGCAAAAATAGCATTTAATCTAGGATTTGTTTACAGGCATCACCCAACTGCCCAAGATGCACATATTGGATTTTTAGCAAATCGTACATTTTTTGCCTTTCCACAAGCTGCACCAGCACAAGATCTTTGGGAGATTAGTTCGCGTATAGTTTCAAAAGTAAGTCCAGATTTAGGACTTGTTGGAAATTTTTATGGAGGTAATGCTCAGGCCAACGGTGATAGCGATAGAACCATTGAACGCTTTGGTGGTGATATAAAAATGATTTACAAAAAATGGAAACTAGAATATCAGGTTAAAATTAATGATTGGGGACCTTTTGATTACCATCGTGATTTTAACTTAACGTTCCCAGTTCAGAATATGATTGATATTTCAACATCTATAGGGAAGCCAGATTGGTTTATCCTTCCAGATACTAAAATTGGTATTAGAGGTATATGGCGTTCATTAGATGAATTTTCTCCAAGATATTCACCTACAGCTGTACCACCAAATACTTTTCCAGCTGTACCTACTATAAGTCCAGTAGGATTTGGAAACGGAAGCGAATGGGAAATAAGAACCTATATACACATTAACATTGGAAAATAAAATATTCAGAATAATGAAAAATATAAAATTCACATATAAGAAAATGACATTCCTTTTGGGTTTCATTTTTATAATTGCAATGAGTTGCGAAAGAGAACTTTCAGATGAAGCAGTTTTAGCGTCCTTTCCTGCTACACCAGAGATTTTTAATGACAATCCAGTTGGATTAGGGACTGATTTTTACTTACCATTTTTAGGGTCTAAAGCTACAGCATGGACTGTTGATGAGGAAGTAAGTTATGAAGGTTCTGCATCCATGCGGTTTGATATACCTAATTTAAACGACCCAGAAGGTGGTTATGCAGGTGCTATATTTAGAGTAGATGGTGCTGGTCGTGACTTATCAAGGTTTGATGCATTAACATTCTGGGCTAAAGGCTCAAGAGGAGGAAATATTGCAGAAATAGGTTTTGGTCAAGACTTTGGCGAGAATAAATACCAAGTAGGCACATCAAACCTAAATATAACTACAAATTGGGTTAAATATATTATTCCAATTCCTGACCCCTCTAAACTTATTCAAGAAAGAGGCATGTTTTGGTATTCAACAGCAACGCAGAACGCAGGTGGCTTTGGATGGACATTTTGGATTGACGATTTAAAATTTGAAAATTTAGGGAGCGTAGCACAACCAAGACCCGAAATGTTAGCTGGAGAAAATGTTACAGAAACAACATTTACTGGTACAGCAATAAATCTTGCCGAAAGAGGTCTTACACAAACCTTTAATTTACCAAATGGAGAAAATAAAACAGTTGTCGCTGCGCCTTCTTATTTCGATTTTACATCTTCTAACCCAAGTATAGCAAGTGTAAACGAATTAGGAATAATCACCATTCTTGATTCTGGTATGTCAACAATTACTGCTACAATAGGTGGTGTTGAGGTAAAGGGTTCTTTAACTTTAGAGTCTTTAGGAAGCTTTGATGGTGCGCCTGAACCAACGAGAAATCCAGCCAACGTTATATCAATTTTCAGTGATGCATATACTAATGTTCCTGTAGATTATTACAATGGGTTTTTTACACCTGATGGTCAAACTACTTTAGGTGGAGCACCACCATTAACCCTAGGTTCTGGTCAGGTTATAAACTACACGCAACTTAATTTTGTTGGTATAGGTACTTTCTTAAACGTTTCTTCTATAGATGCTTCAGCAATGACACATCTTCATGTAGATATTAATGTACAAGAAGCTCTAGACTCTGCAGATTTCTTAAGATTATCAATATTAAATTCTGTTGGAAATAATGAAACTGCTGGTAATTATACAATAACTAGTGCACAATTACAATCAAACCAATGGGTGAGTTTAGATATACCATTGGCTGACTTTGCGGGTCTTGTAGCCAAAGATAAATTAGGTCTATTATTCTTCATTTCAGATACTACAATATCTAACATTTATGTAGATAATATTTACTACTTCAAGGAATAATTATAACACTCAAAAAACATTAAAAATGAATATTATAATAAAACACATAAGAAGAGCAAAAAGTGCATTAATCACCTCCTCCTTGTTGATAGTAATGGTTGTTGTTTTTAGTTGCAATACTGATGAAACACAGACCGTAGCTACATTTACAAACCTTGTAATGTCTGATGAGTTTGATACTGATGGGGCTCCTGATGCTTCAATTTGGAATTACAATATAGGAACCGGACAAAATGGATGGGGAAATAATGAATTGCAATACTACACTGATCGTACGGAGAATGTAACAGCGCAGAATGGTGTATTAATTATCACCGCAAAAGAGGAAAATTTTAATGGGTCTGCTTACACATCGGCTAGGTTGTTAACTAGAGGTAAGTTTGAGCAAACATACGGAAGATACGAAGCTCGTATAAGGTTGCCATATGGTAAAGGTATCTGGCCAGCGTTTTGGTTGCTTGGCGACGATCCTGGGGGTACAGAAACTTGGCCTCAAATCGGTGAAATTGATATTATGGAATACGTAGGAGACGAACCAACAAAGATGTTTGGTACCGTTCATGGGCCAGGATATTCAGGAGGTGAATCCGTTAGTAAATCATATGAATTAGAGAATGACAGATTCGATTCAGGCTTTCACATTTTTGGTATAGAATGGGGTCCAGATTACATCAATTTTTATGTAGACGATGTATTATACAATCAGATAACCCCAGAAGATGTTCCTGGAGAATGGGTGTTTAATCGTGGTCCTTTTTATATCATATTAAATATGGCTGTTGGTGGAGCTTTACCAGGTTCTCCAAATGCAGAAACAGTATTCCCTCAAACCATGCTTGTAGATTATGTACGAGTGTATGAAATGAACAACTAATTCAAAAAAACAAACAATGAAAAATCTAATTAAAACATTTAAATACTTAACAGTATTCATATTAGCACTATCAATTTCAGGTTGTGAAGATGATGATGTAGTTTTACCTCAAGTTCTTGCAGGATTTACCTATACACTTGATGTGGATACAGGAACTGTAACGTTTATCAACATATCTGAAAATGCAAATACGTATGAATGGAGTTTTGGAGATGGAGAAACCTCTTCATTAATTAACCCAGTTAAAACCTATGCTAACGGAACATATACTATTACTTTAACATCTAAACATGTTTCTGGAGGATCAGATACATTTGAGGATACAATTACAATAGCAATTCCTGAAGTAATAGCTTTTCCTATTTCATTTGATAATCCTGATGTAGATTATGGTGCTGCAGTTTTTAATGGGACAGCCTTTGAAATAGTAGATAATCCAGCTCCAGGAGGAACTAATAATGTGGCATCTAAAGTTGGAAAAATCACCAATAGTGGAGCCATTTTTGAAGGTATTGCTTTTGAATTAGGAGAAGATTTAGATTTATCTACAGAGAAATCAGTAAAACTGAATTTTTGGTCAGATGCTCCAGTTAATATTTTACTCAAATTAGAAATTACTGAGAGTGATGCTGTTGAAACTACAGCAAGTCATGGTGGTTCAGGATGGGAAGAATTAACATTTAGTTATAGCTCATCAAAATCTTATCCTAAGATTGTAATTTTTGTTGATGGACCAGGTACAACTGCAGGAGCATTTTACATAGATGATATTGTGCAAATTGAAACGCCAATACCCCCTTGTGAAGCTGAAACTATGCAATCATTAAGCGCTTCAGATTTTTACTTAACGTTTATGAGCGACCCCAAAGCTGCAGGAAGTGGTGTTACTGTTATAGAAGATAATACTACTCTAGAACATGCTGATAACCCTAACCCAGATACTGATGCTAATAAATCATGTAAGGTAGGTAAACTAACTAACAGCAATCAAAACCCTTGGGATAATTTGCAAATAGATTTAACCGATAAATTAACATTTACAGACGGTTCTAGTTTTACAATGAAAGTGTATTCAGCACAACCAGGTTTTAAAGTAACTATGAAGTTAGAAGACAAAGGATCTAGTGGGGCTGTAAAAACTGCAGATATAGAATCAGCTGCTACAACTAAAACTAACGAATGGGAAGAATTAACTATTCCTTTTAATGCATCAGATAGTGGATTGTATGATAAGATTGTAATATTCTTTGATTTACAAACTCAAAATGGAAACACCTATTATTTTGATGACTTAAAATTAAACCTTGGCACCGGTGGCGGTGGAGGCGGAGGTGCTTTTGACGACGGATTATTAACAAATGGAGATTTTGAAGATGGCAGTACTGCTTGGATTGGTAATGCATTAGACGTGAGAACAGAAGGTGGTAATTCTTTTAATTTTGCTGATGTTATGACGGCTGGGCAAGCTTTTGCTGTAAACTTAAGTCAAGTAGTAGACATCACTCCTGGAGCAACATACACACTTTCTTTTGAGGCTTCTTCTAATGGTAATCGTACTATGTTAGCAGGAATTGGCCTAAACCAAGACCCTTGGAGCAACAATGTATCAGAAATTAATTTAACAGCTACATCACAAACATTTACGTTAGAGCTAAAAGCAACAGACCTGGCTACATCAACAGATTTTGGTGGTGCAAACAGTCGCGTAATATTCGATATGGGAGCTGATACTGGAGTAGTTGTTATAGATAATGTGTCACTTACTTGTTCAGACTGCGGTGGTGGTTCTGGTGGTGGTGGCAACGGAGGTACTGCTGATGAATTTACTGTAAATGGAGATTTTGAAACTGGTGACACTTCTGGCTATACCATATTTGACGCAAGTGGAGGTGTATTTACAGTTACCAATGAAGAGGCAAATGGTGGTTCTTTCTCAGGAAAGTTAACAGCAGGTGAAGGTAAAGAAGTGGTTGTAAAGCAAGCTAATATTGGCATAGGAACTGTAACACCAAATACTGAAGTAACCATTACTTTCGATATGAAAGGATCTTTAATGGGTGCTGGAGGTGTTATTTTTGTTGAGTTTTTCTCAGAGTTAGCAACCGAAGGTGTTTCAAAAGCTGAAATTCTTAGTGGAGGCCCTCTTGCTCCAACATCTGATTGGCAGTCTTTCTCTTTTACAACAACTACAGGAAGTGATGTTAGTGGAGGTGTAACAGTACAACTTAAAACTGCTTGTGGCGCAGTAAGTGGTTGTGGCGTAGAAGCTTATTTTGATAACATATCTGTAAAATTCACTAACTAGATTACGATACATAATTAGTTAAAGGCTAGCTTACTCTAGCTAGCCTTTCATAATATTCAACTAACCATAATTAGCTAAATGAACGTTATAATTGATAAAGAAAACGATAAAGTTTCAAATGAAATGAATGTGATAAATGGCGATTTAGTCATTTTTGAGGATGAAACGTATTACAAGATTTCGAATAGCGATAAAATGCGCCCATTTTTTATGAGCATCGTTAGTGATTCTAATCACTGGATGTTTATTTCAAGTAATGGCGGCTTAACTGCTGGACGGAAGAATGCAGAGTTTTCATTGTTTCCATATTATACCGATGATAAGATTACTGAAATGGCTGAAAATACAGGTAGCAAAGCTATTTTTCAAGTGAATAAAAATGGAAAAACACACTTATGGGAGCCATTTTCTATTCGTCAAATAGGTATCTACAATACGCAAAGTAATCTTTATAAAAACAGATATGGGAATAAGGTTGTTTTTGAAGAAAACAATCTTGACTTAGGATTAACTTTTAGATATCAATGGAGTTCTAGTAATCAATTTGGGTTTGTAAAAAGTTCAACATTAATAAATAATTCTGATGATAAAGTTGAGATTTTAGTTCTAGACGGCTTACAAAATATTTTACCAGCTACTGTAACTTCAGATTTACAAAACGGAAGAAGTAACCTTGTAGATGCCTACAAGAAGAGCGAATTACAAGAAAATGTTGGTTTAGGTATTTATGCGTTAAGTGCTGTTATTGTTGATAAAGCAGAACCTAGTGAAGCTTTAAAATCAAATATTGTTTGGTCTTCTGGATTGAATAATCCAACGTATTTAATTTCATCTTTACAGTTAGATAATTTCAGAAGAGGTCAAAACATTTCACAAGAAGTAGATATGAAAGCTGAAAAAGGAGCTTACTTCATATCTTCAACCATACACTTGGATGCTAAAACAGAAGAGAATTGGATGTTTGTTGCTAATGTAAATCAATCTATTTCGGATGTGGTTTATATTTCAGAAATCATCAAAAAAGAATCTGATTTAGAGGGTCTAGTTCAAAAAGACATCGATTTTGGAACAAGAAATTTAATAGATTTAACGGGGGCTTCAGATGGTTTACAACTCACTCAAGATCCTTTAACAAATATGAGGCATTTCTCTAATACGCTATTCAATATTATGCGTGGTGGTATTTTTGATGATGGTTATACTATAGAGAAGTCAGATTTCTTAAAATATATTTCAAAAGCGAATAAAGATGTGTTTAAAGAAAAGACATCTATTTTAAATACTTTACAAGACACTTTTACATTAGAAGACATTAAAAGTCTTGCTGAAAATGATGATGATAAAGATTTCCAACGTTTATGTTTCGAATACTTACCATTAAAATTCAGTAGAAGACATGGAGATCCAAGTAGACCTTGGAATAAGTTTTCAATCAATACAAGAAGTGAAGTTGATGGTTCTAAAATTCTTGATTACGAAGGAAACTGGCGTGATATTTTCCAAAACTGGGAAGCTTTAGCACACTCTTACCCGGAGTACATAGAAGGGATGATTCATAAGTTTTTAAATGCTACAACTTTTGAAGGTTATAACCCATACCGTGTAACAAAAGGAGGTTTTGATTGGGAGGTTATTGAGGAGCATGACCCATGGTCTTACATTGGCTATTGGGGAGATCATCAAATAATTTACCTATTAAAATTCTTAGAGTTTATTGAAGACTACTACCCTGGTACATTAGAGAAACGATTTGATCAAGATATTTTTGTGTATGCAAACGTGCCCTATGTTATTAAAAGTTATACTGATACACTTAAAAACCCAAAAGACACTATAGATTTTAATTACAAGTTAGACGAAACCATCAATAAACGCAGAGATGTTTTAGGTGCAGATGGGGCTTTATTACTTGATAAAGATTCAAATATTTATAGAGTTAATTTTATTGAAAAATTATTAGCTACAGCGCTTTCTAAAGTTTCAAACTTTATACCAGAAGGTGGTATTTGGTTAAATACGCAACGTCCAGAATGGAATGATGCCAACAATGCTTTAGTAGGTAATGGAGTGTCTATGGTAACACTTTATTACATCTACAGGTTCTTAAATTTCTTTGAAGGTGTTGTTTTAAAGTCAGACACAAAATCTGTAAAAATTTCTGAGGAATTGAATACATTTTTCAATAAAATTTCAGAAACACTTGAAAATAATGCATCTATTTTATCAGGAAATATTTCTGATAAAGACCGTAAAATAGTTTTAGACGGACTTGGTAAAGCAGGAAGTGACTATAGAGAAACAATTTATAATAGTGGTTTTTCAAACTCTAAATCTGAGTTAAGTTTAGCAGATGTATCTCGTTTTATTGCAGTTACCAAATCATATTTAGAACATAGTATTGATGCTAATAAGCGTAAAGATAATATGTATCACGCTTATAACTTGATGACTGTTGAAAATGAAAATGAGGTTTCTATTTCCTATTTATCTGAAATGCTAGAAGGACAGGTTGCTGCATTAAGTGCTGGTTACCTCTCTCCTACTCAAGCCTTGAGTTTGCTAGATGGATTGAAAAATAGTGCGCTTTTCAGAGAAGATCAATATAGTTATATTTTATATCCAAATAAGGATTTACCAAGATTTGATAAAAAGAATAATATCCCTGGTAATAAAGTTGAGCAGTCTGGCCTTCTTAAGCAGTTAATTGCAGATGGTAACAGACAGGTTGTTGAGCAAGATGTTAACGGAGCATATCATTTTAATGGAAACTTCAATAATGCCAATAGCTTAAAAGATGCTTTAAATAGTTTGGGTGAATCTTATGAGTCTTTGGTTAAAAAAGATGAAGCATTATTACTTCAAATTTTTGAAGATATTTTTGATCATAAATCCTTTACTGGTCGTTCGGGAACCTTCTTTGGTTACGAAGGTTTGGGTTCTATTTATTGGCACATGGTATCTAAGTTATTATTGGCGGTTCAAGAGAATTGTTTATTAGCCATAAATAACAATGAAGATGATGTGATAATAGGGAGGCTATTAGATCATTATTACGAGATAAACGCAGGAATCGGGGTGCATAAATCTCCTGAATTATATGGAGCTATCCCAACCGATCCTTACTCGCACACACCAGCAACTAAAGGTGCGCAACAACCAGGTATGACTGGGCAGGTTAAAGAAGATGTATTAAGTAGGTTTGGAGAACTTGGTGTTTTTGTTGATAATGGAAAATTAATTTTCAAACCCAGTTTATTACAAACTAAAGAGTTTATAAAAGCACCATCTAGGTTTAAATTTACAAATGTGCTTAAAGAGGCACAGGAAATACAGCTTGAAGTAGATTCATTGTGCTTCACATATAATCAGGTGCCAATAATATACAAATTAGCAGATAAAAAAGATATTAAAGTCATTTTCAAGAATGGTAGACAAATTGTTTTTGAAGACAATAGTCTAGATCAAGCAATATCTAAATCGCTTTTTGAAAGAAAGGGTGAAGTGGATAAAATTATAGTTTCGATAAATAAGTAAAAACAATATACTCTCAATAATATTATTAATGGAAGGAAGTAACGAAAATCTAAAAAAAGAAAAGCAGATTAATGCTGCTGATATTTTAGGAAATCCTAACTATCTAGCCATTTCTTATGGTGGTTATCGCAAAAAAACGCGTGATATACAACCAACAATAAATGAGCTTAAAGATGATATGAGAATATTGTTTGCAATGGGAATCAGGTTATTGCGTACTTATAATGTGCAATTGCAACAAGCGTCTAATATTTTAAAGGCTATTTCTGAATTAAAAGTTGAAGATTCAAAGTTTGAAATGTATGTGATGTTAGGTGCTTGGATTGATTGTAAAAATGCATGGACAGGTTTAGAGCCAGACCATGAGGTTGAGAGTGAACAAAATGAAGGAGAAATTAATAGAGCTGTAGTATTAGCAAAACAATACCCGGATATTGTAAAAATAATTGCCGTTGGAAATGAAGCTATGGTGCATTGGGCTACAAGTTATTTTGTACGCCCTAACGTTATTTTAAAATGGGTAACGTATTTGCAGGATTTAAAGAAATCAGGTGAACTATCAAAAGATTTATGGATCACTAGTTCAGATGACTTTTCATCTTGGGGAGGAGGTGATACTGCATATCATACGGAAGATTTAGACAATATTATAAGGGCTGTAGATTATATTTCAATGCACACTTACGCCATGCATAATTCGCATTATAATCCCGATTTTTGGTTAGTACCAAGAGAAGATTTTAAACTTTCTAATTCAGAAAAAATTGAATCTGCAATGCAACGCGCTTTATTATTTTCACAACAACAATTTGATGGTGTTGTAAACTATATGAGACGATTAGGTATCAATAAACCTGTTCATATTGGCGAAACAGGTTGGGCAACTATTTCTAACGAACATTATGGCGCCAACGGATCTAAAGCTGCAGATGAATATAAATCTGGTAGGTATTATCAGTTGATGCGAGAGTGGACCAATAGCGAGGAAATATCTTGTTTCTATTTTGAAGCTTTTGATGAACCATGGAAGGATGCTAATAACGAATTAGGATCAGAAAATCATTTTGGATTAATAAACCTTAAGGGGCAAGCAAAATTTGCGCTTTGGGATTTAGTAGATAAGGGTGTTTTTAAAGGGCTTACTAGAGATGGACAGCCTATAACAAAAACATATGGAGGAAATAAAGAGGATTTATTATCATGCGTAGTTGTGCCACCGCATAGAATGGAAACTGCTATAAATTTTTAATTATGAAAAACTATGTATCAACCCTAAGATATTGTGTACTGATTTTAGTAATCGGTTTTATGTGGTCTTGTGGTAAAGCTAAAAAGGATAATGTGAAGCAAGAAGTAGAAAAAGAACAATTAACTGCAAAAGATATTTTAGGAAACCCTGAATATTTAGCGATGTCTTATGGTGGATATAGACATGCAGATCATAGCATTGAACCTACATTAGAAGAACTTAAAGAAGATATGAAAATCTTGCATGCTTTAGGTATAAGAATGTTACGAACGTATAAAGTGCATTTACCGCAAGCTGAAAACCTTTTAAAAGTTATTCATGAACTAAAGCAACAAGATCCAAGTTTTGAAATGTATGTGATGCTTGGTGCTTGGATAGATTGTAAAAACGCTTGGACAGATCAAGCACCAATTCATAATGAAGAAAGCGCAGATAACAAACCACAAATGGAAAAAGCTGTGGCGTTGGCTAATCAATATCCAGATATTGTAAAAGTAATTGCTGTTGGTAATGAAGCTATGGTTAAATGGGCAGCAACTTATTATGTTGAGCCTTGGATTATCCTTAAATGGGTAAACTACCTGCAGAATTTAAAGAAAGAAGGCAAGTTATCTAAAGATTTATGGGTAACAAGTTCAGATAATTTTGCGTCTTGGGGAGGCGGTGGTGAAGAATATCACGTTGAAGATTTAAATAATTTAATCAAAGCAGTAGATTTTTTATCGGTACACACCTACCCTATGCATGATACTCATTATCAACCTGAGTTTTGGTTAAACCAAGAAGGACTTGAAGGTAAAACCGATATGGAAAAAATAGAAATCTCCATGTTAAGAGCAAAAGATTATGCCATCATGCAGTCTGGAAATGTGAAGAAATACATGGAACATTTAGGAGTTAACAAACCAATGCATATTGGTGAAACAGGTTGGGCAAGTTTTTCTTCAGGACACTATGGTACTACTGGTTCAAAAGCTTGTGATGAGTTTAAAGAAGCATTGTACTATAAGCACATGAGAGATTGGACCAATGAAGCGGGAATGTCATGTTTCTATTTTGAAGGCTTTGATGAACCATGGAAAGGTGGTGATAATTTAGGGAATTCCGAAAAGCATTTTGGACTATTTACTGTTGATGGGAAAGCTAAATATGTTTTATGGAATGAAGTAGATAAAGGAATATTCAAAGGTTTAACAAGAAACGGAAACTCAATTACTAAAACTTATAATGGAGATAAAGAAGCCTTAATGAATGACGTCGAAGTACCTCCTACTTCTGAAGCGTGGCATGCAAGCCAAAACAAACATTAAACTAACCCATTATATGAAGACATTAAAAAATATAGCATTATTATTCATAGGGATCATGATTACAGCAAGTTGTAATGATAAAAAAGAAGTGCTGAAAATTGAAGTTTTTGAAACTTCAGCTGCAGGTCATAAATTATCTAAAATAACAGAGTTTCAAAATTTAGAAGAAAAAGTATCACTTAAATTAAACCCTGAACAAACATTTCAAACTATTACTGGTTTTGGTGGCGCTTTTACAGAGTCTTCAGCATATCTTTTGAATAAGTTGAGTAAAGAAAATCGTAAGAAAATAATCGATGCTTATTTCAGTAAAGATGGAGCGCATTATTCGTTAACACGAACGCATATGAATTCTTGTGATTTTTCACTAGGGCAATATTCATATTCACCAGTTGAAGGAGATAAAACATTAGAACATTTCACTATTGAAGAAGATAAAGATGATTTAATCCCTTTCATTAAAGATGCTATGGCTGCTTCCCCAGATGGATTTAAAATATTTGGTTCGCCTTGGACAGCAGCACCTTGGATGAAAGATAATAACGAATGGGTTGGTGGTAAACTATTACTTGAATACTATGAAACTTGGGCGTTATTTTTCTCTAAATATGTAGATGCTTACAAAGCCGAAGGTATTGAAATTTGGGGATTCACAGTTGAAAATGAGCCTTTAGGCAATGGGAATAACTGGGAAAGTATGCACTACTCACCAGATGAAATGACAAATTTTGTTCAGAACTATTTAGGACCAAAATTAGAAGCAGATGGAAAAGGAGACTTAAAGATTTTAGGTTATGACCAAAACAGAGAGCATTTAAAAGAATGGGTAGATTCTCAATATAAAAATGAAGAAACCTCTAAATATTTTGATGGTACAGCTATACATTGGTACGCAAGTACATTTGAGGTATTCCCTGAAGAATTGCAGTATGCACACAATAAGGCACCAAATAAACTTTTAATTCAATCTGAAGCATGTGTAGATGCAGAAATTCCTGTTTGGGAAGATGATGCATGGTACTGGGAAAAAGAAGCTACAGATTGGGGTTGGGATTGGGCACCTGAAAAAGATAAGCATTTACATCCAAAATATGCTCCAGTAAACCGTTATGCCAGAGATATCATTGGTTGTTTAAATAATTGGGTAGACGGCTGGGTAGATTGGAATATGGTATTAGATACCAAAGGAGGTCCAAACTGGTTTAAAAACTGGTGCATTGCCCCTGTAATAGTAAATCCAGATACCGATGAGGTTTACTTCACTCCTATTTATCACACCATGGCACATTTTAGTAAATATATTAGGCCTGAAGCTAAAGTTATCGAACTAGAAAATTCTGATGATAAATTAATGGCAATAGCTGCTCATAATCCTGACGGATCAATAGCCATAGTACTTTTTAATGAATTAAAAATCCCAAAAACCATAAGCCTATTATTAAATGAAAAGAAGGTAGAGTTTTCAATAGATGCACAAGCTATTCAAACTATTGTGATCCCTAAACTATAACCAAAAACTAACCAGCTAACTAAAAAATAATATTATGCCAAATGTAAAAACAACCGTAACAAATAGAGTTCCTCTTGGTCAAAAAGCCGCTTTCGGAGCTGGCCATTTGGTTCTTAATTTACTTCCTGGTGCTCTGGGTGTATTCATGTTTTTCTTGCTAACAGCCTTTGGAATGGATCCTGTTCAAGCGGGATTATTAGGTGGTTTACCTCGTTTCTTTGATGCGATTACAGATCCAATAATGGGGTTTATTTCAGACAATACCAGTTCAAGGTACGGACGTAGAAGACCTTATATTTTTGTTGGTGCTATTCTAAGTGCTATATTCTTTGTTCTGCTATGGCAGATGGACGAAAACAATTCATCTACATTCAACTTTTGGTATTTTTTAATCATGTCCATGGTGTTTTTAATTGGTAATACCATGTTTGCTACACCATTAGTAGGTCTTGGTTTTGAAATGACTACTGATTACAATGAACGTACCCGTTTAATGGCCTTTTCGCAAACGGTTGGTTTATTGGCTTGGGTGATAGTCCCTTGGTTTTGGCCTCTAATTCCTAATGCTGATTTTTTTAGTAGTCAAGCTGAAGGTGTTAGGCAAATGGCTATTTATGTTGGTATTGGTTGTTTGTTTTTAGGTGTTTTGCCTGCTATATTTTGTAGAGGGATAGATGCTTCTCACATGGGAAACAGAAAGAAACTAACTTTTAAAACTATTTTCAGCAATTTAAAAGATTTAATAGGTAGTATAAAAGAAGCTGTAAAAAATAAGCCTTTTATGAAATTATGTGGTGCTACATTCTTAGTATTTAATGGGTATCAAATTGTGGCGTCTTTTAGCTTTTTTATTATTGTGTTTTTTCTTTTCAATGGCGATTATGGAGCTACAGGAACTTGGCCTGCTTGGTTTGGTTCAATAGGTGCATTAGTATCTGCTTTTTTTGTGATTCCTATTGTTTCTGCTATGGCAAATAAGTGGGGAAAGAAAAATGCGTTTATAATTTCTACTGCCATATCTATTGTGGGTTATATCATAAAATGGTGGACTTTCGATCCTGACAATGTTTTATTAATGTTTATTCCAGTTCCTTTAATGTCTTTTGGTTTGGGTAGTTTATTTACATTAATGATGAGTATGACTGCTGATGTTTGTGACTTAGATGAGTTGGTTAATGGCATGCCTAGAAAAGAAGGAACTTTCGGCGCATTGTATTGGTGGGTAGTGAAATTAGGACAAGGTATTGCGCTTGTAGCAAGTGGTTTGGTTTTAAAGCTCATCGGATTTAAAGGTGATGCAGCTACACAGTCGGCTGAGACTTTAATTAACTTAAGAATTGCCGATATAGTGGTACCTGTGGTTACTGCTGCTTTAGCTATTTGGATTATGTGGAAATATAGCTTGTCTGAAGATAGAGCAAAAGATATTAAAGAGCAATTAGAAGAAAGAAGAGGTGTATTATAACAATTGTAGTATTGTTAAGTGTATTCAAAAACTAAAAAACTAATAAAATGTCAACCAAAATAATAATACTAATCATAGGAGTTTTATTCATATTAATTGGGCTACTTGCTATTAAAAAGTCTAGTTCAAGCAAACTAGGAATACCTATAGGAATCCTTGGAGTTTTAATGATGATTTACGGGAGTTATTCATCAGATTTAGTCAATTATAATACTCAAATGGAACAAGTTTCAACTGGAAATAAGCTAAAAATTAGTGGTCCAGTAAATGCTACAAAAGTTGTGTCTCCAATAGATAAAGATTCTGTGGATTGCAGGATTTTAACAATGGGCGTCTATCCAGAGTCTAATAAAAATGATATATGGGTCTTAATTCGTCCTACCGATGATCGTTACTATCCACAGTCTGACCACACCAATACATCTTACAAAAGAGATGGGGAATGGCAGGTTGTAACGCGCTTTGGTGGTGATAAAGGAGAGGCTTATGATTTGATAGTTTTTGAGGCAGATGCTAGTGCCTCTTCATTTTTTAGCGAGACTATTGAAAAATGGAAAGAAACAGAAGACTACCCAGGATTAAAACTTGAAGAGCTGCCTTCTGGTGCTAAAGAAGTAGATAGAATCAAAATATATAATAGAAAAAACTGTAGAGGAGTATTCTAGATTCACTTTGTTTTCTAGAAATATGTTTAGCGAGTTAGATTCTAAATGAATAAATAAAATTATAAAAAAGAATGTCTTATAGAGAAGAATCATATTATAAATCAAAATATAGCCAGAAAGCTACTGTAGGTATCTACCTTTCAGATTATTCAGTAGAGGAGTTAAAAGCGTTATGGTATAAAACCTTACAAGATGGGTTTCATGGTATATGCTTTAGCATGTATAAGGATGGACAATCACCTGGTGATGATATAAGTATGGAGCAAGTTGAGCAAAGGGTCAAAATATTAAAGTCTCATGTTGGTGCTATACGATCGTTTTCATGTATTGAAGGCAACGAATATGTTCCTATGATAGCAAAAAAGCATGGTCTTAAAACTTTAGTTGGTGCATGGCTTAGTGATGATAAAGAGGATAATGAAAGAGAAATTGAAGGCTTAATACAACTGGCAAAAGATGGTAATGTTGATGTTGCTGCAGTAGGTAATGAAGTGTTATACCGAAATGATTTAACCCTAGATGAGTTAGTTGGATATATCTCTCGTGTTAAGGAAGCTTTAGCTGGATTAGATATTCCGGTAGGTTATGTTGACGCGTATTACGAATTCTCAAGACATCCTATTTTAGTTGAAAGTACAGATGTTGTTTTAGCAAACTTATATCCTTATTGGGAAGGTTGCCCAATTGAGTATGCATTAGGGCATATGCAAGCTATGTTTGGTTCAGTTGTAGATGCTGCTCAAGGAAAACCTATTATTATTACAGAAACAGGTTGGCCTAGTGAAGGAGGTGGTCTCGATGGAGCTATTGCTAGTGATACTGCTGCGATGAAATATTTTATAGATACTATAAGATGGACTGAAAAAAATGACATTCCAATATTTTACTTTTCATCTTTTGATGAGTCATGGAAAACTGGAGACGAGGGTGATGTTGGTGCGTATTGGGGGCTTTGGGATAAACATGAAAATTTAAAATTTTAAAAATTAAAGTCAGGTAAGTAAATATATATAATTATCAAATTAAAAGTTTTATTTGTTATTGGCGTCATTAAATGATACTGAGATGCAGTAAAAATAATACTTATCAATCATGGAACGTAGAATATAAAAATTCAATATAAGTAATACCAAAGTATGTCAGTAACTAAGACAGTATCTAGAAATAAAGTCCCATTTGGACAAAAAGTAGCATTTGGGGTAGGTATGCTAGCCAATCAAATGTTTCCCGCTATTTTGGGAATATTTATGGTGGTTTTAGTGCAAGATTTAGGTTTTACGGGTTGGATGTGGTCACTTATATATTTTTTTCCAAGAATTTTTGATGCCATTACTGATCCAATAATGGGTTATATCTCAGATAATACAAAATCAAAATGGGGGCGGAGAAGACAATACGTTTTTATAGGAGCAATAATAATGGGTATAGCATATATATTCATGTGGCAACTTTTTAGAGAAAACTCCTTGCAATTTAATTTCTGGTACTTTTTCTTGTGGTCTGTGGTGTTTTATTTAGGACTTACGTTTTTCAGCGTACCCTATGTAGCTATGGGCTATGAGATGAGTGATAATTTTCATGAGCGCACTAATATTATGGCTGTTGCTCAATGGGTTGGACAATGGGCTTGGGTAATAGCACCATGGTTTTGGGTCATCATGTATAATCCTGAGTGGTTTCCATCTGCAGAAGTAGCCGTTAGAGAATTGGCTATATGGGTTGCTATTCCTTGCGCCATTTGTGCCATGATTCCCGCAATATTCATAAAGAGCAAATCTACCTTGAATGAGAATTATGAGCCATTAAATTTATCTAGTATAGGCAACAGTTTAAAGAATATATTCTTCAGTTTTATTGAAGCATTTAAAATTAAGGAATTTAGAAAGTTATGCGGTGCTACGTTTTTAGTATTTAATGCGTTTAATACGGTTGCTGCACTCACCTTTTTTGTTATTGTATACAAACTATTTAATGGTGATGTAGAAGCTACTGGTATTTGGGTGTCTTTGTTTGGCTGTTTGGGGGCCTTGGGTACTACGTTTTTAGTTATCCCTGTTGTAACATGGATGTCTAAGGTAATGGGTAAGAAAAAAGCATTTTTGGTATCGCAAGGTATTTCAGTAATAGGGTACGTTATGCTATGGTTTTTATTCATCCCCGGAAAACCATGGTTATATATAATAGCATTACCATTTTTTCCTTCGGAATCGGAGGTTTATTCACAATAATGATGTCTATGACTGCTGATGTGATTGACATTGATGAATTAAAATCTGGGTTGCGCAGAGAGGGTATATTTGGTGCTATTTATTGGTGGATGGTAAAAGTTGGATTTGCAATTGCTGGCGGGCTTAGTGGCGTTATAATTGCTACTGTTGGGTTTAACCCAGACTTGACTACAACAGATCAGCAATCTGCTGTTGATGGGTTACATGCTTTTTTCTGTTTTTTCCTATGGTAGGAACACTTCTTGCCATGTATATTATGCGTAATTATGATGTTACCGAAGAACGTGCCAATGAAATCAGAGCAGAACTAGATAAAAGAAAAGATAATTATAATAAAGAAATGATAGATTAAATGTCATATAAGTCTAATAAAATAATGTCCCTGTCAGGTTATAATCTAGACAACAAAACAACAAAAGGATTACAAAATTATTTTAAACGTGTTCTTAAAAAAGGCATGCATGGTATTGGGTTTAGTCCATATGTAGAAGGACAAAAACCTGGAGACCAACTTTCAGAAAAACAAATAAGAAAACGCTTAAAAATAATTAAGCCACACACTAAATGGGTGCGTTCATTTTCATGTACAGATGGGAATGAGTTAATACCTAAGATTGCTAAAGACATGGGTATGAAAACTATGGTAGGTGCATGGTTAGGAGATGAACCAGAAATTAATGAAAAAGAAATTGCTGGATTAAAAAAACTAGCTAATGAAGGTGTTGTTGATATTGCTGCTGTAGGCAATGAAGTCATGTATAGAGGTGATTTAACTGAAGAAGAACTTATAGCCTTTATTTATGATGTAAAAAGAGAGATAACAGATATTCCTGTAGGTTATGTAGATGCTTATTACGAATTTACTTTAAGGCCAAAAATTACAGAAGCCTGTGATGTTATTTTAGCAAATTGTTACCCATATTGGGAAGGCTGTAGTATTGAATATTCTTTAATTTATATGAAAGACATGTATAATAAAGCAGTAAAAGCAGCTAATGGTAAAAAAGTTATTATCTCTGAAACAGGTTGGCCTAGTGAAGGAGAAGGTTTAAATGGTGCTTTTCCATCTGCTGAAAATGCCATGAAATATTTTATAAATACTCAATTATGGTCTCAAGAGGATGATGTTGATATATTTTACTTCTCATCCTTTGATGAATCTTGGAAAGTTGGTGCCGAAGGAGATGTTGGTGCTTATTGGGGGATTTGGGATAAGAATGAGAAGCCTAAGTTTTATACAAAAAGACTGGGTTTTAGTAATAGAAAAAGGGCCTAATCTTATAAATTAACGATCTTTTTTCTAAGTTAAATCATTGCCATACACAAGTTTGTAGGTATTATTTATTGTCATCTGCTAAGTATTATCAATACAGTATTTAAGCTTACCACAACATTACCACAACATTGGATTATTACCAAAATTGAACAGTTGTTTTACAAGAATTTAAACACCTTTAGAATAGTAACGATATCAGGGTTTCTTTGTTGATTCTATAAAAAAACGACACTTTTTTTGAGATGTATGTTTTTTGTATGGGTCTATAATACTGATTTAGCAATGATTGGGTCTTAAATTTGAATTCAACCAAAAACTAAGAATTCAATTAATATTAATTAAAAACAATTTAAGATGAAAAAAATTACATTATTACTTTTATTATTGACAGCATATTTTGGATATGCACAACCAACAACTAATGCTTCAGATCCCACTAACGATGCAGCTGATGTAATCTCCATTTATGGAGGAACTTTCACAAACGTCGCTACAAACTACGACCCTAATTGGGGCCAATCTGGACACACAATGGTTAATACTGCTTACGACCCAGGAACTGGAAATCTATTGTTGGCTTATCCTAACTTTAATTACCAAGGAACCGAGTTAACTGCACAGAATGCTGCATCTATGGAGTTTCTACATGTTGATATTTGGACAGCTGCAGATCCTGGAGCTACCGATATACAAGTTAGTCCTATTAATAACGGGTCTGGAGCAGGAGAAACACTTGTATCGATTGCTTATACATCTGGAGCTTGGACAAGTGTAGATATTCCTAAATCTGCTTTTACAGGAATGACATGGGATAGTGTATTTCAAATGAAATTCGCTGCTAATGGGGCAGGAAGCTTAGTACCTGTTGATATTTACTTAGACAATGTTTATTTTTGGAAAGCCCCAGTAGACCCAGCAACAGATGCATCATTAAGTGATTTGCAAATTGATGGTGTTCAAATTTCAGGTTTCGGATCTGGGACAACTACATATAATTATGCAGTTGCACCTGGAACTGTTATAGTACCTCAAATTACATTAGCAACAACAACAAATGGTGCCGCAACTCGTATTATTAATCAAGCGACTAATATCCCTGGAACGGCTACTGTAGAGGTTACAGCCTCAAATGGTACAGATATGCAAACGTATACAGTAAATATTTTTGCTAGTGGCCCACCAACAGCAGCGCCAACACCACCTGCTAGAGCTGCTGCCGATGTGAAATCAATTTTTAGTGGTGCATATACTGACATTGCAGTTGATACTTACGATACGCCTTGGTGTCCAGGAACAACTACAGAAGAAACTATTAGTGGTGATGTTATGAAAAAAGTGAGCGGTTTAGGCTGTGAGGGTGTAGAGTTCTTAACTGGTAGATTTGATGCAACTACATTTACTCATTTTCACATGGATATTTTTACTGAAACAGCCACTATGGATAAAAGTTTTAATATAAAGTTTTCAAACTGGAATGGTGGTGGCGGAGAAGCTAACGCAATAGAATACTCTGCAACCAATGCTAATATATTAACCAACCCTAACCCAGGAACTTGGATATCAATAGATCTTCCTTTATCTAGTTTTACAGCTGGTAGTAGAAACGATTTAGTGCAGTTTATAATTTCTTCTGATTTAGGTACTGTTTACTACGATAACCTATATTTATACAAAGGTGATCCTTTAAGTAACGACGATTTCAACAAAACATCATTTAGAGCATATCCTAATCCAACACAAGACAGTTGGATAATTAAAGGGCAAGACTCTCAAATTGAAACTATAAATGTAATTGATATTTTAGGAAAAGAAGTGCTAAGACTTTCTCCAAATAATAGAGAAGTAAGAATAGATGGCTCTAGTCTAAAAGCTGGTATCTATTTTGCTCAAATAAAAACATTGTCTGGGATTAATAGCGTTAAGCTAATCAAGCAATAATTAATATTCAAAAGTTTAGTTTAGTTAAAAGGGCGCTTTTTAAAAGCGCTCTTTTTTCGTTTATGCTTTTATTTCTTTACTTTGTGAGAAGATTTCTTTTTACATAAATGTTTGACGATATAATTGCAGCAATTCCCTTTGGTATTATACTGGCCTTTACAATAGGCCCTGTTTTTTTTGTGCTCCTTGAAACAAGTGCTACCAAAGGCTTTAAAAGTGCTTTGATTTTTGATTGTGGCGTTATGTTAGCCGACATCCTATTTATAATTGTTGCTTTTTTTAGTACCAATAAGTTATTGGATAAGGTTAAGGACGATCCGCATTTTTTAATCTTTGGAGGCGTACTTTTAGTTGCTTATGGTTTAATTACATTTATTAAAACCTCTAAGTCCTTTCGGGAAATTGTTAGAGAGTACCATAAAGTTGAAATAAAAAAGGGCTACGGAAAACTGTTTTTAAAAGGGTTTCTGCTTAATTTTATAAATATTGGTGTGCTATTGGGTTGGGTTGCTTTTATAGTGCTGGGAAACTCCCTAACCGAATCTAAGAATGGTGTTGTTGTATTTCTATCTACCATACTTATTGTTTACTTTCTGGTAGACTTGGTAAAAATTGTAATTGCCAAAAAACTTAAAAACAAACTCACGCCCCGTTTAATCTACAAAACTAAAAAAGTAATAGCTTTGGTAATACTTGGGTTTGGCGTGTTGCTTTTGGTACAAGGTTTCTTTCCAGAGGAAAAAGAACTCATAAAGGAAAAGTTAGATAAAATCAATCCTATAAAGGGAAAGGCTTCGGAGTAATTCTAAATTTCTTTAATTTTTATACAAAAAAAGAGATACTTAAAAAAGCATCTCTTTCTTGGAGGCGTCGAGCGGAATCGAACCGCTGTAGCAGGTTTTGCAGACCTGTGCCTAAGCCACTCGGCCACGACGCCTAATTTAAAAAAATCTATCAATAAAGTATTTTGATAAACTTTTAAAATTGTCATTCTCGAGACATCGAGAATCAGCTGCAAATGTAAAAATTTTTAGGACTTTTATTAATAAAAAATCACTTTTTACGCTTATCAGTCATTTTTATAGTTACTTTTTGAACATCTCCACCAATTGGAGGGTTTAATTTACTAACCCAAACTGTAGCTTTTTTTACTAATTCATCTTCATTAAAAATGCGATCTAAAATACGTCTGCAAACAGTTTCTAATAAGTGAGAAGGTTTATTCATTTCTTCTTTAATTACTTTATTTAGAAATACATAGTCTACTGTATCACTCAATCTATCACTTTTTGCTGAGGTTTGTAAATCAGCTTTTACTGTTAAATCAACACGGTAATCACTACCTATTTTTGTTTCTTCTTTTAAGCATCCGTGAAATGCAAAAATTCTAATGTTTTCAACTTTTATAATTCCCATTACAACCGATTTTAAGTCGTCAAAATTACCTAATTTTACACAATATTTTTGTTTAATTAGATTAGTTTCTATTGAGAAACCATGAATTGTTACATATTTTATGTCTGAAGAAAGAAAATCACTCAACTTTATCGAGCAAATTATAGAAGAAGATTTAGGAAATGGTATGTCTAAAAACGATTTACGCTTTAGATTTCCACCAGAACCTAACGGTTATTTACATATTGGTCATACTAAGGCCATTGGAATCAGTTTTGGTTTGGGAGAATATTACAACGCGCCTGTAAATCTAAGATTTGATGACACTAATCCTGCAAAAGAAGAGCAAGAATATGTTGACGCGATCAAAAAAGACATCGCTTGGTTATGTTACAAATGGGACAAAGTATTGTTTTCTTCTGACTATTTTCAACAACTATTTGATTGGGCAGTTTTACTTATTAAAGAAGGAAAAGCTTATGTAGATTCTCAGTCTAGTGAAGCTATGGCGGAACAAAAAGGAACACCAACACAACCTGGCGTTGACGGTCCTTATAGAAATAGAACTGTTGCAGAAAACTTAGATCTATTCGATCGCATGAAAAATGGCGAATTTGATGAGGGTAAACATATTTTACGAGCTAAAATAGACATGCAACACCCAAACATGTTAATGCGTGATCCAATAATGTACCGAGTTATCAATAAAGAGCATCATAGAACTAAAGACCAATGGTGTATTTACCCAATGTATGATTGGACACATGGCGAAAGCGACTATATAGAACAAATTTCTCACTCTTTGTGCTCCTTAGAATTTAAGCCTCACAGAGAGCTTTACGATTGGTTTTTAGATCAAGTGGTTGATACTAATAAATTACGCCCAAAACAACGAGAATTTGCCCGTTTAAATTTGAGTTATACCATTATGAGTAAACGAAAGTTGTTAAAACTGGTAGAAGACGGTGTTGTAAATGGTTGGGATGACCCAAGAATGCCTACAATTTCTGGATTACGCCGTAGAGGTTATACACCAGCTGCAATTAGAAAATTTGTTGAAACTGTTGGTGTTGCTAAACGGGAAAACGTTATTGATGTGTCACTTTTAGAGTTTTGTATTCGTGAGAATTTAAATAAAATAGCACCTCGTGTTATGGCAGTTTTAAACCCTATAAAAGTGGTAATTACTAACTACCCAGAAGATAAAATAGAATGGTTGGATGCTGAAAATAACCAAGAAGATGACAATGCTGGCTTTAGAAAAGTGCCGTTTTCTCGCGAGATATACATAGAAAAAGAAGATTTTAAAGAAGAAGCTGGTAATAAGTTTTTCAGGTTAAAATTAGGAGGAGAAGTTCGTCTAAAGAACGCTTATATCATAAAAGCTGAAAGTGTTTTAAAAGATGAGGAAGGTGTCTTCACAGAAATACATTGTACCTATTCTGAAGACACGTCCAGAAGAGTAAAAGGTACATTACATTGGGTATCAATTCAACATGCTGTTAAAGCTGAGGTTAGGGAATATGATAGATTGTTTAGTGATGAAGCTCCAGATAGTCATCAAGACAAAGGCTTTATGGAATTTATCAATCCAAATTCTTTAAAAACTATTGAGGCTTTTGTCGAGCCGAGTTTAAAAGACGCTAAAGTAGGAGACAGGTTTCAGTTTCAACGTTTAGGATATTTTAATGTGGATGATGATGCAACTTCAGAAAAATTAGTATTTAATAAAACAGTTGGTTTACGTGATACTTGGGCTAAGATTAAACCTGTTCTAAAGAATAATAATCAAAACAAAAAACCTACAAATAATCAACCACAAAGAAAACCAATTGATGTTATTAAACAATTAGGAAAAAAATACACTAATTTACCTATCGAAAAACAGGAAAATGTGCGTGCCGAAATCCTTAAATTAGCCGAAAACGTATCTTATGATGAGTTAGAATCTTTGTTTAATACATCAGTAAAAAAGGTTGGAACTAGAATTGCTGTTACATTAGCTTTAAAAGTTTTAATTGAAAAAGGACAATCAAAAAATGAATCGATAATGGCTTTTATCGATAAAGCAATAGAAGATAAAAATGAAATTCTAAAAGAAGAAGCAAGTAAACTTTAATTTTGAAGAAAAAAACTTGAGGTATCAATGGGTAGATCAAGCTAGAGGGGTAGCAATCTTTTTAGTTATTTACGCACATAATTTTCCTTTTTTAGAATCTTATATTTATAGTTTTCATATCCCTCTATTTTTCTTTATTGCTGGTATGTTTCATCCAGAGAAAGTTAACCTTAGTTCAGTTGTTAAGCGTGCCAAAAATATTTTAATTCCTTATTTTGTTTGGAGTATTTTATTATATGTATTCTGGCTCTTTATAGGAAGACATTATGGCAAAAGTGTTGGTTTCAATCTAGATCCTGTTGAGGGGCTTATAGGTGTTTTTTATGCGCAAGGAGATGCTCAATTTATGGATTGGGGAATTCCAATGTGGTTTTTACCATGCATCTTTTTATCGTTTTTATTGTTTGCTTTAGTTCTAACAATTGGAAATAAAGTTGCTCGATATATATTACTGATTATGTTAATCCTACTAGGGTTTATGTATCCTAAGTTGTTTGAGTTTAAATTACCGTGGAGTTTAGATGTAGCATGTGTATCACTTGTTTTTTACGGGATTGGTTATTTTTTAAAGGATAATTTAATTCAACTTAATAGAAATAACCTTTTATATATTTTTATGATATGCTGTTTTACTATTAGTATTATAACAGGGCTTTATAATACCAAAATAGACATGTATAGATCTCAGTATGGTCATTTTGCATTATTTATTTTAAGCGGTTTATCAGGAACTTTGTTTGTTATGTTACTGGTAAAACAAATTAAATTTCATAGATATTTAACCTTTTTGGGTAAAAATACAATACCCCTATTAGCACTACAATTAAGAGCTCTAACTGTTATTAAAACCGTTTTAATTTTGTTCGGGATAACTGTTTTTGCCTTTAATGAAACCACAAAATTCACACTTACATTTTTACAAATTTTGTTGATAGTCCCGGTTATATTTTTAGTAAATAAATACGCTCCAATATTAATGGGAAGTCAAAAAAGTAAAGTATTTTTATTTTTAAAAAATCATAAAAAACAAATATTATTTTATTTGTTTTTAAACCTCGCTTTTACTTTTTGCATCACTTTATCTTCATATGTTCATATTCCTTTATCTGGTTTTGAGGATAGGTTATTATACATAGGTCATATTGTTATACTTCAATTTTCGGTTTCAGGATATATTTATTTGGTAACACTCAATAAATGGTTATTTAGAATCGTTTTTACACCATGCTTTTTCTGTTTATCGCTATTTGCTTATTGGACCTATACTCAGGATATTTCAATAACACATGCTTTAGTTGAAATTCTTATTGAAACTAAGCCTAGTATTGCTATAGATATGATTTCAATACCATTTATCGCATTTAGTTTATTTATAATTGGATTACTTTTTTACCTTGATAGAATTTATAAAAAAATACGCCCTGTAAAAGTTAATTTTCTTTTTTTAATACTTGTAATACTCTCCATACTAAGTTTTATTATCGTTGAAAATAGACGAGGACATACCTTAAAAAGCCGATTACCATATAGTGTTTTGTTTGGTATTCAAGATTATTTGCATAAAGAAACTTATTTTTTTAAGAATGATTTTGATGAAATTGAAAGCAAAATAGATAGTTTAAAAATTGTCTTAGTTTTAGGCGAAACGGTAAGAGCAGATCATCTTCAATTAAATGGTTATCAAAGAGAAACTACCCCTTTGTTGAATAGAAGGAAAAATTTAATCAGCTTTAAGAATGTTTATACACCACACACATATACTTCTGCTAGTTTACCAAGACTAATTACAGATGCTAGCATATATGATGAATCTATAGATACCATAACATCGGTTTTTGATATTTTTAAAAGTTGTGATTATCCAGCAATTTGGATTGGTAACCAAGAATTAGAAAGTAGTTTTTCCAGTATTGTTAAAACCAATACTAAAGTTGTTTTAATAGATAGTTTAAGGTCGGTTTTAAGTTTTAATAAAGCATTAGACCAAGAATTATTAGAGCCTTTCAACACTCATTTTTCTCAAAAAGACAAAGGCTTATTTACAGTACACATGATGGGTAGTCATTGGTGGTATGAAAACAGATACGATGATGCTCATAGAAAGTTTAAACCTGTAATAGATTCTAAACATGTTCCCTCATTGAGTAGTGAAGAACTCATAAATTCTTATGACAATACGATTGTTTATTTAGACTTTTTTTTAGAAGAAATCATAAAAAAATTAGAAAATGAAGATAGCCCAACAATTCTAATTTATCTTTCCGATCATGGAGAGGCTCTCGGTGAGGAAGGGAAGTGGCTCCATGGTCAAAATACCGAAGCTAGTAAAAACCCTGCTATGGTGGTTTGGTATTCTAATGGGTTTCGAGAAGAATTTCCTGAAAAAATTAAAGCTTTAATGGGAAATAAGAACCATAAACTAACCACCGATATTCTTTATCATAGTCTCTTAAATTTAATTGAAATAAATGATTATCAATACAATAAAACTCAAAGTGTATTCAGTATATCTTCTCCAAAAAAATAACTAAGATGTTTTTTGTTTAGTGTTAAAAAAACACATCTCTATTTAAATTTAGCTATATTTAACTACTAACTATAAACTTTAATATCATGGAAATTAATTTTTTAGCGATACTTTTCGCTGCGGTTTCAGCTCTAGTTGTTGGATTTGTTTGGTACAATCCAAAGGTTTTTGGTACTGCTTGGATGAATGCAGCAGATATGACCGAGGAAAAAATGAAAGGAGCAAACATGGGAAAAATATTTGCTATGGCTTTTATATTTGCTGTTTTATTAGCCATGAGTATGCTTACTTCAACGATTCATCAAATTGGTGCAATGGGTATGGTAGGTGGAGATATTGAGAATGCACTTCCCTCTTATGCTGCGTTTATGGCTGATTATGGTAATGCTCATCGTACTTTTGGGCATGGTGCATTACACGGTTTTTTTCAGCTGTGTTTATTGTACTTCCTGTCCTTGGTACAAATGCTTTATTTGAGCGTAAGAGTGCAAAATATATTCTTTTAAATAGTGGATATTGGATGGTTACAATGGCAATTATGGGAGCAATTATTTGCGGATGGCACTAATAATTTTGTAAAGTTTTAACATAATTAAAGACTGAAGCTTTTTAACTTCGGTCTTTTTCTTTTTGTATTGATACATTATAACGTTTACGAAAGTATAAACACCGTTCCAATAGATTGGGATGATTTGGTTGCACATAATGTTCTTCTTAAAAGGTCTTATCTAAAGGCGCTGGAAGAAGCTTCTCCTGAGAATATAAGCCCGTTTTTTATTGGTGTTTTTAAAGATGAAACATTGGTTGGTGTTGCACTAATTCAACGTGTACAACTTTATCTTAAAGACATGTTTAGAGACACAAAAGTATCTTGCCTTAAAACATTTTTAAAGGAAAATATTTCAAAATTACTTAAAGGAAATATTTTAGTAGTTGGTAATTTGACACACACAGGTCAACATGGACTGTTTTTTAATCCTGAAAAAGTATCAAAAACAGAATTTTATAACGAAATTTTCAAAGGAGTTTCTGAAATAATACAAATCATAAAATCTAAACAAAAAAAGACTATTCGATTAATACTGCTAAAGGATTTCTTTGTGAAGATGAAATGATTCAAGCTGAGTTTTTTAGAAAAGAGAAACTCCACAAAGCTATTGTACAACCAAATATGATTATGGAAGTTAGAGACAAATGGCTTCAAAATGACGATTATATTGCTTGTATGAATAAAAAGTACCGAACCCGGTACAAACGTGCAAAAAAGAAACTAAACGGAATTACTTGCAAAGAGTTAGATTTAGAAACAATTAAAGCCAACTCTAAGCAATTACATCAATTGTACCTTAATGTATCAAATAACGCGAAATTTAATACGTTTATACTGCCTGAAAATCATTTTTATACTTACAAACTTAACCTTAAAGAAGGTTTTAGAGTTTTTGGGTATTATTTAAAAGATGAATTGATTGGTTTTTACACCTTAATTCTCAACAATACCCAATTGGAAACGTATTTTTTAGGCTATCATACAGAACATCAATATCCAAATCAATTGTATTTAAATATGCTATATGATATGGTAAATTTTGCCATTCAAAATAAATTTGAAACCATTGTATATGCAAGAACTGCCATGGAAATAAAGAGTTCGGTGGGTGCAAAACCAAAACCTATGGTGTTGTATTTAAAACATACCAATAGTATTCTAAACGGAATTTTAAAGCAAGTATTTAAGTTGATGAACCCTAAGCAAGATTGGAAAGAGCGTCATCCATTTAGTTAAAATGGGGTATTAGTTTTAAGTATTTGAAATTGTTTCCGACTTATCTCTAAACGTTTCATAATGAAAAAAATACTTTTTCTCTTTTTAATAGTTCCTTTTTTGAGTTTCACTCAGGAAATGAATAATGAAAAACTTCAAGAAATTTACACTTCGGTAAGCGATTCTATTAATGGTAAATCTGGTGGATGGCAGTTTTTTATTAAAGAAATCCCTTTAATGTGCATAACAGATACTAATCATAATAGAATGCGTATTATTTCTCCAATTACAGATGCTAATAGTTTAAACGATGAATTGATTAAAGCAGCCTTAGTGGCAAATTTTCATACTGCTTTAGATGTAAAGTATGCAGTTTCTGATGGTGTACTATGGTCTGTGTTTATTCATCCATTAAAAGAATTATCAGATGGTCAAGTTAAAGATGCAGTAAGTCAAGTGTATTATGCCAATATTAATTTTGGGTCTACGTTTGCAAGTACTTCATTAACGTTTCCAGGAAGTATTAATAGTGAAAAAACTAAAGAAGAACACGTAAAAGAAGTTCCAAAGTTTAAGAAGTTGTAATGAACTCAATTAAATTTGTTCAGTAGTAACTTCGTCTTCAGGAATTTTTAAACTCGTTTTAAAGTTTGGAAGAATCATCTCTTCCATAGCTTTATCTTTTAGTTTTTCAGCTTCTAAGAAATACCAAATCTTTTTATCTTCATTATAAATTCCCAATAAATAACTTTTAGATTTTATACGAGAGTTATTCATTTTTATATGATTCAAACCCTCCACATAACAGCGATATTGACCATCCTCAAAAACCACATCAGAAACACTAACCACATCAGCTTTTTCAAAAACAAGACCTTGAGCATCCAAGTTTTCAAAAACAGTTTTTAATAATTCTAAAGCTTTTTCTTCTCCTCCCATCACTTTAATTATAGATGGATAGGTGTGTTTAAACACAGTTTTAAAATCCTTTTTAAGCGTTGCTTCGCTTGTTATTTTGGCGTCTCTTAAAGCTGATTTTTTTAGATCTTCTTTAGATTGAGCAAAAGTAATGCTGCTAAAAGATATTAGCAGCATTACTAGTATTGAAATTGTTTTATGCATCTCCTTTCTTTTTTGCATTTTTCATAGCCTCGCCAATTTGGTTACTTGCTGTAAAACTTGCTACCATATCATTTAGCATTTGGCTACCAGCTTGTGGAGAATTAGGTAATAAAATTAAGTTACTATTAGTTTCTTGCCCAATAGATTGAAGCGTATCATAATGTTGAGTAACTACAATAAGCGCAGAAGCTTCTTGAGAATTAATACCTACTTTGTTAAGTACTTCTACTGATTCTTCTAGCCCACGAGCAATTTCACGACGTTGGTCTGCAATACCTTGCCCTTGTAAACGCTTACTTTCAGCCTCAGCCTTTGCTTTTTCAACTATTAAAATACGTGCTGCATCTCCTTCAAACTGAGCAGCAATTTTTTCACGTTCAGAAGCATTAATTCTATTCATAGCTTCTTTTACTTGGCCATCTGGATCTATATCAGTTACTAAGGTTTTAATGATATCATAACCGTAATTCTGCATAGCATCATTTAATTCAGCTTTTACTGCAATAGCGATATCATCTTTTTTAACAAATACATCATCTAGCTTCATTTTTGGTACTTCGGCACGTACTACATCAAACACATAACTTGTAATTTGATCGTGTGGATAATCTAGTTTATAAAATGCATCATACACTTTATCACGTATCACTTTATATTGCACAGAAACTTTAAGACGAACAAACACATCATCTAACGTTTTTGTTTCTATAATAACATCCAATTGCTGAATTTTAAGGCTTAATTTACCTGAAATTCTATCTACTAAAGGAATTTTTAACTGTAAACCAGAATGACGAATACTTTGAAACTTACCAAAGCGTTCTATAATAGCAGCGGTTTGTTGTTTTACAACAAAAAAGGACGAAATTAAAATTAGTAATCCGAAGAAAACTATTGGGATTAAAATGAAACTCATATCTATGTTTTTAAATGGTTAAAAAATTGATTTACTAATTTAAACTATATTTGGGCATTAAACCCTAAAATACTATGAAAATTAATAGACCTATACTATTAGTAGCATTTACACTATGTATTGTTACAAAAAGTTTTTCTCAACGCGGAAACTATCGTATCAGTAATGGATTTTCCATTTTTGGAGGCATTACAAAGTTTGATATTACAACAGATAATTTTGAGACCACTCAAGGCGATGGTTTTTTAGGCGGTATGTCTGCTACTGTTGATATTCCCAACCGTTGGTATAACGTTAGCTTTGGTATGCAACTCTCTGAAAGTAACATTGGTATTCTTGGAAGACCCGCTTTAGTAAGTACCCAAGAGGAGTTTGTGGATTACAAGATGTTTGCTGCTCAAGTGGCAATGCAATTGCACGTAAAAGTTATTCCAGATTATTTTACTATAGATTTTGGGCCAATGTTACAATACAATGGCGAGTTGGAGTTTAAGGACAAAGCGCAAGAGGATTATTACATCAATAATTACATAAATTTATCTGCGGAAGACATCACAAAGATTTCTCAATTTAATTTGAATGGTGTAGTTGGAGCTTCAGTTGGAGTTAAAAACTTTAAACTGAAGGCCCAATATATCTATGGTTTTACGAATATTTTGAAGAAGCTTGAAAATGAAGGTTTAGACAGTATAGGCGGAAATTCTCGTTTTAAAGGCAATCAAAACATGTTGGTTTTAGGAGCTATGATTTCGTTTTAGGTTGTCATTTTTGAGAATAATTCAAAGTCTGTTCAATAGCTGAATCTAATTGCTTTACTTTTTCTTTTGTAGTTTTTATATCTTCAGATTTTACCGTTTCTCCTCGTGTATAACCAATATATTTTAACCAGCCATCAGATCTTATTTTTCTGCGTTTAGAAATCATTACAAAAGCAGGATCTATTTTTAAAGGTGTTGTTTCTGAAACTACGTCGTTTATAATAATCTCAGGGTAAAGGTCTGTTATTATTTTTTTAGCCATAAAGAAATGACCAATCTCATTGGGATGGACACCATCTGGAATAAAAGTACTGTCGGACTTTTGAGTTTTAATTGCCACCAATTCCTCATTTAAATACCCGTTTAAATTAATCACTTTCACATCATTTAAACCCATTAACCAATTAGAATAATCTGCTAAAACACCGCCATAATTAAAATAAGGGTTTTTGTAAGAATGAGGTTCGTCATCAAAAGAAATGCGGTTTTTAATTGGGTCGGGATCGAAAGGTGTAGGTGTTAAAAAAATCATTTCAGCACCTGAGTTTTCAACTATACGTATCAGGTCTAAAATACCTATTTTATAGTTTTCGAATCGTGTTTCATCAAAATTAGAAAAAATACCATCGTTCATACCGTAGCAAGCCAAAACTATATCTGGTTTTATGAGTTCTAAAGCCTTATCTACTCTTGAGTGAATACATGGTCTTGGAAAAGGATGATCTGCTTCAGAATCTCCCGAGACAGTTTCACTTGACAAACCAATACTTATAATATCTAATGATTGTTTAGGATGATTTTTACGTAAATAATATTCTAAAAAATCGACGTATTTTCCGTTTTGAGTGATGCTGTTGCCAAGGATTAATACTTTTTTATTGTGGAGTGGGAGGTTTTGTTTTTCTTCTTTTTTACATGAGAAAATTATACCTAACAGTAGCATCAAACAAAAAAACTTACTAGAATTCATATTTATTAAATTTTAATCAATGTATTCAAACCAACCATTTTCCAATAATCTAAAATCAGGCTTATTGTAGTACCTCGCTTTAACGCTATCGTTAAAAGCGATGACGTATTGCTCTCTTAGACCATCTATATATGAAAAGGATATTTTATTAGAGCGATCAATATTTATATGTCCAAACTTAAATTTCTGGCTCAAATCCACAAACTTTTGCATAATTAGTCTGTTCGAGACTGTGTCAATTTTGTGTTTTTCTATGGTCTCTTCAATTGAAGATTTCCAGTTTTTAAAATCATCTATTTTAAGGTTTCCCAAATTTCCTTTATTATCGATTTTAAATATAATCCTAAACTTTTCAAGTTTTAAGTCTTCATTATACACAACTCCACTTCTATACGCATAAAAACCATCAGGTAAAGTTTTTAAAGAATCTACCTTGACTTCATATTTATCAATATGATTTTTCGATTTGCAACTAAGACATATAGTTGCAAATAATAAAATTAAAGATGTTTTTAATAAGCTGATAAAATAATGGATTTATAGTGTTGAAATAACTTCCTCAATCCTCTTAGCAGTCTCCGCTTTCCCAATCATAAACATAATATCAAACACATCAGGACCTTGTAAAGCACCTACCAATGCTAAACGCAAAGGCATCATTACTTTTCCGAAACCAATTTCGTTTTCTGTGATCCAACCTTTAATTTCGGTTTGAAGAGTTTCTACTGAAAAATCTTCGATATTATTTATAATAGAAACTATTTGCTCTAGAATTTCTTTTGTACCTTCCTTAAACGCTTTTTTTGAAGCCTTTTCATCATAAGACTTAGGCGCAGTAAAAAAGAAATGACTCAATTCCCAAAAATCGGACACAAAAGTGGCACGCTCTTTAACTAAATTAATAACCATTTCAATATAATTAACATCAATATCAGCTAATTCGGAATTATTCTTTTTAAAAGCTATGGCCAACACATCATTATCCTGCACTTGCATATAATGGTGGTTAAACCATTTGGTTTTATCAGGATCAAATCGTGCTCCAGATTTGTTGACTTTATTTAAATCGAAAGCAGCAATTAATCCATCAAGATTAAAAATTTCTTGTTCAGTTCCTGGGTTCCAACCTAAAAAGGCTAAGAAATTAACCATAGCTTCTGGGAAATAGCCATCTTCTTTATAGCCTCTGGAAATGTCACCAGTTTTAGGATCTGTCCATTCTAAAGGAAATACAGGAAAGCCTAATTTATCCCCATCACGCTTGCTTAATTTTCCTTTTCCTGTTGGTTTTAAAATGAGAGGTAAATGTGCAAATTCAGGAGATTTCCAACCAAAAGCCTTGTATAATTGATAGTGTAACGCTAAAGATGGTAACCACTCTTCGCCACGAATAACATGCGAGATTTCCATTAAGTGATCGTCCACAATGTTAGCTAAATGATAGGTTGGCATACCATCACTTTTAAATAATACTTTATCATCTAAAATATTGGTATCTATTTTAATATCGCCACGAATAATATCTTTTAAGCGGAGGGTTTCATCTTGAGGCGATTTAAATCGAACCACATAATCATCGCCAGCCTCTAATTTTGCTTTTACTTCATCTGCGCTAAGCGATAAAGAGTTGCTTAATTTTAATCGGTTATGCCAATTATAAATAAAGGTTTTGCCTTTTGCCTCGTGGTCTTTTCTATGAAAATCTAAGGTTTCAGCAGTATCAAAAGCATAATATGCGTTTCCTGAAGCAATTAATTCTTCAGCGTAAGCTTTATATAAATATTTACGTTCGCTTTGTCTGTATGGACCAAAAGTTTCGTTTTTATTTGGGCCTTCGTCAAATGGCATTCCGCACCAATTTAAGGCATCAATTATGTATTGTTCAGCGCCTTCAACGTAACGGTTTTGATCGGTATCTTCTATACGTAAAACAAAAGTACCGTTATGCTTTTTAGCAAATAAATAATTGAATAAAGCGGTACGAACTCCGCCAATATGTAAAGGTCCCGTTGGACTTGGTGCAAAACGCACACGAACGTTTTTGGTCATTTTTTTGTTGTATGATGTAAAATTGCCACAAAGATAGAGGAGTACTTGATAAAGAGCAAAGAATAGGGTGTAGAACTTTAATAGATAAATAACATGCTCTGGGTTTTGTAATGCTGACAACAGATAGGTGCGTTAGGGATTGAACGGCATGTTTGAAATCCCCGACGTAGGAGGGATTGAGTAGTGAAAGCCCGACCCGACAGGGAACGCTCAAATACTTGTATTAGTAATGTTTTAACGTACGGTTAAATTGAAGTAGAAAATAAAATTGTAGTTTAGTAGTTTAAATAACTTATAACCATAGGATTTAACCCCAAACCGTGGATAATTTTAAAAACATACAAGATAAGTTAGAGCGATTTATTAGACGGTATCATACTAACGAATTGCTAAAAGGCGGTATTCTATTTTTTGCCATTGGCTTGCTATATTTTCTATTTACACTTTTAGTGGAGCATTTTTTGTGGTTGAACACAACTTCAAGAACTGTGTTATTTTGGGGTTTTATTTTAGTAGAATTAGGGTTGCTTACTAAATTTGTGGCAATTCCTTTAGCAAAATTATTCAAACTTAAAAAAGGTATAGATTATCCTAAAGCAGCACGAATTATTGGTAAACATTTTCCGGAAGTTGATGATAAACTGCTAAATGTTATTCAGCTTAAAAATAGTAATGAACAATCTGAATTGTTGTTGGCAAGTATAGACCAGAAATCGGTAGAATTACATCCAATTCCGTTTAAACTCGCAGTTAATTTCACAAAAAACTTATCGTATTTAAAATACGCCGTTATTCCAGTTGTTATTTTCTTACTCGTTTATATCACAGGTAATTTTAATTGGTTTAGCGACAGTTATAAACGAGTTGTGCATTATAAAACCGCTTACGAACCACCTGCACCTTTTCAGTTTTTTGTAGTGAATGAGGATATGAATGCTATTGAGGGGATAGACTTTAAATTACTAGTAAAAACTGCTGGGGAGGTTGTTCCAGAAAATGCGCAAATAACTTATAATAATGAAACTTATTTTTTGCAACAAACAGCAATAGGCGAGTTTCAATATGTGTTTTCGCAAGTACAAAATGATATTGAATTTAATTTGTCTGCTAATGATGTGAATTCAAAACCATATAGCCTAAATATTGTTGAAGTACCGTCATTACTAAGTTTTGAGATGGTGTTGGACTATCCAAATCACACTAGAAAGAAAGATGAAATTTTAAAAAGTACTGGGAATGCTGTTATTCCTGAAGGTACTAAAGTAACATGGCAACTTAAAACAAAATCTACTGATAATGTGTTTCTTTATGCTAAAGACACCATCAGTTTCGATTCAGATGAAGAAGGCGATTTTATTACATCTAAAAGTCTCTTTAATGATTTAGATTATACTTTAAGTACAAGCAATAAGAATTTGAAAGACTATGAAAATTTATCGTTTTCAATTGATGTTGTTAAGGATGAATTCCCAGAATTGAACGTACAAATGAAAGTGGATAGTCTGGACTTGCAAACGCTTTACTTTTATGGACAAGTTAGTGATGATTATGGGTTGAGTAAACTGCAATTGGTGTATTACCCATCTGAAAATGAAGCTGATAAAAAAACTAAATCTATTCCGATTACTGCTTCAAATGTCTCTGAATTTATTTCAGCATTTCCTGATAATCTTGAAATTAAAGATGGTGTGTCTTATCAATTATATTTTCAAGTATTTGATAATGATAGAGTTAATAGTTACAAAAGCAAAAAAAGCAGCCTGTTTAATTACCGTAAACGCACCAAGGATGAAGAGCAAGAACAACAATTAGAACAACAAGGAGAAACCATTAAAGATTTAAATAAATCACTTCAAAAATTTGAAGAGCAAGAAAAGCGTTTGGATGAATTGACAAAAACAGGCAAAGAGAAAAAGAATCTAAATTTTAATGATAAAAAGAAGTTAGCATCATTTTTTAAACGTCAGAAACAACAAGACGAGATGATGAAAAACTTTAATAAAAAGTTGAAGGATAATCTAGAGAATTTTCAAAAGGAAGACCAAAAAGAAGATCCTTTTAAAGAAGATTTAAAGAAGCGTTTACAAGAGAATGAAGCCCAGCTTAAGAAAGATGAAAAACTTTTAGATGAGATTAAAAAACTTCAGGAAAAGATAAATAATGAAGAATTAATTAAAAAGCTTGAAGAAGTTGCTAAACAGAATAAGAATAAAAAACGAAGTTTAGAACAGCTGTTAGAATTAACCAAGCGTTTTTATGTCGAAAAGAAATTAGAAAAGCTTGCTGACGATTTAAAGAATTTAGCTGAAGAGCAAGAAAAATTATCTAACAAATCTGAAGAAGAAAACACCAAGGAAAAGCAAGATGCTTTAAATGAAGAATTTCAAAAATTTCAAGAAGAGATTGAAAAACTAAAAAAGGATAGCGAAGCTTTAAAAAAACCAATTGATATTCCTCAGGATAAATTAGACGAAAGGGAAGTTAAAGAAGAACAGCAAAAAGCATCAGAAGAATTAGAAAAGAAAGAGCAGTCTGAGGAGAACTCAGAACAGAAAAACCAAAGTCAAAAAAACGCAAAGCAAAGCCAGAAAAAAGCAGCTCAAAAAATGAAACAAATGAGTAGCAAGATGCAAAGTAGTATGCAATCTATGAGTGGCGATCAAATGCAAGAAGACACAGAAATGTTACGTCAAATTTTGGATAATTTGGTTTTGTTTTCATTTGATGAAGAGGATTTAATGAAGCAATTCAAATCTATAGATATCAATCATAACAAGTATGCAAGTTACCTCAGAAAACAAAATAATCTTAAGGAACATTTTGAGCATATAGATGATAGTTTGTTTGCGCTGTCTTTACGTCAGCCAAAACTATCCGAACAGGTTAACAAGGAAATTTCGGAAGTGTATTTTAATATTGATAAAGCTCTCGATTTATTGGCAGAAAATCAATTATACAAAGGTGTTTCTAATCAGCAATTCGCTATCACATCAACCAATAATTTGGCGGATATGTTAAGCGATATTTTAGATAACATGCAAGAGAGTATGAGTATGTCTGCTGGAAAAGGAGGAGAAGGCGAGATGCAATTACCAGACATTATTATGAGTCAAGAAGAGCTCAATAAAATGATGGAACAGGGTATGAAAAAGGCGAACAGGGTAAACCTAAAGAAGGGCAAGGAAAGCAAGAGGGGAAAAGTCAGAAAGAAGGAGAAAAAGGTAAAGAGGGAGAAAAAGGTAAAGAAGGAAAGAATGGAAAGCAGAAAGGCAAAGATGGAAAAGAGGGAGAAGGAGGAGAACAAAATGGTGGCGAAGGCGAAGGTAATAATAAATATGATGATGGTTTACTTTATGAAATTTACCAAAGACAACAGCAATTACGTAAAGCTTTAGATAAGCGATTAGAAAAAGAAGGTTTAGGAGGCACAGGAGGAAAACTATCCAGAAAAATGGAAGAGATTGAGTTGGATTTACTGAATAAAGGCTTCACGAATCAAACACTTCAAAAGATGATGAATTTACAGCATCAATTATTGAAGTTGGAGAACGCAACATTTCAACAAGGAGAGGAAAACAAGCGTGAATCTGAAACCAATAAAAACAAATTTGACAACAATACCAATAATCAAATACCAACAGCAAAACAATATTTTCAAACTACAGAAATATTAAACCGACAAGCTTTACCTTTGCAGCAAGTTTATAAAAAGAAAGTGCAGCAATATTTCAAAAAAGCGAATGATTAATTTCAATTACGAAACAGAGTTTTATTTAGAGTCAGAATCTCAAATTTCAACTTGGATTACAAATACAATTTCTACAGAAACATATAAATTAGAAGAGATTAATTATGTGTTTTGTGATGATGAATATCTACACAAATTGAATATTGAATTTTTGAAGCATGATACTTTAACCGACATTATTAGTTTTGATTATTCAGTCGGAAAAATTATACAAGGGGATATTTTTATATCAGTTGAAAGAGTGGCTGATAATGCTAAAGATTTTGGTGTTTCATTTGATGATGAATTGCATCGTGTAATCATTCATGGGGTGTTACATTATTGTGGTTATAAAGATAAGGCAGATACCGATGCTCAGTTAATGCGTAAAAAGGAGAACTACTACTTATCTAAGCTTAAGTTGAATTAAAGATTTAGATGTATATTTGCAAACTCAAAATTAAGTAGTGTTCCACGTGGAACATGTTTTTGAAACTAAAGAATTATGTTTAACGAGATTTATGATGTTATAGTTGTTGGAGCAGGCCACGCAGGAAGTGAAGCTGCTGCTGCTGCTGCCAATATGGGAAGCAAAACCTTGTTGGTTACCATGAATTTACAAAACATTGCGCAAATGTCTTGTAATCCTGCTATGGGAGGTATTGCAAAAGGACAAATTGTGCGAGAGATTGATGCACTTGGTGGTTATAGCGGTATTGTTTCAGATACTTCTGCTATTCAATTTAAAATGCTGAATAAATCCAAAGGACCTGCAATGTGGAGCCCAAGAGTTCAGAGCGACAGAATGCGTTTTGCTGAAGATTGGAGAATGCTTTTGGAAGGAACACCTAATCTTGATTTTTATCAAGAAATGGTTTCAGGTTTAATAGTTGAAAATCATAAAGTAGTTGGTGTTAAAACATCTCTAGGAATTCAAATAAAAGCTAAGTCTGTTGTTTTAACTAATGGTACTTTTTTAAATGGCCTAATTCATATTGGAGATAAGAATTTTGGAGGAGGAAGAGCAGGAGAAAGAGCTGCAACCGGAATTACAGAACAACTTGTTAATTTAGGTTTTGATTCTGGTAGAATGAAAACGGGAACACCACCAAGAGTTGATGGTAGAAGTTTAGATTTTTCTAAAATGCTTGAACAACCTGGAGATGATAATCCTGAAAAGTTTTCATATCTAGATACTACAAAGTCTTTAGAAAGCCAACGTTCTTGTCATATGACTTACACGAGTCAAAAAGTGCATGATTTATTGCGTGAAGGGTTTGATAGATCTCCAATGTTTAATGGTAGAATTAAAAGTTTAGGCCCAAGATATTGTCCGTCTATTGAAGATAAGATTAATCGTTTTGCTGATAAGGACAGACATCAATTATTTATAGAGCCAGAAGGTTGGAACACTTGCGAAGTTTATGTGAACGGTTTCTCTACGTCTTTACCTGAAGATGTTCAATTCAAAGCATTACGCTCAGTAGTTGGTTTTGAAAATGTGAAATTCTTCAGACCAGGTTATGCTATTGAATATGATTATTTCCCACCAACTCAATTAAAGCATACTTTAGAAACTAAGCTTGTTGAAGGCTTATATTTTGCAGGTCAGATTAACGGCACTACAGGATATGAAGAAGCTGCTTCTCAAGGTTTGATGGCTGGCATAAATGCAAGTTTAAAAGTACAAGAAAAAGACCCTTTTACTTTAAAAAGGGATGAAGCATATATAGGCGTTCTGGTTGATGATTTAATTACAAAGGGGACTGAAGAGCCATATAGAATGTTCACGTCAAGAGCAGAATATAGAACTTTGTTACGTCAAGATAATGCAGATAAAAGATTAACACCAAAAGGATTTGAATTAGGTTTAGCTTCTGAAAAACGTTTAAAGCGAATGGAAGAAAAACATGAAGCTGCAGAAAAATTCGTTAACTTTTTTGAAACTCAAAGTGTAAAGCCAGAAGAGATTAATCCTATTTTAGAGTCTAAAACATCTGCTGCTGTAAAACAATCAGGAAAACTTTTTAAAATATTTGCAAGACCAAATATTGAGATGGAGGATGTTAGAAAAGTAGAAAGTGTTGAGACGTATATTCAAGATAATAATTTGGATAGAGAAGTGATTGAGCAAACCGAAATCCAAGTTAAATATGCCGGCTATATTGCTAAAGAAAAAAACAATGCTGATAAGTTGACGCGATTGGAATACGTTAAAATTCCAGCGAATTTTGACTATTCGCAAATCAAATCCATGAGTTTAGAAGCACGTGAAAAATTAAAAAATATTCAACCAACAACAGTTTCTCAAGCGTCAAGAATTAGCGGTGTATCGCCAAATGATATTTCTGTTTTATTGGTTTACATGGGAAGATAGGTCGATAATCGACATTAGTTAATTTGATATGTTCCACGTGGAACGTTTGTTTTTCAATCTAACATTTGTCATTCCTGCGCAGGCAGGAATCCACTTTTAAATGATAAAATATAATTCTGTTTAATGCATTTAAAAACACACTTAAAGTTAATTATCTTTTTATAAAACATTCGTGGCAAATCATAACCCAAATCATATTCATTTAAAAGTAAAAGACCACTCCGTTTCAGGAGAGGAATTTGAATTAATTCAAAATCGAGAATACGGTTTTTTAGAAACTACACCACAGCCATCTTCAGATAAATTGCCCGATTATTATCATAGCGAAGACTACATTTCGCATACAGATTCCAAAAGAAATTTATTCGAAAAGGTGTATCATTTAGTAAGAAGCATTTCTCTTAAAAAGAAATTAAATTTGATTAATTCATGTTCCTCTGAAGAAAAAAACATTTTAGATATTGGATGTGGAACAGGCGATTTTTTAGAAGTAGTACAACAAAATAATTGGCAAGTTTCAGGGATAGAACCAAACGAAAAAGCTAGAGATATTGCCAATAAAAAAACAAAGAATTCTGTTTTTGATACTGAACAATTATTAAATTTTAAACCTAATAATTTTGATATTATTACGCTTTGGCATGTGTTAGAACATTTGCCAAATTTGGAACATCATATTTCAGTATTTAAAAAGTTATTAAAGCCAAACGGGACTTTAATTATTGCTGTGCCAAATTATAAAAGTTACGATGCAAAACGTTATAAACAATTTTGGGCAGCTTATGACGTTCCAAGACACCTTTGGCATTTTAACCAAACATCTATTTCAAAATTAGTTTCAAAAGAATCATTTAAAGTTGAAAAAGTAAAACCTATGTGGTTTGATTCATTTTATGTGAGTATGCTTTCAGAAAAATATAAATCTGGAAGCATAAATCCTATCAACGGATTTTGGATAGGATTACTTTCAAATTTAAAAGCAATAACAACAAAAGAAGCCTCTTCTTTGATTTATGTGATTAAAAACAGCTAAAATTAATTCTCACAATAGATTTTTAAACTTTAATAATTGGAATGCCTAAACACTAGTTGATTTTTTAAAAGTTTCTTAAATCGCTTTATTTGGCTTCAAAAACTATAAATTATTCTTATTCAAAAATGAAATTGTGATAATTATTGTTTATATGTTAAAAACGAACCAATTCAGCTTTCATTTTTAATTGACTTTATTACATTTGTGCGGATTTGAAAAACAGATTAAATCAAATTATTAATTTAAAATTAGAAAAATGAAACATATAATTTATGTAGCACTTTTGATGTTAACTGTAACATCTTGTCAAAAACCGAATAAAATAGGTTACGTTGATAATAGTAAAGTAATTAACGAGTATCAAGAAAAGAAAGATTTAGAAGATAAATTCAAAATAAGAGAACAGGCGTTTTCAAAAAAATACGATAGTATTGAGAGTGCTTTTAATGTTGACGTACAAAAATTTCAAGTTCAGGCAAAAAGTATGTCTCAAAAGAAAGCTGAAGCTCGTTATCAACAATTAGGACAGTTAAAACAAATTAACGATCAATCTAAACAAAGAGATGCACAACAGTTACAATTGGATTTTCAAACAGAAATAGATACTTTAATTGTTAAAGTAAAAGATTTTGTAAAAGACTACGGTAAAACCAATGGTTACACTTATATTTTGGGAACTAGTGATGCAGCAGCATCTGTTCTTTATGGTACTGATGAGAATAATTTAACGCAAACAGTTTTGGATGCTTTAAATGCGGAGTATAAAAAATAGAAAATTTAAATATTTTATAAATAATTGAAAGTCAGATAATTATCCTGACTTTTTTTGTGTCATAAAGTTAAATATCTAAATAATATTTACCCCTTATGCAACCTTTCATTTTTTAGTCTGTCAATAGTAGTATCAATCATCAATCAAAAAACGAACAGATCAAAATGAAACACATTCTTCTAGGCATATGCCTATTACTTGTCACAGTATTAACTGCCCAAAACACATATAGTATTAGGGGAACAGTTAAAGACTCTAAAAACGGAGAAACCCTTATGGGAGCCGCTGTTTTTTTAAAAGCACTACCAACGGTGCAGTTACAAACCCATATGGTTTTTATTCATTAACCACTAAAGAAGGCACATACACCTTAATTGTGTCGTACATGGGATATCAAGAAATTTCAAAAGAAATTACTCTAAAAGCAGATCAAGTTTTAGATTTTGAGCTTGTACCTTCTTCAGAACAATTAGATGAAATTGTAATTAACGCTGAAGAATCTGAACGCATCAGTATTAAAAAACCTCAAATGAGTGTTTCAAAATTGAATGCATCAACTATTAAACAAATGCCTGCAGTTTTAGGAGAAGTAGATGTTATTAAATCCATCCAAATGCTTCCAGGAGTTACCAATGGTGGCGAAGGCACTCCAGGATTTAATGTAAGAGGCGGAGCAGCGGACCAAAATTTGGTCTTACTCGATGAAGCCATTATTTACAACACCTCGCACTTTTTTGGTTTCTTTTCGGTGTTTAACAATGATGCTATAAAAAATGTGAAACTCTATAAAGGGGATATTCCTGCTCAGTTTGGCGGACGCGTATCTTCAGTTTTAGATGTGCATCAAAAAGATGGTAATAGTAAAGAATTTGCATTAAGTGGAGGTGTTGGCTTAATTTCTAGTCGGTTAACTGCAGAAGCACCTTTATTTGGAGATAAAGGCTCTTTTTTAATTGCAGGTCGCTCATCTTATGCACATTTATTGATGAAAGCTATTGAAGAAGTAAAAGACGATAAAATTTCTTTTTACGATTTAAACTTAAAAACCAATTATGAAATCAACAGCAATAACCGTGTGTATTTGTCGGGTTATTTTGGGAGAGACGTATTCGATTTATCTAATGTTATTAAAAACACTTATGGAAATGCATCGGCAAATTTAAGATGGAATCATGTATATAATGATAAATTGTTTTCTAATCTATCTTTAATTTACAGCAAGTATGATTATCAAATTGTCTTAGATTTTGTAAAGTTAGATTGGATAGCAAATATTAAAAACTACAACGTAAAATACGATTTTGGTTATTACGTAAACGATAAACTGAAAATTGATTTTGGTGCAAGTGGTATTCTTTACAATTTAAACCCTGGGGAAGTGAAACCAACTTCAAGCGACTCTCCAGTCAATTATTTAAAATTAGAACAAAAACGTGCATTCGAAGGAGGTATTTATGCTAGCGCAGAAATGCAATTGAATGATAAACTGACTTTAAATTACGGATTACGCTACAGTAGATTTAACCGATTGGGCGGACAAAATATCATGAATTATGTTAACAATATGCCTGTAATTTACAATGAGGATTTAGGCATTTATGAAGAAGGCGAAGCAACAGAAAATACATTTTTCAAGAAAAGCGAAAGTATTGAAACCTATGATAATTTTGAACCAAGATTGGGTTTATCTTATCAATTAAACGCATCATCTTCAGTAAAAGCAAGTTTTACAAAATCTACGCAATACATGCATTTGCTATCTAATACGTCTGCAGTAACACCTGTTGATGTATGGACACCAAGTGGCAAATACATCAAACCTCAAAAGGCAACACAATATGCTCTTGGATATTATAAAAACTTTAAAGACAGTAAATATTCTCTAGAATTAGAAACCTATTTTAAAACCGTTGACAATAGAATTGATTATGTAGATGGCTCCGATTTAATAGGAACAAATACCATTGAAACCGAAATTTTAAATGGCGAAGCCAGAGCTTACGGATTGGAAGTTTTATTAAGAAAAACAAAGGGCGTTTTACAGGTTGGTTGGCTTATACATTAGCTAAATCTGAACAACGCACACCAGGAGGTATAGCTGGTGGATTGGGCATTAACGATGGCAAATGGTACAACACAGCTTATGATAGAACCCACGATATATCGCTCACAGGAGTTTATAAATTTAATGACCGTTGGAATTTTAGTGCTAATGCTGTTTTTCAAACAGGTAGACCAGTTACATATCCCGACGGACAATATAAATACGAAGGCCTATCCATTGCCAGTTTTTCAGATAGAAATGCAAGTAGATTACCAGCATATCATCGTTTAGACCTTTCGGCAACGTATAGTCCAAAAAAGAACTTAAACAGAAAGTGGCAAGGCGAATGGATATTTGGAATTTACAATGCTTACAATCGTAAAAATGCAGCCGCAATTAATTTTCGTCAGAATGATGAAACAGGTATTAATGAAGCATCTAGAACCGCAATTTTTGGCATGATTCCTTCAATTACTTACAACTTTAAATTTTAAAATTATGAAAGTCATGAAATTATATATAAAATTAGTTCTTCTACTATTATGTATCGGCATCACATCTTGTGAAGATGTTATAGATGTTGAAGTGCCAACTGCAAAAGCAAGATTAGTAATAGAAGCTTCTTTAGATTGGGAAAAGGGCACTAGCGGAAATAATCAAACCATAAAGCTAAGCACTTCAACACCCTATTTTGAAAATACAATTCAAAAAATTGTAACGGGAGCTTCAGTAAAAGTTATAAATAATAATTCCAATACAGAATATGTTTTTACAGATGAAAATGATGGCACATATACCATCGATAATTTTGTGCCGGTAATAAATAACAGTTACACTTTAGAGGTTATTTACAACAATGAAACTTACAACGCAACCGAAACTTTAAAATCGGTTTCGCCAATAAAAAGGGTAGAACAATCTTTAGAAGGAGGTTTTGATGATGAAATTTTAGATGTTTCCATTTTCTGGGATGATCCTGCAGATGAACAGAATTTCTACCTCATAAAATTGATAGATAAATTTGAAATACTACCCACTTTTGAAGACTTTTCAGATGAATTTGTAAACGGAAATGAGTTAGATACTTTTTTTGAAGATGAATATGAACCGGGCGATCAAATAGAATTTACGCTCTATGGTATTTCAGAACGCTATAATAATTATATGAGTTTATTAATAGAACAATATGATAGTGCAGGCGATCCTTTTAGCCCTGTTCCAGGAAAATTAAAAGGCAATTGTATCAATCTAGATTCGCCTAAAGATTACGCTTTCGGGTACTTTAGAGTTTCAGAATTTGATATGGTAATATATACAGTTCAATAATTTTAAAAATAAAGTAGTTACTGCTAAAGTAACATTGAAAAAAAATCAATTAATCAAAAAACAAATCATCATGAAAACTAATTATTTATTTTACATCATCATTACATTCAGTTTAACACTAACATCATGTTCACTAGATGTCGTTATAGCCTCAGACGATATTATAACAGAAGATCGAGTTTTATCAAGCTTTGATGAGATTGACGTTTCAAGCGATATGGAGGTAATTATCAGACAAGGTCCTACGCAATCTGTAAAAGTAACCACTAGTGATAATTTACAAAAAAAGGTAACCACAAGCGTCAATAATGGAAAACTAACAGCAAGATTAAACGGCTCTATCAGCAAATTAAATGTATTACGATTAGAAATTACAATACCAACTATTACACGTTTAGAACTTTCAGCAGATAGTTTTGGCACACTTTCGGGGTTTGAAAACTTAGATGCACTTCGAATAAAAGTATCAAGCGATGCCGCTATTACCTTAATATCTGGATCATCAAATAGTATGGATATTAATGCTAGTAGCGATGCTAAAGTTGAAGGTTTTGATTTTGAAACTAAAACTTGCGATGTAAATTGTTCATCAGATGCTAGCGTTTCTATTACGTGTACAGAAGCGTTAACAGGTTCTGTAAGTAGTGACGGGGTTATATTTTACAAAGGAAACCCAACAGTTAATGTAGCAACAAGTAGTGATGGATCTGTAATAAATTCTAATTAGAAAACCGTGATTTTAAATTAATTGTACCTTTCGTGCAACCTTTTAAAATTTCTATTGTCTTTAATAATAGAAACTGAATATAAAACCGATTTCGCAACCATAAAACGTAGTGACTAACCAAGTACTATTTACACATAAAGACCTTGTTGAGAGGAGTAAATTAGGAGACCGCAAAACGCAGTACAAGCTCTATTCGCTATACGTTAATGCTATGTTTAACGTGAGTGTTAGAATGGTAAAATCTAAAGAAGATGCCGAAGATATTTTACAAGAAAGTTTTATAGATGCTTTTAAAAATCTGGATAGTTTTAGATACGAAAGCACATTTGGTTCTTGGTTAAAACGTATTGTCATCAATAAAAGCATTAATCATTTAAAGTTAAAACGGATTCCTTTAGTTGCTTTAGATGACCATGAAAATTGGATACCGCAGCAAGAAGATGAGATTAAAGAAGAAGATTTAGACATAAGTAGCATAAAAACTGCTATAAAACAGCTCCCAGAAGGCTACCAAACCATTATCAATTTATATTTAATTGAAGGGTACGATCATGTTGAGATAGGAGAAATTTTAGGAATTAGCACTTCCACATCAAAATCTCAATACCATAGAGCAAAAAAGAAATTAATAGGATTAATGAATTGAACATGATGGACGAATTAAAAAAATATACCACCGAAAATCAAAGGAAGTTTGACGACTTCGATTTAGATGAAGTGGACAAATTAAGACTCTGGAGCGACATAGTTTCAGAATTACCAGACGCCCCTACAAAGGTAATCCCGTTGTGGAAAAAAACAGCGTTTAGAGTGGCAGCTAGTATTTTGCTTTTATTAGGATGTACCCTATTCTTTTTTATGAATAATCAACCACAAGAACATCAAATTGTGAATCAAGAATTGTATGAAATAGATAACCATTACAAGCTTCTTGTAAATAATCAAATAGAATTAATAAAGAATAATGCACACTTATCTAATGAAGACCAAGACGATTTCTTGTCTTTAATAGACGATTTAGATGAAGAATATAAAAAACTTAAAGAGGAGCTTAAATTAGGCATCAACAACCAAAAAATTATTGAAGCCATAATTAATAATTATAGAAAAAATAAATCTGATGGAAGATTTACTAGAACGATCTTATCCAACCACTAACAACTTTGAAGATGAAGCAATTATTTTATAAAAATATACTCTACGGTGGCTTTATTTTATTTTCAAGCATATGTATTGCACAAAATAAACTAAGCAAAGAGATAGAGAAAACATATCCGTTTACAAACGAAGGTGCGTTTTTTATTGATAATAAATACGGGGATGTTTTTATTAATGGATGGGATAAAGATTCTATTCAAATACAAGCTACTATTGATGTAACAGGAAAAAATTTAGACAAAGCGAAAGACCTTTTAAAACGAATAAATCCTAACATTGTAAACACGAATAAACAAGTTATTGTTAAATCGGAGATCAAAGAAAAGGAAACCTCGTTTTTTAATAAATACATCAATAAAATAGATCCTTTTAATAGTGAAAAATCTAACACAGATATTAAATACACCATTTACTTGCCAAAGCATGCCGAAGTAGAAGTGTTTAATAAATATGGCGATATTATTATTTCTGATTGGAATGGAAAATTAAAAGCAGATGTTGAACATGGCGATTTAAGAATTATAGACGACATATCAGAGTCTAAACTAGCTATTAAGTACGGAAAATTAAGAGCTAATACCTTAAGAAATTCTAGTATTTATGCTAAAGATGCAACGGTGTCTTATGATACATCCGAGGTTTTACAATTAGAGTCAGATGGTTCTATCATTGCTATTGAAACGATTAATGAATTGGATTTAAATTCGAATAAAGATGATATTGAAATCAGTAATCTAAACAACGTATTTGGTAAAGTAAAATACTCTAAAGTTGTGCTAAATAGCATCACTAGTAAAGTGAATTTAAACTTGAATTTAGCAGAATTACGCATTCTAAATTTAGATACAGATGCACCTGTTGTTAACGTACATCAAAAATCATCTGAAGTGTATATCAACATTTCAAAAACCAACTTTAATTTTGGAGCAGAACTAGAACAAGGTGTTTTAAGAATTCCAAAAACGGTGCAAAATGTTACCAGTAAGGTATTAGATAAAAAGAATAAAATAAGACAAATAAGAGCTAATTATGGCAAGAAAAACAAAGGTATTTTCGATTTTACAGGCTATAAAGGCATCATTATTTTAAAAGAACTTTAAACTATAAATCAATGCGACATATAATTACAATAGCAGTTACTTTATTAGCAGTCAGTTCCGTTTTTGCACAAAAAAAGGAAACAGATGAATACATACAATTTGATGATAGAAAAAACACAGTTCATGGGGTTTATATAGGTTTAACACAACATTTAGGAGAACTTTCCGATGAATGGGCAAGTTTTACCACTCTTAAATTAGCTTATGTAGCTAATAGAAAACTAGAAATTGGAGTTGCAGGAACATTCTTTTTCAGCGAGCAACCCAATACAACAGGTGTATTTAGAGGCGAGGAAACTTTACTAATTGGTGGTTACGCAGGCTTACACTTAGAACCTATTTTATTTGGCACTAAATTTATAAGCGTATCTTTCCCAGTATTAATTGGTGGTGGTGCGATAACACTTTTAGAAGAAAAAGAATCTGGTGGTTATGATTTTACAACCGATGAAATTGATGCAGGAAAAATAGAATTCGATTCCTTTTTTATTGTTGAACCTGGAGTAAATTTACAATACAATATTTCAAGATTTGTACAATTAGAAACAGGTGTGAAATATCGTTTTTCAGATGCTTTTAGAGTAGTACATTCTCCTAGAGATTACATGAATGGGTTTTCGGCAGGTTTAGGCTTGAAAATCGGAATTTTCAATATGGGCAGAAACAAGAAAAAAATAAAAGATGATTTTAATTAGAATGAAATAAAAGTAAAGTGCTTAGTCATTTCGACCTTAGGGAGAAATCACATAGTTTATGAGGTGTAATGTGATGTCTCACGCTATTCGCCATGACAAAAACCGCCAAGCTACTCCGCCTTCTTATGCAATAATCGCGTCAATTTAATAGACAAATCTGTCAAAATAATTTTAGAATTTCCGTTACGCTCAATATGGTAAATAGCATCTTGTAACTCGTTACTAATATCCATAATGTTGTTGCCATGCACAAAAGGTGCAAAATTCTCCAATTTAAATTTATCGGTTTTTGGTTCAAAAAACACCAAATCAGTAGCATTATAATTTAGCAATAACGCCTGACGGAAAAAATCCAAACAAAAGTTCAAAAATTGCTTTTGGGTTTCACGACCGGTTTTTGCTATGTCTTCACTCCACGAAATTAAATCATGAATAGCAGCCTTATTCCCTTTCGCTTTAAAGGCGCTTCTAATCCAGAAAATAAACCAGGTTTCAAATTGTGTATCTTCAGAATCGTGATACACCAAATCACAAGCTTTATTGTAATTCCCGTTAGATTGATGCGCAATTTTAGTAGCAATAGAAGCCTCTAAATTGTACTGTTTTATAATAGCATCTTTTATCACATCTTCAGCCAAAGGCGGAAAATGTAAAATTTGGCAACGCGACCTAATCGTATTTATAATTTGCTCTTCATCTTCAGCAATCAATAAAAAAATTGTTTGGTTTGGTGGCTCCTCAATCAACTTTAAAAGCTTGTTGGCACAAGCAGTATTCATTTTTTCAGCCATCCAAATCAGCATCACTTTATAACCACCTTCATAAGATTTTAAGGTAAGCGATTTTACAATATTTAGTGCCTCATCAACTCCAATTTGCCCCTGTTTATTATCAACACCAAGCAGTTTGTACCAATCAAATAAGTTGCCATAAGGCTGTTCGTTTAAAAGTTGGCGCCATTCTTCCAAATAAAAACTAGAAACTGGCTTACTTTTTACCTTATCACTTGTAGTTACCGGAAACGCAAAATGCAAATCGGGATGCGAAATATTTTTAAACTTTAAGTTGCAAGCTTCGTTTCCAGTAGTGTTTTCCCCTTCAGTATTCGAGCATAAGATATACTGTGCATAAGCAATCGCCATGGGTAACGCACCACAACCTTCAGGTCCAACAAACAATTGCGCATGCGGAATACGTCCATTATCCGCACTTTTCGTCAAGTGCGCTTTAATATGTTCTTGCCCTAATACATCCTGAAACAGCATCGCACAAAAGTAAATTAATTTTTTAAATATTTGGGCGTTCCCTTCGCTCATACCTACAAGGTTTTTAAAACCTTGCAGTATCGCTACGGTCGGGCTTTTGGCAGTCGCTCCCTCCTGCGTCGGGGAGCTTCAACAAATGCCTCAATCCCTAACGTGGGTCTATTTGCAGAAGCTGTGTTTTGGGGTTGAAGTTGTAGTTTTTTTGGATGGGTTCGTTTAATGTTTTTGCGGAAATGCGTAGTTGTAATATCTTATATCCGCCGTCAAACTAATTTGTGATTTTTTTTCTGATAAAGTAAATTCAAAGTTCAATCATTTTAACAAGACATTGTAATAAACTAAAAATAAATCGACTTATTTTTATATTCTAAACCAAACCACAACCAATGTCGCAAAAAGCGATTTTATTTATTCCAGACATTTCAGGCTTTACCGAGTTTGTACATCACACCTCTATAAGCCATAGCCGTCATATCATTTCAGAATTATTGGAGCTATTAATTGATAACAACACCATCGGTTTAGAACTTGCCGAAATAGAAGGCGACGCCCTGTTTTTATATAAGATACAGGATAACGTAGAGGTGTCTGTGTTAGAACAGCAAATTGAGCAAATGTATATAGCATTTCATATCCATTTAAAGCGGTATGAATATCAGCGCATTTGTCATTGTGGTGCATGTTCATCAGCCTATAATTTAAAGTTGAAATTCGTGGTGCATTTTGGCGAGATAGAATTTATTCAAGTTAAAGATTCTAAGAAACCATACGGTAGTCATGTAATTCAAGTGCATCGCTTGCTAAAAAATGAAGTGCCAATTGATGAATATGCATTGTTTACCGAAACAGTTAAGCAATTGGATAAAAATGCGGAGGACGTTATTACAGCAACATACGATTTTGGAGAGGTTTCGTTTACCTATAACCCGCTTCAAACCTTAAAACAAAAATTACCCGAAATTCAACCTATTCCAGATGATGTACCCAAGCATAAATTATTTGATGCTACCGAAATAATTAATATCCCAATCAACGACCTCTACGAAGTTATTAGCAATTTTGATTACAGACTACTCTGGACAAAAGGTGTTGATAAAATGGAATACGAAAAAAACAAAGTAAATCGCGTTGGCGAAAAACACAAATGTTTGTTCAATAAAAATGATGACGTTGTTCAAACTACAATTTCAAAAAACGTAAAGAAAAACCAGTTGGTTTATGGCGAATCGACTACCAATGTTCCATTTACAAAACGTTTCAATAGCTATTTCGTGTTAGAAGAATTAGACTTTGGAAAAACCAAATTAAATATAGAAGCATTTGCCGATTTTAAACCATTTGGAATACTAATGAAACCGTTATTAAAATCTAAACTAAAAGAAAATATTTCCGAAAGCATTAAAGAACTTGTATTACTCATCGATTCAGGTTTTTCTATAAATAAACCTACGGAAAGCTAGTTTTTTAAAAATCTTTATCACTTCAAACGTTTTCGTTAAAAAACACATTTTTTATACCTATTTAATTAGTTACATTTGTGTTTCAAATAACTAAAAAACAAAACCATATATAAATGAAAACGCTTAACGATTTCAATTTCGAAAATAAAAAAGCCTTAATCCGTGTAGATTTTAATGTGCCTTTAAACGAAAATTTTGAGGTAACTGATGCAACAAGAATTGTATCTGCAAAACCTACAATTATTAAGATTTTAGAAGATGGCGGAAGCTGTATTTTAATGTCGCATTTAGGGCGTCCAAAAGGATTTCAAGATGAGTTTTCATTAAAACATATTGCTTCTAAAGTTGAAGACGTTTTAGGTGTTGAGGTAAAAACTGTTGCCGATTGTATTGGTGTAGATGTTGAAGCTGCAGCAGCAAGCTTAGAACCAGGGCAAATCTTGTTATTAGAAAACCTTCGTTTTTATAAAGAGGAAACTGCTGGAGATAAAGACTTTGCTGAAAAACTATCAAAACTAGGAGATATTTATGTGAATGATGCCTTTGGTACAGCGCACAGAGCACATGCCTCAACAACTATTGTAGCTCAGTTTTTTGAAGGAAAAAAATGTTTTGGAAGTTTATTAGCTCAAGAAATTGACAGTATTAAAAAAGTTATGGAAACTGGAGAAAAGCCAGTTCTAGCAATTTTAGGAGGTGCTAAAGTATCTTCAAAAATTACAATTATTGAAAATATTTTAGACAAAGTAGATCATTTGATTATAGGTGGTGGTATGGCATTTACTTTTGTAAAAGCCCAAGGTGGAAAAATAGGAAATTCTATTTGTGAAGATGATAAAATGCCACTAGCACTTGAAATATTAGAACAAGCTAAAGCCAAAAATGTACAAATTCATATTCCTGTTGATACTATTGCTGCAGATGATTTTAGTAACGATGCAAATACACAAATTGTAGATATCAATGAAATTCCTGACGGATGGGAAGGTGTAGATGCTGGACCAAAATCTAGAGCTCAATTTCATGATGTAGTGATGCAATCAAAAACCATTCTTTGGAATGGCCCACTTGGTGTTTTTGAAATGGAAAGTTTTGCAAACGGTACTATAGAATTAGGAAACTCAATTGCTGAAGCTACTAAAAACGGTGCTTTTTCACTAGTTGGTGGTGGAGATTCAGTTGCTGCTGTTAAACAATTTGGTTTCGAAAATAAAGTGAGTTACGTAAGTACAGGTGGTGGCGCAATGCTTGAAAGTTTAGAAGGGAAAACGTTGCCAGGTATTGCTGCTATTTTAGAATAATAGCATTTAAGTTTTCAAATTCCCAGAAAAAATACGATTTTAGCCGTAATATCGTTCATTAACAAACTGAATAGATACTATGGCTTTTCGTTTTCTTATAATATTTTTTCTTTTAATTAATGGTGTTTGTTTTGCACAAACTCAAGATTCTATTCCTGTGCAATTAAAGGATACTATTGCTGTTAAAACAGTAATAGTTAAAGACTCTTTAATTGATGCCACACAAAATGTTGTAACTCCAATTAAAGCAGTTGCTGAAGAAGATAGTCTTTCTATCAAGTCATTAAAAGATGATGAGTTTTCTGCTAAAATTGATGCCAAATGGCGAGAAGAGTTATATAATAATACACTATTCGATTCTATTTATAAATCGGTTACAGAACTGACTTATGATGAAATTGATTTTCCTGAATTACCAACAGATACACTCAAAAAACGTTTAAAAGAACTGGATGCTAGAACGCCGTTTAATGTGGCTTATAACCCGTCTTTAGAAAGCGTTATAAAATCTTATTTAAAGCACCGAAGGAAACATTTACAGAAATTAATGACTATGAGTGCGTTCTATTTTCCACTTTTTGAGCAGGAATTAGACAATCAAAATATTCCGTTAGAAATAAAGTATTTAGCCATTGTAGAATCTGCTTTAAAACCAAATGCTAAATCTAGAGTAGGTGCAACAGGTTTGTGGCAATTTATGTTTGGTACAGGTAAGGAATACGGTTTAGATGTAAGTAGTTATGTTGACGAACGCAGCGACCCCATAAAATCTACCACAGCAGCAGCAAAATATTTATCGCGATTGTATAAGATTTTTGGAGATTGGGATTTGGCTTTAGCGGCTTATAATTCAGGTCCAGGGAATGTAACAAAAGCTATACGTCGTTCTGGAGGGTATAAAAATTATTGGAACATTCGCCATAATTTACCACGAGAAACTGCAGGGTATTTACCAGCATTTTTAGCAAACATGTACATTTTTGAATATGCCAAAGAACATGGATTTAAACGCTATAAACCTGAATTGGTGTATTTTGAAACCGATACCATTAGAGTAAAACACATGATAACTCTAGATCAAGTATCTGAAGTTACAGGTACTCCAATAGAACAGCTTCAGTTTTTAAATCCATCTTATAAATTGGATATCATCCCGGTTGTTAAAAACGAAAACTATACATTACGATTACCACTTGACGCCATAGGTACATTTGTAAATAATGAAGATAAAATTTACGCCTTTGCTAAAGCAGAAACTGAAAAACGTGAAAAGCCATTACCTCAGTTATTCAATGCGAAAGACAAGGTGCGTTACAGAGTGAAATCTGGAGATTATCTTGGTAAAATTTCAAGAATATATGGTGTTCGTGTAAGCGATATCAAACGATGGAATGGTTTACGAAGTAATAATTTAAAGATAGGACAACGGCTTACAATTTATCCTAGAAAGCCAAATGTAAGCGTTTCTACTTCCGCAAAAGCGAAAATAAAACCTAAACCAATTTCTGGTGATGTAACTATTTACACAGTAAAGAATGGCGATTCACTTTGGAGTATTTCGCAAAAGTTTTCTGGAGTTTCTATTCAAAATATTAAAGAATGGAACGGTATTAGTGGTAGTAAATTAAAACCTGGAATGAAACTTAAAATTTCCAAAGGATAACTTCAAAAAAATAATAACTATTCAGATGAAAAAAATATTAAGTGTTTTATTAATCACACTACTAATAGTATCATGTAAAGATGGAAAATCTAAAAACGAAAGAATACTGTTTGATTCGCAAGGAAAATTGAATGATGTATCTGTGGTTGTAGATAACGAAACTTGGAAGGGTTTTCTTGGAGAAGCCATACGAGATGTTCTGGCGACACCTGTATACGGGCTACCTCAGGATGAGCCGACATTCAATATTAATCAAATTCCACCACAAGTATTTACAGATTTTATAACAAGAACAAGAACTGTTTTAAAGATAGAATTAGGTAAACCTGCTGGTATTCTTTTTAAAGATAATGTTTATGCGAAACCACAAAAAGTAATCTTAATTTCAGGGAAAACTAAAAAGGAAATTATAGATCTTCTAAAAGAAAATGCACCTAAAATTATTGAAACATTTAGGAATATTGAATTAGAATATCGACAATCTATGATTAGAAAGTCATTATACAAAGCCGATGTTATACAAAAAAACTTAGGATTAACCATTGAGTTTCCTACCGCATATAGAATTGGAAAAACGACTGCTAAAGAAGAAGATAAATTTTACTGGATAAAACAAGATATTAGAACTGGTTATACCAATGTATTATTATACGAATTACCATATTCGGCGATAAATAAAGACAGTAGTTTGGTAGAACAAATTATTAAAATAAGAGATTCAATAGGAAAAAAATATATTGAAGGTCCTCTTGAAGGTAGTTATATGATTACTGAAAACATGTACACACCTTTTCATACTGAAACCATTTTAGATAACAAGCCAACTTTAGAAACTAAAGGCATGTGGAAAGTACATGGTGCTGTTATGGCAGGGCCATATATTAATTATGCTATTGAAGATAAAATAAACAAAAGATGGATTATCGCTGAGGGGTTTACATTTGCACCATCTGTAGAAAAGCGAGATTATATGTTTGATTTAGAAGCTATTATTAAATCAATAAAAATAGATAAGTAAAAAAATATTAAGGCATAAAAAAACCAACATGTTGCATGTTGGTTTTTATTTTTTATAAAGATTGTAAACTATTCAGCTTTATCTTTTGTTGGTTCGTCATCTTCTTTACTGGCATCTTTAAACTCTTTAATACCGCTTCCAAGTCCGCGCATTAATTCAGGTATTTTTTTGCCACCAAAAATTAATAGTACAACTACAACTATTAAAGTTATTTGCATGGGGCCTATTGCCAATGGTAACATATATAAACTCATAATAATGTATTTTTAAAGTACAAAGTTAAATAATTAAAGTTTAATAAAACCGTTTTTAACACTATTAGTATATGTTTAGTGAAGATAAATCCAATACCTTGAGATAATTTTATTTAATTTTGTTTTCAATTATGAGTAAAAAAAAGCCACAAAAGATTAAAAGAAGATTACTGGATAAGTACCGTTTAGTAATATTGAACGAAAATACTTTTGAAGAACGTCTCTCTTTAAAATTGACAAGATTAAACGTTTTTGTAGTGGTTACGTTATCTAGTATTATTTTGGTTTGCCTTACTATTCTATTGATTGCTTATTCTCCTTTAAAAGAATATATTCCTGGTTATTCTTCAACAGCATTAAAAAAACAGGCCACAGAATTAAGTTTTAAAACAGATTCGTTACAACAGGTTTTGGCAATGAACGAGAGTTATTTTAATTCTATCAAAAAAGTATTAAGAGGCGATGCTGGTCTGGAAAACCTGAATAAAGATTCTATTGTTGAAGCCACAAAACTAGAAATAAGTGAAGTTGATTTAAATCCAACTAGAGAAGACTCATTGCTTCGTGCAAAAGTTGATAAAGAAGATAAATACAATCTTTTTGAGTCTGCAACTTCGGTTACGAATTTTGTGTTGTTTCCACCAGTTAACGGTACTATTAGTGAGCCTTACAATATTAAAGAAAAGCATTATGCTGTTGATATTGTTGTTGCAAAAGATACGCCTATTAAAGCTACAGCCGATGGTATTGTTATTTTTTCTGAATGGACAGCAGGAACTGGGCACGTAATCATTTTAGAACACAGTTACGGATTAATTTCGGTTTACAAACACAATGCCTCCTTAACAAAATCTCAAGGTGATTTAGTTAAAGCTGGAGAGGTTATAGCAACTTCAGGTAATACCGGAGAATTATCTACTGGTCCTCATTTGCATTTTGAATTATGGAGTGATGGCTACCCAATTAATCCAACAAATTTTATAGATTTCGAATAAATGATTTCAATAAAAGCGGCATTAGCAAAACCCTTTGCAAAACGAGTTTATAAAAAAACTCAAAAGTGGGCTAATAATCCAATAGAAACTCAAGAGAAGGTGTTTCAAACTTTAATAAAAAAGGCTTCCAAAACGCAATTTGGCAAAGATCATAATTTTGATAAAATTAAATCTCACAAAGATTTTGTGAAGCATGTTCCTGTAAGAGATTATGAAGCCTTAAAACCTTATATTGAAAGAGTAGTTGCAGGGGAAGAACATATTTTATGGAAAGGTAAGCCAATATATTTTGCTAAAACTTCTGGTACTACTTCAGGTTCTAAATATATCCCAATCACTAAGGAAAGCATGCCAAGTCATGTTGATGCGGCTCGAAATGCAATTTTGATGTACATAAATGAAACAGGTAATGTAGATTTTGTGGATGGAAAAATGATTTTTCTGCAGGGCAGTCCAATTTTAAACGAACAAAATGGAATTAATCTAGGAAGATTATCTGGTATTGTAGCACATTATGTTCCTAAATATCTTCAAAAAAATAGAATGCCTTCTTGGGAAACTAATTGTATTGAAGATTGGGAAACCAAAGTTGACGCGATAGTTGAAGAAACATTACCTGAGAATATGACAATGATTTCTGGGATACCATCTTGGGTGCAAATGTATTTTGAAAAGCTACAATTAAAAACAGGGAAAAAAGTAGGAGATATATTTAAGAATTTCAATCTATTTATTTTTGGAGGAGTAAATTACGAACCATATCGCGCTAAGTTTGAAAACTTAATTGGTCGGAAAGTGGATAGTATAGAACTATATCCTGCTAGTGAAGGTTTTTTTGCGTTTCAAGACAAACAAGGAGAGCGAGGAATGCTGCTTCAGTTAAATTCAGGTATTTTTTATGAGTTTATAAAAGCTGACGAGTTTTTCAATGAAAACCCTAAACGGATTACTATTAAAGACGTTGAAGTTGCTGTCAACTACGTCATGATTATTTCCACCAATGCAGGGCTTTGGGCATATAACTTAGGAGATACAGTAGAATTTACTTCAACTAAGCCTTACAGAGTTATTGTTTCAGGCCGTATAAAACACTTTATTTCTGCTTTTGGAGAACATGTTATTGGTAAAGAAGTGGAAAAAGCCATGGAAGATGCTACTAAAGGCACTAATATTCGAGTATCAGAGTTTACAGTAGCGCCTCAAATTAACCCAAGTGAAGGTTTACCGTATCATGAGTGGTTTATAGAATTTGAAAACGAACCAAAGGATTTAGCTGTTTTACAAGAAAAATTAGACCAATCTTTGCAGCAACAAAACAGTTACTACTTCGATTTAATTACTGGTAAAGTACTACAGCCCCTAAAAATCACTAAGGTTGAAAAAGATGGTTTTCAAAATTATATGAAATCTGTTGGAAAATTAGGCGGACAAAATAAAATTCCTAGACTATCAAACGACAGAAAAATAGCCGATGCAATTTCTTACTTGGTTGCAAAAAAATAATAGTACATTTGCAGCGCCTTAAATAGTATGAAACACACTAAACGCTACGAAAGAACACGAGCTCAAGAAAGCTCTAATGCCATTGAGAGGATGTATATCACTATGCGTCACTTATTCAATCGTGGGTTTTATAAGCCAATGGGTGTTTCTGGAGAAACATTAAGACAATCTTTACTGTTATTACGCCCTGAAATTTATGGCTCTATTGCAGAAGAAAAAGCAGAATTAGAAGGTTTACTTTATGTTATTAACAGATTACCACAAGGTATTGAAGAATGCTCAGTTATCAATTTAACTAGTGATGAAGGGTATTCTAAATCTCATTTTAAGCCGATTATTCCAAAAAAACGTCGCCGAAACTGTTATAGAATAGATGAGGAGCAGATGAATATAGAAATTACCCGAGGGCGCTCTGAAATTTATGATATTCTAACTCATCTTACGTTTCTTTTTATAGAATCACACAAAATAAGCAAACGTGTACTTGTTGATGAAAAAGGTTCTACATCAAGAGACTGGGTTAAACTTGAGAAAACTATAAACGCAACCAAAAAACTAACACAAAGGGAACGTGAAGTAGCAATATCTCACGCTGCCAATATTTTAGGAAGAACGTTTAACGAAATTACTTCAATATATAATAATTTTGCAATTCCAACACAGCCAGAGCGTTTATTGCACATTATATATTGGCTGGGGAAATTGGCTATTGAGGAGCAAATATCGCTTAATAAACGTGCAGTTACTTTTAGCCCAGTATTACGAGAAGAAATTGGACATCATATACACGGAGAAATTTGGGCAGATACTATTAAGAAAACCCTGCATAAAGAAAACCTTTTAGATAGACCAATTCATGTTATTAGTGCTAATATGCATAGTGTAATGAATACACTTTTTGCACCAAGTGCTTTAAAAGAATTAGCAGCTAAGCAAGATGTTTTTGAACTCTATAAAACACTTGGTAATAATTTAAATAAGGACTTAAGAAATAAAGTGCACAAACTAGCGTTACAAGAAGGGATGATTTATATCAAAGATACTTCTGGAGCTAATATTGATGTACAAATATTTGATGCTGGAAAAATTGACACTTCTAAACTGGATATAAAAATTAATGAAACTGTCTTAAAATCGAAAAAACCTATTATATTGGTCATGGATTATGCTTTTGGAGAGCAAGCCTATGAAACGATTGATGAATTATTGAAACCTTTTAAAAACAATGATAAAAACATTCATTTAGATGTTGAATCAATTTCAATAATGGGAAAAGCAGGAATATTAGAAGGAGATAAAGGAGATATTATGATTCCGTCAGCACATATTTTTGAAGGAACAGCCGATAATTATCCTTTTAAAAATGAGCTAAAAAAAGAAGATTTGGAATGCAAAGGTGTTTCAATATATGAAGGAACAATGATAACAGTACTAGGCACATCACTTCAAAATAAAGATATTTTAAAATTCTTTTACAATTCCACGTGGAATGTTATAGGATTAGAAATGGAAGGTGCTCATTATCAAAAAGCTATTCAAGCAGCATCAAAGGTGCGCGGTAATATTAAATCCGATGTAAAAGTAAGATATGCTTATTACGCTAGTGATAATCCATTAAAAACGGGTAGCACACTTGCGTCAGGAGGTCTTGGGGCTTCAGGTGTAAGACCAACATATGTAATAACACGAACTATATTAGAACAAATATTTAATTAATAAATTTTATTATGAGTAAGGATTTACCTCAACAACCACAACAATCTGAGGAAGTAGATTTAGGACAATTGTTCAAATTAATTGGCAATGCTTTTGATAGACTTTTCCATTTTATTAAGTCAATTTTAAAATCAATTTTTTCTGCTTTTATTTTTATTTTAAAGGCCATTATAGCGAATTTTAAAATCCTTTTAATTGCAATGGTCATTGCAGGGGTATTAGGCTATGTTGTTGAAAAAGGCCAACCTACTAAGTATACATCTAATATGCTTGTAAAGCCTTATTTTGATTCTAAATTTCAATTAGTTACCAATATTAATTATTACAACGCTTTAATAGGTGATAAAGATTATTCTCAACTAAGTACTCTTTTCGAAATTCAAGAAGATGATGCTAAACAAATCATAAAATTTGATATTAACCCTGGACCAGAAACTGAAAATGATAGGATTTTGGAATATGAGGATTTTATCAAACAGGTTGATAGTACTAGGGCTCAAAGTATTTATTTTAGTGAATTTATTGAAAACCGGAGTATATATTCTGGAACGTTATATCAAATTACGGTGAAGTCTTATAAAAAAGATATTTTCAGGTCTTTAGAAGATGGATTACGAGGTACTTTCGAAAATACATTCTCTAGAAAGAAAATGCAAAAACGAGATTCTTTAATTGCAATAGATAGAGAACGTATTATACAATCCCTAAATCAGGTAGATTCATTACAAAAAGTTTATATAGATGTTCTTAAAAATGAGTCAAATTCCAACAATAAGGGTACTATAACACTAAAAGACGGCATGTCTTTAGTACAAGAACGTGTTAAAACTAAGGAATTCGAATTATTGGATAGAGAGTTAGAACTTAGAAAAGCATTAACAGCATTAGATTCTCAGAAGGTAGAGGAAGATGTATTTTTTGATACTTTATCAAGTTTTCAAGATGTAGGTTCAGTAGATAAGGAAATATGGGAAAGGTATATGTTTATTTTTCCATTTTTAACAATCTTATTACTAGTGATGGTTTATTCATCCAAAAAAATGATCACTTTTGTAAAAAACTATGAGGCTTAAGAAAAATGTATTAATAACCGGTGGAGCTGGCTTTATAGGCTCTCATGTTATTAGATTATTTGTCTTAAAATATCCAGATTATAACATTTATAACCTAGATGCACTTACTTATGCTGGAAATCTTGAAAACCTTGAGGATGTTGAACCCTATTTAAATTATACGTTTATTAAGGGAGATATCAATGATGAAGAATTTATTTCTAGTCTTTTTTTGAAATACGACTTTGATATAGTGATACATTTAGCTGCAGAATCTCATGTTGACCGCTCTATTAAGGACCCTTTAGCATTTGTAAAAACAAATGTAATAGGAACTTTAAACCTTTTGAACGCGTTTAAATCTTGCGATGGAAATAGGTTGAAAAATAAGATTTTCTATCATATAAGTACTGATGAGGTATACGGAACGCTTGGAGAAACAGGGTTATTTACTGAAACAACTGCCTATGCTCCTAATTCCCCATATTCAGCTTCTAAAGCAAGCTCAGATCATTTTGTTAGAGCTTATGGTGAAACTTATGGTATTCCATATATAATTAGTAATTGCTCAAATAATTACGGGCCAAATCAATTTCCAGAAAAATTAATTCCATTATTCATTAATAATATTTTAGAAAAGCAACCATTACCTGTTTATGGCGATGGCAACTACACTAGAGATTGGTTGTTTGTAATAGATCATGCAAAAGCCATAGATGTAGTTTTACACAAAGGAAAAATAGGAGAAACTTACAATATTGGTGGTTGGAATGAGTGGAAAAACATAGATTTGGTTAAGTTGCTATGTTCTAAAATGGATGACAAGTTACATTTGAAAAAAGGCACTTCAGAAAGTTTAATAACTTACGTGAAAGATAGACCTGGACATGATTTAAGATACGCTATAGATGCTTCTAAGATTAAAGATGATCTAGATTGGAAACCGTCCGTTACCTTTGAAGAAGGTTTAGATGCAACCATTGATTGGTATTTAAATAACGGAAAATGGCTAAAAAATGTTATAAACAAGGTGTATTTATCGTATTACAAAAAACAATATAACTAAGGAATGAAAGGTATAATTTTGGCTGGCGGTTCAGGAACACGTTTACATCCACTTACTAAAGTGGTAAGTAAACAATTGATGCCAATTTACGATAAACCAATGATATATTATCCACTTTCTACCTTAATGTCGGCCGGAATTAATGAAATACTTATCATTTCTACCCCAAAAGATTTACCAGTTTTTCAAGAATTATTAGGCGACGGAAGAAAATATGGCTGTAGCTTTAAATATGCTGTTCAAGATAACCCAAATGGACTTGCTGAAGCATTTATTATTGGAAAGAAATTTATAGGAAAAGACAATGTAGCTTTAGTTTTAGGAGACAATATTTTTTATGGTTCTGGTTTGTCAAAAATATTAGCATCCTGTAATAACCCAAAAGGCGGAACTATTTTTGCGTATCACGTTCATGACCCCCAACGCTATGGTGTGGTTGAATTTGATAAAAACAACAAGGCAATTTCTATAGAAGAAAAGCCTGAAAAACCTAAATCCAATTATGTTGTTCCAGGTATTTATTTTTATGATAATGAGGTTTTAGATATTGTTAAAGATTTGAAACCAAGTGCCAGAGGTGAGTTAGAAATTACAGATGTAAACAAAGCTTATTTAAACAAAGGGCTTTTAAGCGTAGAAGTTCTAGATAAAGGTATTGCTTGGTTAGACACAGGTACATTTAATTCTTTAATGCAAGCATCACAATTTGTTCAGGTAATTGAAGAACGACAAGGTTTAAAAATTGGCAGTATTGAAGAAACTGCATATAAAATGGGTTACATAAACAAAACTCAACTTACAGAGCTTGCCAAACCATTATTAAAAAGTGGTTACGGTCAATATTTACAACAGTTACAATAGTTTATGAAAATTGAAAATACAAGCTTAAAAGGATGTTTTATCATCACTCCTAAGGTGTTTAGCGATAATAGAGGAAGTTTTTTTGAGACGTTCAATACCGAAGTATTTCAAAATAATACTGGTATAACAACTAATTTTGTACAAGATAACCAATCAACATCTGCTACAGGCGTATTAAGAGGGCTTCACTATCAAAAAGGTAGTCATGCTCAAGCAAAATTAATTCGAGTTATAAAAGGTAAAGTTCTAGATGTATGTGTAGATTTAAGACCTCACTCTATCACCTTTGGTAAACATATTAAAGTTGTTTTAGATGCTGTAGAAAACAAGCAAATATATGTGCCAAGAGGTTTCGCCCATGGATTTTTGACTTTAGAAGACCAAACGATACTATCGTATAAATGTGATAATTATTATAATAAAGCATCTGAAGGAGGTATTATTTTTAATGATGATGTTTTGAACATAGACTGGGAATTTCCTTTAGAAAAAATGATTCTTTCTGACAAGGACATGATACTTCCAAATTTTCAATCAGTAGTAAATGAAAATTAAAGTATTAGTTACAGGTGCAAATGGTCAATTAGGGAAAACTATTGAAGAATTATTCAAGGTTAACTCCGATGATATTGATTTTACTTTTTTATCTAAATTAGAACTTGATATAACGAATAAAGAGGATTTAAATGATCTATTCTCCAAACAATCATTTAACTACTGTATTAATTGTGCAGCTTATACAAATGTAGAACAAGCTGAAAAAACACCTGAAATTGCATACCAGATTAATGCCGAAGGGGTAAAGAATTTAGCTGAAGTTTGTAAAAACCATCGCACTATATTATTACACATATCAACAGATTATGTGTTTGATGGAAAAAAAGGAGTATATCATGTGCATGATAAGCCAAATCCTATTAACGAATACGGAACATCTAAATTATTGGGAGAACAGTATATTAATGAGGTAAACCCTAATTATTTTATAATAAGGACATCTTGGTTATACAGTAAAAAATTTGGTAAAAATTTTTACCGAACAATTCTACAAAAAGCTCAAACGGAGCAAACACTCTATATAACTGATGCACAAACAGGCTGTCCAACACATACAGAATCATTAGCACAATATATTTTTAAGATTATAAAAACAGAAAGCACCAATTTTGGGATACATCATTTTTGTGATAAAGAAATAATGACATGGTACAGTTTTGCTGAATCTATTTTAAAGGAAAACAAATTACTATCTAAAATAAATCTTGTCAAGGCAAACAATTATATTACTTTTGCGACTAGACCTAAATCAACTATTTTGCTTTGAGTAAGACTATATCAACTAAAAGTAACTTAATGATGCAACTCATTTATTACGTGATGAATCGTTATATTTTGCAAAGTATTACGGGAAAGAATTTTATAAAACTTGATTAAATCATAAATGTTTCAAAAGGCCATTCTAAACAGCCCGTTTTTTAAGAATGTTTTAAAAGTGTCTTCTGGCACTTTTATTGCTCAAATTATTATGTTATTAGGAATGCCTGTAATTACTCGTATTTACAGTAAGGAGGAGATAGGGATATATGCGCTTTTTATATCATCAATAGGCATAACTACGTCATTTGTCACGTTAGCTTATGACAATACAATCGTATTACCAAAAAAAGAAAAGGATGCTAGCGCTTTATTAAAAATCTCACTTTTTTTTGCATTTATATTTTCGTTTATTTTTTTAATATTAAATCTACCATTTAACTTTTTTTACGAATATACTGAAATCTCACTTTTTATTGCTTTAGGAACGTTTTTCCAAGTGGGTGTTAATTGTTTAAGCTATTTTAAAATACGATATAATCTTTACGGACAATTGAGTAAGTCTAAAATAGTGAGAAACTTATTTCTCATTTTATTCCAAGTGACCTTGTTCTACATCATCGGAATAGATGGATTGTTATTTGGTTATATTTTGGCTGCAATAGTAACTGTTTTATACCTTTTTTATAAAGACAAGTATATAAAAAGGGGTTTATTTGATAATCAAAAAAGGCAAGAATTATATAAAAATTTAAAGAAATATAAGGCTTATCCAAAATATTTTTGTTGGTCTAATCTAATATTTGCCCTTTCTTCAGGTTTACCTATTTTGATATTTAATGAGTATTTTCCATTAGATAAAATAGCCATTTATTCTATAGCTGCTAGTATAATTATACAACCTGCAGGTTTAATATCATCATCGATAAGGCCGGTCTTGCTTTCCAGATTTGCTGAAAAGATAAATAATAGTGAAAGTATAAAAAGTTTGTACAACAAAATATTTTCCTACCTTAGTATAGGTGGGATAATAATATCTATTGGAATATACATTCTTTTGCCAACTATTGTAACTTTTATATTTGGCAGTTCGTGGAAGGAAAGTGGTGAATTAACTAGAATATTAATACCCATATTTGTTTGGTATTTTATATCTATACCGTCATCAATTTGTTCTAAAGTATACCCTTTCCAGAAATATACACTTTTCTATACTATAGCTTCTTTAATTTTTAAAATAGGATCAATAATTTTTGCAATTAAAACTGAACTCGAATTTGATTCAGTTATTTTTATATATGCTCTTGCTACATTAATTTCTAGTTTAGCTAACCATTTGATAATAAACTACAAAATTAATAAACATGAAAACTTAATAAACATAACATTATAAAATGTATTCTTTAGCTGGTTTAATAAAATTTTATCTTTGACAAGTTTAGAGATTTTGATTTGTAGAGAGCAATATAGAATGCAATGAATTGACAAAAAAGCAAAGTTAGATATGGATTTAGAATACTATTTTTTTGAAAAAAGAAATGAAAAATAATAATATAGGGTACAAATTTAAGACAATCAACCTATTTAATCTTGGCCTATTTTTAATAAGCCCGCTTTTTGCTTTACCCACAATTTTTTTAGGGGTTTATAAAAAAAACAACTTCAGTTTAATATTATTAATTCTCTTTGCCTCCTTGATAACATATCAACTGGTACCGTCTGACACTAAAGATTTATACCAGTTTTATAGATTTTATAAAGATGTAAAGGATCTTAACTTTGATGGGTTTTTGATAGAAATGGAAGTTAGACCAGATTTCATGGTTTATCTTGGGATCTATATTTTTGCCAAATTAGGAATTTCTGGTCAGTTTTTTTTGCTATTTGTACTTTCATAACGCTTCGTTTGATATATGCGGTTTATAATAAATTTGCTGAAAAGCAAAACTTACCGAACAAGTATTATTTTTTAGGTGTAATAAGTGTTTTTATTTCTATAGAATTATTAGGTTTATATTCTGGGATTAGAAATTTATTAGCAGTATCTATAACCATATATGGTTTCTATATTGGTCTTTTTGATGATAAAAAATGGAAAGGTTTTTTGATTTTATTAATTGCATCTTTTACCCATTTTGGAGTTTTACTATTTTTCCCGGTTTATGTTTTAAGTGTTTTTAGAAACATAAAACATAAAACAGTATTAATAACATATTTAATTTCTTTTGTTTTCATATTCCTTACAAAACAATACTTATACGATATCTTAAATGTTTTTCCTCTTTCTGAAACAATGCAAAGAAAAACAGAATGGTATTTGTTGGGTTTAGACCTTATCGAAAAAGGAAATCAAGAATCAGTTGCAGCTTTGATTTCATACGTTATAAGGAAATCATGGATTTATTTTGCCCATATATATTTATTATTGACTTACAAGAGAAAATCAGATTATAGATTTTTAGTTGTTCTACTAATGGCTTTTTTAAATATTTTTAGTGTTGCTCCCGATATACATATGCGAATAGGATATTTAGTTGAGATTATGTTTATTTATCTTTTGTTTTATGAGTTTCAGTATAAATACAATAAATCAATAATAGTAGCATTTTTTATATTTTTAATACCAAGCTTTGTTATTAACATAATGGTGTATAGAGATTATTTGATGGAGAGTCTTTTTAATAAAAACTTTTTAACCCTTATAGGTATGCTACTAAAAGAGGTTGAGCTAGTGTTTTTATGGTAATTAAAATGAGTTATAAATAGCAAATTTGATTTAACTAACTAAAATGAAAATTACCTTAATAATTCCTACGTTTTTATCTGGTGGTATGGAAAGAGTAATGAGCGAACTTGCTAATTACTGGGCTAATAGTGATATAAGGGTTGATATAATTTTTTTAGTTAAGCATAAGCCATTCTATGAAATTGATAAAAATGTTAATTCTATATCAATGCCGAATTTTGGGTATAAAAAAATCACTTTTCTAAACTGATATATAAAATAAGGCTACTATTTTATTTAAGAAAGAATTATAGAATTCTCAAGACAGACAATATTTTAAGTTTTGGGGAAGGATACAATTCTTTTGTGTTATTAAGCGCTTTAGGATTGAATATTGATGTGTTTGTGTCCAATAGAAGTAATCCATTAAAAAAGCTACCTTATACTTTAGAGTTATTACAAAAACTACTGTATCCATTTGCAAAAGGTATTATTGTCCAAACATCTTTGGCAAAAGAAATTATAAAAGAAAAAATAGGGCATAATAATATTATATTAATGCCTAACCCCATTAAGATTATTTCTCAAGTAGAAACGATAAAGCAAAATATTATTTTAAATGTAGGTCGATTAGTTCCAGAAAAAGACCAGCTAACATTAATTAAGATTTTTGATGAAATTAATGTTAAGGATTGGCGTTTGCATATAATTGGTGATGGACCACTAAAAGCTAAATTAGAGAATGAAATAAAAAGCAGAAATCAAGAGAACAATATCAAATTATTGGGGGCAAAAAGAGAATTAGGTATGTATATGTCTCAATCTAAAATTTTTGCATTTAGTTCTATTTCAGAAGGTTTTCCGAATGCATTGTGCGAAGCTATGGCATTTCCCTTGCCTTGTATTAGTTTTGATTGTAATGCAGGACCTAGAGATGTTATAATTGATGGAGAAAATGGGTTTCTAATAGAACAAAATAAAATTGAATTGTATAAGGAAAAGTTATTGATGTTAATTGAGTCTGAGAAGCTTAGAGAAAAACTAATGAAAACATCAATAAATTTAAGAAATGATTTGTCTTTAAAACGAATTTCTGAAATTTTAATTTCTGAATTTAAAGCTTAATATCCAAATGAACAATAAAAGACCAATTGCTATTGGAATAGACGCATCAAATATTGGTGGTGGTGGTGGTATTACTCATTTAAAAGAAATTTTAGAATCCTATGATTCTATTTTTTTTGAACACAAAATTGCCAAAATAATTATTTTTGGTTCCACAAAAACATTAGAGCAATTACCAAAACTTGAAATTTTGGATAAGGTTACGTTTAATGCCCTAAATGGAAGTATTTTGAAACGACTAGTTTTTCAAATATTTAGTTATGATAAGCACATAAAAAAAAGCAATATAGATGTACTACTATCTCTTACTGGAGATTATATTGGTAAATTTAGGCCTGTTGTTGGTATGTCAAGAAATATGTTGCTTTACGAAAGAAAAATTTGGAAAGAAATTAAATCCCCAAAAGAAATTATTAGGTTTTGGATGAATTTTAAAAAACAACAGAGGTGTTTTAAAAATGCACATGGGGTTATTTTTATTTCTGATTATGCCAGTACGTATATTAAAGATAAAATTAATTTACAGTCTAAAAAGACCATTAAAATTAATCATGGTTTATCTACAAAGTTTAAAGGACAGTTAAAACCACAAAAATCAATTTCAGAATACACATTTGATGTGCCTTATAAAATATTATATGTTTCTACTGTACATGTATATAAGCATCAATGGAATGTTATTAAAGCAATATTGATGCTGAGAAATGAAGGATATCCTGTAGAATTAAACTTAATAGGTGGAATTATTTCTGTACAGGCTGGAGAAAAATTATTTAATACTATTGAAGAAGTAGATCCTAAAAAAGAATTTATTAATTATCTTGGGCACATTCCTTATTCTAAAATTGAAAACTATTATAAAGAAACAGATGGGATTGTATATGCATCAACTTGCGAAAATATGCCAAATATTTTATTGGAAGCAATGGCATCAGGTAATCCTATTTCTTGTAGTGACAAACAGCCAATGCCAGAATTTTTAAAAGAAAACGGTACTTATTTTAATTCTTATGATATCAACTCTATAAAAAATGCAATAAAGAAAATGATATTAAGTCATGAGGATAGAGCGAATAATGCAACAAAGAATTTAAAAGAAATAAAAAAATATTCTTGGGAAAAAACAAGTAAAAAAACGTTCGAGTTTCTTTTAGAAATAATTAAATAAAATAGTAATGCAGAAGTTAAAATTAAGCGAATCTCCGTTTTACTTGCTCTTGTTCTTGTTTGTTTTGCTGCCTTTTAATGCTAAAATTATTCCCCCTTTAATAATATTTATAACAATAGTAGCATTAATTTTTGGAGAAAGAGGGCAATGGAAAAATAAATTTATAGCGTCTATTCCTTTCACACTTCCTTTGTTGGCCTTATATGTTTGGGCGATTACAAGTACTTTATGGACTGAGCATTTAAATGTAACACTTAAAGATTTAGAGCACAAATTATCATTAATAGTATTCCCTATTATAATACCCCTTATAAGATTAAATAGCTCGCACTTAAAATATCTTTTAAGATTTTTTGTGCTAAGTTGTACTATTGTAGCTTTAGTTTGTTTATCGGGTACATTTTACAAAGTCATGTTTAATGTACCACCAGTAGATGGTATAGATTTCTCAGCAGAATTTGCAGTAAAAGACGGGTTTGGTCAAGTTCACAGCCTTTTTATGCATAGAAGTTATTATGCAATGTACTTGTGTATATCTATTTGGTATGTTTTAAAAGCAATTACTAACAGAACGCATTTAAAGTTTAATAAAACCAATATATTATATATTGTGGTTTTATTGGTTTTAGTTTTAGGCGTAGTATTTTCTGAGTCGAAAACAGGATTAATCACTCTATTTGTTTTAATTATATTGTTTTTAGTTGATAATTATAAGTATATAACAAAAAAAATGTTTTTACTTTTTTTAGTTACTATATTTGCTTTTGGTTTTCTATTCAAAAATATTTTAGTTGAAAGATTTCAAAATATTTATGATGGTTATAAACAACCTTTTGATGTTAAACAGGTATACAATGCCAATAGTACAGGGTCTCGAATAAAATTATGGGAAGCATCCTTAGAAGTCATAAAAAAGAAACCTATTTTAGGTTATGGATTTGGAACCTCTAAAGAAACTATAAGAAAAAGAAATTTAGAGAAAGAATATACGCTTTTTACAATGTATAACCGGTCTTATAATTCCCATAATCAATTTCTTGAAATGTGGGTGGAAATAGGAATAATAGGTTTATTATTATTTTTAATGTTTTTTGTAGGGATGCTATATAAGTTTGAAAAAACTTCTATTTTTATTTTTGGGATATATACCATATTTTTAATAAACTACATTACAGAAGTTATATTAGATAGACAGACTGGGATAATTCTTGTAGCAGTATTTACATGTTTAATGCCCGTTTTTAAAAACGAGAAACAAAAAAAATTATTAAGTAAATGTTTAAGAATAAAAAGCTATTAATTACAGGCGGAACTGGTTCTTTTGGAAATGCAGTTTTAAAAGGTTTTGTAGATTCAGATATTGAAGAAATCAGAATTTTTTCAAGAGATGAAAAAAAACAACACGACATGAGAACTCAATATAAGAACGAGAAAATAAAGTTCTATATTGGTAATGTAAGAGATTTTGATAGTATTAATGCTGCAATGGTAGGTATCGATTATGTGTTTCATGCCGCTGCACTAAAACAAGTTCCTTCTTGCGAATTTTTTCCGCTAGAGGCAACAAAAACAAATGTTATAGGAACTGCAAATGTTATAAAAGCTGCAATAAATAATAATGTAAAAAGAGTGGTGTGTTTAAGCACAGATAAAGCTGCTTATCCAATTAATGCAATGGGTATTTCTAAAGCATTAATGGAAAAAGTAGCAGTTGCTGAATCTAGAAATATACCAGAAGGAGGGCCTGTGATTTGTATTACTAGATACGGAAATGTAATGGCATCTAGGGGATCGGTAATACCACTATTTTTCAATCAAATTAAAAATGGAGAATCATTAACTATTACGGATCCTGAAATGACACGTTTTATGATGTCACTTGATGAAGCTGTAGATTTAGTGTTATATGCTTTTAAAAATGGAAAACAAGGCGATTTGTTTGTGCAAAAATCTCCGGCAAGTACCATTGAAGATGTAGCAAAAGCCATACAAGAAATAAGTGGAGCGCATAAGCCCATTAAAATTATAGGTACAAGGCACGGTGAAAAATTGTATGAAACCCTACTAACTAAAGAGGAATATGCTAAAGCAGTAGATCTTGAAGGCTACTATAGAGTACCTGCAGATAACCGTGATTTAAATTATGACAAGTATTTTGAAGAAGGAAACAAAGCAAGGTTATCTAAGAATGATGAATACCATTCTCACAATACAGATAGATTAACCGTAGCAGAAGTTAAGGATAAAATACTTGCACTTTCTTATTTACCTGAATTAGATGACTATAGAAAATAGTAAAACTCCATTTTTTATTCATGGCGGTAAGCATGTTGATGAAAGAGGTTCTCTTTCATATATAAACGACTTTTCTTTAGAAAAAATAAAACGTTTCTACGCAATAACTCACCCAAATACAGATATTGTCAGAGCTTGGCAGGGGCACAAATACCAACCAAGATATTTTTATGTTACTTCTGGCGCATTTTGGGTAGCATGTGTGAAAATTGATAATTGGTCCACCCCTTCAAATAATTTAGAAGCAGAAGTATTTAAAATAGATGCAGACCAACAAAATTCTGTATTATATATTCCTCCAGGATATGCAAATGGTATTAAAGCCATAAGAAAAGAGTCAAGTTTAATTTCTTATTGTGAAGATTATTTAAATGAAAACCCAGACGATAATTATAGATTTGATAACAGTATGTGGTTAGATTGGAATAAACTAGAAGTGGATACAAAATAAAATAGCATGATTAAAATAATGACGTTAGTGGGTACACGCCCAGAAATTATTAAACTTAGTGAAGTTATAAAGGAGCTAGATAAGCATTCAAACCACATTCTAGTACATTCGGGACAAAACTATGACTACGAATTAAATGAAGTTTTTTTAACGATTTAGGGTTAAGAAAACCTGATTATTTTTTAGAAGCCTCTGGTGCAGATGCAGTAACAACCATAGCAAATGTAATCACTAAATCAGATGAAGTGTTTCTAAAGGAAAAACCAGATGCTTTATTGTTGTATGGAGATACTAATAGTTGTTTGTCCGTAATTTCAGCAAAGAAAAGACAAATTCCAATTTTCCATATGGAAGCCGGAAATAGATGTTTTGATCAAAGAGTGCCTGAAGAAATTAATCGAAAAATTGTTGATCATCTAAGTGATATAAACATGCCGTTATCGGAGCATGCAAGAAAATATTTAGAAAACGAAGGTATCAACCCTGAAACAATTATTAAAACGGGATCTCCAATGTTGGAAGTGCTATCTCGAAATATGGAGCGTATTGATGCATCAACAGTTCTAGAAGATGAAAATTTAAAAACGGGAGATTATTTTATAGTAAGTATTCACAGAGAAGAAAATGTAGATTACCAAAAGAATTTTGATGATTTATTAGAAACACTCGATTTAATATCAAAGCACTATAACAAAAGAATTTTAATTTCTACACACCCTAGAACAAGAAAAAAATTAGAAAAAATAGGATATCATAATGATAACAAATTACTTACTTTTTCTAAGCCTTATGGGTTTCTTTCCTATATTAAATTACAAAAAAATGCATTTTGTGTAATTTCTGATAGTGGTACAATTACTGAGGAAGCATCTATATTAAACCTACCAGCAATTACAATTCGTCAAGCACATGAAAGACCAGAAGGAATGGATGAAGGCACTTTAATTATGTCTGGATTAGAAGGAGAGCGAGTGCTTGAAAGTATTAATATTGTTACACAACATCATAACAAAACAGATAGAAATATAAAGTTGGTTAAAGATTATGATGTTGACAATGTCTCTAAAAAAGTATTGAGAATAATACTGTCATACACAGATTATATAAATAGAACTGTTTGGAAAAAAGGTATATGAAAAAGAAAGTATTAATTATAGGCTCTTCAGGTATGCTTGGGCATCAAGTATATAAAAATTTTAAAAAAAGGAGGATGAGTTTATTGTAACAGACATTACGTTTAGAACAAAAATGTCTCCAGAATCTATAGTATTAGATGTTACAAATAAAGAAAAACTAAATAATACAATAAGGGAGATTAAACCAGATTATATTATTAATTGCGTAGGTATTTTAATTAAAGGATCTGTAAATAATATAGAAAATGCCATTTATATCAATGCATATCTACCACATTTGCTTGCCAAACTAGGTTCTGAGATTAAAGCAAAACTAATCCATATTTCCACAGACTGCGTGTTTTCGGGCTACAAAGGACAATATACTGAAGATGATGAGAAAGATGGTAAAGACAATTATGCAAAAACTAAGGGTATGGGTGAAGTGACCTATGATGATCACTTAACTCTAAGAACTTCAATTATAGGCCCAGAACTAAAGGAAAATGGAGAGGGATTATTACATTGGTTTCTCAATCAAAAAGGCTCAATACAAGGTTATACTAAGGCTATATGGTCAGGTGTTACTACATTTGAGTTAGCACGTTTTATTGAAATAGCTATTACCAATAACTTAAAGGGATTATACCATGTTACTAATAATAATTCGATTAATAAATTTGAATTGTTAAAACTGTTTTCAAAATATGCCGATATTGATATTACTATTGAAGCTGTTGAGGGCAAATCGGTTGACAAAAGTTTTATCGATACAAATAAAGCAGTTAAATATGTAGTACCATCATATGATGATATGATAAAAGACATGTTTTTTGATATTAGAGAAAATAAGGATAATTATAAGCATTATACAGTTTAGTTTATGAAGATTTTGCTTTAGTAGATGATTACGTGCCAGATTCTACAAAGATTGCAGCTAAAATGATGCATGAGTTGGCATTACAATTTATTGAAGAAGGTAATCAAGTAACAGTTTTAACACCCGGTATTCCAAAAAAACAATATCCTGAGCTAGATGCAATAAAAAACCTTACTGTTTATAGATTTTATTCGGGTAAGATTAAAAACACGTCAAAATTAAAAAGAGCCTTAAACGAAAGTCTTTTATCTGTTAGAATGTATTTGGGTTTTTATTCCAAATTAAAAAATAACAAGCATGATTTAATAATTTTTTATTCTCCAACAATATTTTTTGGACCATTTGTTTCTAAGCTCAAAAAAAGATGGGAATGCCCTTCTTATTTGATATTAAGAGACTTTTTTCCACAGCGGGCTATTGATCAAAAAATTCTTAAAGAACAATCTTTAATTACAAAATATTTTAGATTTTTTGAGCGCTTAAACTATAAGTCAGCAAACTATATAGCGGTTCAATCTCCAAACAATTTAAAATTACTTTCTACCAATATTAAGGTGTCAAAAAAATTAAAAGTGCTTTACAACTGGACCAACGATTTTAAAGAAAAACCTTTTTTGGTTAAAGCGAAACCAAAGTACAAGCCTCAGTTAAAAATAGAAGATAAAGTAGTTTTTTTCTATGGAGGAAACATGGGTAAAGCTCAAGATATGATGAATTTGGTAAGGTTAGCAAAAAATATGCTACCCTACGAAAAGGCACATTTTGTTTTTGTTGGAATAGGAGATGAGGTAGATTTAGTAAAAAAGGCTGTGTTAGACTATAAGCTTAAAAATGTTAGTTACCTTGGACCTGTAAATCAAGAAGAGTATAACAAAATGCTATCTGAGTTTGATATTGGATTATTTAGTCTGCATAAGCTACATTCCAGCCATAATTTTCCAGGCAAACTTTTAGGATATATGGCTAATAAAATGCCAATACTTGGGAGTGTAAACCCTAATAATGATCTTCAATCTATAGTTGAAACTGGAAATGCTGGATTTATTAGTGTTAATGGTGATGATGAAGCTTTAACAAATAATGCAATATCACTATTAAATAACGACGTTTTAAGAAATAAAATTGGTAAAAGTGCCAATGATTTATTGAGAACACGTTTTTCTGCACAAAATACTACAAAGCAAATTTTAGACGATATTAGGTAGCTAATGTTAAGAGGCTAAGTATCTAAGTTTTAATATATTTATTAAAAATCACTACTGCATCCTTATAATTTGTTATTTTTGGTCATAAAATTTATTGTTTGTGCCTTTATTTTATCCAATCCTTTTTTTGTCGGATCGTATCTTATTACGTTTCTTACGATACCGAAAATAATAAGGTTAGTTGAGTATAAAAACCTTATGGATAATCCGAACACTCGGAGTTCGCACTTAAAGAAAACACCAACTTTGGGTGGTGTAGCTTTTTTTATACATTAATATTTGCCTTATTCTTTCTAAGAAATTGGAGTGAGAATGATGAGGCTATTTTTCTTATTCCAGGGCTAACAGTACTATTTATTATTGGTTTAAAGGACGATTTAGTAGTGCTTTCACCATATTCAAAATTAGTTGCCCAATTTTTATCTGTTTCATTTATTTTAAGTAATGATGCTTTTAATATCCATTCATTACATGGATTTTTTGGTGTTTTTGATATCCCAGTTTTTGCTTCTTACTTAATAGGTGGCTTTATAATGATAACTATTATTAATGCGTACAATTTAATTGATGGCATAGACGGGCTTGCAGCTATTGTGGGTATAGTAATCCTAATCATATATTCTACAATATTTTATATGACCAAAGACTATTTTTACCTTCTGTTAAGTTTAACACTTAATGGTTGTTTAATAGCTTTTTTAAAGTATAACTTATCCTCCACCAAGGAAAAAATTTTTATGGGCGATACAGGCTCTTTAATAGTAGGCTTTGTTATTAGTATTCTAACGCTTAAGTTTTTAGCATTACCATCTCCTAAGCTTGAAACCTTACCGTTTTTAATAGAAAACATACCCTTAATCGCAATAGGTATTTTAATCGTACCATTGTTTGATACGGCAAGGGTTTTTACAATTAGATTGGCCAACAGAAGAAGCCCTTTCTCGGCAGACAGAAATCATACGCACCACATTCTAATAGATTACTTTAAAATATCTCATAAAAAGGCAAGCCTTATAATAGGCGCTTTTAACTTGATTTTTGTTTATTTATTTATAATATTGGGGAGTACCTCATACAATTTTTGGTTAGTTGCTGTTTTGGTAATCACAGTAATAATACTAGGTTATTTTTTTACAGGTATAATTATAGCTTTTCTAATGTTAAACGTAAGATTAAATTTCAACGTAAAATTGATAATGTTAAAAGCAAGGGAAAAAGTATTATTAGAAATACTAATGAAAAAGATAAATAATTTGGTTGGTTTAAAATAACAATACTACTTTGAAAAAAATTTTAATTACTGGAGCTGCAGGTTTTTTAGGCTCACATTTATGTGAAAGGTTTTTAAACGAAGGATACTTTGTTATTGGAATGGATAATTTCATAACTGGTAACAAAAAAAATATTCAACCTTTACAATCCAATTCAAATTTTAAGTTTATTGAGCATGATGTTACAAAGTTTGTAAGTATAGATGGCACACTAGATTATATATTACATTTTGCATCACCTGCAAGCCCTATAGATTATTTGAAAATACCTATTCAAACCTTAAAAGTAGGTTCTTTAGGTACACATAATTTATTAGGTTTAGCATTAGCCAAAAAGGCACGTATATTAATTGCTTCAACTTCTGAAGTTTATGGAGACCCTTTGGTGCACCCACAAACTGAAGATTATTATGGTAATGTAAATACCATAGGCCCCAGAGGAGTATACGATGAGGCAAAACGTTTTCAAGAATCTATGACAATGGCTTACCATAGGTTTCATGGATTAGAAACACGTATTGTTAGAATATTTAATACCTACGGTCCAAGAATGAGATTAAATGATGGTAGAGTTATTCCAGCATTTATGGGACAAGCGTTAAGAGGGGAGGATTTAACTATATTTGGAGACGGCTTACAAACACGTTCTTTTTGTTATGTAGACGATCAAGTAGAAGGTATTTTTAGGTTGCTATTAAGTGATTATGTTTATCCAGTAAATATTGGTAACCCTCACGAAATCACAATTAAAGATTTTGCAGAAGAAATTATAAATCTTACAGGTGCCAAAAACAAGGTGGTTTATAAAGACTTACCAGTCAATGATCCTTTACAAAGGCAACCAGATATAACATTAGCTAAAAAAATACTAGATTGGGAACCAAAAGTGCATAGACAAGAAGGGTTGTCAATTACTTTTAATTATTTTAAAAATTTAACTCAAGAGGAACTTTATAAAAGTGAGCATAAAAATTTCTCTGATTTTAATAAGGTTTAATTAATGCAATATGCCAGAGGAAGATATTCTTGGGTAATAAAACCTATGTTGATGATTTATGATATGTTTATCATAAATATATTTTCCTTTTATATGTTAAGTTTTAATAATGAGGAACTTTATTTTTTCTCATACGAATGGCTTAATAACAAATATCTACTCTACGGAATCTACTCAGTAGTATTTTGGTTTTTATCGTCTTATTTAGTTAAGTTTTATCGCGTTTATAGGTACACGTCTCCCTTTAATATAATTTCGTTGTTAATAAAGCAATTTATTGCTTATTCAGTTATAACATTTGCTTTTATAGGTGTTTTTAGAAGTATAGATTTAGATGCTTTTGTAACATTTAGATACCTCACAAATTCTTTCTTGGCTATTGCGTTAATGAAGTTTTTAAGCTATTATGCTTTAAAGTTTTTTAGAACCTATTTAAAAGGTAATTTACGAAATGTTTTAATTATTGGAAGTACTGATGGGGCTAAAGAACTAAGTGAAGTATTCACCAAAAAAAGAGTTAGGCTATAATCTAAAAGGTATTTTTAGTGATGCTGAAGAAGATTATAAATTTTCTGGAACAGTTAAAGATTGCTACAAGTTTTTAGAAGAGCACTCAGATATTGATGAAATTTATTGTGCCATCGACGAATTAAACGAAAGTGAGGTTACTAAATTTATACAATATTCTGAGAAAAATAAAAGCAATATTAAATTTATACCTAATTCAGATAAAATATTAACCACAAGACTAAAAACGGATTATTACAGTTATTTACCAGTACTTTCTCTTCAAGAAGTATCTTTAAATAATGAATTAAACAAGTTTATCAAACGAAGTTTTGATGTCCTTTTTTCACTATTTGTTATTGTATTTATAATGTCTTGGTTCTCTATTATTATGTATATTTTAATAAAACTAGAATCCAAAGGACCACTATTCTATAAACATAAAAGAAATGGGATAAATTATAAAGAATTTTATTGTTATAAATACAGATCCTTAAGAACAACCCATGAAGTAAAAGGAACTTATGTTCAAGAGAATGACAATCGTGTTACTAAAATAGGAAAGTTTTTGCGTCAAACAAGTTTAGATGAGTTGCCTCAATTTTTTAATGTTTTAGTTGGTGAGATGAGTGTTGTTGGTCCAAGACCTCATATGTTATCTTACACAGATGAATACTCAAAAGTAATAGACAAGTATAACTTTATGTTTAGGCACAATGTGCAACCTGGTATTACGGGATTAGCCCAAATAAGTGGTTTTAGAGGGGAAATTAAATCGGATAGTGATATTATTAATAGAATAAAATATGATAATTTCTATATCGAAAATTGGTCTTTACTTTTAGATATAAGAATTATTTTTCAAACGATAATAAATATTATTAAAGGAGAAAACAACGCTTATTAATGCAAATTAACGCGCATAAAGTTTCGATAATAACTGCTACGTATAATTCTGAAAGTTTTATAGCGCAAGCTATTCAAAGTGTTTTAAATCAAAGCCATGCTAATTGGGAATTAATAATTATAGATGATGCCTCTACCGATAAAACAATTCAAATAGTTAATAATTTTTCAAAAGAAAACTCTAAAATCAGGCTACTTCAAAATAAAATTAATGAAGGCGCAGCAATTACCAGAAATAGAGGTATTAAAGCTGCATCAGGAGATTATATAGCTTTTTTAGATGCTGACGATTTATGGAAGCCAAATAAATTAGAAAAACAAATAGGGTTTATGTTGCAGCATAATTGTAATGTAAGCTTTAGTAGTTATGATTTAATGAATGAAGAAGGAAAACTGCTAAATAAAAGAGTAAAAGCATTACCAAAACTTACCTACAAAAAGTTTCTGAAATGCAATTACATAGGAAATTTAACTGGAATGTATAATGCTAAAGCTTTAGGTAAAATATATGCTCCAAATTTACGCAAGCGCCAAGATTGGTTGTTATGGCTCAATGCAGTAAAAAAAGTAATACTTCTGCTATAGGAATAGAAGACGCTTTAGCAATTTATAGAGTTAGAAAAAATTCTATTTCATCAAACAAATTCAATCTTTTAAAGTATAATTATTTAGTGTTTCGTGAAGGTTTAGGTTTTTCAACTTTAAAATCAATTTATTATTTAGGTGTTTTTTTGTTTGAATACTTTTTCGTTAAATCTAAACAAACGGTTACTTCACAAGAGATGTAAATTGTTTCAACTTTCCGCTTTTAGTTCTGATAAGCTTCTGCTTTCTCTCAAAATGTAGTTTTAATCCAGATTCTAAATAAGTTTCAACAGCTTTTTTAATGGCCTCTATTTTTTCTTTTGATAATTCATTTTCGCTGGTGTAACTAATTCTAAAAGTATCTAGCTTTAATTGTTCAATAATAAATTCTTTAACATTAGCATCATCTTCTATAACTGTTTTTGTCACATAGTAAAATGTTAAGCCTGCAGCTTTTTTTCCGCTTGGTAAAATTGCAATATCACTTGTTCTTCCTATTAAGTTTTTTAAAATAGGTGCTTGTATGGTACTGGTTTCATCTAAAGACCCAATATCGCCAATATCGTAACGAATAAATGGGTGTGCTAAATTATATAGCGAAGTAATTACAATACGCCCTTCTTTCCCGTTTTGGACAGGTTTATCATTTTCACCAAGAATTTCAATAAATAAATCTTCATTGTTTACTTGCCATTTTCCGTTAGAATTATTAAAAGCAAAAAGACCAAGTTCTGCAGAGCCATATTCGTTTATAATAGGGATTCCTAATTGCTTTTCCAGAAGTTTTTTGTCATCTTCAAAAAGCATTTCAGCAGTTACAATACACAATTTTAAACTCGGACAAATTGTTTTGAGTACAATAGCTTTTTCCTCTAAATATTTAGCAAATTGAACTATAGCGCTTGTATAACCATTTATATATTCGAACTTCTTTTTTCTAAATATCTTAATGTTTTTTTCAAATTCATTTGTACTTAAATCGAAAACCGAAAATCGAAATCGATTGCCCAATACATCCTTTAACCGTTCTTTATAATGTGCAAAACCCTTTAAAGGTATTCCATAGAAACGGGCTTGTTTAGATGTGTCTAAATCAATATCATACCATCCATATCTGTTAATAAAATTAGCCCAAGTCATGGCATGGCAATACTTGTCTTTCGCAAATATTAATGGCATGCCAGAAGAACCCGATGTTTTGTGTAAATGCAAGTTTTTTATAGTAAACCCCTCAGATAATCGTTCTTCTAAAGGTATTTGTAAATCCACTTTTTTAATAACAGGAATGTTATCCCAATTTGAAGTGTCTTTTCCTTTTGTAAATTCTTTATAAAATGGATTATGTTTTATGTGGTAATCAATAATCTCTTTTTTTGTTTTTCAAATATTTACTATAATCTTCAATATTTTTATTTTGAATAGCAGCCAAATCTTGTTGGGCTTTCTCAATAGGAAACCCTTTCAATTTTAAGGAAAGATTAAATAAATTCAAACTAATTCAGATTATTTGTAAAGTAAATAAAAAATATTCGTGTATTCGAGTCATTAATTTTATTTTTGCGGAAATAACAACAACTATGAATATTTTAATACTTGGTTCTGGTGGAAGAGAACACACATTTGCTTGGAAAATAGCACAAAGTGATAAATACAATCAATTATTTGTAGCGCCAGGAAATTCTGGAACTGCAGAGGTTGCAACCAATGTGGATATTAGTGTTACTGACTTTGATGCCATAAAAGAACTGGTTTTAGATCAAAAAATAGATATGGTGGTTGTGGGGCCAGAAGACCCTCTTGTGAAAGGTATTCACGACTTTTTTCTAAACGATGATGCTATTAAGCATGTGTCTGTAATTGGGCCACAAAAAGTAGCTGCAGAACTTGAAGGAAGTAAAGAATTTGCCAAAGAGTTTTTATACCGCCATAATATCCCAACTGCTGCTTATGAAAGTTTTACTAAAGATACTGTTGAAAATGGCTATGCTTTTTTAGAAACTTTAAATGCGCCTTATGTTCTTAAAGCAGATGGTTTAGCAGCTGGTAAAGGTGTTGTTATTTTAAATGATTTAGAAGAAGCAAAAGCTGAATTAAAAAGCATGCTAGTTGATGCTAAATTTGGTGCAGCAAGTACAAAAGTGGTAATTGAGGAGTTTTTGGATGGTATAGAATTGAGTTGTTTTGTATTAACTGATGGCGAAAATTATAAAGTTTTACCAACAGCTAAAGATTACAAACGCATAGGCGAAGGAGATACAGGTTTAAATACCGGAGGTATGGGAGCGGTTTCGCCAGTACCTTTCGCAACAGATGAGTTTTTAAATAAGATTGAAGAGCGTATTGTTAAACCGACTGTAGAAGGTCTAAAAAAGGATAACTTACCTTATGTTGGTTTTATTTTTATAGGATTGATTAAAGTTGGAGACGACCCTAAAGTTATTGAATATAATGTGAGAATGGGAGATCCAGAAACTGAAGTTGTGTTCCCAAGACTTAAAAATGATTTAGTTGAAGTACTTCAAGCAATGGGTAGTGGCACTCTTGACTCAATAGATATTGAAATTGACAACCGTGCAGCAACTACTATAATGTTAGTTTCAGGAGGCTATCCGGAAGCGTATGAAAAAGGTAAAGAAATTACAGGTGTAGAAACTATAACAGATTCTATTCCTTTTCATGCCGGGGCACAATTAAAAAATGATAAAATAGTAACTTCAGGAGGTCGTGTTATGGCAATTACTTCATATGGGAAAACGTATCAAGAGGCCATAAAAAAATCTTACCAAAGTATAGAAAAACTACATTTTGATAAGATGAATTATCGTAAAGATATAGGTTTTGATTTATAAACTAAGTTTATAAAAACGAGTGAGACGAAATGCTTTTGTCTTCCTCGTTATTATCATTAAAAATTTTAAGTTGCTTCATCCAGTAAACCATAGCAACAAATCCAATGATGATAAAAATCCAAGAAATTAAGTTTGCTAGCCACCAGTTTTCTAGCTCTAGGGCTCTTAAACCGTCTAGTGGTGCAAAAAGCACGTCAACAAATAAATCTTGTATTGCGTAAAAGAAGTCTTTCATGATTAGTATATTTACGTTGCAAAAATACAAAAAGAGTTAATGATAACAAGCGTTTTTAGTAAATCTAAACCGATAAATTTTATAATTGTCTTTTTTATTATTGGTTTGGCATGTACTGTGGCTTATTTTAAAATAGAAAACAACGCTATTAACATCAGTAATGCTCTAAATGTAGGTGGTCTTTTTTTTGCGAGTTACTTCTCATTGTTGGTTCTAAATTTTATATCAAGTAAGAATAGCTTAACCAAGATAAATAATTTTGAAATATTGCTGTATGGTTTATTTTTATTGCTTATTCCATATACAACTTTGAATTTTACTATTCTGCTTTCAAACATTTTTTTACTATTCAGTTTAAGAAGAATTATAAGTCTAAGATCACAGAAAAATGTAAAAAAGAAATTATTTGATGCTGCATTTTGGATTACGATTTCAGCAATCTGTTATACATGGAGTATTCTCTTTTTCATTTTAATACCATTAGCAGTAAGATTATATACAGATAACAAAGTTAGAAACTGGATAATTCCTTTTGCTGGCCTACTCACAGTTTTACTAATTGCCTATAGTATTTGCGTAATTATAGATTATGATTTAATAGGCTATGTATTAAATGGTTTTCAAGTAAGTTTTGACTTTAGTGATTACAATACTGTTTCATTTTTAGTTGGGCTAACGTTGTTACTTTCCTTTGGAGCTTGGTCGTCTATATTTTACATCAAAAGTATTAATGAAAAGAAAAAATCATTGCGTCCTGCGTTGTATATTATAATGTTGGTTGTATTAATTTCATTTTTGGTTATTGTAATTGTTCCTCAAAAAAAGGAAGTGAATTTTTATTCATGTTTGCACCATTAGCAATAATTATCACAAATTATATAGAAATTATAAAAGAAAAATGGTTTAAAGAAGTTTTTCTAGGGACTTTTATCTTGGTGCCTTTTATTTTGTTATTGCTGTAGTTTTTTACCAAAAGCTAAATCTCCTGCATCGCCTAAACCTGGTATAATATAACCTTTGTTATTTAGGGTTTTATCTATGGCTGCTATCCATAAATGCGTGTTTTCTGGAAAAGATTTAGAAACAGAGGTAATACCATCTTGAGCACCAATAACACTTATTAAATGAATTGCTTTGGGTGTTCCAAAAGGTTTCAAAGCCTCAAAAGTTGCAACCATAGATTGTCCAGTTGCTAACATGGGATCAGCCAAAACAAGCGTTTTTCCTTCCAAGTTGGGGCACGCTAAATATTCAACAACTATTTCAAAAGTTTCAGGATTGTCTTTATGATGTCGGTAGGCAGAAATAAATGCATTTTCAGCTTTATCAAAATAATTTAATAAGCCATTATGTAAAGGAACTCCAGCTCTTAGGGTTGAACATAAAACAATATCATCATTAAAAGTATTAATGCCGCTTTGGCCAAGAGGTGTTGTTATAGTTTTAGAATGATAGTTTAACGATTTACTCATTTCATAGCCTAAAATTTCGCCAATACGTTCTATATTTCTTCTAAAACGCATACTATCTTTTTGAATAGTACTATCTCTAATTTCAGAAATGAACGTATTTAAGATTGAATTTTCTTTTGAAAGGTTATGAATATGCATCTGTAACGACTATTTTTCAATAGTAAAGTTAACTAATATAAGTATATTTGTGGTCTAAATTAAATACAATATGTTTACTACCAAAGCGAATAAGATATTCCAAGACGTGATAGAAAAATACCACATTATTAATACTGTAGATCAACCTTTTGAAAATGCGTATCCAAAAAGCGATTTGTTAGAGCATTTATTATATAGAAAATGTTGGATTGATACTGTACAATGGCATTATGAAGATATTATTCGTGATCCACAAATAGATCCTGTTGCTGCTTTAACTTTAAAGCGTAAAATTGATGCTTCAAATCAAGACAGGACGGATATGGTAGAATATATTGATAGTTATTTTCTTGAAAAGTACAAAGGTGTTTCGGTTAAGGCTGATGCAACTATTAATACAGAAAGTCCTGCTTGGGGAGTAGATAGATTATCTATTTTGGCGTTAAAGGTTTATCATATGAATGAAGAAGCCACTAGAACGAACGCTTCTGATGCTCATAGAGCTACTTGTCAAACCAAGTTAGATATTTTATTAGAACAACGTGTTGATTTATCCACAGCTATTGATACTTTATTAAATGATATTGAAAGTGGAGACAAGTATATGAAAGTATACAAACAAATGAAGATGTATAACGATGATGAGTTGAATCCTGTGTTACGATCTCAGAAGTAAAATTCCTGTGAAAACAGGAATCTCAATGTAATTTGAGATGCCAAAACCACCAAAACATATTTTAGTTATCCGTCTCTCAGCCATGGGAGATGTTGCCATGACTGTTCCAGTTTTAAGAGCGCTCACCGAACAGTATCCAGAATTACAAATAACTGTATTAACACGAGAGTTTTTTAAACCATTTTTTAGAGGTTTAAAAAATGTAAACGTGTTTTCTGCTGATGTAAAAGGCGAACATAAAGGTGTTTTAGGACTATATAAATTAGCGAGACAGCTTAATAAAGGAAATCAGTTTTATGCCATTGCTGATTTACACAGCGTTTTAAGAAGTAAAGTTTTAAAAAAATTTATTAAGTGTAAAAGATTTGTTTCCATAGACAAAGGGCGATCAGAAAAAAAGCGTTAACAAGTGGAAAATTTTTCAAACAACTAAAAACTACACATCAGCGGTATGCCAATGTTTTTAGAACCTTGGGTTACCCTATTGATTTATCAAGCCCTACTTTTCCTAAGAAAGTTTCTTTAAATAACAAGCTAAAAGAGATTATGGGTACAACTTCTAAAGCAGTTATAGGTGTTGCACCTTTTGCAGCACACGAAGGTAAAATGTATCCTTTAGATTTAATGGGAGTTGTTATTAAAGAATTGTCAAAAACCTGCAAAGTAGTATTATTTGGTGGTGGTCAAAATGAAATAGCCACTTTAAATCAATTTCAAAGTAATTTTAAAAATGTAACTTCTGTTGCTGGGATATTAACCCTTGATGAAGAATTAGATGTTATTTCTAATTTAAATGTAATGTTATCTATGGATTCTGGAAACGCTCATATTGCTGCGATGTTGGGTGTAAAAGTAATTACCATTTGGGGTATTACGCATCCATTTGCTGGGTTTGCACCATTTAATCAGTCTGGAGATTATGCTTTACTTGCTGATAGGTCTCAGTTTCCGTTAATACCAACATCTGTTTACGGTAAAACATCACCAGAAAGCTATAAAAAGGCAGCTGGCAGTATTTTACCAGAAACTGTAATTAAAAAGATTAAAGAGATTTTAAATTAGTTTAATTCTTTATTTTAAACAAGTCGTGCGTGTCATTGTTATTTGCAACAATGATAATATTTTTTCCACCCGTTTCAACTAAAGCCATATTTCTAACATCCTTATCAGCTAAAAATCCTGATTCCAGATAAGATAGATAATTGAATACTCCTTTTCCATTTCCTTTCAAAAATAAGCCAGTTCCTGCATCTGCTCTTGTTGTTTCAACCTCAGACTGGTAATTATTACCTGCTAATAATAAATCGTTTTGTCCATCTTTGTCAAAATCATCAAACAAAATACTGTTTATAGGGAATATTTGTGCTTCATTCTTAAAAGGAGAAAATGTAAAGGTTTTATTGCCATCGTTGATAAATATACCTGAGCGAAATTCTGTTGCTTCATAATGTAGCGCATTCTTTATGCCAGGGCCTACAATACCTTCTAAATCTCTGTTTGCAAAATCTTGATAGCTTTTTATTTTAGATTTTAAATGAGGCATTTGTTGGGCAGTACAACCCTTACCTCTTACAGGAACTTGTTTGTCATTATAATACTTTGCTAAGAAAATATCTTGAGAACCGTTATAATCAAAATCTGATGTGTATACATGAAATGGTTTTTCTTTGGAAGCATGAAACTTGTAATTCAACCCTAAATTTCCAGCAACAATATCATCATCGCCGTCGTTATCAATGTCGGTAATTAGTAACTTATTCCACCACCCTTTTGTAGTACTAAGCGATTCATAAGTCTCTGTTTTCTCTAGTTTTCCAGATGTGTTCAAAAACACTTCAATACCCATCCATTCACCAGTAACAATCAAATCTAAATCGTCATCTTTATCAATGTCAAACCAAGTGGCATCAGTAATCATACCTGTATTTTGTAATTCAGGTGACTGTGTTTTAGTAGCATTTGAAAAAATTCCTTTTTCGTTAATCAATAATAAACTCTCTGGAGCATGTGGATATTTGGCTGGAATTACACGACCACCAACAAATAAATCGATATCACCATCATTATCATAATCTGCTGGAATAACTACTGAGCCTGCCGAATATATTTCTGGTAGATTGTTGGATTTAGAAAACGAACCTTTTCCATTGTTTAAATACAATCTGTCTCTTAGCATCCTTGGATTTCTGTCAAATTCATAACTACCACTTACAACATAAAGGTCTAAATCTCCATCATTATCAGCATCAAAAAAGGTTGCTCCAGTATCTTCATATTGCTTGTCTCCTATAAAAATTTGATTGTTTCCAGTTTTGAATGTTCCAGAATTTTGTCCCAAAAGTAAATATCCTGACTGTCCATGACCACCACCCATATAAACATCTTCATTACCATCTCCGTTTATGTCTCCTTTTGCTAAAGCGGGTCCTGTTTGAGATAATTTATGAGGTAGTAATACTTGACGACTATAATCATTAAAATAAGGGTCTGAATGTTTGTAATTTGAAGCTATTTTTTTGAATGTTTTGGGCTCTAGGTTTAGTTTAGAGTCACTTTTTATAGTGGCATCTTTATAGTCTACTTTTAAACTTTGATTAGCGGAAACATTACTTAATTCTTGTGTTTTGCCATCTTGCCAAACTATTTCAACTTTTTTAAGTGTATTTAAATATCCTAATCCAAAATGTAATTTATTTGAAACAGAAGATAAAAACCCTCTTGTATTTATAAGTTGTCTTACTATCTTTTCTCCATTTTCAAAATGAATAATAGCTTTTGTCCCTAAACCAAACTTATTATTTTCTTGACCAGAAAAGGATATGCTTAAAAAGTTTCCTTTATTTAAATCTTTAGCATTATTTTTTAAAACTGTAGCTTCATCATTAATATTATTTACAACAATATCTAAATCGCCATCATTATCTAAATCTGCGTAAATAGCACCATTAGAGAATGTTGGTTTTTCATTTGCCCATTTATTGGATGCATCTTCAAAAGTTAAATTTCCTTTATTCTTTAAAAAATAATTAACTAACTTTTGTTGAGGTAACATTTGTGCATACTTCAAAAAATCTTCATCAGTTGGTTTTCTTCCTTTTTCTCTTAATTGCTCCAGTATTTTACTGTTAGAATCACGGTCAATAACATCTCTAAAAACACCATTAGTGACATAAATATCATTATAGCCATCTAAATCAAAATCGGCCATAAGCATTGTCCAACTCCAATCGGTATCACCAACATCTGCCATTTTGGAAATTTCGCTAAAAGTACCGTTACCGTTATTAAGTTGTAACATATTGTGCATATACTGATAATGGTAGCCACTAGTTGTCATTTCTTCAAACTTACTTATAGAAGTCATGCCCATTGTGGTTTTAGAGCGTATATAATCTTTAGGATTCATGTCGAGCGTCATCAAATCTAATAAGCCATCATTATTAATATCGGCAACATCACCACCCATACTATTAAAAGACATATGTTTTACAACTTTATCTCTTTTTTCAGTAAAAGTACCATCGCCATTATTTACATATACAAAATCAGGCATATTAAAATCGTTATTTACGTAAAGATCAAGCCAACCATCATTATTTATATCAATTACTTCAGGATTTAGTCCAAATGCTTTTTCTGGAAGTATTCCAGCTTTTTTAGAAACATTTGTAAAATGACCAGTACCATCATTATTATAAAGCCTATCACTACCTTTGAGTTTTATAGTTTCTGGGTCTTTTTGAATGGCTTTTAGATCTAGAACTTCCGATTGATTTCTATTTACAATGTCAGCGGCGTTAGAAACATAGGCATCTAAATCGTTATCATTGTCATAATCAAAGAAAATAGTTTGTATGGTTCTATTATTATCTGCTAAACCAAGTGCTTCGCCATTTTCAGTAAAGGTTAAATCACCATTATTGATGTAAAGTAAGTTTGCAAACCTATTATCTTTTTCAATCCAACCTCCCCTAGAAACATAGATGTCCAAGAAACCATCATTGTTAACATCTACAAAAGTAACGCCTGTATCAAAACCTTTTTTATGAATAATTCCTGCTTTTTCAGTAATATCTTCAAATTTAAAATCGCCCTTGTTGAGGTATAATTTATTTTCATTTGAATTTGAAGTGAAAAATAAATCAATTAAGCCATCATTATTAATATCTCCACTAGCTACACCAGCACCAATGTACATATAGTTGTATTGAAAATAATTTGCTTCTATAGTTTCTTCTAAGGTATTTACAAAATTAAGCCCTGTAGCATGAGCGGAAAGTGAAGTAAAGAGTTTAGACTCTATTTTTTCAGAAATAATTTCGATGTTATTATTTTCTGAGTCGTCTTTACAAGAAAAAAGGGATAATAATGCACAGAAAATTAATAGTAAAAAATTATATGATTTAAAACTTTTAAATGGATTCATTTTTTTGAAGAATAATAGATAGTACAGCTACTTATAAGTCAGATATTGACTAACCTAATCAACTAAACAAATATAATAAATTGCAATTTTTGAAGATAAAAAAAGGCGAGAAATTAATATTTCTCGCCTTTAATTTATGGAATATAGTAACTATGTTACTAGTTCGCTAAATTTGGATTTCTAGCAACAGCATCTGCTGGTACTGGAGCTAAATAATTTGATGTTTCCAAACTACCAATTATTGGATTATGTTCTGGAATTGCACCGCTTACGTTATCTCTTACAGAAAGTACTTCTTTTACTTTCTCTCTTCTCATCATATCATACCATCTTTTGTATTCTCCTGCAAACTCCCACTTACTTTCTTCAAATGCTAAATCTTCGATAGCACCAGAAGTCAAATCAACACCAGCATCTGGAGTATTATATGGTAAGCCTGCAGCTCTACGTCTAATTTTGTTAAGTGCTTCCCAAGCTTCTGGAGTAACGTTACCAGAAAGTCCTGAAGCCTCTGCATAAATTAGTAATATCTCTGCGTAACGCATTACTAAATCGTTTCTTTCAGTAATAAAATCTCCTGGATTTAAATCTCCTGGAGGTCCAGTAATTTTTTTGAAAACCGGGCTTTTTTGAGCATTAAACGTTGTCCAATCTAAATCAGTTCTATAAGTTGCCTCTTTTCTAGGGCCTTCAGGAAAATCTTCAAACATTTTAATTTCCGCAAAAGTTTCATTCCATCCACCTAAATCAGCAGGTAAACCTAATCTACTAAACTTTCTATTTCCTCTTGAGTTGTTTGGACAACCTTTACAATATGCAATTGTATACATAGATTCTTCACTAAAACGGCCATCTAGAGTCCATAATTCTTCTAAATCGTCTACCAATCCAAAACCATGAGATCCAGCATTGTCCATCACTTGTTTTGCTGAAGAAGCCGCTAATGCATATTTACTAGCATCTTTCATCGGGAAACCTCCCCAATCCATATACAAACGTGCTAAAAAAGCTCTTGCAGAACCATTATTTGGTCTTGGAGCACCTGCTTTAACACCAGGATAAATAGCAGGAAGTCTTTCTTCTGCTGCTAAAAAATCAGATTCAATTTGAAGATATACTTCTTCTAAAGAAGCTCTAGAAATATTTGGGTCTGGAAATTTTGTTAATGGTAATGGAATTCTACCATGTACACGTGCTAATTGGTAAAATAAAATACCTCTTAAAAAATACGCTTCACCAATAAATTGTTCTAAAAGATCTTGATTTACAACTTCTAAACCAACTAAACCTGCAGAACGTTCTAGTACACCATTGATAGCATTTACTGCATCAAAAATAGCATTCCAGTTTCTTAATAGCCTATTATTAGATGATAATACTGCTCTTTGGTCAAACTCTCTAAAGTCAGCCTTATTAAGCGCTCTATGCGTTGTCATGTCATCTCCTGCCCATGCTGGTGCATAAAAAGTAGTCATACGTGCAGCTAGTGTCACTTGGCTATATACACCACCAATACCACTTTCCATTTCTTCTAAACTTCCAAAGGATTCTGGAGGTAAATTGAACTCAGTAGGGTCTGGATCTAAATTGGCGCAACTTTGTACAGTAACCCCAATTGTAGCAATTAAAAAGAACAACCCCATAAAAGGTGTACTTTTAAATACTTTGTTAATACTAATTGTTTTCATATTAAATGTTTTTTTATTAAAGATAATAATATTTTTTTACTTTGATTAGAATGTTGCTTTAACACCAAATGTGTAAGATACTGGATTTGGATAAGCACCTGCATCAATACCAGCACCTGCATCTGTATTAGCACCTCCTCTTACTTGAGAAGACACCTCAGGATCATAACCACTATAATCAGTAATTAAGAATACATTTTGACCACTTGCATATACCTGTAGGCTAGAGATTCCTTTGATAAGATTTTCATCAAAAGTATATCCTAATTTAAGGTTGCTTAATCTTATAAAATCTCCTTTTTCTACCCATCTAGAACTATTTAATACATTACCTGTACCAAATCTAGGAAGGTCTGTTTCATTGGTTGGAGTCCATCTATCACCAACGTCTGGAGATAAATTACTTCTGTTTCCTCCATTTCCAGTAATTGCACCTCTAGCTTGGTTATAAACATCAAACCCTAGCGATCCGTTAAAGAAAACATTTAAATCCCAGTTTTTGTATGTAAATGTATTGTTAAATCCAAATGTAGTAGTAGGTAAACCACTACCAATAGTATTAAACTCTAATTCGTTATTTTCATCTAGCTTAAATTTAGCATCACCAGGTTGAAATAAAGCATTACCATCTCCATCAACAGGAATGTTGTCTGTTGTTTTCCAAGTACCTTGAGCAACATAGCCCCAAAAAGTACCTAAAGGCTCTCCTACTTTTATCACATTAAGCTTGATGCCACCTCCACCAATACCATTCGCATTACCAACTATAAAATCTAAACCATCATTAAGTTTAGTAACTTTATTTTTAAGTGTTGATAAATTAAAACTAGCATTCCAGTTGAAATTTTCATTTTGAATAATGTCAGCAGATAAAGAAAAGTCTAAACCTTTATTGTTTACCTCACCGGCATTTATAAATGTTACAATTGAGGTGCCAGGTACAATTGTTTGAAGTAATAAATCTTCAGTATCCTTGTTAAAATAATCTATTGAACCAGAAATACGACCATTTAGAAAACCAAAGTCTAAACCAACATTGGTTTGAGTTGTTGTTTCCCATGTTAAATTAGGATTACCTTCTTGTGACTGAACAGAACCAGTATTTGTTGTTTCTCCATCTATAGTGTAAAGTCCAGAGTTATTATTCAATGAAAATCTAGCACTAGCATTAATATTTTGGTTACCTACTTTACCCCAACCAGCTCTTAATTTTAATGAAGATAAAGGACTATCTTCAATAAATTTAAATGCACCTAAGTTTAAAGCTAAAGCTCCTGAAGGGAAATACCCTGTTCTATTACCTTTTCCAAATCTTGAAGATTCATCAATTCTCATTGATCCAGTAAGAAATAGGATACCATCATAGTTATATTGAGCTCTACCTAAGTAAGATTGGATAGCTGATTCATTTCCAGAGTTAGCGAAAGATTCGTTAGCACTTTCATCTGCTAAGTAAAGACCACCTACATTTAAATCTGAAACACTATAACCATTATTAAGACCACGAGAGCCTTGGAATTCATATACACCAGTAACATCTACATTATGCTTATCAAATTCTTTTTTCCAATTTAAAATATTACTAATTTGATGAGACGTTGCTTTATTGTTATTAAAAGAAATATTAGTAAATCCAGTTGCATCAAAATCACCTTCAACTCTAAAAGATTCAGTATTAGTGTGACGTGTAGAAACTGAAGTAATTAATGTATAACTAAGGTTGTCAGAGAAATTATATTTTCCGTTTAAAGTAATGTTTAAGCGATCAGCTTCAACTTCATGGTCACTAAGCTCTAACCTTCTAATAGGGTTAAAGTTATTATTTGCAACCTCTCTTGGAGATCTTAAAATATAATTTCCATCAGCATCTCTAACCGGCGCAGTAGGATCCCAAGTGATTGCTCTTAATATAGAACTACCATCACCACTATTAAATACATCTTGGTCATTATGTGTAGTTTCTCTACTAACAGTAACGTTAGCAGCAACACTAAATTTATCGTTAAACTCTTTACTTAAATTAGATCTAAAAGAATATCTTCTGTAGTTAGAAGTAATTTGTGTTCCTTCTTGGTCAATAAAGTTACCAGATATAAAATATCTTAATTTATCATCTGTACTACCACTTACAGAAAGTTGTGTGTTGTTAGTAATACCTGTTTGAAACATTAAATCTTGATATCTTATTGGATTTGCTTCTAAAATAGAAAGCGCAGTAGAATCATAAGGAGCATCTGCTGGATCGTTTACAGGATTTGCAATAAACTCTTCATTCTCTAAATTTGCAAATTCAATTGAACTTAATGTAGGTATCCTTTTATTAATATTTGAAATCGTAACAAATTGATCGATGGATACTTTTGGTTTACCAGAACCTTTTTTAGTGGTTACTAAAATAACACCATTTGAACCTCTAGAACCATAAATAGCCAATGCCGATGCATCTTTAAGTACCTCCATAGAAGCAATATTATTTGGGTTAATTGTTCTTAAATCTCCACCAAAAACACCGTCAATAACTACTAACGGGTCATTGTTACCAGTAATAGAGTTAACACCTCTAATCCTAACCTTAACACCTTTACCTGGCGCACCAGATCCAGCAACAGTTACACCTGCAGCTCTACCCTGTAATGCATTTTCTACACGCACTAATGGTTGGTTTTCAAAAGACTTAGCAGTTACTTGAGATACAGCACCTGTTACATCACTCTTTTTGGCTGTACCGTAACCAATTACAACTATTTCATCTAGTTGTGCAGCATCTTCAGCCAAAGTAATTTTAATTGAAGTTTGATTCCCTACAGTAACCGATTGAGTTACATATCCAAGAAAAGAAACTACAAGCACATCAGTTGGAGATGCTTCGATACTAAAGTTACCATCAAAATCTGTTACAGATCCTTTCGTGGTTCCCTTTACTATCACATTGGCTCCAGGGACACCAATATCAGATTCATCAACAACAGTACCCTTAATGGTCTGTTGAGCATTGGCTTGATTAAAGCCCATAAAAAAAGAAGTAACCCCAGAAATAGGCTGCTTCTCCATAGCATACTCATTTGTTTTTTCATAATTGTTTAGTTTTAGTTGAAAAAATTGTTAATCATTTAAATACCATAAATTCATTAAGCACATGTATTTATGCTAAATAAATCGCAAATTATTTAATCTTCAGAGTCAGAAGTAAATCATAATTACCCCAATTTCATCTGATTTTACCTTTTTAAGTTAATATTTGTGAAGAAAACTTCAGAAGAGGCCATATCTTCTTAGTTCAGTAATTTGTTTTTTCATAATTGTTTAGTTTTAGTTGAGTTTTATAAATTTATGAAATTTGTAATTTAGGCTAGACAAAAACTAGAAATTCATAATTTATAAGCCGTAAATATAATAATGTGTTTTTAATAAGCACTAAAAAATCAAAAAAAATTAAAATTTTAACTTTATTTAAATCCTAATTTTGAATTTATATTTTAATGTAAACAACTGATATGTAAATGTTTATAAAGTTGTATTTGAAGTTTTTAATAGGTTTTAGTTTAATTTTCAAATATAAAAATTGTTTCATATTTAAAATTTTTTAAACATTTTTTATTAGAAAGTATTGTAACAAATTAATACTAAAAATTAAGCAAATGAGTTTAAATTGAAAGAAAAATATGTGTTTTTAAAGAAAAAAATACTGGTTAGTATTCAAATATCAAAAAAATGAAATTAACACTATACATCATCGTAATCAACCACAATTTTCGGAGTAGAAGGATGTGCTTGACAGGTCAAAATTAAACCTTCAGCAATTTCACTTTCTGTTAAAATATTGTTTTGACGCATAGTTGCTTCACCTTCTTTAATTTTTGCTAAGCAACTACTACAAATACCACCTTGACATGAATATGGTGCATCAAGATCTTCATCTAATGCAGCTTCTAGAATGGTTTGTTTTGCAGACATTTCAAAAGAAGTTTCTTCATCGTCAACGATTACTGTAATTTTTGTTTTCCCTGAAACTGTAGCTGTTTCCTGTTTGATTTCGGCAGGTTTGGCTGCTTTAAATAATTCAAAATGGATACGGTCTTTTTCAATTCCATGCCCTGTCAAAACATCCTTTACTGTATGAATCATGGGTTCTGGGCCGCACAAATAAAAGGCATCAACTTCAAGGTGTTTGTGCTGATTTTTCATCACGTAATTAACGGTGCTTTTCTCTATACGTCCAAATATGGCATTATCTTCATCTGTTTGACTAAAAACAAATTGAATTGAAAAACGATCTTTATATTGATGTTGAAGCTCCAAAAGCTCATTCAAAAACATGGTATCTTTAGTGGATTTATTTCCATAAACCAAAATTACTTTACTATGCACTTCCTCTTCTAAGGCACATTTAATGATGCTTAAAACAGGAGTTATACCACTTCCAGCAGAAAATGCTGCTATGTTTTTAGTTTTCTTATCGTTAGGCTCAAAAGTAAAACGTCCTTTCGGGGGCGCTACTTCTATATTGTCTCCCACTTTTAATGTGCTGTTCGCATATGCTGAAAATGTCCCATCCTTAACTTCCTTAACAGCTACTTTTAATTCACCACTTTTTGGAGAGGAACACAACGAATAATCTCTACGTACTTCATTACCGTTAATTACGGTTTTTAATGTAATATATTGACCAGCTTTAAAACTAAAGGTTTCTTCAAGATTTTCGGGAAGATTAAAGCTAAGACTTATAGCTTTATCAGTTTCTCTAGTAATTTTTTGTATTGAAAGTTTATGAAATCCAGACATGTTTGATTTTTTTCAAAAATAATAAAGCCATTACATTTTATCGGTGATTTTAAATAAAAAAATAATACATAATTATTTTATGCATAAGAAATTTATGTATATTTGAATGCAATGAAAAACTCAAATTTGTATAAAGGTAGTTTAACGACTATAATTTTAAAACTCTTAAATGAGAATGATAAAATGTATGGTTATGAAATTACGCAAAAAGTTAAAGAAATCACCAAAGGAGAACTCCAAATAACTGAAGGTGCGCTTTATCCATCTCTGCATAAGCTGGAAGCTGAAGGTTTATTAGATGTAGAGTTTACAAAAGTGAATAATAGAATGCGTAAATATTATAAGCTTACCGAAATGGGTACTAAAGAAACTGTTGATAAATTGGCAGAGTTAGAAGATTATATAAGAACAATGAGAGCCTTGGTAAATCCTAAATTTAGGTTTGAATGAACTATTCCATTGTTCAATAAATCATAGTTTTAATAAATTTGAATGAAAATAAAGTTTTAAACCCTGTAACATTTATCACAACATTTATACTAACAACAAAAGTTAACATTAATTAAATTTCAAATGAAAAAAATTCTACTAGTATTAACCATATTCTTCGGTTTTTCAATTCAAGCACAAGATACTTCAGAGTTCAAAACTGAAACTATTGAGTTTATTAAATTAACAGGAGCAACAAAAGCTTTTGATGATGCAATTAATCAAATTGGAGCCATGGTTTCAGAAGAGAATAAAGCGGTTTACACTAAAGAAGCTAAAGCAACATTAGCTGGGTTGTATGATAAAATGTCTGAGCTTTATATGGCTGAATTTACAAGAAGCGAAATTCAAGAACTAGTAAAATTCTACAAAACAGATTTAGGAAAGAAACTAGCAGGTAAACAAGTATCTTTAGCTCAAAAAGGTATGATGATGGGCCAAAGTTGGGGTATGGAAGTACAGGCTATTGCTCAAAAATACAACTAGTGTATAATGGCAAAGTATTTCTTAAGTTTAGAATGGAAATCTTTTTTAGATCTGCCAGTTTTGGTAAGAGTCTAGGCGTAAAAATCTTGATGGGATTTTTTGCACTTTATTTAATAGTAATATTCTCGTTTGTGGGTGTTGGGCTATATTCGGCGCTTAAAAAATTCTTTCCAGAACAAGACCCATTAATTATTGTAAACAACTATTTGTTTTATTGGATTCTGGGCGATTTAATTTTTCGATTTTTCTTTCAGAAATTACCAGTAATGAGTGTTAAACCATTATTAACCTTGCCTATTAAAAGATCGAAAGTTGTCAATTTTGTTTTAGGCAAATCTGCATTTTCGTTTTTTAATTTTTTACCACTATTTACTATAATTCCATTTGGGGTAACACTTTTATTTAACGATTACTTAACTAGTGCTGTGCTAATTTGGATGCTTGCATTGGCAATTACAACCTTAATTATAAACTACCTAAATTTTATAATAGAAAGTTTTTCGGCAAAAACAGAACTATCATTTTTACCTGTTATATTACTATCAGGTGGCTTGTTTGTATTAGATTATTTTAACATTATATCTTTCACTAGTATTGTTTCAAGTGGTTTTGAAGCTATTTATAATACTCCTTATTTGATTGCTGTTCCAATTTTAATTTTGATAGGGTTATACCTTTTCAATTTTAAACTGTTAAGAAAAAAGCTCTTTTTGGATAGCGGATTAAAAGCAGCAGTAAAAGAGGTAAATACTTCAAATTTAGAATGGACTAAAAGCTTTGGAGACATAGCACCATTTATGCAACTAGATTTAAAATTGATTTGGCGCAATAAACGAACAAAATCATCGGTATGGATGCTCGGAATGGGATTATTATACGGCTTATTTATATATCCAAACCCGAAATTTCAGGGTATGATACCGTTTTACATTTTTGTTGGTATTTTTTCAACAGGGATATTTTTAATGAATTTTGGACAATTCGTACCAGCATGGGATAGCAGTTATTATAAACTATTAATGAGTCAAAATATAAAGTATGAACAATACTTGAAGTCAAAATTTACCTTAATGGCATTGAGCGTCATCATCTTGTTTATATTGGGTATACCGTATGTGTATTTTGGATGGAAAATTTTATTTGCTCATTTTGCAGCAGCCATTTATAATGTTGGTGTGAACACTCATGTTATTTTATGGGGAGGCTCTTTCAATCGAAAAAAGATAAATTTAGACCAAAAAGCGGCGTTTAACTATCAGGGTACTGGCGCAGTTCAATGGCTTATAGGTATTCCTTTATTACTATTACCCATGTTGATATTTGGAATTCTCAATTGGTTATTAAATTTTGAAATTGCCTGTACAATACTTATTGCAATGGGTGTTTTAGGTATTGCTTTTCATCAAAAAATAATGCGCTTTATTAAAGGTAAATACTTAGAATCTAAATATAAAATGATTGATGCTTTCGATCAAGAAAACTAACAGAGCAACAGATTATGATAACAACATCAAATTTATCAAAAAAATATAATGGAAATCAAGTTTTAAATATTGAAGCTTTAGACATTCCAAAAGGACAAAGCTTTGGCTTAGTGGGGAATAACGGCGCTGGAAAAACCACTTATTTTAGTTTATTATTGGACTTAATTCAACCTACAACTGGGTATATTGTTACACACGATATACAAGTGAACAAAAGTGAAGATTGGAAACCTTTTACATCTGCTTTCATAGACGAAAGTTTTTTAATTGGGTATTTAACACCCGAAGAATACTTCTATTTTATTGGGGAATTACGCGGACAAAATAAAGCAGATGTAGACAAATTGGTATCTCAATTTGAGGATTTTTTTCATGATGAAATTCTTGGGAAGAAAAAGTACTTGCGCGATTTAAGTAAAGGCAACCAAAAGAAAGCAGGCATTGTAGCTGCACTTATTGGGAATCCAGAAGTTGTAATTCTAGATGAACCTTTTGCAAATTTAGACCCAACTACACAAATCAGATTAAAAAGTATAGTAAAAGATTTGGCTGAAAAACAAGGCGTTACAGTTTTAATTTCAAGTCATGATTTACTACATGTTACCGATGTTTGCGAACGTATTGTGGTGCTAGAAAAAGGTAAAGTGGTTAAAGATTTGATTACGAATGAAGCGACTTTAAAGGAGTTGGAAGTGCATTTTGCGAATTAGTATCTTACTTGACTTAGTCAGAAAAAATATAAACTTCGTCATTAATGGAGTTTATCTTTGTATTGTACATAATTATGAGAAATCTAAAAAAACATTTATTCAAATTTGTACTTCTGATTATTGGAATTTATTTTACATACGATTACTTTGATAACAGAAAAAAGATTGAGAATCTGAATTACGGAATCAAAGCTAACGAACTGAGAAAATCAATAAGTGTTCCCATTATCGATGACTATATGACAGCAGAAAGTAGACACGATGAATTTTTTGGGAATAGATGGGAATCGTGGAAAGAAAAACCTAAGGAAAATGAAATACTTCACGTCTGGAAAACCGTAATTCCTTCAGAAAATGAGAAATTTATATTGGACGAGGAAATGGACGCATTTCGGATAAAAGAACCAAATGAAAAAATAAGACAATTGAACATATACAGCAAAATAATTAATGACTCTATTTTGACCCGAACGGGAAGAACTTTTTTAATACTGACCCAAGAGAAACATTAGAACTGAATGAAGCTGGAGTAGATAGTGTCGTGAAAAGTTGGAAGTTAAATTATCTGATTAAAAAATAACTATGTACAACAATGACTATAAGTAATTGCTTGTTCTGTTCTTACTCGAATAATCCTGCGGATTTTCCTTTGGCTTGTTCCGTTTTTGCTAAATTATTGTATTAACAACACAGCTACTCATAGCCAAGACTATTAAACGAACTTACCAAAAAATAAAACAACTTTCATTTTAAATCTAAACCCAGCAAATATTGCAAGTTAGGGATTGAGGCATTTGTTGAAGCTCCCCAACCATAAGAGGTAACGACTGCCGAAAGCCCGACCCTTTAGGGTAACGTCCAAAAGACAATCAAAATTCCAAACATATTATAGGTTAATCGAAAAAGATGCTTATTTTTACCTTCTTACATACTATTTGTAAGACTTTGTAGTTATCTATAAACCAAATAAAAAAGGTGTTGAAAGTATATTTTAAACCTATATCATTAATATTATTCGCTGTTATTGTCATAACAAGCTGTTCTCGCAAAAAAAATAAGTTTTTAAGTAGAAATTTTCATGCTGTTACGGCAGAGTTTAATGCGTTGTACAATGGAAATATTGCTTTAGAACAAGGAAAAAGTAGCCTTAATGATAGTTATCAAGACGATTATTGGGATATTTTACCCATTGAGCGCATGCAAATTGATGAAGATGTTATTTTGCCTGGACAATCTAAAAATGAAAACTTTAGTCGTGCTGAAGAAAAAGCGGCGAAAGCAATTCAGAAGCACAGTATAAATATAGAGAGTAAGGAGTATAATCCGCAAATGGATGAAGCATATTTACTTTTGGGTAAAGCGCGTTATTTCGATCAGCGTTTTGTGCCTGCTCTAGAGGCGTTTAACTATATTTTATACAAATATCCGGCGAGCGATAAAATTAATCAGGCTAAGGTTTGGAGAGAAAAAACCAATATTAGGTTAGATAATGACGATTTGGCAATTAAAAACTTAAAACGTCTTTTAAAGCAGGAAGATTTAGAGGGTCAGGATTTAGCGGATGCCACATCTATGTTAGCACAAGCATATTTGAACACAAAAATAATTGATACAGCAATTACTCAGTTAGAAATAGCATCTAATGCTACAAAAAATAATGATGAGCGTGGGCGTTATCGTTTTATTCAAGGGCAGTTATATAATAAATTAGGTTATAAAGATAGCGCGAATATTGTGTTTGATAAGGTCATTGAATTAAACAGAAAGACCCCTAGAATATATATGATTAGTGCACATCTGGAAAAAGTTAAAAACTTCGATTACGAGAATGGCGATAAGTTAGTGTTGGCCGAACTATTAGAAGAATTAGAAACCAATAGAGAAAACAGGCCGTTTTTAGACAAAATTTACCACCAGATTGGGGCGCATCATTTAAAAAATGAATCTATCGAGATTGGGATGCGTTACTTTAATAAATCGCTACGAACAAATACTAGAGACCAGCAGTTGAAAGCTAGAAATTATGAAATTTTAGGGGATTTAACTTTTGATAAACGCTTGTATGCAGATGCTGGTGCGTATTATGATAGCACGCTTGGAAATTTAAAATTGAACTCTAAACCTTACAGAGTTATTAAGCGCAAGCGAGACAATTTAGAAGATGTTATTTACTATGAAGGCGTTGCGAAAGTAGATGATAGTATTTTAAGATTTGTGAATTTATCAGATGCTGAAAAGCTATCTTATTTTGAAGATTTTGTAGATAAACTAAAAGAAAAAGCTAAAGAAGAAAAGGAAAAAGCTGAAGCAGTAAAGCGTAATACAGGTTTTGCTACTGTAAATAATAGAATAGGAACTAGAGCTCCAAATCAAGGAAAACCTGGGGTTCCGGGACAAGGTACTCTATTCTATTTTTACAACCCAACTACTGTTGCTTATGGCAAAAATGAATTTTTAAAAACTTGGGGAGACAGACCTTTAGGAGATAATTGGCGATGGTCTATCAAGGCGCTTTCAGGAGGAGCAAATTCTAGTGCAGCTGGAGATATTACAGCAAATGCTTCAGAAGACGAATTATTTGATCCTCAGTTTTATATTTCTAAAATTCCTTCAGAAGAAAAAGTAATTGATAGTATTTCTAAAGAGCGCAATTATGCCTATTATCAATTAGGATTGATATATAAAGAGAAGTTCAAGGAATATAATCTTGCAAAAACGAAGTTTCAAAATTTATTAGAAAGTGATCCAGAAGATCGTTTAATTTTACCTTCAAAGTACAATTTGTATAAAATCTATGAAGTTTTAGGCGAAAATGATGAAGCTTCAATTGCTAAAGATGAAATTATTTCTAAATACCCTGAAAGTAGATATGCAGCTATACTAAGTAATCCTGATGCGGTATCGGAAAAAGACGAAGGTAGTCCAATTGTGCTGTATGAAAAACTGTATGATGTTCATTTAAATCAAGAGTATCAAACAGTTATTGATAAAAGCGAGGAATATATTAAAGCATTTGATGGCGATCCAATTATACCAAAATTTGAATTACTAAAAGCAACTGCTACTGGGCGTTTATATGGTTTCAAAGATTACAAGAAAGCCATAAATTACATAGCAGTTACTTACGCTAACACTCCCGAAGGACAACAATCACAAAAAATGGCACAAGAAATGCTGCCAAAACTGGAAAGTAAAGATTTTGTAAGCGATAGTATTTCGGAGAAGTTTAAAGTAGTTTTTAAATTTGACAAAAATAATACTGATAAAATTAACACATTTAAAACCACTCTAGACGAGGTTTTAAAAAACGTAAGACTTTATAATCTAAGCAGTTCTGTTGATATTTATGATACAAATACTACCTTTGTATTAATCCATGGTTTTAGAAACGGACAAATAGCAAAAACTTTTAAACAGGTATTATTAGATAAAGATGAGAATAAAATAAAAGAACCTTATTTTGCGAGTGTCATCTACAAATTATCAAATACTACAAATTCACAAGAATTTGGATACTTACTTAAATTTGAATACTAAATAAATCAAGACATTATGTTTTCTGATAATAAAAAAGATAAACCAATGATTGAAAATACATCAAACCAAAACATTATAGCCCAAGGGACTAAAATTGTTGGAGACTTTAATAGTGAAGGCGATTTTAGAGTAGATGGTGTTATAGAAGGCAATATAAAAACAACAGGAAAATTAGTTGTTGGAAAAGAAGGCTTTATAAAAGGTACGTTACAAGGTACAGATGCTTATTTTGAAGGTAAATTTTCTGGAAAATTGTCCTTATCGGGGACTTTAACTTTAAAATCTTCTGCGTTTATAGAAGGTGAAGTAATTGTTGGTAAGCTTGCTGTAGAGCCAGGAGCTACTTTTAACGTAACCTGTGTTATGAAAGGCACGGTAAAACCAATGAACAATGGCGGACAACAACAAATCCAACCCAAAAAACCAGAAGCCGGGAAAACAGCTTAAAAACGTTGCCATTTTATCGGGTATTGGAATTCAAATGGGTGTTATTATTTATCTATTTGTTATTTTAGGAAAGTGGTTAGATGGCAAATATAATGATGGAGATAAAGGCTTCATTATAATTATGACATTGCTAGGTGTCGGACTTTCATTATATACTGTTGTAAAACAACTCAATCGAATTAAATATTAAATGAGTAATCCTTTTTTAAGTTTTTCATTAAAAGCTATTGTAATACTAATAATTGTTTTTGGCATTCATCTTTTCATACTTAATAGTTTAGAGTTGCCTCTTTTTGAAAACAGAATTATACTTTCTTATGTGGTTAATTTAATATTAGTCATTACTATTTTTGGAGTGCTATATTTTTTAAAGAACAAATATAAAAGTCAGTTAGGATTTCTATTTTTATTCGGAAGTGCATTAAAATTTGCAGTCTTTTTTATAGTTTTTTACCCTTTTTATAAACTAGATGGTGCTATTTCTAAACTTGAGTTTGCCGCTTTTTTTGTACCATATGCATTTGGCTTAATATTAGAAACAATGAGCCTTAGCAAATGGTTGAATAAGATGGACGAAACCACTACTTAATGAGTTGAAAAACATGTCATAAAATAAAAACCAAAATAGTTTTTGTTTTTGAGATAAAAACATACCTTTGCACCGATTTTTAAGCCACTATTATTTAAGTGATATGCATAGAAAAATAGCTTTTAAGCCGATTACATTACTCTTACTTTTTATAACGTTCTTTTCTTATGCAAAAGATAGTGACCAACATGGGGACACTAAAAAGGACAAAAAGACGGAGATTAAGGAATATATTCAACATCACTTACAAGATTCCTACGATTTTAGTTTAACATCTTATACAAAAGAAAACGGTGAGCATGTTTATGTTGGCTTTCCATTACCAGTTATCTTGTGGGATAATGGATTAAAGGTGTTTTCATCGTCAAAATTTCATCATGGGGAAACTATTGCTGAAGTTGATGGTAATTATTACAAGCAACATCATGCTAAAATATATAAGGTAGATGGTCCAAATGGAGAAATTTTAGAAGATGAACACCATCATGCAACTAATGTAAAGCCTTTGGATTTCTCAATTACAAAAAACGTATTTGTTATTTTCTTGGTTTGTATTTTAATGTTTTTCTTATTCAAAGGATTAGCAAAATCATACGCAAATAATAATGGAATAGCTAAGGGTGTTGGAAGGTTTTTCGAGCCAATTGTAATGTATATTAGAGATGACATTGCAATTCCGAATATTGGCCAGAAGAAGTACAAAAAATACATGCCGTATTTATTAACGGTATTTTTCTTTGTATGGTTTATCAATATGTTAGGATTGACACCACTAGGTGTAAACGTAACTAACAGTATATCTGTAACTGTAGCTTTAGCTTTAATTACGTTTTTAATTACAAACTTTACTGGAACAAAAGATTATTGGAAGCATATTTTCGATCCATTAGGCGATTCTATGCCTTGGATAGCTAAAATTCCATTATACATTATACTAATACCAATTGAGGTTTTAGGGATTTTTATTAAGCCTTTTTCGTTATTAATTCGTTTGTATGCAAATATTAAAGCAGGACATATTGTATTAATGAGTTTAATTGGTTTAATGTTTTTATTTAAGAGTTGGTTAGGTAGTCCTTTATCATTTGGATTAGCCTTTGCAATTTCTTTAATCGAGTTGTTAGTAGCATTGTTACAAGCATATATTTTCACAATGTTATCAGCACTTTATTTTGGTTTTGCTGCAGAAGAGCACGATCATCATGAAGAGGCTCACGCACACTAGTGCATTTAATTTGAATATTAATTTTTAAATATATTTATTATGGAAATTCCAGTAATGGTAGGTGCAGGTTTAGTAGTAATTGGAGTAGGTATTGGTATTGGTAAAATTGGTGGTTCAGCTATGGAAGCTATCGCTCGTCAACCAGAATCATACGGAAAGATTCAAACTGCTATGCTTATTGCAGCTGCGTTAATTGAAGGTATTGGATTTGCTGCTTTATTCGCAGTATAAACTAAACACTTTAAGAAGTAATCTTGTAACGGTTGGTTGCAAGATTACTTTGATTTAAAAATTAAAAACATAATAGAGTAAATACATTATGGAAAAGTTATTAGAAGAATTTTCGATTGGGTTGTTTTTTTGGCAATCAGTATTGTTTTTAGCATTATTATTCTTACTAAGAAAGTTTGCTTGGAAACCAATTTTAAATGCTGTTAACGAAAGGGAAGAAGGTATTAAAAATGCATTAGACTCTGCTGAAAAAGCAAAGTTAGAAATGGAAAATCTTCAAGCTGACAATCAAAAATTATTAAAAGAAGCAAGAGCAGAGCGTGAAGTAATGTTGAAAGAAGCAAGAGATATCAAAAACAAAATGATTGAAGATGCTAAAGGAGAAGCTCAAGCCGAAGCTGCTAAATTGCTTTCACAAGCTCAAGCAAGTATTCAAAGTGAAAAGAAAGCTGCTATTGCCGATTTAAAATCGCAAGTTGCTAATTTATCTATAGATATTGCTGAAAAAGTCGTTAAGGATGAATTGTCAAATAAAGGTAAGCAAGAAAAGTTAGTGGAGTCTCTTTTGAGCGATGCAACTTTAAACTAAGGGTATTATGGCAGGAACAAGAGCAGCAATACGTTATGCAAAGGCAGTATTAAGTTTAGCCCTTTCTGAGAAAAAAGCAGATAAGGTTAATGATGATATGAAGCTTATTGCCAATACTATTGCCCAAAATGAAGATTTAGCTAATGTGCTTAGTAATTCTGTGGTTAAAACAGAAGCAAAAAAATCAGCATTGTTAGCAATTTTTCCAAAGTTAAATAAAATCAGTAACGGGCTATTTGATATTTTAATCTCTAACAAGAGAATTGATATTTTAAATGATGTTGCCGTCAAATATTCTGTTTTATTTGATGCCCATAACGGCAAGGAAATAGCAAAAGTTACTACAGCAGTTCCTTTAACAAAAGCTTTAGAAGCTAAAGTTCTTGCAAAGGTTAAGGAACTTACAAGTAAAACAGTTGAATTAGAAAGTATAGTTGATGAAAGCATCCTAGGAGGTTTCATCTTAAGAGTTGGAGATAAGCAATTTGATGCTAGTATCTCAAACAAACTAAATAAATTAAAAAGAGAATTTACATTAAATTAAAATAAGATGGCAGAAGTAAAACCAGCTGAAGTATCAGCAATCTTAAAACAACAACTTGCAGGATTTGAAGCATCCGCTTCATTGAATGAAGTAGGAACTGTACTTACTGTAGGTGATGGTATCGTTCGTGCTTACGGATTGTCTAACGCACAATATGGTGAGTTAGTTGAATTCGACGGCGGATTAGAAGGTATTGTACTTAACCTTGAGGAAGACAATGTTGGTATTGTATTACTAGGTGCTTCCATAGGAGTTAGTGAAGGATCAACTGTAAAACGTACAGGACGTATTGCTTCTATTAATGTTGGTGAAGGTATTGTTGGTCGTGTGGTTGACACTTTAGGTAACCCTATTGATGGTAAAGGACCAATTTCTGGTAAAACTTACGAAATGCCACTAGAGCGTAAAGCTCCTGGTGTTATTTTCCGTGAGCCAGTAACTGAACCATTACAAACAGGTATCAAATCTATTGATGCAATGATTCCTGTAGGTCGTGGACAACGTGAGTTGGTTATTGGTGACCGTCAAACTGGTAAAACAACAGTTTGTATTGATACCATCTTAAATCAAAAAGAATTTTACGATGCAGGTGAGCCTGTATATTGTATATATGTTGCTGTAGGTCAAAAAGCATCTACCGTAGCAAACATTGCTAAAGTATTAGAAGAAAGAGGCGCATTAGCTTACACTACTATTGTAGCAGCAAATGCATCAGATCCTGCTCCAATGCAAGTATACGCTCCTATGGCGGGTGCTGCAATTGGTGAGTATTTTAGAGATACTGGTCGTCCAGCTTTAATCATTTATGATGATTTATCTAAACAAGCGGTTGCTTACCGTGAGGTATCTTTATTATTACGTCGTCCACCAGGACGTGAGGCGTACCCAGGTGACGTTTTTTACTTACACTCTCGTTTATTAGAGCGTTCTGCAAAGGTTATCAATAATGATGAAATTGCTAAGGATATGAACGATTTACCTGATTCACTAAAACCATTAGTGAAAGGTGGAGGTTCTCTAACAGCTTTACCAATTATTGAAACTCAAGCAGGTGACGTATCTGCATATATTCCAACTAACGTAATTTCGATTACTGACGGACAGATATTCTTAGATGGTGATTTATTTAACTCTGGTGTTCGTCCAGCAATTAACGTAGGTATTTCTGTATCTCGTGTTGGTGGTAACGCTCAGATTAAATCCATGAAAAAAGTATCTGGTACATTAAAATTAGACCAAGCACAGTTCCGTGAATTAGAAGCGTTTGCTAAGTTTGGTTCAGATTTAGATGCTGTTACTTTAAATGTAATTGAAAAAGGTAAGCGTAATGTTGAGATCTTAAAGCAAGCTCAAAATGATCCGTTTACAGTTGAAGATCAGGTAGCAATTATTTATGCTGGATCTAAAAACTTATTAAAAGACGTTCCTGTAAATAAAGTAAAAGAATTTGAAAGAGATTTCATTGAATTTTTAAACGCTAAACACAGAGGTGTTTTAGATACTTTAAAAGCAGGTAAATTAACTGATGAAGTTACAGATACATTAAGTGCTGTAGCTAAAGATTTATCAGGTAAGTATTAAGCATAATTAATATTCCTTTGTAAAAAGGAATCTTTATTTCATATTTTAAAATATGGCTAACTTAAAAGAAATACGTAACAGAATATCATCCGTTTCTTCAACGATGCAGATTACAAGTGCTATGAAAATGGTATCTGCTGCAAAGTTAAAGAAGGCACAAGATGCTATTACAGCAATGCGCCCTTATGCAGACAAGTTAACTGAACTTTTACAAAGTTTAAGCGCGACACTTGATGCAGATTCTGGAGGTAAATTTTCTGAACAACGTGAAGTTAAAAAAGTATTGATTGTTGCAATTACTTCAAACAGAGGTTTGGCAGGTGCTTTTAATTCAAACATTATTAAGCAAGTTAATGTGTTAACTTCTGAGACTTACGCAAACCAAGAAGTGTCTTATGTTGCAATAGGTAAGAAAGCTAATGATGCCTTTAAAAAATCAAATAAGGTTATTGATAATCACAGTACAGTTTATGACGATTTAACGTTTGACAATGTTGCTGCTATTGCTCAGGACTTGATGGATAAATTTGTTGCAGGTGATTTTGATAAAATCGAAATTGTTTATAACAAATTCAAAAATGCAGCAACTCAAATAATTATGACCGAACAATTTTTACCAATTGTTCCTGTTGAAAACGCATCAGATTCTAATGTAGATTATATTTTTGAACCTTCAAAAGAAGAGATTGTAAACGAGTTAATTCCTAAGTCGTTAAAAACTCAATTATATAAAGGTATTAGAGATTCTTTTGCATCAGAGCATGGCGCACGTATGACAGCAATGCATAAAGCAACTGATAACGCAACTGAATTAAGAGATCAACTTAAATTAACTTATAACAAAGCACGTCAAGCAGCTATTACTAACGAAATCCTAGAGATTGTTGGTGGTGCAGAAGCTTTGAATAACTAGACATTTACAGTTATCATGCTGAACTTATTTCAGCATCTTAATAAAATACAAATGAAGCCTTACTTTTTAGTGAGGCTTTTTTATTTTAAACATTTATGTAACATTTTATTGATTTTGAATCTAAAGAGAAAATCAATTTAAAATTACATATCATGAATTTAATTAAAACATTAGTATTTAGTAGTATTATCTTTTTTAGCATTTTTTCAAATGCAAAAAGTAAAGCGTTTAATGTAGAAGTAATTGGCAAAGGAGAATCAGTATTGTTATTTCCAGGGTTTTCTTGTACAGGAGAAGTTTGGGATGAAGTAGTGCAAGAATTATCGAAAACAAATGAGTGTCATATTTTTACTTTTGCTGGTTTTGGAGGTGTAGCTTCAATTGAAACACCTTGGTTACCAAAAATAAAGACTGAAATTGAAAGTTACATCTTTGAAAACCATTTAGAAACATCAACTTTAATTGGTCACAGCCTAGGAGGAAGCTTGAGTTTGTGGTTGGCATCTGAAAACAAGTATAAATTCAATAAAATTATCGTAGTTGATGCATTACCTTCAATTGGAGCTTTGATGATACCTAATTTTAAGAGTGAAAATATAGTATATGATAATCCTTTTAATAAACAAATCTTAGCTATGGATGAAAAAGCTTTCGATACTATGGCCACTAACATGGCGTTAGGAATGACATCAAATAAAGAAAAACAATTAGTTATAAAAAATTGGATATTAAAGGCAGATAAGAATACTTACGTTTACGGTTATACAGACTTGTTAAAGTTAGATTTAAGAGAAAGTATTTCTAAAATAAAGGCACCAGTTACTGTTTTGGCGGCAACACTTCCTTATGGTGAAGAAATCGTGAAAAAGACATATAACGACCAATACAAAAGCCTTAAAGGATATACGTTAAAATTTGCGAAGGAATCAGCACATTTTATTATGTACGATCAACCAGACTGGCTAATAAATACGATTAAGGCTGAAATTAAATAGAGTATGAAAAATTTAGAATATAAATTTGAAGAGATTTATAATAAACACTATCCAAAAGTACTCCGTTTATGTTTGGGTTACACTAATGGAGATATAATGCAGGCTAAAGATTTAACCCAAGATATTTTTATTAAAGTTTGGGGAAATTTAAAAACTTTTAGAAATGAATCTAGCATTTCTACATGGATTTATAGAATTACAGTAAATACATGTCTGGTAAGTTTTAGAAAGAAAAAAACAGTTGCTATTTCAAATCATCTTAATGGTTTAGAAAGCACGAACGATTCATCGATGGAAGAAGTAAAATCATTACAATTAAAGCAATTGTATAACTGTATTAACACACTTAAAAAAGCAGATAAGAGTATTATTCTATTAGAATTAGAGAATATGCCTCAGAAAGAAATAGCAGATATTATGGGATTAAGCCATGAAGCTATTCGAGTAAGAGTTCATAGAATAAAAGAAAAATTAACTAAATGTGTAAAGAAATGAAAACATTTGAAGACTTAAAATCAAATTGGCAAAATCAATCAGAGCAGGAGACACCGATAGGCGGTTCTAAATTAATTATAGATAAATTAAACTCAATAAAAAGGAAACAAAAAACAACTAACATTGTATTGAGCGTAACAGTTATAATTCTAATTGCTTTTTTCTTTTATGTAATGGCTTATAATAGTATAACTGCTGGATTGGCTCTTTTATTAATGGTTAGTTCATTAATTATTAGAATAGTTATAGAACATTTTAGTGTTAAAAAACTTAATAAAATTAGTCTAACATCTACTAATACTAGCTTTAAATCACAAATGATTAATTTTTACAAAAAGAGAATTAAAATACATTATATAATTACGCCTATTGTATTTTTACTTTATATATCAGGGTTTATTATACTATTACCTTTTTTAAAGCGTCACTCTCAAGTTGGTTTTATAATTATATTTTAGTTTCTGGAGTTGTTATATTAGTGATTTTGGGTTTATATATCAGAAAACAAATTCTAAAAGAACTAGTATTAATAAAGGAGATTCAAAAATAAAAAATTCTTTATTTACCAAAGCCTCACTTTTTGTGAGGCTTTTAATTTTACAGGGAGAATTGACAATAACTTATCTTTGGTTAGCGTTAGCTAAAAACGTATTTTTAGGCATATAAAAAACAACTTTTTGGGCGTATTAAAAACTTTTTTAAAGACACAGTTATTTACGGTTTAGCTATTGTACTACCTAGGCTAATTAACTTTCTTTTAGTGCGTTTACATACCGATGTACTTCCCAACGAAGGTTATTCAGAAAACACAGAGTTTTATGTAGTTGCAGCTTTTTTTAATGTGATTTTAACTTACGGAATGGAGACATCTTTCTTTAGGTTCTTTAGTAAAAATAAAGATAAAGACAGCGTCCTGTCTACTGCAATGATAACGATAGTGGTTAGTACTTTTGTTTTTGGAATATTATTATTTTTATTCAGAGTCCCGATTTCAGAAGCCTTACGAATTAATACAGATTTCTATTCACTTCTTGTTGGTATTACTCTTATTGATACCTTAATCGTAATCCCGTTTGCTTATTTAAGAGTCACAGGAAGACCAATAAAGTTTGCATCAATCAAATTGATTAATGTACTTATTATAGTACTTCTAAATGTACTTCTGTTATCTACAGCTTATGGCTCTGAAGGATTGAGAGGATTATTTAATGTTGAAAACAATGTTGAGTATATATTTATAGCAAACTTAATTGCAAGTGCAGTTGTTTTAATTCTGGTATTACCTTATTTCTTCAAGGCGAAGCTAAATTTTGAACCTAAAATTTTAAAACAACTCTTAAATTATGGCTGGCCTATTATGATTGCTGGTTTAGCTTTTGTAATTAATGAAAACTTAGATAAATGGTTGTTGCCTCAACTCGAAGGTGAGTTTGTTAATGGAGCTTATAGCGCTTGTTATAAATTAGCAGTTTTCATGACGTTGTTTATTCAAGCTTTTAGAATGGGAGCAGAACCATTTTTCTTTAACCATTCCGACACAAAAAATGCAACTCAAACATACGCTACCATTTTAAAATATTTTACAATTGTCGGGGCCTTAGGTTTAATGATTGTGGTAGTTTATATAGATCTATTAAGACCAATTTTTATTAAAAAAGAAAGCTATTTATTAGCTTTAGATATTGTGCCTATCGTATTACTTGCTAATCTCTGTTTAGGTATTTATCATAACCTTTCTATTTGGTATAAATTAACAGATCGTACACGTTTCGGGATGTACATTTCTCTTATTGGTGCTGCCATTACCATTGGCTTTAATATCATATTCATTCCAAAAATTGGCTTTATAGCTTGTGCATATGCAACGTTATTGGCTTATGCCTTGATGATGCTAATTTCTTATGTATTGGGGAGAAAGTATTATCCAGTACCTTATGATGTGAGTCGAATAGCTATTTACCTTATAATAAGTACTTTGTTTAGTTTCATAACTTATTATCTTTTTGATAGAAATATTTTATTAGGAACTGTATTTTTGTTACTCTTTATAGCTTTAGTTGTTTTCTTAGAAAGAAAGGAACTAAAATTGATATTAAAAAAGACCTAAAAGATGAACATAAAAATAATCAACAAATCCAATCACGATTTACCACATTATGAGACATTAGCTTCTGCAGGAATGGATTTACGTGCCAACATATCAGAATCAAGAGTTTTAAAACCCTTAGAGCGCAGTATTGTAGGCACAGGCTTGTTTATAGAGCTTCCAGTTGGCATTGAAGCCCAAGTACGCCCTAGAAGTGGTTTAGCAGCTAAAAAAGGCATTACAGTACTAAATGCTCCAGGAACTATTGATGCTGATTATAGAGGCGAAATAGGAGTGATTTTAGTAAATCTTTCAAACGAAGAATTTACTATAAATAATGGCGAACGCATTGCACAATTAGTAATTGCAAAACACGAACGTGCCGAATGGGAACAGGTCGAAATACTATCTGAAACCGATCGTGGTTCTGGAGGATTTGGAAGTACAGGAACAAAATAAAGAATTATAAATACAGCTATTAACAAACAAAGAAATTAAGAAATGAAAATAATAGTACCAATGGCAGGACGTGGTTCTCGATTACGCCCACATAGTTTAACAGTACCAAAACCATTAATTCCAGTTGCAGGACAACCTATTGTTCACAGATTGGTAAAAGATATTGCTAAAGTTTTAAAACAACCTATTGAAGAAATAGCTTTTGTTCTAGGAGATCCAGCATGGTTTGGAGACGACGTAGTTTCTAGTTTAAAAGATTTAGCCAAAGGATTAGGTGCCAAAGCATCTATTTACCGTCAAGACAAACCTTTAGGGACTGGGCACGCTATAATGAGTGCAGAACCATCTTTATCAGGACCAGCAGTAATTGCTTATGCAGATACCTTGATTAGAGCAGAGTTTGATTTAGACCCAACAGCAGATAGTGTTATTTGGACCAAACAAGTGGATAATCCAGAAGCTTACGGCGTAGTTAAGTTAAATGATAATGATGAAATCGTGGAATTGGTTGAAAAGCCAGAATCTTTTGTTTCAGATCAAGCGGTAATTGGTATTTATTACTTTAAAGATGTTGCGGTTTTAAAAGGAAAACTTCAAGAAATACTAGATGAAAATATTATGAATGGTGGCGAATACCAAATTAATGATGGTATTAAACGCATGATGGCAGACGATAAAATATTTAAAACAGGAACTGTTGATGAATGGATGGACTGCGGAAACAAAGCCATTACAATTGAAACCAACCAACGTATGTTAGGGTTTTTAAAGTCTGATGGTGAAGAGCAATTGGTAGCTTCTTCAGCTAAACTAGAAAATTCTAATATTATAGAGCCTTGTTTTATTGGCGAAAACGTAGTGCTAAAAAACACAACTATTGGCCCTTTTGTTTCTGTTGGAAATGGTACGGTTATTGAAAATAGTACAATTGAAAATAGTTTAATTCAGACGAATTCTGAAATTAAAAATGCAAAATTAAACAATGCTATGATTGGTAATAACGTTAAATATAACGGTGAGTTTAAGAGTATTAGTATTGGCGATTATTCTGTTTTGGAATAAATTCCTTTTAAAAAAGGAATCTATTTGCAGATAAATATAAACTTAGTGCAAACTAAATGATGGCGGATAAGTGCGTTAGGGATAGTAGTGAAAAGCCCACAGCCCGACGTAGGAAGTGTGAAGGCTTGTAACGGATAGCCCGACCTTTTGCGATCCTGCAAGGTTTTGAAAACCTTGTAGGTATGAGTAAAAGGTAACGCCCAAATAAATAATGAAACATAAAATCTACATATTCATTTTTTTCTTCGGAATAATTACCATTCCACAGGTAAATTATGCGCAAGTAGATTTTAATAAAACACCCGATGACGATTTAGGAATTGTAGAAGATAAATTTCAAGAACAGTTTTTTGAAGCCTTAAAACAAAAGGGTGTGGAAAATTATCAAAGGTCTGTTGATGCATTATTGAAATGTGTTGAAATCGATAAATCGCCAGCAGTTTTATATTTTGAATTGGGTAAAAATTACATGAAGCTCAAAAATTTTGGTGCTGCGGAAGATGCCTTGAAAGAAGCTGTAGACAAAGCTCCAGATAATGAGTGGTATTTAGATGAGCTTTACGGGTATTATGTGTCGCAAAATGACTTAAAAAAGGCACTTAAAACGGTACAACAGTTGGTAAAATACCACCCAGATTATAAAGAGGATTTAGCGTCATTGTATTTGAAAATGGAAAAATTTGATGATGCACTTGATATTTTAGATGAATTGGATGCATCGTTTGGAGTTTCGGCTTCGCGTGATTTGATGCGTAATAGAATTTACAAAGTAACTGGAAGAGCAAAAGACCAGATTGAAAATTTAGAATCTAGAATTGACAGTAACCCAGATAAAGAATCTAATTATTTAGCATTAATTTTTAGATATAGTGAGCAAAACCAAAAAGAAAAAGCATTTCAAACTGCTAAGGAATTATTAAAGATTAATCCTAATTCTCAAATAGTGCATTTGGCATTGTACAAGTTTTATTTGGATGATAATAATACAGAAGACGCTATAACATCCATGAAAATTGTGGTTAAAAGCAATGAAATAAAACCTGAAGCAAAAGCCAAAGTACTCGCAGATTTTGTGAATTTTGTTAAAAAGAATCCGCAGTACGAAGATGATTTAATTGAAGCCACAACTTTACTTGATGGAAAAACCGATGCTAAAACTTTAGCAGATTTAGGCGCATACTATTTAAAGAAAGGCGAAGGGCAAAAAGCATTAAATTACTTTCAAGATGCTTTAAAACTAGATGGGGAGAATTTCAGTATTTTAAAACACGTTTTATTGCTACATATTGATTTGCAACAATTTGATGTTGCCGAAACAAAAAGTAAAGCTGCTATTCAAAAATATCCAGCACAACCATTGTGTTATTTGATAAATGCAGTTGCTCTAAACGGATTAAATAAACCCAAAATAGCCATTGAAATTTTAGAGTCTGGTTTAGATTGGGTGGTTGAAAATCCTAAAATGGAAGCCGATTTCTATAAACAGCTAGCAAAGGCAAATACGTTATTAAGCAATACTACGAAAGCTAAATCGTTTATGGATAAGGCTAATGCTCTCAAATCAAAAATAGTGGATTAATGAAACTTAAAATTTTGACCTACAAAACATATATCTCAGTAACACTCTTATCAATTACAATTGGTTTTACCAGTTGTAAATCCTCAAAAACGATAACTGAAGGCGATAAAAATTTAAAGCTTTCAGCTAAACAATTAATTAAGGAAAACGCTAAAAAATCCCCAGATTTTAAAACGTTACAGTCTAAATTGAAAATCACCTATTCCGAAGGCGAAAAAAGACAATCACATACGGTAAGCTACCGCATGCAAAAAGATGAAGTTCTATGGATGAGTGCTACTTTTGGAGTTATTAGAGCTAAAATAACGCCAAAAAACGTGGCGTTTTATAATAAGTTAGACAATACATATTTTGAAGGCAATTTTGAATATTTTAGTAAGCTATTAGGTACAGATTTAGATTTTGAAAAAGTTCAAAATATTATTTTAGGAGAAGCTCTTTTCAATCTAAAAGATGAAAGCTATAAAGTATCTGTTCATGAAGAGAGTTATTTATTGCAACCTAAAAATCAGCGTGCACTTTTTGAGATATTTTTTCTGTTAAACCCTTCGCATTATAAAGTGAAGTCGCAACAATTATCTCAAATTTCGGAGCAACGCCATTTACAAATTGATTATTTAACGCATCAAGAAATAAGTAGTCAAATATTACCAGAGCATATAAAAGTAATTGCAGTTGAAGGGAATGAAGAGATGATTGCAGAACTCGAATTCAAATCAGTTTCCTTAAATGAAGAATTAAGATTTCCATTTAAAATACCATCAGGTTTTAAGAAGATAGAATTATAATGCGGTCTAAAAATAACATACTGAAATTCCTTTTTTTAACACTTCTTTTCTTGAGTTACAGTCACTCTACTTTTGCCCAGAATGACAAACAAAAACAACTAGAAACACGCAGGCAAGAATTACGAAGAGAGATTCAAAAAATTAATGCCTTAAGTGCCGAAAATAAATCTAAAGAAAAATCAGAATTATCACAAATTGAAGACTTCAACTATAAAATTAGTGTTTTAAATAATCTGATAAAAGTTACCAATCAGCAAGCAAATTTATTAACGCGAGAAATAAACAACAATCAAAAGCAAATTACAAGCCTAAGAGACGAATTAAAAAACCTTAAAGCCAATTATGCAGCTATGATTGTAAAGTCGTATAAGAGTAGAAACCAACAAAGTCGTATTATGTTTTTGTTGTCCTCAAACGATTTTAAACAAGCCTACAAACGCTTACAGTATATGAAACAATATACAAACCATCAAAAGGAACAAGGCGAAACTATCAAATTAAAAACTACCGAATTACAAAATATAAACAAAGACTTACTGGTTCAAAAAGAAGACAAGAAAACCCTAATAGCCGAAAATAGAGTAACCCAAAAGTCTTTGGAAAAAGAACGTGCTCAACATCAAAATTTGATGACTTCAATTAGAAAGAACTTAAATAAATTTGCGGCTCAAATAAAATCAAAACAAAGAGAAGCTGCAAAAATTGATAGAGAAATAGAACGCATCATAAAAGCAGCAATTGCAGCATCAAACAAAGGAAAGAAAACCACATCGTCAAGCAAATCTAGTTTTGCTTTAACCGCAGAAGAAAAGGTATTGGCAAGTAATTTTGTGTCTAACAAAGGAAGGTTGCCTTGGCCAGTCGAGAAAGGTTATGTAAAGGTAGGTTACGGCACGCAACGTTCACCAGTAGACCCATCGTTAACTATTAAAAGTAATGGTGTGCGTATCGCCACCGAAAAGGGTTCCAAAGCCCGTGCTGTATTTAACGGCGTTGTGAGTAGAATTGTGTTGATAAAAAACGCTAACCCTATTGTAATGATTCGTCACGGAAACTACATTACAGCCTATAAAAACTTACATAAAGTCTCTGTAAAAGAAGGTGACAAAGTAACTACCAAGCAGGAAATAGGCGAAGTTTTCACAAACCCAACCACAGGAGAAACCGTACTTAACTTTATTGTTTTTAAAGACTTACAAACACAAAACCCTTCAAGTTGGATTTATAAGATGTGACACACAATTTGTGTCATCCTGAACTTGTTTCAGGATCTTATCTCGTAATCATGTTAAATTTTTTATTAAATCATTTGGGCGTTACCCTAAAGGGTCAGGCTTTCGGCAGTCGCTCCCTCCTACGTCGGGGAGCTTCAACAAATGCCTCAATCCTTAACGCGGAAATACGTCTAAAATGAATATTTAAACTAAATCTGAAGGTTTAATTTTAAGAAGTCTTTTAGACTCTCGAAATCACATAACCACGTTTCGTTTTTCTATAATGGTTTCCATTCCAGAAATAGTAACGTTTCCCTTTTACTTTTACAACTTTATAATGTCTTGGAGGTGTTTTTACAACAGTTACAGAAGCTGGTCTTGTAACTACTCTAGTGGCACATGATGATAAACTCATCATACAAATAGCAGATAATAAAATAACAAAAGTTCTCATAGCATTAAGATTTTTGGGTTTACTATAAGACTTTGGTAGTGAAAAAAGGTTTAATCAAACAACGCTTTCAACTCAGTAGCATCACTAGGTTTTATTTTTCCAGCAAGTAATAAACTGAGCTGTTTTCTGCGCAATGCAGCTTCAAAACGCTCTATTTCAAGTTCTGTTTCGGGAGTAACTTCGGGTACTTTTACAGGACGCCCAGTTTCATCTACAGCAACAAAGGTATAAATAGCTTCGTTTGCTTTTGTTCTCGCTCCAGATTCTCGGTCTTCCATCCAAACATCAATATAAATTTCCATAGAAGTATTAAAAGCACGAGACACTTTAGCTTCAACCGTAACAACACTCCCAAGAGGTACAGCACGATTAAAAGCAACATGATTTACCGATGCAGTAACTACAATTCGTCTGCTATGACGTCTCGCCGAAATACTAGCAGCACGATCCATACGCGCTAATAATTCACCACCAAATAAGTTGTTTAAAGGGTTGGTTTCACTAGGTAAAACCATATCGGTCATTGTAGTTTTAGATTGTTCTGGAGTTTTTGCGGTCATCTTTGAGTTTTGAAGTGGCAAAGTTACATATTAAACCAGTTAATTCCCCCATTCTTCTTTAAGAATACTATAGACATAAGTCCCTGAGCTATTTCCGTAGGATTGAATATTATAATTTCTTAATAACCCCTCTTTGATAGCACCAATCTTTTCTATTGCTTTCTGTGATTTAATATTTATAATATCAATTTTAAACTCAACTCTTCTTAAATTTAATGTATTGAAACAATAGTCTAATAAGAGGTTTTTACATATTGTGTTTAAGCCTGTTCCTTGAAATTTTTCGCCAATCCATGTCCATCCAATTTCTAATCTTTTGTGAGGGAAATCGATATTTCCAAACATAGTCACACCAATAGCTTGGTTGTTGGATTTATTGATGATAATAAATGGATAGAGCTCTTTATTTGATTTTGAATTTAAGATATAATCAAAATAATATTCCAAGTCATTTCGATGATTTACTCTAGCGCCAAACTCGCCTAATGCTTTTGAATAGCTTATGGATTCAATAGTATCAATATCTGTTCTAGAAAGTGGACGCAATACTAATATTTCGTTTTCAAGAACAATATCTTGTTCGAAAAAATCGCTTAAAACCATTGTAAATAATTATTTCTTTAAAAATCTAAGATGAAATGTAGTAGTAGAGTTAATCTAGTTTCTTAACAAGCAACCACGCATCCTCATTATGCGTTCTTTTAATGGTCCTCAAAGCTTTAAGTGCATCAAGTCTACCTTCATAGCTAGCATAAACCACTTGGTGTAAACCATACTTATTTGCACCAATTTTACGAGCGCTAAAACCATCTTGCTTCAATTGAGATACTTTTTTATCACAATTTTCTTCTATTCTAAAGGCACCAGCAACAATATGGTAATTACCTGTTTGTTTGGTAACATTAAGCGTAATAGCAGGTAAAGGGTTTAAGCTAAACGTTGCTTCTTGAATTTTAGTTTCAAGTTGTTGCGTCGCTTGTTCTTGAGCTAATTGATTATGCGCTTCAATATCATCAACATAATATTTTGAAGCACCTACTCCACCTAGTGTTAACGCAATTAATGCAACGGCAGCATATTTTAAATAACCTCTACTTTTACGTTTTTCGGGAGAGATAGTTATTGGGACTACTTTTTCAACAGCTTCAACTGTTTCTTTATAAACTTCACGAGTTACTTCAGTAGATTCAAACTGAGATAATCCAAAGGCATCCGTTAAATAATTTAGATTATAAGAAGGTTCAAAAACAATTTTTCCTTCTGTATTAAAAATTATTTCGCCTATGTTATTAAACGTAATGGTTTCTCCTTGAGTTAAATAAGATTTTAAGGTTTTTACACGCTTTTTAATCTTTTTGTTAGCAACTTCAAAAGGGAGTTTTTCAACATCGGCGATATACCTAGCTAACAAGCCATCATTTTTTTGAATTTGCTCGTTAAATGAAATTACTTTTTTAGGCGGATAAAACGTATTGTTTTCTGTATTTATGGTAGCTGATTGACGTTCAGATAAAAAAGCTCCAAAGTCAGGTACTACAACACATTCATATCTATATAGTAAATCGCTAATGTAAGTTTCCAATTGCATAAAGCAAATTTAAAAAAATATGGTTTTGATTAAATTTTTGACTTAACTATTTATTAACAATGCAAAAATGCCTTAATTGCATAAGAATTAGAGATTAAGATGACGGAAAACGATTTGCTATATACTTTGGCTTTACAACATGTGCCAAAAATTGGAGACATAACAGCCAAAAGATTGATTGGGCATTGTGGTTCTGCGGAAGCGGTATTAAAAGAAAAAAAGCAAAATTTACTCAAAATTGATGGTATTGGCGAATATGCGTTAAGCGGACTTCTGGATAGTAAACATGTTATTGAAGCCGAAAAAGAAATCGACTTTATTAACAACAACAATATCCAAGTGTACTATTTCAAGGATGAAAATTATCCTGAGAAACTAAAGCATTGTATTGATGGCCCCATTCTATTATTTCAAACCGGAAATATAGATTTAAACAAACAACATATTATTAGTATTGTTGGTACTCGAAAAATCACAACACAAGGTATTGCATTTTGTGAAAAATTAATAGAAACTTTAAAACCCTACGACCCAATAATAGTATCGGGGTTTGCATATGGCACAGATATTACGGCACATAAAATTGCCATGAAACATAATTTACAAACCGTGGCGTGTCTAGCACATGGTTTAAATCAAATTTACCCAAAAGTTCACAAAAAATATATGGTAGATATGGAGAAAAACGGTGGGTTTTTCTCAGATTTTTGGAGTACAGATACTTTTGATAAAAACAATTTTTTAAAACGAAACCGGATTATAGCTGGTTTAAGTGAGGCGACAATTGTTGTAGAATCTGCCGAAAAAGGTGGAAGTTTAGTAACTGCAGATATTGCACATTCTTACAATAGAGATGTTTTTGCTGTTCCCGGACGTACAACCGACCAGTTTAGTATTGGCTGTAACAACTTGATTAAATACCAAAAGGCACATATGATGACAACACCTTTGGATGTACCCTACATTTTAAATTGGCAATTAGAAGACAGCCAAAAACCCGCAGTACAAAAGCAACTTTTTGTGGAGTTGGATGCTACCGAAAAAATCATCTACAATTATTTAAAAGACAATGAAAAACAGCAATTGGATATTATTGCCTTAAATTGTGAAATGCCCATTTTTAAAGTGTCTGGAACATTGCTGAATATGGAATTGAAAGGGGTTGTGAGACCGCTTCCTGGGAAGTTGTTTGAGGTTATTTAGGTTTTGTGTATGAATATTACTGAAATTGTAAGAATTGAAAGAATAATAAAAGTAAAAAATTTAAGTAAGTCTAACTTTGAATATTGCTTATTTAATGAAATATGTTTTAATGCAGATAGTTGAGTTTTTATTTCGTTGATTTCTGAAATGCTTTTAGCCTTATTTTCATACCTCTCAATTTCCTGCTTTATGGAATCTAGTGATTCCTTAATATTCTTAAAAAAAACAAACCAGATAAGAGCAAAGAAAACATAACCTAATAATAGTAAAGTCAGGTTTTTAAGTAATGAAGGGGTTTCAAAATCTAATCTACTGGCTAAGAATAGGTAAGCAATAGGAACAGCAAAAAGGTAATTAGAAACTTTTCGGATTGTTTCTTGTATTTTATCTGAAAGTTCTTGAAAATACATCAAAGAAGATGTTTTTATTTTTTCAAAAGAAAAACCCTCAAGATATATATTCACACTTCTGATATAACTCTCCTCTAGAACATGCCATTTTGAAAGAAGTTTATCAAACTTTTTTTCAGTATTAGAGAAAAAATCAATTAGTTCATTTACAAAAAGTATCTTTTTATCTTCAGATTGTACACTACCTAAAAGTTTCTTTCTGAAAGACTTTATATCATCTAATTTTGATGTTTTAATATTTTCTAGTGAATATTCGATTGGTAATACTAAACTTTTATTTACTTTATGAAAATATAGTTTTAATTCTCCAGCCGAATAAACATTATTGTCAGATAAGTCTTTTAAGAAATTTATTAAGTCTAGGGTTTTTATATAGGCAGAAAAAGTTAAATTTTCATTTTTTTCTAAATTACTAATCTCTCCTTCGTGAATATAAAAGTCTTTTAAATTAAATGAATGTTTATGCTTAATTATCACATCATTTATAGTCTCAAAATAATTTTGAAAAGAACCAAGTGATATTTTGATATGAATTTGCTTTTCTTCAAATTGACTTAATTCATTTAAATCTATAATTTTATTTTTTGAATCTTTAATTTCAACAACTGCTGCTTCTAACTTTTTGATTAAATTAATATTTTCAGGCTTTAAACGTTCAATGTCGCCTTCCAAGTTTATATCAAAAACACCATCATTTATCAATGATTGTCTTAATTCAACTAAATCATTTAAAAGCATAATTAAAATTCTTTAAGTACATCAGCAGGAACATTTTTAATTATCAAATTAGGTCCGTCTTGGAAAATTTTGGTATTAATAAGTTCTCTATTAAAATCTAAACTATATCCTTTTTCCTTGACAAATACGCGACTTAAAAATTTTAGATGGCTTTTAGTTGTGACTCTAAAAACTGAACTTACCATTAATTTTTTGTTTTCTCCAATATATTCTATAAAATCATCAGGGTTTAACTCATTTATAAACACGGATATAGACTTCAAGTCTAAATCTTCATCTAAATCAACTTTTTCGTAAGCGTACTTTTTTAATCTGGAAAAAACCTCTCTTTTTTGATCTTCACTATAATTATTCTCATTCATATAGTGCTGCATAGCTGTTTTTAGTTTATTGCTATTTTGTTTAGAGGAAGTTAAATCAGTATTTCCAATGAATCTTTGAAAGTATATAGAAATATGTCTTGTTCCTTTGATAAATGAAAGATATTGTTCTTCGTCATCCAACCATTTATTTATGTTTAGCCTATTTGCTCTCGCTAATCTATCTAGATCAAGACTTTTTAACTTTTTTATAGTAAGATTAGCGTCATCAACAGAAAATTGTGTTGAATTATCTAACATAATCGTTATTAGGTAATCAACATTGTTGTGCTTGTAATGAATAAAAACTACATATCCACCTGTGGTTGATGGTATGTCTATTTCCTTTTTTAAAATTTCCATAGATTCGTTTGTGAATCTTAAAAAATCATCGTTTGAAAGGTAGTTTTTTACTAAAGTTTGAAATGGAAATAGTGTAGCATTTTCTTCAAATACACCATAAGTTGGGTTTTTAGAAGAATAACTTTTTATGACACGTTCAACAAACTCTTCTGATGTGTCATTAATTGGTAAAACAGAATCTGACAGTTTTAGAGTTGGTTTGTCGTTCTTTTCTTTAATTAATTGGTGTAGTACAATATGTTTTGTTATCATTTAAAAACGTTTGAAGAAAAATCACATGAATATATGTAAAATATTTCATATTATTCTTAATTAAGTGTTTTTAAAAGAAATCAAAAAAGGGTTTTAATACCCAACCTTCTCACGAACTCTTCCTAAAACACCATTAGCAACCTTTCGCGCTTTATCAGCACCTACTAAAAGCGCTTTGTCAATGTCGCATAGGTTATTCATGTAATAATTGTAACGCTCACGAGGTTCAGCAAATTTCTCTAGAATTAACTCGTATAGAGCTTGTTTTGCATGTCCGTATCCATAACCACCATTTTCGTAATTCGCTTTCATTTCAGCTATTTGAGTATCATCGGCTAGCAAATTATAAATAGCAAAGCAATTACAAGTTTTCCAATCTTTTGGATCTTCAAGCGGCGTACTATCGGTTTTAATAGACATGATTTGCTTGCGCAATTTTTTATCAGTTAGAAAAATATTGATGGTATTATTTCGGCTTTTACTCATTTTTTCGCCATCGGTACCAGGAATCAACATTGTGTTTTTTTGAATTTCTCCTTCAGGCAATACAAAAGTATCGCCTACTTGCGCATGAAAACGAGATGCCACATCTCGTGTCATTTCTATATGCTGTAATTGATCCTTACCAACTGGAATTATATTGGCATCATATAACAAAATATCAGCAGCCATAAGCATTGGGTACGTGAATAAACCAGAATTTACATCTTCTAATCTATCGGCCTTATCTTTAAAACTATGTGCTAAAGTTAAACGCTGGTATGGAAAAAAACAGCTTAAATACCACGACAACTCTGTGACTTGTGGAATATCACTTTGTCTGTAAAACACCGTTTTTTCAATATCTAAACCAAAAGCCAACCAAGTAGCTGCGGTAGAGTATGTGTTTTCACGCAATGTAGCTGCATCCTTAATTTGAGTTAAGGTATGCAAATTTGCAATGAATAAATAGGAATCGTTTTCAGGGTTTTCAGCCATTTTAATAGCTGGCATAATTGCGCCTAAAATATTTCCTAAATGTGGAGTTCCTGTACTTTGTATACCTGTAAGTATGCGAGCCATAGTATAATTTTGTCAAGCGACAAAGGTAATTTTTTTAATAGAATTGCTCAATACAATTACGTATTTTTGGCAGTAATGATAGTTTTTAAGTGCATTTTCTGGGTATTATACCGTATTTGGTTTTATATTTTGGTGGCTCTGCCAATATTAATATTATTCCCAATACTCTTAATTTCAATTTCTAAAGAATCTTGGTACCCCTTCTTCTTTAGAATAGCACGCCTTTGGGCGAAAATTATCTTAGTTGGTATGGGCTTTAGATATAGTATAAAGCGAGAACAAGTTCCAGAAAAGGATAAAAGCTATATGTTTATAGCAAACCATACCTCTATGGCAGATATTATGTTGATGTTAGTGGCTGTTAAAAATCCGTTTGTTTTTGTTGGAAAAGCAGAATTAGCTAAAATCCCATTATTCGGATTTTTCTATAAACGTACTTGTATTTTGGTAGATAGAAGTTCTGCAAAAAGCAGGCAAGCTGTGTTTTTAAGAGCGCAAAGACGTTTAAAACAAGGGTTGAGTATTTGTATTTTTCCAGAAGGCGGTGTGCCAGAAGAGCATATCATGCTAGATGAATTTAAGGATGGTGCATTCCGGTTGGCGATAAACCATCAAATACCAATTGTACCAATGACATTTGCTGATAATAAAAAACGATTTTCTTATACGTTTTTTAGTGGAAGCCCAGGAAAAATGCGTGCTAAGATTCATCAATTTATAGAAACAAAAGGTTTAACTACTGAAGATACTCGGGCTTTAAATGACAAGTCTAAAGCTGTTATTTTAGAGCAGTTGCAGATTTTTGAAAAGGGGCTTGAAAAAAAATAATCTTATTTACAAACACACCCTTTTGCCTCCCCCTCTAATAAGGAGGTGTCGTCTAAATATCTTTTAAAAATAAAAAACTGCTCTGGGGAGAGCAGTTTTTATAGACATCAATTTCCGAGCTTAAAGGAAATCAATATCAGATCTAACCAAAAACCTAAAATTTAATTCCGAATCCGGTGTATACCCCAATAAAGAAGGGTTGAAAGTCGCCAGATGTATTTTTAAACGTATTAATTTGATATTTAAACATAGGTTCTAAATTCAAATTAATTTTCTTTGATACTTTATAATTTAGTCCCAATCCAAAATTGGCACTATAACTTGTTTTATTGATATTATCTAGGGATTCTAAACGTGTTCGTTGTCCTTCAACATCAGAAAATAAATTATTATTATTTAAAAAGAGTGAACTAAAGCCTCCTATAACATTTACACCAAATCGTTTTGTGGAAACTGCATATTGAATTTCTAACGGAATTTCTATATAACCAAACGACTGATTTAAAGTTGTATTTGAAGCATCAAGAGGTGCAATGTTATTATTAGATTTAAAAGCCTCTGCGCTAATAATAGTAACATCATTTCCAGCACTTAAACTGTTAGTTGGTACAACCTCATCAGATGCATTACTACTTATAGTTTCTAGAGTTTTAATATTTGATGCACTTGCGTTTACTGATTGAAACACTACAACATCATTAGTGTTATACCCTAAGTTTACACGATTAACTCCAGAACGGATAGTAACTCTATTATTTATAGCATAAGTTGCATTTAAACCATAACTCATATTAACCTCGCCGCTTTTAGAGTTATTGTTAAATTCTTGCCCCATCGAAGAGCCTTTACCCAAACTACTAAAATATACAGGTGCTGCATTAGGCGCAATCCCCCACTTTTTTAAAACAACATTAGTATCATCTTCTTCAAGAAGTGATTCATTTTTCGCGATGGCTTCTTCAATGGTTTGTGGTTCCTTTTTTGGATTATTTTCTGCTATTTCAACTACCTTTTCGGCTTTACTAGTATTATTAACTTCATCTGTTTTAATACTAGAATTGTCTGCTACAACTACATTCCCTTTTTGCCCTTGAGTAATTTTAGAATTAGTAATAACATCACTTTTTACAGATGAATTGTTTTTTGAGATATTTTTAGATGTATCAGAAGTTTTATTTTCTGCTATATTTTTTGAATCTTCATTTTTAAATAAAGCGTTAGAAGTAGTATTGTTCTTATTTGAAGTAGATACTTTTTCACTTTTATCTGTTTTGATATTAGAATTTTCTGCTATAATTACATTCTCTTTTTGCTCTTGAGTAGTTTTAGTAATAACATTGTTTTTTACAGATGAATTATTTTTATAAATAGTTTTAGATTTCTCTGTATCATTCAAATTGTTAGAGTTTGCAATTGATGTTGACTGTTTGTTAAGGTTTAATTGCTTATCTCTATTTTGTTGAGATGGATTTGAAGATGCTTTTGAGTTTTCTTTATCTTTTTCAACATTTACAATAACAGATTCAGTCGCGTCATGATTGCTTAGATCCTGATGTTCTGTTTCTTTTGTATTTTGTAAATCGTTGTTTTCTATATCAACTACTTGAGGTGTTATTTCGGTATTATCATTTCCAAAATATTTAGAACCTAAAGTAAGTGCCAACACCAAAAGGGCAGCGACACCTGCGTAACGCCACCAAATAGGAATTACTCTGCGCTTTTTCTTCTTTTCGTTAAGCTTAGCTTCTATGTTTTCCCAAATAGCATCATCAGGTTTGGCTTCAAAATCTTTGAAACGTTCCTGAAATAATCTATCAATATGTTTTTTATCTCCCATTATAAGGATTGTAGGTTTTGCTTTTCGTTATGTTTTTCAATAGTCTGCTTCAAAATTTGTCGTGCTCTGGCTAAATTCGATTTTGAAGTGCCTACTGTAATTTTTAGCAGTTCTGCTATGTCTTTATGCGAATACCCGTCAAGCACATAGAGGTTAAACACCAATCTGTATCTATCGGGCAATTCCTGAATAATTTGTAATAAATAATCGATAGAGACTTGGTCTTCTTCAATTTCTATTTCAACAGCTTCAGTTGTATTTTCATTTATTATATCAAAAACTTTTTCGTTTCTATAGCGTTGTAAAACGGTATTTACTGTAATTCGTTTTAACCAACCCTCAAAAGAGCCTTTGTGTTTAAATTGTTCAATTTTATCAAAAATTGTTAAAAATGCATCTTGTAAATTATCTTCAGCTTCGGCATAATTGCGCGAATACTTTAAGCATGTAGAAAACAACTTGCTCGAAAAGAGCTTATATAATTCTCCTTGTGCTTTAGTATCATTTTTTTACAATTTTCTATGAGTAGATTTAAACTCAAGTGATACAAAGATTAATTTGGTTAATACTAAGTTTTACTCTACTACTGGAACCTCAATGGTTAAATATATATCTTCATCATTTTCATCTTTACCTTGCCAAAACTTAAAGATATATGAGCCATTACTGGTTACTTTAAAATCAAAGGATCTTTCAACAAGTTCATCTGTTAATGTTTCACAATCATTTTCTTCAAATTCAACATCAATAATTGCGACTGTGCGCTCATTGTTTTCCTTTTGGTAATAAAAATTTCTAAAAAAGTGACATGTTGAAGGTCTTAAATAACTAACCGTTATTGGATAAACTTCTCCAAGGATAAACTCATCAGGAATATCAACACTTTCAACAGGTAGAATTTCAAAACTATAATTTACTGGGTCGTCTCCTGTATCACAAGAAAATAGTAAAGCTACTATAAAGCTTAAAATTAAAAACTTTTTCATAACAATCAATTTGGGTTATTAAATTAATCTTTTCACTTACTAGATGTATATTTATTAAAATGGTTGCGTAGAAACCTCATAAACTTTAAAATTTCTATGAAATGATATAGTACAAAACTAAAAAATCCCGTTTTAACGGGATTTTTTATAATTTTATTCGCCTTTTATGACCACTTTTATTTTCTCTTCAAGTTCGTCAAAAAGTTCGGGATTATCTTTTATAATGGACTTTACGGCATCTCTACCTTGTCCTAATTTCGTATCGCCATAGCTAAACCATGAACCACTTTTTTTGATGATTTCGTGTTCTACAGCTACATCTAGTATTTCTCCAACTTTAGAAACACCTTCACCATACATAATGTCGAATTCAGCCATTCTAAACGGAGGTGCAACTTTGTTTTTAACCACTTTTACGCGGGTTTTGTTACCTAAAACAGAACCGCTGCTGTCTTTTATTTGCGTAGATCTACGAATGTCTAGCCTTACAGATGCGTAGAATTTTAAGGCGTTGCCACCAGTAGTAGTTTCTGGATTTCCGAACATTACGCCTATTTTTTCACGTAATTGGTTAATAAATATTACAGTACAATTTGTTTTACTTATTGAAGCCGTTAATTTTCTTAAGGCTTGAGACATTAAACGTGCATGAAGCCCCATTTTTGAGTCTCCCATTTCGCCTTCAATTTCGCTTTTTGGTGTTAATGCAGCAACTGAATCGACTACAACAATATCAATAGCACCTGAGCGAATTAAATTATCGGCAATTTCTAAAGCTTGTTCTCCATTATCTGGTTGGGAAATGATTAAATTATCAATATCCACACCTAATTTTTCGGCATAAAATCTATCAAAAGCATGTTCTGCATCAATAAATGCTGCAATACCACCTGCTTTTTGTGCTTCGGCAATAGCATGTAATGTTAAGGTTGTTTTACCTGATGATTCTGGACCGTAAATTTCAACCACTCTACCACGTGGATATCCACCAACGCCTAATGCAATATCTAGACCTAAAGAACCAGAAGGAATGGCGTCTACATCAACGACTGCTTGGTCGCTCATTTTCATTACAGTACCTTTTCCGTAGGCTTTGTCTAATTTATCTAGTGTAAGTTTAAGTGCTTTTAATTTTGCTTCTTTTTCGTTGCTCATTTTGTCTTTTCTGTAAAATTATTCACGCTAAAATACTACAAGTTTTATCATATTACAATAGCATATCAATATAATTATCACCCATTTTAAAATAAATTTGGTATTACCACGCAACCTTTTAAACTATTTTGCATCTACATATTAAAGTGGGTAAAATTTTGCTGTGAAAAAGAAAAAATCAATACCCTGAAACCATGTTTACATAAGGCATTAGGTGTTCCAATTGTTGTATATCAGATTATAGAAAATTGTAAAGCCCGTTGCTGTTAGCTCTAGTTAATTTTTGTATGAAAAAGAAAAATTTTAATGAAGAGTTACTCAGAAAAAAGCACTTTAGTTTGACTAAAAGTGCTTTTTTTATGTTTACAAGTATTTCCTAGATTTTTAAGTTTATTTACTAGCCTTGGCGGATAAGTACGCTAGGGATAGTAGCGACATCCTTTTTTGAGACTACCGAGACCAAAATATATTTTGGTTGAAGGTATCGAAGCGAAGCTTTAAAAAAGATATAGCGGATAGCCCGACCCTTTAGGGTAGCGTCCAAAAAAATTAAATTCCATATGCCCAATTATTTAGAAATTGTACCTTTGTGATTCGAAATATTTTCAAATTACAAACGGGATAACACCTTAAAAATTAGTATAGCATGCAACTGTACAATAAATTAAGCGCGAAGGAGAGAGCGGAATTAATTGAAAAAGCTGGCAAAGATCGATTGACGCTTTCCTTTTACCAATACGCCAAAATTGCCAATCCTCAAGAACTTAGAAACCAATTGTTTATAGCCTGGGACGCGCTTGACGTTTTAGGACGCATTTACGTGGCAACCGAGGGGATTAACGGACAACTATCTTTACCTGCTGATAGATTTGAGGAATTTAAAGCACATTTAGATACCATAGATTTTTTAAAAGATATACGATTGAATATTGCTGTGGAGCAGGATAATATGTCGTTTTTAAAACTGAAAGTGAAGGTGCGTCATAAAATTGTTGCCGATGGTTTAAACGACGCTACTTTTGATGTTACAAATAAAGGCGTGCATGTTGGGGCTGATAAATTTAATGACCTTATTGAAGATGAAAATACTGTTTTGGTGGATATGCGAAACCATTATGAGAGTGAGATTGGACATTTTAAAAACGCTGTAACGCCTGATGTGGATACCTTTAGAGAATCTTTAGATATTATTGAGGACGATTTAAAAGATCATAAAGAAGATAAAAACTTGGTTATGTATTGTACAGGCGGCATTCGTTGTGAAAAAGCTAGTGCTTATTTTAAACACAAGGGTTTTAAAAATGTGTTTCAGCTAGAAGGTGGGATTATTGAATATACAAGGCAGATAAATGAGCAAAATCTTGAAAATAAATTTATAGGTAAGAATTTTGTGTTTGATGAGCGCAGGGCCGAAAAAATAAGTGATGATGTTATTGCGCAATGCCACCAATGTGGAGCAGCGTTTGATGTACATACCAATTGTGCTAACGATGCTTGTCATTTACTTTTTATTCAATGTGATAATTGTAAAACCGAAATGAATAATTGCTGTTCTACAAACTGTAAAGAGATACATGCGTTACCTTTTGAGGAGCAAAAAGAGCTTAGAAAAGGACAAGGCAATAGCAACGATATTTTTAAAAAAGGACGTGCAGATCATTTACCATACAAAAAAGATTTGAGGAATATTTTTGAGGTTTTGAAGAAAAAATAATTCAATTGTAGATGGAGAATAAATTAAAAGTATTTAAAATTATTCATGCAGCGATGTGCTTAGGAACGATTTTGGCCTACGTAATTTTAGGAAATTTTCTAGATTTTAAAAACTTAAAATCGCCTGTTTTTGATACCGAATCAATTATTTTTTATGTATTCCCATTGCTGCATTTGTTTTAAGTAATTTTTTATTTAGGATGCAATTGAAAAAGATTGATTCAAATTTAAATTTTGAAGATAAGCTAATGCTATATCAGTCTGCTTCAATTATACGTTGGGCAGTAATTGAAGGCGCTGCTTTTGTGATATTAGTTTTAAGGAACGACCTTATCATGTTAGGTGTTATTTTGATAATTTATCTAATTTGGATAAGACCAACTGAGGAAAAAATAAAAGAAGATTTAGATATTAGAAGGCTTTAAGAATTATTTAGAGGCACAAATAAGGTAAACCCTTAATCTTTCTTTTTAAGTCCTCATAATAATCTTATATTTACACATCAAAGTTATTTATTAACCTTCTTCTGATAAAATAGCAGTTTTAATCAGAATCAATATATAAAATAGTTATGGCTTGTAACAGTTGCTCTACTGGAGACGACGGTCAACCTAAAGGATGTAAAAATAATGGTACTTGCGGCACAGATAGTTGTAATAAATTAACTGTTTTCGATTGGTTATCTAACATGTCTTTACCAAATGGCGAAACACCTTTTGATTGGGTTGAGGTACGCTATAAAAATGGTAGAAAACACTACTATAAAAATCTAGAAAACTTAACACTTAGTATTGGAGACGTTGTCGCTACTCAAGCTAAAGCAGGACATGATATAGGCATGGTTACCCTTACTGGGGAATTGGTGCGTGTACAAATGAAACGCAAAAACATTTCTCCTGAAGGCGAAGAAGTTTTAAAAATATACCGAAAAGCATCTCAAAAAGATATTGATATTTGGCAAAAAGCTCGAGACAAAGAAGAGCCAATGAAGGTAAAAGCACGCCAATTTGCAATAGATTTAAGATTGCAGATGAAAATCTCAGATATTGAATTTCAAGGCGATGCCAGTAAAGCTACTTTCTATTATACAGCTGAAGAACGCGTAGATTTTAGGGAATTGATTAAAGTTTTTGCACGAGAATTTAGAACACGTATAGAGATGAAGCAAGTTGGGTTTCGTCAAGAAGCAGCAAGGCTTGGTGGTATTGGCTCATGCGGACGAGAATTATGCTGTTCTACTTGGTTAACAGATTTTAGATCGGTAAGTACTTCTGCAGCACGTTACCAACAATTATCTTTGAATCCTCAAAAATTAGCAGGTCAATGTGGTAAACTAAAATGTTGTTTGAATTATGAATTAGACACTTATTTGGATGCGTTAAAAGATTTTCCGAAAACTGACATTAAATTACGTACTGAAAAAGGAACAGCAGTTTGCCAAAAAACAGATATTTTTAAAGGCCATATGTGGTATGCTTATGAAGGCGAATGGATGAATTGGCATAAAATAACTACGCAACAAGCTAATGAAATTATTGAAGCTAACAAACAAAACAAAAAGATTGCGAGTCTTGAAGAATATGCTTTAGAACTTGTTGAAGATACGAAAACGGAGTTTGAAAACGTTGTTGGTCAAGATAGTTTAACACGCTTTGATAGTCCAAAACGTAATAAAAAACGTAAAAATAATAGACGCAAAGGGAATCAAGGAGGACAAAATAAAAAAGGTGCTCAGGGCAACCAAGGTAATAACCAGTCAAAACAAAGTGGACAAGGCAACAAAAATGGGACGTCCAATAATAAGTCAAACCCAAATAATAAGCGAAGACGAAACAATAAAAGAAAACCGCAAAATCAAAATGCTAAGAATAATCCGAAATAGTACCTTAGTATTGGTAGTTGTGTTTTTTAGTGTTTCTTGTGATGAAAATCGTGTTTTTGACAAGTACAAGTCTGTGCCAAACGAATGGCATAAAGACTCTATAGTAAGTTTTAAAATTAACCCACCAGATACAATTAACCCATATAATTTATTTGTAAACCTCAGAAATACCAACGCTTATAAGTACAATAATTTGTTTTTAATAGTTGAAATGACTTTTCCGCATGGGAAAACCATCAAGGATACTTTAGAATATAGAATGGCAGATCCTACAGGAAAGCTTTTAGGAACTGGCGTTACAGATACAAAAGAAAACAAATTGTGGTATAAAGAAAGTGTAGTATTTAGCGAAGTAGGCGTATACGAAGTTAACATCCAACATGCTATGCGTGAAAGCGGAAAAGTTAACGGTGTTACAGCTTTGGAAGGTATTACAGATATTGGTTTTAGAATAGAAAAACCATAACCTATCAACTAACTTTAAGTACTTATAACTTAAAATATTTTAGGCATTTAATTATGGCAAAAGCAAAAAAAGAAACTACGAAAGCTCAAGATTTTTCAAAATACATCAGGTGGTTTTGGATCACATTTTTAGGAGGAGCTTTACTCTTAATCCTATTATTTTTATTGGCATCATGGGGAAGGTTTGGAGAAATGCCTGATCATACGGTTTTAGAAAATCCCAAAACCAATTTAGCTACTGAAATTATGTCTTCTGATGGACAAACTCTGGGAAAATTTTATTTTAATGATAACAGGACACCTGTTGGGTATGATGAATTACCACAAGATTTGGTAGATGCATTAATTGCAACTGAAGACGAACGTTTCACAGAGCACGCAGGTATAGATGCAAGAGGAACGTTAAGAGCTATTGTTAAACCTGGTAGCGGTGGAGCAAGTACAGTTTCTCAACAATTAGCGAAACAATTATTTCATGGAGAAGGTTCGCCGAATATTATAGAAAGAGTACTTCAAAAAGCAAAAGAATGGATTATCGCTACACGTTTAGAACGCCAATATACCAAAGAAGAGATTATTGCCCAATACTTCAATATTTATGATTTCGGGAATAATGCAGATGGTATTAGAAGCGCAGCAGCTATTTATTTTGATAAAGAACCTAAAGAATTAGATCTTAAAGAATGTGCATTGTTGGTGGGAATGTTTAAAAACTCTTCGCTTTATAATCCTAGAAGAAATCCAGTAGGTGTTAAAAACAGACGAAATGTGGTCTTATTCCAAATGATGCGTAATGGTTATATAGATCAAACTTTAAAAGACTCATTACAAAAAACAGAATTAGATATAAAATACACACCTCAATCACATCGTGACGGTATCGCCACGTATTTTAGAGGGTACCTTTCCAGTTTTATGAAAGATTGGATTAAAGATAACCCAAAACCAGATGGCACAAAATGGAGCTTGTATAACGATGGCTTAACCATTTACACCACACTAGATTCACGCATGCAAAAGTATGCTGAAGATGCTGTACAGCAACACATGCCAAGACTTCAAGCTGAATATTTTGTTCAAAACACACCAAAGCGAAATCCTACCACACCATTTTTAGATTTAGAAAAGGACGAAATAAGGGATTTATTGAATCGTTCTATGAAACAATCAGAGCGGTGGAGACATATGAAATACGATTTAAAAAAATCTGATAAAGAGATTAAAGCATCGTTTCAAAAACCAGTATCAATGTCGGTTTTCGCATGGAAAGAAGGAAAGCCTAGTGAGATAGATACGATTATGAAGCCTATCGATTCTATGCGTTATTATAAATCATTCTTAAGAACAGGAATGATGTCAATGGATCCACATACAGGTCATGTAAAAGCATGGGTTGGTGGCATGGATTATAGACACTTTCAATATGATATGGTAAAACAAGGTAAGCGTCAAATAGGTTCAACCTTTAAACCTTTTGTATATACTGCAGCCATTGATCAATTACATTTTTCCCCTTGTGATGAATTTCCAGACACACCGTTTTGTATTGAAGCCAATAAATTCGGTAATCCAGAAGAATGGTGCCCAAAAAATTCAAGTAATAATTATGGAGGTAACCGAACATTAAAAAATGCTTTAGCAAATTCAGTAAATACAATTACAGCACGATTAATTGATAAAGTTGGGCCACAAACTGTAGCAGATTTGGTCACTAAATTAGGCGTAGAATCTGAAGTTTTACCAGTACCTTCAATTGCTTTAGGAACACCAGATTTAAGTGTTTACGAAATGGTAGGTGCTTATTCTGCATTTGCAAATAAAGGGGTGTATACTAAACCTGTTATGGTAACTACTATAGAGGATAAAAACGGCACTATATTATATCAATTTACTCCAGAAACTCGTGATGTACTAAGTGAAGAAACGGCATATGTAGCCACTAAACTAATGGAAGGTGTTACACAATATGGTTCTGGTGCAAGTCTACGTCATACCTACAAAAGAAATAGGGCTGAATACAAAGAAGTGGTTACTGGGTATCCTTATGAGTTTAAAAACGCTATTGCTGGAAAAACAGGAACAACTCAAAACCAAAGTGATGGTTGGTTCATGGGAATGGTACCAAATTTAGTTACTGGTGTTTGGGTTGGTGGAGAAGAGAGATCGGTTCATTTTAAATCGATTACTTACGGTCAAGGAGGCGTTATGGCATTACCTATTTGGGGGTTATATATGAAGAGTTGTTATGCCGATGAAGATTTAAATATTTCCAAAGAAGATTTTGAAGAACCTAGCAATCTGTCAATAGTTGTAGATTGTTCTAAGGCCACTAGTAAAACAGTTATTGATGATGATGATGCAATAGAAGATGAAGTTCCCGACGATTTAGAGTTTTAGAAGACGTTAATCATATAAAATTACCAGCCCATTCTTTTTTTGGAATGGGCTTTTTTATTCGTAATTTTAATACAGAATAGGTATAGAAGTAAAATTTAATTACTATGATTAATAAAAAGGTATCAGGCGTTAAAGAAGCGCTAAGTGGTGTAAAGGATAATATGACTTTTATGCTTGGTGGTTTTGGGTTAAGTGGTATTCCCGAAAATGCAATTGCTGAATTGGTAAAGTTGAATGTAAATGGGCTCACTTGTATTTCCAATAATGCTGGAGTAGATGATTTTGGCTTGGGTTTATTATTACAACAAAAACAAATCAAAAAAATGATATCCTCTTATGTAGGAGAAAATGATGAGTTTGAACGCCAAATGTTATCTGGAGAATTAGATGTAGAATTAATTCCACAAGGTACCTTAGCCGAACGTTGTCGTGCTGCTCAAGCGGGATTTCCAGCAATATATACACCTGCGGGTTATGGTACTGAAGTTGCAGAAGGCAAAGAAACTCGAGAATTTGACGGAAAAATGTATGTACTAGAACACGCATTTAAAGCCGATTTCGCTTTCGTAAAAGCATGGAAAGGAGATGCAGCAGGCAATTTAATTTTTAAAGGTACCGCTAGAAATTTTAATCCAAACATGTGTGGTGCGGCAAAAATAACAGTTGCTGAGGTAGAAGAATTAGTGCCACTTGGAGTATTAGACCCTAATCAAATTCATATTCCTGGAATATTTGTGCAACGTATTTTTCAAGGCGAGATGTATGAAAAACGTATCGAGCAACGAACGGTAAGACCTAAAGGTTAAAAAATTATAAGTATTTAAAGTGCCAAGTGTTGGCTTAATCAAACGTATAAATACTTATAATTTTATAGACAAAATATTAATCGTGTGCCTAACTTTAAGTACTTAAGGCACTTTTAACTCAGAACTTATTAAGTATGTTAGACAAAAACGGTATAGCGAAACGCATTGCAAAAGAAGTGCAAGATGGATACTATGTAAACTTAGGTATAGGTATTCCAACATTAGTAGCAAATTATGTTCGGCATGATATAGAAGTTGAATTCCAAAGTGAAAATGGTGTTTTAGGTATGGGACCTTTTCCTTTTGAAGGCGAAGAAGATGCCGATGTGATTAATGCAGGAAAACAAACTATTACAACTCTGCCAGGAGCCAGTTTTTTTGACTCTGCCTTAAGTTTTTCAATGATTAGAGGTCAACATGTAGATTTAACAATTTTAGGAGCTATGGAAGTTGCGGAAAACGGAGATATAGCCAATTGGAAAATCCCAGGTCGTATGGTTAAGGGTATGGGAGGAGCTATGGATTTGGTGGCAAGTGCAGAAAATATAATTGTTGCAATGATGCATACCAATAAAAGAGGCGCTTCAAAATTATTGAAAGCATGTTCATTACCTCTAACCGGAGTGGGTTGCGTTAAAAAAATAGTGACCAATCTTGCGGTTTTAGAAGTGACTGAAAAAGGATTTAAACTTTTAGAGCGAGCTCCAGGAGTTACAGTTGAAGTAATAAAGGATGCCACAGAAGGCGAATTAATTATAGAAGGAGATATTCCAGAGATGAATATCTAGATCAATAAATTACAGAAAAATCGACAAATTGTTAAATTTATTTACATTTCATCGAATTTATATGTTTTTAAACTGATATACTGAAATAAAAGTAGATATTAGCAGTCCCCAAATTAACCAAATACTATAGATTTTTCCCCAAATCTATCTTGAACTTAAAAACCTTATGGAAATGGCAACAAATCTACCTGAACAACCTACAAAAAATGATAGTAAATTTAAAGAAACTTTACAGGACAATGTAAAGTTTGTAAAGAGTTTACTTTATCTAACCAAAAAAGTATTTATGCTATAAACATTAGTTTGTAGCACGAATATTTTAAGTCTTCCCGAAGTTTCTTTCGGGATTTTTTTTGTCTAAATTTTACTTTTATTTAAATACCTTTAGGAATAGCTTCAATTAATTTTTTAGTATAGGCTTTCTTAGGATTGGTATAAATTATATCAGCATCATCGAGTTCTTCAATTTGTCCTTGATTCATTACTAATAACTGATCTGCCATATATTTTACAACAGCTAGGTCGTGAGAAATGAATATGTAAGTAAATCCAAAATCTGCTTTAAGTTCATTCAATAAATTTAAAACTTGTGCTTGAACAGATATGTCTAATGCCGAAACCGATTCGTCACAAACAATTAATTTAGGTTGTAATGCAATCGTTCTAGCAATTCCAATACGTTGACGTTGACCACCAGAAAACTCATGCGGATAGCGGTTAAAATAATCTTTAGATAAACCAACCCGATTCAAAATCTCTAATACTTTTTCCTTTCGTTCGTTATCAGAATTGTATAAATTATGAACTTGCATAGGTTCCATAATAGCTTTCCCAACTGGAATTCTTGGATTAAGTGAAGCAAAAGGATCTTGAAAAATAATTTGAATGTCTTTACGCAGTTTTCTTGTTTCAGATTTTGAAAGCTTCGTGATATCTACACCTTTATACATAATAGCTCCTGAAGTCGCTTTATCTAATTGTAAAATAGCGTTGCCTAAAGTAGATTTTCCGCATCCAGATTCTCCAACTAAGCCTAAAGTTTCGCCTTCATATAATTTAAAACTTACACCATTTACAGCTTTAAAAGATTCAGGTTTTGAAAACCATCCCGATTTTGAGAAGTATTCTTTTTCAACATTAATTACTTCAAGTAAAGGGGGTATTATACAGAGCTTCATGCGCTTTTTTACGTTGCGCTTTAGAAATAGTTTCAGATTTTGTAGTATCATTTAAAAAATCTTGAATTGTTGGAAGTACTTTCAATCGTTCATCTAAAGAAGGACGAGAATTGATTAATGCTTTTGTATAATCGTTTTTTGGATTTTAAAAATCTCCGTAATACTACCTTGTTCAACAATATCGCCTTTATACATGACTAGGACCCTATCGGCAATTTCAGAAATTAAAGATAAATCGTGAGTAATGAAAATAATACTCATTTTAGTTTCAACTTGTAACTCTTTTAATAACGCAATAATTTCATTTTGAACGGTTACATCAAGAGCGGTAGTTGGTTCGTCTGCAATTAAAATATCTGGTTTACAAGCAATAGCCATGGCAATCATAACACGCTGCTTTTGACCGCCCGAAATTTCATGAGGATAAGACTTAAAAACACGTTCTATATTTGGGAGCTTTACTTTCTCAAATAAAGATAAAGTTTCGCTTTTTGTTTCGCTTTTAGACAATTTGGTATGTTGCAACAAAATTTCCTGAACCTGTTTACCACAAGTCATAGAAGGATTTAAAGAACTCATCGGTTCTTGAAAAATCATGGCTATTTTATTGCCCCTAATGTTTTGAAGCTCCTTGTCGGAAAGTCTGGCAACATCTTCTTCATTATAAAAAATATGCCCGAGTATTTATACTTGAAATTCTTTTGGGCAAAAGCCCTAAAATAGCTAATGAAGATACCGATTTTCCCGAACCAGATTCTCCAACAATACCCAATATTTCGTTTTGATTTAAATGGTATGAAATACCATGAATCACTTCATTATCTCCAAATGAAATCGATAAATCTTCTATTTTTAATAATGGGTTTTTAGGCATTTATACCAATTTAGGTTTTAAAATATCGTATTTATAATATGAATTACACATGTATAATTTCATCATCACTTAAAAGCGCATCGCCTCGTAATCTTAAAAATATTTGAGCAACAGCGATAGTATCTTTTTCACAATAAATTATAATTCTATCAATATCATTTTCTTCATAAAATACTTTACAAACTTCGCTCCCATCAATATCATCTTTTGGCGAAGGAATACCTAGCACATTAGTCAATAGTTTTAAAGATGTATAGGTTTTGTAATCTCCAAACTTCCATAATTCCAAAGTATCTAAATGCGGGACTTCCCATGGTTTTTTACCAAAGAGATTTAGTTTGTAAGGCAATTCTATATTATGAATTATCATCCGGCGTGCAATGTACGGAAAGTCGAAAACTTTATATATTTGTATATTCCATATAAATTACTGTAATACAACATGTTAAAAGCTAAATACATCCGTGTTTCTACAAAAATACAAAATATAGATAGACAAATTAATAAAAATTATTGTCTATACATTGATAAAGTATCAGGAACTATTCCATTTAATGATAGACCATCAGCAAAACAGTTGATTAATGATATTAAGAGTGGAAAAGTTAATTATGTTGTTGTTCAATCTATTGATAGGTTGGGTAGAAATATTGTTGATATTCAAAATCAGTTAAATTGGTTTATAGAAAACAAAACACAAATATTTTGTGAGAACATTCAAATGACTTTACTTAATGAAAACGGTTCTATAAATCTCATTACAAAAATGATAATTGATTTATTGAGTTCAGTTGCAAGTTTAGAGTTAGAAGCCATAAAAGAAAGACAATTACAAGGGATTAAAATAGCTAAAGCAAAGGGCAGTGTATACAAAGGGCGAAAGTTAGGAGCTGTTATGTCTAATAAAGACTATATGAAGAGACATAAGGATGTAATAAGCCTTTTAAATGATGGATTAAGTATATCAAAAACTTCAAAATTAACGGGTAAGGCTTATGTTACTGTTAAATCAGTATCTCAAAGATTAAGTACTTCTTTATAATACATAAGACCTAATTTCAAATAAAGGTTCAATAATCTTCGAGTCTTAATTAAAATGCATTTTCAATAAATATTTTAACTGACTCATTATCAGTTATTTGTGTTTTTTACTCTTAAAATCGTAATCATCTGATTTACAACAACTTATTTTAAGTCTATACTGTAGATAGAATGAGTGGTTTTTACAATTCTAAAAACACCTTCTAAATTTTGTTAAATCCAATACTATCTTCAACTATTCATAATTGAATAAAATGACATAAATACTTTATGAAGATGTGAGATAGAAATTAAAAAATTTATTATGAAAAGAAAAGAAATTTATACTAGTATTCCATTAGACCTATACCAAACTTTGATAGAATTAAATAAGAGAGAACCATTATTAAACCTTGATATTGTTTTTGGTGTAATCGGTCTAATTTATAAAAAACAGTTTCTAGATAACAAGACTAATACTTTAAGAGGATTGAATGACCATATTAATTTGGATTCAAGACTTCTAAAGAGATATGATGTGAATGGAGAAAAGACTATGGAACAACTTAGGTTACTCGAAAAATTGAGAATAATAGATATATCACCTGAACGATTTAATGTCCCTGGAAGTACTGGAAAAGCCCGTGGGTATAAAATTATAGTTGATTTTGAGTCTGATGTTTTAAAACATATTAAAATGAACGAAAAAATATCACAAAAACATTTAAAATATCAAATTCAACGTTCAAGTAAAGCCGACTATACAACAGAACATTTAACTAAATGGATTGATAAAGAATATTTCAAAATAGATAAGGAGAGAGCTATAAAATACATAAATGAGAAATATTCTTTTAGTGATGAGGTAACTCAAAATAGAAAAACTAGAAGATTGTTCTTCGTTAAGAATTTTGAATCTCAGTTAGAAATTTACTCCAGAGAAGGTAAGGATAGTAGACTTCATAGTTTGTTTACAAGTCTTCCATCAGATTTAAAACAGTTTGTTTTATGTAATGATAAGAAATTGGTGGAACTTGATGTGAAGAGCTCACAACCGTTCATTTTGTCTGTTATTTTGGAAATTATTCTTAATTGTTACCATGAAGTAAGGTCATTAAAAGACCAAAGGAAGAGTCGTCTAATAAAATCTTTAAATAAAAAAATTGAGAGGAGGTTATCATTGTTATATGATAATAACTTAGACTATCTAAATGAGTATCAAATAAAATTATATGAAATAATATATAATATAAGTATTATATTAATAAATGACGTCGAAAGTATTGATTTTGTTGAGGTTCGTAATTTCATTTTTGACATCAGACAAGGTGATATTTATAACAAAGTTGGAGAAGAATTAGTTAAAAGAGAGATTATAAAGACTAATGATAACTATGACTTTTATAAAGTCAACTTATATGATTCCAAAGAGAAACGTTGTAGAGATTTTAGTTTTAGTAATTTAAGGGACTGTTCTAAACAAGTAGTTCTTAACTCGATTTATTCTAATTTTAAAAACCCTAAAAAACCTGTGAAAGAATTTAGAAATATGTACCCAAGTACAATGAAGATTTTAGACCAATTCAAATTACAGAACTATCAAGATTTGGCTGTTCTGATACAACGAATTGAATCTAAAGGTATATTAGATTACTCCACAAAGAAGTTGTCTCAGAAGTTACCTAATGTACCTATAGTAACACGACACGACAGTTTATCTACAACTTCAGATTTAATTGATAGTGTCAAAGAACTATTTATTAAAAACTTAAATAAGTTTTTCAATTGTAATGTTCCTGTGATTCAATCCTGTTGGTAGATTATTTAAAATTCATCTCTCGGATATACTTTTTAATGAATTGATGTCAGGGAGTCTTTTAGTTAAAACCCTCCCCTTGGGGTTTATATAAAATATTATACATCCAGTCTATGTGGTTAAGAATCAATATGATATAAGTAATATGTCATTAGACGATTCAAAAAATCCACCCAAAAAGTACCCCAGAATGACCAAAATTGGTCAAAATGGTGGTCGGGTGGTGGTCGAAGTGAAATATTATTTGTGTCATATTGAGTTTAATTCTTAACCACATGGATTGGATATTATTGAATATTTAGGGTAGTATAATATTTAGAAAAAGAACTCTTACTATTCTTGAATAGTTATTCATAGAGTTCTAGAGAAAACACTTAAAATTTAGGCTATAGCTTAAAGGTTATAGTAGTGATATATTAAATTCATCATTAAGTTCTTAAAATAGTAAATCAATATTTGTAATTTCTTTTTGTCATAATCAAAAATTGTATAGGTTTTTACATTGAAATATTTACTAGTATTCTTACATTTGTAATTATTCCCCCTAAAGTTATTAGCCTTTGAAGTAGCATTAAACTAGTCTTACTAGGTTACCTAACAATATAGTATTTTCTTTAGTTTATACAAGATTATACCTTAGGTAAGGCTTATTATTGGTTATACTTTTTATTAAATAAATGTGGTAGTTATTTACATAGTAAGATAATATTTATTGAAATTAAATTCTAAATTAATATATGGCTGAAAAAAATTAAAACCATTAGAATCTAAATCAACTTCTTCTGATAAGAGTACATCGGATAGGGTTAAAGAAACTCATACAGAAGAAGTAGTGTTTGGTATTTGTTCGCAAATAGGCTCCATAAAAAAAGAAGTTGTAGATAGTATTGAAGAGGCTTTTAAGGGGTTCGGTTATACTGTTAAAAGGATTAAGCTTAGGAAATTTATTGATCCTTTTATAAATAGTGATAATTATCATCAAGATAAAACCCCAAAGTTTAACGAATACATAAAAAAAATAGAAACAGGTAATCTTCTAAGAGGAAAATATGGAAAAGATTACTTAGCAAATGTTGCTATTACTCAAATAGCAACAGATAAAAAAACAAATTTAACGTTCAAACCACTAGAGATGTAGATAAAGTTGAGTCTCAAAGAATTTGTTATATAATAGATTCTATTAAACACACAAGTGAACTTTCTACTTTTAGAGATGTTTATCAAGGAGTCTTTTACCTTTTAAGTATTTATACACCTTTAAAAGAAAGAATTAATAATTTATCATATCCCGATATAACAATAAATGAAGCCGAAAAATTAATAGCAATTGATCAATTTGAAAACCTTCCTAACAAGAATGGTCAGCAAGTTAGAAAAGTATTTGTTGATGCTGATTTCTTTATTAGAGTTGAAGAGAGTACAAAGTCTGATATTCAAAAGAAAATAGATAGATATGTAAATTTAATCTTTGAATACGGTATTGAAACGCCCACAATAAAAGAAAGAGCTATGTATGAAGCTAAATCTGCATCAGTTAACTCAGCATGTTTGTCTCGACAAGTAGGTGCTTCTATAATTAGTAAAACAGGAGAATTAATATCTACTGGTTGGAACGATGTTCCAAAATATAAAGGTGACTTATATACAAGTGATGACGTTAATGATAATAGATGTTTCAATCATGGGAAATGTTTTAATGATTACAATAAATCTCTTATAAAAAAGTACATAAAAAGTGAGTTTGAAGATAAAATTATTGAAGAAAATTCAGAAGACATTAATAGTGTTAAAGATAAAATCACTACCTTATTGGACGAAACATTAGAAGATTCGTCTATTAAATCTTTGATTGAATTTTCTAGATCTGTACATGCAGAAATGCATGCTATTATTAATGCAGGTAAACTAAATGGTGAAAAAATTAGAGGAGGAACACTTTTTTGCACTACGTATCCTTGTCATAATTGTGCTAGACATATAATCGCAGCTGGTATAGAAAAAGTATATTATATAGAGCCCTATATTAAAAGTAAAGCTCCTGAACTCCATAATGATTCTATAACAGAAAATGAAAACGAACACAATAAAGTACAAATACTTTTGTTTGATGGTGTATCTCCTAGAAGGTATCTTAGTTTTTTCAAAATGACTCAAGAAAGAAAAAGAAAATGGAAAAACCATAGATAAATTGAAAAAGAAAGGTGAAATATATCCAACAAATAGTATACCTTTGAAATCTCTTTTCATATTAGAAACAAAGGCAGCTGAAAGGGTAAAAGAAAAACAAAATGGGTAAAAACAACAAAGGGAAAGTAATTAAACTAGTTGTGCCTAAAGAGGTTGACGACAAAAAAGAAACTAATCTTTCTGAAGGTGTTAACGTTATTGATATCCGTAAAAGTCAGATAGATAAAATGATTGACGATTTAGCATCTATTAATAAACGAGATGAGGAAGATTTATTGGAAATGTAAATAATATTTAATCAATAATCAAAAACCACTCAAATGAGTGGTTTTTTTATGTCTATTTATTTGATTGATGCACAATCCATTTAGATTATATAGTAGAAATCTAAAATTAAGAATGTATTTTATTTAAAAGTTTTTTAAGATAAGTTTTAGGAATAATTGAATATGCTTCACCAACATATATGTATGTAACAAATTGTTTTGAACCTTTTCTTATGATATTAACATCTTTATCATTAAGTACGTGTTCATTCATTGATACATTTAAATCTACTGTCTTTTCAGTCTTTGGAGCTGATTGAATTTCAGATACTTTATCAAAAAAGTATAACATTTTCTCTTTATTCTCAAAGTTAACACTAATAATTTCATCTATATGGCTATATCTTTCATCTTGAAACATAAAAATAACACCATCACCATTTGAAGTCGTTTGAATTATTTGGTCACCCGATTTGTAATAGGTTTTTATTGGTTTTGAAGAGGTGATTTCTTGAGATTGTGATACAAAATAAGCTGTAGTTAATAAAATAGTTAAGATTAATTTTTTCATGATATGATTCTGTTCTACCATAAGGTTCTTTAGGTAGTTTTTAAGGTTAATAATAAAAGAAGGCGTGAACCTCTGACTAACGTTTATGCTATACGAGGTATCTGGAAACACCTTAAAGACAATAAACAGCAAAAGTAACACGCCCAAAAGACGCATTGACTCAACTGTTTCCTCTTTAATTCAAATTTTCCAGATTTTCGTATAGGGAAACAATTAGCAACGCTAATTTTTATATTTTAATTTTTCTTATGTAATCATTTATGTTGAATTTTATATTGTGTAAATATATATATTAAAACTTATTCAGGAAACCCAAAAAAACCAACAGTTTGTCCCATATTGTACTTGTCTTTTTTTCTTGAACTTCAGGTTTACTATCATCTGATTTTAAAGAATTTTCTTTTGATGCTTCACTCATATAGTAAGAATCAAGTTCTTCTTTATCGTATTTTCTTTTAAGTTCAACTTGCTCATCAGACCAGTTATCTGACCAAATAACTTCCCCTTTTTTATCCAATAATGAGAACGACAATTATAACTCCAATTTCCTATTGATGGACTCAAACTAATAGTTCTACCATTATATGTTAGTTCCCAACCCGTAGGTGAGAGAGGAGTATTTACCTCCTCTCCACATCCACAGGCACATAAATGAATTACTGTATTATATTCAGTAGAAATATAAACTATACCTTCCTCAATTTCGTCAGGCATAAATTCAACAAACTTATGCTGCATCATCATTAAAAACAGCGTTAACATTTACTGAATATGTACTATGAAGTTCTGACCTTGAGTCATTTAAGAATCCATAGTACTTTTTCCACTTCATAATTGCAAATAAAGCATTGAGATCGTTTAAATCAGCTATTTGGATGTTAGTAGAGTAATCATCCTCTTCGTTATCTACAAAGCTTATAATACCCTCATACATGTGTTTTCTATGCTCAGGTGTACTTAATGATGTCCTAACAATTCCCATTAACTGATTTGCTTCTCTTTCAATTCCTAAACCACAATCTATAAAGGGAATATTTAGTTCTTCAAGTTTCTTGAAAACCATGGGTTTTACACTTCCTTTATCAATAGCTATGAAAACAAAGTCTAAACCATTTAACAAACCTAAGTTTGTTTGATTTAAGAATTTTGGATGAGGTGTGATGTATTTATGCATTTTACCATACAACTCCGCTAAATAATTCACCTTGAACTCTCCTAAATCTATTACTTCTTTGGTTGTAGCACTTGGACTTCTAAAGGCATTATGTTGTTTAAAAATATCACCATCAAATAGATGTATTTCAGAAACAAGTGTTTTAGCTACCTTGTCTAGTATATATGAACCAGTTCCACCAAGTCCAATAATCCCTATTTTCAGTCCTGACAACTTTTGGTTTATAGCATCTATTTCTGCCTTTGAAGAGTTTGTGTCACTATAATGTAATACCGATTCTTTCGATTTTGACTCTATTATTCTTCCTGTTCTGGCTGTAGCTTCAGGATAAAGCTTTTGAGCTTGATTAGAAAGAATCTTAACATAGGTAACCATTTTTTCATAATAGTTTGGGTAGAGAGGAGTAGGTTTGTGTGAAAACATATGATTAACAATTACATCGTAACCCAAATCTCTATTACTACTATTATTAATTAAATTGTTCATCGAATTGCCATTATAGTCACAAGGTGTTTCACCTATAAAACTTACAACATGGTCATTGGGTCTTGGAGAAGGTACGTTAGAAACTAACGTACCGTTCAACAATTCCTTTTTCGAGTTCAAATAAGGAACATCGTGAATTAAAAGTAAACTTCCTTTTATTTCCACAACGTAGTCATCACTACATAGGTCCTTAACATCCTTACTATGATTTATCTGTTCTGGTGACATTGAATATCATTTTATTATTAACAGAAATCACATCCCCTTTAAGCATACTGCCCTCTGGTTTACTTGGAACACCCTTTATGTAATTTACGGTATAAATTATATTTGGGTTATTTGAGATTGAATTATATGCAAGTATCACTACCTCATCAAAAGATATTTTTGGTTTAGTCCATTCTTTTGGTTTAGCATTAACAATTACACATTCGATTTCAACCTCAATCTTACAGGTTACAAAACACGACTTTTTAGTAATAGCTATCTTGTGTTCTACATCGTCTTTATAAGAAACCTCAACACCACCTCTTCTTATTTCTATAAGAGAAAAGATATCAGAATCTATACCAGCGGCATCCATAACTTCTAAAGGGGTCATGAAACACTCCTCAACTTCAATATCTTTATCATCTACTTTAATAAGAGTAGGTTTATACATTGAAGCTTTAAAACCTTCAATACCGACCTTTTTAAGGTTAACCTCTTCATTTAACTGAATCGGTACAAACCCTTTCTCATTGACTTTGTATAACAACTCGTAATCTTCTTCTGGAATTAGACCTGCTTTATTTAATATTTCCTTGCCAGTGATTTCAGGTTCACTGGATTCAAACCTCTTCTTGTTTACTTTATAGTGGTACATATCCTACTAATTTTGTATTAATAAAAAAACTTAAAAGCCGTTGCTTTCCATTAACCCCAAACAATGGCTAGAGTGAATTACCTTTATGTGATAAAGGTGTTAATTGAGGTATTTTAATTTTGATTTAAGAGTTACTTGTTTCGGTTAATTAGTTACAAAACAAGGTAAATCACCAGATTTGGTAGTTTTAATAAGAATATGTACCTTTGTACCTCCTACAGTTCAAGGGTTTTTGGGTTAACTAGACCCAAAAAATTCTTAAAAATCAAAAATCGGGTGGTAAATCTACCTGATTTTTTTGTTTCTGGTCCATCCAGAAATCATTTACCGACAAAGATAAGGAAAAATATAATACAAGCAAAAAATATAAAATATTCCTTAATAATGTTTGTTAAATTGACATTTTATATTATCTTTGTGACGACAATATGACGGACACCACTCAAAAACTTTGTAACTCGATAGGGGCTAATATCAAGAAGCTAAGAAGAAAAAGAAAGTTGGTCAAGTAGCACTTGCAAAACAAATTTATCTTAGTAGGTCTTCTCTATCCAATATTGAGATTGGAAATCAACAACCTACTTTAAAGGCTATATATGAAATAGCAATTGCTCTCAAATGTGAAATCTCTGATATTTTACCTACCACATCAGAATATCAGTCTCTTGTTGATAATATAGATAGTGAATTAATTGAACTATTAAACAAATCTACAAATTCAAACAATACTAAGACTATTGACGTTCTAAAAGAAATCTTATCCAAAAATGAGAAATAAGGAAATAGATAAGTTAACAGAAAAACTGTTGATAAATCACGGTTTATTGAAGACTCCTGTAAAGACTTCTAAGCTTGCTAAATCTCTTGGGATACAAGTTGAATATCAAGATTTAGATGATGAGGTGTCTGGCTTTTTAGTGAGAAAAAACAATAATGATATTATTGGTGTGAATGAAGGTCATCCAGAAACCAGACAACGATTTACTATTTCACATGAAATAGGTCATTATATGTTACATATAAAACATCAATCGTTATTTGTTGATTATCATCGAGGAGGGAAGTTATTTAGAAAAAGTAGTAGTGGGTCAAATTATAATTGGGAAAGAGAAGCAAATAGATTTGCTGCTTCTTTGTTGATGCCTGAGGTATTAATTTCTGAAGAAATTAAAAAGCTTCCAGATGATTTGGATTATGACAATAAATGTAGAAAGTTAAGTAATCGATTTAAAGTTAGTGAACAAGCTATGGATTATAGACTTATAGCTCTTGGTTACTCTGACTACGGTTATTAACTGTCTACTACAATTTACGTGTCGTTTTCTTTGATTTAATCAACTTTTAGGTCGATTTTTATCTTCTTAAAACAAAGTGCTTTCTTATTTAAGACCACGTACATTTGGGTCAATGTAGCTCATTTTAGGGTCTGATAAAATAGAATCATAATTAACTTCATTATGTATCATCATTTCTAATTCATCATCACTTAAAAGATTAGTGATTTTTACTCCAGTCGTAAAAGGGCTTTTAAAAACCATTTTATTTAAACCTTTGTTTTTCCTGTTAGCCCAACCTATTTTAGATGGACTTAATTTTGGAATTGTATACTTAACAACACCATTAATGTTAATAGAAATAAAGTCGTCAGATACTTCAACCTCATCTAAAATGTCTTGTATTTGTACTTTGTATGTTTTTAAGTCGTCACTAAAATGTTGTGGTTTCGACTTTAAAGCCAGTTTATAGGAATCATTTTTTGATATACATTCTTTTAACTTTTCTTCAATGCTATCTAATTCGGTCTCCAGCTTTTTATTGAGTCTTAAATAGATAAATTCTTTAACTTCATTTGTTATGTATTTTTCATAATTATTGACAAGCGCATCTTCATTCCTTATTTTCTTGCTCTTTAAATCTAAAATGTATTGTTGGTTTTCTTCAATTTTTTTATTTAAATCATGTTTAAATTCTTCATCATTTAGATGTTTAGTGTGTTTATCTATAACATATCTAATCATTTCATATAACCATGGTCTATTAACTGAAGTTGAATTAGAACATGATTTACTACATTTGAACATATTAGACCTTCCTTTCTTAATGACAACTTGATACATTGGATTATCACAATTGTAACATACAATTTTACCCTCAACAATATTCTCATTCACACGATATCTTTTTGTGAAGTTCTTTCTACTAAGTAAAAAATCGTTTGCCTTATCCCAACTTTCTTTGTCAATAATCTCATCAACTTGTATTGTCTCACCCAAGTACTTTCTCTCTCCTTTATAAAACGGGTTTTTTATAATTCCACTAATGGTTTTAGAATTTATTGAGCGTCCAAATTCAGATTCGATTGTTTTTGATATAAAGTATAAACTTGTTTTTTCAGAGGCTAGCTCGTACATTCTTCTGACCATTGGTGCTTCATCTTCATCAATTATAGGTCTACCATCATTCCCCTTTTTGTAACCAGTTATCTTATCACTAAAAGCTAAGCCTTTTCTAGCACTATTGAGTAGTCCAGATTTTATTCTTGAGGCTAATAGTCTAGTTTCATTCTCGGCCATTGTTCCAAGAATAGATATAATTAGATTTGACTCAAAGCTTTTATTACCGTCTTTGTCTAAAGTGGATTTATCTAGGTCTTTAAAGTGAATGTTTATACCTAATAAATGGAATTCTTCAATTGTATTTTGAACTTCAAAACTCTTTCTCCTAATCTTGAAACTTCATGTACTAAAATGTGTTTTACATCTTTTTTATTATTCAGATATTCTTTTAGTTTGTTAAACCCTTTTCTTTCATTAATACCTGATTTAGAAGCTGAAATAACATCTTGAAAGTGCTTTACAATTTTGAAATTTTTGGTTTGAGCATATTCTTCCAGTTCCTTTTCTTGTCTTCCTATATCTTGATTTTTAGAAGATACTCTGACATAAGCTACAGCTAAATCCATTATATTCAATTATAAGTTAAATATAATACAAAAATTTTATGTAATATATAAATATATTAGGTTAATTCCTTTCCATTATGGGCACATAATAAATGTTTATTCTGACTAAAATGTGAAATCAATAAGTTTTTAAAATCTTTAAGGATAGTGATTTCATCGCCATAAAAAGTAGTAACTCTAAATTTTCTTAAATCGCCTTGAAAGGTAAAATAACCTACCGAAATACATACAATTTTACCAAATTCTGCCCAAATTCCAGCACGATCATAAAATTCTTCGGCAGTAAAATCATCTTTACGTTGGTATTGAGATTTGTGTTCCCATAGTGCTTGCTTGGTTTCGTCCAAATCAGAAAAATATCGTGTTTCTGGAACGGTTTCAATATCCAGAAATAAAATGTTTTCTAAATGAAGTTTACTAATCATGTTCTAACATTTTATAAGCCTCTTCAATATAAATAGTGATATCATCTGTAAATCTAGCAATAGGATTTCCAGGTCCTTTACGGTGTCCAAGTCTTACAATAATTACATTATCGTTAGGTTCAACAATTACGTATTGCCCCAAGTGACCACGCATCATGAAAAAGTTTTTATTTCCTATGTTTTTAAGCCAAAAACCATACCCATATCTTGGATTTTCAGCAAATCTTGGTCTTATAGATTTTGCTACGAAACTTGAATCGAGTACTTGTTTGCCATTCCATTTTCCGAAGTCTTTATAAAGTTTTCCAAATCGCGCAAAATCTTTAGCATTACTTGAAATAGCGGTAAATGCTTTTGCAAGTCTGTTTTTTTCATCATCTACTTGCCAAAGTGCATCGTGCGCCATACCCATGGGTTGCCAAAAACTTTCGGAAAGGTAGTTGGCTAATTTTCTCCCTGTTGCTTTTTGGATGACCATGCCCAATAATTGTGTGTTCCCACTTTTGTAATTAAAAGCTTTTCCTGGAGTACCAGTTATTTTCCTATCTAACATAACCTCTGCCAAATTAGAACTGTAATTTGCTTTTGCAGTAATAGAAAATGGGTTTTTGTAATGCTCTACCCAATCTAAACCTGACGCCATAGATGCTAAATCCCCTACTGTAGTTTTAGCTCCAGAAAACTCAGAGTAGAAATCACTCAATGGTTGGTTTAAATCTTTGATATAACCTTCTTTAATGGCTTTACCTAACAAAGCACAGGTAATGCTTTTTGCCATTGAAAATGAATTGGTCTTAGAGTTTTCGTTAAAACCATCATAGTAATTTTCAAACCAAATACTATCATTTTTTATGATGAGGTAAGCAATTGTACCTAATGCTTTATTGGTTCCTTGAAGTTTTTTGGTTTCTGATACTGAGTTATATGCTTTATGTTTTAGCCAGTCATCAGTATGTTTTCCTTTTTTAATGGTATCATTCTCAAAATAGGGATAGTCATCAATAAAAGCTGTTGTGTGGCCTGTAAAATAAACAATTCGTACACCCCTTAAAATATAACCATATCCAAAAATATAAAGTAAAAGAATTATGCATGCAAGGCTAATTACAAACCACTTTACTGTTTTTTTTAATGATTTCATCTGTGTACAATTAAACGTACATAAAGATAGGGATTAAAGTTGAACCTTTAATTTCTTATTTCTAGAAAAGCGATAATTGCTTGTATGGGTTCTCATGATCTAGAAGCCACTTTTTTCTGGGAAGCCCCCCAGCATAACCAGTAAGTGAGCCATCACTCCCTATAACACGATGACATGGAACTATAATCCAAAGCGGGTTTTTACCATTAGCACTAGCTACTGCTCGAATTGCTTTTACATCACCAATTTGTTTTGACAGCTCTAAGTAAGATGTTGTTTTACCGTAGGGAATTTGTTCAAGGTGACTCCAAACGTTCTTTTGAAAATCGGTCCCTTGAGGATTTAATTTTAAGTTGAATTGTTTACGAGTCCCTTCAAAATACTCATTGAGTTGAATGACACAATCTTCTAATTCTACAGGAATAATATCTGTAATTTTTTCTTCTGAATTAAGAACCGTAACTGAAGCAATACCATCTTCATCCCCAATAATTTTGGTAAATCCTAAAGGCGATTTGATGATACATTCCTCCATTATTCAGAAGTTTTATCTTCTTCAATAAGACCCAATTTTTTAGCGCGAGTTTCCCAGCTTTTTCTAGCAAAATGTTGCAGATCTGAAACGTTATCACTTTCATCCATAATCTCTAATCCAAGTAAGGTTTCTATAACATCTTCCATAGTTACCAAACCACTAACAGAGCCATACTCATCAACCACTAAAGCCATGTGGTTTCTAGATTCAACAAGTTTTTCAAATAAAGTTGGTATTGGGAGATTTCTATCAACAACAATAATATCTCGTTTAATTTCTGACAATTTTTTAGAGTTGTTATCAAGCGCCATTTCTTTGTAAACTTCATCTTTTAAAACCAAACCTGTAATATTATCAGAATCGTTTGTGTAAACTGGAATTCTTGAAAATCTAAGATTCAAATTTCTTTTAAAAAATCTTCAACAGTCACTTTTTCATTTTCAGTTTTCATGACTGTTCGAGGTGTCATCACATCTTTGGCAAAAATCTCTTTGAACGTCAATAAGTTTTTAATGATTTTGCTTTCGTTTTCTTGAAAAACCCCTTCTTCATGAGCCATATCTGTCATTACCAAGAAACCTTCACGACTTAAAACACTTCCATGACCTTTACCACCAATTAATTTAGTTGTGAGTTGAAGTAGCCATAAAATCCCTGTCCATTTTAAAGGAAAAATCAAAATAGTTAACGCTTTTGAAGTGAAATTTGCCAGTTTTTTCCAGTAAGTAGCACCAATGGTTTTTGGAATAATTTCTGAAGCGACTAAAATTAAAAACGTCATAATTGCTGAAACAATACCAACGGTGTTAATACCCAATATATTCCACTCAAAGGGTAGTTTTTCCGCTTCAATACCCACCATCATTGCACCTAAAGTATGCGCAATGGTGTTTAGTGTAAGTATGGCTATTAGTGGTTTATCAACGTCTTTTTTTAGTTTCTCTAAAGTTAAAGCATAGTCTTTACCTTCTTGCTTTTTTACATTTATAAATGTTGGTGTAACACTTAGTAAAACAGCTTCAAGAATAGAACATAAAAAGGAAAAGAAAATAGAAATGGTTGCCCAAAAAATTAATGCGCTCATTAAATAGGTTTTAGTTGATGGCTAATTTACGAAATCAATTTTATAACATCCTTAGCAAAATAAGATGCTATAATATCTGCGCCTGCACGCTTGAAAGCGGTTGTAGTTTCCAGCATGACTTGGTCGTGATCTAACCAACCCTTTTCAGCAGCTGCTTTTATCATAGCATATTCTCCAGATACTTGGTAAACAGCTACAGGCACATCCACTTCATTTTTAATTTCTCTTAAAATATCTAAATATGAAATACCTGGTTTTACCATGACGATATCGGCGCCTTCATCAATATCCATTTCGGTTTCTCTAATGGCTTCAAAACGGTTGCCATAATCCATTTGATAGGTTTTTTTGTCCTTTGGAATATCTTGAATATCTACAGGAGCTGAATCTAGAGCATCTCTAAAAGGGCCATAAAAAGCAGAGGCATATTTAGCTGAATAACTCATAATGCCTGTATTGGTATAACCTTCATCTTCTAGAGCTTCTCGAATGGTTAAAATACGTCCGTCCATCATATCACTAGGCGCCACAAAATCGGCACCAGCCTGTACATGAGAAATACTCATTTCTGCTAAAACTTCAGCAGTTTCATCGTTTATTATTTGTCCGTTTTCAATAATACCGTCGTGTCCGTAAGCCGAATATGGGTCTAGAGCCACATCGGTCATCACTAACATATCAGGGCATGCATTTTTCACGGTTTTAATGGCACGTTGCATCAATCCGTTTGGGTTAAGCGCCTCTGTGCCTTTATTGTCTTTTAAGTTATCAGACACTTTAACAAAAGCAACACCGATTTTAAACCGAGTTTCCAAAGTTCTTTTATTTCGCCTTCTAACAGATCTAAACTGTAACGAAAGTAATTTGGCATTGATGGTATTTCATCTTTTATGCCTTTACCTTCTACCACAAAAAGCGGTACTAAAAAATCGTTAGGTGTGATTATGGTTTCGCGAACTAATGAGCGAATGGCTTCGTTGGTTCTTAATCTTCGGTTTCTTCTTAATGGGAACATAGTTATTATTTTATGTCATTCTGAGTAAAACGAAGAATCTAGGTTTTGAGATTCTTCACTTCGTTCTGAATGACAAAGTTAAACCCAATCTATTGGATTTTTCAATACTTCAATTAATTCTTCTTCTTTACTTCCTTTTTCTGGGTGGTGATCATACACCCATTGCACATGCGGCGGTAAACTCATTAAAATACTTTCAATTCGTCCGTTGGTTTTTAATCCAAACAGCGTGCCTTTATCATGTACTAAATTGAATTCAACATAGCGTCCTCGACGGATTTCTTGCCAATTACGATTAGCTTCTGTATAGCTTAAATCTTTTCGTTTTTCAACAATTGGAGTATAAGCTTCTAAGAAACTATCGCCAACTTCAGTTACAAAGTTATACCAATTTTCCATAGTCATATCGTCTGAAGCTTTACAATAATCGAAAAATAAACCGCCTAAACCTCTGCCTTCGTTTCGGTGTGCGTTGTAAAAGTACTCATCACAGCGTTTTTTATAGGTCGGGTAAAATTCTGGATTGTGCTTATCACAAGCTGTTTTACAGGTTTGATGGAAGTGTTTTGCATCGTCTTCAAACAAGTAATAAGGTGTTAGGTCTTGTCCGCCACCAAACCAGCTATCAATAATATTTCCGTTTTCGTCATACATTTCAAAATAGCGCCAATTCGCATGAACGGTTGGCACCATTGGATTTTTAGGTGCAATACCAAACTTAGACCGCAGGCAAAAAATCGACATCGCCTACTTTAAAATAGGCTTGCATTGATTTTGGTAGTTTTCCATGAACACCTGAAATATTCACACCACCTTTTTCAAAAACATTACCGTTTTCAATAACGCGTGTACGTCCGCCACCACCTTCTGGTCGTTTCCAAATATCTTCTTGAAATTTTGCTTTACCGTCAATAGCTTCCAATTTTGATGTGATGCTATCTTGTAAATTCTGTATATACTGGAAAAATTTATCTTTCATTACTCAATTTCTTTATAAAGTTCATATAGTTCCATGTTTAGAGGCTTTTCTCCTGGAGGTGTAAACTCATTTTTAAGTGTTTTTATCCAAGTAAAATTATTGTTTTCAGCAACTTTTAAACTACCTATATTACTTTTATGAACTATAATTTGCAAAGTTTCTAAACCTAGAGTTTCAAAAGCATAGTCTGATAATAGTTTTACAGCTTCCGTTGTTAAGCCTTTGCCTTCAACATTATAATCGATAGCATAGGCAAATTCGCCTTGTTTTTTAGTCCAATCGACTTCTTTGATGTAAACTAATCCAACTAATTTACGAGATTCTTTTTCTCTTAAAGTGAATAAAAAACCTCTTTAGCTTCAAATTGCTTAATCATTTTTGAGACAAAATGATTTGATAAATCAGGCGTTAAATTTTGCTCTAACGTTTTTGGGAAATAGCGTTTTAATCGGTCTTCATTGGCTACTGCAAAGTTGCAGATATGCCATCCGTCTTTTGGAAGAATAGGGGTTATATAATATGAACTAAAATTAAGCTGCATTTACAGGTTTATTTTTAAGTTGAAGCGCCTCTACTGTTCTTGTTGAAGCAGCTGTAACCGACAACGGCAGCACTAAAATTACACCAATTACCGGGATTAATAAAAACAGAATAAATACAATACCGTTGCCAATGGCTAATCCTCTATGTTTACGTACAAATTGTAAGCTTTCTTTGTATTGAAAATGGCGCTCTAAAGTATAATCCATATTACCAAAGCCAGCATAATAGGCTTGAACCATAAAGAGTAATAGGGTTGAAAAAATGTTGACTACGGGAATAAACTTTAAAAGCAGAATAGGAATAGTAAGCAACAATTCCATGAATAAATTTCTACCATTAATTTTAATCCCTCGCATAAGCTGTTGCATAAAGGTTGTGTCTCTATGCGAATGTGCTGGATTGCCTGTAAAATGTGCTTCAATTTTTTCGGACACAGGACTCATAAATGGTGCTGATAATGCCATTATGATGTGTTTGAAAAGGATGAGACCGATTACCACAATTATTAATCCACCTATAAAATTGCTAATGGACGAAAAAGTGTCTTTTCCCCAATCCCAAATCCATATTTTTGAAATGAATCCACCAATATTATCAGATAATCCGTAAGCTGAACCAAAAACAACGATGGCTGTTATGAAGCTTATGAGCATAGGAATAGCAAAATACTTCCAGAGTTTTAATTTTGAAATTAAGCTGAAAGCACCGAAGTATGCTTTAATTCCTGAAATGATGTTTTTAATCATGACGCTAGTTTTGCGTTAGGGATTGAGGCATTTGTTGAAGCTCTCCCGATTTTTTTATCGGGAAGCGACTGCCGAAAGCCCGAACTACTTTTTTACAACGATAAGTAGATTTTTGAAACCTAATGTTACATAAAAAAGTAGGTAACCTGCCTACCGACAGGCAGACGCCCAAAATATTTTAATTTCCGTATTCCTTAACGGCATCGATAAACGCCTTGGCATTATCCAAGCCAATGTTGGGTAAAATACCGTGGCCAAGGTTTACGATGTATTTGTCTTTACCAAAATCGTTAATCATTTGGTGTACCATTTTCTTGATTTCTGCGGGTGGCGAAAACAGACGGGTAGGGTCGAAATTTCCTTGTAGCGTAATGTTTCCACCAGTTAAATAACGAGCGTTTTGGGCAGAACATGTCCAGTCTACACCTAAAGCCGAAGCACCAGATTTTGCCATTTCGCCAAGGGCAAACCAGCAGCCTTTTCCGAAAGCGATAACAGGTGCATCGTCTTTTAAAGCATCAATGATTTGTTGGATATATTGCCACGAAAATTCTTGATAATCGACTGGAGAAAGCATGCCTCCCCAAGAATCGAAAACCTGCACAGCGTTACAACCTGCTTTTACTTTTTCTTTTAGATAAGCAATAGTGGTGTCTGTGATTTTTTGTAATAATTGGTGTGCTGCAATAGGGTTAGTAAAGCAAAATTCTTTGGCTTTATCGAAGTTTTTACTGCCTTGTCCTTGCACGCAATAGCATAAAATGGTCCATGGCGAACCAGCAAATCCTATTAACGGAATTTCATCGTTAAGTTTTTCTTTGGTTGCTTTTATGGCTTCGTAAACGTAGCTCAGACTGTCTTTTACGTCTGGAACAATTACGTTATCTACATCTTTTTGAGAGCGCACAGGATTTGGTAAATACGGGCCAAAATTTGGTTTCATTTGCACCTCAATATTCATAGCTTGCGGAATGACCAAAATATCACAGAATAAAATAGCGGCGTCCATTCCGTATCTGCGGATGGGTTGCACGGTAATTTCACTAGCTAATTCTGGGGTTTGGCAGCGGGTAAAGAAATCGTATTTTGCCTTAATTTCCATGAATTCTGGAAGGTAGCGACCTGCTTGACGCATCATCCATACTGGTGGACGGTTAACGGTTTCTCCTTTTAATGCTCTTAAAAATAAATCGTTCTTTATCATATCTTTTGTCATTCCTGCGAAAGCAGGAATCTTATTAATTGAAACTTAAATATTATTAGATGCTGAAACGAGTTCAGCATGACAACAACTAAACATAATGTGCATTAACCAACTCAATCACACTTTCTACAGTTGGAACTTTAGCAACCCGAACATCTTTAAAGTGCTTACTAGCTTCTTTAGCTGTAGTTTCGCCAATGCAAAAAGCGATCACTTCTCCTTTATTGCTGCGTACAAAACTTTCAACAGTTGAAGGACTGTAAAACATCGCACTTTCTACCGAATCATCAACTTTAAAGCCATCATATTTGGTTTGGTAAGCTTCAACTTCGTTAACTTTTATATTGTTTTCGGATAAAATAGTTGGTAAGGCATCTAATCTGATGTCGCTACAAAAGTAATTGACTTCAGTCCCTTCCATAAATTCTACCAAATACTCCGCTAGTTTTTTCGCGTTTTTTTCGGTGTGTGTTACCTTACCTATTTTGTTTTCTACTAAACGTTTGGTTCTTCTGCCTACACAGTAGATGTTTTTAAACTGTAATTCTATTGCTGAATAGTTTGTTGTTAATGATTCCACAGCATTTTTGCTGGTAATCACTACATTTTGAATTTCATTTTTTAGGATACGAGGATGAATTCTATTCAAACTTATTTTTATAAAATCTGAACTTTCAGCAACCACCTTTTCATGAAATAGTAAACGCTGGTCTTCCGTAAAACTCTTTGTAGAAAATACATTCGTTTTCTTATCCGAGTTTTTAATCTTATCCATTAAACGTTTACCACCACGTTCAATAACAAAATCGGCACAAAATTGCGCCATATCGCTATGTTCGCCTAGTTTTTTAACTCTGGTAACATCAATTCTTTTGGTTCCATCAGGACTTAAAAGCACCCCTTTAAAGTTGATTTCTTCATCTTTAATGTATGCTAAAGCGCCTATTGGTGCGGTACAACCGCCTTCTAGTTTATTTAAAAATTCACGCTCAATAGAGGTGCAAATTTCGGTTTCTTCGTGGTTTAGTTCAGCACAAGCTTCTTTTACAAAGTCATCTTCTTCAAGAGCAGTAATCATTATGGCACCTTGAGCAGGAGCAGGAATCATCCAATCGAGATTAATAGCTTCTTCTGGTCTTATACCAATTCTGCCAATACCTGCAGCGGCGAAAATAGCGCCGTTCCAATCGTTATCTTCAAGTTTTTGTAAACGCGAATTTACATTGCCTCTTAAATCTGTAATAGTATGTGTTGGAAAACGGTTAAGCCATTGTGCGCGTCGGCGTAAACTACCTGTTGCAATAACAGCGTCTTTTGCGCCTAGAAACTCTTCATTGTCTTTAAAAACAAGCGTGTCATTTACGTTACCACGTTTTAAAACAGCTGCTTGTACAATGCCTTTTGGTAAAACTGTAGGCACATCTTTTAAAGAGTGTACAGCAATATCAATATCATGATTTAACATAGCGATATCCAAAGTACGTGTAAAAATACCTGTAATGCCTAATTCGTAAAGTGGCTTGTCTAAGACTAAATCGCCTGTAGATTTTACAGGAACAAGTTCTGTTTTATGACCAGCTTCTTCAAGTAATTTTTTAACTATGTTGGCTTGCCATAGTGCTAATTCACTATCGCGTGTGCCAATTCTAATGGTTTTAGACATTTTTTGTTGTAGGTTCTAATTGGAATACTTTTTTAATAAGTTCCAGACTATCATCTGTAGAAACAGCATCATCTTTTAAATGATGCGCAAAATGATTCGTAATTTTTTGAATGATTTTATTGCTGATTACTTCTGCTTGTTCTTCATTAAAGTCAGACATTTTTTTGCGCTGAGTATCTAATTCAGCAGTAGCAAAATCAGCAAGCTTAAGTTTTAAAGCTTTTATTGTAGGTGCAAATTTTCTGGTTTCTAGCCAACTATTAAATTCTGCTTTTATTTCTTCTATAATCGCTTCCGCGGAAGGAATATGTGCTTTTCGAGCTTCTAAGGTTTCATCTGTAATTTGCGATAAATAGTCAAGATGTACCAATGAAACATTATCTAATTCCTGAACATTTTCATTCACATTTTTAGGAATAGATAAATCTAAAATTAAAAGCGGTTTTTTAGTTTGAATAAGGTGCTTGTCAATTGTAGGACGTTGGGCTCCAGTAGCTACTATTAAAATATCAGATTCGCTTACTTCTTCTTGCAAATTAGCGTAATCTTTAACTAGTAGGTTGAATTTTCCAGCAACTTGTTCCGCCTTATCTTTAGTTCTATTAATTAAAGTAATGTGCTCATTTTTGGTATGCTTTACCAAATTCTCACATGTGTTTCTTCCTATTTTTCCTGTTCCGAATAGCAAAATATTTTTATCAGAAACATTTTCGACATTCTTAAAGATATATTGCACAGAAGCGAAAGATACTGAGGTTGCCCCTGAAGAAATAGCGGTTTCCGTTTTAATACGTTTGCTTGCCTGAATAACAGCATTAACTAAACGCTCAGTAAAATGATTGAGCAATCCATGTTTTCTAGAAAGTTTTGTACTAGATTTTAATTGACTAATAATTTCAAAATCCCCTAGAATCTGACTATCCAAACCAGAACCCACACGAAACATGTGCGCAATAGCATCTTTGTTTTTATAAACGTAAGCCACCTCTTGAAATTCTTCAACAGTTCCTCTTGTGTTGTCACAAAGTAATTGTATCAATTGAAAAGGGTGTTGTGCAAAACCGTAGATTTCAGTTCTGTTACAGGTAGATGTCACTACCAAGCTTTCAATATCATTTTCTTTAGCTTGATTTAACAATGCTAGTTTAGAGTCTTCGTCTAAACTAAAGTGTCCTCTTATATCTGCATCGGCTTTTTTGTAACTTAAACCAATGGCATAAAAAGAGCTACTCCTTGAAATATTGTACTTCTGCATTGCTATACCTGAAAATTGTGAAACAAAAATATGTTTAAGGCTGAAATAAAAATAACGCTCAAAGAACTTTTAGTATCGTTTGTGGTTTTTTAACGTTGTTTTTTCTTAAAACATGATAAATGTCATATTTTTGTAGTGTATTAGGGCGATTTTATCGTTTTAATTTAGAACGAATCTAAATAAAAAAGTATGAATTCAGAATTTAACATCAAAAAAAGTGTCGCTAAAAGTTCTTTTGAAGAAACTAAGGTTGAAGATGGTTTTTTAATTTTAATGTATAAGAATGATGAAAGTGTCGCTCAAAATGTTGTAAAAGAAATAGATAGCACATTTTTACAATTTCATTTTTGTGTTAAAGGTGCCACTAAATTTGTGTTTAACCAGGGGAGATATGCTTTGGATATTCATGAAGAGAATTCATTATTACTTTATAATCCTCAACGTGAATTACCAATTGATTTGCAAGTTGAACCTAACTCGTGGATTGTTTCAGTATTAATTTCTATTAAGAAGTTTCATGGTTTGTTTTCGCAAGAAGCCGATTATATTACGTTTTTAAGTGAAGATAATAGAGACAAAAAATATTATAAAGATGGTGCTATTTCGCCATCCATGGCTATTGTTTTGAATCAATTGATAAATTACAGTCTAAATTCATCAATAAAAGAATTGTATTTTAAGGGAAAAGCATACGAGTTATTGAGCTTGTATTTTAATAGAAGTGAGGATGCTGATGTTGAACAATGTCCTTTTTTAGTAGATGAAACCAATGTTATTAAAATAAGAAAAGCTAAAGATATTATTGTCTCTCGAATGGCAGAACCACCAAGTTTACAGGAATTAGCTGATGAAATAGGATTGAGTCTCAAGAAACTAAAAGAAGGGTTCAAACAAATTTATGGCGATTCTGTGTTTAGTTTTCTATTTGATTACAAGATGGAAGTAGCCCGAAAATTGTTAGAAGCAGGAAACGATAATGTAAACGAAGTAGGACATAAGGTAGGTTACAGTACATCTAGTCATTTTATTGCTGCTTTTAAAAAGAAGTATGGGACTACGCCTAAGAAATATGTGATGTCTTTGGGTTAGATTTTAAAATGTAAGCCTTTTAAGTTATCTTAGACTAAAGTAAAAATATAAAACCCCAAAACATGAAATACTTATCCCCAGAAATCGAAGCCTTATCAAAAAACATTAATAATGGAAAATCTTTAGCAAGAACTAATGTGTCTTGTGGTATTTTTCAAGATTGCAATCCTAAAGAAAATCGACCTAGTTTATATCAAAAACAAGAATTATAAGATAAAAAGTTAGTTAACTAAAATATCTTCAACTTTTAAATTTGCTGATTCAATAATTAACTCACACACTTTTAGATAATTTTCTAATTTCCTTTCTTTAGTATTATAACCTGGTCCAAAAACTTTATAGCGTATAGAGTTAAAAGAATTTCCAAACTCAAGCTGAGTTGTATACCCGTCAACTCCCATGACATTAATGTTATCGTAAAGATCACTTTGTTTTATATTCATAATCTCATTGCTAATTTTAAAAAAAGTAGCTTTAGAGATTATAAATACAGTATCTATTTTAGTATGTTCCCATTCAGCCGTATCGTACATAGGTTTTGAAATCACTTCAACATCCACTCTATCTTTACTTCTAGGATGATTTTTTAAAGTAATATTAACAATATTATTGGGAATCATCATGGAGTGTTTTGTGCTTAATTTAATCTCATGAATTTTAGTTTTTTCCGGATTAGAAGAACAGTAAGAACAAGAAAATAAAATTAATAATAGTGCTATTTTTAATTGTTTCATGGTCTTAGTTTTTAATACCTATTTTGCTTAATCCGTTTTCTGGTTTTATGGGTAATAAGTAATATGGTATCTTCAATAATAGTTTCTTCGGTTTTAAATCCAGAAATTGAAGTACCTCTTTTAATCCCTGTAAAATAAGGTTTTAAATTGTAGGTTTCTATTTTTGAATCTTCAAAAGCTATAGTGTGTAAATACTCATTTTCGTTATTATTACGCTTATTTTTTCTTTTAAATATGAATAGACGAATAGGTTTTCCATTATCTGTTTCAACAATTTTTTCTTCTAAAAATTCAATCTCATTTTCAGGTTTCTTGTAGTTAGAACTTGCAAATAATTTTGACTGTGCATAGGTTTTCAAATCAACTATTGAAGTTTCATTTTTATCAAGAGCTTCATATTTTTTCAACTTAGAAATCAGTAAATGCTGCGCAGATTCATTTAAAAGTGTTTTTTCTTTTAATTTATCCACTATGAGTTCTTTATTAGATTTTAAAAGGGTGTAATAGGTGGTTAATGCTTCCCAATCTTCACTTTCAAGCAATCTTAAATAAAAGAGTTTAACATCTTTTTCATCTCTAAAAGGGAATAATAATTTTACATAATTTTCTAAGGCAAAATCTTTTCTTGTGCTGTAAGAATATCTTTTTTTGTTTCCTAAGCTGCGTTTAATTTGGATTTTCGCATCATTTACTATTTGCTTTTTAAATTTTTTGTAGACTTTAGGTTTAACAGTATTACTGTCTAATAATCTAGATAAAAGTCTATAGATAGGCTTTTTGTAATCTTCTACGGTAGAGAAATTTAGTAAATCTGGAAATAATACTTTTACGTTTTTTAAAGAATCAGCTTTTGCACTATATGCAGTAAAAGACGGTGTTTTGCTTCCTAAAGGCAAATCTGTTTCTAGTAATTCCAAAACAAATTCATAGGACGCTTTATCTTTTCTTTGAAAAAAGGTGTTTAAAATGATATTTTGAATTGATGGATCTGAATAGGATTTTAGGTAAAGTTGCCGTGCAAAATTTTTAACGCCTTCGCTTTTATCTTTTAAGATAAGTTGTCTTAACAAATAGTTTTTAATATTCGTTTTTTCATCTGAAAACTCATAATTTTCTAGAACATCAATAATTTTTGGAGAATGTTTATCAGTAAATAGAAGTTCAGTATAGCCTTTTAGAGCAATACTATCGTTGTTTTCTAAAGCATCAAAAAATACTTCTGTCTTGTCTTTAAAAATATCTTCTCCTAGAAGAGTGTCCATGGGTTGAAACGAATCGAAAAACTCAGTTAAAAATTTTGAAGGTTTGCCTATGGAATCCGTCAAGGCAGAGAGTTTATACAATACACCTTTTTTCTGAATATATTTAACAAGAATTTCCTTATTACTTAATGAGTCTCTTAATTTATGAGTTAAATAATTAGTGCCATTTTTAGAATATTTTTTTTCATCAACCGTCAAGAATTTTTCATTTGAAAACGGGTTTTTATAATTTAAAAAACTGTTACGTTTATTAAGCCTACTCCATAAACTATCCACGTTTTCATACATTTTTAAATCGTGATATTTAGTTCTTCTTATAGAAATTTTTTCATTAGCTTTAGTAGTATATGTAGTGTTTTTAACAGATTGATCATACGGTTTTTTGTTTCTGCTGCTATTATATCGTCCTCTGACTTTAAGTGGAGATTTTGTAGGCGAGTTAACAGTAAAACTCAAAGAAGTATCTATTTCTTTTTTAAATATCTCATAACTAACATCTTGAAATTGCAGGGATTCAAAATAGGAAGTAGCTTTATTTTTTTGAGTGCCACAAAATCCTAACAAATAATAACTACCATCTTTCACAACAGATTTTAACCATAACTTTTTGTTTTGAGTAGAATCTAACATTACAGAAGATATGTAACTTTTGTAGTTACCGTTACCGTAATGACCATCATAATCTTTAATCTCTAAATTTTTGTAGAAACTTGTATGTATATATTTTGCTTCAAAAGCGTCTTCTTCAATATAGGAAGTGTCGTGTTGCGGTGACTCTTGGAAAAAGTAATAGCCATTCTCAGTTTTAGCTTGCACTAATTTTTTACCAGGATGCTCTAAGTTTGATGTAATGAAGTTTTCTGGGCAAAAAAATGAATATTTTCCGTTAGGTTCTGTAAATTTAGCGATAGTATTACTAAAATATTTGAATTTTATAGAGTTAAAAATTTCTGCTTCATATTGTAGAACAAAATCTTTTTTACCTCCAAACTTAATAACAATAATCTCTAGTGGTGTTTTATAGATGTGGTATTTTTGATAATCACCTTTCTTAGTTTTATTTAAAATACTAATGCCCGGAAAAGGTTGATTAAATTCTTTTTTCTCAACAATAGTTCCTGGAACATCTTCGTAGAGTAAGTTTTTAATATAATCTAAATCTACTTTATCTTTTTCATTTGGTAAATACTCAAAAGTATTTAGCCTATTTATAGTTAAGTAAGCACCATTGGTCATATCTGGAGCTACGTAATATTTAATACCATCTGCAGTAAATTCTCTTAATTCATCAAAGCTTTTAACACTTAAAAAACCATCAGAAGTGTTGTGATTAGATAGTGTAGGTGTTGTAAACGAGTTTTCTAAATATTCTTTTTTAGTTTTAGCATAATCTGTTTGTGTAGAAACCAAAGGTTTAAGTGTGTATCCTCTTTCTCTCAACATGTTAATCATCCCTTTTTCTCCACCTAAATGTGCAGCACCCACACCTGAAAAAACTACTTTTTTGGGCATTATAGAATCTAAAACATCAACCATGTTTTCGTTTCTTTTAAATAACATGTGCTCTCTATAGTAATTGGTATTTGTTGCTGCTCCAATAGAATCTAACAATTCAATGTCACGTTCTCGATACACATCCTCTTGAAACAAATACATATTTTTCTTTTCCATCAACTTAACAAACCAATCATCGGGTTTGCGCTTATTAATGTTATAACTAGCTTTTGTTGTAAGGTATCTTGATTCTCTAAAATCTTCTAAACCAATTACGGGTTTATTATTCTTTTTACCTGCCTGATAAATAAACATATCAAGATAGGTTTCTTCTTCAAAATCATCAGCATTAGATTTTTTTCGATATAAATAACTGTTGATAAGATAGTTGTCAAATCTAATTACACTTCGTATATGTATTGGGTCTAAAGCTGATAACCTAAATAAATTGGAGTAAAAGTTATTGCTATAGAAATAGTCATTTACATTATCATTAAAACCGAAATCTTCGTGCATGTATTTTAACCATTGCGTAGGATCAGATTCGAGAGCTATACATTCACTTTTCTCTAAAGCTTTATAGAACACATCATCCAGCCTAAAAGCCACTTTACTACTCACGTGCATGGTGCCGTAAATGTAAGATGGTTTTTTTAATCCGTTTCCTGAGATCTCCCAAAGCAAACTTTTTTCTTGAGAAAACAACGACGTTGAGAGTATAACAGTTATAAGGAGTGCAACTATTTTTTTCATGTAAAGTATTTAGAAGATAAATATAGAAATAAAAAGAAATCTCACGTAGTTAAAATCCGTGAAAACCTATTATCAATGAGTGAACGGTAAAATTATGGAGGTATTATAAAATTTGTGTCGTATTTTTGTAATAACAAAAAATAACTATGAAAAAAGGAATTCTACTAGTTAACCTCGGCTCTCCTGATAGTCCAGAACCAAAAGATGTTAAAAAATACTTAGGCGAATTTTTAATGGATGAGCGAGTTATAGATGTTCCTCTTTGGGCTAGAACCCTTTTAGTTAAAGGTATTATACTAAATACACGACCAAAACAGTCTGCCAAAGCATATAAAAAAATATGGTGGGAAGAAGGATCGCCTTTAATTGTACTCTCAGAAAAACTTCAAGAAAAAGTACAGAAAAAATTAGAATATCCAGTAGCTCTAGCCATGAGGTATGGAAGCATGACCATTAAAAAAGGACTACAGGAATTGGTGGATAAAGGTTGTACAGAAATAAAAACCATCCCTTTATATCCGCAATTTGCAATGGCAACTACAGAAACTATTGATGTTAAAGTAGATGAATTGGTTGCAGCACATTTTCCACAGATAAAAATAACAAGAACCCCAGCATTTTATAATCGAGAAGATTACATTAATGTACTTTCAAAAAGTATTGTAGAAAAATTGGAAGGTTTAGATTACGAACATATTTTGTTTAGCTACCACGGAGTTCCAGAACGCCATATCCGTAAAAGTGATGTTACCAAAGGAAATTGCAAAATGGATGGTAAATGTTGCTTTAAAAAAGGAAGCGAACAACATGAATTTTGTTACCGTCATCAATGTGAAATTACTACAGTAAACGTAGCAAAAAAGTTAGGCTTAAAAAACGGTAAATATTCAACTTCATTTCAATCTAGGCTTGGTTTCGATCCATGGTTACAACCCTATACAGACCGAACAATAGAGCGAATGGGTAAAGCAGGCACAAAAAAAATGGCCATTGTAACACCAGCTTTTGTGAGCGATTGCCTGGAAACTTTAGAAGAAATTGCTATGGAAGGCGAAGAAATATTTCATGAAGTAGGTGGAAAAGAATTTACTGTTATCCCTTGCTTAAACGATCGTGAAGATTTTGCACAAGTAATTGCTAATATGGCAAAAGAATGGACAACAACTAAAAAAGCCCTTAAACGTGTAATGGCATATTTTTATTTAAAAGCATTTCATCTTATATTCGTCATCACTTGGTTTGCAGGCTTATTTTATATACCGCGTTTGTTTGTATATCAAATAGAAGCATTTCATAAACCCTCGCCAGAAAAAGAAATTTTAGGTAAACAACTTAAAATTATGGCAAAACGACTGTGGTTTATCATCACATGGCCATCAGCAATTTTAGCTTTAGTATTCGGTTTAAGTTTGTTTTATATCAATCCAAACCTTTTTTATATGCCTTGGATGCAAGTAAAATTAGGCTTCATTATCTTACTTTTTGCCTATCATTTAAAAACCCATCACTATTTCAAACAACTCCAAAACGATATTGTAAATAAAACATCCAGTTTTATGCGTATCTGGAACGAGGGCGCAACATTTATACTTTTCGCAGTTATTTTTCTAGTCATTTTAAAAAGTGCCATCGACTGGATTTGGGGAGTTACAGGCATATTTGTTTTAGGCGTACTCATCATGTTGGGTTTCAAACTATATAAGCGTTTTAGGGAGAAAAATCCTGACGCGTAATTAAATTATTTGGCGTTACTCCAAAAGGGGTGAAGCTTTCGGCAGTCGCTCCCTCCTACGTCGAGGAGCTTCAACAAATACCTCAACCCCTAACGCACCTATCCGCCAACTTCATTTTTAAATCAACACTAAGCTTCTTTGGTGTGATAATTGCTATATTTATTGCATTCAAATGGATATGAAACTAAAAAACTCTCCTTACGTACCCGTATTTTTATTGTAATGATTCTACTTGTATTGTTAGCATCAGTACTAATTGCAGCAGTAGCCATATATCAATACAATGAAGAAACTACCGATTATCATAAACAAAGGCTAGAGCGAAAAGAGCAAAACATCCAAACCCATTTAAGACGAGAATTGAATAGCAGAAGAAATACTTGGGAAGTGAAAACCAGAAATATTCCATTAATTTTCAAAGATGAAATTAGCAATATTGCAGATATTCATAAACTTCAAATCAATTTATACGATTTAGAAGGCAGTTTATTAATCACTTCAAAAGCCAACTTAAAGCCAGACGAAGAAGATAAATGTATTGAAACCGAAATACTAAATGCTATTTCTAATACAGCAGATCATAGGCATGTAGCCAAATTAAGTGAAAACGGAGAAACCTATCAATCGTCTTACACCTACGTATACGATAATAAGTTTAAACCACTTGCTATATTAAATCTACCTTATTTAGAGAAAGATGATTTTCTTTCAAAAGAGCTTAATGAATTTTTAGGCAGACTTGGTATTACCTATCTTTTTGTGTTAATTATTGCCATTGGTATTGCTTTTTTACTCTCTAAATACATTACAAAATCATTAAAAACAATTAGTGATAAAATCAATACCACGCGATTAGAAAAGCGCAATGAGAAAATTGTAATAGAAGACTCAAGTGAAGAAATTTCTACTTTGGTAGAATCTTACAACAGTATGATTGATGAGTTGGAAGAAAGTGCTGTAAAATTAGCAACAAGCGAGCGCGAACAAGCATGGCGAGAAATGGCAAAACAAGTGGCACACGAGATTAAAAACCCGTTAACACCAATGCGTTTAACGGTACAAAATTTTCAACGTAAGTTCGATCCAGAAGATGAAAATATCCATACAAAAGTAGATGAATACAGCAAAACACTTATTCAGCAAATAGACACGATGAGTTCCATAGCTTCGGCATTTTCAAACTTTGCTAAAATGCCAGCGCAAAAAAATGAAACCCTTAATGTGGTTAATATTACAAAGCTTGCATTGGATATTTTTAATGAAGATTATATTGTATTCACTTCAGACGCCGAAGAGATAATTGCAAAGTTCGATAGAACCCAATTAATTAGAGTGGTTACCAACTTGGTTAAAAATGGGATTCAGGCTATTCCTGAGGATAAAAGACCACAAGTATTGGTAAATGTTGGAGAAGATGGGGATAATGTTATCATAACAGTTGCCGATAATGGTTCGGGTGTTTCTGAAGAAAATAAAAGCAAAGTTTTTGAGCCTAAATTCACGACTAAAACAAGTGGCATGGGGCTTGGTTTAGCAATGGTTAAAAATATAGTAGAAACCTATAAAGGTGCTATTTCGTTTACTACTGAAAAAGATAGAGGAACCGTTTTTAAAGTTGAATTTCCAAAAGGCAATTAAAAGAGATATAGTGAGAAAAGTAATTTTAATTTTTGTTTTTTTATCAAGTTTAATAGTGTGTGGGCAATCTGGAACTTACTCGAGAGGAAGTTTACAACTAAGAGATGATGGTGCAATTATAAAATGGACATTGAAATTAAATCCAGATGGTACATTTTTGTATCATTTTTTAAGAGACCTTGAAGGCGAAGCTAATCCTGAAGAAAATTATTACGGAAAAGGGGCTTGGACATTAAAAGGTAAATTAGTGTATTTTTATGTTAAGGATTCAGATTCCACCTCTGAATTCACAGTTAATCTCAATAATTCTAAAGCAAGATATATCACAAAATCCCCACGGGATGCATCAAATAAAGTTATAAAAACTGCATTAAGATTTTACGAATCTGAAACGTTTCATATTGAAGGATTAATGCTATTTAAAGAATAAAACATGAGCTTTACAAATTTACTTGTCAATTTTGAAAATAATATCTCTACAATTACCATCAACCGTCCTAAAAAGCTAAATGCGCTTAATCAAGAAACGATTCAGGAATTGCATGAAGCGTTCAAAGAGGCAGATGCAGACAAAAATACAAAGGTAATTATTATTACAGGGAGTGGCGAAAAAGCCTTTGTTGCTGGAGCAGATATTAGTGAATTTGCAGATTTTAGTGTTGAAGAAGGCACGCATTTGGCAGCAAACGGACAACAATTATTATTCGATTTTGTTGAGAACCTAAAAACTCCAGTTGTAGCTGCTATCAATGGTTTTGCACTTGGCGGCGGCTTGGAATTAGCAATGTCATGTCATTTTAGAGTGGCTAGCGATAATGCAAAACTAGGTTTGCCTGAAGTATCATTGGGAGTTATTCCTGGGTATGGTGGTACACAACGATTACCGCAATTAGTCGGTAAAGGTCGAGCCATGGAACTGATTATGACGGCTGGTATGATTGATGCCAATCAAGCTTTAAACTACGGTTTGGTAAACCATGTTACAACTTTGGAAGAATTAATTCCACTTTGCGAAAAAATAGCAACAAAAATCACACGCAATTCTTCAGTAGCAATTGCATCTGCAATAAATGCAATTAATGCTAATTTTAAGGATGGTGTAAACGGGTTTCAAACTGAAATTGCCGAATTTGGAAATTGTTTTGGCACCGACGATTTTTATGAAGGAACCACAGCTTTTTTAGAAAAGCGTAAGGCTGATTTTCCAGGAAAATAATATTTTCTTTAATCCTCAATAAATTTAAAACACCTACTTACTTAGCAAATCCTTCATTTGTCCTTTTAATTTCGCTTTAACGTCATCATATTTTTTGTCTTCGGCTAAATTATCCCATTCATGAGGGTCTTTTTTATGGTCGTATAATTCTTCTTTGCCATTAACGTAAGCAATATATCGGTAACGTTTAGACCTTACCGAATAACTTTGCTCACTAGCTTTGGTGCTTTTAAAGATTCCTCTAACAACGGTTAAAGCAACATCTGGACCTTCCCATTTTTGAGCTTCAGGGTTTTCTAAAAAAGGTTTCATACTAAAACCACTTAAAGTTTGCCCTTTATCACCTGTAATATTACTGGTATCTATATTGCAAAAATCAGTAATTGTCGGGAAAATATCAATTAAAGATACAGGGTGGTCAATGGTTTTACCATGACTTTGCTTTAAATTTGGTACTTTAACAATCATCGGGATTCTTGTACTTTCTTCCCATAAATTGTTCTTGTAAACAAATTCTTTTTGCCCATGATTATAGCCATGGTCACTAGCCAAAATAACAACAGTATTTTCATTAAAGGTACTTGAATTCAAAGCATCTAACACTTTTCCAACTTGTTCATCGGCAAAAGTAACACAGGCTAAATACGCTTGAAGATATGTTCTTAGGCCCTTATCAAGATCGCCTTTGTAAGCTGCTTTTAAATTATCATAATGCATTGCCCATGGCGGTGTGAAAGGAAAAGTAGATTTGTAATGCGTATCATCAGTATCATTTTCTTTAATCTTAGGAAGTTGTATAGTTTCCAAAGGATACATATCAAAATATTTCTTAGGTGCTACCAAGGGTGTATGGGGGCGCACAAATCCTACTGCTAAAAAGAAGGGTTTGTCCGTACCGTTTTTTTCTAAGGATTTTAATTTATTGACTGCCCATTCTGCATGTAATTCATCATTCATTAAATCTCTATCATCTTCACTTACGTATCTGAAGGGTTTGTTTTCTGCAAGGTCATACCAACCATTATATCCTAGGCTTTTATCATCAGCAGGAACGTTTGGCACTTTGTCTAAAGACATTACAAGACCATCATTCTTATTTGTAGCATATTCTATAGGCATTAATGGGTGTGGTGTAAATTCTTTTGGACCATTATAACCCTTTCCGTTGTATGGGTAAGGACCAAAATCGTTTTTTACGCCATATTCAGTCCATTCAGATGCCACTCTATGGTGCATCATTTTTCCTGTTCCAAAACTTTTGTAACCATTGTCACTCATATATTTTGGTAAGGTTTTTACACTAGTTAAAACTTTATTGTCTGTCCATGGATAAAACCAAAAATTATCAGAAACATGAGGGTAAATACCTGTTAAAAAACTAGCCCTTGATGGTGCGCAAATTGGTGCATTAGTATGTGCATTAGTAAAAACAGTACCCTGTTTTGCCAATTTATCCATATTTGGCGTTTTAACTTGTGCGTGTCCACCCAGAAATCCAACATTATCGTTTAAATCATCTAACATGATGAGAATAACATTTGGTTGTTCCTTTGCTTGTTTTTTTTGCGTTTCTTTATTTTGAGCACAGCTATTTACTGTTATGTTTAGGAACAGTAAAATAAAAAGTGATTTGATTAATTTATTCATGATTCGTTTTTATAGTTTTAGTCTAAATTTTTTCGTTTAATTCAATATCAATAAAACGGTATAAACCACAAGGAATTTTCACTTTAACAGCCTTTGTGTTTGATAAATCAAAAGTTTCTCCACTTAATAAATCAGTCATTTTAGCTGGTTTTGCCGTATGAAACGTAACTGTAATTTCTTTGTCACTTGGGTTGATATAACCACCATCAACTAAAGTTAAACGTAAATGTTTGTCATCTGTTTGTGCAACAACCCATCCTGCATCACCAGAAACTGTTAAAGGCAATAATTTTGCTAAGTTTTCAATGTCTTCTTTAATGGTTTTATAATACGTATCAGCAGCATACTTTTCTTTTCCATCTACTGAAATATAGTCTCGTCCATCAGTAATATATTCTTTTAAAATATTTTTATAAATAGGGTGCAATTTATCTACTAGCTTTCCACGAGGTACGTTTTGTTCAGCAAGTGGCCCATTTTGAACTGGAGTAATAACCACCAAACCATTATTGTAAGCAGGAATAAAATTTAAACGACGTTCAGTTTCATTAGCAGCATATTTTGAGAAATCCCATTCATTTACTGGTGCCCCTGGCCATGTTCCGTTTAAACGGCTAAATACCATTTTGTTTTTTCTCTTCTTCTTCATCAAATTCAATAGTGCTTTTAACTTTAGCGCTTACTAAATAATGATGGTCTGGAGTTGCCATACTTAAATGAACAGGCGAAATGCTTAATAGTTCATCTCTATTCGGAACATATAAAGCGCCTTTTGCAATAAGTTCCCAAACGACGCTAACATATTCTTGGTCAACAGCGAAATTATTGAAATGCGTTGCACCATTCGCCGCAGCATAAATAACTTGTCGCATAGCATGATTTGGTAGTTTTTGAGTTGAATACTGACGTAAACGGTCAAAAGAAGCATTGTCCATAATAGAACGTGTACCCCATTGATTTACAGAGCCACCAAGCCAATATCCAACTCTTCCAGCTACACTTAAATCCATTGATTTATCTGAGGTTTCTTCCATAGTTGGGACAAAAACATCAGCAAATTCACCAGATTGTAAGCGCGACCACATAGGCATGTGAGCTGGCCCTAGCCAGAAAATATTTTTACATCGTAAATGGATGTTTAAGTTTTTATCTTCACCATATTTAGCAAGTGGAAAAAGCATTTTATCTAAAACATATTTAAAATCTTTTGAGTGATTTTCTAATTCTGGAAAAATGAAAACTGTTTTTTTGCCCTTTGCAGCATCTATAATTTTTTGTTTAGTTCTTTGGCTATAAAAGAATGGGTCGTTTCCGTGTCCGCCCCACATAGCTAAACCTTTTTGGTCATCAAAAATAAATGTTGTTTGTTCCAAGACATCGGCTTCCGTCATGATGTACTTTTTACGTCTATCTCTTCGGTCTCTATAAAATGCGTTAGGTATTGTGTCTCTATTCCAGTCTTTTGGGTCTTGAACAGTTGTAAAGAATTTAGATGCTAAAAATATTGGAGAATCATAATTAGCATTAATTTCAATTGCTGTAGGATGTCCTGATACCGATTTATTCTTTTTTACTGACAAATCAGTTACAAAATAAATGGGTTTAGGTTGGCGCTCCCAAGTTGGTGCTTTAAACTTTTGAGTTTGTTTTTTTACTTGTGCAGTATTTTCTAGAATAGATTGAATTTTCCCATGAGGTTGTAGATTTTCATAGGATGATTTCCATTTATTATTTTGATAATCAATAACATGGATGCAGCTTCCACCACTTTGTACACTACCCAAAACGATTTTATTATTTTTAGTGTCATGCCACATATCGTTGTAAGCATATCTATTGGTTAAAATTTCATCCATATTCTTGAAATCACCAGAAATTAGCATGATTCGGTTTCCTATCATATTAAAATACTGATAACTGTCACCTTGAGGAATAATAGTAGTTTGAGTAACTATATAACCATTGTTACCTAATGCTCTTCGGTATTTTTTAGTTTCAAAAGCTTGATTTTTTTGGATGCCAATTGGTAACGCATAATTTTAATATCCGCTAAAATTGCTGAAGAACCAGCTAAAATTTCTTCTTTTCCATTTCCGAAGTAATCAGAAACTCTTACATCTCCAATTGGTTTTTTGTTTTTTAGAACAATCCTTTCATAAGGCTTGTCAGCCAAAGCTTCAAAGAAGTAAATAGCCCCTTTGTGCTGCATGGAGTTAACTGAAGTTGCAACCAATAAATGCTCAGAACCATCAGCTTGTTTTGCAACTCTTAAAAAGTTAGCAAGATGTGTTTTTGGCTTACCACCTGTTTTTCCAAATTTTTCTTTGGAATAAGTAGAAGAAGCTAATGTTTTAACAAGTTCACCTTTTGAAGAGAGATAATAGACGTTTTTATCGAAACCACCGCAAACTACGTAAGGCGTTTTATCTTTATGTATTACGGTAACCGTATACATTGGTGCTTCATTCTTTTTAAATTTCCATAACATTTCACCATTTTCATTCAAACAGTAAAGTGTACCATCTGAGTTTGCTGCTAAAATTTCATCATTACCATCGCCGTTAATGTCTTGACACCACACGTCTTGATTCAAAAAGCCTGAAAGGTTATTTTCCCAAAGTGTTTTTCCGTTGTAATCAATACCTAGTAACTTGCCTTCATGACTACTTCCAACTATATAATTTTTGCCATCTTTCTTTGCAATTCTAACTTTAACAATAGTGTGTTTTGTATCAATACTCTTAATACCACCTTTTTCAACGACGTTTGATGTTGTTTCTGCTTCATTTTTATCTGTAGTTGATTTGTTACTTGTACAAGCTATAAAAACAGCAATAATAAAGAAAAAGAGCACAGTTTTAATTTGGTAAGATGATTTCATATGTATTGGTTATGATAATTTGATGTAAAGAAAACTTAATTTAAGATTAGTTTTGTAGTAGTTAGTATAGGTTTTGTCTTTTAGCGTAAAAAGAAAATACTTGAACAACCATAATGCTAAATTTACTTATTTCCTTCAGCTTTATTGATTTAAAGAAGATTAAATTTAGATTTCCCTTTTTGTTAATAACCCGTTTTTCTTTTAACATTTTTCAATAGAAATAATAACTAATTTTAAAGAGCTTCAATAAAAGCATTCAACCTTTAATTTTACTAGTATGTCCCCAAAACCTGCCATAAAAGGACGTGGCGCTCAGCTAAACGTCCCTAATCGTTTCTTCGAATTAAGTCATGAAATGCGTGACGATTTTTTAGAATACTGCCAAAAAGAAGGCGAACAAGCTGATAAAAATAAGACAAAATACCTTGAAGTTTTTCCTAAAACAATAGTTAACAAAGTGAAGAGTCCAGATGTTGGTATGGGGTATTCTATGAATGCTTACCAAGGATGTGAACATGGTTGTATTTACTGTTATGCTAGAAATACGCATGAGTTTTGGGGTTATAGTGCGGGGTTAGATTTTGAAAGACGCATTTTAGTAAAAAAAGATGCTCCAAAGTTATTGGAAGCTCATTTAAAAAAGAAAAGTTGGAAAGCGTATCCTATTATAATGTCTGGAAATACAGATTGTTACCAGCCAGCTGAAAAAATATATAGAATTACAAGACAATGTTTAGAAGTATTCTTAAAATACAAGCATCCGGTTGGTATTATCACAAAAAATTCTAGAATTCTAGATGATTTAGAATTGCTAAAAGCATTGGCAAAAGATAACTTAATTGGTGCTAATATATCTATCACATCACTATCTGAAGATACTAGGCGAGTTTTAGAACCCAGAACAGCAACTACTATAAAGCGATTAGAAACTGTAAAAACTTTAAGCGAAAATGGAATTCCTGTAAATGTGATGATTGCACCAATAATACCATCAATAAACAGTCATGAAATTTTATCATTAGCCAAAGCTTCATTAGATAACGGAGCCCTTTCTATAGGGCATACAATCGTAAGACTTAATGGCGCTATTGGAGAAATTTTTACGGATTGGATAAAAAAAACAATGCCCGATAAGGCGGAAAAAGTACTACATCAAATTGAGAGTTGCCATGGTGGGACTTTAAATGATTCTAGATATGGCACGAGAATGCGTGGAGAAGGTAATATTGCAAAGCAAATAAATGATCTTATAAAATTAGCGAAACTAAAATATTTCAAGGATAAAACGATGCCTAAACTCAATTGTGATTTGCATGAAAAATTTAAAGATGGTCAGTTAAGCTTGTTTTAAGTTTTAAAATCTGTAACAGTTTTATTAGATTGTAAAACATTTTAATTTATACTTTATGACCTTAAAATCCTTTGTTTCAATAACAACTATTGTATGTCTTCTGTTTGGAAACTCATTATTTGCACAGCATAAAAAGAAAAACATCATTTTTCTTTTTGCTGATGATGCTGGATATCATGATTTTGGGTTTCAAGGCAGTAAAACATTTAAAACTCCAAACCTAGATAAATTAGCATCAGATGGTGTAGTTTTTAAACAGGCCTATACCACAGCTGCTGTTTGCGGGCCTTCTAGAGCAGGATTTATTACAGGAAAATATCAGCAGCGGTTTGGTTATGAAGAAAATAATGTACCTGGATATATGAGTGCTAGCTCCAAAGATATGGGAGATGAAATGGGATTACCACTAAATGAAAAGACCATTGCAAATCATCTTAAAAAATTGGGTTACACGTCTATAGTTTTAGGAAAATGGCATTTGGGAAATGCTGATAGATATCATCCATTACATAGAGGGTTTGATGAGTTTTATGGTTTTCGTGGAGGGGCCAGAAGTTTTTCCCTTTAACACAACGTCAGGCTTTTGATAGACCAGAAAACAGATTAGAAATAGGTTTCAAAAATTATAAAGAACCTGAACAATACCTTACTGATGATTTAGCTACTGCTGCTTGTGATTTTATGGATCGCAATAAAAAGAAACCATTTTTTATGTATATGTCATTCAATGCAGTTCACAGTCCACTCCATGCAACTCCTAAAGATTTAGCTAAAGTGAAAGGATTAACTGGAAAGCGTAAAATATTGGCTGCTATGAATATTGCTTTAGATAGAGCCTGCGGCATGATATTAAATAAACTAAAAGCACTTGGATTAGAGAATGACACACTAATCGTTTTTTCTAATGATAATGGTGGGCCAGATGGAACTCTTACAAGTAATTATCCTTTAAGTGGCTGTAAATCTAACCATCTTGAAGGCGGAATTAGAGTGCCATTTATTATGAAATTACCATCGGTTTTAAAAGCTGGAACCACTTATAATAAATCAATTAGTATGTTAGATTTACTACCTACATTTGTAAATTTAGCAGGAGGAGATGCATCAAAAATAGAAGGCATAGATGGTGTAGATTTAATACCTTTTGTGACTGGTAAAAATAACGCAGAACCGCATCAATCTTTATTTTGGAAAAAAGAGAATAGAGGCGTAATACGTCAAGGCAAATGGAAAATGTTACGCTATCCTGATAGACCAGCAGAACTTTATAACATTAAAGATGATATTACCGAAAGTAATAATTTGGCCTATAAGTACCCAGAAAAAGTTAGAGATATGTTTAAAACTTTATGGAGATGGGAAGGAGAATTAGAACGCCCTATGTTCATGCTTAAACGTGTTTATGAAGTAAATGCAATGAAACGTATGGATGAAAAACGAACACCTAAATTAGATTAATATAATAAAGTTTAGTTTCTCAATAAAAAAAGCGGGCATTTTAGCCCGCTTTTTCTAAAAGTTTAATTTCTTAAATAAATTCTACAAATTGTTTCCCTTCAGTTCTATAAATAATTTTAAAACTACCTTTTTCTAAGTCATATAGTTTATAGACTCTTTCAATGTTTTTGATACCACTTATTGATTCAGAATGTATTAGTTGATAGGATTCTGTGTAACTTCCACCATCGTAATATATCTCAATTTCAAGAGGTGTTTTGTTTAATGAAAGTTGTGATACTAATACTAAATCTTCTTTTACAACTGTTACTGGTTTAAAAGTAGTTTTAGAAAGTGCTTTGTTAAAAGTTACTTCGTGATTTACTACTTTAAAAGGTATAGAGGTTACCTCCATATCTTTATCAATTTCAAAAGAGTAATCGCCGTTAGGAAGTGCCGTAAGATCAAATCCTTTGGTGTAAATTCCCGATTTTTGAATTGACTCTTTATATAGTGTAATTCCATTTTCGTCCTTAATTGTAAAAAGGTTACCTACTTTTACATTGTTTAAAGTAAGTGTGGTTCTGTTAGCATCATTTTTAGAAATTGAAAATGATTTGCTGTCATTTGCGTATCCAATAACCGTAGCCAATAGAGCTACCATTAAAAATACTTTTTTTGAGTTGTTCATTACGTTTTTCATGATTTGGATTTATTAACGTTTTATAGGTCAAATATATAATGGATTTTTAAAACATAACTCATTGATTTTGACTAATATATGTGCTAAATTATCTATTAAATTTATGTTATTTTATTGTAAAGTAAATCCTCTATAGTGAGTGGTTAATATTACACATTTATATATAGAAAATATTTTTGATTGAAAACTGAAAATTACGGACTAACCCGCGTTAGGGGTTGCAGCGGCATCCTTTTTAAAATTAAAATAGCTAAGAAATATAAGTTTTGAACTTTAACTTAACAAATTACTACTTTGCTTACTCTTAGTAGTGACACTTTAAAAAGATATAGCGGAAAGCCCGACCCTTGTGGTTAAGCCAAAAAAATAAGCACAAAAAAAGTGGGCCACCACAGCCCACTTTAACCAACTAAACTAAATAAGACATTAAAATTAATTATTAATGAATTCTGTAAATACTCTACCTTCAGAGTAATATATTATTTTATAATTTCCTTCTTTTGATAATTTATAGATACGCTCTAAACTTTTAGCTTCTTCTATATTTTCTGTGTAAACCAACTCATAATTAGTAGAAGCATAACCTTCTCCTTCTAAATAAATAGATACTTTTAAATTTTCATGATCTAAGGCTAATTTAGAAACATAAACAAGACCATCTTCAACTCTTGTTACTGGCTTAAAAAATGTTGTTTCTTTTGCTTTGTTGAATACAACTTTGTTTTGTGCTACAGTAAAAGGGATGGTTTTAATCTCTACGTCTTTGTCAAGCTCTACAACATACTCACCATTTGGTAATGCAGACAAATCAAATCCTTTAGAGTAGATACCTTCTTCCTTAATTTGTTCTTTGTAAAGAATGATACCGTAAGTATCTTTAATAGTTAAAAGATTTCCTTGTTTTACATTTACTAAGGTAATAGCTGTTTTTTTAGCATCTTTAATACTATTATTATCAGATGCATTCGCGAAACCTGTAACCATAGCCAATATTGCTACCATTAAGATTCCTTTTTTTGAGGTGTTAAATACGTTTTTCATAATATTTGGGTTTTGTAACGTTTTACACTACAAAGATATGTGCGATATACGTGGTAGAAAACATCAGTTTTGACCAATTTATATGCTATTTTATCTGTTAATTCTATGTTAACTCAATGTTAAGTTAATATAGCATACATTTAAGGTAATTACATATATAATGTATGCATAATAAATAGTAAATTTGCATTATAAATTGCTTACAGTATGATACTTAAGAAACCTACTTTAGAAAAGCTGTCCCCAAGCTTTGGAAGCTCTATATTAGTAAAGCAACATTTAGAAAAAGTGGATAAAAATAATGCCTTTTGGCATTTTCATCCTGAATTAGAGCTTATATATGTTAATAAAGGTCAAGGGAAAACACATATAGGGAATCATCTCTCTTATTTTAATAATAGTCAGTTAATTTTAATAGGTGCTAATTTGCCTCATAATGGTTTTACAGATAGGTTAACAGCCAATGGATCTGAAACCACAGTACAGTTTAAATCTAATTTTTTAGGAAACCACTTTGTAAACGTTCCAGAAATGACGAACGTTTCGTCGTTATTTACACGTGCAAAAAAAGGTATTAGATTTAAAGTTGACACTAAAAAGGTAATAGGTCCTAAAATTGATAAACTTTTAGAAGTTGATGGTTTAAGACGTATTGTTTTATTCCTAGAGATTTTAGATTACCTAGCAAATACAGAAGATTACGATGTTTTAAATGCCGATGGTATTGCTTTTGAAACCAATCCGCAAGACAGTGATAAAATTAACACCATATATAAATACATAAATGCAAACTTTCAAGAGCATATCACTTTAGTAGAGATTGCAGATAAAGTAAGTATGACGGTGCCAGCATTTTGTAGATATTTCAAGAAAACTACCGGTAAAACCTTTACACAATTGGTAAACGAATATAGGGTAGTACACGCAACAAAGCTTTTAAACGAGAGCCAAATGAGTATTGCTGATATTTGTTACGAGTGCGGATTCAATAATTTTTCGCATTTCAATAAACAATTCAACGAATTTGTAGGTAAGAGCGCCTCTAGTTATAGAAAAGAGATAAAACATATTATTCAGTAGAGAGTGTTTTTTATTTGGGCGTTACCCTAAAGGGTCGGGCTGTGGGCTTTTCTCTGCAATCCCTAACGCACTTGTTTGTAAGTTTGTTTTAAAGTCAAAATGGCTTATTTTAAATTTTGCACTTTTACAGCTATTACTTATAGACATTGTTGTGAGTTCGTTATTTTTCAAACGGTAATTTCTGTTTAAATTCCGGATTCCGTTTTTCCCAATTCGTTTTTTCTATTAGATAATGTTTTTTGAATTCCGATAACATTATTTCATAATCAGTTTTTGAGAATTCAAATCCGCTTATTTTATCAAACTCGGCTTTAATCGTATTCATAGGGTTTAATGACTTACAACCTTCCATATGTGTATGTGAGTGATGCGCGCCTAACGAGGAGCCTTAATCTCGCCTCATTTATTATACACCTAGTTGTTAGTTTTTTAATTTTGGAGTTCTCGATGAACTGTATAAATATACAATAAAACTCTAGAGAAGCGATTAACATACCTTGTTAGCTGCTGCTTTTAGTATATCATTATTTAGTCCATATTCTTCGCAAAGTTCATTCATTTTTTTACGAAATGCTTCACGATAATAATGAGGCATTTGGTTGTTTGTAGTAAAGAACTTTTCGTATTTTTTTATTAGTTCAGGATAGTGCTTATTTATTGCATTTAACATCAATGTTTTACTATCAGCTTTTCCGTTACCAAATAAAGTGATGGTCGCAGGGAAAACGTAGTCAATACCAATCTTTTTGAATAAAGAAAATGATTGATTCAGTTGTTCTGTCGTATCAGAGATGTATGGGATTAATGGCATCAAACATACACCTGTAAGAAATCCTTGATTGATAGTATCTTTAATAGCAGCTATTCTTTGGCTTGGTAAAGTAGCTCCTGGTTCAAATATTTTTCCTATTTTGTCTTGTATTGTTGAGAAAGAAAAGCTAATTATTACTCCTTTTTTCAGTTGGGATAAATCTGAAGGTAGAATAGCATCTCTTTCTATTTCTTTCAATAGTCCAAAATCACGTACTATCATATCTGACTTTGTAATAATATGTACTGGAAACCTGTGCTTATGAATTACTTCTAAAGCCTGCTGTGTCATCCGATATTTTTTCTCAATTTGAAGATATGGGTCAGTAACTGAGGAAAGTACTATTATTCCATATTGCTTTTTCTTTGCTCGGTTTGCCAATTGTTTATCTAATAATTCAATAGCATTTGTTTTGACAGACAAACTTTGCTCTAAGTTAAAACCATACTTACTCCCCCTTATATAGCAATACAGGCAATTAAATGAGCAACTACTATACGGGTTGAAGGTATAGTCATCTAGAAACCATTTGTCTCTTTTCTTTGTCTTGTTTAAGACAGATTTAACCTGAATTTCTTTTGGCATACTTATGTCTTTCAAGACCTATAAAAATTTTTCTTCTGAACCAATTGGACACTTTTTCTTGGTTGTGAATTTCCGAATGGTATTGTTCAATAATATCAGGGTGGAATCTTGCCGTAGTTTTTGCTGCCCAACCAATTCCTTGTCGTATTTCTTTCTCTTTAGTATTGGCCATTGTAATTAGAATTAAAAATACAGTCGCCACATTTTGCTTGTCCAATCCTTTTCTAACAGCATAATGGACTCCAGCACCCAATGACCGTAATACCCAAATCTTTGAATGCTTGGAAAGTCTTTTTATCTCAGGGATGGTTTTATCAGGGTAGTGTAACAATGCATATCCGTAGGCTCTTTCGCCAATTATATCACATACATACCAAATATTGGCTTTTGAGGTGTATTCAGTAATCTTGTCAATAGATTCCTGAAAGTGATTTTCTAGTCTATTTTGGAGCATGATGCCTAGAATAACATTACCACCCTCTGTTTTTAAAGCTTCTATTTTATCACACAATAAAATTTGCTCACTTTCTTTTATTTTTTGAGATAATTCATGTGCACAAAATTCGAGTAGAGGAAATTTTACTTTTTTGTTTAGTATTTGGTTATTAAGTTCCAATACACATGCTGATACTCCTTTTTCTTGATAGGCTGAAATACAACTATGCAGATACTCTATAACTTCAGATTTTCTAGTAACTATATGCATTTTGATAGTGATAATTTAATTGCAGCTTACGTTTTTGTGTATGGAAAATTGCGAGTGTCACACAACTAATTTAGCAAAAGGAAACCAAGTAGGCAAGTAGCAGCAATGTAGTTTAATTGATTATAATTTGAACATCCTGTTTTGGTATTGGATGTCTGAACAATCTATAAATAAAAGGCAAATTAGCTTTCCAAATTTTCAGATTATCTTGATTCTTAAATTCAATTAAGTAGTTTCCTCGCTCTGGAATGTCAAGAGTCATAATCTTTTTTGCCATTATTCCAAGTTCATAAGATTGAGCAGTCCAAGAGGTATATTGAGGATTTATTATTCTTCCATTTTTTATGTTTTTAAGAGAAAATGTAAAATCTCCAACAATTACATCCCAACCTTCAAAAGCCTTAACACTAAACATTCCTGTGTGTAGTTCTATGATTTGGTTAGAGTCACAAATATTAATTGGTAAGCCAACTTCTGAATATCTTAGGTTAGTTTCTATTATTTCAATATTGTTTGGAACTTTATTTCTTTTTAGAAACCCAACAATTTTGCTATTAGGAGTTAAATTTTCATAATGACTTTTAATATAGGGTCTAGCTCCGTCGGTAGGTTCAAATTCAGTCTGTAAATATTCTATTTCTTCATTATCTAATTCACGTACAGTACCATCATTCTCAACATAAACATATTCAAATTCTTCTTTTTTTGTGTTCAATGGAATGTGTGATTTTAATTGAAATTTCGATTTTTTCACGGTGTTAGCATACTTTTTTTATTTCTTATGGAACTACGTCAAATTTTGTCGTTCCGTTTTTGTTGAATATTATGGTCATTATTTCTCTTCCGATTTCAGTCGCTTTATCTTTATCAGCATTTAATTCAAGTTTATAAACAGGTGCTTCTTTTAATTCAGAGTAATGAGGTTTATTTCCGTAAGTCGTTTTAATCAAACTAAAGTTATTCTTATCCGAAAAACTTGTAATCTTTTCAATATAAGGTTTTTGATCTTTTGTCATAACCTCAAATTCAATATTTATTTTCCCATTATCATGAGCAAAATAAATACAATCAACTCCGTCAGATGTTATTCCGAAAAAGTCATATTCCAATTTTCCTTCTAACAATTGTGTTATAACAGATTCCAATTCCGCAAGTTGAATTTGTTTAGCGACTTGTATAATTTGACTATTTCCGTTTTTATTTTTGGTGACGAAGTATATAATTCCGATTACTACTAAAATTCCAATTATTATTCCTGTTTTCATTCGTTGTTAGGTCTTTTCTTAAATGTATGCTAACTCATTATATGAGGATAAATTTAAGATTTTATTCATGATTTTGTACTGTTTTAGAATGATTAAGAGGGGGTTTTGTTCCTCTTTTAGTGATTTTGATAATGGTTAAAAAAGTATCACTTTTTCAAATAATCCTTGTCTCAAAGTAAAATTCAATTTGTGCTAAAGGTTACCTTCCCATTCACCATAAAACTGATTTAAAAACAATTCCATAAATTCATGGCGTTGTTCAGCAAGTCTTTTACCTGTTTTGGTATTCATTTTGTTTTTTAGCAATAATAGTTTTTCGTAAAAATGATTGATGGTAGGCGCAGTTGATGATTTGTACTCTTCCTTAGTCATATTTAAATTTGGAGTGATTTCAGGATTGTAAATCGCTCTGTTTTTAAAGCCTCCATAATTAAATGTTCTAGCAATACCAATAGCACCAATGGCATCAAGTCTATCTGCATCTTGAACTACATCTAGCTCTGGCGATTTAAATTTTTGCGCTTCATACCCTCCTTTAAAAGAAATATTTTCAATAATTTGTATGACGTGCTCAATAATAGAGGAGTCTACATTCAATTTAAATAAAAACTCTCGAGCTATTTTGGGACCAACGGTTTCATCACCATCATGAAATTTACTATCAGCAATATCGTGTAACAATGCACCTAAAGCTACTATAAACGTATTAACAGGTTCTTTTTTTGCAATTAATAAGCTGTTTTTATAAACACGTTCTATATGAAACCAGTCGTGTCCGCCTTCTGCATAAGCTAAAGTTTCTTTTACAAATTGTATGGTTTTGTCTATGGTGTATTCGGAAGTATGCATTTAGTAAAAATAAAAATTCCTTTCAGGATTTAGAAAGGAATTTATTTATAATGTTTTATTTTTTTGTGTTTCTATTTTGCAACTGCTGGTGTAACCCATTTAAACTGATACGAATTTTCAGGAATCTTCATGCGTTCAGATAAACGATACATTCTGGCAGGTAACTTCATTAAATAATCTCTAGCTTTTTCAGCTTCATCATTTAACCCTGTAATTTTATCAATCTCCCAACGCTCAATTAGTTTTTGTAAAATATCAACATAATCGGTTGAGGTATAAACACCAATACGTTGTGCAGTATTTGAAAATTCTTCAAAAGCAGTACTTGTTTCTCCTCCAGATTCTCTTAAAAAGTGAGCAGGCATGGTAATTTTTTGTTTCATCATATAATGAAACGCCATCATCATTTGGCTGGGGTCTACAGTAAAAATACGTTCTACAAACTCAGAATAAGCTTTGTGGTGACGCATTTCATCACCAGAAATAATTTTACACATTTTTGATAAACGCTTATTTCCTTTTTCTTTCGCAATTTTTGCCACACGATTATGAGAAATATAAGTGGCTAGCTCTTGAAAACTGGTATAAACAAAGTTTTTATAAGGATCTCTGTCTGTACCAATATCAAAACCATCAGAAATTAGGTGTTGTGTGGTTATTTCAATTTCTTTCATATTTACACGTCCCGATAAATACAAATATTTGTTTAAAACATCGCCGTGTCTGTTTTCTTCAGCAGTCCATTGGCGCACCCATTTTCCCCAGCCATTTCCACCATTCTCAACTTGGTCTACACCTTCCACGTCCATCAACCATGATTCGTAGGTTGGTAATGCTTCTTCAGTTATCATATCGCCCACTAAAACCACCCAAAAATCATATGGTAAATCTTTAGCAAGTTCTCTAATTTCTTTGATCTCTTCAAAAAAGGCAGCATCGGTAACTTCAGAATTAGGTAAAAAATCTGTGGGTTGCCAAATACTATCAATAGGAATTAGGTATTTTTCCATTAAGGCATCTACGTCTTTTTCCAAAAACTGCATCACCTCTAATCTCTTGTTCTTTAAAGACATATCTTAACTATTTTAATGTTCTATATGTTTAGTTATAATGGATTCAATTGTATCAATTAACTCCTGCCTATTAACAAATATAGCCAATTCTAAAGGTTTATGTACGGTAAATTTTAGATGATTACCCAAGCCCATTGGGAATTTTCCATAACGCAACATCTTCCATGAATTATTTATCGTGACAGGTACAATTATCGCCGATGGGATTTTTTTAAATAAAATTTCTAATCCTTTAGTTTGAAAGCGTTTTGGTATGCCATCTTTACTTCTGGTGCCTTCAGGAAAAATAACAGCAGCATAGTTATTCTTTTCAATATATTCTCCAAATTTCATTAGAGCTGGTAATGATTGTCTCGGATTTTTTCTATCTATCAAAGCAGCACCTCCATGTCGTAAATTATAGGATACGCTTGGTATGCCTTTTCCTAATTCTATCTTACTTATAAATTTTGGACTATGTTTTCGCATATACCAAGTTAAGGGATAGATATCATGTAAACTTTGATGGTTTGTAACAATTATTAAAGGTCGGTTTTTTTCTATGTTATGCAGATTATCAAAAGAGAAACGTGTTCCTAGTATGTTTGCACATCGCATTAAAGCAAATTGTAAGGCGTATACACTTTTTTGATGCACTTGTTGTCCAAAAAGATTAAAACAAATCCATTGGATAGGATGGAACACGACTAATGTTAATCCAAAAAAATATAGTAAATAACCGATATTGGGTAGGACAAGAGTTTTACCATGATACAAAATTAACTTAATGAAACAAAAAGACATAAAAAAACCACGACAAAATCGTGGTTTAGTATTTTATTAGTCCAGTTCCCTCTTTTCTTTTTGAGAGTAGGTTTAGAAGAGAGGCTTATTAACAATGCTCGTTATAAGCATCCATTAAGTTTTCTGCAATAAGTTCAGCAGGTCTACCTTCAATATGATGACGCTCTAACATGTGCACCAATTCCCCATTTTTAAACAATGCCATACATGGCGAACTTGGAGGAAATGGAATCATTTGCGCACGAGCCGCATCAACAGCTTCTCTATCAACTCCTGCAAAAACAGTAGTGATGTGGTCTGGTCGTTTTGCATTTTGTAAACTCATTCTAGCACCTGGCCTTGCATTGGCTGCGGCACAACCACAAACTGAATTTACAACAACCAAAGTAGTACCTTCTTTTGCTAAAGCAGTATTAACCGCTTCGGCAGTTTGTAATTCTTCAAAACCAACATTGGTTAAATCCTCACGCATTGGTTTTACTAATTCTGCTGGATACATATTTTTAAATTTTAATAATTAACATTTTTGAATTACAAAGATACCAATTGTGTAACAAAATTGTGAATCAATCAACTAACAAATATTATATTTGGTCATAATTAAAATTTATACTTACATGGGGTTTTCAAAATGGATAGGAGCATCTTTAGGTTGGTCGTTTGGCGGGCCAATTGGCGCAATAATTGGTTTAGCACTAGGAAGTGTTATTGATGCAATGGCAGATGGAAAGGATAGTCCGTTTTTAGAACAAGGGCAATCTCGTGGCAGAAGAAAAACTTATAGAACACAGCCAAGACAACGCCCTCAAACACAATCGGGAGATTTTGAGGTTAGTTTATTGGTGTTAGCATCGGTAGTTATAAAAGCAGATGGTGTGCAAGACCAGCGTGAATTAGATTTTGTGCGTCAGCAGTTTTTAAATATGTATGGTAAAGAACGTGCTAATCATGCTTTTAAACTTTTTAAAGGGATTAGTAAGCAAAATGTATCAGTTCGTCCAGTATGTTTACAAATTCGTCAAATGATGGATCATGCATCGCGTTTACAATTGATGCATTTTTTATTTGGAATTGCTAAAGCCGATGGAACAGTTACTGAAGATGAAGAACGCCAAATATATACCATAGCAGGTTATTTAGGTATTAGTTCTCGCGATTACGAAAGTATAAAAGCCATGTTTTATAATAGCAGAGACAATGCCTATAAAATTTTAGAAATAGATAAAAGCGCTACCGTAGATGAAATTAAGAAAGCGTACCGAAGAATGGCAAAAAAATACCATCCAGATAAAGTGATCCATCTAGGTAAAGAACACCAAAAAGGTGCCGAAGAAAAATTTAGACAAGTGCAAGCTGCTTATGAGCAGTTGCAGAAGGAGTTAAGGTTTTAGTTTACTGAACATAATTTTTATCAATAAAATCAATAGCCTCTTGCTGTGTTAAAACAGCAAACTTTTTATAACGATTGTGTACATCAACAATTTCATCTAAAGCTTTTGTAACTAAATCTTTGTTTTTCCAAGTATTGAGATGAGCAACAACGGTTTTCAAACAACCATTTTTATAAGCAATTTGTCCTAAAACATGGATTAAAGTGTCAGAAACTCGTTTAGTTTCATCAAATTCTAATGCCTTTAATAAAGGTAAAATGTCTTGAGGGTGTGTACGACCCCGAAGCTCGATTCCATGACAAATTTCGCGTCTAATCTCTTTATCAGGATGTTTTAAATAGGTTTTTGCCCAGGCTAAAACTGGAATTGGATTTTTTCTCCCATTTTTTTAATGGATCCAATTACAGCGTTTCTAACAGAGTGGTGTGCATCAAATAATCCAGTATCAAAAAAATGCTGTACTTTTTCAAAATGAAACTTACCAATTTCGCCAGCAGCGTTTACAACAGTTTGTCTTACTTTATCAGTTTTAGAATGTAATAGTTCTTTTAAAGTTAGAAGTGTTTTTTGTTTCAATTCAGGTTTGGAGTAAAATAATTTTCCAATGGCTAAATACCCCGTTTTTCTTATATATGTGTCTTCATCTGAAAAATACTTTACAATATGTTTAGTCTTGCCTAAAGACAAATCACTTGCAATCTCTTGATTGATGTTTTCGACCAAAACGTTGCGTTCTTCTTTTGATAAATCGTAAAATGCCATGTTAAATCCTTTCAACGTAAAAATAAAATAAATAACTTGCGAAAAGTAAAATTCAGTAATCTAAAATCATGAAAAACATCTTCGACTCTAAAGAGACTAATATAGTTATTGATAGAATAAATAAATTAGAACCAGTAACACGACCATTATGGGGAAAAATGAGTGCAGACCAAGTATTGGCACATTTAAATGTAACCTATGAGATGGCTTTTGAAGACAAGCATAAAAAACCAAACGGTTTTACAAAATTGATGTTAAAGCTATTTGTGAAAAATACAGTTGTAGGAGATAAACCATATAAAAAGAATAGTAGAACGGCTCCGCAATTTTTAATTACTAATGCCAGAAATTTTGTTGAAGAAAAAGCAAGATTAACAAACTACTTAAAAAAGGCTCAAAGTTTAGGCGAAGATTATTTTGATGGTATGGAGTCACATTCGTTTGGGAAGTTGACTAAAAAGGAATGGAATAACATGTTCTATAAGCATTTAGACCATCATTTAACTCAGTTTGGGGTATAACTCTTTAATAAATAAAAAACCAACTAAACAATAATGAATAGTTGGTTTTAATTACATGTTTCATTAACTATAAAAAATGTAAACGAAACGTTTAGTACTAATTACTTACTCTTGTAAGTTTTTGTGTTATTGCCTTTATCAAAAACCATAACTAATTTCTCATCAGCGTTTAAATAAACTGATTTCAATTCCCAACCTTCTTGTTTAGAAGCGTCTAATAAACATTTCCTAACATCAGGATTGCTTAAGTTTAAATTTGAATTGATTTTGTCATCAGCATTCATGTCAACAGACAATAAAAGCATCATAGCTACGAATAATAATTGTAATTTTTTCATCATTTTTGGGGTTTTAATACTATTAATATGAGTACAAGTTTATGACGGATATCAATAATTCTTAAAAAAATAGATGTTTGAGCACTATTTACCGTTCATTTAACGGAGGTATCCATGAAAAGCGTAATTATCGGTTGAAAATACTAGTAAAAACAAGAGTTTAGTAAGTTATTTGAACTGATTTTTGTGTTTTCTGATAAAAATATAGGTAAAGAGCGTTTATGATTATTAATCCTTAAAAGCAACTTTACTTTGGCTTTGAGTTACTTCTAAATCAACAGTTTTTCCTAAAACCATAGCTCTATTATCTTTGGCATGTCCGGCATGCATATTAAAGGCAATAGGGAAATCATAATCTGCTAAAACATCTAAAATCAATTGTTCTATTGAAGATCCCCAAGGCGTGGTGTTTTTTTAATTTTAGTCATATCCCCAACAATAACCCCTGCGCATTTGTCAAAATAACCAGCACGTTTTAAACTCTGTAGCATACGGTCTATATGGTATTTGTATTCGCCTATTTCTTCTATAAACAAAATCTTCCCAGAGGTGTCAATGCTCGTTTTTGAGCCCAGCATGGTGTGTAAAATGGTTAAATTACCTCCTGTAATTGCGGCTGAAATTGTTCCTGACTTATTGTATTTAGATCCCTTTAGGGTATAGCTTAAAGGTTTGCCAAAAATTGCATTTTTGAAGCTTGTAATGGTTTCCTTGATGGTATCAGGGTCATCCTGTAAGCTGGTGCATAGCATGCCGTGAATGGACTGGACTCCTAAATTGGTAACCTCACTAAGAATTGCAGTAATATCAGAATACCCAATAATCCATTTTGGGTTTTGTTTGAATTTAGTCCAGTCAAGTTTATCCAAAACTCTAACACTTCCATAACCGCCTCTTGCACACCAAATAGCACTAATTTTAGGGTTGTCTAGTGCATTTTGAAAATCTTCACAGCGTTCATCGTCCGTTCCTGCAAAATGACGCCCTTGATTGAATACATGCTTGCCAACAATAGTATGTAACCCCCAACTTTTCATCAATGCTTTTGCTTTATTGATTTCGGTTTCTCTGTTTTTTAGAATTCCTGCGGGTGCTACAATGGCAATAGTATCGCCAGTTTTTAAATATGGAGGCTGTTTTAAACTCATTTCTTGTTTAGATAATGCTTTATTTTGTGAAAAAGCTATTTGATTTCCGAAGAAAAAAACAACACAAAACAAGCTAAAAATTAGTAGGTTTTTTGACATAATGTAAATGTACATTTTTTTCTAAAACCCTTACAAATTGTGTATTTTTACGCCTTAATTAAAGATTGATGAGTAAACCTAAAAGATATACCATTACCACCGCGTTACCTTATACAAACGGTCCCATTCATATTGGTCATTTAGCAGGTGTTTACGTTCCAGCCGATATTTATGCGCGCTATTTACGATTAACAGGTAACGATGTGGCGTTTATTGGTGGAAGTGATGAACATGGAGTGCCTATTACAATTAAAGCAAAAAATGAGGGTGTATCTCCTCAAGATATTGTAGATAAATATCATGCAATTATTAAAAAATCATTTGAAGATTTTGGGATTACTTATGATAACTATTCGCGTACTTCTGCGCCAATTCATCATGAAACCGCTTCCGAATTCTTTAAAACATTAAATGGAAAAGGCGAGTTTATTGAAGAAACTTCAGAGCAATTATATGATGCTGAAGCGAATCAGTTTTTAGCAGATAGGTTTGTAATTGGAACATGTCCCAAATGTGGCAATGAAGAAAGTTATGGCGACCAATGTGAAAATTGCGGTACTAGCCATAATGCTACAGATTTAATCAATCCGAAATCGGCAATAACAGGAAATGTACCCACTTTAAAACAAACAAAACATTGGTTTTTACCTTTGGATAAGCATGAAGGCTTTTTAAAAGAGTGGATTTTAGAAGGGCATAAAAAAGACTGGAAGTCTAACGTATACGGCCAAGTAAAATCTTGGATTGATGATGGATTACGTCCAAGGGCAGTAACCAGAGATTTAGATTGGGGTATCCCAGTTCCAGCAGAAGGAGGCGAAGGGAAAGTGCTTTACGTTTGGTTTGATGCGCCTATTGGGTATATTTCGTCAACCAAAGAATGGGCAGCACGCGAAGGAAAAGATTGGGAACCGTATTGGAAAGATAAAGACACGAAGCTAGTACACTTTATAGGAAAAGATAATATTGTATTCCATTGCATTATATTCCCAGCAATGTTAAAAGCCGAGGGTAGTTATATTTTACCTGAAAATGTACCAGCCAATGAATTTTTAAATTTAGAAGGTAATAAACTATCAACCTCAAAAAATTGGGCGGTTTGGTTACCAGAATATTTAGAAGATTTCCCAGGTCAGCAAGATGTGTTACGTTATGCATTAAATGCAAATGCTCCAGAAACTAAGGATACCGATTTTACTTGGAAAGATTTTCAAGCGAGAAATAATAACGAGCTAGTAGCCATTTTCGGAAATTTTATAAACCGTGTTGTTGTTTTAACCAATAAATATTACGAAGGTATTGTTCCAGAACCTTCTGAGTTTTCTAAAGTAGATGAAGAAATTTTAGCGGCAATTAAAGCATATCCAGATGTTATTGCAAGCTCTATTGAGCGTTACCGTTTTAGAGAAGCTGGTCAAGAACTCATGAATTTGGCACGATTAGGGAATAAATATTTAGCAGATGAGGAACCTTGGAAAGTGATTAAAGTTGATGAAGCTAGAACAAAAACGATTATGTATGTTGCACTTCAAATAGCTTCAGCTTTAGCAACGTTGAGTGAGCCTTTTTTACCTTTTACTTCTGCTAAATTAAAAGGAATTCTTAATGTCTCGTTGAGCGCAGTCGAAACGTCTTGGAATGATGTAAACACAAAAGAAACGTTATTACCAGCTGGACACCAAATAGGAAAAGCAGAATTATTATTCACTAAAATTGAAGACGCAACAATTCAAAAACAATTGGACAAACTAGAAGCAAGTAAAAAAGCCAACGAAATAGCCAATGCAACGGTGGAACCTCAAAAAGACACCATTACTTTTGAGGATTTCACCAAATTAGATATCAGAGTAGGGACTATTCTAGAAGCCGAAAAAATGCCAAAAACTAAAAAGTTGTTGAAACTAAAAGTTGATACAGGTATCGATACAAGAACAATCGTGTCTGGTATCGCTGAAAGTTTTTCTGCCGAAGAAGTTGTTGGAAAGCGTGTTACTGTTTTAGTAAATCTTGCACCAAGAGCTTTACGAGGTGTTGAAAGTCAAGGGATGATTTTAATGACTGAAACTCCTGACGGTAAGTTGGTGTTTGTGAATCCTGATGATGCTGAAATTGGGAATGGGTTGCAGGTGAGTTAAATTTAAGAAGTTAATTATGGAAGAATCTGATTTAACAGAAAATAAATTTGAAGAATTTGATAATAAAATAAATGAAAGGAGAAGGAAATTACTGCCTTGGTGGATTAAATTTTTCTGTTGGGTTTTTATGCTTTTCGGAGTTCTTGCTTTTGTTTGTTTAATTCTTGGGTTCATAAATATAAAACCTGCTTTAGCTTTTTATGGATTTGAAACAAATGAACCTTTCTCTTTAATAGGACTTTTGGTAATTTCTATTGGACTTCTTAAAGGATTTACAGCTTATGGGCTTTGGTTTGAGAAAGATTATGGAGTAAAATTAGGCAAGATAGATGCTATAATTGGGATTGCGTTGTGCGTTGTTTCTATGGTAGTTTTACCCTTTTTTCAAGAAGGTTTTAATATATCTATTAGATTAGAATTAGTGTTATTGATACCGTTCTATATAAAGTTAAAAAAGATTCAAAAAGAGTGGGATTTTAGAATGGAATAATAATAGTATTTATGAGGTGTAAGTTTTTGTTTTCTTGTAGACTAACCTCACATGCAAAAAACATTCAAAGAGTTTTCAACTAACGCTATCCTGAAAATAGGAAACGAAGAACTTCTAGAATCTTATAAAATAGCAAAACAACCAGATTTATATACTTTTATTAGAACGTCTGATTCTAAAGCCGAAATTATAGTAGATAGCATTCCGTATACTATTGAACCTAATAGTATTTTGGCTTTAACAACAGTACAATATTTTCAATTTATTTCTGGAGAAGGTTTAGTGGTGTATCAATTCAATAGAGAGTTTTATTGTATTAAAGATCACGACCAAGAAGTAAGTTGTGCAGGATTGTTATTCTTTGGGAATGTACATATCCCTATAATTGAATTAGAATTAAAAGAAAGCAGAAAATTAAATATTCTGCACGAAGTATTTTTAGATGAATTAGAAACTAAAGATACGATTCAGGCCGAAATGCTACGTATGCTAATGGCACGTTTCATTATTATAAGTACACGATTATTAAAATCAAAAGAAGGCTTTGTTGAAACTACCAAAAACAAAAAAATAGATTTGTTACGTGAGTATAATATGTTGGTGGAGTCTCATTTTAAAACCGAACATAGTGTATCGTTTTATGCAGATAAATTATTCAAATCTCCTAAAACCTTATCAAATACATTTGCAAAATTAAATACAAGTCCGCTTCAAATTATTCATGAGCGCATTATCCTTGAAGCTAAACGCTTATTAATCTATACCGATAAAACAGCTAAAGAAATTGCATACGAAGTTGGCTTTGAAGATGCGTCACACTTAAGTCGATTATTTAAAAAACACACTACATTATCTCCTTCAGATTTCAAAAAACAGCTTAAAAAAATATTTTAGGGAAAAATCGACAAGTCCTAAGGCAATCTTACCATTTTATAGCACTTCCTTTTCATAGACCTTTGTATCGAACAATTAAAACAACAAAGTCATGAATTTAAAACACATATCAATTTTCAATTTAATTGAAATATTCAGAGGAAAAAGAAAAGACGTATTAAATACTATTTCTCCAAAAACACATTGCGAACAAAATCACATTTCAGATTTCTATTGTGATGCTGAAAGACCACATATTTCTTCCAATACGATTGGTTTAAATCAATAAAGGAAAAATTGACAAACTAAAAGGAATAAATTACATGGTACAACCTTTACAACGGTTGCACCTTTGTACCAAGAATTACAAACAAGAAAATTTAAAATAAAAAAATTAAAATTATGAGCACATTTAATGTACCAACAAGAGACGAAGTAAGCGAAAACAATCAAGCTATTTTTGATAATTTAAACAAAGCTTTAGGGTTTGTACCAAACTTATACGCAACCTATGCCAATAGTGATACCGCTTTAGAAAACTATTTAAACTTTGCTAATGCAAAAACATCATTATCAGCTAAAGAAAAAGAGGTTGTAAACTTAGCAGTAAGTCAAGTAAACAACTGTATTTATTGTTTATCTGCGCATACGGCAATAGGAAAAATGAATGGTTTTTCTGAAGAGCAAATTTTAGAATTAAGAGCTGGAGAAGCTTCTTTTGATAAAAAATTAGACGCTTTAGCAAGATTAGCTAAAAACATTACAGAAAATAGAGGAAGAACAGACGCAGATGTGTTAGAAAACTTTTTAATGCAGGATATTCAAAAGGAAATTTAATCGATACCATTTCGTTAGTAGGCGATAAAACCATTTCAAATTACATCCATAGTACAACACAAGTACCAGTAGATTTTCCTGTAGCTAAACCTTTAGAAACTGAATTAGCTTAAAATCAAAAATGTTGGCGGATACCCCCGCGTTAGGGATTGAAGTGGAAAGCCCACAGCCCGACGTAGGAGGTGCGAGGACTTGTAACAAAAAGCCCGACCCTTGTGGTAACGCCCAAATAAATATTAATTTAAATAATTAAAACAATGAAAAAAGTAGTATCAATTTTAGTAATCGTATTAGCATTTACATTAAACACAAATGCACAAGACGCCATGGCGAAAAACGTAAAAACAATTTCTTTAGAGCAAACTAAAGGCGAATTTGTTCAAAAAGCATTAACAGTAAGTGAAGGTACTTATGTTTTTGAAGTAGCAAACAATCATGCAGCAAAAGAAGTTGGTTTAGTTTTGGTAAAAAAAGGCGCTGATGCTAGTAAGCCAGAAAACCATATTAAAACAGCGTATGTAACTCAAGTTGCTAAAGATGGAGAAACGCAAAAAACAAATGCAACAACTTTAGCAAAAGGCGAGTATGTGTATTTTTGCCCATTAAATCCAACACCGCAATACACGTTAACAGTTCAGTAGTCGACTAAGACTTGATTAATAGCGAAAAAGGTTATTCTATAAACGAATAACCTTTTTTTATGGTTTGAATTTAAAAGAAGCAAGAGAAATCTGTAACTTTACAAAAAACAGAATATTATGTTATCAAAAACCATACAAGACGCATTAAATAATCAAATCCGTATAGAAGCAGAATCTTCTCAAATATATTTAGCCATGGCATGTTGGGCTGAAGTAAAAGGTTTAGAAGGTGTTGCAAATTTTATGTATGCGCAAAGCGATGAAGAGCGCGAGCATATGTTAAAACTCGTTAAGTTTGTAAACGAACGTGGCGGACACGCACAAATTTCAGAATTAAAAGCACCTAATGTAACATTCAAATCATTTAAAGAAATGTTTGAAAAATTGTTAGAGCACGAAGTATTTGTATCTCAAAGCATTAATGAATTGGTGCATATTAGTCTTCAGGAAAGAGATTATGCTAGCCACAACTTCCTACAATGGTATGTCGCTGAACAAATTGAGGAAGAAGCAGTTGCCAGAACTATTTTGGATAAGATAAATATGATTGGCGATGATAAAGGTGGATTGTATTTATTTGACAGAGATATTGAAACTTTAACAGTTACAACTGCAGCAACAAACACTCCTGAATAATTTTAACATTTAAGCTTATTTAGATTTAATAAAAATAACTTATTTTTGCCTTCAGATTCGAATATTATATTCTACTGTGGGTAAAAAGAAGAAAAAGAAAGCAATAAAGAAGCTACGAAAGTTAGGGGTTGAACTTCCTAAAAAAGTAAAAACGAGTTGCTGCAAAAAATTCAAAAAAGGCGAGAATAAGCGCTGTAAAAAGTGCCCTTGTTTTGATTTAATAAAAAAAGTGGCATAAATTTTGGACCACTTAAAGCGATTAATATATAGCGTGCAATTCCACTTTGGTATTGCGCGTTTTTTTAGTAATAAAGTTTTATACCAAATTATATTTATAATTTGGTATAAATTTGTAATGTTAGATGTTTTTTACTTTAACATCATTTAATCTAATCGACTTTATATAATGAATAATGCAATAAAAACTGGAGTATTGTCTTTTGGTATGTCTGGGAGTCTTTTTCATTGCCCTTTTTTAGAACAGCATCCTCATTTCGATTTAATAGCCATTGTTGAAAGAACAAATAAAAAGGCTCATACCACTTACACAAACATAAAAAGCTATGATACTATAGATGAGTTATTAAGTGATTTAGACATCGAGTTAGTTATTGTTAATACACCAAGTGTAACGCATTTTGATTTTGCTCTAAAGGCTCTTGAAAATAATAAACACGTTTTAGTTGAAAAACCATTTACTGTGTTTTCTCAGGAAGCAAAAACACTTTTTAAAGTCGCAAAAGAAAGAAGTCTTCATCTTATGCCTTTTCAAAATAGACGTTACGATAGTGATTTTTTATCTGTAAAAGAGGTAGTTGAATCTGGCAAACTTGGTGATTTAATTGAGGTGCATTTTCGTTATGATCGGTATAAATACAAACTAGGAGAGAACCTTTCAAAGGAAGCTCCTGTTTCAGGTAATGGCTTAATTTATAATTTAGGATCTCATTTGGTAGATGCTGCCTTGGCTTTATTTGGAATACCTTTAAGTTACAGAAAAGTGCAACATGGCCATAGACCAGGAACTCAAATTGAAGATTATGCTCAGGTTCATTTGGAATACCCTAATGGTTTGCAAGTTTTTATAACAGTAAGTCTTTTAGTAGCAAATGAACAACCGGCTTTTATTTTGCATGGTACAAAGGGTTCTTATATTAAAGCGAGAGCTGATGTTCAAGAAAGACAATTACAATTGGGAATGAAACCTAATAACTCAAACTTTGGTGTAGAAGAAGATGATAAATTAGGACTACTTACAACCGTAGATAATAGTATAGTACTCAATGAAAAAGTAAGATCTAAACAATCATCTTATTCTAATATTTTTGAAGCCATATATCAAACCATTAGAAAAAATACGCCTTACCCAATAACTGAAGAGCAGATTGTTAAACAAATTGAAATTATAGAAAATTAAATTAAAATCATTTTATAATCTGAATGATAACATACATAATTAAACAAACCCAACTTCCAGAGCAATCTGTAAAAAACACGATTCAGTTGCTTAAGGAAGATTGCACCATTCCTTTTATCTCTAGATATAGAAAAGAACTTACAGGGAACTTAGATGAGGTTCAAATAGCTGATATTGTAAAATATAAAGAGCAATTTGAAACTTTAGAAAAACGAAAGAAAGCTATTTTAAAGGCTTTAGAAGAACAAGATGTTTTAACTCCAGAATTACAACAAAAAATTGAAGCAACTCAAGATTTAACAACTCTTGAGGATTTATACTTGCCATATAAGAAAAGCCGAAAAACAAAAGCTGAAAAAGCACGACAAAATGGTTTAGAGTCTTTGGCGAAAATTATCATGTCTCAAAATGCTAATGCTATTGAATCTATTGCTTTTAAGTATGTAAAAGGCGAAGTGAATTCTGTTGATGCCGCTTTAGAAGGTGCGCGTCATATCATTGCAGAATGGATAAACGAACGTACCGATATTCGGAATAATATCCGTAGGCAATTAGAGCGTTTTGCTATGATTTCTACGAAAGTGATAAAAACAAAAACTGAGGATGAGAATGCTCAAAAATTCAGAGATTATTTTAATTGGGAGGAAAGCTTAAGTAGAATCCCATCACACCGGTTATTGGCTATTTTACGAGCTGAAAAAGAAGGTTTTATTCGAGTGAAAATCGAAATTGATAACGATCGTGCTTTAGATAATATTGAAAGGCGCATTATTAAAAGCAATAATGTTTGCTCAGAACAGATTGAAGTGGCTATTAAAGATGCTTACAAACGATTACTATTTCCCTCATTAAGTAATGAAGCTTTACAAATAGCAAAAGATAAAGCAGATGAGTCTGCCATAAGTGTATTTGCTAAAAATTTGAAACAGCTTTTGTTTGGTTCTCCATTAGGAGAAAAACGTGTTTTAGCAATCGATCCAGGATTTAGAACAGGGTGTAAAGTGGTGTGTTTAGATGCCCAAGGCCAATTAAAATATAATGAAACCATATATCCGCATCCGCCAAAAAGTGATAGTGTTGGTGCTATGAAAAAGATAAGCTCACTTTGTGATGCCTATAAAATTGAAGCTATTGCTATTGGAAACGGAACTGCATCCAGAGAAACAGAAGCTTTGATTAGAAAAGTACATTTTAAAAACGATATCCAGGTATTTGTGGTAAGCGAAGCAGGAGCAAGTATTTATTCCGCTTCAAAAATTGCACGAGAAGAATTTCCAGACTACGATGTTACGGTGCGTGGATCGGTGTCTATTGGACGCCGATTGCAAGACCCTTTAGCAGAATTGGTTAAAATTGATGCTAAATCTATTGGTGTTGGCCAGTATCAGCATGATGTAGACCAAGCTAAACTTCAAAAACAATTAGATGTTGTAGTTGAAAATTGTGTGAATGCAGTTGGTGTAAACATAAATACAGCCAGTAAGCCTTTATTGAGCTATGTGTCTGGGATTGGACCAAAATTAGCCGAAAATATTTTTAATTATAGAAATGAAAATGGTGTATTTGCCTCAAGGTTAGCTATTAAAAATGTGCCGCGTTTAGGTGGGAAAGCTTTTGAGCAAGGTGCAGCTTTTTTAAGAATTAGGGGAGCTAAAAATCCATTAGACGATTCTGCAGTACATCCAGAAAGTTATGTGATTGTTACGAAAATGTCTAAAGATTTAGGTAAATCTGTTCAAGATTTAATAGGTAATAAAGAATTACTTCAAAAGATAGATTTAAAAAATATTGTACTGATTCGGTTGGTTTGTTAACGCTTGAAGACATTATTAAAGAATTGGAAAAACCAGGTTTAGATATTCGAGAGCAAGCCAAAGTATTTACATTCAATCAAAACATAAAAACAATTAATGATTTACGAGAAGGCCAATTACTCCCTGGAATTGTCAATAATATTACCAATTTTGGCTGTTTTGTAGATGTAGGGATTAAAGAAAGTGGATTGATTCATGTTTCAAACCTGTCTGATAGTTTTGTAAAAGACGTGAATGAACATGTTAGTTTGCATCAGCAAATTATAGTAAAAGTATTGGATGTAGATGTTCAGCGAAAGCGTATTCAGTTAAAGTTATATAACTCTAATAATCATTGAAATAACAAAGCCTCGAAAAATATAATTTTTCAAGGCTTTTAACTATTGTGCTAGGTTTGTTATTGGTTACTCTAATTCCATTTTAAAAACATTAGCTAATTCACTAAGTTCAATACCTTCAGGAATTGTAAATGTATGAGTGCGTTCAGTCCTATTCCATTCCACTTCTTTACCAGATTTTAATTCTACAACACGTTTTACTGGAGATGCAGGACCATATCCTATGTTATTTAATTTTCCTAATTTAATTACTTTTCCTGGTTTAGGTTTTCCTAGTAAAAACACATAAAGTGCCTTTTTATCTTTGGAAGTTGTAAACCTAATGTCGCCTGCTGTATATTCTACTTTAGCCGATTGTCCACCGTGTGCTCCATCGGCAGCCTTTGCATGTCCGAAACCATAAATATGAAAAGGTCTTGTGCCGTAAACAGCTTCGCCGTAAACGTCAAGCCAACCACCAACATTCTTCAATAAATCGCGTTGTTCTTTGTTTATCGTGCCATCTGCCATTGGTGAAATATTTAAAAGTACTACGCCATTTTTACTCCAAACATCAATCATATTTCTCAATAAAATTTGAGGTGTTTTATAGACTTGTCCTTTAGTATAACACCAGCTACCTTTATCACTAACAGTAATATCAGTCATCCAAACAGTTTCAGAAATATCTTTTTTACCACCTTGTTCAATATCTAAAACACTCATGTTTTTTGGTAAATCGTCATGTTTTGCAATAAGCACAGGTTCTTGTCCAGTTTTTAATCCATTATTTAAAAAATGAGCAGACATTTCTGCAATTTTATCATCAGCTACATGGTTTAACCAAACGTCGTACCATAACATATCTGGAGAATATTTGTCAACTACTTCATTTACTTGGTCTAGCCAGTATTTGTCAAATTCTGCTTGAGGTAAATTTCCGTAGAATTTCTTTAAATCAGGGTCTTCAGATGATGTTGGGTATTTAGGATTATAAGCAAAATGACTATTATAAGTATCCCATTTTTTAGAATCTCCATCATGTCTTTGTCTTAATCTCGCATGATGAAAAGACGTCATTGTTTTTAATCCTCGCTTTTTAATCGCTGTTAAAATCTCACCAGTAATATCTTTTTTTGGCCCCATATCAGCAGAATTCCATGGGTTGATTTCACTATCCCACATGGCAAAACCATCGTGGTGCTGTGCCACAGGACCTGCAAACTTAGCACCTGCTGCTTTAAATAATTCTGCCCAATCTTCAGCATCAAATTTTTCAGCCTTAAACATTGGAATAAAATCATGATAACCAAATTTTTCTAACGTTCCATAGTTTTTTTCATGGTAGACTTTGTAATCTGGGTATTCGTTTTCTCTGTATAGTCTATATGGGTACCATTCTGAACCATACGCAGGAACACTATAAACGCCCCAATGAAAATAAATCCCTAGCTTAGAATCATGAAACCATTCAGGATCTGCGGTGTGCTTTGCTAAAGATTCCCAATTGGCTTCGTAAGTAGTTGTTTCAGTTTCGGTTTTAGTCTCAGTATTAGGTTTAGAATCTTGACAAGACCAAAATAAAAGGACAAGAAACAAGCATTTAAGTGAATTATTCATGTGTAAAGAATGATTAATTAGATTATTTTACGCCACAAAATACTACAAAATATCGAAATTATTTGGTAACTATTGAGCAATAAGTGGTAACATTTGGGTTTTTTAAAAGAAATATGCATAGTATATACTTGGTTTCGAGATGATTTACCCAATGGTAAGACTTTCTCAGGGTATTAGTATTATTGAAACGCATGCAAATACGTTTTGGTTGTTGCAAGAGATTTTCTTTTAATTTTATAACTCTAAATTAGAATAATAAACCCCTTGATGATTCATAAAAGTGTTCTCTTTTTTATTTAAATCTAATAGTTCGCCTTTAAAATTTGTTGCATGTAAACCCAATTCTTTGTAGATGCAAGCTGTAGCAGCAAAATCCCAAATGCTGCCGCCTCCAATTTCCTTTTTAGGGAGTTTTAAAAAACATGCAGGTCCGTTTTCTAAAACTAAAATAGCATTTACTACTGCTCCTGCTCCAGAAGTTTCTTTAATTCCTTTTAATCCTAAACTAGTTTTGTGTTTATTAAGTATATTTTGTATAACTGCAGACTTAGGTGTATCACTTAACTTTTTATCAGTCACGTAAGTTAAATAGTTATTGATGTTTTTAATATTCCAAGGGCTACCATTTTTATATACGCCGTTGTTTTTTATAGCGTGATATATTGTGTTAGTGCTAGGATTAAACACAACGCCAATAATAGGTCTTCCATCTTTGGAAATTAAAGCAATAGAAACTGAAAAACCAGATTGTTTATTAATAAAAGCTAAAGTACCATCTAAAGGGTCTATACACCAAAAAAATCTTTTTCAAATCGACTGCCGTCATCTTTAGTTTCTTCAGATAACAAACCAATATCAAAGGCTTTACAAGTAGGTAGCAAATGTGATAAAATAGTACGTTCACATTCAAAATCTACTTTTGTTACTACTTGAGAGGCATAAGTAGAACCGCCTTCTTTTTGCTCTACAACAATGTTATCTTTCAAATGCTTTTGAATCACTTTTCCAGCAGAAAGTGCCGCTTCAATGGCTATGTTTGCTAAATGTTGTAAGTCCATTGTTAGAGGTTTTTGATAACTTCAGAAGTGATTCGCTCACTATAACTATTAATTTTCCAATGGCCAGGACTCCAGCCTTTTAAAAACCGATGAAAATCTGCCCAAGCCACACGATATAACGAACGCCATTCGTTTTCAAGCGCTTCATTTGTTTTGCCAAGTGCTTTGTGTAAATGCGCGAAGTAGGTGTTTAATATTGTTGATTCCAAACGTTCGCAATCGCTTTCATTAAGGCAACTGCCTATAAAATAAGCAACATCTTTCATCCCACAACCACCGCCTACATATTGAAAATCTACGCCAGCAACGTCTCCGTTTTTAGAAAAACAAAAGTTTGCCAATTTTGCATCACCATGTACAAACGTTTTAAAGTTACAGTTGTTTAGTTTTTTGTCAATGGCAGCTGCTGAGTTTTTTAGTGCTGTATCGTCTAAAACTTCCAGTTCTTGAGGTCTGGTGTCTAAATGCCAATAGGTGCCAACTTCCCAAAGTCCGTTAGGTGTTTTTCCCAAAAAACTTGCATGAAATTGCGCCAACCATTCTAAACAGGTATCGATATCTTCCCATTCCACGTTTTGTTTTCGTAATGGAAAACCTGCTGCATCTAAATCTTCGAGAATGATAAGGGTCTCATCTTGGTAGCTTTCGACACCAAAACACTTTGGCAAACGTGCCATACTATGTTTACTATAAGTTTGATACCACTTAGTTTCTACCTCATAAGATTTCAATTTTCTTTGATGACCGATATCTGTATGCCAACCTCTTGGATGATTTTGGCTCGTAGGCAATTGCACGTGCTTTACCACAATGCTTTCTACAGGAGCGTTTTCTAAAGCAATACGGATAATTTTACCATAGCCACTCCATAATTGTTGGATGGTTTCTTTTTCAACTAAGGAAGATGCACCAGTTTTTTGTAAAATGATGGATTTGAAGTGGGTGTTCATAGGGTGGTAAAGGTAGGGAAATGAGCATTTTATTTTTGAAGAATTATAAAAAAAGCGACAAACTTGATTTGCCGCTTTCTCTTTTTTAAAATACTTATTGAACTTAGAACAAACTCGATAATATAGTGTAAACACCAACTAATAGTGAGACTAGAGCAAACAAGCCTATTGCAATTGCAATGAAACATCCTACTTGATCTTGGAATGTTTGTTTATAATCTTCTGGCTTTTTAAGATTTATCTCGGATTTTTTCACATACTCAATACGAGAGAACTGGAAATCAGAATGTTTCAAATCATTATCATTAGAGATTTCATAAACAATATTGGTATTCATTTTATTCTCTTCAAATTCTAAACATGCTTTAAGAAGTTGGTTTACATGAAGCATAAGCCCTTCTTTATTAGCTTTAATATAGCTTAAGTATTCGTTGTCATCATAAAAGAACCCGATATAAGCCTTATCAAAAGAATTTTGATTTTCTATTTTTTTAATAAGACTATTTAATTCTTGATTATTCATTTTCTGTTTTTATTACGTTTCTCCCGTCTAACCCTCCAAGGTGCATTTTTCTGCCAATCGCCAGCCATAATACAACCATAAGGCATCACTTCGTCAATGACGTTTCCTAAACCGTATTCCTCCATTTGGGTTCTTACAGCTTTTGCATTTTTGTAGGCACTTGGCAATTCAGTAATATCAATTTCCTTAGAGAAAAAGCGAACGTCTAATCCTCGCGTTTCTTCCTTGAAAATTTGCATGATAGTTCCCGTTTTTGCTTTTTCTGTGTTGCGTACGGCTTACATTTCTACCCGCGCCATGAGGCGCAAAACCTAAATTGGTTTTGGTGGTTTTACCTTCTACAATCAACACGGGTTCCGCCATGTTTAACGGAATTAAACGAGGCCCTGTAATATCGGGCATAAACTTCGCATCTAAAGGTGTTGCGCCTTTAGCATGGTAAAACAAATCGCCATCTTTAAATACAAAGTTATGCTCGTTCCAGTATCTGTTTTCAATACCAATCTCTAAAGTTTCAGCAACCGAATTGTGAATCACTTCATGATTAGTTTTTGTCCAGCTTCTTATGGTTTGCAATGCATCCCAATAGGCTTGACCTTCTTCAGTTTCAAAAGGAATCCATGCATTTTCTTTTTTAGTGTCTGGAGACAATTCTTTTCTGTAACGTTCGGCTATTTTCATGCCTTTTGTGTACAATCTTGCCCCAGGGCCTCTAGACCCGTGATGCGTAACTAGCATAGTATTTCCTGTTTTTTAGACTTACCAACGAATAAGAAATGATTACCATCACCTTGAGTTCCTAAATGCGATCTTGCGATTTGAATCATTTGTCCATCGTTTAAAAAATAGTTAGCTTCAAAAGCGTCTAATAATTCTTTTGGAAAGCGAAATTGTGTATTTCTATCACGTCCACCAGGACCAAAATGCGTGTTGGCATGTGCAGCATCTAAAATGCCTTTTGGGTCTGCTTTACCAAAATCGGTCAACATCACAGAGCAGCAAATATCTGCACTATGCATTCCTGGGTGAATAGCATTTTTTGCAACCGCAACACCACCAACTGGAATGGTGCCATCTGGTCCCGCAGGACAAGCATCTGGCATGATAGCACCAGCAACTAAAGTTGGTGTTTTCATTAAAGTTTGCATGGAGTTAATCACTTTAGCGACATTATCTTTTTCTAGCTCATTTTCAGCTTTAATATTAATTGAAAAATCAACTGGATTTGTATGTAATGCTATCGGGTCGGGAGATTTATACTGCTGTAAATAAGCTATTAAAACATCGCCTTCTAAATTGTTTTCATTGATGTGTGTGATGGCCTCTTTCATCCATTTTCCTTGTCTGTAACCTAATGCGATTAAGTCGTTTCCTGTGATTTTTGTTTTCATGATTTTTCTTTATTAAGCCCCACCAGCTTCCTCGTCTGGTGGAGCGCTACTTAAAAAGCCTGATTCCAAAAGGCTTTTAATTAATTACTCTGCAAATATTTCATGCTGTTGCGCAATGTTTTTGCGTAGTTAATAATTTATTTGTTTTTCTTTCTTTTAGCTTTTTTATTTTTGGATGATTTCTGCTTTTTAGGTTTTATTTTGTCTTTAATTCTTAATATTTCTGAATTAATAAAACCTGTGAACTCATCATTACAGCTAAATAATTTAGCTTTTTTTAGTGCTTTAATCGCTTTTTTGTGCCCTTGAAGATTCTCTAGTAATTGTCCTTGTCTTAACCAAACTTCAGCTTTGTTTAATCCTTTTATAGTAAAGGCAAAGTCTATTAATTTTTGAGCTTCCTCGTAATCTTCATTCCATATCAATACCAAAATGTATTTTGGATATACTTTTTGAAAATCCATTTTATTAGCCAAAGCCTCAGCGTAGTACTGTTTTGCTTTTTCGTAATCGCCAAATTGTTCGGCTTGTAAACGTCCCATTAAATACAAAGCATAAGCATTATTGGCTTCGTAAGACAAGGCGTAGTTTAAATTTTCTACAGTTTCCTCTAGTTCGTATGGATAAGCATCTATGGCTTTAAGCACATAATTGTTTAACAAATTAGTGTCCATTGTTTTTTTATTTTAATAAAATTGGTCAGTAATGAGTTCTTCTATTTTTATTTTTTTGAAATCATTAAGACGTCGTTTTTCTTTTAATTTTTCCTTTTTAAATGCTCTTAAATACCAATAATCCTTCCAGGGGTAAAACGCTTCATTAATGTTGTAATAACCTGATCTTTGAAGTTGCTTGTTTATAAAATCCATTTCACTAATTAGATTTGGATCAATGCGTCTTCTGTGTGTTATATATGCTTTTGTAAACTTGATTTTATAAGCTCCCTTGGGGATTTTTAAATAAAATCGGGTTCTTAGTTTTCGCTTTTCTGTATAATATTGAAAAGGAATACATAAACGTTGAGCACCATGACTTAATCGGTTATATTGCTTTTTATTTATGGTTGGAATATCTTTGTAAATAAGATATTTTGAAGTTTTTTGTTGCCATTGAATTTCTGCTTTTTCTTTGGTTTTATCCCATACATAGGTTTCAATTTTATCATAAACCTCTAGAATAAATTCTTGATTTTTATAAATCTCTACTCTATGTGTAATTACAATTTCTTTGTGCCATCCATGTCGGATAGGGTATTCTAATTCTATATGACCCAAATTACGTTGTAAAGTCCAAATTTCTCGCTGTCTTTTCAGTAAGCGTCTAACTTCTTTTTGGCGTTGTTTTTTAATATTTACTGGTTTCATAAGACTTTATTATGAATTTATTTTTGTCTTTAAGGATTCCAGTAATTACTTAGAATTAATAGAATCGGTTCTGAAATAGATGTCTATGTTTCATTGTTTTTGATTTTAATAATTTGATGTTTACAAATTGAGATGAAGTGTTTTAACTGTGCTCAGCATAACAATACAATTTGCTTATTTTTTCTAAACTGTTTTGGGAAGTGGTTTAGCAGAACGCTAACGACTGAAAACAAAAAACCCGAAACAGTTTTCTAACGGCTTCGGATTTCTCATTTATAAATTTTAAAAGTTTATCTAACGATAATCACGAAGCATCACAAAAGGCGATATGCCTTTCGGGAAATTTTGATATGTTATAAATAAACTCATAGTTCTAATTTTTAATTCAACTTAGTTTTGGTTGAAATACGTTGCAAAGATTTAGATTTATTTTTCAATTTTCAAAATTTATTTTTTCAAATACATCAAAGTTGAGCTCATAATACGAAGTATTATATTTTTTTAAAAAAAGCAAATAATTTTTGTTTAAGAGATAGCCTATCGCGATTTTCTTCTGTTTTAAATGGTTTTAAATCCTTGATTAATGCTTGTTTTGTTTCTTCAAAACTTCTACAATTTTGAGTTAATTCAATGGCCTGTTTTGCGTAAAACTTTGCTTCTTTTGACAGTTCGTTTTCACTAAAAACACTACCTTCAAACGTTTCTAAATATTCATAAATACGATGAAACTTCCATAAAATATCATAATCAGTATCGTAATCAAAATCTATCAACAATTTTGACAAAATACGATATGTTTCTTTTGGTTCTATTGACTTTAACAAGTCCAAGCAATATCTTTCAATTTCATATAAAATCATGAAATTCTCATCATATTTTTCTTTAATTAAATTGTCTAATTTCTTTGACCAATCATCGGCTCTATAATTTATAGAAATCACATTAAAATAAAAGGTGTTTACATTTATTTGACTCATAAATTCTTCAGAATTATATAGCCAGTTTTCAAATTCTAAAACTGATATTTTTTTAGTCAGAACACCAAATATTTTAAGTTTTAAAGCTTCCATCGTTTCTAATTTAGAACAAATGTATTTTGTCAATACGCAATATTTTTGCGTACTTAAAATTTAATTATAAATTAGTGTATAATTTTTTTGAAAATGGCAGTAAACAAAAACGCACTAATCCGCTATAAAACCATCGATAAATGTTTGCAGAACAACTTCAGACAATGGACGCTTAATGATTTAATTGAAGCAGTTTCAGATGCACTTTACGAATACGAAGGGAAATCTATAGATGTAAGTAAAAGAACGGTGCAACTAGACATTCAAATGATGCGAAGTGATAAGTTAGGGTATAACGCACCAATAGTGGTTTATGAGCGAAAATTTTACAAATATGAAGATGAAAATTATAGCATTACAAATAGTCCGATTTCCAATCAAGATTTAACAAAATTATCTGAGGCAGTTTCATTTTTAAAACAATTTCAAGGATTTTCTCATTTTGAAGAATTAGGCAGTATGGTACAGAAATTAGAAGACCATGTGTACACTCAAAAAACACAAGAAAAATCATTAATTGATTTTGAAAAAAATGAAAATCTAAAAGGGCTAAATTTTTTAGACCCACTTTACCAATTCATTTTAAAAAAGCAACCTATTGAAATTACGTATCAATCCTTTAAAGCCCGACAAGAAAGCACATTTACGTTTCATCCCTATTTACTAAAAGAATTTAGAAATAGATGGTTTGTGATTGGTAAGCGACAAAAAAATGAGGGCATTATGAATTTGGCTTTAGATAGAATGATTTCAATTGAAAAAAGTGTAAAAACATTTCTATCAGATTCAAATTTTAATTCTGAAAACTTTTATAAAAATGCTATAGGTGTTTCTGTAAGTCCAAATTTAGAACCTGAAAGTGTTTTGCTGTACGTCAACCATAAACAAGCACCTTATGTATTAACCAAACCGTTTCATCACACGCAAAAAGAAGTGAGTAGAGACCATTATGGCGTAACCATTTCTTTAGAAGTTCAGCATAATTTCGAATTAGAAAAAGAAATACTGAGTTTGGGCGAAGGTATAAAAGTTATTGCGCCAGAACGTTTAAAACGCAACATAAAAGAACGTTTGTATGATGCTGTAGATGTGTATGAAACTGAAATTAACGATAAAAATATACATACCATTGCAAAACGACTTGAGTATAAAGGGTTCGGAATTCTAAACCATGTTTATACTAAACGTGATATCAGAAAACTGAAAGCCAAATTTGATTCTTACATCAAACAAAATAATGAGCAAGCATTCGGTATGCGGGAAGTTATCCAGAAATTACCTGAAATAAAAGATATTCTATTCAATAAAAACTTCAAAAAACTCATTAAATCCATTGATAAAAACGCCTTTTTAACTAAGGCTATTTATTTTGACAAATCCCCGCAAGATAATTGGTACGTAACATGGCATCAAGACGTGCCTATAAATGTTCAAGATAAAATAGAAATGGATGGCTTTAGTTCATGGACTAACAAAAAAGGTGTAATAAGTGTGTGTCCCCCAGAAGAAATTTCAAAAAACACATTCTCCATGCGTATTCATTTAGATGATACCACCGAAAAAAATGGAGCGCTAAAAGTTATTCCAGGATCGCACAACAAACGTTTAAATGATGATGAAATTAAATTAATAACCACCAATTCTATACCTTTTACAAGCGAAGTGTCTTCAGGAGGTGTACAGTTGATGAAACCTTTGTTGTTGCATGCGTCATCAGCTTCGAAAGTTCAAAAAAGGCGTCGTGTATTACATTTAGAATTTTCATCTATTGCATTACCAAATGGTCTAGAATACAAGGAAAAAGAAGCAATATTTAATAGAAGCGAATAAAGTTAAACCGTTTGTTTAGTTTCTTTCTCTTGTTGCTTTTTCAAAATATTAGGAAAAATCATAGGCGCTAAAGTTTTTACAGGTTCATATAAAATAGAATCTTGCAAATCTTCTTCACTAGCAAAGGGAATAGTGTTATTCAAACTGCTAAAAACCATCAAAATAACACTTAAAATTAACCCAATTTTCAATGCCCCAAAAACACCGCCAAGTAGTTTGTTTAAAACGCCTAAAGCTGCAAAATCAGCCAGTTTAGTTAAAGCTTTTCCAGCTAATGCAATAGCTAAAACTATTACCACAAAAGTAATCGCAAAGGCAACAATGTTTATGTATTTCTCGTCCCAAGACACTTTTTCCATCAAAAATTCAGCAGCAAAATTACTGAAATGAATGGCCCCATAAACCCCTGCAACCAGAGCTACAAGAGAAGCAACTTCAACAAAAAGCCCTTTCATAAAACCTCTAATAAGTCCAAAAAGGAGCAGCGCACCTAAAATAATATCAATAATTGCCATAACGCTAAATTTAAAACAAATATAGAATAATACTCATATCTAGGTTTATTAACTTTGCAACTTTAAAATATTATGGCAAGAGACGAACAATTAAAGGAACGCTGGAATTTGGTAGTAGAAAAACTATCCAAGCAGTTTGCAGATGGGGATATTTTAGACCTCGATGCCATAATTTATTTAATTGGTGTTCAGGAGTTGGGTCAGTTAGAGCGCACCTTCAAAAAAGACCAAAAGTTAGATTTAATGCACATTGCTATCTGCAAATTACTCACGCCGTATGGCTATTATGAAGCTCGATTTTGTTGATGATGAAGGTTGGCCACATTACAAAACCCTAGAAACCTTACCACACCTTAAAGCAGGCGAGCAATCCGTTTTAATGAAGGAAGCCATTGTTAATTATTTTTTAGAAACCGAATATATAGATTAAAATAATTAGGGCGTTACCTAAAGGGTCGGACTTTCGGCAGTCGCTCTCTGCGAGGAGCTCCAACAATGCCTCAATCCCTAACGCAAATCCCGATAAATTGATTAAATTTGCCATCATTTTGAATATGCGTCATGATAGATAAAATACAAGAATTAATAGCAGAAGCCGAAGCTTTTAAAGCACAGACTAAAGAAGAGGTAGAAGCATTCAGAATAAAATATTTAGGTAAAAAAGGATTGTTAAATGATTTTTTTGCTGAGTTTAAAAATGTAGCAAACGACCAGAAAAAGGAATTTGGTCAAACCATTAATAAACTTAAAAAAACAGCCGAAGAGAAAGTAAATACTTTAAAGGCTGAATTGGAAGCTAATGAAGAAGTAAAAGGTGTTTACGGCGATTTATCACGTCCGGGGCAGCCTATAGAAATTGGTGCACGTCATCCAATTTCAATTGTTAAAAATCAAATTATAGATATTTTTGCGCGTATAGGTTTTAACGTTAGTGAAGGGCCTGAGATTGAAGATGATTGGCATAACTTTACAGCCTTAAACTTACCAGAATACCATCCAGCTAGAGATATGCAGGATACGTTTTTTATTCAAACCAATCCTGATATTTTATTGCGTACGCATACCAGTTCAGTACAAGTACGCTATATGGAAACTAACAAACCACCTATTAGAACTATTTCTCCGGGTAGAGTGTATAGAAACGAGGCAATTTCAGCACGTTCACATTGTTTTTTCCATCAAGTAGAGGGCTTATACATTGATAAAGACGTAAGTTTTGCAGATTTAAAACAAACATTACAACACTTTACAACTGAAATGTTTGGGAAAGCGAAAATACGTTTACGTCCAAGTTACTTTCCATTTACTGAGCCAAGTGCTGAGGTAGATGTGTATTGGGGCTTAGAAACAGAAACCGATTATAAAATAACCAAAGGTACAGGATGGTTAGAAATTGGTGGTTGCGGAATGGTAGATCCTAATGTTTTGGAAAACTGTAACATAGACCCTAATGAATATTCAGGTTTTGCATTTGGTGTTGGTATAGACCGTATTGCGATGTTGTTGCACCAAATTAGTGATATTCGTTTATTAAGTGAAAATGATGTTAGGTTTTTAGAGCAGTTTAAGAGTGCTTTGTAATTTTTTATGGAGGGGTGGTTCAACGGACTGATGTATGATTTCGTTGCGTGTTTAAGCACCTAATTTAGCAAAACAAACCGAATAGAAAATCTGAGAGGATTTTCGTAAGTTGGCAAGTACTAGCAATGAATTATACACGTTGTAATTTCGTTGTTTTTATTTCGTTTATAATCCTATTCAATTAAAAGTCTGTCATTTTTTTCATTTGAATTTATTAATTCCTTACCCTTAAGTAAATATTCTTTAGAAATAAATTCTGATTCTTTTTCGTATTTCAACTTTAAATAGTCATTTTTAATTATATAAGTTCCAGTAATTTCCTCATAACAAGAAGTATAAAATCCTTCACTATAGAATTTTCCATTTTCATATAGCTTTATGAAAACCATTTTATTGTCAATAGATTGCGCTTTATATTTCAATTTGCCAAACCAAGAAAAAAATATCAGTTTGTTCAATCCGCCAAAGCTCAATATTAACAAAGAAATAAAAACGATTAGAGGTATTTTTCTAAGTTTAATGTTTCTGTTTTTTGAAAGTTCAATAGAATGTCTAATTAAAAAGGCAAAACAAATTGGGACGAAGATTAATAAAGAAATAAAAATTATTCCAGAGTCTTGGTCACAAATTTCTCCATATCCAGGAATATTCATTACTAGAGCAATAAAACAAAAAAATACGATTATTGGAATAGTAATAATGTCTATTAAATATCTTTTCAAATTCATATTTAAATCGGGCGTTCAGTTTTTCTGGCAATGAATTACAATGGGTTCACGAATATGCACCGTTGGTATGGTATGGCTTATATCCGCCGTTAAACGAAGGTAGTTGAAAATTTTTATAGAGTCAAATGTATAAATAGGCAAATGAAAGTGATATTCTACAGGCCATAAACTTTTTTAGCACTCTCAATTTGCGCTTCCTCTGTAGTTTCAGGATATAAAATATACTTTGGAGCAATAATTGGTTTTGCACTTTCAATAGATATTTTAAAAATTGAAATAAACGGAAATTTACCTTCTGTTAGTTTCAACAAAGGTTTTTCTAATGTTTCAAATTCTGAATTATCTTTTGAAACTACTTCTGCTTTTCCTTTTAATTGATAGCCTTTTTGAACCAGTACATTAATAAAACTTAGGCAAATATTAGAATTCTCTTTAATGTTTTTTGCCGATTGCGGAGAAGCAATATTTGCAATAATAATATCTTCCTTAAAATAAGTAAAAACCTCTTTAGGAGACACATTTGGGATGTTTTCTGAAGATGAAGTTGCTAGCCAACACAATACACTTTGGTCAATGTATTTTTTAATATCATCATTCATAGCTTAAATCAGTAAAAAGTTCGTCATTAAAATCCTGTTTTACAATCACGTTCTTAGGTCCAAATTTACTTCTGTTAAAGGATAACTTTATATTTCCAAAGGTTTGGTAATTATCCCATGGCATCGTGAACTTTGGTGCTTCATCATTAAAATTTTTAAAGAATGCCCATTGTTTTATTAAGCTATCGGTTTGGTCTACATACACATAATATTTGTTGTCTGGAGTTACACCAACATCGTTAAAAGTGAGTTGTAATACATCTGCTGGATTTCCATCTTCCAAAGTTTCTGTTTTTACATAAGATAAGTTTACGCCAGGGTCTTGTAATTTCCAAGGCATTACTAACCAATAGGAATCATTAATCCACCAATTTTTGCCTTTTTTGAGGAGTTTGTTTAACTCTTTTACTTCTTTAACAGGTTTATCTGCTACAAAAGCTTTTCCTTTTTGAGTATGTATATTTACTAGAATTGTAAGTGAATCTTTAGGGCTTTCAATACGCACATCTCCCGTCCATTTATTCCAAAAGAGAATGCGTTTGCCAAAATCCCATTTTATAAAACGGGTGTTGTTATAATTTTCTGTTCCTCCCATAGCTTCAACTACTTTTTCAGCTATAGCAATAGCTTTTTTATCTGTAGTCTGAGCATATATTTTTGAAGTATAAAAACTTAAAAGCAAAAAAGTAAAGCGATTTTTATTGTAAAAAATGATTTCATGAGTGATGAATTTGTTCTGTCTTGAAAATTACATAAAACATAACGAAATAGATTATTTTTGCACCATAAAATAGAAGAATAGTGAAAAAAGATATCCAAATACCAGAAGTTGAAGGCGTTTACTTAGCTGTTGTAAATGAATACAATGCTATTTATAAATCTCATGATTGGAATGCTTATATTATTAATGACAAGGCAGTAGATTTGGATATGGTTATTATAGTATCAGAAGGTTATTCTGAAACTAAAAAAACGGCTACGTTTAGAAAGAAGATTGATAAATTACCTAAAAAGAGTTATGCTAAAATTGAATTGATGCAGGAGGATTTATTCGTTTTAAACAATGCTTTTAAAGTGTCTTTTTTTGAAGGAAATTCGTTGTTGGATAAAACCTATGTGTTCAGAAAAAACACTATTAATTTGAATGCTTTACAGTCATTGCCTTTAATGGATGTTAAAGGGGTTTTGGTTAAGTGATGTATTCCTGTGAAAACAGGAATCTAATAGCTAATAAGCTAAATACATTTTGTTAAGCTATGACTTTTGCGGAATTGCCCGCGTTAAGGATAGTAGTGGAAAGCCCACAGCGACCTTTTGGGAGCGAGGACTTGTAGCGGATAGCCTGACCCGATAGGGTAACGCCCAAATAATTTTTATAAAATAGTAAGATTTATTTTGGCTTTGGTTTAAATTTTAGGGAGAATAAAAATAATCCTCAATAAAATACAAAAATAGACTAAGCTAGTTCTCCTCCCATGGAGGAGTTAGAGGAGGCCTCCTTTCTAATCCAACTTATCAGTCAGTTTTTTAAATACTCTTTTAGGGTTTTTATTCTCATAAAGCACTTCGTAAACTGCATCTATTATTGGAGTATCTGCCTTTTTCTCGTTTTTGTTATTCATTAAAAAAGCACTTTTAGTGGCGTAATACCCTTCGGCGACCATGCTCATTTCCATTTGCGCAGATTTAACGGTGTAGCCTTTACCAATCATGTTTCCGAACATGCGATTTCTAGAAAATGTAGAATAGCCAGTAACCAATAAATCGCCTAAATATGCTGAATTATTGATGTTACGTTTCATTTTATGGACTTTTTTAATATAGCGTTTCATTTCTCTAATGGCATTACTCATTAAAATACTCTGGAAATTATCGCCATATCCCAAACCGTGTGCTATACCTGCTGCAATTGCATAAATATTTTTGAGCATTACACCGTATTCTACACCAATAACATCGTCACTTATCTTGGTTTTTATGTAATCGCTGGATAAACTATCGGCAATGTGTTGTGCCTTTTTAGCATCCCAACACGATATGGTAAGATATGATAAACGTTCTAACGCTACCTCCTCAGCATGACAAGGACCAGCAATAACGGCAATACTTTCAAAAGGGACGTTGTAATGTTGGTTGATGTGTTCTCCTAATAATAATCCAGTTTCGGGAACTATACCTTTTACGGCAGAGACTATGGTTTTTTTAGAAATATCAGTAGATAGTTTTTCTAATTCGCTATGAATAAAAGCTGAAGGGATTACAAAAATGAGTACGTCTGCCCAAGTTGCAATTTCGTTTATATCGTTGCTTAATTTTAATTGCTCTAAGTGAAATTCAACCGAGCTTAAATAATTAGGGTTGTGCTGTTCTTTTGTTAAATGTTCTTTTGTGTAAACACTTCGCATATACCAACCTACTTCATTTAAGTTTTCACAAAGCATTTTTACTATTGCTGTTGCCCAACTTCCTGCACCAAAAACTGCATATTTTAAAGGTTTATTCATAAAAAAAGAATCTGTTTCTATTCCAAAAATACATAAAATATAAAAGAATTGGTATTATGAAACACCATGATTAATTTTTTTGGCACGCGTTTTGAATCTACATAAACAGAAACCCTAAAACATATAATTATGAAAACTATAAAAATACTTTTAAGCGTTGTGTTGGCATCAACACTTTTTACGTCTTGTTATACCGAGGTTATTGTGGATGATTTTAATGATGTGCCACCAATTACCGCAAATCAATTACTAAATTCATACGAATTGTGGTATGTAGATATTAACGCTACACAAGGTTTTGGCGAAACACCGTTTTTGCAAAAAGCTTTTACTATTTCGTTTAATAATGGCGTGTTATACGCAAATAATAATTTGGTAGGTATTGGTAATAGTGGGAATGGTTATGGGATTGATGTTGCAGAATACGATGCTTACAATATGATTTTAGATGTACAACATGATATTGATGGTTTTTCAACATTTGATGTATTTCAAGTAGATGGGAATACCATTGAATTATATAACCCAGATAACGATACGTCTTACTTTTTAGATGGATACCAACGTAATAATTTTGATTATGATTTTGTATTCTATGACAACATTCATTACTTCTTACAAGAATACGAGGCTTGGGAAAAGACTTATACAAGTGAGTTTGGAGTTTTAAACGAATTTGACAATGAAAATTATGTGCAGTTTTTAGCTGGTGGTAATGATTCAGAATTCAGAAGTTCTCAAGATAATAATGGATTGAATTATAACAACTTACAATGGGATTATACAGGTGTTTATGGTGTAGGTAACATTGCAGGTAATGACCTTTTAAAAACTTTAACATTAGATTATGATTCTTTAGACAATGAATATTTTGAATTGAGCGTTATAAATGACGGAAAGATAGAGTTGTTTCATCCAAATTCCGAAACGGTTTATGAATTCGAAGGAAGAGGATATATCCAGTACTTGAAATCCAGTAACGACAAAGGAAAGTCGAATACTAAAAAAGATAAAAAACGTAAGTTTAAAAAAGATAGAGTAGAGAACCCGAGAAAAAATACAAGGGTTAAATAAAAATTTTGGTTGGTTATTTAGTTTAGAAACCGTTTAAAGCTTTTGGCTTTAAGCGGTTTCTTTTTTACTTAAATTAAGTGACTATTTTTTAATAGATGTGTCTAAAAATTGTGTAGCTTTATAGTTGTACAATAAATAAATTATTAACCCTTAAAATAAATTAAACATGGGATTATTTTCGTTCATTAAAAACGCAGGAGCAAAAGTGTTTGGTATTGGAAAAACTGATGCTGAAGAAGCTGCTGAAGCTGCTGCAAAAGAGCTTAAACTAGAGCAATTAGCTGCTCAAAAATTAGAAGAAACAATTAACGATTTACAATTACAGGTTGAAGACCTAAACGTATTTATAGATGATGAAACTGCAACAATTAGTGGTGCTGCTTATGATCAAGCTACAAAAGAAAAAGTAGTTTTGGTAGTAGGAAACTCAAATGGTATTGCAATGGTTGATGACCAAATGACGGTTGAAAATGTAGAGCCAGAAGCACAATTTCATACTGTAGCAAGTGGAGACACTTTAGGTAAAATTGCTAAAACCTATTACGGAAATGCAATGAAATACCCTGTTATATTTGAAGCAAATAAACCAATGCTTACTGATCCTGATAAAATTTATCCAGGACAAGTGTTGCGTATTCCTGCCTTAGACTAAAAATGCCTACAATATTTATGTTAGTAAAAAACCCAACTTTTTAGAGTTGGGTTTTTTGTTTGTTGAATCTAAGATGATTTTTCTAATTTTAAATCGTTTTAAAAGCTTTGTCGAAAGTAGAAAACATATCATTAATAATTTCTTTTGGATCTCCATCAGAAAGACTTTCAAAAGATACGTAGCCTTTGTAGTTTTGGTTTTTAAGAATGGTTGCAATTTTCGCTAAATCAGCAGGTGTCTTTTCGCTGTCTTTTGTTTTAACATGTTCTTTAACAAAACAATAATTGGCATAAGGTACTAGCTTTTCAATTTCCTTATACGGGTTGTCAGAAGGTAAACTACCACAATCTAGAATAAGTCCAAACCAATCAGAATTTACGCGTTTAATTATATCGATGATTTCTTCACTAGTAAATAAAAACTCATCATGATTTTGTAATCCAACAATTACTCCGTTTTCTTCTCCTATTTTGGCACACTCTCTATATTCTTTAACAAGCCAGTTTTTTATGTCGTCTTTTGAAAGCTCTTCACTTTTATTTCTACCTGTAAATACTCTCATAATTGTAGCTCCTAGTTTGGATGAAACTTCTAACCAGTTTTTTATAAGTGCTTTATCAGAATTTCGGGTAGTAACATCTGGTGTAACAAAATTATTTCTTACACCAGTCCAAGGAATATCTAAACCTAACTCTAGTGCTTTTCTTTTTAGAGCGAAAAGTTCTTTATTACCAGGTACTTGTGGGTATGAGGAAAAATAGTATCCAGTTAAATCTACAGCATCTAAACCAATACCAGCAGCAAATTCCATCATATCAAAAAAAGTCATTTTACCACTTCGTAAAGCTGTATTAAATGAATAGGCATTAACGCTATATTGTAATCTGCTTTTTTCTCTTATGCTTTCTTCCTTGTTTGATAAAGCCATAAGATTACTTGCACCTAAAAACAAAGGTGTTAAAGCTAAGTTCTGTAGAAAAGTTCTTCGAGTTTTGTTCAAAATAATTAATTTAAGCAAAGCTTAAGGTAATAATTATTTCTTTAATCCAAAACCATAAGGTGCTTTCAATTTACCAGAATCATACATGTTAATGTAAATAGAAACTGTATCCTTGGAGTTTTCCCAAGTTACTCTATAGTTATCTAACATAGCAGTTCCCATAAATCCGTTTTCACTTTTTACAGGGCAGCAGCTGCCTGCTCGGTAATATGAAATGGCTTCTCCATTTGGGCCAGTTAAGGCGTTTAAATAGCGTCTTTCATTTCTTGGGCCTTCAGAAGTTTTAAATCCTCCAACTTCAATTGGGTTTTTTGACGATAGGCCATAAGTCTTATCAGTAGATATTTCAGTTATCACGAATGTATTTGCATTACGAAGTAATTGAGGGGTGTTTTTAGAAGCCTTTTTAGTGGATGAGCAAGATGCTAGTAAAAGTAAAATTACGGATACTGTTATTAGGTTTTTCATTTTCTTGTTAATATGTTTTTTAATGTTTATTTCTTCTTCAAATTCTCTAAAAGTAGTTTCTTTAAACTTTCAACTACTCTAGGAAATTTAGTAGCAACATTATTAGTTTCTTTTTCTAAAGAAGTATGGTCGTACAACTCCACAAACCCATTTTTATGTAATGTCATTCTATATTTTTTGGTTCGGATTGTTTTGTTACCACCACGATAAGCTACAGCAAAGTGGCCTTTGTTTTCAGGGTTTTCCAGTAAATACTTCAAGGAAAGACCTTGAGTGAATTTAGGAGTTTTAATATCGGTTAATTCACAAAGCGTTGGGAAAATATCTAAAGTAGAAATTACAGCATCTGTTTCTATGTTCTTTTTATTCATTTTGGGATGATATAATATTAATGGAGCATGTAAAGATTCTTCGAATAAACTGTGTTTGCCCCAAATAGCATGCTCTCCAAGGTGCCACCCGTGGTCTCCCCATAATATAACAATAGTGTTTTTATCGGCTCCTGAGCGCTTTAATTCGTTTAATATTTTACCTACATGCATATCGGCATAACTCACACATGCTGCATAATGCTTTCTTATATCATTAGCGAAATCTGAATCTTCTCTTGGGTCTTTTTTCCAGTTGTTATATTTCATAAATTCTCCAGATTTGTGCCATGTAGTTTGTCCTTCTGGTTTTTCAGGATGTTTTATTTCTGGAAATTCAACATCTTTATATAAATCCATGTATTTTTTTGGTGCACCGAAGGGTAGGTGGGGTTTTAATAAACCGATGGCTAAAAAGAATGGTTTTTCTTTATTGGAAGTTAGCTCCTGCAATTGCTTGATGCCTTCTTGAGCTATTAAACCATCAGGATATATCATATCATTGCCTTCTATACTCTGAAACAAATCCATGTTTTTAGCATTTTTACGAATTTCTCCATTAGCTAGACCATGCATTGCGCCTACAGGAGATCGCCATGCTCCTACTGGCATTAAATGTTTATCCCAAGCATTGGGTATTTCAATCTGTGTACTATCGTTCCATTCTTTACCTCCTCTCCCACCAGGATGATGCGATACTTTTCCAACAGAAACCGTTGTATAGCCATTAGTTTTAAACCATTCTGGTAGTGAAGGAGTTACAGAATTTGGATTTTTTTGAAACTGTTCAGCACGTTTAAAAAGAGCTTGATTATCTGCGGGTCCATAAACTCCAGTTAATAAAGTATATCTTGAAGGACCACAACTAGGAGCGTTTACGTAATGATTGTTAAACTGAACACCTTTTGCTGCTAATTGGTCTATGTTAGGAGAGTGTATGTAAGAAGCGCCATAGCTGTTTAATTCTGGCCTTAAATCGTCTATGCAAAGCAGTAATACATTGAGTTTTGTGTTTTCTTGTTTTTGCTTTTTATTACAGTTTTGTAATAAAATAATTAGCGCTATTAACATCAAAACCTGTTTTGTCATAGGTAATATATTTAAACTATTTATAAAAATTCATCTCATCTAAATACTCCCATACATTATATGGAAGCATGGGCTGAACGTTTTTATTGTTTTTAATAGATTTTCGAATAAAAGTTGAAGATAATTCCATAATAGGAGCATCTATAAAATGGATTTTTTCATGTCCGTCAAATTGTGTTGCAACCTTATTTTTCGAAATTCTAGGATATACATAAATATGATGATTTTCTAAAATAAGCTCATAGTTTTTCCACTTGTGGAAACTTTTAAGATTGTCTTCGCCCATAATTAAAGCAAAGTCATAATCTGGGTGTTTTTCTTGTAAATAAGTAAGTGTGTTTATTGTGTAATTAGGTTGTGGTAAGTTAAATTCTATATCACTAGGTTTTAATTTTGTATAGTCTTTTGTAGCGCGATATACCATTTCTAATCGCTGGTAGTTATCTAATAAACTACTTTTCTTTTTAAAAGGATTGTGTGGGGTCACAACAAACCAAACCTGGTCTAAATCGCTATATTCTGCTATATGGTTTGCAATTACCAAATGCCCAATATGTATAGGGTTGAAAGAACCAAAATATAAACCAACCTTCATTCTTTTTAAGCTTAAGAGTTTATAAAACCACGCACTTGTTTTTCTGCATCTTCTAATGCATGATTTAAAGTGTCATTAACTATTATGGTATCAAATAAAGGTGCAGTAGCTAATTCTGCAGAAGCTTTGGCAACACGCATATTTATTTTGTCTTCGCTTTCGGTTTTGCGTTTTTTTAGTCTGATTTTTAGTTCGTCTATACTTGGTGGTTTTACAAAAACGGCAAGTGTTTCATCTGGAAATTTTCGTTTAATACGTAACCCTCCTGAAACATCAATATCAAAAATTACGTTTTTGCCTTTTGCCCAAATTCGTTCTACTTCGGTTTTTAAAGTACCATAGAAATTATCACGATAAACTTCTTCCCATTCTAAAAATTCATCATTTTTAATTTTTGTTTTGAATTCTTTGGCAGATAAAAAATAATAATCTTTAGCATGTTCTTCTTCACCTCGTTTGGCTCTAGAAGTTGCTGATATAGAAAATTCTAAATTCAAATCTTCTAGACCTAGTAAATATCTAACTATAGTTGTTTTTCCAGAACCAGATGGTGCTGAGAATACTATTAATTTGCCTTGTGGTTTTTTATTATCCATACTCTATACTAATGAAAAATGATACTGTTACTGCCAAATTAATTATAGAACATTCAATAACTGTTCCTTAATTTTTTCAAGTTCATCTTTCATTTGTACCACTAGTTGTTGCATAGGGGCATAATTACTTTTAGAACCAATAGTGTTTATTTCACGTCCCATTTCCTGACTTATAAACCCTAGTTTTTTTCCATTAGAATCTTTAGAATTCATCGATTCAGTAAAATAATTTAAGTGATTTTTTAAACGCACTTTTTCTTCTGTGATATCAAACTTTTCAATGTAAAAAATGAGTTCTTGTTCAAATCTGTTTTCATCATATTTTTCACGTAATTCTTGAACTCCTTTTAATAAGCGTTCGCGAACACCATCAACACGTTCTGGGTCCATTGCAATTACTTTATCAAGAATTTCACTAATTGAAGTTACACGATTATTGAAATCCTGCTCTAGAACTTTACCTTCATTTAACCTATGACTAATTAAGTCTTTAACGGCTTTTTTTATTTCAGTTTCAATCGCTTGCCATTCATTTTCATCAATTTCTTCACGAACGGTATTTAATGCATCAGGAAAACGGACTGCCATTTTCAATAAATCTATCTCATTACCATCTACTACATTTTTTAATTGTGCTATATATTGTTTTACTACAGGCGTATTTATTTGAGTAGACGTGTCTTCGGCAGTAGCTTCAACATAAATAGAAAAATCAACTTTACCGCGAACTAATTTGTCTGCTAAAAGTTTTCTAATGGATAACTCTTTCTCTCGGTAAATAGATGGCATTCTCGCGTTTAAATCTAAATTTTTACTATTTAGAGATTTGAGTTCTATTGTAATTTTTTTGTTGGTAATTGCAAAACAGATTTTCCGTAACCTGTCATTGAATAAATCATAAATCCTGAATTAAGTTATGCAAAGGTAATTAAAACTAAAGAACAGAAAATGAATAAAAATGTGTTAAAAAAGCGTTTTCAAAGTCTGATTAGTGGTTTGTAAACTAATTAATAGATACTTTTGAAAAAAATTAGACTTAAATTATAATGAACAATTTACAACGTACAGCAATTATTTTATGTATTTCATTAGCTTTTTTGGCGTGTAAGGATAAAACTGTTGAGAAGGAAGGCATAAAATATGAAGTAGTCGAAAATAAAAAAACTGCTACTCCAAAAACAGTTGTAAAAACTATAGATAAAGAGGTTAGAGACAGTCTTATTTCTAATCCACCAAGTGGTATGCTTTGGATTCCAGCAGGTTCTTTCATGCAGGGAGCGGTTCCACAAGATAAAACTGCCATGGCGCACGAAAAACCTCAACATCCAGTAAGTCTAGATGGATTTTTTATGGATATTACCGAAGTTACAAACGCTCAATTCAAAAAATTTGTAAAAGAAACTGGCTATGTAACCATTGCTGAACGTGAAATAGATTGGGAAGAGATGAAAAAGCAATTGCCAGAAGGCACTCCAAAACCGCATGATACTATTTTACAACCAGGATCTTTGATGTTTAAGAAAACAAAATCGTCTGTGCCTAATTTATATGATTTTTCGCAATGGTGGAGATGGACAATTGGTGTGAATTGGAGGCACCCAAGCGGAAAAAATTCTGATATTAAAGGAAAGGATAATTATCCAGTTGTACATATAAGTTTTGAAGACGCCATAGCTTATTGTAAATGGGTAGGAAGACGTTTGCCAACTGAAGCAGAATGGGAGTATGCAGCCAGAGGAACGCAAAAAAATACTACATATTTATGGGGCGATGATAAATCTAAACTTTCTAAATATGTAAATAGTTGGGAAGGCGAATTTCCAGTAAATAATACTTTAAAAGATGGTTATGAAAGAACAGCACCTGTAAAAACATACCCAGCAAATACTTTTGGGCTTTACGAAATGGCAGGAAATGTTTGGGAAATAACGGGAGATTGGTACAATTTAGAATATTACAAAGAGTTAGCTGCATCAGGAAAGTCAGTAATTAACCCAAAAGGAGCTACTAAGGCTTACAACCCAAATAATCCATATTTACAAGAAGTTATTATAAAAGGTGGGTCTTTTTTATGTAGCGATTCTTATTGTGCGAGTTACAGAGTTTCATCTAGAATGGGAACTAGTAAAGATTCCTCTTCAGAACATGTTGGTTTTAGAACTGTGGCTACGCCAGAAATGTTGGTAAATTAATAAACACAAGATTTAGGCTTATCTTTAACATAATAAGATTTAAAGTTTTTTGCTTTTGGGTCTTTACATCCGCATAAATCTAATAATTCTAGGTTTTTAAAATCTACAGGGTGGCTTTCAGCTTGTAAAGAAATATAACCATCTGTTAATATTTCGCCTGCTTTATTTTCCCAATCCGCAGGATTCATACCCCAATTTGTCCAATTTTCGCCTTTGTAATGTTTATTGGGTTTGGTAGTGCCAATTTGAGGTAATTTAAAATTAAGAACGGTATCTTTTTCAACAACGAAAGTCATAGATTCCCCTCCCATTACTATAGCTTCGGCATGCACCCATTGGTCTCCAAAATACGTTTTAGAGTTTGAAGGAATGCAATGTTTATAATTAATGGTGTCGCCCATAACAACTGCCGTTCCTGGAGTACATACATTTGCTGTAGGTCGTTCTTTGTTATCGCTTAATCCACCAAGAAGCTGCAATTCGACCGATACGGGAAAGTTTTGATTGTATGCATTACTTTCAGCAGATTGCGAATGCAGCATAATACCACTATTTCTAACATTCCAATGCGAGCCTCCTTCTATTTGTTCTCCCGTAAATCGATAATCAAACTTCAATTTATAATATGAATATGGTGTATTGTAATAGATGTGCGCAAATTTATCATTGAAGTTTTCATAATTATCATATTTTATACGAATCATACTGTCTTCAACAACAAAGGTTTTTTTGTAATTGGCATTTAAATCCTCACCAGTAAACTTAATCGTCCAGTTTGATAAATCTTTGCCGTTAAAAAGTGAAATCCATTGTTCAAAATCAGTAGTTATTGATGGTTTGTTTTTTTCGGTTTTACAAGAGGTTGTTGATATAGAAATTAGAATGATTAAAAATTTGAGTTTCATTTTTAAGTAAAATTTAATGTTGTTGGATTTGAGAAAAGTACAAATAAAAAATCGTAAAACTTTACTAAAAAGTTTTACGATTTTAAAAAGTACTCAAGGTGGGAATCGAACCCACACTTCCGAAGAAACTGGATTTTGAATCCAGCGCGTCTACCAATTCCGCCACTTGAGCTTATTTTGGACGACAAAAATAATTTTTTTCTTGAAATACACTCAAAAATACTGTGCAATATACTTTTTAGGTTAAAATAAATGTCTAAATTTGCACCTCGTTTAAAAAAAGTAGTCTTTAAATACTATAAAACAACAAGTTAACTATGCCTGTAGTAAATACTGAAGCTAAAATTTTTGCATGTACACAGAGTAAAGTCTTAGGAGAGGAAATCGCTAAAGCTTATGGTACTGAATTAGGTAATGTTATTACGTCTACATATAGTGATGGTGAATTTCAGCCTTCATATGAAGAATCTATTCGAGGTACTAGAATTTTTATCATTGGCTCAACGCATCCAGAACCAAGAAATTTAATGGAAATGTTGTTGATGATTGATGCTGCAAAGCGTGCTTCAGCAAGACATATAACTGCTGTGATGCCATACTTTGGGTGGGCAAGACAGGATAGAAAAGACAAGCCTAGAGTGCCAATTGCTGCCAAATTAGTGGCTAAAATGCTAGAAGCTGCTGGAGCAACAAGAATAATTACTATGGACTTGCATGCTGATCAAATTCAAGGTTTTTTTGAAAAACCTGTTGATCATTTATACGGATCTATCATATTTTTACCATATTTAAGAAGTTTAAATTTACCAAATCTTACAATTGCTTCACCAGATATGGGAGGCTCTAAGAGGGCTTATGCATATTCAAAAGCTCTAGGGAGTGATGTTGTGATTTGTTACAAGCAACGTGCTAAAGCGAATGTAATATCTCATATGGAATTAATTGGTGATGTAACAGGTAAAAATGTAGTTTTGGTTGATGATATGGTGGATACAGCTGGCACATTAACAAAAGCAGCAGATTTAATGATGGAAAGAGGCGCATTAAGTGTTAGAGCTATTTGTACACACCCTATTTTATCTGGAAATGCATACGAAAAATTAGAGAAATCTAAACTTGAGGAGTTAATAATTACTGATTCTATACCACTAACTCAAAAAAGTGATAAAATTAGAGTTTTAGGATGTGCTAATTTATTTGCTGAGGTTATGGATAAAGTGCATAATAACAAATCAATAAGTTCAAAATTTGTAATGTAAGTTACTTTAAAAGAATAATATTAATTAAATTATATAAATAGAAAATGAAATCAATTACAATCAACGGATCTCAAAGAGAAAGCGTGGGCAAAAAAGCAACAAAAGCCTTACGTAATGCTGGTCAGGTTCCTTGCGTATTATACGGAGGAGACAAGCGAGTGCATTTCTCAGCACCAGAATTAGCTTTCTCTAAACTAGTATACACGCCAAATGCGCATACAGTTGTGATTGCTTTAGATAATGGAGGAACTTTAAATGCGGTACTTCAAGACATTCAATTTCACCCTGTAACAGATAGAATTTTACACATAGACTTTTATCAATTATTTGAGGATAAAGAAATTGCTTTAAATATCCCTGTGAACCTTTCTGGTAACTCTAAAGGTGTTAAAAATGGTGGTGTTTTAAGAAGAAATAACAGAAAGTTACGTATTAAAGCGCTTCCTGTAAATTTACCAGATTCTATAGAAATAGATATTACACCTCTTAAAATTGGAGATAAAGTATCAGTTGGAGATTTACTAAACGAAAAATATTCATTCTTACACACAGATAATACGGTTGTTTGTCAAATTAAAACGGCAAGAACTGCAATTGTTGATGACGAAGATGAAGAAGAAGTTGAAGGAGAAGAAGGAGCAGCAGCAGAAGGAGCAGCAGCAGAAGGAGCTGAAGCACCAGCAGCAGAAGCTTCTAAAGAATAAAACATTTTTAAATGATGTTATAAAGCACCTTCGTTTTGAAGGTGCTTTTTTATTGCAAAAAACCTTAAAAACGACTTTAATTTTAAATTAAAAAATATATCTTTGCACGCGAAAACTAAAAGAGGCTTTAACCAATTAAGTCGCATAATATTAAATACATAAGTAATGTCTAAAGTTACAGGTAAAGTTGCACAAATAGTAGGACCAGTTATCGATGTTGAGTTCGCAGCAGGTTCAGAACTTCCAAAAATTTATGATTCATTAGAAATAAATAGACCAGATGGTTCTATTTTAGTATTAGAAGTACAATCTCACATTGGTGAAGATACAGTACGTACTATAGCAATGGATTCTTCAGATGGTTTAAGTAGAGGAACTGAAGTTAATGCTACAGGTGCTCCTATTCAAATGCCAATTGGTGATGATGTTTACGGACGTTTATTTAATGTAATTGGAGATGCTATTGATGGGCTTGGAGATTTACCTAAAGCAGGTAAAGCAGGTTTACCAATTCACAGACAGGCTCCTAAATTTGAAGATTTATCAACGTCTACTGAAGTTTTATTTACTGGTATTAAAGTAATTGATCTTATTGAGCCTTATGCAAAAGGTGGTAAAATTGGTTTATTTGGTGGTGCTGGTGTAGGTAAAACAGTATTAATTCAAGAGTTGATTAATAATATAGCGAAAGGTCACGGTGGTTTATCTGTGTTTGCTGGTGTAGGAGAAAGAACTCGTGAAGGAAATGACCTTTTAAGAGAAATGTTGGAATCTGGAATTATCCGTTATGGTGATGATTTTATGCATTCTATGGAAGATGGTGGATGGGATTTATCTAAAGTTGATAAATCTAAAATGAAAGAATCAAAAGCAACGTTTGTATTCGGACAAATGAACGAGCCACCTGGAGCACGTGCGCGTGTTGCATTATCTGGTTTAACTATTGCTGAGTATTTCCGTGATGGTGCTGGAGAAGGACAAGGGAAAGATGTACTTTTCTTCGTAGATAATATTTTCCGTTTTACACAAGCTGGATCTGAGGTATCTGCATTACTTGGTCGTATGCCTTCTGCGGTAGGTTACCAACCAACACTAGCAACAGAGATGGGTGCAATGCAAGAGCGTATTACTTCAACTAAAAGAGGTTCTATTACATCTGTACAAGCGGTTTACGTACCTGCGGATGATTTAACGGATCCTGCTCCTGCTACTACTTTTGCTCACTTAGATGCAACAACAGTACTTTCAAGAAAGATTGCAGAGTTAGGTATTTATCCTGCGGTAGATCCATTAGATTCTACTTCAAGAATTTTAACTGCTGATATTTTAGGAAATGAGCATTATGATTGTGCTCAAAGGGTAAAAGAGTTATTACAACGTTATAAAGAATTACAAGATATTATTGCTATCCTTGGTATGGAAGAATTATCTGAAGAAGATAAATTAGCCGTAGGTAGAGCAAGACGTGTACAACGTTTCTTGTCTCAACCATTCCATGTAGCTGAACAATTTACAGGTATCCCAGGAGTATTGGTAGATATCAAAGAAACTATTAAAGGTTTTAACATGATTATGGATGGTGAATTAGATCGTTTACCAGAAGCAGCTTTTAACCTTAAAGGGACTATTGAAGAAGCTATTGAAGCTGGAGATAAAATGTTAGCTGAGGCTTAATTATGTTCAGAGTTAAGAAGTTTAGAGTTTAGAATTGTAACTCTTACTTATGACTCATAACTCATAACTCATAACTAAAAGAATATGTATTTAGAAATAGTATCACCTGAAGCAACATTATTTAGTGGAGAAGTAGATTCAGTTACTGTACCCGGAGTTAATGGGGAATTTGAAATGCTTAAAGATCACGCTGCTATTGTTTCTTTATTGAAAGATGGCCAAGTGAAAATAACTGGGAATATTACTTTAGAAGAAGAAGTCGCATCTAAATTCACTAAATCAAACAAAGGTTTTTGGTTAGCAATTAATTCAGGAACTATTGAGATGAAAGATAACAAAGTTATCGTTCTAGCTGATTAATATTAATTATTATACTATACAAAACCCCGAAACATTTGATATTTCGGGGTTTTTGCATTTTTCAACTAACTGAAATAAAGATAAAATTTAATAGACTATAACTAGTAGGTTAATAGCGATTACGGCAATAACTAAAACTGCAAGCCCAATTGCAAAGGATCGGTCTAGGATAGTTTCTGTAGTTTTCATAATGGATTAAGTTAGGGTTTTCTTATAAGTTAGAAATAGAAAACTCTGTGCTATTACTACACAGAGTTTTCAGTAATTCTCTCTCAAAAGAATCGATTAATAGCTGATGTAAATGTATAATAGATTGGGGTAAAAAAAATACGCACTTGTACGTATTTTTAATGCATTATTGAGGTTATATAAAATGCAAAGGCCCTAGATTATAACAACCTAGAGCCCTTAATAATTCTCCCTAAAGAACTAATTAATAGCAATGTAAATGTACTATGTGTTAATGAAAATAAAAATACGTACTTCTACGTATTTTTAAAGAAATTACTTATTTAAGTTCGCCCAAATAGATAGAGAAGTGGGTTTGTTATCTAAATTTAACTTAGCAACTATATTACTTCGATGTTTATCAACAGTTCTTGGTGAAATTGATAGTTCTATAGCAATTTCATGAGAGGTTTTATTTTCAGCAATAAGAGTAATAATTTTTAATTCAGATTTTGTAAGTAGCTCCAGTTCTTTGGGCTTTTTATTATTATCATGGTTTAAATATTCTGCGATTTCTTCACTAAAATAGGGTTTGTTATTTTCTACATTAGCAATACAGGTTTCAATTTCTTCTATCGCGAATTCCTTTAAAATATATCCATAAACGCCAACTTCTAAAGCTTTATCATAAAGTTCTTCTTCCTTGTCAAATGTAATTAGTATAACTTTTGTAGGTAAATTATTTTTTTGAACTTCCTCAGCAATTTCTAAACCTGTCTTATATGGCATTCTAATGTCTAGAATTGCTATTTTAGGCTTAAATTTTACTATTAGATTATAGGCTGCTTTGCCGTCTTGGGCACTACCTAAAATATTATATCCTTTTGAAGTTAAGAAGTCTGTTAAGCCTCTCAGCATTAGCGGATGGTCATCAGCTATCACTATAGATGTATGCATTAAACTTAGGGGTATTAGCTATTAATTGATTTGATTTTTCCTTTAGAAGGTCTTACAATTTTAAATATAGATATTTTTTTCGTAATCAATTACGGCTTTTCCTTTTTTTAATATATCTGCACCGATGATACCATCAACGGGTTTTGAGTTATGATTTATTAAAGCAGTATTTACATGAACCAAATTGAAAAGAACCAAAACAACTTTGTCATGTTCCCATTTGCCAATTTTAACGTTGTTTAGATTAGACATTTTGGTTTCCATATCTGTTGCACCAGCACCTGCTGCTAAAATAGTAGAATCTTTAACTTTTAGATTAAATGTGTCAATAGCTTCAAATCCAACACATGAACTTGAGGCGCCAGTATCTAAAATAAACTTACCTTTTACGTCATTAATTGTAGCTTTAATTTCAAAATGATTAGTTTTTGTTAGTTTCAATTTAATTTTGGTGTACCCTTTTTCAAGAAGGAATTCTTGTAGTGTCTTTTCCATGGGAGTGTTTAGATTTGAAAAGTAAAAATACTATAATCAAAACGAAAATAATTCCGATTAGTACATAATAAATAGAGTTTGTTGACTTTAGAGGTGTTAATTCTCCATAGTAAACAAAGGCACCCCAATAATAGGGAGATTTTTTAACGTTACTTATATCTTCGTTTAATAAATAGTCTAGTTTTGATTGTCTATTAGCATAACTAATAGATTGTCCGTTACTATAATTTTTATAAAACGATTGCATTATTTGAGAAGTAGACAAATCATTAATTTGCCATAAAGAAAATAACAGGTTTTTGGCTCCAGAATATTGAAAACCACGAGCTAAACTCATCGCGCCTTCGCCTTTATAAAGTTTCCCAATACCCGTTTCGCAAGCACTTAAAACTACAAGATTGGGATTTAAATCAAGGCTGTACAATTCATTTAGAAATAAAGTGTTATCATAAAAATCAATATTAGCTGGTTTTATAAAACTACCGCTACTAGCATGAGTTGATAGATGAAGAATACTATAATTTGACGCGTTTTTAACAAACTCTGTTTTTGTAGCCTTACTATTAAACAATAGTTCAGAATTTATTTCAGCTTTGATAGCTTCCGCTTCATTGATTGAATAGGTTAGTGTCTTCTTTGAGTTATTAAATACAGGAAAAAAACCTAGAAGAGTGTTTTCTTTAGATTGCTTTTGTTTCGTAGAATAAAAAAATAAGCTTGTGCTGTATGCTATATTGTGCGTATTAATGACAAAAGGCATTTTGGAATAGGATGTGGTATTAGATTTTGAACTTAATAACGTTTCAAAAGGCATGAAATTTAGTAAGCCGTCAGGAATAACAATTGCGTTTTTATAGTTTGAAATAACATCGAATTTTAATATTTTGTATAGATTGAATGCTTTTGAAGTGAACTTATTGATATCATTATTTATAATAGAGTGTTTGTCAAAAAAACTGATAAAATCAGTAATATCCTTTTCTACAGTTTCAGTTAAATCAATCTTATTGATATTGATATTTCTGGCAGAAATCACAAATTGGTAAATATTATTTTTTCCGTAGAAATAGTGTATTAAAACAGCATCATCTTCTAATAATTTATTTTGAATAGTTTTTAAAGAAAAAAAGGCTTTGAGATCAGGATGTTTTTTTGAAAGCTCAGTTTTTAAAGATTTTAGTTGAAGACTAACATTACTCAATTGCTTACTTAAGCTATCAATTTTTGAAGCTTTATTTGTGGCTAATTCTTCTTTTATCAGTTCGTTAGTAATACGTTCTTGTTGTTTTAAAAGGTTAAGTTCCCTTATAAGTAAACTGTCATTTGGGAATTTTTGTAACCTATTTTTTTCTGATTGATTTCTTTTAAGGTTGAAACTCTGTTGTTTTCAGAATAATGTAGTGCCTTAATTAAGAAAGATTCATCTATAGTATCATTGTATAAACTATATAGGATATCAATACATTTTTCACTTCTTATATGGTTGTTGGTTTCGTTTAAAATTTTGGTTTCTTGAGATGTCCAACTATCTTTTAATAATACTGACACATAATAACTAAGATCAAAACTTTTTAGCATTATTTCAGGATCAGTTTCTATTTCAGCATATAAATCGAAAATATCTATAAACGTATTTTCGGCATATAAATCACTTGGTTGAGGTAATGTTTGAGAATTAAAATCAGGAAGTAAAATTGTAATAGCTTGGTGTAGACTTTTTAGTGCTTGTTTTGGCTTATTTAAAATAAAGTGCATTTGTGCTTCTTCTAAATAAAATCTAGCTAAATATCTAATGGGTAAATTAGCTTCATTTATATATTTCTTTGCTTTTTCTAATGCATTATAAGCTTCATTATAACTTCCTTTTTCTAAATGAATTAAATATGTATTTTTATACATATCGAATTTTGATGACACGCTAGATTCATTTAAAAAAGAAACCGCTTCATCTTTACGTAAAGCAATTAAACTATTAGTTTTTATTTTTGAAGTCTTTGTTTTTGAGTATTTGAAAGCTTATGATTTTTTATGACATCTTCAATGGTTTTTAGAGTCTTTTCATGATTCCCTAGAGTATAATGCAAAATTGCAAGATTAATTGCACCACTAATTTGGTGCTTAGTATTTTTACTTTTTTCTGCTAAAAAGATATATTGATTTATTGTGTTGAGCGCATTGGTGAAATCGCCAGTTTTGGTGTATAAATTCCCAAGAGGTTTTAACAAGTTCTCAATAACATCAAAGTTTGATAGCTTTGAAAGTTCGTTGTCATTAAAGCGTTTTAAAACATCTTCGTAGGTTTCTATAGCTTGTTTTAGTTGAGAGTTTTGGTCTAAATAATAGCCTTTATGAGATTGTAGAAAAACCAACGCCAATTGTTCATCTTTGGTTTTTACCTGATTTTTAAATTTTGATTCTTGTTGAGTGAGTATTTTAAAAGACTTTTGGCTTGGGTTAGCCAGAAAAGTTTCGGCAGCTACATAAATGCTTTCTTCTAGATTTTGAGAAAAGATTGATGAAGAGAAAAATACTAATAAAATGAATAATTTATTCATAAGAGTTAGTTGCCAAATGAAGTTTAGCTTCAAAATTTCCAGATGGCGTAGAATTGCCAATAATTAAAGTTATCTTCAAAATTCATGATATATCTTGCACCAACACTAGGGCCTATTCTTGCAAAACCAACAGTTGCATCAAACAATAAACCAGTTCTTAAATTGGTAAACGAATCTGTTTGATTATTAGTTTCTTGAATTGTGTTAAAAACGGGAGCACCAGGTTGTATACCTTCAAATTGTTCAATTATCACAGCATTATTACTTTTTTGGCTAACTGAAATAGTATTTTGTAAACCAGCACCAAGCCCAATATAATTATTGACATTGTAACGAAGCAATATTGGAATATCTAAATCTACATTTTCATAGGAAGTATTTGTCGTGGTGCGTTGCCTAAATCTATTTCCAGCAGGAAAATCTACAATTTCCTCAATAACCTGCGTGTCAGAATCATAATTATGAAAATTATTCATCAGTTCTACTTGCCAATACCAGCGATAAGATTTATAAGGCGATAAAGTTACACCAATGAAATAACTCTCTGAATTTTTTAAATCTGAAAACGAATTATAGCCCACTTTTGCACCAATTGAAATTCCAGGTAAAAATCGAGTGGTAGAGTAATTGGTAATAATAGGTTCGTTCTTGTCAAAAATAATAGCGGTTCTACTTTTAGTTTTTTTCTTATGAAAATCTTTAGCAAATTTGATGTTATATTTTACAAAGCCCTTTGTAGAATCGTATTCTTTTACGTTTTTTTGTTCGCTTCCAGGGAGATAAATATTTTTAAATGTGAAAATGGCTTGAGTTTCTGTAAACGTGGTGTCCAAGCAGCTATATTGCACATCGTATTTTGGACAGATTTTACATTTTGGATACATATCGGTAACTTTTAAGGTAGATTTGTCCAACATTTCTGGAATATCAGTTTCCAACCGAATTGTGCGTGCTGGCCCTTCTCCATTATTTTGAAATTTAATCTTGTATTTTAAGGTTTTAAAACGAACGAATCTATAATTCATGAATGTCCCGTTTGAGGACATTTTATTAGGATCATGTGAGGTTACAATTTCCATTTCCATGTCTTTTACTTTATGATTGTCGTAATTAGCATCTGGCACATAAATGCCACGAACTGAAATTATGGCGCTAGTGTCTTTTACCATTTCAGGCGTGGTTTCTAAACTAAAAAACACATTTCGCTCTTCGTTAGGTTTCATGTCATCAAATTCCAAAACGCTCCAATTTTTATAGTATGCTTTAGATTCTGCAATGGTTAATGGTAAGTTGGTTTTGTCGGTGGAATCTTGCGCAATTTGTTTCAGATCTATAATTGATGCATCAGATGATGCTATAAGTGTATTATCAATATGAGTTTTATCTGTATACGCAAAGGTAGATGATGGAATTACTTTTTCGTTGTAATATGTTCTTGTATCTGTTAAAATAAAGTTATCAGCATTGTATTTCTGTTCGTTATAAAACAAATACAATTTACCATTTGTAGTGTAGTCTTTTGGGTTTTTATAACGCATAACGGCTACAATGTCTTGTGCTGGAACAGGTTCTCGATTTCTAATTATATCAAAATCAGTATTCATAGATGCTTCATCATTATATTCTGATGAAATAGAATTTACAGTTATTTTTTTAGGTCTTGTAATGGGTGGTTTACCTGTATCATAATTGTTTGTTGCCCATAGTTTAACTTCATAGTCGCCTTCTTTTTTATAGGTGTGCTTTGGAGTTTTCTCTTTACTATAGTTGCCATCTCCCAATTCCCAAAAAAAGGTGTAAAATGCTTTTGGCGCGCCAGCTATTTGATTTAATGTAGGGGTTTCTGGAGTAAAAATCACTTCACTTCCACTAATCGATTCTTTAATATTAGCAGAGCGTGTAATAGTATCATTTGCAACTTGGGCGTGACTCAAACTACAAATACCAACCAAAAAAATATAAATAAAGTATTTATTCATGACGATTAGGGTTTTTTGATAGCTCTAATATATGTAAAAGTGACAACTTGGGCGTTTAAGATAATTACACTTAAAACACTTAATAGTTGAAACTAGATAGAATAATCATAAGGTTAGCGCTTAAAACAATTAGCACTAACACAACAAGACAGATGATATAAAATCTTTTTTTCATAATTAGACATTCTATCTTTATATCAAAAACTATTTAATTTTGTTACCCTTTTTTATTAAAAAAAACCAGAAACTTGGGGAGTTTCTGGCTTAAATAAGTAGGTTAAAAATTTGGGTTAACCATAACCAAGTAGTGCTTTTTATGGTAAAGCGTTAATAATTGTAGTTAACTCTGCCTCAGTTGCAATAGAAGTTTCTCCATCTGTAAATGTAACCACACCATCTTCTACAATAGTTACCGATTTTATAGCATATTTCCAGTTATCTCCTTCTTCAGTTGCAAAAATGATATGACATTCTAAACCAATTGGAATTTGTCCATAATGTTCACTAAATAATCCAGTACCAGCATCATAAGTGTCAAGATTAGCTAAACCAGTTTCTTCGCCATCATATGATATGAATACTGAGCTATTCGTATTGTCATAACCATCTGGTACAGCAACAAGAATTGTTGTTTTTGGCCTTGGGTCGTTATAAAAGCGATCTACGTTAGACCATCCAAAAGATTGAAAAAACCCATAATATTGGTTGCCTTCAGCAAAAACACCACCTTGCCCAGGATTATTATCTTCTTCCTCGTCCCAAGCTAAATTTCCATTGGCATCTATTCTACCTTCCCAAAGTGTCATTAGGTTATCAGGTCCTCCAGTTAAATCAGTTGGAATTGACATTTGAAATCCACAGGTTGTTCCTAAAACTTCTCCGTTTTGTGTAGCTTCAACAAAAAACTCTCCACCAGAAATTAATAAGGCTTTATCCCCATTAGGTAAAGTTCCCATAGTCGGTTTGTTTGTGGTAAGCATATTACCTTTTTCAAATAACTCTACAAATTCTAAGTTTACTTGTCCGCTTACAGAGCTTCCGTTTAAGGTTAAACATCCAGTATTCATATAAATTTGTACACCTTTATCTGATGTTAAATTGATGTTTCCATCGTCTGCATTAAACGTAAAGTTTTGTGTTAAGTTTTCTAAGGCAGCATCTTTAAGGTCGTTAAAGTCTTCAGCAGTTGCACGAACTATAATATCGTTATCGTCTGAAGTTTCACAACTTGTAAAAAATAGAGTTGCCAAAAGTAAAGTTCCAAAAATGTGTTTTAAATTTTTCATGATTATTGAGTTTTAAATTGTTAATCAAGTTTATATAAACAGGGTAACTTTTTTGTTACCCTGTTTTAAAAATTATTTTTTAATTATTTGCATTAGATTCCATTCCGAAGTAATAATCGCCTTCTATATAAGTGGTTAAAATTTCTCCAGTAGCCATATCTATATCCTGTATAAAGGTGCTATTATTTCCATCTAAATATGAAATTTTATAGTGATTTTCGTCACAACTTAAAGTGGTGCTGTAAAATTGTTGTAAAATGGGGTTGTTTGGAATATCTGTTGCTAAATCGTAGGACAGGGTGTAAGTTCCAGAAATCGCTATATCAACTAAATTAATTTCATCAAAATTATTGGTGCGAACGGCATTTACATTGTCATCTATACTGTTATATTCTAAACCGTGAAACAAATAATTTGTTGAGCCTGCTTCTAACGCAATTACAGCTATAGAGGTTGGCGTAGGTGTAGAAACATCCATTTTAATAAACGTTTTATTGATACCTATATAAACTTCATCAGTATTATTTGTTGTGATAGAGATAGATTTGATTTCTCCACCAGCTGGAATAATATATCCGGTTTCTCCAGATGGTGCTGTTAATGCACCAGACATTGGGTTTACTTCGGCTAGTTTTATTACACCTGAAGCGTTTTCAATCATATAGTACTTTTCAGTACCTTTTACATAAACAATATGACTGTAAGTTGAACCTATAACTGCACCTACTAAAGGAGACATGGTTGCTGGTGATGTATCTATTACATTCACAAACATGTTATTTGATGAATTAAAGAAATGGTAGGTTTCTAATGCAAAGTTGTAAGTTGAAGCATTTGAGTAAGTTATTCCTCCACCAATTGCTGCTGCGGTTTCTACGTCTGGTCCAAAATTGGCATTTGTAAAAAGAGGAGAGCTACCAGACCAAGGATCATAAGTATTTAGTCCAAAAGTTATTGCGCTTTCACAAGGGTCAAAAATGGTGTCCATATTTACATCTTCCTCAGAATCACAGCTTACAAATAAAGCTGAAACGAGTATGATTAGCGTTAATTTTCTAAAAATTAAAATTGCTGTTTTTAAGGTAATTGTATTCATGATATTTGGGTTTTAAATTGTTATTCAAGTTTATATCAACAGGGCAACTTTTTTGTTCCCCTGTTTTTAGTAATTATTTTTAAAATCTTTTTATTGTTGAGGTTGACTGATGATTATTTTTGATACAATAGCATCTCCAGACGCTACCAGTTTTATCATTTTGTGCGCATAAGCTTCAGTAGAAGAATATCCTTTAGCTTTACCTGTAGCAGTTTCAACTTCCCAGAAATAATTTCTTTTAGCGTTTACTTCAGATTTTAGTATAAAGAAACTTTTAATTTCTATTCCTGTTACAATTTCCTTAGAACTTGATAGAGCAATCATTTTTTTAGCTTGTTCTAGAGATAATGATGTTCCTGCATAAGCTCCTTTAGTAGTTTCTACTTTCCACTCAAAAACTTGAGCAATGTTGTTCTTTGTAATTTCTACAACTTCAATAGAAGTGTTAAGTGACATGTTTGTAGATGTAGCATTCATATTTAAAATTGATAATACTACTGTTCCGATAATTAAAATTAATTTTTTCATAATTTCTAAATTTTATAGATTAATTAAATTTGTTTAGCCTTTAATTTTTGACTGTTACACCCTTATATCAAAACCATTTAAAAATTGTTACCCATTTATTTCAAAGTTTTTTTACTTTAGTAGCAAATACAAGGGTTAATGAGCGAAAAAAATTCACGAAGACCAAAAATATATCGAAGGATTGCTTAAAAACAATTCGTTTGTAATACAATCTATATATGATAAGTTTGTACCTAAAGTTGTAAATTATATCAAGCAGAATAGTGGAAGTGCAGATGAGGCTCAAGATGTAATTCAAGACACTTTAATAACTATATATAATCAAGCTAGTGAAAAAAATTGCAGTTAACATGTCCATTTGATGCCTATTTCTTTTTGCTCTGTAAGCGTAAATGGTTAAATGTTTTAAAAAAATCTTCTCATAAGGAGGTAACAATTAATGAAGAAGTGTTATCTAAAGGTGACGAGGCTCAAGAACTGGCTTTTGAAACCTCAGTATTTGGAGTGAAACAAGCTTTATTTACTGAGATGTTCAATAAACTAGGCAACGCGTGTAAAGATTTATTGACCGCTACTTTCAAAATAAAATCTATGGAAGAAGTAGCAAAAAGCTTAGGTGTTACTTACGCCTATGCAAGAAAAAAGAAATCGTTATGCATCGGTAAATTAACAGAACTGGTTCAAGGGTCGCCTAAATTTAACCACCTTAATTCGTAATCGTTATGGAAGACCAAAATTACATACTGTTTGAACAATATTTGTCAGAGGAATTATCCAAAGATGAGGTCGCTGCTTTTGAAACTAGATTAGAAAACGAAACAGAGTTTAATCAAGCATTCAATACCTATAAAGAACTCTCTTCTTTTTTAGAACATAAATTTGAAAATGAAACAGAAAAAAATAATTTTCAAAATAATTTAAAGAAAATATCTGAAGCTCATTTCAATAAAGATGAAGAAACTCTTGATTATGGTGGTACAACTAAAACATATACTTTAATGAAGTATTTAGTTGCAGCCTGTATAGTTGTATTGTTTGGAATTTTTACTTTGAATCAATTTTCAATTCCAACATATGGAGATTATGCCAATTACGACACCATTAGTTTAACTGTTAGAGGAACTAATGATAACTTATTACAAACTGCAGAACATGCTTTTAATACAAGAGATTTTGCTAAAGCAGAAGCCGCTTTTAGTAAGTTGATAGCTCAAGATGAAACCAATTCAGAATTGAAGTTGTACAGCTCAATTTCTAATATTGAATTAAATAACTTTAAAAAAGCAGATGGAGTGTTAGAGGATTTACGCAACGGAAACTCAGCCTTTAAAAATAAAGCAACTTGGTATTTGGCGTTAAGTAAATTGAAACAGGAAAATAAAACCGAATGTTTAGAAATTTTAAAAACTATTCCTGAAGATGCTGATGATTATGAACAAGCGCAAAAACTGATGGACAAACTAGATTGATATAATAAAGATTGAAACAAATACTCAAAAGTCATCATTTAAAGTGATGACTTTTTTATTTTTACTAAATGATAATTACCGATACCCATACCCATTTATACAGCGAAGCTTTTGATGAGGATAGAAACGAGATGATAAACCGTGCCATAGAAAAAGGTGTTTCCCGTTTTTTTATCCCAGCTATAGATTCAACCTACACAGCATCTATGTTACAATTAGAAAAAGATTTTCCTGAAAATATTTTTTTAATGATGGGATTGCATCCAACACATGTAAAAGATAATTATAAAGAAGAATTGAATCATGTGGAAGAAATGTTTGAGAAACGACAATTTTACGCTGTTGGCGAAATTGGAATTGATTTGTATTGGGATAAAACTACATTAGATATTCAGAAAAAAGCATTTAAACATCAAATTCAACTTGCAAAAAAGTATAAACTGCCTATTGTAATACATTGCAGAGAAGCTTTTGATGAAATTTTTGAAGTTTTAGAAAGTGAAAAGAGTGATGATTTATTCGGGATTTTTCATTGTTTTACTGGAACTCTAGAGCAAGCGCATCAAGCAATTTTGTATAACATGAAATTAGGGATTGGAGGTGTAGCTACTTTCAAAAACGGAAAAATAGATCAGTTTTTAAATGAGATTGATTTAAAACATATCGTTTTAGAGACCGATGCACCTTATTTATCGCCAGTACCTTATAGAGGCAAACGAAATGAAAGTGCTTATATCATTCATGTATTGGAAAAATTATCTGATATTTATGAGCGTTCTATCGAAGACATTGCAGCCATTACAACTCAAAATTCAAAAGAGATCTTCAAAATATGAGTAAAACCAAAGCAAACATATTATTAATTTATACGGGTGGCACAATCGGTATGGTCAAAGATGTAAAAACAGGAGCTTTACATGCTTTCAATTTCAAAAACCTTTTAAAACAAATTCCAGAATTAAAGTTATTAGATTGTAATATTGAAGCTTTTTCATTTGAAAAACCTATAGATTCTAGTAATATGAATCCAGGGTATTGGGTGCAAATCGCTGAAAGTATTGAGGATAATTATGATAAGTTTGATGGTTTTGTAGTGCTTCATGGAAGTGATACTATGAGTTACACCGCTTCTGCCTTAAGTTTTATGTTAGAAAATTTAGCAAAACCAGTTGTGTTTACTGGTTCTCAATTACCAATAGGAGATTTAAGAACTGATGCCAAAGAAAATTTGATTACCTCAATTCAAATAGCATCATTACATGAAAAAAATACATCTGTAGTAAAAGAAGTGTGTTTGTATTTTGAATATAAATTATATCGAGGTAATAGAACAACTAAAATTAATGCAGAGCATTTTCAGGCTTTTAATTCTTTAAACTACCCATGTTTGGTGGAATCTGGAGTGTATTTAAAAGTGAATCATCAATATTTACTAAAACCGAATGGAAAAGATGTTTTAAAAGTCCATAAAACCCTAGATAATAATATTGCTTTAATTAAACTGTTTCCTGGAATTACCAAATCTTTTATAAAGAGTATTTTAAATACTGAAAATTTAAAAGCAATAATTTTAGAAACTTACGGTGCAGGGAATTGTACCACAGAACAATGGTTTATTGATGTATTAGAAAAAACTATTGTAAAGGGAATAGACATCATAAACGTTACGCAATGTGTAGGTGGAGGTGTAAATATGGGACAGTATGAAACTAGTAGTCACTTAGGAAAAATTGGAGTAATATCAGGAAAAGATATAACTACGGAATCTGCAATAACAAAATTAATGTACTTATTAGGGAAATCTTATTCTGGTAAACTACTTAAAATGAAGTTTGAAGCCCCTTTAAGAGGGGAAATGTCGTAAAAAATCCTATTAAAGTTTTAGCATTTCATATTTTTTTTGTTATTTGGACATCCTTAAAAATGCAATTGAAATTAAGAGAGGTGGCCGAGTGGTCGAAGGCGCACGCCTGGAAAGTGTGTATACCTCAAAAGGGTATCGAGGGTTCGAATCCCTTCCTCTCTGCAGAATTAATTATTTTTTAATTGTATTTTTTTATATCTTTAACACTTTAACTAATTAAAATTAAGATTTAGAACATGAAAAGATTATTTTCTATCCTAGCCATAACAGGAATGATGGTATTTGGAACAGCAAATGCAACTACTAATGCAACGGTCTCGACTGCTGCAACAACTGTTGTAAGTACACAAGGAACTGAAGAAGCAGCACAAACTGAAGAACTTGGGTTTCATCAAGGATTAAAAAAGCGTTTTATTGAAGGAGGTCCTGGATTTATGGGGATAGTACTTTTGTGTTTAATTCTTGGGTTAGCAATTGCTATCGAGAGAATTATCTTTTTAAACCTTTCTACAACAAATACCAAAAAATTAACTCAAAGCGTTGAAGATGCACTAGCATCTGGAGGTGTAGAAGCTGCAAAAGAGGTTTGTAGAAATACAAAAGGGCCTATTGCATCTATATATTATCAAGGTTTAGATAGAACCGATGAAGGTATCGAAGCAGCAGAAAAAGCTGTTGTAGCTTACGGTGGTGTTCAAATGGGACAATTAGAAAAGAATGTATCTTGGATATCATTATTTATCGCTTTAGCGCCAATGCTTGGTTTCATGGGTACGGTAATTGGTATGATTCAAGCATTTGATAAAATTGAAGCTGCAGGTGATATGAATCCATCATTAGTAGCAGGTGGTATTAAAGTAGCACTTTTAACAACTGTATTTGGATTAATTGTTGCGATTATACTTCAAATTTTTTACAATTATATTATTGCTAAAATTGATAGCATCGTTAATGATATGGAAGATTCTTCTATTGTCTTAATGGATATGCTAATCAAACACAAAAAGTAATAATCTAAAATTGTAACTATTATGAAAAAAATATTAAGCATAGTATTAGCAATAGTTGGAATACTTTCCATAGTATTTCTGGCTATGATAATATCAGCAGGAGATGAGGCTGTTAAACAAGGAGATGCGAGTGGCTCTGTAGATACTTTTATGTACATAGGTTACTTAATATTAGCCCTTACTTTAGCTTTTGTTGTTATATTCAGTTTGAAGAATATATTTACTAATCCAGACACGCTAAAAAGCACGCTTAAAGCTGTTGGTTTGTTTGTTTTATTAGCAGCAATTTGCTATTTTGGATTAGCAAATGGTGTAGAAACACAATTGAAAGATGGTGGAACATTATCTGCAGGCGGATCACAATTGTTAGGAGCGGGACTCTATTTATTCTATGCACTTGTATTAGTAGCAGGAGGATCAATGTTGTTTTTCGGAATTAAAAAAATGATTAAATAATATTATGGCAAAAAGATCAGCACCAGAAGTAAATGCAGGCTCTATGGCCGATATTGCCTTCTTGTTATTGATATTTTTCTTAGTGACTACAACCATTGAGAAAGATTCGGGGATTAACCGAAAGTTACCCCCAATGGAAGATAATACCGAGCCGCCTATTATAAAACAAAAGAATATTTTTACTGTTTTAATTAATAAGCATGACCAATTACTCGTTGAAGACGAGTCTATGGAAATCAAAGATTTAAGAAAAGCAGCTGTAGAATTTTTAGATAATAATGGTGATGGTTCTTGTTCATTCTGTAAAGGAGCTAAGGATCCAAAATCATCTGATAATCCAGATAAGGCAATTATTTCATTGAAGAATGACCGTGAGACGTCTTATGCAGCCTATATTTCTGTTCAAAATGAGTTGGTTGCAGCATATAATATTTTAAGAAATAGGCGTGCTCTAGAAGTTGGAGCTTCTAAAGGTTTTCCGAAAATGGATTTTATCCAAATGGAAAATACTTATAAAGATGTTAGGTGGAACGGTAATAAAACGAAATTGAAAACACTTATAGATCAAATTAAACTAGAGATTCCACAAAAACTCTCTGAAGTAGTTGAATAAAAAACAAAATTAGAATTAAATAACTTAAAAAATATGTCTAAGTTTAAAAAGAAAGGAGATGGAGGGTTAGCACCTATTAATACGGCGTCTTTACCTGATATTGTTTTTATGTTATTATTCTTTTTTATGGTGGCTACCGTAATGAGAGAAGATACACTTAAAATTAAAAATTCATTACCACTTGCAGATCAAGTTGAAAAGCTAGATAAGAAAAACCCTGTAAGTTATATTTACATGGGAAAACCTAGTGATAATTTTAAAAAGTATGGTACAGAAGCTAAAATTCAGTTAAATGATAATTTTGCTGAGGTAAGCGATGTAGCTCCTTTTATTGCTGCAGAACGAGCTGCTTTAAGAGAAGAACTTGTAAATTATTTAACTGTTTCACTTAAAGTAGATAAAGATGCAAATATGGGTATTGTAGGTGATGTAAAGCAAGAACTAAGAAAAGTTAATGCTTTAAAAATCAATTATACTACCGGTACTGGTGATGCCATTTCTAACATGACGAAATAAAATCTTATTAGTATAAATAATATTCTAATGAATATTGCAAAAGTCGAGAATTGTATTCTCGACTTTTTTATGCGATATAAATTCTTAAACTAGGTATATAGTATTAATATTTATTAACTTTATACAGAACTATTTTCTAAAACAAAAATGCTACTACATAAATCTCAAAATCTTACCTTCTTTAACACAAAGGCCTTAGATAATTCAGGAGCTCCTTTTTTAACATAGGTATATCAGCTGGGTTCCCTTCGCCTGCTGATGATTTTAAAGAAGAACGGTTATCATTAGATAAAGAACTTATAAAAAATAAAGAAGCTACATTTTTTGCTCGTGTAAGCGGACAATCTATGATTGGTGCAGGACTTGATGATGATGACTTATTAGTGATAGATAGAAGTTTAGAACCAGCACATAATAAGATAGCCGTATGTTTTTTAGATGGTGAGTTTACTGTGAAGCGTTTAAAAGTTCAAGAGGATGGTATTTGGTTGCAACCAGAAAACTCCAATTATTTACCTATAAAAATCACAGAAGAAAATAACTTCGTTATTTGGGGACTTGTTACCAATGTGATTAAAAAGGTATAAAAGTTCTACAAATATTTTTGTTGATTCATGAATTTAAGACTCTGCTTTTTTTATTGGTTTTAACACTTTTCTTAGGGTGTAAAGAAAATCTGAATAGTCCTTTTTATGTAGATGAATCTGGAGTGATTTTTACCAATATTCCTTCATCTTATTCTAATATCAATTTCAAGAATTCTATTACCGAAAACCAAGACCTTAACTTTTTTAACTATACGTATGTGTATAACGGTGGAGGTGTAGCTGTTGGGGATATAAATAATGATGGCTTTGAGGATGTTTATTTTACATCCAATCAAGATTCAAACAAATTATATTTAAATAAAGGTGGTTTTGTATTTGAAGATATCACAACAACAGCCGGAGTAACCGATGAAAAAGGTTGGAGTACCGGGGTAACTATGGTTGATATAAATAATGATGGATGGTTAGATATTTATGTATGTAAATCTGGGAGTTTAAACAATATGGTTTTTCGCAGAAATCTACTTTTTATCAATCAAAAAAACAATACATTTAAAGAGGAAGCCAAAAAGTATGGTGTAACAGGCGGTTATTCATTTTCAACACAATCTTATTTTTTTGATTATGATAAAGATGGAGATTTAGACATGTATCTTGTTAATCATCGACCAGATTTTAATAGTCAAATTTCAATAGATTTAAGCTTAAATAAACCATTAACTTTAGAGTATTCAGATGCACTTTTTCGAAATGATAATGGACGCTATCATGATATTACAAGGCAGTCTGGTGTAGCAAATAACGCATGGGGACTAAGTGCTTCAATTGGTGATTTTAATAATGATGGTTGGCAAGATATTTATGTCGCTAACGATTTTTACGAACCAGATTTCCTGTATATCAATAATCAAGATGGCACATTTAAAGAATCGTGTAAAGATTATTTTAAGCACATTCCAACCAACAGTATGGGAAGTGATTTTGCTGATATAAACAATGATTTATTACCAGATTTAATAGTCTTGGATATGATGGCTGCAGATAGAAAGCGAGGAAAGGAAAACATGGCATCTATGAGTACCGATAACTTTAACTTGATGGTTAATAACGGTTATCACTATCAATATATGTCTAACATGTTACAGTTGAATAACGGGAGTGGTGCGTATAGCGAAATAGGACAATTGGCTGGTATTGCAAAAACAGATTGGAGTTGGGCACCTTTAGTTGTAGATTTTGATAATGATGGCTTTAACGATCTTTTTGTAACTAATGGTATAGAAAGAGATTTAACCAATCAGGATTTTAAGCATAAAATTGCTGACGATATTATGAATAATAAAAAGTTTAGTCTAGATGAAGCGCTTAATATGGTGCCTTCAACAAAACTGAATAATTATATGTTTTTGAATAATGGGGATTTTACATTTAAAGATGTGAGTTCTAACTATGGATTTGATACTAAAATAAATTCTAACGGTGCTGCGTATGCAGATTTTGATAATGATGGAGATTTAGATTTAGTGTTAAATAATCAATCAGATATGGCATCTTTATATCGTAATAATTCAGAAGAGAATAATTATATAAAATTATCATTTAAGGGATCTAAAGCAAACACAAAAGGGATTGGCGCGCAAGCCATAATTTATACTAAGAATACAAAGCAAATAAAAGAAGTAAACCCCAGTAGAGGTTATCAATCTTCAGTAAGTTATAATTTGAATTTTGGTTTAGGAAAAGAAGAAATTGCAGACAGTATTCGTGTTATTTGGGATGATGGTAAAACAGAATTATTGACTGATGTTGAAGCTAATCAAAACTTAGAACTGTCTTATACCAATGCAAAAGATAAAACCATTTTAAAACAGGAATTCGCTTCAAGGTTTAAAACCATTAACTCTGGAGATTTAGGTATTCAGTATAAACACCAATCAGTTGATTTTAATGATTATGATTTACAATTGTTACTGCCACAAAAACAATCTACTATCGATAATGCTTTAGCAGTAGTTGATGTAAATAATGATGGGTTAGACGATATTTTTGTAGGTAACACAAGCGGTTATTCTGCAGAATTATATATTCAAAATAAAGAAGGGAAATTTTATTTGGGTAACAATTCAATATTTAAAAAAGATAAAAAGTTTAACGATAATAATGCGCTATTTTTTGATGTAGATAATGATGAAGATTTAGATTTATACGTTGCTTCTGGGAATTATACTGAAAAGGAAAACAGCAGTTCATTACAAGATAGATTATATATAAATGATGGTAAAGGAAACTTTTCCAGAGGAAGAATGCCCAAAATAAATAGTATCACAAAAGCAATAGCTGTAAATGATTTTGATAATGATGGTGACTTAGATGTATTTGTAGGCGGGCGTGTTATTTCTGGTAAATATCCGAATGCTCCAAAATCATATATATTAGAGAATAAAAATGGAACTTTAGTTGATATTACACGAAAAGTAGCTAAGGATATCGGAAATATAGGGTTGGTAAATGACGCCCTTTTTTCGGATTATGATAAAGATGGAGATAACGATTTAATGCTTGTAGGCGAGTGGATGACACTAACTATTTTCAACAATGAAAATGGGATATTTTCTAAAGTTGAATTAGAAACTGATAAAATTATAGGATGGTTTCAAACCATAAGAAATATCGATTTTGATGGCGATGGCGATGATGATTATTTCTTAGGTAATTTAGGAAAGAATAATAAATTTCATCCAAAAGAAAAAAACCACTTCATATTTATGCCAATTATTTTGATGCTAATAGCAGTTATGATATTGCATTAAGTAAAGAATCGGAAGGAGATTTATTCCCAGTTCGCGGTAAAGAATGTTCATCAGAACAAACACCTTTTTTAAAGGAAAAGTTTAAAACATACAAAGATTTTGCATCTTCTAATCTATTTGATGTGTATGGGCAAGAAAAAATAGATAATGCATTGCATCTTAAAGCAACTAGTTTTTCTTCGTATTTTATTGAAAACAAAAATGGTACTTTGGAATTTAAAGAATTACCAAATGTAGCGCAATTTGGACCAATTTTAGATTTTGAATTTCTAGATTTAAATAACGATACTAAATTAGAAGTATTGGGAGTAGGAGCGATGTATGATGCCGAAGTAGAAACAATTCGTTATGATGCTTCTAGAGGTTTCATTTTATCTTTAGATAAGAACAAAACAAACGAATTTACAGTTTTTGATAATAATTTTGCAAATAAAGAAACGAAGTCCATGGAACAAATTATTATAAATGGAGCACCTCATTTAGTGATATTTAATGCAAATGATGAACTTACCTTTCTTAAAATTAACTAAACTATGGTAAACCTTTCGGGATTAGATCTTGGTATCATCATCGCTTTTTTTGTAATTACTTTATGTATCGGTGTTTGGGTGTCTAAACAAGCAGGAAAAAATAGTGCTGAATTCTTTTTGTCTGGACGAAATATGCCTTGGTGGTTACTGGGAGTTTCAATGGTTGCGACAACTTTTGCTGCAGACACACCGGGTTTAGTAACCGAATTAGTTAGAAAAGACGGTGTTTCAGGTAACTGGGTTTGGTGGGCTTTTTACTTACTGGAATGCTAACTGTTTTTTTCTATGCAAAACTTTGGCGAAAATCTGGAATTTCTACTGATTTAGAATTTTATGAGTTGCGGTATTCGGGGAAATCAGCTAGTTTTTTAAGAGGTTTTAGAGCTGTTTATTTAGGCGTTATTTTTAATGTAATTACAATGGCAGGTGTTTGTTTGGCAGGTGCTAAAATTGCCAATATACTCTTAGGTCTACCACAAGATGAAGCGCTTATATATTCATCGATAATAGTTGTGATTTATTCATCTTTGGGTGGATTAAAAGGTGTATTAATTACAGATTTCATCCAGTTTATAATTGCTATGGTGGGTTCTATTTGGGCTACTATTTATATTGTAAACCTTCCAGAGATTGGAGGTATGCAAAACCTGCTTGCTCATGAAAATGTTATGGGTAAGTTAGATATTCTTCCGGATTTTTCAAATTCTGAAGTATTAATTACGTTGTTTATTATTCCGTTTGCAGTACAATGGTGGAGTACATGGTATCCCGGAGCAGAACCGGGAGGAGGTGGTTATATTGCGCAACGTATGTTGGCTGCTAAAGACGAAAAAAATGCAACTTGGGCAACTCTATTTTTTAATTTTGCACATTATGCATTACGACCTTGGCCATGGATAATAGTAGGGTTGGCATCGTTAATCATTTTTCCATCGTTAGAAAGTATTAATACGGCATTTCCTAATTTGAATGAAGATATGCAAGGACATGATGTAGCTTATGCAGCTATGATGACGTATTTGCCAGCAGGACTAATTGGAATAGTGCTAACATCCTTAATAGCTGCTTTTATGAGCACAATTTCCACACAATTAAACTGGGGAAGCTCGTATGTTGTAAATGATTTATACGGGAGATTTATAAACAAAGAAGCATCCGAAAAACAAAAAGTTTTAGTAGGTAGAATTTCTACTGTGTTGTTAATGCTTTGTGCTGCTTTATTTTCATTTTATATAAAATCTGCAAAAGATGTTTTTGATTTATTGTTACAGATAGGTGCAGGAACTGGGTTACTATTTATCATGCGCTGGTTTTGGAATAGAATTAATCCGTATAGCGAAATTGCAGCCATGATAATTTCCTTTATTACAGCTATTATTTTCTTTGTGAATGGGAAGTTAGATACACCATGGTTTGAAATTCCTGGTTATTGGCAATTAATTATTGGTGTTGTAATTACCACTATAGGGTGGGTTTTAGTGACGCTATTGACTTCTGAAACAGATAAAAACACTATCGATAAATTTGAAAAACTCGTTTACGGTAACGATAGTAAGTTTAAGAATTTTGGCTATAAAATATTAGCGTTTTTCTTAGGGGTTGTTGGGACATATAGTTTCTTATTTGCTACCGGATATTTTATATATGGCAAAATACAATCAGCAGTTCTATTATCTACTTTATCTATTGCTTGTGCTTTATTTTTAGTAAAGAATTGGAAAAAGATTATATAAAAAATGCGAAACATTTGTTTCGCATTTTTTTAACTGAGTTTTACTAATTAAAGCTCTAAAGCTTTTTTAACTTCATTATCCATTAATATTTCAACTGGATTTTCTAGTGCTTCTTTAACTGCTACAAGGAAACCTACACTTTCTTTTCCGTCAATAATTCTATGGTCATAAGATAATGCTACGTACATTATGGGTCTTACTTCAACCTTACCATCAATAGCAACAGGACGCTCAACAATATTGTGCATACCTAAAATACCACTTTGTGGTGGATTGATAATTGGTGTTGACAACATACTTCCAAATACACCTCCGTTAGTAATTGTAAATGTACCGCCAGTCATCTCATCAACAGTAATTTGACCATCCCTTGCACGAAGTGCTAATCGTTTTACTTCAGATTCTACACCTCTAAAACTTAAGTTTTCTGCATTTCTAATAACAGGAACCATTAATCCTTTTGGTCCTGAAACAGCGATGCTTATATCACAAAAATCATAAGTTAGCATTTCTTTGCCATCAATCATGGAATTAACTGCAGGATACATTTTTAATGCTCTTACAATTGCAAGCGTAAAGAAACTCCATAAACCCTAAACTAACACCATGTTTTGCTTTAAAAGTCTCTTTATACTCTTTTCTAAGCGCGAAAATTGGAGACATATCAACCTCATTAAATGTGGTTAACATAGCTGTAGTATTTTTAGCTTCAACTAAACGTTCTGCTACTTTACGACGTAGCATAGACATTTTACTTCTAGAAGTACCACGACTTCCTCCAGTAGGTGTTCCCATAGAAGGAACTGCATTAACAGCATCTTCTTTGGTTACTCTACCATTTTTACCAGTTCCAGAAATAGATGCAGCATCAATACCTTTTTCAGAAAGAATCTTTTTTGCTGCAGGACTAGCACTTTCCGTAGCATAGGTTTTCGATTCTGATGTCTTTTGTGCAGGAGCAGCTTCAGTTTTTGGAGCTTCCTCTTTTTTATCATCTTTAGACGTATCACCACCCTCTGGTTTTTTTGCACTTGTATCTATAAGACAAACAACGGCACCAACATTTACAGCATCCCCTTCTTCAGCTTTTAATGTTATTGTACCACTTGCTTCGGCAGGTAATTCTAAAGTTGCTTTATCACTATCTACTTCTGCAATCGCTTGGTCTTTTTCAACATAATCTCCATCTTCAACTAACCAAGAAGCAATTTCCACTTCTGTAATAGATTCTCCTGGTGATGGTACTTTCATTTCTAAAATCATGTGTAAATAATTTTAATTGTATTTTATATTTATTTTTTATTGAATATCAAAAACTGCATTTATAACACGTTGTTGTCTTCTCTTGTCTCTTGTGCTAGATCCAGGTGCTGGAACTGAACTGAATGGTCTTGAGTTTACATCAAGTTTTACAAGTCTTAAACGTTGCAACATGTAACTCCATGCGCCCATGTTTTCTGGTTCTTCTTGTGCCCAAACATAATTTTCTACATTTTTGTAACGATTAATTATAGTTTGAATTTTCTTTAGATGTAGCGGGAATAATTGTTCTATTCTTACTAAAGCAACATCGTTTTTACCTAGTTTTTCTCTTTCAGCTAGTAAATCATAATAAAATTTACCTGTACAGAATACTAGTTTTTTTACGTTTTCTGGGTTTATTGTATCATCTATAACTTCTTCAAAAGTACCATTTGCCAATTCACTAATTGACGATACTGCTTTTGGATGACGCAATAAACTCTTTGGTGTGAACACTATAAGAGGTTTTCTGTAAGTTCGTTTCATTTGTCGTCTTAACAAATGATACATGTTGGCAGGTGTTGTACAATCTGCAACAATCATATTATCATTGCCACACAGTTGTAAATAACGCTCTATTCTGGCTGATGAATGCTCAGATCCTTGCCCTTCATAACCATGAGGTAATAAGACAACAATGCCATTTTGAGCTTTCCATTTGTCTTCTGCAGCAGATAAATACTGATCGAAAATAATTTGTGCACCATTACTAAAATCCCCAAATTGAGCTTCCCAAATGGTTAAAGTATTAGGGTTTGCCATTGCATAACCATAATCGAAACCAAGTACACCGTATTCAGATAAAAATGAATTATAAATATCCATATTACCTTTATTCTCTGGGTTGGTATTTAATAAGTTAACACGTTCTTCTGAAATAATATCTCGGAGAATTGCATGACGGTGGCTAAAAGTACCACGTTCAACATCCTGACCAGAAATACGAACATTATAGCCTTCTTCAAGTAAACTTCCATATGCTAACGTTTCTGCCATTCCCCAATCAAGATTGTCGGTTTCAAAAACCATTTTTGCACGACCTTGTAAAATACGTTCTGCTTTTCTCAAAAACTTAACGCCATTAGGTACTGTTGAAACAACTTTAGATATATTTTTTAATTTGTCTTCTGAATAAGTAGTGTCCTCATTCTTTAACATTGCATCTACACCTTGACGTTCAAAACCATGCCAGCGTTCCTGCATAAATTCACGAACTTTAGAAGAGTCAGCTTCTTTAGATTTCTCGTACTCATCTTCTAATCTACCCTTAAATTCAGCAACAATACCTTCAGAGTAAGATTTATCAATAGTATTTTCAGAAATTAATCTATCTGAGTATATTTTGAATGGATTGGGATGTTTAGAAATATTCTTATATAAATTAGGCTGTGTAAAACGAGGTTCGTCCCCTTCATTATGACCGTATTTACGATAGCCTAATAAATCGATATAAACATCTTTTTTAAATCGCATTCTGTATGCAAGTGCTAATTCTACAGCATGCACAACAGCTTCAGCATCATCAGCATTAACATGTAATACTGGAGATAAAGTTACTTTTGCAACATCTGTACAATAGGTGCTAGATCGCGCATCAAGATAATTTGTTGTAAAACCTATTTGATTATTTACTACAATATGAATGGTCCCACCGGTTTTATACCCATTTAGTTGACTCATCTGAGCAACTTCATAAACAATACCTTGACCAGCTACTGCTGCATCACCATGTACTAAAATAGGTAGTATTTTAGAATCGTCTCCTTCATAATCAGCATCAATCTTTGCTCGTGTAATACCTTCGGCAACTGGTCCAACGGTTTCTAAGTGTGATGGATTAGGTACTAAATTCATCTTGATAGACTTACCGTTTTGGTATGTTTTATCAAGAGTTAAGCCTAGATGATATTTTACATCACCATCAATATTTTCATCTTCAAAATCTTTACCGTCAAACTCACTAAATAGTTCTCGTAACGGTTTTCTAAATATGTTTACTAACGTACTTAAACGTCCACGATGCGCCATTCCTAAAACACATTCTTTAACGCCGTATTTTTCAACGGCATTATAAAGTGTATTACTAATAGCTGGTATTAAAGATTCGCCACCTTCTAAAGAAAATCGTTTTTGACCAACATATTTTGTCTGTAAAAAATTTTCAAAAGTTACAGCTTGATTTAATTTTGAAAGGATATATTTTTTTGTTTCAGCAGAATAATTTGGATGATTATCATTTACATTCAGTTTATCTTGCCACCATTTGATTACATCAGGATTACGAAGATACATGTACTCAACACCAATAGAATCACAATAGATACTATTCAAATGTTTGATGATTTCGCGTAAAGTCTTAGGGCCTATCCCTAAAACTTCTGCTGCATTAAATACGGTGTCTAAATCGCTATCTGATAATCCGAAATTTTCTATCTCAAGCGTAGGTTTATATGTTCTTCTATCTCTAACAGGATTAGTTTTGGTAAATAAGTGCCCACGACTTCTATAGCCATCGATTAATCTTGCTACTTGAAACTCTTTTTGAATGTGTTCAGGTATTTGAGTGGTAACACCTTCTACTATTTCTCCATCGAGCCCGTAATTTTCAGTCCCAAAGTCATAGCCTTGAAAAAAGGCTCTCCAACTAGGTTCTACACTATCAGGGTTTTCTAAATATTGCTCGTATAAATCGGCAAAATAAGTGGTATGTGCGGCGTTTAAAAAGGAAAATTTATCCATTCTTGTTTTAATGCTATCTCTTCATAAAAAAATATGCGATAAAAATACAACTTTTACTAAAATTAGGTATGTCTTTAAAGAGATTTGTAACAAGAATGAATCCTTTTAATGAAACTCATTAAATAACAGTTAATTTTTTATCAATTTAACTATAAAATTTGATTTCTATAAAGGAATAAAAAAACACCTTCAAAATTTTGAAGGCGTTTTTAAATGTATAATTATATTTTTTACACTTACTATAGTGTAGGAGAATAGTTGGTTGGGAAATCATTTGCTTTAGCTACATTTCCTGAGGCTACAAAATTTGAACCGAATTTTTTATCAATAGCTTCCAAAAATTTATTTGCCATATAAGCATATCCTCTAGCATTTAAATGAATTCCATCTAAGCTAACAGTTCCTCCTGTAACTAAATCGGTATTTAAATTAAATCCATCAAAATTAATTCCCATTGTTGATGCTTCAGTAAGAATAGCGTTTAAATCAACTAAAGCTACATTGTCATCTGAATTTGCTATCGTCTCTATAGTTGTGTTATAGGCATCTGTTGCCATTCTGATTTCGTTTAACTCGCTAGGTATTAATACCCATTTATCAGATAAAGGTAATGTAACACCTTCTGTAGAAAATTGAGCAGCAAGAGTTGGAGATAATCCAGATAGCATTAATTGATTCGCAAAAGCAGTATTAACGGTACCAATAATAGCACTACTTGGTAACACCAATAAATCATTTTCGTTAGCTTGTCTTGCTTGTCCATACAAATTACCAAATAATCCAGCCACAGTTTGAACCACTATTGGGTTGCTTCCATCTAACCCAAACTGAGATAAGAAAACCGGGAAGCTAGGGCTGTTTGCCAAAGCACCTGAAATCTGTGCTGAAATATTTGGTAAACTTTCATCATTAATAACAACTGGGCTTGCCGCGGTTTCAGAAAAAACTATTACACGGTTTGGGTCTATAGCTTGGAATATTGGATTTATTGCACCAAAAACAGTATTTAAAAGCGGGATAAGTGGTCCAAAATCAGGATTAGCAGGACTTAAAGGTGCAAATGGTACAGTAGTAAAATGAGGTAAATCTGTAATATATGGTACGTTGGTAACAACTCCTTTGGCTCCTGTTGCTGTTAGTGTTGTGACTATAGCTGCAAAGGATTGATCAAATCCAACTCCAGGCATACCAGCTGATGGTGTAATTTGATTGCTTCCATCACCTCCTGATGTGGCATAACCCAATACATCATTACCCCCCATTTCAGATAAAGTAAAAAACGTAGGGTTTTTTGCAACAGCATCAGATAAAATACTTGCGGTAGGAGCAGATGCTATTCTAGCATAGTATGGATTAGCAGCTGCATAACCAGGTGCTAAAATATGCCAACTTTTTGCTCCTGGAATTCCAAAATTATTAAAGTCGCTTCCTACACTAACACCTGCTTCAGTTTTTATCGGTGCTACAGGAGCACCTAATCCAGTTAAAAAAGCATCTAAAGGTTGAGGTGTACCAGTATTACTGTTAAAAGTGAGTCTGTAACCGCTAGCAATATTTCCACCAACTAAAATACCTCCAGTATTATCATCCATTAGAGGTTGTTTGAAAGTACCACCACCCACTTTAGAAAATTGCTTGGCTAGTGTATTAGGAAATGAATTTTCTTGGCTAGCTATAAATAAACCACCATCTGTAAAGCCAGCTGTGAATGATGCTCCTACTGCTACATAGTTTGAAAAATCTGCTGTACCTGATGTTAGTTCTGGAAGTACAACTTCCTCTGGAATTGGGCTTTCAGTTTCTTCGCATGATATAAAACCAATTAAAAGCGTGAACAACCATATATATTTAAATTTCATAGTTTTTAATTTTATAAGTTATTGATAGTCCAGGATGCATAATATTGAGAACCAATTAAGCCAGTACCAGCAGCTGTAAAATACTCATCTCCCATAAGGTTTGTAGCACCAACCTTGAAAGAAGATTTAAGACTAGGTAATCTAAAATTGATTTGAGCGTCTAATACATGATAAGCTGGCACATCAGCAGTAAGGAAAGTAGCTTCCCAGACATAATTGTCACTCCATCTCCATGCTACGTTGAATCCAACATTTTTAAATAAGTTTGTTTTTCCAAAAGTGGCTTTAAATTTATGTTCTGGAGTATTAAAATTAGTTTGGAAATCAGAGTTTGCCTCACGATCAAAATCTAGTTTAGTATAGGTATAATTCATACCTAAATCAAAACCATCTAATATTTTTGTACTAACACCTAAAGAGCCACCGTAAGAATTTACATTTTCGGTTGTGTTTGTATTTGCGCGATATGCTTGGCGGTCTCCATTAGCTAAAGCAATTATTGCAAGTGGTGTAGGGTTACCATTTACTGGCGTTGTCTGCGTTAATTGTACATCACCATAAAAAGGACTAATAACATCAACTGAAGTAATGAAATCTTTATATTGATTTAAATAAGCACTAAAATCGATAATTACTTTTTCTACTTTACCACGGTAACCAACTTCAATAGATGTTACTTGTTCAGGTTTAACAAACCCAGGATTTGCTATTTGTAAATCAGCAGGGTTTCTTGACTCAGCAAAGGCTGTAGCAGAACTTCTAGTAAAAGAATTATTAAAAGCGCCAGAGCCATCATAGGTATAGCTGTTAGTACCTAGTATTGCTTGTCCAGTCGGAGATAAATCACTTCCGCTGGCTGTTCTAATGTCTCTTTGCGGATTGTTTTCAGCACCACCAAGTAAAATTATTGGACCTACATTAAATCCAATATATAATGCTTGCGTATCAGGATTTCTAAATCCTGTTTGGAATGATGCTCTTAAATTATGATTACCTTCTTCTCCTAAGTTATAACCCAATGATAATCTTGGAGAGAAAAACGCATCAAATAATTCAGATTTATCATAACGTACAGAAGCAGTTAACTTTAATCGGTCATCTTCTAAAATTTCTTTTGAAGTTGAGTGTAAAAACCAACTTCAGAATAAGGAATTGGACTTAATTTATCTGTATAAATAGCTCCAAAAGAGTTTAGTTCATATTCTCTATAAGAACCACCAACTTGAATTTCGGCAAAATCAATTAAATGACTAAAATTATAATTTGCATCAGAATGGAATAATTTAGATTGGTCTTTAAGTTGACTACCTGTAAGTACATCAGGATCATTGGTTACTTCATTAAATGCATTTTGAAATTCAGGAGTACCAGGTTCAAATCTTCCAGTATCCGCTACTGCTCTAGCTGAAGCATGTGCTTGATCTGCATTTAAACCTGCTAAAGTCCCTTGAATAAAAGCACCAGTATATTCTCCAAACCAAGTCGGATCATCTTTCCATTTTCTGTTTATATTAAGACCAGTAAACACCATGTCGTATGAGTTTCCTGCGTCTTCGCGTGTAATGTAGCTTCTAACAAAGAAATTGTCATTTTTGATTTCAATTTTATGTTGCTGCAAAAAGAAATCTTTTATTTGGTACCTATTAGAGCCTTGATAAATAGTAGCACCAGAACCAATTTTACCAACATATTGTATTTCAAAGTCGTTTCCCCAAGGACGGAAGTAAAGTCCCCAATCTGCTTTTATACTTTTAGCATCATAATCAGTTAAGTCAGATTCATCATAACCAGTTCTACTAACATCTACTGATGGTACTAAGTTTGCAAGAGCTGGATTTGGTAGACGTCCTAATCCTGCAAGAATTTGAGCAACGTCTGCTATATTGTTCGAAGCTAAATCTCCATAAACATTTACACCGTCATAGTCAATATCATTTTCTCTGGTACTATTTGGTTTCACTATAGAACTGCTTCTGTCTTTTCCACGAGTATCATTTGCTGCCCAATCTGTACCTTGTAAATAGCTGAAATTGATTTTTGCGGCAAACTTGTCACTAAATTTATGAGCGGCTCTAATACCATAATCTTTATAAAAATTATTGCCTGCAGCTTCTTGGGAAGTAACACCTCCTTTGTAATATCCGCTAATTCCTTCATGATCAAAAGGGTTTTTACTACGCATAAATAAGATACCATTAAAGGCATTGGCGCCATAAAGTGCAGATGCTGCTCCTGGTAAAAGTTCTATACTTTGCACATCAGTTTCTACCATTCCTAATAAATTTCCTAAGGGAAAGTTAAGTAATGGTGCGGCATTGTCCATACCATCTACCAATTGCATAAAACGCGTATTGGCAAATGTTGCAAACCCTCTGGTGTTAATTGATTTAAACGTTAAACTGTTCGTGTTGATGTCTACACCTTTTAGGTTTTCTAGGGCATCGTAAAACTCGGCTGATGCTGAATTTTTGATTTCTTTTAAACCGAAACGTTCAATAGTAACGGGTGATTCAAAAATTCGTTCAGGTGTTCTAGAAGCTGAAATGACAACCTCGTCAAGAGATGTGCCTTCATTCAAAATAAGATTGAACTTTTGATTTTTTGAAGTTACCTGTTCAGTTGCAGTTTCAAAACCTACACTACTTGCTTGTATAGTAAAAGGTGGGTTTTGATTTGTTGTTAACGCGAAACCTCCATCAAAATCGGTTACAGTTCCTGTGGAAGTGCCAACAATAATAATATTTGCTCCTGGGATAGGTTGACCATTGTCATCGGTCACAGTTCCTGTAATTGTAGTTTGGGCATAAATTGAACCACAAAACAACAATAAAATACATTTAAGAATTGTTTTCATCTATTATTAATTAGTTTAATTATAGGGGTATACTATTTGATTATGTGATAAAAATATAAAAAAATTATGCACGCATAGTATATTTTGCTAAAAAAGTGTAATTAAAATTGAATTTTTAGTAAATAAACACCTAAAAAATAGAGATAAGTAAAATATAAAGGGATTAAATTTTAATTTAATCCCTTTTGGAGTTTTATTCTACTGTAACAGATTTTGCAAGATTTCGTGGTTGATCCACATTCTTGTCAAGCATCACGGCAATGTGATATGATAATAATTGTAAAGGAATTGTTGTTAATAAGGGCGAAAGTGCTTCTATGGTGTCAGGAACTTCTATAACATGATCTGCTAATTTTCTAACAATTGTGTCTCCTTCTGTAATTACAGCAATAATTTTCCCTTTTCGAGACTTTATTTCCTGGATATTGCTGACTACTTTATCATAATGTTCTGCTTTTGTTGCAATAACAACAATTGGCATATTTTCATCTATAAGCGCGATTGGACCGTGCTTCATTTCAGCAGCAGGATAACCTTCTGCATGGATATATGAAATCTCTTTAAGTTTTAATGCACCTTCTAATGCTACTGGAAAATTATAACCTCTTCCTAAGTATAAGAAGTTGCTCGCATCTTTATAGATGTCTGAAACAACTTTAATGTGTTCATCATGCTGCAAAGCTTTTTCTACTTTAGCAGGAATAAGTTCCATTTCTAATAAGTAGTTACGGAAGTCTGAACTTGAAATAGTGCCTTTAGCACGTGCTAAACGGAGTGCAATCAATGACAATACAGTAATTTGAGTAGTGAATGCTTTTGTTGAAGCAACACCAATTTCAGGGCCAGCATGAGTGTAAGCTCCAGCATCACTTTCTCTAGCAATTGACGAGCCTACAACATTACAAACACCAAATACAAATGCTCCTTTAGATTTTGCCATTTTTATAGCTGCTAAAGTATCAGCTGTTTCACCTGATTGGGAGATTGCTATTAAAACGTCATTTTCAGTAATTACAGGATTTCTATATCTAAATTCTGAAGCGTATTCAACTTCAACAGGTATTCTTGCTAAGTCTTCAAAAATATACTCAGCTACTAGCCCTGCATGCCATGACGTGCCACAAGCAACAATAATAATTCTATTAGCATTTAAGAATTTTTTCATATTATCCTCAATACCAGCCATTTTTATAATAGCTTCATCTCTTAAAAGACGACCTCTATAAGTATCAGTTATTGCTTTTGGTTGTTCATGAATTTCTTTGAGCATGAAATGGTCATAGCCACCTTTTTCAATTTGCTCAATATTCAATTGTAATTCTTGAATATATGGGTCAACTAAAGAGTCATCTTTAATCTTTCTAACTTTAATGCCTTTATGGAATCTAATGATTGCCATTTCTTCGTCCTCTAAATAAATAGCATTTTTTGTGTATTCAATGAAAGGAGAAGCATCACTAGCAATAAAAAATTCTTCATCTCCGATACCAACAGCAAGTGGACTACCCAAACGGGCAACTACAACTTCTTCTGGTTTATTTTTATCGAAAACCGCAATGGCATAAGCGCCAACCACCTGGTTTAAAGCTATTTGAACTGCTTTGCCTAGTTTTACACCTTCTTTGGTTTTTACATCTTCAATAAGGTTGATTAATACTTCTGTATCAGTATCAGATTGAAATGTATAGCCTCTTTTAATTAACTCTTGTTTAATAGAATCGTAGTTTTCTATAATTCCGTTATGAATTATTACTAATTCACCAGAATTTGAAACATGAGGATGTGAATTTACATCGTTAGGAACACCGTGGGTTGCCCAACGTGTATGACCTATACCTAAATTTCCAGTTTGGGTAATTTGGGTTTCAGCACAAGTTTCGAGATCAGAAACTTTTCCTTTTGTTTTTGCAACTTTTAAATCTGTACCATCGAATAATGCAATTCCAGCACTATCATACCCACGATATTCTAGTCTTTTAAGTCCTTCAATTACAATAGGGTAAGCGTCTCTGTGTCCAATATATCCAACAATTCCACACATAATTTTTTATTTTGATTTTGGGGTTATTATAATTCTGGCAAATATGTGAAATAAATTTTTAATGAATGGTAAATATTATATAAACGTCTTGATTTAAACGATAAAGTTCCATTTTATTAGAAATCAAATCTGCTAAAATTCTAAATATAAACTACTGGCTCTCTCTAGGTTCAGTAAAAAAGAGTTCTAATTTCATTCTTTTTTGATCCTTATTGGCATCAACATTGTTGCCATATAAAATTGTTCCTCTAGGTACTATTAAAGTTGTTGAGGGAACTCCAGTTACATCATCATTGCCACTATTTAATAGATTAGTATTAATGTTTAAGCTAACATTATTAGTGAGCACTAAGCCTAATTTAGGATTATCTGCATCTCTAATGAGTATATTATTTAAATGGTCTGTAAGTCTTAATTTGTATTTTGAATCACCATTATCATCTGTTTTTCTAACCCCTAAGGTAAAAGTTCGAGATATTAGCGGACTGGTTGTACTTGCAGTAGGATCAGAAGCGTAATCTAAAATGGGTGAGTTATTCTCTAAATCGTATATAAAGAGTCTGTCATAATTATGATAAACTTCTTTGTTAGGGTCTTCCTCATTATAAAGGTTCTCATCTTCATAAACTACCAATATGGCCTCGTTTATTAAGCGTTTAAGTTGGTATTGACCATTAATTGGCTCTAAAACATTACCATTATCATCTGTTTTTCTGAAGGTTTTTTTGAAACAATTCAACGGTGTTGTGTTAATAATTATAGGGTTTCCGTTTTGGTCAATGCCACAATTACAGTCTACCATATCACCAGAAAACAATTCAATTACTGCCATTGAGCCTTCAGTACCTTTTAAGTATAATTTTCCATCGCCATTTGTTTCGTCAGGAACTGTTGGAAGCACGTCATAATCATTAATAAATGTGTTTAATCTGTTTCCATTAAAGCTTAAGGTGTAAGTTTCGTTTACTCTATCATCTGCTGTTTCACCCTTCTTAGAGTAATTTATAACGATATTAGCCTCATTTGCTAACAAGTTTAAAAGCACCATGCTTCCTTTTTGTTTTTCAGCTTCTGCCTTTATATAGAGTCCTCTAAAATGATTTCTGAAATTATTGGCATTACTTAATGTAGGGTTGCCTTGTTCATCAATAATTAAAGTTTTCCAGAAAGCTTTATTAGTTTCACCTACAGCTAAGTTTAATACAATGGCAGGTGTATTATAAGTTGTAACTGTATCATCACCTGTTCCATTTTTCGTAGACCTTGGTTCGCTACTTATGGTAAAGATTGAGTCTTGTATAAATGTGTGACCTATCTTCTCATCAAAATTAATTGTTGCACTTTCGGTAACTGCGAAATTATCAGTAGTATTGATAGTACCGTCGGCTTTAGAAAAATAATTTTGAGCAGATCCGTCAGGACTATCAGGATTAAATTCTCTTAAGAAATAAGTATTCTGATGGATAGATAATTTTATAGGGCTAATTTTATCAGGGTTATTATCTTCAACAAAAAGTGAATCCAGCCTGTAAATGGGTTTTTCTCCATCAACTCCAGTTTGAGTACTAAAATAAGGTATGGTTAAAATTACAGATTCTATTTTTACTTCCTCTCCAAAATCTATATTTGAGAAACTAGAAGGTAGAATTTGAGTAATAATACTAGCTGTAGTTGTGCCATAATCAGGATCGTTATGGAATCCTAATAAGTTAGCACCAGTACCATTTATTTGTTGTGCTTTTAAGTTTTTGTTGTAAACAAGAATTGGGATTACATCTTTGGAAGCATCAAAATTAAAGTTGTCTTCTCCAAGAACATCACTTTCAATAGAACTATAATCTTTATCACAAGCTATGAAAACTTGCAATAAAAGTAATAATGTACAGGCGTATTTAAGGGCGTTAAATGTATTCTTCATAAAATAAATAGGATGATTGAGAGGGCACTTAACTTAAAACTTCAGTATTAAAAAACTGAGTGTAGGCTTCACCAAATTCATCTTTACTTTTATATTCTAAAACGGGTTTTTCAGAATCTTTAATATAATTTTCTAAATTTTCGGGTAATTCTTGAGAGCCAATTATTAAAGCATCAGAATAATCTACAGCGATTTTCATTAAATTATTGTATGTAGGTTCTTCTAATGATTTAATAGCTTCTCCATTTATATTGTCAAATTTAATCTTATTGACCATATCTTTGTTTAACGTATTGTTAAAACTTTGATTGTATACAGAAGTAACTATTTTACTTTCGTTAAATAAAGGTTCATCTTTGTAATATTCCTTTAAGTATAAAGGTAATAATGCGGCTAACCATCCATGAACATGAATAATATCTGGAGCCCAATTTAATTTCTTAACTGTTTCAATAACCCCTTTTGCAAAAAAGATAGCACGTTCGTCATTATCAGAAAAAAGCTCGCCATTTTCATCAGACAATGTTGCTTTTCTTTTAAAATACTCGTCATTATCAATAAAGTAAACTTGAATTCTTTCTTTAGGTATTGAAGCTACTTTAATAATTAATGGCATATCTAAATCATTAATTACTAAATTGATACCCGATAATCTAATTACCTCATGCAATTGATGCCTTCTTTCATTAATATTGCCATACCGAGGCATAAAAATACGTATTTGACCTCCTTGTTGGTTGACCAATCTAGGAGCTTCAAATGACATTGAAGAAATTTCGGTTTCAGGTAAATAAGGCACTACTTCAGATGATACATACAATATCCTCTTATCTTTCATATATAGTTTGCTTTTGAAGATTCAAAAATAAAAACACGCAAAAGTACAAAATTTTATGCAAAGTCCCCGTAAAATCTTAAGTTTGCACCCGTTAAATTTTTATTAAAACGTGGTCATTTACACAGAAAAAAATAAGATTAGTAATGCAATTGATGGATTAAAATCTCAAAATTTATCTATTGGGATGGTGCCAACTATGGGAGCATTGCACCAAGGTCATTTACAATTGGTAATAAAAGCGCTTGAGGATAACGATGTGGTTGTGGTAAGTATTTTTGTTAACCCCACCCAATTTGATAATAAAGATGATTTAAAGAAATATCCCAGAACTTTAGAGGATGATGTTGCTTTGTTGAAAACAGTTAGTAAGGATGCTATAATAGTATATGCGCCTACAGTTGATGATATTTATGAAGGAAATACCGTTTCTGAAACATTTAGTTTTGATGGCTTAGAGTTTGAAATGGAAGGCAGATTTAGACACGGGCATTTTGATGGTGTAGGCACAATTGTGAAACGCTTTTTTGAAATTGTTAAACCTCACAATGCTTATTTTGGCGAAAAGGATTTTCAGCAATTACAAATCATTAAAAAATTAGTTGAAAAATATCATATTCCAGTAAAAGTAGTTGGATGTAAAATACATAGAGAGGCCAATGGTTTAGCCATGAGTTCTCGAAATACCAGATTAAAACCTGAGTACAAACAGGCAGCACCTTTTATCTATAAAACATTAAAAACTGCCAAAGCATATTTTGGCACAAAAAGTGCTAATAAAGTTACGGAATGGGTTGAGAATCAGTTTAAAAATCATGATTTGTTAGAATTAGAATATTTCATAATTTCTGATATTGAGACCTTAAAACCAGTAAAACGCAAATCAAACAAAAAAACATACAGAGCTTTTATAGCGGTGTATGCTGGCGATATAAGACTAATTGATAATATCGCATTAAATTAATTATCTTTGCACATGCAAATTCAAGTAGTAAAATCTAAAATTCATAGAGTGAAGTGCACAGGCGCTGAGCTCAATTATATTGGTAGTATCACTATTGATGAAGACTTAATGGAAGCTGCTAATATTATTCAAGGGGAAAAAGTTCAAATTGTGAATAACGACAATGGAGAACGCTTAGAGACCTATTGCATTCCTGGACCCCGCAAAAGTGGAGAAATCACGTTAAATGGTGCTGCAGCTAGAAAAGTTTCGGTTGGAGATACTTTAATTTTAATCACTTATGCATTTATGGATATTGAAGAAGCAAAAATTTTTAAACCTTCTTTAGTATTTCCAGATGAAGCCACAAACTTGTTAAACTAAACGTTTGAATTCCAACATAAAAAAATACTTAAAATTACACTCCCACTAGCATTGGGAGTTTTTTTGGTTTGGTATTCGTTGTCTCAAATTTCTATAGAAGAGCTATTGTCTTACTTTAAAAAAGCCGATTACACTTGGGTTGCTTTGGGTATGTTTTTTGGATTACTAAGTCATTTATCAAGAGCTTATCGCTGGCAATTTCAGTTAGAACCAATGGGCTATAATATTAAATTAGGCAACAGTATTATGGCTGTTTTTGCCACTTATTTAATTAATTATACTATTCCTAGGGCTGGAGAAGTTGCTAGAGCTTCAATTTTAACTAATTATGAAGGTGTGCCTTTCGAAAAAGGTTTTGGTACTATAGTAGCCGAACGTATTGCAGATATGATAGTAATGTTAGGGATTATAACCGTAACACTTTTTTTACAGTTCGATTTTATTTATAGTTTTTTAATAGATAAATTTAATCCTACTAAAATAGGACTTGCTTTAGCTGGGGTAATTATTTTAATCGTATTTTTTTATATTCATAAAACGAAGTAATTCTAAAATTGCTTTAAAGATAAAAAACTTTGTAAATGGTTTAGTAGAAGGTGTTCTTAGTATTTTCAAGATGAAAAAGAAATGGGCCTTTATATTTCATACACTCTTTATTTGGGGAATGTATGTACTCATGTTTTATGTAACATCTTTTTCATTAGACGAAATGCATGATATACCTTTTGCTGCTATTTTAATAGGATTTATCGCTGCAAGTTTTAGTATTGCAGCTACCAATGGTGGTATAGGTTCTTATCCTGAAGCTATTGTTTTAGTATTTACCTCTTTGTTTTTTTTACCAGAAGATCCTAGTCGTGCTTTTGGTTGGATAATTTGGTCATCGCAAACCATACTAATTGTCATTTTTGGTGGCTTATCTCTTATATATCTACCTCTTTTCAACAAGAAAAGATCTAAATAGATTTCAAAGCTCATCTTTTTGAATTGTTGTAGCTTATTTTATACCTTGTCAAGATTATAATTTTAAAGTTTTATTGTTATGAAAACTATATTTGCAGGATTTGTTTTTCTGTTAACTTCAATATGTTTAAATGCTCAAGTAAAGTATGAAAATTTCGATTCTTCTAAATTGGGAGAAGAACGTCAAATAAAAATTCAATTACCAAGAGGTTATAATTCAGATGAAGAAAAAAGATATCCAGTATTTATCGTTTTAGATGGGGATTATTTGTTCGAAGCTGTTGCAGGAAATGTAGATTACTATGCCTATTGGGAAGATATGCCTGAGGCTATTGTAGTTGGAGTAAATCAAATAGATAAACGCTATGATGATTGTATGTATTCCGAACAAAATTCATTACCAGTTGAAACAGGAGCTAGTTTTTTTGAGTTTATTGGTATGGAACTTTTACCTTACATAGATACAACTTATAGAACTGCTAATTTTAGAGTAGCAGTAGGTCACGGTGAAACTGCTAATTTTATTAATTATTACTTATTAAAATCAAAACCAGTATTTCAAGGTTATATAGTTGTTAGTCCAGAGTTAGCACCTCAAATGTTAGAATATATTCCAGAGAGTTTAGGTAAGATGGAATCTAAATTGTTTTATTATTTGGCAAATACAACTGCTGATAATTCATCTATAAAGCAAATGTCAAATGCATTAAACACAGATATAGCTGCTCTTGAAAACGAAAATTTATCTTATAACTTTAACAGTTTTGATAATGCATCACATTATTCCGGACCTGCACATGCCATTCCTAATGCGCTTCAAAATATGTTTAAAGTGTTTCAGCCTATCAGTAAGAAAGAATACAAGGAAGAAATTTTAGAACTAGAAATTTCGCCTGTAGTTTATCTAGAAGAAAAATATCAAGCTATAAAGGATTTATTTGGAATTGAAAAGACGATTCTTATTAATGATTTTAAGGCTATTTCGGCAGCAATTGAAAAAAATCAAATGTTTGAATATTATGAGCCATTAGGAAAACTTGCTAGAAAGCATTATCCAAAAACGTTATTAGGTAACTATTATTTGGGTAAGTTTTACGAAGAAGGTGGCGAACCTAAAAAAGCAATGCGTACTTATCAATCTGGATATACTTTAGATGAAATTGCCGGTATTACAAAAGATATGGTTTTAGAGTTGGCAGATGCTATCAAAGAAGATTTTGGATATTAATTCATGGCTAAAGTAAAAACAACATTTTTTTGTCAAAATTGTGGCACCCAATACGGGAAATGGCAAGGACAATGTAACGCTTGTAAAGAATGGAATACCATTGCAGAAGAAGTAATGCAAAAGCCTGAAAAAAGTGATTGGAAAACACCTTCTAATAATCCAATAAAAGAGTTTCAAAACCTTTACAAATTAAAGATATTGATACTTCTGAAGAGGCACGACTTAATAGTTTAGATGAAGAATTTAATCGTGTTTTAGGCGGAGGAATTGTTCCAGGGTCTTTAACACTTTTAGGTGGAGAACCAGGAATTGGTAAGAGTACTTTACTGCTTCAAATTTCATTAAAATTACCCTATAAAACCTTATATGTTTCAGGTGAGGAAAGCCAGAAACAAATAAAAATGCGGGCAGAACGTATTAACCCTGAGAACAACAACTGTTATATTCTTACTGAAACTAAAACTCAGAATATATTTAAGCAAATAGAGGCTTTAGAACCAGATATTGTTATCGTAGATTCTATTCAAACATTGCATAGTGATTATATTGAGTCGTCGTCTGGAAGTATTTCTCAAATAAAAGAGTGTACTACAGAGTTGATAAAGTTTGCAAAAGAAACTGCTACTCCAGTTATTCTTATTGGGCACATTACCAAAGATGGAAATATTGCAGGACCAAAGATTTTAGAGCATATGGTAGATACCGTACTTCAATTTGAAGGCGATAGGAACCATGTATTTAGAATATTAAGAGCGCATAAAAACCGTTTTGGGTCTACACACGAACTAGGGATTTACGAAATGCAAGGCTCTGGGTTGCGTGAAGTTTCTAACCCTTCAGAAATTTTAATTTCTAAAAAGGATGAAGAGCTTTCTGGAAATGCAATTGCTGCTACTTTAGAAGGTATGCGCCCTTTAATGATTGAGGTTCAGGCATTGGTAAGTACTGCAGTTTATGGAACACCGCAACGAAGTGCTACAGGTTTTAATGCAAAACGATTAAATATGCTTTTGGCAGTTTTAGAAAAAAGAGCTGGTTTTAGATTGGGTGCAAAAGATGTATTTTTAAATATTACGGGAGGCATTACTGTTGATGACCCTGCGATAGATTTAGCTGTAGTAGCTGCAATTTTATCATCGAATGAAGATGAAGCTTTACAAAACGATTTTTGTTTTGCTGCTGAGGTTGGATTATCTGGAGAGATAAGACCAGTTCAACGTGTAGAACAACGTATTTTAGAAGCTGAAAAATTAGGGTTTTCAACTATTTTTGTGTCTAAATACAATAAAATATCACTTAAAAATACTACCATCAAGATTCAGCTGATTTCTAAAATTGAAGATTTAGTAGATTTAATTGTTTAGAATGAAAAAGAAGGTATTCATTTTGGTTTTATTCCTATTTGCGTTTTATTCAGTTAATGCAACAAATACTGGAAAACAGTTGGAGGTTTTTGAGAAATATGAAAAAGCAACCATTCATTTTTTAGATGGGACCTCTATTAAGGGTTATGGTAAGATTGTTAAATTTTTAAAAGTATTTAAGATTAAATTCAAAGCGTCTGAAAGTGGAGATCCTTATGTATGGACAAGTTTAATGGTAAAAGGAATTACATTTCATATTGGTAACGAAAATTTTTATTTTGAATATGTAAAAGTGCGTAAAACAACCGCTCCAATACTACTAGAGTTGGTTGAAAACGGAGAAGTAAATATGTATGTCGTAGTCAATAAAAGATTTGTTACTTATGGTTTTGATTTTGATCCAAAACAAGGTGGATATTGGGAAACATCGTTTTCATATTTTGTTAAAAAGAAAACAGATAAACTAGCAATAAATTTTAATAAAGTTATAAATTTTAAAAAAACAGCTAAGATATTTTTCAAAGGTTGCGATGGAGTTATTAATAGAATTAATTCCAAAGAATATAACATTCAAACCGTGCCAGAAATGGTTTATTATTATAATGACTTCTGTGCAGAAATAAAATCTAAATAATATTTCAAAAAACAAGTTCTCTTAGGTAATTAACTCTTTTAATTCTGAAGTAAATAAAGTTCTATAATCTTACAAAAAATAACGTTTCGTCTAATTGTTTTGTATTTTATCGATGAATTAATTGGTTTTATCGATTATTTAAATTAATTTTGTTTCGTTATTTAATGGGGCATCATTTTAGATATGTTGTCAGTATTGAAGTTTTCTTCCCTCAAGTTTCATTTCAATACAGTTTTGATACTGTAAAGTGAAATTATATTTCATCGATTTTGGTTTTTATCAAGAAAAGTATCTAGCCTGTTTATAATTTTGATTTACCTAAATCTATTAAATATGAAAACAAAGTTACTTTTTTATATACTTTTTGTTTTTTTAATATGTAATTTTTCAATTGCACAAAATTCTGGAGTATGGACTGCTTCAGGAAGCGGTGCTTCTACAACTTGGAGCGCTACTGCGGGAACAGTAAATATTGTTGCTTCTGCAACAAATTATGGTTCAGGAACAGGATATACCTTAAATGATTTTGTAACCTATGATACTATGGGATGTGCAGGTGCTTATAGTGAGCCATCAATTGGAGGTAATCCGTCATTAAGCGTAAGACACACTTTTCCAAATACTGCTCAAATTACGTTTAGCTTTGATAAATATGTAATTGATCCAGTATTAAATTTAGATAGACTAGGAGGTGGTATTGTAAATAACTTAACCTCATCATCTTTAATAAAAGTTATAACACCTGGAGTTACTTTTACAGAATTATCAGAAAACAATGTGCATTTTGTTTCAACTAGCACTACAGTACTAAGGCAGTCTGGACAAACTTATTCTAGTTTGCCATCAGAATGTGGTCCACCAACTGATGGTACTGCTTCAGGTAGTATTAGACTTAATGGAGTTTTTAATACCGTTACTTTTGAAATAAGTATGAGTGCTTCAGGTACTACAAATTCTGTAAACGATAGGTGGGAGTTAGCTTTTAGTAATGTGGTTCCTCTTACTGGACCGATTTCAGCAACAATAGATTTTGATGGTGTAGATGATTATCTGGACACTACCCCTTTTATAACCAACTGGACAGAGGGAACAATTATGGGTTGGATAAAAATTGAAGGCCCTACGGGGGCAACTCTCCCGAATATATATAGCATAGCTGGTCAAGAAAGTATGAGGTTGTTTTTAAATGCAGGAAGAACACCAGCTTTTGCAGTAATTGCTCAAAGCCAAGTTACATCTTCAAGTAATTATCCTTCAAATAATATTCAGGTTCAACCTGACCCTTTGTTGAACATAAGCCTTCAAAATGATTTATGGTATCATGTTACAGGAGTGTTCAAGGCTTCAGATCAAACGATTAAATTATATCTTAATGGAGAACTGGTAGGTACTACAACTGATGCTAAATTAAATTCACAATTAATAACTAAAAATTTTGATGGTAGTCCACATATTTATTCAACAAGAGAATTTACCATAGGGAGGTATCCTACCAATACAAGTCTTGCTGGTTTTGGGCATTTTAATGGTGATATTGATGAAGTACGTGTTTTTGATTCGGCTTTAACAGAGGATCAAATTCAAAAAATGGTATATCAAGAAATTGAGAATAACTCAAATTTTGTAAGAGGAAAAGTGATACCTAAAGATATTGAAGATTTTAATTCTTCTTCAAAAGTCTCATGGAGTGATTTAAAAGGTTATTATCCGATGACGGATATAGCTAATGATTTCACAAATGACTATTCAGCTAGCAGTAATGACTTAAAGCTTCATAACATCAAGACTATTCAAGATCAAACAGCTCCAATGCCTTATCAATCGATAAATGATGGTGATTGGACTAATAAATCAACTTGGTTACATGGAGATGTTTGGGATATACATGACATAGCTACAAATAAGAACCATTGTATTGTGAATATAGTAGATGACATAAGCATAGAGAATTCTATTACTAATCTTGGATTGATAGTAGATTCAGGAAGTACTCTAACTGTAAACGGAGATAATCAGGTTAAGAATAGCTGGTATTTAGAATTAAACGGCACATTAGATTTAATGAACGATTCACAATTAGTACAGACTGAATATAGTGATTTGGTAACCTCATCAACAGGAAAAATACTAAGAAGACAAGAAGGCGCTTCAAGTTCTTATTGGTACAACTATTGGGGGTTTCCAGTTGGTGCTCTAGGAGCAACAAGTTTAACGGATAATAACGCGGCAACAAATAACGCTAATAATTCGACGTTTAACTTAGATATGATTAAGGATGAATCTGGATTTAACTGTCAGTTTACATCAGATTATACATCAAATGGAAATATAAGTAGTTATTGGTTGTTTGTATATATAAATGGTCTTAGTTATTGGGATTGGATTCAAATAGGTACTTCATGGGATCTCCCTCCAGGTATGGGTTATACTCAAAAGGGAACAGGAGTATCAAGTGCATCACAACAATATATTTTTGAAGGCAAGCCCAACAACGGTACAATTCTAGTAGAGGTAGAAGATAAAGGTGGACCTGGATCAGTAGCAGAAGTATCTAAAACGGAATTTTTATTAGGGAACCCATATCCATCAGCTATTGATGTTCATGCATTTATAGATGATAATGCAGGAATAATAGATGGTACACTTCAACTTTGGCAACAATGGAGTGGCGCATCGCATAACTTAAGAGATTACAATGGAGGTTATGCTCAAGTCAATAAGATGGGCGGCGTAAGAGCTCGACAGTTTGTAGGTCTTAAAGGCGAAACCACAGGCGGAGAAATAGGAACAGCAATACCGTCAAGATACTTGCCAGTAGGTCAGGGTTTTATAGTAGAAGTAATAGCTGATGGCAATGTAGAGTTTAACAACGGTCAACGGATTTTTATCAAAGAAGCAGATGCAGATGGAACATATAACAATGGTTCAACATTTTTTAAAGGCAGTACAAACAAAAAATCTAAAGGAACAGCTTCAAAAGGAAATACTTCAAACACTATTCAAAAAATCCGTTTAGAGTTTAATACAGTTGTAGGGCCAGAAGTTAAACGTGAATTGCTTTTAGGGTTTAGTGAAGCAACTTCAGATGCTTTTGATTATGGTTATGATGCCGAGTGTGTAGAATCAAACAACAACGATTTAAACTTGAATTTAGAAGGTAAAAACATGAACATGCAAGCCTACGGTCCTATTTCAGAGGATAAAGTAGTGTCCTTAAATTTTAAATCATCAGGCGATAATACATTTGAAATTAAAATTTCAGAATTGTTGGATATAGAAGAAGATCAAGAAATATATTTACGAGATAATTTAACAGGCGAGTATTTTGATTTAACCAATAAACAACCTTACAGATTTTCATCAGAACAAGGCAAGTTCAATAACCGATTAGAAATAGTATTCCAATCAGAAGCCAGTATATTAAGTACAGAAGAAATCAAAACAGATGAAAACTTTATCTATTATCACAAAGGAAGCCATATGATTTTTGCTAAGAAACTACTAGGAGAGGTTGAGAAATTCACATTGTTTAGTATGACAGGGCAGTCTGTAATGGAGTTGAATAATGTATCAAAATCAGCCTTAGATAAAGGCATAAAACTATCAAATGTAGCAACAGGTACTTACATAGCATGTTTTAGAACAAACACAAGTAAAGTTATTACTAAAAAGTTAATTGTAAATTAATTTAATCTGATGAATTAGGTAAAACGAGTCGAATAATTCATTTTATCGATTAAAAAAGGCTATTCATCGTGTTTTTAATTGTTTTTATCGTATTTTTCACCTAGTTTTGTGTTTATACTTAATTCGAACCATAATATTTTATGGTTATTTAAGTTGAAATATTCTTCCCTCAAGTTTAGTTTCAATGTTTTTTATTGTAATAAGTTTTTCATGTTCAAAATATTACATGAAATAAATAATGAAGTATTAAAATTTGTTTATATAAATTAATTCGATTTACCCAAATCTATTAATTATGAGAATAAAATTACTGTTAGGTGTATTCTTGATATCTCTTTTTTGTAAAAGCAATTGCTCAAACTAATGCGCCAAGTATTCAATCTGGTGTAACATTTCAATGGAGCGATACTCAAACCGCAGCAAATCAATCTGCTACAATTAAAAGTGTTACAGTAAATGGAATTGTATATTTAAATTTCGGATTTCCAATAGGGTATCAATTAACCCAGTTAGGACCAGATGGTCATGGACAAAATAAAATATCAAATAACGGTACTAATATAGAAACTACAAGTGCAAGTGGCACATGGAATGCTTCAGCATTAATAGCTTTTCAAGATTTAAATTTGAATCATTATTTTGGTTCTGGTGCAAATGGTGCTAATATCTGTGATAATTATACAACTGAATCTACAACTAATGCACAAAGGCAAACCCTAACTTACGGAACAGGTATTTTAGCTACCTCAAGTGGTGTTATTGCTGTTACTGAAAGAAATGCAAATAACTGTTTGCATTTGGAGCTATTCGGAATTCCTGCAGGTGGTGGTACTGAGCAATCACTTGGAGAAACATTTATAAATAAAACCTCTACACAATATGGATTTGGTGGCACAGGAAAAATTGGTCCCAATGGTATCGGAACTCCAGGAGCTATTAATCCGCCAAATACAAATTCAGATTATTGGTTAAGCGATAGAGTTGTTGAGAATAAGGGAACACTTGGTATAGCACTATTTTATCTTGATGATATAGCTCCAAATGGTTCTTTAATTACTAAGGCTCAGTTAACAGGTTCTAGTTCAGATCATGCCGATGGAAAACTAATTATTTTTACGCTAGATGATTTTGATGAAGATGGGTATAGTGATGTAGATGATTTAGATGATGATAATGATGGTATTAAGGATACTGATGAGTCTGGAGGTATTGATCCTTCTGCAGATGCAGATATGGATGGTATTCAAAATTATAAAGATGCAGATTATTGTACGTTAAATGCATATGGTGTGTGTTTAAATTTAGATGCTGATTCCGATGGAATTCCAAATCATTTTGATTTAGATAGTGATAATGATGGTATAACTGATGTTAGAGAATCTGGAGGAACTGATATTGATAATAATAGTACTGCAGATGGAGCTATAGGAAATACTGTCACAACAAACGGAATTCCAAGTTCGGCAGGTACAGGCAATACACCTGGAAATACAGATGGTTTAGGAAATGCTGATTTTTTAGATATTGACGCTGACAACGATGGTATACCAGATAATGTTGAGGCTCAAACCACAACAGGATATGTTGCTCCATCCTTGACAATAGATGTTTCAACAGGTATCTACAATAATTATGGTACAGGTTTAGCGCTTACTGATACTGATGGTGATGGGGTATATGATTATATAGATTTAGATAGTGACAATGACACTACTCCAGATATTGAAGAAAATGGTATGGCAAATACCATCTTAAATGTTGATACTGATAGCGACGGATTGGATAATACATTTGAAGGAGGCAACCTCAATGATGGTTATGATGTTAATGATGAAATAAATAATCCTTCAGATTTATCAATATTACCTGATACAGATGGTGATTTGATTTCAGGTGGAGATTTGGATTATAGGGATGTGTTTAATCTTAATCCTCCACCATCAGCAACTATAGATTTTGATGGTGTAGATGATTATGTAGATAGTGATTTAGATTTAAGTGGATTTACTCAAATGACATCCATGGCATGGGTAAGATTAGATTCTGCTTTTTCTGGTACAGGTAGTATTATGAGTCAAGGTGATTTTCAAATTGTAATAAATTCATCACGAGAGCCCATGATAAAACTTAACGGATATTCAATGACTCTTACCAGTTCGGATGCTCTTATAAAAGATGTTTGGACGCATATTACAGTTGTGTTCGATTCTGCTTTGCCTTCAAATAAGTTAAAGATTTATATGAATGGAAATTATAGAACTAGTGCCAACCACGCAGCATTAAGTTCTAGTATTTCTGCATCAGCAAATGCTTTTACGATTGGTAAAAATGCATCATCCAATACAGAATATTTAAAGGGTGATATTGATGAAGTACGTATTTTTGATACGGCACTAACTAGCACTCAAGTACAAAAAATTGTGTATCAAGAAATTACTAATGATTCTGGAGTTGTCTCAGGTAAAATTGTCCCTAAACCCGTAAAAGACGATACAAGCAATGCTACTGTGTCATGGTCAAATCTGCAAGGCTATTATCCCATGACCAATATTATAAATTCAACTACGGATGATTTTTCATCAAAAGGACATACAGCTGAATTACATAATATATTAACAGTACAAGGACAAACTGCACCAATGCCATATAGAACATCAAGTTCAGGTAGTTGGGAAAGTTCAGGAAACTGGGTTTCTGGTGCTGCATGGAATATGAGTGAACTTAACAATTCAGGATACTCAATAGTACAAGTAAGCCATGATATGAATTTAAATTCATCACTAAAAACACAGGGATTGATAGTAGATTCAGGAAGTACTCTAACTGTAAACGGAGATAATCAGGTTAAGAATAGCTGGTATTTAGAATTAAACGGCACATTAGATTTAATGAACGATTCACAATTAGTACAGACTGAATATAGTGATTTGGTAACCTCATCAACAGGAAAAATACTAAGAAGACAAGAAGGCGCTTCAAGTTCTTATTGGTACAACTATTGGGGGTTTCCAGTTGGTGCTCTAGGAGCAACAAGTTTAACGGATAATAACGCGGCAACAAATAACGCTAATAATTCGACGTTTAACTTAGATATGATTAAGGATGAATCTGGATTTAACTGTCAGTTTACATCAGATTATACATCAAATGGAAATATAAGTAGTTATTGGTTGTTTGTATATATAAATGGTCTTAGTTATTGGGATTGGATTCAAATAGGTACTTCATGGGATCTCCCTCCAGGTATGGGTTATACTCAAAAGGGAACAGGAGTATCAAGTGCATCACAACAATATATTTTTGAAGGCAAGCCCAACAACGGTACAATTCTAGTAGAGGTAGAAGATAAAGGTGGACCTGGATCAGTAGCAGAAGTATCTAAAACGGAATTTTTATTAGGGAACCCATATCCATCAGCTATTGATGTTCATGCATTTATAGATGATAATGCAGGAATAATAGATGGTACACTTCAACTTTGGCAACAATGGAGTGGCGCATCGCATAACTTAAGAGATTACAATGGAGGTTATGCTCAAGTCAATAAGATGGGCGGCGTAAGAGCTCGACAGTTTGTAGGTCTTAAAGGCGAAACCACAGGCGGAGAAATAGGAACAGCAATACCGTCAAGATACTTGCCAGTAGGTCAGGGTTTTATAGTAGAAGTAATAGCTGATGGCAATGTAGAGTTTAACAACGGTCAACGGATTTTTATCAAAGAAGCAGATGCAGATGGAACATATAACAATGGTTCAACATTTTTTAAAGGCAGTACAAACAAAAAATCTAAAGGAACAGCTTCAAAAGGAAATACTTCAAACACTATTCAAAAAATCCGTTTAGAGTTTAATACAGTTGTAGGGCCAGAAGTTAAACGTGAATTGCTTTTAGGGTTTAGTGAAGCAACTTCAGATGCTTTTGATTATGGTTATGATGCCGAGTGTGTAGAATCAAACAACAACGATTTAAACTTGAATTTAGAAGGTAAAAACATGAACATGCAAGCCTACGGTCCTATTTCAGAGGATAAAGTAGTGTCCTTAAATTTTAAATCATCAGGCGATAATACATTTGAAATTAAAATTTCAGAATTGTTGGATATAGAAGAAGATCAAGAAATATATTTACGAGATAATTTAACAGGCGAGTATTTTGATTTAACCAATAAACAACCTTACAGATTTTCATCAGAACAAGGCAAGTTCAATAACCGATTAGAAATAGTATTCCAATCAGAAGCCAGTATATTAAGTACAGAAGAAATCAAAACAGATGAAAACTTTATCTATTATCACAAAGGAAGCCATATGATTTTTGCTAAGAAACTACTAGGAGAGGTTGAGAAATTCACATTGTTTAGTATGACAGGGCAGTCTGTAATGGAGTTGAATAATGTATCAAAATCAGCCTTAGATAAAGGCATAAAACTATCAAATGTAGCAACAGGTACTTACATAGCATGTTTTAGAACAAACACAAGTAAAGTTATTACTAAAAAGTTAATTATAAATTAATTTAAACCAAATAACCAACCTAAGATGAAAAAGCCAAAACATTTGTTTTGGCTTTTTTTATTTTAAAAATTAAAGATTTACCAATTATTCATTAAATTCGCGAACTTATAAGATTTAAGAGTAAATGAGCGCGAAATTTCCTGAATATAAAGGACTTGACTTACCAAATGTAGCTAATGAAATACTACAATATTGGCAAGAAAACAACATTTTTGAAAAAAGTGTATCCACAAGAGAAGGTAATGAACCTTATGTGTTTTACGAAGGCCCACCATCTGCAAATGGACTTCCAGGAGTACATCACGTTTTAGCACGTGCTATTAAGGATATTTTTCCACGTTATAAAACCATGAAAGGGTATCAGGTAAAGCGTAAAGCTGGTTGGGATACTCATGGTTTGCCAATTGAGTTAGGTGTTGAAAAAGAATTAGGCATTACAAAAGAAGACATAGGTAAAACCATTTCTGTTGAAGATTATAATGCTGCCTGCAGAAAAGCTGTAATGCGCTATACAGATGTGTGGAATAACCTTACCGAAAAAATGGGCTATTGGGTAGATATGGACGATCCATACATTACCTATGAACCGAAATATATGGAATCTGTTTGGTGGTTGTTAAAACAGATTTACAATAAAAATTTATTATACAAAGGGTATACCATCCAACCTTATTCACCAAAAGCAGGAACTGGTTTAAGTTCTCATGAATTGAATCAACCAGGAACATATCAAGATGTTACTGATACAACCGTTGTTGCTCAGTTTAAAGCAAAAGTAGAATCGCTTCCGGAGTTTTTACAAAACGAAGGAAATATTCATTTTTTAGCTTGGACAACTACACCTTGGACATTACCTAGTAATACAGCCTTAACTGTTGGACCTAAAATTGAGTATGTTTTAGTTGAAACGTATAATCAATACACTTTTGAGCCTATAAAAGTAGTTTTAGCTAAGAAACTTGTCAACTATCAGTTTTCTGGAAAGTTCAATCAAGTTGAAGAAAAATCAGAATTGTTAAGCTATAAATCTGGCGATAAAAAGATTCCGTTTTATGTAGTTAAAGAATTCGTCGGGAAAGATTTAGTAGGTATTAGTTATGAGCAATTATTACCATATGTTTTGCCAAACGATAATCCAGAAAACGCTTTTAGAGTGATTTCTGGAGATTTTGTAACTACCGAAGACGGTACAGGAATTGTACACACAGCACCAACCTTTGGAGCAGACGATGCTTTAGTTGCAAAACAAGCAACTCCAGAAGTGCCGCCAATGTTGGTTAAAGATGAAAATGATAATTTAGTGCCGCTTGTAGATTTACAAGGTCGTTTTCGTCCGGAAGTTAGTGAGTTTGCTGGTAAATATGTAAAGAACGAATATTATGATGATGGTAGAGCTCCAGAGCGTTCTGTTGATGTAGAAATTGCCATCAAATTAAAAGAAGAAAATAAAGCCTTTAAGGTTGAAAAATACAAACACAGTTACCCAAATTGCTGGCGTACAGATAAACCAATATTATATTACCCATTAGATTCTTGGTTCATCAAAGTAACTAATGTGAAAGAGAGAATGCATGAGCTAAACAAAACCATAAACTGGAAGCCTAAAAGTACAGGTGAAGGCAGATTTGGTAACTGGTTAGCAAATGCAAATGACTGGAATTTATCACGTTCAAGATATTGGGGGATTCCATTACCAATTTGGAGAACAGAAGATGGTAAAGAGGAAATCTGTATCGGTTCAGTTGAAGAATTAAAATCTGAAATGGCAAAAGCTGTTGAAGCAGGAGTTTTAGCCAAAGATATTTTTGCAGATTTTGAAGTAGGAAACAATTCCGAAGAAAACTACGCTACTTTAGATTTACATAAAAACATTGTTGATGAGATTGTGTTAGTTTCACCAACAGGACAAAAAATGTTCCGCGAAAGTGATTTAATTGATGTGTGGTTCGATTCAGGGTCTATGCCTTATGCACAATGGCATTACCCATTTGAAAATTCTGATTTAATTGATAAAGGCACAACATTTCCGGCAAACTTTATTGCAGAAGGTGTTGATCAAACTCGTGGATGGTTTTATACATTGCATGCCATTGGAACAATGGTGTTCGATTCTATCGCTTATAAAAACGTAGTATCTAACGGATTGGTGTTAGATAAAAACGGACAAAAAATGTCCAAACGTTTAGGAAATGCTGTAGACCCTTTTGATACTTTAGGAACTTATGGAGCTGATGCTACGCGTTGGTACATGATTTCTAATGCAAATCCTTGGGATAATTTAAAATTCGATTTAGAGGGTATAGAAGAAGTAAAACGAAAATTTTTTGGAACACTTTACAATACTTACTCTTTCTTTAGTTTATATACTAATTTAGACAAATTTAGTTATGCTGAAGTTGATATTGCTATTAAAGATAGACCAGAATTAGACCGTTGGATTTTATCAGAATTACATACTTTAATTCAAAAGGTTGATGCGTATTATGCAGATTACGAACCTACAAAAGCAACAAGAGCAATATCAGATTTTACACAAGATTACGTAAGTAATTGGTTTGTGCGTTTAAGTAGAAGACGTTTTTGGAAAGGTGATTACCAAACCGACAAAATCTCGGCATACCAAACACTTTACACATGTATGGTAACAATTGCTAAATTAGGTGCGCCAATTGCACCATTCTTTATGGATAAACTGTATTTAGATTTAAATGCTGTAACTCAAAAAGAAGCTTTTGAAAGTGTGCATTTAGCAGAATTTCCAGTTTTTGATGCTACTTATGTTGATAAAAGTTTAGAGCGCAAAATGGAAGCTGCTCAAACAATATCATCTTTAGTATTATCGTTAAGAGCTAAAGAAAAGATAAAAGTACGCCAGCCATTGCAAAAAATCATGATTCCTATTTCAAATCAGCAACAGAAAGAGGAGATTCTAGCAGTTTCAAATTTAATCAAACACGAAGTTAATGTTAAAGAAATTGAACTTCTTGAAGATGCTTCAGATATTTTGGTTAAAAAAATAAAACCGAATTTTAAAGCATTAGGGCCTCGCTTTGGTAAAGATATGAAAGCCATTGCTGGTGCTGTAATCAACTTTACAGCTGAAGATATTAACAAAATAGAGCAAAATGGTACTTTTGACGTTGTAATTAATGGAAAAAATATTACTTTAGGACTCGAAGATGTAGAGATTACTTCTCAGGATATTGAAGGCTGGTTAGTTGCTAACGAAGGTGCTTTAACAGTTGCTTTAGATGTAACCATTTCCGATGAGTTAAGACAGGAAGGTATCGCAAGAGAGTTGGTAAATCGTATTCAGAATTTAAGAAAAGATTCTGGTTTCGAAGTAACCGATAGAATTGATGTAAAATTGCAAAGAGACGAACAGATTAAGCAAGCTGTAGACTCAAATATAGACTATATAAAAACAGAAACATTAACAGAAGAATTAGAAATTATTGACCAAATAAATAACGGTATAGAAATTGCTTTTGATGATGTAAATACCAAATTATTTATTACAAAACATTAACATTATGGCTTCAAACAATACAGTAAGATACCCAGATAGTGATTTAGCAGAATTCAAAACACTAATCCAAGAAAAAATCGAAAAAGCACAACACGATTTAGAATTGATAAAAAGTGCGTATATGAACGATCATAATAATGGTACCGATGATACTTCACCAACGTTCAAAGCATTTGATGAGGGTAGTGCTGTTATGAGTAAAGAGTCAAATTCGCAATTAGCAATTCGTCAAGAAAAATTTATTCGTGATTTAAAGAATGCGTTAATTAGAATTGAAAACAAAAGCTATGGGGTTTGTCGTGTAACTGGTAAACTTATCAATAAAAAGCGTTTGGAATTAGTACCACATGCTACTTTAAGCATTGAAGCTAAAAATATGCAGAAATAAATTGCATTTATAATAAATAGTTAACGTCTCGCTTCAAAACGAGACGTTTCTCTTTTAAAAACTACTGTCATTACTGCTAAAGCTGCAGTTTATCAAATAAATGTCTCTAAAAAAATCCATTCTTTTAATTATTGTTATCCTACTAATAGATCAAATAAGTAAGATATATGTTAAAACACATTTTGTGCTTCATGATAGTGTTGAAGTATTTAGTTGGTTTAAAATATACTTTATCGAAAATGAAGGAATGGCATGGGGAACAAGAATTAGCGATTTTGTATCGTTTATTTCAGACAGAACAGCTAAAACTTTTTTAACATCATTTAGAGTCATTGCAATTTTTGGAATTGGTTATTGGCTTTATAGTGCCACCAAAAAGCGAAGTTCTAAAATATTAATCGTTGCTGTTGCATTAATTTTTGCAGGTGCATTAGGAAACATCATAGATTCTGTATTTTATGGTGTGATTTTTAATGATAGTAGTATGCAAATAGCCGATTTTTTACCCGAAGAAGGAGGTTATGACACTTTACTTCATGGCAAGGTAGTAGATATGCTATACTTCCCGTTATATAAGGGATACCTGCCTGAGTGGATGCCTTTTTATGGTGGTAAATTCTTTACTTTTTTTGAACCTGTTTTTAATATTGCAGATATGGCTATCAGTACAGGTTTTATAATGCTTATTGTGTTTAATAAACGTGCGTTTTCTCAAAAAAAATAATTTTTTCATAAATTTTACTACTACGCACTAACTACTCAAACTTATTAACAAATGTTAAAGTTTGTTTTTCTCTTTTATAAGTGTAAATTTTTTTAATTTTTGTCGATGAATTGCTCAAAAATAACGATTAAGTGTCAAGATGTTAAGCTCATAGCCCTCAAAAGAGTTTAGTGTTTTTCTAAATCTAAATTGTTGAATGAAAAGAACCTACTTTAACTCTCGTCACTATTATTTAATAGTTGCTTTTTGTATGCTAGCCTTTTTCTGTTCTGACAGACTAGTAGCTCAATGTGCACCTTCTGGAATGGTGTCATGGAATACTTTTGCAATGGAGAATGTTACTATCGCAGGGGACAATTCTCCAACAGAAATAAACTATACTGACCTAGGAGACAATACTACCAACCCAGAGATGTATACCGATAATACTGGTCTAACAGTAGAAATGTCTCCAGGAGGGGCATATAATTTTTCAATAACTCACCTTAAAGAAACTTGGGGAAATTTAAGAGTAAGAATGTGGATAGATTATGGGAGTGGTACATTTGTACAAGTATACGATGATCCTGCTTATTCTAATAATGGTACAGCTTCTCAGACTAGTACTGGCTCAATAACTATTCCAGGAGGGGTATCAGGACTAGCCACTCTTAGAATAGCAACGGGTTATTGTTCTGGTTGTGGTGGAGGTAGTTCATTACCTGCAGATGGTTGTAGTTACATTGAACGTGCTGAAGTACACGATTATACGATAGATTTTGGCGCACCAATCGATCCAGTTGCTAATAACGATAATTTAATAGTTGAAAAAAATAGTACTGCTGGAGTTGCAAACCAAGTTGATGTTAGTAGCAATGATAATATAGGTAGTTCTCATGGCAGTGATGGAGATGATTATGCTATAAATACTACACCAGCAAATGGTACAGTCTCAGAGATTACTGATGGTGTTTTTGAGTATATCCCAAATGCAAACTTTATAGGAAATGATAGCTTTACTTATAATATTTGCGATTCAAACAATGATTGCGCAACTGGTACCGTAAATGTATCTGTTAATTTTGGCATATGTATACCAACTAGCAATTCCTATGGAACTCATTATATAACAAATGTTTCTTCTACCGGAGAGGCTGCAACAACAATTAATAATACCTCTGGAGATAATAGTGGTTATAACGACTTTACTGGCTCCGTTCCAGCAATAACCTATTATAAAGGCGGTACATATCCAATTTCAATTTCTGTAAATAATTCTACTGGAGAAACTATGGGTTGGACGGTTTATATAGATTTAAATGGAGATGCAGATTTTAATGATGTAGGTGAAATGCTCTACAGCACAAATGGTACAGAAGCTATACCTTTTGTGGTACAAAATATTACGATACCAACTTCTGCGATAAATGGAAATACAGCGTTAAGAGTGGGTACTAGAAGATATTATTCCTCAAACCAACCTTGTGGAAATTCAGGAGGGCAACCAGAAGAATTTGAAGATTATTTAGTAAATCTACAGATAGATCCTTCAGCTCCTGCAGAAATTGATATTACTGCAAACGGAAATAATATAGTTGATGGTGATGTTACAACAAATACTAACAACAATACAGATTTTGGAGTGTACGATATATATAGTACAATACCTTCATCAAGAACATTTACTATTACCAATAATGGTGGTACAACTTTAAATTTATTTGGAGCACCAGTAACTATTACTGGAAGTGCAGATTTTTCCGTGGCAGCCCAACCGTCAACCAATATAATTGGCTCATCAGTTTCAGTAACTTTTACTATTGCTTTTAGCCCTACAGCACCAATTATAGGTACAAGAACAGCTATAGTTTCGATTACTAGCGATGATGCTGACGAAAACCCATACACTTTTGCTATAGAAGGCTTCGGAGAACAAACATTCCCAGATACGGATAATGATGGTGTCCCAGATAATATCGATTTAGATGATGATAATGATGGTCTTCTAGATGTTATAGAACAAGTCTCTTGTGTAGCTAATCCTGTTGCAACTACAACTGATGTAGTTTTTTTAAATGAAGATTTTCAATCAGGAACAACAAGAGGAACAATTATTGGTGCGACATACTGTTTTGAAGATGGGATTGGGTTGGGAGCTTGTGGTGGATCAATAAATCTGAATGATGGAGCATATACTGTATATTACAGAGCTGCTGATGCCGATGGCACTAATGATACTCCAAATGGCGAAGTAGCTTCTTGGGCAGATCAATTTTGGTATCCAGGTCTAGACCATACACCTAATGATATAAATGGTAGAATGGCAATGTTTAATGCTGATTTTGATCCAGGTATTTTTTACGAAACCACTATTACTGGTGTAAGTGCTGGTGTAGACATTACTTATGGGTTTTCAGCTATAAATTTAGATAGAGCTGATGCGCCAGGAATAGCAACTAGAGAAAGACCTTCAGTCTTAATCGAAATTTTAGATCCTACAGGAACAGTTATTACATCATCATCTTCAGGGCCAATAGCTCCTACAGCTGATTATGTTAACGGAGATTGGGTAAATGTAAGTGCAACATTCAATACTAACTTTACACAATTTAAAGTACGATTAACTAATGAAAGTCCAGGTGGTTTAGGTAATGATTTAGCTCTTGATGATATTTTTGTGTTACAAACACTATGTGATTTAGACGGAGATGGTGTTGAAGACGCCATAGATTTAGACAATGATGATGATGGTGTACCAAACGTTATTGAACTACAACTCACAGATGATGATAAGGATGGAACCGTAAATAACGATACTGGTGCTTATATGTGGGTAGATATAAATAATAATGGAGTACAAGATTTATATGATCCTCAAGATGCTTCAGGGCGTAACCCTGGAGATATCGGTTTTTCAGGTTCAGTAGGGACTCAAATAGATTTAACAAATCCTATATATGATACTGATGGTGATGGCGTATTAGATTATTTAGATTTAGATTCTGATAATGACGGAATTTTTGACACAGTAGAGTATGATAACAGAGGAGATACAGATATAAATGGAGATGGTAATGGAGATGGTTTAGATAGAAATATTCTAGACGGCTCTGGAAGTCCGATTTTAAACGATGAATTTGATGGTGATGGTATTTTGGGTCCTGCTGATGCTAATGATGATGATGCAGATGGATTAGACCACGGAACAGGTAATGCATACCCAACACCAATAGATGACGACGGTGATGGGATACCAAATTTTAGAGATGTTGATAGTGATGATAGCCCTAATGATTTTTCTAACGGAAGCGATATAGATAAAACAGAAATCTATGCACATTTAGATGCTAATAATGATGGTGTTTTAGATGATACTGTAGATACCGACAAAGATGGTATTTTAGATATTTTTGATACAGATAATACTTTATTTGGATCTCCTAGAGATTTAGATGATTCTTACACATTGTTTTTTGATGGAAGAAACGATTATGTTGAAGAAGCATCTGTTATAGATGGATGGGCAAATGTTACTGTAATGTCATGGATTAAAGTTGAGCCAGGTTCAACAGGCAAACGTGTTATTGTAGGTCAAGACGAAATTCAATTATATGTAACTAATACTGGGCATGTTGCCGCTACAGCTGATGGAAATACTTTAACATCTGCCGCTGAAATAGCAGAAGGTATTTGGGTGCATGTTGCTGCAATATACAATACTACTAGTGGTGCTTTTACATTATATGTCAATGGAGAACAAGAGGCAACAACTGCTGTAGCGAGTGCTTTACCATCAGATGTTTCTAGTTTCACTTTAGGAAGAACACCAGATACAGATGGTGATTATTTTGAAGGTCAAATAGATGAAGTTAGAGTCTTTACAAAAGCCTTAACTGAAATTGAACTACAAAGAATGGTCTATCAAGAATTAACATCTGCCGAACGTGGTGCTATAATTCCAGTAGACATTTCAGGAACTTTAGCAGGAACATTATCCAGATATTATAAGATGGATACTTATACTGATGATATTACTGGCAATGGAACTACTGGTGGAAAAATGTATAATATTAAAGATATTTATTTCCAAACCGCACCACTTCCTTATGAAACAACAGTAGATGGTCTATGGGCAAACGATGCAACGTGGTTACATGGTAATGTTTGGGATATTGGTAGTGGTGCTGGTAACAAAGACTGGTCTATTGTTCATGTAAAAAACAACATAACTACAGCTAGTCGTCAAGCGACATCTGGATTAATTATAGATTCAGGTGTTGAATTAGAAATTAATGGGGAATTACAAAATAGTTGGTATTTAAGTTTAAATGGCACAATAGATTTACAAGGCCAATCTCAATTAATACAAACACAAACGAGTACTTTAACTGGTTCAGGTACTTTAGAAAGAGATCAACAAGGAACTACAGATATATTTCATTATAATTATTGGTCTTCTCCAGTACATTCTAATAATCCAGATTCAGATATTGATGGTAATGAAACTTATACGGTTGGCTCTGTTTTAAACGATGGTAAAGACCCTGATAATCCACAAGCTATTAACTTTTTAGGAGGAAATAATTATGATGGCGATGGTAATGCTACACCAAATATTGAAATAGCAGATTATTGGATATGGAAATTTAATAACAGAGCTAGTGATACTTATTCTGAATGGCAACAAGTAAGAAGCAGCGGTAATTTATTAGTTGGAGAAGGATTTACAATGAAAGGTCCTGGGCCCGGCCCTGATGCAATTGGCAATTATGTATTTATAGGAACGCCAAACAATGGAGAGATAAATTTACCCACTACGGGAGGTAATGATTATTTAGTAGGTAATCCCTACCCCTCAGCTATTGATGGATCAGAATTTTTAAGTGATAATTCACATTTAGACGGGACGCTCTATTTTTGGGAACATTATGGTGGAGGATCACATAATTTAGGGGAATATCAAGGGGGTTATGGTTTATACAATTATTCTGGTGGCGTACCTCCTATAAATGGTAGTGCTGCAACTCCGGATCCAGATGTAGATCAAACTGGGTCAGGTTCTATAACTCCAAAAGGTATATCCCAGTAGGTCAAGGATTTTTTGTTGTTGCTAGTTCAAATGGAAATACAAAGTTTGAGAACGATCAAAGAATTTTTGTTACAGAAGGCGCAAATTCTTCATTTTTCAAAACTTCTAAAACTAAAAAATCTCAATTATCTAATTTAGAAGATAATAGATCTAAACTTAGAATAGGTTACAAATCTCCTACAGGTTATAAAAGACAACTCTTAGCAACTGTAGATGAAAATGCATCTTTAGATTTTGATTGGGGCTATGAAGGGGCTTTAATTGAAAACAATGCAGAAGATATGTATTGGAAAATAAGTGATGCAAATTATATCATTCAAGGTATTGACGAAATAGATGCTGTTAATACAATACTTCCGTTAGGCATAAAAACTAAAGAAGAAGGTGTTATTGAGATTACACTTGATGCACTTGAAAATGTAGATGATGCTACAGAAATCTATTTAAGAGATAAAACTAATAATAACTATCATAATTTGAGAGATTCAAAATTTATTGGTACAGCACTCAATGGCGTAAATGATGAGAGATTTGAAATAGTTTTTTCAAATCAAAGTCAGGTATTAAATCCAGAGATTGCATTAGATAACCAAACATCTCTTTTTTATGATAATTCAAACAAAATTTTGGTCTTACTCAATCCAACAAATTATCAAATTCATACGCTAGAGCTTTTTAATACATTGGGGCAGAAAATTTTTGAAAGCACTATTGATAGTTCTGAAAGTCGTATTGAGATTTCAGCCAATATCGTATCGGGAGTTTACATTTCAAAAATTAAAGCATCAAAAATGAAAATTTCGAAAAAACTGATTATAAATAATTAATAGCAAACCAAAAATGATTAAAAAACTACTTTTAGTTGCCATTTTAACTGTTACTATTAACACGTTTGGGCAAACACCAATGACTCCTAGTTCTAGTGCGATAACCGCCGGGTCAAATTGGACAACTACGAAAATCACAAGTGATAACGCCTTAGATTTTCCATGGGAAGTAACCTATGGACCTGATGGTGATTTATGGATTACAGAACGTTCTGGAACCGGGAATTCATCACAATGGGAATCAGGAGGACAAAAAATAGTTAAGGTAAGTACTGCTACAGCAACTAATACACCTACAACACTTATCGATTTAAGCTCAAAAGTAACAGTTTCAAAACAAGGGGGCTTAATGGGAATGGCAATTCATCCAGATTTATATGATGATATTACTACTACAACAAATAACTACGTTTTTGTTTCATATAGTTATGATGATGGCGGAGATTTAAAAGTTAGAATTGTTAGATTGATTTATAACAATGGTACAGGGTTACTTACTGAAGATACAAGCTTAAACTCAAATGGTTCAATAATTGAAGGGTTACCCGGAAGTGATGATCATAATTCGGGACGTTTAAAATTTGGTCCAGATGATAAATTGTATTATTCAATTGGAGATCAGGGTGCTAATCAATTTGGTAATTATTGTGATCCTATTTTATCTCAAACATTACCAACATCTGCAACAGATTTTGATAATTACCCTGGAAAAACTTTACGTATGGAAATAGATGGTTCTGTGCCTGCCGATAACCCTACATTAAATAGTGTACAAACTCATGTTTATACATACGGGCATAGAAATCCACAAGGATTAGTATTTGCGCAAGATGGTACATTGTACAGTTCTGAACATGGACCAAAAACTGATGACGAATTAAATAAAATAGTTTCCGGTAAAAATTACGGATGGCCAGAAATTGCAGGGTATTATGATAATATGGGATACCAATATTGTAATTGGTCTTCAGCCTCAAACTGTAGCTCTCAAACTTTCAGTAATGATGCTTGTCCTACTGGTGATGGCGCTACCAACGCAACAGAATATGAATCTTATCCTTCTGGAGCACCATCAAATTTTGAAAACCCAATTGGAACTTACAATAGTACAGTAGCTTCTGAGCCTTCTGGAAGTTATTTTACTTGGCCTGGTGTAGCTCCGGCGAGTATTGATATTCACGAAGCAGGTAGTATTCCTTGTTGGGATAAATCCTTATTAATTCCAACACTAAAAGAGGAACTATTTTTAGAGCGAAATTAAACGCAGCTGGAGATGATATAGTTGATGATTTTTATGAGGAATTTCATTCATCAAATGATCGTTATAGAGATATTGCAATTTCGCCAGATGGTTTAACAATATATGCCGTAACTGATAATTCAGGAGGAACTTCTGGCCCATCATCAACGGGTGGTGTTAGTATTACCAACCCTGGTGTTATTATTAAAATAGAATATGTAGGCCCTGCGGTTACAGACCCAATTAGTGCACCTACACTAGATGATATTGTTACATACTGCCCAATAACACTTACTGCGCCAACGGTACTTTCAAATGAAAGTGATTGTCAAGACATTGTTGGTACGACTACAGACCCAATTACTTATAGTTCAGGTTCTCATGTAGTTACTTGGTCTTTTGATGATAATGGCACTATTGTAACTGCAAATCAAAATATAACAGTTAATGCATTACAGACGCCTTCAAATCTTTCGGTAAACCCTAACACTACAACTGCTGAAATATCTTGGGATGCTATAGATAATGTGTCTTTTGAAGTGAGATATAGAGAACAAGGTGCTTCTGTTTGGTTAGCTGAAACAACTTCAAATAGTAGTATAACTTTAACAGGTTTAGAACTTTCTACTACTTATGAATATCAAGTAAGAAGTGATTGTGGGGCTTCTCAATCAGGTTACACTACGCTGGATACTTTTACAACAAATGCTTTGTCATATTGTAATGCATTTGGTTTGACTAGAGGGCACATTAGTAATGTTGCAATATTTGGAGAAAGCGGAACATCAATTGTAAACGGGTCATCAGTAAATACAGATTATACAGATTTTACAGGTGTTACTCCTGTAGATTTAAATGCTGATGGTTCAACAAGCTATACATTAAATGTAAGTACTAGTTATAATCAATCTGGAGTTGCTGTTTGGATAGATTTAAATCAAGATGGTGATTTTGATGACTCTGGTGAGAAGGTTTGGAATGATGCTTCGGGAACTACTGCTAATTCCCAAGAAGCAATTCATTTACAATTCCTCTTTCTGCGCTTAGTGGAAATACAAGAATGCGTATCGCATCAAGACGATATTGGACACCTTCAGGGCCATGTGGATTAGTTGTGAATAACGATAATGATGCAGAGGTTGAAGATTATACTGTAAATATTGTAAATAACACATTATCAAATGCCGCTGATGTAATTTCAAGTTTTGTGGTATACCCAAATCCAATTGAGGATAGATTAAATATAAAATTACCTCAAGAATATACTTTGATTAATCTTGGTGTTGAATTACACGATATTCAAGGGCGCATTATAAGACGAAAAAGAGTAAATAATTCCAATATAACTATCGATAATCTTAATACATTAAGTAAAGGTGTTTATTTTGTAAGATTTAAAGATGGGAAAGGTGTTATAGGATCAAAAAAATTAATAAAAATGTAAGTTGCAAATCCATATTTAAAACTTATTTAGAGCATCAGAAAATTAATTTTTCTGATGCTTTTTTAGTTTTTAAAGTTGTAAACCGTTTCAGCTGTCACACAATAATCCAACCCAATATCCCCATCAAAAACATCACTAATATCATTTTCAGCTTCAAAAAAGACAACCCAATTTTTACGGTTTCAGGTTTACAATTGGCTAAAAACCGATCATAAAACCCTTTACCATAACCCACACGATTTCCTTTTGTATCATAAGCTAACAATGGAATGAAAACCACTTCAATTTTGTCATTAGTAATTTCTATACCATTAACAGGTTCAGGGATATTATAACTATTTTTTTTAATAACTATATTATCAGTCAATAGAAAATGCGTCATCTCTCCCGTTTTAAAATCACTTTTAGAAATCAAGATATTTTTGTCTTTTCCCGATAAAATATTCAAAATATAATCAGTATTCACTTCCTTTTGCGCTTCAATAGCTAAAAAATATGGTAAAACGAATATTCCCAAATAGGCAATTTTAAAAGCTGATTTGAAATAGCTAAACTCAAATCGTCAATCTGAGTTTCAGATAAGTTTTTCCGAAGTGCTTTGTATGTTTTTCGTAATTCAGCTTTTGTCATTTGGTGCTTTGTTTTTTAGACCTGTCAGGTTTTGGAAACTTGATAGGTCTCGTGACATACTACCGTTTGAGTTTCGTAGAAATATGAAACAATGCATCCCCTTGATAAACAATAGGCGATTGATTCACGTTAATAATATATCCCGCATTCGAAGTTTTAACAGCGTAGTTGAATTTGCCATAGGGGTCAGTAATATTGCCTAAAACATCGCCTTTTTTAACTTGTGAGCCAATACTAATGGAGGCTTTGAACATTCCAGAATGTGTAGCGCGCAACCATCGACTATCATTAATGAACACGCATTCTTTTTTAGGTTTCGACGATTTATAATTTGACCGTAACATCCCTAAATGTTTCAATACACGTTTAGAGCCATTAACACCAGAATTGGTAACAATATCATCAATATGAAACGATTTTCCGCCTTCAAAAAGCAAAAGTGGTTTTCCAAGTTTATAACAAGTAGTTCTAAATGATTTTGATAAATTTTTAGAGTATAACACAAAAGGAGCCCCAAATACTTTAGCTAAGTCATTTAGCTCTTTATTTTCTTTAGAGTAACGTAACTGGGGTGCATTAAACCTACCCGAACCCCCTGTATGAAAATCAATAATCAAATCCACATGCGGAATAATATCATGTATTAATTTATAAGCTACACGTCCTGCCAAAGACCCCGAAGGACTCCCAGGAAACACACGATTTAAATCCCGCCCATCAGGAAACTCGCGTTTTAAATTAATAAACCCGAAAATATTAATAACAGGCATGCAAATAACAGTACCGCATTTGGGCTTGTTAATACCTTTTGCAATCAGTTGTCTTACAATTTCAACACCATTAACCTCATCGCCATGAATTCCGGCAGTAAAAAAACAGTAGGTCCAGGTTTTTTTGAACGTTCAATAATTACTGGAATATTTACAGGCGATGCCGTATGCAAATTAGCCACATCAAAATTAACCTCTTTACTTTCTCCAGGTTTTATGTTTTCACCTAGAATGGTTAAACCATCGTCATTTACTTGCGTCATTTATCGTTTGTTTTTTTCAATAAAAGAAATAATAGCTTTTGCGATATTGCGTCCAGTAGCGGTTTCAATGCCTTCCAAACCAGGAGTAGAGTTTACTTCCAAAAGTAAAGGTCCGCGAGAAGATTGCAACATATCCACCCCACAAACAGGCAATTTTAATGCACGCGATGCATTCATGGCCAATTTCAATTCATCATGATTCAATTTTATAATATTAGCACTACCACCACGATGTAAGTTAGACCTAAATTCGCCCTCCTTACCTTGGCGTTTCATAGCACCAACCACTTGTCCATCAACCACCAAGGCACGTAAATCTGCTCCGCCAGCTTCCTTTATGAATTCTTGAACAATAACGCGAGCTTGCAAACCGTTAAAAGCTTCTAAAACCGATTCTGCAGCATTTTTGGTTTCGGCTAAAACCACTCCTAAACCTTGCGTGCCCTCTAAAAGTTTAATAATTACAGGAGTACCACCAACATGGTCAATAACCTCTTCAACATCCCTAGAATAGTTGGTAAATACCGTTTTTGGCATCCCAATACCAGCTTTACTTAGGCGTTGTAAACTACGCAGCTTATCGCGAGAGCGTTGTATAGCATCCGATGTTACAATCGTAAAAACCCCCATCATTTCAAATTGTCGCACTACTGCGCAGCCATAAAAGGTTACCGAAGCTCCAATTCTAGGAACTATAGCATCAACATAGTCTAAATACCTATCTTTATAATAGATAGTGGGCTTCTCCTTTTCAATGATAATGTCGCACTTTAAAGGATCTATCACTTCCATTTTATGCCCTTTTTTTCTCCCTCTTCAATAAGTCGGTCGGTAGAGTACAAATTTGCGTTTCTGGATAGTATAACTATATTCATTTATCAATTGTGTTTTATTTTAAAAAGAAACATTTTCAAAACCTACATCAACCAAAACGTTTGTTTTGAAAATTTTCTACCAATTAAAACGTGGAACTTCATATCGTTTCTTGTGCTTAAAGTTAAGTTAATTCTATATGATTATCCAAAAACCAAGACGTTCAATGTTTTTTTGCATTAATAGTTTGTCTAAATTGTATTTCTGGGCATAAGATACCCTTACTAATACAAATGAAAATTTAGTGTTCTCGAGGGATTCTATATTGTGTTTTGCCTGAAATACTCTCTAATAATTTGAAGCCATTTAGTTTTATTTTTTATGACAAAATATGTGGTTTATTTTCAGGTAAAGAAATTTTATTAAGTTGCTGGATTAGGTATAGTCTGGTGTACTTCGTTAATCTCCTCTAAAACGGACTCACTTAAAATCAAATCAATACTATCAATATTCTCTTTAAGCTGTTCCAACTTTGTTGCACCAATAATATTGCTTGTTACAAAAGGTTGTTGGTTTACAAAGGCTAAACTCATTTGTGCTAAACTAATGTTGTTGTCTTCAGCAATTTTTAAATAGCGTTTTGTAGCTTCGGTAGCTTGTTCACTACTATATCTTGCAAATCTTGGGAATAGTTTTAGTCGTGCATCATCACTTGCATTTCTTTTTATGTATTTTCCTGAAAGTACGCCAAATGCCATTGGAGAATACGCTAACAAACCAACATTCTCTCTAAGGGATACTTCAGCTAAATCGGTTTCAAAAAGTTCTGCATAACATTGAGTACGCATTTTGAATAGTACTTATTCTTGGTAAATTATTGTTTTTATGTTCTTCTAAATAGCGCATGGTGCCCCAAGAGTTTTCATTTGATATTCCGATATGCCTAATTTTACCAGCTTTAATTTGACCGTCTAAACTATTAAGAATTTCATTAAAATTATCTTTCCATTTAGCATCGTGTTTATAATCTCTAATCCCGAATCTATTTGTATCACGTTCTGGCCAATGCAATTGATACAAATCAATATAATCGGTTTGTAGACGCGCTAATTCTAAATCTACCGCTTCTTTTATAGCACTAGAGCTAAAACCTGTTGTTCTTATATGAGCCGTATAATCGCCACCACCTGCGATTTTTGTGGCAATAATAACTTTATCTCTATTTCCTGATTTTTTTAACCAAGTACCAATTATTTTACTGGTACGTCCGCTAATTTCTGCGGTTGCGGGTACAGGATATAATTCTGCAGTATCTATAAGGTTTACACCTTTATCAAAAGCATAATCTAATTGGGCATGACCTTCATCTTCGGTATTTTGATTGCCAAATGTCATGGTGCCTAAACAAATTTTACTAACTTTTATATTGGTATTGGGTAATGTTGTGTATTTCATTAAAAAATTTTTTTATTTCCGTGAAGACGGAAATCTCTTTATTTAAACCTATTATTAAACTGTGGATTCCTGCTTATGCAAGAATGACAAATATTAATTTAAAATGACTGTAAAGATAAAAAACCGTTAAAAGATTTTTTTCTTTTAACGGTTTTTTATGCGTTAGTGATTGAACGGAATATTTAAGATCCTCGAAGCAGGAGGGAGCGAGTAGTGAAAGTGCGACCCCTTGAAGGTGACGCCAAAACACTATTGCTCGTTTAACAATCTAGACAATTCGTCTAGCTTAGGCGTTAAAATTACTTCTATACGTCTGTTTTTTGCTTTACCTTCTAAGGTTTCGTTTGATGTTATTGGGGCATATTCTCCACGTCCTGCGGCAGTAAGATTTTCTGGATTTATAGCAGTATTTTCTCTTAAAATATTTACAATTGCAGTAGCACGTTTCGTGGATAAATCCCAATTACTAGTTAATTGTCCACTACCGGAATAGGGTACATTATCGGTATGTCCTTCAATTAAAACAGCAATATCTGGGTTTTCGGCCAATACATTTCCTAGACTTCTTACAGCTGTTTGACCATCTGTACCTACTGCCCAACTGCCAGATTGGAACAACAACTTGTTTTCCATAGAAACGTACACCTTTCCACCACGTTGCTCCACGGTTAAACCTTTACCTTCAAAATCTGTCAAGGCACGGGAAATTGCATTCTTTAATTGTGTCATAGCAGCATCTTTACTTGCAATAACATTTTCTAATTCGGCAATACGACTGGAACGTTCTTCTAATGCTTTCTTTAATTTTTCTAAGCGGGCATTTTCGGCTGCTAAAGCTTGTTCTTTAGCTTCTAGCTTTGCTAAAAGTTCACGATTTTTTTCAGAATTCTTAGTAATTGCAGCAGAACTATTTTTCTCCAACGCTGCATATGATGCTTTTAATGCATCTAGATTAGATTTTGTGGCTTTATAATCACTACGCAGTTTATCTCGTTCTGCAACCGCATCATTATAAGCCGTTTTTAATTTTTTAAATTCATTTTCTATAGTAGTTTTACCTGCTAAAAGTTTTTCATTTTCTTTTGAAAGCTTTCTGTTATCTTGCTTTAAAGTGGCGTACTTACTTTCTAAATCTTTATACACTTTTGGCGATACGCATGATGTTACGAATACCAAGGCTACTAAAATTAACAAACTATTTTTAATCATTGTTTGATTGTTTTTAATTGATTTTTATATTAAACTTCTACTTCTAACAAAATAGGACAATGGTCACTATGTACTGCTTCGGTTAGTATAACGGCTCTTTTTATGTTTTCTTGTAATGGTTGTGAAACCATTGCGTAATCTAAACGCCAACCCTTATTGTTTGCTCGTGAATTGGCACGATAACTCCACCAACTATATTGTTGTAATTCTGGGTTTACGTATCTAAAGGAATCTATAAATCCGCTTGCAATAAAATCACCTATCCATTCGCGCTCCACAGGTAAAAATCCTGAAACACCTTTCATTTTTGGGTTATGAATATCTATTGCTTCATGACAAATATTATAATCGCCACAAATCACCAAATTAGAAATGTCTTGCTTTAGAGTATTGATATAATCTTGGAATAAATCCATATACTCTAATTTGTGATTTAGGCGTGCATCATTTGTTCCTGAAGGTAAATACAAACTCATTACAGAAACACCATCAAAATCTGCTCGAATGTTGCGTCCTTCAAAATCCATTGACCCTATTCCGGTACCGTATTCCACATGATTAGGTTCTATTTTACTTAAAATTGCTACACCGCTATACCCCTTCTTTTGTGCACTAAACCAGTAATTATATTTATAACCAGCAGCTTCAAATAAAGTTAAATCTAACTGTTCCTTCATTGCTTTTATTTCTTGCAGACAAATTACATCTGGATTGGCACTTTTTAACCAATCTATAAAGCCCTTGTTTATTGCTGCACGAATACCGTTTACGTTGTATGATATAATTTTCATATGATTCTTATGACTATTTCAGCTAAAATAAATAATACATTACTTTTACACTATAATTTACATAAGGAGTTTTAACGAATTCTATTAACAAAATATTTTAGACTATTTACAGTTTAAATATCCAATGAAGTGTTTCCTAGTATTTATTTTGCTATTGCTTAGTTTTGGCAGTTTTGCTCAAGACCAAAACAGTAAGTATAAGACTAAAAAAGTAGCGGTTAGAGACACCATTGTTATAGATAGTGTAAGTATAAATTCCAGTTGGTTTTCTCTTAAAACTAAAGATGGAAAAGTTGTAGATTCTTCTTTTTATGATGTTGACTTTCCAAAAGCCAAATTGACAATAAAAAAACCTATTGATACAGATTCCTTAATCATAAACTATCTGAAATTTCCAGAATATTTAACCAAAACATACAAACAACTGGACGAAAGCATTATTGTAGAAAACAATGATGGTGTTGAAAAGCTATACCAATTATCTCCACCAAATACATTACGAAATTTTGTACCTTTTGATGGTTTGACAACTTCTGGAAGTATCTCTAGAGGTGTTACCGTTGGAAACAATCAAAATTCTGTTTTAAATAGTGAATTAGATCTTCAAATTACTGGTAAGCTTAATGATAAAGTGTCATTGCGAGCCTCTATTCAAGATGCAAATATCCCATTACAAGAAAGTGGTTATAGCCAGCGTTTGGATGAATTCGATCAAGTTTTTATTGAATTATTTAGCGACAATTGGAATGTGCGTGCTGGAGATATAGACTTGCAGAATGACAACTCTTATTTTGCTGGTTTTTCAAAGCGTGTTCAAGGGTTATCGGTAAATGTGAATTTAGATAGCGAAAATTCTCAAACACAATTATTTGCTGCTGGAGCATTGGTTAGAGGGCAATTTACTACAAGTCAATTTACAGCTCAAGAAGGTAACCAAGGGCCTTACAAAATTCAAGGGCCAAATGGTGAGCTTTTTGTTTTGATTGTCTCTGGAAGTGAAACAGTTTATGTAAATGGCGTTGCTTTAGAGCGTGGAGAGGATAAAGATTATATTATTGATTATAATGCTGGTGAGTTAATTTTCAATACCACATTTCCTATTACTTCTGAAATGCGAATCTTGATAGACTATCAATTTAGCGACAGAAATTATTCTAGGTTAGTTACTTATGGAGGTGCAAATTATAGTAGCGAAAAATTAAAAATAGGTGTTTCTGTGTATTCTGAAAGTGATGCCAAAAATCAGCCTTTGCAGCAAAATTTATCTGAAGCTCAAGTGCAAATTTTATCTGGAGCTGGAGATGACATGTCTGAAATGATTGCACCATCAGAAGTACTGGAATCATTTAGTGAAAACCGAATTTTATATAAGAAAGAACTTATTGGTGGCAATGAAGTTTTTGTGTTTTCAAATGACCCAAACGATGAGTTATTTAGAGTTTCTTTTACACTAGTTGGTGCAAACCAAGGTGATTATGTATTAAGTAGTACAAATGCTATTAATAATATTTATGAATACGCTGGTGAGTTACAGGGAGATTATGCACCTGTAGTTCAACTTATTGCGCCAACCAAATTACAAATGGCGGTTATTAATGGTAGCTATACTTCCTCAGAAAATACTACTATTAATTTTGAATTAGCAGGTAGTAAAAACGATTTAAATTTATTCTCAAATATAGAGGATGATAATAATGACGGATTTGCAGGAAGATTAGAAGTTGCAAAACGAATTATTAAAAATGATAGCCTATGGAATATGGATGGCTATATAAATACCGATTATATTCAAGATAATTTTAGAAACCTTGAGGGGCTTTATAATCCTGAATTTAATCGCGATTGGAATATAGATCAACCAGCCAGCAACCAAATAATTAGCGGATTAGGAAATCAAGTACTATTAAATTCAGGTTTACGATTATATCATGCAAAGAAAGGATTTATAAATTATAATTTTGAATATCTTAATTTTTCTTTGGGCTACAATGGTAGTCGACATCATACAGATGTTAACCTTCAATTGAAAAATTTAAGTATTAATTCTCAAACCAGTTATCTAAATTCAAGTTCTAACGAAAACACATCTTCATTTTTAAGATCTCATAATATTGTAACCTATCACTTAAAAAAGAGTTGGATTGGTGCTAAATTCTCTATTGAAAACAATCAGAAAACAGAAATTGCAACACAAGCATTAAACCCTTTAAGTCAAAGATTTAAATCATATGAGGCTTTTTCTGGAATTGGCGATAGCACAAAAGTTTTCGTTCAAGTTGGTTATAAAAATCGAGTAAATGATAGTATTAGAGCCAACCAATTACAAAAGGTGAATACATCAAACACGTTTTATATTGATTCCCGTATCATTCAAAATAAAAACACCAAGTTATCACTCTACGTTAATTATAGAACTTTAAATCATGAAGATGAGGTTATTGAAGACGAAAACTCTTTAAACTCCAGATTACAATTCAATCAAAAATTATTTAAAAATATCATACAAAGTAATACTGTTTTTGAAACAAATTCGGGCTCATTACCGCAACAAGATTTCACATACGTTGAAGTAGAACCTGGGCAAGGCACATACACATGGTTAGATTATAATGACAATGGTATTCAAGAATTAGAAGAATTTGAGATCGCTCAGTTTCAAGATCAAGGGTCTTATATTAGAGTATTACTACCTAATCGTATATTTATAAAAACACATCAAAACAGATTTAGTCAAACTCTTACTATAAATCCTTCACTATGGCGTATTTCAAAAAATAAATCTGAGAAATTTTTGTCTCATTTTTATAACCAGACTAGTTATTTAATTGATAGAAAAATTCAACGAAACGGAAGTAACTTCAATTTAAATCCTTTTGAAAGTGATGCCGAAAACCAACTAGGATTACAGCTTAATTTCAGGAATGTATTGTTTTTAAATAGAGGGAAACAGAATTACACCACATCTTACACTTATCTTTCTAATAAATCTAGCAATACGCTTTCTGTAGGTTTATTAGAGAATAATTTAAGAAGCCACCAGCTAAATTTTAATCATAAAATTGCCGAAAATTGGTTGATTAATTTACAATCTACAATTGGAATAAATAAAAGTACAAGTGAAAACTTTGTCAGTAAAAATTTTAAATTTGATGAAGCATTAATCAATCCAAAACTTTCTTATCTATTTAATGAAAATAGCCGTTTTGATGTCTTCTATCAATACACCACAAAAGATAATACTATCGGTGGATTAGAAACTTTAAAACAGCAAAAATTTGGTATAGGTTTTAACTTATCAAAAAATGAAAAAGGAGCGATAAATGGTGAAGTAAATTATTTTTCAAACAATTTCGATGGTAGCCCAAATACTCCCGTAGCTTACCAAATGTTAGAAGGTTTACAACCAGGCAAAAACTTTACTTGGACATTATTAGCACAAAAGAAGTTAACAAAATTTCTGGATTTGAACTTGAGTTACTTTGGAAGGAAAACCGAAACTAGTAGAACGGTACATACTGGAACTGTTCAGTTGAAAGCTTATTTTTAGAACCATTTAATAAAAGAATAATTGATCGGTATATAGACGTTCATCACTTCTAATCTTTACCTCTATTTTATAATACCTGTAGCTTGTATTAGGTATTTCTATAATCAAGTATTGCCCTTTTCTTCTATCAAACCCTATTTTCTCAGCACTTTTGTTGATTTCTTTACAGCTTTTCCAATTTATACTATCATTACTTACCCAAACATTCATTTTTTCAATCGGTTCAACCCCTTGCCAATAGGTCATTGTGTAACTCAATATAATTTCATTAATTAAAGGATAGTTAACTCCAAAGTCAGCCACTCCTAAAAGCGGTTTTTCTTTTTCAAACGTAGCCCAATATTTATTTGCCGTTATAACTTTTGATCCTTTTTTATCATCTAACAAGATATCTGCTGCGTCGCCTACATAATCGCTAAACACTCCTTTATGAAGTAGCTCAAATTTATCTGGTTTATATCCTCTATTAAAAAACACATATTTTTTTGAGTCACTAGGTAACCAATTATCTTTGTAAGCTATTGCTTTTACAATACTTGATTTTTTAATTTGATCTAGCTGAAAAGGTGCATTATACAATATTGAATTTGTGTTTGGTTCGCTTCCATCTGTTGTATATCGTATTTCTACATCTGTTAATTTATGGATAAATTCCACATAATCATTTTTACCTATTACTGTTGCTCCGCTAATTAATAATGGAGGGGTTAACTGCAGTTTCTCGCTGTCAATAAAGCCTGTTTCAAAACTTATATTTGGGAAATCTTTTTTTAAGGCTTTTATTTCTTCTTCAGAAATTTTTGTTTCCCAAAGGTAAACTCTATTAAGGTTTGGTAACTGAGATATTATATTCTTTATCCCTATATCAACATTAGTACCTGTTAAGGATAAAGATTTTAGCTTAGAACACAATTTTAAATCTTGTAAATCTTCGGTGTTTAAGTTTGTGAAATTTAACAACAATTCTTCTACATTTTCCAGAGTGCCTATAAATTGTATGGCACTCTTATCTATTGGTAGAAATGAAAGGTTTAAACTGACTATTTGCAGATTAATTATTTTTAAATCTTGTAGAAATTCTGGTTTATAAGTTTCACTACCATTTATGACTACATCTATAGCAGGAGAGTTTGGCGATTTTTGACTCACAGTTCTATAGGGATGATTTAAGAGCTCAATTTTCTCCTTATCAGCAAAATCAAAATCATATACAATCTTATTCTTTTCAGATTCTAGTTGTGCATACAAAAGTTGCCCTAGTTTACTTTGCTTATCTAAACTAGATAATGGTACATCATTTTTTGTACCATCTTCAATCCAAGTTTCTAATAATTGAAGCTCATGCTTTGTAAGTTGCCTTTTACCATCAGGTGGCATGTGCTCTTTATCCTCAATTGGTAAATGTACTCGTTTTAAAAAAGTACTTTCTTCTGGCTTACCAGCTATCCATAGTTCGCCATGTTCCCCTCCAAGTTTAATTTTCTCAAAGCTAGACATATTTAAACCTCCTTTTAGTTTATTCTCATTATGACAACCAATACATTTGGCATTTATTATTGGTTGTACAAAACCAGTAAAGATTGGAGTATCTTCATTCATCTCTTCCTTTTTAGATTTCTTAAGAGGCTCAGTCAAAAAATCAGTTCCATGTGTTAATCCTGCACCATAATGTCCAGCAAAAACAACGACTATTAAGCCACAATACATTATTGGCTTAAAAAGTTTTGGCTTTTTAAAAGCGAATATTAAAGCATATACTAAAAAACTGAGACCTACCCCAATCCATTTATGCAATACCAACAAATTACTTGTATTACTTTCTTTTGAAAGAAACAAACCCATTATAGCTACTAAAACAGTTAATAGTGCTGTAATGATTACTAAAAACTGATTTATCTTCTCAAAAGAATTAGTTTCTATATGATGTTTTAACGCATTCAACACAACCAAAAGAACAATAAATCCTATTGGAAAATGGAGCAGTAATGGATGCATCCTTCCTAAAGTTTGAAGCCATATGGGGATTACTAATTTACTTTCAAAAAGTAAAAGAACAATCAAAAAAACATGGAGAAAGAATAATAGATTTAAGGATATTTTTTTAAGTTTTTTCATACTTAAGCTAAAATATCTTTTACAACATGACCATGAACATCGGTTAGCCTAAATCGTCTTCCAAGGTGTTTATAAGTTAGCTTTTCGTGATCTAACCCCATTAAATGCATAATTGTAGCTTGTAAATCATGTATATGAACAGGGTTTTCTACGATATTGTATCCAAACTCATCTGTCTTGCCATAAGATATTCCTGATTTAACACCTCCACCTGCTAAAAACATACTAAAACATCTAGGATGATGGTCTCTTCCATAATTTCCATTTATAAGTTTACCTTGACAGTAATTGGTGCGTCCAAACTCGCCTCCCCATATTACCAAAGTTTCGTCTAATAAGCCTCGCTGTTTTAAATCTGTAATTAATGCTGCCGAGGCTTTATCAACATCTAAAGCTTGACCTGGCATTTCGTTTACTAAGTTATTGTGTTGATCCCAGCCTTGATGATACAATTGCACAAAACGCACACCAGCCTCAGACAGTTTTCTAGCCAATAAACAGTTTGATGCATAAGTACCAGGAATCATAGAATCGGGACCATATAATTTTGTTATGTGATCAGGCTCTCTAGACAAATCGGTTATCTCAGGCACAGCTGTTTGCATTCTAAAAGCCATTTCGTATTGTTTTATTTTAGAATGAATTTCTGGGTCTCCAAACTCCGCTTGACCTAAATTGTTTAATTCAGCTAAATGATCTAACATTTTTTTACGTTGAGCTTTACTTACACCATCTGGATTGTTTAAATATAAAATAGGATCTTCACTTGCACTTAATTGCACTCCTTGATGTGTACTATCTAAGAACCCATTAGACCATAGTTTAGAATATACGCCTTGACCATTACCGCCCCCTTTTGACAATAGCACACAAAATGCAGGCAAATTTTTATTCTCGCTACCCAAACCATAACTAAGCCAAGATCCCATACTGGGCCTATTACCTTGTTGTGAACCAGTTTGTAGAAATGTTAAAGCAGGATCATGATTTATAGCGTCTGTATGCATACTTTTAATAACACATATGTCGTCAGTAATTTTAGCGATATTCGGAAATAAATCGCTAATCCATGTACCTGATTTTCCGTATTGATTAAAACCAAATTTTGATCCCACTAGAGGGAAGTTTTTTGGCCAGAAGTCATTCCTGTCAATCGTTGCCCTTGTCTAATAGAATCAGGAAGCTCTTGACCGTACATCTCATTTAACTTTGGTTTATAATCAAAACTTTCTAACTGAGATGGTGCTCCATTCTGGGTAAGCATAATAATTCGTTTTGCTTTAGACGCAAAATGTTTTATACCCAATGGTAATTCATCATTACCACCTATTCCTTTAAATAAATCAGGAATTAATAAGGACCCTAGAGCTGCTCCACCAACACCTAAAGCCATTTTGCCTAAAAAATGACGACGATTAATATTTAATCTATGCTCAAAAAATTCTTTTGCCATAAGTAATTTAGCTTTTCATTATCGCTTCTTCCATATTATACATCATGTGAATAATTTGCATTAAAGAAGCAACCTCAATTTCATTTCTATCTTCCATTATAGGGTATTCCCCTGCTGCAATAAATAAGCTTGCTTCTTCTGGAGTTGCTTCGTATAATTTTTTCTGTTCGTTGTAATAGTTTAACAAAATCTGTTTCTCTTCAAGTTTTACTTTTCTACATAATATAAGTCTAAATGCTTTTTCAACTTTTTCTTCTAAAGACATGTCCTCTTGATTTAACCTTTCTGATAATACTCTAGAAGCTTCTAAAGTTGTAGGTCCATTTAACATTATTAATGCTTGTAATGGCGTAGAGGTGGTTATACGTCTGACTTCGCATTGATCTCTTGCTGAGGCATCAAAAGTAGCTTGTACAGGAGGTAAAACAGTTCTTTTTATAAAAGTATACATACCTCTTCTGTATAATTTTTCATTGTGATCCTGAACATAGGTTGATAGCGGGCCTCTTCCACTTGAAGCTGTTTTCCAATAATTATCAGGCTGATAAATTCTAACACTAGGTCCACCAATTTCAGTATTTAACAAGCCACTACTTGCTAGTATAAAATCTCGAATAACCTCAGCAGAAAATCGATTCCTGCCCATTCTAGACAAATACATATTCTCTGGATCAATTTTTAGTGATTTCGAATCTACAACTGCCGATTGCATGTAAGTAGCAGAGGTAACAATTTGTTTTATAAGTCTTTTTATATCCCAGCCATTTTCTTGAAAATCTGATGCTAACCAATCCAATAATTCTGGGTGTGTAGGTAAGTCTCCTTGCATACCAAAATCTCCAGGCGTATTTACAATACCTCTACCAAAAAACTCTTGCCATATTCTATTCACATAAACACGCGAGGTTAAAGGGTTTTTTTCATTAAAAAGCCATTTTACTAATCCCAGTCTATTACTTTCAAATTTTTCTTTATTAAAATTTAATATCGCTTTTGGTGTAGAAAAATCAACTACACCCGTCTTTCCATCATAAACACCTCTATCTAGTAAATGAGTTTTTCGAATATTTAATGAATCCTTCATGACCATTACACTAATATCATATTTACTCTTTTTATTAATAAATGACAATTCATTTTTTACAAGACTATCGGTAATTTTAATTAAAGGTTTTGCCGCCAAAGTATTAGGAGCAACTGTAGCAGATCCCTTTCCTGAATGCAAACCTCTTTCGGGTACTCTATCAAAGAATGCGAAAGTTTGATAATACTCTTTTTGTGAAATAGGATCGTATTTATGGTCATGACATTTAGCACATTCAAAAGTTAAACCTAAAAATGCTTTGCCAAAAGTATTGGTTCTATCAGTTACATATTCTATTCTGTATTCTTCATCAATCACACCGCCTTCTTGAGTTATTTTATGATTTCTATTAAAGCCTGTAGCTAAAACAGCTTCAATTTTTTTGTCAGCCAACATATCTCCCGCTAATTGCCATGTTATAAACTTGTCATAAGAGTAGTTTTTATTGAACGCATGTATTACCCAATCTCGCCAAGGCCACATTGTTCTTGCACTATCATCTTGATAACCATGAGAATCAGCATATCTTGCTAAATCTAACCAACTAATTGCCCTTTTTTCCCCATAATGTTTATTATTCATTAATTCATCAACCAGATTTTCGAAAGCTGAATTAGAATTATCATTTAAAAACTTTTCTTGTAATTCAATCGGTGGAGGCAAACCAATTAAATCAAAAGACAAACGTTTTAAAAGGCGCTCCTTTTTTGCAATATCATTTGGCTTTAAACCTTCAGATTCGATCTTGTTTAGAATAAAATAATCTATTTCATTTTTAGGCCAGTCGCCTTGTTTTACTTGTGGAATATTTTGTTTTACTGGCGACACAAATGCCCAATGAGGTTTATATTTAGCACCTTGCTTTATCCATTTTTTTATGACCTTAGTTTCATAATCTGACAAGGTAAGATTAGATTCTTTTGGCGGCATTAATTTAAAAGTGTCTTGAGCAGTAATTCTTAAAAACAGCTCAGATTCGTGAGGTTTTCCACTTACAATGATAAACTTATCAGGATTATCTTTTAATGCTTTATAGGCTCCTTCTTCTAAATCTAGTCTAAGTTCAGCTGATCGTTTATTGGCATCTGGTCCATGACAATTAAAGCACTTATCAGATAAAATTGGTCTGACATCAAAATTATAATCTACTATTTTAGGGACATTTTTCTCTGGTATATTGGTATAATTTGATGAATCATTTTTACATGATGCAAAAAACACTAAAGTTATTAAAGCTATGCAAAAACGTTTCATTTTTAAATTCTTTCTAATTTAATTGGGTAAGATTTGTTAGCATTCCATTGGCATACGTAAATGTTTTTATCTTCATCTATACAAACATCATGGCAATGATTAAAAAGAGGAATATTTTGCAGCATCAGTTCAAGTTCATCACCCTTATATGTAGGTTTAGAGCCCCCAGGGTTAGAAATTACTTTGTCATTCTTGTCCAGAATAGTAATGAAACCAGAGTCCGGAACACGTTCTAAATATTTCATTCTAGACCAACATACACCTGAATAAATATTTTCTCCATCTATTACTGGTCTGCAAACATAGGCACCTGGAAGAAAAATAGTAGACAGATATTTACCATCAAGAGTAAATCTTTTAAATGAATTATGAGTTCTAGAAGTACATAATAATGTAATGTTATTTGGGTCTCTATCATCTATTGCAACTCCATGTGCATTATTTAACTGTTCATCTCTATGGCCTTTACCTCCAAATTTTCTAATAAATTCTCCTTCTTTATTAAATTGTAATATATAATCTGAACCATAACCGTCAGATACATATATATCTCCATTAGGCGCAATCGCAGTTTCTGTTGGTCTATATTGTTGTTTTTCAGAATAAACCCCAATATTTTTTGGGTGTGGTAATTCCATAATGATTTTACCATCTATCGTTGTTTTAACAACTTGACCATTATTACGTACTGGGTTTGTAATAAACAATACATCTTCTTCTCCTTCTTTAAATAGGGTAAGTCCATGACCAGATTTCATATTATGTGTCCAAGATGTTAAAAGTTTTCCAGATTTATCGTAAACTATAATATTGTTTCTAATCTCATCAGTAATCATTATTAACCGTCCTTTAGAATCAATTACCATTTCATGACAATTTTTAATGGGAGTAGAATTAGGATTTAAATTCCCCCAAGATTTATGTACTCTGTATCTAAAATCGCCATGACCAATAATTTGCTCATGTAACTCAGGCTTTTTTAATATTGTAAAACCATATGAAGGGATGGATAATACAGTACTTGCTAATGCAGCTTTTTTTAAAAATCTCTACGTGAGTTTACCATTTAATTTCATATTTTTATTTATTACTGGAAAAAGTGCTATTTGTACTAATAATATTAAACTCAAATATTATTTGTTAATCAACTGAAATTGTTTTTCCAATGGAACACCAAAAACAGACTCCAATTCTTTTACGCTTTTTTTATAGAATGACGTTTCTGGGGGTATATTTAGGTTTTTCCAAAATTCAGCAGAATATTTAAATACAATATCTCCCATATCTTTTTTATGCTTTATATAATTGCTACTGTTTACTATTTTTCTGTCATGATTAATCCCTAAAACAAAAACTTCATGCTTGTATGATTCTTTAACCACATTATTATTAATATTCAATAATTTTTTTTGTTTTTCATTTAATTTAACTTTCCCTGTTCTTGTTCTGTTATGATAACTTAAACTCAATTTACCATTTTCATCTTTCTTATATATATACAACGAACGTAAAGCACCAGACTCTATTTTATATACACCATAAGTGTTCATCCCAATATAAAAACGTTCCCATCTCCATTTTTCTTTTGGATTTTGTCCTTCTATTACAATAATATCTTCTCCATCATAAGAAGAATCACCAACTTTTTTCCATTTATAATCTTTCAAACGAATATTTGCGCGAAGTGGATTAAATTTTGCAATTACGTTAATAGGGTGGCCATACAATTTTTTCTTAACAAATCTATAATCCGCAGATTTTCGACCAGCTACAATATCTTCTCCTAAAAACTCACCATACTTAGGCCCATAATCCAACACATTCAGATAATGTTCTACTAAAAAACGGGCTTTACCGGCTTCAGAAGAAAATCTACGATACAAGATATTTAATTGATGAGGCGTTGTAATTGTAGTTTTCTTTAAGTTTTTAAATGCCAACTTTACATACTCTGCAGGAGCTAAAAGATTTACCTCATCCAAAGAGACAATATCTTCTTTAAGAATTATTACCTTATCTTTTTGATTTAAGAAGTCTTTAACTTTAATCTTGTGTGTGATATAACCAATACTTGAAACCTCAAGTGAATCAGTAAGATTGCTTTTTGATAGTGATAAATTGAAGGTTCCATCTTCAGTACTAGCTGTGCCTTTGTATTTAGAAGGTATACCGACAGCAGCATAAGGAACAGGGTATTGAGATTCATCAACTATGAGGCCTTTTAATTCAATAACTTGTTGCTGTGAAAAACCTAAAAGAGAGAATAAACCTAGCCCTAGAAAGAAAAAAATATGCTTTATTTTATGCATAGCCATTAAAATTATAATGACAATATACATAAAAAAGAAAGCGTGTAAGGCCACAAAAAAACTCAAATCGACAAGAAATGAGTTTTTTAGATTATATTTTTTAAGAGAAACTTAAACTACTTAATAGAAGCTTTCATTAATTCTCTGTTCATTCTTGCAATGTTATCTAACGAAATTCCTTTAGGGCATTCCACCTCACAAGCTCCTGTATTTGTACAATTACCAAAACCTTCTAAATCCATTTGAGCTACCATGTTTTGCACACGATCTGCTGCTTCTACTTGTCCTTGTGGCAATAAAGCATATTGAGACACTTTAGCACCTACAAATAACATAGCACTTGAGTTTTTACAAGTAGCGACACAAGCTCCACAACCTATACATGTTGCAGCATCCATAGCCTCATCTGCATCGTGCTTAGAAATAGGAATTGAATTCGCGTCTTGTGTATTACCAGATGTGTTTACAGAAATATAACCTCCTGCTTGCTGAATACGCTCAAAAGCAGTTCTATCAACTACTAAATCTTTTATTACTGGAAATGCAGCTGCTCTAAATGGTTCGATAGTAATAGTATCTCCATCATTAAACATACGCATGTGTAATTGACATGTTGTGATACCTCTATCTGGTCCGTGCGCTTCTCCGTTAATGTACATAGAACACATACCACAAATACCTTCACGACAATCATGATCAAAAGCTACTGGCTCTTCACCAGAGTTTACTAACTGTTCATTCAATACATCCATCATTTCAAGAAATGACATATGTTCTGAAATTTCAGTTACTTTATAATCGACCATTTGACCCTTTGCATTTGAGTCTTTTTGTCTCCAAATTTTAAGTGTTAAATTCATAGGTCTTTCTTATTTGTATGAACGTTGTTTAAGTTCAATATCTTTAAATTCTAATTGTTCTTTATGTAATACTGCATCTGCAGGTTCTCCTTTATATTCCCAAGCTGAAACAAACGCATAATCTTTATCATTACGTTTTGCTTCTCCTTTTTGTGGTCCAGATTCTTCAGCAGATTCTTCTCTAAAGTGCCCTCCACAAGATTCATTTCTTGTTAAAGCATCCTTAGCAAACAATTCTCCTAATTCTAAGAAATCAGCAACACGACCTGCTTTTTCAAGTTCAGGGTTCATTTCATTTGCTGTACCAGGAACTGAAACTTCTTTCCAAAATTCTTCACGAATGGCTTTAATTTCTACCATGGCTTCTTTTAAGCCTTTTTCGTTACGAGACATTCCGCACTTATCCCACATTATTTTACCAAGCTTCTTATGGAAATAGTCAACAGACTTTGTGCCTTTGTTAGTAACAAAGAAATCTATTTTAGCTTTCACTTCTTTTTCTGCCTCTTCAAATTCTTTAGTGTCCGTTGAAATTTTACCAGTTCTAATATCATCAGAAAGGTAATCTCCAATTGTATATGGCAACACAAAATAACCATCAGCTAAACCTTGCATTAAAGCAGAAGCTCCTAGTCTGTTAGCTCCATGATCTGAGAAGTTAGCCTCACCTATACAGTACAACCCAGGAACAGTAGTCATTAAGTTGTAATCTACCCAAACACCTCCCATAGTGTAGTGAACCGCTGGATAAATCATCATTGGGGTTTTATATGGATTTTGATCTACAATCTTCTCATACATTTGGAATAAGTTTCCGTATTTGGCCTCTACAATTGCCTGACCTAGTTCATATATTTTTGCATCTGAAGCATTTTCAATATTATGAATCTTTGCTTGCTCTTTTCCGTAACGCTCAATAGCTGCAGCGAAATCTAAATAGACAGCTTCACCTGTTGCATTTACTCCATAGCCAGCATCACAACGTTCTTTAGCTGCACGAGATGCAACATCACGAGGTACCAAGTTACCAAATGCAGGGTAACGACGCTCTAAGTAGTAATCTCTTTCGTCCTCAGATAAATCGGTTGGTTTTTTACTACCTTCTCTAATTGCTTTTACATCTTCTAAATTCTTTGGCACCCAAATACGTCCATCGTTACGAAGCGACTCAGACATCAATGTTAATTTAGATTGATAATCACCTGAACGTGGAATACAGGTTGGGTGAATTTGCGTATAACATGGGTTTGCAAAATACGCTCCTTTTTTATGTATTTTCCAAGCAGCAGTTACGTTACTACCCATGGCATTAGTAGATAAGAAATATACGTTTCCGTAACCACCAGTTGCAACCACCACAGCATGTGCAGAATGACGCTCTATCTCTCCAGTAATTAAGTTTCTAGCAATAATACCTCTTGCTTTACCATCAACTTTTACAACATCAAGCATTTCGTGACGATTGAACATCTCAATCTTACCACGAGCAATTTGACGATTCATTGCAGAATAAGCACCTAACAACAATTGTTGTCCTGTTTGTCCTTTCGCATAAAACGTTCTAGACACCAATACACCACCAAAAGATCGGTTGTCTAACAACCCACCATAATCACGTGCAAAAGGAACCCCTTGTGCCACACATTGGTCAATAATATTGGCAGATACCTCAGCTAAACGATACACGTTTGCTTCACGAGAACGATAATCTCCTCCTTTTACAGTATCATAAAATAATCTGTATGTTGAATCACCATCACCTTGGTAATTTTTTGCAGCGTTTATACCTCCTTGAGCAGCAATAGAGTGCGCTCTTCTTGGAGAATCTTGATATGCAAATGCTTTTACATTATACCCTAGTTCTGCAAGAGTTGCTGCAGCAGAACCTCCTGCTAATCCTGTACCTACAACAATGACATCAATATGTCGTTTGTTTGCAGGATTAACTAAGTTAATTTTATTTTTGTAATCTGTCCATTTATCTTGAATTGGACCTTTTGGTACTCTTGAATCTAAAGCCATAGTATTTAAGATTAATGGTTATGTGTTAAATGATGAAAAAGCGCAATAATTATAAATGCTAAAGGAATTATAATTGAATATGCTTTACCTATTTGCTGTAGTGTTTTTTTACGACCTGCAGTAACTCCCATAGATTGAAATGCCGAAGTAAATCCGTGAGCTAAATGCAATCCCAATAAAACAAAAGAAATTACATAAACACCTACTCTTAGTGGGCTATGAAATTTTTCTACCATTTCATGAAAGTACCTGTAGTTTCCATCATGCATACCAGACATATCTCCTAAAACATATTTAGTATTTAACTCTGGAATCCAAAAGTCGATGAAATGCAATACGATGAAGGCGAGTATTACCAAACCACTATAAATCATATTTCTACTTATCCATGATGAATTTGCAGCGCCATTATTTTTTGCATAACTCACGCCGTTTGCTTTTTTGTTTTTTAATTCTAAAACAAAACCCATCACAAAATGAAATACTACTCCAAAAATTAAAACTGGTTGTAAAGCAAATTGCACTAGAGGATTTGTTCCCATAAAATGAGATAATTCGTTAAATAAATCTTCACTAAAAAGTGATGTAATATTTACAGCCAAATGAATTATTAAGAAAAACATGAGGAAGAATGCAGAAAGTGCCATAGCTACTTTTCTTCCTATCGAAGATTTAAAAAATCCGCCCATTATTAGAAGTTTTTTTTTGATTTAAACAAAGGTAGGCATGGATGTACTCTTAGACAAATAACAAATGTCATGTTTTATTATTTAGAATGATTTTAAAAAAGAAGTGGTAAAAACAAAAAAGCCCATTTTCAAATGGGCTTTAAATTTCTATTCTAAAATCAACTTTCTGGTAATCGAAGTGTTGTTCGAATGTATTTTTACAAAGTACAGTCCTTTAGAAGCATTAGTCATATTAATAGTTTTAAATCTGTTAGCATTATCAAAATCATGACTTGAAATTAAACGACCACTTACATCATAAATATCAGCCTTTTCAATAGTAATTGGAGATTCATTTTTAATTTGAAATTTGCTGCTAGTTGGATTAGGGAATATACTAACGTTATTATTTAACGTTTCTTCATCTAAACTTAAATTACATACACCATTATAATCAGTTAGTAATGGTTGTGAACATACAGGAGTGGTAGTACCTTTACTTTGAATAATACCTGCTGCAATTTTATTATTTGCACTTAATACCCGTAAACTTACTCCATTTGAAATAGAGTAATGCATTACGTCATTAGGGTTAATTACATGTCCTAAAATATGTCCATGTCCTAACTCATGCAATGCAACGCTTTCAAAATCGTATTGCAAAGACGTTGGTGGATTGGAAGAAAAATTCCAGACCTCTATTTCTGGTGTGGCAGGCACATCTATATCATTACTAAATTCAATATCTACTTGTGGAGCAAAACCATCTGTTCCGCATAAGCCAGAAATTACAGTACATCGCCCAAGCACACCTTCTTCCAGAGTGCTAAAAGTAATAACATTTATTTGATCTATAGCCACACTATTTACAGATGTATTACTTCCATTCAAAGTCCAATTTATATCAGTTTCACAACGCCAAATTTCAAATGCTCTTAAAAAAGCTTCTTTAGCCAAAGTGTTAGTTTCAAAATCTGCATTCATAGTCCACACGATTTCACTTCCATCATAGCTTGTGCCAGTATGTTGGACTTGAATAGCATTTCCAGAATCTTCTCTATTAGAAAATGCATAATCAATAGTCAAAATATCAGTAGACACGTCAGATACGCCAAAATCATCCGTAACTCTTATAATTCCAGTTCCAGCACCAGATGGTACTTCAACAACTATTTGAGTATTTGTCCATGTAGTAATTTGAGAATCTAAAGCCTCAATAAATATAGTATTCCCCATATTATCAGTACCTCCTTCATCTGCATCAAGAAACTCTACTTTGCCTTTTGTTCCTCCAAAACCATTACCACTAATAGTTAACTCTTCTTTGGCTCCAGCAGCAATATTCATAGGGGAAAAAGTTATACCGCTTGGTGGCTTTGAACTAATATTTTTATTTGTCTTTGTACCTATATTTTTTCTATCAAAGGAAGCTACCTCAATATAATTTTTCTTGGTAAGTTTAATTAATTCATTATAGAATGAATTTTTAAAATTTTGTTTTGAACTGAAAGTGTTGTTGACTGTGTTATTTATTAAATCATATTTATAAAATCCTTGTAAAGAACTGTAGGGTTTGAATTTTTTTAAAGCTGATATTTCTTCTGGAATAAGTGAAATATTATTATCATATAAAGTAAAAACGCCAACTTGATTAACCTTTAAGTTTAAACTAGGGATTACATCTTGATTTAAAGATTCGATAGTGCCTCCTGGAGTTATAATTTCAATTATTGAAACTGGTTTTCCTTTAAACACTTTATAAACTTCTATTGTGTTTATAGTGTGAATATTATTTTTTTTTGAATTCCATACCGATTTTTTAGCAACTACTTTTCCTTCAACAACCAAACTGGATTTTTCAACTTGTTGTTTTAATGGCACTTTTACAACCATGCCTTGAGCGTGGGTCATTGAATTATTCATAAACACAACAAATACCACCAACAAGGAATTTAACAGTACATTATTCTTCATAATTAAAAATTTTAAGTTCAAAAAATGCAAGAGGGATAAATCAAATATAGGAATTAAAAATCTTCTTTTTTATTTATACTTTTACAACAGTCGTAAAATAAACTGCAACATAACATGAAGTATACTACTATAAACAATCAGCTTTTTACTAAAAACAGAAGAAAATTCATTTCTAAAATGAAACCAAATAGTTTGGCTGTTTTTAATTCAAACGATATTTACCCAATAAGTGCAGATAGTACTATGCCTTTTGAACAGCATAGAGATATATTTTATTTAAGCGGTGTAGATCAAGAAGAAAGCATCTTAGTTTTATTTCCTGATTGCCCAAAAGAAAAACATAGAGAAATTCTATTTTTAAAAGAAACCAATGCCCATATAGCGGTTTGGGAGGGAGAGAAATTAACTAAAGAGAAAGCTTTTGAAACAAGTGGTATAAAAACTGTGTATTGGTTGCAAGATCTAGAAAAAGTTATGTTTGAAATAATGACTCAATGCGATACCCTATATATCAACACAAACGAGCACTATCGTGCAAATGTTGAAACCCAAACACGAGAAGACCGATTTACAAAATGGCTAAAAGAAAAATATCCTGCACATTCGGTTGCCAAAAGCAATCCTATTTTACAACGTTTACGTTCTGTAAAAGAATCTATTGAGATTGATTTAATACAACAAGCCTGTGACATCACGGAAAAAGGATTTAAGCGAGTTTTAAATTTTGTAAAACCTGGTGTGATGGAATACGAAATTGAAGCTGAATATATTCACGAATTCATTAGAAACCGCTCTAAAGGATTTGCATATACTCCCATTATAGCATCAGGAAATAATGCTAATGTATTGCATTACATTGAAAATAATCAAGAATGCAAATCGGGCGATTTAATTTTAATGGATGTTGGTGCTGAATATGCTAATTATTCTAGTGATATGACAAGAACAATCCCTGTTTCTGGTCGTTTTTCTAAAAGACAAAAGGCGGTCTATAATGCTGTTTTAAAAGTAAAAAAAGAAGCGACTAAAATGCTAGTACCAGGAACTATTTGGGCTGATTATCATGTTGAAGTTGGTAAAATAATGACTTCAGAGTTGCTTCATCTTGGACTGCTTGATAAAGTTGATGTAAAAAACGAAAACCCTGAATGGCCAGCTTATAAAAAATATTTAATGCACGGCACAAGTCATCATATGGGATTAGATACTCATGATTATGGAATTTTAACTGAACCAATGGAAGCCAATATGGTTTTTACTGTCGAGCCAGGAATCTATATTCCTGACGAAGGTTTTGGAATTCGTATTGAAGATGATGTTGTGATTCAGAAATCAGGAGAACCATTCAACTTAATGAAAAATATTCCAATTGAAGTTAATGATATTGAAGATATTATGAATTCTTAGTATGTGATTTCTTTTGATAAATCACGGCTAGTTTTTTATTGCCACTCTAAAGTCTCAATAATCCGTTGAATATCTTTTTGAAGATAATTAGCAGCTGGTAAAATAGAATCGTAATTAGGTTTAGTGTTGAAATATAAAGAACCTGTTAAAAAATGATTAACACTATCGGTAACATAAAACTGTACTAAAGACGCAGCATTGCCTTTCACTTCAGATAGTTTTCCATAAACTTTACGCGCTGCATTTTCGTATGGATATACAGGGATTTCATCAGCTTTCTTAGTGTGTTCTAAAGTTAGTTTTTGTGCATCTATTAAGAAATCTCTTAAATTAAGACCATCTCTATTTATCGACTTGTAAGTTAAAAACAAAGTTGCTCTTAAAGATTTATATTCAAGATTAGCGCCATAACTTTTTGTATTACCTCGAATGGTTTTCGTTTTAATGGCATCTACCAAACCGCTCATTTCAAAAGAAACAGGCATATTAGAGAGTTTCGTTTTCTCATAAGATGCTTCTGGATAATCTAATCTTAAAAATGCTTTTGGCTTTGGGTAAATAATCTTCATTGCCACAGGATGTCAATAAAAAAATTAGGATTCCAATAAAACTTAGCTTTATTTTCATATTAATTGATACTAACCTTTACACGTTTAATGCGTTTTTTATCCATGGCTTCAATAGTAAAAACGTAATTTTTAAAAATATTTTAGATTGCAATTTTGGGAAGCTTCCTGAAATTTCTAAAACAAAACCGGCAACAGTTTCTGCTTCTCCCTTTTCATCTTCAAAAATAGCATCATCTTCAAGTTTTAAAACTTTATAGAAATCCTTTAGAGCCGTTTTACCTTCAAAGACATAATTTTTATCGTCCAGTTTAGAGTATTTTAAATCCTCATCATCAAACTCATCACTTATATCGCCTACAATTTCCTCAATAATATCTTCTAATGAAATTAAACCTGAAGTGCCACCATATTCATCTACAACAACTGCTAAATGGACTTTTTTCTCTTGAAACTCCGCCATTAAATCATCCAATTTCTTGTTTTCTGGCACAAAAAACGGTGCTCTCAATAAGCTTACCCAATCAAATTGTTTTCTATCAACGTAAGGCAGTAAATCTTTTACATATAAAATCCCTTTTATTTGATCTACGTTTTCTTCATAAACAGGAATTCTAGAATAGCCATTTTCTATAATTTCAGGTAAAATTTCAATATACTTTTGTTCGATATTAAGTGCAAAAATATCAATACGAGGGCGCATAACCTGTTTAGTATCTGTATTTCCAAAGGACACAATACCTTGCAATATTTTTTCTCTTCTTTAGAAGTGTCTTCATGACTTGTGAGTTCCAAAGCTTGAGATAATTGATCGACACTTAAATTAGATTTTTGTTTCCCTAACTTATTATGAATTCCTAAGGTTACGCTTCTCATTGGAAGACTTATTGGAGATAAAACAACATCCAATACTTTTAAGGGATACGCCATAAAGCTAGCAAACTTTAAATTGTTTCGACTGGCATAAATTTTAGGTAAAATTTCTCCAAATAATAAAATTAAAAAGGTAATAACAACAACTTCTAGTACAAATTTTATTGTTGTATTTGTAATGCTTTCAAACATAAAATCGCCTAAATAAGCAAACAAAATTACCACAGCAATATTGATGAAATTATTGGCTACCAATATGGTTGCTAACAACTTTTTAGGTCGTTCTAGAAGTTGAAGAATAATTTTAAAGGGCCTGCTTTCAGATTCATCATGATTATCTATATCGGTTCTTGTTAGCGAAAACAATGCCACTTCTGCTCCAGAAATAAGCGCAGAACAACACAACAATAAAAACAGTAATATAAAACCTGAAACAACTGAAATGTCAATTGCTAAAATTAAAGAATGTAAACTAGGAGGCTCTGGGTCCAAATACTTTGGTTTTAGTTAAACTTATGTTCTCTTTTCTTAAAAAGGAAGATCGTCGTTATCTTCAGAAACGGATTGACTTGGAGTTGGCTCATTTGCGACAGGACTTGAAGGCGACGAAGGTGCAGCTAAATTTCCTGCATTATTTCCGCTTTCGCTTTTTGTATTTAAAAATGTAAACTCAGAACATTGTATTTCTGTAGAATATCTGTCGTTCCCCTTATCGTCTGTCCATTTTCTTGTTTTAATACGGCCTTCTATATATACTTTATCGCCTTTGCTTAAATATTTTTCGCAAATTTCGGCACCTTTATTACGTACCACTATATTGTGCCATTCGGTATTTGTAATACGTTCGTTGGTTTGCTTGCTAGTATAAGTTTCGCTTGTGGCTAAAGGGAAGCGCCCAACACAATTTTTATCATCAAAATAATGCATTTTAACATCATCCCCTAAATTTCCTATCAACATTACTTTATTTAAACTTCCAGCCATAATTTCAAATTTTTAAAGAGCGCAAAAATAACTATTTGATTTTCACTTTTCTAAAATTAATAAAAAAATATGATTGTTATAACTAAACTATTCAAAATTAAAATCTTCTATGAAATTTCCAATTAAAATTGGTACAGGAAACGACGTGATTTTATCAAATGAAATTCCATGTTTAATGGTATTTACATTAACAATCCAAAAGGTAGTATATAAATGTTGATGTGATAACTTATGGATTTTTGGAGTATCATTATATTGTAATAATTCAAACGTCTTATTTTTTAATTCAGATTGACCTTCAACTAATTTAAAAAAAGTATCATAATCTATAGTTGCATTGGTTTCAACTAAAGGAAATTGATACAGGTTTTGCCAAATGCCTTTGCCTTCTCGTTTTTCTAAAATAGTTTTTTTGTCATCAGATAGGAACACCAAAAAATTAAAGTAACGCTTTTTAACTTTTAACTTTTTCAACTTAACAGGTAGTGTACCTATTACTCCTTTATTGTAAGCAACGCAAGTTTCTCTAAAAGGACAAAACAAACAATCAGGTTTTTTTGGTCTGCATTGGGTGGCGCCAAATTCCATGATGGCCTGATTAAATGTTGCAGGGTCTTTAGTATCAATCAGCTTTTGAGCTAAAGTTTTAAATTCCTTAATCCCTTTAGTTTCATTAATAGGTGTATCAATGCCATAATATCTCGACAATACTCGATATACATTACCGTCAACAACAGCTGTTGCCTCATTAAAACAAATAGATGCAATAGCACTTGCTGTGTAATCGCCCACACCTTTTAATTTTAATAAGTCCTTATGTGTGTTTGGAAATTCTCCATCGAGTTCATTCACTATGTGTTTTGAGGTGAAATGCAAATTTCGAGCTCGCGAATAATAGCCTAAACCTTGCCATAACTTTAATACCTCGCTTTCTTCGGCTTTAGCCAAATGAAAAACGGTGGGAAAATGTTTCACAAAAGTTTCATAATAAGGTAAACCCTGTTTTACTTGTGTTTGCTGCAAAATAATCTCAGACAACCAAATAAAATAAGGATTTTGAGTTTCTCGCCAAGGCAAATTTCTCTTATTAACTGAATACCAGCGTGTTAAAATTTTAGAAAAAGACATGAGTTATAATTCTACCAAGTGCTAAATTAAACGTTTATAATCTTAAATTTTAATGAATTAGGTTTGAAATATTGAATATTAAATGCATATATTTGCATCCCTTTTAGAATTTATAATAACCTAAAAAATAAAATATTAAAATGACGAAGGCTGATTTAGTAGCAAAAATTTCTGAAAAATTAGGAATTGAAAAAGGAGATGTTCAAGCAACTGTTGAAACTTTTATGGAAGAAGTAAAAACTTCTTTAGAAGGAGGTGATAATGTATATTTAAGAGGTTTTGGTAGCTTTATTATCAAAACAAGAGCTGAAAAAACTGGTAGAAACATTTCTAAAAATACCACTATTAAAATACCTGCTCACAACATTCCTGCATTTAAGCCTGCAAAAGTTTTTGTAGAAGGTGTGAAAACCAATGTAGATGTTAAGTAACAAACGCATTAAAATAAATTATTAATTTAAAAAAGACACTATTTATGCCAAGTGGTAAAAAACGCAAAAGACATAAGGTAGCGACGCACAAGCGAAAAAAACGTAGACGCGCTAACCGTCACAAAAAGAAAAATAAATCAAAAAAGTAGTTAGATTAGCTACTTTTTTTGATTTTAAAAACAACAAAGTTCTTTGAAATGAGTTCATAAATTTTTAGCACTATAACTAGTGTGTTTTGAACTCCACGGATTAAATCCTGTGAAAAAATAATGTATAATCCATCTGTCACTATAAAATGTGATGGATTAAAATTAACACAATGGATAAAGAATTGATTATTCGATCTAATTCAGAAGCTGTTGATTTTGCCTTACTTAAAGATGGAAAACTTATTGAATTACAAAAGGATGAAGATGATAACAATTTTTCGGTTGGCGACGTGTTTATCGCCAAAATACGTAAAACTGTTCCAGGACTGAATGCCTCATTTGTTAATGTTGGCTATGATAAAGATGCATTTTTGCACTATCATGATTTAGGACCTAAATTGCCTTCACTTTTAAAATTCACAAAACGTGTAAGCACAGGTAAACTAAAAGATTTTTCTTTAAAAAACTTCCCATTTGAAAAGGATATTGAGAAAGATGGTAAAATTGCCAACGTCTTAAAATCCAATCAATCGTTACTAGTACAAATAGTAAAAGAACCAATATCTACTAAAGGCCCAAGGATAACATCTGAGTTATCTATAGCTGGTAGATATATTGTTTTAATGCCTTTTTCCAATCGTATTTCTATTTCTCAAAAAATAGAAGACCGCGAAGAAAAAGACCGCTTAAAACGCTTGGTAAAAAGTATCACACCACAAGGGTTTGGTATTATTGTTCGTACTGTAGCACAAGGCAAAAAAGTAGCCGAATTAGATAATGATTTACAAAATTTGCTCCAGCGATGGAATGCAATGTGTAAAAAATTGTACAAAGCACATCATCCTAGTAAAGTATTAGGAGAAATGAATAAAGCCTCATCTATTTTACGAGACATATTCAACGATTCCTTTACAGGAATTACTGTAGACGATGAAACGCTGTACTATCAAATTAAAGAGTATTTGCAAGAAATTGCACCAAAAAAAGAATCAATAGTTAAATTGTATCAATCTAAAGTTCCAATTTTTGAAAAATCTGGAATTGAAAGACAGATAAAAACCTCGTTTGGAAAAACCGTATCAATGACAAAAGGTGCCTATTTGGTAATAGAACACACCGAAGCCCTTCATGTTGTAGATGTAAATAGCGGTAACAGATCTAACAAATCAAACAACCAAGAGGAAACAGCTTTAGAAGTCAACCTAATCTCAGCAACCGAGATTGCCCGTCAATTGCGTTTACGCGATATGGGTGGTATCATAGTAATAGATTTTATAGACATGACGAAGTCTGAAAACAGGCAGAAGCTCTTCAATCATCTACGTGATGAAATGAAAGACGATAGAGCAAAACATAAAATACTGCCACCAAGTAAATTTGGTTTGATACAAATAACAAGACAACGGACACGCCCAGAAATGAACATTAAAACCCGAGAGGAAAACCCCGATGGTTTAAATGGCGCTGAGGTAGAAGCACCAATAGGAATAGTGCAAAAAATTAACCAAGATCTTGAAAGACTATTTAAAAAAGACTATAAAAAGTTGACCTTAAACACACATCCTTTTATAGCAGCCTTTTTAACAAAGGGCTTTCCATCTATACGTTCTAAATGGTTTTTAGAACACAAAAAATGGGTTAAAGTTTTACCCCGCGATGCTTACACATATTTAGAGTACCACTTTTTCGATAAAGATGGTAACCGAATTAAATAAATAAAAACCCCTAGCTTTTTTAAGTTAGGGGTTTTTTGCTTTTATGAAGTTTGGGTATAAAATTATTTGGGTGTTACCCCGAAAAAAGGGGGCGGGCTTTCACTACTCAATGCCTCCAGAGTTGGGATTTCAAACATGCCGTTCAATTCCTAACGCAGAAATTACAATCCAGTAACCAACAACCGTTTTGCACCTTTTATACCACATTTCTGATAATGATGATACGCCTTTGCAGCACGTTCTCGAATTTGCAAATCGGTTTCATTCAAAACCCACCCGTCAAGTGCCCATTTTAAAGTATAAGCTTCCGGCGACATTAATCCCGTAGACCATAATAAAGGATTAGCTTTTGTGAGTTCTAGATATGGTTTAAAATAAGATTTGCTCACACAAGCCAAAATTATAGCATCTCTTTTTTCTGCATTAATTGGTTTAAATGTTCCTGAAACATCAAACTCCATTAAACCATCATGTCCTATGTAAGCTAACAGATTAGAACTACCACCAAAATTTAATTTCTGTTTTCCGTGAGTAATTACAATACTATTTTGTCCAGCAGTAGATTCTAAAAAAGCTTTGGTGGTGTTTTTAATATATTTCCCATCATAGGCATCTGCCAATAAATAAGTGTTAGATGATTTATGTTTGAACAAAATACGTTCTAATATATGTGTTTCTGGGTTTAAATTTGAAGAAACAAACACCCAATCTTTACTTCGTTTAAAATAACTCTTAATGCCATACATAGCTCCCCAATAGAGGTTGTTTTTAGGGTCTTGTCCGTGTCCTAATTTTGCAGGTACAGGTACAATACCTTGATTTAAATTATCACACAAAGCCACAAAAACATGAATTGTTTTTGATTTAGATTGACTAAACCCAACATTAAAAACAATCAAAAATATTATAAGCATTAGTCGTTTCATTAAGAATTAGGTATTTCTAAGCGTTCATTTAAAATCCATTTTTTGATAAGTTCTTTATTTGTTGTTAATTCTGCAAATACATAAAAATTAGAACTAAAACAGGGCGAGTTTTCAGCAAGCTCAATCATCACCATGTCATCATAATAACTGGAATGTAAAAAATAGAGTTCCTTATCTTTTATTAAAACATAGCCAACATGATTATCTAATCCAACGAAATAAATTCCATCAGAATAAAATGCATTTAACTTTTGCTTTAAAACTTCAAATGAAACATTAGAAAAAAGGTTAAGTTTATTTTTAGATTGTAAAACTTTTGCTTCGATCAAGCCAGCTTGTTGAGCCATTTTATAGCGATTTACATCAAACCCCAGATGTTTTAATGTTGTTGAAACAAAATAACCACATGCTATATCTCCTTGATTTGGAATATTAGTATGACCATTAAAATCCCATCTAGTGCCATACCAATGCGGCACAATATCATTTATTAATTTTGAATACAAATAACTTGAAGCGCTATCTATTGCTTTTACGGGATACGTTTCTAGAAGTGTTTTAAAAAACTTTATCTGATTTTATGGAAGTTTTAAGTGAATTGTAGTCGCCATGTTTTTTGAAGTTTATATTTAGTTTACTGGAATCTAAACTCTTGTAATTAACTTCAATTTCAGTATCAGTATTTATTACTGTTGTTAGCTGCTTATCTTCTTTTTGATACTTGCACCCAAACATCAAAATTAATAAGATTAGTAAGTGATTTTTTTTGAGCATGTTATATGTGTATGATATAATAACTCAATACTGAGAAGTAATAGTATTTAAAAAGTGAGAATTATTTATTAATCCACCAAATCTTCTTCAAAATACCACCAAAGGCTAGAATCTATTGATGCTTTCATCTTGTTAATATCAACATCATCTTTTAAAAACACGGTAATATTTTCATTTGCTCTATTTTGACCAATACTTTCTCTTAATTCAATTTCTTCAATTTCATTAAAATGCTCCAAATGCTTTTTAATTCTGGCATCTAAAGATTCATCACTCAAAAAATCTTAATTGTAGGTTGTGAAGGGGAATTTCTAATTTCTGATCTAAAAGGAAGCATAAGCACAAAATTTAAGTGAAACATAATCGCTAATTGCGAATGCAATACCTAAAGTTAGTAATTTATTTTGATTTTATATAACTAAATTAGCTTATGGCAAATAAAAAAACTAAAATTTTACACGACCTATTATCAGAAATTGAAGAAAACATCCCGAATAAAAATGTAATAAACGAATCGATTTCTAAAGCTTCAATTGGTTGGCAACTAGATCATACCTTAAAGGTTTTTAATGCGGTTAGTAAGTGGGCAGCAGTATCTAATCCAAAAGATTACAAGAAAAAATTTAATAAATGGCGTTTGATTTTATTCCCGTTATGCTATATACCAAGAGGAAAAGCCAGAGCGCCAAAAAAAGTGCTACCACCAGAGATTATTGATGATAAAGATTTAAAAATCCAATTACACGAAGCAAAAGCGAATATTGAAACCTTAACAGCATTACCACAAAATGTTTATTTTAATCACCATGTTTTTGGAATGTTATCTAAAAAGCAAACACTTCGCTTTTTAGAAATACACACCAAGCATCATTTAAAAATAGTAAGGGATATTATAAAAAAATGACTAAAACGCAAGCTATAATTTATAGCTTAAAGTTGCAATCATTCTTATTGTATTTGTCATTACTTCTCCACTTATTTCCCATTCATATTTATTTATATCGGAGAGACCTAGCTCATTTCTCAATTGTAAAGCAATATTTGTCCTCTCAGTAATATTAAAAACTTTACCAAATGCCAATGCCGCTCCAAAATTATAATCTTCAAATTGTATAAATAGTGACATGTATCTACTATTTGGTCTTCCCTTGTTGAAGTAATTTACAAATGCACCTGCATCAATAAAGAAATCTTTTTTATTACCAAATTTATAGCGAATAAGCAAAGGGATATTATAAAAGTCGTAGCCTTCTTTATAGTTTGTTTCTCCTATTGGTATGGCATATGGATCAAAATTTGTAAAATCCCTTTTCTTTTTCCAACGCTCAAAATTTATAGCTGTAACAATAGAAATTGATTGACTTATAGCAACCTCTAAGTTAATTCCAAGGCTTGGTACTAAACTAAAATTTGTATTGGTTTCATGCTCTATTCCTCTCAAACTAGTTATTTGTCCACCAACGTTAATGCCTACTTTAACTGCTTTTTGAGAAAAAACACTTGATACACTAAACAATGTGATTAAAAAATGGTAGAAGAGTTTAGCTTTCATATTTGGATTTTTAATAATGAAGGAAAATTAAGGAATTTAAAACAAAAACCCTCTCTGTTTCCAGAAAGGGTTTGTTTTAGTATTTTAAGAAAAACAGTTTCTAAACCTCAAAAGGCTCTATAGAAACGTAAGACTTGTTGTCTTTTTTCTTTGTGAATTTTACAACACCATCAACATAGGCATGTAATGTATGATCTTTTGAAGAATATACATTCTCACCTGGATGATGTGTATTTCCTCTTTGTCTTACGATAATGTTTCCAGCCAATGCAGCTTGACCACCAAATATCTTAACGCCTAAGCGTTTCGATTCTGATTCTCTACCATTTTTCGAACTTCCGACTCCTTTTTTATGTGCCATTTTATTTCGATTTTATATTATTAAACTAAGTAGCTCAGCAATTATGCTTTACCACCATCTAACTCGTCTTGCCATTTTTTAAGCTCATCCCATTTACCATCAGCAGCTAATTTAGCTTGTGCTGGCCAAGTATCAGTTACGTGGTTTCCACGAACTCCTGCGATGATTTCAGAAATAGCCTCAGGTTTAGCTTTTGCTAAGTCAGCAAATGTTACAATGCCTGCTTCTACTAATGTAGATGCGATTTTTGGACCGATACCCTCAATTTTCTTCAAATCATCAGCTTTACCTGTTGCTTTTTTAGCAGCAGCCTTAGGTGTAGCAGCTTTCGCTTCTGCTTTTGGTTCAGCTTTTTTAGTTTCTTTTTTTGGAGCAGCCTTTTTAGCTGGCTTTGCTCCAGAAGCTACGATGCTTTCAATAACAATTTCAGATAAAGATTGTCTGTGTCCGTTTTTTACACGGTAACCTTTTCTTCTTTTCTTTTTGAAAACTATCACCTTATCTCCTTTAAGGTGCTTCAGGACTTTTGCACTTACTTGTGCTCCGCCTATAGCTGGGGCGCCTACAGTTACATTGTCACCATCTCCAATTAAAAGAACGTTATCGAAAGAAACTTTCTTACCTTCTTCTGTTTGTAAACGATTAACAAAAACTTTTTGGTCTTTTTCAACTTTGAATTGATGCCCTGCTATCTCTACAATTGCGTACATAGCGTAACGTTTTTATTAATTAATTTTTATAAATCACACCCTAATTTACTTAAGGCGGGTGCAAATATAGCTCTAATTAATTAATCTACAAACGTTTTACTTGTTTTCAACGTAATTATTACTCTTTTTAAAAAGTTGCATTATAGTGAGGGAAGAAACTACTGTGGTAGATAATCCCATAATGGCGACTATAAAGACAATAAGCCCAATATTGGATTGAAAATCCCACTTGATATTTATCAATAAATCTGTTAGAAAGTTTGGACTTATTTCGGTAGCATAAAACAGAAAAAAGAAGGTAAAAACTAAAGTAGCAACTGAACCAGTTATGACACCTATTTTAAAACCTTCTCCATATGAAAATGTTTCAGGTATTTGTAATTTACTAACTTTAACGGCTTCATAAATTCCGAATAAAGTTATGGCTGCGTTTACCAAACTGAATGCTGGATTTGTATGCCTATTGAACAGGGATAATACTAAGAAATAAGCAATTAAAACCGCACTAGTTACTAAACCAAAACGAATAGGAAGGATTATTTTTTTCATAATTCAAAAGGGTTAAATCTCTTAAATTTCGTGAAAAAAATTGAATCTTAATAATTTATTGGCACTTAATTACCCTTTAATCACTTTCGTTTGTGCGCCAAATACACGCCAATTAGAATGATTATTGTGGCAACACCTTGTAATATTCCAAAACGTTCGCCATCTAAAATTCCCCAAAAAACTGCCACAATCGTCATTAAATACGTTACCGAAGACGCAAATACAGGTGTGGCAATATGCACTAATTTATTGAACAACACTTTAGCAATTGCAGTACCAAATAAGGATAATATAAGCATGTAAAGCAAAGCAGGCTTGAGTGTTGGAGCATTTAACGATTCTTCTTTAAAAAATCCTGAAGCTATAAGTATCAAACACGCTGGAATAAAAATAACTGCAAAATTCCCAACTGCAATGGTTAAAGCGTTCATGTTTTGTAAATAGCGTTTTAAAATATTTACACTAGCTGCATACATAAATGTTGCAATTATCACATAAGTAACGTAAAGGTAATTTTGATCTGGATTTAAGGATGCACCATTTAAAATAAGCAGTAATGTACCTATTAAACCAATCAAAACTCCTAAAACCTGTTTTTTAGTAGAATTTATTTTAAAAATTATAAATCCTAAAATAATAGTGTTTAAAGGGACTAACGAATTTAAAATTGATGCTACGGAACTATCTATTTCAGTCTCAGCATATGCAAACAAAAACGCAGGAAAAAAAGTGCCCAATAACCCTGTAAGTGCAACCCATTTCCAATCTTTTTTTGATATAGTTTTAATGCGATTGAATCCAACAATGAATAAGAAAATCCCCGTAAAAATAATTCTTACAGCTCCTAATTGTACAGGAGTTAAACCAACAAGTCCTTTTTTTATGAGGATAAAAGAACTGCCCCATATTAAAGAAAGTATGAAGAGATAAAGCCATTTAACTGAATTTCCAGACATAAACCTTGTTAATTACATCACAAAAGTGGAATTTTTAAAACAATAAACAGCGTTTTTTAGTAATTTTGTATCATAAAGTTTTAAACATAAAAATGATGCAAACATTAAAATATATTTTAGGAATTTCCTTTGTGCTGCTTTTAGTTGTAAGTTGTAAAAATGAAGCTAAAGCTGATATAAAAACTGTTGAAATTGAAACTGCTACTACAAAAAAAGAATTAGACCCAAATGCAACTTATGCAAAAGCAGAATTTACAGTTGATGGTATGACATGTGCCGTTGGATGTGCTGCTACTATAGAAAAGAAAATAGCAAAAATGGAAGGTGTTAAATTTGCTAAGGTAGATTTTGATAAGAAACTAGCAATGGTTGAATATGATGAAGCTAAAGTAACACCTACATCTTTAGAAAGCACAGTTACTAGCGTTGCCAATTTATATAAGGTTAGTGATATGAAAACAGTTGAGAAGTTTTCTGTGGAAAAAGCTTGTGCTGCCGATTGTAAAAAAGCATGTTGTGCTAAAGGTGAAGGTAAAAAGATAGCCTGTAAACCAGATTGCAAAAAGATTGTTGCGCTAAAAAAGCTTAAATACTACAAATGCCTTGCCGACTATTAATAAGTACAATTATAAACTACTTTATTAAAAGAATTCATTTCTAATTATACAGGGAGCTCCATTTTAATGGATGATAAATACATCACAACTTAGTATATGTAGAAAAAAGAAAATCGCCTAAAAACTGCTTTTTAGACGATTTAATATCAAAATACCAAAAAAATGTAATCTACAGAGTGACTAATTCAAATAAATAATTATTTAGTTTTTGAAGTGTTTTTATTTTGTCTTGAGTATCAATTAATAGCGAAATATTATTTCTACTTCCACCATAAGATATCATTCTAATTTTTACGTCTTTTAAAATTTTAAATAGTTTGTGTGTGCCTTCATGGTTTACAATTGAATGCCCAACTAAGCATACAATACTTTGGTTTTTATCTACTTCAATTGTAGCAAAAACCTCTAATTCAGCAACTATCTTTTCAAGATTTCTATCATCATCAATTGTTAATGAGACAGCAACTTCAGAAGTGGTTATCATATCAATTGAGGTTTCATAAGTCTCAAAAATCTCAAATACTTTTTTTAAGAAACCATGTGCCTGAAGCATTCTTCCAGACTTAATTTTAATGGCAGTAATATTGTCTTTAGCTGCAATTGCTTTAATTCCAGTTTCAACATGATTACTAGTAATTGATGTTCCTAATGCAGCAGGATCCATTGTGTTTTTTAATCGTACAGGAATACCATCTTCCCTAACTGGTAATACAGTTTGAGGGTGTAATATTTTTGCGCCAAAATAAGCTAACTCAGCAGCTTCATCAAAAGATAAATCAGAAATTGGTTTTGTGCCTTCAACAAATCTAGGATCATTATTATGCATGCCATCTATATCTGTCCAAATTTGTACTTCTTCAGCCTTAATCGCAGCACCAATTATTGTAGCTGTATAATCACTTCCTCCTCGTTGTAAATTAGAAGTTTCTCCATCATTATTCAAACAAATAAAACCTTGGGTAATATATATATCAGCATTTGGAACATTTGTTAAAACATCTGATAATTTCGCTTTTATATGTTTGAAATCTGGTTCTTTAACCGCATCAATTTTCATAAAATCTAGTGCTGGCAATAATGCCGAATTGATGCCTTCTTGCTGTAAAAAAGCATTAAACATAAACGTTGACATCAACTCTCCATGAGCTAATATTTCGTTTTCTAATATATTAGAGAAAGACTTATATGTACATTCAACTAAAAGGTTAAATCGCTCAGAAATATAATTTTTAGTTGCAGTATTTAATGCGTTATCATTTAGTAACGCATCAATAACACCAGTATATTTTTCGTGGAGTGTACTAATGTCCCTTAGAGCTTTATCTATATTATTAGATTTGATATCGTTAGCAATTCCAACCAATATATTAGTTGTTCCAGACATTGCTGAAAGCACTACTATCTTCTTATTACCATCAGTAATAATATTTTTCACATTGGTCATGTTTTCAACAGAACCTACTGAAGTGCCACCAAACTTTAATACTTTCATCCGTTTGTTTTCTTGATTTGAGGAGCAAAAGTAGCATACATATCTAAATTCAAAGCATTTTTAAAAAAAATGATTTATTTTTACACAAATTGTTAAATAATTAACATGAAGACCGTATCTAATTGTGTAGAAGACATTTTAATCACACAACCTTATCTTGAGGAAGCGCTTTCTAGAAATATTATAAACTTTAGTGCTTTAGCTCTAGAATTGACAGAACCTATTAGTAAAATGCTGAAAAAAGATGTAAAACCTGGTGCTATTATGATGGCATTAAGGCGTTATAATCCACCGCCAACTCTAGGGAATACTATTAAGATGAAACGTGTTATTCAGAATCTTGGAGATATAACGGTACGTTCTAACTTAACAGATTTTACTGTGAAAAATTCAGCTACTCTTATAGATAATCATGCAAAAATATTAGAACGTATTAATAAAGAAGATAAATTATTTTATGCTTTTGCCCGTGGTATCCATGAAAGCAACCTTGTTGTATCTAGTAGCTTAAATGATTTTGTCAATAATCATTTAAAAAACGAATCCTTCATAGCAGTACAAGAAAATCTTTCTGCAATTAGTATTAACCTACCACAAGATAACTCTAAAATTGCAGGTTTGTACTACCACTTTTTCAAACGTTTAGCCTGGGAAGGCGTAGTACTTTATGAGGTGCTTTCCACTACAAACGAATTTACAATTCTTGTGGAAGATGAATTTGTAGATAAAGCGTTTTCAGCAATTAAAAAAGTCAAGTCTTAAGTTGTTATTTCTTTCTTTTGAAGTGTGTTAACCAATATGAAAGTTACTAATGCAGGCAAAAGCCATCCTAAATTTTGGTTAGCAAAAGGGATAACCGCTTTTACATATTCTAAACTTTTAGCAGGAATAATAAATCCTAAAAAGTCAGGGATACTAAAAATAAATGTGATGAGCACAACCAATTTAAACACCAAACTTGACGCATATTTTTCTGGAATCACATTTAATACAATAAGCACAACACATAAAGGGTATATAAACATTAATGCCGGGAGCGCTATATCAATGATGTAACCAACATCCATTTGCCCTACAACTATACCTACCAAACAACATATAATTGCTGAAATTAAATACGCATTTTTGTAGTTACTAAAATAGCTTTTAAAAAAATCTGAAACACTAACAATTATAGCAACTGCAGTTGTAAAACAAGCAACTGCAACAAGTACACTTAAAAAAGTAGCGCCTATGCTACCCAATGTTTTTTCAGCAAGTCCTGAAAGCAAATCTATTCTAGAAATGTTTGCGTCAAACGCTCCGCTGAAATTAGCGCCAACTGCTATTAAACCAGAGTAAATAATTAAAAGACCAAATATAGCAATACATCCAGACCTAACAATCATTCTTTTTTCTCTTGAAAAGACATTACTGTGGCCAAACCATTAAGAGACACAAGTACAACGCCTCCCATAATAATTCCAGCCATAGCATCATAAGTTTGGTAGCCCTCAAGTAAACCATCTATTAATGGTAATTCAAAATCAGATGAAAGCATTTTAGTTTGAGGAGAAAAAACACCTATTGCTATCATTAATAATACAATTAAAGCTATAATTGGTGTTAAATATTTACCCAATACCTGAAGCACCTTGTTTCTGTTTATTACGAATAAAAAAACCAAAACAAAATAGACAATACTTGTTGTTAAAGCATTTACTTTGAAAAAGGGTGCTATTGCCATTTCGTGTGTAACAGCTGCTGTTCTAGGACATGGTAATGCGATAGTAATTGCATACATACACAAACAAAAAATACTACTAAAAAGGTTTGAAACTTTTTTCCAAAATCGAACATAGTGCCTTGTAACTTTGCGTGAGCGAAAATAGCAAGTAGCGGAATTACCGCAGCAGAAATTATAAATCCAAAAGCTACTAGCCACCAATCTGAACCAGATTTGAAACCCAACATTGGAGGTAATATTAAATTTCCAGCTCCAAAAAAACCAGCAAATAATGCAAAACCAAACACAAAGGTTTCCTTAGTTTTATTCATAGGATGATTTTATCTTTGCCTAATATAAATAAAGAATTTTTTAATATCTGTTATTTTTGAAATAGATAAACTATTTGTCTTTTAGAATCGTATTTTAATAGTTGATAAAAGTGAAAAATCTTTATTTTGAATTTCTTTTTTATTGCATCGATAATTACAAAAGAATTCTGAGACTATATCTCCGAAAATTTAATTAAAAATGATTCTAAAATATAAAGGCATTACTATTTTTTATACCGATACTGGTAAGGGTAAAGCAGTTGTGCTTTTACATGGATTTCTAGAAAATAGTTCTATTTGGGATTGTATAACGCCTAAACTTTCTAAAAAAAATCGCATAATTACTATAGATTTATTAGGTCACGGTAAAACAGGTTGTTTAGGTTATGTTCATAGTATGGAACTAATGGCAGAAGCTGTTAACGCTGTATTGAAACATTTAAAAATAAGACGCTCAATTTTTGTGGGGCACTCAATGGGAGGGTATGTAGCACTTGCATTTGCTGAAAAACAACCTGATATGGTTAGAGGTTTATGTTTGGTAAACTCTACTGCAAGAGCTGATAGCAAAGAACGGAAACTTAATAGAGATCGTGCCATTGTAGCTATTAAAGAAAACCACAAGACATTCATTAGAATGGCGATTGGAAATCTTTTTAAACCTGAAAATCGAATTGTTTTTTCTGAAGAAATTGAAGTGCTAAAAACACAAGCGTTAAAAATGCCTTTACAAGGAATTATTGCTGCTCTAGAAGGAATGAAGATTAGAGAAGATCGTGAAACTTTATTGCATTTTAGTCCTTATAGAAAAATGATGATTATCGGAAAGAACGATCCTGTTTTAAATTATGACGAATTAATTTTACAAACAAAATGCTCCAAAGTTAAAGTTGTTGAGTTTCCAGATGGACATATGAGTTTTATTGAAAATGAAGAAGAATTTTTACAAGAAATTATGTATTTCATCGAATAATTTTACCTTATATCGAATATATTGATTTTTTTTCTACATTTACATGCCCTTAGTACTTAAAAATCAAAATCTTAACCTATGCAAAATGAAACTACTAAGCCTACGCTAATACCAAAAGTCTACTGTAGCCTTTTTGGTCACAACTATAAAGTTACTAGAAAAGTAACATATCATGTTAAAGAATATACTTGCTCACATTGCAAGAAGCAATTAACCACTAATGGAAATGGAAATTTGGTGGAGCTCACTCCTAAGTTTAAAGAGATAAATGCCATCTTGGAGCGTATACATCAATCCAGAATGCAACGTTTAAAGAAAAAAACGTTCGCTTCATCGATTTGTTAACTGTCTATCAACATTTTCTTATTGGTTTTTAATACTTTAGAGCCTCTCTCCTAGAAAATGAATTTAATATGCAGACAAAATGAAACATATTCATTGCAAAGTTTTTGGACACGACTATAAAGTGTCAAGAAACGTAACTTATCATGTAAAAGAATACACTTGTAGCACTTGTAAAAAAGAGTTAACTACTAACAGTAAAGGTAACTTAACAGAATTAACGCCTAAATTCAAAGAAATTAATGATGTATTAGAGCGTATTCATATAAAAAGAAGATTACGTTTACAAAATTACAATAAACAGCAAAATAAAAATTTATTAGCAGCTGGCTAATCATTAAAATTCTTCCAGCCTTGTGCTTTTAATTCTATTTTGGTTTCGGCTCTAGTAACCAAATGTATTCCTGCCGAAGCTTCTGCCATATACCCTAACACAGTTAAACTAGGATTTGCTTTTATTTTCGAAAAATCTTTTTGATCAATAGTAAACAATAATTCATAATCCTCCCCACCATTTAAAGCAACAGTTGTACTATCCACATTAAATTCTTCACAAGTAGAAATTACTTGAGGATCTAACGGGATTTTATTTTCATATACATCACAACCTACATTACTCTTTTTACACAAGTGTAAAATTTCAGATGACAAACCATCACTTACATCAATCATAGCGGTTGGTTTAACCTGTAACTCTTTTAGTAATTCTATAATATCTTTTCGAGCTTCTGGTTTTAATTGACGTTCAATAATATAAGTATAAGCATCCAAATCTGGCTGATTATTTGGGTTCACTTTAAACACTTCTTTTTCTCGTTCTAAAACTTGAAGCCCCATATAGGCACCACCCAAATCTCCCGAAACAACCAGTAAATCATTAGGTTTGGCACCATTTCTATATACTTCATTGTCTTCTTCAACTTCGCCTATTGCAGTTACCGAGATTAATAACCCAGTGTTGGACGAAGTTGTATCTCCACCAACAACATCCACCTTATAAATAGATGCAGCAGTTTCAATTCCTGCATAAAGTTCTTCTAAAGCTTCTAAAGAAAATCTATTAGAAACCGCAATGGAAACTGTAACTTGTGTAGCTCTAGCATTCATAGCATACACATCCGATAAATTTACAATAATCGCTTTGTAGCCCAAATGTTTTAAAGGCATATAACTCAAATCAAAATGAACATCTTCAACTAACAAATCTGTTGTAACAACAATTTTTTTCTTTAAAATCTAAAACAGCGGCATCATCGCCAATGCCCTTTATTGTTGATTTTTGAGTTATTTTGAAGTTTTTAGTTAAATGGTCTATCAATCCAAACTCTCCTAAATCGTTCAAATCTGTACGTTGTTCATTTTTATCTTCTATCATAATGCAAAAATAAGAAGGCTATTTATTTTAAGGCCTCAAATCTCATATTTAATTTTAATACCCTAAATTTGTTAGAGATAGTAGAGCGTTACAATATAAATTGCAAAAAGCACGTTCTTATTATGCTTTGAAAAGAAAAATTACTGCTTATGATTTTATTTAAAAAAATAATAAGAGTCTTACCTATAATTTGTATTACTGCTGTTTTAATATACTCTTGCGATAAAGAGCCTTCAAATTTTATAATGGATTCTAAAAAGGCAAGTTTTGTTCCTTTCGCCGAATGTGAGAATGGTTTTGCTGATATCTATCCATGTAATGGCTACGATTTAATGACACAAATACCAATACAAACTTTTGGAGCAGGAGCTGTAAATGACTCTTGGGGGTGGACAGATACTACTACAGGAAAAGAATATGCATTAGTAGCGACCAATACAAATACAGCTTTTGTAGATATTTCAGACACTGAAAAACCTATATATTTAGGAAACCTTCCAACCGCAACAACTAATAGTCCATGGCGTGATGTAAAAGTTTACAAAGATCATGCATTTATAGTAGCTGATAATAATCAAGGCGAAGATAGTCACGGTATGCAAGTTTTTGATTTAACCAGATTGAGAAATGTATCAAATCCGCCAGAAACATTTACTTCAGATGCACGTTTAGCTGAAGTTGGTAGAGCCCATAACATAGTAATTAATGAAGAAAGTGGCTATGCATACATTGTAGGAGGCAATAGAAGTAATAGTTATTCAGGCGGTCCAATATTTGTTAATATTCAAAATCCTAAATCTCCTGTAATAGAGGGAGGATTTGGAGAAGGGGGTATTCTCATGATGCTCAGGTAATTACTTATTCCGGACCGGACTCTGATTATTCAGGAAAAGAAATTCTCATTGGTAGCAACGAAAACGAAGTTGTAATTGCAGATGTTACAGATAAATTAAATCCAGTTAAAATTTCGACTATATCTTACCCCAATGTTAGATATGCACACCAAGGTTGGTTTACAGAAGACATGAAATACTTTATTCTTGGCGATGAATTAGACGAATTACGAATAGGTAACAACACAAGAATTATAACATTTAATTTTACAGATTTAGACAATCCAAAGTATCATTTTGAGTATTTAGCAAATAACGAATCTATTGACCATAATGGATATGTAAAAGATAACGCATACTATCAGGCAAGTTACCGAGCTGGCTTGAGGATTCTTGATTTAAACAACATAGCCAATAAATCATTTACCGAAATAGGTTTCTTCGATACATATCCTGAAGACAATGCTACCGCTTTTGATGGCGCCTGGAATGTTTATCCGTATTTTGAAAGTGGCAACATCATTATAAGCGATATTAATAGAGGACTTTTTGTTGTTCGAAAAAGTGAGTAATCCTTCCACCTTCTTTCATATGAAAAAGAATATTTTACTCAGCATCTGTTTTGTTTTTATTACAACTTTTTTATTTGAAAACTGTTCTAATAATGATGATAATAACAGTTTTAAACCCATAGAAAAATTACTAGATTTTGTTAGCACATTTGGTGGTAGTTTAAATGAAAGCGGGCAATCTATAATCAAAACTTCTGATGGTGGTTATGCAATTTTAGGGCATACGCAAAGTATGGATGGGAGCATTGAAAACAAATCAAATACATCTTTTGATTATTGGCTTTTAAAATTCAGTAGTACTAACCAATTACAATGGCAAAAAACTTACGGAGGAAGTGATGATGATAGAGGAAATGATATTACCCAAACAACTGATGGTGGTTATGCAATTTTAGGATACAGTAAAAGTAACGACGAAGACACTAGCGAAAATTTTGGCTTTAATGATTTTTGGGTACTTAAATTAGATGGTTCAGGAAACATTTCTTTGGGAAAAATCTCTTGGCTTTTCTGGATCAGACAATGGCAACGCTATAATTCAAACCAAAGATGGTGGTTATTTATTAACTGGAGTTATAGATGTGTCGGCTTCTAACGGACAAGGTAATAGCAAAAACTCTTCAACCAAACATGCAGGGGGAGATTATTGGGTTATAAAATTAAATGCAAATGGAGAAAAACTATGGAGTAAATTTTATGGTGGAACTTTTACAGACACACCTTATGATTTAATTGAAACTGCCGATAAAGGTTTTTTAATAATCGGATCTTCCGATAGTGAAGATGTAGATGTAAAAAACAACAAAGGCACTTATGATTTTTGGGTTGTAAAAATATCTGAAGAAGGAACTCTACTTTGGGAAAAGTCTTTTGGAGGTACTCAAATTGATGAAGCTTGGGGTATCACAGCTTCAAACGATGGCAATTACCTAATAGTTGGAGATGCTAGAAGTAATGACAAAGATGTCTCTAAAAACAATGGAGCAGCCGATGTGTTTTTGATAAAAATAACACCTGAGGGGACTCTTATTTGGCAAAAAACGTTTGGAGGTACTGGTTTTGATAACGCACGTTCTATCTCTAAAGCAAACGATGGCGGTTATTTAATTTCAGGAAGTTCAAGAAGTTCTGATGTTGATATTACTGAAAACAAAGGTCAAAATGATGCTTTAATTTTAAAAATAGATGCTAACGCTAATTTAGAATGGCATAAAACTATTGGCGGCAGTAATGTTGACATTGCCTACGATGTTTTAGAACTTAATGACGGCTCTATAATTGCTGTTGGAGAAACTAGCAGTACTGATTTTGACATTGAACAAAACAAAGGATTTACAGACTTATTAATATTCAAAATAAAATAAAGATGAAAAAAATTATCCCCTTATTGTTAATTACTGTTTTGTTTTCATGCGGACTAGATGAAGATAGGGTAGAGCCTAGAGCTAATGTTATTTTTAACTTCACACATTCTTGGGACGGAACTAACGTTACAGATGCTGACTTTAACCAAATTCAATATACTAATGAAAATGGAGAAAATTTAAGCATTTCAAAGTTACGCTACATAATTTCAAGAATTATTTTTACCAGATCAAGTGGCGAAGAATTAATTTTTAATGGATATAATATGGTAGATTTCACAAATAACAATAACCTTTCTTTCGTATTATTTGGATCAATTCCATTAGAAACTTATAGCAATGTATCATTCACTTTTGGATTAAATAATGATGACAATTATAACAACAACTATCAAGATTTAAATTCCATATCATGGAATGTACCAGAAATTCTTGGAGGAGGTTACCATTACATGCAATTAGAAGGTAAGTTTATTGATAATGCTTCAGAAGAAAAAGGGTACGCATACCATGTTATTAGAGCAGTAGACAATTCTGGAACTACACAAACATTTCAGGACACTTTTTTTGAGGTAAACTTAGGAGCAATTAACTTAACAAACAATGCAACTTTTAATATAGAAATGAATATTGCAGAGTGGTTTAAAAGCCCAAATATTTGGGATTTGAATACATTAAATAATATGTTGATGCCAAATTTTGATGCACAGATAATGATGTTTGAAAACGGACAAAATGTATTTAGTTTAAAATCAGTTAATCAATAAATTATTTGAAAAAATGGAGCTTACATATTGGCGTTTTGATTGTTCTCATTGGTTATTCGTGTTCAAATGAAAGCGTGGCCAATTATAGTCCTACTCTAAGCCCTTTAGAAATACCAACTTTATTTGAAGAAAATATACTTGCACCTGTTATTCCAAATGACAATCCTCAAACTATTGAAGGTGTAGCGCTAGGAAAGAAATTATTTTTTGACCCCATTTTATCTATTGATAATACTCAAGCCTGTGCCGATTGTCATGCCCCAGAAAATGCATTTACTGATTCCGACAGATTTAGCGATGGTGTTAATGGAAGTATAGGAACAAGGAATTCTATGCCTCTTTTCAATTTAGCATGGAATTATGATGAAAAATTCTTTTGGGATGGCAACACTTTTAGCTTAGAACATCAAGCCTTTATTCCAGTTACAGATCCTGTTGAAATGAATAGCAAATGGATGGATATAGAACAAAAACTACAACAAGACTCCAACTATCCTACTCTTTTCGAAAAAGCTTTTGGAACTTCAACTATTGATTCTACTTTAATAACAAAGGCCATCGCTCAATTTGAAAGAACCTTAATTTCTGCTAATTCAAAATTTGATAAATACCTTTTAGATGAAATTGAATTATCTCCTGAAGAACTTAATGGCTTCAATATATTTATGGACGAAACAAGAGGTGACTGCTTTCATTGTCATGGTAGTGATAAAAATCCGCTTTGGACTGATAACATATTTCATAATAATGGTTTAGATGAAATATTCACAGATAAGGGATTAGGTGCAGTAACAGGTGATCCTTCAGATAACGGGAAATTTAAATCCCCTTCTTTGAGAAATCTAGCTTTTACAGCGCCGTATATGCACGATGGCAGATTTGCTACGCTTGAAGAAGTAATTAATCACTATAGTGAAGGCTTAAAAAACTCTTCAACTATCGACCCTTTAATGAAAAAAGTATCTCAAGGAGGCGTTGGATTATCAGATAAAGATAAATCAGATTTAAAAGCATTTCTACTCACGCTATCTGATGAAACCTTTGTGAAAAATCCGGATTTCTTAGATAACTAGATAATAAGTATTTAGAATTTCAACCTCAAGCTGTTCCATTTACAAAAGATTTACACTTCTCCATATGTTAAAAATTTATGTTTTTAATCGAAAATAAATACACTTCATCGGTTTTTCATTCTTTTTTATTGATATTTATAGCCCCAAGTCTTTTTAATTATGATTCACGAAAAACCTATTGATAGATTCTGTGCTGTATTTGGACATAATCTTAAACACATCTCTAAAATTGATGAGGAAACATCAGAGTTAGTCTGTAAATCATGTAAAAACCATTTTGTATCAACTAATAGTGGAAACATTATGAATCTTTCTGCACATCGAGAAACGTACAGTTTGTCAAACTATTTTGAAAAAAAAGGGTTTCAAAATTTAATAGAATTATTGGTTTTTAAGAACTAATCTAGTTACATAATTTTTTTAAAATAAATCAGTTAAAGGTGTTTTTGTCGAAAAAAATCACACCTCATCCGTAAATGAGTCGATTTTTTAATTATATTGATGTCATTAATATAATCCATGAATGGCTGCTAAAGTATATTCAAACCCTTTTTGCTTGGTGTACGGACATAATTACTTTCGTATAGACAACTCTAAATCTTCAATTATAATATGTAAAGGATGTAAACAAACCTTTGAATATAATCATGATGGTAAAATTGTAATGATTAATACCTCAAAAAACAAAACGCCTTTAACGCTTCAAAAAAAGCACAAAAAAATTGGATAACTAGACTCTGATTATTTTAACTACTCATAATAAATTGATTACTTATTACCAGTATATTTTCAATCTTTTCCCATAACAAAAACCTATTAAACTATATGCTAATATAATGTTAGGTTATTCGATTTTGAGGGACTTATATTGTATATTTGTCCTCTATTTAGAAACTGTCTTAATAAAACATTGAGGACAAACCTAAATTTAATAAAAAAATTATATGATAAAAGTCTCTGAAACAGCTAAGAAGAAAGTGGTTGAGCTTATGACCGATGATGGTTATAATGCAACAACAGACTACGTTCGTGTGGGTGTGAAAAGTGGTGGATGTTCTGGTTTATCTTACGATTTAAAGTTTGATAAAGAACAGCAAGAAGGCGATAAAGTATTTGAGGATAACGATATAAAAATTATAGTTGACAAAAAAAGCTTTTTGTACTTAATTGGCACTACTCTAGAATATTCTGGTGGTTTAAACGGAACAGGTTTTGTATTTAACAACCCCAACGCTAACCGTACTTGCGGTTGTGGCGAATCATTTTCATTATAAAATAAGAAAGCAATATGTCGAAGTATACCGAGGATGATTTACGTGAAGAACTAAAAACCAAGGAATATGAGTATGGATTCTATACGGATATAGATTCTGAAACATTTCCGAATGGTTTAAATGAAGATATTGTTCGTGCTATTTCTAAAAAGAAAGAAGAGCCTGAATGGATGACTGAATGGCGTCTAGAAGCTTTTAAGGTTTGGAAAGAAATGGAAGAGCCTGAATGGGCTAATGTAAATTACCAAAAGCCAGATTTTCAAGGCATTTCTTATTACTCTGCACCTAACAGCAAACCTAAATATGATAGTATCGATGAAGTTGACCCAGAATTATTGGCAACTTTTGAAAAACTAGGGATTTCTCTTGACGAGCAAAAGAAACTTGCTGGAGTTGCTATGGATGTGGTTGTGGATTCTGTTTCGGTAGCTACAACGTTCAAGAAAACTTTAGGTGAAAAGGGTATTATTTTTATGAGTATTTCTGAGGCTATTAAAGAGCACCCAGAGCTTGTGAGAAAACATTTAGGAACTGTGGTTCCTCAGAAAGACAACTTTTATGCGGCTTTAAATTCTGCTGTGTTTAGTGATGGTTCTTTCTGTTATATTCCAAAAGGGGTACGTTGCCCAATGGAACTATCAACCTATTTTAGAATTAATCAAGCAGGAACAGGACAATTTGAAAGAACTTTAGTAATTGCAGATGAAGGTAGTTATGTAAGTTACCTTGAGGGTTGTACAGCGCCTAGTCGTGATGAAAATCAATTACACGCAGCCGTTGTAGAGCTTATTGCTTTGGATGATGCTGAAATAAAATATTCAACAGTACAAAACTGGTACCCAGGAAATGCTGAAGGTAAAGGTGGTGTTTTCAACTTTGTAACTAAGCGTGGTTTATGCGAGAAAAACGCAAAAATCTCATGGACTCAGGTAGAAACTGGTTCTGCAGTAACTTGGAAATACCCTAGTTGTGTTTTGAAAGGTGATAATTCAGTTGGTGAATTTTACTCTATTGCTGTAACTAATAATTATCAGCAAGCAGACACGGGAACTAAAATGATTCACTTAGGAAAGAACACTAAATCGACTATCATTTCTAAAGGTATTTCAGCTGGGAAATCTCAAAATAGTTATCGTGGTTTAGTTCAAGTAAACTCAAGAGCAGAAAACGCACGTAACTTTTCGCAATGTGATAGTTTATTAATGGGTAACGAGTGTGGTGCACATACTTTCCCATACATAGAAGCAAAAAACAAAACGGCAAAAATAGAACACGAAGCTACGACTAGTAAAATTGGTGAAGACCAAATTTTCTATTGTAACCAACGTGGTATTGATACTGAGAAAGCCATTGCATTAATTGTAAATGGTTTTAGTAAAGAAGTATTAAATAAATTGCCAATGGAGTTTGCTGTTGAAGCTCAAAAACTATTAGAAATAAGTTTAGAAGGAAGTGTTGGTTAAATTGATAAAAATGAAAAAAGCATTAATTCTATTGTTATGTCTTTCAGCATTTTTAAGCTGTAAAAAAGACGTTAAATCTCAAAACACAGAAGAAACTATCATCAATGATAGCGAAGAAAGAACTGCAAAACAAAGCGACGGACTAACCTTATTAAAAGGTGAATTTGTTTACTACGGCGGTGCTGCTGTTCTACAAACACATTCTGAAATTTACGGGGTTTTAATTACTGATAAATTACAAGAACTTCAAAAAGAGGCTGAAAAGTATATAACTGAGCCTACAGATATGGTTCAAATTGAAATACGAGGAAAAATCACAAACCAAAAAGACGAAAAAATTCTTTGGGAGAACAAGGTTGAAATTGTTGAAATTTTAAGTGTAAAACCAGGTTCTAAAGAAGAAAACACAATTATAAAATTAGGAAATCAATAGTATGTTAAAAATAAACAATTTACACGCAAGTGTTGAAGACAAAAGCATCTTAAAAGGTATAAACCTTGAAGTAAAACCAGGTGAAGTTCATGCTATTATGGGACCTAATGGTTCTGGTAAAAGTACTTTAGCATCAGTTGTTGCAGGTAAAGAAGAATACGAAGTTACCGAAGGTAATATCATCTTTGAAGGCGAAGATATTGAGGAATTAGCTGCTGAAGAACGCGCACACAAAGGTGTGTTTTTATCGTTTCAATATCCTGTTGAAATTCCTGGAGTATCTGTAACTAACTTCATGAAAACCGCTATAAACGAAACACGTAAAGCAAAAGGTTTAGAAGACATGCCTGCAAAAGACATGTTGAAACTTATTCGTGAGAAATCTGAGCTTCTAGAAATTGATAGAAAGTTCTTATCACGTTCTTTAAACGAAGGATTTTCTGGAGGAGAAAAGAAACGTAACGAGATTTTCCAAATGGCGATGTTAGAGCCTAAATTGGCTATTCTAGATGAAACAGATTCTGGATTAGATATTGATGCCCTTCGTATTGTAGCCAATGGTGTAAACAAACTAAAAAGCAAAGACAATGCTGTGGTAGTTATTACACACTACCAACGTTTATTAGACTATATAGTTCCTGATTTTGTACATGTATTGTACAATGGACGCATTGTAAAATCTGGAGGTAAAGAGCTAGCGCATCAGTTAGAAGAAAAAGGTTACGACTGGATTAAAGAAGAAGTGAACGCTTAAAACAGTCTCAGTATTCAGTCACAGTTAGCAGATGCTTACTCAAACCTGATTACTCAAAACATTAAAAATAGTAAACAGTCTATGCTTAGTTTTTCTTTTACTGAAACTGAAACTGAGACTGCGACTGAAAACTGAAAACAATGGATTTAAAAGAAAAACTAGTTTCATCATTTTTAGCATTTGAAAATAGTGTCGATATAGACAGCTATGTTCACGATGTGAGATCTGATGCTATAAAAACATTCGAAAAAAAGGCTTCCCTTCTAAAAAAGATGAAGCTTGGAAATACACCTCTTTAAACAGTATTTTAAAAGAAGATTATAGTGTATTCCCAAAACAAGAAAACGCTTTGGAGTATCCTCAAGTGAAGAAATATTTCATTCACGACATTGATACTTATAAGATTATCTTTATTGATGGAAAATACTCATCACACCTATCGCAAACCACACACGATGGTATAGATGTATGTTTGATGTCAGCCGCTTTAAACAAGCCAAAATATCAATTGGTTATTGAGAATTATTTCAATAAAGCTGCAAAAAAAGACAGCTTGTCATCATTAAATACAGCATTTTCAAACGAAGGCGCTTACATCCATATTCCTAAAAATAAAATTGTAGAAAAACCAATTCAAATTCTACATTTTTCAACAGGAAACGAGTCGGCAACCATGTTACAACCGCGTAACTTAGTAGTAGTTGGAGAGAATTCGCATGTACAAATTATCGAGCGCCACCAGAGTTTAACCAGCAATCCTGTGTTAACCAACAGCGTTACCGAAATTTTCGCAAGCAAACGTGCTATTGTCGATTATTACAAGATTCAAAACGATAACGAAAACGCATCTTTAATAGATAACACTTTCGTTAAACAAAGCAGAGAAAGTTTCGCATCGGTTCATACTTTTTCATTTGGAGGCAAGTTAATTCGCAACAATCTCAACTTTTATCAAGAAGGAGAACGTATCGATTCAACTCTAAAAGGCATCACGATTATTGGCGAAAAACAACACGTAGATCACAATACTTTAGTGCATCATATCGAGCCAAATTGCGAAAGTCATCAAGACTACAAAGGCATTTTTGCCGATAGATCTACAGGCGTATTCAACGGTAAAGTTGTCGTAGAAAAAGAAGCTCAAAAAACTAACGCATTTCAAGCAAACAACAACATTTTAATAAGCGATAAAGCGTCCATAAACACCAAACCGCAATTAGAAATTTTTGCTGATGATGTTAAATGTTCTCACGGTTGCACCATCGGTCAACTAGACGAAAGCGCCATGTTTTACATGCGTTCGCGCGGTATTCCAGAGAAAGAAGCCAAGGCATTATTAATGTTTGCGTTTAGCAATAACGTGCTTAGTTCGGTTAAAATTCCTGAATTAAAACAACGCATTACCAAAATTATCGCCAACAAATTGGGGGTAGATATTGGATTCGATTTATAAAATTTTTATTTGAAGCTATTTCCCGCTATCCGCTATATCTTTTTTGCTTTTAATGGCAAAAAAGGATGCCGCTTCTATCGGGGCTAACCTATCCGCCATGTTCAATGTAGACACCATACGAAAAGACTTCCCGATACTTTCCCGAAAAGTAAACGGTAAACCTTTAGTGTATTTTGATAATGCAGCAACATCGCAAACACCGCAACAGGTAATAGATGTAATTGTAGATTATTACTCAAACTACAATGCAAACATACATCGTGGTGTGCATACGTTAAGTCAAGAAGCAACCGATTTATACGAAGCTTCAAGACAAAAAATACAAGCACATTTCAATGCAAAGTTCTCTCACGAAATTATTTTCACATCAGGAACAACACATGGCATCAATCTAGTTGCAAACGGTTTTTCATCCCTATTAAAAAAAGCGATGAGATTATAGTTTCAGCTTTAGAACATCATAGTAATATTGTGCCTTGGCAAATGCTCTGCGAACGCACAGGTGCCACTTTAAAAGTGATTCCTATGAATGAAGATGGCGAACTCATCCTATCTGAATTCGATAACTTGCTATCTCAAAACACAAAACTGGTATTTGTAAATCATATTTCAAACGCCTTAGGAACCATAAACCCTATTGAATACATCATTGAAAAAGCACATGCCGTTGGAGCAGCAGTTTTAATTGATGGCGCACAATCTGCACCACATATTAAACCAGATGTTCAAGCTTTAGATGTAGATTTCTATGTAACCTCAGCTCACAAAATTTGTGGACCAACAGGCATGGGAATGCTTTACGGAAAAAAGGAATGGTTAAAAAGTTACCACCTTACCAAGGTGGCGGCGAAATGATTGCCGAAGTTACTTTCGAGAAAACTACCTACGCAGATTTACCACATAAATTTGAAGCAGGAACGCCTAATATCTGTGGAGGTATCGCTTTTGGAGCAGCTATAGATTATATGAATAGCGTTGGTTTTGATAATATAATTGCACAAGAAAATAAGCTTCTAGAATACGGCACAAAAAAACTCCTAGAAATAGAAGGTTTAAAAATCTACGGGACTTCAAAACACAAAACATCTGTTATTTCTTTTAATTTAGAAGGTATTCATCCTTATGATGTTGGAACCATTTTAGATAAACTAGGAATAGCCGTAAGAACAGGACACCATTGCGCGCAACCTATCATGGATTTTTACAAAATCCCAGGAACCGTTCGTGCCTCTTTCGCTTTTTACAATACTAAAGCAGAAATTGACGCATTAGTTGAAGGTGTAAAGAAAGCTAAAATGATGCTGTCTTAATATTTTTGGCTTCGTTTTTGTATATTCAATTGTAAAAAAATCTATATTTAAATGAAAAGTATGTTACTTGTTTTCAGCATGATTGTATTGCGCTGTTGTTGGGGTCCAACAGATTTTCAATTAATGCAAGGTTTACAAAATAACACCTCAGACGTGAAAATACTCAATGGAAAATATTTTATAAATACTTTGAACGCCGAAGATGTATCAGCTTTTAATCTCAACATTGTATTTAATGATGATGCAAAAAAGGTTTCAGGATTTTCTGGTTGCAATCGTTTTTTTGGATCTTATAATCTAAATAAAAATACTCTTGGATTCAGCGAATTAGAGTCAACAAGAATGTTATGCTCTGATGATAAAAATAATTTAGAACAAAAACTGCTTAAAGCTTTTGATAAAGCAAATATTATATTCTTTTCGGAAAATGGTTTTACATTATTCAATAAAAAGAGATTGTTATTATCAGCATCAAAAGTATTAGAAGAAGACACCTTAAGTTTTGAATATTCAGCTACATCAAGAGGGACTTATAAAAACATAAAAATAAGCAAAGAACATATAACGTTTTCAAAAGAAAAAGGTGGAAAAACTTTAACGCAAGATTGCGATGCTCTATCATGGAACGCTGTCTCAAAAGCTTCTAATCCCATTGATTTTAAAAACATCCCCAATATTAAAGCGCTTAGTAAAACCTTTCAGTTTGATGGTGCTGCTTTAGCGCGATTAAAAATTACTTCAAACGGAAAAACTTTCGAGTCGCCACCTTTTGATCACGGCAATCCCCCTAAAGAGATAGCTCCATTAGTTAAAGAAATACTATCATTAACCGAAAAGATTGAATAGCAGCATTTCTTGTTGTATTTTTGTATAAAATTGAAAGTATGAGTATTGAAGACATTCAAAACGAAATAATAGACGAATTCTCAATGTTTGAAGATTGGGAAGAACGTTACCAATATATGATTGATTTAGGGAAAGATTTACCCCTAATTAACGACCAATATAAAACCGATAACAATATAATTAAAGGCTGCCAAAGTAAGGTTTGGGTGCATGCCGAAATGAATGACGACAAAATTGAGTTTACTGCTGATAGTGATGCGATAATTACTAAAGGTATTATAGCTATTTTGATAAGAACATTTTCAAATCAACACCCAAAAGACATAATTAATGCCGACACTAGTTTTATTGATAAAATTGGTTTAAAAGAGCATTTATCTCCAACACGAGCTAATGGTTTAGTAAGTATGGTAAAGCAATTAAAAATGTATGCAATAGCATACCAAACACAATTGAATTAAAATGAGTGAAGTTATAGAAACTGCCGAATTAGGCGAAAAAATAGTAAATGTTCTTAAAACGATTTACGATCCAGAAATACCTGTTGATATTTATGAATTAGGTTTAATATACGACGTATTTGTAAACGAAGATTACGATGTTAAAATATTAATGACCTTAACAACACCTAACTGCCCAGTAGCAGAAACGTTACCACTAGAAGTTGAGGAAAAAGTAAAATCCTTGAATGATGTTAAAGATGCTGAAGTTGAAATAACCTTCGATCCACCTTGGACGCAAGATTTAATGAGTGAGGAAGCGAAGTTAGAGTTGGGAATGTTATAATACGTTTCATTATGAAAATTTTCATAAATTTTATTTTAATACTAATTATAATAACATTTACTTCTTGTAATCGAGTTACAAAAAACAAAAGAAACTATTAATAAAGGAGGAGAAGTTGTTGGAGAAACAGCCACCGAGTTTTTTGAAGGTGTTACGGAAGGTATTGATAAAACACTAGAATGTGAGATTGTACTTTCTCAAGAATTAACTGACAAAGGCTTGAAAACAGGCACGTATTCAATTGAAAACAGAAAATTAGGAGGAGAGAATAATTTATTAAGACTTTATCTGATTTTTGAAAAAGATTTTAAAATAAAAAAAGTAACAGCAAAGGCTTTCAATAAAAACAATTTAGAAATAGGCAGGACAAAAAAAGACATTTATGGTGTTTATGGAAGTGCAGGTTACTTTGATTTTGAATTTGACGAAAGAACTTATATTGGTGTAAGAAATAAAATTGTGATTGAATAAAACATGGCAGACGAAATCATAAATCGCGTAGCGAATAGTAAGTTAATAACAATCGACCTTGAGGACTTCTATCCAGAAGGTAAACGTATGTTGTTTGATATTAAAGATTGGCTTTTCGAAGGCTTTGTATTGCGTGAAAAAGATTTCAGAACCCAAGTAGCTGAATTTGATTGGAGCAAATATCAAGATAATTATGTGGCATTAACTTGCAGTACTGATGCTATTATCCCCGGTTGGGCTTATATGTTGCTAAGTATTCAATTAGAACCTTTCGCTAAAAAGGTTATTGTAGGTGATTTAGAACAGTTAGAAACTTCGGTATATCAAGATATTATTAATGATCTTGATGTTTTAGAATATGAGGAAAAGCCTATTATTATCAAAGGTTGTTCTAATAAACCTGTACCTCAAAACGCATACATCATGCTTTCAAATAAGTTAAAACCTGTTGCTAAGTCTATTATGTATGGTGAAGCTTGCTCTTCTGTGCCTTTATTTAAAAAAATAGTTTTCAAAAGTGACTTTATAATCTTATCAGGGTCTTAAAATACATAAACACAATTTCTCTTTTGTTTATATTAATTAACATTTGTTAAAAATTAACATATATTTGCCAAAAATTTTAAAAATTAAATTTATTTAAAATGAAAAGAATACTTTTTTTAACTGTATTATGTTTTAGTGTTATTACAATGAACGCTCAAACTAAAGAAGAATTAGAATCTCAAAAAGCTGAGAAACAGGCTGTAGCTGATGCTGCTCAAGCAGAAGCTAATGCTTTACAAGCTAAAATTGATGCCCTTCCAGGTTGGAAGAAAGGTAGCTTTTGGTACTATTGGTGGTAGCTTATCTGGTTTTAACAACTGGTATGCTCAAGCAGCTCCAAACAATGCTTCTGGTAATATTGGTTTTACTGTTAATGCTTTTGCTAATTTAATTCAAGAGAAATACTTTTGGAGAAACTCATTAGCTACTAACTTAAACTGGGTAAAGTTAGATAATAAAGATAATGGTACAGATGCCGATGACAGTTTTGAACCTACAACTGATGTTTTTAATATTTCATCTTTATACGGTAGAAACATAGCTAAAAATTTAGCTGCTTCAGCATTAGCTGAATACAGAACGACTGTATTGAACAACTTTAATGATCCTGGATATTTAGATATTGGTATTGGTGCTACATGGACACCTATTGAAAACTTAATTGTAGTGGTACACCCATTAAACTACAACTTTGTTTTTGCTGATAATGACAATGTTTTTGAATCGTCTTTAGGTGCTAAAATTGTTGCTGATTATACAAGACAAATTGGTGCTATTGCTTTTAAAACAAACCTGTCTGCATTTCAAAGTTATAAGTCTGGAGACTTATCTAACTGGACTTGGTCAAACTCTTTTAGTTACACGCTTTGGAAAATGATTGGTGTTGGTTTTGATTTTGGTTTAAGAAGCAATCAGCAAGAAGCTTTAAACTATGCTTTAGCTCAAGATCCTGCAACCGCAACATCTTTTGATGATGTTGATAACGATTTACAAACGTATTACACTTTTGGTTTAAGCTACAAGTTCTAAATACTAAACGCATCTCGCTTTTGGTGCGGTATTAGAAGTGATAAAAAAATACGCTTCCCCTTTTTTCTGGGAAGCGTATTTTTTTTGCTTTAAGGATTAGGAAGTGGAAAGCCCACAACCTGACAAAGGAGGTGCGGGGACTTGTAACGGATAGTTTCCTTTTCGGGGTAACGCCATTTTACTCCATATTTTCGTAATTATAATCGGGATAAAGGAAATGATTGTATGGAAAACGTGTGATGTGTATCTCGCGAACCTCGTCATAAACACGTTTTTTAAAGTCTTCCAGATTACTTTTATTTATTGCCGAAATGAAGAGCGCGTTATTACCAACTTTACTCATCCATGTGCTTTTCCACTCTTCTAGCGTGTAATGTTTTCCTATTTTTTCTGTCTCTAAATCATCTTCGGCTATAGGTTCAGCTTCGTAGGCATCAATTTTATTAAACACCATAATAGTTGGTTTATCACTACTCTTTATCTCGCCTAAAATTTTATTTACAGATGCGATGTGGTCTTCAAAATTTGGATGAGAAATGTCAACAACATGTAGTAATAAATCGGCTTCTCGAACTTCATCAAGAGTGCTTTTAAAACTGTCAACCAATTGCGTAGGCAGCTTACGAATAAACCTCTACGGTGTCACTCAATAAAAATGGTAAATTTTGAATTACAACCTTTCTAACGGTGGTGTCTAAGGTTGCAAATAGTTTGTTTTCAGCAAAAACGGTACTTTTACTAACCACATTCATTAGGGTGGATTTTCCAACATTAGTGTATCCTACTAGTGCTACTCGTACCATTTTACCACGGTTACCACGTTGCACCGCCATTTGTTTGTCTATGGTTTTAATTTTGGCTTTGAGAAGTGCAATTTTATCACGAACAATACGTCTATCTGTTTCAATTTCTGTTTCTCCAGGACCACGCATTCCTATTCCTCCTTTTTGACGTTCAAGGTGCGTCCACATTCCTTTTAATCGTGGTAATAAATATTCGCATTGTGCCAATTCTACTTGTGTTCTAGCATAACTGGTTTGTGCACGTTGCGCAAAAATATCTAAGATTAAATTAGTTCTGTCTAATACTTTTACATTTAGAATTTTACTGATATTACGCTCTTGAGCTGCCGATAATTCATCATCAAAAATGGCTGTGTCTATATTGTTTTCTTTGATAAATTGACTAACATCTTCCATCTTACCTGACCCTATAAATGTTTTAGGATTTGGCATATCCATTTTCTGTGTAAAACGTTTTACAGCAAATCCGCCTGCAGTAAAAGTCAAAAATTCTAACTCATCTAAATATTCTTTAGACTTAGCCTCATCTTGCTCTTTAGTAATTACTCCTATTAAAACAGCCTTTTCTAATCCCATATATGCTTCTTAACTATAAAAAATAATATACTGCAAAGTTACATAATTGAAGTCATTTTAATTTTTATATTTTTGGGACATGACAGATTTTTTTGAAGATATTCCCGTTCACCACGATATGCAAACTGTGGCTTTTTATAATATTGAAAATTTATTTGATTTTAAAGAATAGTAAGCACACTAACGATAACGACTTTTTACCAAATTCCGCAAAGCGATGGACACCCAAGCGTTATGAAAAATAAATTAAGGAAGTTAGGTTTTGCTATTTCTAATATTGGAAGGCGAGAAACAGGAAAACATCCTGCTCTAGTTGGTTTAGCAGAAGTTGAAAACGCCAAGGTGATTAAAGATTTATTAGATTCAAAACACTTAGATGATTACAATTATGATTATGTACATTTTGATTCATTAGATGAACGGGGAATAGATGTGGCATTATTATACGATTCTAATGTTTTTGAAGTATCTCATTCTGAAACATTTACAATTAGACTTACGGATGAAGATGGCACGCCTGACTATACAAGAGATATTTTATTGGTTTCAGGTTTATTAGAAGATGAAAACGTCAATGTAATTATTAACCATTGGTCCTCTAGACGAGAAGGCCAAAAAGAAACAGAATTTAAGCGTTTAGCATCTTCTGAAAAAGTTAGTGAAGTTATTTTGTCTTTGAAACAAGAAGATCCTGATACTAGAATTATTGTTATTGGAGATTTTAACGACACCCCACAAAATATTAGTTTGAAACGTTTAGTTGATGAGTTCGGTTTATATAATCCTTTTGAAACTTTACGATCGTATACTCGAGGCTCGGTAAAACATAAACGCCAATGGTTTTTATTTGATCAGATTTTAATATCAACTAATTATTTTAAAAGTTCTAAAGATAAATTTGAATTTTATAAAGCTGATATTTTTGATGAAGACTTTTTAAAACTATTTAGTGGACCTTTTAAAGGCTCCCCGTTTAGAACTTACGTTGGCAAAAAGTATAAAGGTGGATATAGCGATCACTTTCCTGTTTATGCTATTTTTAAGAAGTAGCTACGTAGCTTGAAAAACAATAAAAGTTAAACCTAAAATAACAATAGGTAATAACCAAAGTAACCAGATATTATACGTCAGCTTTCTATTTTTGAGCATTTTCGCATTTAATACATTGCGTTTTCTACCACCGTATTGCATCCAGTTTTTAAAATACAGAAAAACAACTACTAATGTAAATAGCACCCATGCCTTAGTTGACGACATGGTATCTATATGCATTTGCCTAAAAAAGCCTGCAAAAAACACGCCTAGAAGTAACAGTAAACTACATTGTAAAATGGTAATGTAAAAGGTGGCAATACTATTCGCCTTTTTTGCCCTTTTTGGTTTTGTAATGCTGAAAAAAACGAAAGAATAGTTTATCGAATACGGTCATTTAGTAATTTCTTATGCCAAAGGTAGAACATAATATTTTGAATTGTAATTCTAAGAATTTAATTATAGTTATTCAAAAACTACATCATCTAAATAAATATCCTGTGATACCTCATAGCTACTAGAAAAAAGTACTAAACCTGATCGAATACAACTCAAGTCTAATTTTTTAATATTAATAGAATACTTTTTCCATTTTGTGCCTAGTTTCACTTCAATAGATTTTTTTGCGGTATCTGGAAACGGTTTGTCTTTTCCTATCAATCCAAAACCAATAGTTGCAGTTACATTTTTTTTAGTTGCTTTTGCCCAAAAACTAAATTTCTTAGCACCAGTTAGATCGTAACCCCCTAGCATTTCTCCCCAATCGTTTGCAGGGTCTACAAGACCCAAACCATACCAATCATGTTCTAAATTATATCCGATTTTTAATGAAGAATTTCCAGAATACACGATGTTTTTATGGTTCATATCTACAGTAATCGATTCAATATTTCCCATGTATGCAGATGGCGTATAAGGATTTTCATTACCATCTTTATAGACGTAAAATGGCAAGCTCACTTTTGGTACTAAATATTTTCGTTTTCCGGATTTGTTCTCCACAAGAATAGAAGTGGAAGCAATTCCAACATTGTTAAACGTGTCTATTACATTTACATATATTTTTATTGCACCATCCTCATTTGGAAGTTCAATTTCAAAGCCTTTTGAAAAATCGCCTCTAAAATTTAGAGGATTGATTTGATCTCTTCGTTTTCTGCTTCCCGTTCTTTGGTTATAATGAAAACTAATTTCTAAATTTTCATTTTCAATATCTGAAACTTTTAAGTCTATAGGAATCCATGAACCGTTTTTAGTTTTAATATCTGGTAATTCGAATGTTTCGATTATCGGAATATTATTTATTGGCTTTTGTCCAGTATAAGCGTCTCTTATTGCCCAATACTGCGGACGGTACATTTTGTTATGATGCGTAAACAACCAAGGCGAGATAAAAGTATTTCCACTAGAATAATGAAATACGTACACCCCTAAATTTGTAGACTTATTTACAATCCAATCTCGATAGCCTTTAACGATAACATCATATTTTTCTTGGTCGCTAGGTTCTACTTTAATACCGTTTTTTTCGGTTTGAATGTCCCATTCTCCGGTTACTCCAAATTCTGTTATGATATATGGTTTGTCAATACTTCTTTTTTCGAGTTCCGAAGCTAAAACTCCTGCGCCTGCGCCGTAACTATTCAATCCGTAGATATCGATAGATGGTACATACTTTTGCCACCATTCTAATCCGAAAGTCCATGCTTCTACAGAAATAATTGGATGATTTTTGTCTCGCTTTTTAATTTCACTACAAATACGTTCTAACAATTTAGAATAGACTGTTTTTTCATCATCTGTAGCCAAATTTAAATACACTTCGTTCCCAATGCCCCAACTTAAAACTGCTGGATGATTTTTATATTTTTCTACGGTGTTGATGGCATTTGTATACATCGCTTCCATCCCTTTTTTATCCTCGAGATAATTAAAGCTGTCGTCGTCTTCCATTCCTGGACGTCCATGTCGCATCCAAATACCAACCATAACTTTAATGTTATGCTTATGTGCTGCATCTAATAGTTGTTTTGTGTTTTTACCAGTTGCCCAAGTTCTGATACTGTTAACACCAAGGAAATTTAAATCTTTAAAATAGGTGTCGTAATTAGCAACATCTTTATCGTAACCGAAAGTTGCGCCTTTTATTTCGAAAGGTTTACCATTGACAATGAGCTCCCAATTATTATTTGTTTTTTGGAGGGTGGTTTGGGCATTTGACTTTGAAACACAAATACTGATAAAAAGTGATAGAAGTATATAAAGAGATTGAATTTTGTTCATACTTAAATATAAGATTATTTAGAAGAACTTACATGTGCTTTTTTCTGAAGTAAAAAATCTACTGATAATCGTTTCTATTCACTTGTTTTATATTTAATCTTGACTTTTCCAATGTTATTTTCTAATAGGCTTTCAGCTTTAAAAATTTGGATTTTTTTCGGATAAATAAACTCTGCTGTTTTATTGTCAATCCAATTTACAATTAGTAAACTATCTTTAGATATTTTTAACCCTTCAAATTGGTCAGCAACGAAAACGTTTCCACCTTCTTTGTCAGTCAATTCATAATCATACCCTTTGATTGAAGCTTGAATTGAATTATTTACGGTGGCATTTCCAAGTTTTTCGAAGATGATCACTTTCATACTATCTTCAGGATTATAATATTCCTTTATCAACTCGTTTTTACTTTTTTCAAATATTTGACAACTGTAAATGGTTAACAGTAATAAAATCCAAAGAATATTTCTTTTAATATTCATTTTTTAGCTTGCTTAAAACTTTTAATATCTCCGGTAAAAGTATGAATTCTCTTTAAGGTGTTTGAAGTGAGAGTTTTTTATTCTTTAGCAAAGCTATCAAGGTACATAATCCACACTAATCTCGTCCAATTCATAAACCCCATCAAAAGTGCTTTGGCCGCTTCCTGTATATTTAAATGCGATGTGAATTGTTCCTGAGAGACACGATAAATCTACATTCCCAGAACTAAACCAAGGTGCAAAAGAATCAGAATCTTTTACAATATAAGCATCGGTTAATATTGCCCATGTTGCTGAAGTGACGTTAGCTTCAGTACCATCCCAATCATCAGAATAAAACACTTCCATATAACTACTGTCAGCTAAACTACTAGAGGTTTTAAAGCGTAACGATTCGCCATCCTGTGCATCTAGATCTATGGCAGGGGTTATCAACCAACCAATGTTACTTATATCTCCAGAACTTGCAGATTGAAATCTCGCAGAACGCCCCAAAGACGCATTTGAGGATGTTGAGGAAAAGCCTTCCCAAGCTTCTGTACCTGCTTCGATGTAATTTGTCCACCCTGCAATTGCAATGGGTCGGTTATTTCTTTGAGGCTCAAAATCTTCATACAGTAAATTCCCAGACCCTATGGTTGAAGCTAAACCACATGTAAACTCTAAAGGGTCGCAACGATCGTTACTATCAAAATTAATGGCGGCAGAACTGTTGATGACTAGCACACTAAAATTATCTCTAAAATCGCGACTAAAAACGCCTGTAACACTTCCTTTTCCTTGGGGCACGATCAAGGATTTAAAATCGGAAAATGTACTGGTTTGCATTATTATTTGAATACCAGAATCGCAACTTTCTAATAATCGTAGTCCATCAAATTCATCAAAAGATTCACTAGCAAAGGTTGCCCCCAATTCAAATCTATTTAATTGGATATTGTCTAACTGAATCAAAGTATTTTCAAAATTTTCGGTTAAATCTGCCAAACCAACTATCATGGGTTTGATTTCTGCTATTTCGTTAGTTCTTAATACAATATCTTTATATTCTGCAGGTTGAATTTGTTTCACATTAACCGCATCGCCTTTACCGATTGTAATGACACCACTAGTTTCCCCAACGGTTAACCCCATGAGTTTTATGAATACTTTTTGACCAAATTTATAGGTATCGGACAAACTGCTTACATTGATGTCAACTTTAAAACCCAATCTTGGATCGTTATCAGGGTTGCTATCATCTGTTTTATTCTGAATGATTAATTCTTCAAAAAAGTTTCCTGCTTTGTCTGATGATACCACATAACCTTCAATATAAACATCATCTCTTATAACTGCTGTTGTGTTTCCGCCATTTACAGCTTGTTCGTAAAGTGATTTAATCGCCTTAAAGGTTGTCAATTTTTCTGCGGGAATATCGAGGTCTTCTTTTGTAATATTTGGAACTCCAAAATCGTCGTCTTGGACGCATGACAAACATAGGAGTAGCATCCCTATGAAGGTTAATACTAGTTTGTAATTAATTGTTTTCATAATTTATATTTTTTAGATCCTGAAACGAGTTCAGGATGACAATTCAGAGAATTGTCAAAACCTGTAATTCACATTTAAAAGTAGGTTGCACCACGACCATACCAATATTTAGAACCAAAAACTTGAGTATTTAAAGCTTTATCATCTCGCAATTCCCTGTAATTTGCATTTCTACCTTGCTCAAAACCTCCTGTTCTAAAAACTTCATCTAAAAGGTTATTTACACTTGCGAAAACACTAATGTATTTACTGCCTATTTTCCATGATTTTCCGCCTACTAAATTCACAACCATATAATCATCAAAACGTTCTTGTTTTAATAATTCTCTGGCTAAATCTTCGTCATAATCGTTAAATATATTCCCATCAAAATCTGTTGTAAAATTTGAAGATCGTGTTAACGGACTTATATCAATATACGTATTTGTAAAAAGTTTGCCGTTGCCCCAAACCACCAATAGTCGGGATCTCTATACTCAAAACCTACAGAATAGGCACGATGTGGTCCTGCAGCGATTTTATAATCTTTTAAATTAGATTGCCCAAAATCTTTAAAGCCGTTGACGAAACCTGCAGCAACAGACTCTTCATCAGCTTCAGTCGTTAAATACAAATTAGGATTATTGGCATAAGTAAATTGACCCACAGAAGCGACAGCTTTTAGTTTTATAGTTGGCGTAACCTGTGCTTCAACACCTAATTCTCCTCCTATATGTTGTTTATCTACACCTTGTAAAATCTCTTGAACAAACGCCACATTATCGCCTCCAATACCATCAGCAAAGAAAAAAGAGATCTCGTTGGCATCTTCAATTTTCGTGTAATATCCTGTGAGTTTTGCTTTAATTATTGATGAACGAAAAATATAACTTACATCTGTAGACATTACTTTTTCTTCGGTAATATTCGGAACAATATTGTGGTTTTCCCTAGAATTAGAATAGGTGTTTCTTAATGAAGGTGCTCTAGACATATAACCACCATTAACATTTAATAAATGCTTGCCTGAGATTTTATATGTCAACCCACTTTTAGCTCCAAAACCCGTAAAGTTTAATTTTTCCCCTTTACCTAATGAGTTATCTGGAAAAGCACCATTTTGATACAAACCTTCCCTTTGGTATTGGGTGTTTGTAACACTTCCCGAAACGAAAAAATCCAATTTACTATATGTGAATTGGGCTTGAGCATAGGCATTCAATATATTAGCAGAAAGATTAAAATTGTATTTAAAAGTATCGCCTTCAGAGACCAATCTGTTTGGGTTTTGTAAATCGTTTTGCGCCTCATCTATATCTGTAGCAAATTGGTCGATGTCTAAATAGGTGTCTGCTCCAAATAAATCCAAAACTTGAGCATAATTTTCAGATTTCAAGCGTTGGTAATTTACTGCTGCATTAAACACAATATTATCATTCAATTCATGATTCAAAATAGAATTAACGGTAAATTGGGTGTCATCAACCCTATCTTCATACAACGCATAAATGGCATTTCTACCTGTTTGTGCATTGCCTATATTGGCCTCATAAAGTGCATTCCAATTTATTTGTCCGTTATCTTGAAACTCTTGTAATGCGGTATATGCGAACTGCAAATCGTTTGGAAAGTTACGCTCAAAATAGCTTGGTAGTTTTTGATAATAGGTTGGGCTTGGGTTTGCACCTCCACCTTCTGGAAAACCGTTTACCAAATCGGTGCCGTTATTATCCAATCGGCTATTGCCCAATTTTCCAAATTGATACGCAATATTCGTATTTAAAGTTGTTCTTGAAGAGATATCCCAATAATGATTTAACATAAAAATAGGTTCTTCAACTTCCTTAATTCTAGAATTTCGTTTTTCACCATCTTGCCAGCCCCAGTATTCGTTGTAGGTTATATCTTTTAAATCGAAAACTTCTTGGGTATTGGGAGATGATTTCCCTCTTCGATTTGGCGCATACATGCCTGTAAAATTCAAACTATGTTTTGCATTCAGTTTCTTTTCAACAGAAAGAAAAAATGAATTTGCATCGTAAACAGTTGCAGCTTGATAACCTTCGTTTCCCCAACGCCGGCCAATGGAAATAGTATATGCCCAGTTGTTTTCTAATAGGCCCGAAGCATAGGTTGCCATTAACCTATTTGTGTAACTCCTGTTTGAAGATGAATAGGTAATACGCCCACCTTCCCTAGATTGAGAAGCCCTTACATTAATATTTGTAGTCCCTAAAACACCTCCGAAATTATAACTTGATGGCGATAAGCCTGAAGTTAGTTCTTGATTTCGCATTACATCGTTTAAGCCTCCCCAATTGCTCCATTGCGGTCTTCCGCTATATAATTTATTCATGGAAATACCGTTGATGAGTACCAAGCCATTTTCGGAATCTAGCCCCCTTAATCTAAAAAAAGATTGACTAAATTCAAATGCCGCAGTACGCTGAAACACATCTAAAGAAGATGATAACAACCCGGTAATATTATCTGCGCCACTTGCATCGTTATCTAACTCATCATCAGACAATGTAATAGTGAATAAATCTTGACTTTGAGATAAATCGCGCTCTAAAGTCATCCCAGAAATATCTACAGTTTTCCCTTCATTTATAATAATCGGGAAACGTTTTGTAATATAACCAGATTTAGAAATTTTTAATATTTGTTCGCCTAAAGGGAGATTTGACGAAAATAGAAACTCCCCTTGAACATCTGTTAAGACTGAAAAATCTGTGTTTTCTATACCAACTGTTACATTTAAAATAGGCTGAAACGACACCCCATCTTTAACACTCCCCTTAACAATAGTTTGTTGAGAATAGAGGGATATTGAAAAAATTCCGAATAAAAAAATGAGGGCTATTTTATTCATAGTTATCTTTAAGACACCAATAATATGAAAAAGTAACTGATTGATTCTAAAAATTTTAAAATCATTACTTTAACTTTGGCTTAAGTTTTGTATTGTAGACATTATAATCTTTTACTTTGACTGAATGAATTTTTTAAAACTTGTTATATCTATTTTATGTTTGAGTTTTTTTATATCTACCAATGCTCAAGATAAAAAATTCAAAATTCATACACTTGCCTTTTATAATTTAGAGAATCTATTTGATACGATAAATGACCCTACAAAGTTTGACGAGTATAGCCCTATGATGGAATTGAAAACGAACCGTGCTGATGCTTTTAAGCAAAAAACGCAAAATATGGCTAGGGTTATTTCTGAAATTGGAAAGGATATTACTAAAAATTCGCCTGCTATTATAGGAGTTAGTGAGATAGAAAATAAAAATGTTTTAGAAGTTGTATTAAATGATGCTTTATTAATAGAAAAAGATTATGGTATTGTTCATTATGAATCGCCTGATGCTAGAGGAATTGATGTGGCACTCTTATATCAAAAAAGTTTATTTACGCCTATAAGTACAAGCTCTCATACTTTAAAAATTTATGATGACCAAGATGGAAAGCGAATAACAACGAGAGATCAACTTTTAGTAACTGGAAAACTTGAGGATGATCTAATACACATTATAGTGAATCATTGGCCTTCTAGACGAGGGGGAGAGGCTAAAAGTAGACCCAAACGTGTAGCTGCTGCTAAATTAAACAAACGAATTATAGACTCTCTTCATGCCTTAGACCCCTATGCTAAAATTATAACAATGGGAGATTTAAATGATAACCCAAATAACGCTAGTTTAAAAGATGCTTTAAAAACGAAACGTAAACGTAAAAAAATTGGCTTTAAAGAATTATATAACCCATTTGAAAACTTTTATAGAGATGGATTAGGCACCACAGCCTATAGAGATTCATGGAGTTTGTTCGATCAAATAATTATCTCAAAACCATTTCTAGAAAAAGACTATTCCTCTTTTAGGTATTATAAATCAGGTATTTTTAACAAGAATTACTTAATTACCACTAAAGGTAAATACAAAGGTTATCCTTTTAGAAGTTGGAATGATGGTGGGTTTAGCAATGGCTTTAGCGACCATTTTCCAGTATATATGTATTTAATTAAAGAAGTAAAATAGTTAGATACTATCCTAACCAAGCACTCCAAGGAATTCTTGATACTAATAACACTAAAGCTATTGTATAAAAAATTGCAATTGTTTTTAATTTTGGTACAGATGTTAATTTCTTCTTGTGTTTAGAATAGCCAATAGTAATCAATGCAACTACTATAATGTTTATTAAAGGATGCTCCACAAGGTATAATCTGTTTGTTGCATCTTTCATGATTTCTCCCATACCAATTTCGTTAAAAAGAGCAAATCGAGGTGCTACGAAATAAAGCACAAACCCTATTAACAACTGAATATGAGACACTATTAAAGTAAATAATGAAATTCTAAAATCTACAGGACTATACTCTTTTTGGCCAATCGATTTAGCAATGGCGTTAACTACGGCAATAATTAGAATTATAAGCACTAAGTAAGCCCAATATGAATGTAATACTTGAATAGTTTCGTACATGATTTTGAATTTTTATTTAACGCTTCAAAAATACTGATTTTAATTCATAAAAAAGCACCGCTACTAAGAATACCGATGCTTTTCATTAAAAATTATTTAGTGTACTAAGACATTTTTTTATAATGATTCAGCAAATTAGCTGTTGAAGAATCGTGTTCATTTATTGCACTACCATCAAATTCTTTTAAAATTTTTGATGCTAACTGCTTTCCTAATTCTACTCCAAATTGATCATAACTGTATATATTCCAAATAACACCTTGAACAAATATTTTATGCTCGTACATAGCAATCAATTTCCCCAAACTTTCAGGGGTTAATTTATTTATAAAAAGAGTATTTGTTGGTTTATTTCCAGCAAATACTTTATAGGGAATTATAGAATCTGGTGTTTTTTCCGATACTACTTGAGCTTTGGTTTTACCATTTAATAATGCTTCTGTTTGTGCTAAAAAGTTTGAGGTCAATTTATCTTGATGGTCTTGATTACCATGAAGCGATTGAGTAAAACCAATAAAATCTGCTGGAATTAATTTTGTACCTTGGTGTATTAATTGAAAAAAGGCGTGTTGAGAATTCGTTCCAGGTTCTCCCCAAATTAAAGTTCCTGTTTCATAATCTATTTTATCTCCATTTCTATCAATACTTTTTCCGTTACTTTCCATAATACCTTGTTGCAAATACGTTGCAAACTGATTTAAGTATTGAGAGTAGCCAATTACAGCTTCACTTTCAGCTTCAAAAAAGTTATTATACCAAATACTGATTAAAGCTAAAACAACAGGGATATTATTTTTAAAATCTTCGTTTTTAAAGTGCTCATCCATTTTGTTAGCCCCTTTTAAAAGACCATCAAAATTGTTATATCCTACTGCTAAACTTATGGTTAAACCAACGGCACTCCATAATGAGAAACGACCACCAACCCAGTCCCACATTGGGAAAATGTTATTTGAGTCTATTCCAAAATTCTTAACCGATTCTAAATTAGTGGATACTGCTACAAAATGTTTTGCGATATCTTCTTCTTTAGCTGAATTCAAAAACCAAGCTTTGATGGTATTCGCATTAGATATGGTTTCTTGAGTGGTAAATGTTTTAGAAACAATTACAAAAAGTGTTGTTTCTGGATTTAATTTTTTGATAACTTCATTTACATGATCGCCATCAATATTACTCACAAAATGCGTAGTCAAATCATTTTTATAATATTGAAGTGCTTCCACAACCATTGCGGGTCCTAAGTCTGAACCACCAATACCAATATTTACAACATCGGTAAATTGTTTACCTGTGTAGCCTTTTCTAATACCGTTTACAACTTCATTGGTAAAGCCTTCAATCTTTCGTTTTACTTTGTAAACTTCAGGAATTACGTTTTCTCCATCAACGTTTACAACCGCAGATTCTGGTGCTCTTAGTGCTGAATGTAATACAGCACGGCCTTCGGTTAAATTAATTTTATCTCCAGAAAACTGACTTTCAATCGCTTCTTTTAGCTTCACATCTTCTGCTAATTCTAAAAGATATTTAAAAGTGTCGCTGGTAATTCTATTCTTGGAAAAATCCAAATAAAAATCGTCCCATGTAATGGTAAATTTATCTGCTCTACCTTTATCTTGAGCAAACAAATCTTTCATTTGTATGCTTTTTATGTCTTTAAAATGATCTTGCAATTTTTCCCAAGACTTTGTTGTAGTGGGGTTAATACTTGGTAATGCCATGAATTAAGGTGCTATGAAATAGGATTAGTGTTTTCTTTTAATGTATGTTCTGGTTGGCTTTCATCTTCAAAAATATCTTCTAGGAAATCGATGTTATCCAACTGTGTTTTTATAGGTTCAATAAATTTTAAATATTCAACTTTAAGTGAATCTGAAATTGGTTTAGCCTCAGGTAATTTTTGTTTAAAAGGATCGACTTGTTTGCCGTTTTTCCAAAAACGATAACAAACATGTGGACCACCTGTATTTCCTGTCATACCCACCCAACCAATAACATCGCCTTGTTTTACAAACTGCCCTACTTTTGCTTTACGCTTTTTCATGTGTAGATACTGTGTTTCGTAAGTAGCATTGTGACGGATTTTAACGTAATTACCATTACCACCTCTGCGTTCAGATTTTGTAACTGTTCCATTAGCTGTTGCCATAATAGGTGTTCCTATTGGTGCTGCAAAATCGGTGCCTTTATGAGGTCTAACTCTAAATCCATAAACGGCTATTCGGCGTTTCAAATTATATCTTGAAGATACACGACTAAATTTAACAGGAGCTTTTAAAAACGCACGCCTTAAATTTTTAGCTTCTTCGTTAAAGTAATCGATAATTCCCTTTGTAGAATCTGTTGTGAATTCAAAAGCATAAAAAGGTTCTTTATTATGCTCAAAATATGCTGCTTTAATATTGTCTACACCTACGTAAGTGGTATCATCAATGTATTTATCTGTATAAATTACTTTAAAACGATCTCCTTTTTGTAAACGCCTAAAATCAATGGTCCAAGCATAAATTTCATCAGCCATTTTATAGGCAAGTCTTGGGCTTAAACCTTTTTCATCAAGAGTTGTAGATATATTACTGGTTATAACACCTGTAGCTACCTTTTCAACATATCTTATAGGTTTTCTGCCGGTAAAAGCATGAATAGAATCCTTGAAATTTATAACCACATAATTTTCTTTGGATGGTTGATAAATAAAAGATTCTGGTGTTTGTAAAGAATCTTTAGCACACAGCAAAGTATAAGGCTTGCCTACTTGAAGTCGTCTAATATCAAAAGTATCTTTCGCCTTTTCAGCAATATGAAAAATTTTAGGATAACCTACATTGTTACGTTCTAAAATCTCACCAAAACTATCGCCACGTTTTATAGTGTCGTTTTTAACAATATAATCATCTAAAATGAATCCAAATTGGGTAATTGGCTCTGGTTCGGGAATAACTTCAACAATTTCTTCTACCTCAGGCTTTGGGTCGTCTTTACAACCCATGAAAATTAAACCAAGTAATGCTATAATTAAATATTTATTCCCCACTCTTGTATTTCTTTCTCTGTCCATAAATCTGGGAAAAATATTCTTTTTTGATATTTAGGGTGCATATATTTAACCCATTCGCTGCCGCCTGTAGCTTCAGCTGTTTTTCCTCCAATATTTAAATAATGATTTGCAGTATTGTAATGTGCTATAACCCATTTTACATTAACTGTATAATCGTAATGCCTCATAGCTTTTATTAAATTTTTGTTTTCCTGAGTTTTAACAGGTAATTCTTTAAATTTAGTCCAAAGGTTATTGTGTTGATAAAACTTTGTAAACCTAATAAATTCATCTTTAAAACGTTTTTCAAAAGCTTTTAAAGTATATGTTTTTTTTCCTGTTTCAAAATCCTTACCTGCAGCTTGCCAATATAAATATTCAAAGGCATCTTCATAAGATAAATTTTTATCAAATGTATCTCTAAAACGCTTATCGATTAAATTTATCATTTCGGTAGAGGCAAACTCAATCAATCTATATTGCGGACTCTGAAAGCCACTAGCAGGTGTTAATGTGGTTCTAAACTGATTGTATTGCTCAATGTTCATCCCATCTTTCATGATGCTAAAAGAAGATGTTAACACATCAAAATAACGACTAATACGCATTATTTTTTCAGTAAAAATCTGCGCATCTAAATCATCAACTTCATTTTCAGCTACCTGCTTAATTTCAGTTAATATCATTTTAAAAAGTAACTCGCTAACTTGATGGTACATAATAAATACCATCTCATCTGGGAAGTCTGTTCTTGGTTTTTGGAGATTTAACAATACATCTGTTTGTATATAATCCCAATAACTTATAGGTTTGCTATGCAGCAACCCTTCTAAATGAACATCTAAATCTTGGTCTATAGACTCGTATTTTTCTTTAAGTTGGTTGGTTATGTCTGAGTCTAATTTCATTCTTTTTTAACAACTATTTGAAAAGGATGTTTTAACCCTTTAAAAGCTTCTAAGTCTGCACGTAGCGATCCAACAGCTAAATCTGCTTTAATTCGCAAAGGTACTTTATTTTTGTCTTTAGATACCCATAGCGTCAAACTTTCTTCTTCCTTAAAAACACGTCCTGCCATCACATAAGGCCTAAATTTTAAAGATTCTACATCTCCAAATTCAGTATCAATAGTTTCTTCGCCTAAATATTGCAGTTTAAAACCGTAATTTTCTTCATCAAAAAACATATCTACCTTAATTTCATCGCCAATCTTTAAATTACGGGTATCCAAATTGTTTCTTAAATAATAAAACGTAGATACCATATCCTGAATATTAGGTTTGGTATCAATAACTTTTTTGGTTTTATGCTTTTTGTTATTAATATGAGCTTTGTTATTTTTTTGATCAAAATTAATTTCAATATCCTTAGTATGTCCACCCTCATCAATGTTTCTCACAAACTTATAAGGCATTGTAGTTGCTTTATCAAAATACGTTTCATACCGATCTTTTACTTTAAAAAACCAGCGAATCATACCGGTTGTCCAACCTTTTCCAACAACATGATACACATCTTTGTTATCTAATTTTGAATCTTTTACAGTAAGCGTAGCATTTCCAGCTTTTAAAAAGCCACTATAACTCATTTTAAATTTAAACCATTCCCCTTCTCCAAAGGCAGGTTCTTGCTGCGCAAAAGACACTTGCATAGCACTAAAAGTAATTATTATAAGTAGTAATTTTTTCATCTTTCTGGGGTAATTATAATGTAACTTCTTCTGATACATTTTATTGTTTTCAAGTAAGAAATTACAATTACTGTTCCAAAAATATAAATTTTATTGAAATAGCAACCCTATCAAGTGTTATAGTTATGTTAGAAAGCCTAGAAAACAAGAATATTTTGGGCGCTACTACAAGGGTCGAGTTTTACACTACAACACCTAGCAGACTTATCTACTACTTATTATTTTATAAAGTTAAAATGCTCACATTTTTACATTGGCCCGATGTAGAATAAAAACCAAGTATTAATAATACTTGTTTAAGTTAGTTTAGTTTGATAACGGCACGGTTACATTGAGTAAACGTGCCTTTTATTTTTTAAAGCGTACCTCTGTTGGCTTGTTCCCTTTCAATAGATTCAAAAAGTGCTTTAAAATTACCCGCACCAAAACCTCTTGCTCCCATACGTTGAATAATTTCAAAGAAAAGTGTCGGTCTATCTTCAACAGGTTTTGTGAAAATTTGTAACAAATAACCTTCCTCATCAGCATCAATCATAATACCTAAACCTTTTAGAGTTTCAATGTCTTCTCTAAGTTCGTGACTATGTTCCTCTAAACGCCCAGGTACTGCTCTGTAATATTCCTCTGGTGGCGTAGATAAAAACTCGATGCCTCTTGCTCTTAAACTGGATACTGTAGAAATAATATCATCAGTTGAGACTGCGATATGTTGTACGCCCGCACCTTCATAAAAATCCAGATACTCCTCAATTTGTGAGCGTTTCTTGCCTTTTGCAGGTTCGTTAATCGGAAATTTTATGCGTCCGTTGCCATTACTCATCACTTTACTCATTAAAGCAGAATATTCAGTATGGATTTGTTTATCATCAAAGGATAAGAAATTTTCAAAGCCCATCACATTTTCATACCATTTTACCCAAGTATTCATTTGTCCCCAACCTACGTTACCAACCATGTGATCTATGTATTTCAATCCTATGGGTTCTGGATTGTAATCACTTTTCCATTCACGGAAACTAGGTAGAAAAGTACCGTTGTAATTTTTACGTTCTACAAACATATGTACTGTTTCGCCGTAAGTGTAAATGCCTGCACGAATTACTTCGCCATGTTCATCTTTTTCAACGGTTGGCTTCATGTATGATTTTGCTCCTCTACTTGTAGTTTCCTCGTAGGCTTTTTTGGCATCTTCTACCCAAAGTGCAATTACTTTTACACCATCACCATGCTTTACAATATGGTCGTTTATTGACGATTTACTTGTTAATGGTGTAGTTAATACCAATTTAATTTTATCTTGTTTTAATACATAACTTACAGAGTCTTTTGAGCCTGTCTCTAAGCCTTTATAGGCATAAGATTGAAACCCAAATGCTGTTTTATAAAAATGTGCTGCTTGTTTTGCGTTACCTACATAGAATTCTACATAGTCTGTTCCTAGAAGAGGCAAGAAATCTTGCGCGCCTTCAAATATTTTTTCTAAACCGTAGTTTACTGATTTTATGTCTTTCATGATAAAAGAAGCCCCTCTTAATCTCCCCAAAGGGGAGAAACTCAAAGCAGGAATTTGAGTATTTATTTATGTTTTTTATTCAATTAAATCTTTCAAAATGATATTATGAGTATTCATTTCCCCTCCTTTGGAGGGGTTAGGGAAGGCTCTTTATAACCATGATTTATGATAAGTATCATCTGCAATTTTCATAGCTTCTTCTGTAACCATAAGAGGTTTAAAAGTATCTACCATTACAGCAAGTTCTTCGGTTTTCGTTTTTCCAATACTACGCTCGGTGGCTCTTGGATGAGGACCGTGCGGAATACCTGCTGGATGCAACGAAATATGCCCTGCTTCAACATCATTTCTACTCATAAAATCTCCATCTACGTAGTACAATACCTCATCGCTATCTATATTGCTATGATTGTATGGTGCTGGAATAGATTGTGGATGATAATCGTAAAGACGTGGTACAAAACTGCACACCACGAAGGCATCGGTTTCAAAAGTTTGATGTACTGGTGGTGGCTGATGGATTCTTCCAGTAATAGGTTCAAAATCATGAATTGAAAACGCATATGGATAATTATATCCATCATATCCAACCACATCAAAAGGGTGGGAGGCATACGTCATTTCTATAATATCATCTTGTTTTTTTACTTTAATTAAAAAGTCTCCAGATTCATTATGTGTTTCTAATTCTTGTGGCTGACGAATATCACGCTCACAAAAAGGCGAATGTTCTAGTAATTGCCCAAACCAATTGCGGTATCGTTTAGGCGTATAAATTGGTCTGCGAGATTCTACTATAAATAAACGATTTTTTTCAGTATCAAAATCTATTTTATAAATGATTCCTCTGGGAATTAATAAGTAATCGCCATATTTGAAATCTAGATTGCCTAACATGGTTCTCAATTTCCCGGAGCCTTTATGGATGAAAAATAATTCATCTGCATCGGTATTTTTATAGAAATAATCTTCAGTAGATTTTTTTGGTGCAGCTAAAATAATGGCACAATCACTATTGATTAAAACTGTTTTGCGACTTTCTAAATAATCGTTTTCAGGTTTTATTTGAAACCCTTTTAATCGATAAGATTTGATGTTATTTGCTTTTGCAATTTTTGGTGCAACACTATATTGCTTCCCTATTTTTTTTACTTGCGTTGGGCGTTGTTCATGATAACTATTTGTGGACATACCATCAAAACCAATGGTTCCAAACAATTGCTCGTAATACAAACTACCATCTGCTTTTCTGAATTGTGTATGTCTTTTAGGAGGAATATCTCCAAGTTTATGATAAAAAGGCATTTTTAAAGATTTAAGTATTAGCCCCTAGAAAAAAGGCTAACGAATTAAACTAAAGATAATGAAATTAAAAGATTCTTTCCCGAGAAATATCGGTATTAACAGAAATAATAACACCTGCCTATTCAGGATTCCTCTTGATAAGGTAGTGAAGAAATTGTAGTAAGCCTTCAAATAAAAACTTCATAACCATACAAATATCGTAAAAAAATATTTTAGTTATAGAGTGTGTTAAAACCAATAACCAATATTAAAGTACCAAACACTATTATTTTGTTCTGGAGAATAACTATATTTTATTTGAATAGGTCCAAAAAAGCTATCCAATGCATAACCAAGTGCATAGCCTCTATAATCTGGTAAAGTAAACCATTCTCCAGATTCAAAAATATCATCATCAATATTTGCCCAATTTGCATCTAAAGTAATATGGTTTTTATTGAAAATCTCATAATTTATACTCATATTAGCCTTTACAAAACTATTTCCTGTTAACGCAATAAAATCATAGCCATAAAAAGGGATAAAGTTATTTATAAGGTTATTACCATAACCTCCTAAGGCAAAATCTAAGGTGGTTGTGGATTTATCACCAAACTTAAAGCCACCGCTAGTTCCTACAATAAAAGCTAGCTTTTTAGACACACTAAAAGCATACCCAATTTCGGCTTTTGCTATTGAGAAACTATCAAAATTTTCATTAAAGTGAGATGCAAATAAATACATGTGTAAATCGCCATTAAAATAAACACCCTTTTTTGGGAAATACTTGTTATCGTAAGTATCTAATCTTAAAGTTCCAAACGCACTAAAATAGTCGGTATTTTCAAAAATAAATTCATCTTGATTAGAACTTGTAATTGTTTCAGATTTAATTTCCAAACGTTTATGTTCTGCGCCCATACTAAAGGCAAAATCTTTTCTAAATAAGGTTTCTAGATAAAATTGATTGGTTTGATCGTGGAGTATCGCATCAATTTTATTTAAACCAGTCCCTTCAATCTGTACATCATCTAGTAGCAACTCTGCACTAATACCTTTTTTAAACTGATTGTATCGAGATCTTAAACCCACACTCCAATAAAACCCTTTGTCAATTAAATAGTCAAAATTATAGCGCACGTTGTCTCCCAGAATTACATCCAAGGACGCAATATCATTGTTAAAAAGTAATCGTTTTTTTGTTAGGTTTATAAGTGCGGCGCTTTTGTATAAACCATCGTAATGACCTCCAAATTTTATAAATGTAGTAGTTTTTGTTTCTGTTATGTTAGCTTGTAAATCATAGGTGTTATCTTCGTTTGTAGGTATTAATTGATATTGAAATGAATCGAAATTATTTGTTGCCACTAAATTATCTACACCATCTACAAAATCAGAATATGCAACTCTTTCAAGTCCTTTTAATTTTAATTTACCTAAAATATAAGAGCGCGTGTATTTTTTATTACCACTTACTTTTATGTTGCGAATTACAATACTGTCCTTTACAATTCTTGGAATCGTTTTTTTAGGAGTACTAGTTTGTTTATATGTCAACTTTTTTAAGTCACTTGTATAGGCTAAAGCAGCTTTCTTTCCATTGGCTATAATATCATTGCCTTGATCGAATGATACCACATTAAAATCTTTAATATTTGGTTTAATATAGATATCCGTTTTTTTAGATTTCAATTTCATATCATTAATTGTTCTGAAATTATTGATTTGAAACAGAACATCTGGAGCAGACGTTAATTCATCTCGCTTAACTAAAGTATCTTGCACATCAACACCTATAATAATATCTATTCCTTTTTCCTTGAGTTCATCTATAGGATAATTATTTACAACGCCGCCATCAATTAAAACTTCTCCATTGATAGTTACTGGCTGAAACAATGATGGTAATGCGCCACTTGCAACCACAGTTAATGCTAAATTCCCTTTATCTAGTATAACTTGTTTTCCAGTTTCTACGTTGGTTGAAATACAAAAGAAAGGAATAGGTAAATTTTCAAACTTTTTTATATGATTAACATGAAGCATTAATCTAGAAAATAAATTATAAGTATTTTGACCTCTAGAAAACGCTGAAGGTAACTTTAATTTAAAATCTTCAAAGGGTAGTGTGACAGCATAACGTTCAGAATTGTTACGTTCATAAAACGCTTTTGAAGCCCTTGGTAAATTGTCGTTTATAATTTTATCAAAATCCAATTCGTTGAAGATAGAATCTAACTCTTTTCCTGAATACCCAGAAGCATACAGCGAACCAACAATAGCCCCCATACTAGTTCCAGCTATATAATCTACTTTTACACCTAAGCTATCAATTACTTTTAAAACACCAATATGTGCTAAGCCTTTTGCGCCACCACCACTTAACACTAGACCTACTTTTTGCGTAGGTTTTTCTTGTGCTTCGTTTTGCGCTTTCGCGGAAAGTGAAGCCATTAGGAATAGGGTTAATATGATTGGTTTTATGTTCAAGTTTTTGTTAGTGATTTTTTAATTGTTGATATTTCAACATATTTTTTATTAAATAAATACATTAAAACTCCAATTGTAATAAATACAGTTTTATTTAGTAAATCCGAAAACACAATTTCATCACCAAGAAATATTTTCAGAAGTTTTGCCAAAAATGAAATTCCATTACTCAATATTAATATTATTGCCCAAATTTTAATTCCAAGTTTAGTATGTTTATTTTCAGTCAATATTAAAAAAAGTAATATTCCTTGGATTATTATAGGAATTATTGCTTTCAAATTTCCAATAGTTAAAGCATAGATGTTCCAAGCCGAAAGTAAAATTAGACAGCTAATCAATAGTAAATACAACATCCTATTCTTAAATCTTATTTTTTGTGTTTTCATGATAATAATTATAAACCTTTTCTGCCCTAGATACCCCAACCACAGCTTCCAACTCATCTAACTTTGCATTGGCTACTCGTTTTGCCGATTTAAAATGCCTTAGCAATTCTACAACCGTTTTTTCGCCTACGCCGCTTATGGTTTCTAGCTCTGTGTTTAACGCTGTTTTACTGCGTTTATTTCTGTGATGTTCGATTCCAAAACGATGAGCCTCGTTTCGTAGCTGTTGAATAATTTTTAGGGTTTCACTTTTCTTATCTAAATATAAGGGAATTGGATCGTTTGGGTAAAATAATTCTTCTAAACGTTTGGCAATTCCGATGATGGCAATTTTCCCTCTTAAATTCAACGCATCTAAACTTTTTAATGCGGATGATAATTGCCCTTTTCCACCATCTATGATAATGAGTTGCGGTAAAGGTTGCTCTTCTTCAACTAAACGTTTGTAGCGGCGGTACACTACTTCTTCCATGGATGCAAAATCATCTGGACCTTCTACGGTTTTTATGTTGAAATGACGGTAATCTTTTTTGCTTGGTTTCCCGTTTTTAAACACCACGCATGCGGCTACAGGATGTGTACCTTGAATATTTGAGTTATCGAAACACTCAATATGTCGTGGTTCTTCAGATAAACGTAAATCGGCTTTCATTTGTGCCATAATACGGTTGGCATGCCTATCGGGGTCTACAATTTTCATTTGTTTGAAACGCTCCATTCGGAAATATTTGGCGTTTCTGAGTGATAAATCTAAAATATGTTTTTTATCTCCTAATTTTGGAATGGTAACTTTTATAGCTTCACCTATATCAACCTTAAAAGGCACATATATTTCTTTGGAATTGGAATTGAAACGCTGCCTGATTTCTGTGATGGCTAGTTCTAATAATTCTAAATCGGTTTCGTCTAACTTCTTTTTAATTTCTAAGGTATGAGAACGAATAATCGAACCGTAGGATAATTGCAAAAAGTTGATATAGCCATAACTCTCATCACTCATAATAGAAAATACATCTACGTTGCTAATTTTTGGATTAACAATGGTAGATTTTGATTGGTAGTTTTCTAAAACCTCAACTTTTTCTTTTATTTTTTGAGCCTCTTCAAACTGCATATTTTCAGCCAATTGATGCATTTGCTTTTTAAATTGCTGCAACGAATCTTTAAAGTTTCCTTTTAAAATTTCTTTTATGGCTTTTATGTTTTTGTTGTATTCTGCCTCGGTTTCTAAACCTTCGCAGGCACCTTTACAGTTTCCTAAATGATATTCTAAACAGACTTTGTATTTACCAGCTTCTACTTTTTCTTCTGATAAATTAAAATTACATGTTCTTAAACTATACAAGCCTCTTATTAAATCTAAAAGGGTATGTACTGTTTTTCCACTTGGTATATGGCCCAAAATATTCGCCACTACCCTTAAAAACACGTCGGGTTGAAAATACTCTTGGAAAGCGTTCTTTCTTTATGCAAATCCACGGGTATGACTTATCGTCTTTAAGTAAAACGTTATAGCGCGGTTTATGCTTTTTTATAAGATTGTTTTCTAGTAAAAGTGCATCGGTTTCGGTTTCGACAACAATGTGTTTTATATTGACTATTTTTTTTACCAATACTCGCGTTTTACCATTTTCATGAGTTTTGGTAAAATATGAACTTACGCGTTTTTTTAAGTTTTTTGCTTTTCCAACGTAGATAATCGTGCCCTCTTTATCAAAATATTGATAAACTCCAGGTTGATTTGGCAAGGTTTTTAATTGTATCTCTAAGTTGGGGATATCCATTATTGTAAAGGTAATTATTTTAATGTTTTTTCTAGTTGAAATTACACACGATTTAACGTTTTGAAATTTTGAAATGTAAAACGAATATGTAAATCTCAGACCTTTTTTAAGAACTCTAAACGCCTTTTGAAAGGTGAAGTTTAATTCAAGGAAGCTATTATTTGAATAGCGAAAATGATATCACTTATTGAAATATTCGAAATAATTAATATGAAGTACTAAAATAGAATTATTGGTATTATTTACAAGTTGCTTACTTAGAGTTTAAACTAAATCCCTAAAATCATTTTTGCTATCCAGAAATAGAGTAAAATTCCTAAAATGTCGTTACTTGTTGTGATGAATGGCCCTGTGGCAATTGCAGGGTCTATACCGCGTTTGTTTAAAAATAAGGGGACAAATGTACCTATAAGACCTGCAACGATAATTACGGCTACAAGTGATACGGAAATTGCTAGTGCGGTGTTTAATTCGCCTTTGAATGCCCACACGAATAGAAAGAGAAATAGGGCGAGTATTAAACCATTGAGGGCTGCGAGCAACATTTCTTTTATTAAACGGCTATTCACGCTACCTCTTACGTCGTCGTTTGCGAGACCTTGTACTATTATAGCGCTAGATTGTACACCAACGTTACCTGCCATTGCAGCAATTAGCGGTGTAAAAAAGAATAAAACAACTGCTTTTCCTGTAAAAAGAGTTTCAAAACCTTCCATGATTAAAAATGCGCCTATTCCACCAACTAATCCTAAGAATAGCCATGGTAATCGGGCTCTTGTTAGTTCTAGAATGGTATCGTCTGAATCTACATCTCCTGTGATACCTGCAGCCATCTGGTAATCTTTATCGGCTTCTTCCTTAAGAACATCTACTATATCATCAATAGTAATTCTGCCTAAAAGAATTTGGTTTTCATCAACTACTGGGATAGCTTCTAAATCGTACTTTGCCATTACTTTTGCAACATCTTCTACATCGTCATTTACATTGACAGAATCTACATTAACCTTTACTAAATCTGCTATTTTTTGTTCGCTTTTGGCAACAATTAAATCTTTTAAAGATAGTCTGCCAATCAATTTTTCTTCTTTAGTTACAACATAAATAGAATGGACACGAGTTACTTCTTTGGCTTGGCCACGAATACGACGCATGCAACCTGCAACCGTCCAAGTTTCGTAAACTTTTACGAGTTCTTTTGCCATTAATCCACCCGCAGTATCTTCATCGTAAGCTAAAAGTTCTTTAATTTCTTCTTTATGCTCTTCGTCTTCAATTTGAGAGATTACCGCTTGCTGACGTTCTTCTGGAAGTTCAGAAATAATATCTGCGGCATCATCGGTATCTAATTCTTCAACTTCTTCGGCAATCTCTTTAACAGAAAGGTTTTTTAAGACTTTTTCCCGATTGTCTTCATCGAGCTCCATTAAGATGTCTGAGGTGGTTTCAGAATCTAGAAGTTTTATGACATAGATTGCCTGTTCTAGATCTAATTCATCTAAAATTTCAGCAATATCGGCGTAGTGAAACTCTTTAAGTAGCTTTTGAAGTTCCTTATCGTCTTGTTCTTCGATAAGTAATTCTACTTGCTCTAAAAGGGCATCAGTTAGCTCAAATTGTATGTTTTCTTTTTCCTCTTCCATCAACTGGATTGTTAAAAGCCGTTTCTATGAAAAATAATTGACAGGTCTATTATTTTAAAGAACTTAAAAAAAGCTACGCTAATTTTCGATCCTTTTCAATCAACTGCGTTAATTCAATAAACTCTTGCACTTGCAATTGTTCTGGACGCTTGCCAAAGATAACATTTGCTTTTAAATTATCTGATAAATCAAATGTTTTTAAACTGTTACGCAATGTTTTTCGGCGTTGTTGGAAACCTGCTTTTACAACTTTGAAGAATAATTTTTCGTCGCACGCTAGTTTGTAATTTTCTTTTCTGGTTAGTCTCAATACACCAGAATCTACTCTTGGTGGCGGATTAAATACTGAAGGTGGCACAGTAAATAAATATTCAGCATCATAAAACGCTTGAGTTAATACAGACAAAATACCGTATACTTTATTGCCTTCTTTTGAGCAAATTCGTTGCGCTACTTCTTTTTGAAACATCCCTGAAAATTCTGGAATTTGATCGCGTAATTCTAATGTTTTAAATAGAATTTGTGATGATATATTGTATGGAAAGTTCCCGATGATTGCCAGAGGTTCTCCATTGAAAACGTCGTTTAAATCATATTTCAAGAAATCTTTTTCTATGATCCTTGGGGCGAGATTGAGGTAATTTGCTTGAAGATATTCTACCGATTCGGTATCAATTTCTATAACGTAAGTCGTGACTTTCTTTTCAAGCAAATACTTTGTGAGCACGCCCATGCCTGGGCCAATTTCTAAAACATTGGTGTAGCCTTGTAATGAAAGGGTGTCCGCTATTTTTTGAGCGATGTTTTCATCTTTCAAAAAATGCTGACCTAAATGTTTTTTTGCTTTAACGTTCATTTACTTTTGATTTACTACGAATTCACGAATAATTTAAAAAAGACCCTTCGACTGCGCTCAGGGTGACAGGGCATTACTCTAAAATTCACAGTATATTCATCAATAATTTGAAGCTCGGTTCTAAATGCTAAAGATTTTCCTTTCCAACGTGTTAAACCGTCATTTCGTAACTTTTCTGCATCTTCTTTGTAATAAGCATCCAAAGCTCTCTCTTGAATAAGAACGATATTGAATAGAATAGGTAACTCCACCCATATCTTCCTCTACCAAAACTCTAGTTAGTGTTGCTTTTTCAAACTTTCTGGTAGCTAATACTTGTGGAATATGTTCTTTAATCCACACTAACCATTCGTCATGAATCGACTCATCAATATTTACTGTTACGTTGTATATGTACATTTATCCTACGATGTTTACTATTTTACCAGGAACTACAATTACCTTTTTAGGGGTACGTCCTGCTAATTGCTCTTGTGTTTTTTCGTTTGCTAAAACAGCTTCTTCAATAGCATCTTTACTCATATCCAAAGGCAATTCCATAGTAAAACGCATTTTACCATTAAACGAAATCGGGTAATTCTTGCTGCTTTCTACTAAATGACTTGCATCAAATTCTGGGAAAGGCGCAGTTGAAATAGAGGCATTATTACCCAACTGGCTCCATAATTCCTCTGCAATATGTGGTGCATAAGGAGAAATTAAAACCAACAGAGGTTCTAAAATATCCTTGCTAGTACATTTTTGAGTTGTTAACTCATTAGCAGCAATCATAAAGGTAGATACCGATGTATTAAACGAAAAATTCTCAATATCTTCTTGAACCTTTTTAATAGTTTTATGTAGCGTTTTTAAATTGTCTTTGGTTGGTGCGGTATCTGTAACTTTCAATCCGTTATCATCAACATATAATTTCCAAAGTTTTTTAAGGAAACTATGCACACCTGTAATACCTGCGGTATTCCAAGGTTTGTATTGCTCTAATGGCCCAAGAAACATTTCGTAAAGACGTAAGCTATCTGCGCCATAATCTAAAACGATATCGTCTGGATTAACAACATTGTATTTTGATTTGGACATTTTTTCGACGTCTCTACCTACTTTATAAACACCATCTTCTAAAATAAATTCGGCATCAGCATAATCCTCTCCAAATTCGGCATCAGCTTTTAGCCCTTCAATATCTAATTCATCAGAAGCGTTAATATATTTTACTTTTACATGAATTGGTTGCACCTTTTTACACTCAATTAATCCTAAAGACAAATAAGTATTTGTACCTTCTTCTCTATAAACAAAAGCACTAGTCCCCAAAATCATTCCTTGGTTAATCAGCTTTTTAGCATATTCATCTTTAGGCACAACGCCTTTATCAAACAAGAATTTTTGCCAAAAACGAGAGTATAATAAATGCCCTGTAGCATGTTCGCTTCCGCCAATGTACAAATCAACATCTTGCCAATAGTCCATCGCTTCTTTTGAAGCAATCTCATTTTGATTATCAGGATCCATATAACGCATAAAATAGAACGAACTTCCTGCCCACCCTGGCATGGTGTTTAACTCAAGAGGATGAATAGTTTCGTTATCAATCAAATCATTTGAAACCACTTCATTTTTCTCGGTATCCCAAGCCCAAACAGTCGCATTTCCTAGTGGTGGTTCGCCCGTTTCGGTTGGTAAATACTTCTCAACTTCTGGAAGTTTAATTGGTAAATGTGCTGCATCAATCATTTGTGGCATCCCATTTACATAATACACAGGAAACGGCTCACCCCAATAACGCTGACGGCTAAACACAGCATCACGCAAACGGTAATTGGTTTTACCTTCACCTTGTCCTATTTTTTCTAGTTCGTAAATAGCGCGCTTAGTCGCTTTTTTATAGTTTAATCCGTTTAGGAAATCACTATTCCCAATAACGGTTTTTGCTTTATCTGAAAACGCTTCTTCTGAAATATCAACCCCTTCAAAAATATTAGGAATCGGGATATTAAAATGTTTTGCAAAAGCGTAATCACGCTCATCGCCACATGGCACAGACATGACTGCTCCTGTACCGTAACCTGCCAAAACATAATCGCCAATCCAAATCGGGATTAACTTTTGTGTAAATGGATGAATGGCGTAAGCCCCCGTAAACACGCCTGAAATGGTTTTTACATCAGCCATTCTATCGCGCTCGCTACGTTTTGAAGTAGCTTCAATATAGGCATCAACAGCTTCTTTTTGCTCAGGCGTTGTTATTTGTTGCACCAAATCGTGTTCTGGAGCTAAAGTCATAAAGCTTACTCCAAAAATAGTATCGGGTCTTGTAGTAAATACTTCAATTTCTGGCGATTCTTTTACTTCATTTGAAACCACTTTAAACTTTACTTGCGCTCCAACTGATTTTCCAATCCAATTACGCTGACTTTCTTTTAAAGAATCCGTCCAATCTATAGTTTCGAGCCCTTGTAGCAAACGTTCCGCATAGGCTGAAATACGCATGCTCCATTGGGTCATCTTTTTACGAACCACAGGATGCCCTCCACGTTCTGAAACACCATTTACAATTTCATCGTTAGCTAAAACCGTTCCTAATGCAGGACACCAGTTTACTTCGGTTTCTGCTAAATAGGTTAATCTGTATTGTAATAATATTTTTTGTTGTTCTTCAGAAGAAAATCCATTCCATTCTCCAGCGGTAAATGGTTCTGTATCATTATCACAAACGGCATTTATATTCTCGTTTCCTGAATCTTTAAAAACATCAATCAAATCAGTAATTGCAAACGCTTTTTCGTGGTCTTTACAGTACCAAGATTCGAATAATTGAATAAAAATCCATTGTGTCCACTTGTAATAACTAGGGTCGGACGTTCGTACTTCACGAGACCAATCAAAGGAAAACCCTATTTGATCCAATTGACGACGATACGTTTTTATGTTTTCAGCAGTTGTTATTGCAGGATGTTGCCCTGTTTGAATGGCGTACTGTTCTGCAGGTAACCCAAAAGAATCATAACCCTGTGGATGCAACACATTAAATCCTTGATGGCGCTTGTAACGCGCATAAATATCACTAGCAATATATCCTAACGGATGCCCAACGTGTAAACCCGCACCACTAGGGTAAGGGAACATATCTAAAACGTAATATTTTGGTTTGTTGCTTCCGTTTTCGGCCTTAAATGTTTGATGGTCTGCCCAATATTTTTGCCATTTAACTTCAATGGCGTTGAAATTGTATTTCATTGTAATGAATTCCGCTTATTAAGGCGCAAATTTAAACTTATTATAACACTATTGAAAGTTTAAACGTTGTTATACTAAACGAAACACAATTCTTTATTATTTTTACAGCATTAATCCATTTAGTTTATGAGTTCATCTTTTGAAAAACATCAAAAACGCAGGCTTGTTTCTTCGTACATTTCGGTAGTGATAAGTATCGCGCTTGTATTGTTTTTATTAGGTTTACTAGGTATGCTAGTAGTAAATGCAAAAAAAGTTTCCGACCATTTTAAGGAGCAAGTTGTAGTTACCATTTACTTAAAAGATACCGCTAAAGAAGTTGAACGCAAGCAACTAGAAAAGAGTTTAGCGATGGCAGATTACGTAAAATCTACCGAATATGTCTCCAAAGAGCAAGCTGCAGCATTTATGAAAGCCGAAAATGGCGAAGATTTTATGGATTTTGTGGGTTATAATCCGTTACAAAATTCTATCGATGTGCATTTGAAAGCAGATTTTGTAACCTCAGAGCATTTAGAAAAAATTTCAGCCGAAGCTTTAAATAAAACTTTTGTTGAAGAAGTTACTTATGATAATGATTTGGTAAACCTTATGAACGATAATGTAAAGAAAATCAGTTTTTGGGTGTTGGTGCTTAGTGGCTTATTCACATTAATAGCTGTTTTACTCATTAATAGCTCATTACGATTGGCTGTTTATTCAAAACGATTTACCATAAAAACGATGCAAATGGTTGGGGCTACAAAACGATTTATTCGTCGCCCGTTTGTTTGGAAAAGTGTGCGTTTAGGTGTTATTGGTGCTGTTTTAGCTTTAATAGGAATGGCAATTGTACTGTATTATGTCAACAAAACATTCCCTGAATTAGAGTTATTGGCAAACCCAATTTTAATGATAGTTTTGTTTGTAGTAATTTTTGCGTTAGGCATTGTAATTACTTGGATAAGCACGCATTTTGCGACACAACGCTTTTTGAATTTGAAGACGGATGAGTTGTATTATTAGTTAATTTTAATAAAAAACCTAAAAAGCATGTGTAAGCAATTTTTACTTTTTGCCCTTCTCTTCTTTATTTCACAATCTTATTCTCAAGAACTTGTAAATAAAATTGTAAAAGAAAAAGGATACGAAATAAAAATACCTAAAGATTGGGACGATAAGAATTTTTCATTTGATTCAATGAGTTTAATGGTTTTAAAACCTAAAACTAAAGAGGAGTCTAATCCAGTAGAAGCAATTGGTATGAAACACGTAAAAACTGATAAAAGCAGTTTTAATGATGCATACCTAGAATATATCGGACTGCTTGAAGGTTATTATAAACAAAAATTTAAAATTCTTGAGGAATCAATAATTTCTATCAACGGAGTAAAATTTAAGAAACTTATAGTTGAAACTCAAAGTAGAATTAATGGGGAGAATAGAAAAAACATGATGTATTATACGTTCATCAATAATGAATCATATATGATGACACTCATGTCAACTGAAGAAAATTTCAATAAATACAAGCCCCTTTACGACAAAGTTGCTTCTAGTTTTAAACTCATTTGATTAAAAATTAAAAAATCATTAACACATTGGGTTAAAATAAATCAGTTAATTTGCATTCATATTGAAATTAAGTCATGGGAGAAAAAAAACGTAAAGAAAACGCAAAACCTGTTTTTGTATTTGGCAAAAAAAATTACAAATTCATGTTTATTGGTTTAGCTTTTATTGCACTTGGCTTTATTTTAATGTCTGGCGGCGGAAGTGACGACCCAAATGTTTTTAATCCTGAAATATTCCATTGGAGACGTATTCGTTTAGCACCAACTTTAGTGTTAATTGGTTTTGGTATTCAGATTTATGCTATTTTGTTGAATCCTGATAAGAAGTAATTATAGATATATTTCTAAAAGCTTTGCTTTAGTTCCAAAGAGATTTAGTTGATTTATTATAGCTGGAATTACTAGAGTTTCACCCATTTGAAGATTATAAATTTTATCGTTATACTCAACTTCAAGATGACCTTCAACACACATATAAATTACAAAACTATCTCTTGTAGAATAGTCCATGTTCATTGTTTTTGAAACGCTTAAGATATTAGTTTTAAAATAAGGCGAGTGCACTAATTTATTTGAAACATTATCATTTATTGAGTATTCTGTTCTGTAATCCTTGTAATAATTAAAATCAATAGCATCCATTGCCATATTAGTATGAAGTTCTCTTTTTTTGCCAGTTTTAGCATCAACTCTATCATAATCATAAATTCGATATGTTATGTTAGATGTTTGTTGGATTTCGGCCAATAAAACACCTGCTCCTATAGCATGAACTCTTCCTGTTGGAATATAAAAGGTGTCTCCTTTGTCAACCTTTTCAATATTTAAAATTTCAGTTAAAGTTGAATCATTAAGATGTGTCTGGTAACTTTTCTTTTTGTTTTTTTGTTGAAACCAATAATTAATTCAGCATTTTCTTCAGCTTGCATTACATACCACATTTCATTTTTACCAAACGAATTATGACGTACTTTTGCTAACTCATTACTAGGATGTACTTGAATGGATAGTGGTGTTTTTGCATCAATAAATTTAATCAATAAAGGAAAATCATTTCCAAAACTATTATAAACACTATTACCAACAAAATCGGCTTTAAATGTCTTTATGAGTTGCTTTAAAGTCTGTCCTTTCAAGTAACCTTCAGACACTTTTGTTTTATAACCCTCAACATCTGAAACCTCCCAAGATTCTCCAATAGAATCTTCTTGATAGTTTTTATTTAAAATTGTTTTTAATTTATCACCACCCCAAATACGGTAACTGTAAACTGGATTAAACTTTAAAGGATATAATTCCATATTATAATTTTCAATTTATAAGGGTTATTTTAAAAAATCATTCGCGAATACCTTTGTCATTTTTTTTACGTAATAATACCCATTTTTCATCGCGTCTTCAAAATTTTCAGCGTAATTCATCACAGCATCGGCATATTCTATTCCAAAATCTTCTGGATTATTGCCTTCTAAATCTATAGCGCCACAAAAAGCGGCTAATTTTATATGTTTTGCTTTCGCGGAAACCAATACGCCTTGAATCGTTTTTCCAGACATGGTTTGAGTATCCAATTTACCTTCGCCAGTAATAATCCAATCGGTGTTTTCTAGTTTAGCATCGAATTGAGCTAAATTTTTAATCAACTGAATCCCTGGTTCTAATTTACCATTTAGAAATACTTTTGAAGCAATACCCATACCTCCTGCAGCTCCAGCCCCTTTTACAGATTGAGAATCGATATTAAAAACTGCATTTAAAATTTTTGAAAAATGACTTAGTCCTTTATCCAATAATTCAATATCGCCAGAAGTTGCCCCTTTTTGTGCACCATACATATGTGCTGCACCATTTTTTCCATAAAGTGGGTTGGTAACATCGCATGCTACTCTAAAATCAACTTCATATAATTTATCATGTAAATTGGAAACATCAATTGATGTTATCTGTGATAAATTTGCTCCAATAGGTTTTATTTTATTATTGTTCTTATCTAAAAACCGAAAACCTAACGCGGTTGCCATACCAATACCACAATCGTTGGTTGCACTACCGCCAATACCTAAAATAATTTTTGAAGCGCCTTTATTGATGGCATCTAGAATCATTTCGCCTGTCCCTAGAGTTGTAGCATTTTTACAATCGAATTTTTCAGGTTTTAAAAGTTTTATACCAGAAGCTTCTGCCATTTCGATAAATGCAGTTTTTGACGCTTCAGAATATAAATATGAAGCTTGAACAGGTTGAAAAAACGGATTGCTTACTATTACATCAATCATTTCTCCTTTCAAATAATAATTTACTACTTTAATAGTGCCATCGCCACCATCAGCTAAGGGAAGTTTTATTATTTCTAGATTAGGTGCTATTTCACGAATGCCATTTGCAACGGCATTACAAAACTCTAACCCAGTTAATGAGTTTTTAAACTTATCAGGAGCAATAACAATCTTCATTCATCTAAAATACAACTCCTATTTTTAAAGTTTAAACGATTAAAAGGTATTTATAACACTATTTTAATATTTTTGCGACATGGATATCATAGACGCAATTATATTAGGTATTATTCAGGGACTTACAGAGTTTTTACCTGTTTCTTCTAGTGGGCATTTAGAATTAGGAAAAGCTATTTTGGGTGATAATTCTGTGCCAGAAGAAAGTTTATTGTTTACAGTTGTGCTTCATTTTGCAACAGCTTTAAGCACCATAGTGGTTTTTAGAAAAGATATTTTAGATATTATTAAAGGCATTTTAAAATTTCAATGGAATGAGGATATGCAATTTCTAGCAAAAATTATAGTATCGATGGTTCCTGCTGTAATTGTTGGCTTGTTTTTTGAAGAACAGTTAGAAGCGCTTTTTGGAGGCAACATTCTTTTAGTAGGTTGTATGTTAATTGTAACAGCTTTATTACTTTTTCTAGCCGACAAGGCTAAAGACACTAATAAAAAAGTAACGTTCAGTAATGCTTTTGTAATTGGAATTTCGCAGGCTATTGCAATGCTTCCTGGTATTTCACGTTCTGGAGCAACTATTTCTACTTCGGTGTTATTAGGAAACGATAAAACTAAAGCCGCTCGTTTTTCTTTTTTAATGGTTGTGCCTTTAATTTTTGGTAAAATTGCTAAAGATATTTTAAGCGGAGATATTTCAACTGAAAGTCAGAACATCACAGCGCTATCAGTAGGTTTTGTAGCTGCTTTTGTAGCTGGGTTATTTGCTTGTACATGGATGATTGCTTTAGTGAAGAAAAGCAAACTTTCTTATTTCGCAATTTACTGTGTTATCGTTGGTGTTATTGCTATAATTTTTGCTTTAGCGAATTAGTATGACTGCTGAAAATTATCTTTCTGGTCAGGTTTTATTAATTGATAAACCTTTAAATTGGACGTCATTTCAAGTGGTAAACAAACTACGTTGGGAAATCCGTCAAGCCTTCAATATAAAAAAAATAAAAGTTGGTCATGCTGGCACACTAGACCCTCTAGCAACTGGTTTATTGGTGGTTTGTACAGGGAAAATGACCAAGCAAATTGATACATTTCAAGGCCAAGTAAAAGAATATACTGGTACTTTTGTTTTAGGCAGTACAACACCTTCTTTTGATTTAGAAACGGAAATTGAAACTACTTTTCCGACAGAACATATTTCTGAAGATTTAATCCACGATACGACCAAACAATTTATAGGGGAAATTCAGCAGTTTCCGCCGGTTTTTTCAGCCTTAAAAAAAGATGGGAAGCGATTGTACGAATTTGCAAGGGCAGGAGAACATGTAGATATTCCATCGAGGACTATAAATATTTCAGAATTTGAGATTACTAAAATTGATGGGTTAAATATTGACTTCAGAGTTGTTTGTAGTAAAGGCACCTATATTCGCTCTTTAGCTAATGATTTTGGAAAAGCATTAAATTCTGGCGCACATCTTTCAGCGCTTAGACGTACCAAAATTGGCGACTTTAATGTTGAAAATGGCACGTCTATTGCTACCTTCATAGAAAGCCTAAAAGACTAAACAGTTTATTTTTACGTATATTTCAACACAAAAGCATTGCTAAATCCCAGATTTGAACCTAACAGATCAACATAAAGCCCTACTATTAACCTTTCTTATTACAGGAACGGTAGTTATGTCTATTTTTAATCTTAGCCTAAAAAAACATGACACTATTATTGCTGAAACTTTCTATGATATTGAGCCTGAAAAAGAACTTACAGAAGAAGAAATAAAGATTAAAGAAGCTTTAGATAATCAAAATAATGCTAAAGCTGAAACAAATAAGGCTTTCAACGAAACAAAAAACAACAAACATTTTGCCCAGGCATATAAAACTATTGCACCACCCGAAGATTACGTGCCAGAACATAGTGAATTCAATAACTCTGATGCAATTAATAGTTATAAAGCGAAATACCAAAACTCTAATGCTGCCAAGTTAAAAAATAAGGATATGTCCTCTTTTAGTAAAGTAAATGAGCTATTAAAAAAGCAAAAAGAGGATGGGGCTAACACAAAAAGCACCATGTCTTATTCTTTAGTAAATCGCTCACATTATTATTTGCCTACACCTGTTTATTTATGTGAAAATGGCGGAAAAATAGTAATCAATATTACTGTAAATTCAAACGGAGATGTTATTGATGCTTATGTAAATACATCTTCAACATCATCAAATGAATGTTTGGTAGAACATGCACTTCAATATGCAAAAGATGCTCGATTTAGTGAAGATGTTTCAAAAGACAAACAAATAGGCTCAATTACTTTTAATTTTATTGGCAAGCCATAGATTGAAATTCACAAAGAATTCCCGTTATATCATCCATTATATTTTGCCCTTTATTTTTGTTATACCAATGTTGTAAATCTTCTTTAAAACCTGCAGTAAGAATTCCATTTTTAGCTATAAACCTTTTAACATATCCTGCTGCTTCACTTGGTCTGGGGCCATAAGTAGTAAGTACTTCCTTTGTTTTACTATCAATAATAATCAACTTAGGGATAGCTTTATTTCCATTAGTTAAAAAAGCATCCATTAATTCAGGGTTTTCATCTCTAAGAACAACGCGATAATTAATTTTGGTGTTTAATTCTGCTAATTTATTTAGAACAGGTAGAACATGTGCAGCATCTCCACACCAACTTTCAGCAATAACTAACCAAGTGGTTTTGATATCAAAAGCTGTGATTATCTTTTTAGCTTGGTCTGAAACTTTTAGAGTTTTATCCCAGCGTTTCATGCGTCTATCATTAAGCTTAGTGTAATTAATTAATGACTGAGATTGTTCATCTCCAGTACTTTCACTTTTAATACAAGTGTTTCAGTCAAATTACGGTATGTCCAATAAGACATACTGTTTTCTAAACTAGTTTCAATTATAGATTTCATGACAAAGATTTTTATGGATTGCCAAATTTAGAAGATTGTACTTCTCTATTAGCTGATTTTTGTCATGTCTATGAAAATAAAATACTCAAATGGATATTTCTATACACAAATTTTAGATTCTAAATCACACAATAATTGCGATATATCCTCAATAATATTCTGCCCTTTATTTTTGTTATACCAGATTTGCAGCTCTTCCTTAAACTCTGGAGTTAGCTTTCCATGTTCAGCTTTGTAATTTGCTACATTTGCAGTTGCTTCACTAGGTCTTGGTCCAAAGGTATTCAATACCTCTCCTGTTTTATCATCAATCATAATCAATTTCGCGATTGCTCTACCACCATTAGTTAAAAATAAATCCATTAACTCAAGGTTTTCATCACGAAATACTATTTTTAAATCAATATTAACATTCAATTGAGCCAATTTATTAAGTACAGGTATCACGTGAGCAGCATCTCCACACCAACTTTCAGTAATAATTAACCATGTTATCTTTTGATTGAATTTAGAAATTTTAGTTTGAGCTTCTTCAGATACTTTTACCGTTTTATCCCAACGCTTCATGCGTCTATCGTTGAGTTTTGTATAATTAATTAAAGCTTCTGTTTTTTCTAAGCCAGAAGTATCGTGCTCTTCAGCTAAATCATGTACCAAATCTCTATAATCTTGGTATGAAATACTTCTTTCTAGACTATTTTTTATAATTGAATTCATTATGCTTAATTGAGTTAACAAAAAAATTGATTGAAATAATTTGTCTTCAAATTTATTTACACCTTACATGTCTTTTAAAATTAAAATATAAAAGTGACTTTTTAAAGTTAATTGTGTCTAATACTAACATGTGAATTTTAGTAAAGACATGAATAGCTAACAATTTTAGTTTAATAAAGTTGTTCATATAAAACCATATTTTTGAATATATAATCTTACAAAAAAATCATTTCATAGACAAAATGAATTTTTTATCGTACTTTTGTAACTCCCTAAGAATAAATCTAATATGAAAAAGACACTCCTCAAGTTATTCGTTGCATTATCATGCCCGCTATTAATTAATTCGCAAATCACTTACGAATCTGCATTTCCAAACATAGATTTTAGTTTTCCTGTAGAAATCCAATCACCTCCTGATGGTAGTGACCGTATGTTTGTTTTAGAACAAGATGGTAAAATAAAAGTGTTTCCTAGAACATCAACCGTAAGCTCTGTAGATGTCGATACGTTTTTAGATATTAGTGACAGAGTACGCTTTATAAATGGACAAGAAATTGGTTTATTAGGTTTGGCTTTTCATCCTGATTATGAAAACAACGGTTATTTTTATGTTTACTATACTGCCGATAGCAATATATCTGGAGTAGATATTAAAATGGTACTCTCACGGTTTTCAGTTAATAGTGGGGATGCTAATAGCGCTGATGCAAGTAGCGAACTGGTTATTTTTCAATTTGACAAAAACCAATTAAATAGTAATCACAATGGGGGTAAAATTGCTTTTGGTACAGATAATTACCTCTATATTTCTTTTGGTGATGGAGGTGGCGCAAACGACCCACAAGGTAATGCTCAAAATCTAACAAACGTGTTTGGTTCTATTTGCAGAATAGATGTTGATGTTGATGGTAGTAATCCAGTTGAAACTAATCCAGATTTACCCAATGGAAATTATGAAATACCTAGTGATAACCCGCTTGTTGGTAGTGCTGGTTTAGATGAAATTTTTGCCTATGGTATTAGAAATACATGGAAATTTTCTATTGATAATATTACAGGAACAATTTGGGGAGCAGATGTAGGCCAAGGCAGATTTGAAGAAATTAACATCATTACCAATGGTTCAAATTATGGTTGGAAGCGTTTTGAGGCTAATACTTTGGTAAACAATGTAACAATAACTGGTTCTACCGAAAGTCCTATATTTTTTTATGGGAGGTCTCAAGGAGATAGATCAATTACTGGAGGTTACGTTTATAGAGGTTCTGAAATAACAAGTTTAAATCCCAGTATTTCTTCGAAATATATTTTTGGAGACTTTGTAAGTGGTAGAGTGTGGGCTTTAAACTACAATCCTACTACAGGAGCTTCAAGCAGTACTCTTTTATTTAAAACTAATGGAGAAGCGGTTTCTTCTTTTGGAGTTGATAAAAATGGTGAATTGTATTTTAGTGATTATGGAACTAATGCCAAGATTTATAAACTAGTTGATGGTACAACTCCGCCTGCAGGAACTGCAGTTAATGGTATTGGAAAATGGAATACTCTAGAAGAAGGTATCGATGGCGTTGTTAATGCTGTATACGCAAGTTCAAATGGAGATGTTTGCTTTGGGGGTGATTTTAGTCAAGCAGGAAATACAAATATTTCTGATATCGCAATTTGGAATGAAACTTCAGGGTGGCAATCTCTTGGTACAGGAACTAATGGATCAGTAAATACTTTAAAAATAACACCAGGAGGCATACTATATATAGGAGGTGCTTTTACTGAAGTAAATGGTGTTTCAGCTAAAAATATTGCTGTTTACAACGGTACTTCATGGTCTGCTTTAGGCTCGGGAGTTGATGGACCTGTTGCTGCATTAGAGTTGGATTCTAGTAACAATCTTTATGTTGGTGGTGCTTTTGAAACTGTTGATGGAATGACTGTGCGAAATATTGCACTATGGAACGGAACATCTTGGTCTCAATTAACTGATACTACAAATGCTAGTTCTGGAACTAATAATGAAATTAGATCTTTAGACATTGATAGTAATGGAGTTTTATATGTTGGTGGAAATTTTGACGAAGCTGGTGGTAATACTGCAAACAGAATTGCAACTTGGGACGGTACTAATTGGGGAACTTTAGGCTCTGGAACAAGTGGATTTGTTGAAGCTATTACTGTAACACCTACTGATGTTTTTGTAGGGGGAATTTTGCACTAGCTGGAGGTATAACTGTAAACAGAGTTGCAAAATGGAATAAAGTAGGAAATAGTTGGTCTGCATTAGGAAATGGAGTAAGTAACCTCGTAACTAGTTTAATCCATGATGGAGTAAACTTGTACGTAGGAGGGACTTTTGATACTAGTAATATTGATTTAAATAATAGCATTATTGTTAATAATATAGCAAAATGGAACGAAACCGAGGGATGGAAAGCTCTAGGTACAAATACCAATGTGGGTGTTGATGTTAAGGTGAACACTATGGCTTTTGCTAAAGATAGTGATGGTACTGATAAAATATTTTCGGGAGGTAGTTTTAATAACTCTGGAGCTGTTAGTGCTCAAAATGCTGCCAAATGGTTATCTGCGAATTTATTAAGTGTAAATGACATACCTAACAAAACTATTTTTTATATTTATCCTAATCCTACAGATGGTGTAGTGAATTTAAGTTCTGAAAAAGAATGGACTATTTTTAATACACTCGGAAAGAAATTGAATCAGGGAAGAGGCTCAATCCTATCTGTTGCAAATTACCCATCTGGATTGTATGTTTTAAAAATAAAAAACGGTGAGACATTAAAAATTCTGAAAAAATAAGTGCTAAAAAATCCAGATGTGGTTGGTGTGAAGGTGATACTTTATATGAAGCCTACCATGATGAAGAATGGGGTGTGCCTATTTATGATGACGATACATTATTTGAATTTTTAATTTTAGAAACCTTTCAGGCTGGATTAAGTTGGATAACCGTATTAAGAAAACGTGAAAATTTTCGAAAAGCTTTTGATAACTTCGACTATAAAAAAATTGCAAACTACAATCAAGATAAAATTGATAGTTTATTATTAGATGCTGGTATTATTCGTAATAAACTAAAAGTTAAAGCTACCATTACCAATGCGCATGCCTTCATGAAAATTCAAGATGAATTTGGAAGTTTTAGTAATTACATTTGGAGCTTTGTAAATGGTAAACCTATAAAAAATACACTAACCGATTATAAAAAAGCACCAGCAAATACGCCATTAAGTGATACCATAAGTAAAGATTTAAAAAAGCGTGGGTTTAAATTTGTAGGTTCTACTGTGGTTTATGCGCACATGCAGGCTACTGGAATGGTAAACGACCATGAAACTAGTTGTTTTAGATATGAAGAGGTTTAGCATTATCATATTTTTAGTTTCTATTTCGATATGTAATTCTCAAAGCAAATATGAAAGAGAAGAACGAATTTCTATTTCTGAATTTCCAAAAGTTGCCCAAACGTATTTTAATACCATTTCTCATGATGTAAAATACCTGAAATTTTATAAAGAAACTGATGGTGAAAAACATAGTTTCGAAGTTAAATTCAAAATAAATAAGCTGTATTATAGTCTTGAATTTGATACGCTTGGAAAACTAGAGGATATTGAAATTGTTATAAAAGAAAAATACATTCCAAAAAACACACTAGCTGAAATCTCAAAATATTTTGATGGCAATTTTAAAAAAGCACGGTTGCTAAAGATTCAGAAAAGGTATGTGAACTACACAAATAAATCTGATAAACAATTCATTCAGCATATTGTAGATAATCCAAACGATAAACATACTCATTTTGAAATTATAGCTGAAATTAAAACAAAGCAAAAACACGAGTTAAGAGAATTTATTTTTGATAAAAACGGGGAATTCGAAATATCTAGAATAGTAACCTCATCATCATACGAGCATGCATTGTATTAAAAAATTATGTGTATGCATATTCTATTTTACTTGCTCAATGTTTTTTGCGCAGAGCAATTTTACATCTTTAGGAGAATCTGTAGTATCCTTAAATCATAAGGTTTCTAAAGAATACAGTATGAATTTCGCATTTAGAAGCCGATATGTATTGTATAATGATGATGGTTTACAATACCAACAACAACAGGTAGATGTGTATCATTTTTCTACGTTTAAACTGAATTACAATCATAAATTAAGTTTTGGTGTGTATTACCGAAACAGAGATTGGTTTGAAACAGGCAGCGATGAAATTCGTTTTACTCAACAATTTAACTTTATCAAACAAAAATTAGGTGTGCGTTACGGTCATAGATTCAGAGCCGAACAACGCATTCTAGGCACTAAAACAATTTTCAGACAACGATACCGATTTGCAGTAGATTTTCCTTTGAATGGTGAAAAACTGGATATTGGAGAAGCTTATTTAGTGAGTGCCGTTGAAGGTTTATTAAGTTTAAGTAAACCAGACCAACCAGAAACCGACATTAGAATTTCGTCACAAATAGGGTGGCAAATTAATGAAGATTTAAAATTACAAACTGGTTTGGAACATCGATTTGAAGCTTTTAATTTGATTGCAAAACATAATTTATTTGTTTTGACTTCTGCTATTTTAAGGATTTAGTGGGGGTGATTAATAATGTATATACGTCTTTTTATTTCTCAATAATTTTCAACTCCACGTTTTGACGTAATTGCTAAATATTTTCAAAAGAGAAGGCTTTAACTTTTCATATAGTTTAAAAATACATCTCTCGAAATTTCTTCAGCCCCTAAGCTTTTAAGATGATTTGTGTATACTTGGCAATCTATTAATTTATAATTTGTATTCTTAATAAAACTGATGAGAGCAACTTTACTTGCATTACTTACTTTTGAAAACATGCTTTCTCCAGAAAAAATACCGTTGCCTAAATCGATACCGTAAAGTCCGCCAATTAATTCGTGATCATCCCAAACCTCAACAGATTTTGCATAACCTAATTCATATAATTCAGTATATGCTGTAATCATATTTTTAGTAATCCATGACCCCATTTGTCCGTTACGTTTTGTAAGAGCACATGCTGTAATTACGTTTTCAAAAGCTTTGTTGATTGTAACTTTGTATTCTTTATTTCGTAGAACTTGATTCATACTTTTGGAGACTTTCAGTTTCTTTAGGAAATAGTACAAAACGCGGGTCTGGAGACCACCATAAAATAGGTTCATCAGTTTCAAACCAAGGAAATATTCCAGAGCGATATGCCAATAACAATCGTGCAACAGAAAGATCGCCACCAATGGCAAGAATACCATCTTCGTTAGCTTCGGTTACGTTTGGAAATGATAATTCCTCTGTTAAGAATTTCACGACAAATTAATTTAGGGCTTGCAAATTTTTTATAAAAATAAGAAACCTCAATGTCTTATGAAACATTGAGGTTAGCTTTTAATTTATCCTGAGATAATTTCAGGATAACAACTGTTTCGTTTTTATAATTAAAACGGTAAATCGTCGTGATCTTCTTTATTTAAATCTCCAGCAGGCTCAAAAGCATCAGCAGGAGGTACAGGAGGCATGTTTTCTCCACCAGTTTCTTGTTGTAAAGCTTCAATTCTCCAACCTTGAATAGAGTTAAAATATTTAGTTTCTCCTTGCGGATTTACCCATTCTCTACCACGTAAATTGATATTAATCTTTACTTGTTGTCCTACTTGGTAATTGTTTAACAAGTCTGTTTTATCTTGTACAAACTCCACCATAATATGTTGTGGATATTGCTCTTCTGTAGTTACAACAATCTCTCTTTTTCTAAATCCGTTACTCCCAAAAGTTTGGGTCTCACCAACCATTTTAATTCTTCCTTGAACTTCCATTTACTTATTTATTTAATCTATATTAATTTTAATAGTTTTATTCAGATCCTCGCTTTCGCAGGGACTTTATTTAATTAGCTTAATAATATTTTCCAAGCACTTTGCACATCACCATAGCTTAAATATTTACGCGCCAATGTGTGTTTTTCTCTATGCGATGCTTCTTTAATTTTTGGATAACGCGACCCAGAGTCTTTCACAAACTCTTCAACCTCTTTTTTAGTTGGTAATGCTTCAACATTTGCCAACATTCCTAAATTATTTCCTGTCAAAATCATACTATTTCTAACATGATCAGGAAAATTATCAACTCCAATTCCTAATTTCGACAATGGTTTAGGAATTTCAAAAAAGCCTTTATTTGCTCTACTATAAAAACTACCTCCAGCTCTGGCAACTAAATCCAGTTTCTTTTGGTTAATAGTTTCGTCTGCGTCTAAAAACTCATCATCTATATGGAATTTAAGCACTTCACAAATCACTAAATTCCCTGCACCACCTTCAGTTCCTAATTGCACTACTTCATTAACATTACATTCAAGCTGCACAGGCGATTCAGCAACTCTAAATGGTTTTACTTTATCTGATTTCAGCATTGTTAGGCCTGCCTTTTCAAACTCATTAACACCTTCGGCATATTCAGCACTTGTTAAGGACATTTGATGCACTAAATCATAATTTACAACATTTATTACAACTTCTTTTGTGGTTTCAACATTATGTAACGTATGTTTTGTGGTGTTATCTCTTCCTCTTCGAGCTGGTGAAAAAATTAAAATTGGCGGGTTTGCACTAAACACGTTAAAAAAACTAAATGGTGATAAATTTGGGTTTCCATCAGCATCTAAAGTACTCGCAAAAGCTATTGGTCTTGGAGCAATAGCACTCAGCAAATAACCATGTAATTTACTGGTTGATAATGATTTTGGATCAAATGATGCCATCTAATTTTTCAATTTGAACAAATGTAACTATTCTTGTATTCATCTAAAAACCGATTTACTAACAACTAGCACAATAATATTAACAGAATTGCATTATATTACTGATTAATCAAAATTTGAATGATTTTTACCAAATACTCTAATACATTCCGATGGGTAATGATTGCTGTATCTTTCATTATTGTATCACTTATTTTATGGAATACGTATGTGTTTTTTCAAAATTTTAAAGAGGAAGAACGTATAAAAATGGAAAATTGGGCGTTTGCTCAAGATGAGTTTGTGAACTCTGATACAAATACCAATATAAATTTGATATTAAAAATATTAGGGAGTAATAATACAACGCCAATGCTAGTAATTAATAGCGACGGCTCTATTTCAAATCATAATAATTTCGATGAAAAAAAATTAAATAACCCAGAGTTTGTTCAAAAACTAATTAACCGTTTTGAAAGTGAAAACAACCCTATTGAAATAAAACATAAGGGTAAAGTATTCTCCACAATATATTATGGTAATTCACCACTTTTAAATAAATTAAAGTACTATCCTTTGGCTTTACTTCTTATAATATTTTTGTTTGGTAGTGTTATTTTCTTTTTTTATAAGAGCAGCAAGAACGCTTCCCAAAACAAGTTATGGTCTGGGATGGCAAAGGAAACTGCACATCAAATAGGTACGCCTTTATCGTCTTTGATAGGTTGGACTGAGATTTTAAAAACCGAAAACATAAACCCTGATTATATTGTTGAAATTGAAAAAGATATTGACAGGTTGCAAACTATTACAGAACGTTTCAGTAAAATAGGGTCTTTACCAACACTTGAGAAAACTGATATTGTTGAAGAAACCATCAATTCTTACGATTATTTAAAACGACGCTCTTCAGATTTAATCGAATTTGAACTCATCGTTCCTAATGAAAAGATTCCTGTTGAAATTAATAAACAATTGTACAGTTGGACCATTGAAAACCTTGTAAAAAATGCCATTGATGCCATGAAAGGTAGAGGTAAGCTTAAACTTGAAATTTCGCAATTAGAAAGTAATGTGAAAATTTCAGTTACTGATACAGGCAAAGGCATCTCAAAGAAAAACTATAATAGAATATTCGAGCCTGGTTACACCACCAAAAAGAGAGGTTGGGGTTTAGGTTTATCTCTTACAAGACGTATTATTGAAGATTTCCATAACGGAAAAATTAAAGTATTAGAATCTACCATTGGAAAAGGTACTACAATCCAGATTAGTTTAAAACGCTCTAACGCATGACAACTGAAAAGCTTATTCCGATAAAAAAAGTTGCCTTGAAAAACAACTGTCCCGAATGTTTTAGTAAGGATGGTTTAAATCTTGTTTTTAAACAGAAATTCGTAGAAAATTCATTTCATAAATCCATCACAAACGAAATAAAGCATGAAATAAATTGCACAAAATGTGATAGTATTATTTATCCAGAAAGATGGACTGATGATATAGAACGCATGTTTGAATATCAACAAAAAGCATTTACACCCAGACCTACATCAAGATCCTTTAAAAAGTTATTTTGGGGGATTGTTATTACTGGAATAATATTAGTTTTCTCAGGAATAATCCTGTTCACTTTGTATTTAGAATAAAACTACAAGTGAGCTTTTATAGCTTCGGCAGTATTTTGAAAATCTTCAGGAGTCATCTTTACTTTATTTATAAAACGAGCATCATCCATAGATTGTAACGGAATTAAATGTACATGTGCATGTGGTACTTCAAGACCAATAACACTTACACCAATACGCTTGCACGGTACAGCCTTTTTAAGAGCTAACGCCACTTTTCTAGAAAATTGCATTAACCCATTGTAAGTTGCTTTATCTAAATCAAATAGTTTATCCACTTCTTGTTTTGGAATACAAAGTGTATGCCCTATGTTGTTGGGATTTACATCTAAAAATGCCAAAAAATCATCAGTTTCAGCAATTTTATAACACGGAATTTCTCCGTTGATTATTTTTGTAAAAATTGAACCCATAATTAATTTAATTTACCTAGAAATTTCAATAACATCAAATTTCATGACACCATTAGGTACTTGAATTTCGGCAACATCCCCTACAGATTTCCCTAATAAACCTTTTCCGATAGGAGAATTTACAGAAATTTTACCCGAAGCTAAATCTGCTTCACCATCAGCCACCAAAGTATAATTCATTTCCATACCATTGGTTTGATTTTTTATTTTCACTTTAGAAAGCACTAAAACTTTAGAATTATCTAACTGTGACTCATCAATAACACGAGCACCAGCCAAAGCATCTTCCAGTTTAGAAATACGCATCTCTAGCATTCCTTGTGCTTCTTTTGCAGCATCATACTCAGCATTTTCACTTAAATCCCCTTTATCTCTGGCTTCGGCAATTGCCCTAGAGGCCTTTACGCGCTCTACATCTTTAAGTTGTTTTAACTCCTCTCTTAATTTTTTCAACCCTTCTGGCGTATAGTAAGATACTTTACTCATAACTTCATCGTTTAAATTAAAAAGATGCTGGAACTCCCGATGATTTTCGGGGCAGCATCAAAAAAATCCCGCTTACACGAGATTGTGCTGCAAATATACAAAATATTTAAGTCCGTTTTGTTTTTGTTGTAAATTAGCATTCTAATTTTTAACGTTTTATGAGAATATTTTTTGCCCTATTGAGTCTCTTGGTTTTAACTACTTGTAGCAGTAATTCTGTAGATAATGAAAATTGTAGATTTTTATTGGATATTGGCGTAAACGAATCTATTAACCTCAATTTTCCACAATACATCAAACTCCAATCTCCGAGTAATCGAGTGTATATTCAAAACGCTGGAAATGGCGGTATAATTATTACAAATGTAGGTAGTGGTTATGCAGCTTTTGATGCCGCAGACCCAAATCATACTTTCGATACTTGTTCAATTCTTACCATAAATGGCGTTATTGGAGAATGTGGATGTGATGACAAAAATAGATTTAGCCTTTTTAACGGTTTGCCTCTAGAAGATACAAATTCCGAAACGCCCACACCTCGTTGCGCATTAAGACGTTATCGTGTAGAGCAAACTGGAAATACGCTACTTATTTTTAATTAGTAATATTTTGGCGTTACCCAAACGTTGGGCTTTTGATTGTTGGTTTATGTTTTAAATTACATATAAAAAAAGCGCAGCTAACGCTACATCAACTACGCTTTTCAATCCCTAATATAAATATTAAAACTTCAAAGTAGCACCGAGTAAAAAGTTAGTCGTGGCTTGCGGATAATACCCAGCAAAATAGCCAGTAGTTGTTCCTGTTGGGCTTGTGTTATCATCAAAATCAAAAGATCCGAAATACCCGTTAGAGACATATTTTTTGTTAAAAATATTATTTACCAAACCAGACAACACAATAGATTTAAACAATTTATTAGGCTTTATTTCATAAACAATATTAAAATCGTTTACAAAATAACTCTCTAAAATTGATTCTGTATTATCAGTATTTCCCATAAACTGCTCGCCAACATATTTACTTAATAATGATAGCTGCAAACGTTCCGCTGGGAAAAAATTAAGTGCATTACCGACTACTACATCTGGCGAAAATGAAATATTAGTGTTCCCTAGATTTACCAATTCTCCATTTACAGAAGTTGTAAAATCTCTATTTTTGTTACTACTTACAGCAATATTTGTAGACGTGCTGAATGCTTTACAAAACTGGATATTTGCATCTATCTCCAAACCTAATCTATAGCTTTTACCACTTGTAGCTCTTAAAGGGCTACCAACATCATCCAACTCTCCGGTTAATACCAACTGGTTTTTATAAAACATATAATATAAGTTACTGCTTATAGCTGCTTTTTTACTGGTATAACGCCAACCTAATTCAAGATCATTTAAAGTTTCATGTTCTGTAACACCACCTTGAAAATCATCACGATTTGGCTCTCTATTAGCAACGGCAAAAGAGGCATAAAAACTATTAAAATCACAATGTTTATAAGTTAAACCTACTTTAGGATTGAAGAAACTAAAATCGGCATCAGTAACAAATTCGCCTCTATCAGAATTTAAACCATTGGTTTTGTAACTCACAAAACGCCCTTGTAAATCAACAAACCCCGTAAATTTCTCAGCCATTTTAAATGTTGCTTTAGAAAACACACTAAAATCATTTTTTGTAGCGTCACCTTTGTAATAACGATCTCTTATATTAGTTCCAGAAGTTAAATTACTTCCCCAGATTACTTCTCCAAAATGATCGCCTGTATAAGAACTCAATGATAAGCCTGAAATAATTTCTAAAGCATTGTTTTTATAAGTAACATTGGCATTCAATACATAAAAATTATTATCCAACCATCTTCTAACAATCACATCAGAATCTTCTTCTATTAAATTATTAAAATCTGCTGCAGATTCTTCGGCTTTGTATTGTTCAAAATAGCCTTTCCCTTTAGTATAATTTAAACCTAAATTAGTAGACCAGTTGTTATCAAAACGTTGATTCCAATGTAGTTGGTAATGATCTTGCCAGTAATTATCAGTTTCGTTATCATATGTGTAAGGGTTCTGGCGGCGGTTTTCTTGTAATTGGTCTGCTGTTAAACCAAACCAAGATTGGTAAGTTTGTTCAACATTTCCAAAAGTTAACGCTTTAATCAATGTGTTATCATCTTTATAGACACCTTGCAAGAAATATGATTTTAAGTCTGTAAACGCTCTATCTACATAACCATCAGAATCAATTTTTGAAAAACGACCAGAAATCTCGAAATGGTCATTTAACAAACCGGTACTTAGTTTTACGGTGTGTTTTCTTGTTCCGAAAGACCCAAAGCTATTAGAGATCTCACCTGAAGCTTCATCTGCAAATGCATCAGTTAATAAATTTAAACTAGCGCCAAAAGCACCAGAACCATTTGTCGATGTTCCAACACCACGTTGTAACTGTAAACTTTCAGTTGATGATGCAAAATCTCCTAAATTTACCCAAAACGTCCCTTGACTTTCTGGGTCGTTATACGGAATTCCGTTAATGGTCACATTCACACGAGTTGCATCAGTACCACGAACTCTAATACCTGTGTAGCCAACTCCTGCGCCAGCATCACTTGTGGTTACTACAGACGGTAAAAAATTCAATAAAATTGGAATGTCTTGCCCTAAATTACGTTTCGCTAATTCTTCCTTAGAAACATTGGAATGTGTGATTGGAGAATCTGCATCTACGCGAACAGCACTTACTAAAACTTCGTCTAGTTTTTCAAGATCTTTTCCAATTTGAACGTCTAATTCTAAATCTGTATTTAGATAAAAGGTTCTTTCTATCGTAGTCGGTCCCATATAACTGTATACTAAAGTATATTGACCTTCAACTAATTGAAATTGATACTTGCCGTCAAAGTCGGTTTGTGTTCCCGTTGTTGTTCCTTTTACAACAATGCTAACGCCAGGCAAGGGTTCGTTTTTTTCTGTGGAGAAAACTCCTGATACTTTGAATTTTTCTTGTGCACTAGCACAGACCGATAACACTAATAGTGTTAAAAAAAGAAATAAATTTTTCATTACGATTATTTTTATAATCGAATAAAAAGAGGTAATTATTCTTTGTTGTTAATTAATAGTTTTTGTCATTACGAGGAGTTTTTACGACGTGGTAATCTATTCTTTTTTAACAGATTGCCACAGTAATTAAAAAATTACTTCGCAATGACGTTTAAATTTAAAATTCCTAAACAGCATTACCTGTTCTAGGTTCAATGGGTATGATCTCAGCCGATATGGGCACCCCTTTTTTGAGAACGCTGCAAAGATATATTAGTTTTTTGAATTAAGATTTACAATTCTCAATTTTTTAATCTAAATCTGGTTTTCTTCTATTTGCCTTTTTCTCAGATAGATTACGTTTGTTTTTGAGACGTTTTCTAACTACAGCTCTTGGAATTTTAGTTGGGAGTCGTTCTTGCGGGATAATTAAAGCTGTTTTTATCAACTCTAAAAAGCGTTTTATAACTAGCTCTTTATTTCTGTGTTGACTGCGACTTTCTCCACATTGAAGAATCAATACATTCTCCTTAGTCAATCTATTTTGAAGTTTCTCTTGAAGTAATGCTTTTTGAATTTCATCAAAAACTAAAGATGCATTTAAATCAAAAGATAATTCAACTTTAGAAGACACCTTGTTTACATGCTGCCCGCCGCTTCCTGAGCTTCTAACACCTTTAAAGTTTAATTCTTTAATTATAGCTTCTTCATCAAACATTACGAACCTTGGTGTGCGGGTTTTAGTAAATCATTTACTGTTTTTACTGGATTAAAAGTTTCAACAGGAACTTCAACAAAAATTGAATTCCAATATGCCATACTTCCATTCCATAATCCTGGGCGCTCTAGTGCTTTTATATCAACTCCATTTTGTGTTTTCATGGTTATAAAAGCTGCTTCCGGATCTATGTAATCTAAAAGATTAAAAGGTTTGCCTTTGTAATCTCGAATGCCACAAACCAAATCTGTTGGGTTAAAATGTGTTGCTTTATAAACAATGGATTGCTGAGATCTTTTTCTGAAGTCAATTTGAGCAAACTCGACTATTTGCAATGAAACCGTACCTTCGCTATCCTTAACCCAAAACGGCCCTCCACCAGGCTCTCCCTCATTTTTTACCATGCCACAAACACGAATAGGTCGGTTTAGTTTTTCTCTTACATAAGCTGTTTTTTGCTCAAAATTGAAATCATAAAAATCAGAATCTATGGCGATATTTAATTGTTTTCTTAAAAAAAGGCTATTGTAGTGATATCAGCATTATCAATGTTACCCTCATCTATTTGTTTTAAATAGCTAAAAACTTGATCTTGAGTTTTTAGTAATACACCAGCTAATAATTTTTTATAGGTTGTGTTTTCTAAGTTTTGCTGTTCTACAACAATATTGTCGATATTTTTTATAAAAACTATATCACTTTCCAGATCATTTAAATTCTCTAGAAGTGCACCATGACCCGCAGGTCTGAATAAAATTGAGCTATCATCATTTCTATAAACTTCTCCGCTTTTGGTTAGCGAAACAGTTTCTGTAGCTTCTTTTTGATAAGAAAACGAAACATTAAAAACAGTATTTTCTTTTTCTTCTAAAGATTGTTTTACTGCTTTGAAATTATCTAAAAAATAATTGTGATGTTGTTCAGAAACTGTAAAATGCAGGTTAGAATTTTGTTTTGATGATGCGTATAAAGTAGATTCAAATAAATGCTCATAAAATGCAGTAACTGTTTGATTTTTATAAGCATGGAAAGGTAATAGTCCTTTTGGTAAAAAACTATAATTCAAGCCTTCTTCATTCAGCATAGCTTTTACAAACTCGTAATGTTGTTCTTCTTGTTTTAAACTTTTATAATTTACTCCTGATGTTTCAATTGCATTAATAACTTCTTTATAAAACGGGAATTTAGTTAAGTTGTTAGTAAACGTTATAATTAAATCATCACCTTGTTTTTCAGCATATTTTTTGATGGTATCTTTTGATGGATTAAAATTATTAAGAAACTGAAATAAAAATTTAAACATTCTTGTAGCAGCACCAGAAGCTGGAACAAATTTTAAGATTTCCAAGTCATCTTGTTTTGTGTTGTATAGGTTTACTAAGTCGGTCAATTCTTCCGAATCAAAACTTTGAATCCCTCTGCCAACAGTAGCAGCAGATACCAGATTTGAGTGTGTCATTCCGTTTTTTAAACGTTCTACTTGAGCATTAACTTGATCTAAGCTAATACCTTTGTTGCGTATTTGCTCAATATCTTTATCTGTAAACATTATTTCTTTTTTATTTAGTAATTTATCAATATGAAAAACCGCAGTTTCAAGACGTTCTTTTTTATTACCCTTGAGTAAAACATATGCCCTGTTTTGTTTTTTTAACTCATTTTCAAAAGCCATGAACATATTCTCCCTGTCTTCGGGTTTATCCCTTAAATCATCAGCTTCCCAAGGTGTATCAATATAAGTTAAAAAATATAAATCATAGGTATTTTCTAATGCATATTTTTCTAAAATTGGGTCGCAACTTCCTAAGTAATACGCTTCAGAATATACTTTAGTTTCTAACAAATCTGTATCACAAATTAAAACGGAATCTGTTTTTTTAGAAAGTTCGTTTTCCAATTTCATTTGACCTTCAGCAACAGGCAATAAATCTTGAGGCTCGCAAGTTTTTCGTTCATTATTCCATTTGTTTTGAAGATATTCTCGTGCATATTCTGGTACCCAAACAGAATTATAATGACGTGCTAACTGACGTGACAACGTTGTTTTTCCAGTAGATTCAGGGCCAAATAAAACTACTTTTACGCAGTTTGATGGTTGCTGTTTAAACTTTTCTTCCATGCAAAATATGCTTGAATTGCTAATATAGTAAAGATTAAATATTGAAGTGAGAACATTCCCCAACCTCTAGATGCATAAAGTGGTACCGTAATAATATCAGCAAAAATCCAAAGTGTCCAGTTTTCTATTTTTTTGTTTGCCATAAACCACATGGCAGTAAAAAACACACCTGATGTAAATATGTCGATGTAGTTTGACGATGTGATTTCTGTTCCATATCCTTTATAAACAGTATAAGTAACAATCATTGTTATTATAAACATACCAAATCCTATTATTTTCTCTTTAGAACTGGTTCTTGAAATAGGAACTAAAACCTTATCATCTTTTTTACGAGACCAATTCCACCAACCATAAATACTCATTATGGAATAGTAAAAATTCATCATCATGTCACCCATTAATTCATCTTTCAAAAAAATATAAACGGTAATTACAGTTGCCACCAATCCAGTTGGATAAACCAAAATATTTTCTCTTTTAGCATAAATAACACTAGCAATACCAAAAACAAAGGCAATAGCCTCAAGAATTATTAATGATATTTCCCTATTTCTGTATGGTTCAAGAAAGAAATCAAAAATGGGGCTCATATTCGTGTCTATCAGATTTTACTATTTTCATGTAAAGTAACCCTTTTTCAATAAGTTCAAAAGCTTCTTTTATTTCTGAAGTTAAAAGCGCCATTACCTCATCGTAATCGCCATAAACCTGAGTGCTCAAAGGATTTTCAAGCACCTCTAATTTTGATGCCCTTATTTTTTTATAAAATGAATAATTGCAGGTTCAAAATCATCCTGCAATGGTGTTAATGTTAGTTCTACCGATATTTTCATGCCTATTTTTTTATATATTCAAAAAACGATTCATTTTCTTCAAATACAGTTCCAATAACTACTACGTCTGCTCCAAATTTAAAAGCGTTTTCTATTTCGTTTTTACTTCTAATACCTCCGCCAATTATCAACGGAATTTTTAATTCACTTTTAACAGCATTAATTATTTTAGTGGTTAATGGTTGTTTTGCGCCGCTTCCAGCTTCCAAATATATAAGCTTCATACCTAATAACTGTCCTGCTATGGCTGTATCAACTATCTTTTGAATATTATCTCGTGATATTGGTTTAGTATTAGTCACTTGCTCTGTCGCTGTTTTCTTTCCGCTTTCAATTAGAACATAACCTGTTGGAATTATTTCTAAACTCGAATTCCTCAATTTAGAAACTGAATTTACATGCTTACCAATTAAGTACTCTGGATTTCTCCCAGAAATTAATGATAAAAATAGAATAGCATCTGCGCTATCAGTTATTTGGGTATTATCTCCAGGGAATAGAACTATAGGTAATCTGGTGTATTTATTTATTTCAACAACTAGATTTTTGGTTGCTTTAGCTTCAACTGTACTTCCTCCAACAAAAATGTGGGTAGCAATTGAAGTGTTTACTTTTGCAATAAAAGGTTTTGTGTTCTCTATTGAAAATTTATCAGGATCAATTAAAACAGCTAAAAGTCTTTCGTCTTTATCAATAGAAGCCAGTATGTTTTCATAAATACTCATTAAGCAATAGCATATGCACAAGTAAAACCCTCAAACTCTAAAAACTCGATATTATAACGACATTTCTGTTCCTTATAATCAATCCAAGCAATGGTTTCATCGTCCTCGATAGTAAAAGGAATTACTAAACAATGATTTTTAAAACTCAACCCTGGTGTACAAAACAATTTGTATAACGATTCTTTTACACACCAAATTACAGTCAGCTTTTTAATGTAATCTGAAGCTTCTTTGATTAAATAATAAAATTCATAATCAATAAACTTATGAGCAATAATAGAAATTTTATTTCGCTGTTTTTCAATATCTATCCCAACTATTAAATCGCTAACAATAATTGCCGAAAAGTTAAATGAATGTGTAATAGAAATTTGCTTACCATCTTTTAAATGTGGTTTTCCATTTTCGTCATAAAACAAATCTGAATCAGTATACCCAAATTCTTGCAATAAGTGACGCACACTTAAAAACCCGCGCTGATGTAATTCACTTTTCATGCCTAAAACCCGCTCTAGAGCAACCGATTTTAAGTCAACTTTTGCCATCAACTCATCATATGACTCTGTAATCTTCCAGATTTTAACAGTAGTTTGTGAATTTGGAGTAATGGTTTTATATAAAGGCATTTAATATTCTAAAAGTTAATAGTTATCTTTGCACCGCCTAAGCGAAATAAATTATTTGGCAAGCGAATTTAACCAAATTAAGCACCAATAACAATCAAGTTTTAGGTTTTTAAACAAAAGAAAAAAATACTATGAGCACACAAACAATTCCTTACGTAGCTAATAAAGTTAAAGATATTTCATTAGCCGATTGGGGTAGAAAAGAAATTGAATTGGCAGAAGCAGAAATGCCAGGACTAATGAGCCTTCGTGAAGAATACAAAAACGAGCAACCACTCAAAGGAGCAAGAATTGCAGGATGTTTACACATGACGATTCAAACAGCTGTGTTAATTGAAACCTTACAGGCTTTAGGGGCAGAAGTAACTTGGAGTTCTTGTAATATATTCTCAACTCAAGATCAAGCTGCTGCTGCTATTGCTGCCGCTGGAACTGCGGTTTATGCTTGGAAAGATATGACCGAAGAAGAATTTGATTGGTGTATAGAACAAACACTATTTTTCGGAGAAGACAGAAAACCATTAAACATGATTTTAGATGATGGTGGAGATTTAACAAATATGGTTTTAGATAAATACCCAGAATTAGCCGCAGGAATCAATGGCCTATCTGAAGAAACAACAACAGGGGTTCACAGATTATACGAGCGTGTAAAAAATGGAACTTTACCAATGCCTGCTATTAATGTAAACGATTCTGTAACAAAATCTAAATTCGATAATAAATACGGCTGTAAAGAATCTGCTGTTGACGCGATTAGAAGAGCTACAGATATTATGCTAGCCGGAAAACGTGTAACTGTTTGTGGTTATGGTGATGTTGGGAAAGGAACTGCAGCCTCTTTTAAAGGAGCCGGAAGTATCGTAACCGTAACAGAAATTGATCCTATTTGCGCGCTTCAAGCGGCAATGGATGGTTTTGAAGTAAAAAAACTAGAAACTGTTATTGGTAATACAGATATTGTAATTACAACTACAGGAAATAAAGATATTGTTCAAAGTCATCACTTCGAAGCTTTAAAAGACAAAGCTATAGTGTGTAACATCGGGCATTTTGATAACGAAATAGATATGGCTTGGTTAAATGAAAACCATGGCCATACCAAAAACACCATCAAACCACAAGTAGATAAATATACAATCGACGGAAAAGATATCATTATACTTGCCGAAGGGCGTTTAGTAAACTTAGGTTGTGCTACTGGTCACCCTAGTTTTGTGATGAGTAACTCATTTACAAACCAAACTTTGGCGCAAATTGAACTTTGGAACAATGCAGATGCTTATAAAAACGAGGTATATATGTTACCAAAAGCACTAGACGAAAAAGTAGCAAAATTACACTTAGCTAAAATTGGGGTGGAACTTACAGAACTTCGTAAAGACCAAGCAAGTTATATAGGTGTAACTGTTGATGGACCTTATAAGCCAGAGCATTACCGTTACTAGAAAAACGAAAATCCAATTATAAAACACTAAATCCCAAGCAGTAATGTTTGGGTTTTTTTGTCTTTTCTAGTGATTCAGAAATATGAGAAATATTATCGAGAAGTTGGGCGCTACCCGAAAAGGGTCGGGCTTTTCACTATATCTTTTTAAAGAGTCATTGTGAGGAGTTGGCGACGAAGTAATCTGCTAAGTTGTGTTTCTAAATCTAAATTCATTACTTCTTGTGTTTTAAAAAGGATGCCGTTGCAATCTCTAACGCAAAAAACGTCGTATTTTTGTAAACTAAGTTATTCAAATGAAAGTTTTACATCTAGATACCAATCACGAACTATTAATACATCAACTCAACGACTTGGGTTTTACAAACCATGAAGATTACACGTCTTCAAAAGAAACCATTGAAGCCAAAATTCATGAGTACGATGGACTTATAATTAGAAGTCGTTTTACAATAGACAAACAATTTCTAGATGCAGCTAAAAATCTAAAATTTATTGGTAGAGTAGGTGCGGGTCTAGAAAATATAGATTGCGATTATGCCGAGCAAAAAGGCGTATATCTAATTTCAGCCCCAGAAGGTAATAGAAATGCAGTTGGCGAACATACCTTGGGGATGTTACTATCACTTTTCAATAAACTCAACAAAGCAGATGAAGAGGTGCGTCAAGGAAAATGGTTAAGAGAAGACAATCGAGGTATCGAACTAGATGGAAAAACAGTCGGACTTATTGGCTACGGAAACATGGGAAAAGCTTTTGCAAAAAAGCTACGAGGATTTGATGTTGAGGTTTTGTGTTACGATATAAAAGATAATGTTGGAGATAAAAACGCAGAACAAGTAAGTTTAAAAGAGTTTCAAGAAAAAGTAGATGTTGTGAGTTTACACACACCACAAACACCTTTAACGCTCAATATAATTAATTCGCAATTCATTAATCAGTTTAAAAATCCATTTTGGTTGTTAAATACTGCAAGGGGAAAAAGTGTATTCACTAAAGATTTAGTCTCAGCTTTAAAATCAGGAAAAATTTTAGGCGCTGGACTCGATGTTTTAGAATATGAAAAGGCATCTTTTGAAAACTTGTTTGCTAAAAAATTGCCAGAAGCATTCCAATATTTAATAAACTCAAAAAGTGTATTGCTATCGCCTCATGTCGCAGGTTGGACATTTGAGAGTAAAGAAAAACTAGCGCAAACAATTGTAGATAAAATCAAAGCAAAATTTTGTTAATTTTAGTGCATGAAGAAAACCATTCTCGTTTTTTCGCTACTTATTTTAGCATTACTACTACTGTTTCAATTTAGTAAATACACATTAGTTAGTGGCGACTTAAAAATGGAATACATTATGGCAATAATTGCCATTGTGTTTTTGGGTATTGGTATATTTATAAATAAAAAGACTCAAAAAGAAATCCTCAACTCAACTAATACAATAAATCTTCAAAAAGTTGACGAGTTAGGTTTGAGTAAACGAGAATATGAAGTTTTAAAAGAAGTTGCCCTTGGATTATCAAATCAGGAAATAGCAGAGAAATTATTTGTTTCAGAAAGCACTATAAAAACACACGTTTCTAATCTTTTGGTAAAGTTAAATGCTAAACGACGTACACAAGCTATTCAAATTTCAAAAGAGTTTAATATTATTTGAAGTTTATATTTTATTAGATTTACAACTAAAGTATTATGAATTTAGTACTTTAGTATGAGCTTCAATTCTTCCAATCATCCTACCTTTGGTTTACTAACTAATACATAATTTAAAATGAAACAAACTGTCATTAAATATGGTATTTATGCACTTTTAAGTGGTTTTGTGCTATTTGGTCTGCCGTTCTTTCTAGGAATGGGAGTAGATTTTGAATATGGCGAACTTATAGGTTACACATCTATGGTGCTATCCTTATTATTCGTTTATTTTGGAATTAAACACTACCGTGATACAGTAAATAACGGAAAAGTATCTTTAGGTAAAGCCATTGCAATTGGTATGTCAATCGCATTATTTTCTGCCATAGGTGTTGCAGTTTTCGATTACATTTATACAAGTTATATAAACCCTGATTTTGCAAGTGAGTATTTAGAGTATTCTGTTAAAAAGATGGAAGAGACGTTATCTGCTGAAGAAGTTAAAATAAAAGCTGCTGAGTTAACTCAGCAAATGAAAGATTATGGAAGCCCCAGTTTTATGGCATTCATGATGTTTGCATCGGTTATAATTTTAGGTTTTATAATTTCTTTAATTTCAGGTTTAATCCTTCAACGTAAATAATATAGATTATGCAATATGAAGCTACATCACCAGACGATTATATAAGCCAAGTTCCTGAGGAAAGACAAGGGGCTTTGAAAAAATTACGAAATATTATAAATACTAATTTGCCAAAAGGTTTTGAGGAAGGTATGATTTATAAAATGATTGGTTATTATGTGCCACATTCGGTATATCCAGATGGGTACCATTGCGACTCAAAAACACCCTTGCCATTTATGAGTTTTGCATCACAAAAAAACTCTGTGAATTTATACCATAGCGGAATTTATGCAAAAAAGGAACTCTATGGTTGGTTTGTGTCTGAATTTCCAAAACATAGCAAACGTAAGCTAGATATGGGTAAAAGCTGCATTCGCTTTAAATATGTAGATGAAATTCCTTTTGAATTGATAGCAGAATTGACTAGAAAAATGACATGTGAAGAATGGATTGATATTTATGAATCTGCCATTAAAAAATAATAATAAAACAAAAATTATGAAATTGGGTGCTTTTTCAGTAAGTCTTAGTGTGAAAGATATTAAGGCTTCAAAACAATTTTACGAAACCCTTGGGTTTGTACAATTTGCAGGAGATGTTGAAAAAAACTATCTCATCATGAAAAACGGTAATGCTTTAATAGGCTTGTTCCAAGGGATGTTTGAACAAAATATTTTAACATTTAATCCAGGTTGGGATGAAAGTGCCAATAAATTGGATCCATTTGATGATGTTAGAACCATTCAAAAACATTTAAAAAGTAACAAGATAAAACTTGAAAAAGAAGCTGACGAAAGCACTTCTGGCCCTGCAAGTACAGTATTAAACGATCCTGATGGAAATACCATATTAATAGACCAACACGTATAATTCTTTACAAAACGACATGAAAAACAGAGTAACAGGAATAGGAGGCTTGTTCTTTAAAGCAAAAGACCCAAATGCATCAAAAGATTGGTACAAAAAGCACTTAGGTTTTAATACTGATGATTACGGCTGTACTTTTTGGTGGAAAGATAATGACGGAAAAGAATGTTCCACACAATGGAGTCCCTTTCCAGAAAACACGAAGTATTATGAACCATCAAAAAAGGATTTCATGTTCAACTATCGTGTTGAAAATCTAAAGGAATTATTGGAAGTTTTAAAAGAAGAAGGCGTAACCATTGTTGGGGAAATAGAGGAATATGAGTACGGCAAATTCGGATGGGTTCTAGATAACGACGGCAATAAAATTGAACTTTGGGAGCCTATTGATGCTGCTTTTAAATAACCGAATTTGGACGTAGCAGAAATTTTACAATCCTATAATTTAGGTACTCTTCAATGGGTAGCAGTTTTTTGGCTGCTTTTGTTTTAGGGTTTTCCAAATCTGGAATTAAAGGTATTGGTATTATTATCATACTAATTTTAGCTTTTGTATTTGGAGAAAAAGCATCTACAGGCATTTTATTACCTATGCTTATTGGTGCAGATATTTTGGCAGTAACTTATTACAACAGGCATACCCAATGGCGTTTTTATTAAAAAAATTAATGCCAGCAATGGTTGTTGGTGTTCTGGTTGGTGTTTGGGTAGGAGACGCTATTTCAGAAGTTGTGTTTAAACGCATTATGGCAATCATCATAATTGTGTCTATTTTAATCATGTGGTATTTTGAAAAGCGAAAATCTACTAGTGTTCCTCAAAACAAATGGTTCTCCAATTCGGCTGGATTTTAGCAGGATTTACGACAATGATTGGAAATTTAGCTGGTCCCATTGCTAATATTTATTTCTTAGCAATAAGGCTTCCAAAAAACGAGTTTATTGGAACTGCCGCTTGGTTATTTTTCATTATCAATGTATTTAAATTACCCTTTCATTTTTTTGTTTGGAAAACAGTAACAATGGAAAGTTTAACTTTAAATTTAACTTTAATTCCAGCAGTTATTATTGGCTTTTTGCAGGGACAAAGCTTGTGAAGTTAATATCGAATGTAAATTACAGGCGATTTATAATTATCGTAACTGCTCTTGGAGGTATTATAATGCTAATCAAATAAATAACTGTAACGTTTTTAAACTTTGAAACACATATAGTTAGTAATACGTTAATTTTTTATTACTTTTAAATTCTAATCATAAATTAAAAACAATGTCAGACGAAAAAAATTTGGGCGACGACTTAAACGATATGTTAGGCGATGCTAAAGATGGCGCTAAAAAAGCAGCCGATAAAGTAAGTGATAAGGCTGGAGAATTAGCAGATGATGCTAAGGAACTAGCTGGAGAAGCAAAAGAAAAAGCAAAAGAGTTTGCTAGTGAAGCTAAGGAAACTGCTTCAGAATTTGCTGAAGATACTAAAGAAGTTTTAAGTGATGGAAAAAATGTTGCTATTATAGCTCATATCACATTAATAGGTTGGATTATTGCTTTAGTAATGAATAATGGTAACAAATCTGAAATAGGTTCATTTTATATTAGACAAATGCTAGGACTTATGATTCTTTCATTAATATTAAGCTTTATTCCTTTTGTAGGATGGATTTTAAATTTATTGATGATTGTGCTTTGGGTTATGAGTTTAATTGGTGCTTTAGGCGGCGAAAAGAAACTTACCCCAGTTTTAGGAGAACATTTCCAGAATTGGTTTAAAGGACTATAAAATATTGAAAAGCCAAAAGTGTATTGCTTTTGGTTTTTTTAATTTATTTATTATTGTAATATTGCAATATTACATTTTATTTGTATATTTGCTTCATATTATCAAAGCTATGGGAGCGTCAAAACTCGATATTTATTCAGAGCGTATCAACAAAATGGCAATTATAGCTAAAGTATTTGCGCATCCTGCACGTATTGCTATTCTGCAATATATAAGTAAACAAGAATCGTGTATTTGTAATGATATTGTAGATGAAATAGGATTATCACAACCTACTATTTCTCAACATTTAAAAGTTATTAATGATGCAGGTTTGCTTAAAGGAAATTTTGAAGGTAAAAGCATTTGTTATTGTTTAAATGTGGAACGTTTTCAAGAATTTCAATCGCAGTTTAATAGTTTTTTTAATAAAACTAAATCTAATTGTTGCTAAGCCTATAATAGGCATTTAATTATCTCACTCAAACGTAAAAAATAATAGAAATGAAAACACAAGAATTATTTTCAGTATTAGAGGTAAACAAAGACAAATCTTTGTTGTTTGAATATAAACCTAATGAATTAGTTGGTGCTAACTATCATATTACAGAAGTAAAACATATTAAAGTTGATTCTGTAGATTGTGGTGCGCAAAGTGACTCATGGAATGAAACTATTATTCAGTTATGGGAAAGCCCATTAGAAAAGGGTAAAACAGAATATATGTCTGTGCTTAAAGCTTTAGGGATTTTAAATAAGGTTGGTAAACTAAAATCTTATGATTTAGATTCTGAAGTAAAATTTGAATATAGTAATGCCAACTTCCACACAGCACAATTATTTGTTAACGATTTCGAAATACAAGACAATAACATAATAGTTAAATTAGCCATTCAAAAAACAGACTGTAAAGCAAAAGAGCTTTGCGGTGTTCCAGAACAGGTTGTTGAACTTGCCGAAAAAGTTGTTGAAAAAGTTGAGGCTTGTTGTTCGCCTAGTTCAGGTTGTTGTTAACCAATATACTATGAATATTATAAAGTTGTTTGAGCCTATTTCTAAGCATATAGATGCATTAGATACTAATGCTATTTCTGAAGATAGAAAAGCCATACTCAAACCGTTAATTGATTATTTGAAACAGAAAATAGATGCGAATCAATCTATTCGATTAAATTTTATTTGTACGCATAATTCGCGTCGTAGTCATTTATCCCAAATTTGGGCGCAGACTATGGCAGCATATTATAATATCAAAAATGTGTCATGTTATTCTGGAGGAACTGAAGCTACTGCTATGTTCCCCAAAGTAGGAGAGACGTTAATTAATCAAGGGTTTAAAATTAGTAAGCTTTCAGAAGAAAACAATCCTGTTTACAGTATTAAGTTTTCAGAAAACGAACCTGCTGTGATTGCATTTTCTAAGGAATTTAGTAACGATTATAATCCAGCTTCAGAGTTTGCTGCAATTATGACGTGCTCTAGTGCAGATAAAGGTTGCCCCATGGTTTTTGGTTGTGATAAACGTATCGCCATTACTTATGAGGATCCAAAAAAATCTGATGGAACGCCACTTCAAACAGAGATTTATTTTAATAGAAGTTTGGAAATAGCAAGAGAGATGAAGTTTGTTTTTTCTAGTTTAAGTTAGTAGTCTGATTTTTTAAAAGGTTTGTATAATTAAACTAAAAATGCCCTAGAATTTTAATTTCTAGGGCATTTTTACTAACTCAATAATTCCTTTTTAATATCCTCTGGAAGTTTTCTCCAATCTAAATCCATTAAAGCGCCTTGAAGTGAGTATAAATAGTAACACTTTGGTATGGTTTTATCTGGGTGCTTTTGGCATATCTTCTTGTATGCTTTTTTAACAGTTGTTTCTGCAAGATCTACCATGGTATAAATACCTATTTCGTTTAATCGCTTTTTCAATGGTTGCGCCTATATTTTTTGCTATAGTTGTATTCATTATTCCTCTGGTTTAGTATATGTTACAATATCAATCCCTATGCCGTTTGGGTCAAGAATTGCAAAGTGTCTGTCGCCCCAAGGTTCAGTTCTTATTTCAAAGGCAATGTCAATATTTTTGTTTTTTAATGTCTTATACAATTCATCTACATTATCAACTTCTATAGTGATGTAAACGCCTTTTCCGTTAAAAGCAGGTTTAAATATAGATTGCTGACTTGGATGATTTGGTTTTAAAAAACTTACTTCTGCTTGCTCATTCGGAGTATGCATTAATAAATAAAAATCGTTTTCAAAAGTTACTCCAAATCCTAGGATTTCGGTGTAGAATTTTTTTGTTTCGTCTAATTTTTCGGTAATGATTCCTGCATTTAGTTTCATGGTTTTTAAATTTTGATGTTCAACTTGACTCTGTGCTATTCCAGTAATTACTGTAAAAGCTAAAATTATTATTGTTTTCATGGTTCTGATGTTTTGTTGAGACAAATTTAGAACCAAACACTTTGCAGAAATTGTATAAAACGGACAAACTCTATTTATAGGCTTGCGAAGGTGTAACGCCGTAAAACGTTTTAAAGTCTTTAATAAAGTGGGCTTGATCATAAAACCCAACATCAAAAAACAGTTTTTGGGCTTTTAAGCTTTGAGAGGAAGGTTTCATATTTAAAAACTGCTGAAATCGTACTACTTTACTAAATGCTTTTGGAGTTGTACCTATATAGAAATTAAAAACACGTCTTAATTGTCGCGGACTTAATCCAGTATCTAAACCATTTTCGGTTTCTATGTTTCCAGATGATCTAAAGATTAAATTTAGTGCTTTGTAGAATCGCTTATCAAAATCAAATGTTTTATTTACGATATAGGGCGCAATTATGAGATGGGATTTTTCTGAAACTATAGAGAAATTTTGATGTGGTACTATATGTTGTTGAATATCTTTTGCTATATCAGGTAAGATAGATTTCAACTTATGGTCTTTATTGCTCAATATTTTAGCATTAATATTAAATATTAATGGAAAAGTAGATGGTAAAAACCGAATACCCACATAATCGAGATTCAGTCCCAATTGAAAACTCTGTATATTTTCTACAAAAGCCCATAACAAAACTTTCTTGAGGATTGTTTAGGTTGAAGAAAATATCAATACAACCATCTGATACTACACGGTAGATAAATGGGGTTTTTAAAGGTATTTTGGTTTTTAATTGCCAATAGCAGTAAATGAAATTCTCTAATGTAGAATCTGGGAAATGTTCTTGGTATAAAATGGCGTCTCCTCATTTCTGATAGAAGGTTGAATTGGTCTATAATAGTCTTTTATTGATTCAAACGCTTTCATTATTCCCAAAAGCTTTCTTTCCAATTCTGCTTGAAACTCTTCCATTACGGGTTTTACCGTGCTTTCGGGTAAGTCGGCAATTCTAATATACATCAAACCATCAACGGAGTTGTTGAATAAAGGGTCTACATTAAAAAGCCACTAAGCGCGCATTCTGTTTTATGTATTTTTTTAGAAGCACAGGCAGACGTAAAGCTCCAGGTTCTATTTCATCTATAAACTTATCAAACTTGTTTAAATCGGCTTCGGCTTCATCAAACACAAAATCTTTATCTGCGTCTTTTAATTTTACTTTAAACTCCTTTTTTGGATGTACATATTGCGCAATATAAGGATCGTAATAGTGTGATTTCATAAACTCAACCATCAAGGATTTTGAGAAGTTGGAGAACTGATTACTGATACTTACGCCACCAATTAAAAAATTATGTTCGGGATAGCGCAATGTGGTATGCACTATGCCTTTCCAAAGTAAAAATAAAGGCATTGGTTTCTGTTGGTATTCCTTGATGATAAAGGCGCGTCCCATTTCAATGGATTCGCTCATCATTTTATAGAGCTCGGGCTCAAAACGAAATAAATCTTGTAAATAAAAGCCATCAATACCATGTTGCGCAAATATTTTTGAACCTAACCCCATGCGGTAAGCACCTGCAAGCACTTTTTTGTCATTGTCCCATAAAAACATATGGTGGTAATAGTTGTCAAAAGTATCCAAATCTATAGCTTCATTTGTACCTTCTCCAACTTCTCTAAAAGTAATTTCTCTTAACCTTCCAATTTCTCTAAGAATATTAGGTATTTTATCAGCTTGCGCCAAAAACACTTCATAGTTTTTACTTTCTAAAAGTCTAGAATCATCTTTTCTGAGCGCATCAACTTCTTTAATCATTAATGCATTGTCAACAGGTGTAACAATGTTTTTTGGAGGTTTAGGGACTTTTAGAGATGAAGATATATTGTCGAGTATTTTCGGTTTGTCCTCAAAAGCATGAGACAACATGTATGTTTTTTTCTTATGAATTCTGAAAAATCTTCTAAAGTTTCATGTTCTTTTTGATCGGTAATTGAAATTGGTTTTCCAACACGAACCTTTATGGTGCGTCGTTTTTGAGTTAGTAACTCAGAAGGTAATTTTGCTGTTCTAAACGTATCACTAATTTTAGATAGTTTGTAAAATAACTTACTGTTTTTGGCGTGAAAATATATAGGAACAATAGGTACTTCAGCTTTTTTAATTAGTTTCATGGCAGCTTCTTCCCATGGTTTATCTACCACCAATTTACCATCTCGATAAGTAGACACTTCTCCTGCTGGAAAAATTCCTAATGGATGACCATCACGTAAATGCATTATGGCATTTTTAAACCCAGCAATACTAGATTTTACATCTTTTCTGTCCTCGAAAGGATTTACAGGCATAATGTAAGGTTTCAGAGGTTCTATACGATGTAATAGAAAGTTGGCAATAATTTTAAAGTCTTTACGCTGTTCCAACATCAATTTTAAGAGCAAAATACCGTCAATTCCTCCAAGAGGATGATTGGATACTGTAATATATGCACCGTCTTTTGGCAAACGTTTTAAATCTTCTTCAGGGATTTCTGAACTTAATTTGAAAATCATCTAAGATACCATTCAGAAACTCGACATCGCCTAAATGTTTATTACGCATATAAACCTTGTTGAGCGTAGATATTTTAAGAACTTTCATTAATATCCAACCCATAAAAGTACCTAAAAAACCATACTTGTCTAACTGTATAGCTTTTGCAACTTCTTTTGCGGTTACCAATCCAGTATCTTGTTGTTTACCCATAAGCGTAAAAGTAATAAATAAACTATTTAGTTACCATTTGTACTGTTTGTTGTGTTAATTGTTTCAATAACAAAGTTTTGTCTTCTTCCAACGCTTTTAAAACAGTATTGTTATAATGTCTAATAGTGTAAAGCGAAACGTTTTTGTGACAAGTTACGCTAAATTTTGCTTTTAGGTGTTGCAACAATTTTTCTAAGTTATTGTATATATTATCTACACAAACAGAGAAGCTAATAGCGGAGTTTTGAATCACATCTACCTTCATTTTGTAAAGATGTAATAAGCTAAATATTTCACTAATATTTTCTTCAACGATAAATGAAAAATCAAGTGAAGACAATGAGATTAAAACTTGATTTTTTTTAACAATGAAACACGGAATATTTGGTTCTAAAGTAATGCCTTTACCAACTCTTGTTCCTGGTTTTTCTGGATTTAAAAACGACTTTACATAAAGCGGGATTTCTTTGCGCTGTAATGGTTGTAGTGTTTTAGGATGAATTACTGAAGCACCGTAAAACGTGAGTTCTATAGCTTCGGTATACGATATTTGATGTAACAATTGCGCGTTTTCAAAATACCTAGGATCTGCATTTAAAACACCAGGGACATCTTTCCAAATAGTAACATTTTCAGCATTTAAACAATAGGCATAAATGGCTGCAGTATAGTCACTTCCTTCGCGTCCTAAAGTTGTTGTAAAATTATTAGCATCACTTCCTATAAAACCTTGAGTGATGTTTAATCTGTTTTTATTAAAACTTAAAGCAATCTTTTGTTGTGTCGTTTTCCAGTTGACATTAGCACGTCTGTAATAATTATCTGTTTTTATGTGTTCTCTTGCATCAATCCAATTATTTTTTATGTTGATTTTTTCAAGATAAGCGCTAATTATTGAGGTTGAAGCTAATTCGCCATAACCTATGATTTGGTCGTAAACAAAATTGTAATCTGGCGATTTGTTTGAGCGTAAAAAATCATCTATTTCTCTGAATAAACTTGCGACTTTTTTAAATATTTGATGAGATTCATTATCAAATAAATCTAATAAAATACTGTTGTGATATTTAATTACATCTTGTAAAGCACTCTTTAACTCCGCTTTGTTTTCAAAGTAATTTTTTATTACAATTTCTAAAGCATTAGTTGTTTTACCCATTGCAGATACTACAATAAGTGTGTTTTTATAACCTATAGTTTGCAATACCTTGGCTAAGTTTTTTACACCGTCGGCATCTTTAACTGAAGCACCACCAAACTTAAATATTTGCATTTTATAATTTTGAAATATAATTTTTAATGCCTTCCTCGTTGAGTTGAACAACATCCCAATCACGCATTACGTTGGCTCCATTTTTTTTGTAGAATTCTATTGCTGGTTCATTCCAGTCCAATACCTCCCAGTTAATACGCTTTACACCTAATTGGTGTCCGTATTTAATAACTTCATCAAGTAATTTAGAACCTAGACCTTTACCTCTCATAGATTTGCTTACAATCAAATCTTCTAAATGAATAGCTCTTCCTTTCCAAGTAGAATATCTGTTATAAACTAATGCAATACCTTCAATTTTAGAATCTACCTCTGCTACAAAACAATGAAATTGTGGCTTGCTTCAAAACCGTCTTCTACTAAGTCTTTTACAGTCACTTCAACGGCATCAGGTTCTTTTTCAAAAACAGCTAGTTCTTTAATTAGACCTAGAACTTGATTCATGTCTTCTTTCTTAGCGTTTCTAATTGTTAAATTCATAATAATTTCTAATTGAATTCAAATATAGCTTAAAAGTCAATATTTTAATGTACGTATATCTAACGAAAACGTTGTAGTTTGTTAAATTTTATTGATATTTGCAATCGTAAACATTTACATTTATGGCTCATAAAAAACAAACTCTCGGAGAATTTATAATTGAAAATCAATCATCCTTCAAATATTCCTCTGGGGAATTATCCAGTCTTTTAAACTCCATACGTTTAGCAGCAAAAATAGTAAACCATGAAGTTAATAAAGCTGGATTAGTAGATATTATTGGTGCTGTTGGTGATACTAATATACAAGGTGAAGATCAACAAAAACTGGATGTATATGCTAATGATAAATTTATTCAAACACTAACAAGACGTGATATTATATGTGGTTTAGCTAGTGAAGAAGAAGATGATTTTATATCTATAAATAGTCAGGATGAAAATCATCAAAATAAATATGTGGTTCTAATTGATCCTTTAGATGGGTCTTCAAATATTGATGTTAACGTATCTGTGGGAACCATATTCTCTATTTATAGAAGAGTAACGCCTATAGGAACACCAGTTAGAATTGAAGATTTTTTGCAAAAGGGTAGTGCGCAAGTAGCCGCAGGTTATGTGGTTTATGGTACCTCTACTATGTTGGTTTATACAACAGGTGATGGTGTAAATGGCTTTACATTAAACCCAGCAATTGGTTCGTTTTATTTATCACATCCTGCAATGCAGTTTCCTGAGGATGGAAATATTTATTCAGTAAATGAGGGTAATTATATTCATTTTCCACAAGGGATTAAAAATTATATTAAATATTGTCAGTTAGAAGAAGGTGATAGACCTTATACTTCAAGATATATAGGTTCTTTGGTTTCGGATTTTCATAGAAACATGATTAAAGGCGGGATTTATTTGTATCCTCAAAGTTCTAAAAACCCTAACGGAAAGTTGCGTTTGTTGTATGAATGTAATCCAATGGCATTTTTGGCAGAACAAGCTAACGGCAAGTCAAGTGATGGTTTTACAAGAACTATGGATGTAGAGCCAACTGAACTTCATCAGCGTGTGCCGTTTATTTGCGGAAGTAAAAAATATGGTTGAAAAGGCTGAGGAGTTTATGCAGAATGCTGAAATAATAAAGGGTGTTATTTATCTTTAATAAAAAAAATGCGAACTTTTCAGTTCGCATTTTTTTTATTAAAATTTTATATACTTGAATTACTATAGCAACCAAATCACCAGTAACATCTTTTGATGGTAAATTAGATTTACCCATTAAGTATAAATCTACTTGTCTTGCGGCTTCTCTACCTTCAGAAATCGCCCAAACAATTAAGGATTGTCCGCGACGCATATCTCCAGCAGTGAATATGTTAGGAATGTTAGTTTGATATTTTCCATACTCAGCTTTGTAGTTAGAACGTGCATCCGTTTTAATGCCTAATTTATCAGCAAGTGTACTTTCTGGTCCTGTGAAACCTAGTGCTAATAAAGCTAAATCACAAGGCCATGTTTTTTCAGTACCCTCAATTTCGATTAATTGAGGACGTTGACCTGGAACCATTTTCCACTCAACATTAACCGTTTTTAAAGCTGTTAATTTTCCGTTTTTATCTTTTACAAATTCTTTTGTGTTGATTAACCAATTACGTTCAACACCTTCTTGATGAGAAGACGATGTTTTTAACTGTAATGGCCAAAAAGGCCAAGGTGTAGTTGGTGAACGATGTCCTGGTGGTTTCGGCATAATTTCAAAATTAACTACCGATTTTGCACCATGACGATTAGATGTTCCAATACAATCCGAACCCGTATCTCCACCACCAATAACGATTACGTTTTTATCAGTAGCCATCACTTGGTTTTCAACCTTCTTACCAAATAATACTTTAGTCTGTTGCGTTAAGAAATCCATAGCTTGTACAACACCATCAGCATCAATACCAGGTGTTGGTAAACTACGTCTTTCTGTTGCTCCACCACAAAGTACAACCGAATCAAATGCTTTTAAATCTTCAACATCATAATTAACACCAACGTTTACGTTAGTTTTAAATGTGATACCTTCAGCTTCTAGAATAGCAATACGACGGTCTATAATTTCTTTTTCCATTTTGAAATTAGGAATACCGTAACGTAATAATCCTCCAACTTCATCATCACGTTCAAAAACAGTTACTGTATGTCCAGCTCTGTTTAATTGTTGTGCAGCAGCTAAACCAGCAGGTCCAGAACCAACAACAGCAATAGTTTTTCCTGTTCTTGTTTTTGGTGGCTGTGGCTTAATCCAACCTTCTTTAAACGCACGCTCAACGATGTTTTTCTCTATATTTTCAATAGATACAGGATCTTCTATGATACCTAATACACACGATTTTTCACATGGTGCAGGGCATAAACGACCTGTAAACTCTGGAAAGTTATTTGTTGAATGTAGTATCCAAGAGGCTTTTTGCCACTCACCTTGATGTACCATGTGATTAAAATCAGGAATTAAGTTTCCTAACGGGCAACCACTATGGCAAAAAGGAATGCCACAGTCCATACAACGCGATCCTTGTTTTTCTAATTCTGGCTCACTAAGTGATACCGTAAATTCTTTATAATTTTTAACACGATCCTTTACAGGCTTGTAAGTCTCATCTTGTCTTTCAAATTCTTTAAATCCAGTTACTTTTCCCATGACACTATGCTGTTGTTAATTCTTCTACCATTTGTTCTTCAGTCTCTAAACGTTTTAATGCACGTTTATATTCAATAGGCATCACTTTCACAAAGTTTCCTAAACTAGCATCCCAATCTGCTAATAATTTTGAACCTAGACTACTGTTTGTATAAAGCACATGCTTTTCAATAGTTTGTTTTAAATCATTTGCATCTTCACTAGTGATGTCTTCAAATTCTATAGTTTCTGTATTGCACAATCCGTTTACAAATTTGTTTTCAGGATCATAAACATAAGCAATACCACCACTCATACCTGCAGCAAAATTTCTTCCTGTTTTACCAAGAACAACTACTTTTCCACCAGTCATATATTCACAACAATGGTCTCCAACACCTTCAACAACTGTTGTTGCTCCAGAGTTTCTTACTGCAAAACGTTCTCCTGCTATACCATTTATATAGGCTTCACCTGCAACGGCTCCAAATAAACATACATTACCAATTATAATGTTGTTTTCGGCAATAAAGTCTGCTTTAGCTGGTTTTAACAATCAATTTAGCGCCAGATAATCCTTTACCTAAATAATCGTTTGTGTTTCCTTCTAAAGTGAACGTTAGTCCGTGAGCTCCAAAAGCCCCAAAACTTTGTCCAGCAGAACCTGTGAAATTGATATTTAAAGTATCCTCAGGTAAACCTAAATGTCCGTAAATTTTAGAAATTTCATTACTAACTATAGCTCCTACTGTACGGTCTATATTGTTTATCGGATATTCTAAAGTCATTTTTTCTTTTCTATATAAAGCTCTATGAGAATCTTTTAATATAGTAAAGTCTAAAACGTTCTTTAAATTATGATCTTGTTGCTCTGTATTTCTAACAGTCAACTCTCTATATGCAGCAGGTCTGTGTAAAATACTTGATAAATCTAAACCTTTCGCTTTATAATGCTTAATCGCTTTATTAGCATTTATTTTATGTGTTTGACCTACCATTTCAGCTAACGTTCTAAACCCTAACTGCGCCATAATACCTCTTAATTCTTCAGCGATATAATAGAAGAAATTAATAACGTGTTCTGGTGTGCCTTTAAAGTTTTTACGTAACTCTTTATCTTGAGTTGCAATACCAACAGGACATGTATTTAAGTGACACTTACGCATCATAATACAACCTGAAGCTACTAAAGGGGCAGTTGCAAAACCAAATTCCTCAGCACCTAATAAAGCTGCAATAGCAACATCTCTACCTGTTTTTAACTGGCCATCACATTCTACAACAATTCTACTTCTTAAATTGTTTAAAACTAGTGTTTGTTGTGCTTCTGATAAACCTAGTTCCCAAGGTAAACCAGCATGTTTTAATGATGTTAACGGAGATGCTCCAGTTCCACCATCATATCCAGAAATTAATACCACATCGGCTTTTGCTTTTGCTACACCGGCAGCAATAGTTCCTACACCTACTTCTGATACTAATTTCACATTAATTCTAGCTTCACGATTTGCATTCTTTAAATCGTAAATCAATTGAGCTAAATCTTCAATTGAATAAATATCGTGATGCGGAGGTGGTGAAATCAACCCTACAAAAGGTGTTGAGTTACGTGCCGAAGCAATCCATGGTAGTACTTTTTCACCAGGTAATTGTCCGCCTTCTCCAGGTTTAGCACCTTGAGCCATTTTTATTTGGATTTCTCTCGCATTAGTTAAATAATGTGATGTAACTCCAAAACGACCAGAAGCAACTTGCTTTATTGCTGAATTACGGCTATCGCCATTAATATCTTTTTGAAAACGTTTTCTATCTTCTCCACCTTCACCAGAATTAGATTTTCCTCCAATTCTATTCATAGCAATCGCTAAGTTTTCATGTGCTTCACGAGATATAGACCCGTAAGACATGGCTCCAGTTTTAAACTTTTTAACAATCTCTGTCCAAGGTTCTACTTCTTCTAAGGGAATAGGGTCTAAGTTGTCAAATTCAAATAAACCACGAATGGTCATTAAGTTTTCAGATTGTTCGTTTATCGCTTTAGCATAAACATCATAACTAGCTTGATCACTTAATCGAACCGCTTGTTGTAATTTAGAAACTGTAGTTGGGTTAAACAAGTGGCGTTCTCCATTACGTCTCCATCTATAATCTCCACCAATATTTAAACCAAGTTTTTTATCTATACTATTGTCAGGATAAGCTTGTTTGTAACGTTGGTCAATTTCTTTTTCAATTTCATATAAACCAATACCTTCTATTCTTGAAGCGGTGTATGGGAAATATTTTTCTACAAATTGAGAATTGAAACCAACAATTTCGAAAATTTGAGAACCTCTGTACGAGTGTAGTGTAGAGATTCCAATTTTATTCATCACTTTTAAAATACCTTTTCCAATAGCTTTATTGAAATTATCAACAGCTTTTTGCTCATCCATGCCAGTAATGAAGCCTTCTTTAACTTGCATTCTGATAATTTCATTTACCATATAAGGATTTATTGCACTAGCGCCATATCCGAATAAAGTTGCAAAATGATGAGGTTCACGAGGTTCTGCAGATTCAATTATTATATCGAAAAAAGAACGCTTACGTAAACGATTCATTTCATGATTTACATAAGAACAAGCTAATAAAGCAGGAATAGGTGCAAACTCTTCATTTACTCCTCTATCTGAAAGAATGATAATGTTTGTTTTTCTTTCTAAAGCTTTTTCAATTTGAATGATAATGTCATCAAGAGCATCTTCCAAACCATTCATTCCTTGAGCTTTTGGATAAAGCATTTGAATGGTTTCAGCTTTAAAGCTTTCAACAGAGATACTTCTGATTTTTTCTAAATCGGCATTAGAAATTACAGGGTTTTGAATTTTTAATTTTCTACATTGTCTTTCTGTAATACTGAATATGTTTCTATCTTTTCCAAGATTTAAGCTAATATCTGTTACAATTTCCTCACGAATTCCATCCAAAGGAGGGTTTGTTACTTGAGCAAATAGTTGCTTAAAATAGTTTGAAATTAATTGAGGTCTATCAGATAAAACCGCTAATGGCGTATCTATACCCATAGAACCTAAAGCTTCTTTTCCAACTATTGCCATTGGTGTGATAACCTCTTGAATATCTTCAAAAGTGTAGTTGAATAAACGTTGACGCGTTTTGATATCAATAGTTTCAATTGGGCAAGTTTCGTTGTTATAAGGAATATCTTTTAAGTGTAACCTTGTTTTATCAAGCCATTCTTGGTATGGTCTTTCAGAAACAATTTTACTTTTTATTTCTTCATCTTGAATGATTCTACCTTCGTTCATATCAACCAAGAACATTTTTCCTGGTTCTAATCTACCGTGCTCTTTAACATCTTCTGGAGCAACTTCTACAACACCAATTTCAGATGACATAATAAGTTTTCCACTCTTAGTTACGGTATATCTAGAAGGTCTTAGACCATTTCTATCCAACAAAGCACCAATATAATCACCATCTGTAAAAGGCACAGAAGCAGGGCCATCCCATGGTTCCATGATGCTGGCGTTGTACTCGTAAAATGCTTTACGTTCATCAGACATGGTAGCATGCTTTTCCCAAGCTTCAGGAATCATCATCATCATGATTTCTGGAAGAGAACGTCCTGTATGTGTCAATAATTCAACAACCATATCCATAGAAGCTGAATCTGATTTTCCAGGTAGTATTATTGGGAATAATTTTTCTATTTGTGGTCCAAAAACATCACTTCTCATGATTTCTTCACGAACACGCATTCTACTTACGTTACCACGAAGCGTATTAATCTCTCCATTCTGGCACATATGGCGGAATGGTTGAGCTAATTCCCAAGTAGGCATAGTGTTTGTTGAGAACCTTTGGTGTACTAAAGCTAATCGAGTTACTAGGTCAATCTGTTGTAGGTCAGTATAATAAGGTCCGATATCTTCAGGCATTATAATACCTTTGTATATAATAGTAGTTGTTGACAAACTAGGTACATAAAAATAACCACTCTCAGAAATTTTAGATTCCCTGATAGCGTGTTCAGTTATTTTTCTAGCCGCATACAATTTAGCTTTAAAAGTAGCTTCATCTATAGCTTCTGTTTTGCCAATAAACAATTGTTCAATATTAGGTTCAGATGCTAATGCAATTTGTCCTAATTGAGAAGAGTCTACAGGAACTTGTCTCCATCCCAATACAGATAAGCCTTGAGTATTTACTTCGTCTTCAAAATGTTTTTTTGCAATAATTATATTGGTTTGAAGTTTTAGGTAAAAATACCATACCAACAGCATAAGCTCTTTGTTCAGGAATTTCAAAATTACAAACGCGTTTAAAATAGTCGTGAGGGATATCAATTAACAAACCAGCACCATCACCAGTTTTTCCATCAGCACTTACACCTCCACGGTGTTCTAATTTTACTAGAATTTCAAGGGCATCATGGATTATTTGATTTGATTTTTCACCATTTAGGTTGCAAATAAATCCAGCACCGCAGTTTTCATGTTCAAATTCTGGTAAATAAAGTCCTTGTTTCTTAATCATAATCAACAATAAATTAGTTTAAAAACTTGAGTTGAAAGGCTAAGATACGCGCTAGTTTTTGATTTACAATAGGGCATATTTATTATTTCGATTTTTTAATCTAAGTGAACTTAAAAATAGGTTTCATCAATAATAATCAAATATTTTAATAAATATTCAATCTATAATATATAGGTATAAATAGGAATCCGTGAAATAAAAACTAAGAAATATTGATTTTCTTAAAAAGAATAGCACTAAAAAGGCGTAAAACCTGACAATTATTCAAATTATCTAATTGTTAAAAATTCATAAAATCAAAAAGTAACATAATACCCTTAAAAAAATAGGGGTAAAACTAAAAAAATGATAAAAGTTAATCAAATACCCCCTTTTTTTAGGGGGAGACTTCTTTTTTAAATAGTTTAGCCCTGTCTAAAGGAAATAAACTTTAAAAATTAATAACCAAAATTTAAACAATTATGAAAAAATTATTTACCCTTACAATGCTTCTTTTTGCAACTGTATTATTTGCACAGGAAGAAGAGACTAAGCCATCATTTACTGTTAGTGGTAGTGTTGATGCTTATTATAGAGCTAATTTAACTGCTCCAAATGATGAAAACGCAATCGCGCCAGGTTCATCATTTGCACAATTACCTGGATTTGCTTTAGGTATGGCAAATGTAGTATTAGGTTACGAAGGCGAAAAAGCTGGTTTTGTTGCTGATTTAGTATTTGGTCCTAGAGGAGCTGATGCTGTATTCAACTCTCCACAAGCTGGCGCTTTTTACGCGTCTTCAAATATTGTTAACCAATTGTATGCTTATTGGAATGTAAGTGAGAGTGTAACATTAACATTAGGTAACTTTAATACCTTTTTAGGTTACGAAGTAATTTCTCCAACTGCAAACTTTAACTACAGTACATCTTATTTATTCTCTTATGGTCCTTTTAGCCATACAGGTATTAAAGCTGATATCGCATTATCTGATGATTTTAGCTTAATGCTAGGTGTAATGAATGATACTGATATTACTGAGTTTAATACAACAGGTGATTATGCATTTGGTGCACAATTAGGATATGCAGGTCAATATTTAAACTTCTTGTTAGATCCATCATTTACTGAAATTGATTTTACAGGTGGATTTGATTTGTCTGATGATTTCTTCTTTAGGAATTAACGCAGCATATTTAACTGTTGAAGATGATGGAGGTTCTTTTGCAGGTGTTGCTTTATATCCTCAATTAGCTACTTCTGATGCATTTACAATTGGATTAAGAGGAGAGTATTTTACAGAAAGCGATATGTTTGGAGCCATAGGAAATGGTGGTGGCCCAACTGCTTTTGATGCTAATGGAGATAACTCTGTATTTGCTGTTACTCTAACAGGTAGTTTAGAAGTTGATAACTTAACTATTAAGCCAGAAATTAGATTAGATAGCGCAAGCGAAGAGTCGTTTCTTGATAATGACTTAATGGGATCTAAAAGTCTAGGTTCTTTTGTTTTAGCTGCAATCTACTCGTTCTAACAAACATAAAAAGCACCTTCAAAAATTCTGAAGGTGCTTTTCTTAAATATTAACTAATCAATTAAACATATTTAAATATGAAAAAAGTTGAAGCAATAATAAGAAAGTCCAAGTATAGTGCTGTTAGAGATGCATTGCACAATGTTGGCGTAAACTTTTTCTCTTACTGGGATGTTACTGGTTTAGGGAATGAAAAAGAAGGTCATGTTTATAGAGGCGTGTCTTACAGTACGAAGTGATATTCAACGTAGACATTTATCTATAGTTGTAAATGATGATTTTGAAGAAATAACTGTTAAAACGCTTCTTGAAGCGGCAAGCACAGGTGAAGTTGGTGATGGTAAAATATTTGTATCAGACATCAATGAGTGTTATAGAATAAGAACAGGAGAAAAAGGTGGTGACACTTTAAAATAATAACATTAATAAAAAAACTTTTATAATTATGGAAGGATTATTTACAGCTAATAATGTATGGATGATGATCTGTACTGCTCTTGTTTTCTTTATGCACACAGGCTTTGCATTCTTAGAAATAGGATTAACAAGACAAAAAAATACAATTAATATTTTATTTAAAAATATATTCATTATTACAGTAGGGCTATTGCTTTACTATATTGGTGGGTTTAACTTAATGTACCCTGGTTTTGCAGAAGGTTCTGCAGGGTTTATTGATTTTGCAGGATTTGGAATTGCAGCTCCTGAAAACGGAATGACTACAGAATATGCTGATGGAGGTTACACATGGTGGACAGACTTTTTATTCCAAGGTATGTTTGCTGCAACTGCTGCAACTATAGTTTCTGGTGCTGTTGCTGAACGTATGAAAATTGGACCATTTATGATTTTTACAGTAATATACGTTGGATTAGTATATCCAATTGCTGGATCATGGAAATGGGGTGGCGGATTTTTAGACCAAATGGGATTCTATGATTTCGCAGGTTCTACTTTAGTACACTCTGTTGGTGGATGGGCAGCTTTAGTTGCTGTTTACTTATTAGGTTCTCGTATTGGGAAATTTAAAGAAGGAAAACCTCAAGCAATCCCTGGACACAGTATTCCATTGGCAACTGCTGGTGTATTAATACTTTGGTTAGGATGGTTTGGATTTAATGGAGGTTCTGTACTTTCTGCTGATCCAGAATTAACATCATTAACTTTAGTTACCACATGTTTAGCTGCAGCTGCAGGTGGTGTAGTTGCTGCATTTGTATCTTTCTTAAAGTATAAGAATTTAGATTTAACAATGTTCTTAAATGGTATATTAGGTGGTTTAGTAGGTATTACTGCTGGTGCTGATGTTATGACACCAGAAAGCGCTATTATAATTGGAGCTATTGCAGGTGCGCTTATAGTATTTGCTGTTTCATTTGTAGATGCTATTAAATTAGATGATCCTGTAGGAGCAATTGCAGTACACTTAATTTGTGGTATTTGGGGAACTTTAGCAGTTGGAATCTTTTCAACTAACTCAGAGCACACATTTTTAATTCAATTAACAGGTGTAGCATGTTATGCAGCGTTTTGTATAGTGTGTTCTTTCTTAATCATATTCACTCTTAAGAAAACAGTAGGAATTAGAGTTTCTGAAAGAGAAGAATTAGAAGGACTTTGATGCTCATGAGCACGGAATGGATGCTTATCCAGATTTCCGATTAAACGAGCATTAATAGTATATTAGTTTAGTTAGTTTGTTAAAAAGGATGTCTTGTTTTATACAAGGCATCCTTTTTTGTTATTTATGATGTAACACGTCTTGGCTTTAAAATATTTTTTACTTTTATAAAAGAAACTAAAACCATTTCAATGAAGATATGGTAAAAAAATAAAGTATCATGAAAGAAAATAGAAGCCATTATAAGAAAGTCTAAATATAAAGTAGTTAAAGAAGCGCTTCATCAAGTGGGTGTAAACTTTTTTTCCTATTGGGATGTTACTGGAATTGGAAATGAAAAGGAAGGGCATGTTTATAGAGGTGTTTCGTATAGCACAAGTGATATTCAACGTAGATACCTTTCTATTGTTGTAAACGATAATTTTGAAGATACCACAATTAAAGCCATTATTAGTTCTGCAGGCACAGGAGAGGTGGGTGATGGTAAAATTTTTGTTTCAGATATAAAAGAATGCTACAGAATAAGAACAGGTGAGAAAGGTGGAGATACTTTGAATTGATAGTTTACCTTATAACTAAGCTTCTTATTTGGGCGTTACCCGAAAAGGGTCGGGCTTTCACTACTCAATCCCTCCTTCGTCGGGGATTTCAAACATGCCGTTTAATCCCTAACGCAATTGTGTGCTAACTTGTGTTTTTAAAGTAAAGGCTGTTTTGTTTTTGGAGAGGTTAGTTCGATCTTTTATGTGCGAAAAATTACAAGTAGTAAGTATACAGAGATCTTTTGATTTAGTAACTTGTCTCAAAATCAAGAAAAAAATACTTATTATGATTTCTGAATGATTTTTTTAAAAACTTTAAACCTGAAATACTTTGAAGAAAAATGAATTGTTGAGCAAAGAAGAATTTTTAAAATTCTTAACAGATAATAGAAAGTTAATTAACTTACATACAATAGCCTCTGATGACTATATATCATATAGATGCTTATATTTAAATGAAATGCTTAACCAAGCATATGTGTTAGCTGAACAAGCAATTGAAAAACAATTAAAGCTTATTTTATTATCTATCAATCCAGAAGAAAATATCAGAAAATATAATAATCATAAAATTGAAAAATTAATTAATAGAATTCAATCATTATCGGATAAGGGGCTCAATAAATTTTTAATTTTAGCAATAAGACTTTCAGAGACATATGAAATGTTTAGATATCCAGATAATAAAATTGGTTCAATTAATTATTCATGGGGAGGAAATGAAATTGAAGAAATTGATGAATTTTTCTTTTACTTAATCGATATATCTCCATTGCCTGAGGAGGTTTTATTTAGAACAGGTTTAATGGTGTCAATTTTTGAGAACATGTTTATATCTCAACCGAAGTATTATGTAACTCATAGGAATATCTCTTATCGAAAAAGGCATAATAATTTAACGGCAAGATTTCATAAAGTTAGAATGCATTTTTATCCATCATTATATGCAATAAAATAGAGGTTTTTATTACTTGGTAAATTCGGTATATATAAAAAAAGCCTTTATTATAATAATGAAGGCTTTGATCTTTAAAATATGGATTATATACTTAAGCCGAGTTTCTACTAGCATTAATATTACCAAATAAAGAACGCGTTACAATTTTTTCGAAAATAAGTTTTTCTGGGTCATCATTAGGAACACCAGCTTTTTCAAGTTCTTGTATTTTCTTTAAGGCAAATTGTTGAATAGTTAATAATGGTAAAACAATGTTTTCTCTAACCTGTATAGAGGCTTTTCCTGCAGGTTCGTTTTCCATCAATTCAGTATATCCAGTAAGCTTTAAAAGTAAGCGTTTGGTGGTTTCGTACTCTTCAAAAATAATTTTCCAAAAGTCACCAAATTCCTCGTCTTTTGCCATGTATTTTGTTAAATCAAAAAATGATTTAGTTAATGACATCATACTGTTTTCTAATAATGTTTTAAAGAATTTAGAGTTATGGTAAAGCTGTTCTACTTTATCAAATTCTCCTGCATCTTCATACTTTTTCAAAGCTGTACCAACTCCATAAAAACCTGGAACATTCTGTTTTAACTGACTCCAAGAACCTACAAAAGGAATGGCTCTTAAATCTGAAAACACTAATTTATCCGAATTTCCTCTTTTAGAAGGACGACTACCAATATTTGTTTTGGCATAGTATTTTAAAGTACTCATGCGTTCCAAATAAGGGATAAACATGGCATGATTTTTAAAATCTTTATAAGTCTCGTAACTCGTTACTGCAAGATCATTCATCACAAATCTATCTTCATCAGATAATTTGTTCTTTTCGCCATCAATTCTATTCTTAATACCAGAACTTATCAATTGTTCTAAGTTGTATTGCGATGAGTTTAAAGTTCCAAAGTTAGAACTTACCGTTTGTCCTTGTATAGTTATCTGTACCTCTTTGTCTTCAATTGTAGGTCCTAAAGACGAATAGAAATTATGCGTTTTTCCACCACCTCTTGCTGGAGGTCCACCACGGCCATCAAAGAAAATTGCTGTAATATCGTATTTTCTAGACATTTCAGTTAGTAATTCTTTTGCTTTATAAATACCCCAGTTTGCCATTAAGTAGCCACCATCTTTTGTGCCATCAGAAAAACCAAGCATAATGTTTTGCTTGCTTCCTCTAGATCTTAAATGCGCCATGTATGCTGGGTTTTGGTACAATTGTTCCATAACAGCAGGAGCATCTTCTAAATCTGGAATAGTTTCAAATAGTGGTGCAACATCAACAGTAAGATTATCCTTAAAAGCCACCATTTTTAACATGGCGAATAATTGCATAACGTTCAACGCAGTCTGGTTATTACTTATTATGTATCTATTAGCACCACGCTCTCCGTTACTTTCCTGAATGTCTTTTATAATTGAAATGGTTTTTAGTGTATTTCTAACCATTTCGTCTTCAAAAACATCTAAATCATCTATATCATCATTAGCTTTAGAAAGAATTTCTACTTGCTCGCTTTCAGATAAATCATGATAATTATCTGGGAAAGAAGAATTACCTCTTTCTATTAAATGATCTATTACGGTTGTAAAAACCGAGTGATGTATTCTACTGTCTTGTCTGATGTCTAATGTAGCAAACCTAAAACCAAAAAGATGGACTCTGTTAATTAAGTTATTTATATCATTAACATAAAGTGATTGGTGTTGCTCAACTACCAAATCTCTAATACTTAATAACTCCTGTCTCAGCTCTTTGGCTGTAATTTTGTTTTTTGTTTTTAAATCAATACTGTATTCATAAAGTATAGTTTCAAGACGAATAATACGTTCTTCAACACCTCTAAATGTGAGTTTTCGTCTTAAATTCTTTAAATCTTGATAGTATTTTTTAAGAATAGATTTTTTAAGTTTTGCGGCAACTTTTAAAGTTGTTTTAGGCTTTACAAAAGGGTTTCCGTCTCTATCTCCACCTGGCCAAAATCCAATATTTATAATGTCATTGTGCTTCTTGCCATCAGCATAAATATTTGTTTGGATATAATTGTATATATCTCCAAAAGCTTCATAAAATACATTCTCCAAGTACCAAATTAAACTTTTAGCTTCGTCATATGGTGTTGGTTTTTTATGTTTGAAGAATGGTGTCTTTCCTAGTTGACCAAATAAATTATTAATTTCTGAAAGGTCGTTTTCTTCAATTGCCTTTGTTAAATCAGTAATAATACCAAGAACTGAACCTGGATAGAATTGAGTAGGGTGAGCTGTTAAAACAATACGCACTTTAAATTCTTCAAGATATTTTTTAGTTCTTCTATGTTTCCTTCGGAAGTAGCAGAACCTTTCAAGTTTCTTAATGTGCCAACGCCATCCATATTATTTACAGTAGAAAATGCAGCATCTTCAATGGCATCAAATAAAACCACCTGTCTTTCTATGTATTGTATAAATCTGAATAATAGATTTATTTGACTTTGTTTGTTTCTACGCGCTTGGTATTTTGTGAAAAAAGTTTCTACAATAGTTGTAGGGTCATCACCTTTTTTAAATCCTTTTTCACAGGTTTCGTGAAATAAAGGCAATAAAACGCCTGTTTTTGTAACCGCATCAAAAGGTAAGGTCATAAATATACTGTTGTATATTTGATATTTTGACATAACAGTTTGATTGAATCTCGTTAACTTTGGTTCTACAGACATAATTTAGTTTAAGTAAAAATTAGCCATAAAAATACTAAAGGTTTGCTGAACCACCCAGACGATTTAAAGTTTTGTCAATTTTTGCTATTTATGGAATTTTAGTTAAGAATAATTAAATAAAAAAGCAACTAAGTGTGTTTCTCGATAATTATTTCATTCTCTAAAAGCCGGGTTTTTTATCAATAGTAAATAGGCTGTCCTATTTTTTTAGAGAAATTCAATACTTAGAGTATGATTTATATCATATTCTAGTACTTATACTAATAATATCTTTGCCGATTAATATTAAGTACTCATGAAAAACACACATTCATTTCATATTCCAGTAATGGGGATTGGTTTTACGATAGATTCACCGTTTAAAGTGGCACAATACGGTATGGATTCTGTAATTTCTCTAGTAGATGATATTCTTCTGGAAAAATTAAGAAAAATGTATAGCGAAAAATTTAAAATACCTTATACCGAAATTACAGATAAAATAGAGGATTTTAGAGCAAAAAGAATTACTTCGTATTTGAATATGATGAGTGATTTGGTAGATGAAAAATTTGAATCTTTAAAACATATTACATCTGATAAAAGTGATGATCTTTTGGTATATATAGATATGCTTCCTAATAGTTCTAAGCTTAAGGCTGAATTCAAAAAATTAACAACTAAAGAATTTAATTTTTCTGAAATAAAAAAATGGGCTTGTGATTCATTAACCGCTGGAAGTATTGATGTAAACATCATGACCAAGGTAGATAAAGATAATTATAAGAAAGATGAAAAATTGCCTGTTGAGTATAATGATGCTCATGCGGCTTTACGTGGGTTTGCAAATAGTAAATTAAATTCGTCTGTGGTGCTTTCTGCAGGAATGAATCCAAGATTGTATGCATATATGTCTCAATTTGATGATTTTTTTCCAGATGAAAATGGGCAATTCAAAAAACGAATTATTTTAAAAGTGAGTGATTACAGATCTGCACTAATCCAAGGAAAGTTTTTAGCCAAAAAAGGATTGTGGATTTCAGAATATAGAATTGAATCTGGTTTAAATTGTGGCGGACACGCTTTTGCAACAGATGGTTATTTATTAGGGCCAGTTTTAGCTGAGTTTAAAGAAAAACGAAATGAATTGCAGGAGGCTATTTATGGTGTTTTGTGTCAAGAACTTTTAAACCAAAACAAAACGATACCAACAAAACCACTTAATTTTTGGAATAACAGCACAAGGAGGTGTAGGAACAGATGAGGAGCATGCATTTTTGCTAGATCACTATAATTTAGATTCAGTAGGTTGGGGAAGTCCATTTTTGTTAGTGCCAGAGGCAACTACAGTAGATGATGTTACTTTAAGTAAGTTAGTAAAAGCAGAAGAGGAAGATTTGTATTTAAGTGATATTTCGCCTCTTGGAATACCTTTTAATAACTTAAAAGACAATACTAAGGATTTAGAAAAGCAAACTTTAATTGATAAAGGTAGACCAGGAAGTTCGTGTCCTAAAAAGTTTGTTGCTATGAATAAAGAATTTAAAGAAAAAGGAATGTGTACAGCATCAAGAGAATATCAATATTCTAAGATTAAAGCCCTTGAAAAAGAAGGTTTATCTCAAGATGTTTATCAGAAAGAATACAATAAAATCATTGAAAAATCGTGTACTTGTGTAGGTTTAGGTACGTCGACATTATTGACTTATAATTTAGATACTAAGGTTGAAGGGAAAGGTGTTTCAGTATGTCCAGGACCTAATATGGCCTATTATTCTAAAGTTATGAGTCTTAAAAATATAACAGACCATATTTACGGAAGAGCGAATATGATATCAAAAACCAATCGCCCTAATCTTTTTATAAAAGAATTGCATATTTATATGGATTATTTAAAGAATAAATTTGAAGAATCTAAAACATCAATGACCAAAAAAGAGGAGAAATACTTGTTGACTTTTACCAACAATATGCAAGAAGGTATTTCTTATTACAAAAACTTATTTGTTGATATAAAAGGAGCTTTCAATACTATGAAAGGTAATATTCAATCTGAATTAGAAAAAAGTGAGCTTGTTTTAAACCAAATACTTTTAGAGATTCAAAATATAGCAAATAAGCAAAAGGAGTTGGCTTCTTTATAAAATTGAGTTTTCATTTTACTAATAATTTCCATGATTACTTGATGATATTTTAGAATTTATACAAATTGATTGCGGGAATTTAATCAACATCTTTTTTTCAGGAGAATAACATATTATTGAACTTTTTATTTAAGATATTTGTATCTTAACATGTTGGGTTATTCCAATTTTTCATGTTATTTAATCATTCTGAAGAGTTAAAATGGATTTAGTAAAAGAAATAAATCGTCTTAAAAAAGAGAAAAAAGCAGTTATTCTAGCACACTATTATCAGATAGGTGAAATTCAAGATATTGCTGATTATGTTGGCGATAGCTTAGGATTATCTCAAAAAGCAGCTGAAACGGATGCGGACATGATTGTATTTGCAGGCGTACATTTTATGGCAGAAACTGCAAAAATTTTAAGTCCGACTAAAAAAGTAGTATTACCAGATGTAAATGCGGGTTGTTCTTTGGCAGATTCTTGTCCACCAGAAGAATTTGAAAAATTCACAAAAGCACATCCAAATCATGTAGTGATTACTTATGTAAACTGTTCTGCTGAAATAAAAGCATTGAGTGATATTGTTTGTACATCTTCAAACGCATTAAAAATTGTAAATTCAATTCCGAAAGAAACTCCAATTATTTTTGCACCAGATAAGAATCTAGGGAGGTATATTATCAATGAAACTGGAAGAGATATGTTGCTTTGGGACGGAAGTTGTATTGTGCATGAGGCTTTTTCTATGGATAAATTAATAGAACTTCATAAAAAATATCCAGATTATAAAATTATAGCACATCCAGAATCTGAAACTCATATTTTGGATACTGCAACTTACATAGGTTCAACATCAGGGATGATAAATTATGTAAAAGAGCATCAAGATCAGAAATTTATAGTTGCTACAGAAGCTGGAATTTTGCATAAAATGCAACAAGAGATGCCTAATACTGAATTGTTGCCTGCTCCTGCTAAAGAAGATAACACATGTGCATGTAGTGAGTGTCATTTCATGAAAATGAACACAATGCAAAAACTTTACGATTGCATGTTGAATGAATCTCCTGAAATTCAAGTTGATTCTGCAATTATAGATCGTGCGCTTTTACCTATTGAGCGTATGTTGGAGCTTTCAAAATAAATTTATGATTATTACAAATTATTTGGTAATTGGTTCAGGGATAGCTGGCTTAACTTTTGCTGTAAAAATAGCTGAAGAATTTCCAAATAGAAAGGTTGTCATCGTTACCAAAGATAGCGAAGATGAATCTAACACTAAATACGCACAAGGAGGTGTAGCTGTTGTTTTGGATAAAGACCAAGACTCTTTTCAAAAGCATATAAAAGATACTTTAATTGCTGGCGATGGACTTTGTGATGAAGACGTTGTTGAAATGGTGGTCAAAGAAGGGCCTGACAGATTAGAGGAACTGCTACTTTGGGGTGCCAATTTTGATGTCAATGATTCTGGTAAGTTCGACTTGGGGAAAGAAGGAGGTCATTCAGAATATAGGATTGTACATCATAAAGATATTACGGGTTATGAAATTGAACGTGCATTGTTAAGTAAAGCACATCAATTAAAAAATATTTCTATTTTACCACATCATTTCGCGATAGATTTAATAACAAACCATCATTTAACAGAAGTTGACTCTGAAGAATTAACCTGTTATGGTGCCTATGTTTTTAATCAAAAATCTGGAGAGGTTTTTACAATAAAAGCCAATAGTACGTTGTTGGCGTCTGGCGGTATTGGTTGTGTGTATGGACATACTACAAATCCTGTTATTGCTACTGGCGATGGTATTGCTATGGCGTATAGGGCAAAAGCACGTATCAAGGATATGGAATTTGTACAGTTTCATCCCACAGCTTTATATGATGCTAAAGGCGAATCTTCCTTTTTAATTTCTGAAGCTGTAAGAGGTTTTGGCGCCTATTTGAGAAATAAAAAAGGCAAACGTTTTATGCTAGATTACGATGAACGTGCCGAATTAGCATCGCGTGATATTGTGTCTCAAAGTATAGATAGCGAATTGAAAAAATCAGGAGAACCTAATGTGTATTTGGATTGCACCCATTTGGATATGGATGCGTTTTTCGAACATTTTCCTAATATCTATAGCAAGTGTCTAGAACATCATATTGATATAAAAACCGATTGGATTCCTGTAGTGCCAGCATCCCATTATTTGTGTGGCGGTATTAAAGTGAACAAAAAAGGAAAAACAACTATAAAGCATCTATTTGCTTGCGGAGAATGTTCTAGAACGGGTTTGCATGGCGCAAATAGGTTGGCTTCCAATTCGTTGTTAGAAGCTTTGGTGTATGCTCACAATATTTTTAAATACCATACTAAAAACGACTATAGATCTATTGGTGTTAATATCCCAGATTGGAATGACGAAGGCACGGTTATCCCTGAGGAGCATATTCTAATTCAGCATAACTTAAAAGAATTACAAGCTTTAATGCGTGATTATGTAGGAATTGTTAGAAGTAACAGGCGTTTAAAACGTGCCATAAAACGCCTCGATGTAATTTATAATGAAGTTGAGGATTTGTACCGGGAATCTAAAATAACTACATCACTTTGTGAATTGAGAAACATGGTTAATGTGGCGCATTTAATTATTCATCAATCTTTAGAGCGCAAAGAAAATAGAGGTGGTTATTTTAATAGTGATAATATAAACGTTGTTGTTGGGTAGTTTTTTTGTTTTGTGTTATTAAAAAGGAATAACAGAAATGAGCTCTATACTTGTATTGGTTCTGTCTTGCCCTTTTACTTTAAAAATTGCTGTAAAATAATGAAATTCTTTAAGGTAGTTTTTTTTAAAATTTTCTAAATTATCAACGTCAGTAAAATATTCTACAGTTGCGCTAACACCTATATCGTGTTGAGAGAAAAAAACAAAATGGGCATTTTTGTCTACAGAATACTTAGATACAATTGCATATTCAGAGGTCTCATCACCTGAATTTAAACTATAAAATTTGTCTGCTAAGCTGGGGTGATTTGAAAATTTAAGTGAAGTTTTAGAAATCTCAAAGTATGGGTTATTCTGATTAAAAAAGTATAAAAACTGATTGTCATTCTTACTAGGTCCCGTATATATGGCATTGCCTTCTTTTATTTCTGATGTTGAGGTTTGTGTAGAAAAACGTATACTGAAAGGCTTGTTGTAGTTTTGAAAGAAACTCTGAAGTTTTTGTGAAGCAATTGCTGCCATACGAGTGGTATAGGAGTATTTTGATGGTTTTAAACTGTCTTTTAACTCTGGATTTTTATTTATAAAGTCGTAAAACTCATCTGCATTATTAATTGTGAAATCTCTTGTCCAGCCCTTACTCTTAGTAATGGTACTTCCCATGACTCCAAAATGATCTCCAATGTAAAGGTTTGTTTGTCTGTCATTATTCAGAAAGGGTTTCCATAAACTAGATTTTTTTGTGGTATATAATTGAATACAAGGATTGTTAAAATTGTAGCTAATGCTAGGTAAGGCAGGATAAAGTGCCAACGAAGTTTTTTAAAAATACTATTATTTAAATTGTATTTATAAAATTTAATGTGATATTGACCTTTTTCAATAACTAAACGCCATTTGTCTCCTTTACCCTCTTTTTCATAGTACTGAGTTATTTTTTTCTCAGATTATAAACGTTAACCCTAACTCTGGGGTTAGTCCTGTCTGATGAGTTCTTATTTCCAAAAAATCAATATCAATCACACTCTCTTTTAACTGTTCTCCATTAGAGGTTGCATTGAATAAATACTGAAGTAGTGCAATACTTGTTGGTGCATTCTTAAAAGTATCACTTTGTTTTATTTTTGATACAATGTTCCTTTTTTGGTTTTCTACGAGTTTCATTTGGAGTAAATAATTGAAAATCAAAGCTATTAAAAATAACTTTAACCGTTATAGCTACCGTTAAGATATCGTTAAAGTTAATAAAACAAACTGTTGTGTTTATTTTTGAAAGGAGTTTTTATATCAATCCTAAATAAGAGTTATGCAAAAAATAAGAAAGATTCTACCACTATTAATAGCTATAGTGTTTTACCAAGGTTTCTCTCAGGAAAGTAGTATTACAGAAATAAAATATCTATCAGGAAAAGGAAAAGATAGTTCTGTTGATTGGGGTTTTTACTGTTCTGATGGAATGAATAGTAAAAAATGGACAAAAATAGGAGTGCCTTCTTGTTGGGAATTACAAGGTTTTGGAAATTATAATTACGGACATGACCAAAAGTCTGGGAAAAAGATATATAATGAATATGGACTTTATAAACATAAATTTCTAGCATCTTCAGATTGGAAAAACAAAGACGTAAAAATTGTTTTTGAAGGTGTGATGACTGATGCTGAGGTAAAGATAAATGGAAAACTTGCTGGCGAAATTCATCAAGGTGCTTTTTATGAATTTAAATATGCAATAAGTAAGTTATTAAAGTATGGTCAAGAAAATGTATTGGAAGTAAAAGTCAATAAAGTTTCTACAAATGAATCTATAAATTATGCTGAACGTAATGCCGATTTTTGGATTTTCGGTGGCATATTTCGTCCGGTGTATTTAGAAATTTCTCCAAAGGATAACATCGAACGCGTTGCTATTGATGCAAAAGCTGATGGAGCAATTAAGGCGGATATTTTTTCAAATTCAAAAAAAATAAATTCTTTAAGTCTTTCTTTATATAATTTGAATGGAGAAGAAGTTCAAAATTTGAAAGGAGCAACCTATAAAAGTGAAGGTGTATGGCATGTTTCTACCAAAGTCAAAAATATTAAATCATGGAATCCTGAATCTCCAAATCTTTATAACTTAAACATTCAGACTTTAGATAAAAAAGGAAAAGTATTGCATCAGATAACACAGCGCATTGGTTTTAGAACTGTTGAAGTTGTTGCAGCAGATGGTATTTATGTAAATGGACAGCGTATAAAATTTAAGGGTGTTAATCGGCATTCGTTTTATCCATCTTCGGGAAGAACAACTTCTAAAGCACTTAGTGTTGCCCATGTAAAAATGATGAAAGATATGAATATGAATGCTGTTAGAATGTCTCATTATCCACCAGACAAACATTTTTTAAACGTTTGCGACTCATTAGGGTTGTTTGTAATTGATGAGGTTTGTACTTGGCATTCGCCGCATTTAGATACAGAAGTGGGAGAGAAAATTGTAAGAGAAACAGTTGTACGAGATGTTAATCATCCGTCAATTCTACTTTGGGCAAATGGCAACGAAACGGGTTGGAATACTGAGTTGGATGATGACTATGCTATTTGGGATATTCAAAAACGAGAGGTTATTCATCCGTGGAATATTTTCAATAAAACCAATACCATGCATTATCCAAGCTATCACATATTTGCCTATGATACCTATGCAAAGGATAAAATCTATTTTCCAACCGAGTTTTTGCATGGTTTATATGACGGCGGGCACGGAGCAGGTTTAGATGATTACTGGAAACAAATGTGGCAAATGCCATTGGCTGCAGGTGGATTTTTATGGGATTTTGCTGATGAGGCTGTTGTAAGAACAGATAAAGGTGGTGTTTTAGATACTGATGGTAATCATGCTGCTGATGGCATTCTTGGTCCGTATGGAGAAAAGGAAGCGAGCTATTTTACCATAAAAGAAGTTTGGTCTCCTTTATATATTGAAGATCGCTATATTAAACCTGATTTTAACGGTGTTTTTAGAGTTGAAAACAGATACCATTACACCAACCTGAATGAATGTAGTATGGTTGCTAAATGGATTCGTTTTAAAGGGCCTCACGAAATCGGTGGTATTGAAATTGTTTCGGAAAGTAATATTGAGTTACCAGATTTACAGCCATCAGCAAAAGGAATGTTTTCTGTTGATTTGCCAGAAAATTGGAAGGCAGCAGATGCTCTACATTTAAAAGCAATAGATAAACATGGCAAAGAAATATTTACGTGGTCATACCCCGTTAAAACTCCTAGTCAAATTAATACAAAATTAATAAGTACTTCAGGTAATGGTCAAATTACAACAAAGGAAGAAAATGGATTTATTCATGTTGAATCTAACGGAATTAACTACAAGTTTTCAAAAGAAACAAGTCTTTTGAAAGAAGTAACAAAGAATGGGAAAATTATCCCATTAAATAATGGGCCAATCATTCTTGGTCATAAAGATAAAATAGAATCTTTTAAGGTAAATACTTTTGAAGAAAGGGTAGAAATTGTAACAGTCTTCGAAATGACTGATAAGTCTCCAAGTTGGGCGTCACATAAGGAGTATAGTTCGGATATTATAAAATGGACTATTTATCCCAATGGTTTGCTTGATTTATATGTGGAAATAAAAGGAAAGAAAATAGTAAAAGGATTCAAAGGGATTACCTTTTCTTTTCCAGAGGAAGAAGTTGCAGGTATGAAATGGTTGGGAGATGGACCATACCGCGTATGGAGAAACCGAATGAGAGGCACTAAATTTCAAGTTTGGGAAAACGATTATAATAATACGGTAACTGGCGAATCTAGTTTTGTTTATCCCGAATTTAAAGGTTTTTTCTCAAGTTTATTTTGGGTTAAAGTGGATGGCAAAAATAACAATGGCTTTACAGTATATTGTAATTCTGAAAATACGTTTTTACGAATGTTAACACCGCAACAACCTAAAGAAGATCCTAATCATAGAGTTTCGGTAGATTTTCCAGAGGGAGATATTTCATTTGTAAAGAATATTCCTGGGATAGGAACCAAATTTCAAACAAGTGATAAAATGGGTCCGCAAGGACATTCAGAAAACTATTTTGGGAATGATGATGCGCCTATTGTGATTAACTTACTATTTGAATTTTAAAATAAAACAAATGAAAAACTTTCTATTACTGATATGCGTCTTAATTGTGATATTTTCTTGTGAAACTAGTAAAAATCAAGAGCGAGGACATGTCGATTTCCCGTTTTTTATTCCTTCGGAGAAACCAAATCAAGAATTAAGTAAAGCTGTAGAACGGAATTATAATGCATATGAATCAATCCGTCCAGAACAGAACGAATTATACACACAATTTAAATACACTAAGCTAAATGGATTTGATTATAGTGGAGGTGATGGAACAATTACACGTCGCGATCCATCAAAAGTGATTTTTGAAAATGGCAAATATTATGTTTGGTATACAGGGAGAAAATCCCCAGTAAAACCTGTTGGAATGTCTCGGGCTAAAGAAGCCACAGATGTGATACCTTCGGCAGATTGGGATTTAGCAGATATTTGGTATGCCACTTCAGAAGATGGCTTTACTTGGGAAGAACAGGGTATTGCAGTACCACGTCCTCCAAAACCACAGCCTGGGTGGCGCTCAGTAACTACAACAGATATTTTAAAGTGGCAAGGGAAGTATTATTTATACTTTCAGGCATTTATGGAAGCTAGCGGACTGCGTGGGGATTTTTGCCCTGTATCTGTTGCGTATGCCGACTGTCCTGATGGCCCTTGGACACATTCAAATAAAATAGTAATTCCAAATGGTCCAGAAGGTTCGTGGGATCAATATTCAATACACGACCCGTATCCTTTAGTTCACGATGGTAAAATATATTTATATTACAAGGCTGATTTTGACAAACACCCAGAACTAAAACCATCTAAAATAAGAATGCAAGGTTTGGCAATTGCTGAAAACCCGTTGGGGCCATTTGTGAAGCACCTATTGAATCCCGTAATCAATTCAGGTCATGAGACAACCTTGTTTCCTTTTAGAGAGGGCGTTGCTGCTATCGTTCAACGAGATGGACAAGAACATAATACCATTCAATATGCAAAAGATTGGGTTAATTTTGAAATTGCCTCAATTACAGAATTATTACCACTTGCCGCAGGTCCCTTTGTACCAGATGCATTTACAGATACTAAAGATGGCAGAGGAATCACTTGGGGAATATCACATTTTATCAACGCCGATGGGAATTGGAATCACACCGTATTAACACGCTTTGACTGCGATTTAAGTTTGGATATTCACGACGATGATATGAAAAAACACTATTACGCATATCCACAGGATTTCTATTATAAAGAGCATGGTTTAAATGGAAAACAAAAAGGGCGTATTATGGAGGAAAATGAGGCATTCAAAACAAGACATAAGTAGCTTTTAAATAATTTTAAATGAAAAGAATTGAAGTATTATTAATTGTCTTTTTAATGAGCCAGCTATCAATTGTAAAGGCTCAAGAAAAAAGGTGTCCAAACGATACCCAATTTTAATGAACATGGTACACCACAACCCAGGTGAACCAAGATTCAATACAAAATACATCAACCCTGAATACATCAAAACTTTAGGTTACAACGGACAAATCCCTAAGTTTGAAATCCAATGCGCTGTTACCTATGATGATTATGAAAATAATTTGGTGCCAGATAAAACTCCTGAAAAATTATGGATTGAGCGAAAGGCGTCTGATATCAGGATACAACTTGATAAAGCCAAACGCGCAGGAATGCCTATTTATCCATTTACGGATGTCTTTGTCGTTCCAAAATCGGTAATGAAAAAGTACGGTGATGAGATGAAGATTGATGGCAAGCTTTCTATTCAAAAACCAAGAACACAAGAAATTTTGAAAGCTCAAATTGGCGAAATTTTCAAAAGATTTCCCGAATTGGGAGGACTGACCATTCGTTTTGGGGAAACATATTTGCAAGATACGCCTTTTCATGAGGGGAATAGACCCGTGTATTCCCCAGAAGACCACATCAAGATTATAAATATACTGCGTGAAGAAGTTTGTGTAAAACGAAATAAAAAACTGTTTTACCGCACCTGGGATTGGGGAAAAATCAAAAGAAAATTTCATTTGGTGCCCGAGGTGTATCTAAAAATTACAAATGCTGTAGAGCCCCATCCCAATTTATATTTTTCAACAAAACATGTGAATGGAGATTTTTTACGAGGGCTTCCTTTTAATAAAACGCTAGGAATTGGGAAGCATCAACAAATTGTTGAGGTGTCTACTAATCAAGCAGGAATGTATGGTAGAAATGCCCATCCGTACTACATAGGTAAAGGCGTTATTGAAGGTTGGCCAGAAATGGAGCATACAAAAGGACTCCAAGACTTATATGACAATCCACAAATAAAAGGCATCTGGACTTGGACTTGGGGTGATGGTTGGTATGGCCCATATTTTGGCAACGAATTCTGGATAGATTTAAATGCCCATGTCATTCAAGAATTCACTAAAAATCCATTAAAGTCTGAGGAAGCCATTTTTAACGATTATGCAACCAATATTTTAAAAATGACACCAGAAAATATTGGAAAACTAAGAGAACTTTGTATGCGTTCAGTTGATGCGGTTTTTAAAGGTCAAGCAACAGCACTTCAACATATGGCGCCTTGGTGGATTCGTGACCATTTTTTCTCAGCTCAGGATATGTCCATCTACGTCAAAAAAGGGATTTCAAAAGAAGTTTTAGCTGAGAAAAAAGAGAATCTCAAAACATGGTACAAAATGGAAGAGATGGCTAATAATATTAAGCTTCCAAATAAAGGAGATGAAGATTTTATAAGAGTTTCCACCACTTACGGTCGCATCAAATATGAATTAATCGAATTGATTTTTCGAACCCAGATTATGTTTGCTGAAATGGAGATAAACAATGTGCCTTTTGATAAAAAAGAAGCGAAACTAATTTTAGAAACATATACTAAAAAATGGGACGAATGGCGTACTCTAAAAAAGGAAAATACTAACTGTCCAACACTTTATGTAGACTATGAAGCCATCCATTGTCAGGGTAACAAACCATTTGTGGTTTCAATTGAAAGATTAGAACAACTAATTGAAGAATAACTCAACTAAATTTGATTGCTAAATTTTAAGAAAAGAACCGAATGCGAACAGTACAAAATAATCTTCTGCTACTATTTTTATTATTAATTCCATCACTTGCATTAAACGCTCAAGAATTTTGGAAAGACAAACAAGTGTATACCGTGGGAACCGAACCTCACGCAACTACTCATTTTGAGTTTCCGGATGTAGCATCTGCGCTAGAAGGAGATTATAAAAATTCAACTTATTTCCAAAGTTTAGATGGCGATTGGAAATTCAATTGGACCAATAATATTTCTGAAAAACCCGCAGATTTTTACAAAACAGCTTACGATGATAGCAATTGGAAAACTATTCCTGTGCCTTCCTGTTGGGAGCGTCAAGGGTATGGTACACCGTCGCATCGCGGTTTAGGAATGTTGGTAAGAGCGGAAAAAATTAAAATCCCTAATGTACCTGAAGACGACAATTCCGTTGGAAGTTACAGAACAACTTTTGAAATTCCAGAAAACTGGAAAGCGCGCGAAACCTTTTTAAATTTTGATGGGGTAGCAAGCGCATTTCACCTTTGGATTAATGGCGAATATGTTGGATATGATGAAGATTCCATGACAAGTTCGTTGTTTAACATCACACCATTCTTAAAAGAAGGCAAGAATACAATTGCGGTAGAAGTTTATCGTTGGACAACGGGTAGCTATTTTGAGTCTGGCGATACTTGGACGTTTAGTGGTATTTTTAGAAACGTGTATTTGCAAAGTCGTCCCAAAGTTAGAATAAGAGACTTTTTCTTCACTTCAGATTTAGATGAAAACTATAAGGATGCTGAATTGAATGCTAAAATAAAAGTGTTTAACAATAGTAATGCTGTGCCAAAAAACTATCAGGTTGAAATTGATGTGTATGACGCAGAGGGAAATCTAATATCAGCATCTGGAAAAAACAGTCCTAAAATAGGCTGGCGCATGGGGAATTTGGGTGAGGAAAGTATTTTGGAATATTCTGCAACTATTAAGAGCCCAAAACTGTGGTCTGCTGAATTTCCAAATTTATATACCATTGTTCTTACTTTAAAGGATGCCGAAGGAAATATTCAAGAAGTCACGCGAGCTACTTTTGGTTTCCGTGAGGTTGAAATGAAGGATTTGCAAGTGCACATCAACGGAAAACCTATTAAAATAAAAGGTGCTAATCGTGGTGAATCACATCCGGAAACTGGGAAAACCCTATCGGAAGAATCCATGATTCAGGATATTTTACTGATGAAGCAAAACAACTTTAATGCAGTACGCTCCAGTCATCATCCTAACGACCCACGATGGTACGCATTATGTGACAAGTACGGATTGTATGTCATGGATGAAGCTTTAGAAACTCCAGATTACTTTATACGAGGTAACGGATTACCAGGAAGTGATATCAGTTGGATGGCAACGGCTTTAGATAGAGCGGTAGCTATGGTAGAACGCTCTAAAAATCATCCATCAATTATTTTCTGGTCACTAGGGAATGAATCTGGGTTTGGTCAAAACTTTGCTTTGATGAGTGATTATATCCGTCGTTTCGACCCAACACGTTTAATTTCTTATGATGGAAGAGAAACCGATTGTTGGGCACAAAAAGATTATTTTGATATGAATAGTTCGATGTACCCATTTATCGAGGACGATGAATCACAGAAACATTGGAAACTATTGAGTTTTTGGGCAGAACCTAAATACGAGAAGCCATACATCATGATTGAATATGCGCACGCCCAAGGGAATTCTTTAGGGAATTTTGCGGAGTATTGGCGTGTGGTGGAGAAAAATCCATCTTTTATTGGCGGTTACATTTGGGATTGGGTAAATCAAACATACAACGAAAAAATGCCAGATGGACGTATTCGTCAAAGTCATCGATTGGACTATCACCCAATCGACAGTCTTCCTGTCGGTGGTGATTTTTCAGAAATTGTAGAATTGAAAAACGAATGTGCCAAAGGTGCAGTATTTGCGGACCGTACCCCAAAACCAGCGATGGTAGAAATGAAAAAGGCGCAACAATATATTGGGATAAGCTCGGTTGAAAACCAAAAGGATGTATTTCAGATTAAAAACAAATATTATTTCACTAACCTTAATGCATTTTCTGGAAGCTGGAAATTGCTTAAAAATGGTAAAAAAGTTAAAGAAGGTGATATTCCAGAATTAGATTTAGCGCCTAGTGCATCAACTGAAATCACATTAAATCTTCCGAAGTTAGATAACGAATCAGAATATAGTCTAAACTTTAGCTATCGTTTGAAACAACCAACCTTATGGGAGGATGCAGGATTTGAAGTAGCAAAAGAAGAAATCATGCTTCAAAAGTTTACTTCAAAAATAGAAAAGCCCACAGGAACTGTTTCAATATCAGAAACAGACAATGAAATCATTGCATCAGGAAAACATTTCAAAGTTAGTTTTGATAAATCCGAAGGTAAAATCAGGTCAATAGTTTCTAACAAAAGGGAGTTAATTGCCCAAAATGGAGATATCAACGGACCTTCGCTGAATGTGTTTCGGGCACCAACGGAAAACGACAGACCTTTTAAAAAGCCATGGAAGCAGGCAAATCTCAAAAATTTAGAGCATAAGGTGCTTTCGGTTACATCGAAACAGATAAACAAATCGTTATCGTCTATCACTATCGTTAGAGAATTTCAATCGGATTCTGGGAGTATAAAACATGAATGTGTTTATGATATTAGCGGACAGGGCGCCATCACATTGAAAAATAAAATGACACCAACGGGCTTTAAAAGTCTAGAAACATTACCTAAGGTTGGTTTAAAATTAGGACTGGTTGCAGGTTTAGAAAAAGTGAACTGGTACGGCCGTGGGCCGCAAGAAAATTATCCTGATAGAAATGAATCGGCATTTTTAGGAAATTATCAATCTACGGTTTCAGACTTATTCGTGCCTTATTTAGTACCACAAGAAAACGGTGCGCGTTCGGATATACGTTCATTAGAACTATCGTTCAAAAGTCAAAATAAACCCGCGTTAAAAGTCACATCAGATAAACCATTTATATTTACAGCCTTACATTATGATGCACTCGATTTAATTAAGGCAAGCCGTCCAACATTTTTAAAAGACAGAAAGGAAACTATTTTATGTATCGATGCGGAAATGCTAGGTTTAGGCAATGCCAGTTGCGGACCTAAACCCATGCAACAGTATCTTTTAATAGTTCAACCTTATGAATTCAATTTTACACTTCATTTAAGCCATTAAATAAATATAAAGGACTATTCCTATTTTTTTCTTATAATTTTAGTGCCTCATTTAATTATAGTTGGCAGCATGAAAAAAATCATAAAACACCATAGAGCATCATTAGGAAATTGAAAAATACGAACCAAATTTTTAATCTTTTCTAAACATAAAGCAGCTCCATAATGGTTTCAAGATGCTAAATTGAGTATGTATTTTTATTGGGATATATTCTGCCTGCTTATGATATTGCTATCACTTGTAAAAGTTGATTAGGAACTTACCATGCAAACTTTACTGATTAAATTTCCAGAAGTATAATATAACCCTATAGCTACTGTTTTAAAATAAAAAAGGTGCTTCCCTCAAAGCACCTTTCTTCCTTTTGAACAAAAAAAGGTTTATTTACTAAGCATCAATAATTCATTACATATAACCTCAGTAATATAGCGCTTCTCACCCTCTTTAGTTTCATAACTTCTATTAGTTAACTTGCCTTCAATAGCAACTTCTTTTCCTTTTGTAATATAGTTTTCAACCACGTTTACCAAGCCTCCTCTTACAACAACATTATGCCAATAGGCACGTTCTACTTTGTTGCCGCTTTTGTCTTTGTAGCTATCATCTGTAGCCAATGAGAATTTCGCCATTTTGTTACCATCGGTAAAGTTTATAATTTCAGGATCTTGTCCTAATCTACCAATCAACTGTACTTTGTTTCTAAGTGCGTTCATAATTTTTGTTTTTTAATGTTTAACAGTTAATACTATCGAGTTCTTATGTTTCGACACTGCAAATATCTAATGGCTTCCAGATTTTATTCGGTTATTACACGTTTAAATTCGTTTGTAAATGTTTGTAGTCGTTTGTAAATGGATATTATTTTATGTATGTGGCATCTATATACAACAAGGGACAAGAGAAAATGATAATTTAATCTAGCCTAGAACGGCTATTTTTTTTGCGAAGTCAAACCTTTAATCCATATTCAGGAATCCACTAATTCAGAAACCCTCATATGAGCATCTTGCCGAAATAGTTCTAATCAAAGGTAATTCTATCAAATAACGTGTCGCACAACATTAATACCTACCTACTTTGGGCTTGGTCTTAAAATACGTCCAATAACGATGCTATCCCTTTTGTTTTGGCTTAGGAATCGAAGCCTTTAATACGTCGTCTAAAGAGGTGTTGATTTTTAACTTATCGTTGTACTCTTTTGAACGCTCTTTTTTCTTTTTATCTGTTTTTTCTGTCATTTTGTCAAAAATACTTAAGTAAATATAAAAATAATTCTTTATTTGGATATTTAGAAATAAATTATGGATTCATATATTAATTTTCAGAGTATTTTATCAAGTTTACTTGGTGGGTCTATGACTGCGATATTATTTTTTTTATTATGTAGACCAAAAATAAAAATATCTGGATGTATTGTAAGAGACAAAACTAAAGAGGGACGAGAATACTATCAATTTAAATTTTATAATAAATCTTTTTTTCTGCTGTGGACGTGAATCCAACATTGTTTTTTGGTCAACCAATAGAAGCAAGTGATGTTCAGGTTAATGTGACTTATGAGCAGATTCCAATGTCAAGGACAGGTTCTTTTTTTGTTTCAGGATGGAAGCCTGTATTTGAAAAAACTAAATATGCACCACATTGTATAACAATAAAATTTTTTTAGATGAATTAGGAAAACTAGAAAAATTTGATTTTAAAAATAAAGACCTTGAAGAAGTCTTAACAACCTTTGGAGCTATGTTGGAATTAAGGATATCTCTTAGGCATGGATTATCAAACCTATCTAGAACTAAGACAAAACAATTTAATAGAAAAGGTTGTATAAATAATGGTCATGAGTTTGAATTTGGAAACTCTACAAAGACTAAAATTCGTTAAAACGGCATGTTTATTGCGAAATTTAATATATATTTACATTAACTAAATCTTAATATTATGAAAAATTATAATGATACTGAATGGTAATTCAGATAGATATAGTTAAAAAAGCCACTCATAAGTGGCTTTTTTAGTTTATCAATCTTTTATAACTCAAAACGCTCTCACTATCCACCAAAAACTTTTCAAAACGCTCTTGACTAGACAATCTACGAGTATTAAAACGTGCGCTAAATTCATCTAAATAACGTTCTAAATGCTTATCGCTTACTTGGTGGTAAATACCGTATAAACCACGCTTTAAAACACTCCAAAAGTTCTCAATAGTGTTTGTGTGAACATTGCCCTCAACATAAATATTTAATGAATGCTTAACGTTGTCATGTGTATAATACTTTTTCAAGTGATTATATACTGGTGCTTCATCAGAATATATAGTTGAACCTTTTGGAACGTGTTTGCTAATAAGTTTGCCTACATTATTTAAGTCGGCACTAGGAACGTGTTTTAGAACGACTTTGCCGTTTCGCTCTATAAGCCCTATTACCATTTTCTTATCCTTAAAAGGTTTACCCTCATTAGTAAGGGTTTTATCTGTTAAAGAACGTTTTTTGTTTAAATGTTTGTTCTTTTCACGTCCACCCACATAAGCCTCGTCAGCTTCTACCATATTGTTTTCTCCTAACATTTGCGGTGCTTTGTCCTTTAGCATTTCTCTAATCCTATGTAGTACGAACCAAGCTGTTTTTTGTGTAATCCCTAAATCCAAAGCCAGTTGAACCGAACTAATACCTTTTTTATGTGTAGTTGCTAAAAAGATAGCTGCGAACCATATTCTTAAAGAGATTTTAGAACCATGAAAGATTGTGCCAACTTTTACCGTAAACTTTTTGTAGCACTCATTATTAGCACACTTATAACCTCTAGTAGTCTTATACGTTCTCTCACTACCACAATGAGGACATACAGGCTTACCATTCCAACGAATCTGCTCGTAATATTCAATACAAGTACTTTCTTCTTTAAAGTAGTCTAAAAGCTGTGGTAGAGATTTGAAATTCATGATGTAATTGTATTAATTCGACATTACAAATATACAAATTGTCCCAACAACTACCTAATAAAATACAAAATAAATTAATTCTTATTTTTTTGTGTTTTAAATAATGCGCTTTGAGGTATTGTATTTATTGACTTTAAAAAAATCAAAATACAAAAAGCATAAAATATTACATTCTAATTTGGTGATTTAAAATTATTGTTATAGTTTTGTGTTGTCGAATATTTTAAAATAATAATCATGGGAAAAAGAAGTTCAGCATATCCATCATATACTATAAGCGAATCTTTAGAGTTTGCAGAGAGGATTTATAAAAATTACGGTGACAATTACAGAGCTACTAGAGAGGATATTGCAGAGGCTCTTAATTATTCTGTCGGCAGTCTAACTCAAAAAGTTAGTTCTGCTTCTCAATATGGTTTCCTTGACATGAAATCAAAAGAGGGATATAAAGTAACCGAATTATTTACAAAATGTTATAGACCTTTAAACGAGGAATCTAAGAAAAAATCTTTAATTGAAGCTTTCTCTAACCCTCCATTATACATAGAGTTGATTGAAGCTTTTAGGGAAAATTATTTACCGCCTGTTAGACCGTTATCAAATATTTTATTTCAGAAACACAATATATCAGATAGCGCAAGTGATAAGGCGGCAGAAGTGTTTGTGGCAAGTGCAGAAAGTGTTGGTGTGCTTAATAAAGATAGGTTTTTGACATTTGTGTCTGACACAGAAGAAGTTGAAGAAAGCTTTATAGAAGAAGTTGAAGAAAGTGTTAATGAAGAAGAAAGTACTAATAGTAATTTTAGCCCTGTGGTTGTGCCTGAAATGAGTGATGATAAAAGCCATGAAGTGAATAATTCTAATCAAAAAATAAACAGCAATGCAATACCTCATAATATACCATTAAAGAATAAATTGCCAGCGCAATTATTGTTACCTAGTGATGTTAGTAGTGCTGATTTTGACTTTATCATATCTTATATAGGTTTGATAAGAAACCAGTATTAATAATGAAAAAGCCACCTATTTGGTGGCTTTATTCGTGTCGATATTTAATACAATCATAGGGCGATTGTAGTAATGTAAAAATACAAAAAATATGTAAAAAAATATAATTTTAATGCCATTATTTCAATGAATTAGAGTGATTGTCATTAATTTTATGACACTTTTTGAATGTAATTTATAAAATTGTAAATTTGAAGCGTAAACAAAAAGCACCCATAAAGAGTGCTTAAAATATCAAGTGAAAGAGGGGTTGAAGATGGTCTCATTAGCCATTCCTAAATCGAGTTTAGAATACTCAACCTCTTTTATTTACTAAGTGATTTTTGAGGGCTTTGCAAACATATACAAGGCTGAAAGTTAAATTAGGACTTGATTCATAACCAAGAATCCTAAACACTCCTAAAAAATTACTCCTAAACCCTGACGTTCGCACCGTTGGGGTTTTTTGGTTCTACAAATATAGTAATATTTACTATATTTTACTCATTGCATCTGTAAACGTTTGTAATCGGATAATTTTATTTACCTTTATTTTTTAAAAATGCAGGACTGTATTTGGTGTTTGTCCCTCAATGTATATAGATGCCATGTATGTTTGTACTAGATATTAGTAAATATGGGCTTTAAGGGAATTGTCATTCAATTACAACTCAATCAAAACGTTTTTGAAAATCTTTTAAAAAATTTATCCGAAAATCAATTTTTGTGGCGACCAAAACCTGAAAAATGGTGTTTGTTAGAGATTGTTTGTCATCTTTTAGATGAAGAAATTTATGATTTTAGAGCTCGTGTAAAGCATGCGTTGGAGCACCCAGAAAAAGATGTTATTCCTATTGATCCAGAAGGGTGGGTAGTAATTCATAAGTACCTAGAAAAAGATTATAATGAAACACTAAAATCATTTTTAGAAGAACGACAAAATTCAATTAATTGGCTCATGCAATTAGATGAAGTTAATTGGAGTAATACATTAAAACATCCTGACTTAGGAAACCTATCTGCAGAACTGTTTTTAAGAAATTGGTTGGCGCATGATTATTTACATATTAAACAAATCCTTCGGTACAAGTTTGAGCTTTTAAAATCATCTTCCAAAATAGATTTGAATTATGCTGGAGTTTGGTAAAATATTATTGATTAAATAAAATAACTAAAAATAAAACATGAGAACATTGAAGTTTAGTAATAACGATGAAATGCCAGCATTTGGTTTAGGAACATGGAAATCTGGAGAAGGCGAAGTATACAATGCGGTAAAAACTGCGATTAAATTAGGGTATAGGCATATTGATTGTGCTGCTGCTTACGGTAACGAACATGAAGTTGGCAAAGCACTATCAGAAGTTATAAAAGATGGTATTGTAGCTAGAGAAGATTTATGGATTACATCTAAAGTCTGGAGTAATATGCATGCTAAGGATGATGTGATTCTTGCTTTAAAGCAATCATTAAACAATTTACAATTGGAGTATTTAGACCTGTATTTAATCCATTGGCCTATAGCACAAAAAAAGGAAGTGCCTTTTGTAAGTAGTGTGGATCATTTTATTCCTTTAGATGAATTACCTAACGAAGTCACATGGGAAGGCATGGAAAAAGGTGTGGAACTTGGTTTAGTAAAACATATTGGTGTGTCTAATTTTGGGCCAAAGCATTGGAGCAACTTATTGCAAATTCTAAAATTAAACCAGAAATGAATCAGGTTGAGGCGCACCCTTATTATCAACAAAACGGAATGTTATCGTTGTGTAAAGCTCATAATATACACTTTACAGCCTATGCACCTTTGGGATCTGGAGATAGAGCAGCAAAATTTAAAGCTGAAAACGAACCTAAGTTATTAAAAGATCCAGTAATTCTAGAAATTGCTAAATCTAAAAATGCTACACCTGGACAAATCTTAATAAGTTGGGCATTGCATCGTGGTACATCAGTTATTCCTAAATCTGTAAATCCGAGTAGAATTGCTCAAAATTTTGAATCTCAAACCGTTGAATTATCAGAAGGCGATATGGATAAAATAGCAGCTTTGGATATGAATTTCAGGTTTTTAACGGGAGAGCATTGGGTGTATGAAGGCAGTCCGTATACACTTGAAAGTATTTGGGCGTAATTAAATATTAAAAATGACATTTCATATAGAAACAGAACGATTAATTTTAAGAGAGCTGCAATTGACTGATTTAGAAGGCATGTTTGAATTGGATTCTGATCCAGAAGTGCATAAATATTTAGGAAATAAGCCTGTCAAAACAAAAGCAGAATCTCAGAAGATTATAGAAAGTGTTTTAAAACAGTATGAAGAAAGGGTGTCGGACGTTTTGCTGCTATTGAAAAGAACACAGGAGATTTTATTGGTTGGTCTGGAATTAGATTAAACACAGAATATAATATGAATGGGTTTACTAGATATTATGATGTTGGTTACAGATTCATAAAACGGTATTGGGGCAAAGGTTATGCTACAGAATCTGGAAAAGCAGCTGTGGATTATGCATTTAATGTTTTAAAGCTATCAAGACTTTACGGTACGACCGAAATGAGAAATCAAGCATCTCATAATGCGCTTTTAAAAATAGGACTAAGTTATATTGAAGATTTTTATTTTGAGGAAGAAGACTTAAATCTAAGATGGTATAAAATTGAAAACGAATAGTGATGGAAAAACAATGTTTAGAATGTGGGGAGAAAATTGTAGCAGAATTGATAAAAATTCTGTAGTGACGGTTGTAGAAATTCATACAATAACCGAATTAATAAGGATAGCAAGAACTTAATACGTAATACTAATAATCGTTTAAGAAAAACCATCGAATTTTAGAACGCCTTAATCCTGACGAGAAAGTCACACGGTCTAAAGCCACGCTTATTGAAGCAGGTTTCGATTTTAATTATTTCACAAGTATATACACTACAAAGGCAGGCAAGGTGTATTATTTTGTTTACGATCAAGGATATTTACCAATTGAAGGCGATTATTATGCCTTAGTAAAGCGAAAAGCGTTGAGCAACGCCGTAAGCAATTGCTTAAAACGATATACTAATAATTAAACCATTGCAAAGTAAATGCCTCCAGAAATTATAATTCCTTTAATAGTTTGTGTAATTATAACAATTGCTTTTTTAACCTATTACTTCGGAAAAAGCAATGACTATTTTAGGAGGTCTTAAAAAATTCAAACTCAAAGAAATTTTACAATCCTTTTCAGAACTAACGAGCCTACCAAAATTACAGGAAAGGTGTTGCATGTGCACGAGCCTTTTGTTGCGCCATTCAGCAAACGTAAATGTGTGACGTCACTAAATTAAATCCAACAAAAAAGGAGTAGTGGTAAAAACTCATATTGGAAAACCTTAGTTGAAAAAGAAGATATACAAGACTTTTTTATTGAAAAAAAGGAGAAGTAGTTATGATTAAACCTTCAAAATCTCTACAGAAATATAAAAGTTATTTAGTTGAAGATAAAACTGTGTCTTCAGGTTTTTTGAACGATCCTTCACCAGAATTTCAAAACTTATTAAATGAATTTCACATTAAGAGGTGAAAACATTTTAGGCTTTAATAAAAGGTTGCGATATTCTGAGCGTATTTTAGAAGTAGGAGAAACTGTTACTGTTGGAGGTGTTGCAAAATGGAAGGTTTTAGATACAAAAATAACGGGTTACAACTATTCTAAAATTGCAACCCTAGAAAGTGATGGTAAATACAAAATTATAATTACAGATTTGCCAATAGCAAGAGAGTAAACACAAAGCAACTATAGAATTGTTTATAGGCTTCAGGCTTGCTCTTTGTTTTTTTTTTATTGGAATAAGTTGTTTTTGAAATTTAATTTCAAGTTTTATTTCCAAGTCTGCCCTTTAAGTTTCATGGCAGCTTTTAAAACATCTTTTTGACTAATTTGTCCTACCAATTTTCCTTCTTCAACAATAGGAAAAACGTCTTCTTTTGCTTTCGAAGAATTTTGTAGCTGCATCAAAAATATTCATATTACCATCTATAGTATCAACATCAGTAGTGATATATTTTTCAATGGTTTTATCTTGCATTGGCATATTGTAGTAGCGGCTTTCGCTAATTTGTTTAATACAATCTGTTTCAGAAATAACACCAACCAATTCGTCTTTATCATTTACCACGGGGCCACCCGAAATGTTATTGGTTATTAAGGTTTGCATTACATTTTCTATAGTTTGATCTTGAGTAAATGTTATCAAATCCCTTGTCATGTAGTCACTTACTTTTAGGGGTGTATCATCATCATTTGTTTGCTGTCTTCTCGCCCCTTGAAAAACTTTTTATAGCCATAATATGTTAGATTTTTTAGTAAAACTAAATGTAGGTAATTTTTTTTAGTTTTCCTAAAAGTATGTTTTTATGTTAAAATGTAAATCTTAAATTATGTACTTTTATAAATACGGAAAAACTAAATTAAAATTATGATAAAAAAAGCTATTGCGCTGTTATTGATATTTTTAGCCATTTATTGGAGTTTTTCATCAATTATCCCCAATAAAATATCTGCTATTGATGCTCCTGATAACCAATTTTCGACTCAAAGAGCATTAATTCATCTTAAAGAAATTTCAAAAGAAAAACACTATTCGGGTAGTGTTGCACATACTGAAGTTCGCGAATATATTTTGAAAAACTTACAGAATCTAGGACTAGAAACAGAAGTTCAAGAAGGATTTTCTATTGATGAAGTTGGCGAGTTTGCTAAACCTATAAACATCTTAGGAAGATTAAAAGGCAAAGAAAAAGGAAAGGCGGTTTTGCTCTTAACACATTATGATAGTGATCCGCATTCTTCTTTGGAGCTAGTGATGCTGGCTCCGGAGTGGTTACTATTTTAGAAGGACTTAGGGCTTTTTTAAGCAAAAATAAAACACCGAAAAATGACATTATAGTTTTAGTTACCGATGCAGAAGAATTAGGACTTAGCGGTGCAGATATTTTTGCAAACAAACACCCTTGGGCAAAAGATGTTGGGATTGTATTGAATTTTGAAGCAAGAGGTAGCGGTGGTATCAAGTATTATGTTTGCTGAAACTAATAAGGGGAATGCGAATTTAATTAAGGCATTTACAGAAGCAAATCCAGAATATCCCTTGGGAAATTCATTGTTTTATAGTCTGTATAAAATTTTACCAAATGATACTGATTTAACACGATTTAGAGAAGATGGCGATATTGATGGGTTCAATTTTGCATTTATTGATGATCATTTTGATTACCACACCAGTTTAGATACTTATGAGCGGTTAGACCGAAATGCACTTTAGAGCACCAAGGCAGTTATTTAATGCCTCTACTGAGTTATTTTGCTGATACCGATTTAAATACATTAAAAAGTATAGACGATTCTGTTTATTTTAATGTGCCCTTTTTTAAAATGATAACGTATCCCTTTTCATGGATTTTACCACTATTTATGCTTGCTGTATTGGTGTTTACAGGTTTAATTATTTATGGATTTAAACACAGGACTATTGAGATAAAACCTGTTGCTAGAGGTTTTGCAGCTTTTTTACAGCCTTAGTTATATGTGGATTAGTTGGGGTTTTTGGCTGGAAATTAATACAGCTTATTTATCCAGAATATGGAGAAATACTACAGGGTTTACCTATAATGGTCATATTTATATTGGTGCATTTGTATGTTTGTCTATAGCTATTTGCTTATTCGTCTACAGTAAAGTTTATAAACCAGAAAATGCTGCAAGTTTACTAGTTGCACCTTTATTTTTTGGTTGATAATATGTGGTGTTTTAAGTTTTAAATTAGCAGGCGCAAGCTTTTTTATTATTCCTGTGTTATTTGGGTTGTTGAGCTTTTTTGTGTTGTTAAGAAGAAGTAAACCAAGATTGATTGTTATGGCTTTGTTGGGTTTTCCAACCTTATTTGTTTTTTCGCCATTGGTGCAGCAATTCCTCAGTTGGGTTAGGTTTAAAAATGCTGGTTTCGTCTACGGTATTAATTGCTTTAATATTTGGATTATTAATTTCTGTTTTTGCATATTTCAGACATAAAAAACGTTGGAGTTATCTGTTTTTATTTTTGGGATTGTGTTGTTTGATAAATGCACATTTTAAGAGTGATTTTACTAGAGAGCGTCCAAAACCAAACAGTTTGTTGTATGTTTTAGATGCTGATGAAAATACTGCAAAATGGGCAACTTATGATAATAGATTGGATGATTGGACAGCACATTTTTTTGATAAAGTAGCATCCGATGTTAATAAACAAAACGTACAATCTAGTAAGTATAGAACTAAAATTAAGTTTACAAAACAAACCGATGTAATTCCAATTTTAAAACCTATTGTTGAGGTTGTAAATGATACTGTTATTGAAGATTCTAAATTTGTAGACATTTGTATTACACCACAACGAAACGTACATCGTATTGCTGTTTTTGTTGATAAATCCAACTGTTTTTGATAGTTTAGAAATAAATGGACTCACAATTGAGGAAGATGGTAAGTTTGATTTCAATAACCGAAAATCTAACCGATTATTAACCTATTATGTGTCCAATAACGAACCACTAGAGATGAATTTTAGTTTTCATAAAGATCAAAAATTAGAGATACTGTTATATGAAGCATCTTACGATTTGTTAGAAAACGAGGCATTAGAAGTTCCTGATAGATATTCAAGTATGATACCTAAACCATTTGTTTTGAATGATGCTGTTGTTGTTAAGAAGACTATTTTGGTGCCTTAGTTTTTGAATATGAAAAATACGATGATTCTAATATTGACGTTACTTCCTGTTAGTTTATTTGGACAATACTTAAAGTGTTGTGAATCCGAAAGAGAGGTTGAAACTTATATTAATGGATTTTGGAAAATGAAAAATTCTGAATCTTAGAATTAGATATTATTACTGGTTTGAAAAAGGGAAGGGTAATCTAACTGAAGTTGAGTTAACCGACGATGAGAATGAATATATTGTTTTGGATGATCATCCATTTGTAGAAATAATTAAGTATGACAGCGGATTTAAACTAAAATATACCAATTTGTCAGGAAGTTTTATCTCTGAACTTAAGTACTTAAATTCTAAAAAGATGATTTTAATAACCAATGGAAAAGAGGTTGAATATAGTAAAACATCTGAATAATTATAAATACTTGTTTAATTGTTAGCAATTAAATCAAATTCTTAACTCCCAATACTTATTCTAACCAACAATTAATAAACTTTTTAAGAGAAAAACTGTTAAATTTTCATAGTTTTGGGAATTAAATATAAAACTAGATAGACGATGAAAAGATTAGTAGCACTTTTAGTGTTTGTAAGTGCGCTTCAAATAGGAGCACAAAGTAATGCTGAATTGATAAAACATTTTGAAGCATATAAAACCCAAATGCAATTACAGGGAGATATTCAAGGAATTATTAATGCTATGACACATTTAAACGTGTTAAGCGCCTAGCGAAGCAAGAAAAGATACATTGGCGTATATTTATATGAGTGAGAACCAATACATGCAAGCCTTGAACACTATTGGTATTGATCCAAAAGTGGACGACTCTGATATTGCTGTTGAAGTAAAAGCTATGTCACTAAAGGCAGTAAAACAGCCAGAACGTGCTTTGGTGCATTTTAATGAAATGTTTAAAAGAAGTCCTAGTCCTGAGTTGGCTTATGAATTAGCAGAACTTAACATGCAATTGCAAAAGCTAGACGAATCCATAAAGCATATTAATTATGGTTTGGCAAATTCCAAACCAGATATGAAACGTGCTTACTACGAAAAGCAACAACCTTATCAGGTAGATTTAAAAAGTGCTTTTATGTATTTACAAGCGTTACATGTGTTTCAAGACAGAAAAAATAATATTGATGCGGCAGTTGATATTTTAGATGCAGCTTTAAAAGCAGCACCAAATTTTAGCTTGATTCAAATTACAAAAAACGAGTTGTTAAGGCAAAAGCAAATTATGCAAGCTCAAGCAGCACAGCCTAAGCAATAGATTGCTGTAAAATTAATTTATTAAAGCGTGTTCTTTTAGAATACGCTTTTTTTATGAACTAATTTGGGCGTTGAATTTGTCGACTATCTTTCTCTAATTTTTTATTCAATTGAAAGTTTAAGTTTGAGAATGATACTAATACACCTTTTACTATGTTTGAAAGTTCAGACTTCGTAATATTAGAGAATTTTGAAGTTTCATCCAATTTAAAAAGCATGGTTTCAATAATTTTAATTCTAGCTAAAACAGCTTGATTTTTGAGTTCCTTGGGAATGGTTTTTCTTAAATCTTTTATGAGCTCAAACGTAGCATGGTTATCGTCAACAAAAAATGAGAAGTCAGCTTTTTTAATGTTTTCAATTGTGTTTGTAAGCCTTGAGTAAGGTTCCCAAGATTCGACTAAAACTTCAGCTCTGGAGTCTAAAGTGAAATCAATATATTTTAATTTTGATATTTCTGCTTCACTAAGAATACTGTTTTTAATGACTTTTTTATCATCATCAGATTCAGTTGTATTTTGAGTTGAATTATTGCAACATAATACTATAAAACAGATACCTAAAATTCCAAAAATCTTAAAGACATAAGTGGCTTACTTTTTATCATCATTTAATGCAAATATAGAGTAATAGTTTGCTTTTTTTACGTTTTGATTAATTGTATATTTGAAGCACCCTAAAATCTAATATTATGCTTAACGATTTTCTTTTTAATGTTGAATTAGGTACCAAGCATGTACTAGATATAAACGCCTACGATCATGTTTTATTTTTGATGGTGCTCACTATTCCTTATATTTTTCGAGATTGGAAACGCGTTTTATTACTCGTGTCATTGTTTACGCTTGGGCATACCTTATCATTAGTTTTAGCAGTTTACGATGTTGTGTCAGTAAGTGGTGCTTTGGTTGAACTTTTAATTCCTATTACTATCTTAGTTGTTGCTGTTTTTAATGTGTTTACTGCTGGTAAGGGTCCTAAAAAGGAAAGGATAGGTATATTGTTTTTTACAACATTATTTTTTGGATTGATACATGGTTTGGGTTTTGCACGAGAATTTCAGATGTTATTAGGAGATTCAAAACAAAAATTGGTATTGCTTTTAGAGTTTGCTTTGGGATTGAAATTGCTCAAATTATTATTGTATTCCTAGTGTTATTTTTAGGGTATTTAGTACAGACTATATTTAGATTCTCAAAACGGGATTGGGTATTGGTAATTTCGTCTGTTGTTATTGGACTGGTAATTCCAATGCTTTTAAATAATGGTATTTTTGACTAGATGTTGAAATTTAGTTGCTAACTTTTGTAAAAACTTTAACGGGCTTTAATTGTAATTAAAATACATTCATGGTATTTTGCGTTAAGGATTGCAGAGAAAATCCTTTTTGTAAGGCACAAGCAAAAAGATTGGAATAGAAAGCCTGACCCGAACACGAAAGTTTATTTATCTTTCGGAATATAAATTGAGGGTAACGCCCAAATAGAAATTAATGCAGGAAAACAAACAATTAAAATATGATAAGGCTTATTTACGTATTGCCAAGGAATGGGGGAAATTGTCGTATTGCGAGCGTAAGCAGGTTGGCGCAATTATTGTGAAGGATAGAATGATAATTTCTGATGGTTACAACGGTACGCCATCTGGTTTTGAGAATTTTTGTGAAGATGATGAGGGCTATACCAAATGGTATGTGTTGCATGCCGAGGCAAATGCTATTTTAAAAGTTGCTGCATCTACACAATCTTGTAAAGGGGCAACGCTATATATTACGCTTTCGCCGTGTAAGGAATGTAGTAAATTGATACATCAAGCTGGTATTGTGAAAGTGGTGTATCATCAGGGTTATAAAGATGATTCGGGATTGAAATTTTTGGAAAAAGCAGGAATTGAATTAAAATTAATTGAAGATATAAAAGCATAATGTTTCAGAAAAAATATCTACCATTATTCATAGGTGTTGCTATTGCGGCCGGAATATTTGTGGGTGGAAAACTAAATTTTAGTGATGCGCCAGACCGATTATTTTCATCTAACAGTAAAAAGGAGAAACTCAATAGACTTATAGATTTCATTGATTACGACTATGTAGATGAGATAAATACCGATAGTATAGTTGATGTTACGGTTAATGGTATTTTGGAGAATTTAGATCCGCATTCAGTATATATTCCAAAAGAAGATTTAGCGCGTGTTACCGAAAATATGAAAGGTGATTTTGTGGGTATTGGCGTGAGTTTTTATACGTATAAAGATACCATTGCGGTGATTCGTGCTATTGAAAACGGGCCGAGTGCAAAGGCTGGTATTAGAGGTGGTGATAGAATTGTGATGGCAGATAACGATACACTTTATGGTGAACGTTTGAGTGATCCTGAGATTATTAAAAAATTGAAAGGGCCGTTAAGTTCTGATGTCACTTTAAAGGTGTACCGAAAAGGTGAACCTGAACTTTTGGATTTTAAAGTGAAACGCAGTAAAATTCCAATAAAAAGTGTAGATGCATCATATATGCTTACTGAAAACTTAGGCTATATAAAAATTAATAGGTTTGCTGAATCTACATATAAAGAATTTAAAAAAGGACTTGATAAATTAATAGATAAAGGAGCAAATCAAGTTGTTTTAGATTTACGAGATAACCCTGGTGGTTTTTTAGGAATAGCTGAAAAAATTCTTGATGAATTTTTAGAAGACGATAAGTTGTTATTGTTTACGAAAAACAAACGCGGACATATTGAGAAAAGTTTTGCGACTAGCGATGGTGATTTTGAAGATGGTTCTGTTTATGTATTAATAGACGAAAATTCAGCTTCAGCAAGTGAGATAGTTGCAGGGGCTTTACAGGATAATGATAAAGGGACTATTGTTGGACGTCGTTCCTATGGAAAAGGCTTGGTGCAACAGGAAATGGATTTAGGTGATGGTAGTGCGGTGCGCTTAACGGTGTCCAGGTATTACACGCCTACGGGGCGTTCTATTCAACGTCCTTATGACAAAGGTAATAGAGCTTATTATGAAGATTATTATAAAAGATTAGAAACAGGCGAACTTTCTGATGGAGATAAAATTGAAGTCGCTGATTCTTTAAAATTTACAACTCCCGAAGGGAAAATTGTGTATGGTGGTGGCGGTATTATTCCTGATGTTTTTGTGCCTGTAGATAAATCTATGGAAAACGAAACACTTACTTATTTAAAGCGTAGAGGTGTTATTGGTTTTTTTGTTTTTGAAACTTTAGAAAAAAACCGTGATGCTTTTAAAAACTATAGTAGACAAGAATTTGTAGAAACTTTTATAGTGAGTGATGCCATGATTTCTGAGTTTCAAGACTATTTGAATATCAGATCTGATGCTAAAATTACTTTTGTAGCGTATTATGACGAAGTAAAGCAATACATAAAAGCTACACTTGCCGATCAACTATTTGGCGATGGCGCTTTTGAGGAAGTTATCAATCAACATGATATTATGATTGATGAGGTAATTAGGTTGAGTGAGGGGAAGTAGTTTTTTAGTCGCAGTCATAGTTGTTGTTTTGCGTTAAACTTTCCTTTCTATAAACCCTTATGTTTCTTTGTCAATCTAAGTATTAATGTAGCTATTCTGAAATCTTATCATGAACCTTAGTATGCTTGCCACCATTCCAAAGCGTTAAAATATCAGTAGCCACATGTGCGCCACTTCCGGAAGCTATAGAAAATTGACTACGCCATCCAGCTAAAGTGCCTGCTACGTAAAGGTTTTCTTCTATTAAATGATCTTTATTTTTTAACCAAATTCGGTCTTTTTTAATCGCAGCTCTTGGGTGTGGTTCAATATGTTTTTCTAAACCTTTAATACGCATTAAATTGGTATAACCTACTGTAATTACAACTATTTTAGATTTGTAGGTATTCTTGTTGGTTTTGACTTCAAAATGATGTTCGATTTTTGAAACCTCTAGAACCTTTTCTGTTTCAATTTGCTGAACATGTGGATATAAACTTGAAAGTTGTGCTTTACCACTCTCTAAAATTGAAGCTCCTGTAGTGCCAGGTGTTAACCCTAAAACGTTATTAAATAATGCAGTTTGAAGATGTGATGTTTTTTGGTGAGTAATAATTCCGATGCTTTTGTTATTAGCAAAAGGTTTGTCTTTTGCTGAACCTAAAACCAAAGCACAAGATAATCCAGCAGCTCCTCCGCCAACTATTAAAACATCATACATATTACTTTCGGTTTTTTACTTTTTCTTCAATACGTTTTGAAGTTAATAATATTAACATTAAAACAATAGCGCAAAGTGATGCTAAAACAGTTATAAGTCCAACCATGCTTTGACCTTGAAAAGGAGCGTTTGGATCTATTTCTCTAGCATTGAAAACACCTAGGCCAAAGGCAATAATTATAATGATGTATGCAAAGTATTTCATGTTATGTAAATAGGACTTTAATATTATGAGCAAATAATTTAACAGCAATAGCCAGTAAAATTACACCAAAAACTTTTCTGACAATACTAATGCCATTGGCGCCTAAAAAGCGTTCTATTCTTGAAGATGTCTTCAAGACTACAAATATAAAAAGAACGTTTAGAATTATAGCAACGATAATATTTTCAACTCTAAATTCAGCGCGCAATGATAACAACGTTGTTAAGCTTCCAGGTCCAGCCATTAAAGGAAAAGCTAATGGAAAAATTGAGGCAGTCATTGGGTTAGTTTCTTCTTGTTTGTATAGGGTAATACCTAATATCATTTCTAAAGCGATAAAAAATAAAATAAAAGCACCAGCAACAGCAAAAGAATTGACATCAATCCCAATAAGATTTAAAATGCTTTTTCCAAGAAATAGAAAAACAATCATAATACAACCAGCGACTATCGATGCTTTTCCGCTTTCTATTTTGCCTACTTTTTTACGTAAATCGATAACAATAGGAATGTTTCCAACAATATCAATTACAGCAAATAATATCATAAATGCAGTAATTATTTCTTTAAAATTAAGTTGCATTATAATGAGTTTTAAATTTTCCGCAAAAATATAGTATTAAAACTGAATTATCTTAAAAATAAAGTCAAATATTAGTTATTTTTGTAAATTATTTTTAGAGATAATTTTATGTTTCAGTTAGGAAAAACTATAGTTTCAGAAGATATTATTAAAAAAGACTTTTTGTGTAATTTAAGTGCATGTAAAGGTGCTTGTTGTGTGGACGGTGATGCTGGAGCACCGTTAGATAAAGAAGAAACAGAAATTCTTAGCGAAATTTATCCAAAAGTAAAACCTTTTTTGCGAGAAGAAGGTATTAGTGCTATCGAAAAGCAAGGTATTTACACAACAACTGAAGATGGTGATTTTGAAACTCCATTAATAAATGGGGCTGATTGTGCATATGTTATTTTTGATGAAAACGAAACTGCACTTTGTGCTATTGAAGAGGCATATAACCAAGGAGAAATTTCTTGGAAAAAACCTATTTCTTGTCATTTGTATCCAGTTCGAGTTCGAGATTACACAGAATTTTCTGGAGTAAATTATCATAAATGGCAAATTTGTGATGATGCATGTGAGCTTGGAGAAGAATTAGGAGTGCCAGTTTATAAATTTGTAAAAGAGGCCTTAATACGCAAATTTGGTGAAGATTGGTATACCGAATTAGAAAAGGTTGCAAAAACTTTTTAACACCCAAAATTTCAATAAAAAAACTTTAGAAAAAGCCTTATAAACAAAGGCTTTTATGCTTAAAACTTGATTTTTTTTTGTAAACTTTTTTGTTTTACGAAAAATATAAAATATTGATAATCAATATTTTAATCATTTTTTTTGCAAACTTATTCATTTTTAATCTTTTTATTGTTTGTTAAAAACTTGTTGAAAACGTTTCCATTTTTTTTAAAAATGTATCAATCATTTTACAATCTTTGTAATCCCGAAACGTAAATAATTTTCGTTAAAATTTATTAAAAAGTCCATTTAACTATGTCTCAAGCAATTGAACTTTCCCTTCAAAAAAAACAAGGATTATTTTGTTTTTTTCTATCCAACACGATATTATTAGGGAATGGTACAAAAAGCAAGAAGCTAGTATTTGGATTGCCAAATAAATTTAGAAAATCAATTAATATTCTATTAACTATTTAATCCTTTAAATTAAAACTTCTTATGGAGATTACTCAAATTATAAAGAGAGACTATGAAACAAGTCCTTTTGTTTTAAATAAAATTTCAAATGCTATTGAGAAAGCAATGATTTCTGTTGGAAACGGGACTAAGGAAGATGCAAACTCAATTTCTGTAAATGTTTTACAAAAATTGTTGGATAGAAAAGCGATAGATTATAATTATTTACCTACTGTTGAAGAGGTGCAAGACCTTGTTGAGGAAACATTAATGACAAGTTCTTTTCCTGGTGTAGCAAAAGCATACATATTATACAGAGACGAGCAAGCTAGAAGCAGAAAAACAAATATTTTTGAAAAGCGTATTAACTTGAAGCCTTATGAATACCCTGCGCTTAATGAATATGTAGATGCTATTAGGCATTCCTATTGGATTCATTCTGAATTCAATTTTACAAGTGATATTCAAGATTTTAAAACAAGGCTAACTATTGTAGAGCAAAATGCAATAAAAAATACAATGCTTGCTATTTCTCAAATTGAAGTTGCAGTAAAATCTTTTTGGGGAGAGATTTACAATAAAATGCCAAAACCAGAAATAGGATCGGTAGGGGCAACTTTTGCAGAAAGTGAAGTGCGCCACCATGATGCTTATTCACATTTATTGGAAATTTTAGGTCTTAATAATGAATTTAAGCACCTTAAGAAAAAGCCGGTAATAATGAGACGTGTTCATTATTTAGAAACCGCTTTAAAAAATGCGAAAAGTGAGGATAATAAAGAGTATGCAGAGTCTATTTTATTGTTTTCTCTTTTTATAGAGCACGTGTCTTTATTTTCTCAGTTTTTAATAATTATGGCTTTCAACAAACACAAAAACATGCTTAAAGGTGTTTCTAATGTTGTTGAAGCAACTTCAAAAGAAGAGCAAATTCATGGAGATTTCGGTATTGATATTATTAGAATTATAAAAGATGAAAACCCAACTTGGTTTGGCGAAGAGCATAGTGCCATAGTGAGAGAATTATGTAAGGAAGCGTTTGTGTCGGAAAGTAAACTTGTGGATTGGATTTTTGAAGCTGGTGAATTAGAGTTTTTATCAAAAGATGTTATTAATGAGTTTATAAAAAACAGATTTAATAATTCATTAGAAAGCATTGGTATCGAAAAAGTATTCGATGTAAACGAAATATTATTAGAGCAAACCGAATGGTTTGACGATGAAATAATAGGAACAAAGCATGGGGATTTCTTCGTGAAGCGTTCCGTAAACTACAGTAAAAGAACAAAAAGTATAACTAGCGACGACCTATTTTAAACCATGAGCGAAAACACTAATCTAGAAATTGACCAAAACGTAAATTTAGAAACTTCAAAAACTTCTAACCACGATGAATTATTAAAAGCCAGAAAAGAGGCTATAAAAGAAGCTAAGACTGCTGCACAACCAGAAATAAAATGGTTAACAGAACACAGTCGTAAATTTTTATCATCTGGTTATCTTACAGAAGATACTAAGCCTGAAGAGCGTATTAGAGAAATTGCAGAAAATGCAGAGAGAATTTTAAAAATCGATGGTTTTGCAGATAAGTTTTATGGATATATGGCAGAGGGCTATTACTCATTAGCATCTCCAGTATGGTCTAATTTTGGAAAAAAACGTGGCTTACCAATTAGTTGTTTTGGGTCGCATATTTCTGATGACATGGGAGATATCCTGTACACACAATCGGAAGTAGGAATGATGTCTAAATTAGGGGGTGGAACCTCTGGTTACTTCGGCAAATTACGTCATAGAGGTGCGCCAGTAAAAAATAATGGAGAATCTTCTGGAGCTGTACATATAATGCAGTTGTTTGAGAAAATGGTGGATGTTGTAAGTCAAGGTTCTGTAAGACGAGGTCGTTTTTCTCCATATTTGCCAATTGAGCATAACGATATTCATGAGTTTTTAGAAATAGGAACGGAAGGAAATCCAATTCAAGAGTTAACACATGGTGTGACCGTTGGAAATAAATGGATGGAAGAAATGATTGCTGGAGATACTGATAAAAGAGCAATTTGGGCAAAAGTTTTACAGCGTAGAGGCGAAATAGGATATCCATACATATTCTTTAGAGACAACGCTAATAACAATGCGCCAGACGTTTATAAAGATAAAAATCATGAAATTTACGCAAGTAACTTGTGTTCAGAAATCATGTTGCCTACAAATGAGAAATGGTCTTTTGTATGTGTACTGTCTTCAATAAACCTATTGCATTATGATAAATGGAAAGATACTGATGCAGTTGAAACCATGGTGTACTTTTTAGATGCGGTTCTGGAAGAGTTTATCACTAAATTAGAAGTTTACAGAGATTCTTTAGATCGTGACGATAGACAAACATTTTTGTTTATGGAAAAGGCTTATAATTTCGCAAAAGAAAATAGAGCTTTAGGGATGGGAGCTTTAGGTTGGCACTCGTTATTACAATCTAAAATGCTAGGTTTTGATAGTCAAGAAGCTTTTAATTTGAATAGCGAAATATTTAAAACGATTCAAGATAAATCACAAAAAGCATCTGTAGAATTGGCTAAATTATTTGGTGAGCCAGAAGTATTAAAAGGCTACGGAAGACGTAACACAACTTTGAATGCAGTAGCGCCAACAACATCGTCGGCTTTTATTTTAGGACAAGTATCTCAAGGTATTGAACCAATTTGGTCTAATAGTTATGTGAAAGATATTGCGAAAATAAAAACTACGATTAAAAACCCTTATCTATTAGAACTTTTAGAAGAGAAAGGATTAAATACACCTGAAATTTGGAGAAGTATTCGTGATTATGATGGTTCTGTTCAACATTTAGAAGAACTAACAGATCATGAAAAAGATGTGTTTAAAACTTATTCTGAAATTGATCAAATGACTATTATTTATCAGGCAGCAAACAGGCAATATCATATAGATCAAGGTCAATCTTTAAATATTATGGTGCATCCAGATATGCCAGTTAAAGACATTAATAAAATTTATGTTAACGCATGGAAACTAGGTGTTAAATCATTGTATTACCAACACAGTATGAATGCAGCACAGAAATTTAAGCAAAAGAAAGAATGTGCTAGTTGTGAAGGATAACAGTATTTAATCTGCGAATTACAACAAAGTTATTGGGTTTGTTCCCTCGAAAGAGGGAACCCCAAATTTAAATAGAAAAGCATCTCAATTGGGATGCTTTTCTTATTTATTAATATATTAGCTACATAAATTTAACTGAAAATTATGACAAATACGTTTACTGTAACCCCAGATTTATACGCTACCAAAGGTAATCGTTTTGCGAATTACATTATAGATGCTATATTCTTGGTAGTCTTGTTTCTAGGTGTTGTTTTTGTAGCCACATATATCTATTATTCTTTTGCAGAAGACACTACTGCAATAGATGGCTTTCTAAATGAAGAGGAAGAAATGAACCCTTTACTTGATAGGTTGATAACAAGTGTAGTTATGGCGATGTTATATTTTGCTTTAGAATTTTTTACAAAAGGAAGAAGTATTGGTAAATATGTAACCAAGACAAAAGTTGTTAAAGAAGATGGGACTCAACCAACTATAAGCGATTATTTAAAACGAAGTTTTTCACGAATTATTCCGTTTGAAGCTTTTTCATTTTTAGGTGCCGAAGGAAGAGGTTGGCATGACACCATATCTAAAACTTATGTGGTTGATATAGCTAAATTTGAGTCAAAAATTCAATCTCAAGATGAGCTAGATCAAATTGGAGTTGCGCAAGAATTTTAAGTTTGTTGTTTGAAAACGTGTAAAGTAATCATAAAAAATACATTCCAATTGGAATGCATTTTTTATTTATACTGGCATAAATAAGAAGTCTGTTCAGAAACTTTTACCTGAAATTTCTCATTGGCTTCAATTTGGTAAGCATCTCCTGCTTTATAGCTAACCCATTCAGAGCTTCCTGGTAATTTTACGGTCATTTCGCCTTCTACAACAATCATAGTTTCGTGTTTAGAAGTACCAAATTCATAGGTGCCAGCATTCATAACACCCAAAGTTGATTGTCCAATTTTAGTTGTGTATCCTAGAGATTTTACATTTCCGTCAAAATACTCGTTAGTTGAAATCATAATATTCAATTTTAATTTTTCACAAAAATATTAAACTGAATTAGAGTTTAAGAATTTTTATAGAATCTTTTCGTTCTATGAGGTTTGTAATTTTTTACCAATAAAAAAGCATCCCTTATATGGAATGCTTTTTTAATGTGTTTTATTTAAAAATAACTTAATCTAATATCGTGTTTTCGGCAACAGCATTATCATTTTCAGCCATTAACGCAAAAAACTTATTAATGTTTGGAAGAATGATAATTCTTGTACGTCTATTTTTTGCTCTGTTTTCTCTAGAATTATTTTCAGCTACAGGTTGGTAGCTACTTCTTCCAGCAGCGATCAATTTCTCTGGAGAAACATTATATTTTTCTTGAAGTTTACGAACTACAGAAGTTGCTCTCATCACACTTAAATCCCAGTTGTCTGAAAGGAATTCAGTATTAATTGTTCTAGCATCTGTGTGTCCTTCAACCATAACATCTAAACTAGGTTCAGAATTAATAACATCCGCTAATTTCTTTAAAACAGTATCAGCCTTAGAGCTCAATCTATAGCTTCCAGAATTAAATAGCATGTTATCAGCAATAGAAATCATAACTACAGTTTCGTTGATGTTTACAGCGAAATCTTCGTCTTCATTCATATTACTCTCATTAATTGTTTTTTTAAGATTATACGCCACCGCTAAATTCATTGAATCTTTAAGTGTTTTAGCTTGACTCAGTTTAGCTGGATCAACATTTTTCAATGTTTCTCGCATTTTTGTCTTAGTGCTGTTAGACATTAATGCCACATTTTCAACAACTTCTAATTTAGAATCACTTTCTTGTTTAAGAGAGGCTATTTTAGAGTTATAAGCCTCTACTCTAGATTGAATTTTATCAAACTTAGCTTCTAAATCTTCTTTAGCAACTTTAGTTTTTTGTAATTCACTTTTAATTTCGCCATTTTCATGTTGTAGTGCCAAATATTTTTTCTTTGAAACACAAGAAAAGGTAACAATTGCTATAATTAGCAAAACAGAAATTTTCTTCATAATTTAATAATCTTTAGGTTTCATCTATTTACGTTAATTCTGATGATTTAGATGTTAGGAATCATTTTACTTGAATTTTTAATCATTTGTATTAGTTTTAAAATAGTTTATATTGTGTAATTATTAGTTGTTCTTCATAAGTAGAAATACATGATTAAAAAATCTTTATTCTTTATTCTATTAATTGCTTTAGGTGTTTTGTTGTATCTAAATCCTAATTTTAAAACGATTTCAGCTGGCGTTGCAATATTGCTTTTTGGGATGATAATGTTAGAAGAAGGTTTTAAGGTTTTTACAAAAGGGCCTTTACAGAATATACTAAAAAATGCTACAAATAAACTTTATAAAAGTATCACAGCTGGAGCTTTTGTAACAGCATTAATACAATCGAGTTCTCTAGTATCAGTCATTACTATATCTTTTATAAGTGCAGGGTTAATTTCTTTAGCTGGTGGATTGGGGTTGATTTTTGGGGCTAATATTGGTACAACAACTACTGCGTGGTTGGTTGCAGGGTTTGGACTTAAAATAAAAATATCTGTATTAGCAATGCCAATGCTGGTTTTTGGAATTATTTTTTCATTTCAAAAGAAAGTGTCTTTTAAAGGTATTGGTAATGTGCTAGCAGGATTGGGTTTTTTCTTTCTTGGCATCCACTACATGAAAGAGGGATTCGATGTTTTTAAAGAATATATTGATTTATCACAATATGCGGTTTCTGGATTTTTAGGCGTTTTAATTTATACTGGTTTGGGTATAATTATCACTACCATTTTACAGTCAAGTAGTGCAACATTAGCATTAATTTTAACAGCTTTAGCTGCAGGACAAATAGAATATGAAAATGCTTTAGCTTTGGCTATAGGTGCTAATGTTGGTACTACAATAACTGCGGTTTTAGGGTCATTGGGGTCAAATAGTGCGGGAGAAGACTTGCCGCAGGACACTTTGTTTTTAATATAGTAACTGGTCTAGTGACAATGATTTTTATATTCCCATTGGCTAGATTAGTAAATAATTTATCGGAAGTTTTGCAAATAGCAGCAACAAATTACACATTAAAGTTAGCACTATTTCATACCATATTTAATGTTTTAGGTGTTGTTTTAATGCTACCTTTTATTAAGGTAATGGAGCGTTTTTTGTTGCAATTCTTTAAAGAAAAGGGTAAAGATGTTCATGAACCAAAATATCTTAATGAGGCTATTTTAAAATTTCCTAGTACTGTAATTACTGCATTACTCAAAGAATCTCGTTACCTCTTTAAGAAAAGTGTGTTTGAAATAGTAGCTCATGCTTTAAATATTCATAGAGGTGATATTAAATCTGATGAAAAGTTGAAGACGATAATTAAAAAATCTACAAATGATTTTGACACTAATGTTGAAGACTTATATTATTCCAAAGTTAAAACAATCTATGGGGAAATTATTAGGTACAGTTCTATGGCAGAAAGCACTTTAAGCTTGAATGATAAGCAAGTTAAAACCATTACTTCTATTAAGATAGCTAATAGAAAAATGGTTGAAATACTTAAAGATTCCAGAGAATTGAATAAAAATATAACATTGGTATTAAGTTCTGATAACAAGCATTTAAAAAAAGAATATGACAGTTATCGAAAAAAACCACAAAGGTTTTAAGGGTAATCCATCTATTTAGAACTGAAGACGATTCTGAAAAATATGCGCTCAAATTAAAAGAACTTAAAAGAGAGGCAAAGGCTAATGTTAGACATAGCAATACTTCGATAGATAAATTAATCAGAAAAGATTTAATTACTGCTGAAATGGCATCATCTTTATTTAATGATTACACCAACGTAAATGACATGATTAAAAAGCTAATTGATGTTGCCGAATTATTATATGGCAAATACGATTCATTGCTTGATGAAAATGGTGGAAAGTAAAACTAGGTTGTAACTACACATCCTAAATAGTTAACCTTTTTTGTGCTAAAAGTGTGTTTTTAATGTATAATATTTAGCCGTATATAATTACTGTTTTTAAAAAATACAAACATTGTTTTTACTAGATTTGCACACATTAATTACAATCTTAAAATAGAATAGAACATGTCTCAAAAGATTAAATACGCTTTGGTATTAGTATGCTGCTTTTTAAATGTTTTTCAGGCGTTAGCCCAAATACAAGGAAAAGTTGTTGACGAACAAAACACACCATTAGAATACGCAACTGCAGCCTTGTATAAAATTCAAGACGGGAGTTTAGTAGCAGGTGTGATTACCAACGAGACAGGTGTCTTTAAAATAGATGCTGTTAAAAGAGGGACATATTATATTGAAGTTTCTTTTTTAGGATATGAAAAAAAACGTGTAGAATCTATTGCGATAACTAGTTCAAACCAAAATATAGATTTAGGGATTATCCAACTCGCTTTAGGAACTCAGTTAAACGAAGTTGTTGTTAAAGGTGAACGCAATACTGTAGTTAATAAAATTGACCGTCAAGTTTTTGAAGCCTCAAAATTTAAAAGTGCTCAAGGTGGATCAGGTGTTGATGTTATTCGGAATTTACCCTCAGTAAGTATGGATAGTCAGGGAGAAATTAGTGTTCGTGGTAGTAAAGGTTTCGTTGCATTATTAAATGGAAAACCTATTCAAGGAGATGCTAGTAATTTATTGGCGCAGTTACCTGCAAATGCTATAGAACGTGTTGAGGTTATAACAGCTCCATCTGCGAAATACGACCCTGAAGGAAAAGCTGGGATTATTAATATTTTAACCAAAAAAGGTGCAGCTAATGGTGCTTTTGGTCAAATTAATATAAAAGGAGGATTGCCTTCTTTTGAAACCTATGGTAACGATGTATCGCATAAACGCCATGGTATTGATGCGACTTATAATGTTAGAACCGATAAATGGAATATTTCTTTGGGAGCAAATTACCAAAGAAACGATTTAGGAGGCAGACGTGAAGGCGATGTTTTTACAATTATAAATGATACAAAAACCCAATTTCCATCTACTGGAGAACGTAGTTTTGATGAAACCAATTACAGCGGGCGGTTTACGGTAGATTTTACGCCAAGTACCAAAGATACTTATTCATTAGGGTTTTATGCAGGAAAACGTAGTAAAGCACGTTTGGCAGATATTGTGTATTATGATAATCATTCAGTTACACCAGCAAATAGTACTAATAGAGATTATACGTTTCAATATTTTAATCATAACTTAAGAGAGCGTAAAGGCGATTTTGTGTTGGGAAGTTTTGATTGGACACACAGTTTTACAAATGCTTCAGAATTATCAGCTTCTTTTCTATACGAATATACTTTATTAGGTGGCCCAACTGTAAATCAAAATTTAGGAGAGCCAGATCGCTCTATATTATTTCAAGATGAATTTAATACCAACGATAATCCTTTAAACGGTGTGCGTTTTCAGTTAGATTATAAATTAAAACCTTTTGATTTTGGAACTTTAGAAACAGGTTACCAATATCGAGATTTATCACATACAGGAGATTTTGTGTATGAAAGACGAACCGACTTTAATGATGAATTTGAATTGGTTCCTGAATTTTCAAGTGAAGTGGATTTAGAGCGTACCATTCATTCAGGATATGTGCAGCTTTCCGGAAAAAAAGGTAAGTGGGACTATGCAGCAGGATCTCGATTAGAGGTTATGGATAGAAAATTCAGGCTAAAAGATAAAACCAATACTGTTGATGAAACCCTTTTGTACGATTTCGTAAAACTGTACCCTTCGGCCTCCGTTCAATATGCTATAAATGATAAAACCAAAATTAAGGCAGCGTATAGTAAACGTGTGGAACGCAATTCTACATTTAAAATGAATCCGTTTGCAGAGCGCGAACATTCTGAAACTTTAGAGCAAGGTGATAAAAATTTAAGACCAGAGTTTATAGATTTAGTTGAATTAGGGATTACTAAAGATTTAAAAGGCGGAAATTCCATTTTTGCAACAGGATATTTTAGACATGTAGATAATGTTGTAAATCGTGTAAATACCATTTATAATGACACTATTTTAAACAGAATTTACTCTAATGTAGGTAATGCAAAAGCCATTGGTTTAGAGGTTGGTGCGCAATTAAAACCAACAAAAAATTGGACTAATTTTATTGGAGCAAATATTTATAATTATAGCATTGATGGTAGTTTTGATAATAGAACTATTAATACTGATGCTACTATATATTCTATTAACTTGAATTCAACGTGGCGTTTTTGGGACAATGCTTCTTTACAATTTACATTCAATTATTTATCTGATAGAAATACAGCACAAGGCGAAGATTCCCGTTTTTATTCACCAAACTTAACGTTCCAAAAATCATTTTTTAATGATAGACTTACGGCAACATTGCAATGGCAAAATATAGATTTAGGAATGTTAGATACCAATGAGCAACGCATCACAACCTTTAGGGCTAATGAGTTTTTCACAACCACAAATTACATCTATGAAGTTGATATGGTGTTGCTGAATCTCTCTTATACTTTTAAGAAAGGAAGTAACAAGTCTAAGTTTATTGATAGTGAATTTGGTAAGAAAGAGTTTTAAATATATTCTTTAGTTTTCAAGAACAAAAAAGCACAGAAAATATTTATTTTCTGTGCTTTTTTAAATTAGATCAATTGTTCTTTATAAATTTTCTTCTGTTTCTTCTTTATCTATAATAGTATTATCTTCTAAAGAACTATCTACAATTGTAGCTGGTTCTACAGAACTATCATGTGATTGATAATACTCTTCTAAAAGATTCATGGTAGCAGTTAGTAAATCTTTAGTTTCTAACAATAGCCCAAAATAAAGGGTTGTGTTTTTAGGACTAGATTCATCACTTCGCGTGCGCTCCACCTGTTTTTGGATTTTTTCCGATACTAGATTAAATATGTCGCCTTTTCGGTTTAATATGTTACCTATATCTTCAAAGTTTCCAGCTTCAAAAGCATTTCTGGTATCATTAAATAAAAATTCTAGTGCTTGGTCTACTTCCTTTAATTCTTTTATCTGATTAAACTTTAGTTTCTTATGATTGTTATTAACGTGTTTATGGCTAGCTCTTGAGATGTATTCTAAAGATTGTGTCATATCTTGTAAATACCCTAAGATATTAATGTAGAAACTACTAGCACGTAAACTAGTTTCATCCAGATTTTTAATAAAATAGAAGATATTATCACGTAGGTTGTCAACTTCATCAGATAGTTTGTCAACCTGTTTTTTATTCTTTTTTAATAAAGTTAAATCTTGTTTAGATAAACCATTTACTGCATTAGAATAAATTTTATTTCCACGTTTTACAACATTAGAAATATTTCCAGCACTTTCAAGAATAACACCTTGTACAGATCTACTGCCAGTTGTTTTTAAACTATCAGCATCTGGTGTTTTAGTCGATTTGTTTTTATGAGATTTGTAATTTCTGTATAATAAAATTGCAGTTAAAAGCAATAAAATTGGTATCATTACTTTAGGATTCCAACTGATTAAAAATACCACAATTCCTGCAGCAATAAATGCTCCAAGAGCAGTACCAAACCATCCGCCAATTACGTTTAATACACCAGCAACTCTATATACGGCACTTTCTCTTCCCCAAGCTTTATCTGCTAAAGAAGTTCCCATTGCTACCATAAAAGTAACATAAGTTGTAGATAATGGTAATTTCATTGAGGTAGCAATTGCAATTAATACACCAGCTACCATTAAGTTTACAGATGCTCTAATCATATCAAATGCAGGGGCATCTATACTTTGATCTTTGGTTAAAACCACTTCAGGTTTGTCAAAACTCTTAGCAAGCCTATTCTGAACTGATTTTGGGAAAAGAACACCAAAGTAGTTAGATAATTGAGTGGATCCTTTTACAATTGATCTAGATAATAAATTAGGTTCAAATTTTTCATGCGTTTCACCTTGACGCGATAAGCTTAATTCTGTTTCAGCAACTGTTTTTGCTTTTTTAGAAAACCATAGTGTTAATACCATAATAGTACCTGCAATAAAAAGTAATACAGGTTCTGCAGGTACTTTCTTATCTAAAACTTCCATAGACATGGCTACATCCATACCTCCGGAAATCCAAGCTTCATAAGAATGATAAGCTGCCATAGGAACACCAATAAAGTTTACTAAATCGTTTCCAGAAAATGCTAAAGCTAATCCAAATGTACCAACTGCAATTACAACAAGTAGTACGGTTTTTTTAGTTAATTTTTCGAATATAAATGAAAACAATGTCCAGAACACAAAACTTCCTAGAATGGTATATATCTCATTTCCTTCTAATAATCCTTTTAATTCTTTGTAATAAGGAGTGCCTTTAAGTCCTTTTAAAAAGATAAAGTAAGTAATTGCAGTAAGTGCAACACCACCAAAGATGATTCCAAAATTCTTAATTCTTTTTTCGTAATTAAATGTAAAAATAAGTCTAGAAACCCATTGTACAAGTGCACCTACAGAGAAAGCAATAACAACAGACAACAAAATACCTGAGATAATTGTAATAGCCTTTTCTGTGTTTATATAGTTGACTAAATCTGCAAAGGTTTCAGTTTCAGAATGGCTAATTTTAATTAATGACATTACTACAGCAGCTCCCAATAAATTAAACACAATTGAAACAGTTGTTGATGTTGGAAGCCCAAGTGTGTTAAAGAAGTCTAATAGTAAAATGTCGGTAATCATTACAGCCATAAAAATTAGCATAATCTCTCCAAACTCAAATTGTGCTGGAACGAATATACCTTTTCTGGCTACCTCCATCATTCCGCTAGAAAAAACGGCTCCAATAAAAATACCTAAACTAGCAACAATCATTATTGTTCTTAAAGACAATACTTTAGAACCAATTGCAGAATTAAGGAAATTAATAGCATCATTACTTACACCAACAATAATATCAAATACAGCTAGTGTAGTTATTGCAATTAGCATTAATAAATAAATATTATCCATAATTTTTTTAATTAAAATAAGTTTGCAAATATCATTATACTACTTGAGTATAAAGTTACCTAAATGTTATGATTTAAAAATGGAAATCAAATCCTAATCTAAATGTAATATTATCATCGTTACCATCAAGGGATGTATAACTTATATCGCTTTGTACTTTCAATTTGTGTCCATGAACAAACTTATTAAAGCCTAAAGTATATTGTTTTACAGGAAGTGCATTTGTAATTGCTTCATAATCTAAAGTTGTGAACCTACCGGCAATCTCATAATTGCTTTTAAATAAGTATCCAGCTTGTAAGTTTAATGCATTACCTGTTAGCACGATGTCTCCGAGTGGGCGTTACACCATCTGCCTCAAGAGCTATTGGTGCATCAGCAGTACGTTTTGCATACTCACCCATAAATGAAAAACCATTATGCTTATACATAGCATCTACAAATATAGTTGTTTGATCAGTTTCGAAAATAGAACCATCTGTTCTGATCATATAATCGCCAGCAAACCCTCTTTCTCTAACTGCATTTTCATTAAAGTTATAAGTGAATGTTAATGATAGTTTAGGGTTTCTTCTCTTTTTAAATCGGAAGCACTATAATCGCCTTTAGATTTAAAAGCTCCAAATGGTAAAAGTTCTAAACGACCGGTATATTGTAAGCCTCCTTCATTCCCTTCGGTTACATTTCTGCCTTCTCCTTGAGAGAGCGCAACTTTTTCACGTATTAAAAAATTATCTCCTAAATAGAATTTATGACGTAATTGAACACCTATATCACGGTCTAAAGTAAAACGACTGTTAAGTAATGAGCGGTCTATAAGTTGAAGGTTACCTGAAGATATTACACGTTCAACGTTACCTGGTAATTTAGTTTGGCCAGCCCAAAGCTCCCAATTTTTGGCAAAGTGCCACATTAAAACAGCATCAAGAATATAACGTGGTGTATTGCGGTTAAATTGGTTTCCACCAGATAAATCGCGGTTAGAAAGTCCTAACTCAATTTTGTATTTTAATTTCGGGCTATAAGCAAAACCGTCAAACTTTAAACGTGCACGGCGAATAATAAAATTGTGTTCTGCTGGACCATATTGATTGCCATCATGATCCCATGAGGATACGTAACGCATTTGAAACCGAGGCGCAAATTTTATACTAAACGAACTATCTTTTGCAGTAAAATTGATGAGACCTTTTCCAAATGAGGTATCACTAATTTCTTGAGATTTTACTGAGAGTATAGCACTAAAACATAGCGCTAAAAAAATTTAAATTTCATTAGAATTATATTAGTTTTTGTCGAGTGCAAATAACTTACTATTATATGAGTCTAATGTTTCCTTATTGTTAAATTATTTAATAAAAAAAGACTGCCTTGGCCAAAGCAGTCTCATTAGAAATCATGATAATGTAGTCGACAAAAACTAATTGTTATATGAAATACTAATTGGTTTTGTCTTAAGACACTACAAATATCGCCATTTTAAGTAATCTTAATGTAACCTCAATATTAAGTAATCATTAATATTCCAATGTTAAATCTTTAAATATAAATACCTATCTATCAATTGTTTGTGATTTTAATGTTAATTTAATGTTATGTAAATGTTGTGTAAATGTTAGCTATTTTTTATCTTTGGAGTATAATGTTAAAAACCCCCATAATTATGAAGAAGTTATTTTTCGTTTTTGCCTTTTTAATTACTGTGGTATCTTTTGCTCAAGAGCAAAAAAGAGAATTAAAACTTAATAAAGACACAAATTTAATTGATGTTGTTTATTATCATGACAATGGTGTTGTAAGTCAAACAGGATCTTACACAGCAGATGGTAAACTTCAAGGTGTTTGGTTAAGCTTTAACACAGAAGGCAAGAAAACGGTTTCTGCAAATTATGATAATGGAAAAAAGTCGGCAAATGGATTTATTGGATTGACGGAGTTAAAAAGGAAGTCAATTATGAAAATAATGTTGCTTCGCTATAATTTATTTTAGCAAAGTGAAAACACAAAAAAGCATCCTAATATTAGGATGCTTTTTTATGCTTTCAAATCATATTACTTACTTTGTCCAACCTGTTCCCCAAGTTGCAAAATCTGTACCTGTTGCGTTTCCAATCCCTGTCATAAAATCAGCATCAGTAAAAGTTTCGCCTGTATCATTTTTTAACTGAACAGTTACATCAGTAAATGTTACATTGGTAACGTCTAAATCTCCATTAATTACTCCGGTTCCAGTTGGGTTATCACTAGTTGCTCCAACATCTCCATCTAAATCAAAACCTTCAGCAAAACCTTCAATTAATACATTGTCAAAAATACCTTGAGTACCTGCTCTTAATCTAATAGCTTCGTTTCCAGTTGCGGAACCTAAACCTACAATAGTTACATCTTTTACAATTGGCTTAGACCAAAATTTTGGGCTAGATAAATTTCCTATATCAGTATTGTAACCATCACATTCAAATCCTTTGTCATGATCTGCGCCATGCTTTACATAAGCGTTAGTTACTTTCCCTGTAAAACCTTCAGTCCAGTCTATTGAATCATCTTGACAATTCACAACAACAGCATGGTTTACTTCAACGTTACCACCAAAAAACTCAATACCATCATCAGCACCTTCGTAAGCTTGAATGTAATCTACTGTTGTGCCAGCACCAACACCGTAAAAAGAGAACCCGTTGTTTTCAGAAGAGCCATCAGCAGCTCCTCCAGAATATTCAACACGTACATAACGGATAATTCCTGAACTATCAGAAGTTTCAGTACCACCATAAGGTAAACTTCCAATTTCTGAAGTTGCAGTAGCGTTTCCAGTTACAGAGTTAATTGGGGCTTTTCCTAAGATGATTAAACCGCCCCATTGACCTGCTGCAGGATTTGCAGAACCAGAGGTAAGAACAATTGGCTTAGCTGCTGTACCATTAGCAATAATTTTTGCACCTTGAGAGATAGCAATGTAAACATCAGCACCAGTAGCTACTGCTTTAATAGTAACACCTTCTCCAATAATTAAATTTGCACCATTGGTCATAATTACTGGACCACTAATTGTATACGTTTTGTCAGCATCTAGCACTAAATCAGAAGAGTATTCTGCGGCACTAATTGCAATTTCTTCACCAGACCCACCAGTATTTCCACCACCATTGTTGTTAATTACACTCGTTGTCATTAATAATGATATCAGCAGTATCATCAGTTGAACAAGAGTTAAAAAGCAATGCTGTAATTGCTAATCCTAATAATAAATTATTTTTCATCGTTTCTAAATTTATTTTTTATTGTTATTAATGCGTTATTTAAAATTTGTATTTTAATTGTAATCCTATATTCATTCCTTTTTTATAGTCTGATACATCTTTTCCGTTAGGAGACGTTACCACAATATTTCCTTGTGTAGTTTCTCTTATGTAAGTGATATTCGGGTTTAGCAGGTTTTTTGCTGCAAAGTTGATTTCGAAATCTTCACCAATTTTATTTTTAAGAATAAAATCTAATGTTGGAACTCCTTTTTCAATAACATTACCAAGCAGTCCAGAGCCTAAAGCATCAATTCTATCTGAAAAGTATGAGAATGCTAATGTTGCAATAGGTTTGTATGTTTGGAATGAAGTTGGCGAATAACTAATATCTGCATTTACAATTAATGGAGAAGCACCTTGTAATTCTTCTTTGTTTTCAACAAAACTTACATTGAAATTACTTCCAACAATATCGCTGTATAAATCTTGCTCAGTATGCATATAAGTAGCATTTACACCAAATGAAAGTTGAGGTGCATCATTTTCGTCCGTGATGATGTTTTTTCTAAGTTCAGCTTCAATACCGTATATTTGAGCTTTATCTCCAGTTCGAAAGAAACGCTGAGTACCAGTTGCATCAAAAGCCACAACTTGGTTTATAGGGTCTTCAATTTGTTTGTAAAATGCGCTGACTGCTATTAATTCGGATTTAGTTACAAACCATTCATACTTTAAATCAACGTTTAATATTTTTGAGTAAGACACATCTTTTACGTTGGTATAGTTAAAACCATCTTTATGTCCTAATAAATCTGGGTTACCACCAATACGCTGTGATACACTTTCGTAAACAAAAGGTGCAACTTCCTTAAACTCTGGTAATGATATGGTTTGACTCGCAGAAAAACGTAAATTCTGGTCGTCGTTTAAAGCGTGTTTTATACTTATACTTGGCAAAAGTAACACATCAGATGCGCTAATATTGTCATTACCATTAACACCAAGGTTAATTACATCGTATTCTATAAATTGATTGAAAGACTCTAATCTCACACCAGGAATAACCAACCATTTTTCACTTAGATTAATTTCAGCATTTAAATAACCAGCATATATATCTAGTTTACCTTTATAGGTATTTTCGTCTAACCCAGGTCTGTTTGTATTACCAAGATTTGGGTAAGGTTTAATCACTTTAATCTCGTAAGTGCCTTGGTTGTTTGTTAAATTTAAATTATCTAAAGTGAAGAAGCTATTTAAATCGTTAACATCTGCAATACCGCTATTGTCAATAATATCATACCCGTATCTTACATTGTTAAAGCGACGTTCTTTAGATCTCGCATTATAACCAACATTAAGTTTAATGTTTTCGTTTGCTTTAAAAGCAAGGTTTAAACGTCCGTTTAGTTCCTCATCTTGAATATCTTGAAAATAACGTTGGTTATCAAAATCTACGTTACTATAGAATATAGGATTTGTGGTAGGATCATTATCTAAGGCAAAATGATAGTTTTCAAAACTTAAACGCTTTCTGTCAGGTTCATGAGCATTTACAAAGTTGTGCCCAAAACCCCAATCAAGGTCAATTTTATCAAATTTATGCTTTCCTGTAAGTTGGTTTACATAAATAAGGTTTTCATTAAATTGAATATTTTGTTGAAAGAATCCTTCATCTGTATTCGCGATAGCATCTCTATTGCGACCTTTTCCATCGATACCGAAATAGCCAACCTTATCTGAGGAACTATTTACGAATAAGGAATTGAATTTTAATGTACTGTTATTATCTATCTTATAAATAATAGATGCCATTGCGGTTGTAGTAGTACCATATTCAAATTCTTCAGCATCTTCAAAAGCTTTTTTCTCAACGTTAGTATAATCTACGTTAGAACCTCTTCGGTATTGATAATCATTTTCAAAAGAACCTGTAGCGTAAAAGCTAAGTTTAGCACCATTTTCAAATTTGAAAGATTTACCAAAAGCACCACCAAAACTTGTGTTAATTGGCGTTCCAGCATCAACAGGGTCAAATCCATGTGATAAAATAACAGCAAAAGGGTCGTGTGCGTATCTATTGTAGAATCCAAAGTGACCAGTACCCTCACTTCTTACAAAATCTTTTCCAATGGCATTTGTGTTAAATGAAGACCCTACACCAAAATCGAAGAATCCATTACCTTTATAATCTTTAGAGGAAATATCAACGTTTCCAGCAGCAAAATCTGCGTAATATTTAGAAGAATAGGCTTTACTTATAGATACGTTTTCAATAACATCAGATGAAAACAAGTTAAGATCAATATTCTTTTTGCTAACATCATTAGAAGGTAATGATAACCCATTCATAGTAGTATTCAAATAGCGATCGCCTAAACCACGAACGTAAACATTACTAGAGCCTTCCTGTTTTGAAACTCCCGAAATTTTTGCAACTGCACCAGCAGCATCACTAATACCTTTTTTGGCTAATTCTACAGCGCCAATACTTTGCTTAATTTCAACAGCTTTCTTTTGTTCTAATAGTAATGCGGTTTCACTTTCACGTTTAGTAGTCGTGGTAATAACAACTTCATCAAGAGAGGCAGCACTTGCACTCATAGCCACATTAACTTCAGCTACTTGTCCTGCAATAATAGTAACAGCAATTTCTTGAGTTTCATAACCTACAAAACTAAACATTAAGGTGTAGGTTCCTGCATCTAAATCTGTAAGTTCATATAACCCATCAAAGTCTGATGTTGTACCTTTAGTTGTGCCTTTAATTAATACGTTAGCAAACGCTAAAGGCTCATTATTATATTCTTTGTCTGTCAATTTCCCTTTAACAGAACCAGTTTGTGCATGAAGTACAACTGATGTAAAGAGTAATAATAGTAAAATATGTTTCATTATTTATCTTAATTTCTCGGTGCAAAGAAACTACTAGATTGTAAAGAATGTGTTATGGGACGATTAAAGAACTGTAATAAAAGTGTTAGGTTAATGTTACTTATTTTATACTATTTTTTATAAGTGGTTACATTAATTTAACATTAGAAAATTATGTGTTTGAGCATCAGTCCATATAGTATTGATAAATCAAGATTAGAGACTTGTTATTTATTTTAGTTCATAAAAAAAGCTTTCACATTTATAGTGAAAGCTTTTTTTACTATCGTTATTACAGCTTACCAAGCTATAATAATAGCTAACTAACTAAACTAATTATTTGTAATAGTGCTTGATTTTACATCAGCACTAGCTATTGTAGACATTAAGTCTTCTAAAGATATTGTACTTGCTTCTAAAACTATCTTAGTAGAGGCTATTTTGTTTGAAGCAACCTTTATTTTTGTTTCTTTAGTTTGGTAACCTGTAAAACTACTTACTAAAGTATATTCCCCATTGTTTAAATTTTCAAACTTAAAAACACCTTTTTCATCAGATAAAACTTCAGCACCAGTTTCTTTGATAGAAATTTTAGCAAATATTAAAGGTTGGTTATTAGATTCGTAATCTAATAAGCTTCCATTTATAGAACCTGAATCCTGAGCATATGATAATGCGGAAATAAAAAAGAGAGCTATGTATGTAATATGTTTCATGTGTTATTCTTAAATACACAACAAAAATACATCTGGAAGCCATAATTTTGTGTTACCAAATTATTAAACAACTATGATTAAAATGTTATCCTAATGTTAAGAGATTTTACAATACATTTTTTAATGAATTTACTATCTTGCTCCTGCTTTAAACAAATACCATGAACTGGGAACAACTACTCTCCTTAAAACGCTTTGGCGATACCAATAAACGACTCAGAAAAGAACAAGACGAAACCCGTTTAGGCTTTGATGTGGATTACGATCGTATTATATTTTCATCTGAATTTAGAAGTCTGCAAGACAAAACACAAGTTATTCCGCTATCACAAACCGATTTTGTACACACCCGCTTAACCCACAGTTTAGAAGTAAGCGTTGTTGGGCGGTCTTTGGGTAGAAAAGTAGGGCAGAAAATACTAGAAAAACATCCGCATTTACAAAATGTACACGGGTATCAAGCCAACGATTTTGGAGCCATAGTTGCCACAGCAGCTTTAGCGCACGATATAGGGAATCCACCATTCGGACATTCAGGAGAAAAATCAATAGGCGAATTTTTTAAATCTGGAGAAGGGAAAAAATATAAAACCGAATTATCGGATAAACAATATCAAGACCTTTGTGATTTTGAAGGCAACGCAAACGGTTTTAAAATCTTAACTCAAAGTAGGGCTGGGCGAGAAGGCGGATTACGTTTAAGTTACGCAACTCTAGGCGCCTTCACAAAATACCCAAAGGAATCATTACCTAAAAAACCAACAAAGCATATAGCCGACAAAAAATATGGATTTTTCCAAACAGAAAAAGAAGCCTTTATTAATGTTGCCAACGAGCTAGGATTACAAAAACGTAGTGAAAAAGACACCAGTTATTCCCGCCATCCATTAGCATATCTTGTGGAAGCAGCCGATGATATTTGTTACACCATTATAGATTTTGAAGATGGTATCAATCTCGGTCTCATTCAAGAAGAATTTGCACTCGAATATCTTTCAAAAGTTATCAGAGAGAACATCATACCCGAGAATTATTATGCACTTTCGAATAAAGAAGACCGCATTGGGTACCTACGCGCACTCGCCATTGGCGCATTAATTAATGATGCCGTAGATATTTTCATGAAGTATGAAGATGATATTTTAAGCGATAAATTTAATTGTGCCCTTTTAGATAAAAGTAAGTACGATGCGCAAATAAAGGATATTATTAAAATAAGTGTCGAAAACATTTACCAATCCGAAGAAGTTATCGATAAAGAAATCGCTGGCTACCAAATCATTAATAAATTATTGAGTGTCTACACAGCCGCCGTAAACAACAACTTTCATGGTAACGCATCTAACTACAACGCCTTAATTTTAAAACGTTTACCTGAAACCATCAATTTTAACGATGCCGATTTATACCAGCGCTTACTTGCAGTTTGCCATTACGTATCGTTACTTTCCGATAGTAAAGCCATCCAGAATTTTAAGAAGATTGAAGGCGTTACGTTTTAAGAAGAAGTCATTTTGAGTGATTTAATTATTATCTAAATTGAATCAAGAATTTTGGAGTTGCCTAATGAGATGTAATCTTAAGGTATTAATACTCTTAAGAAAAGAGTAATGGATAGTCTAAAATGATCTTGCTTAGTTATATAAAGCATAAATTAAAAGTGTTTATAAATGACAGTAAATTCACTATTGTTTAAAATTAATTCGTACATTTATTGTTTGTAATAAATATCTTATACTTTACTTATTATATAGGATATTTAAATTTATTTAAGGATTAATATCAACCATTTATACCCAAATCTATATGAACACTTTTACTTTTAAACCTTTTACATTAATTTTTTCTCAAGTGAATTTTTATTCCAAAGAGATGCTTGAATGTTTACACATTAATATTTCTAAGTCATTAGCGTTGTTGCTCTTTTTGATAAGTATCGCTATTACCCATGCTCAATCACATACTTTCACAAGTTTTGATGCGGGTACACTTACAAGCGGAACATCGGGAGTATCTGTTCCAATTACTACAACTGGGGTAACAGGAGATTATCTAATCTACCAAGTCTCAGCAGATTTTGCAGGAACAGGAAATACAGCTTGGTCTAGCACCATTGAAATGGAATTAAATAATGGAGGCAGCGACATATTTAAAAACGTTGGTAAAGCAACTTCTGGAGCAATGGATAACGGGAATGCCACAACGTTGCGAGTGGACTGGGATATTAAACAAAAAATATGTTGGAGGTAATAATTTAACAATACGCTTTTTTGATTCGTTTCATGATGCCTCAGGACCGTACACTTCTAATATAACCAATGTCGTCATTACTATTTCTCAGGCAGACTCTCATATTTTCACAAGCTTTGACGCTGGTACCCTTACAAGCGGAACCTCAGGAGTATCTGTTCCAATTACTACAACTGGGGTAACAGGAGATTATTTAATTTACCAAGTCTCAGCAGATTTTGTAGGAACAGGAAATACAGCTTGGTCAAATAGTATTGAATTGGAATTAAATGATGGGAGTGGTAATACATTTAAAGATCTTAGTGAAGCAACCTCTGGGTCAATGAATAACGGGAATGCTACAACATTATATTGGACAGGGGTATTAAACACAAAATATGTAGGTGGCGATGATTTAACTGCGCGCTTTTTTGATTCGTTTCATGATGGCTCAGGGCCATATACCTCTAATATAACCAATGTAGTAATTACTATTTCAAAAGTAAACCCTCAATCTTTTTCAAGTTTTGATGCAGGTACGCTTACAAGCGGAACCTCAGGAGTATCTGTACCATTAACAACAACAGGTATTATGGGAGATTATTTAATCTACCAAGTCTCAGCAGATTTTGTAGGAACAGGAAATACAGCCTGGTCAAGCACTATTGAATTAGAATTAAATGATGGGGGTAGCGATATATTAAAAAGCCTTAGTAAAGCCACTTTTGGGGCAATGGATAATGGTAATGCAACAACTCTAAACTGGGTAGGTGTTTTAAATAAAAAATATGTAGGGGGTAGTAATTTAACAGCACGTTTTTTTGATTCGTTTCATGATGGCTCGGGTCCTTATACCTCAAACATAACCAATGTAAACATAAACATAGCGAATTTTGAAAGTTCAACCTTAAACGTTACTTCTGTGGACAGTAACACTAACTTTACAATGTATCCTATTCCATTTGAAGAAGAGTTGTTTATTAATTATTCTTTTGATTATCAAACCGATGTTGCCATTCAATTATATGATCTTAAAGGCACATTAATTAAAAGTATTGTAAATAAAAATTATGCAAGTGGTTCTCAATCTACCACAAAACTCAATTTAACAAACCGTAGTAAACAAATGTTATTTGTAAAGCTTATTACTAATAAAGGCGTTAGAGTTAAAAAAGTAGTTTCTAATTAAATTCGGTCTTAAATAAAAATTTGGGCGTTCCCCTCCTAAGGTCGGGTCGGGCTTTCGGCAGTCGCTCCCTCCTGCGTCGGGGAGCTTCAACAAATACCTCAATCCCTAACGCGGGGTGTGTTTGCTGGGGTTTTTTTTCAAGATTCAAGTATGTTTTTTATGAAGTAAAAAAGAATGCTAGGAATACCTCAAAATTACTGATACACCCTAACATAATCCACAACCATAGCACCTTCAATAAAAGACGAATCAATTTTAGGTTCAATGGCAATATTTAGTAGTAAATATTGATCGGTTGTAAATGGCCATGTATCCTTTGTTTTGGTTTTTGGGTTGTAAGTATAATGTGTAATACCATCAACACTAAATGTAATACTTTCTTCAGTCCATTCCGAAGCATACACATGAAATTCGTTAGAGACATTCTCTGTAGTTCTACCGCCTAAGTTTTTAACCAAATCGCCATAACTAGCACCTGTATGTAGTGCACTTTGCACAAGATTTTGCTTACTGCCCCAATGTTCCATAATGTCAATCTCTCCACAATTGGGCCAACTAGAGCTTCCAAAACCTTGAGTTTCCCAATACGCCCCTTTTTCATTAATGGTTTTATTGAGCATCCAAATGGCAGGCCATGTACCAATGCCTGTTGGTAATTTTGCCCTAACCTCAATGCGACCATAGGTAATGCAAATTTTGAGTTTAATCTCGCTGAGGTATATGCTTTGGTTTGCCCTTGGTCTTCAAAGGTTTCTTTTTTTGCTACAATATGTAAAAACCCATCTTTTACAAATGAATTATCAACTCTATTGGTGTAATGCTGAACTTCATTATTATACCAACTCCCATGGGGTGGAAGTTTAGTTTGATGAAACCATTTCGTTGTATCAATAGCACCATTATCCACAAACTCATCAGACCAAACAAGTGAGTCGAATTCGGAATTTATGTTGGTGTTTTCAATGGCAGTAGCTTCAGTTGAATTAAAAACTTGAAATACTAGGAATGTTAAAGCAACAATAATAAGAGCAATTATAAAAATCCGTTTTTTCATAGTATGAAGATAAGCATTTTAGTTATTTAATTGGTTCTCCATATACTGCTCTTGTGTTGTAGTACTTGAACTGACATAAGATAAATTAATATTCGATATTACTTCAAGTGATTTTTTCGAAACGCAGATAAGGAAAAATTGTATCGAGAAGCCACATGGGATTAAATTCACTATTTATATCAAAAACCTTATAAAAATTCTTCAAAGGTTTTCTTTAATTTTTCAGGATTTAACCCAGCCAATTTTTGCAATTCCTCAACACTCCCATGTTCCACAAAAGCATCAGCAATACCTAAGGTTTTAATGGTGTTTTTATAATTATGTTCTGAAGAAAATTCTAAAACAGCACTTCCAAACCCACCTTTAATACTATTATCTTCAATAGTTACAATCGTTTTGTAGGTTTCAAAAATAGTATGCAATAGTTTTTCATCTAAAGGTTTTACAAAACGCATATCGTAATGCGACACATCCAAATCCTCAATAGCTTCCGAAACATTTTTTGCAATTGCACCAATACTTAATATTGCAAGGTTGTTTCCTTTTTTAAGTTGTACTGCTTTTCCAATGTCTAGTTTAGAAAAAGGCTGTTTCCAATCTAAAGTAACACCTCTACCTCTCGGATAGCGAATGGCGATAGGTTGCTCTAAACCTAATTGTGCGGTGTACATGATATTGCGCAATTCAATTTCATTTCGTGGTGCAAAAATGATGAGGTTTGGGATACAACTTAAATAACTTAAATCAAAAACCCCATGATGTGTTGCACCATCTTCTCCCACTAAACCAGATCGGTCTAAACAAAAAATAACAGGTAGTTTTTGTAGCGCCACATCATGAATTATTTGGTCGTAAGCACGTTGTAAAAACGTTGAGTAAATATTACAAAAAGGCACTAAACCTTGTGTTGCCATACCTGCAGCTAATGTAACGGCATGTTGTTCGGCAATGCCAACATCAAAAGCACGCTCTGGAATTTCATTCATCATATATTTTAACGAACTTCCTGTTGGCATCGCAGGAGTAATACCCACAATGTTTTTATTTAGTTTGGCGAGTTCAACAATGGTATGTCCAAAAATATCTTGATATTTTGGGGGCTGTACTTTATTGGATTTTACAGCCAAATCTCCAGTTTTGGCATCAAATTTCCCAGGAGCATGGTATTTTACTTGGTCGTCTTCAGCTTGTTTTAAGCCTTTGCCTTTTGTAGTTATGATGTGCAATAACTTTGGGCCTTTAACGGTTTTTAAACGTTCTAATTCTGAAATAACCGTATGTATATCATGACCATCAATAGGCCCTGAATAGTCAAAGTTTAAGGCTTCAATAATATTATTTCGTTTTTGAGTCCCTTTTTTAACATTGGTTAAGTATTGTTTTAATGCGCCAACGCTCGGGTCGATGCCAATAGCGTTATCATTTAAAACTACTAATAGATTGGCATCTGTTACACCAGCGTGATTTAAACCTTCAAATGCCATCCCACTAGCTATGGAAGCGTCTCCAATTACTGCAATGTGGTGTTTGTTTTCTCCTTTTAATTTCGAAGCAATTGCCATTCCTAATGCTGCCGAAATGGAGGTTGAGGAATGTCCAACACCAAATGCATCAAATTCACTTTCGCTTCGTTTTGGGAAACCGCTTATGCCGCCCAATTGCCTGTTGGTGTGAAAATTATCTTTTCTACCTGTTAATATTTTATGTCCGTAAGCTTGATGACCAACATCCCAAATTAACAAGTCTTCTGGGGTGTTAAATACGTAATGTAGTGCAATTGTTAATTCTACAACGCCCAAACTTGCACCTAAATGCCCTTCTTTGGTCGCTACAATATTGATAATGAATTCACGTAATTCTTGAGCAAGTTGAGGTAGGTCTTTTTGGTTTAAAAGACGGAGTTCTTTGGGTGTATTTATATGTTGTAAAAGGCTTTCTTGCACGAAACAAAAGTACAAGAATTTATTATTCTTCTGCTTGGAAAATAATTGGTAAAGTATAAATCATATTTATAGGTTTTCCTTTTTGTTTTGCAGGAATAAATTGTGGTAGAAGTTTCAAAACTCGCTTTGCTTCTTTTTCGATTAATGGATGCGGTGCTCTAACTTTTATGTCAGTAATTTTTCCTTTTGTATCTATTTTGAATTGAGTGTTTACTCTCTGTCTTCCTTTTTAAATTGGAGTAAATATTTGTATTGAAGTTTTTAGTTACAACTTCTGATATTCCTTTTGAAAAGTATTTTCTCTTTTCTGATTTTGTTAAGTGTATTGGTGTGTTTTTAAATTCTGGGGGAGTTTCAACAGAAATGAAACCAACTACTAAAGGTACATCGTTACCTTCTTTTTTTGGACTAGGACACCATGGAGGTCCAATAATATCTAATGAATCTATATTGACTTCAGGTTCTTGAATTTCTATGTCTCCAACAATTTCTATAATCATTTCGCCATCAGTATGAATTTCTTCAATTATGTTTTTCTCAGATTTATCTTTTGAAGATGAACAGGTTTTTTCTGGAATAGCATCTGTTTTTTCTATTCTAGGTAAACCACTTGTAATATTAATAACCTTATTTTGATTTAAAGTGTCAATCACTTCTATACTATCTATTTTTTGTGAAGTGCCATTTTTATGAGTGCAATTAAAAAGCGTAGTGCCCATTGTAATTAACAAAACAAGTAAGAATAACTTATGAAAGTTATAATGTTGTTCCAAAACTTTGGATGGCACATGTAAATTAATACTATTTAACTGTGTTTGCTTAAAATGACCGCAGATATTATTCTGTCTGTTTTCATGAATAAAATCTTGAATAGCGTTTGTATTCATTTTGGTAAAATCTATCACAGTTTTTGAGCAAGAACTACAAAATTTACCTTTTTCGCGCTGCGACATTGTATTCCAATCTTCATGACATGGTTTTGGAATTGAAATTGAATAGTATGTTTTCATGGGTTAATAGCTTTCCATTAACTTATCAAACTTCTTGCCGAAGTAATTTGAAATTGTATTTTTGTGACTATGATAGAACCTTTTGACGATGTCTATTTTATGAAAAAAGCGTTTCAGGAAGCTGAATATGCTTTTGAAAAAGGAGAAATTCCTGTGGGTGCTGTAATTGTTATTGATAACAGAATTATTGCTCGCGGACATAATTTAACCGAAACTCTAACCGACGTTACCGCACATGCAGAAATGCAAACCATTACCGCTGCTGCTAATTTTTTAGGAGGTAAATATCTTAAGGATTGTACCTTGTATGTTACTTTAGAACCTTGTCAAATGTGTGCTGGGGCTTTATATTGGAGTCAGATTTCTAGAATAGTCTATGGTGCTAGGGATGTTGAACGTGGTTGCATCAATTTGAAAACGAAGTTACATCCTAAGACTAAGATTGAGGGTGGTGTTATGGGGGATGAAGCTGGGGATTTGTTGAAGCGTTTTTTTATTTTGAGGCGTAATTTGAATTAAGTTCTATTTTCAACCCTTCCGTCTTTCAATTCTAGGGAATTGAAATCCACCTTCCCTTAATAAGGGAAGGAATTATTAACTTTTTAAAGTTTGTGCCAGCTTTTTCGAGATAGGGTCTATTTAAACATACCACTCATTTGCTAATGAGTACTACCTACAGCGGACTGACCCCGCGTTAGGGATTGCAGAGGAAAGCCCACAGCGAAGTACGAGCGAGGACTTGGAACGGAAAGCCCAACCTTTGTGGTAACGCCCAAATATTAATACTTTTTACTATGTTGATTTTCTCTCATTTTATCTAAATTTTCTTTTGTGAGCATGTAGTCTTTTGGGTCTTTATCTTTCCAACGGTAATAAGAAAACAACGGAAAAACGACTAAGAAAAGTAATGCTACACCAGAGCCAATTAACTTTTGTGAATTTTCAGAAGTGATTGTTAATCCTGCGATGATTAACCCTGCTGATGCTAAAAATAGAACTAGAATGAGGTATTTCATGTGTTTATATGCCTAAAGTTGGTAGGTGTTTTACTTTGTGATAGGTTAGGGCTGCTTTAATACAATTTTTTAGTGCTGCTTTTGGGATTTCGTCTTCTAAATTAAAGACTATGGCACGTGTACCTTCAAATTTAAAAATGTCTTTGTAAATTACTTTAAATGTGGTAACTAATTTGCTAGTACATTTAAAGTACATGGCATATTGTGTTTTTACTTTAGATTTCCAATTAATGCGTAATGTACTGCCAATTTTTGTGATGTAACTTGGTTCACCCCATTTTAGGGTTTCTTCGAGGTGTGAAACGTTTTCTAGTTCTGCAGCAGTTTCTATAACTAGTGTTCTGAGATATAGCAATTTTTCTTTGATATCTTCTGGGTAGTTATTGAAAACTACGTCTACTTTTGGGTCTGTAGTTACCTCAAGGTTTTTCATTTATTTACTGCGTTACATTGATTAATTGGCGTCTATAAGCGGTAAGTAGCTTAGATTTAGAGATGTAACCATAGTATTTTCCATTTTTGATGACTGGTAAATTCCATGCGCCGCTAGTTTTAAATTTTTTCATGATGTCGTTCATAGAATCCTCATCATAATTGATAATTCCATGATCAGCATGCATTAAACTTTCAACATCTACTTTATCGTAAAGTTCGGTATTAAACATCATATGGCGTATGTCATCTAAACGGATAACACCCAAAAATTCATGTTTTTTATTTACCACAGGGAAGTGGTTTCGTGATGATTTTGCCACAGCGTTTTCTAGTACCTCTCGAAGTTTCATTTCTGGTGTTAAGATGATAAAATTTGTTTCAATCACTTTATCTATTTCCAACATCATTAGTACATTTTTATCTTTGTCATGTGTGATTAACTCACCGCGTTCTGCTAATTTTAATGTGTAAATAGAATGCGAAATGAAATATTTTGTTATGGAAAATGATATTGCGGCAACCAGCATTAAGGGTACAAATAATTCGTAACCACCTGTAATTTCGGCTATTAAGAAAATTGCAGTAAGTGGTGCATGTAATACTCCTGCCATTAAGCCCGTCATCCCAATTAAAGTAAAATTAGATTCTGAAACATGAAAATCCAAGCCTAAATTATTGATTATTTTGGCAAAGGCATTTCCTAAAGCACTACCCATAACCAATGTTGGAATAAAAACACCACCAACACCACCAGCACCAAATGTGGTAGTCATAGCTATGGCTTTAAAAATAGCAATGCCTAAAAGTAAGATGATAACAATCCAAATGTTTTCTAAATCTAAATTGAATGGCGTGTTGCCAATGGCTGCTAAATGGTCGCCTTTTAAAAGATTATTCATAATGCCGTAACCTTCCCCATAAAGTGGTGGAATTATAAAAAGCATAGTGCCAATGGCTAAACCTCCAATTAATAAACGTTTTGCACGACTTTCAAAACGTTTAAAAAATTGGTAATTCCAAAAACACTTTTGAAAAATATACCGACATTAAACCAGTAACAATACCTAGAACGGTGTAAAAACCAATGTCATTTATTTGAAATTTATCTATGAGTTCAAATCGCAATAAAACATCTGTTCCTAAGAAAAAATATGAAGTTATAACTGCTGAAACTGATGCTAATAAAAGTGGTACAAGTGAAGCAAAAGCTATGTCTAAACTAAAAATTTCTATGGCAAAAATAATAGCCGCAATTGGTGCTTTAAACATAGATGCCATAGCGCCTGCAGCAGCACAACCTATAAGTAGCATCCTTGTTTTAGTATTCATATGAAATAATCTAGCCGCATTAGATCCTAATGCAGCACCAACGCTTACCGCTGGTCCTTGTAGTCCCACCGAACCACCAAAACCAACGGTTAAAGGCGCAGTAATTAAAGCTGCATAGATATTATATCTTGGAATAATACCGTTAAGTTTTGAAATTGCATGGAGTGTTGTAGAAATACCATGGCCAATGTGTTTTTTTAACCATGTTTGTTTGATGATGTAAACAAGTAATAAACCAATTATTGGAAGTACAAAATAGAGCGATGTTTGATAATCTTTAAATACATAATCTCCAAAAAGTGAGCGAATGGTATGAGTTAAGTTTTTTAACATTACCGTACCCATTCCTGCTAGAAAACCAACGAGAATACTAAGCATGTATATAAATTGCCGTTCGGAAATATGCTTGTATTTCCAAATTAAAAATTTACGAAGTATTTTTTTAAAACCCATATGTTTTATTTCGATGGTTTTAAGATGTCGATGCCTAAATGCTTATTATCTTTATTGACATACCAAGCTCTGTTTTTTGGCATTTTTATGCCATTGATGGTTTCTTCTTCAGTTAATAAAATGTATTCGCCATCGTTTTTTGATTCATCATGAAAAAACTGATAGATTTCCATGGTGTAAGTATCTTTATTGAAATAAAAGTACCAAATATCTTTGCCAACAGCTTCATTGTAGGTTGCTTTTAAAACCCAATAGTCTTTTCCTTTGAAGGTTTTAGTTTCAACTTTATCGTGAATTATGGTACCCGGGTCTTTTAATTTCATAGGTAAACCATATAAATAAGTGTAATAATTTTGAAATAGTTTGGCTCTTTTTTGGAAAGTCGGTATTTTTCTAAAATGTCTTTTGAAAGGTTTTTGTCGCCATTGAAAATTATAGTAATACTATCTTTATTGATGATATATTCTGAAGTATTATCGTCTATAATTGATTTAACTGAAAAGAATTCATTAGGTAAATCAATTGAAATCTCGCTATCTCTATTTGGTTTCTCAGGAATTTCCATGGTTATGGATAAATTGCCTTTAAAGGTGTCCCAGTTTCCATTTGGGTCGTGGTATTGGATTGCTTTTTCTAGTAATTGCTTTCCAGCCAATATTTGGCAAAAGGAAAGTGTTGAAAACATCAATACAAATACTAGAAATACATTTTTCATAAACTAAAAGTAACAAAAAATCCCGCATTAGCGGGATTTGATTTTTATGATTTTAAATTAAGTTTTAGGCTTAATTCTGTTAATTGCTCATCATCAATTGGAGCAGGAGCGTCTATCATCACATCTCGACCCGAATTGTTTTTAGGGAATGCAATAAAATCACGAATGGTTTCTTGTCCGCCTAAAATAGCAACTAGTCTATCCAATCCAAATGCTAAACCACCGTGAGGTGGTGCGCCGTACTGGAATGCATCCATTAAGAAACCAAACTGAGCTTTGGCTTCTTCAGGTGTGAACCCTAAATAATCGAACATTAAGGATTGTGTTTCTTTGTCATGAATCCTTATAGAACCTCCACCAATTTCATTACCATTTAATACTAAATCGTACGCATTTGCTTTTACAGCGCCAGGGTCTGATTTTAATAATTCTAATTGTCCAGGTTTTGGAGCGGTAAATGGGTGGTGCATGGCGTGGTAACGCTCTGTATCCTCATCCCATTCTAATAAAGGAAAATCCATAACCCAAAGTGGTGCAAATTCGTCTGGTTTACGTAAACCTAAACGTTCTGCTAATTCCATTCGCAAGGCACTTAATTGCGCTCTTACTTTGTTTTTATCGCCAGAAAGCACACAAACTAAATCGCCTGCTTTTGCACCTGTAACTTCTGCCCATTTTGCTAAATCGTCTTGGTCGTAGAATTTATCTACTGAAGATTTGAAAGAGCCATCATCATTACAACGCGAATACACCATGCCTAAGGCTCCAACTTGCGGGCGCTTTATCCAAGAAATTAATTTGTCAATGTCTTTTCTTGTAAAAGTATTTCCGCCAGGAACAGCAATACCAACTACTAATTCAGCCGAATTAAATACATTAAAATCTTTATGTTGAGCAACTCCGTTTAGTTCTCCAAACTGCATTCCAAAACGAATATCTGGTTTATCATTTCCATATAAACGCATGGCATCATCGTATAGTAGTCGCGGGAATTTATCGACTTCAACACCATTTACTTCTTTTAGTAAATGACGTGTTAATCCTTCAAAAGCATTAAGTATATCTTCTTGTTCGATAAACGCCATTTCACAATCTATTTGTGTGAATTCTGGTTGTCTGTCAGCTCGTAAATCTTCATCTCTAAAACATTTTACAATCTGGAAATATTTATCCATACCACCAACCATCAACAATTGTTTAAAGGTTTGTGGCGATTGTGGTAATGCGTAAAACTGCCCTTCATTCATTCTTGAAGGCACTACAAAATCACGCGCACCTTCAGGAGTAGATTTAATTAAATAAGGCGTTTCAACCTCTATAAATCCTTCTTTTGAAAGATAGTTTCTTACTTCTTGAGTAACTTTATGTCTAAAAATTAAACTGTTTTTTACAGGATTTCGGCGAATATCTAAATAGCGATATTTCATTCTTAAATCTTCTCCACCATCAGTTTTGTCTTCAATAGTAAAAGGTGGTAATAAAGCTTCATTCAAAATATTTAATTCTGAAACTAAAATTTCAATATCTCCAGTTGGGATGTTTACATTTTTTGAAGCACGCTCAATTACTTTCCCTTTAACTTGAATTACAAATTCTCTACCTAAGTTTTGAGCTTGTTGAATTAAATCATTAGAAGTGCGCTCTTCGTCAAAAACCAATTGTGTAATGCCGTAACGGTCTCTTAAATCTACCCAAACAATAAAACCTTTATCTCTAGATTTTTGTACCCACCCTGCAAGAGTAACTTCTGTATTAATATGTGCAGCTCTTAATTCGCCGCAATTATGACTTCTATACATTATCGTGAAAATTGAGGTGCAAATTTACATAAGATATATGATTATATATGTATTTGAAGCTTGAATTTAGGGTGCTATTTTGAGAAATTGAGTAGGTATGAGTTTCCACTCTACTAAGAGGGGAGTAAGGGGTGTATTATTTGTTACCACAATGGATTAATTTTTACACCTCCCTTAATCCTTCCTTGCTAGGAGGGAAACTGTTACTTTAAATAAGATTAAAATGAAAAGAGCCACAATAAATTAGTGGCTCTTTCTTGCTATTAATTGAATTAGTCAAACAATTAAAAAATCGTATTGGAATTTAGGCTTCTTGAATCCTTTTATCCATGTTAAACGTTTGTTCTTCTGTAACAAGGCTTTTATCTGTAACTCTGTTTTTATAGAGATTCATTTTTAATTTCGTTATTAAGTAGAATAAAATAGGAACTACTATCAATGTTAAAAACGTAGCAATAAACAAACCGTAAATAACTGTCCATGCTAGTGGTCCCCAGAAAATTACGTTATCTCCACCAACATAAATATTAGCGTCAAACTCACTAAATAAGGTAAAGAAATTAATATTTAAACCTGTTGCTAACGGAATTAATCCTAAAATGGTGGTAATTGCAGTTAGCAATACTGGGCGTAAACGTGCTTTTCCGCCTTTTACGATGGCTTCGATTAAGTCTTCTCTTAATAAATATTGATCGTCCTCTAAATCTAGTTTTACTTTTCTTCTATCAATTAAAAGTTGGGTGTAATCGAGTAATACTACACCGTTGTTTACTACAATTCCTGCGAGGGAAATAATTCCCATCATGGTCATCATAATCACAAAGGCGCTTCCTGTTAGAACGATACCTCCAAATACTCCAATTAAACTCAGGAAAATTGCCAACATGATTATTCCTGGTTTTGAAACCGAATTAAATTGGAATATCAATATGAAGAAAATTAAGCCTAAACCTGTAAAGAATGCTCCCATTAAGAATTTCATTTGCTTAGTCTGTTCTTCAATTTGACCTGTGTAATTGATTTTAACACCATCTGGTTTTTCCGTAAAACCTTTCATTTCATTCTGAATTTTAGAGACAATTGCAGCTGCATCTGTAAAGCCGGGAGCTAAAGCAGAGTATAGAGTTACAACACGCTTTACTTCTTTATGTTTTATAGCACTAAAACCAGAATTATTAGTTTGTTTTGCTACAGTAGAGACTGGAATTTCTTTAATTTGTCCAGAAGCCATATCTCTAAATGTAATTCTCTGATTGAAAAGTGCACTTGTGTTATAGCGGTTTTCTTCATTAAACCGAACATAAATGTCGTAATCTTCGCCATTTTTTTTATAAATGCCTGCTTTTGCACCAAAAATTGAATTACGCAATTGTTGCCCCACTTGTCCAGAAGTCACACCTAATTCTCCAGCTTTTTTTCTATCAACCACTACTTGCATTGATGGTTTAGATTTATTGACATCAATCTTTAACTCATCAATACCTTGTATATTTTTAGTGTTGATGTAATCGCGCATTTTTTCGGCAGTAGCAATCAACTCAGAATAATCTTCTCCTTTTAATTCTAAGTTAATAGGATAACCTGCAGGAGGTCCAACAGCATCTTTTTCAACTGAAATGGCTACACCAGGATAAATACCTTTTAAATCTTCCTGAACTTTTTTCAGCAGGACGTTGCTATCGGCGCCATCTCTAAATTTGTACTCTCGCATGGTAGCAGTAATTTTTCCACGATGCGGCATTTCAGCAGCAGAACCACCATCTGTTTGAGGGTTTCCTGCTCCTTCTCCAACTTGAGAAACAGCACTTTCAGTTAAGAAATTGAAGTCGCCATTCATGTAGGCTTCATCATTTATGATTTTATAAACACGCTCTTCAATATCCTTCGTAATAGCATTGGTTTTTTTAATATCTGTACCTTCAGGATATTCTATATAAACTATAATTTGATTTGGCGTATTATCTGGAAAGAACTCCACTTTTGTACGCTGACTTCCAACAGAAGCACCAAAGCCCATAAAAGCTACAATAAGTAATACAAAAGTACCAATAGTAATTAGCGCAGGTTTTCTACCACTTAGCGCTTTACGAAGTGTTTTTTCATAAAAACGTTCCCATTTTGGTAAGATTTTATTTTGAAAACCATTAGCCCAATTTCTTAGGAACAAACGATACGCCCAAAGTAAGATGATTGAAAAAATCATGACACTACCTAATCCACGAGCAGTTCCTCCGAAAATTAAAATTAATAATCCAATACCTCCTATGATTGCTGAAAGCTTGATGATATTCTTATATGGCATTTCTTTATCTTCAATTGTCATGTATTGAGATACCAAAACCGAATTGAAAAAGATGGCAACAAATAATGAAGAACCTAAAACAACAGATAATGTTATTGGGAAGTAAATCATAAACTGTCCCATAACTCCTGGCCATAAACCTAATGGAACAAACGCTGCTACAGTTGTTAAAGTTGAAATGATTATGGGAAATGCAATTTCTCCAATACCTTTTTTAGCGGCTTCAATCCGGCTCATGCCTTCATCAGACATTAAACGATATACGTTTTCTACAACAACAATTCCGTTATCTACAAGCATACCAAGTCCCATAATTAATCCGAAGAGAATCATAGTATTCATGGTATACCCCATGTAGTTCAATATCATCAACGACATAAACATAGACATAGGAATGGCAAACCCGACAAATAAAGCGTTTTTAAATCCTAGAAAGAACATTAAAACGGTTACGACGAGAATAATTCCGAAGATGATATTATTGACTAAATCATCAACTTGACCAATGGTTTTTGAGGATTGATCGTTAGCAATTGTAACGGTTAAATCAGGAGGAAATACATTTGCTACAGCATCATCTTTAATTTTTTGAATTTGTTCTGCAGCTGCAACCATGTTTTTACCTGCGCGCTTTTTTACATCTAGCATTACTACAGGATGTCCAAACTCTCTGGCATATGTGGTTTTGTCTTCATCTTTAAAAGTGACTTTTGCAACGTCTCTTAAATAAATTGAATTCCCTTTTTCTGATTTTACCACAAAGCTTTCCAGCTCTTTAGGGTTTTCAATTTCTCCTAGAATACGAATGGTACGACGTTGCCCGCTACTTATTAAATTACCAGCAGACATGGTCATATTTTCTCTGCTTATAGTGTTGATGATGTCATCAAAACTCACTTGTGCAGCCATCATTTTATAAATATCAACAGCTACTTCAACTTCCTTTTCTTGTGCGCCACGAATATCTACTTGCTTTATTTCTTGAAGCCCTTCAATTTCATCTTCTAAATATTCGCCAAACTCCTTCAGTTTGTCAATTGGATAATCTCCAGAAATATTAATATTAAGTATTGGGATTTCTTCCGACATACTTAAATCAAAAATATTTGGTTCAACTTTTGCGCCATTAAACGTAGGCCAATCTTCGCCAGAAGTTTCAGAATCTACTTCGTCTTTAACCTTTTGTTTTGCAGCTTCAACCGAAATATTCTCATCAAATTCTACAACAACAATAGAATAATCTTCTTGTGATGTTGATGTGATTTCAAAAACATTACTTACTGTTTTGAGTTTGTCTTCTATCGGGTCGGTAATTAGCTTTTCAATATCTTCGGCAGTATTACCAGGATATACAGAGCTAATGTAGATTTTAGTTTCTTTAATTTCTGGAAAGTTTTCTCGAGGCATACTAAAATAAGCACCAGCCCCTAATACCAAAATAAGTGCTATTAAAACGTACATGGTAGTTTTGTTGTTAATAGCCCAAGATGATAGAATAAATTCTTTGTCTACCTTTTTTTCTTTTTATCTTTTGTCATGATTGGTTGTGTTTTTTTTGTCATTCCTGCCAAAGCAGGAATCCACTTTTTATATTTTGATTAATAGATTCCTGTCATTTACAGGAATGACAAGTCTATTCAACTGCAAGGATTTTTACATCCTGCCCGTCTTTTACACTACGTGCACCTTCATCAATAATTTCATCTCCGTTTTTGATTCCAGAAAGGACTTCGATATCGTCGCCTTGTGTTTTACCAGTTTCTATAATGGCACGTTTTGCTTTAGCTTTTTTGTCAGCCTTATCCGAAATCGTATACACGTATTGTTCGCCTTCGGCATTCTCGGAAATAATACTTTGAGGTATTAAAATAGCTGAATTGTTAGTATAATCGTTAATCTTGAGTTTTGCAGTAAGATTAGGCTTAACAGTAATGCCTTTTTTAGGTAGTGCAACTTCAACTTTAAAAGTTCGGTTTGCTGGATTAATAAAGTTTCCTGCTTGACGTACCTTAGCATCAACTTCTTTACCCAATACGGGAAAATTTACTTTTACAGATTTACCAGGAACTATTTCTGAAACGTATGCTTCTGGAACATTAGTTTCAATGTACATATCATCTAAATTCACGATTCTAAATAATTGAGATTGCCCAGGTGCAACTACACTACCTTGTTCTGTAATAACATCATCTACAGTTCCAGAAAATGGGGCGCGAACTAATGTTTTGCCAACTTGTTGTTGTAATTGATTTACCGCTTGTTGTTGCGCTTCATATGTAGATTTTGCTTGTAAATATTGAATTTCGCTCCCTATTTTTTGTTTCCAAAGACGTGCTTGGCGTTCAAAAGTAGTTTTAGCTAATTCGGTTTGAATTTTTACTTGTGCCAATTGCTGACTTAAGCCTCCATCATCAATTTTAGCTAGTGTTTGTCCTTTACGTACTTTTTGACCTTCTTTAACGTATACTTTACTTAAAATACCACCATATTCTGCAGTAATTACCACATTCTGTTTTGTGCTTACGTTACCTTGTAATTCTACAAAGTGATTAAAAACACCTTCTTTGGCTGTAATAGTTGTGATTAAAGGGATTTTTTCCTGAGGATCTAAAGTCTTTATTTCTTTTTCTAATTGTTTAAGCTGTGCTGAAATTTCTTGAGCTTTAGCATCTAGTTCCGTTTTCTTCTGTCTTATTAATTCTAAATCATTTGAAGCAATAATATCTTCAACTGATTTGTTTTTGTCTCCGCCACATGAAGTCAATACTAGGGCGCTAATTAATGTGAGGTATATATATTTCATTGTGGTTGTTATTTAATATTTAATAAGTTTTTAAGATTTGCTTTTTTATTGATAACGTCTATAATAGACTGTAAATATTCTTGTTGACTCCCATATAATTGCATTTGGGCTTGTCTTAAATCAAAGCTACTCGCAATTCCTTCTTTATACTTTATGGTGTTTTTCTTTTCGATTTTTTCAGCTAGTGCTAAGTTTTTTTGTTTGTTAGCATAGGTTTCAATCGCTAAATTATATTCGTTTTTAGCATTTTTGAATTCTAGTTTTAATTGATTTTCTTCTACAATGAGTTTGTTTTTTGCGATATCCCATTCAACTTTTGCCTTCTCGCGTTTAGCTTTACCTCCAAAAGAGGAGAAAATTGGAAATCTGATACTCACGCCTCCTTGCGTAGTAAATAGCCAATCCTGTTCTCTTCTAAAATAATTTGAAAACGAATCTCCAAAACCTAAATAGTTTGATGTTAGAAAAGCATTAATTTTTGGTAACTGTTCAGACTTTTCAAGTTTATATTCTAGGCCTTTGCTTACTGCTTCATTTGCAGCAATTTTATAATCGATGTTATTGGTTACGGAATGGTCATTAGCTATTAATTCTAGAGAAATATTTTCAGCAATTAAATCATCAAGAGAGTCTGTTAATGTAATTGGAGCATTTGGATCAATACCCAAAAGGATTTTCACATAACCCTCAGAAATATCATAAAGTGTCTCTAGGTTTTTTAGATTTATTTCTAAACTAGATAGTGTTAATTGTAATTGTTCAACGTCTTCTTCTTCAGTTAAGCCATTTTCAAAAATTTTGGTTGTTTCTTCTAAATTAGATTGTAAAACTGCAATATTATTTTTTGTGATTTCTATACTTTCTTTGGTTAGTAGCGCATTGTTGTAAGCTTTAACCATTTGATTTTCAACTTCATTTACAGTTTTGTCTTTAGCGTTTTGCGAAATTTCCAAAAACACTTTGTTAGATTGTAAGCCTACTATGTAACCGCCATCAAAAATTAGTTGATTTAAAGTTATTGATGGGGTTAAGTTGTGTTTAGGGAAGAAAACATCAAATAAGTTAAATTGCTCCATTTCTGGTTCTGGATTGGGCTCTGAACTACCCATCTCAAAAGAAGGTCTTTTTAAATAAATAGAATAATCTACCGCTCCACTAATTTGCGGTAAACCTCGCGCTGTAGTTTCCCAAACTTGATGTTTTGCAGCCAAGATGTTTAAATCGGAAATTTTTATATTTCTGTTATTCTCTAAGGCGAAATTTATCGCTTCTCGTAGCGAAAAATTATGCGGTGTTTCTTGAGCAAACACACTAATAGAGATTAATAAACCAAAATATATAATTAGTTTGTGTTTCATTTTATGATTGATTTGATGTTATAAATTTGTTTAATATGTTTAGTCCATTATCCGTAACAATGGCTCTTAAGTGGTACTCTAAATAACTTTCCATGAGGTAATCCATGGTGTAAACTTCTTTAGGGAATATTGCATCATCCTTTATACCCATCATACCGTTGAAATACATTCTGGAGATGAAATCAATATTAATATTCGGTCTAAATAATTTAGTGTCAACACCTTTTTGAAGACTTTCCTTAACAGAATCATGCATCTTTTCAAATTGTTTAAATTTTAATACATCATGAATTTGTGGATAGTATTTTTTAAGCTGAAATTGTGGCGACGATTTTTCGTTTTTCAAATTGTGCATCACAAACATTTTGATATCGTATAATTCCTCAATTGGGTTGTTTGAAGCTTCGCAAATATCATCAATACCTTCACAAATTGTGTCAAACAACTCGAAAGTAACTGCTTCTACCAATTTGGTTTTATTAGCAAAATGAACGTAAATAGTTTTTTTTGATATGCCCATTTCTTGAGCTATATCATCCATTGTAACGCTTTTAAAACCAAGTGTTAGAAATAATTCTGCAGATTTATGTATGATTTTTTCTCTCATAATTCGGTGCAAATATAGTTTAGGAAACTTTAAAAACAAAAAAAGTTTCCTTAGTTTTAATAGTTATTTAACATATCCTTTATATTCGAGTTTTAAATTATGATGAATTAGCCTATTTTTGTTTGATGCTTTCAATAGAAAAATACCAAGACCAATTTATTTCTTATTTACAAGATTACGCTACAATTAAAGAGCCGAAAAACCTTTATGCTCCCATTGATTACATATTGGGATTAGGAGGGAAACGCTTGCGACCTGTTTTAACTTTAATGACCGCTGATATATTTAATGGTGATTATAAAAAGGCGCTTAATGCTGCTTTGAGTATTGAGGTTTTTCATAATTTTTCTTTAGTTCATGATGATATCATGGACGATGCACCATTAAGACGTGGCGAACAAACAGTTCATGAAAAATGGGATATAAATACGGGAATTCTCTCTGGTGATGCCATGTTAATTATGGCATATCAACTTTTTGAGAATTATGATGCTGATACATTTCAAGCATTGGCTAAATTATTTAGTAAAACGGCATTAGAGGTTTGCGAGGGGCAACAATATGATGTGGATTTTGAAACTCGAAATGATGTAACAATTCCTGAGTATTTAAAAATGATTGAATATAAAACGGCTGTTTTGGTTGGTGCTGCTATGAAAATGGGTGCTATTGTTGCGAATGCTTCAGAGGAAGACCAAAATGGTATTTATGAGTTTGGAAGGAATTTAGGGATTGCTTTCCAATTACAAGATGATTATTTGGATGCTTTTGGAGACCCTAAAACATTTGGTAAACAAGTTGGAGGTGATATTATTGAGAATAAAAAAACGTATTTGTATTTAAAAGCGTTAGAGTTTTCAAATGAAGCTGATAAACTTGAATTGATTCAATTATTCAATTCAGACCCAGATGATGTGGCTACCAAAATTGAGGTTGCAAAACAGTTTTTCGTTTCTACAGGTTCTGCTGATGCTACAAAACAAGCTATAAAAGATTACACAGCTAAAGCTTTTTTAGGTTTGGAATCTTTAAATATTTCTGAGGATAAAAAAGACCTTTTAAAAGCGTTTGGTAATAACTTAATGAACAGAACTGTTTGATGCAATTACCAAATACTTTTGATAGTTTAATTGAAGAAGCCAATCAATTAGATTTATACAGAAAATTAATTCTTCAACTTAATAAAGACTTTCTTTTGGCTAATATTGATTTGGACTTTCACGAAGAGGTTTTACCGTCAAGCCTGAAATTGTTACTTCACGAAACCGTCTTTAAGTTGATTCAAGAAAAGTTTATGGAATATCTAAATTTACTTTACATTATTGATGTTTCAGAAAAACAAGTAAAAGCTTTAGATGGTAATGATGTTGTAAAATTATCAGAAGAAGTTTCGTTTTTAATTCTAAAGCGCGAATGGCAAAAGGTTTGGTTCAAAAATAAATATTCTTAGAAAAAGAACCTAACAAAAGGTACCCACGGATCTATATAAATACTTTTTTCATCATCATGTATTACATTATAGCGAATCCCGAAAGTAACGTTTCCACTTCGGTAACCGGCACCAAGAAATAAAGCTGGCGTCCAATATTTGTCATCTGGAGCGTTTACTTTAATGTCATACCTTCGGCTAACATTAAGTTGTTCAAATTCTGCAGATAATTGTATTTCTGGAATTACATTAAATAACCCTATTAAGCTACCACCCAAAACGGTAGTTTTGTAAACATCTTTTTGGTTATTGAATGTTGCATTTAATCCAAGTCCTAGAGCAAATTGGTCGTTAAATTCATAAATAGCGCTAGGTGCTATAGTTGCTCCAAAAAAACCATTACCCAAATTTAGACCTAAACCGCCTCCATATCGTACATTTTTCCAAAAATCATTTTGTTGAGCGTTTCCGCAAAACGATAATACAGATATTGCTATTGTGATTAAAAAGTGTTTTTTTAATGGTAACATAATTCAACTTTTCAGTAAAGATAATAGATTTTGGATATAAAAAAACCACGCTTAATGGGCGTGGTATCTTTTTGAAGGATATATTAATTAATATAGGATTTTTTGTGATTGTTTTTTGATTTCGATGTTAAAAATATACTTACCATATGTTTCTAACAAACGGTTTTTGAGCTTTTAGATAACAGGGCGATTTACTCGTTTAAAGCCAAAATAAATTTACAGTTAATCTATTTACCGATATTTTTTGAAATATTTAGTGGGTAAAAATGAAGTGTTTTGTTATGGAAATATTAAGAATTCAATTTCAATAAATCATCTAGATAATCTCTCGTATTAGAGAGCCTTGGCACTTTATGTTGTCCGCCTAATTTGTCATTTTGTTTTAACCAATCATGAAATAATTGGGGACGTGCCATATGTATTGTTGGTTTATTTAATGTGATATTATTGTAACGTTTCGCTTCATAATCTGAATTTGATGCTTTTAGAGCATTGTCAAACAACTCATTAAAATAGTTGATGTCTTTTGGAGGGGTTTTAAATTCTATCAACCATTCATGCGCGCCTTTTTCTTTACCCTCCATAAAAATAGGAGCAGCTGTAAAGTCTACTATTTCGGCCTTGGTGCGTTTACAGACTTTTTTTAATGCATTTTCAGCATTTTCTATAATAAGCTCTTCACCAAACACATTAATATGATGTTTTGTTCTTCCTGTTATTTTAATGCGATATGGATTCAACGAGGTAAATCGAATTGTATCACCAACTTTATAACGCCATAAACCAGCGTTAGTAGTAATTATAACTGCATAATTCTTATTAAGTTGTACTTCGCTTAATGGAATGGCTTTTTCATTTGAAGATGCATATATATCCATAGGGATAAACTCGTAAAAGATGCCGTAATCTAGCATTAATAACAATTCGCTAGAATTGTTCTGATCTTGAATTGCAAAAAAACCTTCCGAAGCATTATAAGTTTCATAATATTTGAAATCTTTTTTAGGAAGTATCTTTTTATACTGATCTTTATAAGGTACAAAACTAACGCCACCATGAAAGTAGACTTCTAAATTTGGCCAAATATCATGTAGGTTATGTTTATCTGTAGTTTCCAACACGTTATTTAATAACACTAACATCCAAGAAGGTACTCCAGCTAAGCTTGTAACATTTTCATTTATAGTTTCATTTACAATAGCTTGCATTTTGTGTTCCCAATCGCTCATTAATGAGACTTTATTACTTGGTGTACTACTATATTCCGCCCAAAATGGCATATTGTCAATTAAAATAGCAGATAAATCTCCAAAAATAGTTCCGTTTTCTTTGTACAATTCTTTACTACCACCTAAACGCAAACTTTTACCTGTGAATAATTGAGAATCTTCATTATTGTTTAAATACATGCACAATAAATCTTTACTTGCTGCATAATGGCAATCTTCAAGAGACTCTTCACTTACTGGTATAAATTTACTTTTTGCACGTGTTGTACCGCTGGATTTTGCAAACCATTTAATTGGTGTAGGCCAAAAATATTGTTTTCACCTCTTCTGGAACGCTCAATAGTATCTTGCCAACCATCATAATTCTTAATAGGAATGCGTTCTGAAAATGTTTTGTAATTTTTAATTGATGCAAAATCATATTGTTTGCCTATTTCCGTATGTTTTGCAAAATCTATCAAGCTCATTAAGAGCTCATTTTGAACTTCATTTGGGTATTTAAGAAACAATTCGATTTGATGAAATCGCTTCTTTAAGAACCAGGATGCAATAGAATTCACTAAGGGAATTGGCATATTTATGCTATCTTTAAGGTTTTAAAAATAACACTTTTTTTTATATGACCTACCAAGGTGTACTAACTAAAATGCAAACGGAATTAGCGATTCCAATTCAATATTATTTGATATTTGAAAATGATTTCATAAACATGAATCAGCTTTTGAACAAAAATATTACCATGCAATTTGTGAAATTTCAATGTTTAAACTGTGGATTAGATAAACCAATTTACCGTCAAGGTTTTGATAAACAATGTTTTTATGAAACTGCTCGGACTGGAGATTGGATTATGCGTCCAGAATTAAGTACAGCGCATTTAGGAAAAGAAGACAGGGATTTAGAATATGAGAAACGCGCGCAACTACAACCGCATATTGTGTATTTAGCAAATTCTAGTAATGTGAAGGTAGGAGTAACCAGAAAAAGTCAAGTGCCTACACGTTGGATAGATCAAGGTGCACACGAAGCTATTGAAATTGTTGAGGTCCCAAATAGGTATTTAGCAGGTATAACCGAGGTTGCTTTAAAAAATCATGTAGCAGATAAAACCAACTGGCGAAGTATGCTTAAAAATGATATTCAAGATGAAAATCTTTTAGAATGGCGAGAGAAATTGAAATCTTATATTCCAGATGAAGTATCAGAATATTTTATTGAAAACAATACTGAAACCAATTTAGATTTTCCAGTAAATAAGTATCCTGAAAAGCCAAAAAGCTTAAATATTAAAAAAGAACAATCTTACACAGGTAAGTTAGTTGGTCTAAAAGGGCAGTATCTTATTTTTGAAGACGAAACTGTTTTTAATGTTCGTGCTAATGAAGGTTTGGTTTTAAATATCTCTGTGAACTAAACAAAATACAGTTTTGCAGCTTGAGCAAAACCAATTACTATTAGCAAAACACCAGTTACTTTATTAACTACTAAAGATATATTCTTTACTTTGTTTTTAATTATCAAACTTAGTTTACTGTAAAAGTATAGCGTTATTACCTTACCTAAATAAACACCAAGAAAAAAGAGAAATAGTACTGAAGCAGAAGATTTTAAAGACAACATAATATCATTATTATGCAAAACACCAAAAGCAATTACCCAATAAATTAAAACAGGCGGATTTACAATACCAAGTATAAATCCTGTGGCATATTTAGACTGAGATAATTTTAGTTTTTTAGATTTAGTTTCAGGTTGTTTTTTGAAAAATAAATATAATCCAGCCAAAAAGAGAATTGCTACTATAACAGTTTGCACCCATAAATTATCATTAAAAAAATCTTGGATAATTTGATTACAATCTAAAGCATAATAAGATAATATTACTTCTGCAAAACCAGCTGTAATTACAATTTTAAAAGCTTGTTTTGCATTTTGTTTTAGCGTGGTGTTAATTACTGCAATATTTGAAGCTCCTAATGGAAGAGCGCTAAGTATAGCAGTCACAACTCCTAAAAGTAAATAAATTACAATCATAAATGTTTTGTTGTGAAAAAAACTAAAAACTTACAGTTTCTATTTGAAAATGATTTTTAGTATCATTGTAAACTATTATTTACAATTTAATTTATGAAATTTTCAGCTTATTTATTGTTCTTCGTTTTATGTTTTAACTCTAGCTATTCTCAAACTGCAACACAAGGTGTTACATATGAAAGAAATGAAGATAAGTCTGTTACATTTTCTTATTTTAAAGAAACTCCAGGTTCTGTTTTTGCGATATTGAAATTCAAGCAATTATCAAATGCGTCAAGTGATGTTGTCAAAAAAACTATTAAAGGTTACGGAGGCGAAATGGTTACGTTGCTACCTGTAAAAACCAATGAAAATATTAATTTTTCTTATTCCTCTCGGTCTATTCTTGGAGATATTGATGCTAAGCCAGATTTTAAGTTCAAATATGTATTACCTTTTAAAAAAGGGAAAGAAGTTAAAGTTAGAAAGCTTAGTTATTTAGGTAAGCGTTTAGGAAATACTGATCCTAAAAATTGGGCATCTTACCAGTTTTTAACACAGCTAAATGATACGGTTTGCGCAGTAAGAAAGGGAGTTGTAATAAGAGTAAAAGATGATGCAAAGGAAGAAACAGACGAACAATTAGAATATGGTTATCGAAATAAAGTGAGTTCCATTTTAATTGAACACGACGACGGTACAATTGCTAGTTATAGTGTATTGAAAAAAGGTAGCTTTATAGTTGAAGTTGGCGATGTTGTTTTTCCCTCAACACCATTGGCTTTGGCTGGAACCTATGATAAAGAAAAAACAGTCAAATACGATTATCTATTTATTATCTTGATGAGATTGTTAGAGATTATAATTTTAATGATCGAAGTAAAGAAACTTATAGTAATCAAGTTCATTTATACGCATATGTAGAGCCAATGTTTTGTGTGAATTCAGATGGGTCCGGATTGATGAATCTACGTGATAGAGAAGCCTACACAACATTTAGTGATGCAAGTATTATTCAGACTGAAATGAGTAAGCGAGAGCGAAAAAAGTGGTTAAAAAAATAAAGATTAAAAAATAAAAAATCCCATTCACAAAAAATGCAAATGGGATTTATTTATAAGGTAATTAAAGATTTATATATCCTCTTGATCTCTTAAGTAGCTTTTGTAAGAAGGGGTTTATAACTGCGAATTAAAACAGCATCAATGAAGAGGTTTTTTAGTTTTTGCCAATCTTAGGTTTAAAAGAACCTAATGCCAACTCCAAAATTAAAGGAATAACATTTAGTTGTCCTATAAATTGTTCTGTGTGTTCTCTCTCTATAAATAGGTCACTTAATTTGCCTTTAGGAATTGAGTTTTTTGCTAATCCTACTAATTCAGGCATCATTGGAACTAAAAATATAAAAGCATTAATTGCCAAAAAAGCTACTGCCAAAAACTTAATTTTCAACCAATTTGGTTTTTCCTTATAACTAAAAATAAAATTACATCAGAAATAATCTTTATAGCTAAACCAGGAAGAATTAATATGTATGCACTTTGTTCTTTATACACATAGACATTATGGATGACTTCAACATCTGCGCCTTTAAATAATATGCCAATAACAATGTGAGATAAAATACCTCCAACATACATTATTGTGCCTATTTCTTGAATAAAACTTAAACCCTTTCTTAGCTTCATAATTATATGCTTTTGTTTTAAATAGCCTATTTTTTCATTTTATTCGCAAACCAAATAAAACCCAAACCACCAATAACAATTAAGCATCCTGCAACGGTTAATGCGGTTTTAATATCTTCAGATAAAGTAATAATTAGAATAAAACCTCCCAATAGATTAAATAACCCTGTTGCTAATCGTACAAATAAAATACTTCTGTTTATACCAACATTACTGTTTAATACAGCAAAAGCAAACATGATTTCAAATAAGCCATAAGCCATTATAAAATAGGTTGTGAAGTTTAAAAATGATTCAAGATTTTTTGGAACCATAGCAATTAAAACACCAAATACCAATAGACCTAAGCTTTGTAATAAATGAAACTGATTGGCAATTTTATGTTGTTTATTAGCCTGTGAAAACAGGAATGCAAATAAGCTTCCTGAGACGAAAGAAACTGGTACAAGAATTTTTGATGTACCAATACCGATACTTTCAGAAAATAAAAGGGTAGCACCTGCAGCAAGTAGCGATAATCCGCTTAATAATAAATAATTTATTTTATTCATAATAGTGTATTAGTTAGTTTATAGTGTGTTATCTCCTTTTTCTCCGTTTACCCAACGTTGCATCATGACACGTTGTGAGGGAGTTTGCTGTGTGCCTCCTGCGAGAATATCAAGAAATTTATCCCAAAGATTTTTCTTTTGTGATGCTTCACGCTTTATAGCTTCATAAGCTTTCATATATTCATTGGTATATTTTTCAGCATCACCAATAGAATATTTCATAGGAATATGTTTTAAAATGGTTGCCGTTAACTCATCTATCTCCTCTGGTTTATTTTCCTCGATTAGTTGTAAATGGATACTACAGGCATCTGCCTCGCTTTTAATTTGATGATGTGCTTTGTTAATATTTGCCCATTTTTCTAACCATTTTGATGTTTCATTTTCTGGTAAAACGGACAAGCCTATTGTTTCAAGATTTTTGAAGCTATGCTCTATTCCAGCTGCGTATTGAGGATATTCCATCCAATCTTTAGATAAACTATCCGCACTTTTTTGCTTTATTTTTGAAATAGCAGAAGCCATAATAGTTTTTAATTGATTTAGGTTTTTAGTAAAATCATCAATTTCATGTTGCCAATCGTTTTTTGTTTTTTCAGACCCATACTTATGTATCAAATTTGATGCATCATCAATATCATTTTTAATAATACTTCCTTTAGAGTTCATAGCAGTCCAATTATTGGATGCCGATATGGCTAAATGTCTAATGGAAACTACTGCGTTTATAAGTGGGTTAAAGTTTTCTTCTTTCATTGTATTAGTTATAAATATTGTTTATCTAAAGGCAAATTCTTCATCATAGATGTTTTCTTGTTTTACGCCTTCTGCTTTAAGTTGTTTTGTGATATTCTTTTTTAGAGTTTCTGGGCCGCAAATGAGATACGACTTGCTTTTAGGTTCTCTTAAACTCATGTTGTCTACAGACAAGTGTCCTTTGTTTCCGGAGTCCCAAAGCACAAATTCAAAAAGTGGGTTTTTTTAATTACAGCTTCTAAAGCCTTACTGTAATATGCTTCTTCTTTTTTATTTACGCACCAATACAACGTAACTTTATTAGTGTAATAATCTTTTATTAATGATAAAAAAGGTGTGATGCCAATACCACCTGCAATCCAAACTTGATCTTTTTCTTTTGAATATGCACTTGAAAATTTCCCATAAGGTCCTTCTACTTTTACAGTATCTCCAATAGATAATTTTGAAGATAAATTGTTTGTGTAATCACCTAAACCTTTAATTGTAACTCTTAGATTTTCATCATGAGGATGACTGCTAAGAGTAAAAGGGTGTTGCTCTCTTTTGTTGACTGAAGGAAAAGCGAAAAACGCAAACTGACCAGCTTTGTAGTTTAAAGAATTATTGTTTGCAGACATTATAACTTCTACAGTATTCTTCCCTAATTTGGTGATGTTATTGATTGAGTAATCTAATTTTTTATTAAAAATATTGAATAAAAACGCTCTGTATACCCATGCAATTATGCCAATGAAAGCCATGCCAAAAACGTAAATTCTTGTGATAGGTAATTCTTTAATTAAGCTATCAACAAGAATACCATGAATAACACCCATAGCGTAAAATACGCCCATAAGTTTAGTGGAAACTTATCCATTTATTGTAAGGGATTTTCTTTTTTAAAAATCGGGGCTGCAGATAAAATGACACCAATGATTATTAGAATAAAAGCATAAAACCCTAAAGGTTTTCCAGCATTAAATGCTATCAAATCTCTTGGTACTACTATAAAATGTGCTAGAAGAAGAAATACTGCTATTACACCAGATCTTCTGTGAATAAGGTACATTTTATCCAGTCCTCCAAATATGTTTTCAACCCATCTAGCTCTTGTAGCCATAAGAAAATTGAAGGCAAACACAGTTACTACCCATGATGAAAATACTTCCCCAAGAATGCGATGAGGGTTTTTCCAAGTAACATCGGTTAGAGTTCCAAAAAATAAAGTATCAGATGATACTTCTTTAAATGAGCCAGTATAAAAGTATAAATCTATAGCCCAAAAAATAAAATGAATACCAATAATGATTGGAAAATAAATTTCCTGTTTTAGAATTCGCATAAAATAAGTTTTTTACAAACTTACTTTCGCTTCATGTTTTTCAATTGTATAAATTGGTCATTTTGTCCTTGGTATAATTGTGTAGGCGTTTTGCCAGTATGTTTTTTTACTTCTCGAATAAAATGTGCTTGGTCAAAAAAACCTTTTTCTGGAAAAAAATCTCCATCTCTAATTTGGAAATAGGCTCTGTAACACTTCTGAATATTAAGATACTTTTTTAATGAAACACCAATATATTTACTTAAATATCTGTTGATTTCTCTCTGAGACCAAAAGATTTGGTCTGCTACTTCACTTGCTTTTATATCTTCATAATGGCTGTAGAGAAATTGACTTAGTCTCAGTCTATTGGTCTTGATATCTTGTTCGTTTGGAATTTTTTCTTCTAAAATATTTTCAAGTTGGTTCACAATTTTTGGAAAACTTGAAAATTCTACTTGATTTATATTTAGGTAATCAGTATCTAGTTGTTCAATTGTGTTTAACAAAGAGCTTACCTCTCTTTTTAAAATATACTCAGGCGCAATTATTTTGAATCTAATAGCATAAGTAATAACTCTAGGCTGTATTATAATATCAATTTCTTTAGCCCAAATACCAGTTAAAAAGTAGGCTACAATTTTCCCGTCAAGTAATTGAATAATTAATTTGAAATAACCATCGGGACAGATAGTGAATTCTTGAGGAGAATTTGATGTATTAATTGATTGAAAATATGATGCTATATAATCCGAAAACGCTTTCGAAGGATCTATTTCTGAATATTTTTGATAAGAATTTGCTTCCATTTAAAACTAAAAAGCCAAACTTATGTTTATTAAAAAAAGCTTGATTGTATATAATGGTCATTATTTAATCAATACCAATTTATGAAATTTAAGTTTGAGAATAAAGTTGTTAAATATTAATTTGTACAAATAAAAAATCCCATTCACAAAATGTAAATGGGATTCATATATAAGGTAATTAAAGATTTATATATCCTCTTGATCTCTTAAGTTTTGTATATAAGCAGCCTTTTGAACTTCACGACGTCTTTTTACAGAAGGTTTAGTAAAAAATTGTCCCTCTCTCAAGTTTTGCATTACTTTAATATTTCTATGCTTTCTTTTGTAGCGTTTTAAAGCTCTCTCGATGTTTTCACCATCTTTAACAATAATCTTTAACATATATACTTTATTATTTCGTTTTCTAAATTTTCCTTAAAAAGGGATGCAAATTTCAGTTTTTTTATTAGAAAAACCAAATTAATTACACGCTTTGTTTAAAGATTACCCTAAATAAGTTTTTAAAACTTTATTTTTCGAAGTATGGCGCAGTTTTCTAATACCTTTTTCTCTAATCTGTCTAACACGTTCGCGGGTTAAACCAAATGCATCTCCAATTTCTTGAAGACTTTTAGGATGCCTTACGCTTATACCAAAATAATGACGAATCACTTCAGCTTCTTTCTCAGATAATGTATCCAAAACTCTATTAACTTCAATATTCAAAGAGTTTTTTATTAATTCAGCATCTGGCCTCGGCGCTTCATCAGAGCTTACTACATCATATAAGTTTGATGTTTCGCCTTCTTTAAAAGGCGCATCCATAGACACATGTCTGCCCGAAATTTTCATAGATTGCTTAACATCACTTATTGTTAAATCTAAATTTCTTGCAATTTCTTGGGCACTTGGTGCACGCTCATGCTCTTGTTCTAAATATGAATAGGCTTTATTAATTTTATTAATCGAGCCAATTTTATTCAAAGGCAATCTCACAATTCTAGATTGTTGCGCCAGAGCCTGTAAAATAGCTTGGCGAATCCACCAAACAGCATAAGATATAAACTTAAAACCTCTTGTTTCATCAAAACGTTTAGCTGCTTTTACTAATCCAGCGTTACCTTCATTAATTAAATCGGGTAATTTTAAACCTTGATTTTGATATTGTTTTGCCACAGATACTACAAAACGTAGGTTAGCAGTTGTGAGTTTATCTAAAGCTTTTTGGTCTCCTTTTTTAATACGTTGTGCTAATTCCACCTCTTCTTCGGCGGTAATTAGTTCTATTTTGCTAATGTCTTGTAGGTATTTGTCTAGGGATTTAGATTCACGGTTGGTAACTTGTTTCGTAATTTTTAGTTGACGCATATAGTATAAAAAAAGGTTTAGAAATTAAACATCTTAACAACTTAGCCTAAAAAATGGGAAAACCTAATAAATTGGCAATTTTTTAAGAAAACAAGTCTTTTTTGAGTGAAAAATGCTGTTTTTTATCAGTTTTTAGCTAATTTCTAACAAAAAGTAAATTTATTTTTTTTGGCGTTACCCAGAAAAGGGGTCGGGCTTTCCGTTTCAAGTCCTCGCACCTCCTTCGTCGGGCTGTGGGCTTTCCTCTACAATCCCTAACGCATCAAGTCAGCTAATGTAATTACTTAACCGTATCCTTGGTTTTTTTAGTTCTGCCTAATAAACCACCTAAAACATTTTTTATGGTTTTTTCGGTACTTGTGGTACTATCAATTTGAGTAGAATCGGTTTTTGGTTTAGATTTTATAATCTCATTTAGCACATCTTTAACCGTATTGTTTTGCTCTTTTTTAATAGAATCGGTTTTGGTTTTATTGCCACCAATTACATCGCCAATTAAATCTTTAACCTTGTCTTTACCTTGATTGAGTAGTTTTTGTTTCTGGATTTCAATTAACTGATTGGTTAAGTTTTTAACACCACTCGTTAAGTCGGTTTTTACATTAGGGTTAGTAAATAAACCTGTAATATTTGCGGTTACAGGAATAGTAATATTATTAACTTCTTCATCATTTATTTTTCCAATAAGCTGGTTAATTTCGCTACCCAAATATTTTGCAGGTACATTAAATACGGCGTTATAATCAATAGTTTTATCGAACCCGTGAGCTCCAGAAATTTCAATATCTATATCTTTATATTTTAAGTCAAAAGGCTTCACGGCTACCTTTCCATCGGCAAAATCTAGCTTGGTTTTTATATCTTTTAAGTCCAGTTTGTCAAAATCTATAAAGTTTAAAGAGCTTTCTAGTTTACTTAAAAGTCCGTCTTCGGTGTTGATTTTTGTAGTCAATAATTCAGCTAAAGCATCGCCAGAAACAGAGCTTAAAACTGGAGAAAATTCTTTATCTAAAGATCCTGATAAATTCAAATTAGTATTTAATTTTCCTTGTAGTAATTTTGCAATAGGTGCTAAGTTTTGTAGCAATTTTAAATCTTTAAATGATTGTGAAATATCAAAATCTGATGCACCTAAATTCAAATTAAAAGTTGGAACATCTTCTTTAGTTGAAACATCTCCAGAGATAGATAAAGCACCATCAAAAATATTGGATGTCATGTTTTGAAGTTTTGCCTTTTGGTCTTTAATCAATAACTTTCCAGTAACTTCTTTTAAGTTTAAATTATCATAAACCACCGTTTTTGCGTTGGCATTAATAGTACAATCTAAAAATGCGGGGATTTTTAACGACGCTTCTTTACTTGAAGTTTTGTTGTCTTGTGAATTGGTTTCGTCTTCAGACATAAAATCACTCACTTTAAAGAGGTCGGAATTCACATTGAAATTTCCTTTTAGCGTGTTGTCACTCAATAAAAAACCTAGTAAATTGTTGATGGTTCCTGTGGCATTTAAATCGCTATCGCCTGTTTTTGCCTTAAAATTATTAAGAGCAACTGTTCCTGGATTAAATGTCATTTGTGCCTCGGAAATATGAATTGGGTTTACAATATCTTCCGAAGAGAATACAAAATCACTAATACTAGCTGAACCATTGTTTTTAATGCGTTCGTAAGTGTTAGTTTCAATGGCATTCATGTCAAACGATGTGTTGATTTTACCTTTTAAAATACCTGTAAGTGCATTTTCTAATTCGACAGGATAGGCTTTCGTAATGTTTGCAAGGTTTAAAACACCATCAACCTTTGCATTAACCAACATGTTTTTAGTGATGTTTTTTAGAGTAGCCGATGATTTAAAAACATCATCATCAATTTTAAAATTTAGTGTTTTAATTTTTATATAAGTGTCGTCAGTTTTTCCAGTTTCATTTTTAATACTGGTGTTGATAGAAATATTACTCACACGTTTTGGTAAGTCTGGATATTTAAAAGCCGCATTATTTGAAGTAATGCTAATATCAAGATTAGGAATGGTTTCCTCTGAACTTAGTCCTTTTATCAATCCTTTTATTTTAAAATCGCCGCTGGTTTCAACATTCTCAATATTTTTAGAATATGTTTTTGGAATTACAGCTAAGAAATTTTTAAAGTCTGATTCTGGATTTTCAAACGAAATATCAATTTGCTGTCCGTTTTCAAGTTGCTGTATATAACCCTCAAATTCTAAAGGTAAATCGTTTATAAAACCTTTGTTTTCTTTAAAAGTGTATTTGTTATTATTTAAATCTAGCCCAATTAAAGCATCTAATTTAATAGGGTTGCTGCTTAAATATTGAGTGCCATCTAGCGTCATACTCACATTGGCTACACTTTTAGTGTTTAATTCTGAAGTTTCGGCAGAAAACGTACCATGACCTTCGTGGTTCAATTCAGTAACGTAAAGTGAAATATTTGCACCTTCATCTATATAAGCAATGGCACTATTTTTTATGTTATAATCTTCAATATTAAATGCAAAACTACTTTCGCTTCCTGAAGTGGTTTGATTTTCTTTTTCCTTAGTAATATCGTAATTATTGTTGCCTAATTTATTCGTTTTTAAGGTTAAAAGCGCTTCGTCAATGTTTATTGAATTTACAACAATGGCATCTTCATCGGCAGATTTAAAAAGTTCATTAACATCCATTGTAAACGAAATATCCTTAGCAGTTGCAAAAGTTTCATCCTTAAAAGGTTCAAAATTGGTAATTACCAAATCGTTTACGTTAACATGTGCTTGAGGAAAGCTTCTTATAAAACTCAAACTCACATCGCTAAACTCAACCTTTGCATTTAAATTCTGATTGATAAAACGTTTTACCATATCTTTTATTTGTCCTTGAAAAGCAAATGGAATTGCTATTAAAAGTGCGATGATGATAAGTAAAGTAATACCAATAATTTTAAAAGCTTTCTTCATAAATATTGTTTGTTATTCCTAATAAATCAGGAATTTTATTAAATGAAACTGACTATATTAATATACGCAGAAAAAGTGTTAATGGTTGGAAAAGAAATCTTATCATTTTGTTAAGATTTGGTTTTAAATCAAATTAATCTCTTCATTTACCTTTAAATTAAAGCGTTTTCTAAAAAGATAAACACCTAAATAAAGAAATGGTGTGTCGCAAGCGGCAACTATAACTTTGAATAAAAACCCGCTAATCAAAAGACCTTGAAAACTACTCCAAGGTAAAACTTCAAAAATGCACAGCAAAAATACAACCGAGAAAGTATCTACAAATTGAGATAACCAGGTTGAGAAATTATTACGAAGCCACAAATGTTTTCCTTTAGTAAGTTGTTTCCAAAAATGATAAATACGAATATCTACAAACTGAGCAAATAAATAAGCAAACATGCTTGCGCCAACTGCTAAAATTGTTCTTCCAAAGACATTAGAAAACACATCATCTTGTATTGGGGAATTTGTTAAAGCCGGAACCATATCAGCGACATAAATAATTAAAACAGAAAATATGGAAGCAAAAATACCAACCACAACCACATCATTTGCTCTTTTTTTCCATAGATTTCACTAATTAAATCGGTAATTAAGAAAGTTATGGGGTAGGGTAAAATACCTACCGAAATTTCAAAAAGCTTACTCCCAAAAATTTCAATATCAAACGGATACCAATAAAAGAATTTCTGGAAAATTAGATTTGAAACTACCAATGATGTGATGAATAAACCACCTAGAAGCAAGTAAATGCGTTGGGCAGCTAGTTTGTCTTTTGGTGTCATTTATAATTGTGAATAAATACGTTCTGTAAATATAACCCAATTCCATTTACTTTTTATTATTTTGCTCTCATATGGCAAAACCAAAAACGTTTCATATAGCATTAGGAAGTAATAAAGGCGATAAATTCAAGAATTTACAGCTTGCTATTGATACTATTTATGAACGTATTGGGACAATAAAGTTAATTTCGAAAGTTTATAAATCGCCTGCCTTTGGTTTTGAAGGGGAAGATTTTCTGAATTGTTGTTTGGTGCTAGAGAGTTATTTAAAACCTCAAAAAGTATTAAAAACTTTATTGAAAATTGAAACCGACTTAGGAAGAACCCGAAGTAAAACAAGAGGTTATGAGGCCCGAACCATAGACTTAGATATTGTTTTTGCTGAAGATGAAATAATCAACACAAAATTGCTGCAAGTACCGCATCCAGAAATGAGCAAGCGTAAATTTGTGCTATTGCCACTTAACGATATTGCTTCAAAAAAGAAACACCCAAAATTAGATAAAGAGGTGTGTGTTTTGTTAGATGAATGTGAAGACAAATCGGTTTTAGAACCTATTAAAATTTGGCTAAAAAATCCAAGTAAACAATTTGATTTTTCAAAATACAATTACATTGCTATTGAGGGAAATATTGGTGCAGGAAAAACAAGTTTAGCAACAAAAATTGCACACGATTTTAATGCAAAACTAATTTTAGAGCGTTTTGCTGATAATCCGTTTTTGCCCAAGTTTTATGAAGATGCAAATAGATATGCATTTACTTTAGAAATGAGTTTTTTAGCAGACCGTTACCAGCAAATTAGTGACGACTTATCTCAACTTGATTTGTTCAAAGATTTTGTTGTGAGTGATTATGATATTATTAAATCACTAATTTTCTCAAAGATTACTTTAAATGAAGATGAATTTAATCTTTACAGAAAGCTTTTCTACTTAATGTATAAAGATATTGCAAAGCCAGAATTGTATATTTATTTATACCAAAATATAGAGCGTTTACAACAAAACATTAAAAAACGAGGTCGAGATTATGAGCAAAATATTGACGATGATTACTTAGAAAAAATCAATACAGGGTATTTAGACTTCTTAAAAACCCAAAAAGATTTCAATGTGAAAATTATTGATGTATCTAACCGAGATTTTGTGGAAAATAGAGAGGATTACTTGTGGGTTTTAGATGAAATCAATAAAAGTTAACTTTTCTAAATATCTTGACAGATATGTTCTGTTAATTAGACCATTGTTTTCATACTTAAAAGTCATATTTTAATACTTTTGATTTTAAACAACTACACTAAAATGAAAATTAAATTTACCTCGCTTTTACTTGTTGCATTTGTGTTTTCTTGCAAAGGAAAAGCAGAAAAACCATCTGAATCAAAACAGCCTAATATTATTTACATCATGTCAGATGATCATACCACTCAAGGTATTGGTGCTTATGGTAGTAGATTAGCAAGTTTAAATCCAACGCCAACAATAGATCGTATTGCGAAAGAAGGTGTTTTAATGGAAAATGTATTTTGTACTAATTCTATCTGTACGCCTTCAAGAGCAAGCATTTTAACAGGCCAGTATGGGCAAGTAAATGGGGTAGTAGATTTAAGTGGAAGATTAGCAAAAGATGACCAACACTTGCCAAGAGAAATGGGTAAGTTGGGGTATCAAACTGCTATGATTGGTAAATGGCATTTAAAGCATGCGCCTGAAGCTTTTGATTTCTACAATGTATTGCCTGGTCAAGGAGATTATTTTAACCCTACATTATACGCCAGGGATGCAGGAACACCAACAGAATTTCGTTTTGAAGAAGATTTGATTAGAACTGTAAATGCTACCAAATACAAAGGGCACTCTACAGATGTAATTATGGATATTGCTTTAGATTGGTTGAAAAATAAAAGAGATAAATCAAAGCCATTTTTCTTGATGAATCATTTTAAAGCGCCACACGATTTTTTCGAATATGCACCTAGATATGAAGATTATTTAGCAGGTGTTGATATCCCCGAACCTGCTAGTTTATGGGATAATAAAAACAATGGTTCTGTAGGAACTCGTGGAATTAATAATACTTTAATAGATACTATTGGGTCGTCTATTGGGCATAGAAATATTATCCGAAACATGGGTATGCATATGGATATTGATCCTGAAATTCCAGACCCAGAATACAAAAGATTAGCTTATCAAGAATATTTAAAGCGTTATTTAAGATGTGTAAAAGGTGTGGATGATAACATAAAGCGTTTGTTTGATTATTTAGAAGCTGAAGATTTAATGGATAATACTATAATTGTGTATACTGGTGACCAAGGTTTTATGTTAGGAGAGCACGATTATATTGATAAACGTTGGATGTACGAAGAGTCAATGCGTATGCCGTTTTTAGTGCGTTATCCTGATAAAATTAAGGCTGGAAGTAAGGTTGATGCCATTGTTAATAACACCGATTTTGCACCAACTTTAATAACTATGGGTGGAGGAGAAACACCAGATTATATGCAGGGAGATAGTTTTAAAGATATTATTGAAACAGGTGTAGAGCCCGAAGGGTGGAAACAAGAAACCTACTACCGTTACTGGATGCACATGGCACATAAACACAATAACCCAGGGCATTTTGGTATAAGAACTAAAGATTATAAGTTGATATTTTTTTACGGAAGAGATTATAATACGGAAAGAAATACCGAAGCGCAAGAATGGGCTCATAATCCTGAGTCGATGTCTGACTTTAATACACCTCCAGCATGGGAGTTTTATGATTTAAAAAATGATCCTAAAGAAATGGATAACCGCTATGATGATGAAAAATATGCAGAAATTATCAAAGATTTAAAAGTTAGACTTAAGAATCTTAGAACTGAAGTTAAGGAAGATGATTCTAAATATCCTCAGATTGTTGAAGTTATTGAGGAACATTGGGATTAAGAAATTCTTGTTATAATTTTATTGAATTTATAAAAAATTAAAGGTAGAATAATTTGGTTGCTATTCTGCCTTTATTGCTTTCTAAAGTATGCTCATTCAAAAGTTCAGTTTTTCTAATTTGAAGATTAAATGGGTATTTCAATATATCAACACCACTATTTTGTTTTAATCTAATGCCTTGTCCTGAAATAATATCCTTGTTAGGTATGAAATCACTTGAAGGAATATGTTCCGTCAGAATTATATATTTATAATTTGATAATTTGTCAACTAAATGGTTTATTTCTTTATTAGATAAATGCTGTAATACTTGGCGTAGAATGATGCAGTCTGCATGAGGAAGCTGATCTTCAATAATATCTAGGCAATGAAATTCTAGATTATTTCTTTTGAATAGTTTTTTGTTTCTTTCAATAAGCGTTTCAACAATATCTATTGCGAAGTAGTTTTTAGTATGAGTCGTTAGGTGTTTTCCAATATTAAAATCGCCACAGCCTAAATCGCAAACTTCCAATGAATTATTGTGGGATTTAAAAAAGGTTATTACTGATTCTAAATAAGGTTTTACGATTTTTGGGTCATGTGAACCATATCCAGAATAAAAATCAAATTCGTTTCCACCCCAAAGATGCTTGTCGTAAATTTGATGCATCACATCTTTTGTCGGCCAAGGTATCTTTACTTTTTTACCACCTAATTTAGTTTACTATACCCAATTTAATCTTCAAACTCAACTTTAAAAACTGTAGCAATTTCATTCATTTGATTAGCACTTGGTGTTTGGAATATTAGATTTTCAGCATCGATAGACCATTCTAAAATAGCGTCACTTCCAATTACTGAAACTTTTTTTATAGATTTTGAATTGTTAGTGTCTACAACGTGTTTAATGGCTAATTTTGTATTGGCAGCAGGACGCCCTAAGGTGTAGATGTACAATGTGTTTTTATCTTTAGATGTAGTAAATCTATAGTCTTGATTGTTGTATTTTATCGTTGCTGATTGTCCACCAAAGTGCCCTTTTTCAAACGCAGCAACACCATAGCCATAAATAGAGTGTGTTCTGGTGTTGTAAACGGCTTCTTTATGTTTTTCTATCCAAGATCCAATTTCAGATAAAACATGTCTTTGTTCGTCTATAATAACACCATCAGCACGCGGCGAAATATTTAAAAGTACAATGCCTTTTTTACTCCAAACGTCAATCATATTTCTTATTACCAAAGCTGGATCTTTATAGGTTTGCCCTTCAACATAACACCAACTGTTGTGACTTATGGTTATGTCAGTAAGCCAATAATCATCTGATATTTCTGTTTTGCCACCCTGTTCAATATCCAAAACACCAACATTAGCTGGTAAATCTTTTTGCTTATAGGCCACAATTGGCTCTTGATTATTGTTAGTAGCTTTATTGAAATGATTGGCAACCATTTTTTTTAAATAATTCTCAGGAACTTGGTCTAACCATGAGTCAAACCAAATGATATCAGGAGCATAATTATCAACAACTTCATTTACTTGGTCTAACCAGTATTGGTTAAATTCTTCTGCTTCTAAGTTACCATAAAACAATCTTAATTTAGGGTCTGTTGTAGAGGTTATGTAATCGGGGTGGTAAGGAAAATGACTGTGTCTACTGGCGTTTGGTCCGTTTCCAGCCCAATTTGTAGAATCTTTAGCATAACGTTGTCCAACTTTAGCATGATGAAATGTAGCAATGGTTTTAAGGTTAAGCGCTTTTAGCTCTTTAAATAAATCTCCTAAAATATTTTTTTTAGGTCCCATATCATTTGCATTCCATGGGTTTACTTTGCTATCCCACATGGCGAAACCATCGTGATGTTGTGCTACAGGGCCAGCAAATTTTGCGCCAGCTTTATTAAATAAATTTGCCCATTCTTTGGCATCAAATTGTTCTGCTTTAAACATTGGGATAAAATCATGATAGTTAAATGTTGAAACATCTCCATAGGTTTTTTTGTGATGCTCATAAACTTGCCCGCCCCATTTGTCGCCTCTATCAGGAAAATACATCCATCTAGGGTACCATTCATTACCAAAAGCAGGAACACTATAAACTCCCCAATGAAAGTAAATTCCAAACTTAGAATCTTTAAACCATTCTGGCTCCTTATTATTTGTAGCTAAAGATTCCCATGTTTCGTTATATTTTGAAGCTTCAACTTCGCTATTTTTTTTTGGTCGGTTTTGCAATTAGTTATTAATAAAAAGAATATGGCTAGAAAAAGAAGTTTGATTTTCATTATTTAAAGACTTAATGAGGTTATTTATATTTAGCTACTAAGATAATTTTATTTTCTCAACTTACTAAATACGCCCAAAATCACAACTTGCAGAAATATTTATAGAATGTCAGATGCTACTTGAGTCATTTCAATGATCACGCTTTATTGAGTCTATGTCTTTTAGTTTTTGTTAGCATTAAGAATAGAATTGATCTTATTTTTGCTTAATTTATTTTAAAATTAGCTTACAAAATACATCCCAAACTACAACGCCACAACTTACGGAAATATTTAAAGAATGTTTGGTGCCAAATTGAGGGATTTCAATAACCATGTCGCTAACTGAAACCACATCCTGAGCAACACCTTTTACTTCATTGCCAAAAACTAAAGCGTATTTAGTGTCTGATTCAATCTTAAAATCGTTGAGCATTATAGCATTTTCAGCTTGCTCTATAGTGCATACTTTAATATTACTAGATTTTAGTTTTTTTACTAAATTTATTGTGTTTTCAGCATATTCCCAATCAACTGTATCTGTACTTCCTAAGGCCGTTTTATGAATATCTTTATGAGGAGGTTTTGCTGTAATGCCACAGAGATAAATTTTTTCAATTAAAAACGCATCACTTGTTCTGAATACCGAGCCAATGTTGTTTAAACTTCTAATATTATCGAGAATTATAATGATAGGTGTTTTTTTGGCTTCTTTAAATCCGTCAAGGCTTAATCTGTCTAATTCGCTATTTTTAAGTTTGCGCATGGTTTTATTGTTGAAATCTCGTTCTAATTGTAGATAACTTCTAAAAAATCAAGGTCGTAACACATGAAATTAATAGTACATTGCATGCTACAATTTTGTCAAAAGTAATATTAAAAATTAAATTTCCATTGGCTAAAAAAGCAAAAAAAATAACGCCGTTAATGAAACAGTATAATGCTATTAAGGCTAAATATCCTGATGCATTATTGTTATTTCGCGTAGGCGATTTCTATGAAACTTTCGGAAGTGATGCTGTTAAGGCTGCTGGAATTTTAGGTATTATTTTAACAAAACGTGGTGCAGGTAGTGAAAGTGAAACCGAGTTAGCTGGATTTCCACACCATTCATTAAATACCTATTTACCGAAGTTGGTAAAAGCGGGTGAACGTGTCGCTATTTGCGACCAATTAGAAGATCCTAAACAAACTAAAACTATTGTTAAGCGTGGTGTAACCGAATTGGTAACACCTGGCGTGGCTTTAAATGATGAGGTTTTAGTTTCAAAATCAAATAACTTTTTGTGTTCGGTGTATTTTGAAAAAAATATATTGGAATTTCTTTTTAGATATTTCTACAGGAGAGTTTTTAACTTCTCAAGGTAATGCGGAGTACATTGATAAGTTGCTTCAAAACTTTAGCCCTAGTGAAGTACTGGTTTCTAAGCAAGAGAGAACACTTTTTAATGATACTTTTGGTGATGAGTTTCATACCTTTTATTTAGAAGATTGGGTATATCAAACCGATTATGCTTATGAAACTTTAACCAAACACTTCGATACAAAAACTTTAAAGGGTTTTGGTATTGAAGATTTTTATGAAGGTATTATTGCTTCAGGTTCCATTCTGCATTATTTAGGTGAAACACAGCATCATAAATTACAGCATATTACTTCTATTTCTAGAATTTCTGAAGATGATTATGTATGGATGGATAAGTTTACCATCAGAAATTTAGAGCTTTACAATTCTACAAATAATAATGCTGTAACACTTTTAAATGTGATTGATAAAACCATTTCGCCTATGGGTGGAAGGTTGTTGAAGCGTTGGTTGGCATTGCCTTTAAAAAATGTTGAAAAAATAAAACAGCGCCATGAAGTAGTTAGTTTTTTAACTAAAGACAATACCGTACTTCAGAAAATTCAAAACCACATTAAACATATAGGCGATTTAGAACGTTTAATTTCTAAAACAGCCACAGGAAAAGTTAATCCACGAGAAGTTATTCAGCTTAAAAACTCTTTAGAAGCAATTGTTCCTATAAAATCTTTAGCATCTGGTTGTGATAACGAATCGCTAAAAATTATTGGCGATACACTACAAAGTTGTGATGTGCTTCGTGAAAAAATAAAGGAAACTTTAAATGAAGAAGCACCCGTAAACGTTTTAAAAGGCAATAGTATTGCTGCTGGATTTTCTTCAGAATTAGATGAGTTAAGAGGTTTGTCAAAATCTGGAAAAGATTATTTGAATGACATGCTAGAGCGAGAAAGTGAACGCACAGGTATTACATCACTTAAAATAGCATCAAATAATGTTTTTGGGTATTATATAGAAGTTAGAAACACGCATAAAGATAAAGTACCTGAAGAGTGGATACGCAAACAGACTTTAGTTAATGCAGAACGCTACATCACCGAAGAACTTAAAGAATACGAGGCCAAAATTTTAGGTGCTGAAGAGCGTATTCTAGCCATAGAGCAACAATTATTTGCTGAGTTGGTAAGCTGGTTGAATCAATATATAAAGCCTGTGCAACAAAATGCATATTTAGTTGGGCAATTAGATTGTTTATGTGGATTTGCGCAATTAGCAAAAGATAATAAATACATTTACCCAACACTTGATGATTCCTTCGATTTAGAAATTAAAGATGGTCGTCATCCTGTTATTGAAAAGCAATTGCCTATTGGCGAAGTGTATATTGCTAATGATGTGTTTTTAGATAGAACTAGCCAGCAAATCATTATGATTACTGGACCAAACATGTCTGGTAAATCGGCTATATTACGCCAAACAGCCTTAATTGTTTTGTTGGCTCAAATAGGAAGTTTTGTTCCAGCCAAAGAGGCTAGAATAGGATTGGTTGATAAAATTTTTACTAGAGTAGGCGCAAGCGATAATATCTCGATGGGAGAATCAACTTTTATGGTTGAAATGAATGAAACCGCTTCTATTTTGAATAATATTTCTGATAGAAGTTTGGTGTTACTCGATGAAATTGGGAGAGGTACAAGTACCTATGATGGAATTTCAATTGCTTGGGCTATTAGTGAGTATTTACATGAGCATCCTGCAAAACCAAAAACATTGTTTGCAACGCATTACCATGAACTAAATGAAATGAGTGAAACTTTTGGGCGTATAAAAAACTTTAATGTTTCTGTAAAAGAGTTGAAAGACAATGTCTTGTTTTTAAGAAAACTCGTAGAAGGTGGAAGTGCTCACAGTTTTGGTATTCATGTTGCTAAAATGGCTGGTATGCCACAGCAAGTGTTGCATCGTGCAAATAAAATTTTGAAGAAATTAGAGCAATCTCATTCTAGTGAAGAGCTTACGGATAAGGTAAAAACTCTGCATGATGATTTGCAACTGAGTTTTTTCAATCTAGATGACCCGCTTTTAGAAAATATCAAAGATGAAATATTACACATTGATATCGATACTCTTACACCAGTTGAAGCACTCATGAAACTCAATGAAATTAAGCGTATGTTGGTTAAGAAAAAACAAGCTTAAAATTATTTTTATTTATTTTAATAAAAGGCTTTGCAATTCCTAGAAATATTTTAAATTTGCATCCGCAATCGAAAGGTTGTACGTTCATTAAAAACTGCGAAAGTAGCTCAGGGGTAGAGCATCACCTTGCCAAGGTGGGGGTCGCGGGTTCAAATCCCGTCTTTCGCTCTGAAACTTTCTTAAAATATACCAATGCTGAAGTGGTGGAATTGGTAGACACGTTGGACTTAAAATCCAATGGACATTAGTCCGTACGGGTTCAAGTCCCGTCTTCAGTACTAAAGCCTTATCAAATTTTTTGATGAGGCTTTTTTTATACTAGAAATTTAGGTTTAATACAAAAAAACCACCTTTTTAAAGGTGGTTTTTATAATTGTAAAAAGTCTAATCTAAATTAGTGAGCTGCTTTTTTTAACTTATCAGCTTCTTTTTTACTGCATTTGCAGCATCATCAGCAGCTTTTCCAGTAGCGTCTACTGCTTTGTCAACAGTTTCTCCAGCTTTTTTAGCTGCATTGTCAATAGCATCTCCTGCTTTTTCAGCTGCGTTTTCAACAGCATCACCCGTAGCTTCAACAGCATCTTCTACTGCATCACCAGCAGATTTGGCAGCGTCTTCAGTTGCTTCAATTGCGTTATCTAAAACGTCTCCAGCAGATTCTGCTTTTTTGTCTTTACAAGATGTAAATGATAAACCTAAAGCTAATAATAAAGCTGATCCTAAAATTAATTTTTTCATTTTTGTTGTTTTTAGTGTTAATTATTTAGTGGTGCAAAAGTAATCTGTTATATTTAGTTGCACATATACTATTTTGTTTTTTATTAAAAAACACTCTATATACGTAAATAGTCTAGTATTTGGACTACGGCACCGCTATTTTTATTTATAAACTCTTTATTTTGAGACCCATATTGTGAACAAAGGTCACTATGCTCAATTAATTGATATAGCACATTATTAAATTGATTAAAATTTTCAACTGAAAACATACCGCCATTATCAATAAATGCTTGAGCTTCAGGGAATTTTTTATGATTACTCCCAATAATAATTGGAACTCCAAAAACAGCAGGTTCAAGTGTGTTATGCAAACCAGTTGTGCCTATAGCTCCACCAACGTAAGCGATATCCGCATAGCTATACACTTTTGTAAGAAGCCCAATAGTATCTACAATCAAGACATTATAATTCTCTAATTTTTCCCCTTCTTTTTCAGAATATAAAATAGTTTTAGCATCCAGTTTAGATGCTAAGTTTTTAATCTGATTAGGTTTTATATTATGAGGCGCAATAATAAATTTTACATCTGATGGTTGATGAGTATTGATGAATTCGATAAATAAGGCTTCATCTTCTGGCCAAGAGCTACCTGCAACAATGCATAGATTGTCGCCTTTAAAAGTTTCAACAAACTCTAAAGTATTATCAATTTTTAACTGATTACTAACCCTATCAAATCTTGTATCCCCAGAAACGGTTGTATTGTCATAATTGATAGAAGCTAAAAGCTGTTTAGATGTTTCGTTTTGCGTAAAAATATGTTCAAAAGAAAATAAAGCATCTTTAAATAGCTTCCCATAGGATTTAAAATAAATTTGGTTATTCCTGAAAGCAGCAGAAATTAAAATAGCTCTTAAATGGCGTTTTTAATTTCATTTAAATAATTAGGCCAAATATCATACTTTACAAAGATTGTTAACTCAGGATTCACAATATCCAAAAATCGTTTTGCATTTTTTTTGGTATCTATGGGAAGATATACTACCATATCTGCGATTGGTGTATTTTTTCGAATCTCATAACCCGACGGCGAAAAGAAACTTAAAACAATTTTATGGCTTTCGTAATGCGCTCTTAATTTTTCAAAAACTGGTAAACCTTGTTCATATTCACCCAAAGAAGCACAATGAAACCATAAAGTGTAGTTGTTTTTTTAATTCTATCTTCTAAAACCTGAAACGTTTTTGAGCGTCCACTAACCCCAAGTTTTATTTTTTTATTAAATGGTGCAATGCATCTTAAAACAAAACCAGTAAATTGAATACCTAAATTATAAATGAAGCCCAAGTTTGTGTTGTTTCACGCTAAAATACATTTCTTTATAGGAAATCTATGGATTCGGCAATGAATTTTGTAATTTTGTAGACTGAAAACTCATTGGAAGTACGAATTAAAATGAGGTCAAATTAGTCTATAATTTACTGAATTTCAAATTTTAAAAATGAAGAAAATTCAAATGGTTGACCTCAAAGGTCAGTATAACGACATTAAAGATGTTGTTAACGCTTCTATTCAAAACACAATTGATAATACAGCTTTTATAAATGGGCCAAAGGTTCATGAATTTCAGAAGAATTTAGAGTCTTATTTAGGTGTAAAACATGTTATTCCTTGTGCAAATGGTACAGATGCGTTGCAAATAGCAATGATGGGCTTAGGTTTAAAGCCTGGAGATGAAGTTATTACTGCAGATTTTACTTTTGCAGCAACAGTTGAGGTTATTGCGCTTCTTAATTTAACACCAGTTTTAGTTGATGTTAATGAAGATGATTTCAATATCAATATTGAAGCTATTAAAAAAGCGATTACCCCTAAAACTAAGGCGATTGTACCTGTGCATTTGTTTGGACAATGTGCAAATATGGAAGCGATATTAGAAATAGCTAAAGCACATAACCTATATGTAATTGAAGATAATGCGCAAGCGATTGGTGCAAATTACACATATAAAAATGGCTCTAAAGCAAAAGCTGGAACTATAGGGGATGTAGGGGCTACATCATTTTTTCCTTCTAAAAATTTAGGCGGTTATGGAGACGGAGGCGCTATCTTTACAAATGATGATGATTTGGCGCATACTATTAGAGGTATTGTAAATCATGGAATGTATGAGCGTTATCACCATGATGTTGTTGGAGTAAATTCTCGTTTAGATACTTTACAAGCTGCGGTTTTAGATGCTAAATTACCTAAGCTTGATGCCTATAACAAGGCGAGACAAAACGCTGCAAAAAAGTATACTAACGCTTTTAAGCACATTGATAGTATTACTACTCCAAAATTATCTAATGGATGTGGAGAATTATGTGACGCTTGTGATTGTCATGTATTTCATCAATATACCTTAAGATTGAAAGGTGTTGATAGAGATGCTTTAGTAAAGCATTTAAACGAAAAGAGTATTCCTTGTGGGGTGTATTACCCAATTCCGCTGCACAGTCAAAAAGCATATGCAGATGAACGCTATAATGAAGCAGATTTTCCAGTAACTAATCAATTGGTAAAAGATGTGATTTCATTACCAATGCATACGGAATTAGACGACGAACAAATTGAATTTATTACATCAACAATTATAAAATTTATAAATGAATAAAATATTAGTTACAGGTGGTTTAGGCTTTATTGGCTCCCACACAGTTGTAGAGTTACAGAATGAAGGTTATGAGGTTGTTATTATTGATGATTTATCAAATTCTTCTGAAAAAGTTTTAGATGGTATTACAGCAATAACAGGAAAAACACCAATTTTTGAAAAATTAGATTTAAAAGATAAAGCTGGTGTTGAATCTTTTTCTCAAAACATAATGATGTAAAAGGTGTAATTCATTTTGCTGCAAGTAAAGCTGTTGGAGAAAGTGTAAAAGAACCTTTGTTGTATTATGAAAACAATATTGCAACACTTGTTTACATTTTAAAGGAATTAAAAAAATTACCATCAGCAGCATTTATATTTAGCTCTTCTTGTACGGTTTATGGTCAAGCTGATGAATTACCTATTACCGAAAATGCACCTGTAAAACAAGCTGAGTCTCCATATGGAAATACTAAACAAATAGGTGAAGAAATTATTAAAGATACTTGTAAAGTTGTGCCAACATTAAAGGCCATTGCTCTGCGTTATTTTAACCCAATTGGTGCGCACGAATCTGTTGAAATAGGAGAGTTGCCAATTGGAGTACCTCAAAATTTAGTACCATTCATTACGCAAACAGCTATTGGTTTAAGAGAGCAGTTGTCTGTTTTTGGAGATGATTATCCAACGTCAGATGGCACTTGTGTAAGAGATTATATTCATGTAGTAGATTTAGCGAAGGCACATGTTATCGCTTTGGGGCGATTATTAAATAATAAAAATAAAGCAAATTACGAGACATTCAATCTTGGTACAGGAAAAGGAAGTTCTGTATTAGAAGTTGTTAAATCTTTTGAAAAAGTTTCTGGAAAAAAATTAAACTACAAAATTGTAGATAGAAGAGAAGGTGATATTATTTCGGCGTATGCTGATACTAACAAAGCTAATGATGAGTTAGGCTGGAAAACAGAATTATCTCTTGACGATGCGATGCTTTCTGCATGGAAATGGGAACAGAAAGTTAGGAGCTAAAATCTCAGAAGGTTAAATACAAAAAAGGGTACTGAATTTTCAGTACCCTTTTTGTTTTGTATTGTTTTATAAATAAGTATTAAGCCTGTTCCTTTTTCTTGTTTTTAAGCATCATTACTACCAAAATAATCATTCCTGTAGTTACTGATAAATCTGCTAGATTAAAAACACCAGTTCTTATCGTATCGTTTAATCTTAAATATAAAAAGTCAGTAACTTCTCCGTAAGCGAACCTATCGTAAACATTTGCAATACCTCCACCAATAATACTCGCAAAAGCAAATAAAGACCATTTATCTAAGCTCTTATCTTTTATAACGTGTCTTAAAACAAAAGCTAAAACAACTACAGGTAAAATGAGTAATAAAATAAGTTTTAGAGTATCATTTAACTCACTACCCATACCTAAAAAAGCACCTTCGTTTTTTACATGAAGTAAACTAAAAAACTCTCCTATAATTGGAGATGAAGATCTTTCTTCTACATATTTTTCAACTAAGAATTTCGAGATTTGATCAAAAGCAATCGTAACAATAATAGTTACAAATATAAATAGGGTTCTACCAGTTAATTTCATTAAGCATTAGCTTCAAAAGTTGCAGATTCAGTTTGTGCTTCTCTGTTGATTTTTTTAACCAAACCTTGTAAAACTTTACCTGGACCAACTTCTGTAAATAATGTGGCACCATCAGTAATCATTTGTTGTACAGATTGCGTCCATCGTACAGGAGCTGTTAATTGAGAAATTAGGTTTGCTTTAATTGCTGCTTCGTCAGTAACAGCATTTGCTGTTACATTTTGATAAATTGGACAATTTGGTTTAGAAAAAGTTGTATTTTCTATGGCAGCAGCCAATTCTTCACGTGCAGGTTCCATTAAAGGCGAATGAAAAGCACCGCCAACTGGTAAAACCAATGCGCGACGTGCGCCTTCTTCCAACAAAGCTTCACAAGCCTTGTTAATCGCTTCAACTTCTCCAGAAATTACCAATTGTCCAGGGCAGTTGTAATTTGCAGCAACAACTACACCTTCTGTCATGGCACATATTTTTTCAACTACATCATCATCTAGTGCTAAAACAGCTGCCATTGTACTTGGTTGTAACTCACATGCTTTTTGCATTGCTGTAGCACGTTGCGATACTAATTTTAAACCATCTTCAAAATTTAAAGTACCATTTGCAACCAATGCTGAAAATTCTCCTAGTGAATGTCCAGCAACCATATCTGGTTTAAAACTATCACCTAAAGTTTTTGCTAGAATTACTGAATGTAAAAATATAGCGGGTTGAGTGACTTTAGTTTCTTTCAAGTCTTCAGCAGACCCTTCAAACATAGTGTCTGTGATGTTGAAACCTAAAATATCGTTAGCTTGCTCGAATAAATCTTGAGCAAGAGGAGAGTTTTCATATAAGTCTAAGCCCATTCCTGAGAATTGAGCGCCTTGACCTGGAAAAACGTATGCTTTCATATAGTTAGTTTTTAGTGTGGCAAAAATAGGAATAATATCTTTAAATTAGGATTTTGAATTTTGCTGTAAAACAATGCTATCCATTTAATGATTTAACAATAGTTCTATAAAACGACAAGGTAGCCTGCCATTGTGAAGGTAAATAAGAATTGTCGTTAAATTTATCATTTGCAGATAGTTTTACTATAACTGTTTTTGTTGTTGGGTTAACGTATATGGTTTGATTATAGACGCCTTGTGCCATAAATTCTCCTTGGTCTCCCTCGGGTAACCACCATTGGTAGCCATATCCTAACTCATGAGCTGATTCTTTTCGTTTTCCAGGTAATAAATGTGTTTCATAAGCTGTTGTAGATTTTTCTATCCATTTTTTTGAGATTATTTGCTTTCCCCTCCAAAGTCCATTATTTGCATACAATGACCCTAATTTTGCATAATCTCTCAAGGTTGCATTTAAACCACACAAGGCTACTTCTGTTTTATGATTATCTAATCCCCAAAACGCATCATGTTCCATGCCTAAAGGCTCCCATAATTTTTCTTGCATATAATCTGTTAGGGTTTTTCCAGTAGCTTTTTTGATAACCATAGACAACACATGTGTATCAATACTAACATATTTATTGTAAGTCCCAGGTTCTCGTTCTCTTGCCATTTTTGCGGCAAATTTATCTTGCGATTTTCCTAAAGCAAAAGCGCGCCCCCAACGATTAATATCACTACTAAATTTACTGTAATCTTCATCGAATTTAACACCACTAGACATTTGTAGTACATCTTTAATTAACACGCCTTCGTATCCAGAACCTTTTAATTCTGGGACATACTCGTCTACTGTTTGCTGAATACTTTTTATATAACCTTCTTCTATTGCAATTCCAAATAGTGCTGAAACAAATGATTTTGCCACAGACCATGATATGTTTTGTGTAGATTCTGTATTTCCTAAATAATAGTTTTCGAATACAATACTGTCATTTTGAATTACTAAAAATCCGGTTGTTTTTGAGCCTTCCAAAAAGAACTTTGTGCTTACTTGTTCTTCATTATGATTGAATTTTTTTGGAAGCTTTAACTCGTTTCCTTTTTTATATTTAAATGTATTTTTAGCTTTATTAAGCTTACTTGCAGGGAATGTTTTGTGAATGGATCTAAAGTTTTCAACTATTTTATCTTCATCAAAAAGATTAAGTACAAAATGAACTCTTTTAATGGTGCTACAGTTTATTAAAAGAAGGGCAGTAACAATAACTAGTAAGAATTTTAATTTAATTGCTTTTGTTTTCATCAGTATAGATTTTGTTTTGAGCAAATCTATATTGAAGTAAGGGATTAAAAGTCCTAGTAGATGCAATGTGAGGTTTTAAGACTAGAAATAATAGGTGCGAATAGATGCTTTTTTTAGATAACCGTATTCGGTACCAACTATTTGGCTTCTTTTTTATAAGCAGATGGCGTTTTCCCTGTTAATTTTTTAAACACCGAATTAAAAGTAGATTTTGAATTAAATCCAGAATCTAAAGCAATCCCAAAAATACTATAGTGATCAAATTTAGGATCCTTCAATTTAATTTTCACATCTTTAACTCTATAACTATTGATAAATTCGAAAAAGTTTTTCCCTTCTTTATTATTAATTATTTTTGAAATATACCCATTGCTTAATTCTAACTTTTTAGAAAGCATATCCATATTTAAATCTGGAATTTTAAATAATTCTTCTTCCTTCATCAAATTTAATAATGTAGTGTAATGCTCGTCTGTTTTTTGAGAGAGATGCGGTGTTTTTAATTCATTATTATCCTGTTTAATATCTGTAATAGGAACAAATAATGACTGACGGATATATATGGAATACGCAAGCCAATATGTTATTAATGACATAGCAATCCAGCAAGGATACATAAGTGAGGTGTTTACGTCTTTTTCATAAATTTTTAATATGAAAAAAACGGCCCAAAATAACCAAATTACAGAAACAGCGTATAAAGTATTGCGTAACCATTTTAAGGATTTATCCTCTATGAAAGAGTAATTGTTATAAACTCTTGTCTCGTAAATATTCAAATTTTTAATAGAAGAAATAAGAACTCCAACAAACAAAACAACGGCTATCACTTCTAAAGACTGCGTTATTAGTTTATATGTTTCAAGGTGTTTTTGTAATAGCTCAAGGTTAAATAGATAAAAAATAAGAACAATAAGCTTAAATATTATTTGAAAAATAAAAGGAATCGCTAATGCATAAGTAACTCTAGTCCATTTATAGGTATCGTTTAATAGGTGTTTAATAAATAAAAACAATGCTAAAGGCAATAAAAGTGTCCAACTTAATGGGTAATACTCAATATAGTTTAAGTTTAAATCAATAAGTCCGTTCGATAGATTTTGGAGAGAAATCACTAAAACTATAAGCATAAAAAACAGATTGGAAGTTCTCCCGTAATACTTTTTGAAAATAAATAATATACAAATTAAGAATCCTTGCAAACTCCCAAGAAGCATTATTAAATTAAAAATATTTAAGTTGTTTATCTGCAAAGGGACTATTAGGAGTTTAAAAATTAGTTGGTTTTTAGCTGTCAAGCTACAAAAATAATTTAGCTTTTAGCTGCCGCCTCAGCACAACGTTCCCCATCCATAGCCGCCGAAACAATTCCTCCAGCATAACCACCACCTTCGCCACAAGGGAATAAACCTTCAATTTCTGGATGTTCAAGGTTTTCTTTTCTAGGGATATTTACAGGTGATGACGTTCTAGATTCCACCCCGACAATATTAGCTTCTTCAGTATAATAGCCTTTCATTTTTTGTCCGAAGGCCTCAAAACCTTTTCTTAAACGTCCGCCAATAAGTTTAGGTAAAAGTGAATGCAAGGGGGATGATTTTAACCCTGGTTGGTAGGATGTGGAATTTAAAGTGTCTGATAATCTACCTTCCACAAAATCGGTCAACCGTTGTGCAGGAGCGGTCTGACTGCGTCCACCAGCTGTAAATGCCAATTTTTCTAAATTCTTTTGATATTCCAAGCCTTTTAAAACTCCAAACTGCTCGAATTTACGCAAATCTTTTTCTGCATTAATTTCGACTACAATACCAGAATTTGCATATAAATTATTCCGTTTTGAGGGTGACATCCCATTTACCACAACTTCGCCGTTGGCAGTAGCCGCAGGTACAATAAAACCGCCAGGGCACATACAAAATGAATAGACACCACGCTCATTAACTTGTTGTACCAAACCATAAGAAGCAGCAGGCAATAATGGATGACGCTCGCCACTACAATGGTACTGAATAGAGTCAATAATATGTTGTGGATGCTCCACACGAACGCCCATAGCAAACGATTTTGCTTTAAGCGCAATCTTCTTTTTGTGTAATAAATAAAATATATCTCTTGCGGAATGGCCTGTTGCCAAAATAACGCGACTAGCTTCTAGTGCTTCGCCGTTTTGTAATGTAATGGCTTGTATTTTATTGTTTTTAATCACAAAATCGGTAACACGAGTTTCAAAATGAATGTCGCCACCATATTTTAAAATGGTTTCCCTGATATTTTGAACTACTTTTGGGAGTTTATTGGTGCCAATATGTGGGTGTGCATCTACAAGAATTTGATCAGTTGCACCATGAAATACGAGGTTTTCAAAAATTCTGCGAACATCACCACGTTTTAAACTTCGGGTGTAGAGTTTACCATCGCTGTAGGTACCAGCACCACCTTCGCCAAAACAATAATTAGAATCTTCGTTTACAAAATGATCTTGATTGATGGCTTTTAAATCTCTGCGACGCTCTTTTACATTTTTACCACGTTCTAAAACAATAGGTTTAAATCCCAATTCTATACAGCGTAAAGCGGCGTACATACCAGCAGGACCGAAACCAATAATATGTATGGGTTTTGCTTTTGAAACATCTTTATAATCAAATACATATTCAGAGTTTTTCGGTAATGCTTCACGAATATATACAGCAACTTTATAATTTAGAATTATTTTTGGTTTTCTGGCATCAATAGACTTTCGTAATACTTTTATACCTGTAATATCTTCTTTATCAATATCCAGCTTAATAGCGGATTTTAGAATTAGAATATTACTAATTTCTTCTTCCTTTAGCGTAATACGAAGCTGTATTTCTTTAACCATGTGGCGAAATTAATGAAAATTGTGGTAGTGGGTGGAAGAGTTTTTTGGAGAGTTTCGTTTAATAATTCTCTGATAAAAAATCGTTTTAATGTTTTTTATCATTCGTTAAACGAAGTTCGATAATTTTTCTGACAAAGTCAAGTTTTTGCTAAACAAAGAAACCACACTATTTTCATAATATGGTTTTGTATTCTGGATATGTTATACATCAGTTTTTAACCCGAGTAGCATTCTCCCAATTATCAGTTCTAAAGGATGAAGCTGGTAATAAACTTGCACTAAATAATGTGCCTTTTATCCAGTTTTTCCAAGCATAGCGTACAGCAACAGGGTCATGAACTTTGTCGCTTTTTACAAACACATTTTTCCTGTCTATAATTTTAGCTTCCGCAGGGTAGAAGACTTTATCCTTTCCAGCTATTTCAAAACCTTCTAAGGCATCATAAGCAAATAAACCGTTTTCTGCATTTTTAAATTTTAAAATCAATCCGTTATCTTTTAATTCCTGTGCATTAAAAATTGGAGTTGCATATGCTATACTTTTGTAACTGTAAGTTTGATTGAGGGCGTTGAATAATAACCTATTGGCAACTTCTTTTTTTGAGGCGGATGGATGCAATGATCGTCCCCAATATCCATGGTAATAGCAATACCAGAATTTGGGATTAGATCTAAACACTTCAACTGGGATTCACGAATAAATGCCGAATTTTTTCGGTTTGAAATTTATCATTTCCTGCATAAATAAAAGGTGCAATTTGCACGTAATAAAATGGGAACTCGCCTATGTTCCATCGTGTTCTCCAGTCTTTCACCATAGCAGGAAATAGTTTTTCGTAGTTTTTTGGGTTGTCTTTGTTGGACTCACCTTGATACCACAATGCGCCTTTAATTTTATAATTTACTAAAGGGTTAATCATGGCATTAAATAAAACAGTTGGGATATGCTGTGTCCTTTTTGAAATGTTAACATCTGCGAGATTAATGTTTTGATGGTTACTGAGTATATCGTTACTTATCCAAGCTTCAACTTTACTGCCTCCCCAAGAGGTGTGAATCATACCCACAGGAACATCTAAAACTTCTTGTAGTTTCTGTCCAAAAAAATAGGCAACAGCACTAAAATTTGCAACGCTTTCTGGAGTAGATTGTTGCCATGGGGTGTGTTTTTTCAAATCTTTTAAGGGTGTTTTAGAGCCTGCTTTGTGTGCCGTAAATAAACGCAAATTAGGGTTGTTTGCATTTAATATGGCTAAAGGCCCACCAAAAGTTGGCTGACCTCTATATCCTTTTACTGGCTGTTCCATATTAGATTGCCCTGAACACAACCATACTTCACCAAATAAAACGTTATTAAGAGTGATATTGGAATCTGTACTAACTATTTTAATGGTTTGGGGCGCTTTGCTGTTTGTGGTTTTAATATCAATGTTCCAGTTACCTTGTTGGTCAGCTTTCAGGCTTAACGATTCATTCAGCCAAGACGCATTTAGGGTAATTTTTTCATCTGCATCTGCCCAACCCCAAAGTGTAATTGTCGTGTTACGTTGCAACACCATATTTGAAGATACAATTGCAGGAAGCTTAACTTCGGCATAACCCGATTGTATCAAGATGAAATTAAATAGTATTAAAAAACTAATTCTAAATATCTTTTTCATTTCATCTTGGATATTAAAAGGTTAAATTGTTATTCTCAATACTTATTATTTTCGTTCATAAGTAATAAAAGAAAACTCATGATCGTGCCCTGCATCTTTTTTATGAAATACATTACTGGTTTCCTTCCAAATAGAAGTATCTATCTTAGGAAAAAAAGCATCGGCTTCAAAATCTTCATGCACACGAGTTAATTCTATTTTATCAGCAATTCCTAAGGCCTGACTGTAAATTTGACCGCCACCAATAATAAACGGCTGCTTGTCGTTTTTAGATGCATCAATAGCATCTTCTAACGAATGCACTATAATAACCCCAGCAGGAGCTTTGTAATTTTTTTGACGTGTAATAACAACGTGGGTTCGATTAGGTAATGGTTTAGGGAAACTTTCAAAAGTTTTTCGTCCCATAATAATATGGTGTCCGCTAGTCAATGCCTTAAAACGTTTTAAGTCATCACCCAAGTGCCAAATTAATTTATTGCCTCTTCCAATGGCATCATTTTCGGCAGCAGCTACAATAATTGTAAGCTCTGAAGTTTTAGGGTTAGAGGCTTCAATTTTACTATTAGACTCATTAAAAAGTTCGCTTTTAGCTTTTATAACTTCCTCTTTTTTAAATCCTTCTTTTAGTTTATCGATACGTGCTTGTTGTTGTGAAACCAATTTTTCTAGTTGCTCCTTTTCCCAAGCTTTTCCCATAAATCTATGTGTAACAAATACATTAAACAAATGGTATAAAAATATAAAAAGCCAGATAAAAATGGCAAAAACAAACCAATCTATCCCAGTAATTTTAAAATCCTTACCAATTCCAAGTACAGTATTGGCAGCAATAAGCAATATGCAACCTATTAAAAACAATACAAAATGAACGTATAAACGCTTTTTTGTTTAATACGTTTTTGAGCATTTTCAATAAGCTCTAATTGGGTTTTATCTATCTGAAGTGTGGGTTTCTTTTTTCCGAACATACTAATATTATAACAAGTGTAAAGTTAATCCTTTTTAATAAAATTAAGTACAATATTAAAATACTTAAGTTTAAGCCTTTGGCGAAAACGTTTGCGTTTCAAAACAAGCTGATAATCAGTTAAAAACGTAATTTCTATCTTGATAATAATACAAATATTCTGCCAATTTTTTGCCTACTTTATTTTTTTGTGGAAGGCAAATTGTCAAATTAATAATTTTTCAAAAGTAAAGAGGCTTAAATAGTTACGGGTTATAATTTGTTTTTAAATTTGTACCGTTAATAAACCTTAAAGTAAAAAATTAAATTATATAATTATGGCTATTAAAAAACAATTTTTAAAAAGTAAACCAGTTTGTAAAGTAACATTTTCTCTACCTGCTGAAGACGCTAAAAAAGTATCTGTTGTTGGATCTTTCAATAAATGGAATGCTAAAAAAGCACCACTTAAAAAATTAAAAAACGGAATTTTTAAAGGAACTGTAGATTTAGAATCTGGATCTTCTTATGAGTTTAAGTATATTGTTGACGGTGTTTACATTAACGACGATGCTGCCGATGCTTATGCTTGGAACGATTTTGCAGGTGCAGAAAACGGTGTTATAAACCTATAATTCTAAGGAATAAAATTAAAAGCACCTCGTTTGGGGTGCTTTTTTTATGCCTTTAAATTTGATATTTTTTGGTGTTACCCTGAGGACAGAACTTTCATTACTCAAACTATCCTCCGTCGAGGGTTTTAAACTTGTCGTTCAATTCCTAACGAGGGCGAATTTTAAAAAAAGCATTTACATTATGTGATATATTTATCTACTTAGGTTTTTATTCAATTTTGAATATAACTGGAAGTGAAAAAGGGACTATTACAGGTTTGTTTTTATGTAAACCTGGTTTACTAAAAGGTGGAATTAATTTTATAATTCTTATGACTTCTTTCTTTACTTTATGTTGAGACATATTAGTATTTATATTCTTAATCTCTCCTTTTTTATTAACTTTAAATTGAAGGTAAATGCGAACTAAACCTTTTGGTATATTTGAATTGTAGATAACGTTTAAATTAAAATTTTCTGAAAATAACTTTGATATTTTACTGCTTATACATTGTTTTAGTTCTTCATTAGAGAGTTGTTCTTCACATCCATCATAAATTGGTACTCTTTCTATGGTATTGTAAGGTACTTCTGTTGGTTCATAATCGTAGATAGGGGTTAATTGTTCAGTTTTTCTATTTAACTTAAATCCGAAAATATTGTTTGTTTGAAATTCAATAGGTTTATTATAAATATCTAGTTGAGGTTTTAAAGGTGAAAGGCTTCTAATGATATAACTTAAATCGATAGTATTGGTGTTGGTCGGAGAAATTAGGGATTTGCTTTTAACAAGTTTTCCTTTTTTATTTAAATACAGAATTGTTGAAATAGATATTGTATCGGTTTTTGATGAAAAAATTAGTTCTTTGATGTCATCTTTTCTAATTGTTTTAACTATAAAATCTTGAAAGCTTTTCTCAAAGCATTTTTCTAAATTTTCGCTATTATCACAACCATCAAATACTACAAAATCTCTATTATATTTTATCGAATTATTTAATTGTGCAGAAATAGTATGCGATGAAACAATAAATAAAAACAATATAATTATTCTCATCTTAATATTTTAAACAGCAACAGTTCCCTTAATATGAGGATGCGGATTATAATCAACCAAAGTAAAATCCTCAAAATCAAAATCAAAAATATCTTTAATTTTGGGGTTTAGAATCATTTTTGGCAACGGACGAATATCTCTTGATAATTGCAATTCTAATTGCTCATAATGATTACTGTAAATATGAGCATCACCAAATGTGTGTATAAACTCTCCGGCTTGGTAACCACAAACTTGCGCCATCATCATAGTAAATAAAGCATAGGATGCAATATTAAAAGGGACACCTAAAAAGATATCTGCACTACGTTGGTAAAGCTGACAAGATAATTGACCATTAGCTACATAAAACTGAAAAAATGCATGACAAGGCGGAAGTGCCGCTTTACCGTTAGCAACATTTTCACTAAAACTCTTTGATGTATCTGGTAGAACAGAGGGGTTCCAAGCAGAAACTAACATTCTACGGCTATTCGGGTTGTTTTTTAAGGCGTGTATAACCTCTTTTATTTGGTCAATTTCATCATCATTCCAGTTGCGCCATTGATGACCATAAACAGGACCTAAATCGCCATTTTCGTCAGCCCATTCATTCCAAATACGCACACCGTTTTCGGTTAAATATTTAGTATTTGTATCGCCTTTTAAAAACCACAATAATTCATAAACAATAGATTTTAAGTGTAATTTTTTAGTAGTAACCATCGGAAACCCTTCGCTCAAGTCAAATCGCATTTGGTGTCCAAAAACACTTTTTGTGCCTGTACCTGTACGATCTCCTTTTTCATTTCCGTTTTCTAAAACGTGTTTTACTAGGTCGTGATATTGTTTCATAAGCAATATTTCTGCGAAAGCAAAAATTTAAAAATTAAATAGTTATTGGGTGACAATGATGTTCGTTTCATTGCGGAAACGAATTTAAAGAAAAAGGAGTTAATTAGTAGTTTTTAACCTTTATAAATATTAAAAAGTTATTAACGAGGATACTAATTATAAAACTAACAATCGGTATGTGTCGACTTCGCTCTAGCCGATAATCATTCCAGCAATAGTAGCAGAAATTAGTGAAGCAATCGTTCCGCCAATCAAAGCTTTAATTCCAAATTTAGACAATGTTTTACGTTGCCCGGGAGCCAAAGAACCAATACCTCCAATTTGAATACCAATTGAAGCAAAATTTGCAAAACCACATAGCATATAGGTTGCCATAACAACTGATTTTTGATAGTTTAAATGGAGTGGATTTGATATGTTTTTAAGTTCTACAAGTTGAATATAACCAACAAATTCACTAGCTGCTAATTTAATGCCAATGAGTTGCCCCATCATCATTGTATCTTCTTTTGCAACACCTATTAACCACATTAGGGGGGCGAAAATAGTTCCTAATACTGCTTCCAAAGATAGATTGTCATACGGGCTTTTACTGGCAACCCATTCGTTAATGCCTCCAATAGATCCTAATTTAAGCAATCCATAGTTTATCATTGCTATAAAAGCAATAAATACTAAAAGCATTGCTGCAACATTAACTGCTAATTTTAAGCCTTCGGTTGTACCATTTGCTATAGCATCAAGAATATTAGAACCTATTTTTTCATTATTAACCCTAACATCTGTATTAATAGGTTCTGATTGAGGATATAGTATTTTAGAAATTACAATAGCTCCTGGGGCAGCCATAACTGATGCGGCTAAAAGATGACTTGCAAAAAACTCTCTTAAAACAATATCCTCTCCTCCTAAAAATTTAATATATACAGCTAAAACTCCACCAGCAACGGTTGCCATACCACCAACCATTACCAAAAGTATTTCAGACTTGTTCATTTTTTCTAAATAAGCTTTAATCATTAAAGGCGCTTCTGTTTGGCCTAAAAAAATATTTCCTGCTACACTTAAGCCTTCTGCTCCTGAAATACCAAGAATTTTTGTGAGTAGCCAAGCCAAACTTTTAACAATTTTTTGAATAATGCCTAAATAAAACAACACCGATGTTAATGCTGAAAAGAAAATAATAGTAGGCAATATTGAAACTGCAAAATTAATCATTGGGCTTTCTATTGTACCAGATATGAAAGAGCTAAATAAGAATTCTGTTCCGGCTTCCGTGAAAGTCAAAATTTTATTAAAACCTTTTCCTAAATATTTAAAAATGGCTTTAACAAAAGGGATTTTTAAGATTAAAATTGCTAGTACCAACTGGGATGTGATACCAATACATACTGTTTTCCAGTTAATAGCTTTTTTGTTACTACTAAAAAGAAATGCAATAAATAACAATGAAAACATCCCTAAAACGCCACGCCAAAGACTATTAAGAGAAAAACCTTGATTGGGAATTATTGTTTTTTTTGCAGTATTAATTAAAATGTTCTCAAATTTCTTTTCAATAATATGTAAGCTATCATTTGTAAGAACTTTTTGTGCTTCTTCTGAATTAATTCCATTTAGAATTTTTTGTTCAAGATCTGTCGGAATGCCTTGACTATTTTGAGAAAATGAAGATAAACTAATTATAAATAATATGAAAAAGATAAACCAAATTAACTGTTTCATATTTTGAAGAGGATTTATCGTTTAGATATTTCGTCGCGTATATGTGCTGCTTTTTCGTAGTCTTCGTTGGTTACAGCTTCTTCTAATAACTTATGTAAATCTTCAAGAGATTTAGATGAAAAATCTTCGCTAGATACTGCAGGTTCCAATTCGCCTGCAAGAATATCATCTACTAAAATACTGTCTTGAGCTGCTTCATCTTCTTCATCTTTTTTAGAATCTACTTTTAGGTAAATTCCAGCTTTATCTAAAATGTTTTTATAGGTAAATATAGGTGCGTCAAAACGTAGTGCTAATGCGATTGCATCACTTGTTCTGGCATCAATTATTTCTTCAATTTTATCTCGTTCGCAAATTAAACTTGAATAGAATACCCCATCAACTAATTTATGAATGATGACTTGTTTTACTACAACATCAAATCGGTCAGCAAAATTTTTAAATAAATCGTGGGTTAAAGGCCTTGGAGGACGAATTTCTTTCTCTAAAGCAATGGCAATAGATTGCGCTTCAAAAGCTCCAATAACAATAGGGAGTTTGCGGTCGCCATCAACCTCGTTTAAAATTAAAGCGTAAGCGCCGTTTTGGGTTTGGCTATACGATATACCTTTTATGTTTAATCTGACTAAACTCATAAATCTATTAAAACGCAAAGAACTGTTTAAATTTGGAATTTACCAACTGCGAAAGGCAGATTTACAAATAATTCGCCAAATTGAAACAGTTCTTCGGAGTTACAAGTTATAAATTTTTTTACTGTTGCGCTTTAAAAGCTTTTAGTTTTTCAATAAGTTGTGGTACAACTTCAAAAGCATCGCCAACTACACCATAATCTGCTGCTTTGAAGAAAGGTGCTTCAGCATCAGTATTGATAACTACTTTTACTTTTGAAGCATTAATTCCTGCTAAATGCTGAATTGCCCCAGAAATCCCAATAGCTATATATAAATTAGATGCTACAGGTTTTCCTGTTTGCCCTACGTGTTCTCCATGAGGGCGCCATCCTAAATCAGATACTGGTTTTGAACAAGCAGTTGCAGCGCCTAAAACATCAGCTAATTCTTCTATCATACCCCAGTTTTCAGGGCCTTTTAAACCACGGCCGGCAGATACTACTATTTCGGCATCAGCAATAGATACTTTATCTGTTGCTTTGTCTACAGATTTAACTGTAACTCCTAATTCTGGAATTGATGGCGAATAATCTTCTTCGGAAGCGTTACCACTATTCTCAACTAAACCAAAAGAGTTGTTTGAAACTCCTATGATTTTTACATCAGAATTGATTTCTGTAATTTCAAATGCTTTATTTGTAAACGCAGTTCTTTTTACCGTAAACGGACTAGTGTTTGAAGGTGCTTCTACAACATTTGAAGCAAAACCAGCATTTAAACCAACAGCTAAAAGAGGTGCTAAATATTTACTATCTGCACTAGAGCTAACTATAACTACTTGCGCATTTTCTGCTTCTGTTGCTTGTTTTATAACTGATGCGTAAGCATTAGCATTAAAGTTGTCTAATTGTCCATTTGATATTTTTAAAACTTTATCAACACCATAATTCCCCAATTCAGAGACATCATCTGCATTAATTGAAACCGCAGTTACTGTAGTTCCTAACTGGTCTGCTACAGCTTTTGCATAAGAAGCCACTTCAAAAGCAGTTTTCTTAAATTTATTTTGTTCTGATTCTGTATAAACTAAAACTGACATAATACTTATTCTTAAATTACTTTTGCTTCGTTATGAAGTAAATCAACTAACTCGTCTAAATTATCTGGAGACACCAATTTCACAGCACCTTTTGCAGCGGGTTTTTCAAATCTAACCGATGTTGTCTCAGCATTTGCATCAACAGGTTCTGTAACGGTTAGAGGTTTTTTCGAGCCATCATAATACCGCGCATGTTTGGGATGCGTAAATCACTTTCCTCAACCAATCCTTTTTGTCCGCCAATAACTAAAGGTAAAGATGTTGAAACGGTTTCTTTACCTCCATCAATTTCTCTAGTTGCAGTTGCAGATGTGCCATCAACCTCAAGTCCAATACAATTGTTTACAAAATTAGCATTAGTTAAACCAGCTAGCATGCCAGGAACCATACCTCCATTATAATCAATAGATTCTCGTCCAGCAATTACCAAATCATAACCTCCATCTTCAGCAATCTTGGCTAATTGTTTTGCGACTGAAAATCCATCATTAGCTGCCGTATTAACTCGAATTGCAGCATCGGCACCTATGGCTAATGCTTTGCGTAATGTAGGTTCTGTTTCGGCACCTCCAACATTAACTACAGTTACGTTGGCACCTTGTTTTTCTTTAAACCACATAGCGCGTGTTAATCCAAATTCGTCATTAGGATTAATCACAAATTGTACGCCATTGGTGTCAAATTTTGTGTCACCATCTGTAAAATTTATCTTTGATGTTGTGTCTGGAACATGACTTATACAAACCAATATTTTCATAATACTTAATATTAAAATGTCTTACTTTTTTTAATCGGTACGAAGTTAGTTATTTTATTTGAAAAATACTATGCATGCATAGTAAATTTTTAAAAGATTCTTTTAAATAGGTAAGCCATTTATTGTTATTTTTGCAATTCGAATTAAAAGCAATTTAATGAAGACAATTCAATTTAGAGAAGCGATTTGTGAAGCAATGAGCGAGGAAATGCGTAGAGATGAAAGCGTATATTTAATGGGTGAGGAAGTGGCAGAGTACAATGGTGCATACAAAGCATCCAAAGGAATGTTAGACGAGTTTGGAGAAAAACGTGTTATAGATACACCAATTGCAGAACTTGGTTTTGCAGGTATAGCTATTGGATCTACCATGACAGGAAACAGACCTATTGTTGAGTATATGACCTTTAACTTCTCTTTAGTTGGGATTGATCAAATTATAAACAATGCTGCAAAAATCAGACAAATGTCTGGTGGGCAATTTAAATGTCCTATTGTTTTTCGTGGTCCAACTGCTTCAGCAGGACAATTAGGGGCAACACATTCACAAGCTTTTGAAAACTGGTTTGCAAACACACCTGGTTTAAAAGTTGTTGTGCCCTCAAATCCTTATGACGCCAAAGGGCTTTTAAAAGCAGCTATTCGTGATGACGATCCAGTAATTTTTATGGAAAGTGAGCAAATGTATGGTGATAAAGGTGAAGTGCCAGAAGGTGAGTATATTTTACCAATTGGTGTTGCCGAAATTAAACGAAAAGGTGACGATGTTACTATTGTTTCCTTTGGAAAAATAATAAAAGAAGCCTACAAAGCTGCTGACGAATTAGAAAAAGAAGGTATTTCTTGTGAAATCATCGATTTACGTACTGTGCGTCCTTTAGATAGAAAAGCGATTTTAGAATCGGTAAAGAAAACAAACCGTTTAGTGGTTTTAGAAGAAGCCTGGCCTTTTGGAAATGTAGCTACTGAAATTACATATTTAGTGCAAAGTGAAGCATTTGATTATTTAGATGCTCCAGTTGTAAAATTAAATACTGCCGATACTCCTGCTCCTTATTCTCCAGTTTTATTAGCAGAATGGTTGCCAAACCATGAGGATGTTATTAAAGCTGTTAAAAAGGTTTTGTACAAATAAAATAAAACGATTTACGTTATATAAACTTCATTAGCACGATTGTTGATGAAGTTTTATTATTTATAAGATAGTCCTAAATTATTTTTTGTATTTGATGCAACCAAGACAAATACAATTTGTCTTTATAAAAGAGAATTAAAGTTTTTTAAATGAAAATTAAGCTCCTTTTTATCTTATTCCTACTTAATGCTGCTGTTGCAATAGCACAAACTAAAGTGAGCGGTTATGTGCTTGATGCCTCTAATGTACCAGTTTCGTTTGCAAATGTTTTGTTTTCGGGTTCTTCAGAAGGAACGATTACAGATGAAAACGGTAAGTTTTATTTAGAATCTGATGAAACTTGGAATGCGCTTACAATATCATTCATTGGTTACGAAACATTAAAAGTTCAGTTAGAAAAAAAGGTAAACTATAATTTAAAATTTGTTTTAAAAGAAGAAACTGCAGAACTTGATGCTGTAGTTATAGTTTCAGGAAAACAATCTAAAAAAAATAATCCTGCAATAGATATACTTAGAAAAATTTGGGAGAATAAACGAGAAAATGGTCTGAAGCAATTCAAACAATACGAATACGATAAATACGAAAAAGTAGAGTTTGATATCAATACTATTGATAGTGCGCTTATAAAAAGTAAGCTGTTTAGGGGAATGGAATTTGTTTTTGATGAAGTAGATACTTCCCGTGTTACAGGAAAAACCTATTTACCAATTTTTATTAACGAAGCAGTTTCAAAAATTTATGGGGATAATACCATTAATAAAGAAAAAGTTGACTTAAAGGGAAATAAAAATTCTGGTTTTAGTGATAATCAAGTAATTATAGATTTTGTTGGCGACTTGTATGCAGATTTTAGTGTGTATGATAATTATCTAAAGTTTTTTGATAAAAGTTTCGTTAGTCCGCTATCAAGAACAGGAATTAGTACATATAATTATGTGTTGGCAGATAGTAGTTTTATAGATAATAAATGGTGCTATAATATTATTTATTATCCAAGGCGAAAAAACGAACTGACTTTTAAAGGTGATTTCTGGGTTGCAGATACCACTTATGCTATAAAAGAAATTAACCTTCAAGCTTCCAAAAGTGCAAACATCAACTGGGTTAAAGATATCTATATAGAACAAGAGTTTGAAGTTTTAAACGATTCTCTATTTCTCGTAAAACGGGATTATATGATGAGTGATTTTGCATTTAATAAAAAGGAAAAATCACGGGGTGTTTATGGAAAGCGTACCACCTTATATGATAATTATAAATTTGATATCCCGAAGGATAAAAAGTTTTATGATCGAGAGGTTTACAATTATGATAAGGATATTTATGCTAGAGATGATGCCTTTTGGGAGGAAAACCGACTTGAGAGTTTAAATAAAGATGAAAAAGGGGTTTATAAAATGTTAGACACCCTAAAAACAGTTAAGAAATTTAAACGATTGTATAATCTGGGAAGCATTTTAGCTTCTGGATATATAGAATTTAATTCCTTGCCATTAGACTATGGCCCTATATTTTCAACCTTTGGCTTTAATGATGTTGAAGGCTTGCGTTTAAGAACTGGTGGTCGCACCTATTTTGGTAGAAATGATCTTTGGAGGCTGGAAGGTTTTTTAGCTTATGGTTTTAGAGATGATAAGTTTAAATATGGGATTTCTGGAAAATGGTTGCTTGATAAAAAGAGCAGACTCATAATTTCGGGAGGAAATAGGCGAGATGTAGAGCAAATGGGAGCAAGTTTAACGACTTCAACCGATGTTTTAGGAAGAAGTTTAGCTTCATCGTCTGTAGTTAATACAGGTGCTAATGATAAGTTAACATCTCTTAATCTTACAAGTTTTACTGTACAAGCTGAACCTTTTAGAAATTTAATTTTACGATTAGGCGGCAACTACCGTACTTTAGAATCGGCTTCGCCTACGTTTAGTTTAGATTATAACACACCTACGGGAATAGCATCTGAGATTAAACAATATGAAACTACATTTTCAGCAGCTTTTTTTCCTAAACGAAAAATGACAGGTTTTGGTGTAGAACGCAGAACAGCAAACGATAATTTTGCACGTTTGTTTGCCCAGATAAGTAGAGGTGATAAAGGTATTCTAGATAGTGATTTTGATTATACCAAAGTACAGTTGTCTTATTTACAACCTTGGCAATTAGGAGGTTTTGGTAGATTGGTTACATCTATAGAGTTAGGGAAAACTTATGGAGAAGTGCCTCTGGGACTTTTAAATGTAATCCCAGGAAACCAAACCTATTTTTCAATTTACAATACATTTTCTCAATTAGATTTTTACGAGTTCGTCTCTGATTCCTATGCCTCTTTTCATTTTGAACATAATTTTAACGGACGTTTCTTTTCAAGAGTACCGTTTTTACGAAAATTAAACCTGCGCGAAATTATTAGTGTGCGAGGTGTTATTGGAGATATTTCAAATGGAAACATTGCTTTAAACAACGTGCCAAGTAATCCTGCTAATCTTAAATTGGTGGCGCCATCTCAAGAGCCTTATTATGAATACAGTTTGGGTATAGGTAATATTTTTAAAGTATTTAGAATAGATTTTAATTTCCGGGGTAATTATAAAGATAAGATATTATATCCAGAGGCTAGAAAATTTGGAGTTACTGGAAGTTTCGGGTTTTATTTTTAATTTGCTTTATTTCAGCACGTCTCATCGGCATAATATCAATTACATTAAATAAATCTTTAAGAAGAGTAAGATTTGCTTTTTCCGAGTTTAATATTGCCATCAAGTTCTATTAAAATTATTTTAAAAGATTTTTTTGTTTTTTATAATAGTATTTTAATCGATATTACCACCTACCTGTAATCCACTCGGAACTTTTTTAGGAACACTTCTATCAAATTTATCATCATTTAAAGTATTCAAAAAAGAAATAATAGGTTTCATTTCTTTTACACTTAATTTTAAATTTTGGGCTAATGTATCAATAGATGAAACGGATACATTAGGATTTCGAGTTCTTTTGAAACTTAAATCTTCATAAAATTCTAGAACTTTTTCAAGAGTAGGTAAAGTCCCGTTATGCATGTAAGGTGCAGTAAATCTTAAATTTCTTAAGGTTGGTGTTCTGAAGCTAAATTGTTGTTTAAAACCATCATCTATGAAATCTAATTTTTCATTTTCAGGAACACTCAAAATATGCATTTTGTAATCTGAAAACATAGGTCCATTGTGACAATTAATGCAGCCAACCTTTTTAAAGAATTTAAAACCCTCTTTTTCAGCTAATGAAATAGCTGTAGAATCTCCTCTCATATATTTGTCAAAAGTGGAATTGTTGGCAATTAGAGTTCTTTCAAAATTTGCAATAGCTTTTGCAATATTTTCAATTGTGATGGAGTTTTCATGTTCAAAAGCAATTTTAAATAAATCTTGATATTCAGGAATAGCTTTTAGTCTTAAAACTACTTTTTTTAAAATAGTAGAATCTAAAAAATGAGAGCCTCGCATTTCTTCAAGAGCTTTTATGGGTTCTATAGCTTGTGCTTCCAGACCGTTAACTCTGGAATCCCAAAACATTGGTGCTTTATCCGGATTGTATTGATTAAGGGTGTCTATTCCATTAAAAGCAGTATTTAAAATAGTATGCGCATTTCGTTTTACAAAAGGAATAATATTAGGTTTGTTAAATACACGTTTGCTTGCAAAACCACGTCCGTTAACACCAATAGAGATGTCTCTAAATTCGGCGTAACCATTTTTAGGATGATGACATGTAGCGCAAGCAACATCTTTATCTCCAGAAAGAATGGGATCGAAAAATAGTAATCTCCCTAATTCAATTTTTTCTTTAGTTGATGCGTTGTTTTTAGGGTGTTTTACATGAAGAGGTAATGCGCTAGTCTGTTTTATTGTAAGGTTATCAGTAATTGTATGCTTATGTTTTTTATTTGAACAAGACCAGATTATAGAGAAACAAAACCATATTAAATAAATTGATTTTTTCAATTTTGAGAAATTATTTGTTTTTGATTATTAATATTGAATATCAATGGCTGTAAAGTTATCATTTTTTAGAATATCTTATTAAATTAATAGGTAATATTAAGAAATTGATAAACCTTTTTTTAAGGAGCTTGTTTTATTGCTTTCTGAGCATAGGTTCAGTATTTTTGCATCTCAAATTTTAAGAATTATGACGAAGCAAAAAGCAGTAACATTTGATGTGCTAATAGAAATACCTAAGGGTAGTAGAAATAAATACGAATACGATTTTACATTGCACAAAATTAGATTTGACCGTATGTTGTTTTCATCAATGATGTATCCGGGTGATTATGGATTTATACCTGAAACATTAGCTCTAGATCAAGATCCATTAGATGTATTGGTATTAGGGACTGAACCAACTTTTCCTATGGTGGTTATGGAAGTAAGACCAATAGGTGTTTTTTACATGACAGATGAAAAAGGCCCTGATGAAAAAATTATATGTGTACCAGTTTCAGATCCTATATGGAGTAAAAGAAAAGATATTTCTGATTTAAACCCTCACAGACTTAAAGAAATTGAACACTTTTTTCAAGTTTATAAAGATTTAGAGAAGAAAAAAGTAGATACAGGAGGTTGGGGAAATGCTGAAGCTGCTATCAAAATATATCATGAATGCGTAAAACGTTATGATGAAAGCGAGCACAAGAAAAAAGAACATTTACCATCTAATTGAAAGATTAATAATTTATCGCTACAAAAACTGAGTCATCTTTAATTAAAGGTGGCTTTTTTTATCACTTTAATTTTCCTATTTTTAGCCCCGTTAAAAAAATAGTAACATAACTAACTAATTAAAGAATATGGAATTAATAGTGAAATTTTTACCGCTTTTTGGTGTTGTAGCCTTAGCGTTTGTATTTATTAAAAGTGCTTGGGTAGGTAAGCAAGATGTTGGTGATGAAAAAATGTCACGGATAGCTAAGAATATTGCTGAAGGAGCTATGTCATTTTTAAAAGCTGAATACAAAGTATTAGCAATTTTTGTGGCTGCGGTAGCAGTCTTATTATATTTCAAAGGTGCCTCAGAAGCTGGATCAAGTGGTATGGTGGCTTTGTCATTTATAATAGGAGCTATATGTTCTGCATTAGCAGGATTTATAGGTATGAAAGTGGCAACTAAAGCAAATGTAAGAACTACACAAGCTGCTAGAACATCTTTAGGTAGGGCATTAGAAGTTGCGTTTGCAGGAGGTGCTGTTATGGGCTTAGGTGTTGTTGGTCTTGGAGTATTAGGTCTTAGTGGTTTATTTATGATTTATCAAGGTATGTGGCCTGGAGCAGATAATTTAACTTTAGTGTTAAATGTACTTTCTGGTTTTTCATTAGGAGCATCTTCTATTGCATTATTTGCACGTGTTGGTGGTGGTATATATACCAAAGCTGCCGATGTTGGAGCCGATTTAGTTGGTAAGGTTGAAGCTGGTATTCCAGAAGATCACCCATTAAACCCTGCTACAATTGCAGATAACGTTGGAGATAATGTTGGAGATGTTGCTGGTATGGGAGCTGATTTATTTGAATCTTATGTAGGTTCAATTATTGGTACTATGGTGTTGGGTGCTTTTATTATAACTCCTGAATTTGATGGTCTTGGTGCTGTTTATTTGCCATTGGTTTTGGCAGCAGTTGGTATCTTAATGTCAATATTAGGAACCTTTTTTGTTAAAGTAAAAGATGGAGGAAACCCACAAACGGCCTTAAATATTGGAGAATTTGGTTCTGCAGGACTAATGGTAGTTGCGTCTTACTTCATAATTGATATTATGTTAGCAGGAACAACTGGATTACCAAATGGGTCTTTAGGTGTTTTTATAGCTGTAATTGCTGGTTTAGTTGCTGGTTTAGCGGTTGGTAAAATAACAGAGTATTATACAGCGACTGGAAAAAAACCAGTAAACTCAATTGTAGCGCAATCTGAAACAGGGTCTGCTACAAACATTATTGCTGGATTAGGTGTTGGTATGATGAGTACAGCTATTCCAATTATTTTAATTGCAGCAGCTATTATCGTGTCGCATCATTATGCAGGTTTATATGGTATTGCTATTGCAGCAGTTGGAATGTTAGCTAACACAGGGATCCAATTAGCTGTTGATGCTTATGGGCCAATTTGTGATAATGCTGGTGGGATTGCTGAAATGGCAGAATTACCAAGTGAAGTTAGAGAACGTACAGATAAATTAGATGCCGTTGGTAATACAACTGCTGCTGTTGGAAAAGGATTTGCAATTGCTTCTGCAGCATTAACTGCCTTAGCTTTGTTTGCGGCGTTTATGAAAACAGCTAATGTTACTGCTATTGATGTATCTCAGCCTAAAATCATGGCTGGTTTATTAGTTGGAGGTATGTTACCATTTGTGTTTTCGGCATTGTCTATGAATGCTGTAGGTAGAGCAGCAATGGCAATGATTGAAGAAGTACGTCGCCAATTTAGAGATATTCCTAAATTAAAAGCTGCGTTAGAGGTAATGCGAGCTGTAGATTCTGATATGACAAAAGCAACTAAAGAGCAACGTGCTATTTTTGATGCTGCTGATGGTGTTGCAGAATATGATAAATGTGTTGCTATTTCTACCAAAGCATCTATTAAAGAAATGGTATTGCCAGGTTTATTGGCAATTGCGGTTCCTGTTGCTGTTGGATTTGTTGGCGGAGCTGAAATGTTAGGAGGCTTATTAGCAGGTGTAACAACCTGTGGTGTGCTTATGGCAATCTTTCAATCTAATGCAGGTGGAGCATGGGATAATGCTAAAAAAACTATCGAAGAGCAAGGTAGAAAAGGTACTGAAGCTCATAAAGCCGCAGTTGTTGGTGATACAGTAGGAGATCCTTTTAAGGATACTTCTGGGCCTTCTTTAAATATATTATTAAAGTTAATGAGTGTTGTGGCATTGGTAATTGCGCCAAGTATTGCTTTATCTTCTGATACTGTAACTGCTTATATTGAAGGTAATAGTAATGATGCAATCGAACAAGTTGAAATTCAACAACAAGTTGAAGTAAAACTAACTGAAACTAATGAAGAAGGTATTGTGAAAGCTGTTGTAACAACAGTAACTACTGAAAATGGTAAAGAGTCTACAACTTATGAAACCATTACTGGAACTAAAGCAGAGGTTGAAGCTAAAGTTAAAGCAGTAAAAAAATACTAATGCATCATAATTTATAGAATAAAAACTAAACTAAACAAACTAATTTTGATTGCATTAAAGCCACGTTTTACGTGGCTTTTCTTTTATCTTTATATGATGAATTTAAAATGAATGTTTAAAAAAGATCCGCTTCAAATAATAGTATTTCAAACCTATGGAACTTCTTGTCGCATATATTCAAGAGGAAGAGCTTTGGAAGATGAAAATATAGATTTAGAAAAAAAGGAGTTTTTAATTTATTATTTAACGCTTGGAAACGTTTTGAAACTGATGAAATAAAAAATACAGAACTCATGATAAAGATGGGTAATGATAAATTTTTCTATACTAAAACAGATAATGATGGTTATTTTAAACTAGATGAAGTTGTTAATGATATTAGTGAATATGCTAATGAGGAAGGTTGGATAAATTTAGAGTTCTCATACCGAGAAGAACAATTAAAACGAGTCATTAAATCTGATAATAGATTTCATGGAGAAATGCTTTTGCCTTCAAAAAACGCATCTTTTGGAGTTATTAGCGATATTGATGATACCATTTTGCATACAGGTTTAACGTCTACTTTAAAATGGCGGGTACTTATTAATACATTATTAACTTCGGCGGGTAAGCGCTTACCTTTAGAAGATGCGCCAGAGTTTTATCATTTATTACATCGAGGTAAAACAGGAAAGGAAGCAAACCCAATATTTTATGTAAGCCATAGCCCTTGGAATTTATACCGTTATTTAGAGTTCTTTTTAAAGAAAAATAACTTTCCAAAAGGACCAATAATTTTAAGGAGTTTTCCAAGTCCGTTCAAGAAAAAAGTTAAAAATCAAAGGCCTGAAAAACAACGAGAAATTCTTAATTTATTAAAAACTTATCCCGACTTAAAATTTATTTTAATTGGAGATAGTGGTGAGCATGACCCAGATATTTATATGGAAATTGCTGAAGAATACCCCGACAGAATTTTAGTCATTTATCTAAGAAGTGTAAAACACAAAAAAAAGATGCTTCGCGTTAAAGAGCTTTATAAAAATTATAAAACTACACCTGTACTTTTAGTTGAAAGTAGTGAGAAAGCTATTGAGCATGCAAAGACTAATGGTTTTATAACTTAAGGTTTTAATTTAAATTAATAATAATAAGTATGTTTCTATTTATATAAGACAAGAAGTTTAGCTGATTTGAACTCATTCATTTCTGCATGTCAAAAAATGAAGCATTACGTTAAAGATGTCTGTAGTAACTACAGAAATTTATTTTCTAGAACGAATAAGTTATATTTTTTATGTTAAATAATGTTTTCTTCTATTGTTATTTAAGTAATTCTATTAAATTTAGTATCAATTTGATTTTCAGAATGAAGTATTATATATTTTTACCACTTCTTTTATTCACTTCAACACATTTAAGCTTTTCTCAAAGCAAATCTCAGGCTGAAGCATATTATAACTTTTTTGATGCGTTTATTACCTATGAAAATCGAGACATATTTAATGGTTCAGAGTACATCGATGGGTTTCCTGAACTTTTAACAAAAGCAAAAACAAACAACAAGTTTTATAGAAGTTACAACTTTGTGAAAGGTTATATAGTTTATGATGGACAACCGTACTATAATTTAGAAATGAAATACGATTTGCTTCGTGATTTGGTGGTCTTAGAATTTGTAAATATAAAAGTGAATTATTTGAGCCTTAACTCTGCATTAATAGATGAATTTGAAATACTAGGAGATAAGTTTGTGAGATTACAGAATAATTCAGTTTTAAATTCTCATTATAGAAATGGGTTTTTTAAGGAAGGTTTTAATGGTAAGGTTTTTTCGGTGTTTATTAAATATAGAAAAGGTAAAAAGCAAGATTTAAGCGAAAAAAAGAGCGCTACGTATTTAATGAAAGTCAGTTTTATTTTGTAAAACACAATAATGAATTTTTTAGAATAACGTCAAAAGGGGATATTTTAAATAGCTTTCCTTCTTATCAAAAAGAGATTAGATTTTTTTATAGAAAAAATCCTGTGTTACGAAAAAACAATAAAGAGCAGTTTTTTATAAATCTGTTTACATATTTAGATGAAATAAATTTAAAAACAGTAAAAAACTGAATCATTAGGAATGAAGGTATTTAAAACTATATGCACATTCATTTTATTTTCACAATTTCTGATAGCTCAGTCTAATAAGAAAATATCCATTTCTTTTGATGAAGTTACCATAATAGATGCTTTGCTGCAATTAGAGGAAGCTTCTAATTATCAATTTTATTTTGATGAAAAGTGGTTTAGAAAATCTTTGATTTCAAAATCATTTCAGGATGCAGATATCAAGTTTATTCTGGATGAAATTTTAGTTGAAACACCAATTAATTACTTTATTCTTGAAAATAAAATTATTCTAACCAAGAACAATGCAATAAGAAATACCCTGCCATCTAACTTTTTTAATTCTGATGTAGATCAAGACTCAGAACAAGAACAACTTGATATAAAAGCCCCAGTATTACAAAAAGAGTATGTGAGTGCTGCTAAATTTAGCAAAGAAAAGGTTTACTATGTTGGTAAAGAAAACAAAAACTCAACAAAAAAAGTATTTAAATTATCAGGCCGTATTATTGACGGTAAAACAAAAAAGCCGATAGATAATTTAGATGTCTACATTAAAGGTACAAGCATAAACACTCTAACCAATAATTTGGGATATTTCACTCTTAATGTGCCAAAAGGGTTTCATGTTTTAGAAATTGCTTCAATTGCATATGGGAAGTATGAAAAGCAAATAGTAATTTATGGAGAAGGGGTTTTGAACTTTGAATTAGAAGAAGATGTTGAAGAACTCGAAGAGGTTGTCATTCAATCTGATAAAGATGAAAACATCAAAAGTGTAGAAGTTGGTGTTACCAAAATTGATGTTCAAGGTGTTAAAAACATTCCGTTAGTTTTAGGTGAAAGAGATATTTTAAAAGTTGCTACTACAATGCCAGGAGTAAAAACAGCTGGTGAGGGTGCCTTAGGATATAATGTTAGGGGCGGAAAAGTAGACCAAAACTTAATTCTTTTTGATGATGCAGTAATTTATAATCCTTCGCATTTTTCGGAATATTTTCAGCAATAAATCCGTTTGCAACAGGAAGTGTTAATATTTATAAAGGAAGTATCCCCTCAGAATTTGGAGGAAGATTATCATCCGTTATAGATATTTCAACTAAAGAAGTAAACGTAAAAGAGTTTTCAGGTGAAGGCAATATTGGACCTGTAACGGGAAATTTAATGGTTGAGGTGCCGTTAGAGAAAGGTAAATCTGGTGTATTAATTGGTGGAAGAGCTACATATTCTGATTGGGTTTTAAAGTCTATTTCCGAAGAATCTATAAAAAACAGCAAAGCTTCTTTTTATGATGCTGTAGTAAAATATAATCATAAAATTGACATCAATAATTCAATACAAGCAACAGCATATTTTAGTAATGACGAGTTTAGTATCACTTCAGATTCTATTTTTAGATACAGTAACAAATTGGCTTCTGTAAAATGGAATCATACCATAAACGAGAAAAATAGAACTACCGTACAATTAGCAACAAGTCAATATAAATTCAATATTCTTTATGATGGCATTTTTAATAGAAATTTTGATTTTGGATATAGTATCAACGAAACTCAACTAAAACTAAAAGCCAAATATTTACATAGTAAAAAACACAAATTCACTTATGGATTAAGTAGTAAATTGTATGCCATAAACCCAGGAGATATAAATCCTTTAGGAGGAGAATCTATAATAGAACGCAAAAGCGTTGATAGGGAAAAAGGACTAGAGTCAGCAATATTCATTTCTGATTTGTATGAAGTAAATAAAAAACTCCTTATAGACTTAGGTTTTAGATATTCTGTATACATGGCTTTAGGACCTGGAACTCAAAATATTTATGCGTCAAATGCACCTGTAAATTCAGAGTCGGTTATTGAAACGAAACAATATGGTAATAATAAGTTTATAAAAACATATGGAGGTCCAGAGCTTAGGCTTTCTGCAAGATATTTTTTATCACCTACCACTTCTATAAAAGCAGGTTACAATAAAACCATTCAATATTCTCACTTGTTATCTTCAAATACAACAGCCTCTCCAATAGATTCATGGAAATTATCAGATTTAAACATTGAGCCACAACGAGCGCAACAAATATCATTGGGGATTTTCAAAAATTTTGATGATGGTTTGTATGAAATGAGTGTTGAGGGTTATTACAAAAAAATGAAAAACCTATTAGATTTTAAAGTAGGTGCAGAGTTATTGCTTAATCAAAATATAGAAACTGAACTTCTCCAAGGCGATGGAAAAGCTTATGGGGTAGAATTTTTATTAAAAAAGAAACAAGGTAGGTTTAATGGCTGGCTTGCTTACTCATATTCTAGAACTTTTGTGAAACTCGATAGTCAGTTTTTGACCGAGAGAGTAAATAACGGGGATTATTTTGCCGCCAATCAAGATAGACCACATGATGTTAGTTTAATATCAAATTTCAGATTGACAAAACGTTATAGTTTCTCTATGAATTTCAATTATCAAAGTGGTAGGCCAATCACATATCCTGTTGGTAAGTATATATATAATGGTGCCGAACAAGTATTATATAGCGATAGGAATAAATTTAGAATACCTGATTATTACAGGTTGGATTTAGGGCTTAATATTGAAGGGAATCATAAAAATGTTAAACTTGCCCATAGTTTTTGGAATATTTCGGTGTATAATGTTTTGGGAAGAAATAATCCTTTTTCTGTATTTTTCGTGAACGAACAAGGACAAATTAAAGGCTACAAGTCTTCAATATTTGCTATTCCTGTGCCAACAATAACATATAATTTTAAATTTTAAAATGAATTTTAAAACGTTATATAAAACTGTTTCTCTGCTAATTTTATTGGTAAACTTAGGCTGTACCGAAGAGTTTCCATTGGTTACAGAATCGTTTGAAGATGTTTTGGTTGTTGAGGCTACAATTACTGATGAATTGAAAACTCAACAAATTAAACTTACCCGTACATTTGCATTAGAAGAAGGAAGTCCTGTTTTTGTAAATAGCGCAAATGTAAAAGTTGAGGATAGTAATAATAACATATACAATTTTATCGGTACTGGTTCAGGGATTTATAATTCTGTTAATGAATTTAAAGCAGAACAGGGTGTGACTTATAAATTATTAATTACAACACCAGGTGGGAAAGAGTACATCTCGAATGAGGAATTATTAGCTCCAAAAGCAGAAATCGAGAACCTTTATGCCGAATTAATTACATCTGGAGGTAAAATCGGAGTTCAAGTTTTTGTTGATTCTAATGATAATTTGGGTGAGGCAAATTATTTTAGATACGAATATGAGGAGGCTTATCAAATAATACCTAAGTTGTTTTATCCTTTAGATTTAATTCCAATAAACGTTAAAAATGCTGAGACAGACTCTATTAGCTACGATTTAGAGGAAGTAACAAGACCTGAAAGCGAAAGAGTGTGTTATTCATATAATAATTCAAATGAAATTATATTAACCAATACAAATGGTCTAACAGAACAAAGAGTGTCTAAATTCCCGGTTCGTTTTATTGCTGCTGATGATGACCGTTTGAGAGATCGCTATAGCATTTTAGTGAAACAATATGTCCAATCGCCCGATGCTAATAATTTCTATAAAGTATTGAAGGATTTGAGTTCAGATGAAAGCTTACTTATTGATAATCAACCAGGTTTTGTGCGTGGAAATATTAATTCAAGTCAAAATACTGATGAGAAAATTCTAGGTTTTTTTGATGTTTCTTCAACAAATTCGAAAAGAATTTTCTTTAATTATGACGATTTTGGACTTGAAATACCACCATATTTTTTTACTTGTGAAATTATAAAATTTAACACAGAAGTTACAGGGCCACCAACTAACGAAAGGTTGAGATTATATGAGTCTTTAGTGAATAAGGGCTTCAAATTTTTGGGTAGTGAAGAAGAAAATGAATATTCAATTGTTCGACCAGAATGTGGAAATTGTAGCTCATTTTCATCAAGTATAAAACCGGAATTTTGGGAAGATTAATGAGATATTTAGCATACATACCTGTTATTATTTGTTGTTTGTTTTTTGATGTGGCAATTGGTCAGGTGCAGGAAGATGTCCAAAATAAAATGAAGAGCATAATTCCTAACGAAAAAGTTGAACTTCATTTAAATACAAATCTATTACTTACAGGAGAAACTATATTTTATAACCTATTCTGTTTGTTTGAAAAAACAAACATCCCTAGTAATATAAGTAAAATTGCTTATGTTGAACTTATAGGTGAAGAAAAAAACAGTCTGTTTAGGCATAAGCTTAAGTTGTCAAAAGGATTGTCAAACGGACATTTTTTTATACCTGCAAACGTAAAAACAGGTAGTTATAAGCTAGTAGGATACACACAATGGATGAAGAATAATCCAGAAAATCCATTTTTTCAAAAAGATGTGTATATAGTAAATCCTTATGTTGAAAGTCCAAATTTAAAGAGTAATGGTTCTGAGGAAAATAATTTGGCAATTGTTAAAATTAAGAATAATGAAAACAGAGAATCGATTAAAGAGGAATCTCAAAGTATAATATTAAAATCAGATTCTGAGTTATACAAGTCAAGAAGTAAAGTTACAATGGAAATAAATAACTTATTGGGAGTTTCAGCCTATGGTAATTATGCTTTATCCGTTAGAAAATTAAGTGATGTAGAAGTGGAAGCAAAACAGAATAATGTATTAAATATTGCAAAGGTGAATAACAAGTTTTATTTGCCAGAGCTTAGAGGGGAAATTCTATCTGGGCATGTGGTTTCAAAACAAAAGGATTCTGTTGTAGGAAATAAAATTGTAGCATTGTCAATTCCAAGTAAAAACTATGTGTACAAAAATGTAATTACTGATGAATATGGACGCTTTTATTTCAATCTTTACGAAAATTATGATAATTCTAAAGGTGTATTACAAGTTCTAGATGCCAATAAAGAAGATTTTAAAATTATCTTAGATGATAAATCATTTGAATATTTTGACGATCTAAAATTCAAAAATATATATTTAAAGGAGCATATAAAAGATTGGTTAGTTAGTAAAAGTATTTCTAATCAGATTGAAAATGCCTATAACTCATCAAAATTAGATAGTATAATTTATAGAAATCCAGTTGTTCCTTTTTATGGAGAACCAACAATGACTTACAAATTAGATGATTATAAGAGGTTTTCAAGTTTAAGAGAGACTTTTGTTGAAGTAGTTGAAGGTGTTGGAGTAAGAGAAAATAAAGGAAACTATATGTTTAAAGTTTATTCTCAAGAGGATTTATATACTAACCCTTTTGGTAGCTTTGAGCCTTTAATACTTGTAGATGGAGTGTTGCTTCAAGATAACCATAAAATCATAGACTTTAGTCCTTATAAAATTGATAAGATTAGTTTTGTTAAAGGAATACATTTTTATGGACCAAGTATATTTAATGGTATTGTTGATTTTAAAACAAAAAATGGAGATTTCTATTTGTCTTCTAGTTCAGAAGAAGGGTTGAGTTATTTTGAACTTAACGTTCCTCAGGAAAATAAGAAGTACTATCATCCAGATTATGATAATAAAACAGAAGGACTTAATAGAATTCCAGATTATAGACACCAGTTACTCTGGAAACCAGATATAACATTAAAATCTAACCTAAAGTCACTAGAGTTTTATACTTCGGATGTAGAAGGTCTTTACGAAATGGTGCTTGAGGGCTATACTATTAATGGAAACTATGTAAACTCTAAAGGGTATTTTGAGGTGAATAATAATTGATTAACCTAAAATAGTCCATTAATTTCAGCGTCAATAGTATTGATTACTTCTCCAAGATCTTCTGGTTTATCAACAAAGTTTAAATTATCAACATCAATTATCAGTAATTTCCCCTTCTTATAACCATGAATCCAAGCTTCGTAGCGTTCGTTTAATCTACTTAAATAATCTATACTAATAGAGTTTTCGTAATCTCTTCCACGTTTATGGATTTGAGATACTAGGTTAGGAATAGAACTACGCAAGTATATTAATAAATCTGGTCCTTGTACCAAAGATTCCATTAAATCGAATAAAGAGCGATAGTTTTCAAAATCTCTATTTGTCATGAGCCCCATGGCATGTAAGTTAGGTGCAAAAATATGGGCATCTTCATAAATGGTTCTGTCTTGAATAATATCTTTTCCGCTTTCACGAATCTGTAAAACTTGACGAAAACGACTGTTTAAAAAGTAAACTTGCAAATTGAAACTCCATCGTTCCATTTGATTGTAAAAATCATCCAAATATGGATTGTCTACCACATCTTCAAGCTGCGCTTCCCATTTATAATGTTTTGCAAGTAATTTTGTAAGCGTTGTTTTTCCAGCGCCAATGTTTCCGGCAACAGCAATATGCATAGTTTTAATTGATTTTTATTTGGAATTCTTGGAGAGTTTCATCGTTGTAAATATACAAGGTTTCGTTGATTACAAAAAACTGTTCTATTAAAATATTATCAGTTTTTATCGGAATTACTTTTTTAGAATCTTTTCCTAAGAAAAATAAACTGTTGGCTTTTTGTAGATATATAGATTCATTATTTTCAACCAATTTGATGTAATCATCGTTTTTTAATTTTTTCACAGCACTTCCAAAGTAATTATAAATAAGTAACTCGTCTTTGGTTAATAAATAACAATAATTGTAGTTGCTTTTTAAATCTAGGATAGGACTGTCAATTGGTTTTAAGGTTTGTGCTTTTGTAGTTCTAGTTTTATAATCAAATACTTCTAGAAGCTGTGTATCTTGATTAAAAAGCCATATAGTGTTATCATATCCTGTTGAAATATGAGATGCATTTTTGTAATTATTTATTGAGCTGAAATCTATTTTAAATATTTCAGCTAAACGATTATCGAGAATAATTGCAGTATTTAGTTCTTGGTAAAATAAGTTAATTTTTAAAGGATTAAAGCTATTTGCCGTAGTGAGTTCTCCTAATTGTAAATTGTTATAACTAATAGTTTCGCTTTTGTTTTTCTTGTAAATAGTATTTGATTTGGTATAAAAAATAGTACCAAAATTATCGATACCAACAATGGTATCTGCTTTAAATACTGTTTTTTTTACAGGCGCAATTTCAATAGATTCTTGAGCGCCTATTGAAAAAATTAGAAAGAAAAATAAATAATTAAGGATTCTCATTGTAGTTTGAAAAGTACAAAAATCAAACCACTTTTAGCAAATTAACTTATAACCGTAACCACGAACATTTATAATTTCAATATTACTGTCTTTTTTGAGTTTTTTTCTGAGTTTAGTGATAAATACATCCATGCTTCTCGCATTGAAAAAATCGTCATTGCCCCAAAGCTTATTCAAGATTAATGATCTGTTTAGTAATTCATTCTTGTTTTTTATAAGATGAAATAAAAGATGCGCTTCTCTATGAGTTAATTGCACGATATCTTCATCTTTAAACTGTAATGTTTGTTTAGGGAAATTGAAGGTGTAAGCACTAAATTGAATAATATCTGATTGTTTTTGCTCTTTTGTTCTGTTCAGAAGATTGTTAATCCTCACGATTAATTCTTCCATGCTAAAAGGCTTTTTTAAGTAATCATTACCGCCAATAGTAAAACCTTCAACTACATCTTGAGTTTGAGATTTAGCAGTAAGAAATATAATAGGTATAGCATTATCAATTTCACGAATTTCTTTTGCTAAAGTAAATCCATCTTTTTTTGGCATCATAACGTCTAATACCAATAATTCGGGATTTACAACAAGATAATTTTTTAAAGCCATTTCTCCATCCTCACATAAAATAATCTCAAAATCACGAGTTTCTAAACTTTCCTTTATAATATGTCCTAGTGCAGGTTCGTCTTCTGCTAATAAGATTTTTACCTTTTTAGTCATTGGGTAACAAAATTTTAAAAGAAGTTAAATTATTATTTAAATCAAGCGCAATAGAACCTCCATGTTTGTCAATTATTGTTTTAGTGTAATATAAACCAATTCCGTAACCTTTTATATCGTGGGTATTCCCTTTTGGGACACGATAAAACTTTTCGAAAATTCTATTTCTGCTCTCGTTTTTTAAAGTATTCCCATTATCATAAATTTGTATTTCTATGGTTTTAACTGATGTATTCAAGTAAATAGAAATTTCATTACCGCCATACTTAACAGCGTTATCAAGAATATTATTAAGTGCATTTTCAAAATGAAAAGGGTCGGCATTAATAGTAATTTGGTTATCACAAAAATCAGTTTTAAAAGTTTTTTCTAGATGTTGAATTTTATATCGGTTTACCAAAGTATCTAACAAAAGTGGCACATTAAGGGATTCTTTATTGAATTCTAAAGATTCACTATCTAAAGTAGCAGTCTCTAGAAGTTTTTCAACCATCAAATTTAATTTTGATAGTTGGGTTGTAGATATGTCTACGTATTTCTTGGTTTTCTCTTTATCATCAATAACATTAAAATTATTGATACTCTCTAGAGCAACCCCAATGGTAGCAATCGGTGTTTTAAATTCATGTGTAATATTACTAATCAAATCATTTTTCACTTCTGCTAATTGTTTTTGGTTTTTAATAATTTTTAGGAGGAAGAATAAACAGCTTATTACTGCCAGTATTAAAACTATGGATATTAAAATTGCTGTAAGCCCTTTTTTAAAAGCTACCCAATTTACATTTTCAAAATGAAGTGATAATATGCTGCCTTTTGGTAAGAATGTCGATTTTGAAGTGATGTTTAAAAGTTTATTATTTTGAATTGTATCAACTTTAGTTTTAACTTTTTGATCGTCTTTTTTGAAAAAACTAGAAAACCTTTTGTTAGGCTTTTTGTAATCCAATTTATAATTTAAATCTAAATTTTTAAGCATTAAATTGGCAATTAATAAACTGTCAATTTTATTAATATCGAGTGTGTCATTAGCAATAGATATAAAAATTTTAGATGTTAATAATTCTAAATTTTTATTTAGGCTATCACTATCAGTCTTAATGACGTGCAGTCTTTTTTCATGTGTAATTGAATCTTTTAACCAAAAAGGAAATTTATGCTTTTCTTCTTTTATTAAAAAAGAATCTGATTTTAACCCTTTAATCACTGTAATACCATCAATTAAATTTAGAGAGAGCGAATCTAACTCTTTAAATGATTTATTATTCTTGTCAACAGATTCTGAAAATTTTTCAAGTACTCCTTTTTTTAAACTTATTTTTTGTGTATCTCCATCAAAATTTAAGCCTAATGTTGTCTTTTGAGCTAAATTTGCATAGTAATCATCTACAGATTTATCTAAACTATACTGCACATCGTTAATTAATTGTTGCTTATTAGTAATATAGTTTTTGTAATTCCAATAGGCTTGTATACCAATAGTTGCAACTATTACAGCAGCTATAATGTAAAGTATATATTGGTGTCTTTTATCGTTCATACTTCAAAAGTAAAAGGAAATGCTTTAAGAAACCAAATTGGTTAACACACGTTAACACTAGTTAACTGAAAATTTAATCTTTACTTCTGTAATTTGTGTCATCAATAATCAAATAACGAAACAGTTATGAAAATCAAACAAATATCAATCATTATCGTAGCGCTTTCAGTTATAACTACTGTTAAAGCACAGGAATTTCAAGGTATTGCAACGTATAAATCTCATAGAAAAGTAGATTTAAAACTTAGTGATAAAATGAGTTCTGATAAGCAGAAAATGATACAAGAACAATTACGTAAACAGTTTCAACAAGAGTACACACTTAAGTTTAGTAAGTATGAATCTGTTTATAAGAAAGAAGAGAAGTTAGAGGCGCCAAATCCTGTAAAATCTGGATTTAACATTAAGGTGGTTCAAGGGAATGACATCATGTATAAAAACGTAAAAGAGCATAGATATACTGATAAAACAGAAATTTATGGAAAACAGTTTTTAATAAAAGATTCCTTAGTAAATAGAACATGGGAATTGATAAACGAAACCAAAAACATAGGGGAGTACACATGCTATAAAGCTGTTTTTAAAGAAGAATACACGACTCGTAGTATTAATGAACAGGGCGAATTCACAACAGTAACTAAGCCAAGAACCACAACTGTTTGGTATACGCCACAAATACCCATTAGCAATGGGCCTCAAGATTATTATGGGCTTCCAGGGTTGATTTTAGAGGTGAACGATGGGCAACTGACTTTGGTTTGTACAAAAATTGTAATAAATCCTGATGAAGCTATTGAAATTGAAGAACCAAAAAAAGGAAAAGAGGTTACCCAAGATGAATTTGATAAAATTCAGGAAAAGAAATCTGAAGAAATGATGGAGCAGTTTAGAGCAAGAAGAAGTGGTAGCGCAAGTGGCGAGAGGGTAATAATGCGAGTTGGAGGCTAAACACAATATTTTGTTTAATAATTACGTATATTTGTTAAACATAATTATTAACGTATCTATACATCATGAAAGTTTCCATTATTAAAATATTAATTTTTTGTCTCGTATTATTTTCAGTTAGTTCCATAAATGGACAAGACTTTCAAGGAAAAGCAGAATATGTTTATAAAGCACAAATGAATTTGGGTAGATGGGGAGCTAAAATGAGTGAACAACAAAAAAAGCAAGTAGCTGCACGATTAAAAAATAGATTAGAAAAAACCTATATTTTGACTTTCAGTAAAGAAGAATCGGTGTATAAAGAATACGAAAAATTAGATGCTTTGTCTGGAGCAACAGATTCTTGGGGCAAAAATTTTACACCAGGCGAGCAATATAAAAATGTTAAAACTAAAGTTTTTAAACAAGACCAAGAGTTTTATGGAAAACGATTTTTAATTAAAGATGGTTTACTAGTTTTAAATTGGAAAATGGATTCTGAAACAAAACAAATAGGTAATTATTTGTGTTTTAAAGCCACTTGTTTATTGCCTTCTTCTCAACTTTCTTTTTGGGAGTTTTCTTGGAGTAAATTGAGAAATGAATCTAAAGAAAGTGATGATGATAAGAAAGAAATAGAAGAGATGTCTAGCGAAAAAAATGAGCCAAATGAATATGAAGAAATTCCAATGACTGAAATTACAGCATGGTATACAGCTCAGGTGCCAGTAAGTCAAGGACCTTCTGAGTTTTGGGGGCTTCCAGGACTAATTTTAGAACTTAACATTGGTAGTACAACAATACTCTGTTCTAAAATTGTGATGAATCCAGAAGAAAAAACTAAAATAAAAGCTCCAGATAAAGGAGAAGAAGTTACTAGAAATGAATATCAAGAAATTATTTTCAAAAAAATGAAAGAATTTAGAGAAAATAGAGTTGGAAGAAGATACAGTAGGTAGCCTTTTCGATACCATATAATTTTAACATTTATTTAATAAAACAAGGTTAAACTAATTGTTTAAACAATGGTCTTAATGGTGTCTTTTTAAAGCAAAATTTATGTTCTATAATTGCATATATTGCTAAAGCTTTAAATTTAAAACTCGTATCATGAATATAGCCATTTCAAAACGCACACTTTTAGTTCTAGTTTTTTTAGTTTCAATTTCAATCACAGCACAAGATTTCCAAGGTAAAGCATATTACATTTCTAAAACAGACGCTGATATGAACAATTTTGGCCGTCCAGATATGACTGAAGATCAAAAGAAGCGAATGGCAGAACGTTTAAAAAGTATGTTTGAAAAAAAATATATACTAACGTTTAACAGGGCTGAATCTATTTTTAAAATTGAAGAACAACTTGAAGGCCCATCACAAGGTCAAGGAAGTGGAAGGTTTGGTGCTATTATGTCTGGTGCTATTGATGGAGTGAAATATAAAAATGTTCAAACAAAACAATCGTTAAGTGAACATGAGCTTTTTGGAAAACTGTTTTTAATAACAGGCGATTTGCCAAAATTGGAATGGAAAATTACTGGAGAGACAAAACAAATTGGTGCTTACACTTGCTTTAAAGCAACGGCAATTAAAACGTGGGAAGACTTTGATATGACAAGCCTTAGAAGACCGCCAAACACTAATGAAGATGAATCTGGAGAAAAACCAAAAGTAGAAGATGAGAAACCTAAAGATGTTGAAGTAGTGGCTTGGTACACCATGCAAATTCCAGTAAATCAAGGTCCAGGAGACTATTGGGGGCTTCCCGGGTTGATTTTAGAAGTTAGTACTGATAAAACTACCATATTATGTTCTAAAATTGTACTGAATCCAAGTGAAAAATTCGTGATAAAAAAACCTTCAAAAGGAAAAGAAATTACTAAAGAAGAATATGTAGAAACTGCTGTAAAAAAAATGCAAGAGATGAGAGAAAATTTCAGAAGAAGAGGTGGTAGGCAAGGCGGCGGCGGAAGACGATAATATTAAACTAACCAAAACCAGATGAAATTAAAACTAACCATAATTTTCACCTTGATGGTAACCCTTTGGGTTTTCTCAAATAAAACTGCAAGGTATCGTAAAAGATAGCATAGGCAATCCTCTTGAATTGGCAAATGTTGTAGCTATAAATCAAGAAACAAGTGCTTTAGAATCTTACGGCATTACAAACGATAAGGGTAAATATATCTTGTCTTTAGGTAAAAATTCCAAATACAAACTTCAGGTGAGCTATATTGGTATGAAAACCTATGAAGAACTCATTGAAACTACTAGTAATAATATCGATAAAGATATTACAATGGCAGCAGATAATGCTCTAGATGCTGTAGAGTTGACTTACGAAATGCCTGTGACCATAAAGGGAGATACTTTAATTTACAATGCAGATTCTTTTAAAAATGGCACAGAACGAAAACTCGAAGATATTCTTGAAAAGTTACCTGGAGTTGAGGTTAACGATGAAGGTCAAATTGAAGTTGAGGGGCAACGTGTTACTAAACTTATGGTAGATGGTAAAGACTTCTTCGATGGCGATACAAAACTGGCAACCAAAAATATCCCTTCAAATGCTGTAGATAAAGTTCAAGTTTTAAAAAATTATTCTGAAGTGAGTCAGTTAAGTGGCGTAACCAATAATCAAGATAATTATGCCATAAACATAAAACTTAAAGAAGGTAAAAAGAATTTTTGGTTTGGAAATGTTACCGTTGGAGGAGGTGCTTCAACAGAAAACGAACTTTACATTGCGCAACCTAAGCTGTTTTATTACAGCCCTAAATACAGTATTAATCTTATTGGTGATTTAAATAATACAGGAGAACCTGCTTTAAACCGAAGAGATTTACAAGGTTTTGGCGGCGGTTTTAGATCTCCAGGGCGAGATAGTGGCACCAATTTAAGTTTGGGAAATAATAATCTAGGCTTTTTGGCAACGCAAAATAACAGAGCACAGGATATAGAAAATAAATTGGCAGCAAGTAACTTTAGTTATTCGCCCAATAAGGCTTTAGATTTAAGTGGTTTTGGTATTTTTAATAGTAGCCGTGTAGATTTACGTCAAAAAAACTCAGTACAATATACCAACCCAAATTTAGGTATTCCTGATGAAGATACTGATCAAATGACACGACAACGTTCAGATATTGGATTGCTTAAAATGAGTGCGGTTTATAAGCCAAACGTTAATAATCAAATAGATTATGATATTTTAGGACGCATTACTAAAGAGTCTCAAGACAGAAGTTTATTATCATCAGTTCTAGGAAATACCACTCAGTTAGAAGAAAATACGCCATATAGTATAAGTCAGAATTTTAATTATTATTATACATTAAATGAAGACAATATTTTTTCTTTTGAAGCGCAACATTTATTGCAAGATGAAGATCCGTTTTACAATGCGATTTTAGAAGATAAAGCTAGTTATCAAACAATTGGAGATAATTTAGGTTTAGATCCAAATCAAATAGGATATAATATCAACCAAGACAGACGTGTAAAATCAAATCAGTTAGAAGCTAAATTAGATTATTGGAATATTCTAAATTCTAAAAGTAATATCAATTTCACATTAGGAACTATTGTAAGCCGTCAAGATTTTAACTCTAACATGTTTCAAACTTTAGATGATAATTCTAATTTCGACCCAACACCAATATTTAATGATGGCAGAGATACAAACGATACGCAATATAATTTTAGCGATATTTATTTAGGTGCACACTATACTTTAAAAGCCGGAATATTTACGTTTACACCCGGGATTTCTGCCCATGCTTACAGTAATGGTAACGATCAGTTTGGACAAGAATATCAAGATAATTTCTTTTTAGTGCTTCCAGATTTTTTAACACGTATCCAATTTAAAAAGAGTGAAAGCTTAACATTGCGATACAATATGCGCAACCAGTTTACTGATGTTACTAATTTAGCGAGTGGTATCGTATTAAATAACTTTAACAGCATCCAGATAGGAAATCCAGAATTGCAGAACGCATTAACCAATAACATTAGCTTGTTCTACAGAAGTTTTAACATGTTTAATTATACCAATGTGTTTGCTTCAGTAACCTATAGTAATGCTATAGATCAAATACGTTCCTTGTCAAATTTTGAAAGTGTTGTAAGAACAAATAATTTCTTTAATTCAGGATTTGCAGATGAAAGTGTGAGTGCCTTCGGGAGAGTGCAACGTACCTTTGGAAAGCTTAGAGCAGGTTTAAATACTAGATTTAATTATAGTAAGTTTAATCAGTTTATTCAAGGAGATCGTTCTATTAATGAGAGTTTCAGTCAAACATACACACCAGAGTTACGTTCTAATTTTAGAGAAGCACCAAACTTTAAAATTGCATATCGTTATGCAGTAAATGAAAATACACAAGGCGGTAGAAGCACCAAGTTTACAACAAACGCACCTTCTATTTCATTTGATGCTTATATCTGGAAATCGTTAACATTTTTAACCAGCTATTCTTATAACAGACAAAGTAATCCAAATGGTTCACCACAAGAGTTTGAAATATGGGACGCATCGTTATCTTACAGAAAAGACAAAGATTCAAAGTTTGAATATCAGATAAAAGCAACCAACCTTTTAAATACAACTTCACAAATCCAAAACGGCAATAATAATGTATCGGTATTTGCTTCGGAATATTTTATTCAACCTCGTTTTTTGACGTTTAGGTTGAGGTATGAGATTTAGGAGCGATTCGTTTAATATTTCGCTGATGTGAAATCGTTTTAATGTTTTATATCTGATGTTAAACTACTTAAGATTACATTTAATAAATTTAAGTATTAATCAGAAAGAATATAAGAGAAGAATAAGTTAAACCATGAGACTTTAGATCTCGCTAGCTTTTACAATCCCTTCTTTTTTACTACTTAAATCTCGTTTTCAAGTTGTTGTAATGTGAGTAGCGCCTGTTCTTTCTAAAATTCAGTTTTTGTATAGTTAAAAATTTCATAAAATCAAGTTACAATCAAACAAAAAAGACCACTATAAAGTGGCCTTTTTTAAAAAGTATATTTAAGGTTTTAACTTAATCTCTCAGTACATGAATTACACCTGTAATGGTATGCGGGTTACCATTACGATCTTCATAGTTCCCAGCAAAATTAATATCAATATATTTGCCAACATTTCCTAGAGCAGTTACGTTATAAGTAATGTTGTTATTGTTGTCAGACATGCTAATACATTCGGCTATAAATATACCTGTGTCATTTACATCCTGAAAGTCTAAGTTGTCATAAGTGCCTGTGTGTGGGGCATCATTTAAAGTTCCAAATAAGTAGAAACATTTATTATTGCCTCCCACTTCTCTTTGCGCTGAAATGTTTAAACTATTGCTATTTCCATTTGTACCACTATCATCATCACCAAATGTAGCTTGAATGTTTGTGGCTATAAATATATTTTCTCCAGTTTCACCATCAATGTTATATTGAATAAATTCTGTTACTGTATTACAAGATTGTAGATTTCCTAAATTAGTTTCAGCTGCATTAAATGTATAGTTTATAGCTCCTGTGGTTTGTAAGTTATCTGTATCTATTGCTTCAATTGAAAAACTATCAGATGAAGAACATCTTAACAAATTAATTTCAAAAACACCATCGGTTACTGTGTCGTAGAATGTTTGGTCGCCATAAGTTAATACTACATAACCATTTGTAATTGGGTTTTCATTACAATCAGCAAAAGTACCTAATACAGTTTCTTGAATAATATTGGAAGATTCTTGAATTACAACAGTAATGCTATCATCAACATTATAAGGCCCTATTGTTGCTGTGTAAATTACGTTTGAACCACAAATTGCAAAATCGTAAACATTAATTTCTAATGTTTCTCCACTAGGAATTAATCCGCATACTTCTCCAAGTTCATTGGTGTAACCACCTCGTGAGCCATAGGTGTTACTTGTAATAGTAACTCTGGTATTTGCAAAAGCAGTATCATCTTCATTAATTACAGTAACACAAAGGTTTACTGCTTCGGCTGGAATATCGCAATTCCAAAACGAAAAATGTGTTACTGTTCCTATGTAATTGTTACCAACTAAGGTTGCTTGTCCTTGTTCAATCCAATAGCCTTTATCTTCATCAAAATACCAAAGTGGAATGGAACTTGGTGCAGTAGATAATAAGTTGGCATCAACGGGTATTTTTAGTTCTGCCGAACTGTTTTCTGCTAAATTTAAATCTTCACCAGCAGTTCCTCTTAGTTCTACTGCTAACATACCTAAAGTTTGCAGCATGCGCTCTTCATTAGCTTCATTTTCGGCATACAACATTCCAGGCATTTGTAATGCTACATTGGCATCTGTGGGGTCTAAATGATGAACAATAACATCTAAGTCGCCTGAATAAGGTGTGCCATCTTCTTTAATATAATCTCCTTTTAAACTTACAGAAGCACCATTAGCTATTGCAATGGTTTTTTCTGTTCCACTTGCTGTAGTGCCAGCTACGGTTTCTTCTAAAAGCATAATACTTACTTTATTTATACCGTTGGTTGGGACTAATGCACGCGAGCCATGAATGTAGCCTGATTTTTCTGCTCTTACATACGCAAAACGCTGGTTGACTTGAGCGTCTTTGATATTGAAAACACCATTTTCGTCGGTTTGTACTTGGTCTGAGCCAATTGATATGGTAACGCCTTCAATAGGATTACTATTTTTGTCAATAATGTTGCCAAGAAAAGATCTAGTGATTTCTGCTCCAAAATTTTCACTAAAATTAGATGATGTGTCATCTTTTTGGTCGTCGTTAGATAAGTTGTCTTTGTTGCAGGACAAAACCATACCTAATAGTAGAAATGGTAAAATAAGTTTAAATCTCATAATGATTAATATTTGTAGGTTAAATAATTTGGGTGTTGACTGCTAAAGCAGTCATATGCTTATAAAACAGTTGAGGTTGTGAAATTCCTACCCTTGTATTGAAAAAAATAAAAAAACTTTAAATATTACCAAAACATCTAAATATGGTTTTAGATATTTGGAGATTTGTTTAACGGTTTTATCTAATAACAATTGCAGGTTTAAGTACTAGGGTTTTTTTAAATGAAAAATCAGATGTAGCAATATAAACCTACCTTTTTTACCACAAAACAGCAATTATTTTCATAAGTTGCTACCTTCTGGTTTTATTTCGCTAGTTTAATTTTTATTACAATTTCTCTGTTTTCTTTGTCAATATCTTTTAAAGTGTTGCTCTCTGTTAAATTCAATTCAGATAGTATTTTGTATTATTTATGTCAGATTCCGAATTACACGAAAAGAGAAATAGAGTTAATAAAATGAATAGGTTTTTCGGCATTCTAAATATTGGTTTTCAGCCTGTAAATACATAAGTAAAGTTCCGTTTCAATGAACTTTGTCGGTTATTAAATGAATTTATAACTTTTTTCTGGCAAATTCAAGTTGGTGTAAATAAAAAGACCACTTACAAAAGTGGTCTTTTTAAATATTTATAAAGTTCTATTCTACAAATCAAAAGCACTCTTAACATTATCCACATAATCCAACTTTTCCCAAGTAAATAACTCCACATCAAGTGTTATAGTTTCTCCATTAGGTTGAGAAAACGTTTTATTAATTGTTCTGTTGGTTCTTCCCATATGTCCATAAGCAGCAGTTTCGCTATACATTGGCGAACGTAATTTTAAACGTTCTTCAATGGCAAACGGGCGCATATCAAAAATTTGAGAAACCTTTTCAGCAATTTCTCCATCGGTCATATTGAATGGACAAGTACCATAGGTGTCTACAAAAATCCCCATAGGTTCAACCACACCAATAGCATAACTAACCTGCACTAAAATTTCATCGGCAACACCAGCAGCTACTAAGTTTTTAGCAATATGTCGAGTGGCATAAGCTGCACTTCTATCTACTTTACTTGGATCTTTTCCAGAAAAAGCCCCACCACCATGAGCACCTTTTCCACCGTAAGTGTCAACAATAATTTTACGACCAGTTAACCCAGTATCTCCATGTGGCCCACCAATTACAAATTTACCTGTTGGATTAATATGATATTTAATATCGCTGTTAAATAGCTTTTGAATATTTTCAGGCAATTTAGCAACAACTCTAGGAATTAAAATATCCACAATATCTTTTCTGATTTTTGCCAACATAGTGTCATCATCTGCAAAATCATCATGTTGAGTAGATACTACAATTGCATCAATACGTTGTGGGATATTGTCATCACTATATTCAATAGTTACTTGACTTTTAGAATCGGGTCTTAAATAATCAATGTCTTTACTTTCTCTTCGTAATTCAGCTAATTCAATTAGAATACGATGAGATAAATCTAAAGCCAATGGCATAAAATTTTCCGTTTCGTTGGTAGCGTAACCAAACATCATCCCTTGGTCTCCCGCACCTTGTTGTTCTTTACTGCCTCTGTCAACCCCTTGGTTAATGTCTTCAGATTGTTCGTGAATTGCAGAAAACACACCACAAGAATTGCCATCAAACATATATTCGCCTTTTGTATAGCCTATTTTGTTAATAGTGTCTCTGGCAATTTTTTGTACATCTAAATACGTTTTAGATTTAACTTCGCCAGCAAGCACTACTTGACCTGTAGTTACAAGAGTTTCGCAAGCTACTTTAGAATCTACATCAAACGCTAAAAAATTGTCAATTAAGGCGTCACTAATTTGGTCAGCTACTTTATCTGGGTGTCCTTCAGAAACACTTTCCGAAGTGAATAAATATGGCATAATTTTTATTTTAATAAGTAGGATTTGACGGGAAACGTCTCAGGAGTTTACACTGCCTTTAGCATTTTTACTTATACAATTTTAAAAATGTATAAAGAGGTTGCAATCAGTCAAATCCTTCCTCTATGATTTATGAAATGCAAAAGTAAAAAAATAAAAGAAAACGGAAATAGATTTTAACTTTTTTCATTAGAAAAATTGGTCAAATCATTTTAATTTCAAATATTTGTCATTCAAATGAAAAAAGAGATTTTAAATAGCATTTCTATCAATGTCATTGTGATTATTTCACAAGGATAAGGAACGCTATTTGATAATTAAAATATGTTATTAGCCTTCCTAAAATAAATGGAAGGTTTTTTTATGACTTTTTTTCTTTTGGGCATCATAAAATAATCATATTAAATAATTGTTAGTCAGGTGTTTACAAAAATAATTACTCTAGTGAATTTAACCCATTGGAATCTTGTTTGACAACCGTAAATAAGTAAAGAATTATTTTCGTTATCTGAAATTGAGGATTAATGTTAAAATTCTTAAAGTGATTAAAGGATTTTAACTAAATCAGTAAAAACCTAAAACTATTTTCAATAAAAATGAAAGAACTCAATAAATATAGTAAAAGATTAACTCAAGATGAATCTCAACCAGCTTCTCAAGCTATGTTGTATGCTGCTGGCTTAACCGATGAGGATATGCAAAAAGCTCAGATCGGTATTGCTAGTACAGGTTACGACGGAAATCCCTGTAACATGCATTTAAATGGGTTAAAGGATGAAGTGAAAATTGAGTGTAATATAGCTGGTTTAGTAGGTTTGGGTTTTAATACTATTGGTGTTAGTGATGGTATTTCCATGGGAACTTCAGGAATGAATTATTCGTTAGCGTCTCGTGATATTATTGCAGATTCTATTGAAACGGTAATGCAAGCGCAAAGTTATGATGGTTTAATTTCTGTGGTTGGTTGTGATAAGAATATGCCTGGTGCTGTAATAGCAATGTTGCGTTTAAATCGTCCTTCAATTATGATGTATGGTGGAACGATTAGGTCTGGAAATTATAAAGGCAAAAAATTAAATATTGTGTCAGCTTTTGAGGCTTTAGGTCAAAAAGTGGCTGGAGAAATTGAAGAAGAAGAATACAGAGAAATTATAAAAAGAGCTATCCCAGGAGCAGGGGCTTGTGGAGGTATGTATACCGCAAATACTATGGCTTCAGCTATAGAATGTATGGGGTTTGCGTTACCTTATAATTCTTCTATTCCTGCTGAAAACCCTAATAAGTTATCTGAAGCAGAACGACATGCAATAGCGATTAAAAACTTGTTGAAATTGGATTTAAAACCGTTAGATATTATTTCTAAAAAATCCATTGAGAATGCTATTGCACTTGTAAATGCCTTAGGTGGTTCTACTAATGCAGTATTACACTTTTTAGCGATTGCACATGCTGCGGATATCAATTTTACTTTAGCAGATTTTCAACGAGTTAGTGACAGAACACCTTTAATAGGCGATTTAAAACCTAGTGGAAAATACTTAATGGAAGACGTTCATGGCGTTGGTGGCACACCAGCCGTAATGAAATATTTACTTGAAAATGGCTATTTACATGGGGATTGTTTGACAGTAACAGGAAAAACATTAGCAGAAAATTTAGCAGATGTTGAACCATTATCTTTTGAAGATGATAGTCAAGATGTTATTTATCCAAAAAATAAAGCATTAAAGCCTTCTGGTAATTTACAGATTCTTTATGGTAATCTTGCAGAAGAAGGTGCAGTAGCAAAAATTTCTGGAAACGAAGGTTTATTGTTTGAAGGAAAAGCTGTGGTATATGATGGAGAACAAGCTGCAAATACAGGTATTTCAAATGGAGAAGTACAACGAGGAGATGTAGTCGTCATTCGTTATGTAGGTCCAAAAGGAGGTCCTGGAATGCCAGAAATGTTAAAACCAACATCATTAATTATGGGTGCAGGATTAGGGAAATCTGTAGCTTTAATTACAGATGGTCGTTTTTCTGGAGGAACTCACGGTTTCGTTGTTGGGCATATCACTCCAGAAGCACAGTCTGGTGGTACTATCGGGTTATTAAAAACTGGAGATAAAATTAGAATTAGTGCTGAAGATAATAAGATTGATGTTTTAATTTCTGATGAAGAATTAGCAGAAAGAAAAGCGCAATGGGTACAACCTCCATTAAAACATAAAAAAGGCATATTATATAAATATGCGAAATCGGTAGCATCGGCTTCTAAAGGCTGTGTAACTGATGCATAATAGATAAAATTTTTCATTCCTGTGAAAGCAGTCCCGATTTTCGGGGTCATAAATTTAAATGAGAATTATGAATACAGAAACAATAAAAAAAGAACAGAATAATTCAGCTAAAACAGAGCGTATTTCAGGTTCTGAAGCCATCATAAGATGTTTAATAGCTGAAGGTGTAGATATACTTTATGGTTATCCAGGAGGTGCAATTATGCCAGTTTACGATGAATTATTCAAATACCAAGATAGAATTCATCATGTATTAACGCGCCATGAACAAGGTGCTGCTCATGCAGCTCAAGGTTATGCGAGAATTTCTGGTAGAGTAGGTGTCGCTATGGCAACATCTGGTCCAGGAGCAACTAACTTAGTTACTGGAATTGCAGATGCACAAATAGATTCAACTCCATTAGTGTGTATAACAGGTCAAGTGCCGTCACATTTATTAGGTACAGATGCTTTTCAAGAAACTGATATTGTTGGTATTTCTACGCCAGTTACAAAATGGAATGCGCAAGTAACTAAAGCATCACAAATCCCTGAGGTTATAGCTAAAGCATTTTACATCGCTAAAAGTGGAAGACCAGGGCCTGTTCTTGTAGATATTACTAAAGATGCACAGTTTGAGGAATTTGATTTTAAATATGAAAAGTGTACTGGTATCAGAAGTTATAATCCTGTACCGCAAACGAACATTGATGATGTTAAAGCTGCTGCTAAACTAATCAATAACGCTAAAAAACCAATGATTGTTTGGGGGCAAGGTGTTATTTTAGGAAAAGCGGAAGAAGAGTTAAAAGCAGTTGTTGAAAAAGCTGGAATTCCATCGGCTTGGACAATTTTAGGAGCGTCGGCAATTCCAACATCACATCCATTAAATATTGGTATGGTTGGAATGCACGGAAATTATGCACCCAATAAATTAACCAATGAATGTGATGTATTAATCGCTATTGGGATGCGTTTTGATGACCGTGTAACGGGCGATTTGAGAACCTATGCAAAACAGGCTAAAATCATTCATTTTGATATAGACCCTGCTGAAATCAACAAAAACGTAAAAGTTGATGTTGCTGTGTTGGGTGATTCAAAAGAAAGTCTAGCATTGTTACATTCTGAATTAAAAGAAAACACGCACACGTCATGGCATCAAGAATTTAAAGACTTGTACGCTATTGAATATGATGCGGTTATTAAAGATGATTTACATCCTGATAAAGAAGGCCTAACCATGGGTGAAGTATTAAAGGAAATAAATACACATAGCAATGGTGATGCAGCAATTGTTTCAGATGTTGGTCAACATCAAATGATTGCTTGTCGTTATGCAGAATTTAACCATTCTAAAAGTAATATCACTTCTGGTGGTTTAGGTACTATGGGATTTGCTTTGCCAGCGGCAATAGGTGCTAAAATGGCAGAGCCACATCGCGAAGTTGTAGCAATTATTGGAGATGGTGGTTACCAAATGAATATTCAAGAATTAGGGACTATTTTTCAGCAAAAAACGGCTGTTAAAATTGTGGTATTAAATAACGAATTCTTAGGGATGGTACGCCAATGGCAACAATTGTTTTTTGATAAACGATATGCGTCAACCGAAATGACAAACCCAAATTTTGTAGCTATTGCAGAAGGGTATTATATTAAAGCAAAAAAAGTAACAAAAAGAGAAGAATTGGCTGATGCTGTAAAAGAAATGATGGCATCAAAAGAGTCTTATTTCTTAGAAGTTTGTGTTGAGAAAGAAGATAATGTATTTCCAATGATTCCTTCAGGAGCTTCGGTTTCAGATGTAAGGTTAAGTTAGTATTTAATAAAATTAAAATGAGTCAAGATATAAAATCATTCACAATATCAGTTTATACTGAAAATAACATAGGATTACTAAATCGTATTTCTGCTATTTTTCAACGTAGACATATCAATATTGAAAGTTTAACTACATCACAATCTGAGATTGAAAACGTAAATCGTTTCGTTATAGTAGTTCACGTTACAGAAGACCAAGCGAATAAAATAGTAAGACAGATAGAAAAGCAAGTTGAAACTATTCGCGCTTACTATCATACAGATGAAGATACTATTTATACTGAATCTTGTATGATTAAAATCAAATCAGATTTACTATTTGAAGAACCTCAAATTCAGAATATTGTAAAAGAGAGTCACGCTAGAATTGTTACTGTAAACAAAGAGTTTTTTGTATTGGAGAAATCTGGCAGACGTTATGAAATTGAAGAATTAAGAGAGAAGTTTAACAAATTTGGTATCATGCAATTTGTGCGTTCAGGTAGAATTGCTGTAACTAAAGATGAAATGAAAGTAACCGAATTGCTAAAGGCATTCGAAAATCAATAACAAATCAAAATTAAATAAACATCCACAGATTTTAAGGATGTTAACAGACTATTAAATCAATAAAGTAAAAATGGAAAATTATTTTAACACACTTACATTAGCTGGAAAATTAAACCAATTGTCTAAATGTAGATTTATGGATGCATCAGAATTTGCTGATGGTGTAAACGCATTAAAAGGCAAGAAAATTGTAATTGTTGGTTGTGGAGCACAAGGATTAAACCAAGGATTAAACATGAGAGATTCTGGTTTAGATATTTCTTATACCTTACGTGATGCTGCTATTAAAGAAAAGCGTGCATCTTTTGTAAACGCAACTGAAAACGGATTTAATGTTGGGACTTACGATGAGTTAATTCCAACTGCTGATTTAGTGTTAAATCTTACTCCAGATAAACAACACACAAACGTTGTTAAAGCTGTAATGCCTTTAATGAAAAAAGGAGCTACATTATCTTATTCTCATGGTTTTAATATCGTTGAGGAAGGGATGCAGGTTCGTGAAGATTTGACGGTAATTATGTGTGCACCTAAGTCTCCAGGGTCTGAAGTTCGTGAAGAATACAAAAGAGGTTTTGGTGTACCAACATTAATTGCTGTACACGAAGAAAACGATCCTGAAGGAAAAGGTTGGGCGCAAGCAAAAGCTTATGCGGTTGCAACTGGAGGAGATAAGGCAGGTGTTTTAGAATCGTCTTTCGTAGCAGAGGTAAAGTCAGATTTAATGGGTGAGCAAACTATTTTATGTGGTTTATTACAAACTGGTTCTATCCTTTGTTTTGATAAAATGGTAGAAAAAGGAATTGACGCTGGTTATGCTTCAAAATTAATTCAATACGGTTGGGAAACTGTAACTGAAGGTCTTAAATACGGTGGTGTAACTAACATGATGGATAGACTTTCTAACCCTGCTAAAATTAAAGCTTTTGAATTATCAGAAGAATTAAAAGAAATTATGCGTCCGTTATTCCAAAAGCATATGGATGATATTATGGAAGGTAATTTTTCTAGCGGAATGATGGCAGATTGGGCTAATGGAGATGAAAACTTATTAGGTTGGAGAGCTGCAACTGCTGAAACTAATTTTGAAAAAACACCAGCTGGAGATGTTGAAATCTCTGAGCAAGAGTATTATGATAATGGAGTGCTAATGGTAGCAATGGTAAGAGCAGGTGTAGAATTGGCTTTTGAAGCAATGACTGAATCTGGAATTATCGATGCTTCTGCTTATTACGAGTCTTTACACGAAACGCCACTTATTGCAAATACAATTGCAAGACGTAAATTATATGAAATGAATAGTGTGATTTCTGATACTGCAGAGTACGGGTGTTATTTATTCGATCACGCATGTAAGCCATTATTAACAGATTTCATGAAGAAGATTGATACCGATGTTATTGGTAAGCCTTATGCAAAAGATAACGGCGAAGGTGTTGATAATGCAAGATTAATCGAAATTAATGCAATTTTAAGAGCGCATCCAGTTGAAAAAGTGGGGACATTCTTAAGAACATCTATGACGGCTATGAAGCCAATAGTTTAAAACTCAACTAAACTAAATAGTACATTTTTGTACATAGCCTCGCATGTTAATTCATGTGGGGTTTTTTGTGTTTAAAAGTGATGAAAGGTTCGTTTGATAATCACTCAAAATATTTAATTATGTAACTTGCATGAGTAAATTTAATTTGAGTAAGATGAATCAGGAAAAAACACATATTTTCCTAGCATTAGTGATGTAGAATTAGCTGCGAGTACTATTAAAAATGTATCAGCAGTAACACCATTAAATGCTAACTTGAGGTATTCTAAAACTTTTTATGCTAATATTCTTCTAAAGCGAGAAGATTTGCAACAAGTGCGTTCCTATAAAATAAGAGGTGCTTATAACAAAATAAGCTCTTTGTCTTCTGAGGAATCTAAAAAGGGAGTGGTTTGTGCAAGTGCTGGGAATCATGCTCAAGGTGTTGCCTTATCCTGTAAATTATTGGAAATCAAAGGTACAATTTTTATGCCTACACCAACACCAAACCAAAAACTAGAACAAGTAAAAATGTTTGGCGAAGAATTTATCGAAATCAAATTAGTTGGTGATACTTTTGATGATGCGTACTATGCAGCAAAAGAAGAATGTGAACGCCTAAATAAAACTTTTATCCATCCATTTAACGATATAAAAGTAATAGAAGGGCAAGCAACTGTTGGTCTAGAAATTTTAAATCAAACCGATGCACCTATCGATTATGTTTTTGTGCCTGTTGGAGGTGGTGGTTTATCTGCGGGATTATCAACAGTTTTCAAAATATTATCTCCTAATACCAAAATCATTGGGGTAGAGCCAGAAGGAGCACCTTCAATGTCGGTTTCAATACAAAATAATAAAAACACTACAATTGATAAAATTGAAAAGTTTGTGGATGGAGCTGCCGTAAAGCGTGTAGGCGATTTGACTTTTCCAATTTGTAAACAGAATTTGGATGCAATGATTACGGTTCCAGAAGGTAAAATATGTCAGACTATTTTAGAGCTTTACAATAAAGACGCCATTGTAGTAGAGCCTGCAGGAGCACTAAGTTTAGCTGCATTAGATTTTTTAGTAGATGAAATTAAAGGTAAAACAGTAGTTTGTGTGGTAAGTGGCAGTAATAATGACATAACAAGAACCGCAGAAATTAAAGAACGTGCTTTACTCTATAAAAATCTAAAACATTATTTTATTGTGAAGTTTCCGCAACGCGCTGGAGCTTTAAAAGAATTTGTGGTTGATATTTTGGGGCCAAACGATGATATCACACATTTTGAATACACTAAAAAAACCAATCGCGAAAACGGAGCTGCTGTAGTGGGGATTGAGTTGAAATCTGCTAATGATTTAAAACCTTTAATCGCCAAAATGAAGGAAAGAAATTTTTATGGTGATTACTTAAATGATACACCAGATTTGTTCCGATTTTTAGTGTAGGTAATAGTTGTTTTTGGATTTAACAATTTAAAATTGTAATCCTATCTATCTATCTATCTATCTATCTATAATAGATTTTTAAACTAGGAAAGAATATTTAATAATTGTACTAAATAATCTTTCCTAGTATGTATAAATGTTTTATTCTTTAATAACCTTTTTTGTGAATTGATTATTTCCTGAAAAAAGTTTAACAAAGTATAATCCAGATTTCAATGAAGACATATCTATTAAACTACCAGTAGATTCTAATATTCTTGCACCTTTTGTGTCAAAAATTTGTATTAAGTCTATTTTTTGATTGGTCTCAATAGTTAAACTCGATTTAATTGGGTTAGGATATAGCTTAAACAAATCTGGATTAGAAATAATTGTTTGTTTCGTTTTATTCACCTCAGGATTATTAGTAGATGAATTGCTGTTTGAGCCTTTATAGCTGTAATATCCATATCCTCCGCAATAAGATGATAGAGGAATTGACTTTGTAATGGTTCTTATTTGACCGCATTCATTAGTTATTTTAAGAATAACATAAACAGAGTTGTAAAATTGTTGCATTTGTATCATGTTTCCATAGTTACTTTGATAAAGTATTTGACCATTTATAGGATTCCAGTCATATTGTAATCCATTTTTGTAACTAGCTGTTAAATAAAAAGGAGTATTTAAACAAACATTGTAAGGACCTTGTATAGTTACGCTTGTCATAGATGTACATCCACCGCTAGAAGATACCGTAATTGGTAAAAAACTTGAACTAGTAATGTTTTCGACAGGACAACCATTTTTAAAATAAAAAGTTACAGTTGCATTTCCATTTGCTCCAGGTTTTGGAGTAAGCTTAATATAACTATTGTTTGGGCCATATATTGGAGTCTCAAATAAAGAAGGGTTTGATACGCTTATCGATGTGATTTTTTTGTTTTTGAGTAAGCCTGGGACATTATATGTTCCTTGAGAGCTTAAAATTGGAGGCCCAACTACTGAGGTGTTACCCCAATCAATAGAGCCGTAACACTTTGCAAAATAAGTTAAATCTGATGTTCCATAGTTAGGGTGATTTATATTATGCCTAAGTAATGGGTCTGGGCCATTTTTAGACACCCAATCTTTTCCATTTCCATTAGGATCTGGGTCAAAATCGGCACTATGTCCACCTCCGGTAAATGTCGCATTTTGTAATTGATAAATTACTTTATCTGCATATTGTATATTAGAGCCAGTTACTTTTCTATAGCTATTATCTCCATCGGGCCCATCTAGATAATACCTCACAGCTCCCTCGCTTGGAAAAGAGTTGTCGGATTCCATCCAGCATGTGCCCCCACCTCCTTCAGATTTATGGAATGCATAAAAATGACAATTATAGTCTGGACTACCATTTGTTAGTACAGTCCTAACTGGAACACTTGTGCTTTTTGGAGTGTATACATTGTTGCATTGTCCATGAATAGTAATGCTTAAAAAATAAAAAAATTGAATAGTAAAGTTTTTTTTGTTCTCATGGTTTATTGTTTAGTTGTTAATAATCTAACCTAGTGTCGAGAACTTAACAGCGCCTCAATAAACTGAATCCCATGAGTAACCTAATCTTAAATTTATTACATAAATTATATTAAACTATAATGAAGCCAATAAAGAGAATTCCTAATTATAAGCATTAATTACGAAAGTAATTTACTATAGCAAATAAAATTTGAGAGGTAAAGGCTATAAATATATATAAAGTATAATTAATTTCAAAATTTGAAATAAGATTTTAAACTCAAATTTCGTTTGTTATTTATTTGAAAGATTTACGGAAATGAAATTATATAATACTAATTATGATAGTTTATATCTTTTTAAAAGACTTTTTTACAATAACTATTGTGTTGAATTCTCATGTAAAATTACTGTTGTATCTTAATTTTGAATTAATTTTATCGACTATTGTAAAACCATTTTATTCTAAACATTGGGTATCTTAGCAACAGTAAAAATAAAACTATGAGTAAGACTAAAACAAATATTCCAGAAGATTATCAAATCAAATCATTATTACATCAAAGCACATATTTAGTTGATGGTGAATTGAAACAATGGAATGGTGATACTGCCGAAATATATTCTACAATTTCTTCAACAGAAACATATAAACCTAAGCTTTTAGGTACAATTCCTCAGTTAGGAGAGAAGGAGGCTTTAGAGGCCTTAAATTCTGCTACAAAAGCCTATGATAAAGGTCAAGGATTATGGCCTACCATGAAAGTCATAGATCGTATAGCTTGCATGGAAAAGTTTGTAGAGGAAATGAAAACCAAGCGTGATGAAGTTGTAAAATTATTGATGTGGGAGATTGGTAAAAACTTACCAGATTCTCAAAAAGAGTTTGATAGAACTGTTGATTATATTTATGATACAATTGAAGCTTACAAAGAAATAGACAGAGATTCTGCGAGATTTGAAAAAAACTCTGGGGTTTATGCCCATATTCGTAGAGGGCCCTTAGGTGTTGTTCTGTGTTTAGGTCCATATAATTATCCGCTTAATGAAACATTTTGTTTATTGATTCCAGCTTTAATTATGGGAAATACAACTATTTTTAAACCTGCAAAAATTGGTGTGTTATTGATTTCGCCTTTGTTGGAAGCATTCCAGAACAGTTTTCCTAAAGGTGTGGTTAATATAGTTTATGGTCGTGGCCGCGTACTTGCAACACCAATAATGAAATCGGGAGAGGTTGATGTTTTAGCTCTTATTGGGAATAGTAAATCTGCAAACGCACTTCAAAGTCAACATCCAAAGGGGAATAGATTAAGAATGGTTTTAGGTTTAGAGGCAAAAAATCCTGCTATTGTTTTACCTGATGCTGATTTAGATTTAGCAGTTGATGAATGTATCGCAGGTTCATTATCATTTAATGGGCAACGTTGCACGGCTCTAAAAGTGTTGTATGTTCATGAGTCTGTAGTCGAAGAATTCAATAGACGATTTGCTTATAAAGTAGATCAATTAAAATTTGGAAACCCTTGGGATGAAGGTGTAAAATTAACACCGCTTCCTGAATCAGATAAACCAGAATATATTCAAGAATTAATTGACGATGCCACAAAAAAAGGCGCCTCAATTTTAAACAAACGAGGAGGGGAGACTACTGATAATTTTATTTTCCCAGCAGTATTATTTCCTGTTACTAAAGACATGCGTGTTTTTGAAGAAGAACAATTTGGTCCAGTAGTACCAATAGTTTCTTTCTCTGATATAGAAGAACCTTTAGATGATATGGCAGAATCTGATTATGGACAACAAGTGAGTCTCTTTGGAAAAAATGTAACAACACTTTCGCCATTAATTGATACTTTGGTAAACTTGGTGTGTCGTGTTAATCTAAATAGCTCATGTCAACGAGGACCTGATGTATATCCTTTTACAGGACGAAAAGACTCCGCGGTTGGGACATTGAGTGTCTCTGATGCATTACGCTCTTTTTCAATAAGAACATTTGTGGCTTCAAAAGATAATGAGTACAATAATGCTATTTTGAATGAATTGCTAGAGAAGAAAACTTCTAATTTTATGAGTACGGATTATATTTTGTAAATTAAAAACTGGAACAATAATTAATTTAGGATGTCAATAGAAAATAGAAGCAATTTTTTTTAAGTGTAGCTTTATGTTTCATATTGGGTATAACAAGTTGCAGTCAACCAAAACCAGAAAAACCAAATTTTTTATTCATAGCTATAGATGATATGAATGATTGGGTTGGCTATCTTAAAGGTCATCCACAAGCTATTACTCCTAATATAGATAAATTAGCTAAAAAGGGTGTAGCATTTACCAATGCTCATGTTTCAGCTCCTGGTTGTTCTCCCAGTAGAAATGCTTTGCTGTATGGAATAGAGCCATTTAATTCTGGTTTGTATTCGTTTTATGATCATGATATTCATAGACAGTTAATGGAAAAATATACAAGTTTGCCAAGGCTGTTAAAAGAAAATGGATATCAAACTTATGGTGCGGGGAAAATTCATCATGGTTCTAATGTAGATAAACGTGAATGGACAGATTATTTAGAGACTAAGGGTGATAATAAAATTTTTAAAGAAGATGAAGGTTATCAAATTGGTAAAAGTAAAAAGATGTCTTTTAGACCGACATATCATAAAGAAGAAGGTCATATTGACTACAAAGTAGCAACCTATGGTATCGATGTTTTAAATGAAAAGCATGATGAACCTTTCTTTTTAGCTGTTGGGATTGTTAAGCCACATTTACCTTTTGATGCTCCTAAACGATTTTTTGATGCCTTACCAGAATACATTGAACCTCCTCAGATTTTGGAAAGTGATTTAGATGATATTTCCACAGTAGGTAATAGTATGCGCAGACCAAGTGATGATAAACGTTTTAAAAAAGATGAAGTTTGGGAAGATGTAAGACGGGCATATCTTGCCTGTGTTTCTTGGGCAGATTTCAATATTGGTAGAGTATTGGATGCACTTGAAAAAAGCGATTATGCAGATAATACTGTGGTAGTTCTCTGGTCTGATCATGGTTATCATCTTGGTGAAAAAATGAGTTTTAGAAAATTTACACTATGGGAAGAGGCTACTCGTGTTCCTTTTATAATTTATGATACTCGAAATAAAGGTGTGGAATCAAGTACGAAAAACCCAGAAGCGGTATCATTAATAAATATCTACAAAACCATAGCAGAAATGGCTGATATAAATACGCCAAACTATGTTGACGGAATAAGTTTGGCGTCTGTTTTAAAAGATTCTAGTCAATCAATTGAACAACCGGCGATAACATCATGGGGAAGAGGTAATTACTCTGTTAGAACAAGAGAATGGCGATACATACGATATTTTGATCAATCAGAAGAATTATACAATCATATTGAAGATGAAAATGAATGGCATAACCTGAGTGATATGCCACAATTTGAATCAAAGAAGGCTGCCTTGGCAAAATTATTACCTGAGTATGAAGCTCCAATAGTGGAGAATTTTATTGCTGCCTGGAGTGTCGAAGGTGCTGATAAAAAACGATTAAAAGCCTCGTCTAAGTCAGACAAATAATAATCATTTTATTTGGGAAAGCATAAATTAAATAGAAACTTAGTGAGTTCATTTCCTTTCAATGAATAAAACTATACAATAATTCGAGTAGTATATTTATCTTTGTAAAACTGAAAGCAATTATAAAATAATTAAACATGAAAACAATTAAATTTCTATTTACGGGCCTATTAGCAGCAATACTTTTATTAAATTGTGGAGGCGATAAAAAGAAAGAAGAAAAACAAGAAATTAAGCTTGGGACAAAAAAAGAAGAAAAGAAAGTTGATTCTAACCTAGCAGAACTTGTTTTAATTGGGGACGATATGATGAAGTTTGATAAAAGCGAACTTAAAGTTAAAGCGGGACAAAAAGTGAAATTAACACTAAGACATAAGGGTAAAATGGATGTCAATGTTATGGGACATAACGTTGTGATTTTAAACCAAGGTGTAAATGTTACTGCTTTTTCAGGAAAAGCAGCTACATCTAAAGCAACAGAATATATTCCTGAAGGCTCAGAAGGAGATATTATTGCTCACACAAAATTAATTGGTGGCGGGCAAATAACATCTATTGAGTTTAATGCTCCAGCAGTTGGAACTTATGATTTTATCTGTAGTTTTCCTGGTCATTATGCATTGATGAAAGGGAAGTTTATTGTTGAGTAAATTAAAAATAACCTATAAGAAAGGCGATAACATTTAAAATGGTATCGCCTTTTTTGTTAATGAGTATCTTTATGGTTTTTTCAAAGATTTGTCATTCCTGCGAAGACAGGAATCCATTTATCAAAAAACTAAGCTAAATTTTAGATTCCTGCTTCTGCAGGAATGAAAATCTATTTCACAATCAATTTAGTACGCATCGTGAAAGCGTGTCCTGGAAATGTACAAACTATCCAATATTCGCCAGGCTCACTTGGGGAAGTAAAATAAATGGTTTCTGAATTCTCAGGTCCTACAGTTCCAGAATGAGCCAATACCAAATCGTTAAACGGTACATAGTTTAAATCTGGGCCTTCTAGTCCTAACTTTAAAGCCATATCGCCAACCTTAGGTGGCGTTTCTTTTCCTGGTTTGGTAATTACCATATTGTGGATCATGTCATCATTATTATTCAAAGTCAATTCAATCTTACTGTTTCTGTTAATGGTAATTTCTTCGGTATCATATTTTAGACCAGGTATAGTCCCTAAAACAATCTTTTGATCTGCTCCAGCCTCTCCCCAAGCTGAAGGCATTGTCGTAACGCGTTTTGGTTGCTCTATTTTTTTGTCAGACTTCTTTATTTCCATTTGCATGGACTTCAAATCACCACCAGGAACTTCATTTAAAGTGTAATACCCTTTGTTATGCAATAGTAAATCTCCAGAAGTAGATCTTAGCTTTGGAATTTCAATTTGATGTATATAGCCCAAACGCATCCCGTGAACTGTTAGCTTTACTTTTAAACCATCTTTTGAAACTTCAGCTTTATGAATCATTGCATTTTGCTTATCAATTATAGGGCTACCATAAGTTTTATGGTATTTATAATTGAAAGTTGACATTTTATAGGTTGAAATATCCATACCTAATTTTTTATTAATAGGTTTTGTGAATTCTAACTCAAAACCATCATCAAGCGCTTTCATAGTTTTAATTTCGAAAGGTGTTTTTCCTGTCCAAACTAAACGTTGTAATCCAAATTGTTTCTTACCAGTAGAAGCCCATCCTCTGCTTGTCATTCCAACAAACATACTACTATCACTACCCCAAATCATTCGTAAAATTCCTGAAGAAAAACCTTCAACAAAAGGAAACGCGGCACCTTGATAAACACCGTTTACCTTTTCCATGTAAACACGCATTATTTTACTATGACCTTGGTCTCCAATAAATTGTTGACCGCTAAAAGGGCCAAATTTACCTTGTGTTGTATCATATAAAATATCTGATGTGGAAATACCTAGTATGGTATGAGGAAACCATATTGCAGGTGCCTTCAGTTCTGGTACTTTTTTAGCATATTCAAATAGTGTTAAACCTGATTTGTCTTCAATATCCTCTGGTTTTAATTTTAATGGAGATAATGCATCATCAGACCATTTTAAACCCGAAGGATGCCCAGCAAAACCACCAACTTCTAGGTGTGTCATTCTACCTGAACCTACCCAATCTCCTTGGTTTTCAGTATAGAAATAATCGCCTTCTGCATTTATTGCAAATCCAGCAGGCGAACGTAAACCAGTTGCAATTGGGCTAACCTCTCCTTCAGGTGTAATTCTTAACATCCAACCTCTCCATCGAACAGTACTAACTCCACCACCTAACCAAGACAAATTAAGAGTTACAATCATATCGCCATTAGCTGTAAACTTTGGCCCATAGGAGTAATCGTGGTAATTTCCAGAGAGTGGCCATGAGAAGATTGTTTTGTAAACATCAGCTTCATCATCTCCATTTTTATCTTCTAATCGTGTTAATTCTCCACGTTGCGATAGGTAAAAGCCTCCGTTTCTATATCCTAAACCTAGTGCTTCATGTAGTCCATGAGCAAACCTTTTGTATAAGGGTTTTTTACTATAAGGCTTGTCTATCAACCAAACTTCACCACGTCTTGTGGAAACACCTAATTTATCATCATCAGTAAGCGCTAAACCACCAACTTCTAATTTAACTTCGTTTGGAATTGAAACATCAATGATTTTATAATATTCTGCTTCTTTTTCTTTTGTAGATTTTGATTGGCCGAATGTAATTGGACCAACACAAAAAGCTAAGACTACTACTAAAACTATTTTTAATTTTCGCATGATACGTTATGTTTGGTTACCAAATAATACTGTAGTTAATTGTGCTGTTTCCTTTTGGAACTTCTACTATTAATTCTTCTTTTCCGTTGTTTGTTCTGATAATTGGTTTTAAATCAGGTGTATTAGAAAAATCAATATAATAACTTTCATTATTTATGATAAAAAGATTGTTAGGAAGTGCTTTTATACTTTCGCCATCCGCCAATTTATGCCAGAGTATTTTATCACTCGAAATGGTAGTAGATTTATTTAATTGACGCTGTCCATCAGAAACTGAAAACGTATTTGTAATTATAGAATTTTTAATTTGATAAGAAAATGAAGGTATTCTAGAAGCATCAAATTCATATCCCAATTGCTTAATATCTTTGTTTTCTGGTAATGGCATCGGCCATGTTGAGTCCATGTTTTCTAATGTAGCAAATTCCAAATCACCATGAAGTGAAATGGCAAAACCAATTGGTTCCCCTAATTGATGTTTTCCTCTTGAGAGCCACATGTGTGTAGTATTTAAAAATGAACCACTCCATACTTTTAACAAAGATCCCGTTGCCAAATTATAAGAGTAGTGAATACCTTCGGGTGTTCCAACGGAAATACAATGTGTGTGTTTTTGACCTTCATGATTTACAAAACTTCTTTGTGTAACTGGTCTTTCGGTTGGCTTTATTATAATACCCTTTTGAGGATCTAAATTATTTACAGATTTATTGACACCTTCTTGAAGAGAGTATTTTTGCATATTAGGTCCTTCAACATACAAATTAAACCCTCGCATCCAAGGTTTATTTTGATTATATGCGAGTTGAAAAGGAACTGTTCCCTTTTCGAGGTTGATAGTTGTTGTGTTAACTCTATCCATGTCACCTCGTATTTTTAATACTTTTTTATTATTAATAGATAGTTCTGCAATACCATTGGTTCGTCCATCTAAAAGGTAGTTTCCAGTTTCAGGAATTGTTAAAGTTCCTGAATACAGAATCATTTTACTTACCTTTTCTTTGGTTACATCAATCAAAGAAAATATTTTGGTGGGTGATTCACTTACTAATGGTACTGTATCCATTTTTCCAATAGTCATTGAGTTGCTTTCATATTCTTTTTTAATAAGATTATCTAGCTTTATTTTATTGCCTTCATATAACTTGTATTTAATATTTTTAAAGGCTACTGGTCCATGATCGCCTTGAATCATTATTGGTCCTCTTAATTTTTCATTTCCAAAAGCTGCACCTCGAGTAGGTCCTGTTACTTCAATGTTTTTATGCAATAAAACACCATTTAACCAAACTTCTTCAAACCATGCGTTTTTTATTTTATGACCAACATCATTAAATTTTGGTGCATGAAAAATCACTTTCATATGTTGCCATAAACCTGGAGCTTTTGCGGCATTAATTCTTGGGGAATGTCCTTCATATCCTTCTTTGCCTTTTTTTGCGTTTTTATTCCAACGTTGGTAAATGCCTCCTATATCTCCGTAATTAGGTTTTTTTACACCCCAACTATCTAATAGTTGAATTTCATATCGTCCTTGAAAATAAACCCCAGAATTAGAGCCTTTGGGCATCATCACATCAAATTCAATTTCGATATCACCATGTTCGAAATTTGTGAAAAGATTCTTGTTTTTAGCTTGGTCATTTTTATTTAGAAGAATACCTTTTCCATCTGAACTATAAATTGTTTTCTCCTGACTTCTATCTGCAATAACATTATCTACTATTTTCCAGTTTTTACCAGTAGCTTTAAAGGCAGATAAATCATTTAATTCAATAGTATTGAATGGTAAAAATGTTGGCTCTTTCTTTTTTTTGTATTACTTTCTCTAAGAGATTTGTTAGGTTTAACTGGTTCTTTTTTACAAGATACAAGTAGTAAAATTATACTACATAAATACACACATTTTTTCATAGTTGCTATTAATCTTACAAATTAATTATTAACAGAGCATAAAGTTATATGATTAATATTAAGCTCTTGATTTCAAATGGTCTAAAGTATTGTACTTATGGGTTGTTAAAAGTTATAATATAAAGTGATGAGGCCTCTTCTTTGTAACACAGGAAAAACAATAAAACTAGCATCAGGGTTATTAGCAATAAATTCAGGAGTAGAACCATTGGCATTAGCGCCAAAGCTATTAGCACCAAAAAAGTTAGCTAAACCTTTAGAATTGAAAACATTAGTAATAACGATATTTGCAGATAGATTTTTTGTTATTTTGTAGCCTGTTCCTAAGTTAAAAATACTGTAGGCTGCCAATTCAAAGCCATTGGCAACATTACCATAGCGCTTACCCATGTACTGCCATTTAAAAAATGCAGATAGTTTGTTCTTTTCAAATTCAGTCCCCATATTAAACACTAACTTAGGGTTAAAAGGTAATGTATTTCCTGAGTAATCTATAACCAAATCATCTGCTGTATCTACAGAGCCAGCAGCATCATAAATTTTCCAATCTGAAGCTTTCGGGTTTTGGATAACACCATCAAATTTAAAAGCTAATTGCTCAAGAGGTTTAAAAATGCTTTCCCATTCAAAACCTAATGTATTTGATGTGTTAAACTGAATTGGTGTATAAAAAATACTTCCGTTGGATTCATCAAATTCAAAATTAGTTACACTGATGTCATTAAGTTGACTCCAAAATGCAGTTCCTGTAAATGAAGCGTTTTTTGTATCTAGTTTTACACCAACTTCTAACTGAGATATTTTTTGAATTTCACCTTTTTGATTAATTGGAACATTATCAAAATTATTGAAATAGTAATTCAATTCAGGAGCTTTATTGCCTTTCGAAAACCTTGAAAATAAAGCTATGTTTTTGTTGGTTTTATAATTTATTCCTGCTGAATATGATAAGTAGCTATAGTTGTAATTGAAATTGTCTTTTTCTCCTGTTGGAGTGTTAATGCCATTATCGTAGCCTGTTGCGGTGTCTCCATCTAAACCACCAATTTGTGAAAATGGAGCGTATCTATCTTTACTTCCTTTATGATTTATGGTCTCATATCGTAAACCTAAATCAGCATGTACTTTATTTGTGATTTTCCAGTAGTCGTTTAAAAATGTCGCAACTTGACTCACTTTTGCTTCTGCGTTAACAAAGAATAGTCCGCCATAATTACTAACCCCGTTTTTGTCAGATAAAGCTAAAAAGGTTGGTTTGGGTTTTCAAGAGAAACTTCTAATAATCTAGGATTTGGCTCGTAAGTTACAAAAGCAAAACTACCTTGAGTGAAATGTGAAGTATCAGAGAAACCTAAAGAGATGCCTGTTGAAATATCATGGTTTTCTGTTTTTTTCTTAGCGTTAATTGATTCATCCACTCATTAGCTTTGTTGTCTTTATACCAAGCCGATGTTCCCATAATAGCATCGTTTGGTAAAGATCCGCTGATGTATTCAAAGGGGTCTCCAGAAAAAAGACCTCCGTTATTTACACGAGCAACTTCAGAACCTGTTAGCACGTCTTTAAACACAACTTGACCAAAAGGTGGTTGTCCATCACTTCTAGAAAAAACGGTAAAATCGCTTAAAAGATAAGCTGTAGGGTCATTTAGGGAAACTAAAGCATTACTAATTGAAGTTTGCCATACAGCGGTTTTTGAGGAGTATTTTAAATTGTTTTTAATGGACCAATTGTTACCTAAGTTTTGGAACAGATCTAACCCAAAAGCCATGTCTTTTACATGAACACCTTTAGTAGGGTTAAAGTTGATGGTGTTATTTAAGTTACGTCCATCAGGAATTGAAGCACTAAAACTAGGCATTAATAAAGAGGAGGATCTGAAGTTTTGTCCAAACGCGGCAGTAGGTTTTTTCCAATTTGTAGCAGCAACACCTGTATAACGATTTGTGAAATCATCTAAAATTTTTCCGTAGAACTTAAAAATTCCCTTATCTGTTTCTTTAATTAAGTTGAATTTTAGTTGACCACCTTTGCTGAATTTGAAATCCATATCTCGTGCACCATCATCTCGTCTATAATGTCCGCCAATATTAAAAAACCAGTTATCTCCAAGAGGTCCGCTAAAAACACCATCCAGTCGCTCCATTGAATTATCATCACCTTGAAATCCTTTGGAAACCTGAAGTTCGCCTCCAAAATTTTGTCTTGTACCATGAGAGATAAAATTATAGATTCCTCCTGGTGCATTCATAGCTGTAATAGCTGAACTTCCACCTCGAATAGCTTCTACTTTTTTAGTCATTAAATCTGTACGATGAAATAAATCTGGACTATAGTAAGAATGCTGTATTAAACTAACTGGAAGACCATCTTCTTGAAGTGAGACATAATACCAGCCCATATCGTCTTCTGCGGAAGCGGAAATACCACGCGTGTAAACTTTTGTGTAAACTTCTCCAGCTGATGCATCCGTAAAAGTACCAGGGATATTTTGAAGTAACCCTGCTGTTCCTTGGAGATAGGTTTGTTGAATATTTTTTTGATTTAGTGTGCTAATAGAGGTGCTAGATTCTAGTCCTAATCTAGGATCAAAAGTTCCTGTTACTATCACCGTTTGAAGGTTTAGTAAATCAGTTTCAAGGATGAAGTTTAAAACAAGGTCTTTATTGCTAATTTTAATGTTTTTAGTGATAGTTTTAAAACCAAATAGCAATATGAAAACTTTATAATTACCATCTGCTACATTAGTTATCGTAAATTCTCCATTTAAATCAGATACAGTACTTTGGTTAGTGGGCTTTAATAGTATGGATGCGTTTTCAATTGGTTTATTGTCTATATTTAAAATAGTGCCAGAAATACTCGCTTGAGCATGTGAAATTGAACTTATGGAAAACAATAATAAAAAGGCAAGAATGCTTTTAGAAAATTCATATATAGTTAGAAAAAAATTATCGATAAACATACAAATATGAAAATTAAAAAAGTAATTATGTTTATAATAATTCACTAAAATATTTTGAACACTTGTAAAACTAAAGAGGGTTAAATTTAAAATCGTAATTTTATAGAAATCATATTTTTTTAAACTATGTTGAAAAAACGAGTGCCTAAAAAAACTAAAATTGTAAATGTTGTTTTATTTGTTTTGTTTTTCCTTTTTGCTATAGTTCAGTTAAATGACTCTGACCCTATACTTTGGGTAGTAATTTACGGAGTAACGGCATGTATTCCTTTGATTTCGAATTATAAAAAAATTCCAAAGATTATGTTAGGGTTGGTTTTAATTGCGCTTTTGTTATATGGATTTCAATATTTTCCGTATTTGATTGATTGGCTACAAACGGATAATAAAAGCGAACTGTTTGGGGAAATGGTTTATGAGAAACCTTATTTAGAAGGTACTCGCGAATTTTTAGGATTGTTGTTGTCTGCTATGGTTGTGTTTTATGTTTTGAGGCAATAACCATTAGACTACAAAGACCAGCCTTCACGATATTGTCGTTTTACAAACTGATTAGCAGCTTCAAAATTTGTAATTTTCATGTGAGTTCCATCCCATAGTAATTTTTTTCTGCCTGGATATTTAAATCTATTGTTTTCTCCTTTTTCTCTCAAACCATAACTTCTAATTGCAAGGTTACCCATTAAAATACTTTCTGTAAGCGGACCAGCATAATCAAAAGATGAGGTTAGTTTTTTATGTTTTCTGCTATCAAACCCAGCTTTACAGGCTTCAACCCAAGAGGCTTGATGACCATGTTCTGGAAGTTCATTTTCTTCAGCATCATTAAACTCTAAAACTTCACCATTGTTCAAATATATTTTAGGAGTTCTACCATATGTGCCACAAGTCATAATTCCCTTTTCTCCATACATAATAACGCCATTGGCAGAATTATTACTTCCTATGGGATGGTCTGCGGGAATTAAATCTGGATGAAATGGTCTTAAACCACCATCAGTCCAAGTCATTTTCAACTCTACAGGATTTTTGTCAGTAGCGTTAAATTTTAATTGTGTTCTAGAAGAAGGAGGGCAAGACTTAGGTAAATATTCAGGAGACCAATCTCTTGTAAAAACAGCTCCTACACTACTTTCAACTTCAGTTGGGTAATCAAGCCCTAAAACGCGATAGGGAGGGTCAATTAAATGGCAACCCATATCACCTAAAGCACCAGTGCCAAAATTCCACCAACCTCGCCATTTAAAGGGATGGTATTGCGGATGGTAATCTACCATTTCAGCTGGTCCAATCCATGAATCCCAATCTAAGTCATTAAGTAGTTCTAGTTTATCAGTTTTAGCTTTAATACCTTGAGGCCAAATAGGTCTGTTAGTCCAAACATCAACTTTATGTACATTTCCTATTTTTCCTTTGTTAAACCATTTTACCATTTTGGCAACACCTTTTCCCGACGCACCTTGGTTTCCCATTTGGGATACTATTTTATGTTCTCGAGCAGCTTTAGTGAGCACTCGGGCTTCATAGATATTATGTGTTAGAGGTTTTTGGACGTAAACATGCTTACCTTTTTTTATGGCTGCCATGGCAATTACTGCGTGCGTATGGTCTGGGGTAGAAATAGTAACAGCGTCAAAGTCATTTAGTTCATCAAAAAGTTTTCTAAAATCCTTATATTTTTTTGCTAAAGGAAATTTTTCAAATGTTTTTGAAGCTCTATTCCAATCCACATCACAGATAGCTGTGATATTGGAGGTGTTATTATTCCATGAATTTACTGCGTCGCTAAAACCTTTTCCACCACCACCAATAACGGCTATATTTAATTTATCGCTAGGAGGAATAAAACCCTTTCCTAAAACATGTCGCGGTACAATAGAAATTCCTGTGGTTACAATAAATGTTTTTTTAGAAATGTACGTCTGCTATTTTTGGATGTTGCTGTCATTTTTCTAAAAGTTTGAAGTTTTTTGTAAGCATTAATTACTGCTAACTCACCTTTTTTGCCTCCAATAGAATTACCATGTTCCATACCTAAAACACCTATAAACCCTTTGCTGTGAATATGTTTAAAAACGTTTGTGTAATTTATTTCCCCTGTTGTAGGCTCGTTTCTTCCTGGATTGTCTCCTATTTGGAAATAAGCAATCTCATCCCAACATGCATCAATATTCGGAATTAAATTACCTTCTTGAATTTGTTGGTGGTAAATGTCAAATAAGATTTTACACGAAGGCGAATCTACTGCTTTACAAATTTGATACGCTTGAGGTGATTCGCTTAAAAACAAACCAGGGTGGTTATAGAAATTTAAAGGTTCTAAAACCATAGTTAAATTATGAGGCTCTAGAATCGCTGAAGCTTGTTTTAAGCTTTCAATGACATGTTCGGTTTGGTAATTTAGGTCTTGTTTCATGTCTACAAAACCAGGGACAACTGTCATCCATTTTGCGTTTACGCGTTTTGCAATCTCCACAGATTCTTTAATTTGATTTAAAAAAGTATGGCGTTTATCAATATTTCCAGAAGTTAATGTTGGCGATTTCCAATCAATTTTATGCGCTACAAAAACCCCCATAGTCATGTTGTTATCAGTCATGGTTTTTGCCATGGCTTTTTGAGTATCTACATCCCGTTTTTTCATATTGTTATCCTCAAAAGCTGTAAAACCTTGGTCTGCCATGAAGTTTAACTGGTCAATAGGGTCTTTGCCTGCATGATTTTTAAACATTCCCAAATGTGGTGCAAATTTCATTTTAAAATTATGTTTTGTTTTTAAAATAGTTTCAGATTTAGATGAGGCACTAAGATTATGAATTCCAAGTCCAACAATTGAAGCCGCAGCAGTTCCTTTTTTAAAAATGATCGTCTCTTCATTTACAATTCTAAAATTTCAATGTTTTTAAATTCAATAGGATGGCTTTCACTTTGTAAAGAAATATAACCTGATTTTACGGGAGTTCCAGTCTTAGTTTCCCAGAATTCCTGGTTATAATCTACTTTGCCACCATAAGTTGGTTTATTGTATCTCATTACTTCTTCTCCATTTATAAAATGTTTGATAATGGAATCATTTCTAACTTCAATTTCAATATTAACCCATTGTTCGCCATGAAAGGTTTTTGAAGAAGAATCCATACAATGTTCTTTTTTAAGTTCGCCTTCCATTTCAACGTGTGTTCCTGGTGTGCATAAGTTTGCTGTTGCACGCTCGTCAGTTCCATTTCCACCTAATAGTTGTACTTCAATAGATACTGGGAAATTTTGATCTAAGCCTATTTGCATTGGGTCTTCACAATGAATCATAATACCGCTATTTCGGGTTGCCCAATCTGCACCATCAGCAATTTGATCACCAGTAAATCTATAATCCATTCTAAATTTATAATTTGAAAATGGTTTTTTATAGTAAATATGCCCAAAAGAATTATTAAATTTTCCATTGTAAGCATCATAGTTTACTTTCATAATACCATCTTCGACAATAAAAGTGTTATTGTAATTTTCGTTAGCAGGATACCCTTTAATTTTTACAATCCAATTGTCTAAATTTTTACCGTTGAATAATGATATCCATTCCTCTTTAGGTGTTTCAACTTGTGTAGTTTTTTTCTTTGTTTTTACAATTGAAGCTTATTAAGACTAATAAAGCAATAGTGAGTATTCGAAATATTTTCATCATAATTTGTTTTTTGAATTTTTATAAAGACCAAGCTTTCCCACCTGTGGCTTCTTTAACTGAAATACATCCTTTTGCTGGACCAGGAATAGGGTCATAAGCCAAAACTTTTTCACCAATTAATTCGCTGGTTTTATAAGCCCAAATAGATTTAGTTCTTATGTAATCCAAAGTTTTAAATATGAATTTGTCCTTCGGGGACTCATTAAATGTTTTGATTTGAGATTTATCTGCTTTTAAGTATTTAGTCAAAAGCGCATCATAATCTTCAGTTTTTAATTTTGAAGGACCTTCTTCATGAATATTTAAAGCAGTCATGATACTTGTAAAACCTTTTTTGAATTTAATCTGTTGTTTCTCGTTTTCTCCTTTTGCTAAAAATAAATCTATAAATTCTGGAACATTAACTTCTAAAGCGCCAGGTGTATCTTCTGTTTTTGGAAGTATAAGATTTACTAAATTTTGAAGTACAATACCCTCGTTTAGTTTTAAAAATAACGGTACCCAAACTTGAGCTTCACTTTTACAACCTTGAAGTAAACTAAAAATACTAGGAGCAGCAATGGTATATCCAACTGATAAACCTAAACCTTTAAGCGCGTCTCTTCTGTTCATAATTAACTGTTTTTAATTTGTTTTGCAGCATGTTCTGCAGCTCTTGCTGTTAATGCCATATAAGTTAATGAAGGGTTTGTACATCCGGAGGAAGTCATGCAGGCTCCATCCGTAACATAAACATTTGGTACGGTATGAATTTGGTTATGTTTATTCAATACCGATGTTTTTGGATTCCGTCCCATTCTTGCAGTTCCCATTTCGTGAATACCAATTCCAGGAGCATGAACACTATCACGTTCTTTAATATCTGTAAAACCACATTTTTCTAGCATTTCAACGGCTTGAGCAATCATATCTTTTCGCATGGCGTATTCGTTAGATTTCCATTCGGCATCAAAAGTAATTGTAGGTAAGCCCCATTCATCTAGTTTGTTGTAATCCAATGTCATTTTATTGTCATGGTTTGGTAGGCATTCTCCAAAGCCTCCTAAGCTCATGCGCCATTCGCCAGGTTTTAAAATACGTTCTTTTAATTCTTTTCCATAACCTAATTCAGCGATGGGTTCGTTATAAGCGTTTCTACTTGCTCGACCTTGGTAACCGTAACCACGAATAAAATCTTTTCTTTCAGAATTTTTATCGCCTAAATTTCTAAATCTAGGTAAATAAATCCCTCCAGGAATACGTCCTTTAAAATATTTATCATCAAAACCAGAAATTTTTCCAGAAGCGCCAGCGCCTAAATGGTGATCCATAATATTATGACCAAGCTCACCAGAATCATTTCCTAGTCCGTTAGGGAATCGTTCAGATTTAGATTGCATTAAAATAGAGGTAGAAGCCATTGCAGAGGCACAACAAAAAATCACTTTAGCGTTAAAAACAAATTTCTCTTTAGTCTCGGTATCAATAACCCGAACACCTGTTGCCTTTTTTAAATTGTCATCATAAATAATTTCATGAACTATTGAAAATGGACGCAACGTCATGTTTCCTGTTCGTTCAGCTGCAGGTAAAGTAGAAGAATTACTGCTGAAGTAAGCGCCAAAAGGACAACCACGAATACAACGGTTTCTATGTTGGCAAGCGCTTCTGCCTTCATGGGTTTTATCTCCCGTAATGTGCGCTACCCTTCCATGTGTCAAAACTCTATCAGTATAATATTTTGAGATATTTTCTTTAAGATATGTTTCTACACAATTAAAAGGCATTGGTGGCGAAAAAACACCGTCAGGTAATTGTGGTAAGCCTAAGTTTTCGCCACAAACACCTATATAAGATTCTACATAGCTATACCAAGATTCAATATCTTTGTAGCGAATTGGCCAATCTACACCATGGCCATCTTTTTTATTGGCTTCAAAATCTAAATCACTCAATCTATAACTGTGTTTTCCCCACATAATAGATCGACCACCAACATGGTAGCCACGCATCCAATCAAAACGCTTAGTTTCATTGTATGGATGTTTTATGTCATCTACAAACCAATGTTTACTTGCTTCATTTGTAGTATAACCTGTTCTACTCTGTTTTTGTTGTCTTTTAGAATCCTCAGCGGACACTTGTCCACGTAATTCAAAATCCCAAGGATCCATGTGAGCAGTAGGATAATCTCCGTGTTTTACCATTCTTCCACGTTCTAAAACCAAGGTTTTTAGTCCTTTTTCGCAAAGTTCTTTTGCAGCCCATCCTCCTGAGATTCCGGTGCCGATAACTATCGCGTCATATGTTTCTTGCATAATTTTGTTTTTTTATGTTATAGTGACCATGCTCTTCCGTTTGTTACTTCTTCTAGCGAGATACATCCGTTGTATGCTCCAGGAACAGGGTCGTATGCCAATATTTCTTCGCCTACTTTTTCTGAGGTACAATATCCAAAAATTGAGTAATACCTCACAGGTAATAAAAACTTGTAGAGATTGTATTTTTCTAGATTTTCATCTGAAATATTTTTTTTAGATTGCCGTTGTTGCTGAAAAATTGATTTTGATACTTCATTCGAAACATCAAAATACATAGAAATTAAAACTTCAAAGTCTTCTTTTTTTCCTTTTGAAATAGTTTTATTATGAATTTTTTTAAAGGTTTTAGTAAAATATGTAACTCCTGCTTTAAAGCTTTTCTGGTTGTCTTCTAGTTCAATATCATGATACATTTTGTCAATAAATTGAGGGATGTTAACATCTAAAGCACCAGGCGTATTTTCATCTGAAGGTAATATAATATTCACTAAATGAGTTATTATGAGTTTTTCTTCTTCTGAAAGAAATAAAGCTTTCCATGTTTCTGAAGTGTTCGAACATGAAGATAGAACACTCATTATGGCTGGTGTGGCAACTGCGTAGCCAATGCTCATGGTTAGATTTTTTAATGCGGTTCTTCTATCCATGATATTAACTAGTTTTGTTGTTTTTCTTGAATTCTGCAACAGCATGATTTGCAGCTCTAGCTGTTAACGCCATATAAGTCAACGATGGGTTTTGGCATGCCGATGAGGTCATACAAGCACCATCAGTCATATATACATTTGGCACAGTATGAATTTGATTGTATTTATTTAAGACTGAAGTTTTCGGGTCTCGACCCATTCTTGCAGTTCCCATTTCGTGAATACCTCTACCGGGAACGGCTTCTCTTTCAAATCCATTTACATTTTTATAGCCAGCGGCTTTTAACATTTTAATGGCTTGGTATTTCATATCCTTGCGCATTTTTAGCTCATTCTCTTTAAACTCAACATCAAAATCTAAAGTGGGTAAACCCCATTCATCCATTTGGTTATAATTTAAAGAAATTTTATTTTCATGATAAGGTAAACATTCTCCAAAAGCACCCATGCCAATACTCCAGGTTCCAGGTTTTAAAATTTGTTCTTTTAATTTTTTGCCAAAACTTAATTCTTTAACCGATTCTTGCCAGTTTTTTCTACTTGCTCCACCTTGATAGCCGTAACCCCTTATAAAATCTTTAGATTCAGTTTTTTTATCGCCTAGATTTCTAAATCTAGGAATATAAAATCCATTTGGTCTTCTACCTTTATAATACTGGTCATCAAAACCATCTACTTCTGCAGATGCTCCAACTTCGTAATGATGATCCATAACGTTATGTCCTAACTCTCCACTATCATTTCCCATTCCGTTTGGGAAACGTTTAGATTTAGATTGCATTAAAATTGCTGCCGAAGCTATTGCTGAAGCACAATTAAAAATAATAGCTGCTTTGAAAAAAACTTTTCATGGGTTTTAGTGTCAATCACGTTTACTCCTGAAGCCAAACCAGATTTATCATTATACACGATTTCATAAGCAATGGAATTTGGTCTTAAATGCATGTTTCCTGTGCGTTCTGCGGCAGGTAACGTCGAGGAGTTACTGCTAAAATAGCCTCCAAAAGGACACCCGCGGATACATCTATTTCTGTATTGACAGTTGGAACGACCTTCATGCATGGCGTTTCCTGTTAAATGGGCTACACGCCCAATAGTTAATAACCGGTCGTCATCAAATTTTCCTTTTAATTGTTCTTGTAAATCTTTTTCAACACAATTTAATTCCATTGGGTCGGATAATTTCCCGTCAGGTAATTGTGGTAAGCCTAAGTTCTCTCCTGAAACTCCTATAAATTTTTCAACTTTATCATACCATGGTGCAATATCTTTATAGCGAATTGGCCAATCTATACCGTGCCCGTCTTTTTTATTGGCCTCAAAATCTAAATCACTTAATCTGTAAGACTGTTTGCCCCACATTATGGAACGTCCACCTACATGATAACCACGTAGCCATAAGAATTTTTTTACTTCATTATAAGGATGCTTTAAGTCATCAACAAACCAATGTTTAGTTGAAGGGCCTGTTAAAGCACCACTCCAAAGTCTGCTCTGTTTTTGTTGGTTTTTTAGTGTGTTTGGATGTTGTTTTTCTCGATGTTCAAAATCCCAAGGATCCATGTGCATTGTTGGGTAATCTTTAATGTGTTTCACATTCCTCCCTCTTTCAAGAACAAGGGTCTTTAGTCCGTTTTCGCATAATTCTTTTGCTGCCCATCCTCCGCTAATTCCGGTGCCAATTACTATGGCGTCATATTCAGTAGGGTGTTCTGTAATAGTTTTATTATTCATTAAATTGTGAAAAAATTAAACAAGAATTTAATAAAAAATACTGCATTCAATTGCTAATAAGGCAGAAAGTAGTAATTTTTTTTATAATAACTTTAAAAATAACTATTTTGCAAGTGATAAATGTTTAAAATCTTTCAGTTGAAAATAAATAGACAAGAAATTGAACCTTATGAAGCAGATGGATTTGTCTATCATGCAGACACTTGTTTGCCATTAATAGATGCTTACAAAAGAAATAAATTAAAGTTTAAAGCTCTGGCTCGTCATACTTATCCTGGGGATAGATTGGATGAAAACACAATTGGGTTGAACAGTATTGGTTACTGGGATGCCAATGAACCTCAAGATTGGGGTTTGGATTGGCATAGAAATGAAGGTATAGAATTTCATTTTTTAGAATCTGGAACTATGCCTTATTCGCAAGAAAACAATGAGGTTTTGTTAACGCCTAATCATTTGACGATAACAAGGCCATGGGAAGCTCACAAAGTTGGGAATCCACATATTGGGATGGGGAAATTTTATTGGGTAATTATTGATTTAGGGGTGAGAAGACCTCATCAAGACTGGGTTTGGCCAAATTGGGTTACTTTAACAAAAGATGATTTATCTCGTTTAACAACAATTTTAAGGCAAAATGAAAAGTCTATTTTAAAAACCGATCAGCGAATTCGAGATTGCTTTAAACGTATTAATATTGCTGTAAATACTGATGAAAAAGGAAGTAATGCTTCTAAAATTAGATTACTGGTCAATTATTTATTGATTTTAATTTTAGACTTATTAAATACAGAAGATATCACTTTAAATGAATCTTTAACCGATAGTTCGAGAAGTGTGCAATATTTTTTGAACGAGCTTGAAAAGAATTTATCGGAAAATTGGACTATAGAACAGATGTCGCTATCAGCAGGTGTTGGATTAACACGTTTTACACATCATTGTAAACAACTTACAAATTTGACTCCCATGCGGTATTTGAGTATTAGGCGTTTGGAAATGGCAAAAAATATGCTTCAAACTAAACCTAATATAACTGTAAGTGAGGTAGCTTATGCTTGTGGATTTACTACAAGTCAATATTTTTCAACAGTTTTTAAGAAGCATGAGAGGTGTTCTCCTAATGAGTACAGAATGAAGTTTCAGACAAATGAAAGTATAAGTGCTTATCCAGAGGTGTAGTGTTTAAATTCTTTCACTGAATAAAAATAAACATTGAATAGATTTTAATTCTATAATTTCACACGATTCCTTGAATTCTAAACAAATCAACTAGTTAATATTATGAAACGAAGAAATTTTATTGTAAAAGCGTCTCAAGCCAGTTTAGCGTTATCCGTACTAGGGTTTTACTCTTGTAAAAATTCAAAAGAAAAAAACATTTCGGAAAGAGAAGTAGTTGAGGTGATAGAAGCATCAAATGAGTTGTTTTTTAAAATTTCATTAGCTCAATGGTCTTTTCATAGATCCTTAAAAAGTGGAGAAATGGATAATTTAGATTTTGCTGCAAAAGCCAGAAGTTTTGGTTGTGAAGGTATAGAATATGTTAATGGCTTTTTTAAGGACAAAGCAAAAGATATGGCATATTTAAAAGAGATGAAGTCTCGAGCAAATTCTGAAGGTCAGCAAAATGTGTTGATTATGGTTGATGGAGAAGGTGGTTTAGCTGATGTTAATACAGACAAGCGTTTAAAAGCCATAGAAAATCATTACAAGTGGGTAGAGGCAGCTAACTTTTTAGGCTGTCATGCCATCAGAGTAAATCTCGCTGGAGGTGTTGATAAAAATGATGCTGTCAAAGCTGGGGTAGATTCTTTAACTAAACTATCCGATTTTGCTAATGGTTCAAATATTAATGTTTTAGTTGAAAATCATGGTGGGTTTTCTTCAAATGGAGCATGGATGCACGATGTGTTTTCTCAAATTAAAAATGAAAATTGTGGAACATTGCCAGATTTTGGAAACTTCTGCATTAAAAAAGATAAAGAACGAAACTGTCTAGACGCTTATGATAAATATCAAGGTATGAAAGAATTATTGCCTTTTGCAAAAGCAGTAAGCGCAAAATCTTATGACTTTGATGCGGACGGAAATGAAACTACAATAGACTATTTAAAAGTAATGAAAATGGTTAAGGAAGTAGGTTATAAAGGTTTCGTGGGTATTGAGTTCGAAGGTCATGGTATGACAGAAACAGCAGGAATTACAGCAACTAGAGATTTACTAACCAAAGTTGGAAAACAACTGTCTTAATATAAATTAACCAAACTAAAATATAAAATGAAAGAAGTAAATAAGAATCAAATTTTTACAGCGGCATGTATTGCTTTGGTTGTAACGGCAATGACTTTTGCAATTCGAGCTGGAATACTTAATGATTTAGGCGCGCAATTTAATCTTACTAATGCAGAATTAGGATGGGTTAATGCCATGGCAATTGGAGGTTTTCCTATTGCGACTATTTTAGGAGGTTTATTATACAATCAATTAGGGGCTCGAAAACTAATGATTATGGCATTCGCTTCGCATTTAGTTGGTCTTTTAATGACTATTTATGCAGGTGGATTTGCTACACTTTTAATATCATCTTTGTTGATAGGTTTCGCCAATGGTTCTGTGGAAGCGGCCTGTAATCCTATGATTGCTGATATGTATACGAACAACCGAACGGCTATGCTAAATAAATTTCATGTATGGTTTCCTGGAGGGCTTGCCATTGGTGCATTGATATCAGGTCTTATGACTTATTTAGGATTAGGATGGCAGGCTCAAATAGCGATAATGTTTATACCAACATTAGTATACGGATTTTTGTTTTTTAAACAGAAATTTCCAGAAAGTCAGCATATCGAAACAAATACAGCATTAAATATTAAAGGTTTAGCAAGCCCATTGTTTTTATTCATTGCAGTTTGTATGACATTGTCTGCAACCTCTGAACTTGGTGTACAACAATGGGTAGAAAAAATTCTGGGAAGTACTGGTGTAAACCCCATGTTGGTGTTTGCAATGATTACAACTATTATGGCTCTTGGACGCTATTTTGCTGGGCCACTAGTACATAAGCTAAACCCTGTTGGGGTTTTATGGATGTCTGCCATTTTAACCACAATTGCTGTTTTTGCAATGAGTGTGGTTGATGGTGCTGCGCTTATTTATATGTCGGCAATTTTATTTGCAGTAGGTGTGTGTTATTTTTGGCCAACAACTATTGGCTTTGTTTCAGAATATTTGCCAAAAACAGGAGCTTTAGGCATGTCGCTAGTTGGTGGAGCTGGAATGTTAGCTACAGGGATTTGGCAACCAGTAATTGGTTCTTGGTTAGATAAAGGTAGAGAAGCGGCTTTAAATTCTGGTTTAACTGCCGAAGCTGCGGAGGTAGTAGCAGGAAGAGCAACATTAAGCTATATGGTGTATTTCCCATTAGCCTTGGTTGTACTTTATGGAATTCTTTTCTTGATAAGGAAAAAATAGAACATATGAGGGTAGCTCAAGTTCATGAATAAGTTAGTTTCAATACTAAAATATATTAAAATAAATACTTAATGAGTAGAAAATTAAGAATGGGAATGGTTGGTGGAGGCACCGGATCATTTATTGGAGATGTACATAGAAGAGCAGCAGCAATTGACGGGATGATTGAATTGGTTTGTGGTGCATTTAGTAGTACTGCCAAAAAATCGATTGCATCAGGGATAGCTTTAAATTTAGAAGAAAGTAGATGTTATGGTACTTTTGAAGAGATGATTCAAAAGGAAAAAGAATTACCAGAAAATGTGCGAATGGATTTTGTGGCAATTGTAACACCAAATCATATGCACTTTCCGCCAGCTAAACTAGCTTTAGAAAACGGATTTCATGTGGTATGTGATAAACCTGTAACGCTAACTTTAGAAGAAGCTGAAACGTTACAAAATGTGATTGCCAATAGCGGAAAACTATTTGCGCTGACACATAATTACACAGGGAATTCGATGGTGAAACAAGCGAAAGCTATGGTCGCAAAAGGCAAATTGGGAACAATTAGAAAAATACAAGCACAATACCTTCAAGGTTGGTTGTCAACCTCTTTGGAAAAAACAGGACAAAAGCAAGCGGCTTGGAGAATCGATCCTAAAAAATCTGGAATTGGTGGTGCTTTGGGAGATATAGGGACACACGCTGAAAATTTAATCGAATACATTACAGGTTTAAAAATAGATGAAATCGCTGCCGATTTAGGAAAGTTTGGAGAAGGACGAATTTTGGATGATGATGGCAATATGTTGATACGCATGGAAAATGGTGCTAAGGGCAGTATTTCTATTTCGCAAATTGCTTTAGGTGAAGAAAATAATCTAGGCATTAAGGTATATGGTACCAAAGGAAGTTTGGAATGGTATCAGGAAAACCCGAATGAATTGATAACACGTTGGCTAGAAGAACCTAAAAAGATATTCACGCCAAACGGAAATGGTTTACATGAAGAAGCACTTGAGGTTTCTAGAATTCCAGCAGGTCATCCAGAAGGTTATTTAGAGGCTTTTGCGACTATTTATAAGAATTTTGCAGCTCATGTTACGGCTATAAATAATGGGGAAAACATAGAAAAACCAGATTATCCAACGGTTGAAGATGGGATTCGAGGTATGAAGTTTATTTATGCTGCGGTTGAAAGTGATAAGAAAAATTCGGCTTGGACGAAAATATAATATAATAATTGAGTACTCAGTTCCTCCCCAATGGAGAGGTATAGGAGAGACTTCTAGTTAAGTAAGAATTATGAAAACATTAAAAGGACCAGCAGTATTTTTGGCACAATTTGCGGGAAGCGAAGCACCATTCAATTCATTGGACGGAATGTGTAAGTGGGCTGCCGATTTAGGGTATAAAGGCATACAAATCCCAACATGGGAACCGAATTTAATAGACGTTGAAACCGCTGCTGAAAGTCAAACTTATTGTGATGAATTGAATGGAAAAGTAAGTTCGTATGGATTAGAAATTACAGAATTATCTACCCACTTACAAGGACAATTGGTGGCGGTAAATCCAGCTTATGATAAAATGTTTGATGGTTTTGCACCTGAACAGGTTAGAAATAATCCGAAAGCAAGAACTGAATGGGCTATAGATTTTGTGAAGAAATCTGGAACTGCTAGTGGACGATTAGGTTTGAAATCTCACGCAACATTTTCTGGGGCGTTGATGTGGCACACCGTTTATCCGTGGCCCCAACGACCAAATGGATTGGTAGAAATGGGTTTTAAAGAATTAGCAAACCGATGGGTACCAATTTTGAATCATTTTGATGAACAAGGTGTGGATGTGTGTTATGAAATTCATCCAGGGGAAGATTTGCATGATGGGATTTCATACGAACGATTTTTGGAAGCTACGGGAAATCATAAACGTGCGAATATATTGTATGACCCAAGTCATTTTGTGTTGCAGCATTTGGATTATTTGACGTTTATAGATTATTATCATGAGCGTATTAAGGCGTTTCATGTGAAAGATGCAGAATTTAATCCGACTGGAAAGCAAGGGGTTTATGGTGGTTATTCTGATTGGAAAGATCGGGCAGGACGTTTTAGATCGTTGGGTGACGGACAAGTAGATTTTAAAAGTATTTTTTCAAAACTGACAAAGTATGAAGTTGATGTTTGGGCGGTTATGGAATGGGAGTGTTGTATTAAATCATCTGAACAAGGTGCAAGAGAAGGCGCGCCATTTATTCAAAAGCATATAATTGAAGCTGCAAAACGTAGTTTTGATGATTTTGCTGGCGGTGATATTGACGAAGGATTTTTGAAAAGTGTTTTAGGGATTTAATTTATTTATCATGAAAAGAATTTTAGTCGTATTTATTGGTTTAATACTTTTTAATTGTAATCAAAATCAAAAAGGATCAGAGGAAGTTTTAAAAGAGGAGACTGTTGAAGAATCATTAGAACCTACAAGACCAGAAGAAACTGAATTCTATGAGCCAGTACCGCCAACGGTAAATCCAACAGGGCAAAATGGAGTACCTAGTGATGCTATAGTGTTATTTGATGGCAGTAGTATAGATGAATGGGTTCGGGTTAAAGATAAAAGCTCCGCGACTTGGATTTTGAATCCAGATGATAAAAGTATGATAGTTGATAGGGGGGAGAAAAAGTAAATGCAACTATTCAATCTAAAAAAGTATTTGGTTCTGTGCAACTTCATATTGAATGGAAATCTCCTGAAAAAATAAAAGGAGACGGACAAAACCGAGGGAATAGCGGTGTGTTTCTTCAAGGACGTTACGAAGTTCAGGTTTTAGATAATAACGACAACGATACCTATGTAAACGGACAAGTAGGTTCTATTTATAAGCAATCTGTTCCTTTAGCAAAAGCTTTAGTTCCAACAGGAGAATGGAATACTTATGATATTATTTACCATGCACCAGAGTTTAATTCAGAAGGCGAAAAAACAAAATCGGGAACTATAACGGTACTTCATAATGGTGTTTTAATTCAAGACCATTACGAGATAAAGGGTACTACGCCATATATAGGTTGGCCTAAAAATCCGCCACATGGAAAAGGACCTATTAAATTACAAGACCACGGCAGCCCTGTGAGTTATCGTAATATTTGGGTTAGGGAATTAAAATAAAAACAAAACCAATAGTAAATTAAAGGCATTTTATTTTTTCTTTTTAATGTTGTAAAATCCATAATTAATTGTAGTTTTGCGGCTTAATATTAACGAAAGGGGCTTTCGCCGACGATTTAGAGTTAATAGTTTGAGAAGTTATTCATGTGAAAACAGGAAACCACATATCTCTTATCTCTATTGTTTTAGTAGAAAATACTAAAACTGTTGTTGTGCGTATTCCTAAAAATCGCCCCTAAGGGGCTATTTTCTTAAGAAAGTAAATTACTTTCGATTTTCGTTATTTTTTTAAAGTAAAATTAAAGATTGTTAGAGTTTTAACACTTTAATTAAGGATTTTGTTTAAGAATCGATTTAATGATTTTAAACTATAGAGAAAAACAAATATGCATATAAAATGCATAACTTAAAATGGATACTAGATTGAACCAAGAAATTACAAGCGTTTTAGAAAAAGCTGAAGTCTATTGTGCCTTGGCAGGAATAGAAGTTGAGCTTGTTTTTAAGCTTCCTAATAGATTGTTAGCGGTTATTTCAGAAAGATCAGAAGAACTCCCCTCACTATATTTTGTAAGTGTAGAGATGTTGAAAAATCGAGTTGAAAATGGATGTTTTTTATTGAAGAAAAAGAATGAAATTATTGGTCATATTTTTGTTCATGAGCATCATGTTAAAGGACATTCTGTTTATGAACGTTGTTCTTTGTGGGTAAATCGAGAGTATAGAAATTATAACCTTGGATTGTTGTTAATGAATAGGATGACTGAGTTTTATTCTGATACATATCTCATTTCTATTGCGCAAACTTCTAAAGTTCATCATTATAATGAATTGTTAGGAATGACCCATGTTAGCTTATCTAAAATGTCTACGGTATTAGTTGAAGAACTTGAGAAATTAGGTAAATTACGAGATGAACTTAGTTATAGATATTACGTTAATGCATGTTTTGAATCTGTAATAGGGCAATTAAAGTTTAAAGAAGAATAAGAATATATAATTAGAAAATGAAAAAATTAGTAATAGCATATAGTGGTGGATTAGATACTTCGTATTGTGCGGTAAGTTTATCGAAAGAATATGATGTGCATGCAGTAAGTGTAAATACAGGTGGATTTACAACCGAAGAAATCAAACATATAGAAAGTAATGCTTATAAAATGGGCGTTTCAACGTATAAAAATATTGATGCAGTATCTACATTTTATCAAAAAGTGGTGAAATATTTAATTTATGGTAACGTATTAAAAAATAGTACATATCCACTTTCTGTTAGTGCAGAGCGTATAATTCAAGCTATAGAAATCATTGAATATGCCAAAAGTATAGATGCTGAATATATTGCTCACGGAAGTACAGGAGCAGGTAATGACCAAGTGCGTTTTGATATGATTTTTCAAACTTTAGCACCAAATATTAAAATTATTACACCAATTAGAGACGAGAAATTAACAAGACAAGAAGAAATTGATTATTTAAAATCTGAGGGTATTGATATGCCTTGGGAAAAATCTAAATACTCAGTTAATAAAGGACTTTGGGGAACAAGTGTTGGTGGTGTTGAAACTTTGGAGTCTGAAAAACCATTACCTAGTGAAGCATATCCGTCTCAATTAGAAAAAGAAGACGAAGAAAAAGTATCTTTAACTTTTAAGAATGGTGAATTTGTAGCGCTAAATGGTGAAGAGAATGCACCTGAAGTAAATATTGAGAAATTAAATGATATTGCTTCGGCCTTCGCAATTGGTAGAGATATTCATGTTGGAGATACTATTGTTGGAACTAAAGGACGTGTTGGTTTTGAAGCAGCGGCTGCTTTAATAACGGTGAAAGCACATCATCTATTAGAAAAGCATACATTAACAAAATGGCAATTACAACACAAAGAATATTTGTCTAGTTTCTATGGGATGCACTTACATGAAGGTCAGTATTTAGATCCTGTTATGAGAGATATTGAAGCTTTTTTACAGAGTTCTCAAAACATGGTTTCTGGAGACGTTATTGTGTCTTTAAAACCATATCATTTTTCTTTAGATGGTATTGTTTCAGATCATGATTTAATGTCTAGTAAGTTTAGTACTTATGGCGAAGAAAATAAGGCATGGACAGCTGATGACGCAAAAGGATTTATTAAAATTCTAGGCAATCAAAATAAAATATACAGACAAGTAAATTCTTAAGATATGATTAAGGTTGGAATTATTGGTGGTGCAGGTTATACAGCTGGTGAATTAATTAGATTATTAATTAATCATCCTGAAACTGAAATTGATTTTGTGTTCAGTACAAGTAACGCTGGAAACAAAATTAGCAAAGTGCACCAAGATTTAGTTGGGAGCTTAGATTTAGAGTTTACAGATACTGTGAATCCTAATATCGATGTTTTGTTTTTGTGTTTAGGGCATGGGAATTCGGTTAAATTTTTATCGGCTAATTCATTTTCGGATAACACAAAAATTATTGATTTAGGAAACGATTTTAGACTAGAAGCTGATAAAGTTTTTGATGGTAAAACGTTTGTTTACGGACTGCCTGAATTACAAAAAGAAGATATTACTAAAGCAAAATATATTGCCAATCCTGGGTGTTTTGCAACAGCCATTCAATTAGGGTTATTGCCATTGGCTGATGCTGGTTTGATTAAAAAAGATGTCCATATTAATGCGGTTACTGGTGCTACAGGTGCAGGAACATCGTTATCTGCAACAACACATTATACATGGAGAGATAATAATTTTTCGTATTACAAACCTTTTACGCATCAACATTTAGGAGAGATAAACCAGTCGGTTAATCAATTGCAAAACGATTTTTCTTCTGAAATTATTTTTATGCCAAATAGAGGTAATTTTTCTAGAGGAATTTTTGCGACAATTTATACAGATTTTGAAGGAACCGTGAAAGATGCAAAAGCGATTTATAAATCGTTTTATGCAGATGCTAAATTTACATTTGTTTCGGATGAATTTTTACATATGAAACAAGTAGTAAATACGAATAAGTGTTTGGTGCATTTACATAAACACAACGGTAAATTATTAATTACGAGTTGTATTGATAATTTATTGAAAGGTGCTTCTGGACAAGCAGTACAGAATATGAATTTGATGTTTGGTTTAGAAGAAACAACAGGATTAGGATTAAAGGCGACGTATTTCTAGCCCCATCTAACTTCCCCGAAAGGGAGGAACTAAAGTGTGGACGAATAGGTTGTTAAGTAAAAAGTAAAAGTAAGCATTCCCATCCTTAGGAGGGGTTAGGGAGGCTTCCGCGTTTGGGATTGCAGAGGAAAGCCCACAGCCCGACGAAGGAGGTGCGAGGACTTGGAACGGAAAGCCCGACCCTTTAGGGTAACGCCCAAAAAATAAAATATCTCGAAAGAGGAAACACTAATAAGATTATGAAAATAGCCATAATAGGAACAGGGAATTTAGGAAGTTCAATTGCTAAGGGACTTATTAAAAATGAATCGTTTACCTCATTGTATCTAAGTGATAGAAACACTAAAGCTGTAAAAAGTTTTGAAAGTGTTGAGAATGTTTTTTTGACAAGCGATAATGAATTGGCGGTTGATAATTCGGATATAGTGATTTTCGCTTTACAACCAAAACATATTGATGGTGTTTTGGAAAGTGTAAAGTCGAAAATCACGAGCAATCACATTATTATGTCTGTAGCTGCAGGTGTAGACACTATTAGAATTGAAAATATATTAGGTGTTGATAAAATGATAATTAGGGTAATGCCTAATACGGCAATTTCGATAGGGAAGTCTATGACCTGTATTGCGGCTAATAAAGCTGGACAGGATAAAGTGCCTTTGGCAGAAGATATATTTAATCAGTTAGGGACTACTATGGTAATTCCAGAAGATTTGGTGCAGGCTGCTACCGTGATTTGCGCTAGTGGAATTGCGTTTTGGATGCGTCTTGTGCGTGCTACTACTCAAGGTGCTATTCAGTTAGGTTTTGAAGCTGAAGAAGCCCATCAATTAGCAGTACAGACTTGTTTTGGATCTGCGAGTTTATTGATAGAATCTGGGAGACATCCAGAACAAGAAATAGATAGAGTAACCACGCCAAGCGGTTGTACTATTGAGGGTTTAAACGAAATGGAACATCAAGGATTAAGTTCTGCATTAATTCAAGGAATTGTGGCTTCGTTTGAAAAAATAAATCAATTAAAAAAGAATTAAAATGCCATTATTTGACGTTTATCCATTATATAATGTTACTCCGGTTTCGGGAAAAGGCATCCATGTTTACGATGATAAGGGTACTGAATATTTGGACCTTTACGGAGGGCATGCTGTAATTTCGATTGGGCATGCACATCCAAATTATGTGAAGGCTATAACACATCAAGTTGAAACTTTAGGGTTTTATTCTAATGCGATTCAAAATCCTTTGCAAAATGAACTTGCTGATAAAATTGAAGCACTTTCAGAGTGTAAAGACTATGAATTATTTTTATGTAATTCTGGAGCAGAAGCAAATGAAAATGCTTTAAAATTAGCTTCTTTTAAAACTGGTAAAAAGCGAGTTGTTGCTTTTAGTAATGGGTTTCATGGCCGTACATCGGCAGCTGTAGCGGCTACTGATAACAAAAATATAATTGCGCCAATTAACGCACAACAAGCGGTAACTATTTTACCTTTAAATGATATTTTAGGTGTTAAAGCTGAACTGGAAAAGGGTGATGTATGTGCGGTTATTGTAGAGTTTATTCAAGGAGTTGGTGGTTTAGATCAAGGTACTTCGGATTTCTTTGAGCAAGTTTATGCGTTATGTAAAACTAACAACACGATGTTTATTGCAGATGAAGTACAATCTGGTTACGGACGTTCGGGTAAATTCTTTGCATTTCAACATTATAATGTAACACCAGATATTATTTCGATTGCAAAAGGTATGGGGAATGGCTTTCCTATTGGTGGAATTTTAATTCATCCAGATATTGAATCTAAATACGGTATGTTAGGAACAACCTTTGGAGGAAATCATCTAGCATGTGCAGCTGGATTAGCGGTCTTAAATACGATTGAGGAAGAAAATTTGATGGACAATGTGAATGCGATGTCAGATTATTTTATTTCTATAGCGAAAACCATTCCGCAGATAAAAAATATAAAAGGTAGAGGTTTGATGCTTGGTTTAGAATTCGATTTTGAAGTTGGAAATCTACGCAAAGATTTAATTTATAATTATAACATGTTTACCGGTGGTGCAATGAATAAAAAATTACTTAGAATTTTACCACCTCTAAACATAGAAAAGAAATATATAGATCAATTTTTTGAAGCACTTAAAAAAGCTTTAAAATAAATATAAAATTTAGTTTGTAGAACTGCTATTTTGTAATTCTGCAAACTTTAAAATTAAAGTAAGAATGAATAAAATACTAAGCATAGATAAGCGTAATGCCGTACTTAATTCTATGAAAGAATTGGTAAGAGCACATGCGCAAACTATTCTTGATGCTAATAAAATAGACATGGATAGTTATGATGATAGTGATTTAGCCATGAGCGATCGTTTAAAGGTAAATGATGCCAAAATTGAAGGTATGATTGAATCTTTACGTCAGTTATCTGAGTTAGAAGATCCTCTTGGTGTTGAGCGTTTTCGTTTTACACATGATAATGGCATGCAAGTTTATAATAGAACGGCCTCTTTTGGTACAGTAATGATTATTTATGAATCGCGTCCAGATGTTACTATCGAAGCTGGTGGTATAGCTTTTAAATCAGGAAATAAAATTTTACTTAAAGGCGGTAAAGAATCTTTAAATTCTAATTTGGCAATAGTAAATCTTTGGCATAAAGCATTAGAAGCTAATGGCGTGAGTACAGATTGGGTAGAGTATTTGAATTACAACCGCACAGAAACACAAGCTTTTTTAGAGAATCCAACACAAACATTGGATTTAATAGTGCCTCGTGGTGGCGAGCGTTTAATTGAGTTTGTTAAGCAAAATGCCAAGTGTCCTGTTATAGTTAGTGGGCGTGGAAATAACTTTGTGTATGTGCACAAGCACGCAGATTTAGCTATGGCTTTAGATATTGTTGTAAATGCTAAAACACAAAAAGTATCCGGATGTAATGCAGTAGATAAGGTTATTATAGATAACGATTTACCAAATAGAGAACAGTTTGTTAAGGATTTGTTAGCCCGTTTAGCAACCCATAATGTAGAGGTTTTAGGTGATACTTCACTTAGTGCTCATACAGAGGTAAAGCAAATAGAAGATGATACTATCTGGTACAAAGAGTTTTTAGATTATAAAATAGTTATAGGAAGTATAGCTAATACACAAGCTGCTATTGAAATGATTAACAAATATAGTGGAGGGCACTCAGCAACAATTGTAACAAGTGCAGAAGCAGCTGCCGATAATTTTATGATGGCGGTAGATTGTGGTGCAGTATACCATAACGCCTCTACTCGTTTTACAGATGGATTTGAATTTGGTTTAGGCGGTGAATTAGCTATTAGTACAGATAAATTACACCAACGCGGACCAATAGGTTTACAGCATTTGGTAACTAATAAATGGTATGTTCACGGTAATGGGCAAATAAGATAACATGCAAAAGAAAAAACGCATATTACTAAAAGTAGGTTCTAACACACTTACAAAAGAAACCGATAATATTTCTAGAGGTAAGATTGAAGATATAGCAAATCAAATAGCAAAACTTCAAGATACTTGCGAATTTATTATTGTGAGTTCGGGTGCGATAGCTGTGGCAAAACAGTTTGTGAAATTAGAGAGTAAACAGGAGGATGTATTCGTGAAACAGGCTTTGGCATCTATTGGTCAGCCGCATTTAATCCGTATTTATCAGGAAATTTTTAGAGAATGTGGGTTGTTGAGTTCACAATGTTTATTATCATATTCAGATTTTGAAAAGAAAGAAAGTAGAGTCAATATCATGAATACAATTAATGTGTTGGTGAATAATAATTATATACCTATCATCAATGAAAATGATACAGTAGCAACAGACGAAATTAAGTTTGGTGATAATGATAAGTTAGGCGCCTTAACAGCCTCGCTATTAAATGTAGATTTGTTTATTATTGCAACAAATACTGATGGTATTTATACTAAAACTTCCATTGAAAATGGGACACCAGAAACAATAAGTTTAGTTGAAGATTTTGATATTTTAAGAGCGCAGGTTGTGAATTCTAAATCATCACACGGTAGTGGCGGAATGGCATCCAAAATTGAAGCAGCATCTGTAACTAAAGCTAAAAATATTGAAACTTGGATTGTAAATGGATTGGAAGATAATTTTATAATTAATGCGTTTGAAGAGAAAGTGCCGTTTACTAAAATAAAGTAGGTTGTACAGTTTCAATCTCAAATACATTGATACTAAAAACTCTTATTATAAAGAAGCGGTTGCAATTAGAGAAAAACTATTTTTCTACAATATGGAAAATAGTTTAGATATAATTAATGATGAATTTGAGGAAGAAGGAATTCATCTTATATGTTTAAATAAAGATAAAGTTGTTGGTACTGGGCGTTTAAATATTGAAAATGAAACAAGTATTATTTCTCAAATGGCAATAGAGAAGTCATTTCAAAAACATGGTGTCGGAACAAAAATAGTAAAGGAGTTAATAAGGTATAGTAAAACGAAAAACGTATCTAAAATTGACTTAAGTGCCAGAGAAGCGGCGGTTGAGTTTTATAAAAAATTTGATTTTATAACCTTTGGAGCTAAATATCCATCACAAAAAACAGGAATTATCCATCAACAGATGGTTTTAGAAATAGAATAATTATAATGAAACATTACACGTCAATACACGATATAGATAACATCAATTCTTGGATTGAAGAAGCGAAGCAACTAAAAGTAAACCCGCTTCAACATAATGAATTAGGTAAAAACAAAACCATTGGCTTATTATTTTTCAACTCAAGTTTACGTACGCGATTAAGCACTCAAAAAGCAGCTTTAAATTTAGGGATGAATCCTATTGTGATGAATGTTTCTGGAGATGCTTGGGGTATTGAATTTGGAGATGGTACTATAATGAATGGTAACACAGCAGAACATATAAAAGAAGCTGCAGCAGTAGTGTCTCAGTATTGTGATATTATCGCCGTGAGAGCATTTCCAACCTTAACCGATAAAGTTAAAGATGAAAGTGAGCAAGTACTAAAATCTTTTGTAAAGTTTGCATCTGTACCTATTGTAAATATGGAAAGCGCTACAGGGCATCCATTACAAGGATTGACAGATGCTATTACAATTTCTGAGCATGCTAAAGTTAAAAAACCAAAAGTAGTTTTAAGTTGGGCACCACATATTAAAGCCTTACCACATGCAGTAGGAAATAGCTTCGTTCAGGCGATGCAAAAAATGGATGTGGAATTTGTTATTGCAAATCCAGAAGGTTATAATTTGAATCCTGAAATTACTGGAGATACTAAAATTTATCACAATCAAGAAGAAGCATTTAAAGATGCCGATTTTGTGTACACAAAAAACTGGAGTTCTTTTGAGTATTATGGAAAAGTTCTAAATAAAGAAACAGACTGGATGATTACCAAAGAAAAATTAGGTAATGCAAAATTCATGCATTGCTTACCAGTTAGAAGAAATGTTGTAGTTGAAGATGCGGTTTTAGATAGTGATAGTTCTTTAGTAATTCAACAGGCTAATAACAGAACTTATGCGGCGCAATTGGTACTTAAAAAGATATTAGAAAATGCCTAAAGAAAAACTATCCATAGTAAAAATAGGAGGAAACATTATAGAAGATGAAGCTTCTCTAAATGCATTTCTAAAATTATTTTCTAATTTAGAAGGGCAAAAAATTTTGGTGCATGGTGGCGGAAAACGTGCGACTCATATTGCTTCAAAATTAGGCATAGAGTCTAACATGATAAATGGAAGACGCATTACAGATGCAGAAACTTTAGAAGTAATTACTATGGTGTATGGTGGTTTAGTAAATAAAAATGTAGTTGCAAAATTACAAGCTTTAAATACTGATGCCATTGGGTTAACAGGTGCAGATATAAACAGTATCAAGTCTGATAAACGACCAGTAAAAGAAATAGATTATGGTTTTGTAGGCGATGTTAAGGTTGTTGCTCATAATTCAATAGATAAATTAATTCAAGCAGATTTTACACCTGTTTTTTGCGCCATTACACATGATGGGAACGGACAATTATTAAATACTAATGCCGATACGATTACGTCACAAGTTGCAGTTGGTATGAGTAATTTATACGAAACATCAGTTTATTATTGTTTTGAATTGAATGGTGTTTTAAGAGATATAAATGATAAGAATTCAGTTGTGAAACATATTGATTCTAAGATTTATCAAGAATTATTAGATGAAGGTATTATTGCAGATGGTATGCTTCCAAAGCTTGAAAATTGTTTTGATGCATTGAAAAATGGTGTTAATACTATAAACATGGGAAACATAGCGATGTTGACTCAAGAAAATGATAATTTTACAACAATAACGTTATAGCATGGCGATACAAGATTTAACAAATGATGCAATATCACTTTTAAAAAAGTTGATAGAAACGCAGTCGTTTTCTTCGGAAGAAGATGTAACCGCATCGCATATTGAAGATTGGTTCAGTCGATATAATATTGACTATAAACGCACAAAAAACAATGTTTGGGCAGTTAATAAATATTTTGAAGAAGGTAAACCAACGCTATTGTTAAACTCGCATCATGATACTGTAAAACCAAATTCAGGATATACCAAAGACCCTCTTAAAGCCATAGTTGATGATGGGAAATTATATGGTTTAGGAAGTAATGATGCTGGAGGTTGTTTAGTGTCTTTAATTGCAACATTTACTTATTATTATAATCACGAAAATTTAAAGTATAATTTGGTAATTGTCGCTTCCGCGGAAGAAGAAAGTAGTGGTCCAAATGGATTAAATAGTATGTTACCGATAATTCCACATATTGATGTAGCAATAGTAGGCGAACCAACTTTAATGAATTTGGCTGTAGCCGAAAAAGGTCTGGTAGTTTTTGATGCAGTTATAGAAGGCACTCCAAGTCACGCCGCACATCCAAACGATAATAATGCGATTTATAAAAGTATTGAAACGTTAAAATGGTTCGAAAACTTAAAGTTTGAAAAGGGCTCTAAAGCTCTTGGAGATGTAAAACTAACAGTAACTCAAATTAATGCCGGTTCTCAGCATAATGTTGTGCCAGCTCATGTAGACTTAGTTATTGATGTTCGTGTAAATGATGCTTATAGTAATAAGGAAATCGCAAAGATTTTAGAAGATAACGCACCTGTAACTAAGATAAAACCACGTAGTGTGCATTTAAATTCATCTTCCATCCCTATGGGGCATGAATTGGTAAAAGCTGGTATAGCAATGGGAAGATCTACTTATGGGTCTCCAACATTATCAGATCAAGCTTGGTTATCTTGTTCATCATTAAAATTAGGGCCTGGGGATAGTACACGTTCACATTCAGCTGATGAGTTTATTTATATAAATGAAATTGAAGAAGGCATTAGAATTTACGTTGAATTATTGAATCGGGTAATAGTGTAAAAAAGTTGAATTGTTTAAATGTGTAATCGTTAACAGTTCTGTCATTCCTGCGAAGGCAGGAATCCATAAAAAATCTCCTGCAAGGTTTCTAAAATCTTGTAGGTGTAAAAATATTAATAATTAATAATGAAAGTAGAGATTTCTGCTTTCGCAGAAATTTAAAATAGATTCCCGCCTTCGCAGGAATGACAAAAAGATTTAAGAATGAAACTCTGGGATAAAGGCATATCAATTGATAAAAAAATAGAACAATTTACCGTTGGAAACGATAGAGAAATTGATATTCATATTGCAAAATACGACGTTATTGCTTCAAAAGCACATGCAAAAATGTTAGAAAGCATTGGAATTTTAACTTCCGAAGAACTAAAGGAATTATTAGGTGGCTTAGATGTTTTAGCAAATCAAATTGAAGATGGTACTTTTGAAATCGATGCTCAATTTGAAGATGTTCATTCTAAAATAGAGTTTGAACTCACAAAGTCTTTAGGTGAAGTTGGAAAAAAATCCACACCGCACGGTCAAGAAACGACCAAGTTTTAGTGGCTTGTCATTTGTATTATAAAGAGAATTTAGGCTTTGTAAAAGAGAAAACTAGAACGCTCTTTAATACGCTTTTAGGTTTAGCCGATACTTATAAAGATAAAGTTTTACCGGGTTACACGCATTTGCAGGTTGCAATGCCATCATCATTTGGATTATGGTTTTCGGCTTATGCAGAATTGATGATTGATGATGTTTATATGCTAGATGCTGCAATCAAAACTGTAGATCAAAACCCATTAGGTTCTGCTGCAGGTTATGGGAGTTCATTTCCTATTGATAGAGAATTAACTACCAAAGAAATGGACTTTTCTACCCTAAAATACAATGTTGTTGCGGCGCAAATGGGGCGTGGGAAAAATGAACGAACTATCGCAGCTGCCTTAGGTGGGTTGGCTAATACTTTAGCGCGTTTTGCTATGGATACTTGTTTATATATGAGTCAGAATTTTGGCTTTATTTCTTTTCCAGATGAATTAACAACCGGAAGTAGTATTATGCCGCATAAAAAAAATCCTGATGTTTTTGAATTAATTCGTGGTAAGTGTAACAAAATTCAGGCTTTACAAAGCGAAATGATTTTAATAACCAATAATTTGCCAAGTGGTTATCACAGAGATTTTCAATTGTTGAAAGAAAATATGATTGCCGCTTTTGAAGAATTAAAAGATATTTTGGATATTTTTAATTATTCAATTCAACAAATTATTGTGAAAGATGTTGATATTCATGATGATAAATACAAGTATTTATTTACAGTAGATAATATAAATACCTTAGTAGTTGAAGGGCAAAGTTTTAGAGAAGCTTATCAAAAAATTGGTGGACAATTACAAGATGGTACTTACGTTCCAGATACTTCAAAACAGCACACTCACGTTGGAAGTATTCATAATTTAAGTTTGGATAAGATTCGAGGGAAGTTTCCTAAATAGTTTTTCAAGTAATTACTTTTTGTTATTATGTTTTAATTTTATCAAAAAAATAATTGTTCTAATTCATTTTAAGATGGGTTATTAGAATTTTCTAAAAAATAAAAATGATTAGGAAAAAAGAAGTTTTATTATTGATGGTTTGTTTCACTATAAGCTTTTTTGCATGCAGCAATGGAGATTACTCAACCAAGGAAGAACCAGCTATTATTTCCACAACAATTAGTACAACAACTGTAAATAAAACATCTGTTTTTTCAGAGGTTATTACCGGAGGTTTAGTTACTAATGGCACAGATAATTTAGTAATATCAGAAAGAGGCATAAGTTGGGGTACAAGTACTAACCCTAGTGTTAATGATAATAAGTTACAGTCAAGTTCAAATTCAGGTAATTTTTCTGTAACAATAATTGGATTAAGTGGAGAGACAAAATATTACATAAGAGCATATTTTATTGCAGATAATAAAACAGTTTATGGCAATCAAGAAGAAATAACCACGGATAGCGAACCTGAGACTCAAAATGAAGTGGCATTTCTTCCAAGCGCTCCTGATAATAAGATGTGGGTTATTCAGCCTAAATTTACAAACGAGTTTAATTACGAAGGAAAAACTACTGAGTTTACAGATAATTGGCAAGATCGCTTTTTTAATGGATGGACAGGTGCTAGGCCTACATACTATTCAGCTAGTCAATCTACAATAATTGGAGGGGAAATGGTGTATAAAGCAACAATTGATAATGTAGGTGGTGCAGACGTTATAAGAACAGGAATGGTGTCAAGTAAAACAGCTGTAGGTTACCCGATGTACATGGAAGCTAGGGTTAAAATAAGTGAATCTGTATTAGCTTCAGCTGTATGGATGTTAAGTAGTGATTCTACACAAGAAATTGATAACCTAGAGGCTTACGGTGATAAAACAAATAATTATTTTTCTCAACGTTTACACTTAAGTCATCATACTTTTAAAAGAAGTGGAGGAAATATAGTAGATGATTATCAACCTACTGGTCAAGAGACGTATTATGCTGACGGAAAAGGAACAAGATGGGCAGATGATTACCATGAATATGGTGTACTTTGGTTAGACCCTTTTACATTAAAATATTATGTTGATGGAGAATTAGTTAGAGAAACACCAACAAATCAAATTGATCCTAGAAACAATTTAGACGGTACAGGATTAAATAAAGATATGTATTTAATAATTAGTGCTGCTTCACAACCTTGGAGAGAAAAAACTAATCCTCCTCAAGTAGCCGATTATTTTACAGATTCATCAGTTTTAAGCGAGGCAAGATCTACTATGCGTATCGATTATATTCGTGTTTACAAACCTGAATAAGTTTTTTGTAGGCAATAAAATGGTTAGGTAAATTTTGTTTTAATCATTTTCTTTTTATGATACTGAAAGTTAAGTGACATTACGTTGCCAAATATTTAGTGTTGAGTTTTTGCCTAGTTGGTAAATAGTGTTTTTTTATTCGTTTGGTATATCTTTAGTCGGGTACTAAATAAGAAAATACTAATCAACTAAAAACCAATATGAGTAAATATACCACACAACTTGGGCTTATTTTTCTTGCTCTAATTTTAATTACTTCATGCAAGAAAGAAACTAAAATTGAAAAACCAGAAGTACTTACTTTATTTGATTTTAACGATGAAGCAAAAGTAAAGGTAGAAAACATTACTGATGCTTCGCACACAATTGAAGATGGAAAACTGGTATTATCAACCGGTAGAGCTTCTACAAAACCAGCAGTAAAAATAACCAAACCTAGCTCAGAATCTTGGGGGCTTGAGGGCTATTATCAAGTAAAAGCAGATGTAACTAATATTGGAGATGCTTATGTTCAAGCAGAAATGTATGTTGGTAATGACCCTGATGGATTAATTAAATGGTATTGCTCTAATTATGTTGATTTGCTTCCAGGAGAGACTAAAACAGTTACGGTAGATTTAGCTTGGACTCCCTGGGTGTACAAACCACAATTTGAAATTGTGGGAATGAGGGGAACACCAGGTGAGTTAAAAACTGATATTGAAGCTATTAAAGAAATTACGTTTTGCTCACGTTACGCTGTAACAAGCAATAGTTTTACGGTAGATAATATAAGGGCTGAAGGATTGTTGACTGAACGAGACACAACAGGTTTCTTTCCTTTTGTGGATAAATTTGGACAATACAAGCATAAAGATTGGAAAGGTAAAGTGCATAATCTTGAGGAATTAAAGCAAAGTACGCAAACAAATACAGCGCACCTTGAAACTCATAAAAACGAAGCTGTGCATAGAAGTAAGTATGGAGGTTGGAAAGATGGACCTAAACTAAAAGCAACAGGTTTTTTTAGAACAGAGAAGTATAACGACAAATGGTGGATGGTAGATCCAGAAGGGTATTTGTTTTGGTCAGCTGGAGTTAATTGTGTAGACCCTAGAAGTACACGGACTGGAATAACAGATAGGAAGCATTATTTTGAAGATATTCCTGGTAGAGACACGGAATTTGGAGACTTTTACGGAAAAGGTAAAAGGGCGTCACATGGTATTTACAGTACTATGGATGAGTATACACATTATAACTTCTATAAATCAAATTTGTATAAAATCTATGGCAATGATTGGTTAAATGATTTTGGAGATTTGGTTCACAAAAGATTTAAAAACTGGGGACTAAATACAATTGGTTTTGTCTCAGAAAGCGGCACTATTGCGCAACGTAAAACACCATACGTAGGTTCTATTTGGATTAAAAATACACCTAAAATTGAAGGTTCAAAAGGGTTTTGGGGTAAGTTTCATGATGTATTTGATCCTGAATTCAGAAAATCAGTTAAAGCTTCAATGGCAGCTCAAAAGCTAGGTGCTGGAGATCCTTGGTGTATAGGTTATTTTGTGGATAATGAATTAGCTTGGGGAGATTTAGGCTCTTTGGCTTTGGGTGTTTTACGTAGTTCTGAAACACAAGTTGCTAAACAAGAGTTTATAAAAGATTTAAAAAAGAAATATAAAACTATCGAAACTCTAAATAAAGTTTGGGGAACACAGCATAAAACTTGGAAAGATTTATTAAAAACCACAACAGAACCTGATAAATCAAAGGCGCATGATGATCTTGCCTCTTTTTACGAAAAGATAGCCGATACTTATTTCAAAACCTTAAATGAAGAACTGAAAAAAATAGCGCCCCATCAAAATTATTTGGGTTGTAGATTTGCATGGGCAAATAATTCTGAAGTGTTAAAAGCTGCAGGTAAATACATGGATATTATGAGTTTTAATAAATATGAATATAGTGTAGAGCATGTTGGTTTACCAAAAGGAGTAGATATGCCAATTATAATTGGAGAATTTCACTTTGGAGCATTAGATAGGGGTAGTTTTCACGTAGGTGTTAAAGCAGCAGAAAGCCAAGAAGATAGAGGTGTGAAATATCAGAAATATATTGAAAGTGCACTCAGAAATCCGCATATAGTCGGTGCTCATTGGTTTCAATATATAGATCAACCATTAACTGGTCGTTTTGATGGTGAGAACTACAATGTTGGATTAGTAGATATTTGTGATAACCCTCATGAGGCATTAATAGATAAAATTAGAGAAACTACATATAGTATGTATGAATATAGGAATGGGAATAGTAAATAAAATTTCAAGTTTAATGTAATACCGCAGCAGCTGCTCCTATAATCCCTGCGTGATTTCCTAAACGGGTCGCATCAACAGGAGTGTTAATTTTAATGTATTTTTTAAATTCATCAAAGTGTTTGGAAGTGCCTCCGCCCAGTATAATATAATCTGGGCAAGCTATTGTTTCTACTAATTCTAAAAATATGTTAAAACGTTTCTCTTCCCATTTTTTATAGGTTAAATCCTTCTTTTTTTGACAGAAGCTGCTGCCCAGCGTTCAATTTTTTTATGCTTTTTATAAGGTATTTGCCCTAATTCAAAATTTGGTAAAAGTTTTCTTTTATAAAACGCACCACTTCCTAATCCGGTACCAATTGTAATCATGATAACCAAGCCCATTTTGTCTTTTCCAATACCGTAGTTCATTACAGCATATCTAGCAGCATCGGCATCATTAACAACAGTAATTGGTTGTCCGCAAGCTTTGGAAAACAAATCTCTTATATCAATATTTAGCCAACTTTTATGCAAATTGCTGGTAGATTTACAAACACCATATTTTGTTATGGTAGGAAATCCACAACCAACAGGGCCTTCATAATTAAAGTGCTTTACAATCTCGCCAAATGCTTGCGCCATGTCATTCGGTTTTCTAGATTTTGGAGTAGGAATTCTAAAGCGTTCTGTAATGCGTTTATCTGTTTTGGTATCAACCAAAGCGCCTTTCATTCCTGTTCCTCCAATATCTACTCCTAATACTTCCATGAAAAATGATTTAAAGATCTGTTTCAAATCAACTAAAAGTATTTTTAGTTGATGAAACTGTATAGTGATTCTTGATTTTTAAAATGATACTAAAGAGAACTATAAAATCATTAACTTTAGTGATTATGAAACAGACTATTACATTTTTTTAGGCAGTATTCTTTTATTAGGTTCAATGTGTTGCCAGAAGTTGCATGCTCAAAAATCTGAAGCTAAACAAGTTTACGTCCTTGTGCATGGTACTTGGGGTGGAGGTTGGGCCTTTAAGGAAGTAGATTCATTAATGACTAGTAAAAAGGCTATTGTGTATCGTCCAACGATGACCGGTCAAGGAGAGCGAGCACATTTGGCATCCAATACAATTGGTTTAGATACGCATATAATGGACATTGTAAATACCATTCTATATGAAGATTTGCACAATATTGTCCTAGTAGGTCATAGCTATGGAGGTATGGTAGTTACAGGTGTAGCTGATAAAATACCAGAGCGTATAAGTAAGTTAGTGTATTTAGATGCTGCAGTACCTGAAAATGGAGAGAGTTCGGTATCTGTTTTTAATAATGACAAGCTAGATGGGCTAAAGATAGAGGATGGTTTTTTAATACCACAATGGGTAGATAAAGATGCAAAAGCACCTAAAGATGTGCCCCATTCTGTAAAAACATGGACAGACAAAATTGTTTTGAAAAATCCTGACCGTTTAAAAATCCCAACTACTTTTATTTTAACTGTAGAAAAAAATAAAGACCCTAAAAAGGATGGCTTTGCTTCTCAAGCAAAACGTGCAAAGGATAAGGGGTGGTCAGTTTTATTATTAACAGCTGACCATAATGCACAATGGTCTGCACCGAATGAGCTTTCTGAGATGTTGTTGGGGATTGGGGGAAGTAATTGAGATATTTTTTTTAGTTTTTAATTTCGATATCAACCTTTGTTTTTCCGTCTTTAGTTTTTGTCATTGTTCTTTTTGTGTCAGATTTTAGGTTGCCTTTTAAAATCTCTTTTACATCTTTTTTTAGTTTTTCAAAATCGATATCTTTTTTATATCTATATGAATATAAAGTTCCGCTAATATCTTCTGTTTTAGTTTCCAGTCGTTTGTCCATGACATAATCAAAATTATCATTATCTCCATGAAACATTAAAACGTGTAATCTATAAAGTTGGTCTTTATCAGAGCCATCTGAATTAGTGCTGTAAACATAATAAACAACTTTTGTGAAACTACTTGAAAATCTATCTTCGGGTAAATCAGCATACCATTCATAACCCCAAACATTTTTGTCTTCAAACTTAAAAAAGTCATAATTAAAATATTCGTCAATGCCTTCGGGTAATAAATTATTCTTTTTTGCTTCATACAATTTTTCTTTCCACTTTTTACCTTCTTCAAAATTTCCTAAACCATAATTAGAAACAATAATGTTTTTGATCATAAAATATTTTCTTTTAGCAAAGTCTTTATCAAATATTTTCAAACCTTTTTTAATTCCTTCAAGTGCTTCAATTCCAAACTCAAGGGATTTATCATACTTTTCTTGAAATCGATTGGTTTCTTCTAAGTGAGTTGCTGTCATTACTTTGTACCAAAGCGCATATTTGTATAAAGTATCCTTTTTGAGTAATTTTATTTCAAGTTCTTTGAATTTTACAAAAGCTGAATCAATTTTATTTAATCGCAAGAGTATTTCTGCTTTCTGATATTCAGTAAGAAAAATGTTTTGACTAAACCCAGCAATTGGAATTAGTAATAGAATTAAAAAGTGTATTTTTTTCATAAATGAAAATTTCTGCATGAATATAACATAGTTTATTATTGGGGTAACAATGTTCTTGTTTAATATCTTTAAAGAATATGTTTTTAGAATCAGTACTCTAAATATAATTCTATTCTAACATAAGAACAAACATCAAGTAGAATACTAGGTTTTCTTCTGTGTTAAGGATAGAATAGGAAAGCCCCATCCCATTTCTGGGTAACACCCAAATTAATATTTGATAAAAACTCATAAAAGAAAAAGAGCACCTTAAAAGTGCTCTTAATTCCGGACGTCTCCTTTAGTTTAGTTTAGCGTATTTAACTTATTGGTGACTAATTCAAATAATTAAATAATAGTGGATTGTCCTAAATGTATGTTGGTAAAGTTTAGATTAGTTTCTTCTGGGTTGTTTATAAAATCTTCGATAAAATCGCCTACTTTACTTGTGGTAATATTATCGTATTTTGTGTTTAAATCAGGTGTAGTAATGTGCAGTTTTAACGATTTATCTACTGCTTCACGCACCAAGGCTGCTTCGTCTGCCAAATCGAAATGATCTAACAACATAGCAGCGGATAAAATAGATGCAATTGGGTTTGCGGTTCCTTTGTTTTTTGCTTTGGATAATGCACCGTGAATAGGCTCGAACATAGCGTGTTTATCGCCACGAGAGGCAGATGCCAATAAACCTATAGAACCAACGATAACGCTAGCTTCTTCGGATAGGATATCTCCAAACATGTTTTCGGTTAAAATCACATCAAACTGTCTGGGATTCATAATTAATTCTACTGCGGCGTTATCAATAAACATATAGTCTAACGTCACATTAGGATAGTGTGTTGCTACCTCTTGCACAACACGACGCCAAAGTCTAGAGGTTTCTAAAACGTTGGCTTTATCCACTAACATTAATTTGCGTTTTCTGGATTGAGCTGCTTTAAACGCGGCATGTGCAATACGCTCTATTTCAAAACGGTGGTACTCACAAACATCTGATGCAGTATTACCATCTTTACTTAATTTTCGATCGCCAAAATAAATACCTCCTGTTAATTCGCGGTAAATTAAAATATTGGTGTCTTTAATCTGTTTTACTTTAAGCGAGGATTTGTTTAATAAATCTTCATAAGCTATTACAGGACGAATATTGGTGTGTAAGCCTAATGCTTTGCGGATACCTAAAAGTCCTTGTTCTGGGCGAATTTTGGCATTGGGATCAACGTTATAGGATTGATCTCCAATGGCGCCAAACAAAACCGCATCTGCTTTTTTGCAAAGGTCTATAGTTTCCTCTGGTAGCGCGTTTTTTGTTGCATCAATTGCAGCAGCACCAACTAAACCGTATTGGAAATTAAATGTATGTTCGAAAGCCAAAGCTATAGCCTTAAGTACCTTTACCGCCTCGGCGGTTACTTCTGGTCCAATACCATCTCCTGGTAAAACAGCTATACTTAATTTCATTTAAATTACTTTATTAAAAATGGTGCTGTAAAGTTAAATGTTAGAACTTAAAATTAAAATTTTTTCGATTAAGAGGATACAATTTCTTTGTATACCTTACTGCTCTCGATTATTTTATGAATGTCGTTATCGTCAACTTCTTTTTTCTTATCGGCGAAATCTAAGAAGTTGGTATAGATTTCATCTAATTGTAGTTTTGTTAATTCGTAACCAATAATTTTAGCTCTGTATGCTAATGCTGCTCTACCGCTTCTTGCAGTTAAAACAATTGCAGATTCGTTAACGCCCACATCTTTTGGATCTATTATTTCGTAAGTTTCACGGTTTTTTATTACGCCGTCTTGATGAATTCCAGAACTGTGAGCAAAAGCATTTGCACCAACAATAGCCTTGTTCGGTTGAGTATAAATCCCCATGCTATCTGATACCAATTGACTAATACCATATAACATTTCTGTTTGAATTTTTGTATCTAAATTTAAGTAAGGATGTTGTTTGAGTACCATTACAACTTCTTCTAAAGCGGTGTTTCCTGCGCGCTCACCAATACCGTTAATAGTACATTCTATTTGACGTGCACCGTTTATAACACCTTCAATAGAGTTTGCAGTAGCCAAACCTAAATCGTTATGGCAATGGCACGATAAAATTGCTTTGTCGATTCCTTTTACATTCTCTTTTAGGTACTTAATTTTTGCACCGTATTCGCTTGGTAAGCAATATCCAGTTGTATCTGGAATATTTAAAACTGTTGCGCCTGCTTTAATAACAGCTTCACAAACTCTTGCTAAATATTCATTATCGGTTCTACCAGCATCTTCAGCATAAAACTCAACATCTTCCACAAAAGATTTGGCATAACTTACAGCTTTAACTGCACGTTCGATAATATCTTCTTGGGTAGATTTAAATTTAAATTTTATGTGAGATTCTGAAGTACCAATTCCTGTGTGGATTCTTGGTTTCTTAGCATATTTTAATGCAGCTCCAGCTACTTTTATATCGTTTTCAACAGATCGTGTTAAACCACAAACCGTTGCGTTTTTTACTATTTTTGATATTTCTTCAACCGATTTAAAATCACCAGGACTTGAAACAGGAAATCCTGCTTCTATGATATCAACTCCCAATTTATCAAGTTGTTCTGCAATTACTAGTTTTTGATCTGTATTTAGCTTACAGCCAGGAACTTGCTCGCCATCTCTAAGCGTGGTATCGAAAATTTGAACGTGATTATCAGACATTTATTAGAATATATTTTCTTATTGTTCTACGAATGTATATTTTGGTTTCGTAAAAAGTACTACTCCAATACTCTTTTTTACGATGTTTAACCATTGTATATTGAATTTAAACAACTGAAAATCAAGTTTTTAAAACTGATTTTATGACTATGACAAAAGCGCAAAAAGATAATTTATTTGTTTTGGTGAAATCGCTTTCAAAATCTGAAAAGCGACAGTTCAAACTATACGTTGGTCGACTGGGTGTAAACGAAGACTCTAAGTTTTTGATGCTCTTCAATATAATGGATAAGTTGAAGCGCTATGATGAGGCTGCAATTTTGAAAAAGGGTATTGTTAAAAAACAACAATTATCAAATCTAAAGGCACATTTGTATAAGCAGATTTTGATCAGTTTGCGTTTAAATCCGTCACATCAAGATATCCGAATTCAAATTCGAGAACAGCTTGATTTTGCGACTATTTTATATCATAAGGGTTTGTACAAACAGAGTTTGAAAATTCTTGATAAAGCCAAAAATTTAGCCATTGCTAACGAGGAAAAAAATGCCGCATACGAAATTGTAGAGTTAGAAAAAGTTATTGAATCGCAATACATTACAAGAAGTATCAGCAATAGGGCAGATGAGTTGACAATTCAGGCCAAAGAGCTAAGCTTACAGAATGTTTTGGCAAGTAAATTGTCCAACTTATCGCTACAATTATATGGTTTATTTTTAAAAAGAGGCTATGTAAAGAATGATGAAGAACATCAAATTATTACCAAATATTATCAAGATAGATTGCCAAAATATGATATAAATACTTTAGGTTTTCGAGAAAAATTATGGTTGTATAAAGCAAAGTTATGGTATAGTTTTTTAACAGTAGATTTTTTATCATGCTATAAGTACGCCTCTAAATGGGTTAATTTGTTTTATGATAACAAGGATATGATCGTGTTGAATCCTGTGTTTTTTTACGAGGAAACCATTATTTATTAGAAGCTTTATTTTATCTGCGTCAGCACGAAAAATTCAAAGAAACATTATCTAATTTTGAAATAATTACCCAAGAAAAATGGTTTCCTTTAGATGATAATAATGAGGCATTAGCATTTCTGTTTATCTATAACAATAAATTCAATCTTCATTTTATTGAAGGTAGTTTTCAGGAAGGTTTACCGTTAATTGATGAAGTTTTAGAACAATTAAAAAACTACCAAAACCGCATAGACGAGCACCACATTATGGTGTTTTATTATAAAATGGCTAGTATGTATTTTGGAGCTGGCGAGAACAAAAAATGTATTTATTTCCTAGAAAAAATAATTAGTAATAAGTCGTTACAAATGCGAGAAGATTTACTGTGTTTCTCTAGAATTTTAAACCTTGTAGCGCATTACGAAGCAGGTTTAGACTATAATTTGGATGTTCTAATTAGGAGCACATACAAGTTCCTGATTAAAATGGAAGATTTGTATGAAGTTCAAAAAGAATTTATCAAATTTTTACGCGGTTTGGGAGATATTTATCCGCACGAAGTAAAAGGGGAATTCATTAAGTTGCATAAAAAACTCAAGGAGTTTGAAGACGACCCTTATCAAAGTCGTGCGTTCCTATATTTAGATATTATTTCTTGGTTAGAGTCCAAAATAGAAAGTCGACCTATTGGTACTATTATTCGCGATAAGTTTGGAACTTCCTTAGCGTAGCGTTTTACTCAATTACAGCATTTTAAAATTAATAGTCGTCTGAAAAAAATATTTTTTTCAGACGACTATTAATTTTAGTTGTATTAGGTTAAATATTACTTTATAATGAGTTTTTGAGTACTCGTATTTCCTGTTGAAGATTCACCAGACAATAAATATAAGCCAGGTGTTAAGTACGAAACATTAATAGTTTCAATTTTATTTTTTATTATTGAGCTATTAATAACATTTCCTTGTAGGCCTATTATTTTTATTGTGTTTCCTTGCAAGCCTTTTACATAAATAACGTTAGAGGCAGGGTTTGGGTAAATGCTAGTGGATTCTTCGTTGTTAACTTGTAGAGATAATGTTGAACAATCTGGAGCAACTGAACCATAACCAATTGGGTTTAACTCAAAACTGCCTGATATATTTGCAGGCGACGGATATGTAATATTAACATTATAGCAGCCTTCACTAGCACCACCTGTACAATCTATCATGGCAGTAATTCTTCCAGCGGCAATAGAATTTCCTCTAACACTCGCTTCAGTAGCTTTTACTTGTGGGGTAAAAGCATCTTTTAAACGTTGCCATTCTGTTGGATTACATTTTTTAAAGTATTTAAAATCTTTACTTTTTATTTGAGCATTAAAACCACCCTGAATTTCTTCAATGATTATATTAACGCTTTCATAAGTTCCCTTATTATTTGCAAATGGTGGGTCAGAACCTTCTGTACCAATAAAACCAGCAGCAGTTTGGACTGCCCAGGTAGAATTGTAAGCTTTTATACCGATGGCATCTACACTACCTTGATTAGACCTGTGAGGAGATAAATTTAAAGCTGCATCTCCATCAGTAACAGATATGTTTTCTGCATATACTTCATCTACAGATCTATTTGTATCTTGAATGTGTTGGTTATTTCCAGACTCTAAGCGTAGTGTTATGCCTCCTGTTCCATGTAAATTTTTAAAATAGACATGTTTGGCAGATTGGGCTTGTATTAAACCGTAGCCAACATGCATGTCATCTCCCCAAAGATTTTTTACAACGCCGTCTGTTGGTACGTTAGTTTTGTCAATTGTAGGTCCGCCAATAGACATAGTTATACAAGATATTTTTGTTTTTTTATCTTGAATATCCATTCCAGATATTTTAAAGTTTTTTACATCTCCAAGCCTTAAAACAGATTCATTTTCATTTATAGCTTCTCTTAAAATGACTTTAAAAGCATCGTTTTTATCAGCTGAATCTTCGTTGGTACTGGTAAGAGCAACGTTTTCAACAAAATTATCTATACCAGATATAAATATTCTACCTCCAATTGTTTGAGGTATTAAGGTTATACTCGAATGTATTTTTAGATGTATATTGCTCTTAATATCAATATCTTCTAAATAAAATGTTGTGATGCCGCCATTAGGCATAACTGTTATTGTGCCACCAAATTTCCCAGCATTCTGTGTATTAGAAAGTGCTGTAATCGCTGCATTAAGTGTATTACTGTCAGCTGCAGATTCTACACCAGTTAAATTACTAATCGTTTGTGTAGCTGTTGCGTTAAGGTCTGGGTTATAATAATCACTTTCATTTTGTTGAGCATAACCAAATACGCAAATAAGTGAAATTAAGTAGAGTAATTTTATTTTCATAATTGTTACTATTTGGGGTTGATAACCGCAAAAGTATGCTAAATTATTAGAATATTTGTCAATTTTTTTTTGAATTGTAAGTTATTACTATGTTTTTCAACGGTTAAATACGTATTTTGAGGAGGTAAGAACTAATCATTTTTATGTTAATATTAAAATTTCTTCTAAAAAATTTGCAGATTAACTTTTCTGAACGATATTTGCAGTCACAAAGTTCAAAAAACATATTGAAATGTTATCAAGAAAGGTGGAGGGATTAGACCCTGTGAAACCTTAGCAACCCTTTAAACTTATTAAAGAAGGTGCTAAATTCTACTTGAATTACCAATTCATCTATTGGTGTTTAGATAGATAACCCCAAACAAATTACTGACTGTAATTTAAACTCTTTATAACATTTTTCTATTAAGTAAGCTGCATAAGTAGCATATTTTGGCTTTTGGTTTAATTTATTAATTCAAAAAAACTAGAAAAATGAGCGATCAAAAATTAGCAACAAACGCATTACACGCAGGTCATGATGTAGCAGCAAACGGAGGCGCAAGAGCGGTACCAATTTACCAAACTACATCTTATGTGTTTAATAATTCAGACCACGCGGCAAACCTATTTTCTTTACAAGAATTAGGATTTATTTACACACGTTTAAACAACCCAACAAACCAAATTTTACAAGAGCGTTTAGCAGCTGTAGAAGGTGGTATTGGTGCCGTAGTTTTTGCTTCAGGAACAGCAGCTATTGCAACAGGTTTATTAACGCTATTAAAAGCAGGCGACCATGTTGTGGCGTCAAGTAGCCTATATGGTGGTACTTATAACTTATTAAGCGTTACGCTTCCAAGATTAGGTATTACAACAACATTCGTAGATGCTTCAAATCCTGATAATTTTGCGGATGCTGTTCAAGATAATACGAGAGCCTTTTTTGTGGAGTCTTTAGGAAATCCAAAACTTGATGTTTTAGATTTGGAAGCTATTGCAGCACATTCAAAAGCAGCAGGAGTACCTTTTATTGTAGATAATACTGTAGCTACACCAGCTTTATTAAACCCAATTAAGCATGGAGCAAATATTGTAATCCATTCATTGACCAAATATATTGGCGGACAAGGAACATCTCTAGGAGGTGCAATAATTGACGCTGGAACATTCAATTGGGCAAACGGTAAATTCCCTGAATTTACAGAACCATCAGCGGGTTACCACGGATTAAAATACCATGAAGTTTTAGGTGCAGCCTCTTACACATTCAAATTAATTTTAGAAGGTTTAAGAGATTTTGGTGGCGCTATGAGTCCAACAAATGCATTCAACATTATTCAAGGTTTAGAAACATTACCAGTTAGAATAAAGCAACATAGTGAAAACGCTTTAGAATTAGCAAAATGGTTAGAGGCGCAAGATGAAGTAGCTTGGGTAAACTATCCAGGATTAGAGAGCAGTAAATACAATGCTTTGGCTAAAAAGTATTTACCAAAAGGACAAAGTGGTATTGTAACCTTTGGTCATAAAGGCGGATTTGATGCTGCAAAAACGATTGCAGATGAAACTCAGATATTTTCTTTATTAGCGAATATTGGAGATACTAAATCATTAATTATTCATCCTTCAAGTACAACACATCAACAATTGGATGAAGCAGAACAAGCTTCGGCAGGTGTGTCAACAGATTTAATTAGACTATCTGTAGGTATTGAGGATATAGAAGATTTAAAAGCCGATTTAAAGCAGGCATTTGCTAAAATCTAAAAAGTAATTAAAAGTTGAAGCATCCATTGCAACATATCATCATTAATAATTACACCACAGAAAGTGGCGTACTGAATCCTGAAATAAAGTTAAGCTACCAAGTTTTTGGTAAGGCTTTGGGAAGTGCGCCAATTGTGTTGGTTAATCATGCACTTACGGGAAATAGTGAAGTTGCAGGCGATGATGGTTGGTGGAAAGATTTGGTGGGCGATGACAAAGTTATTGATACCAAACTTTACACGGTTTTAGCCTTTAATATTCCCGGGAACGGTTTTGATGGTTTTGTGATTGATAATTACAAAGATTTTGTGGCTCGTGATGTTGCGAAACTCTTTTTAGAAGGCTTAAAAGAACTCAATACAGGAAAATTATTTGCAACTATTGGCGGCTCTTTAGGTGGTGGCATTGCATGGGAAATGGCAGTTTTAGCCCCTGATTTCACAGAGCATTTAATAGTGGTAGCTACTGATTGGAAATCTACAGATTGGTTGATTGCCAATTGCCAAATTCAAGAGCAGTTTTTATTAAACTCTAAGCATCCTGTACACGATGCGCGTATGCATGCCATGTTGTGTTACCGCACGCCAGAGTCTTTTAAAGAACGTTTTCAGCGTTCTAAAAATGATGACTTAGAGATTTTTAATGTCGAGAGTTGGTTGTTACATCATGGTAAAAAGTTACAGGAGCGTTTTCAGTTATCAGCTTACAAATTGATGAATCAGTTGTTAAAGTCTATTGATGTAACAAAGGGTAGAGCGAGTAACTTTAACGTGCTTGAAAATATTGAAGCCAAAATTCATATTGTAGGTGTAGATTCTGATTTGTTTTTTACCGCAGAAGAAAACCGAGAAACCCATAAGCAGTTGGCATTAACGCATCCTAATGTGACTTATAACGAAATTCATTCGGTGCACGGGCATGATGCATTTTTAATGGAGTACGACCAATTAGAAAAAATTGTAGAAGGCATTTTTGTGCCACATTCTAAAAGAAAACCAATGAAGGTATTAAAATTTGGAGGGAAATCTTTAGCCAACGGAAAAGGCTTAGACACGGTACTTTCGATTATAAAAAATAAAGTTGCTGCAGGTGATAGAATTTCTGTTGTAGTATCCGCAAGAGGTTCAGCAACAGATGATTTAGAAGCTATTTTGAACAAAGCGCTAAAAGGGGAGCCCTATCAAGAGGATTTAGAAGCCTTTAAAGCATATCAAACTGAGCCGTTGAAAACTATCGATTTTTCTGAAGAATTTTCGGTTTTAGATAAGTTGTTTGAAGGGGTGAGTTTGTTGCGTGATTACAGCAAAAAGACGAAAGATAATATTTTGGCTCAAGGCGAATTATTATCTGTAAAACTGATTGCAAATCTCTTAAATGAACATGGCATTAGTGCTAAAGCAACCGATGCGCGTGAACTCATAAAAACCGATGAATCTTTTGGTAATGCACAACCAATATCAAAATTATCCAAAGAAAACACTCAGGTTTATTTTAGTAAAAATAAGGATGTTGTTAATGTAGTTACAGGTTTTATTGCTTCAAATTTAAAGAATGAGACCACTACTTTAGGACGCAACGGGAGTAATTATACCGCTGCTTTAATCGCTAATTTTTTAGATGCAGAAGAACTACAGAATTATACGCATGTTAGTGGTATTTATACCGCAGATCCTGGGTTGGTTCCAGATGCAAAACAAATACGAGAATTATCGTTTAGTGAAGCGAATGAGTTAGCAAATTTCGGGACTTCGGTGTTACATGCTAAAACCATTATTCCTTTAGTTGAAAAAAATATCAACCTTCGTATTTTAAATACCTTTAATGCAGATGATGAAGGGACGCTAATTACTGCAAGACCAAGTACTAAAGAAGTGACGTCGTTATCCATTTTAGATAATGTAGCGTTGCTGAATTTAGAAGGCCGTGGTTTACTCGGAAAAATAGGTGTAGATGCACGTATTTTTGGCGCATTGAGTAAATACGGAATTAGTGTAAGCATCGTGTCTCAAGGGTCTTCGGAAAGAGGTATTGGACTTATTATCGATGCAGACCAAGCCACTCAGGCGGTTATTGCTTTAGAGCGTGAGTTTGAAAGTGATTTCTATTCGCAAGATGTAAATAAAATTGATGTTATTGATGATGTTGCGGTTATTTCGATTATTGGAATTGAGTTGAGTTCGTTCCATAAACCATTTAATGCCTTAATTAAAAACCAGATTACACCGTTATTGTTTAATAATACGGTTACTGGAAAGAATGTGAGTTTGGTGGTTAAAAAATCACAACTGCACAAAGCGGTAAATGTGATTCATGGTGAAGTTTTTGGAATTTCGAAAAAGATAAACATTGCTATTTTTGGTCATGGTGGTGTTGGTGGTGCATTAATAAATCAGATTTTAAAATCGAAAGATGATATTGAAAAACGCAAAGGCATTAATTTGAATGTGTTTGCGATTGCGAATTCTAGAAAGCTTATTTTAGATAAAAATGGTGTGAAAACGAATTGGCAGGATGCGATTAAGCATAGTGCGTATGAAAGTTCTATAGACGATATCATCACTTATGCTAAAAACCACCATTTAGAAAATTTAATTGCGGTGGATAATACGGCGAGTTCTGAGTTTTATCAGAATTATGTTTCGTTGATTGAAGCAGGTTTCGATTTAGTGTCGTCAAATAAAGTTGCCAATACGGTATCTCATGATTTTTATAAAGAGTTACGAGTTCAACTTGAAAATAACAACAAACAATATTTATACGAAACCACGGTTGGTGCAGGATTGCCTTTAATTGACACCATTAAGTTATTGCACGAATCTGGTGAAAATATTACGCGAATTAGAGGTGTGTTTTCGGGAACGTTGAGTTATTTGTTCAATAATTTTTCTGTGGAAGACAAGCCGTTTAGTGCTATTATTCAAGAAACGGTGGATAAAGGCTTTACAGAACCAGACCCTCGTGAGGATTTTTCAGGAAATGACGTGGCTAGGAAGCTATTAATTCTTGCAAGAGAGTTAGATTTGCAAAATGAGTTTGAAGATGTTGAAGTGTTGAATTTGATTCCTGAGGCTTACAGAGACATTTCGGTGGAGGAGTTTTTGAGTCAGTTAGCCGTTTTAGACGAGCAATATCAAAAGTTGAAAGACGAGCAGAAAGAAGGGCATGTATTGCGTTATGTTGGGGATTTATCGGGAGATTTATCACAAGATAAAGGGAATTTGGAAGTGAAATTAGTATCCATTCCAGAGGATAGCACTTTGGGACATGTAAAAGGAAGTGATGCTATTTTTGAGATTTTTACCGAAAGTTACGGTGAGCAACCGATTGTGATTCAAGGAGCAGGAGCTGGTGCGGAAGTTACGGCACGTGGTGTTTTTGGAGATATTTTGAGGTTGAGTAAGCATATTAATTAGTTAGTCAAAATCAATAAACTGATGAGTTTAAAAGAAAAATCTGAACAACTAAAAAATCTTGTATCAAGTTATGATGCTAAATGGTTTTTGGGTGATATGGCTTTTTTGATGCATAGCGGAAGAGAAAGAGCGTACGATGAACTTGGACAACTTTCTTCGCCAATGAGACAACTCTATTATTTGGCAGGTTTAAATATCTCAACAAATAGCGATAATGGAACTGACTATGTATACGATCCTGAAAAATGGAAAGAAATAGTCGCATTGTTAAATGAAATAGAAATTGAGTACCAAAAAGTTTTAATTGAATTTAGTAAAGATGATGACTTTGATGAGTGGAAAAAAGTTAGGGAAGTTGCCATCCCATCATTTCTTACATACTTCAACGTAGGACATCTAAATTTTGAAGAACAAATAATCAATTGGGTTGTCGATTTATTTACTCACTTTGATGAATATTTACTAGATGAACACGGACTCAATACAGCAGATTTTATTACATTTTATGACAATTTAGATAAACTTGTACAAACAAATTTTCAAGGTTATTCTACAAACAATGATTTATTAAGAGAAAATTGGGCTGAATACACGAGTATTGAATCTGGATATGACAAAAGTTTACCAGAATTCTTTCGAGATAGCATTCCGAAAGAATATGAAGTTAGGTCAAAGTTTATGATAGATAAAGGAATGAAAGACCGTTTCTATCCGAAAGAGTTAGTTTCTAATAACCTCACTTTAGATAAAGTTAATAAAATACTTCAATTTATTTCTGTTAAAAGAAACGCAAAGGATTTTACGTATTATACAGAAACAAACCCGGGGAATCCTCTTTATGATTATCCGATTTTTGACATTGAAAATGGAATGTATCAAATTTTTGATGTAAAACAAGCAATTCATTCAATTAACAATTTACTGGAGAAAGACGTAACAAAAGATAGTAATAGAAAAAATAAATACTTAAAGCTAAAAGGGGATTTATTGGAAAAAAATATAGTTGACCTTTTCCGTAAATTTTTTGGTGAAGATGCAAAAATATTTAAGAGTTATTATATTAATGGTTGCGAACAAGACATCTTAATTATTTGGAAAGAATATGCTTTTATTATTGAAGCAAAAGGATATAATCTCAGAGAACCATTTAGAAATCCCGAAAAGGCATTTCCTAGAATAAAAGATGATTTTAAGAATTGTATTGGATATGGCTATGAACAAACTTCACGGGTTGAAAGTATAATATTAGAGAAAAAGCCTCTTACAATTATGAATCACAAAAATGAAACTTTAGAAGTGATTGATACAAAAACTATCAAGGAATGCTTTTCTATTATAGTCAACATTAATTCTTTTGGTTTAGTTCAAAATGATTTATCATACCTTCTGGATTTAGGAGAAGATGATATTTTTCCTTGGGCAGTTAAATACGATGATTTAGAAATTTTTATTTTAACCCTTATAGCAAAAGGTAAAAAACCAAAATATTTTATTGATTTTTTAATTTTCAGAGAAGAATTACACGGTAAAATTACGTGTTCAGATGAATTAGAAATTTGTGGAGGATATTTATCTAAAAAGATTAATTCCAAGAAAATTGAGCAAATAGACATACTAAAAACTCAACCTGATTTTGGAGATATATTTGACGAACAGTATAGAAAAACAATGGGATTTAAAAACGAACGAAATTTATATGAAAAACAAAGTGGAAAATATATTTTCTGGTAATTTTTAGGTTTCTAAAAGGTAACGTCTTAATTATAAAACAGACCTACAAGGTTTTGGAAACCTCGCAGGTCTTAAAAAATGTAGAGTATGAGTTCCCCTCCTTGGAGGGGTTAGAGGCGGGTTAATAGAACTAAAGCTTACAAACAAGCAACAAGTTTCGATTAAAACCAAACCCCAGCAAACAAGTGCATTAGGGATTGCAGAGGAAAGCCCACAGCCCGATCCCGATAGTTATCGGGAGAGGTGCGAGGACTTGGAACGGAAAGCCCGACCCGATAGGGGAATGCCCAAATAAAAAATATTTAAAAGCATAAAAGTGAGTAAAAAACATTTTGAAACGGAAGCGATAAGAACACAATCTGAAACGACACAGTTTTCGGAACATTCGGTACCATTATACTTAACTTCGGGGTTTGTATTTGATGATGCGGAGGACATGCGCGCCTCGTTTGCAGAGGAAAAGCAACGCGATTTATACAGCCGATACAGCAACCCGAACGTTAACGAATTTGTAGATAAAGTGTGCGCGATGGAAGGCGCAGAGGCGGGTTTTGCGTTTGCGAGTGGAATGGCTGCGGTGTTTTCAACATTCGCAACATTGCTGGATGCGGGCGACCATGTGGTGTCTTGTAGTTCGGTGTTTGGTGCAACGCATGGGTTGTTTACTAAATACTTCCCGAAGTGGAATATTGAGTGTTCGTATTTTAATATTAACGACGTTGAAACGATAGAAAGTTTAATTAAACCGAATACGAAATTTATTTATGCGGAAACACCAACCAACCCTGGAGTTGACGTTTTAGATTTGGATTTTTTGAGTGCTATTTGTAAAAAGCATAATGTGTTGCTAGTTATTGATAATTGTTTTGCAACGCCATATATACAAAACCCGATAAAACATGGTGCGGATTTGGTGATTCATTCAGCTACAAAATTAATGGACGGACAGGGACGTGTGCTTGGTGGTGTTACCGTTGGGAAGGCAGACTTGATTCGTGAGATTTATTTGTTTTCTAGATTAACGGGACCTGCTATGAGTCCGTTTAATGCTTGGGTATTGTCAAAATCATTGGAAACTTTGGCGATTCGTGTTGAAAAGCATTGCGAAAATGCTTTAAAATTAGCTGAATATTTAGAGGCGCACCCTAAAGTGAAATGGGTGAAATATCCGTTTTTAAAGTCGCACCCAAAATATGACATTGCCAAAAAAACAGATGAAGCTTGGTGGGAATATTGTAGCTTTTGAAGTGGAAGGTGGTTTAGATGGTGGTAGAACGTTTTTGAATGCTATTAAAATGTGTTCGCTTTCGGCTAATTTAGGCGATACAAGAACCATTGTAACACATCCCGCAAGTACTACACATGCTAAAGTTGAGCCAGAAGTGAAAGCTGCTGCTGGTATTACGGATGGTATGGTGCGTTGTTCTTTAGGATTAGAACATATTGATGATATTATTGCGGATTTGGAGCAGGCTTTGGGTTAATTTTTATAGGTGTATAGCATGTTTTTCAACGTTTTACAAAGATTTTCTAAATTGGTTAACCAATTTAGAGGTTAAGTTACTATTTTTGTAAAAAACATGTTATGAAGCTAATAAAAATCATTTTTACAATTCTAATTTTTATATCAATAATTAGTTGTAGTTCAGAAGGTTCAAATGAAGAAGAGAAAGTTGTAGAATTGAGTTTGTCTTCAGTTTCTGAATTTTCAGCAAATCAAGAAACACAATCACTTAATGTAACAGCTAATTTATACTGGTATACTGAAAATAATAACGATTGGATTACCCTTACTCCCACAAACGGAACTAATAATGGAACTATAAATATTACTGTGTCTGCAAACCCAACGGAAGTTAAACGTACTGGAATAATTAGTGTCATAGGCGGAGATGTATCAAGAGATTTAACCATTTCTCAAGCTGGAAAAGAGCCAAATACAGGAGGATTAGATGCAAGTAAAGCACCTTCAGAAAATTTTGATTTATCTACTTGGAATTTAAGCATTCCAGAAGATAAAGGGAATGGTACAGCAACTACAATTACCGTTAGCCAGATTAATAATAATTATGAAAACAATAACTATTTTTATACTGGTGATGATGGCGGTATGGTTTTTAAATGTCCAGTAGAGGGCTTTAAAACTTCTGTTAATACAAGTTATGTAAGAGTAGAACTGCGTGAAATGTTAAGAGGCACTAATACAAGTATAAGTACGCAAGGTGTAAATAAGAACAACTGGGTTTTTGGTACTGCCCCAGAAGCTGATAAAAATGCAGCTGCGGGTTATGATGGAGAAATGACTGTTACACTTGCAGTCAATCACGTGACTACAACAGGTAGTAGTAGCCATATTGGACGTTTAGTTATTGGTCAAATTCATGCTAATAGTGATGAGCCCATTAGAATTTATTATAGAAAATTAAAGAATAATACCTTAGGTTCTATTTATTTTGCTCATGAGCCAACTGATGGGAATGGAGATGAACAATGGCACGAGATGATAGGTTCTAGAAGTAATAGTGCTTCTAACCCATCAGATGGAATAGCCCTAAATGAAAAATTCACATATACCATAAAAGTTGTTGGAGATTTGTTAACCGTTACAATTTCTAGAGAAGGAAAAAATGATGTTGTTAAAACTGTAAATATGGTAAATAGCGGCTTTAATGTTGGAGGTCAATATATGTATTTTAAAGCTGGTTTATATCATTTAAATAACTCTGGAGATGATAATGATTATGCTCAGGTTACTTTTTATGCTTTGGAAAAATCTCATACAACAGATTGATGTTGATTTAAAAATTTAAACTAAATAAACAGATTTGATAGATAATAAAACTATATATCAAGTTGATGCTTTTACGGATAAAGCGTTCAAAGGTAATCCAGCAGGAGTGATGATTCTTGATGCATTAGCTTCAGAAGCATTTATGCAAAGTATGGCAGCAGAAATGAATTTATCTGAAACTGCTTTTGTATCGCCTAATGGTAATGAGTTTGATATTCGATTTTATACACCAACTGTGGAGATTCCGTTATGTGGTCATGCTACTTTGGCTTCAGCACATATTATGTATGAACTTGGTATAAAATCATCAGATGAATTAATACAGTTCAAGGCTAAAGGTGGAAATTTAACTATTTCAAAAGATGAAGATGAAATTGTTATGACATTTCCGCAATATAGTTTGTCGAAAATTAAAACGCCTCCTGATTTTAAAGCCTACTTAGGTTTTGAACCTATTGCAGTTTATAAAACCAATAATTGGGTTCTTGCAATCGCTGAAGATCAAAAAGATATTGAGAATAGCCAACCCAATTTTGAAGTTTTAAAATCAAACGGATTAGGACATCTAATGATAACTTCCGAAGGGAATAATAATGTTGATTTTGTGGTGCGTTGTTTTGTTCCAGAAGCTGGTATTAATGAAGATCCCGTAACAGGCTCAGCGCATTGCGCTTTAACGCCTTTGTGGTCTAGTAGATTAGGGAAAACACATATGACTTCTCATCAAATTTCTGAAAGAAGGGGTATTTTAAAAGTTGCAATTAAGAATTCTAATGTTGAAATTAAAGGGAAAGCAATTACTGTTTTTGAAGCTAAATTAAAAATTTAGAGTTCAGAAAGACGAACTCTTAATTTAGTTGCTCCGTTTTTAATAGTCCAAACAGGTATTCTTATTTCAATACGTTTTAGTCCTTTTTCTTTAATATCTAATTCATGGGGAGGTGGAGATAATGATATTACTGAAACACTTATTTCAGGATGAGATAAATTCTCCAATTTAAGTTGTTTTCCGTCTTGTAAAAGAATTGCTCCAAAATCAGTTAAGGTAACATCAGCTGTTGTAATCATTTGCCAAGTAATCACTTTGGTTTTGTTTGATAAAACGAAATCGTCTTCAATTAGTAACGAATTGGTATTGTCTTTTGTAAAACGTCGTGTCGCTTTTTTTATGTTTTCGCCATATACTGGTGTTAAGTTGAAACTTACTGATGGTTTTATGTCGCTGTTAAAATCTACCAATGGGACAAAGGCGTTGTTTATGAATTTTTCATTATTGATTGTAATAGTACTATGTCCAAAATTATTCTTTGTTAACAGTTTCCAACGGTCGCCATTTTGATCATTTGACCAAAGATTAAAACCCGTTTTTTCAATATCGTGATATTCTTGTCGAGGTAAATCTAAAGACCACCTAATACCATTTAAATCGAATACAAATGATCCTGCATCCATATTGCCATGACTCATGGATGCTTTTCCGCCTTTACAACCTAGATAATACTTAATAGAATCTTTGGTCTTACTCTTAAATATAGCAATCGGATTTTCGCCATCTCCTTTCCATGCTGTAGGTAATTCTATATTATTTTTTTCTTCAAACTGACTTATCCAAGACATTGCAGACCCCATCAACCTTTGTAATTTACCCATCTTGTAAGGTTTTTTAAGAAAGCGGTCTTTTTCAAAAAAGTTTCTTGTGCCAGATTTTGTAGCAAACCAAGCTAATGTTTCATCTCCATTAGGATTTCTTAGTAGCTCACAATCAAAATAGTTATAAGTAAATTCAGAATGAGAATTGGAAAGCGCTCTAAATATGGCACTTTCTTTAAATCCGGGTGTATCATAATGTCCAAAATCAGTACCAAAAGCACTTTCAAACATAGCTATAGTCATAACGGAATATCGTGTGGCATATCCCCAATAAGTAGAGCCTTCAGGATATGCACCATCGGGAGCATAAGCTTTTAAGGCGTTTGGTAAACCATCCAACGCACGATGAATTGTTTTTGCAGCTAATTGTGGGTTATCATCGGCAATAGCGAGAGCAGCAGCAACAATTCCGCCTTGGCACACTTGATTCCAATTATTTGTTAGTTTAGAGATTCCCCAAACTTTTCCATTTTTTCTCCAAGTTTTGTTTAAAGCTTTATCTATCAGAGACTTTTTTGCTTGATTGATAGTAGATTGGGGTAAATTATTCTGAGTCCAATCTAATGCTAAAGCAACTCCTAAAGCCATTTCTCCTACATCTAGAAAGTGTTTTGGATTCCAATCAGGGAAATTACAAACAGCGAGTAATTCATCATTTATTCTTTTAAGTGATTTTTCATCTTCTTCTATGAGATAAATAAAACCAAGTATGTTGATGCGATATAAAAATTCGCGAGAAACGTCAAGGAGTCTTCGTCCTGTAATCTCATAGCTAACAAAAGGTTTTTCGTAAATATCATCTGCATTCAACTTAATAGCTGCGTATAAATTTTTTAAAACCGAATCTTTATCAATGTTAGATTTTAGATGAGTTACAATTTTATTTGTGTAAACTAATCTTGGAAGAGATTTTCTAATATTTTTTTCTAAATATTCAACATCAACAGGGTTTTCTAGAGGATAAAGTGTCGTTTTAGTTTGACCAAAACAAAGCCCAAATATTAAAAAAACAGTTATAAAAAGAAGTCTAGTTTGCATTATTCTAGATTATTTCTTCGAATATAGTACAATGAAAAGATAGTTGATAGTTTACTCACAATTTTTTAAATTTATATATTAGCATCATGCTATCCAAAAAAACCAAATACGGACTAAAAGCGCTAACTTACATTGCACGAAGTGAAGGCGATATGCCTGTTCAAGTAGGTGTGATAGCAAAGAGCGAACAAATTCCACAGAAATTTTTAGAAGGTATTCTTTTAACTTTAAGAAAATCAGGTGTTTTAGGGTCTAAAAAAGGCAAACATGGCGGATATTATTTGAGAAAAGAACCCTCTGAAATTTTAATGACTGATGTGATGCGCGTTCTCGAAGGTCCTATTGCTATGGTGCCATGTGTTAGTTTAAACTATTATGAAAAGTGCGACGATTGTCCTGATGAGTATAAATGTAGTGTTCATAAATTGATGATAGAAGTACGTGATAGCACGCTTAAAGTCTTCAGAAATACAACTTTAGCTGATTTATCTAATACAGATGGATAAAGATTTCTCAAAATATTACCGATTTTAAAAGAATTTTCTACAGTTAATCCTTAAAATTTTCCATTATTCTAAAAAGTTGTTAAAACTCTTTTTTGTGTTATAAAATGTTTTACTTTTGTAATCCCTACTAAATTGATAGGATTAATATAAAATAACGACAAATGATTGCGCAAATGTTATTAAAAGGTAAAGAAAAGTCCACTTATAAAGATGATAGTATTGGAGAAAAACCAATACGTAGTGTAGCGAAAGCATTAAGCTGGAGAGTCATTGGGACTTTAGATACTTTGATTGTGTCTTATATTTTAACAGGAGAAATTTCGATTGCAGCGTCTATAGCTTCAATTGATTTTTTAACTAAAATGGTATTATACTTTTTCCACGAGCGTATTTGGAATGCTGTAAAGTGGGGTAAATAAATATAAAGAAGGATGTTTACAGAAACTCAAATAGAAGAATTAAATAAAAGCTTTGAAAAAGCAACGCCAGCTGAAATTATTCAGAAGGCTTTCGAGCTTAATGAAAAAGCAGTTGTAACAACTAATTTTAGACCTTACGAAGCGGCTATACTACATGCTGTTAGTAAAATAGAAGCTAACATTCCTGTGGTTTGGTGTGATACAGGTTATAATACACCACAAACTTACAAGCACGCAGAACAAGTTATTAAAGATTTAAACTTAAATGTGTCTTTATATGTGCCAAAACAAACATCTGCACACAGAGATGTGGTTATGGGGATTCCTAGTATTGATGCTCCAGAGCATGCTTTGTTTACAGAGCAAGTAAAGCTTGAGCCATTTAAAAGAGCTATGGAAGAACATAAACCAAATGTATGGTTTACAAACCTACGTCAAGGGCAAACAGCATTTAGAAACAGCATTGGTATTTTTAGTTTAAGTAAAGATGGCGTTTTAAAAGTGAGTCCGTTTTACTATTGGTCTGATGAAAAATTAGACACCTATTTAGAAGAAAACAACTTACCAAACGAATTTAAATATTTTGATCCAACTAAAGCATTAGAAAACAGAGAGTGTGGTTTACACGCTTAAATAAGATATTATGAAAAAAGATACATCACATATCAACTCGCTTGAAAACGAAGCGATTTACATCATGAGAGAAGTGGCAGCACAGTTTGAAAAACCGGTGTTGTTATTTTCAGGAGGAAAAGATTCAATTACTTTGGTAAGATTAGCGGTTAAAGCATTTTATCCAGCAAAAGTACCTTTCCCGTTAATGCATATTGATACAGGACACAACTTTCCTGAAACTATTGAATTCAGAGATCGTTTGGTTGAAGAATTAGGATTAGAGTTGATTGTAAGAAACGTACAAGATTCTATCGATCAAGGAAAAGTGAAAGAAGAATCAGGACGTTATGCAAGTAGAAACATGTTGCAAACTACGACACTTTTAGATGCTTTAGAAGAATTTAAGTTTGATGCTGCTATTGGTGGTGCACGTCGTGATGAAGAAAAAGCAAGAGCAAAAGAGCGTATTTTTTCAGTTCGTGATGATTTCGGACAATGGGATGAGAAAAACCAAAGACCAGAATTGTTTGATATGTTGAATGGAGAGATTGACCATGGACAAAATGTTCGTGTATTCCCGATTTCAAACTGGACAGAATTAGATGTTTGGTCTTATATAGAAAGAGAAAATATTGAAATTCCATCTATTTATTTTGCACACAAACGTAAAGTATTCTTAAGAGACGGCATGATTTGGTCTGCTGAAGACGGTGTGGTTTATAGAGATGAAGATGAAGAAGTAATTGAAGAAATGGTACGTTTTAGAACTGTTGGAGATATGAGTTGTACAGCAGCTGTATTATCAGATGCGGTTTCGATTTCTAAAGTAGTAGAAGAAATTAGAGATTCTACAATTTCAGAACGTGGCGCAAGAATCGATGATAAACGCTCTGAAGCGGCAATGGAAAAGCGTAAACAACAAGGGTATTTCTAAAAATACAATTTTGTCATTTCCGCGAAGGCGGAAATCTTTTAAAACGAATACAAATTAGGTTTAGGACCTATCATTATAATAAAAAATGGAAGTATTAAAAATAGCAACAGCAGGAAGTGTAGATGATGGAAAAAGTACGTTGATTGGACGTATTCTTTACGATACAAAATCATTAACTACAGATAAGTTAGAAGCCATTGAAAAAACAAGTAAACAACGTGGATACGATTACTTAGATTTTTCTTTAGCTACGGATGGTTTAGTTGCCGAAAGAGAACAAGGAATTACTATTGATGTCGCACATATCTATTTTTCAACAAAAAAGAAAAGTTACATTATTGCTGATACTCCTGGTCATGTTGAGTATACGCGAAACATGGTAACTGGAGCTTCAACATCACAAGCCTCTATCATATTAATTGATGCTCGTAAAGGTGTGATTGAGCAAACCAATCGTCACTTCTTCATCAATAATTTATTAAGAATTAAAGATGTGGTTGTTGCGATTAATAAAATGGATTTAGTTGACTACTCTGAAGAAGTTTACAATAAAATCAAAGCTGATTTTTCTGAATTAATGAGCAAAAGAGATTATCAAGATCAAAAAATCACATTCATTCCAGTAAGTGCTTTAAAAGGCGATAATGTTGTTAATAAATCTGATGAGATGCCTTGGTATAAAGGAGAAGCGTTATTGGAGCATTTAGAGCAATTAGATAAAGCTGATATTTTTAATGTAGGTACACCACGTTTCCCTGTGCAATATGTAATTCGTCCAAAAACTGAAGATTTTCATGATTTTAGAGGTTATGCAGGAAAGGTTTATGGAGGAAATTTAAGTGTAGGCGATGATATTATTGTGTTGCCATCCAAAACACGTTCAAAAATAAAAGATATTTATTTCTATGATGAAAAGTACGAAACGGCTTCAAGACGTTCTTCAGTTACTATCACTTTAGAAAATGATATCAATGTAAGTCGTGGTGATATGATTGTTAAAGAAGGCGATTTACCAACTATCGATAAACAATTTACAGCTAATGTATGTTGGATGGATTCAGACCACCTTAATACAGGCGGTAAGTATATTGTGCAGCACGGAATTAATAAAGTATTGGCTAAAGTTGATCGTATTAATCATAAAATTAATCCTGATTATTCTGGTTTTGAAAAGGATGTTACAAGTTTAGGAGTAAACGATATTGCTTCGGTAACCTTCAAATTAAATAAACCAATTTTTTACGATCAGTTTAAAAATCATAGAACTAATGGGTCTTTCATTTTAATAGATCCACAGTCAAATAATACGGTTGGAGCCGGATTTATTCAATAAAAAGAAAAGGAAAATGAGAAGTTTCGAAACAGAAATAGAAAATCCGATAGTCCAAAAAGACATTATAGAATTAGCTCAAAAAATAGAGCTTTTTCACAACGGAAAAATCGACGAGGAAAAATTTAGAAGTCTGCGTTTAGCACGTGGTGTTTATGGTCAACGTCAAGAAGGCGTGCAAATGATTCGTATCAAAGTGCCTTACGGAAAACTAAAAAGTAATCAATTACGAAGAATTGCAGCAGTATCTGATGAGTATTCTCGTGGTCGTTTACATATCACAACACGTCAAGATATTCAGATTCACTATGTAGATTTAAATAGAACGCCTGAGCTTTGGGCGGAGTTAGAAAAAGATGAGGTTACCGTGCGTGAAGCTTGTGGTAATGTGGTAAGAAACGTAACCGCTTCTGAAACAGCAGGTATTGATGTAGATGAGCCATTCGATGTGTCGCCTTATGCTGATGCATTATACAAGTTCTTTTTACGTAACCCAATTTGTCAAGAAATGGGGCGTAAATTTAAAGTCTCTTTTTCTTCTACAGATGAAGATACAGGATTATCATATTTGCATGATATAGGATACATTGCCAAAGTAAAAGATGGTGTTCGTGGTTTCAAAGTCATGGTGGGCGGAGGCTTAGGTTCTCAACCACGTCATGCGGATGTATTGTTCGATTTTGTTGAGACCGATAAAATCATTCCAATTATGGAAGGTGTTTTACGTGTTTTTGACCGTTACGGAGAGCGTAAAAGTCGTGCTAAAGCAAGAATGAAATTCTTATTAAAAGACATCGGTTTAGATGCTTTTAGAGCATTAATCGAACAAGAGAAAAAGGCTATCGAATTTAAAAGTGTTGCTATTGATGCAGAATCTTATGTAGCTTCAACACCAGTTGAAATTACTGAAATCCCTCAAGTGACTATTAAAGATCAACAAGCTTTTGAAACTTGGAAATCTACCAACTTAATTCCTCAAAAACAGGAAGGTTATGTTGGTATCGGTATCAAAGTATTGTTAGGTGATTTTTATACAGATAAAGCACGTTTATTAGCTGATTTAGTTGATAAATATGGTGCTGGAGAGGTGCGTTTAACATTGCGTCAAAACATTGTTATTCCTTTTGTAAAAAGAGAATTAGTGCCGTTATTTTATACAGAACTAGAGAAATTAGGTTTTGTTGAAGCGGGTTATAATAAAGCAGTTGATATTACAGCATGTCCGGGTACAGATACTTGTAACTTAGGTATTGCGAGTAGTACTGGTATTGCAGAAGAATTAGAGCGTGTTATTAAAGCTGAATACCCACAATATTTAAAAAACGAAGATCTTGTTATTAAGATTAGTGGTTGTATGAATGCTTGTGGGCAACACAATATGGCAAATATTGGTTTCCAAGGGATGACGGTTCGTACGCCAGATAAATTAGTGGCACCAGCTTTACAAGTATTACTTGGAGGTGGTAATCAAGGCGATGGAAACGCAACCTTTGCAGATAAAGTAGTAAAAGTGCCAAGTAAAAGAGGACCAGAAGCATTACGTAGAATCTTAAATGATTTTGAAGCTAATGCTAACGGAAAACAGTTTGTAGAGTACTACCAAGAAAAAGGCGAAAAATACTTCTATGATTTCTTGAACGATTTACAAGATGCAAGTAATTTAACCCAAGCTGATTTTATTGATTGGGGCGAAGAAGAAAAATACGTAAAAGAGATAGGAATTGGCGAATGTGCAGGTGTAGTTATCGATTTAATCGCCACCTTATTCTTTGAAAGTGAAGAGAAAATTGAAAACGCCAATGAATCTTTTGGTAACGGAGTGTATTCAGGAGCTATTTATTTAGCATACCAATCTTTAGTGAATTCAGCGAAAGCGTTATTATTAGCTGAAAACAAGAAGACAAATACACATGCAGGTATTATAAAGGACTTTGATGAATTATTTATTTCAAGTGGAAAAATAGATTTAGGGACATCTTTCTCTGAATTGATATACCAAATTAATAAATTTGCACCAACTGCCGAATTTGCTTCAAAATATATTGAAAATGCAAATCAGTTTTTAGGTAAGGTTAGAGCGTTTAGAGAAGCTCAAACGGAACTATCAAAGAAAGCGGTTTAATAGATAAAAATGAGTATTAAAACCCCAAAATTAACTGTTGTAGGTGCAGGCCCTGGCGATGAAGATTTAATTACCTTAAAGGCAATTAAAACCATTGAAGCTGCGGATGTCATTTTATATGATGCACTAATCAACGAATCTTTATTAAAATATGCTTCTGAAGATGTGGAGCTTATTTTTGTGGGGAAACGTAAAGGTTGTTATGCCTTTCAGCAGGAACAAATTAACGAGTTAATTGTTACTAAAGCCAAAGAAAAAGGGCACGTTGTACGATTAAAAGGTGGCGACCCATTTATTTTTGGTCGTGGTGCAGAGGAGATTGACTATGTAAGAGGATTTGGTTTAGAAACCTACGTGGTGCCAGGTATTTCATCAGCATTGGCTGTTCCGGCATATCAAGGTATTCCGTTAACAAAACGTGGGTCTTCTGAAAGTTTTTGGGTAGTTACCGCTACAACTAAAGACCATGCCTTATCTGCAGATGTTGAATTAGCAGCAAAATCGACTGCAACCATCGTTATTTTGATGGGCATGCATAAATTGAGTGAAATTGTTAAGGTGTTTTATGCTGAAAATAAGCGAAACACACCAGTAGCAATCATTCAGAATGGTACACGAGATAATGAGAATGTAGGTTTTGGAACTATTCGTAACATTCAGCAGGTTGTAAAAGAAAAGCAACTCGCAGCTCCAGCAATTATAGTTATTGGAGATGTTGTTAAGGAGCGCGCAGTTTTAGATTCCATTAAAAAAGAAGTTATTCAGGATTAAGTGATGGAACGAAATAACTTATATCCTATTTTTTTGAAAGCGAAAAGCTTAAGCGTGCTTATTGTTGGAGGCGGAAACGTTGCCGAAGAGAAATTAACGTTCTTATTAAAATCGAGCCCTGATGCTCATGTTACTATGGTATCGCCCATGTTTCGTGAAGGTACTAGGGCGCTTGCAAAAAAAGGTTGTGTAACATTAGTTGATGATGTTTACAATAAAAAGTATTTAATTGGCAAGCATATGGTTGTAGCTACGACAGATGTACCTGAAGTGAATGTTCAGGTGTGGAAAGATTGTAGAGCAGAAGCCAAATTAGTAAACGTTGCCGATAATCCGCCATATTGTGATTTTTATATGGGAGGCATTGTAACAAAAGGTAATGTGAAAGTGGCTATTAGTACTAACGGAAAATCGCCAACAACAGCTAAACGTTTACGTCAGTTTTTTGAGGATGTTATTCCTGAAAATGTGGACGATTTAGTAAAGAATTTAAACGAGTATAGAAAAACAATAAAAGGGGATTTCGAAGAAAAAGTGGAAACACTAAACGAATTCACGAAAGGATTAATAGAAAAAAAGAATCATAAAATGATTAAGACTGATATACTTATCATAGGAGCGGGACCAACAGGTTTGTTTACTGTTTTTGAAGCGGGATTGTTGAAATTGAAATGTCATTTAATTGACGCATTGCCACAACCGGGTGGACAATGTTCAGAGTTGTATCCTAAAAAACCTATTTATGATATTCCAGGATTTCCTGAAATTTTAGCAGGAGATTTAACAAGAAATTTGTTAGAACAAGGAAAGCAGTTTGAACCTGGATTTACTTTGGGGGAACGTGCCGATACTGTTGAGAAGCAAGAAGATGGTACATTTATAGTAACTACAAATAAAGGTACAAAACATCAAGCGCCTGTTGTAGCTATTGCTAGTGGTTTGGGTAGTTTTGAACCTAGAAAGCCTCAGCTTGAAAACTTAGCTAAATATGAGGATATAGGTGTTGAGTACATGATTAAGGAGCCTGAAATGTATCGTGATAAAAAAGTTATTATTGCTGGTGGTGGAGACTCTGCGTTAGACTGGAGTATCTTTTTAGCTGATGTAGCGAAAAGTGTTACACTAGTACACAGACGTAATGAATTTAGAGGGCATTTAGATTCTGTTGAAAAAGTACAAGAGCTTAAAGATGCTGGAAAAATTAATTTGATTACCCCTGCTGAAGTGACTGATATTTTAGGAGATGGTAAGGTTGAAGCTATTGAAATTACCAAAAAGGATGAAGAACCTTTTACTTTAGAAACCGATCATTTTATTCCTTTATTTGGATTGTCGCCTAAATTAGGACCTATTGCAAATTGGGGGTTAGAGATTGAAAAAAATGCCATAAAAGTTAATAATGCTTTAGATTATCAAACGAATATTCCTGGTATTTTTGCTATTGGAGATGGGAATTACTATCCTGGAAAATTAAAATTAATACTTTGTGGTTTCCATGAGGCAACTATTATGTGTCAAGCGGCTTATAAAATTATTAATCCGGGGAAGAAATTTGTATTAAAATACACAACTGTTAGTGGTGTAAATGGTTTTGATGGTACTAGAAAAGAAGCGCCAAAAGCGGTTGTTCAGGCCATCAACTAAAACAAATAAACTAATAAGCTAGAGTTTGAAAATGACTTTGGCGGATAGGTGCATTAGGGATTGAAGAGAAAAGCCCACAGCCCGACGAAGGAGGTGCGAGGACTTGTAACGGAAAGCCCGACCCGATAGGGGAATGCCCAAATAAAAAATTATCCTGCAAGGTGCTAAAATGCCTTGTGGGATTTGATATTTAACAGATGAAAAGTTACAACGTTTGCTTAAAGGATACTGCTAAAACATTCACGAAACGCTTGTTTTATTCCTTGTTTGATTGTGCGCAAGAGGAGGCGCATGGGGATTATTTGGAGAAGACTTTTTTGAAGATACTGACGACGTTAGAGATTGAAAATGGCAAGGAAATTTGGGCAACATTTAAGGCTGAGCTTCCTGAAACTAGAAAAAAACTGGATTTAGATGCGATTGCTTTTGAGAGTAATGACCCTGCTTCGCACTCTTTAGCGGAGATTTATATGGCCTATCCTGGTTTTTATGCGATTTCGATTTATAGATTGAGTAATGCACTTTACAAGCTTGGGGTTTATATTTTGCCAAGGATGATGAGTGAGTATATTCATGGGATTACGGGTGTTGATATTCATCCTGGGGCTACGATTGGCGAGTCGTTTTACATTGACCACGGAACGGGAATTGTTATTGGTGAAACGTCTATTATTGGTGAAAATGTTAAGATTTATCAAGGGGTGACTTTGGGAGGAATTTCGGTTTCTAAAGATTTGGCTTCAACAAAAAGGCATCCGACTATTGAAGATAATGTTTGCATTTATGCTAATGCGACCATTTTAGGTGGAGATATTGTAATTGGTGCAAATAGTATTATTGGTGCTAATGTTTGGATTACGGAATCGGTTCCAGAAAATTCGTTAGTAACCTATCAAACAGAAATTAAAATAAGACCAAGAAAAAATGGGATTCGAAAATAGTATTATTGGTCAGATTGGAAATACACCTCTAGTTGAAGCGACGCATCTTTTGAAAAAAGAAGGTGTGCGTTTATTTTTGAAATTAGAAGGAAATAACCCAGGAGGAAGTGTGAAAGACCGTCCTGCTTTCAACATGATTAATGAAGCTTTGAAACGTGGCGACATTAAAAAAGGAGGGACTTTGGTTGAAGCTACTAGTGGAAATACTGGAATAGCATTGGCATTTATTGCGAAGTTATTAGAGTTAAAAATGGTATTGATAATGCCTGAGAATTCTACAGAAGAACGTGTAAAAACGATGCGTGCTTATGGGGCTGAGGTTATTTTAACGCCGTCGGATGTTGGTATTGAGGGGTCTCGTGATTTGGCTTTTAAGCTTCGTGATGAAAAAGGCTATACTTTGCTGAATCAGTTTGAAAATGATGATAACTGGAAAGCGCATTATAAAACAACTGGTCCTGAAATTTGGGAAGCTACAAATGGTAAAATAACACATTTTGTATCGGCTATGGGAACTACTGGCACTATAACAGGTACATCAAAATATTTAAAAGAAAAGAATAGTAGTGTTACTATAGTTGGTGCTCAACCTGCCGATGGAGCAAGAATTCCTGGGATTAGAAAGTGGTCGCCAGATTATGTACCTAAGTTTTTTAATCCTAAACGTGTAGATATTGTTGTTGATGTATCTGAAGAAGATGCTAAAGCGACTACTATTAAGTTAGCTAAAGAAGAAGGCGTGTTTGCAGGTATGAGTAGTGGTGGTTCTGTATTTTGTGCCTTAACGATTGCTGAACAAATTGAAGAAGGTATTATAGTAGCCATTATTTGCGATAGAGGGGATAGATATTTATCGTCTACATTGTTTGAGTAAGGAATTAAAATTCTCCTGCAAGGTTTTTAGAACCTTGTAGGTTTAAATTATAAATACCTACAAGGTCAAAAAAGACCTCGCAGGATAAGGATAACAAAAATATAGTTAGTATTTTTGTGCGCGAGTTCATTAACGTACTAGTGTTATCAAGAAAGGTAGAGGGATTAGACCCGTTGAAGCCTTGGCAACCCTTTAACTTTTTAAAGAAGGTGCTAAATTCTACTAATATGGATGTATTGGAAAGATAACGAAAAGTGAATCTTAAACTTTTCTTGATGACATTTTAGACAACAAATAAAAAAATGTCGAATATATACAAAGCTTTAAAAGAACGAATTTTAGTTTTAGATGGTGCCATGGGTACTATGCTACAAGCTTATAAATTCACGGAAGAAGATTTTAGAGGCGAACGCTTTAAAGATTACCCAACACCATTGCAGGGTAACAACGATTTGTTGTCTATTACACAGCCAGAAGCTATTAAAACCATTCACGGAAAATATTTTGAAGTAGGTGCAGATATTGTTGAAACCAATACGTTTTCTGGAACTACAATCGCTATGGCAGATTACCAAATGGAAGATTTGGTGTATGAACTTAATTATGAATCTGCTAAAATAGCCAAAGAAGTTGCTGATGAATTTACTGCTAAAGAACCCCATAAACCACGTTTTGTAGCAGGTTCAATAGGGCCAACAAATAGAACGGCAAGTATGTCGCCAGATGTGAATGATCCAGGATATCGTGCTGTTACTTTTGAAGAGTTACGTATTGCATACAAACAACAAGTTGAAGCTTTAGTTGATGGCGGAGTAGATTTGTTATTAGTAGAAACGGTATTTGATACTTTGAATGCCAAAGCAGCATTATTTGCTATTGAGCAAGTAAAGGAAGAACGCAATATTGATATGCCAATTATGTTAAGTGGAACAATTACGGATGCATCAGGGAGAACTTTATCAGGACAAACAGCTGAAGCATTTTTAATTTCGGTATCGCATATTCCATTATTATCTGTTGGATTTAATTGTGCTTTAGGAGCTAATTTATTACAACCGCATTTAGAGGCGATTGCTAATAAAACAGATTTTGCTGTTTCGGCGCATCCCAATGCAGGTTTGCCGAATGCCTTTGGAGAATACGATGAAACCCCAGAAGAAATGGGCGAACAAATTGAAGAATATTTAAAGAAGAATTTAATTAATATTATTGGCGGTTGTTGCGGTACGAGTCCGGAGCATATTCGTGTGATAGCGAATATAGCTGCTAAATATAAATCACGTGAATTTGTCACTCTGAGCGCAGTCGAAGAGTCTTAGTATAAATAAATTATGATTCTAGAAGTAGCCACATTAAAAATAAAGAAGGGCTTTCTGCTGAGTTTGAAGTCAATTTCAAAAAAGCAGAAACTATTATTTCTTCAATGAAAGGTTATATTTCTCATGAATTAAAAAAGTGTATCGAGGAAGACGATAAATATATATTATTAGTAAACTGGGAAACGATTGAAGACCATGAAATTGGTTTCAGGCAATCAGATAAATATCAAGAATGGAAAGCATTATTGCATCATTTTTACGAACCGTTTCCAACAGTAGAGCATTATAAATAATGAAAATAAAACAAACTAAATACATGAAATTGTCTGGTTTAGAACCTTTGGTTTTAAACGAAAACAGCAATTTTATAAATGTAGGAGAGCGTACTAACGTTGCTGGTTCTAGAAAGTTTTTACGTTTAATCAAAGAAGAAAAATTTGATGAAGCCTTAGAAATTGCGCGTCATCAAGTGGATGGTGGTGCTCAAATTGTTGACATTAATATGGACGATGGACTTCTTGATGGAAAAGAATCCATGGTGCGTTTTTTAAACTTGATAGCTGCTGAACCAGATATTTGCCGTGTGCCAATGATGATTGATTCTTCCAAATGGGAAATCATTGAAGCTGGTTTGCAAGTCGTACAAGGGAAATGCGTGGTAAACTCAATTTCGCTTAAAGAAGGTGAGGAAAAATTTATTTGGGAAGCTAAACAAATAAAGAAATATGGTGCTGCTGTAATTGTTATGGCATTTGATGAAGTTGGACAAGCCGATAATTATGAAAGACGTATTGAAATAGCAAAACGGTCTTATGATGTTTTAGTAAATAAAGTTGGTTTCCCTTCAGAAGATATTATTTTCGATTTAAATATATTTCCTGTAGCAACAGGAATGGATGAGCATAAAAGAAATGCTATTGATTTTATAGAAGCGACGAAATGGGTTCGAGAAAATCTTGAGAATGTTTCTGTAAGTGGTGGTGTGAGTAATGTGTCGTTTTCTTTTAGAGGAAACAATACGGTACGTGAAGCGATGCACTCGGTGTTTTTGTATTATGCCATCCAGAATGGTATGAATATGGGTATTGTAAATCCTGCGATGTTGGAGGTTTATGATGATATTCCAAAGGATTTATTAGAACACGTTGAAGATGTAATTCTTGATAGACGAGACGATGCTACAGAGCGATTATTAGATTTTGCTGAAACAGTAAAAGGTACTAAAGCTGAAAAAACAGTCGATTTATCATGGCGCGAAAATCCGTTACAAGATAGAATTACGCATGCATTGGTAAAAGGTTTGGATGCCTTTATTATTGAAGATATAGAGGAAGCAAGACTTGCTGCAAACAAACCCATTGAAGTTATTGAGGGCAATTTAATGACGGGTATGAATGTGGTAGGCGATTTGTTTGGAGCAGGAAAAATGTTTTTACCTCAGGTTGTAAAATCGGCACGTGTGATGAAAAAAGCGGTGGCGTATTTGAATCCGTTTATTGAAGCTGAAAAATCAGATAAGTCAGAGCCTGTTGGTAAAATATTAATGGCAACCGTAAAAGGAGATGTTCATGATATTGGTAAAAATATTGTGAGTGTGGTACTAGCCTGTAATAACTACGAGATTGTAGATTTAGGTGTTATGGTGCCACCTGAAAAAATAATTGAAACAGCGATTTCAGAGCGTGTAGATGCTATTGGATTATCTGGGTTAATTACACCATCGCTTGATGAAATGGTGTATTTGGCAAAAGAAATGCAAAACAAAAACTTTGAAGTGCCATTGCTAATTGGTGGCGCTACAACATCTAAAGCGCATACGGCTGTTAAGATTGATACACAATACAATAATGCAGTAGTACATGTAAATGATGCCTCAAGAGCGGTAACGGTTGTTGGCGATTTACTGAATAAGAAAACGTCGCATGCTTATGTGGCAAAAATGAAGAAAGATTATGATGAATTCCGAACTAAGTTTTTAAAACGTGGTAAGGAGAAATCTTATATCTCGATTGAAGAAGCGCGTAAAAGAAAATATAAAATAGATTGGAATACTTCTGAAATTGTAAAACCTAAAGAATTGGGTGTTCAGATTTTGAAGCAATTGAGTTTAAAAGAATTATTGCCATTTATAGATTGGAGTCCGTTTTTTAGAAGTTGGGATTTACATGGAAAATATCCAGATATTTTAACGGATGATGTGGTTGGTGAACAAGCCACCCAGTTGTTTGAAGATGCTCAAGAGATGGTTCAGGAGATTGTTGCAAAACAATTGTTGAAGCCAAAAGCGGTTTTTGGCTTGTTTGAAGCAAATGCGATAAATGAAGATGATATTTCTATTCAGAAAAAAGGACAAGAAGTTGCTGTTTTTAGAACATTGCGTCAGCAATTAAAAAAGCGTGATGGAATTCCAAATCATGCTTTGGCAGATTTTGTTGCGCCAAAAGAATCTGGTAAAACAGATTATATGGGAGCTTTTTGTGTGGGTATTTTTGGAGCTCAAGAATTGGCTGATAGTTATAAAGCAAAAGATGATGATTATAACGCGATTATGGCTCAGGCTATAGCGGATAGGTTTGCAGAGGCCTTTGCTGAATATTTGCATAAACAAATAAGAACCAAACATTGGGGTTATGCTGCTAATGAAGATTTAACAAATCAGGATTTAATAAAGGAAAGTTACAAAGGAATTAGACCTGCACCAGGTTATCCTGCGTGCCCTGACCATTTGGAAAAGGAAACCATTTGGGAATTATTAGATGTTGAAAAATTGATAGGGGTTACCTTAACTGAAAGTTTAGCAATGTGGCCTGCAGCAGCAGTTTCTGGATATTATTTTGGTAATCCAGAATCGAAATATTTTGGATTAGGTAAAATTACAGATGATCAATTAACTGATTATGCAGAGAGAAAAGGCATTGACAAAGGGAAAGCTAGAAAGTGGTTACACCCTAATTTGGCGGAATAACCCGCGTTAGCGATTGTAGAGGAAAGCCCACAGCCCGACGTGAGGAAGTGCGAGGACTTGAAACGGAAAGCGCGACCCGATAGGGGAACGCCCAAGAAAAATATAAAAGTATTAATCATTAATAAGATTCCTGCTTTCGCAGGAAATAGGAATGAAAGTAACAGACCATATTAAAAATGCCAACGGAAAAACATTGTTTTCGTTTGAGGTAATACCGCCTAAAAAAGGTAAAAATATTCAGGATTTGTATAATAATATTGATCCGTTAATGGAGTTTAAGCCACCTTTTATTGATGTAACTACCTCGCGTGAGGAGTATGTGTATATTGATAAAGGAAACGGGCTTTTAGATAAACGTATTACGCGTATGCGCCCGGGGACGGTAGGTATTTGTGCGTCTATTATGCATAAGTATCAAGTTGATGCCATACCACATTTGCTATGTGGTGGGTTTACTAAAGAGGAGACGGAATATGTGTTAGTCGATTGTCATTATTTAGGTTTAGATAATGTGATGGCATTGCGTGGTGACTCGATGAAAGATGAGCCTTACTTTAAACCTGTTAAAGGAGGGAATGCGTTTGCTAATGACTTGGTAGAGCAAATTGCAAACTTAAACCGTGGACAATATTTACATGATGATGTAGATGTGGAGCATAATTCTGATTTTTGTATTGGTGTTGCTGGTTACCCTGAAAAGCACATGGAAGCACCATCTTTAGTTACTGATTTAAGACGTTTAAAAACTAAGGTTGATGCTGGTGCTGATTATGTGGTAACGCAAATGTTTTTTGACAATAGTAAGTATTTTGAGTTTGTTGAAAAAGCACGAGAAATGGGGATTACAGTACCTATTATCCCGGGAATAAAGCCAATTGCTGTAAAGCGTCATTTGCAATTATTACCCCAAGTATTTAAAATCGATTTGCCACAAGATTTAATTGATGCTGTTGAAGATTGTAAAGATAACAAAGCGGTAAGACAAGTTGGTGTAGAGTTTGCTATTCAACAATCTAATGAGCTTAGAGAAGCTGGTGTGCCTGTATTGCATTACTATTCTATGGGGAAGAGTGATAATGTACATGCTATTGCAAAGGCATTGTTTTAAATAGTACATTTGCGGTATTGAAACCCCAATATGAAATTATTTTATACTTATGTATTATGTTCTTTTTGTGTATTAACTTTTGCACAAGATAAAACACATACCTCATACTTTGATATCAATTATTTTAGTGGCAACATTATTTTACATAATGATGAAATTTTGCATTTGATACAGGGGCATCCAGAGGGGGTAATTTTAAGTTTGAATAAAAAAACATATGGTTTTGAAGATTGGGAACAACGTTATAACTTCCCCGATTATGGAGTGTCTTTCGCTTATCAAAATTTGAAAAGCGAGGTTTTAGGAAATAATTATTCATTGTATGCTCACTATAATTTTTACTTTTTCAATCGTAATTTGATGATGCGAATTGGTCAAGGGTTGGCTTATACTACAAATCCATATCATCGAGAAAATAACTTTAGGAATATAGCATTTGGTACATCATTAATGAGTAGTACATATGTAATGCTCAATTATAAAAAAGAGCGCATTTTTAATAGATTTGGTTTACAGGCTGGATTTTCCTTGATTCATTACTCTAATGCCAATGTAAAAGCGCCAAATGGGAGTGTGAATTCCATGACGCTGAATTTAGGTGTTACATATAATTTAGACCATACAGAACCAGAATATCAATATACTCTGGACAATAATGATAGAAAATTCACTCAACCTATAAAGTATAATATTGCTTTTAGGACAGGAGTTAATGAAAGTGATTTAATAGGTAGTGGTCAGTATGCTTTTTATACAATTTCTGCATATGCCGATAAACGTATTAACAGAAAAAGTGCTTTACAATTTGGTTCAGAAGTGTTCTTTTCAAATTTTTTAAAAGAATTAATATATTTTAGAAGCGTGGCATTTCCAGAGGAAGGTCTGTCAGGTAATGAGGATCATAAGCGTTTGGGAGTTTTTTTAGGACATGAGTTATTCATTAATAGAACAAGTTTAGTTACACAGTTAGGATATTATGTTTACTACCCTTTTGAATTTGAAGGAAGAACTTATATTAGAGCTGGGTTAAAACGCTATTTTGGAGAAAAATGGTTTGGTGCTTTGACTTTAAAATCACATGGCTTTAGGGCTGAAGCTGTAGAACTAGGTATAGGATTAAGATTATGAAAAGACTAATTTATATTTTTGGGATTTTTTTCTCTTTGCTTGTGATAGTGATAATGCTAATGACTGTTTTCAAACTTCTGGCAGTTTGATCCAAAAGGAAGTTTCTGTTTCTTCTTTTGATAAAATTTTTGTAAATCGAGATGTTGAGTTGATTGTTAAAGAAGCCCCAGTTCATAAAGTCGTTGTAAAAACAGGGAAGAATTTATTTGAAGAAGTCAAGGTGTCTGTTGAAAACGGAACATTAACTTTAAGAGACGATAATACATGTAACTTTGTGCGTAATTATAACATTACAAAAATATACGTTAGTGCTCCGAATATTACCGAAATAAGGAGTTCTACACAATATGATATAAGTTCTGATGGTGTTTTGACTTATCCTAGTTTGACTATTCTATCAGAAGATAATTTAATGTCAGATGTGTTCACAGTTGGAGATTTTCGCTTGCAAATTGACAATGATAGATTTGAATTATTTTTCAATAACTCATCTAATTGTTACGTCTTTGGTAAAACAAAGAGTTTGAGTGTTTCTTTTTTAGCAGGAAATAGTCGCTTCGAGGGTGAGGATTTTTTAGCTCAGAATATTACTGTTTTTCATAGAGGTAGTAATGATATGTTTGTTAATCCGCAACAATCTCTTGTAGGTAAATTGTTTAGTACCGGAAATTTAATTTCTAAAAATCGTCCACCTCTTGTTCGAATTGAAGCACTTTACAAAGGGCGCTTAATTTTCGAATAAACTTACCGATTGTTTGGCTATTTCTAGCTCCTCATTAGTCGGGATTATTAATGTTTTTACTTTAGAGTTTTCAGGGCTGATAACAGTAAGCTTGTCAGGTCTAATATTATTTTCATCTAAATCGATTTCAACCCCTAAATAATCCAAGTCTTTACAAACAAGCTCTCGCATTAATGGTGAGTTTTCTCCAATTCCAGCGGTAAATACTATAGCGTCCAATCCGTTTAGAATAGCAGTATAACTTCCTATATATTTTTTTATACGGTAGGCATTCATTTGTAATGCTAATTGGCAAGATTTGTTTCCTTTTTCAGCTCCTGCTTGAATATCTCTTAAATCGCTAAACCCTGTTAAACCTAACATGCCACTTTTCTTTTGAAGCAATGTGTTTATTTCACTTAAAGTATAACCAAATTTTTCGGCTAAATGAAAGATTATAGATTGGTCAATATCTCCAGAACGGGTTCCCATAATGAGTCCATTTACAGGAGAAAATCCTAGAGAATGGTCAACACTTTTTCCTTCTTTAATCGCAGTCATGCTACAACCATTACCAAGATGAATAGTGATAATTTTAGAGTGTTCTTTTCCTAAATATTCAATAGCTTTTTCGGAAACGTATTTGTGACTTGTCCCATGAAATCCATATAAACGAATGTTATGCTCATCCAAAAATTCATTAGGAATAGCATATTTATATGCATATTCAGGAATTGATTGATGGAAAGCTGTATCAAAAACAGCCACTTGTTTTGCATTTGGAAAAATAGCTTCGGCAACTTCAATACCTTCAAAATTAGCAGGGTTATGTAATGGTGCTAAAGAAGATAAGGCTTTGATTTTTTGCTTCACAGCATCGGTTATTTCTGTGGTATCTGTAAAGTGTTTACCACCGTGTACTACTCGATGCCCCACGATATCAATGGAGTCAGTAGATTTTATAATACTAGTTTCGCTATTCAATAATTGTTTTGATAGCATTTCTAAACCCACTTTATGATTCGGAATCGCTTCAACAACTTCAATAGCATCTTTATCGGTTTTGAATTTAAATTTTGCATCATCAAATCCAATACGTTCAATTAGCCCAGAGCACAAAATAGTTTCTTCTGGCATAGAGAATAATTGAAATTTTAGTGAAGAACTTCCTGAGTTTAGTACAAGTACTTGCATATTAAATATCTTGAGCTTGAATGGCGGTTATAATTACGGTACTGTAAATATCATCAGCAGTACAGCCTCTGCTTAAATCGTTAACAGGTTTGTTAAGCCCTTGAAGCATCGGGCCAATTGCCAATGCGCCAGTTTCACGTTGCACCGCTTTGTAAGTGTTGTTCCCCGTATTTAAATCAGGGAAAATTAAAACACTAGCTTGTCCTGCAACTTCAGAATCTGGTAATTTACTTTTTCCAATGCGCATATCAACAGCAGCATCATATTGTATAGGGCCTTCAATTTTCAAATTAGGTGCCTTAGCTTTTGCAATTTCGGTAGCTTTTCTAACACGCTCTACATCTTCACCTTTTCCTGATGCACCAGAAGAATAAGATAACATCGCTACTTTAGGTTCAACACCAAAATCTTGCGCTGTTTTTGCTGATGAAATAGCTATTTCTGCTAATTGTTCAGCATTTGGGTTAGGATTAATGGCACAATCGCCAAATATAGAAACACGATCTTCTAAACACATAAAGAATACAGAAGAGACAATATTTACTCCAGGCTTTGTTTTAATAAATTGTAGGGCAGGGCGTAACGTATGAGCGGTAGTATGTACAGCTCCAGAAACCATACCGTCAGCATGACCTTTATAAATCATCATAGTTGCAAAATATGAAACATCAGACATGGCATCTTTGGCCATATCTAAATTAATGTTTTTATGTTTTCTGAGCTCATAAAATGTTTCTACATAATCTTTAAAATGTGGTGATTTTTGAGGAGAAACGATATTGATGTTATTAATGTTTAAAGGAATATCATACTTTATCAAGCGTTCTTGTATTTTTTCCTTTTCACCAATTAAAGTTAAATCAACTACATGTGCATCAATTAATCTTGCTGTAGCACGTAATACGCGTTCATCATATCCCTCTGGAAGCACAATATGTTTTTTGTCTTTTAAGGCACGTTGTAGTAAGTTATACTGAAACATTCTAGGTGTAAAAATACCTGATTGAAAGGTTATTAAGTCTTCAGAAAGCTTTTTCAGTAGCTACGTGTTTTTCAAATGTAGCTATTGAAGTTTCAATTTTTTCAACATTTTCAGCATATATTCTAGATCTAATTTTACCAATTTCATTAGTCACAGCAAAAGTGCCTTTTTTAACACTAATAATAGGAACAACACTAGAAAGTCCTTCAATTAATTTTAAAATAGAATCTTCAGGAATTAACCCACCAGTTAAAATAATACCAGCTATTTTCGGGTAGTTTTTTGATATGTTTGCTTGTAATGCTCCCAAAATAATATCTGCTCTATCTCCAGGAGTAATAACTAGAGCATTTTCTTTTAAGTGAGTTAGGTAGTTGCGTAATTGCATTGCACCTACACTAAAATTTTCAGATTGGTTGTTAATCATATCCTTGCCAAAAAGGATATTTCCATCCAGTTTTTTTGTGATTTCTTTGATAGTTGGACTAGCTAAGCTTTTAATTTTAGGAATTACGGTAATATCTGTACCGTTATTTATTCTAGTTTTTAAAAGTGATTTTAAAGTTGAAACATCATCTGGATTAATTTTGTTGGTCATTATAGAAAGCACATCTACTTCTTCTTTAAACGTATCATGTGCTAACTGAACATTATCAACAATCTCAGTTAAAGATTTTTTATCACCTTGAGAAACGATTATAGCAGGTATACCTAAATTTTTAGAAATTAAAAGATTGATGTCTAGCTCTAAACTTGAGTTTTCATGCGAAAAATCGGTGCCTTCAACTAAAACGAAGTCAAAACGTTCTTCTAGGTATTTATATTTCTTAATTATTTCGTCAATAACATCGCCAGATTTACCTTTATTGTATAAATCAAGAACTTGACTTCTTGTGAATGCAAAGGTTTTTTTATAATTGATATCAATTTCAAAATACGATACCACGGTATTTATATGGTTATCAGTTTCCCCTTCTTTGGTGTCTTCAATAATAGGTCTAAAGTAGCCTACTTTAGCTATTTTACCGAGAAGCATGCGCATTAAACCTAAAACTACAACAGATTTACCGCTATTAGGTTCAATGGTTGCTACATATATTCCTTTGCTCATTGTATTGTTTTTGAAGTCTTACAAAGATAACTTTTCCGATATTCTTAAGAGAAACTATCTAGTAGATATTTACATAATTCGTAACAAAATTAGTGTCTTATAATTGTTGTGAATATGATTTTTATCATGCAATCTAAGATAATATAGTATTGGTTATAAAGATGAATTTTGATATAGTTTTTACTAAATTTATACGATTGATAATTTGGAATAATAATGAGTTTTAGAAATAGTAAACAATTCTTTTTTATAGGAAGTTATACTGAAATGCTAACAGAAGATTTCGGGGGTTCTGGTGAAGGTATCTATTCAGTAATGATGGATTTAATCACAGGAAAAATTGAAACTATTAAAACGTATAAAGTTGAAAATTCAGCGTATCTTATATCTAATTCATCGATGCTTTATGCCATATCTGAGTTGGAAACACAAAACCATCCAAGAGTTAGTGCGTTTAAAGTGAAGGCTAAAGGAAAGCTACAGTTTCTAAATAGGAAAGCAGTTGATGGAAGTTTGCCATGTCACATTAATTTACATAACAAAAGTTTGCTTATCGCCTGTTATGGTTCCGGAAACTTGCTGTCGTTTCCTTTAAATGATAATGGAGAAATTCTCAAAAACAATTATAATTTTAAACATTCAGGAAGCAGTATAAATAAAAATAGACAAGAAGCGCCACATGCACATCAGGCAGTTATCCATCCTAATAATAAGTCTGTTTTTGTACCAGATTTGGGCATCGATACTATTAAAGCTTACAATTTTGAAAAAGATATTCTAACTCCAAAACCAGAACATGATATTACCATTCCAGAAGGCAATGGTCCGCGCCATATTGTGTTTAATAAAAAAGGTGATTTAGCATATGTTATGAATGAATTAACAGGGAATGTTGCGGTTTTAAAACTAAAAGGCGAAAAGTTTCATTTTAAAAAACTATATAACTCGCTACCAGAAACCTTTAAAGAATTGCCAAGTGGTTCAGCCATTAGAATTCATCCCAACGGAAAGTTTTTATATGTTGGCAATAGAACAATTGATGCCATTACTATTTTCGAAATATCTGATGATGAATTGCTAGTGTTAGACAGTCAAAAAACAAATGGCAAAACATTAAGGGAATTTAATATTACTCCTGACGGTAATTGGCTAATAGCTTGCCTACAAGATTCTAACGAAGTCGTAAGTTATGCTATTAATTCAAACGGAAAGTTAGAAGAAAAAAGCAGAAATAAAACCATTACATCACCAGTTTGCGTATGTTTTAATTAGGGCGTTACCCCGAAAAGGGGTCGGGCTTTCGGAGTCGCTCCCTCCTACGTCGGGGAGCTTCAACAAATCCCTCAATCCCTAACGCGGGTATATTTGCTAATATTATGCTTAATCAAACACTAGTTTGAATAAAATAAGCTTGTCCATTAAATGATAAGGGAGAAGCTGAAATCAACATTGCTTAGTTTAAAGTTTAGTTGATGCTAATTTTAAACGCAAAAGCATGGGCTCCTACTTTCTCTGGAAGTTGAATATGAAGACCATCTTCTTTAACTTTAAATTTTAAGTTTTTTTGACCTCCTAAAAAGTCAATTGATTTTATGTCTTTATTTAAAAAGAGGTTTCCTTTTTTAAGGATTTAATAATCAATTTGTTGTCTTCTGGCCAATCTAAAGCTATAGCGAAAAGAGTTTCTCCTTTTGTTGTAAATCGAATGTCTTTAGACGTATTGTCGGCATTTTCTCGCTCGCTTAAATGGCCTTCCACAACCTTTGCGTCACCTTCACCATAAATATCAAAAGTACGTGTGCCATAAATAGCTTCTCCGTTAACTTTTAACCATTGTCCCATTTCTAAGAGACGTTCTTTTACAGGTTCAGGGATTGTGCCATCAACTCTAGGAGTAATATTTAATAGTACTGCGCCATTTTTACTCACAACATCAACTAAAAAATCAATTAAACGGTTAGTAGATTTATAGTCAGGATTACTAATATGGCTCCATGATTTCCAATCGATAGAGTCATCTGTTAACCAAGGAAAATCTTTCTTTTCACTCATTCTAGCGCGTTCTAAATCATAAACAGCTGTTCCTTCAGCAAAATCGTAGAATTTGTAAGTAGATACTACTTCTTGGTTCTTCTTTTCTGCTTCATTGTAATAATATTGTAAAAACCCTTTTCTGTGAGCTTCACTAACAACATCCATTTTGTTGTCAAACCAAACTAAGTCTGGGTCGTATTTGTCAATAATTTCTTTTAACCTGTTTAGCCATTCATCATTAAAAGATTTATCTGCAACTGGATAATAACGATTAAGTCCTTGATCTATCTCATGCTTACTTTTAGGCATTTGATTGTCACCTTTTTTGAGTTTTGGTCCATATAAACCTGCGTATTTTGGGTCAGAAGCATCAGTAGTCTTATCCCAAGTTGGATACCATCCAAATAACCATTGGCGGTGATAGGTAGCAATAAATTTCATGTCTCTTTTACGGATTTCTTTGGATAGTTCTCCCATGATATCTCGTTTGGGGCCCATGTCTTTCGCATCCCACTCAGTTAAATCACTATCCCACATGGCGAATCCATCGGCATGTTCAGAAACTGGTCCTGCAAATTTAGCACCAGATCTTTGAAATAAATCTGCCCATTCTGCTGCATCAAATTTTTCAGCGGTAAACATGGGAATGAAATCTTTATACCCAAATTCATTTAAAGGGCCATACGTTTTTACATGATGCTCATAAAACTTGTTTGGTTTACCGTTTTTAGCTTCTGGATTATCGGCATTTACATACATCCAGCGTGCATACCATTCGTTTTCGAATTCAGGAACAGAGTAAGGTCCCCAATGGCAATAGATGCCAAATTTAGCATCTAAAAACCATTCTGGTGTTTCGTGTTTCTTTAAAGATTCCCAATCAGCTTCATAAGTAATTGAAGTTTTTTCTGAATCTTTTTTGCCTTCTTGTTTTTTAGTTTTGTCATTACATGCTAACAAAATTGAAATAAGAAGTAATGATATTAATATTCTCATTTTTTAGGTTTAGTTGTTTTCTATATGTTCTTTTTCTTGGCTAATAAAATGTGATCACATACTAAAACCAATTCATCTTTTTGGTTGAAGATTTCAACATGTTCGTTGATATGACCTAGTTCGGGGCGTTTGTATTCTTTTTTCTCTGAAATAGTAACAACTACCCTAATGGTGTCACCTATATGTACGGGTTTAATAAAACGTAATCGGTCATATCCCTTTGAAAAAGCTTCTGGATTTATTTCAGTAGCTGTCATGCCAATACCAACAGCAAATGTTAATGTACCATGAGCAATGCGCTGCTTAAATGGCTGTGAAGTACACCATTCAGCGTCCATATGATGTGGGAAATAATCACCTGTATGTCCTGCATGAACCACAAAATCGGTTTCGGTAATGGTTCGCCCTAAGGTCTCTCTTTTATGACCTAGTTTGTAATCTTCGTAAAATTGGGATTTTATATGCATGTCGTAAAATTATTCGTAGTTTAAATAAATCGTTCTTTTTTGTAGATAATGGTCTAATCCGTAAACACCATCTTCACCTGCTGTTCCAGAGGTTTTATGTCCCGAATGATAGCCTTGAATATTACCAATAATCATTTGGTTTATGAAAATAGTACCTACTTCCATAGAGTCTATAGCTTTTTGGTGAATTTTATAATCGTTTGAATATAAATAAGCCGATAAGCCTTCCTCTCTATCATTTGCAAGTGCTACAGCTTCTTCAAAACCATCAACCTTTACAATAGGCATTACTGGTGCAAATAATTCTTGACTAATTGTGGCATCATTACCTTTTACATTTCCTAAAATAGTAGGTTTGTACCAATTACCTTTTTCAAAATAAGCACCATCTGGTCTACCACCTCCTAATAGTACTTCTGCACCTTGCTCAATATTTTGTTTTACGAGGTCATCAACACGATTTAAACCTAATTTACTAACATTAGGCCCCATATTTACTGAAGTGTCAAAAGGATCTCCTACTTTAATTTGTTGGGTTCTTTTTATTACTTTTTCGGTGAATTCATCTGCAACTTTTTCATCTACAAACACCATTTCATTACAAATACACACTTGTCCGCAATTAGCATATCTTGAAATTACTGCAGCTTCAACAGCTTTATCTATATCGGCATCTTTACAAACAATAAAAGGTGCTTTTCCTCCTAATTCTAAAATTAAACCTGTAATATTTTCAGCAGCTGCACGATACATAGCTCTACCCGCTCTAGTGCTTCCTGTTAAAGAAATTAATTTGGTTATAGGACTTTCAACTAACAATGATGCGGCGTCTGCAGTTTTTGTAGACACCATATTTATTACACCTTTAGGAATACTAGATTCATCAACTAAGCGACAAAATTCTGAGGCTGTAATAGGCGTTAACTCATGAGGCTTAATAATCATAGTATTTCCTGTAGCTAGCGCTGGCCCAACTTTTCTGCCAATTAAAGCTAGTGGGTAATTAAAAGCGCATAAACCAACCGTGACACCATAAGGCACTTTGTAAATAGATAATCTTTTATTAGCAGTTTCTGCTGGAAATATGGCACCTTGAATTCTACGTGCACCTTCGGCAGAATAAGTCATGTAAGTAACAGTATCGTCTACTTCACCTAGCGCCTCTGGATACGTTTTGCCTTGTTCCATAACTAGAAGTTTTGCAAAATGCTCACGTTCAGATTTTAGTTTGTTTGCAATTTCATAGATATATTGAGCCCTAGTATTTGCAGGTGTCAAACTCCAAGATTTTTGTGCTTTTTCTGAAGTTTCTAAAGCATGTTGTACATCGTCTTTGGTACAGGCAGTTACTGTTGCAAATACCTCATTATCTGCTGGATTTTCTACCTCTATAATATCTCTAGTATTATCATCCAACCATTCTCCATTGATGTAGCACGAATAGTGTTTTATGTTTGTGTCCTTCATAGTTTAGCTGTTAAAATGTTATTCAAAGTTGGGTTTGCGTTTCTCTAAAAATGCTTGAAACCCTTCTTTAGCATCAAAAGTGTCATATAATTTATTCACGTTTCTTCTTTCTAAATCTAAGAAGTCTTTTAAAGACATACCAACACCTTTTCTAATCGTTTTTTTAATGGCAGCCATTGCTTTTTTTGGACCATTGGATAGGTTTTTAGCATATTCTAAAGCCTTTTCTTCAGCGTCTTTTTCTGAGAATAATTTGGTGATGAGTCCAAAATTATGAGCGTCTTCAGAAGAAATTGTGTCTCCAGATACTAATAATTCTAAAGCTCTAGAGCTGCCAATAAGTTGCACCAATTTTGGAATACCACCATTTCCAGGCATTAATCCTAAGTTAACTTCAGGGAGGCCTAATAAAAACTTTTTATTAGAAGCGATTCTAATATCGCATGCCATAGCAAGTTCCAAACCACCACCAAGTGTATGACCATTTAAAAAAGCCACAATTATTTTGGGGCTTTTGGCTATTTTGTTCGCAACTTTATTAGCCATTACCACCATTTCTTTATTTTGTTCAGGAGTGTTTTTATTAAACACTTTTATGTCGGCACCAGCACAGAAAAATTTTGGGATTGCACTTTGAATTAGTATAACCGAAATGCTATCATCCTTTTTAATGTCTTTTAAGAGTGTAATGAATGCGTTGAAAAAGTGAATGTCATAACTATTAGCGGGTGCTTTATCAATAGTTATGATGCCTAATCTGTTAATTTGACTATAATGAAATGGCATAGTTTATTTTTTAACTTATTTAAAAATAGATATTAATTAAGTGTCGTTATGTTTTATATATCATAAATAGGAGTAACCCCTCCATTGTCATTTGAATCATAAGCCGCTTCAACAATTGCCATAGAGTGTACTACATCTTCAACGCTAGTTGGTAGTTCGTTTGTTGAGCCTTCAACATAGCGCATTAACGAAGCCATAGTGCCTACAAAAGCATCTGGAAACCATGAGCCTTCAAGTTCAACTTCTACCCATTCATGAGATTTGCCTTCCTCAACAATGCAATATTGAAATAAGTCTGGTTTTCCGTTAGGATAATCTAAAAGTAAACCGATTCTAGCTTTAATTGCCCCTTTAGTGCCTTCCCATTTCACAAAGCTTTCTTGATTTTTATCTCCAAAATTATGGTCGTGATTGGTATTGATAATTGCTCTCATGGAATCACTATAATCCATTATAGTTGTTGTTCTAGTGGATGACATTGATTTTTCAGGATTCTTCAATGTTTTTGAATATACTTTTTTAGGGTTTCCTAAAAATGAACGAATTAAATCTATATAGTGAATACTGTGCTGCTGGATTTCTAAACGTGGATGATTAACTACATTAGGGAAATATTCCCAAGGTGTGTATGTGGTTAGGCGTATTTCAAAATCATAAAGCTCACCAATATGCCCTTGTTTAATTAAATTTTTAGCAGCCATAACATAGGGTGCAAAACGCATCTGACAGTTAATTGAGGCTTTTAGTTTTTTACGTCTGCAAACTTCTAAAATCTCCAAGGTTTGCTTATAATTATCACCCATTGGTTTTTGAATTAATACGGCAGCTTCATCGGGCAATACTTCTAAAGTAGAAATAAACTGATTTGGCATTAATGTTAAGTCGAAAACTGCATTTTCTGGTGCATCTGCAACCATATCTTCTAGATTATCGTAAACATTTGGAATGTTATAACTTTTAGCTAAATCTGTAGCGCGTTGTTTGGTCCTATTAGTAATGCCTTCAACAGTAAAGCCTGCATTTTTATATGCTGGTAAATGTGCATCTCGTACTATACCACCAGCTCCAATAATATAAATGGGGCGATTTTCTTTGGGTAATTCTGGTTTATAAATTAACTCCATAATTATATGTTTTCAATGCGATGTGTTTCTTTTTGAGCATCATCTAATATAGTCTTAATTTTTTCTGAAGTATTAATGACTTTTAGTACTAATGCATCTATAATATCGGCTATTTCAGACCAATTGCTTTTTCTGGGAAGCGATCGTGTTCTTTGTGTAATTCTTCTAATTTGTGATAATAAGGAACTTCTTTATTGACATCGGTGTCATGCCATGTAGATTTTCGGCAACCAATAGCACCTTTAAGGGTTAGCAATTTGTCATTCGCTTCATTTACTGCGAATTTGATGAATTCGTAAGCCAAATCTTTGTGTTGGCTTCCGCTACCAATAACGTACATCCAGTAGGCATTTAATGAGGAGCCTTCTCCATTTGGGCCAGCAGGGATATTTGTGATATCTACTTTCCCTTTTACTTTAGAATCTTTTATAAATTCACACATAGAAGCAAAACCAAACCAATTAACCATCATTGCAAGTTCGCCATTAGCGAATGCTATTCCTGATTTTACCGAATCGAAATCGCGTGAATCTGGATGTATAGCATTATTGTTTTTTAGCGCCTTACGATAAAAGGTCATGCCTTCCATGGCTTCTTCAGAATTTAATTTGATGTTTTTGTTGTCATCAAAAAGTTCCCCATTGCGAGTCCAAAGTTGTAAGCAGAAATCGAAAACAGTATTGTGTCCATCAGGATAAGCAGCAAATGTTGTTCCATAGAGATTGTCATTTGGTCTGTTGAAAAATTCTGCAACCTGTATTAAATCATCCCAAGTTTCTGGGATTTTAAGTTCTTTTCCATGTTCAGCATAAAAATTTATTTTTTCTTCCATTGAATCAAATAAATCTTTTCTATAAATTAAGCATTCTGGCCCATCATGAAAAGGAAGACCTACTGTTTTATTGTCAAATTCCTGCTTGTATAACAATGAGCGAGACCATCCATCTGGAAAACCTTGAGGTGGGTTGTTTTTAATGTAAGGTGTTAAATCTTCAATAGCATTTGTAGTGTAAGCCTCAGTAATCCAATCTGTATTAATTAGTGAAACATCCCAGTTTCCATTTGATAAGCCTTTTTCTTTAAGAATTGTATCGTACAAAGGATGTAGGTCTAAAGGAATGGCTTCAAGTTCTAGTTTGCAGCCTGTTTTTTTACAAAATAAATCCCATATTTCAGCAATAGCGCTTTCAAAGGCGTCAAATTTTCTAACTGCTATTCTGAATTTATGCTGTGCCATTTAATCAATCAGTTCTTTTACAATAGATTCTGTGTTTTCACCAAGTTTAGGAGAACCAATTGGTGAGGTTAGATACTTGCCATCAATTTTAATTGGGCAACGCGTAGTTTTGTATTCAAACCCATCACTCATTGTAACTTTTTGAATCATATCTAGCACTTTAAAACCTTCTTCTGAAAACAGAGTTTTCCAATCCATAACTTTAGCACACCAAATGTCGGCAGGTTCTAAAATGGATAACCATTTTTCAGAAGTATCCGTAATTAAATGATTAGCTAAAACCTTTTTTATTTCATCTCTTTTCGTAAACCAAGAAGGAATTTCTGTGTATGCTTTTAGAGGTTCACATCCTAATAGTTCTCCAAGAAAAGGAATTGATCCCATAGCCAAAACTAAATACCCGTTCTTAGTTTTATAAATGCCATATGGTGCTCCTAAATAAGCGTGGGCACTATTGTTTTTTGGTCTAACTGTTGGTTGTCCACCATCATGATAAAATGTGGTTATGGATTCAAACTGAAAATCTAAAATAGATTCTAGCATATTTACTGATACTTTACTGCCTTCTCCTGTTTTTGAAAGTTTAACTAGAGCAGCCAATATACCTTGAGTCAAATGCGCACCAGATAAAATATCTACTAATGCTAAACCAATAGGTGTAGGCCCGCTACCTTCAATACCGCTTAACCACGTAACGCCAGATAGAGATTGCGCTAACAAATCTTGACCAGGTTTTGTGCGCCAAGGCCCTTCTTCTCCATAACCAGTAATACTACCGTAAATAATATTTGGATTGATGGCTTTTATGGTCTCATAATCAAAACCTAAACGCTCGATAACGCCTGGTCTGAAATTATGTACCAAAACATCGGCTTTTTCAATAAGTTTTAAAACACGTTGTTTATCTCTGTCATTTTTTAAATCTGCTTGAAAACTTTCTTTGTTTCTATTTATAGCTCTAAATATGGAAGATTCTCCATTTAAATTCACATTTGAAACATAGAGTTGTCTACAAATATCACCAATTTCAGGGCGTTCTACTTTTATAACTCTTGCACCTAAATCTGCTAGTCTTAAAGTAGCTGATGGTGCTGATAAAAACTGACTTAAATCTATAACTAAAAGGTCTTGTAATGGTTTCATGTCAAATTATAGATTGAATTCTTTAATAATGTCTTCGGTATGCTGACCAACTCTTGGAGCAGGTTTATTAGAAAAAATACGTTCGTTATTCATTCTGATAGGGCATCTTAAAGTATGTACTTCTTCACCTGAAAGTAAAGGTAGTTTTTGATCTATTTTAAGAACTTGATATGCATCATGTTTGAGTAGTTTTTCGTAATCAAATACATTTGAGCACCAAATACCTTCTGGTCTTAAAATTTGTAACCATTCATTGCTTGATTTTGTGATGATTTTGTCTCTTAAAATATCCATGATTTCATCACGTTTTGTAAACCATGTTTTTTCATCTTGATAGTTTTGGATTTCTAGACAATCCATAATTTTGCCAAGTTTTAATAAGGAGCCCATCGCTATTGAAATATAGCTGTCTTTAGTTTGGTAAACGCCATAAGGTGCACCCAAATATGGATTTGCAGCACCTTTTTTAGCACGTTTTAGGGGGTGGTTTCCATCATTAAGATAGGTGGTGATTACTTCGAACTGTAGATCTAGAGTAGATTCTAAAAGACTCACTTCAACCAAAGCTCCTTTATTTGTTTTAGCACGCCTAACCAAGCTTGCTAAAATACCTTGTGCTAAATGTGTACCTGTAATAATATCTGAAACCGCAGCACCAATGGGTGTAGGGGCGTCATCACGATTTCCAGTTAAATTTGTAAAGCCAGACATGGCTTGAATTAGTAAATCTTGCCCTGGTTTTTTTGCCCATGGACCTTTAGTGCCATAACCTGTAACTGTAGCGTAAACTAATTTTGGATTTATATGTTGTGTTGTGGTATAATCTAAACCAATTTTTTCCATAACTCCAGGTCGGAAGTTATGTGTCATTACATCGGCTTGTGCAATCAGCTTTTTTACACGCTCTAAATCTTCAGGGTCTTTTAGGTTTGCAGCGTAAGAATCTTTATTTCTATTTACGGTATGAAATACCAAACTACTTCCGTCTAGAAATAGATTTTTAAGTGCTATTTGTCGTCCTGCTTCACCAGTATTTGGACGTTCTATTTTTATAACTCTTGCTCCTAAATCTGCCAATTTTAATCCAGCTGAGGGACCAGCCATAAATTGTGCAAACTCAAGAACTAAAATGCCTTCTAATGGTTTCATTCTAATTAAATATCTAGTGATTTTTTATATAAAACATTTAATTTGTCTAGCAACGTTTTCTCATCGCCACCATGCATTAAATAGTTTCTAATTGGCGCTCCAGCTCTGTCTTGAAAATACATGTGTCCGTTGTAACGCGGACGTAAAAATGCACGGTCTAAACCTGGTAATGTGTTTTTGAAAAAATTAGCAGTTAAACTATTGGTATGCTCGTCTGTCCAAGCTTTTCTATGTCCTGGTTGTCCGCCATTATCAAAAAAAACTGTTTTTTGACAAGCTTCCGAACCTACATATTCCACATACTTCATAACCGTTTCTATTTCTTTTGTTTCTGCTGAAACCGCTAAACCTGTTCCTCCCAAAGTGGAAATTGCACCAACGCCATTAATTTCTATCATATCATGAAAATACAACAGTTTCCGAGCGTATCCTTTTCTGCTGTAGTTGGTGTAGCCATAAGCCCATGGGCAATAAACGTATTTGTCAGTTTGTGTCATAGCTTCATAAATCTGAATTGGATTCCAATCAAAAATTTGCGAATCCATTTCAACAGCTAAAGCTCTTAATAATTGCAAAGCTTTAACTCCTATTTGTTCACTAACAACGTGCTCATCAGAAGTACAAACCTTTTCACCTAAATTACAACACATCATATAAAAATTCATTAATGTATCTTGAGGAATCCCAGGCATAATAACCAAACCTTGTTTAGCAAGAGCTAACAAATCATCATAAGTTTTAGGTAATTTTAATCCTTTGTCTCTTAAAATATCAGGTCTGCTAGCAGCTACAGGAGTTGCCGCATCAACTGCTAATGCCCATTGGTGTCCATTAGATGAATAGCTTTCGTGAGAGCGACCCACGGAGTTTTCTTCCAAATCTTTCATGAATTCCTTCGGAAGATATTCATCTAAAGGTAAAATCACATTGTTTTTTCCCGCAAATCCAGCCCAAAGGATGATCTATAATTAATAAATCGTAACGTTTTGCTAATTCATTTATTGGCTCATCAGCAAAGGCTTGAAGCGAGCGTTTTTCCCAAGTAATATCAACATTTGGGTTTAATTCAGAAAAACGTTGTGCTGTAGCAACCATAGATGTAAATCCTCTACTATGATTCCAAGTAATTCCTTTTAATTGTACGTGTTTTGTAATCATTTTTATAATTTAACTCAATATTATTAATGACTTGTTGTTTCGCTTCCTAACCAGCTACCATATGCCATAATTACAAAGGATATAACCAATATTAAAAGTGCTATAATTAAGGTGGTGTTGGTGCGCTTTGATACTAGTTTCCATTCTTTCATAATGATACCAACAATGTAGCTAAAGAATATAAGCATAGACATGTGTAGGACCCAACTGGCAAACTTGTATGCGCCCATTTGCACATGTGCAATGCCATAAAAGAAAAATTGACCATACCATAAGGCACCACTTAATATGGACATCACAAAATTTAATATGAAATTTTTTTGCCAACACCTTTTACATCAACTAATTCTTTTAAAGTACCGTTTTTTAATCCAGCAATGGTAAACCATATAAAGTTGGTAATGAATGCACCACCTGTTGAAAGGATGAGGTTGGCATTACCTTCAAAGTTTCCTGCGCCGTATTCGCTTGCAATTTCAGCTACTGGAGCACCAACTTCTAAAGAAATTCCGAAAACAGCAGATAAAACACCTGCGATTAAGGTAAGCGTTAACCCTTTTTTCATGTTAAAGGTTAGTGGCTCTCCATCATTTGCATTATTGTTTTTTAAATCCTTTTCTTTTCTGTAGCCCGCAACACCACAAATAATGATACCTATTAAAGCCATAAACATGCCGAAGAAAATAGTATAACCACCAGCGCCATATAATTTTTCAGAAAACTCATCGTGCATTATTAAAGGAACAATGGTTCCTAAAATAGCAGAAATACCAATAGAGATAGTATATGTTAAAGAGTAGCCAATATGTTTAATGGCGAAGCCAAAGCACATGCCTCCAAAGCCATATACGGCACCCAGTAATGTGGCATTGATTAAAACTTCTGAGGATGCTTCTGAGAACACATCCATAAGGTTTGGTACTGTAAGAAATCCGATTAAAAATGGAAATATAAACCAAGCAAAAGAGGCTTGAACAATCCAATAAGAGTCCCAAGACCATTTTTTTACTTTTTGAAAAGGGACATAGCAGGTTGAAGCCGCAACTCCTCCAACAGCGTGAATTAGTGTGCCGAGAATTGGATTTGCCATACGTGGTTTGTTTAGTTGATGTTAAATAATTTATATACAAAAGTATATTTTATATATGAAATTTAAAAGAAATAATTCATTTTTATTAGATTTGTCATAATTGATTGAAAATGGCAGAGACTCAAAAGATGAAATATAATGCACCGGCACTTGATAAGGGATTAGATATACTTGAGTATTTATCTAAAGAAGGTGTGCCTTTATCTCAAGTAGAGATTGCACAAGGCATAAATAGAACACCAAGTGAAATTTACAGAATGTTAGTTTGTTTAGAGGAGCGTGGTTATGTTTTACGAGGAGTTAGTGCTGGAAAATATAGACTGTCACTTAAAATGTATAGTTTGTCTCATACCCATACGCCTTTTGATGAGTTAAAGCGTGTGGCTAGATATCCTATGCAAATATTATCGGAAGAGACAAGACAATCCTGTCATTTAAGTATTATGAATAATGACCAGCTTTTAGTGATTTCTCAAGAGCGAAGCCCTAGTGCTGTTTCATTGTCTATTGAGGAGGGAACACATTTCCCGTTATCAAAAACAACATCTGGGATAACTCTTTTGTCTATGTTAAAAGAAGAGAGAAGAACTGATATTTTATCGAGAGATGCGCATTTTAAAACATGGAATGAAGCAGAAAAGATGGTGTTTTTGGATGAAATTAAAGACGCAGAACAACAAGGGTTTCGGTTTGCTAAAAGTAAACTTACTAGTGGAATTACCGATATTGCTGTTCCGGTTGGATTTTCTAATTCAGATTTAACTGGTGTTTTGGCAATTTCAGTATTTTCTTCAAGCTTAGAAAAAGAAATAAATATGGATTTTATTTTAAAATCTTTAAAAACTGCTCAAAAGGATATTAATCAATTTATTGTTGGGTAGTAGTTTGTTGTAAAAAATTATTTAGTGGTTAAATCTCTAAACAAACTCTCCAAACTCACATTTTTCTGATTCAATTGTAAAATTTTCAATTGATTGTCATGTGCAAAATCGAATACATAAGAGCGCATGTCTTCAGCAGTTCTAAATGTAATCTCATAAACAAAATCATAAGTATTTACCACTTTCGTAACCTTTGGTAGTTTTAGTAAAAAGGCATCTTCAATCCGATAATCAAATTCTACAATTACAACTTGTTCTTTTTCGTTTCTTAATTCTTTTAATTTTTTGTCGGCAACAATTTCTCCTTTATTAATAATAATAACACGATCACACATGGCTTCTACCTCTTGCATAATATGTGTAGATAGAAAAACGGTTTTAGTTTTTCCAATAGATTTAATGAGGTTTCTAATATCTATTAGTTGATTTGGATCTAAACCAGTAGTAGGTTCGTCTAAAATTAACACTTCTGGGTCGTGTAATAAAGCCGTTGCTAAACCAACACGTTGACGATATCCTTTTGAGAGTTGTCCGATTTTTTTATGAATCTCGGGAGTTAATCCAGTTAATTCAACAACTTCATTAATTCTAGAGGTTTCAACTTTATAGATTCCAGCATTAAAACTTAAATATTCCTTTATGTACATGTCTAAGTACAAAGGGTTATGTTCTGGTAAATAACCCACACTTTTTTGAATACCTTGAAGTTGGTCAGAATCGTAACCGTTAACCTTTGTTTCTCCAGATGAAGGCTTGATGTAGGTTGTTAAAATCTTCATCATAGTAGATTTTCCAGCGCCATTAGGTCCTAAAAAACCAACAATTTCTGGCTGCTCAACATTGAATGAAATGTTGTTGAGGGCTTTCTGATTACCGTAAAGTTTTGAAATGTTGTTGACTTCAATAGACATATTGTGAAATTGTTTTGTCAAAAATAGTGATTATGTAACGTAATCTAAATTTTGGTATAAAATCTTTAAAACTTTTAATAAACTCTAAAAAAATCTTTTATTGTATTTTGATTTCTTAAAATATTAATTACTTTAGCCACCGTAATTATGAGAACGACAACATATTATACATATTTTAACTTTTTTTATTTCTTTTTTAGTAAAGAAATCGAGACGTTGTGTGTATAAATTATAACAATATATTTTAAATGCAAGTCTCGATGAAAATCGAGACTTTTTTTATATGATTAAAACTGTAGCCATACAAGGAGCCAAAGGGTCTTTCCACCATATAGTATCTCGGGAGTTTTTTAATAATCCTGTCGATATCATTGAGTGTATGACTTTTGATCGCGTTGTAGATTCACTACTCTCAAAAGAATGTGATGCAGCAATTATGGCGTTAGAGAATTCTATTGCGGGTTCTATAATTCCTAATTATGCATTGATAGATGATCATAACCTTCATGTTGTAGGCGAACATTATTTAGATATTCAGCATAATTTAATGGCGTTACCTAATCAGAGTATTGATGATATAAAAGAAGTGTATTCGCACCCTATGGCATTGTTACAATGTAAAGCGTTTTTTAGACAGTACCCACATATTAAGTTGGTAGAAGATAAAGATACTGCAGAGGTAGCAGAACGTATTCAGAAAAACCAGCTTAAAAACATTGGTGCAATTGCAAGTGTAATGGCAGCAGATATTTTTGAATTGGAAGTTTTGGCACATAGTATTCAAACTATTAAAAATAACGAAACACGTTTTGCAATAGTAAAACGTACAAATTCTGAAGTGCCAGAACACGAAATAAATAAAGCATCAATTAAGTTTGTGGCTGATCATAAGCGTGGAAGTTTAGCCACTATTTTGAATGTGATGAGCGATTGTAAATTGAATTTAACCAAAATACAGTCGTTACCAATTATAAAAACACCTTGGAAATATGCCTTTTTTGTTGATGTAACTTTTGAAGATTTTGAAGATTTCAAAAAAGCAACCTCTGTCATAGATATTATGAGCGAAGAATTTAAGGTTTTAGGAGAATATAAAAATGCCAAGTTATGATAGCCGTAGCGAACCGATTACATACCGTAGAAGAATATTATTTCTCTAAAAAACTAAGAGAGGTTGGACTACTTATTGCAAGTGGTAAACCTATTATTAATTTAGGTATTGGAAGCCCAGATTTAATGCCGCCACAACGTGTTGTTGATGCCATTAAAGATAGTTTGGTTGATACTACAGCTCACAAATATCAGAGTTACCAAGGTTTGCCAGAATTAAGAGAAGCGATATCTAGTTTTTACAGTACGCATTTTTCTGTCAATGTAAATGCTGCCAATGAAATATTGCCTTTAATGGGCAGTAAGGAAGGTATTATGCATATTTCAATGGCATATTTAAATGAAGGTGATGAAGTTTTAATTCCAAATCCTGGCTATCCAACATACCAATCCGTAACAAAATTGGTAGGAGCAAAGGGTGTTTTATATGATTTGGATGCTTCAAATAACTGGATGCCAAATATTAAGGCCTTAGAACAAAAAGATTTAAGTAAGGTAAAGTTAATGTGGGTAAATTATCCGCATATGCCAACGGGAGCAAAACCAACAGAAACTGTTTTTGAAGATTTAGTGACTTTTGCAAGACGAAACAATATTTTAATTGTAAACGATAATCCGTATAGTTTTGTATTGAATGATAACCCAAAAAGTATTTTAAGTGTTGAAGGTGCAAAAGATGTATGTTTAGAGTTAAACTCATTGAGTAAAACTTTTAACATGGCAGGATGGCGTGTTGGTATGCTTTTAGGAAATAGCGAGCATATTAGTAATGTTTTAAAAGTGAAGAGTAATATGGATTCTGGAATGTTTTATGGCATTCAGAAAGGTGCTATTGAAGCTTTAAAATGTTCGGAAATGTGGTTTGTAACCTTGAATAGTGTGTACAGAAAACGTCGGGAATTAGTTTGGAAATTAGCCGAAGCATTAAACTGTACCTATGATGAAAACGCAACAGGTATGTTTGTATGGGCGAAGTTACCACCATATTTAAAATCTGAAGAGTTTATAGATTTAGTATTGAAGAACAACCATATATTCATTACACCAGGAACCATTTTTGGAACTCAAGGAGAAGGTTATATTAGGTTTTCTTTATGTGCATCAACAGAAATTTTAGAGGAAGCTATAGCAAGAGTAAAGTAAGATGAAAAACATATACGCCATAGGAGTCGGTTTAATAGGAGGTAGTCTTGCCATTGATATCAAAAAGCATAATCCAGATGTGGTTATTCATGGCATAAGTAGAAAAGAGACAACTCTTGATACCGCTTTGGAGTTAGGTTTAATTGAAAAAAAGCCACTCTTGATGATATTGTGCATGCTGATTTGGTAATTATTTCTATTCCTGTAGATGCTACGGTTAAATTATTGCCTACCATTTTGGATAAAATATCTGATACGGGATTGGTAGTTGATGCGGGTTCCACCAAAGAGGATATTTGTAAGGTAGTTGAAAACCATCCGAAGCGAAGAAACTTTTTAGCAATGCACCCTATTGCTGGTACAGAACATTCTGGACCAACGGCTGCTATTGAAGGGTTGTTTAAAGGTAAAACTAACATTGTTTGTGAGGTTGAAAAAACAACGTTTAAGCTTCAAGAAAAAGCTTTAAAATTATTTACAGATATTGGAATGCGTATTAGATATATGAATCCTGTGGACCATGATAAGCATATTGCTTATGTATCTCATTTGTCACATATTAGTGCGTTTATGCTAGGTAAAACGGTAATTGAAAAGGAGAAAAACGAGCGCGATATTTTTGATATGGCAGGAAGTGGATTTGCATCTACGGTGCGTTTGGCTAAAAGTTCGCCAGAAATGTGGACGCCAATTTTTAAACAGAATAAAACTAATGTTATTGAAACCTTAGAAGAGTATATAAATAACTTATCTCATTTTAAAGATTTGATGAAAGATGATAACTTTGAGGCGATCTTTGATGAGATGAAAAACACCAACCATATTAAAGATATATTGAATGGAATAATTTAGCGGTTGTGGATTTGTTTATTTGTTGAACTGTTTAATCGGAAAGTACAGTTAAACAAATAAACTAAAAGTAGGGTTGATAGAAGATGAGAAATAAATTAGTAACAGTTGAACAATGGCAGATATGCCCGCGTTAGGGATTACAGAGGAAAGCCCACAGCCCGACCCTTGTGGTAACGCCCAAAAAAAGAGAATAAAGAGTAAAAAAATAATTAGAAAACAGAATGGCTTAGCGGCTAAATATTAAGTAAAAATGGAAAACACAAAAAAAATGAGAACCTGGTTAGATGATTTGAATTTAGATCATCCGTTAGTAATAGCAGGTCCGTGTAGCGCAGAAACTGAGGAGCAGGTTTTGAAAATTGCTCATGAATTGAAAGATACTGATGTAAGTTATTTTAGAGCTGGTATTTGGAAACCAAGAACACGTCCGGGGAATTTTGAAGGTGTTGGAGCATTGGGCTTAAAATGGTTGCAAAAGGTTAAAGAAGAAACTGGAATGAAGGTGTGTACAGAGGTTGCAAATGCAGCTCATGTAAAATTAGCTTTAGAGCATGATATTGATTTATTGTGGATTGGTGCGCGTTCTACAGTATCGCCTTTTATTATGCAAGAGATTGCTGATGCTTTGGGTGGTACTGATAAACCTGTATTGGTTAAAAACCCTGTGAACCCTGATTTATCGTTATGGTTAGGTGGTATTGAACGTATTTATAGTTCTGGTGTTAAAAATATTGGGGCTATTCATAGAGGGTTTTCTACCTACCAAAAAACGAAATATAGAAATATTCCAGAATGGCAATTGGCTATTGAGTTTCAAAATAAGTTCCCTGATATTCCTTTAATTAACGATCCGTCGCATATTACTGGTAATAGAGAAATGATTTTTGATGTGTCTCAAAACGCTTTAGATTTGAATTTTGATGGGTTGATGATTGAAACACATTACGATCCTGATAATGCTTGGAGTGATGCTGCGCAGCAGGTTACACCATCGACTTTAGTTCAAATTATGAAGGATTTGAAAATAAGAAAAGAAACTAATGCTGAAGCAGAATACAATAGTGCTTTAAATAACTTGAGAGCTCAGATTGATGTTGTTGATAATCAAATTTTGGAGTTATTAGGGCAACGTATGAAAACTTCTGATGGGATTGGGAAACTTAAAAAGCAAAAGAATGTTGCTGTTTTACAATCTAAACGTTGGAATGAAATCCTTGGAAAAATGGTTTTAGAAGGTGAGCAACACGGTTTAAGTGAAGAGTTTATCTTAAGAATGTTTAAAGCGGTTCATCAAGAATCGATTAACCACCAAGAGAAAATTATTAATGGATAGTTTATTCTATTTATAAGTGATAAAAAAATGCCTTGCTTTTGCGAGGCATTTTTTGTTTTAATTTGTCTTACTGTCCCGAAAACTTTCGGAATTATTTCAGTAACTTATTTTTTATTTCTTTTGAAAAGGTATCTAGTAATGAATATACCTTGGTTATCTCCTTTTCCAGCACTTTCTACTGCACTTGTTACAAAAGCTAGTTCCCAGCCTTCTTCAATCATGGTATTGATTTTAGATTCAATTAGTGCATCATTTGCTGCAATATTTTGAAAACGAATACCACCAATATTGAAGAAGTTTAAAAGTTTAGTTTCATCAAAACCTTTAACTCTAATATCTCCACGCTTAGATTTATTTCGAGTATTATCTTCTTCGGTTTGTGTAGTTGTGTATTCTTTGTAATCTTTAGTGTCGTTTGCACTAATAATTCTAGAACGCCCTAATCCACTAGGTACAATAGATTCTACACTTGTCACTACTTTAAATTCTACTTGAGCACTAGTTTCAATAAAACTAAATGCAGCAATTGCTAATACTAATACTAATTTTTTCATGTTGTTGATTTTTGAAAATTATAAGATTAAAGAGCTAATATAAAAATACTCTTACTTTAAAGTGTTTAAAAAAGCTCTGTTTTTTTATTATAGACAGTTCACTTATCAAAAGGTTGCATTCCCTCATTTAAAGTTTTATGTATTTCTGTTTTCAACTAGGTTTGAAGTATAAACCAAAAAATAGAAATTATGAAACTAGTAACTACACTTTTTTTAGTATTAATTCCATTTATAACTTTTTCACAAGCTAATATTAAAGGCGCTGTTTTAGATGAAATTGGAGTGCTATCTGGAGCTAATATTGTTATTAAGAATTCGAAAATTGGAACGATTTCAGATATTGATGGCAATTTTAAAATTAAAGTAAAACCAACAGATACGCTTTTGATATCTTATGTAGGATATACTTCAAAAGAAATTGCAGTTCGGAATAAGAAGGATTTATCAATTGTTTTGGGAGGGAATGTCTCTTTGGATGAGGTGTTTGTTGTAGGATATGGTACTTCTACAAAAACTTTTGTAAAACAGTTTGTTGTAGATTTACAACTAATTGTTATACTATTTCAAAAGATGATAGTATTAAAAATTTCAAATCAGATTTAATTACAGAAAAGCTTTATCCAAACCCATCAAAAACAGGACGTTTTCAATTGAAATTAATTAAAGATTATAAAACTATAGACATACAGGTTTCAAATATGTCTGGTCAATTAGTTAAAAACTTTTCATCTCAACCAAAAAGTAAACGTTTAGATGTAGATTTAAGTTCTTTTAAATCTGGACTTTACATTGTAAATATCATAGTAGACGGAAAAGTATTAGCTGCTAAAAAAGCAATTATTCAATAGTGTAAATCAATTTAAAAATTGTTATTTTGTTTTACACTAATTTAATGAATGACAGGACACGTTTATAAATCTACAGGAAGCTGGTATACCGTTAAAACTCAATTGGGAGAAACGTATCAATGCAGAATTAAGGGCAAATTTCGCTTAAAAGGTATTAAAAGCACCAATCCTATTGCGGTGGGCGATGTTGTAGATTTTGATTTAGAAACTCATAATGACGAAGAAACAGGTGTTATCCATAAAATACATGATAGGAAGAATTACATTGTAAGGAAATCAGTAAATCTGTCCAAGCAAACTCATATTATTTCTGCAAATATCGATCAGGTGTTTTTAATGATTACGATTAATAACCCACCAACTTTAACCAGTTTTATCGACCGGTTTTTGGTAACTGCCGAAGCGTATTCTATTAAAACTATTTTACTTTTTAATAAAATTGACACCTATGATGAAGAAACGCTAAATGAAGTGAAATACTTAGCGCATGTGTATCGGAAAATAGGTTATGAATGTATAGGTATTTCTGCCAAAACAGAAAAGAATGTAGATAAAGTAAAAGGACTAATGCGAGATAAAATTAGCATGTTTGCAGGCCATTCTGGAGTGGGTAAATCTACTTTAGTGAATGCCATAGAGCCCTCATTAGATTTAAAAACTAAAGAGATATCTAATTTACATAGTCAAGGTCAGCACACCACCACATTTGCCGAAATGTTCGACACTAGTTTTGGAGGAAAAATAATAGACACTCCGGGGATAAAAGGTTTTGGTGTTGTTGATATGGATAAAGAAGAAGTAGGCGACTATTTCCCTGAGATTTTTGCACTAAAACAATATTGTAAATTCAATAATTGTTTGCATTTAAAAGAACCAAAATGTGCCGTAAAAGATGCTCTAGATGATGATGAGATTGCATTTTCGCGTTATAGAAGTTATGTGCAAATTTTAGAAGGCGAAGATGAGCATTATAGAACTGATAATTGGGATGAAGAATGAGAGTAGTCATCCAAAGAGTTTCAAAAGCAAGTGTAACCATTGAAGAACAAAAAGTAGCTTCAATAGAAAACGGACTTTTAGTTTTACTTGGTATTGTAAATGAAGATAACCAAGAAGATATCGATTGGTTGTGCAATAAAATAGCAAACCTTAGGGTTTTTAGTGATGAAAAAGGCGTAATGAATAACTCTGTTATTGATGCTGATGGTAAAATTATTGTTGTAAGTCAGTTTACTTTGCATGCTGCTACAAAAAAGGGTAACAGACCAAGTTATATTAAAGCAGCAAAACCAGATGTAGCAATTCCGCTTTATGAATCATTTGTTAAAACACTTGAAGTCATTTCAAATAAACCGATACAAACTGGAAAGTTTGGTGCAAATATGCAAGTTGAATTAATTAATGACGGGCCAGTAACTATTATCATAGATTCAAAAAACAAAGTATAATGGCATCCATATTTGGCCATAGTATTGTTGGTTTTACACTTTCTAAAGTAATTGACAATCGCAATCTAAAATGGTTACTAATTGCTGCCATTGTTTCAACAATTCTTCCAGATTTAGATGTTATAGGTTTTAAAATGGGAGTTCCTTATGAGTCTGCTTTTGGGCATCGTGGATTTTCTCATTCAATACTTTTTGCCTTTTTATGGAGTTTTTATTGATGTTTACTGTTGGTAGAAAGCATAAGTTAGTTTGGTTTTTAGTCGTTTTTTTATCAACAATATCTCACGGGTTTTTAGATGCGATAACAACTGGAGGTGAGGGTGTTGGGTTTTTTATTCCGTTTGAAAATTCTCGATATTTTTTCCCTTGGCGAGTTATTAAAGTATCACCCTTAAGTATCAAAAACTTTTTTACTGCTTGGGGATTTCAGGTTGTTTTGAGTGAAATTAAATATGTTTTTTTACCGTGTTTTATTATGTTATTTGTACGATTTTTATTTAATTTGTTTCAATCGAAGCTTAAATAACATGATATTTCTCATGAAATTGTAGGTTTTCTATCCATAATTTTGTGGGAATAAATAATTATGTTTCTTAATGATTTTAAAAAACCTATCAATTATAGTACTGTTTTTTCTGCCATTTATAGGTTTTTCTCAAGATGATTATTCAATTTTAACGATTCCTGAAAATCTTACTTCAAGTGCTAATGCAGTTATACGTTCTAATGCTGTTACTATATCATTAGAATCCGCAAAAAAAATGACTATTGAAGTTAGTAGAGTTATTACAGTATTAAACAAAGAGGGGAATAAACATGTTGATGCTTATGCTCATTATGATAATAATATAAAAATTAAGGGTTTAAGTGCGATAGTTTTTGATGCAAATGGCAATCAAATCAAGAAAATTAGAAAAAATGATTTTGTTGATGTAAGTGCTGTAGATGGAGGAACTCTTTATTCAGATTCTAGAGTAAAATATTTAGGATATACTCCTGTTGATTATCCTTATACCATTGTTTTTAAAAGTGAAGTTGAAACCGATAATACCGCATTTATTCAACCATTTAATCCTTTAGAAGGCTATTATGTTAGTGTTGAAAATAGTAGTTATACGTTAAATAGTGTAGATGGAATTACCATTAGAAAAAGGAAGTAAACTTTGGCGATTTAAATATTGAAAAGGAAGAGTCTTTGAATAAGATATTTTATAAAACCTCTAATTTAAAGGCTTTAAAGCCAGAAGATCATAGTCCTTCATTTCATGATATCATGCCAAAAGTTTTGTTTGCGTCAAAACAATTTGCATTAACAGGAGAAGAAGCTGAAGCTGAAAGTTGGAGTGATTTTGGAAAATGGATTTATGATGATTTGGTAAAAGAAGCCTATGATTTATCTCCTGAAACTATAAGTTTAATTCAAGATCTAGTAAAAGATGAACCAAATAATATAGAAAAGGCAAAAAAAATATACCAGTATGTTCAAAATAAAACTCGCTATATAAGTGTGCAAGTAGGTATTGGTGGGTGGAAGCCATTCAATGCTTCACAGGTAGATGAATTGGGTTATGGAGATTGTAAGGCGCTAACAAACTATACAATGTCTTTGCTTAAAGCTGCAAATATAGAATCTAACTACACAGTTTTATACGCCGGAAAAAATCAAAGAAACATAGATAAAGATTTTGTGTCCATGCAAGGAAATCATGTAATTTTATCTGTGCCTTCAGAAAAAGGAGATTTATGGTTAGAATGTACAAGTCAGAAATTGCCATTTGGCTTTATTGGCGATTTTACTGACGATAGAGATGTTCTAGTAATTACTCCAGAAGGCGGCAAAATAAAGCATACTAAAAAATACGAGATTGATGAAAGTATACAAACCATAAAAGGAATATGTCAATTAACTCCAAATGGTTCTATTATAGCTAAAGCCAAAGTGGTTTCAGAAGGAATTCAATATGATAATAAATATTGGTTGGAATCTGAAACGGCTAGAGATTTAGATCTTCATTATAAAAAACGCTGGAAGTACATCAACAACTTTTCAATCGAGAACATTCAAATTGATAATGATAAAGAGTCCATAAAATTCAACGAGACTATCGATTTTAATGCGGATAATTATTCAAAAGTAGTTGGAAACAGAATGTTGTTAAATGTTAATATCTTAAACAGAAACACTTATGTGCCAAATCGTTACAGAAATAGAATATTACCCGTTAAAATAAACAGAGGTTTTAGAGATATAGACGAGGTTGAGATAAAACTACCTGAAGGCTATAAAGTTGAATCTCTCCCAATAATAACCAATATTGAAAATCAATTCGGAATATATAAAGCAGAAGTTGTTGAGAAAGAGAATGGAGTTTTAGTTTATAAGAGAACGCTTCAAATGAATGATGGAGAGTTTCCGAGAGAAGACTATGAGGCCTTTAGAGGTTTTTATAAAGCTGTAGCTAAACAAGACAACCATAAAATAGCATTGATAAAAATTTAAATTCATATGAAACATTCCTACTTAGTTATTTTATTACTCATTAGTGTATCTCTAACCGCTCAAAATTATGATTTTGGAAAAATATCAAAAGAAGAATTATTAGAGAAAACTTGCCCTATAGATAGTTCAGCCCATGCTGCGGTAATATATCAATATAGAAATACTTATTTTTCATCCAATGCTGCTGGACCTGAACTGACAACACAAATCCATAAAAGAATTAAGATTTATGATAAAGAGGGTTTTGAAAGTGCTACAGAATATATTAGTCTTTTTGATCCCAGAGGTAGTGGGGAGTCTGTTAGTAAGATAAAGGCATACACTTATAATCTAGAAAACGATAAAATTGTTAAAACCGATCTTGATAGGAATCAAATCTTTAATGATAAAATAAGTTATAATCATAAGCAAGTAAAATTTACAATGCCGAATGTGAAAGAAGGATCGGTTATTGAATTCAGGTATAGAATAACCTCGCCATTCATTTGGAATATAGATGAATTTGTATTTCAAAGAGATATTCCAATTAAACGATTAGAAGCTAAGCTTAAAACACCAAAGGGGTTTAGGTTTAATAGTACTTCAAAAGGCTATGTTGATTTTTATCCTAAACGAACTTCGGAGCATAGTGCTGATTACGAAACAATGATTGTGAATACATATCACTTAGACAATGTACCAGCGCTAAAAGAAGAAAGCTATGTGGATAATATTAATAACTATAGAGCAGGAGCTATGTTCGAGTTAGTTTCAATTGAAATCCCAGGTCAAGTTTATCGAGATTATGCACAATCTTGGGCCGAGGTTGCTAAAACAATTGGGAGCTCTGATGACTATAAAAATAAACTAGATAAAACAGGTTCTTTTGATGATATTTTGGATGATTTGTTGGCTGATGCATCTAGCAAAACGGAAAAAATGGAACGCATCTTCAAGTATGTTAAGGATAATATTACTTGGAATGGTATTGATGGTAAATCGTTTTTTAATGGTATTCGAAAATCTTTGAAAGAGAAGAAAGGAAATACTGGTGATATTAATTTAACATTGGTAGCTATGTTAAGGTATGCTGGTATAGATGCAAATCCAGTTGTTTTAAGTACTAAGGATCATGTTATTCCTTATTTTCCAACCGTAGATAGGTTAAATTATGTAGTAGCGTATGCTGTAATAAATGAAGAAAAATATTTTCTAGATGCTACAGATGAGTTTAGTGACATAAATGTATTACCTATTAAAGATTATAATTGGAAAGGTATTTTGATAAATAACCCAAAATCTGTTTGGGATAAAATTGATTTAAGCGAGCCAGATTTGGCAGTAAGTAGCTGTATGTTAAATGCAGATTTAAGCGAGGATGGCTCAGTAAAAGGAAATTTTAATTCTAAATATTCAAAGCATAAAGCATTTGAATTTAGAAAGAATTTCAAGAATAAAGATCTAGATGAGTTTATTACTTCAAGAGAAGAAAAGTACGACAATATTGAAATTTCAGATTATAAAATAGAAAACACAGATACCTATAAAGGCAATGTTGTCGAATCTTTTAATTATTATCTAGAGGATGGTGTAGATTTAATTGATGATAAAATATATCTTCAACCTTTCCTGTTTCTTAAAATAAAAGAGAATCCGTTTAAATTAGAAAAAAGATTATTTCCTATAGATTTTGGATACCCTTTTTTGAATAGATATATAGTAAAAATTAACATTCCAGAGGGTTATACTGTAGAGTCTAAACTTGCTCCTATTATTCTAAAAATCCCAAATAATCTAGGAGAGTTTAAATATTATCCTACTTTGATGGGTGATAAGTTGCAACTAATGGTTAATTTTAAAATAAATAAAGCAGTTGTAAGCGCTGATAATTATTTATTCATAAAAGAGTTTTTTAATCAGATGCTTATTAAAGAAAACGAACAAATAGTATTAACCAAAATATAATGAACATAGAAAACGCTCAAAAAGAAGTAGATAACTGGATTAAAGAACACGGTGTGCGCTATTTTAACGAGCTTACCAATATGGCACAACTTACCGAAGAAGTTGGTGAAGTAGCCAGAATTATAGCCCGCCGTTACGGTGAGCAAAGTGAAAAAGAAAGTGATAAAGGCAAAGATCTTGGAGAAGAATTAGCCGATGTTTTATTTGTTGTATTGTGTCTTGCAAACCAAACAGGAGTAAACCTTCAAGACGCTTTTGATAAGCGTATGTATAAAAAAGGCAAACGAGACCACGATAGGCACCATAATAATCAAAAATTGAAACCTTAAAAATTATTACAGTCATCTAGATTACATCTTATCTATTGAATACAATAAATGATATCAGATGAAATAATTTATAATTATATTTGACGCTTCTAATTTTAGAAGCGTTTTTTAATAGATTAAAATGAATATCACACTACATAAATCATCAATAAAAAGACAATCAGCAATTGAAATAACAGGCTCTAAAAGTGAGTCGAATAGGTTGTTGCTATTGCAAGCATTATTTCCTGAATTTGATTTAAAAAACGTGTCAAATTCAGATGATAGTAAATTGATGAAAAAAGCTCTAGCTTCAAATGAAGAGCTTGTAGATATTCATCATGCTGGTACAGCAATGCGCTTTTTAACGGCTTATTTTTCGGTGCAAGAAGGCAGAGAAACTATTCTTACGGGTTCTAAACGTATGAAGGAGCGCCCAATAAAAATCTTGGTAGATGCTCTACGAGAATTAGGAGCAGAAATAAGTTATGTTGAAAACAACGGATTTCCACCAATAAAACTAAAAGGTAAAAAGCTTACTAAAAATAAAGTGTCCCTTAACGCAAACGTAAGTAGTCAGTATATCTCTGCACTGTTGTTGATTGCTTCAAAATTAGAAAATGGTATAGAATTAACTTTAGAAGGAGAAATAACCTCAATACCATACATTAACATGACCTTGAGTTTATTGAACGAAATAGGCATTAAAACAGCATTTGAAAACAATGTGATTACGGTATATCCTTTAAAAGAAAATTTAAAACCTAAAACACTTACTGTGGAGTCAGATTGGTCATCGGCTTCCTACTATTTCAGTATCGCTGCTATTAGCGATGTTGGTACAGAAATTACATTGTCATCTTATAAAGAAAACTCACTACAAGGTGATTCTTGTTTAGTTGATATATACAAACACTTTGGAGTTGTTTCAGCATTCGGCGACAATAGTATCACTCTTAAAAAAGAAAAATCAGAGTTAAAGACATTAACGTTAGATTTAAAAAACGCTCCCGATATTGCGCAAACCATAGCCGTAACATGCTTTACTTTAGGGATTCCATGTGATTTAACAGGACTTCACACACTTAAAATCAAAGAAACTGACAGACTTGTAGCTCTAAAAACCGAAATTGAAAAATTAGGTGGCAAGGTAGACATCACAGATAAATCATTACACTTAAAAGCATCAAAAGGTATAAAACCAATGGTGCCAATTGCAACTTATCACGATCATAGAATGGCAATGGCATTTGCCCCAATTGCATTAAAACAATCTTTAATCATAGAAGAGGCAGGAGTAGTTTCAAAAAGTTATCCAACGTTTTGGGAAGATTTAAAATCCATTGGATTTGAAATAAGTGAATAATAATCACGCTTTTACTTGACAACCCCTATCTCGAGATTGTATATTTGCAACCTTGTAAAAAATAACAACGCTTAATTAAATATATTAATCTATGAAATTATCGCACTTTGGTTTTGAGTTACCAGAAGAATTATTAGCAGAATACCCTTCAGAAAATAGAGATGAATCTCGCTTAATGGTTTTAAACAGAAAAGAAAAAACCATAGAACATAAGCAGTTCAAAGATCTTATCAATTATTTTGAGGAAGATGATGTTATGATACTTAATAACACCAAAGTATTTCCTGCAAGATTGTACGGTAATAAAGAAAAAACAGGTGCAAGAATAGAGGTGTTTTTATTAAGAGAATTAAATGAAGAACAACGCCTATGGGATGTGTTGGTAGACCCAGCAAGAAAAATCAGAATAGGCAATAAACTTTATTTTGGCGAAGATGAAACTTTAGTTGCAGAGGTTATAGATAACACAACATCAAGAGGGCGTACATTACGTTTTTTATACGATGGTTCTTACCAAGAATTCAGAATAAAATTGAATGAATTAGGAGAAACTCCACTTCCAAAATACATTAAAAGAGAAGTAGAGGCCTCAGATGAAGAAAGATACCAAACTATTTTCGCTAAAAATGAAGGCGCAGTAGCAGCACCAACAGCAGGTTTGCATTTTTCCAAACATTTATTAAAACGTTTAGAAATCAAAGGCATAAACTTCGCTGAGGTTACATTACATGTTGGTTTAGGGACATTCAATCCGGTAGAGGTAGAAGATTTATCTAAGCACAAAATGGATAGCGAAGAAGTAGTCATCGAGGCAGAAGCTGTTAAAATAATCAACGAAGGTATTAAAAGAAAAAAGCGCGTTTGTGCAGTAGGTACAACTGCTATGCGTACCATTGAAAGTGCTGTATCTTCTAGCGGTTTACTTAACGAAAGAGATGGTTGGACCAACAAATTTATATTCCCTCCCTACGATTTTAGTATCGCTAATTGCATGATTACCAATTTTCATACACCAAAATCAACGTTGCTTATGATGGCCTCGGCCTTTGCAGGTCACGATTTTATAATGGAAGCCTATCAAGAAGCTATAAAAGAAAAATACAAGTTCTATAGCTATGGCGACGCCATGTTAATTATATAAAAATTCAAGCCTCGTTTTTACGGGGCTTTTTTATTTTTTGGGCATTACCCACAAGGGGTCGGGCTTTTCGCTATATCTTTCTGCAAAGCAGTCCCGAACTTGTTTCAGGGTCTCGTTCATTAACTAACACTTCGCTTCTAGCAATAATATTAACATATTAAAGCTTCGCAAAAAGGATACCGCTGCAATCCCTAATGCGAGTTGCGTCCATTTATTCATAATTCGTATTTCAAAAAGCCTAATTCGTAAATCGATTCACTATTTTTGCAATCGCAAATGAATACTTCAAAAAAAGACATACGAGCATTAACAAAAGAACAATTAAGAGATTTCTTTGAAAGCGAAGGCGATAAAGCTTTTCGTGGCAATCAAGTTTACGAGTGGCTTTGGCAAAAAGGAGCACATACTTTTGAGGCAATGACAAACATCTCAAAGCAAACCCGACAAATGCTCGAAGATAATTTTGTGATCAACCACATTCATGTAGATACTATGCAACGCAGTAACGATGGTACTATAAAAAATGCAGTACGATTACATGATGGGCTAATAGTAGAATCTGTTTTAATACCAACTGCAACCCGAACCACAGCATGTGTTTCTAGTCAAGTAGGATGTAGTTTAGATTGTCGCTTTTGTGCAACAGCGCGTTTAAAACGTATGCGAAACCTTAACCCAGACGAAATTTACGATCAAGTAGTTGCCATAGATAACGAAAGTAAATTGTATCATAATCGTCCCTTAAGTAATATTGTATTCATGGGTATGGGAGAGCCATTAATGAACTACAATAACGTATTAAAAGCCATTGAAAAAATAACTTCGCCCGAAGGTTTAGGCATGTCTCCAAAACGGATTGTAGTCTCCACATCTGGAGTGCCAAAAATGATTAAAAAAATGGCAGATGATGCTGTTAAATTTAAGCTAGCCGTTTCATTACACTCAGCAATTGATGAAGTGCGGACTTCCATAATGCCTTTTAACGAAACGTTTCCATTAGCAGATTTAAGGGAAGCCTTACAGCATTGGTACGCTAAAACCAAAAATACAATTACTTACGAGTATGTAGTTTGGAGTGGTATAAACGATAAAAGAAAAGATGTAGATGCCTTAGTACAATTTTGCAAATTTGCACCAAGTAAAGTCAATTTAATAGAATACAATCCTATTGATGATGGAGAGTTTCAGCAAGCAAAATCTGAAGCTATAAATATGTATCAAAAAGTTCTAGAAGACAATAATATAACTGTAACTATTCGTCGAAGTAGAGGTAAAGATATTGATGCAGCTTGTGGACAATTGGCAAATAAAAGTTAATAACTAAAAAAAGCTGCAGATTGCAGCTTTTTGTTTACTATATATCTAATTTAAAATAGCTTAATTTTTTACAAATCTTTTAGATGCTTTTCCTTCAATAGAATGAATATTTAGAATATACAAGCCAGCACTTAATTCTGAAACATCTATTTTTTTATTGAAATTTTTACCTGAAATAGCTTTTACCACTCTCCCATTCATGTCCGTAACTTCAATCTTGGTTGGTTCAATATTACTAGGAATTGATAAGTTAAGAATATTTGCAACGGGATTAGGATATACAGATATAGATTTTGAAAGTTCTTCATTGCTTTCAGTCGATAAAGCTTCTACAGCAACTGCTCTAACAGTAAAATCGTCAAATGCAGCAATAGTTGATGCAGCATTTGTTGCACTTGTTAGTACAGTAAAATCAACTTCAGCAGGATCTGTTCCTGCTAACGCGCCTGAAACACCTACATAAAAACCAGGGCCTCTCCAAATTACCTGTCCTGTAGTTTTATTAAAAGCAAACCCTACTCTGTACCATGTGTTTTCTGTTAAAATAATTTCAGGAGTTACGGCATCACCAAGGTTAAAAAAATAAGTTCCAACAGCACCGCCTCCACCTGGGTCAAAATAAGCAAGACCAGTAATTGCTTTAGTAGATGGGACAAATCTAAATCCGGCTATGGTGTTAAATGAAGCATCATATAATCGTATTCCAGTTGTCACTTCGCTTGTTGTAGCTGGACCGGTAAAAAAATTATATTCAATTTCAATAATGTCATTACCTGATGTTCTTGTACCCCAACTTCCGGCAAGCCCATTTAACCAGACAAATTTATTGCCTGTAGCAGCACTTGGACCAGTTATAACTAGTACATTTGCCAAAGATATAGTAGAATCTACAATTTGAAAATCAGTATTTGCTCCAGCATCAGTAAACGTTAATAATCCTCCTTGTCCTGGTGTTGCTCCACCAATATCAGTTCCAACGTCTCCAACGGTTAAACCGTCAAAATTTTCAGCTTGCAATAGTTGGGCATTAGCATCAATAAAAATACTAAGGAAAGTTAGGGAAAATAATAATAAAGTAATTTTTTTCATAGTAAAAGAATTAAAATTAGTAGTTTAAAATAGTAATTTAATGATGATTAAAAGTTAGTTCATCGATTAATAACATTTTTTTCTGTTATAATGTTTAAAGATTCAATCCTTGTTTTATTTCAAGATTATAGTATAGATATAACTTTATTAGTAGATTTGCGAAAACTCTATAGCAATAATTGAAAATAGTAGAACAAATAAAGCATCCAATAGCTTATGAAATGGAACTTTTTGAGCAAAAGTTTCAGCTTTCAATGTCTAGCAAAGTAGCTTTATTGAATAGAATTACCCATTACATTGTAAACAGAAAGGGTAAACAAATGCGACCAATGTTCGTGTTTTTGGTTGCAAAAATGGTATCGGAAGGCGAAGTTAGCGAGCGTACCTATCGAGGTGCATCTGTTATAGAATTGATTCATACAGCAACTCTTGTGCATGATGATGTGGTGGATGATAGTAACAGAAGAAGAGGTTTCTTTTCAGTAAACGCCCTTTGGAAAAATAAAATTGCCGTTTTAATTGGCGACTACTTATTGTCCAAAGGCTTATTGTTGTCTATAGATAATAACGATTTCGACTTATTAAAAATCATTTCAATAGCAGTTCGCGAAATGAGCGAAGGTGAATTACTTCAAATTGAAAAAGCAAGAAAACTTGATATTACAGAAGAGATTTACTATGAAATTATCCGTCAAAAAACAGCAACTCTAATAGCAGCTTGTTGCAGTTTGGGAGCTGCATCTGTAAAGCCAGAATCTCAGCATGTGGATACCATGCGAAAGTTTGGTGAACTCATAGGGATGGCATTTCAAATAAAAGATGATTTGTTCGATTATGGTGAAACAAAAATAGGCAAGCCTACAGGTATCGACATTAAAGAGCAAAAGATGACGTTACCTTTAATTTACGTGTTGAATAACGCTACTAAAAAAGATAGAAAATGGCTTATCAACTCTATCAAAAATCATAACAAAAATGCTAAACGCGTTAAACAAGTAATTGCTTTTGTAAAAGATAATGGCGGTTTAGATTATGCCATATCTAAAATGAAGTCTTTCCAAGAAGAAGCACTTCAATTACTTCAAACGTATCCAAATTCAGAGTACAAAAATTCACTTGAACTTATGGTGAATTATGTGATTGATAGGAAAAAGTAAAATACTTTCCAATAAAATAAAATTCTCAGGCAACCATTTGCACAATAATTGCGTCTTTATAAATAGAAGGCTAAATGAAACAACTTTTGAAAGTTATACAACTTCATAAAAACGAAAGTACATTGATAAAAAAGGCGATTAAAAATAATCGTGAATCACAACATGTATTGTTTGAAATCCACGCGCCTAAAATGTTAAGTGTTTGCCGATATTATATAAAAGACGTTCAGCAAGCTGAAGAAGCTATGTTAAATGGATTTTTTAAAGTATTTCAAAATTTAAAAACTTATAAAAACGAAGGTAGTTTTGAAGGGTGGATAAGACGTATTATGATTCGAGAATCAATTTCATATTTAAGACAAAAAAAGTATTGAATTTCTTTCTGAAGATGGTGTTATTCCGAATGATTATGCAAATAACATTCAAACAGATTTAGAGGTTAATGATATTCAGAAACTCATAGACAATTTACCAGAAGGCTACAAAATGGTTTTTATTATGTATGCTATTGAAGGTTATAAACACAATGAAATTGCAGAACTTTTAAAAATTAGTGAAGGCACATCAAAGTCGCAACTATTTAAAGCACGAAAAATGCTTCAAGAAGAAATAAAAAAATAAACAAAACAAGCTATGGCACCAATTAAATTTGAAGACAATTTTAAAGAAAAGCTAGATAAGCGGATCATAGCACCATCAAATGACGCTTGGGATAAATTATCAGAACGTTTAGATAGCGTAGATGATACTAAAAGTAATAAAAGAGCATGGTGGTTAGGTATTGCCGCAAGTGTTATTGGAGCTTTATTTATAGTATCTCAATTTATAAATAATAAAGATAATATTGATACACCAGTTATTGTAGATGCGCCTGAAACAGTTAAAACCCCTGAAGAAAAATTAATTCTCAATGAGAAAGGAGTTCAAAAAAACGAAGCAACAATTGCTTTAGAAGATGTGAAATCTATTAAAAATATAGAAGAAAAGAATACGGCTTCAAATAGCAATAATTCCAAAACCCTTTCTAAAGAAATACAAATTCAAATAGCAAAAGAACAAACACTTCCAAAATTAAAAAGTGACGTTGCTATTTTAAATGATAAAAAGGGAGACGAATTAATATTTGAAACAGAAAAAGTTCATGAGGTTGCAAGCATCATTAATACTATGGATAATGAGCAATCAGGAGTGTCAGATGCCACTATAGATTCCCTTTTAAAACAAGCACAAAGAGATATTTTATTACATAGAATGAAAGGCGAGGACAAAGTTTTAGTAGATGCAGCGCTCTTATTACAAGAAGTAGAATTTGAGTTAGATGCATCTTTCAGAGACAAAGTGTTTAAGGCCTTAAAAGATAGTTATGGCACAGTTAAAACAGCAATTGCGCAACGTAATGATTAAAAATCAATCAATTATAATCATATTTTCAATCAAATCATCAAACAAAAAACGAACAATTATGCAAACAATTACAAAGTACTTAGTGCTATTAGTTTTAAGCTTAAATGCGTACTTCATCAATGCGCAGGATAGCACTCCAGAACAAGCAAATCAAATTAAAATTGAAACATTAAAGGCCAAAATTTCTAAAATTGAACAGGAAGAAAAAACGAAGCTAAAAGCTGAGGTAGAAGCTATAGATTTAAAGCTAAACAATGGAGAAATCTCTGAAGAAGAAGCCAAAGCACTTAAAATGGATATGGCTAAAAAACGGGCTTTAAATATTGAAAACCGCACAGCAATAATAAATAATAAGATAGCCCTATTTGAGCGAAATGATGGAGATTACAATTCTGAAGAAAATGAAATGGTATTTAGAATAGGAGGAAGTGAAGGAGGCGATTCAAGTTTTATTTATTTTGGAAAACAAGAAGATGATAAGCCTAAAAACAGAAAATACGACAGGCGTACCACAAGTGACTTTGTTCTGGCATTTGGTTTCAATAATGCAATTATAGATGGGAAAAGTTTAGACGATTCTCCATATAAAATTGGTGGTTCTCGCTTTTTTGAAATGGGTTGGGCTTGGAAAACACGTGTATTTAAAAACTCAAATTTCGTTCGATTTAAACATGGAGTTTCACTTCACATCAATGGCTTAAAACCAGACGATAATCAGTATTTTGTAAAAAATGGCAATCAAACCATGCTAGAAGAGTTCCCAGAAAACTTAAGAAAGTCCAAGCTATCTATTACCAATTTAGTATTCCCTATGCATTTAGAATTCGGACCATCAAAGAAAATAGAAAAGGATACGTATTTTAGATATTCCACTAAAAAACATTTTAAAATAGGAGTAGGAGGTTATGCTGGTTTTAATATTGGTACACGTCAAAAATTAAAGTACGATTTAGATGGAGAACGCACAAAAGACAAGCAAAAACGTGGTTTCAATACCAGTAGTTTAGTATACGGTTTAAGTACTTATTTAGCATTTGGAGATACCGCTTTGTATGTTAAATATGATTTATCACCTATTTTTAAAGATCAACTAGTAGACCAAAACAATATTTCCATTGGTGTACGGTTCGATATGGATTAGTCTGAATTTTAACTAATAAAATAAGAACCCAACAACCTGTAAATATCACTTTGGTTTTAAAGTCGGGTAGCAGTAGAGCAAGTAAGAAAATTATCGATATGGTAATTAACTTAATAAATCGAGCAATCTGAAAGACTTTTGTTAAATCAGAAGATGTTTTTTTCTTCATTTGCGATTCAATGCTAACGTTATGTGTATGGTGTTTATCCCGAAGGGTATGCATTATACACTTGTTAGCTACTATTTATTTTACAAAATACATTTCCAATTCCCCTTTTCCTTTTACAAAAATCTTTCCACGAGAAAGACAAGTAAAGTCATTTTTAATGAGCTCATAGGTCGGTGAAGAAATATTGATTTTACCAGCCTCACCAGAGGACTCTATCCTGCTAGCCGTATTTATTGTATCTCCAAAAAGGTCATAAGCAAATTTCTTTTTGCCTACCACACCAGCAACTACAGTTCCTGAATGTATGCCAACCCTCATTCTCCATTTTAATTCGTGGTTCTTATTCCTTTCCTCAAGGTAGGATAGCATCTTTTTTGCGGCTGTGATACAATTAGCAGCATTATTTATAATTTCATCTTCAAGACCACATGCGGCCATATATGCATCACCAATTGTTTCAATCTTTTCAACTTCCGTTTCTTCCATGATTTCATCGAATCGTCCAAAAATATCATTGAGTTCATTGACCAAAGTGATTGCTGATATGGATGATACAAGTTCTGTAAAGCCTTCAAAGTCTGTAAATAGGACAGTAACATTCTTATGTCTTTTAGGAATTGTCTTACCGCTTTCTTTTAAGTCTCTTATTATGTTTGCTGGTAGAATATTATGCAGAAGATCATCTGATTTTTTTCGTTCAGCCATTAAAGATTCCTCTGATTTATCAATTAGAACAGATAAACTCGATATGAGTATGAGGCAAATGAATCCAGTAATACTGATATTAACTATTTGTGATATGTAGGGGTCTAATCCGTCAAAATGAGCAGTTATGTTTGATTGAAACATTACAGTAATAATCAGAGTCAGGCAAGCCAGAATACTAAAACCATGGGCGATATTCCTTGCCTTTTTGGGAAAAGTCATGTATGGCAGGATAATAATTAGGAAACAAACTACTGCAACGCCTGAGGAATATCCCAACAAATAAAGAAACAAGAGAACGGACATATAAGATGCCAGAATAAGCCATGTGGAAGCAAGGATTCGCCACCCTTTCCTGTTGTATATTATCACAATTAGAAACATCAATCCCAACAAAGCATTGCTCCCGTAAATCACTAGTGAGTCTGTAAAAAAATGCAATTAGCATCCAAATTGCATTATAAATTGCTCCTAAAACGGATGCAATATTCGTTACACGCAAATATCTGATTTCAGTAATGGAAGAGTCATAATTAATTCCTACATCAACCATTCTTTGAATAAATCTAAACCTGTTTTTATCATAAGTTGACATAAGCTCCTCTCAATTTCTATGTATTAATAACTTCTTTTCTATTGTAGCTACGTGTTCGTATAAGGTTTGTTGCGTGGCTAAGTATATAATTTAACAAATAAAAACCGAACAGAAAATCCGCTAGGTTTTTAGTAAGTAGGCTAGAACCAGCAAAAAATTATATACGTCTTAAGTTTGTCATTTATTAAATTTAAGCAATAATCAGGAAGAACAAAAGAGAGAAATAAGGTTAGTATACAGGGTGAAGCTTTGACTTCGACAACATTGATAACCCTCTCCTTTTACTACTTAAACTTCGTTCAGTTCTGTGAGACCAAGATCTCGATTTTAAGTAGCCAGTATGTGAGTAGCGTTGTTCTTTCCAAAATTCAGTTCTTATGACTAAAGATAGAAAAATTTATGGTATTGACATTAGTAAAAATGTGTTCGATATCTACAACAACGAGTGCGGTTATTATCAATTAAAAAATGGTGAATCAGGGTTTAAACAGTTGTTAAAAAGCTTACCTAAATCCTCATTAGTGGTTATGGAAGCTACGGGCTGTTATCATTATAGGTTGGCTCAGTTTCTACACAAAAAAGGTGTTTTAGTATCGGTAGTTAATCCTTTATCAGTTAAACGTTTTATCCAGATGAAATTGGCAAAAGTAAAGACGGATAAAAGTGATGCCAAATCCATTTGTGAGTATTGTGTCATAGGCAAACCTGTGTAAAAAATTGCTTCTGCATTTATAATTTCTTCATTTTTAAATACCTTAAAAATTAATTTTAAATTTTCAGGTGTATTTTTGATATACCACGTTTTTAATTGTTTGCTCCAAGTAGCTTTTGGGATATTCCTTAAAAGGGTTATTAATTGCGTGTTATATTTAAAATTAATAGTGATTTGATGCTCTTCTCTGTGATATTTGCGTTCTAAAGTAATTAAAGGTAAGTTGTTTATTTAATTAGTAGTTTTCTTAAAAATATACATTTTAGATAAATTTATAACAATCATCGTTTATCCTTTTTATAAACTACATGCATTTTAAATATTGAGAAATGCATTATTTTGTCTTACTTTTACATTCCGCAAAAATAAACTGTTTTGATATCGCAATCATCCATAGATCAAGTATTTGATACCGCCCGAGTTGAGGAGGTTATTGGTGATTTTGTACAACTTAAAAAAGCAGGAAGTAACTTTAAAGGTTTAAGCCCTTTTAGTGATGAGCGTTCTCCAAGTTTTATGGTATCGCCAGTAAAGCGAATCTGGAAAGATTTCTCCACAGGAAAAGGAGGGACAGCTGTATCTTTTTTGATGGAACATGAGCATTTTACCTATCCAGAGGCAATTCGATATTTAGCAAAAAAATACAATATTGAGTTAGAAGAAACAGAACAGAGTAACGAGCAAAAAGAAGCTGCCAACGAACGCGAAAGCTTGTATTTGGTAAGCGAATTTGCAAATACTTATTTTCAGAAAATATTACACAAAACCGATCAAGGAAAATCCATTGGGTTAAGTTATTTCAAGGAACGTGGTTTTACTGATGAAACTATTAAGAAGTTCGACTTAGGTTATTCCTTAAACGAATGGCAAGCCTTTACAGATGAAGCTTTAAAACAAGGCTATCAATTAGATTTTTTAAGTAAAACCGGACTTACCATTGTTAAAGAAGATAAACGTTTTGATCGTTTTAAGGGGCGCGTCATGTTTCCAATAAAAAGCATGAGTGGTCGCGTATTAGGTTTTGGCGGACGTATTTTAATCACCGATAAGAAAGCAGCAAAATATTTAAATTCTCCAGAGAGTGATATTTACCATAAAAGTAAAGTACTTTACGGTATCTATAACGCAAAACAGAGTATTGCAAAAGAGGATAATTGTTTTTTAGTTGAAGGGTATACTGATGTTATTCAGTTTCATCAAACGGGAATTAAAAATGTGGTATCTTCTTCAGGTACTGCATTAACCTCAGAGCAAATACGTTTGGTAAATAGGCTTACAAAAAACTTAACTGTATTGTTTGATGGTGATGCAGCAGGAATGAGAGCTTCTTTACGCGGTATAGATTTAATTTTAGAACAGGGGATGAACGTGAAAATTTGTACGTTTCCTGAAGGCGAAGATCCTGATAGTTTTGCAAAACAAAATACTCTTGAAGAGTTAATACATTATCTTGAAGAAAACTCAAAAGATTTTATTCAATTTAAAGCATCTGTTTTATATGAAGATTCTAAAAACGATCCTATAAAAAAAGCGGAGACCATTAGAGATATTGTAAATAGCATTTCTAAAATTCCTGATACTATAAAAAAGGAAATCTATATTCAAGAATGTGCGCGAATCATGGATATTAGCGAGCAAGTATTGTTTAGCACTTTAGCACAAATCAATAAAAAAGAAACTCAAGAAGAACAAAAAAAGTCTAAAAACCAACAAAAAACCTTTGAGATTATAAAGCATGAGCAACCTGTTAAAAAGGTAGATGTTCAATATGTTTTGGAACGCAAAATAATTGAGATTTTATTACTCTATGGCAATAAAGTAGAAGATTTTGAAGACCTTGTTTTGAAAGAAAGTGATAGTGGAGAGTTACTATTAGAACCCGTGATACATCAAGCCAAAGTGTTTGAGAAAATATATTTGGATTTACAAGATGATGAAATGGAATTTTCTAATTCGCAATTTAAAGACTTGTATTATACAATTATAGATAAGTTAAACCAAACTCCTGAGTTTGAGTTGAAAAATTTTATAAATACAGTCGAAGCCAATACAGCTAATGAAATAACTACCATCTTAATGGAAGATGAGCGCTATGTATTAGATGATTGGCATCGAATGAATATTTTTCCGAAAGAGAAAACTCAAAGTATAGCACAATTAGTAAGCGAAACTATTTTAAGTCTTCGATGTTTTTTAATTGAACAAAAAGTGATAGAGTTCAAACAAAAAACGTTAGAACACAAATCTGAAATTAACAAATCTGTATTAGAAGAAGTTAAAGATTATTCTAGCTTAAAAATGCTACTGTCTAGAAAACTCAATCGAGTACTATAGGTCTAAAAACTTAGCTTGATTTACCAAGTCAACCATATTGTCAACTTTAAGTTTTTTCATCAAACGTGCTTTGTAAGTACTCACAGTTTTTTCGTTGATATCTAATTCCTTAGAAACTTCTTTATTTTTCTTTCCGATAGCCAAAAGTTTTAAAACTTCAGTTTCTCTAGTAGAAAGCTTTTTAAAGAATGTACCATTTTTGTTAACTCTATTGCCAAAAGCTAATTCTTGAGTTAACGCATTACTTAAATGGATACCACCGTCATGTACTTTATTTACTGCTTCGTTTACTGTAATTACATTTTCAAGTTTAGAAATGTAACCAGCTGCACCAGCTTTTATAGAATTAAAACCATAAACATTTTCTGGTTGAGCACTAAACATTAGTGCTTTTACATCAGGATAGTCTGATTTTAAATGTCTTAAAACGGTAAGCCCATTCAGTTTAGGTAAATCAATTTCAGAAAGAAGTACATCAACTTTTTCTTTTTTAGGAATTCTAGAATGGCTTCGCCATTGTCAACACTTCCAACAATTTTTACATCTGAGGATGCAGAAAATAAGTGTTCTAATCCTTTTCTAATAATGGGGTGAGGGTCTGCTATTAATAATTTAATCATATTCTTAGGGTTTTAATATCTATGGTGTTGTTAATTTTTGAGAGAGCCATAGTTTTAATAGAATACTCTAATTGGTAAAAATACTAAAATTTTATTGATAACGCAATACTTACAACAAATTGTTAGGAATCTCGCAAATAGGTATGGGTATCATCTTATGTTTATTGTTGTTATTGTAACGTTTGTAAATTTTAAATACTTCTTTTTTACGTCCCAAAAAATCATCAACAGTTTTACCTTCATCTGCCATTTTCATGGCCCATTCTAGTTCTGGGTAAGTAGCTCCAATTTGGTCTTCATCACTTCTTGCATCTCCAAATAAGCCATCACTTGGTGCTGCTTTCATAATAGAATCAGGAACTTGTAAATATTCGCCTATGGCGTAAACTTCAGACTTCATTAAATCTGCAATAGGGCTTAAATCTACACCACCATCTCCATATTTTGTGTAGAAGCCTACACCAAAATCTTCCACTTTGTTACCTGTTCCTGCAACTAAAAGGCCGTACAGTCCGGCATAGTAATAAAGTGTTGTCATTCTAAGGCGCGCTCTAGTATTTGCCAAAGCCATGTCAATAACAGCTTGTTCACCATCCATAAAAATTTCAGTCTTAAATTCTTCAAAAACAGGTGTTAAATCTGCACGAGTTTCATCTACATTGTCAAAACGTTGTTTTAGTTGTGCAATGTGTTCGTGTGCACGAGATACATGGCTTTCAGCTTGGTGTATTGGCATTTCAACACATAATACATTTAAACCCGTTTTAGCACATAATGTTGAAGTAACAGCAGAATCTATACCACCAGAAACCCCAACAACAAAACCATTTACACCTGCATTTGTGGCATAATCTTTTAACCAGTTTACAATATAATCTACAACTTTTTCTGTTTTCATATAAAGCGAATTTTAATCTTAGAATAGTACCTTTGCAAACAAAAATAAACCATACACTCAATTTATAAAAATTTATGACGTTTAAGTTTTCTATGAAAAATTTGTTGTTGTTTTTTTCTTATTGTTTTCGCTATTTCTTGTAAAAATGAAAGTGAACTAGAGAAAACTATTGATGCCATTAATAGTGATGTATCAATAGAACGGTTTGATTTGTTTTTTGGTAAGGCTACTGTAAACGATTTGCCAAAAATGAAGCAAGCTTACCCGTTTATGTTTCACAAGAAATATCAAGATTCATTTTGGATTGAAAAAATACAGGACACTATACATCAAGAATTGGTTAGAGAAGTTGAAAAAGTTTTCCTAATACAAATGATATAGAAACTGAAATTGAATCACTTTTCAATCATTTAAAGTATTATTATCCTGAATTTAATATCCCAAGAGTGATCACTACAACCTCGATGGTAGATTATAGAAATAATGTTATAATAACCGATACAATTGCGCTTTTAGCTCTTGATAATTATTTAGGAGAGGGGCATTTTTTTTACCAAGGAATTCAAAAATTTATTAGAAGAAACTTTAAAAAGGAGCACATTGTAGTGGATATGGCTACTAAATATGCTGAACGTTACATATATCAACCACAACGAAAAACCTTGTTAGATGAAATGATATTTTATGGTAAAGCATTGTATTTTAAAGATGTGATGTTGCCGCATAAAACTGATGCAGAACGTATAGGGTATACTGATAAAGAGATTGAGTGGGTGCTCGCCAATGAAAATTACATTTGGCGGTATTTTGTTGAGCGTGAATTACTGTATAATAAAGATGCTAAATTACCAGCAAGATTTGTAAATCCTGCACCATTTAGTAAATTTTATTTAGAAGAAATTGATACTGATTCTCCAGGAAGAATTGGGCAATATATAGGTTGGCAAATTGTAAAAGCATATATGAAAAATAATGAAGTGTCTTTCAAAGATATGTTGCGAATAAAACCTCAGGAGATTTTTAATAATTCTAAGTTTAAACCACGAAAATAATGGCAAATAAAATAATATCTAAAATTGAGTTGAATGTTGAATTGGATGAAAACAGAGTTCCTGAAAAGTTACATTGGACAGCCGAAGATGGAGGTATCTCAAATGCTGAGGCTAAAGCGATGATGTTATCTGTCTGGGATGATAAAGCTAAGGAAATGTTACGCATAGATTTATGGACCAAAGATATGCCTGTTGATGATATGAAAATATTTTTTCATCAAACCTTAGTGGCTATGGCGAATACGTTTAATCGCGCTACCCAAGATGAAAAAATGACTGCTACCATGAAAGATTTTTGTGATTATTTTGCTGAAAAATTGGAGTTGAAGAAGTAGTTAGTTTTGTGTTTTAGAATCTCGGATTTCCTTTTTCAAATGATCCAAATACAAAATACCATTTAAATGGTCTATTTCATGTTGAAAAACAACCGAAGTAAAACCGTCTACAGCTTCTGATTTGTGCACGCCTTCCAAAGTGTCATATTCAATTGCGATGGTATACGAACGACTATTCAACGTGTCGCTTCTATCAGGGATAGACAAACAGCCTTCTTTTACAGTTTGCTTTTTTTCAGAATAGTTAGTAATCTCAGGGTTTAAATACACTTCAAACGGAAAGTTTTCTTTATCAAAACGTTGTACCCAAATGATTTTTTTAAAACACCTACTTGTGGGGCAGCAATACCAATACCTAAAGACATGCTGTCTCTAACGGTTGCATATAATCGTTTCACAAAATTTTGCAATACAACATCATCAGGATTAGGTTTTACATATGCGCTTTTCATTCTTAGTAAAAGCGAATCTTTTGTATCTGTAATTTTATAAACGCGCATAGGCGTGATATTATCAGCATTCATAATTAACTGTTGTTCTTTCGAAGAAAAAGAAGTGTTATTTGAATTTTTTGAACTCGAACAACCTAAGATTAAGAGTGAAACTGTTACTATAAAGAGTATTGTTTTCTTCATAAGAGTGAGATAAAAAAATGTCGATTATCAACCTACCATTCGTTGATTCTATTAGAATCTAATTTAATAAAAATAAATAGTAAAATGGTAAACGCCCAAAGTCCTGAGCCACCATAACTAAACATGGGCAAAGGAATACCAATGGTTGGAATTAGCCCCATAACCATACCTATATTAATTAAAAAATGTATAAATATAATTGATGCAACACCATAACCATACACCCGGCTAAATTGTGATTTTTGTAATTCAGCTAAATGGAGTACTCGAATAATAAGCAGAACAAATAAAATAACAACAAATGTACTGCCTAAGAAGCCCCATTCTTCACCAACGGTACTAAAAATATAATCAGTATGTTGTTCTGGTACAAATTTACCTGTAGTTCTTGTGCCTTCTAAAAACCCTTTTCCTGTAAATCCTCCTGAGCTTATGGCTTTTTCAGATTCGTTGAGATTATAGGCAATAGTTTGTTTCATTCTTTTAAGTTTAACAGGGTCTTTTTCTAAACTTAGCCAAATAGTAATCCTGTTTTTTTGATGTTCAGGTAAGATGTTGCTATAAAAATATTTAACTCCAAAAGATAGAGCCGTAGTTATACCAACTATAAAAATAGTTTGAAGCAATGGCAATTTCTTTTTATTAAAGAAATATATTATAAAGCAAATAATGGCAACAATGGAAGCAATTAAAAGTGCTCCAAATTTCAATGCTAAAATTGCAATAATGATTAGTGAGAGTCCAATGTAAAGGTAGATTTTAGGTAGTCCTTCTCTATATAAAACAAAAAAGAAACCTCCATAAACTAAAGTGCTTCCAGTATCATTTTGGAGTATTACAAGTATCGCTGGAATAGATATTATAGCAAAAGTGCGTAGTTGATCTCCTAGGTTATTAATATCGGTATTTAGGTCACTAACATATTTTGCTACGGCTAGTGCGGTCGCAGTTTTGGTAAACTCACTAGGTTGAATGGTAAAACTACCTATGGCATACCAAGATGTAGCACCATTCACATTTTTTCCAAAGAGAAATAAACCCACCAATGACAACATGGAAACTATATAAATAACACTAGAGAACCGTTCGTAAAACTTAGTATCTATCGCTAAAAGCAACACAATTAAAATAAAGGTTAAGAAAATAAAAGCTAGCTGTTTTCCAAAAGGTTGTGAGAAATCAAAATAATCAATTGTGGTGCCTGTATGAGATGCAGATAAAATATTGAGCCATCCAAAACCAGTCAATAATAAAAACAGGATAATGGTTACCCAATCAAATTTAAAATATCTGTTTGTTTCTCTCACTCTTAATTTGTTGACGCGTTAATTTGTTTTAATCGCTTTTTAAGACGGTAATATTCCTGTTCTTCAATAACCTGTAATTGAGTTTCGCCATTAATTCTAAACGGTTCGCCAGAATAGGGCTTTGCATATTCGTTTTCTAAACTGTGCCTTAAAATCCAATCTTCTAAATCTGTTCTGGTAATAGTGCCGTTTATGTATTTTTCAATTAATAAACTTGCCATTTTACCAGCAAACCTACTTCCCCAATACCCGTTTTCAACAAATATAGCTAATGCAATTTTCGGGTTATCTTTTGGTGCAAATGCCACAAATATAGAATGGTCTGTTAATTGTGTTTTTGTACTATCAATTTTCATGAAGTTTTCGGCAGTTCCAGTTTTACCACAAATATCAATACCTTTCACTCTAAGTGATGCAGCAGTACCTTTATTAAAAACATCAAACATACCTTGAACAGCAGGTTCAAAATGTGCTTTATCAATAGTAGTATACTTGCGTGTAGTATATTTTGAATCTATAGTATCGTCTTTAATAGCTTTAATAATATGAGGTGTATAATAATAACCACGGTTTCCAATAGCAGCTACCATATTTGCTAATTGAATAGGAGTTGCTTCTACTTCGCCTTGGCCAATAGCGTTTGAGATATTGTAAGTTGCTGCCCATCTATTTTTACCGTACCATTTATCGTAAAAATCACCATCAGGAACACGTCCTTTGTTACCAATTTTTAAGTCGTAGCCTAGATAATTACCTAAACCAAAACTTTTTACGTGGTCGCTCCAAACGTTCATACCTTCATGAGCGGTGTCGTATTTTTCAATAATACGCCTATAAACATTTGCAAAATAGGCATTGCAGGACTGGGCAATACCACCATTCATACTCAAAGGTATTTTATGATGATGACAACCAGTTAACTTTCTTCTGCCTAAATAATAACCCATTCTACAGCCAAATTTTTCTTCTGGAGATACTACATTTTCTTGTAGGCCAATTAAAGCATTCAATACTTTAAAAGGAGATCCTGGAGGATATTGCGCTTTTAAACCACGGTCAAAAAGTGGTTTTGCAATAGTATCATAATACAATTTAGTAAAGTTTTTAGAGCGCGCTCTACCAACTAGAATATTTGGATTGTATGAAGGCGCAGAAACCATAGTTAATATTTCTCCAGAACTAGGTTCAATGGCAATAATACCTCCTCGTTTATTTCGCATTAATAATTCGCCATAAGCCTGAAGTTGGGCATCTATGGTTATGGTTATATCTTTTCCTTGTTCAGGAATTGTATCAAACTTTCCATTCTTGTATGGGCCAATATCTCGATTAAACCTGTCCTTTTGAATGAATTTTATCCCTTTTTTACCTCGAAGTGTTTTTTCGTAGGATGCTTCAACACCTTGATTACCAATTAAATCTCCCATTCTGTAGGATGGGTCTTTATTTATAATTCTGTTGTTTACTTCTCCAATATCTCCTAAAACATTAGCGCCTATAGTTGTATTGTAATTTCGTAATGAGCGTTTTTGAATATAAAAGCCTTTGTATTTTCGCATTTTTTCTTGCAATACGGCATAATCTTCTTTGGACAAATGTGATACGAAAACCGACTCTAAACGTGGGGAGTAACGTCTTGCCTTTTCATACTTCTTAGTAAAATCTTCTTTATCAATTTTAAGAAGCTTACAAAATTCTAAAGTGTCTAAAGGTTCTACTTCTCGAGGAATTACCATCACATCATAAGAGGGTTGATTGGATACTAAAAGCTTACCATTTCTGTCATAAATAAAACCTCTCTTAGGCATATCAAAGACCTTACGAAGTGCATTGTCTTCATATAAATTATCTGAACTCCCTTTATAGATTTGAAGGTAAAAGAGTCTTCCTATAAACGTAAATCCACATAAAATAACTAAAAAGAAAAGTAGAAATTGTCTCATTTAGTTTTCCGACTAAAAATAATTGATAGTAACGTTACCATCAAAATAGTAAATATACCTGAAAATAACGTTTTTTGAAGTATGGATAGTATTTCAGAAATATTAAAAATTTCTAAAGAAAACAAAATGATGTGATGTATGAATGTTAATAATGTGATGTATACTAATTTTGCGCCAAAATCAGTATTATCAAATTTCACATGATTGTGCTCGTACATGGTGCCAAAAGCAAACTTTAAAAACACGGGTCTCGCATAGGCTATAAATACTGAAGCAGCTGCGTGTATACCTCCTGAATCTGAAAACATATCTACAGATAACCCTAAAACAAAACTTAGGAAAATGAACAATAAACGGTCATTTTTTACAGGAAAAAATAAGATGAATAAAATATAAACATAAGGATTTATATATCCCAAAAAATTGATGTGATTAAAGAGGACTACTTGAAAAAATACAAGTATAATAAACCGAATAATATGTTGTGTTATTGAACTATTCATCGGTGTCTTCTAATAATGAATCAATTTCGTTTTTATCGGTGTTTTCGATGATGTAGACGTGTTCAAGATTCGTCATATCATTAAACAATCGCACATTTATTTCATAAAAATTTTCAGCAGCATCCAATTTAAAATTTTCAACAATACCAATATCAATACCTTTAGGGAAGATAGATGAACGTCCAGATGTAATAATCGTATCGCCTTGTTGAACAGGGGCTATTTTTTCAACATCCGTCAGCTGCACAATTTGAGGAGAATTTCCATCCCAAGTTAACGTACCAAAGTGATTGGATTTTTTCAACTGCGCACTAATTTGGCTGCTAGTATTTAAAATTGAAATAACGGTAGCGTAATTACTTGAAGTTTTATCAACTATACCAACTAAGCCTAATTGGGATTTAACACCAAAATCTTCTTTTATGCTATCATTTTTGCCTTTGTTTACCAATAAGTAATTATTAGTAGCCGCATAACTATTTCTGATAACGTTTGCTGAGGTAAATTTATAGTGCTGTTTAAAATTTAGACTGTCAATAAATGCAGAATCTGATTGTATGTCGTTATTGAGTAATAATTGGTTTAAGCGATTGTTTTCTTTAGCCAATAATTGATTTTGAGATTTTAAATTGAAATAAACACCAATATTATTTACAGAATTATAAACACCACCAGTTAAAAAATTAGCAGAGTTTACAAATTTACTTTTATGGTAAGAATGTGACTGAATTGTAAATAAAATGGAAACACCAAAGAGCAACAAGAACAACAAAAAGTTTTTGTTTCTTATTATAAAATTAATAATCTGTTGCATGGGTTATTTGCCTATTTTATCAATACACTTTTGTATTTAGGTAAATTTTTAAGCGTAATTCCAGTACCTCTAACTACAGCACGTAAAGGGTCTTCAGCAATATAAACAGGTAAATCTGTTTTCTGGGACAAACGTTTATCTAAACCACGTAGCATAGATCCACCACCAGCTAAATAAATACCAGTATTGTAAATATCGGCAGCTAATTCTGGAGGTGTTTGAGATAAAGTTTCCATAACCGCATCCTCAATACGTAAAATAGATTTATCAAGTGCTTTAGCAATTTCACGATAAGAAATAGACACCTGTTTAGGTTTTCCAGTTAATAAATCACGTCCTTGAACGCTCATGTCTTCTGGTGGTAATTCCAAATCTTCAGTAGCAGCACCAATTTGTATTTTTATTTTTTCAGCAGTACGCTCACCAACATACAGGTTATGTTGCGTTCGCATATAATACACTATATCATTTGTAAATACATCACCTGCAATCTTTACAGATTTATCGCAAACAATACCACCAAGCGCAATCACAGCAATTTCGGTAGTACCACCACCTATATCCACCACCATGTTTCCTTTAGGTTGCATAATGTCCACACCAATACCAATTGCCGCAGCCATTGGTTCATGTATTAAATAGACTTCTTTCCCATTTACTCGTTCAGCACTTTCTTTTACCGCACGCATTTCCACTTCTGTAATCCCAGAAGGAATACAAATTACCATACGCAATGCAGGTGTGAAAAACTTCTTTTTTAAAGCTGGTATGTTTTTAATAAACATACTTATCATTTGCTCAGAAGCATCAAAATCTGCAATTACACCATCCTTGAGAGGTCGAATGGTTTTGATATTTTCATGGGTTTTTCCTTGCATTAGACTAGCCTCTTGTCCAACGGCAATAATTTTACCAGAAACTCTATCTCGAGCTACAATTGAGGGTGCATCTACAACAACCTTATCATTATGAATGATTAGTGTATTTGCGGTTCCTAAATCTATTGCAATATCTTCTGTTAGGAAGTCAAAAATCCCATCTGCTATAAGTAGTTTAAAGTGGTTTAAAAACGAATCCCGTAAAAGTAATAAAAGTTAATAAATATTTGAGTTATATGGTATTCAAAATCTTTAAAATTTGAAATATCCATCTAATAAGAGCTTTTTATGAGGATATCTACTTTAAAAACTTAAGAATATTACTGATTTTAATATTTATTTTTTCAAATGTTAGATAGCTAACATTTTGAATAAATGATAGTTATTAATTTTAACACAATGAATATTAATTAAATTAAGAATCAAGATGAAAAGAAAATTACCATTAAAGAAATTTATGCAATCGTGCTTTTTGATGCTTTGCTTTTTAGGAGTAACGCTTCATGTAAATGCACAAGATGTAAGGTTAACAAGTGTTGATCCTACATTGGATGTTTTAACGATCTCTAATCCGGGAGCGACATTGGTAAATTTAACCAACTACCAGTTATGTTTAGGCCCAGGAACTTATGTACAAGTAGGATCACTTACACCAGTAAGTGGAACTATTATGTTGGGTGCTGGCGAGAATGTTGTATTGAGCTACAATATGGATGATGCTATGGATGGATTAAGTTTATTTAGTAATAATAATTTTACATCCTCTAATTCTGCAGATTTGATTGATTATGTGCAATGGGGAGCTGGCAACCAGCCACGAGTTGGTCAAGCTGTAACTGCTGGACGTTGGGATAATATAAATAATTTTGTTTCGGGAGCAGCACCTTACACAACTTCTTCAGGAGGGTCAGCAGCAGCATGGAGCGCTTGTGACGCTGAAGGAGGTGCAATTCAAATAGCAGGCACCACAGATACCACGACAGAGATTTGTGTAGGCGAAGGCACAAATGATTTAATAGATGTAGAGTTCGTGGATATGAACGTATTATCAGGCGACAGTTCTACTTGGGTAATTACCGATCAAGCCACAGGTAATATTTTAGGAACACCAGCAGCGGGGCCATTTAATTTGGAAGGCGCACCAACGGGTATTTGTGATATTTGGTATTTAAGATATACAGGCGATATAGGACTAGGATCGGCTACAAATGTATCAGATTTATCAGGATGCTTTGATTTGTCAAATGCAATTTCTGTAACACGAAATGCAGTAAATGGCGGAGCAATTCAAATAGCAGGAACAACAGATACCACAGCAGAGATTTGTGTAGGCGAAGGTACAGACGATTTAATAGATGTAGAGTTTGTAAATATGAATGTATTGTCAGGTGACAGTTCTACTTGGGTAATTACCGATCAAGCTACAGGTAACATATTAGGAACACCAGCAGCGGGACCATTTAATTTGGAAGGCGCACCAACGGGTATTTGTGATATTTGGTATTTAAGATACACAGGTGATATAGGACTAGGATCGGCTACAAATGTATCAGATTTATCAGGATGCTTTGATTTGTCAAATGCAATTTCTGTAACACGAAATGCAGTAAATGGCGGAGCAATACAAATAGCAGGGACTACCGATACTACAGCTAGTATTTGTGTAGGTGAAGGCACAAATGATTTAATAGATGTAGAGTTCGTGGATATGAACGTATTATCAGGCGACAGTTCTACTTGGGTAATTACCGATCAAGCCACAGGTAATATTTTAGGAACACCAGCAGCAGGGCCATTTAATTTGGAAGGTGCACCAACGGGTATTTGTGATATTTGGTATTTAAGATATACAGGCGATATAGGACTAGGATCGGCTACAAATGTATCAGATTTATCAGGATGCTTTGATTTGTCAAATGCAATTTCTGTAACACGAAATGCAGTAAATGGCGGAGCAATTCAAATAGCAGGAACAACAGATACCACGGCAGAGATTTGCGTAGGCGAAGGCACAAATGATTTAATAGATGTAGAGTTCGTGGATATGAACGTATTATCAGGCGACAGTTCTACTTGGGTAATTACCGATCAAGCCACAGGTAATATTTTAGGAACACCAGCAGCGGGGCCATTTAATTTGGAAGGCGCACCAACGGGTGTTTGTGATATTTGGTATTTAAGATATACAGGCGATATAGGACTAGGATCGGCTACAAATGTATCAGATTTATCAGGATGTTTTGATTTATCAAATGCAATTTCTGTAACACGAAATGCAGTAAATGGCGGAGCAATACAAATAGCAGGGACTACCGATACTACAGCTAGTATTTGTGTAGGTGAAGGCACAGACGATTTAATTTCAGTAGAGTTTACAGCAAGTTCAGTAACAAGTGGTACAAATGGTACTTATGTTATTACAGATCAAGCCACAGGAGAAATTCTTGGAACACCAGCAGCAGGACCATTTAATTTAGAAGGTGCGCCAGCAGGTGTTTGCGATATTTGGTATTTAAGATATGAAGATGGACTAACAGGTCTTACAGTAGGACAGGATGTATCAGGTTTATCAGGATGTTTTGATTTATCAAATGCAATTTCTATAACACGATTTACAGGTATGGATTGTGATGCTTTAGGTGTTGATGAATTTGAAGCTAACTTTAAGTTTACAGTATATCCAAACCCAGTTGAAAATGAACTATCTATTAAATATGAAGGTTTTCAAAACTTAGATTTAGATGTTCAGATTATTGATATGTTAGGAAAACAAATTATAAATGTTGACTTTTCAAATAACAGAAATACCACTTTAGATTTAGGAAGACTTACCTCAGGGACTTACTTCTTAAATATTAGAGATAAAAATTCAGGAAGTTCAATCACAAAGAGAGTAATTAAGAATTAATTGATAAATTAATTAGCCAAAGAAAAAGAGCATTCTAAAAGTGCTCTTTTTCTTTTTTTTAAAGCTTAGTGTTTAAAATGACGTGTACCAGTCATCACCATCGCAACATCATTATCGTTGCAATAATCAATACTTAACTGATCTTTTATAGAGCCACCTGGTTGAATGACAGCAGTAATACCAGCATTATTTGCAATTTCAACACAATCAGGAAATGGAAAAAAGGCATCACTTGCCATAACGGCACCATTTAAATCAAACTTAAAGTTCGTAGCTTTATGTATCGCTTGCTCTAAGGCATCCACACGACTTGTTTGTCCTGTTCCACTAGCGCATAATTGCTTGTTTTTAGCCAAAACAATCGTGTTTGATTTTGTATGCTTACAAATCTTAGAAGCAAAAATTAAATCATCAATTTGTGCTTGAGTAGGAGCAGTATTCGTTACATTCTTTAAGTCTTCAGCTTTATCAGTAATGTTATTTCTATCTTGTACTAAAACACCATTCAAACAACTTCTTACATTTGTTTTTGGCATCTCAATATCATGAATTACTAATAAAATTCTGTTTTTCTTTCCTTTTAAGACCTCTAAAGCTTCAGCAGAAAAAGAAGGTGCAATTACCACCTCACAGAATAATTTATGAATCTCTTCAGCAGTAACTAAATCTATTTCTTTGTTACTAATTAAAACACCTCCAAAAGCCGAAATTGGGTCTCCAGCTAAAGCATCTACATAAGCTTGGTGTAATGTGTCACGCTGTGCTAAACCACAAGCGTTGTTGTGTTTTAAAACAGCAAACGTTGGCGCATCATTTTTAAATTCTAACATTAAATTAACTGCAGCATCAACATCTAAAAGGTTGTTGTAACTCAATTCCTTTCCATGAAGTTTGGTGAACAACTCATCAAAATCTCCAAAGAAAAATCCTTTTTGGTGTGGGTTTTCACCATAACGCAAAGTCTTTCCGTTAGTTTCGCTTAATTTTAAAACCGTTTCATCATTATTCTGATTGAAGTAGTTGAAAATAGCAGTATCATAATGTGAAGAAACATTAAAAGCTTTACCCGCAAAACGTCTTCTGTTTTCCTCAGAAATAACGCCATTGTTTTCAGATATCAACTCTAAAAACTCAGCATAATCATTAACAGAAGATACGCAAATTACATCCGCATAGTTTTTAGCAGCAGCTCTAATTAAAGAAATACCACCTATATCAATTTTTTCGATAATATCTTGATTGCTCGCTCCAGAAGCAACGGTTTTTTCAAAAGGATATAAATCAACAATTACCACATCAATTTGTGGTATCTCATATTTAGATAATTCAGCAACATCACCATCATGGTTTTGTCTGTTTAAAATCCCACCAAATACTTTTGGGTGTAATGTTTTTACTCGGCCACCAAGAATAGATGGGTAAGAAGTAACATCCTCAACAGGAACAACGTTAACGCCTAAATCGTTAATGAATTTCTCGGTGCCACCAGTAGAGTAAATGGTTACACCTTGTTTATCAAGTTCTTTTACAATAGGTTCTAAACCGTCTTTACTAAATACAGATATTAACGCCGATTTAATAGTTTTTTCGTTGCTCATTTTGTTGTGTGCTTTAAAGAAATTTAAGTGTGTCTTGCTTAGGTTTTTAAATAATTGCAAAAATAGTTATTAAAAGCAAAATATCACCCTTAGAACATGAAAAAGCAACGTGTTTTTTTAACTAAAACGTGAAGTTGTTAACAGAGTTTTAAATTCCAAATAAATAAATCTCAATAGTTAGTAGTATTAAGAAAGTTTTTCTGATATTTTTTTACAAACAAACTCCAAAAACTGTTCATCAGCTTCAGTAAAAGGGTTAGGTGTATTAGAATCAATATCTATCTGTCCAATATTTTCGCCATTTACAAAAATAGGAACAACAATTTCAGCTTTTACAGTAATACTGCAAGCAATATAATTATCTTGAGCAGATACATCTGGTACCACAAAGTTTTCATTGCTTAAAGCAACTTGGCCGCAAATACCTTTCCCGAACGGAATCACAGTATGGTTGGTTGGCTCGCCAACATAAGGGCCTAAAAGTAATTCTTCCTTATTTCCATTTCTAAAATAAAAGCCTACCCAGTTGTAATAGTCGATATGTTTTTCGAGTAATTCACAAACTTTTAAAAGACATTCATCCACAGTATGTTCTGTGTTTGAAATAATAGAAACTACTTGAGGTTTTAGCTGTTCAAAAATCATAACTAAAAAAGTTTTCGCAAAAGTATTTAAAAAGGCTTAATTTCGATATTCAATTCTATAAAAATACTTGAAAGCACTTTTTATAAAATACAAGTCGGTTATAAAATTTATACTTACATTTTTGTTGGTTTATATAGTGCTGTCTGTTGCTTATAAATTTTACTTACAATTTTCAGACGGCTCTAAATTTTATCCAGATTATTTTACGCATATTGTTGCTAAACAAAGTGAATTACTTTTAAATTCCTTTGGGTATCAAACAGAGATTTTACCTCACCCAAATGAAGCATCCATAAAGTTATTGTTAAATGGAAAGTATTTGGGGCGTGTTATTGAAGGCTGCAATTCTATTAGTGTTATTATTTTATTTTTGTCATTTATTATTGCTTTTTCTGGAAAACTAAAAACAACATTTGTTTATATACTTTCTGGGAGTGTACTTATTTACACAGTTAATTTACTGCGCATTGTACTTTTAACTATAGGGTTGTATTATTACCCTGAATATGGAGAAGTGCTACATTCTGTTGTTTTTCCAGCAATTATTTACGGAATGGTATTTTTATTATGGGTTTTTTGGGTAAATAGATTTTCTAAACTGAACAGAAAGGATGTCTAAACTAATTAAATATATAATGGTTTTTATACTAGTAGGATTACTGATTCTAATTCGGTTTTTCGAAGACAGTTTGTTTTATGATCCGTACTTAACATTTTTTGAGAACGATTATTTATATGTTGATAGTCCCAGACGAGAAGTCGCAAAATTAGTTGGTTTTACAACCTTGCGTTATGTTTTGAATACGTTGATTTCCTTGGCTATTTTATTTGTGGTTTTTAAAGATAAAAGTATCCTTAAATTCTCTGGATTAATTTATATGATAGCGTTTGTAGGTTTTATGATTTTATATCTCTATTTTGTGGTAAATCCAAAACAAGAAGACTATTATTTGTTTTTTAATATACGTCGATTCTTAATTCAACCTTTAATTTTGATACTCCTTTTACCAGCTTTTTATTATCATAAGCTAAAACAATAGTGTTAATCATTTAATAAAAACTGAAAAGCATAACTTCATTTTTTGTAATTTTGTATTGTGTTAAAAATCATGTTACATAAAGCGTTTTCTGTTAGCCTCGCGCTAATTGTATTGTTTTCAACGGTATCATTTACTATTGAAAAACATTATTGTGGCGATACTTTGGTTGATGTTTCAATGTTTGTTGAAGCTGAGAAATGTGCCATGGAAAGCTTGGAAATAGCACAAAAAAATCTTGTTGTAAAGATGAAATTGACGTGGTTAAAGGTCAAGATGAATTAAAAGTATCCTCTTTTGAGGATTTAGATTTTGAACAGCAGCAATTTTTAACAGCATTTACGTATTCATATTTTAATGGTTTTGAAAGTTTACCAAAAGAAACCATTCCTCATAAAGATTATTCTCCTCCAAATTTGGTCGCCGATATTCAGGCCTTAGACCAGGTTTTTATCATTTGATAAATAGGTTTTTTCATTCCCGTTATCATTACTGTTACGAAGTTTCGGGAGTTTCAGTTAGAAGGGAATCTTATTATTTTTTCGCTTTCGCGGAACTATGAAAAATCTATTATTTCAAATATTAAATCAAAATGAAACATACATATACAGTTACAGGTATGACCTGTAACGGCTGCCGAACTTCAGTAGAAGACAAGCTAAATTCGATTCCAGAAATAATAAATGCATCAGTTAATTTAGAAACTTCTGAAGCGATTATTGAAATGTCAAGTCATATTTCAATAGAAAAATTACAAAGCGCACTTTCTGATAAATATGCTATTTCAGAAAAACATAGTTTTAATGCTTCTTCAGAAATTAAATCTGAAGAAACATCAGAATTAAAACAGCTATTTCCATTGTTTTTAATATTTGGTTATATCATCACAGCTTCAGTTTTACTCAATAATAATCCTTGGGATGCCAATGGATTTATGCTCGATTTTATGGGGCTGTTTTACATCGTATTCAGTTTTTTCAAATTGTTGGACTTAAAAGGTTTTCCAGGATCATTCAAAATGTATGATCCAATAGCGAAAGTGGTTCCCATTTATGGATGGATTTACCCGTTTATTGAAGTGGCACTTGGACTGATGTTCTTAATGCGTTTTGAAATTCCGATGGCTTTAATAATCACTTTAATTGTTTTAGGAATAACTACAGTTGGCGTCACAAAAACATTATTGGATAAGAAATCAATTCAATGTGCATGTTTGGGAACAGCGTTAAAGCTCCCAATGACCAAAGCTACGTTTATTGAGAACAGCATTATGATTGTAATGGCAATTATCATGCTTGTAAAAAACTTTAGTTAAATGAAAATATTATTTTATATACTATTACTACTGCCTGTTTTTGCTATGTCTCAAGATAAAATTAGAGGTATGGTAATGGAGGCAAATAGCGAAAACAAACGTATAGGGTTAGCGGGTGCAAATGTGTATTGGTTAGATACCCAAGTAGGAACAGTTACCGATATTGATGGAAAATTTACAATTCCATATAAAACCGAGTATAAAAAACTTGTGATTAGTTATGTTGGTTTTAAAACAGATACGATTACGGTATTACAACCAAAAATGATTTATCATTGGTTACAGCCAACGGACAATTTAGATTCGGTAACAGTAACATCCAGAAAGCAAACTACGTCTAAATCGTTCTTGAAATCACAAAATGTTATTACCGTGAGTAGCGACGAATTATTGAAGGCGGCGTGTTGTAATCTCTCCGAAAGTTTTGAAACCAATCCGTCAATAGATGTGAATTTCGCCGATGCAATTTCAGGAACACGTCAAATAAAAATGTTGGGACTCACAAGTCCGTATATTTTAATTGCTACTGAAAACATACCATCCATTCGAGGAGCATCACAAGCGTATGGTTTAAGTTTTATTCCAGGGACTTGGGTCGAAAGTATTCAAATTACTAAAGGTGCAGGAAGTGTGGTAAATGGTTTTGAAAGTATTGCGGGACAGATAAATACCGAATTGGTAAAACCATCAACCGATGATAAGTTGTTTGTAAATTTATATGGTGCAACAAGCGAACGTTTAGAACTCAACACGCATATAAACACAAAATTAAGTGATAGATGGCATACGGGTTTATACATTCATGGGAACACGCATCAAAAAAAGCACGATGTAAATAATGACGGTTTCTTGGATATGCCAAAATTCAATCAAGTTAATGTAATGAATCGTTGGCAATATACCGACACCCAAAAAGGATTTGTAAGCTTTATTAATTTGAAGTTTTTAAATGATGAAAAGCAAACTGGCGAACTGGATTTTAATCCAGATACTGATAAGTTAACTACCAATAATTGGGGCAGCGAAATTGATACCAAACGTTATGAGGTTTCAGCAAAATTTGGGTATGTAAATCCTGAAGTACCATGGCAAAGTTTGGGTGTGCAAACGGCTTACAGTAGTCATAAGCAAGAATCGTATTTTGGTTTGAATACCTATGATATCAAACACAATAGCTTGTATGCGAATGCTATTTATAACTCCATTATAAGCGATTCCAGACATAAAATTAAAACAGGAATAAGTTATACATACGACCATTATGACGAATTTGTAAACACCACAGATTACGAACGCACCGAAAACTCAGTAGGCGGATTTTTTGAGTATAGTTTTGATAATTTGGAATTGTTGAATGTTACGGCTGGAGTACGTATAGATCGTCATAATTTATTAGGCACGTTTATTACTCCAAGAGTACATGCAAGATATTCGCCTTGGAGTAAATCGGCATTTAGAGCGTCTTTCGGAAGAGGAAAACGAAGTGCTAATATTTTTACTGAAAATCAGCAGTTATTCGCAACATCAAGAGCAATTAATATCCTCAATTCAGGTGGCGCAATTTATGGTTTAGATCCAGAAATTGCATGGAATTATGGGGTTTCATACCTGCAAGGATTTAACCTCTTTGGACGAAAGGCCGATGTTACTTTAGATTATTATAAAACCGATTTTAAAAACCAAGTGGTGGTAGATTGGGAAAACCCGATGGCAATTAATTTTTATAACCTTGATGGAAAAAGTTTTGCTCACAGCTTTCAAGTTGAATTAAATTATAATGCTTTTAAAGGTTTTGATTTAAGAACAGCCTATAAATTTTATGATGTAAAAACCGATTATAATTCTGAACGATTAGAAAGACCTTTAACACCAAAGCACCGATTGTTCGCCAATCTTGCCTATGAAACTCAAGTTAAAGCGCATGGGGCACATTGGAAGTTTGATACTACGTTCAATTGGCTAAGCGATCAACGTTATGCGTCTACAGTTGCTAATCCTGCACAATACCAATTGCCAGATAGAACACCAACTATTGCAACACTTAACGCTCAAATCACTAAAGTATTTTCTCCAAAATTTGAAGTATATTTAGGAGGCGAAAACATCACAAATGTGAGACAGCCCAACCCAATTTTAGGAGCAGACGACCCATTTGGAGCGAATTTTGATACTACCTTTGTATATGGTCCAATTTTTGGAAGTATGTATTACGCAGGATTGCGTTATAGAATAAAATAAATAATAAAGCGTCATTACGAGGACGTAGGACGAAGTAATCTTAAACAACAAAAAGCCAAATCCTAGATTGGCACATCGTATCTCCTCGCATAACAAAAAAATAAAAACAATAAAACCATGAAAAAATTAATAATCCTAACACTATTACTCATAGGAACAATAACCTTCGCCCAAAACAAAAACGCCAAAGCCACTATGGAAGTAGATGGTATTTGCGGCATGTGTAAAGCACGGATAGAAAAAGCATGTTTAAACACCAAAGGCGTAAAATTTGCCACATGGAATATAGACACCCACGAATTAAAATTGATTTACGACGAACGCAAAACAGATGTAAAAACCATAGAAAAACAAGTTTTAGCTGCAGGGCATGATGTTAAAGAACAGAAGGCTACAGATGAGGCTTATGCAACTGTACATGCGTGTTGTAAATACCGTGATGAGGGAGTTAAGGAAGAGCATGAGCATGAAAATAAAGAGGGAGAAGAACATCAGCATTAAAAATAAATTAAAATAACCGAAGTTATAAAGCTTCGGTTTTTTTGTGTTTGTATTTGATTTTGTAGAAAATTTCTTTAGATTTATTGTCTGCGGTTATAAATGACTTTATATCCTTAAGGAAGGAATTTAAACAAAATGTTATGATTAAAAAATTACTATTTACATTCGTGATTATTATTTCACAAAATTCATTCTTATAAAACTTATAAAAACATATAATTTTATATACCCGCTCAGCAAAATTAGTAACTTCGCAGTAACAATAAAACCAACAGATTGGTTTTTTATTTATTCATTCTTCCTCTTCTTAGGTTTCCTGCGCTTGCCGCTATTCAACTTATAAGTATAGCTCAAAATCACATAACGCCCTAAACTTGCAGTAGTGGTTTCTTCAAAATAATTTACGGTACTGCGTCTAAAAATATCAACGTTTTTATCCAGAATATCAATCAGTACCAATTTTAAAATATTCTTTTTATTTCCAGAAAAGGCATAAGAAATGGCTGCATTCCAAATGGGTAATTCTTGGTTATTGGTAAATTTATTATCCGAAAAAATAATATAATCTAGTTGGGTGTTGAGGTTTAATGCTTTGGAGGCTTCAAAATCAAATGAGGCGAAATAGTTTTGCTCAGTAAACGTTCTGTCCAAATCTTCTACCAAAGAAAATTTAGTATTATTAATATTATAAGAAGCTCCAGTTTTTACATCAAATCTGCTTTTATTTGAATTTTCAAAAGATACATTTAGCGAGTAATCTTGAGTAATGACATCGTTCAATTCATTATTCACCACAGCATTTGAAGTTTGGTATCGGTTATTGTTTTTTAAGGTATACCTTATGCCTAGCTTTTTCATCTTTTTACTTAAACTGAATAAAGTGTTTAAGCGTTTGTTATTGCCAGTATTTTCATAAGTTCGTGTTCTGATAAAATCATCATCTATCAAAACATTCGAGTTAATGGCATCTTCAATGTATTGAAATTGAATTTTAGAATAAAAACTTAAAGACGATTTAAAATCATGAATGGTGTTGTTCAACGTAATCATATCAATCTTTTCGGTCTTTAAATTTGGGTTTCCTGTTCTTATGGAAAAGGGATTTAAATCGTTTATAATTGTAGTGATTTGTGGTGTTCTGGGACTTCTAATGACTCTTCTATAATTCAATCGATGTTTAGAACCGCGCTTGGGTTTGTATTGTAAAGTTGCCAATGGATTTACATAAAATTGGTTTCTAGTAATAGGCATGTCGCCATCTGCTCCAAAAGCTCTGTTTAAGTCTTGTAATTCTGCACCATAAGACACATACCATTTTTCGTGATTGTAATTGTGTAAAAACTTGGTGGAGTATCTGCGTTCAGCATTTTCGAATTTAAAATCGAGTCGTTCTTCCTCGTTATTGTTACTTATGGTAATCCTGGATTGTAATGCATCTTCAATATCTGTAACATTTAATAGAGAGCCTTGTACTTTTAAATAATGATGTTCCCAAAGTGGTTCGGTGTAATTAAAAAACATGCTGAGCCTTGTGTTTTTAACCGATTCATCTCTCAAAGTAAACTGCTCTCTTTCAGATTCGTTAGCCTTACCAATATTGCGCGTAATTAATGTGCTTTGAGTATTGAAATAAGCTCTGTTTGAGATAGTGGTATTAATACCCGTACTAAAATTTCGCCCATGTTTTTGAAGCCTTTGGTAGTAATTGATATTAATTTTCGCTGTTTCTCGGTCGTTTTTAGTGTTTAAATCAAAATTATTAGTGGTTACCAATTCATCGGCATCATTTATAAAACGGCCTTTTCTGTCTAACACGTTTGTTCTCATATCGGAAGTAAACCCACCTTTAATTCTTAAACTATGCATTTTATGAGACTTGTTCTGGTAGTTGAAATTTAAGTTGTGGTTGTTGGTGGTATTATCGAAATCGTTATCAGAATTAAAATCAAAATTATTATTGCCTGAAAAGGTAATTCTATTGGCAAAGGAGAGTCCGTTGTTGTTTGTATGGTTGAAAAAATAATCAGCATTAAAGGACTCTTTCTTTTTAAACTCATGACCAATATGTACACCAGCTACTCCAGTTGTTAAAAAGCCACTTAAACTTTTTTGACGGCGCGAATTACTGTTTTCTTCTTCTTCGGAATCATCAGCAATGCCATTGGCATTTTGTAAAAACCCTCGAATATTGGAGCCAGTAATGTTGATGTTATTGAATTTCCCCACTACTGAAATTTGTGTTTTGGAGTTAAAACGATTGTAGTTTAGGTTACTGAAATAGCGGCTATCTAATCCCATCCCAGCTGATAGTTTTCCGAAGCCTTGATTTTTTTTAGTTTTCTTTAAAGTGAAATTAATAATCACTTCCTTGTTACCATCATCAACACCTGATAGTTCGGCCTCATCACTTTTTTTGTCAATAACTTCTACTTTAGAGATGGCATCAGCAGAAAGATTTTTTAAAACAATAGCAGGATCACCACCAAAAAACTCTTTACCATCTACAAATATTCGTGCTACTTCGTTGCCTTGGGCGATAACTTTTCCGTCTGAATCTACTTCAACACCAGGTAATTTCCCCAATAGAGATTCAATCGTATCATCATGGTTTATTTTGAACGAATTAGCATTAAAAGCTACCGTGTCTTTTTTAATTTGAACAGGAACTACTGCCGAAATCATAACTGCATCTAAAGCACTAATGTCTTCTTCTAGCTTTATGGTTTTTAAATCTATTGGTAAGCCTTCCAAGTTTAATGATTTATAATAAGGTTGAAAACCGAGAGAAGATGCCTGAAACAAAACATTACCTTGTTTATGTTCTATAATTCTAAAAAAACCTTTACTATCAGTGATTGAGTAGTTAGCTACAGTTGAGTCTTTTGAGTTTAAAAGTACTATAGAGGCTAATTCTATGGGTTGATTTTGAGGGTCGACTATTATGCCTGTAACTTCTGTTTGACTGATAATTGAATTTGAAATACAAAAAAATAGTATAGAAAAAACGAGTTTTCTAATCATAAAACGGTTTGTAGCGGTTTGTTAATAGTACATAAGACCAAACGGATAAAGAAAGGTTTAAAAGAAAATAAAAAAACGCTCCAAAATTAATTGAAGCGTTTTTTTATAATTTGTGTGGCGAGGCTCTCGACCTACATCATTCCTGGCATACCGCCACCCATTGGAGGATGTCCACCAGCTTCAGCTTCTTTAATATCAATTAAAGCACATTCAGTAGTTAGAATCATTCCAGCTACAGAAGCAGCATTTTCTAAAGCAATACGTGTTACTTTTTTAGGATCTATAATTCCTGCTTTAAGCATGTCAACATATTCCTCAGATTTAGCATCATAACCAAAGTCTTTTTTACCTTCTAGAACTTTATTGATTACTACAGAACCTTCTCCGCCTGCATTTTCTACAATAGTTCTCAATGGAGATTCAATGGCTTTATTTACAATTTGAACACCTGTAGTTTCGTCTAAATTGTCAGTAGTGATTTTAGTTAAAACAGCTTTAGCTCTCACTAAGGCAACACCACCACCAGCAACAATACCTTCTTCTACAGCAGCTCTAGTAGCATGTAAAGCATCATCAACACGGTCTTTCTTTTCTTTCATTTCAACTTCACTTGCAGCACCTACGTAAAGTACAGCAACACCACCAGCTAACTTAGCTAAGCGCTCTTGTAGTTTTTCTTTATCGTAATCTGAAGTTGTAGTTTCAATTTGAGATTTAATTTGGTTTACACGAGCTTTAATTGTTTTAGCATCACCAGAACCGTTTACAATAGTTGTATTGTCTTTATCTACAGTTACAGTTTCAGCAGAACCTAACATTGATAAATCAGCATTTTCTAAAGTGAAACCTCTTTCTTCAGAAATTACAGTACCACCAGTTAAAATTGCTATATCCTCTAACATTGCTTTACGTCTGTCTCCAAACCCTGGTGCTTTAACCGCAGCAATTTTAAGTCCACCACGTAATTTATTAACTACCAATGTTGCTAATGCTTGTCCGTCAACATCTTCGGCGATGATTAATAACGGACGACCAGATTGAGCAACTGGCTCTAATATTGGAAGGATTTCCTGTAAATTAGAAATCTTTTTATCAAATAATAAAATGTATGGATTTTCTAGATCTGCAATCATTTTATCAGTATCAGTTACAAAGTAAGGTGATAAATACCCTCTGTCAAACTGCATTCCTTCAACAACATCAACGTATGTTTCCATACCTTTTGCTTCTTCAACAGTAATTACGCCTTCTTTTCCAACTTTTCCGAAAGCTTGAGCAATTAATTCGCCAATTGTATCATCGTTATTTGCAGAAATAGCAGCAACTTGTTTTATTTTTTCAGAAGAGTTACCTACTTTTTTGGCTTGCTTTTCTAAATCGACTGTAATAGCCTCTACAGCTTTATCAATCCCACGTTTTAAATCCATTGGGTTTGCACCAGAAGCTACGTTTTTTAAGCCTTCTTTTACGATAGCTTGTGCTAAAACGGTAGCGGTTGTTGTACCATCACCGGCTAAATCGTTGGTTTTAGAAGCTACTTCCTTAACCATTTGTGCGCCCATATTTTCGTGAGCATCTTCTAATTCTATTTCTTTAGCTACAGAAACACCATCTTTTGTAACTTGAGGTGCTCCAAAACTTTTAGAAATAATTACGTTACGTCCTTTAGGACCTAATGTTACTTTTACTGCGTTTGCTAATGCATCAACACCACGTTTTAAACCGTCGCGTGCATCAATATCAAATTTTATGTCTTTTGCCATTTTTTATGTTTTAGCTTTTTGCCTTCAGCTGTTGGCTGTTGGCGTTATTGTTATTAGTTTTTTGCTAAAAGCCAAAGGCTAATAGCTATGAGCTGTTTTTAAATAATTGCCAAAATATCACTCTCACGCATGATCAAATAATCATTGCCCTCAAGTTTTAAATCAGTTCCGGCGTATTTGCCATATAAAACGGTATCGCCAACTTTAACGGTAATAGGCTCGTCTTTTGTGCCAGGTCCAGCAGCTACAACAGTACCTTTTTGTGGTTTTTCTTTAGCGTTGTCAGGAATAATAATTCCTGATGCTGTTTTAGTTTCAGCTTCAGCAGGTTCTACAAGAACTCTATCTGCTAATGGTTTAATGTTCACTCCCATTTTTGTTTTATATTTTTAATTAATTAAGTTATTGATTAACGCTTAAGCGTTATGCTAAAAATGTGCCATGGCTTGTAAACTGACAAACTTGCAGTAACAAAAAATGCCAACTTGTAAAGTTGGCATTTTTTTATAGTTTTCAAAAGAAATTATATTCTTATGGATTTGTGTCTTCTGTTCCTGAATTATTAGTTGCAGGAAGTGCAGCTGGTGCCTCTGGAACCGCAGGTAATGGTTGTGTAGTTTGCGCATCTGTATCCAAGGCCTTAGAATCAACCGAAGTATCTCCTCTGTTTATTGCAATATTAGATACTAAAATTAGTACCAAAAGCAATGTTGCTAAAGTCCATGTGCTTTTATCTAAAAAATCTGTGGTCTTTTTTACACCACCTAATTGTTGTGTGCCACCGCCACCAAAAGATGAAGATAATCCACCGCCTTTAGGGTTTTGCACCATAATTACTACGATTAGTAAAAATGCTACAACCACTATAAGTGCTAAAAATATTGTAAACGTACTCATTATTCTTATTTATTTTGTTCTTGTAATTGTTCTACTGCCTTAATTTGGTTTGCAAAGAAACTACTTTTTTCTGGATATTTCAAACTTAAAATTTTATACGATTGAATGGCCTTTTTGTAGTTTTTTTGCTCTAAATAAATTCGTGCTAAAGTCTCGGTCATCAACGCTTCAGGTTGAATCATTTGGGCTTTGGCGATATTGCCTTTGTTTGCTGCTGATTTTGTTGGATTAATTTTAGGGTTTTGCGATATAAAACGATCTATTAATTCACTTTTAGTAATTTTCTCTTGCTGTTGAATCTTTTCGGGTTTAATAGTATCAGACACTTTTTCAACAGGAGTTTCTGTTCTTTTAATAGGTTTAAATCGTGTTAATTTCAACCATTCGTTAAAAGAATGTGCTTCTCTTTTATCAAATTGTAGCGGTTTACCTAGGCTCAAAATGTCTTCGGCAGAGGCTTCTTGTGTTTTTGTGCTTTCTATGGCGTTTTCTATAGTTTCAGATTCATCTAGTTTAAAAAGAACTGTCTTTTTTTGTGATGGATCTTTAGGCTGAAATAATTCTGGGTCTAATACTCCTGAAGTCTCACTAATCTGTTGCTTTAAAGTATCATCAATAGTTAAACTTTTATTGACCGAAATATCATCTGCATTTACGTTGATATCATTAACATAAATACTGTTTTTCTTGATAATCTTTGATATTTCATTTTGAATGAATACATCCGATGTAATAAAATCGAATAAAATACTTCTATCAGTTGTGTAAGCAGCTGTAGTTTTTAAAGCCTGATTATAATTTGTGCTTCCTTCACTTTTTAAACCTTTTAAATGTAAAGCCTTAGCAGATTGAAAATAAGGATAATCTTGAATAATAGATTCCAGCGCCTTGGTTTTAAGAGGGTTGATTTCTTTGGGATTTTGTAATAAAGATGTAAAATCGTGACTATTCAAGGTTTATAATTTAATTACCATTTTGCCAAAGAGGCGTTAAAAATGTCTTGTGTAATACGTTCAAAAATATCTTCAATTGCTGTGTCTTTTTGACCGCCGCTTAATTGGGCTGTACCAGGATAATCAAAAAAGAAAGTAAATGGTCTTTCAAATTCTGCTTCTGGATCGTTTTTATCAAAAAAGTGTACTTTAACTGTAATTGTTAATCTATTTTGAGCTGCTGTATTTTGTGATGTAGCCGTTGTAGGAGAGATACGATATTCAGTAATTTCACCTTCATAAACAATGTCTCCGTTGGAGTTTACGTTATTTAAATTAGTTTGATTCTCTAAAATTTGAATCATTGTATTTCTAAAAGTTACTTCTAAACCAGGTTCTACTAAAAGCGAATTATTTTCAAAACGATTTACTTGAAATGTTTTAGTATCAGGTGAAATGGATGCTCCAGTAAAAGAGTAAGCACCACATCCAAAAACTGAAATGGCAACTATTATCAGGGATATGTGTTTTATGTATTTCATTTAATTGTAACGACGTTATTTTTATTATGTTGCTAGCTGCAAACTGTAACTGAGAACTATTTTTGCTGAATTATAAATCGTATTGCTTAATCTTTCTGTAAAGCGTACGCTCACTAATGCCTAATTCGGCGGCAGCTAATTTACGTTTTCCGCTGTGGCGTTCCAATGATTTTTTTATCAATTCTAATTCTTTATCATGAAGAGAAAGTGTTTCCTCTTCTTCAATTTCTTCAGCAAAATGATATTTGTCTCCAGAACTTGTATCATTTATGTGTTCTGGAATTGATAGTACTTCGGGAGTATCAATAATTTCATCTTCAAAAGTAATGTCGTCCTCTTTATCTTCATTTTCTCCGTAAATTTTTTGAATGAGATGCTCATTATTTTTTTCAACATCTTTTGTGTTCCCATTCTTCATGAGCTCCATGGTAAGTTTCTTTTAAATCATTCAAATCTGCTTTCATATCGAAAAGGACTTTGTAAAGAATCTCACGTTCACTACTAAAATCACTTTCGCTTTTAGAAGTTTTGATTACAGCAGGTAAATTAGTTGAGGCTGATGATGGTAAATAACCTCTTAAGGCTTCGGCTGAAATAGTGCGGTTTTGCTCCAAAACAGATATTTGTTCAGCAACATTTCTTAATTGCCTAATATTTCCGCTCCATCTATGTTTTATAAGTAATTGAATGGCATTATCAGTCAGCTTAACTGTTGGCATTTTATACTTTAATGCAAAGTCGCTAGCAAACTTTCTGAAGAGTAAATGAACATCTTCTTGGCGTTCACGAAGTGGCGGTAAATTAATATCAACAGTACTTAATCTATAATATAGATCTTCACGAAACTTCTCTTTTTCGATAGCTTCAAACATATTTACGTTGGTAGCAGCAACAATACGAACATTGGTTTTTTGAACTTTACTGGAGCCAACTTTTAAAAACTCTCCGTTTTCTAAAACACGCAATAAACGGACTTGAGTTGTCAAGGGTAATTCTCCAACTTCATCTAAAAAAATAGTACCACCATCTGCAACTTCAAAATAACCACTTCGGGTTTGAGTTGCTCCTGTAAACGCCCCTTTTTCGTGTCCGAATAATTCACTATCAATCGTACCTTCTGGAATAGCACCACAGTTAACAGCAATGTATTTGTTGTGTTTTCTGTGAGATAATTGGTGGATAATTTTTGGAATACTCTCTTTACCAACACCACTTTCGCCAGTAACCAGCACCGAAATATCGGTAGGTGCTACACGAATCGCTTTTTCTATGGCGCGGTTTAGTGATAAAGTGTTACCAATAATGCCAAAACGTTGTTTTATTGCTTGTACTGATTCCATTTAAAGTTCTATATATTCTGAGGTTCCTTTTTCATTAGTGCTATCTAGCCACTCCCAATCTAAATTCAGTTTAATTTTATTGCTTTTTGTTGTACTTATTTTTGCTAAAGCTTTACCAGCTTTTAATTCATTATCAGTTGTTAGGCATTGGTAAATCATGTTTATGTAGTTACCTTTTAACTGACCAATTATTTTACCATATTTAATATTTCCTCCTTCATAATCAGCTGTAATTAAATTGTCTTCTTGTTGGTATTTAAATAAGGTTTCAGAATTCACTTTACCATTTTCTGAGTTTTCAATCAATGAAAATGTTTTATTATTAAAGTTGAAAACAGTCATTTCAATATTTAAATATTTTCTGAGTAACCAACAGCTTTACCAATCAACGTCGCACTTGTACAATCTGTAATATTCACATTTACGAAATCTCCAATTTTATAATTTTCTTTTGGAAAAACAACAACTGTATTTTGAGTGTTTCTTCCAGACCAATGCGCATCAGAACGTTTTGAAGCTTTTTCGATTAAAACCTCTTCTGTTTTGCCAACATGTTCTTGTGTACGTAGCAAACTATGTTTTTGCTGCAATGCTATAATTTCGTTAAGACGACGTTTTTTAATATCAGCAGGAATATCATCTTCCATTTTACGTTCGGCTAATGTGCCTGGACGTTCAGAGTAAGCAAACATAAACCCAAAATCGTACTTCACATATTCCATTAAACTCAAAGTATCTTGATGATCTTCTTCAGTTTCTGTTGGAAAACCAGTAATCATATCTTGACTAATAGCGCAATATGGAATTAAGCGTTTGATATTATCAATCAATTCAAAATACTCTTCGCGCGTATGTAAACGATTCATTGCCTTTAAAATACGATTACTGCCGCTTTGTACTGGTAAATGAATATAATTACAAATATTTCTGTGTTTTGCCATGGTTTCTATCACATCCAACGTTAAATCTTGAGGATTAGAAGTTGAAAAACGGAAACGCATTTTAGGTTGTGCATTTGCACATAAATCCAAAAGTTTTGCAAAGTTAACAGCTGTAGCTTTTTGTAAATCGCTGGCTTTATCGAAGTCTTTTTTCAATCCACCACCATACCAAAGATAACTGTCAACATTTTGACCAAGTAAAGTGACTTCCTTGTAACCTTTATTCCAAAGTTCACTGATTTCTTCAATAATGCTTTGGGTATCCCTGCTGCGTTCTCGTCCGCGAGTGAAAGGTACAACACAGAAGGTACACATGTTGTCACAACCACGGGTTATGGAAACAAACGCCGTAATGCCATTGGTGTTTAATCTAACTGGAGAAATATCACCATAGGTTTCTTCTTTGGAAAGTATCACGTTAATGGCATCTCTACCATCTTCAACTTCAGCTAAAAGGTTAGGTAAATCCTTATAAGCATCAGGACCAACAACTAAATCTACAATTTTTTCTTCTTCAAGAAACTTGCTTTTTAAACGTTCTGCCATACAGCCTAAAACGCCAACTTTCATATTAGGGTTTAGTTCTTTTTTTACAGCATTGTACTTTTCTAAACGTTTTCTTACGGTTTGTTCTGCTTTATCACGAATAGAACAGGTGTTTACCAAAACCAAATCGGCTTCTTCCAAACTTTGCGTGGTATTATAACCTTGCTCTGTTAAAATAGAAGCAACAATTTCGCTATCGCTAAAATTCATCTGGCAACCATAACTTTCAATAAAAAGTTTGCGTGTATTACCTTTTTTATTATCGAGAATTAAAGATTCTCCCTGTTTATTTTCGTCTATAATCTTTTCCATGGTATACTGAGACCAAATAACGGTCAATAAGTGTGCAAAGATACAATTAAATTGTTTTTTATGACAAAGTGGCAGATTATATTTTATTGCAATTTTAAAACTACAATGGTAATTTAATTTTTCAAAAAAATGATTTAGTTTAACGCAACCATTTTAGTATAATTACATCTAAAAATAAACGAGTTCTAAATTATAAATTCAATTTATGAAATCAATCCAAAAAGTTTTCTTCACAGTTTCGGTATTAATATTAATGGTAAATATGCAATGTGAACCAAGCGATGAGATAGTTGTTGATGATGAAAATTTGCTGATAGGGAGTTGGGTCTCTCCAGAATATACCGAGAATAATATTACTTTCAAAAGAGCAATTAAACTCCCAAAAGAAGATTACGGGATTTCATTTTTGAAAAAAGGAGATTTTGTTGAACGATCATCAGGTTGGTGTGGAACGCCACCATTGGTGTTTTCTGATTATAATGGAAAATGGAATTATAATGATGCCGTGATTTCTATAACTCAAGATCATTTTCCAAATAACTACGCGTGGCGTATTCTATCGCTTAATAAAAACGAGTTGGTGGTAACCAAAGAATTAACAGAACGAGAAATAGATCATAGACAATTAATGGATTTATTTGATGAAATATATGATTTAACAACAGGCGTTTCCTGTGATAACTCAGAAAATTGGGCATTTACACCTTATGGCTCTAAAGCCTGTGGAGGTCCGCAATGGTTTTTAGCCTATCCAAAAAGTATAGATACAGTAGCGTTTTTGAAAAAAGTTGAATCCTATAACAAAGCAGAGCATGATTATAATGTAAAATGGAGTGTGTTTTCTACTTGTGATATTATAAATCCACCTAAGTCAATTGAATGTCAAAACGGATTCCCAACTTTGAAATTTTAAATTATGAAGTCAATACTTAAAAATATAATATTCTTTAGTACGGTAATGCTTTGCTTAATGAATACACAATGTGAAGATGATGTTGTAATTGATGATTTTGATACAACTTGTGATGCGATAACTATAGTAGATCAAAATGTTTACGATGATCTAGTTTCTGATAACTTTCAATTTGTAAATATTGATGTTGTGGATGATTGCATCTCAATAAAAATTAGTGCATCAGGATGTGATGGTAACAGTTGGGGTTTTAATTTAGTAGATTCTGGTGCAGTAGCAGAATCATCCCCAGAACAACGATTTCTAAAATTTGAATTAATTAATGAAGAGTTGTGTGATGCAGTTTTTCAGAGAATCTTTTCTTTTGATTTGAAACCACTTCAAATTGAAGGAAGTAATAAAATAATTCTCAATATTGAAGGATATGAACAAAGTATAACATATTCGTATTAAAATAGCTATTAACTTTTAACTACCATTCATGAAATCAACTTCAATTATTTTAAGCCTTTGTGTGTTTTTAGTCGTGTTGTCCTGTGATAACGATGATGAAAACCTTGACCTTGTAACTGTAGCTACACCAGAACTGATGAGTAAATCTAATTTTAGAAAAGCAGTTGCTATTAATGCGCCAGAACCCATAAAACAAGCTGGGAAAATTTATGCGTATGGGAATTATATTTTTGTAAATGATGTCAATAAAGGTGTTCATGTTATTGATAATTCTAACCCTAATTCGCCAAAAGCTATAAAATATATTGCAATTCCTGGTAATGAAGATATTTCAGTCAAAAATAATTTTTTATATGCTGATAGTGCAACAGATTTAGTGGTGTTTGATATTTCAGATATTAATAATATTAACCTTGTTGAACGTTTAAAAGATGTTTTTGAAGTTTATAATTTCAGAACTCCTATTGAAGCAGAAGCTACAGATTGGGGTTCATATAACTATGAAACAGATATTGTTGTAGGTTGGAATTTGAAACAAGAACGTAGAGAAAAAGTTGACCAAAATATTTTGATAGATTGGGGTGTTAGAAATGATGCTGTTTTTGCTCTAGCGGCAGAATCTAACGTTGGCGTAGGAGGTTCGTTAGCTCGCTTTCAAATCGTGAATAATTTTTTATACACGGTAGGTAATTATAGTATGTCTATTTTTAATATTCAAGATTTAGCAACTCCTGTGTTATCTAATACTATGAATGCAGGATGGAATATAGAAACCATGTTTGCTGCCGATGATTATTTGTATTTAGGCAGTACAAACGGTATGTATATTTACAATTTAAAAACACCTTCGTCTCCTGAATATGTATCAGAGTTTACCCATTGGGAAGGTTGCGACCCTGTAGTTGTTGATGGTGATTATGCCTATTTAACATTGCGAGGTGGTAATGCTTGTGGACAATTAGAAAGTGTTTTAGAAGTTATTGATATCAAAGATAAAACGAATCCAACATTAGCAAAACGTTACACTTTAGAAAATCCTTATGGATTAGGAATTAAGGGCAACATGCTTTATGTTTGTGATGGAACAGCAGGGTTAAAATTATTTGAACGCAAAACTTCAGAAGATTTAACACTCTTAAAAACTCTAAAAATGTGCAAGCTACAGATGTAATCCCTCTTCAAAATAGTTTGATAATGATAGGGGGAATACGCTGTATCAATATAAATATTTACCAAACAACGTTGGGCTTATTAGCTCATATTCACTCAACTAGACTAAACTAAATGTTGTTGGAAAAATCTGCTTTTGGGCAGATTTTTTTATGTATTATTGCAGCAAAACAAACAAAATTAGAGAGTTTATAGATGTTGCTCTAATTGTTGAACTATCACTAGAATGAATACCTTGGATACTTTATTGGAAAAAATTGATACTGCAAAGCAATTAGATTTTGGAGATATTATTAGTAGAACCATTGAGCTTTTTAAAAAAACATGGTTAAGAGGTTTTATTTTACTTCTTATAATGATGATAATCATCATTCCTTTTTTTGTGGCATTATATGTGCCAATGTTCAATTCAATCATGGAGCAGGCACAATCTGGAGATTATGACCCAAATGATGCTAGCGGTTTAATGCAATTTCAAACAGATTCATTTCGCTATATGATATTAGGTTTCACTTTTGTAATGAGTTTTTTAAGCACAGGGCTGGTTGCTGGTTTTTACAGAATTGTAAAGAGGATTGATCATGATGAAACCCATAGTATCTCAGATTTATTCTATTTCTTCAAACAAAAATATTTAGGAAAAATATTTGCGATTGCTGCATTTGCTTTACTACTAGCTCTGGTTAATTTCACCATAGAGAAGTTTTTGCCAGAATTATCGGCATCATTATTAAATGCAGGTATTTCTATTATTTTTAGTGTCTACAGTACTTTATTTGTGTTGTTTTTTGCATTCAATCCACATTTAGAAAGTTCAGATTTCTTCGTGTTGAGTTTCAAATTTGGTTCAAAAAAATGGTTTCTTATTTTTGGGCTCATGCTGGTTACTGGCATTATTGGAATGCTAGGTGTGGTTGCTTGTTTTATTGGTGTGTTGTTTACTGTTTCTATAGTTTATTTACCTATATATTTGGTATATAAAGATGTGTTTGGATTTGATACAACAAGCGATATTGATAGGATAGGGATAGAGTAATTTCATGTGTCATATTTGTAATACAGCTAAAATTCAAATACTTTTACCATAATAATTAACACTAACCTTTATTAAAATGAATACAATTGAAACTATTTTAGATATAATAGAACGCGCTAAAGATTTAGACTTTGGTACCATTTTTAGCGAATCTATAGAGTTGTTTAAGAAAGTATGGCTACAAGGATTTATAATTTTGTTATTAACTATGCTTTTAATGTTGCCGTTTTACATATTAATGTATGCCCCTTTAATTGCCTCTGGTATGCTAGATGCTAACTCATACAATGCAGAGCCAGACATGGCGGTGTTATTGCCGTTTTATGCATTAATGTTAGTTGCGGTTTTTGCAGGTATGATTGTCGGTTTTGGATTAAAAGCTGCTTTTTTTAGGATTTGTAAGTATAAAGATTTAAACGAAGCTGGTAAGGATGATTATTTTTACTTCTTTAAAAAACCATATTTAGGTAAAACCATAAAATTAGGCGCAATTTCTTTTGGCTTGATGATTGGAGCATATATTTTATGTTTCTTACCTATTATATATATGATGGTGCCTGTAACAGTTATTAACGTTATTTATGCATTTAATCCAGATTTATCTGCATCTGAAATTGTAAAAGCTGGTTTTAAACTAGGTAACAAAAAGTGGTTAATTATATTTGGATTAACCTTTGTTGCTGGTATTTTAGCTTCTATTGTAGGGATGTTGATGTGTTTTATAGGCGTCCTGTTTACTTCAGCATTTGCTTATATTCCAGTTTATTTTATTTATAAACATACTATTGGCTTCAGCGAAAAGAATGAAATAGATACTATAGGAACAATTTCAGAATAAGATTTAATTTTTAATAAAAAAGAGCCATATTTTAATATTAAGATGTGGCTCTTCTTTTTTAGCTTCATATTTAATTGTTTTTTTAATGAACAAGATAGTTGTGTTAAATTAATACGACATAAACAATCTGATTTTATTTTTTTAATTCAGATTTCATTATTATGCAAATATCCTTACATAAGTTATATAGTGATTTGTTAGTAAAACGTATTATATGCTTTGTATTGCTATTGTATGCTAATGCAGTAATATCTCAAAATCAACAATTAGATGTAACAATAAGTAATGATAAATTTGTATTTCAAGATCGTTATTATACTAGTGGTTTACACCTTTCTTACAGAAAAATCTAAAACGAAGTTTATTGTTTTTCAAAAAAGAAAACAATAAACTACAGTTAAATGCTACAATAGCAAATGAGACCTATACTCCAAAAACCTTACTTCGTTTGACACTAGAGATTTTGATCGCCCTTATGCTGGATGGCTTTTTGGAAAATTAGAACTGGTTAGAGTAAAAGAGAAATCAGCTTTATATATTGCAGTAGAATCTGGTGTTACAGGAGAGGAATCTTTAGCAGGGAAATTACAAATATGGATTCATGAGTTTTTAAATATAGATAGTCGGCCAACTTGGGTAGATGAGATTGCTTATAAATGGTTATTTAATTTTAAAGTATCTCAAGTGTATGATTTTCAAATTAATAAAAATAATAGCATCCAAAATAGAATCAATGCTAGTATAGGTAGTAAAGATACTTTTATATCTAATGATGTTTCTTATTTCTTCGGAAAATTTAATAATCTTCAAAACTCATCACGGTTAAATATTATAGATACTCATCAAAATAACGAGTTTTTTGGTTTTGTTTCCGCAGGATATAAATATGTGTTATTAAATACTTTAATTCAAGGGAGTACATTTAATGATGAAGACCCGTTTACGGCAATAGCTACAAATAATATTTTCAAATTAAGTACTGGGGCTGTTTTAAAAACAAAACGTAATATTATTAAGTTAGGCTTTTATTATAATACAAAGGAGACTCCATTATCTAGTTCACATACATATGGTGCCTTGACTTTCGGCTTTAGTTTTTAATTTAAAATGAAATTTACAGATAAAATAAGCATAAAATCTGCTAAAATGCATTCAAATTAGGCAGATAAACTTTTTTTGATATACATTTGTAGCCACAAAAAATGAAGTATGGCGAAGAATTTAGTAATAGTTGAGTCACCTGCTAAGGCAAAAACTATAGAAAAATTTCTAGGAAAAGATTTTAAAGTAGAGTCTAGTTTTGGACACATTGCAGACCTGCCCTCCAAAGAGTTGGGGGTAGATGTTGATGGCGATTTTAAACCAAAATACGAGGTTTCTAAAGATAAAAAAGATGTAGTAAAGAAACTTAAAACACTTGCAAGCAAAGCCGAAATGGTATGGTTGGCAAGTGATGAGGATCGAGAGGGAGAAGCTATTGCCTGGCATTTAGCTGAAACTTTAAAATTAGATAAAGAGAAAACAAAACGTATTGTTTTTCATGAGATCACAAAATCTGCTATTCAAAAAGCGATTGAAAATCCTCGTGGTATTGATTACGATTTGGTAGATGCGCAACAAGCGCGTCGTGTTTTAGATAGAATAGTAGGTTATGAATTATCGCCAGTACTTTGGAGAAAAGTAAAGGGCGGACTTTCAGCAGGTCGTGTACAATCGGTTTCTGTACGATTAATTGTTGAAAAAGAAAGAGAAATTCAAGGCTTTGTACCTGTTGCATCTTACAGGATTGATGCTGAATTTTCAAATGAAGATGGGCAAACATTTAAAGCAAAACTCCCAAAGAACTTTTCAACGAAAGCAGAAGCTCAAAAATTTTTAGAACAAAATGCTACGGCAAGTTTTAAAGTTGGAGATTTAACAAAAAAACCAGCTAAAAAATCGCCTGCAGCACCATTTACAACATCAACATTACAACAAGAAGCATCGCGTAAATTATATTTCTCAGTTAGTAAAACCATGACCATGGCACAACGCCTTTATGAAGCTGGTTTAATTACTTACATGAGAACGGATAGTGTAAACTTATCTGATGAAGCTCGAAAAGGTGCTGAAGCTGAAATTAATGATGCTTATGGTTCAAAATATAGCAAACCAAGAAATTATAAGGGAAAAGCCAAAGGTGCTCAAGAGGCGCATGAGGCTATTCGTCCAACAAACTTTGCAACACATTCCGTAAATATAGATAGAGATCAAGCGCGTTTGTATGATTTAATATGGAAACGTGCCATAGCATCTCAAATGAGTGATGCTCAATTGGAGCGTACCAATGTTAAAATTGAAGCGTCTGCACATAATGAAACCTTTACTGCAAACGGAGAGGTTATCAAGTTTGATGGTTTTCTAAAAGTATATTTAGAAGGAACAGATGATGAAGATGCAGAACAAGATGGTATGTTGCCAGCAATGAAAGTTAATGAAACACTTTTAAATAGTTTTATTTCTGCTACCGAGCGTTATACACGTCCACCTGCAAGATTTACAGAGGCTTCGTTAGTTAAGAAGTTAGAAGAATTAGGTATTGGCCGTCCGTCAACTTACGCACCAACCATATCAACTATTCAAAATAGAAATTATGTTGAAAAAGGTGCTATTGACGGTGTAGAACGTGAGTACACGCAATTAAAATTACAAAACGGAAAAGTTTCAGATGTAAAATTGTCTGAAAAAGTAGGTTCTGATAAAGGAAAACTAGTCCCAACAGATATTGGGATGATAGTTACTGATTTTTTAGTAAATCACTTCGAAGCTATTTTAGATTATAATTTTACAGCAAAAGTTGAAGAAGATTTTGATGATATAGCAGAAGGAAAAGAGGATTGGAAAGAAATGATGCAGTCCTTTTATAAAAAATTCCACCCTGTTGTAGAAGATGTCAAAGAAAATGCTGATAGAGAATCTGGAGAGCGTATTTTAGGAGAAGATCCAAAAACAGGAAGACGTGTTAGTGTGCGTTTGGGTAAATTTGGGCCAATGGTGCAAATAGGTACTGTTGATGATGAAGAAAAACCACAATTTGCGAGTTTAAGTCCAGACCAACAATTAAATACAATTACTTATGAGGAAGCTATGGATTTATTTCAGCTTCCAAAAAATCTAGGTAATTATGAAGGCGAAGAAATTTTAGTAAATAATGGGCGTTTTGGCCCCTATGTTAAGTTTGGCGATGCGTTTGTATCATTGCCAAGAGGTACAGATCCGTTGAGTGTAGAATTGGATGATGCTATTGTTTTAATTAAAGAAAAACAAAAAGCAGATGCACCAATATATATGTACAAAGATTTACCTGTACAAAAAGGTAAAGGACGTTTTGGACCATTCATTAAATGGAACAATATGTTTATTAACGTGAATAAAAAGTACGATTGGGATAATTTGTCTGATGAAGATATTGTTGAATTGATTGAAGTTAAAATTCAAAAGGAAATAGATAAAGTTATCCATAATTGGGAAGATGAAGGCATTCGTGTAGAGAAAGCACGTTGGGGAAGACACAATGTGATAAAAGGTAAAATTAAAGTAGAATTGCCTAAAACCGTTGATGTTACAGATATGACTTTAGATGAAGCGAAAAAACACATCGCCACTAAAGCACCAAAGAAAAGAGCGACAAAAAAGCGTACCACAAAAAAGAAAGCAACTACAAAAAAATAAATCCCTCAAGTTAAAATGAATTTTAATTTTCTTTCTCCTGTATCAGACAAAGTTCTTGCTCACAATGAACTATTGTCTATGCAAGCCCTGGGAAGAAGACTGCGTATACATTCTAATCAACACGGTATTCCAGATTTAGAAGGCGTAAATATTGCAGTTCTTGGAATTATCGAAAATAGAAATGATGTAGATTATATTGGAGAAACATTTCAATTAAATGATATCAGAAAATCGCTTTATGCTTTATTTCCTGGAAGTTGGAATACCACAATTGCAGATTTAGGAGATATCAATGCTGGCGAAAGTGTTGAAGACACTTATTTCGCATTAAAAGAAACCATTGAGATTCTTATTAAAAAAGGTATTATTCCTGTACTCCTAGGAGGAAGTCAAGATTTGACCTATGCCAATTATCGCGCTTACGATGCCATTATGCCTATGGTTAATATGGTAAATGTAGATTGTAAGTTCGATTTAGGAGATTCTGCAAAACCAATAAAAAATAATAGTTTTGTTGGTAAAGTTATTTTAGACGAACCTTATAATTTATTCAATTATTCAAATATTGGGTATCAAACCTATTTTAATTCGCAAGAAGAAATAGATTTAATGGAGCGTTTATATTTTGAATCCTATAGATTAGGACAGTTAAATAAAGATATTACTATTGTAGAACCTGTATTACGAGATGCAAATATTGTAAGTTTAGATTTAAGGGCGCTTAAAGGTGCCGAGGTAAGTTTAAAGCAAAAATATTCGCCAAATGGGTTAGATGGGAAAGAAATTTGTGCCATTTCTAGATATGCAGGTATCAGTAATAAAGTAAGTTCATTTGGAATCTATGAATATAAACCTTCAAAGGATGATGAAATAACCTCAATGTTAATTTCGCAAATTATCTGGTATTTTATAGAAGGTGTAAATTGTAGAGTAAAGGACGATGATTTTACAGATGAAAAAAATTATCAAAAGTTTTTTACTTTAGTAGAGTCTCACGAACTAGTGTTCTATAAAAGTAATAAAACAGGACGTTGGTGGGTTGAGATTCCTTTTTTAGATGAAGTGAATAATAAATTAAAAAGACATACGTTATTACCTTGCACGCACCAAGATTACTTGGATGCTTGCAATGATATTATACCAGACCGTTGGTATAAGGCGTTCCAAAAGAATTCCGTGTAATAGACAAAGTATGGTCAAAAGGTCAATTTCATCGTTGAAATGCGTTCTTTTTACGATGAAATGTTATTTTTTTAGACAAATAGTTGCTTATTAAAAAATATATAAATATGTTTACGCTCTCAAAATTGAAGCTTAAAATAATTAACCTCGAGTTTTCTATGTATATGAAGAAGTTTTTTTATTAACCGCAGTATTGACTTTACTAGCTAGTTGTGGCTCTAAAGATAGAGGAGAGCTAGTAGGAGTTCAAGGAAAAAAATGGCATCCTGAAAAACCATATGGTATGGAGCTAGTTCCTGGTGGTGCATTTATAATGGGTAAAGCAGATGATGATTTAGCTGGTGTAAAAGATGCTCCAGGTAAAACTGTTACAGTAAGAGCTTTCTACATGGATGCTACCGAAATTACAAATAGCGAATATCGCCAATTTGTACATTGGGTTAGAGATTCTATATTAAGAATGAAATTAGCAGTTCTTGCTGATGAAGTTGGAAAAACACCTGAAGATGGAGGTATTGGGGAATTTGCATTTAAAGATGCAGATACAGCTAATATGTCTGTTTATGAGAAATACATGTTTGAAAACTATACAGGTTTAGGACCAACAGGTTACGAAGGACGAAAAATAAATAAAGATGTAGATTTAGTATTAGATACTTCAGAGTATCCTGATGAATTTTACGCTGAGGTTATGGATACTATGTATTTGCCTCTTGAAGCATCTTACAATGGACAACGCACTTGGGATGTAAAGAAATTTAAATTCCAGTATAGCTACATGGATATTCAAGAAGCTGCACGTAATAGAGGAGTAGAGCGCAGCAAAGTAATTAAAAAAGAAGAATTAGAGATATATCCTGATACCACAGTTTGGATTAGAGATTTCCAGTATTCTTATAATGAACCAATGCATAACGATTATTTCTGGCATGAAGCTTATGGAGATTATCCAGTTGTAGGTGTTACTTGGAAACAAGCTAAGGCATTTTGTGAATGGAGAACGATTAATAAAAATTCGTATCAAAAATCAAGAAAAGGTGCTGCAATGGTAAACACATTTAGATTACCATCAGAAGCAGAGTGGGAATATGCCGCAAGAGGTGGTTTGCAAGCAGCAACGTATCCTTGGGGTGGACCTTACACAAAAAGTGATAGAGGTTGCTTTATGGCAAACTTTAAACCAGTTCGTGGCGATTACGCTGCAGATCAAGCGCTTTACACAGTAGAAGCGAAGTCTTACGAGCCAAACGATTATAATTTGTATAACATGGCTGGTAACGTTTCAGAATGGGTAAATGCATCCTATGATCCAGCATCATACGAATATTCATCAACCATTAACCCAAGCGTTAACGATGCGGATAACAAACGTAAAGTTTTACGTGGTGGTTCTTGGAAAGATGTAGCTTACTTTTTACAAGTGAGTTCAAGAGATTATGAATATGCAGATTCTGCAAGAAGTTATATAGGTTTTAGAACAGTTCAAGATTACATGGGGACAAACGTAACGAACACTAAGAAATAATAATTTCAAATCATTTTTAATAACTATTAATTTAACCTACCTAAGTAATTGAATACTTAGAATTAAAACCAAAAATTATGGCAAAGTCAAAAGCAAGTAAAAAATTTATGAATATGGCCTACGGGTTAGGAGCAGCAATTGTAATTGTTGGAGCTCTATTTAAGATTATTCATTTTGAAATAGGACCATTAACAGGTAATGTAATGTTAACTATTGGTCTAGTAACAGAAGCGATTATTTTCGCATTATCAGCATTTGAACCAGTAGATGAAGATTTAGATTGGTCTTTAGTATATCCTGAGTTAGCTGGTGGACAAGCTGCTGCTAAAGAAGCACAACAAAATCCTAAAGGTGTTTTATCTCAAAAATTGGACGAACTATTAAAAGAAGCTAAAATTGATGGCGAATTAATGGCAAGTTTAGGAGAAAGCATCAAGAACTTTGAAGGCGCTGCAAAAGGTATTTCACCTACTGTAGATTCTATTCAAGCAACTCAAAAATATGGTGAAGAATTATCATTGGCAGCTGCACAAATGGAATCATTAAATAGCTTATATAAAGTACAATTAGAAAGTGTAAACAAACAAACTTCAATTAATGAAGAATCTGTAGAAAATGCTGCTAAATTAAAAGAGCAAATGCAATCTTTAGCGTCTAACTTATCATCACTTAACGGTGTGTATGGTGGAATGTTATCTGCAATGAATAAATAATTAGGGGTTACCCAAATTTTAATAACCAAAAACCTAATTAAACATGGCAGGAGGAAATTTATCACCACGACAGAAAATGATAAACTTGATGTATTTAATATTTATAGCAATGCTAGCTTTAAATATGTCAAAAGAAGTATTATCAGCATTCGGATTAATGAATGAGAAGCTTACAGAATCTAACGAAGCAACAGAAGCTAGAAATGCAAGTTTTGTTGCAAGTTTAGAACAAAAAGCTTCAGATCAACCAGAAAAGTATAAGCCTTTAAAGGCTAAGGCAGACCAAATAGATGCCTTAGCGCACAAATTTGATGCTTATTTAGCTGATTTGAAAGGTAAAATGACAACTAAACTTGATGATCCTACAGATTATGAAATTATGGACAAAGGGGATTACCTTGACCAAAATTTCTTCAAGGGGGACAAATTAAAAGAAGATGGTCAAGAATTTTTAAACCAAATAAATGGTTTTAGAGATGGAGTTATTCAAGTTTTATCAGGAGATGATAGCATGAAATCTATAATAAAAGAAGTTGAAGATAAATTTAATACTGAGCAAGAAGTTAACAGAGACGGTATTAAAGTAGATTGGTTAGATTACCACTACAAAGGATTTCCTTTAGTGGCTTCTTTAACAAAGATGACTCAGATGCAGGCAGATATTAAAACTACAGAATCTGAGATTTTATCGAAGATGTTAGAAGGTGAGTTATCTAGTCAAGTATCCATGACAAACTATACAACCTTGATGGAGACATCAAAATCAGCTTACTTTAATGGTGAGCAGTTTGATGGACAAATTGTTCTAGGTCGTAAAGATTCTTCTACAAAACCAAAAAGAGTAGAATTAACTTTAGATGGTAGAAAACTTTCTGAAAATCAATATTCAATTGAAGACGGTAAAGTGAAGTTGAAAATTGGAACAGGTGGAGTTGGTGAGCACAAAATTGAAGGGAAACTTATCTTTGGTGAAGGTGGAGAAGAAATTGAAGTTCCTGTAAATTCATCGTTTGCTACAGTATCTAAACCAAACTCAGCAACAATCTCTGCCGATAAAATGAATGTAGTTTATAGAGGTGTTAAAAACCCAATGACAATTTCATTTGCTGGTATTCCGGATAATAAAGTTAGTGCTAGTGCTCAAGGTTTAACTAGAGCTGGCGGTAGTAAATATATTATGGATGCTACTAGAATTAAAGGTAGAGAAGTTACCATTAATGTTACTGGAAAATTACCTGACGGCAAACCTGTAGGAGATAAAGCAACATTTAGAATTAAAGATTTACCAAAACCAACAGGAACGGTTAGAAAAGAAGATGGTGCAATTAAAATGCAACGTCAAGCTTTAGAAAAATCTACTATTGGAGCTAAGTTTGATGATTTTGATTTTGAGTTACCTTTAAGAGTTTCAGGATTTAAATTTAAAGTACCAGGACAACCTACAATAAATGTAAAAGGAAATAAATTAGATAGTAGAGCGAAAAGTGCTTTACGTAAAGCTAAACGTGGTTCTGGTGTTCAAGTATTTGATATAGAAGCAAAAGCTAGTGGTGTTAGTGTGATCATTAAAAAAGTATCACCTGTATTTATTGAGCTTACAAATTAAAATATTAGGCTAATTTAAGCGTTAGCCTAATACTTAATATTTACAAAAAAAGTAAAAAAGATGAATTTAAAGAATGTTTTATTAACCATTACAACTGTTGTTGCAGTATCGAGTGCATTTGCTCAAGCAAATATTCTTAATGCTAAAAGTCCTGATGAAATTGGAGTGAGAACAGCAGAACAAAAGGAGATTGACAACGATAAGCCTCTAGAATATGGGTATGTTGATGATAGAGATATTTTGTTTTCAAAAATGGTTTGGGAAAAAGTAGTGCTTGATGAGCGTGCTAATTTTCCATTATATTACCCAATAGATACAAATAACATTGGTAGTAATAGACGATCATTATATGATGTTTTGATGAAAAACATCAAAAATGGAAAAATTAAAAACATTTATGATGATTCTTACTTTACAACAAAGCGTACGTTGAAAGATATAGAAGGAGCGTTGTCTAAAATTGATACTACAGAATATGGTATCGAACAATTAAATGCAGGTGAAGAACTATCGGATGAATTCATTGATAGAAGAGATATTACTGCTGCTGAAATTGAAGAATATCATATCAAAGGATTATGGTATTTTGACAAACGTCATTCTGAAATGAAATTTAGACTACTAGGAATTGCTCCTGTAGCTCCAGATGTTAACTTTTTAAATGATGATCAGCCTGATTTAGTGGAATTGTTCTGGGTGTTTTTCCCAGATGCAAGAGAGGTATTGCACGAAGCAAAAGCGTTTAATAATGCTAATAGTGCTATCCCACATTCTTTTGATCATATTCTAAACGCAAGGCGTTTTCAAGGTTATATTTATAAAGAAGAAAATGTTCAAGGTGATCGTAAAATCAATGAATATATTTCTGAAAATTCTTTAATGCAACTTTTAGAATCTGAACGTATTAAAACAAAAATTAGAGATTTTGAATTAGATATGTGGACATACTAATTTAAACTTGTAATAATATTATTAAAACGCCCGCTTGTAAAGTGGGCGTTTTTTTATATTCGCTAAATATGGATTTAGAATACGATTATATTATTGTAGGTTTAGGTTTAGCTGGAATAAGTTTCTGCGAACAGTTAAGAGCAAACAATAAAACCTTTGTAGTTTTTGACGATAGCTCTCAAAAATCATCTACTGTAGCTGGAGGTTTATACAACCCTGTAGTTTTAAAACGTTTTACTTCTGTTTGGAAAAGTGAAGAACAACTCAATTTAGCATTAAAAATGTATCACGAATTAGAGCAGCTTCTTAAAGTAACGTTAGATTATAAAATTCCAGTATATAGAAAATTTGCTTCTGTTGAAGAACAAAACGATTGGTTTACAGCTTCAGATAAGCCATCACTAAATAAATACCTTTCAGATAAAATTGTTTCGAATAAAAATGCTGCAGTAAAAGCAAGTTATGGCTTTGGAGAAGTATTGCATACGGGAAGAATTGATGTAAATAAACTTATTAAATCGTATAAAACTTATTTAGACTATAATGACTCTCTTTTTGAAGAATCGTTTAACTACGACGTTTTAAATACTGAATATAGCGGTATTAAATATAAAAACATTAAAGCAAAACATATTGTATTTTCCGAAGGATTTGGTATTACTAAAAATCCATTTTTCAAAAATTTGCCTTTAGTGCCTACAAAAGGTGAGCTTTTAACTATTTATGCACCAGATTTAAAAATAGATTATGTGCTAAAAGGCCCTGTGTTTTTAATCCCAATAGAAAACAATTTATATTTAGTAGGTGCAACTTACGAATGGAAAGATTTAACTCATAATACCACAGATAAAGCCAAAATAGGGCTTATAGAAAAGCTAGAAACACTAATTTCCTGTGATTTCGAAGTCATTAAACAAGTTGCAGGCATAAGGCCAACAGTAAAAGATAGAAGACCTTTAGTAGGCCAACATGAGCATTATGAGAATATGTATGTATTAAATGGTTTAGGGACAAGAGGAGTAATGATTGGACCTTATGTTGCAAAACAACTTTATGAACTTATAGAAGAGGGAAAACTTTTAGATAATGAAATAAGTATAAAGCGTTTTATTTCTTAGTTAACGTTTCGTCATAACTCATAAACATATTTATCCAGATATTTCTAGAAAGTCGCATAATAATGGGCATAAAAGCCACAAGTGTTCCAACAATAGCAATAAAAGTGATTTTTAAATTTGCACCCAATATCAAATTACTAATTACATAAGCAGCAACAGCAAAAGCGATACCAACAGCATAACTTACATACATAGCACCATAAAAAAACGAAGGTTCTATACGATATTTAGTTTCACAATGCGAGCAATGTTCATTTATTTTCAAAGTATCTGGTAGCACATAAGAATTTTTTGTGGTGTACATTGATTCTTGATGGCATTTAGGGCAACTTCCTGTAATGATACTATATAGTTTTGTTCCTTTTTTAAACATATATTTTAATGTATTTTTGCACGCGTAAAAAGCTATACAAAAATAGCTGTATTAATTTGAATCGCCTGTAACATAAGTCACATTTCTATGCTTAATATTCATAATTTATCAATTTCATTTCAAGGAGAATACCTTTTTGAAGACATTACATTTAAGCTTGGAAATGGCGACCGTGTTGGATTAATTGGGAAAAACGGAGCAGGTAAATCTACCATGCTTAAAATTTTATCTAAAGAATTAGAGCCAGATTCTGGACAAATTGCTGGAGATAAAGCATTGAAAATTGGATTTTTAAAACAGGACATAGATTTTGTTTTAGGAAGAACAGTTTTAGAAGAAGCCTATGAAGCTTTTACAGAAATAAAAGATCTAGAAGCTAAAATGGAGGAAATAAACACCCAATTAGCTGAACGTACGGATTATGAAAGTGAAGGTTACAACCAATTAATGATTGATATCAACGATTTACAACATCAATATGAAATTGTTGGAGGCTATAACTATCAAGGGAATACCGAAAAGATTTTACAAGGCCTAGGATTTAAACGTGAAGATTTTAATAATCTTACCGATACATTTTCTGGAGGTTGGCGTATGCGAATTGAATTGGCGAAACTATTACTTCAAGATAACGACATTTTACTTTTAGATGAGCCTACCAATCACTTGGATATAGAATCTATCATTTGGTTAGAAAATTTTCTAAAAAGTTACTCAGGAGCTGTTGCTATTGTATCTCACGATAAAATGTTTTTAGATAATGTGACCAACAGAACTATTGAAATCTCTTTAGGACGTATTTATGATTATCCAAAGCCCTATACTAAATATTTGGTGCTACGGAATGAATTAAAAGAACAACAACTAGCATCTCAAAAAAATCAACAAAAGCAGATAGAGCAAACAGAAAAACTAATTGAAAAGTTTAGAGCCAAGGCATCAAAGGCTACGATGGCACAATCACTTATTAAAAAGTTGGATAAGATTGATAGGATTGAAGTAGATGAAGATGATAATAGCGTGATGACATTAAATTTTCCAATCTCCATAACCCCAGGTAAAGTGGTTGTTGAGGCTGAAGATGTGTCCAAAAATTACGGGGATAATCAAGTTTTAAAAGCTATTGACTTGTTAATTGAACGTGATAGTAAAACAGCTTTTGTTGGGCAAAACGGACAAGGAAAATCCACATTAGCTAAAATTATTGTTGGAGATATAAAATACGATGGACACTTAAAACTAGGTCATAATGTACAAATTGGTTATTTCGCGCAAAATCAAGCTGAGTATTTAGATGGTAATAAAACTGTTTTAGATACCATGATTGATGCTGCCAATGAAACTAATAGAAGTAAGGTAAGAGATATTTTAGGCTCGTTTTTATTTAGAGGCGATGAGGTAGAAAAATACGTTAAAGTATTATCTGGAGGAGAACGAAACCGCTTAGCATTAGCAAAATTAATGTTGCAGCCCTTTAATGTGCTTATCATGGATGAGCCAACTAATCACTTAGATATAAAATCTAAAAATGTGCTTAAAGAAGCTTTAAAACGATTTGAAGGCACCTTAATATTAGTATCTCACGATCGTGATTTCCTTCAAGGTTTAACCAATATGGTATATGAGTTTAAAGACCATAAATTAAAAGAGTATTTAGGCGATATTGATTATTATTTAGAACAACGTCAAGTAGAAAACTTAAGAGAAGTAGAGAGGCGTACAGTTATTAAAGCAACTCCAAAAGAAAAAAAGCAACATTCATATCAAGACCAGAAGAAGCTTAAATCTTTAAATAATAAGTTGAGTAATGTTGAATCTAAGATAAACCAGTTAGAAAAGGATATAAAAGTAATAGATTTAGAACTTGAAATTAATTACCAAGAGGTAACAGCAAAGCCTGATTTTTTTGAAAATTATCAAAAAATGAAATTTGATTTGCAAGAATTTATGCAAAAATGGGAGGACATTCAGCTAGAAATTGAGCAGTTTGTCGATTAAAAAATGTTAAAATTTAGTGTATTTCATCGATAAAAATAGGTTTTAGTCTGTTTCATTGCTACTTTCGTTAAGAAATTAGTCCTAAAATCAACCTAAAGATGAAAACTTTTAAACTTACAATACTTAGTATTTTACTGTCACTATCGGCATTTGCTAATGTTTCTAATAGTGAAAAAGAAGCCTTAATAGCCTTATATAATAGCACAAATGGTGCTCAATGGAATACCACTTGGGATACTACAGCTTCAATTGATACATGGAACGGCGTTAAAATCGAAAACGGACAAGTTACCGAGATTAATTTACCTTTTAATAACTTAAGTGGAGAATTACCTGCTCAAATAGGTAATTTGTTAAACCTAAAAAAATTAAACCTTGGTTTTAATGGTTTAACTGGAGAAATTCCAACAGCCTTTAGCAATCTAGCTAAATTAGAATCTCTTGAATTATTCATGAATAAGTTAGAAGGAGAGATTCCAACTTCATTAGCAAGTCTTAAAAACTTAAAGTCATTAAAATTATATAGTAACAAACTATCTGGTAATATTCCATCTTCATTAATGGGATTAACAAATTTAGAAGAATTGTTACTTGGGAGCAACTATTTAACTGGTAACATACCAAATGAAATTTATGCTTTATCTAAGCTTAAAAAGTTTAGCGTAATGGATAATAAAATGGATGGAGAAATTCCTGTTGAAATTGCACAATTAACAAATTTGGAAGAATTATTGCTTTCAAGTAATCAATTTACTGGAGAATTACCAATGGAGTTTATTAACTTAACAAAGCTTAATACCATTATGGTAAGTGATAACAATTTAAACCAAGAGTACATTAGTGTATCAGGAAAAAATCCACCAACTTTAATGCGTTTAGAAACTCAAAGTGCAACAGCAACAGTAGATATTGAAAAAGAATAATTATAGAAATATATTTAAAAAATAGTTAATGGTAAAATAGGTACACAAAAGTGTGCCTATTTTTTTATATTTATTTATGAATGAACATTTTTTTACATGTCCTTATTGCTGGGAATCTATTTCTATGTTACTTGATAATTCTGTATTAAGTCAAGTTTATATTGAGGATTGTGAGGTATGCTGTAATCCTATTCAGGTAACAGCGAAATTTTCAAATTCAGAATTATCAGAATTTCAAGCTACTAGCATCGAGCAGTAATATTTTCTAATTTTATTATTGCAGAAATTAAAAAGGATTGTATATTTGCAATCCGAAATGATTTGGTCGGCATTATGAACCGAAAGTTAAAAGCTAAGTCAATCATTTTTGAGATTATATCGCGGGATAGAGCAGTAGGTAGCTCGTCGGGCTCATAACCCGAAGGTCACTGGTTCGAGTCCAGTTCCCGCTACTACCAAAACCTTTACTTGAAAAAGTAGGGGTTTTTTATTTTCTTCACTTACCAAAAAATAGTGTATTTAATTTAGAATTCACTTTTTTACCTTTAGTATAATTTCAAACAGTTCAAAGAACGATAAATACATTACCTTTAAATTTCTTTAATAAAGAAACTCTATTTATAATGTTTACGAAGATTAAATGTTTACATGTTCTATTTGTTTTTTGCATTTACAACGCTTTATTAAATGCTCAATACACGCCATTCTTCAGGAATTATGCATTAACTGAATTTAATGCAGGAAATCAAAATTGGGGTGTTTCGCAAGCTGAAAATGGAAAATTATATGTAGCTAATGATAGTGGTTTAGTTGAGTTTGATGGCTTAAAATGGGGTTTTTATCAACTACCTAATAAAACGATTATCCGATCCGTACTGGCTTTTAAAGATGTTATTTACACAGGTTCATATGAGGAATTTGGGTATTGGGAGAAAAATATAAAAGGAAAGCTTACATATACATCATTAAGTGATTTTAAAGCTAAAAACACCTCTTTGGATGAAGAGTTTTGGCAAATATTAAACTACGATGAAGCTATATTTTTTAGATCCTTTTCTAGTCTGTATCGTTACCAAAACGGAGAAGTTACCAGAATACAGCCAGAATCAACCATTTTGTCTTGTGATATAGTTAATGGTGAATTGTATGTGTCAACAGTAAGAGATGGTATTTTTATTTTGAACAATAATACTTTACAGCCCTTTCTTAATAAGGATGAATTATATAATGCAAAGGTGGTTTCAATTTCAAGTTACCAAGAAAAGTTATTGATCTCAACCGCCCTAAATGGCTGTTTTGTTTATGATAATAAAAAGGATGAATTAGCATCTTGGCAATCTGAAATTTCTAATATTATAAAAGAACAACAGCTCAATACATTTAGAATATTGAAAAGTAAAGATATGGTTTTTGGTACCATAAAAAATGGTGTTTATATCACTAACAATTCTGGAGATGTAAAATATCATATAAATAAAGAAAATGGTCTGTTTAATAATACTGTGTTGTGTCATGAGCTAGGTAAATCTGATGAGTTATGGCTTGGTTTAGATAATGGAATAGCTCGAATAGATTTAAATTATAACCATGTTTTGTATAATGATAATTCAGGAAAACTAGGAGCAGTTTATGATGTGATACATTATGATAATAAATTATACTTGGGGAGTAATACAGGCTTGTTTTATTTAGATGATGGAGATAGTAAGTTAAAATTTATTGAAGGCTCTCAAGGACAAGTATGGGACTTAAAACTAATAAATGAGCAATTATTATGTGGACATAATAATGGTACGTACTTGGTTGAAAACAATCGGCTTAAAAAAATATCAGATTTCACAGGTGGTTGGGTTCTTAAAAAAGTTCCAGAATTGAATAATATCTTTATTCAAGGTACATACGGAGGATTAGTAAAATTTTATTTTCAAAATGGAGAATGGAATACAGAGCACTTAGGGGACAAGACCATTCCAATAAAATATCTAGTATTTGAAGATACTCATACAGCTTGGGTAGCACATGCTTATAAAGGCCTTTATAGAGTTAAATTTAATGAGAGGCATGATCGTATTGTAAGTTTTAAAAATTATAAAGACAAAGGCTTGTTGTCTGATTTTAATGTGAAGGTTCATAAAATCAAGAATCAAATATGTTTTAAAACTAATGAAGGTTGGCAAAAGTATGAAGTATTAATTGATAGTATTATTCCTCATAAGTTGCTAAATAGTTCTTTTGGTGCTGATACAGATATTATTTCAGAATCTGATACGGATGTCATTGTTACCAAAAGTAGTAGCGATAAAATTAGTTTTTTGTCTTTGGAAGAAGATAAAAAAATATTGAACCTTCCAAATCAATTACTTCAAAAAAGGTTGGTAGTAGATGCAGAAAGTGTATCAAAATTAAACGATTCAATTTACACTTTCAACTTGTATGATGGCTTTATGCTAATAAATAAAACCATAGAACAAAATGTTGACACACTTCAATCTCCTGTAATTGAAAATATTGAAGTTGCTAAAGAATTGACGAATATTAATAGTGAAGCAGTTTATGAATTTCCTTTCAATAAAAACATAAGTCTTTCATTGTCCTCTCCATTGTCCAATAATCATTTTTTTGAGTATGCAATTGCTACTTCAGATATATTGAATTGGTATAAAATGGACAATGAAAAATTAGAGTTATCTAACCTCAATAATGGTGATTATAGTGTTCATTTTAGGACAGCAAATTTTTCTGGAGGCGTATCTAGAGAAAAAATCATTAAAATAAAAATTTTGCCACCATGGTATAAAAACATCTGGTTTTATTTAATGGTGCTTTTACTTTCTGGCACATTGTTTTTCTGGTTGCACAAACGAAAAATAGGAAAAGAACAAAGAGCACTACAAGAAAAACTTTTTAAGGAACAAGAGGTTTTATTAAAAGAAAAGGCTATTGAGAATGATAAGAAAATAGTGCAGCTTAAAAATCAATCCTTAAAGAGCGAAATTAAACTAAAGAGTAAGCAATTAGCGAATACAGCAATGGCATTGGTTAAAAAGAATGAATCTATGCTTGAAATAAAAAATGAACTTGAAAACAATAAAAGTGGTTTTGATAACCCAACGGCTTACAAACGGTTACTTCGTAAAATCGATAATTCTATTGGGCATGAAGACGAATGGGAATTATTCGAATATAACTTTAATCAAGTACATGAAGCCTTTTTTAATCAACTAAAAACTGAACACCCTAAATTAACACATAAGGATTTAAAGATTTGTGCCTACATCAAAATGAATTTATTGACCAAAGAGATTGCGCCATTAATGAATGTGTCAATTAGAGGCTTAGAAACGCACAGATATAGATTAAAACGTAAGCTAAATTTAGAAAATGATAAATCTCTCAATGATTATTTACGAAATTTCAAATAAACACACTTTAAATTATTGATTTCATTGTTTTTTTAGTACGTCATTAGTACGTCATGTGTAGTTAAAGTCCTTTGTTTTTCGTTATTTCTTACCTTGATAGCCTACGTCAAGTACTGAACTCTACTTTTTTTAGTGATGACGTAATTTATGTGTAATTCATTTTTTGATAAACACTCTCATAGTTTATAATTTAGTACAAACTAACATTCAAAATAAGACTATATGAAAACAAGATTTACTTTATTGTTAATTTTTCTATTTTCATTACATGCCTTTGCACAAGACATATTAATAAGCGGCACTATTGTAGGTGCCGAAGATAATATTCCTGTCCCTGGAGTTAATGTAATAGTAAAAGGAACAACTAGGGGTGTAAGCACTGATTTTGATGGTAATTATTCTATCAATGTCAACAAGGGAGAAACTTTAGAGTTTAGCTTTCTTGGATTTAAAACTATGGAGGTGCTCATTCAAAACCAAACTACTTTAAATGTTTCCCTCGAACAAGACGTAGCTTCATTAGATGAAGTTGTAGTTATTGGTTATGGTACACAAAAGAAAGCTGATTTAACAGGTTCTATTACCACGATTAAATCTGAAGATATCACAAGAACTCCATCTAGTGCTGCCATGCAATCCTTACAAGGGAAAGTTGCAGGTTTACAAGTTGTAAGTAGTGGTGCGCCAGGAACATCTCCAACTGTAAGACTTAGAGGGCTTGGATCCTATACTGGAGGTGGCGCATCTAATCCACTTTATGTCGTTGATGGTGCATTTTATGATGATATAGGGTTTTTAAATAATGAAGATATTAAAACTATTTCCGTTTTAAAAGATGCTTCTGCTTCTGCTATTTATGGTGTAAGAGCTGCAAATGGTGTCATATTAATTGAAACTCATTCTGGTAAAAAGAATCAAAAACCTCAAATTTCCTATAACGGTTATCAAGGTGTTCAACGCGCACACAATGTTGTAAAATTATCAAATTCTGAGCAGTTTGCAACCTTGGCTAGAGAGTCTGGTTCTACTGCCGAAGCAGATTTTATAGATAATGCGATGCAACGTTATGGAAGGAGTAGAATTAACCCAAATATACCTAATGTTAATACAGATTGGTATGATTTGATTTTACGAGATGCATTAATACAAAATCATAGTTTAAGTGTTGTAGGTGGTGCTGAAAATGTTACTTATTCTGTGGGTTTAAGTCAATTTGAGCAAGAAGGTATTTTACGAACAAGAAATGATTATGAGCGTTTTAATATTAGAGCAAAATTAAATGCAGATATAAGCGATCGTTTAAAAGTTGGAGTTTCTACACTCTTGAGTAATGCCACAAGATATCGTCCTGAAGAAGGTGCTTTTGCATTAGCTTATTTTGCTGTTCCAGTAATGCCAGTTTTAGACCCTTCTAAAACCGATGCATTTCCTAGACCTTATGCAAACGCTCAAGATTTAGGGTATCGAGGTACACAAAATCCATTTCCTTTAATAGAAAATACAGAAAATAGAAATAAAATTAGAAATACATTAATGACATTCGATTTGCAATATGAAGTCATACCAGATAAATTAAACTTTAAAACAGCGTATTTCCATAATTACGAGACTACAGAAACTAGAGAAGTAAGATTGCCTTTTTCTTTGGTAACGGTAATGCATTTAGAGAGAATGCTGAGTTGATAAAAAGAAATGAAACATTTTCTGAGCAAACTTGGGATAATACCTTAACCTACAATAATGAGTTTGGAAAACATGGTTTAACTGTTTTACTAGGGACATCTTTCAGGGATAGATCTTTTGAACAATTGGAGGCTAAAGGATTGAATTTTCCCAATGGTCCAGGAATTGGTGATGAATCATATTTCTTAGATTTATCGAAAACAATAGATATAGATGGTGTAGGAGATAATGGAGTAAGACAATATTTCTTTTCATATTTCAGTAGAGTAGCCTACAATTTTGATGACAAATATTTATTGTATGGAACATTCAGAGCAGATGGTACAAGTAAATATCAAGAAAAATGGGGCTATTTCCCTACTATAGGTGCTGGTTGGGTGATTTCTGAAGAATCCTTTATGAAAGATAATGGTGTTTTTGATTTCTTGAAATTAAGAGCAAGTTGGGGTGAACTGGGAAATGCCAATGTTAATGCAAGTTCTGGTGGAATTACTTCTGAAGAAATCGATGTTGCTTTCGGAGACGTGCGTTTTCCAGGTTTGGTGACAAGTAGCGATTTTGAAGCTTTAAAATGGGAAGTTACAGCGGAAACAAATATTGGTCTTACTGCTAGATTATTTAATAGTCAATTGTCAATTGAAGCAGATTACTTTGATAGAGAAACAAAGGATGCAATTATTCCAGTCTCTAGGCTTTTGGTGCCAGGTGAAACAAGACAGAACATAGGTAGAATTAAAAATTCTGGCTTTGAACTGGTTTTAAATTGGAATAAACGTGTTTCAGAAGATTTTAGTTATTCTATTGGAGCAAATTTTTCAACTTTAAAAAATGAAATACTCGATCTAGCAGGACAAGAAAATTTAACTACAGGTGGAGATACAGCACAACGTTCGGTTGTTGGTGGTTCTATTAATTCATTTTTCGGATTAGAAGTTGATGGAGTATATCAAAATGAAGATGAAATTTTAGCCGATCCAGCTGCGGTTACAGCAAGAGGTAATGGGCTAACCGTAGAACCTGGAGATTTTAGATTTGTAGATCATAATGGAGATATGGAGATAGATGCACAAGATAGGGTTGATTTAGGGTCTTTCTTACCATCATATTATTTCGGGTTTAATCTAGGGTTTAATTATAAAGCGTTCGATTTTTCTCTAAACATAATTGGTCAAGGCGGGAATGTAATAGCGAATATTAAACGTTTTGCAATAAGACAATCCCCAGATCCAAATATTGATAGAGATTTTGCAGTTAACAGATGGAGGGGCGAAGGTACATCTAATACCTATCCTTCAGCAAGAGGGATAAGAAACTCTTGGAGTAACCAATTTTTGAATAGTTTCTTTGTTGAGGATGGAGATTTTATTCGACTTCAAAATGTAACTCTTGGATATACACTACCTAAATCAAAAGGAAATTTTAGTCCAGATGTAAGATTTTATATTACAGCAGAGCGTCCTTTAACGCTATTTGATTATAATGGATTTAATCCAGAAGTAGCAAATGGTAGAGATCAACAAACATATCCAATTCCTGGGGTGTACACATTAGGTGTTAATATTAAAATTTAAAAAACAATAGCTATGATATATATTAAAACAAACAAATTGCCGATACTTTTAGTATTGTTGGTGATTTTATTCTCTGGCTGTTCAAGTGAATTGGACCAACCAGAGCTCAATAACAATTTCGCTGGCGGTACAGATTTTTCGAAAACTGACGATATGGTATTTTCTCTTATAGGACTTTATGGAGAGGTGTCTTATAGAAACTGGGAAAGACCTTTAGTGGTTTCTACCAGAGGAGATGATGTTAACGCTGCTGGTGACCAACAAGGACTTAAGAATCAAGATCGTTATGTATATGATAACTCATTCTTTGGCTCTAGAACACTATGGGAAGGGTATTATGGAACAATAATTACTTCACACACAGCAATGGAACAGATTCAAAGGTACATGGAATTAGCTGATGATCAAGGTATTGCTTTGGGAGAACAGTATTTAGCCGAGGCAAAAGTGCTTAGATCTATTTTATTGTTACAGCTTTCCCAAGTTTATGGAGCCGTATTTATTCCAGAATCATCAAATCTTAATGATTTTGCAAGCGTAACTTCAGTACCAACTAAGGATGAAGTAATGCAGCATATCTCAGACCAAATGGATGAAGCGCTTCCATTTTTATTAGATATGCGACCAAATGAACGTACAGATTTAAATGGAGGAGTAACGAGATATACAGCCTTACATATAAAAGCGCTTGCGAATCAAGAACTAAAAAATTATCAAGCTGTGGCAGATGCAGCAGGCGAAATCATCAGTTCGGGGAAATTCAGTCTTTTTCCAGATTTTTATGAGCTATTTAAAACGCCTGGAAAATTAAGCAACGAAAGCCTTTTTGAGATGCAGTTTTCAGATTTTGGAGTTGGAGAAGGGGACAGAAAAAGTCATTTATACGCTCCTTATGGGCCTCAAGGTTGGACGCCTGCGGTTGCTGGTGCTGGAGGCGGATGGGGTTTCTTTGAGCCTAGTATGAAATATGTTGAGTTTATGCTTGATAGAGGTGAAAGTGACCGCTTAGAAACTTCGGTATTGTTTACAGATAAAGGTATTGATAGTATCATAGCAACTACTGATTATACGGCAGTTACTTTGCCTAATTTTGTAAGGTCTACAACGAGAGATGGAGATAAGTTAAATAATAGCTCAAGAACTATATTTTCAAGCGGGAAACATTATTTGCCATCAAATCAATTAATTCCAGGAAGAACATCATACGGAAGTAATAAACATTATATCGTTCACCGTTATGGAGAAACACTCTTAATGTATGCGGAAGCTTTATTACAAGGTGCTTCAAATTCGGCAATGACCGCAAATCAAGCTGTAAATACAGTTAGAGCAAGGGCAGGCCTCGATCCTTTAAACAGTATAACTTTAGATCAAGTAGCAGATGAAAAATATGCTGAACTTGCTATGGAGTGGGGGAAACGATTTTTTGATATGGTAAGATTAGAAAAATATGATGAATTAAGTTATGAGGGTAGAACATTTACAGCAGATAAAGCTTTTGTGACCTACCACCAAGACCAAATTGACGAGTTTCCAATTTTGGGTGAAATATCTAATTAAAAAAATAAAGAAAATGAAAACATTTAAAAATAAATTCATTGTGTTAGTCGCATTATTACTGGTTTTTTCTTGTGATGATGGTATAGACCCCATTACAGCGGTAGATCCAGGTCCAGATGCTGGAGCACCTCAAATTACTTTAAAATACCCAACAGATGGGACAAAATTAAAAGTGAATGATCCAGTAGTAGCTATAAACATTGAGTTTGAAGTTACTGATGATATCGAAGTAGAAACTATCGCAGTATTAATCAACAATACTCAAATAACGTCAATGGCAGATTTTAAAGACTACAGACGTGTTCTTGCGGAAGTACCTTTTGATAATGTAACTACTGGACAACATGAATTGAAAATTGTAGCAACCGATATCAATGGAAATAGTACAACAGCAACTGCTAATTTTGAAAAAGAGCCACCTTACGTACCTCTTTTTGCAAATGAAACAATTTACATGGATTTTGAAACTGATTATACTGAATTCATTACTGTTACCAGAGCTACAGAAGTAGGAACACCTGGTTTTGCTGGCGAAGGTTTAGCAAGTAATAATGCCTATGCAGGTGCAGCAGACTCTTATTTAACATTGCCAACTGCTCCAATGCAATTAGGAAATGAAATTTCTGCAATATTTTGGTATAAAGTGAATGCGTCTCCAGATAGAGCAGGTATATTAGTTATAGGTCCAGAAGACCCTAATAATGCAGATTATCCAGTTAAGCAAAATAATAGAAATAGTGGGTTCAGGTTATTTAGAGAAAACGCTGGAGGAGATCAACGTATTAAACTAAATGTTGGTATAGGTACAAAAAATGTTTGGGTTGATGGTGGTGATGCAGCTGATATAGATCCAACTAAAAACGAATGGGCTAGTGTTGCATTTACAATATCTGCAACCGAAGCTCGTGTTTACATTAATGGAATATTAGCAAAAGAAAGTGCTTTAGAAAGTCCTGTAGATTGGACAGGTACTGATATATTATCAATCATGTCTGGTGCGCCACGCTTTACAGGTTGGAATCATAAATCTGATAGTAGTTTTATGGATGAATTACGCTTTTTTAGTACGGCTTTATCACAAGCTGAAATTCAAAATATTTTAGGAGTAACAAACCCTTACACACCAGATGATGGAGAAACAATGTATATGGCTTTTGATGGTACTTATAAAAACTGGGTAACTGGAGCAACAGCAACAGCAGTTGGTACACCAAGTTTTGCAGGAGAAAGTAAATTAGGAGCTGATGCCTATGCTGGTGCTGAAGATTCATATTTAACTTTCCCAACAACAGGGTTGTTAGCAGACGAATTTAGTGCAACTATGTGGCATAAAGTAAATGCAACCCCTGATCGTGCAGGAGTATTAGTTATTGGTCCAGAAGACACAGAAAATGCGGAATACCCAGTAAAACAAAATAACAGAAATGCAGGGTTCAGACTCTTCAGGGAAAATGCTGGTGGTATGCAACGTTTTAAATTAAATGTTGGTACTGGCGCAGCTAATGTTTGGGTTGATGGTGGTTCTGCTGCTGATGTAGATGCAGCTGCAAACGAATGGGTACACCTAGCATTTACTATTTCTGGGTCTAAGGCAAAGGTTTATATTAATGGCGAGTTAGCCAAAGAAAGTGATATTACCGGAGTAGATTGGACAGGTTGTGATATTTTATCAATTATGTCTGGGGCGCCACGTTTTACAGGCTGGAACCATAAATCTGATTCAAGTTACTTAGATGAATTACATCTTTACAATAAAGAACTTACACAAGCTGAGATACAAGCAAGTATGTAAAATATTAGTTTAGTTGACTTACATTGTTTAGTTTATTTAGTTGAAAATTTTAGCTGCATTTTTATTAATGCAGCTAAAATTAATTTAATCACTTTTTAAAGATTTTGTATGAAGTATAAATTACTTTTTTTAGTAACTCTATGTGCTATTTTTACAAGTTGTAAAAACAACAAAAAAAGATGAAGTTTCAAATATAGTATCTAATAAGCATCAATTCATTTTGGATGATGAAGCTTTATTAGATACCATTCAAAAACAAACCTTCAACTATTTTTGGGATGGCGCAGAACCTAATTCAGGTCTGGCTCCAGAGCGTTTACACATGGATGATATTTATCCAACCTCTCCAAAGCACACCGTAACTACTGGCGGAACAGGTTTTGGTATGATGGCTATTTTAGTAGGTGTAAAAAGAGGGTTTATTACAAGAGATCAAGCATTTAATCGTTTTGTAAAAATGATAGATTTTCTTGAAAAAGCAGATAGATTTCATGGTGCATGGTCACATTGGATAGATGGACAAACAGGTAAAGCAATGCCCTTCAGTAAAAAAGATGATGGTGGCGATTTAGTTGAAACCGCATTTTTAATTCAAGGGATGTTAACCGTTGCAGAATACTTTAAAGATGGCAACACAGAAGAACAAAAACTGGCAGCAAAAATTGATAAACTTTGGAAAGAAGTAGAATGGGATTGGTACACTAAAGGCGAAGACGTATTATATTGGCATTGGTCTCCAAAATATAAATGGGAAAAAGATTTTCCCGTTGGTGGTTATAACGAATGTTTAATTATGTATGTTCTAGCTGCGTCATCTCCAACACATTCTGTAAAGCCTTCGGTCTATCATAAAGGATGGGCTAGAAATGGAAATATAGTTTCAAATGAAAAATATTATGGAGAGGATTTAGTTCTAGATTATTACGAGCATGACGAATCTCCTGTAGGTCCAATGTTTTGGGCGCATTATTCTTATACAGGTTTAAACCCTAATGGTTTATCTGATAAATATGCAGACTATTGGAAATTAGTTCAAAATCAAGCGAAAATACATTACAAACATGCAGTTAAGAATCCGCATAATTACAAAGGCTATAGCGATAGTATTTGGGGTTTAACATCGAGTTATTCGGTAAAAGGTTACAAAGGACACAGGCCAGATAAAGATTTAGGTGTTGTAGCACCTACAGCAGCACTATCCTCATTTCCATACACCCCAACTGAAAGCATGCAAATGTTGAAAAAATTGTATAAAGACCATGACAGCCTAATTGGAGATTATGGTCCATACGATGCGTTCAGTTTTGAACATAATTGGTACAATCCAAGATATTTAGCGATTGATCAAGGGCCAATTCCTGTAATGATAGAAAATCATCGATCAGGTATGATATGGGATTTGTTTATGGCAAATCAAGACGTTCAAAAAGGTTTAGATAAACTAGAATTCACGTATAAGAAAAGCGAATAGATTCTATGATTCGATGTGTTTTGATAGTATGTTGTTTAGTTGTTTTTTCCTGTGGAAAAGATAACGGACCTGGATATCAAGAACCATATGATCCAAATAAATCTGATGATGACCCTGTTGTAATCGTACCGTTAAGTGATGAAGAAATGATGGATTTAACCCAAAAAGAAACTTTCAAGTATTTTTGGGATTTTGCCAATTTAAATTCCGGAGCAGCAAAGGAGCGTTACCATCCTAAAGAACCAGCTTTAAATCAAAATGTGGTTACCACAGGTGGAACTGGTTTCGGATTTATGAGTATTTTGGTAGGCATAGAACGAGGTTACGTTACCAGAACAGAAGCTGTTTCTAGATTAAACAAAATTCTAACATTTTTAGAAAATGCAGATAGATTTCATGGTGCATGGTCACATTGGATAGATGGCAACTCTGGAAATGTTTTGCCTTTTAGCCCAAAAGATGATGGTGGCGATTTAGTTGAAACCGCTTTTTTGGTTCAAGGGCTAATTTGCATAAAAGAATATTTTAAGAATGGTTCAGATACAGAAAAAGCCTTGGCTCAAAAGGCAGATGTACTTTGGAAAGGTGTTGAATGGAATTGGTACACACAAAATCAAGATGTTTTGTATTGGCATTGGAGCCCGAATTTTGGATTTGAAAAAAACTTAAAACTCACAGGTTATAACGAGGTTTTGGTTACTTATGTTTTAGGAGCTGCATCCCCAGATTATTCTATCAGCAAAGTCGCTTATGAAAAAGGGTGGGCAAGCAGCGGTGGCATTAAATCATCTGCAGCACAATATGGTTTTCCGTTGGTGTTGAGACATGCTGGTGGTTCAAACTTTGGCGGACCATTATTTTTCAGCCATTATTCATTCTTAGGATTAAATCCGAAAAATTTAACCGACCAATACGGAAATTACTGGAATCTTGCCGTAAATCATACCAAAATCAATCGTCAATATTGTATTGCGAATCCAAAAAACTATGTTGATTACGGAGCGGATTGTTGGGGTTTAACCGCTAGTTATTCCAGAAATACTGATGGAACACGAGGCTATTCAGCTCACAGTCCATCAAACGATAAAGGGGTTGTGTCTCCAACAGCAGCAATTAGTTCAATACCTTATACGCCTAATGAATCCTTAAAAGTGATGCATTATCTCTATCAGAAAAAAGATAAAATGCTTGGGCCTGCAGGGTTTTACGATGCCTTTAGTCCACATTATAACTTTTGGGTAACCGAAACTTATTTAGCGATAGACCAAGGCCCTCAAATTGTCATGATTGAAAACCACAGAACAGGTTTACTTTGGAATTTATTCATGCAAAATGAAGATGTTAAAAAAGGATTGGATAAATTAGGATTCAATTATTGAAATTTAAAAAATGATTCAAAAGTCAATAAAATATTCATTAATAATGTTTTTGATAAGCGTATCAAATATTTTGATGGCGCAACATCAAGAATTGTATTCAGAAGAATATTTTATTAATCAATCTGATACTATGCAATATCGCATGATGATGCCAAAAGACTTCGACACATCAAAAAAATATCCAGTCGTTTTGTTTTTACATGGCGCTGGAGAACGTGGAAATAATAATCAATCACAATTAGTTCACGGTAGTAAATTATTTGCTTCCGAAGAAAACAGAATTAATTTTCCTGCAATCGTTGTCTTTCCACAATGTCCTAAGAATTCCTATTGGGCAAATGCAACGGTAGATAGGACTTCAAGACCCATAAAATTAGAGTTCCCGTTGGATATAAAACCTACAGCACCTCTAAAATTGGTCATGCAATTAATGGAAGATATGGTTTCAAAACCTTATGTAAATAAACATCAAGTTTACGTAGGTGGTTTATCCATGGGTGGCATTGGTGCTTTTGAAATTGTTTACCGAAAGCCAGAATTATTTGCTGCGGCGTTTTCAATTTGTGGCGCAGGAAATCCAGAAGCTACAAAAGTGTATGCGAAAACCACACCGTTTTGGGTGTTTCATGGCGCCAATGATGATGTCGTAAACCCTCAATTATCTGTAAAAATGGTGGATGGTATTTTGAAGCACGGCGGCAAACCAAGTTTCACATTATATGCCAAGGACAACCATAATAGTTGGGATTCTGCTTTTGCCGAACCAGAATTGTTACCATGGCTATTTTCAAATTTAAAACATTAAAAAATGATTAAAACACTAACCAAAACTTGTATTTTTTTACTCATAATAACTGTTTTTAGTTGTAAAACAGATTCTAATACCACTTCTAAAAAAGAAACATCTTTTGATGCTAAAGTAGACTCCATAATGAGTTTAATGACGTTGCAAGAAAAAATAGGACAAACCGTTATGTATAGTGGTAGTGGAGCGGTTACAGGGCCAACAGTAAATAAAAATTTCAGAACCTATATTAAAGGTGCTGAAGTAGGTGCTATGCTAAATGTATATTCTGCTAAAGCAACTAGAGATTTGCAAAAATTGGCAGTTGAAGAAACCCGTTTGGGAATTCCGTTGTTGTTTGGTTATGATGTCATTCATGGTTTTAGAACCATTTTTCCAATCAATTTAGGACTTGCAGCAAGTTGGGATCTAGAAGATATTGAAAAAGGTACACGTATTGCGGCTGAAGAAGCCTCCGCAGTAGGTATCCATTGGACGTTTGCCCCAATGGTTGATATAGGAAGGGATCCGCGTTGGGGGCGAATTTCTGAAGGCGCAGGAGAAGATGTATACTTAGGTAGCAAAATAGCAAAGGCTTATGTAAAAGGGTTTCAAGGCGATAACCTATCAAAAGACAACACCATTTTAGCATGCGCAAAACATTTTGTAGGTTATGGTGCTGCTCAGGCAGGTCGTGATTATCATACCGTAAACATGGGGCATGATGAATTGAGAAACGTCTATTTACCACCATTTAAAGCAGCTGTTGATGCTGGTGTTGAAACATTTATGACGGCTTTTAATGAGTTGAACGGCGTTCCAGCAACTGCTAATAAATTCATTTTTAAGGATGTTTTAAGAGACGAATGGCACTTCAATGGTTTTGTGGTTACAGATTATACGGCTATAAACGAATTGGTTGAACACGGTTTTGCTAAAGATGAAAAACACGCCACAAAATTAGCAATTGAAGCTGGTATAGACCAAGATATGATGAGTAGTGCAAACCGCTTATATCTTGAGGGATTAGTAAACGAAGGCGAAGTTGATGTTGCATTGGTTAACGATGCTTGCAGAAGAATTCTCTTAACAAAATACAAATTAGGGTTGTTTGATGACCCTTATAAATATTGTAATGAGCAACGTGAAAAGGAAGTGATTTACAAACCAGAATTTTTGGAAGCAGCGCGAAAATCTGCTGCCATGTGTTCTGTACTATTAAAGAATGATGAAAACGCATTGCCTTTAGATAAAAATCAAACCATTGCCTTAATCGGGCCTTTGGTAAAAGACAAAGAAAACATTATTGGAAATTGGGCAGCAGCAGGCGATAGAAGAGGAAAAGCCATTAGTGTACATCAAGGTGTTCAAGAGTATTTAAGCGATTCAAAAATTAGTTTCGCAAAAGGATGTGAGATTGAAGGCGAAGACGAAAGCGATTTCAGAAACGCTATTTCCGCAGCAAAAAGAGCCGACAAAATAGTGATGGTTATGGGAGAAGATTATGATATGAGTGGAGAAGCAGCTTGCAGAACTAATATAAAATTACCAGGCCGCCAAACCGATTTAATTAAAGCGATACGAAAAGCGGTACCAAACAAAAAAATCATTTTGGTATTGATGAATGGTCGCCCATTAGATTTGTCTGAAGAAGATATTTTGGTCGATGCGATTCTAGAAACTTGGTTTCCAGGAACTAGTGGGGGTTATGGTGTTGCAGATGTGCTTTTTGGTACATACAATCCATCTGCAAAATTACCGGTTACATTTCCAAGAACTTTAGGACAGGTACCTATTTATTACAATATGAAAAATACGGGACGTCCAGTTCCAGCTAGTAACCCACATGAGGATTATAAATCTCATTATCTAGATGCTCCAAATACGCCATTGTATCCTTTTGGTCATGGGTTGAGTTATACCACTTTTGGGTATTCTGATGTTAAATTGTCATCAAATACAATTGGGTTTTCAGATACCTTATCAGTTTCTGCAACTATTACAAATACAGGAGATTATGATGGATATGAGGTGGTTCAGTTGTATGTTCATGATAAAGTGGGAAGTATTACAAGACCAGTAAAAGAACTCAAAGGGTTCCAAAAAATATTCCTTAAAAAGGACGAAAGTAAAACCGTGAATTTTGACATAACCGCTGAAGATTTAAAGTTTTATAATGCCGAAATGAAATTTGATGTAGAGCCAGGAGAATTTGAAATTTCCATTAAAGGCACTTCAGATTTCGACTTTGAACATACCTTTACATTAGAATAGTTAATAGCAAGAACCTGAGAGGTTTTCAAAACTTTGTAGGTTTAATATCACCTAAAAAAGGCCTGTCAGGTTTTCAAAATCGACAGGTCTAAAACTCATAAAAACATTGAATTTGAATAGTTCATACAAAACAATCTTTAGCATTTGCATTTTAGTATGCAACATCTTTCTGTTTAAAATAGAAGCCCAAACCGTTACCATAAATTCGGGCTGGCAGTTTGTTTTAGGAAATAGAAATTCTGAAAATTGGGAAACCATAAACATTCCACATACTTGGAATAAAGACGATGCTTTTGATGATTTAAAAGGTTACTACAGAGGTGTTGGATGGTATAAAAAACAACTTTTTTTTCTGTTGAAAGTGAAAATTTAATTCACTATTTGCATTTTAAAGGTGTGAATCAAGAAGCGGATGTTTATGTAAATGGTAATCATGTAGGTAATCATAAAGGCGGCTATACGGCATTCAATTTTAATATTTCAAAGCATCTGAAATTTAATGCTTATAATTTAATTGAAGTTAAAGTAGATAACAGTCACAACGAAAACATACCGCCATTAGATGCAGATTTTACATTCTATGGCGGTATGTATCGAGACGTGCAACTCATTTCAAAACCTAAACAACATTTTTCATTATCCGATTTTGCGTCGGATGGTTTTTATGTGAACTATTATTCGGTTTCTGAAGAAAAAGCGGGTTTAGAAGTTAAAGTATTGATGGATAATTTTAGTAAGAGCTCTTCAGATAATAAACTAAAAGCAGTTATTCTAGATGCTGAAAATAAAATCATTTTTTCTAAAAACCTGAATTTTAAAAGTAGTGCTGAAGCTTCGGAAGCTTTAGATATTAAATTTTCAGAAATATACAATCCCAAACTCTGGTCGCCCGAATCTCCGTATTTATATAAGTTGAAACTTCAATTATCCGATGACAGCGGAACTGTTTTAGATGAAAAAAATCAAAATATTGGTTTTCGTTGGGCTAGCGTAGATCCTGAAAAAGGATTCTTTTTAAATGGGAAACCGATTAAATTAATTGGCGTCAATCGGCATCAAGATTATGAAGGTTATGGAAATGCAGTCCCTATGGAACTTCAAAAAAAAGACATTCAACTTATAAAAGATATGGGTGCAAATGTGCTTAGAAATGCCCACTATCCACAGTCACGAGAATTGTATGATATGTGTGATAAACTCGGGATTCTAGTGTGGACAGAAATTCCCGTAGTCAACAAGGTAACGAGTACAAAAACGTTTTTTGATGTGTGTATAAACATGCAAAAAGAACATGTAAAACAATATTATAACCACCCTTCTGTAGTGATGTTTGGTTACATGAACGAAATTTATTTGCGACTGGCTTTTGATGGTAAATCGACTGAAACTGAAAAAGAAAATCAGAAAAACGCAGCTTTAGATTTAGCCAAACAATTAGAAAAATTAACCCGAGAATTAGCACCAAATCACATCACGGTAATGGCGGGGCATTTAAACGAATTATACAATGAAACTGGAATAGCAGATTTGCCCATGTTATTCGGTTGGAACTTATACTTTGGTTGGTATGATAAAGACATTCCAGATTTGGGAATCTTTTTGGATGAACAGCACAAACGTTATCCAAATCGGTCTTTATTGCTATCAGAATATGGTCCCGGAGCAGATGCTAGAATTTTTACGAAGACTCCCAAAAAGTTCGATTTTTCAACAGAGTATCAAGCAAAATTGCATCAATCCTATTACCAGCAAATTACCGAGAGACCTTACATGACTGGAATGACGGCGTGGAATTTTGCAGATTTTGGTTCTGAATTCCGTGGCGATGCCATACCACATGTTAATCAAAAAGGATTGATTCAGTATGATAGAACACCAAAGGAAATTTACTATTGGTACAAATCGGTTTTAGATAAGAATGCGCCTTTTACTCATATTGCTTCAGGGTATTTAGATGGATTGACTTTATTTAATGATGAGGCTTATCCTGTTCAAATATTTTCAAATCAAAAGAATGGAGAAGTATTTTTGAATGGTAAAAAAATTCAAGATGTGACGTTTGTAAATGGAGTTGTAACTGTTGACCTGCCATTTCAAAATGGAGATAATACTATTAAAGTAATTTTAGGGACGACTTCCGAAGAAAAAACTATTAACATCATAAAAATCAATGTTTTAAATTTTGAAACATTTTCTAGAATAGGAATCAATATTGGCTCCCATTTTTATTTTAAGGATGATGAGCGTCAATTAACTTTCGTTCCAGATCAACCGTATAAAAAAGGGTTTTTTGGGTATGAAAACGGAGAGGTGTATAATGTGAGTAAAGAAAAACACCAAGGCATTCCATATAGTATCAGAAATACAGATTCAGACCCATTATTCCAAACTATGTTGGAAGGTTGTACACGTTATAAATTGGATGTTCCTGATGGAGCATACAAAGTAACTTTGTTTTTTGTAGAACCTAAAATAAAGCCTACTGAAAATATTTATAATCTAAATGCTACAGTAGAACTTCTAGAAAGCGAAAAAGAACAACGCATTTTTGATGTTTATTTGAATGATGTTTGCATAGAAAAGCAGTTCAATATGGCAGAAGAATATCCTGAAAAATATGGTGTTGAAAAATCGGTAGTTGTTCATATTAATAATAATCAAGGTTTAAATATTTCTTTAAGGCCTGTAGAAGGGAAGCCCGTGATAAGTGGTGTTTTAATTGAAAAACTGAATTAATGAAATATAGAATTTTAGTATTCTTTTTTAGTATTAGTGCTTTTGTATTCTCGCAAAACAAAACCACGTATACCTACGCTAAAAAGGGTTCTGAAGATTTAAAGTTAGATGTTTACACTCCAAAAAATTTAAAAAAGAGCGACAGTTTACCAGTAGTTTTATGGATGCACGGTGGTGGCTTTGCAGGTGGTAATAGAGATAATCCAGATGAGGTAAAATTTATGAAATACCTTAATGCCAATGGCTACATTGGTATTTCAATATCGTACAGATTATTATTAAAAGGTTCAAAAACAGGTTCTGGTTGCGACTGCCCAAAAACCTTTAAGCTCGATGTTTTTAGACAAGCAGCCATTGATTATCTGGATGCTGCGAAATATGTGGTTGAACATAAAAAAGAACTTCAAATAGATGCTTCAAAAATCATCGCTGGAGGCAGTAGCGCCGGAGCAGAGGGTGTGCTAAATGCGGTGTACCTAAAAAACTTTTTTGTAGATGATGTTTCTATATATAAAGATGTGAATTTTGCGGGCGTAATAGCGTTGGCAGGAGCTTTGGTAAATTCAGATTATATCTCTAAAGATAATACTGTTCCAACAGTTTTATTTCATGGGACTGATGATAACCTCGTGCCTTTTGGTAAAGCGCCACATCATTACTGCGCATCTGATAGATTGGGTTATATGATTTTAGAAGGTTCTGAAATTATTGCTGATAAATTGAATGATTTAGAAACTTCATTTTATTTACATAAAGTAGTCGGAGGTAGACACGAATTGAATCAAATTCCTTTCAATCATTTAGATGATATATTCGATTTTTTTAAGCGAACCATTCAGCAGAATGAAACCATTCAAACAACAAAAACTATAATCAATACACCATGAAAAACTTAATCTATGTGCTTTTTGTAATCGTAGCTTTTCAATCTTGTAAAGAAGATAAAAAGGAAGAAGTTGCCGTAAACTCAAAAAGGCCCAACATCATTTTTATCATGGCAGACGACCACGCTACACAAGCTATAAGTGCCTACGGCCACCCCATAAGCCAATTGGCGCCAACTCCAAATATTGATAGAATTGCTAACGAAGGCGCAATCTTCAAAAATAATTTCTGTACCAACTCTATTTGTGGCCCGAGTCGCGCTGTAATTTTAACAGGAAAACATAGCCATGTAAACGGATTCAGGATGAATGGCAATCGTTTTGATGGTAGCCAACAAACGTATCCGAAACTGTTACAAAAAGCGGGTTATAAAACTGCTGTGTTTGGTAAATGGCATTTACATGGTGCACCGGAAGGTTTTGATTATTGGAACATTCTTCAAGACCAAGGTAATTATTACAACCCTAATTTTATCTCAGTAAACCCAGAAACTAAAACCATTGATACTACTATGGTTCAAGGCTATGCCACCGATATTGTAACTGATGATGCCATTAGATATTTAGATAAAATTAAAGACAGTCAGCAACCATTCATGATGATGGTGCAACATAAAGCACCACATAGAAACTGGATGCCAGCATTACGACACGTTAATAAATATGATAATATAAAGTTCCCCATACCAGACACGTATTTTGCAGACCATAAAAACTCTACGGCTTCAAAAGAGCAATACCAAACTATTTACAGGGACATGTATGAAGGTCATGATTTGAAAATGACAAAAAAGAAAGGGAGTCCAGAATTGGCACACAATCCGTGGAAAACGGATTTTAATCGAATGACTCCAGAACAACGTGCCGTTTGGGATAAAGCCTATCAACCAAAAAATGACGCATTTCATGATTCCAATTTAAAAGGAAAAGATTTAGACTTATGGAAATTACAACGCTATTTACAAGATTATTTGGCAACTATTGCTGCGGTAGATGAAGGTGTTGGTAGAATTTTAGATTATTTAAAAGCGAATAATTTAGAAGAAAATACCATCGTAATTTACACCACAGACCAAGGGTTTTATTTAGGCGAAAAAGGCTGGTTCGATAAGCGTTTTATGTATGAAGAATCGTTGGAAATGCCAATGCTAATGAAATATCCAAAAGTGATTAAGGCGGGTACTGAAATTACCGCATTAACCCAAAATCTGGATTTTGCTGAAACCTTTTTAGACTTTGCAAATGTTGATATCCCTGAAGATATGCAAGGAAAATCATTAAAGCCTTTGGTTACTAAAAAAATAAAGGATGAGGATTTTAGAGATGCCATTTATTACCACTATTACGATTTTCCGGCATTTCATATGGTTAAGAAAATGTATGGAGTGCGTACAGATCGCTTTAAATTAATTCATGTGTATGATGATATTAATGAATGGGAATTATACGATTTAAAAGAAGATCCTTCAGAAGTTAATAATGTGATAAATGATGATGCTTATAATGAAATTGAACAAATTTTGCGACAACGATTAGCAGAATTACAAGAAGAATATAATGTTACTAATAAAGAATTAAAACAAGCTAACAAAAAACAAATTCAAAGAGCCTATAAAGGTTTTGAACGATTAAGAGGACAACCAATGGAAGCTTATGAGCACTAAACAATTTAATATAGCAATTGCTTTTTTGATTCTTATTGGGTTTCAGGCCTGTAAGGATGCAGGTAATATAGAAAAACAAGAGACTTCTAAAACTACTTTAGAATATAAAAATAATTCTAATACGTATTGTAATCCATTGGATATAGACTATACCTACATGGTTTACAATTCAAGCAGAAACTTATCCTATCGCTCAGGCGCAGACCCTGCTGTAATCGAATTCCGTGGAGAATATTACATGTTCGTCACGCGTTCTTTTGGCTATTGGCATTCTACAGATTTGGTAAACTGGAAATTCATTAAGCCCCAACAATGGTTTTTTGAAGGATGCAACGCACCTACTGCTTTTAATTATAAAGATTCATTAGTTTATTTTGCTGGCGATCCAGCGGGCTATGGAAGCATTCTTTACACAGATAATCCAAAAGAAGGAAAATGGACACCAACAGCTTCTATTTCAAAAAATATTCAAGATTCAGAATTGTTTATTGATGACGACGGCAAGACGTATTTATATTGGGGATCGTCCAATGTACACCCTATCCGCGTAAAAATGCTGAATAAAGACGACCGTTTTCTCGAAACAGGTGTTAAAAAAGAATTGATCAATCTTGTTGAGGAGAAATATGGATGGGAACGCTTTGGCGAAAATAATTTTCATCCCACTTTGGAGGAAGGTTATATGGAAGGCGCTTCAATGACAAAGCACAAAGGGAAATATTATTTACAGTATGCCGCTCCTGGGACTCAGTTTAATGTGTATGCAGATGGTGCATATATTGGAGATACACCTCTAGGGCCATTTAAGTGTATGAAAAATAATCCAATGAGTTTTAAGCCGGGAGGGTTTACCAATGGTGCAGGACATGGTATTACCGTTAAGCAAACCAACGGACAATATTGGCATTTTGGAACAATGGCATTGGCCTCTAATGCGCAATGGGAACGTCGTTTGTGTATGTTTCCAACTTATTTTGACGATGAAGGCTTAATGTACTGCACTACAGATTATGGCGATTATCCGCGTTTTGCTCCAAGCCATCCTACAAAAGCAGGACATCATAATGGCTGGATGTTGCTTTCTTATAAAGGAAGTACTACGGTGTCATCATCATTAAAACAGATTATGAAATTCACATCGAATGACGATGATGTGCAGGTCACAGAATTACCTCTCGAAAAAACCGCAAGCGAAGAAATTATATCGAAAGTATTGACTGATGAAAACCCGAAAACATTTTGGGTGGCCGAAGCCAATAATGATAAACAATGGCTAAAAATTGAAATGCAAAACCCAGGAAAGATTTATGCGTTTCAGTTGAATTTTCATGACCACGAATCAGGTATCTATACCCGAACCGAAGGATTGAGACATCGTTTCAGTATAGAAACATCAGAAGATGGTAAAAATTGGAAAACTGTAGTTGATAGAAGCAAAAGTGATATTGATGCGCCTAACGCTTATGTCGTATTAGATACCCCAGTTCATGCGAAGTATGTGCGCTATAACAATGTAGAAGTGTCTGGAGCAAATTTTGCTATGTCTGAGTTCAGGGTGTTTGGTATGGGTAATGGCGAAATACCAACAAGTGTAAAAGAGTTCAGGGTAAAACGCAAAACCGACCGAAGAGATATAGCATTTACTTGGAATCCTGTAAAAGGTGCTCAGGGTTATAACATTCGTTGGGGAATTGCTCCAGACAAACTTTACCAGTCGTGGTTGGTTTACGATACCAATGAACATTTTATGCGGTGTTTGGATCGAGATACTTCATATTATTTTACAATAGAAGCATTTAATGAAAATGGGATTTCAGAAAAAAGTGCTGTTTTATTTGCTGAATAATTAGGGTTTATTTTGGGAATTTATGATTAGTTCCGAAAGATTTTGGGACGGTACATTGACCTTTTTTTATATTATTCCTTTTGGTGTTTTAGAATTCAGAATAGAAAAAGCCCCTGAGGAGGAGCCTTTTCATCGTTATTAGTTTTTAACCAATAACCAAACTAAACTAAACTAAACTAAACAATTTCATTTGTAAAACTTCTTCAACATAAAAGAGTTTTAGTTACTTTTCTATTCCACACTAAATCGAAATATTTGAGATTCCGAACTATTGTTTTGATCGTCTTTTGTAACAATTCTCCAGTAATAGGTATTCCCAGAACTTACAGTAACTAAAAATTTGAATTGGTGGTTGTAGTCGTCTTGTTACTTGGTGGGGTTGTTGTTCCAAAAAACAGATCATAGTCCTTAATATCATTATCTACATCTGCTCCAGACCATTGTAATTGAGTGCTTGTAGTAGATGCAGCCAACTTAGCTGATAAAGCAGGGGCAACCAATTCTGCTGGAAATGGTGCATATGATGAAACTGCTTCTCCTGCATTATAAAATTTCCAGGTGCCGCTTTGGGCAGTTTGCGTTATTGAGTTTTTTGAGACTACATACCAAGAATAAGGTGTGCCTCTTAAAATTTTCACGCTTTTTTCTGAAACCGTTGCTGTATAATTTGCTGTAGTTTGTGTCTCTAGATTTTTTATAAATAACTGGTATGAGTCTGTATTGTTGGCATCATTCCAATTGAAAACAATTGTACTTTCTGTACTTGTTAAATTGGAACCTTCGGTACATTCCGAATTATTGTTGGGGAATACCAAGGTTGCTGGGCTCGGCGGGTCTTTTTTTCAGGTCCAGGATCTGGAGTATCATCGCCACCGCCACTACTGCAATTGAAACAAAAAAGACACAAAGCGAAGCTTCCGATAATATATATAAGTGATGTTTTCATTAGTTCTTAATAATTTTAAAGCTTTTACTATTTATTTTAGTTGCAACTTTTAAGATGTAAATTCCTTTAGAGAAACTAGAGGTATCAATTCTTAAATTAGGTGTTGGGCTACTCGTATTGTAGACTTTGTTACCTAAAACAGAATATATTTCTACTGTTGCAATACCAGAGTTTAATTCGCCTAAATAGACAGTTAAGTTGTCTGTAATTGGATTAGGGAATGCAGCAATTTCATTACCATAAAAAATGGTTTTTTCAAATTTACCTTGACATGTTTTATCAGTCTCAACACTAATTTTGTTCTCTCCCACTCGTAATTGAAGTTCTATTTGGGAGGCTGAGGTTTCCGTGGTAACACCATTTAGGGTTACTTTATAAGAATCACTACCATCCATGTTTAGTGCAATGGAGTTCTTTGTATTGCTAATTTTTGAGGTTACAGATAAATCTTCGGGTTCATTAATTGTTATATTAAAACATTGTTCATAATCTGCTTGCCCTTCAACTGTAATACAAACTTTGTAATCTCCAGCTTCTAAATTGGATTTTATAAAAGAAGTTGTAAAAGCATCCGATGTATTTAAACCATTACCAGTTATTGTTGCTGTATAATTTAAATTTTTTACAGCAGCAATATCTATAATTCCGTTATTACTACTCCTGCAAGTTTCACTAGCTAATTGTAATTTAAAATTAGTAACAGGTAATACGAATATTTCACATCCGTTAGCATCTACAGTTGCTCCCAATGGTGTATTGGCACAAGCATCATCTGCGTTTAATATGCTATCACTATCTAAATCATTTGGGTCAATCACAGGTTGTGTTGCGTAAACTCTATATTCTCCTGGAGCTAATGTCATTGATGATGAAACATTAAATACTTCTAGGGGAGTATTGTTATTTAATAAATTGTACCAAGTTCCAGTTTTTGAGAATTCAGGGACTATAGATTTATTAACAATATCAAAATTAGCGATAATAGTTACATCGAAATCTCCCGCATTATCATTTAAATTGATGCGTTTTACTAAGCCATTCAAACTATATGAAAAATCAGTTGTATTGAATGTTGAAGGATATTCTTTTTTTAGTAGCATTATTTTCGACGTTACGCCATACAAATCTAAACGGTCTGCATCTTCGTCATAATTTAAAGTCCACGCCACAGGTTTTCTGTCTAATCTACAGTTACCATTTGTAATATCGTTTTCACAGTTAATACTTTTATCATAACCAAGTTCTCCAAATTGCCAAAGCATTTTTGGTCCAGGAACGCCATAAAAAATAACGGTTGCTGCTTCTATTCTATCTAAAGCAGTTTCAAAATTTTTGGTATCAAGTTCAGCATTAGAATTACCGTTGTTTAGGTTTCTTACCATTAAGCGCTCCTCATCATGACTTTCCATATAACCAACAATATGAGGATTGTTCCAATTTCTTTCAGTATAAGATAACCAAGATACATCTGTGTCAGAAGTATAACCCATGGTGTTTTGATTGAAATTATGGTTAAGATTTCCCCAAAGCATAAAACCGTAATCGGCTAGAACTTTTTCTTCTGAATTATCTGCTAAATGTTCTAAAATTAAATAAGCGTCAGACGATACATTGTTTGTAATATAATCGGCATAGTCTTGTAAAATAGCTACTCTAGAAGCATCGTAGTTTCCCCAAGCTCCCACATTACTCGGATTGTTGGTTTGTGTAAATCCTTTTGATAAATCAAAACGAAATCCGTCTACTCTAAATTCATCAATCCAATATTTTAAAGTTTGTTTTACATAAGTTTTTGTGTATTCACTCTCATGATTAAAATCGTAACCTACATTAAAAGGATGTTTTGCATCTGGATTTAACCAAGGATTATCAACAGCGGGTTTTGCATTGGCGCTATCCCAGTATAATTGTGCTAACGGACTTTGGCTAAAGGCATGATTGTAAACCACATCTATAACAACTGCAATCCCTTTTTCGTGACAAGCATCTACAAAAGACTTAAAATGATTTTGAGTGCCATAAGCTTTATCTAAAGCACCATGAAAAGATGGGTTGTAACCCCAACTATCATTACCTTCAAACTCATTAATTGGCATTAATTCTATGGTATTTACACCAAGATTTTCTAAGTAATCAAGATGTGTCATAGCCTCTAAAAATGAATCAGATTCTGTAAAATCTCGAATCAGCATTTCATAAATGATGAGATTTTCTTTATTAGGTTTTACAAATGAATTTGTTTGCCATGTATAAGGCGTTTCGTTTATTTGAAAAGTAGATACATTTCCTGATGTTTTCCCTGATGGATAAGCCATAAGGTTTGGGTAAGTAGTGTCAGGAATAAATTGATCGTTATTCGGGTCTAGTATTTTTTTAGAATAAGGATCAGCGACTGTTAAACTGTAATCCACGTAGTACTGATACGCATATTCTGTGTTGGCGTCTAAACCATTTAAGGTTAACCAGAATGTATCATTATCTTTTTTCATTTGATACATCGGGTTTAATTCCCAATTATTGAAACTTCCTATTAGAAAAACATCTGTTTTTAAAGGTGCTTGAAGTACGAAAGTTACAGAACCATCATTGTTTTTATTTACCCCGTTTTCTAAACCACTTGGAAGTGTTTCATTTATAGTTGGTGTTTTTACATATACTGAAATAGTTTCATCTTTAGTTTCACTACCTTGAATCGCAGTTGCATTAATTGTATATGCACCTGTTGTAGTAAATGTGTAAGCTGATGAAATAGAAGTTGCACTAGTAGCCGTTTGAATTGAAGCCGTATTCACTTTCAATTCTAAATCTGTAGATACACTAGATTCTGCACTTATTGTAATATTATCGTTTAAATTGAATACAGCATTGTTTGAAGGATTGGTAATGGTAACGTTTAAGCCGTCTTCAAAAATAGGTATAAAAATATCTGGTCTAGATTGTTGGCTACCATCAGCACTTCTAAAAACTATAGCAATATTAGTAATCGTTGCACCAACATCTGTATTGTAAAAGGTTAAAATATCTGGTGTGATTACCAGTTCATAAATATTTGTACTCTTTCTTGTTAATTTTGGTTGTGTTGTATTATTTCCCCATGCGCCAATAACATGTTTCCAATCAGAATTACCTGTAGATGCAGAGGTTAAAACTCCAGTATGAGCATAAATATCACCCGTGTAATTATCTAATTCTGATCCTGTGGCATCAAAAGTAATTGTAATAGCAGTAGAAGCTGTGGGTATTGCAGGTATTGTTGAAACTGTTTGCGAATAAGAACATACTGCAAACATCAACATGAGTATTGAAACTATTTTTTTCATAGTAACTTTTTTGGAAAAAAAGGCTGATATGTTTACACCAGCCTTTTTAATAACACTTAAATTGAACTTAATTTTAATTTACAGTTACTGTTCCTTTATTGAAATCAACTGTAATAGTGTACGTGCCAGCTCCAGGGGATTTTACGTTCTGTTCGTTATCTCTAACTAAAGTACCTGGGTAAGCTCCATTTTCTCCCCAATCATTATTCCAAGAACCTTGCACAGGCAAGAATTTAAATTCATCAGAAGCTGTTAAAGCTTGGCTGATTTCAAATAACCCTTCAGATATTTTTGTAAAAGCAGGAGCTGTTGTGTTATCCCAGCCATTTGGAGAGCCTACTAAATATAGGTTTTCAGGCACTTCTAATACTGAATATGATAAATCGTTGAAATTAACGGTAACCATATACGTACCTGCATCAGCTACCTTAATGTTATTTTCGCCATCTTGAACTATGTTACCGCTACTATCAGGATTTTCTCCCCAATCACCAGCCCAATCACCAGAAGTAGGCAGCATTTTAAATTCGTCACCAGCACTAAATGTTTGTATTCTTGCGAAAATGCCATTTCCTGATGTGTTAAATTGTTGTGTAGCGTCGACATTATTCCATCCATTGTGAGCTCCAACCATGTATAGGTTATCTATTTTAGCTAATGAGAAACTTAATGTGTTGAAATTTACTATGACTACATAGTTGCCAGCATCGGTTACTTTAATGTTGTTTTCTCCATCTTGCACTATTTTGCCAGCATTAACAGGATCTTCACCCCAATCACCAGCCCAGTCACCAGAAGTTGGTATCATTTTAAATTCATCACCAGCACTAAACGCTTGTACTTTTACAAAGGTGCCATTACCATCATTATAGAATTGTTGAGTAGCATCGGCATTGTTCCATCCGTTATGTGCTCCAACCATAAATAAATTATCAGGGATAGCTCCTTTAAAAGCTGTTAATGCTATTTCAATAGCATCAGAAACTCTTACTAAATCTCCAGCGGTAGAGTTAACTATAGCGTTAATTCTAATGTCAAAATTTGCTGCTTCTTCTGGAGCGCCGCCATTAGCAAGAACTAAATCGTTTAAGTCTTCATGAGAAATCTCAAATGTAGTGTCATTAGTTGTGGTCATTATTACTGAAGAATCAAAATTAGTTCCAGCAGGAGCCATTTCAATTTCATAAGCCACAGTAACTGTGCTTGTTTCATCAATTTCTGAATCAATCCATGATAATGTTAGTGCAGTATCTTCTGGGTTTTGATCTGATAATACAATGCTAGAACCATTCGCTGGATTTGAAATCATAGGAGGTGTTTCTGCATATTTTGAAACTTGCATTAAAATCACATTTGATAATTCGTTACCAGTATTTAATCTTATGTAAATAGGCGCATCTGAAAATGATTTGATTCCAGTACTCTGTAATAAGTCATTTAATTCTCTTACAGTCATTGAGAAGTTAGTGTTCTCCGTATTACCCAAAACAATAGGTGATGAGAATTCAGCATCTGTTGACATTTCTACAGCATACGAACTGCTTCCAGTAACTTCATCATTCCAAGAAATTGTAAATGCTGGGTTATCAGGTAAAGCAAAATTTAAAAATATATTACTTATACCAGGTGTATTTAATACAAACTCTGCATCTGGAGTTGTAATTTCTAAGGTTTCTTCTATTTCGCAAGATGCAAACAGTAAGGTTGCTGCTAGCAAAAGAAAGCCTATTTTATTTATAATTAATTTCATTTGTCTTAAATTATTAAGTTAGTCTTATAAGTTTAATGGGATTAGGATATATCTTCCTGTTAAGTCGTTAAACCATACATCATAATCGTCTTCAACAATTACTGGTATTGATCCGCCACCTGCGGTTGCAACTCCTGAAAAACTAGATGTACTTCCCCATGATGTGCCTGAACCAGTCATGAAATTTGCCTCTCCTGGTGTTAACCTTATAGCTGTAGCATACCAAATATGACCATCAAAAGCTAAAGGAGTCATAGCAGTTGAAACTGCAACACTTGATCCTTCAAGAGATAGAGATGCTGGACTAGTAATACCAGCGCCATTAAATGGTTCGAAAGTAAATGTGTCACTTCCAAAATTTATTGTAAATGTGTAAAAGCCTTCAGGAATTCCATCGCCTCCTCCATAAGGAAATCTTTCAGGATCACTACCGCCTCCAGGGTTGTTGCCTACGGTTATTCCATCGTCAGTTCCCCATTGTGGTTGCCATAGCCCTTTTGTTGAAAGCACTTTAAAATGCCCATTATCTGCCCATCGTCCAGTATAATAATAGACGTTTGGATTATTTTCATCTCTAAATAAAGCTGGATTGTTGTTATTGTTATTCCAACCTGGAGCAGTTGCATCCCCAACTAAATAATAATCATTAAATACGTAGTTGAAATAAGGGTAAACATCAAATTGTAATGTATTAGACGCTATGGTTTCACTCTGTTGAGAACCTAGAGACGCTACTACACGCGTGTAAATAGTTGCCCATTCGAAAGGATTTAATCCTGCATTTCCTGCAGCAGAATTTATTTCGCCTACTGATAAAGTAATGGTACTACGTCCTGTAACGTTTGCAGCTACAACAGGTGCTGAGAATGTTTCATCACTAGAAAATTGAACAGCATAGTTTATGGCAGTTTGTTGTCCGTAATCAGACTCAGACCAATTGAATGCAACTGCTGGATTTCCAGTATTTGCAGCATCTAGTTCTATTTGAGAAACATTAATAGCTTCTAAAACAGGTGCGCTAGGTGTCGATATCGTGAATAATTCAGAATCATCGTCGCATGAACTAAGGAATAGTAAAACCAACCCAATAAAGCTAAAAGCTGAAATTCGTTTATATGTTTTCATCATCTTATTTGTGTTTTATTTTTTAGTATCCTGTGTTTTGAGTTAAGTTAGGATTTGCAGCCATACTTCCAACAGGAATAGGATACAAGTTGAAGTGTTCAGGAAGTGAAATACCATTACTTCCGTTTCCTTTCCAAGCCCAATTATAATTTCCACCAGTAAACCTACCGTATCTAATTAAATCTTGTCTTCTGTGTGCTTCCCAATGTAATTCTCGAGCTCTTTCGTCTAGAATAAAATCTAATGTTAAATTTCCAGAAGAAATTGTATTAGGATTGTTTGCTCTTGTTCTTAAATCGTTAATGTACCCTAGAGCTGTAGAAAGGTTGCCACCACCACCTCTAAGGTGAGCTTCAGCATACATTAAATAAACATCTGCAAGTCTGTATAAAGGGAAATCAGTATCAACAAATGTTTTATCAACACCAAATCCACCAGTTGAAGTCGCATTAGAGTATTTTTGAATCACATACCCAGTATCTTTGTCTGATATATCTGGAATATCAATTGGTCTATCAGCAGATATAATTGTATTTCTATCGTCACCAGAAAAAGAACCATCAAAAAGATTGGCAAATTGTTTTCTAACTCTAAGGGCTCCTCCCCATCCGTCTGCACCAACACCAACTTCAACACCATTTTTCTCTAAACTTCCTACCGAACCGTTAATCATTACTGTTGTAGGGCCATAGTTTTGTGTAGAAGCGCCATCAGATACTATTGGAAAAATAATTTCCTTGGTCGCTGAATTTGTATTGTTATCAGCCATGAAGTTATGTAAATAGCTATCAGCTAATTCATAGCCACCACCGATTATTTTTTCGCAATATGAAATACAGTCGCTATATTTATTTTCGTTGATATAAACTTCAGCATTTAAATATATTTTTGCTAAAATCATTTGAGCAACACCTCTATCAGCTCTGCCATATTCGTTCTGTCTTGCGGCAACTAAATCATTTTCAATTGCTAATAATTCAGACTCCACAAAAGTGAATAATTGAGCTCTGTCATAAACTTCAGGTTGAGAGTTTATAGGTGTAGTTTCATCTGCAAAATTTGCTTTTCCAAACAAATCCATCATATAATAATAAGCCATAGCTCTCATTAACCTGGCTTCTGCTCTATATTCTACAATGTCATCTTTTGTTGCATCAGATACGTTTCTAGAGTTCAATTTGTCTTCAGTCGTTTCACGCAAAAAGTTATTTGCTAGTGCTATCGATAAATGGGCTCTACTGAACATTCCTAATAACAAAGGATTTTGTGCGGTCCATATGTTTCTTTGAATTTCTCTAGTGCCAGGATCATTTTCATAAGACCAAATCATTTGATCTGCAGAAAGAGTTTGAGTATATAAAAGTACACGCCCAAATTGACTGGTGCCAGCATCAATATTTTTTAAGTTAGAACTTTCTGCTCCATCTGTTCCGGTTAATGCTAAATTTGCATAAATACCAGCTAAAACTTGTTTATAAGCCGATTCATCATCAAATAAATCTTCGCTTAAAACAGTTTGGTCGTCGTTAGGTATGATATTCAAATCATCGGTACACGATACTAGTGTCAAGATAAAAAGGCATATTACCCCAATTGTTTTGCGTAGTTTAAATTTTGTATTCATAGTTGTTTTTTTTAAAATTTAATGTTAGCTCCAACCAATACAGTTCTTGGTCTCGGGTAAACTACATTATCAATACCTAATGTTAATGTTAGGTCTGAATCGTTATCGGTTACTTCAGGATCTAAGCCGCTGTAATTTGTAATGGTAAATACATTTTGTACACCACCCCAAACTCTTACGCTTTTTAATGCTTTTGAAACATCATTAAAAGTATAACCTAATGTAATGTTGTCCATTCTTAAGAAAGATGCATTTTCAATAAATATATCTGAAATAATGGCATCTGAAGTTCTTTGGAAATCTGTGTCTAAAACGGTTGTAGGAACGTTACCTAATACGGCATTGTCCAGTAGTAATTCATATTGAGCTTTTGAAGAATTCACATTATTATAAACATAATTTCCTAGGTTAGCTCTTAAATTAAATGATAAATCTAGATTTTTGTAAAATACGTTAGATTGAAAACCGAAAATGGCATTAGCTCCTGGGTTTTCTTTTACATAGCGGTCGTTATCATTTATAACGTTATCGCCATTTAAATCTGCGTAAGCACCTTCAATTGGGTTTCCAGAGTTGTTATATAATTGTTTAAAAACGTAAAACGAATTTGGTGCTTCACCTTCTCTATGAATTTGAATATTGTTTCCCGTTCCACCACTAATTCCACCTGTTCTCACATCTTGTCCTAAAGCCAATTCTGTAACTTCTCTATCTAAAAAAGTAGCATTAAAGTTAAAGTCTACTTTAAAATCCTCTTTTTTAATAACATCAGTATTTACGGAAAACTCTACACCTTGAATTTGTAATTCTCCAATGTTTTGAATTACACTATTAGAAAAGTTAGTACCATCGGCAACTGCTGCTGCAAATAATAAATCTGTTGAGTTTTTCTGGAAGAAGTTTAACGAACCTGAAACTCTGTTATCAAATAAACCATAATCTATGCCTAATTCAATAGTTGTAGTTTCTTCCCATTTTAAATCTGGGTTTATTTCAGAAGCAATTAAAGATTCAATAATTTGGTTGCCAAATTGAAATTGAGAATCGCCACGTCCACCTCTATATCTGTTTAAGAAAATATCTTTTTCAGTTACAGATTGCTGTCCTGTAATACCATAACCAGCTCTTAACTTTAAGTTTGAAATCACTTTAGAATCTTTTAAGAAATTTTCATCGCTCATGTTCCAAGCAAAAGCAGCAGCAGGGAAATTACCCCATCTGTTTTCCTCGCTAAAACGAGAAGTACCATCACGCCTGTAAGTTAATGTTAACATGTATTTGTCTAAAAAGCTAACATTAGCTCTACCAAAGAATCCTACTAAAACAACATCAGGATCTGTATAAAAATCATTAACACTTAGTTCGTCAGTAGTATTTCTACCATTTTTACCGCTATTTGTGAATTTTTGATAAGAATATCCAGCAGTAAACTCTGTTCCAAATTTATCGAAGTCCTTTTTGTAAGTTAAATAACCATCTAATAGCTCATTGGTTCTTTTTTGAGTGTTCTCTTTAAAAGAGCCTTTAAAAAGTTGATCAGCGTCTGTAGTTGCAACATCTCGGTCTGAAGAATCAAAACCTTTAGCTTCTGTTCTGTCAATACCTAAATTAATGACAGCTCTTAACTCCGGTAAGAAATGAAATTTATAATCAAAATTTAAATTCCCATAAGTTCTATTAGAATCACCTAAGTTAGTTCTTTGTAATAAAGATGCTACTGGATTTGTAGTTCCGTTAGCAATTAAAGTTCCAGTTCTATGTTGGTAATAGCCACCAAATGGTGAAGATGGATCAAAAACTGGCTGCGTTGGATCGTATCTCATTGCAGCACCAATTTGCCCTGCATCACCAAATCTATTATCCTCAAAAGCAAGATTAGCATTTAAACTTACTTTTAAATGACTATCAAAAAACGTTGGGTTTAATGCTAAACTTAAAGTTCTTCTTTCAAATTTTGAAGTCTTTAAGGCACCCTCTTGATCTACAACACCAAAAGAAAATCTTGCAGGCAATACTTTAAACAAAGCACCTTGCATAGAAACATTGTGTTGTGTTGATAGTGTACTTCTAAAAATTTCATCTTGCCAATTTGTGCTGGCATTTCCTAATAAACTTTCGTCTATAGTTGTACCATTAATTGGTTGAGAGGCTATAAGTTGTCTATAAGCATCGGCAGAAAAAACATCTATTGTATTAGTAACTTCTCCAAAGCTATATTGTGCATCGTAACTAGCGCTAAAAGTTGATTTACCTTTTTTAGTTACAATAATAATTACACCATTTGCAGCACGAGAACCATAAATGGCTGTAGCTGAAGCATCTTTTAAAACCGAAAAAGAATCAATATCATTCGGGTTTATAGAAGCTAAAACACCTCTAGATCCGGTAACACTATTATTGTCAATTGGTAAACCATCAATAATAATAAGCGGATCATTTGATGCATTAATAGAAGAACCACCTCTAATTCTAATTTGAGAACCAGAACCAGGTGCGCCACTTGTATTTACGCTGACACCAGAAACACGACCGTTAAAAAGGTTTTCAGCAGTTACAATGTTACCTTTTGTGAAATCTTCAGAAGTAATTGCTTCTACTGAACCTGTTGCATCTTTTTTGGTTGTTGAACCATATCCAATGACAACAACTTCTTCTAATTGAGCAGCATCTTCGGTTAATTGTACATTTAAAGTAGATTGACCAGCATATGCAATTTCTTGAGATAAGTAGCCAACATAAGAGAATATAATTATATCTCCATTATTTACTTCAATCTGATAATTGCCATCAAAATCCGTAGCGGTTCCAGTTGATGTGCCTTTTATAACAACATTTACTCCTGGAAGAGGGATGGAAGTTGATTGTTCGGTTACTGTTCCTTTTATTATATTTTGTCCAAATAAAAATACGGGCAAAATCAACATAAAGAACAGTAATTTTTGAGTATTTGTTTTCATACAGTTTTGTTAAATTAATGTAATAATTAGTCAGTTATATTTTCACTTCTCACTTCAAAACTATGTAAACAAATTGTTAAGAAATAATTATTGATTACGAAATATTTAACGAAAACGTTTTCGTGTTGACAACTTTTTAGTTTTTTATTGATTTTATGAGAAAATGATATTTAAAATTGCTAAATAATAATTTGATAAGTTTCTGAAAACAAGAGAATAATTGCTATTTTAGAGTGCATTTATATATTATGAAAAGAAAGATCACATTAAAGCAAATAGCTAAGGAGTTAGATGTCTCGAGTGTCAACGGTTTCAAAAGCTTTAAGTAATAGTAAAGAGATTAGTGAAGATACTACCCAAAAAATCCAAGCATTTGCCAAACTTTATAACTACAAGCCTAACAATATTGCACTTAGTTTAAAGAATAGAAAAACCAAGACTATTGGGATTTTAATTCCAGAAATTGTACATCATTTCTTTTCAACAGTTATTAGGGTATAGAGCGCGTAGCGAATAGGCGCGGTTATAATGTTATTGTTGGGTTGTCTAATGAATCTTTTACTAAGGAAATTATTAATATGGAAATGCTTGCCAATGGTAGTATTGACGGGTTTATTCTATCTATTTCAAAAGAAACATTATTAAAGCAAGATTATCATCATTTTAATGCCACTATCAATCAAGGGATGCCTATTGTAATGTTTGATAGAGTTGTAAACGAAGTGGATTGTGATAAGGTGATTGTTGATGATTTTAATGGTGCGGTTAAAGCTGTAAAAAAGCTTGTAGAAAACAATTGTAAAAATATAGCTTTAATTACAACAATGGACTATGTTAGTGTTGGAAGGCTTAGAACTCAGGGCTATTTAGAAGCATTACAGAATAGTGGGATAGAAGCAGATTCTAATTTGATTTTAAAAATTGACGATAGTCTTGATGTAGAAAATAACCTTGAAGTTTTAGAAACAGAAATAGCTCATTTTTTTAAGTCAAATCAAAATATAGATGCGGTGTTTGCTGTGAATGAATTGTATGCCGTTTCTGCTATGAAAGTAGCTAGTAAGTTAGGTATGAAAATTCCAGATGATATTCAAGTTATTGGGTTTACTGATGGTGTCCTTTCAAAGCATGCTACGCCTAGTTTAACAACGGTGAGTCAACATGGTCAAAAAATAGGTGAACAATCTGCTAATTTACTGATTGATAGGTTAGAGGCTGAAGACGTCTCAACCGAGCAATACTTTACAAATAATGAAAAGAAACGTGATTTTATAAAGATGGTAATAGAGACCGAAATTATAGAAAGAGAGTCTACTAAATAGTTTCGTAAAACAATATTGAAAAAAAGAAGGTATTAGGAAAACTAAAATTCTTTTTTATCTTTTGATTCGAAATCAAAACTTATATTTTCACTTCTCACATAAGTTTTGATAAGTATATCGCTTATCAAATAGTATTCATTTAAACATACTATTAATGGAAAAGCGTAGATTAAGTTTCTGGCAAATTTGGAACATGAGTTTCGGGTTTCTGGGGATACAAATGGGGTTTGCACTCCAAAATGCCAACGCAAGTAGAATACTTCAAATTTTTGGAGCTGATGTTCATGAACTATCATGGTTTTGGATAATTGCACCTTTAATGGGTTTAATTGTTCAGCCAATTATTGGACATTACAGCGATAAAACTTGGGGGCGATTTGGAAGACGAAAACCATATTTTTTGGTAGGAGCTATTTTAGCTTCCATTGGTTTAGTACTAATGCCACAGGCAGATATATTTATTGCATTTTTACCAGCCTTATGGGTTGGAGCAGGAATGCTTATGATTATGGATGCTTCGTTCAATATTGCTATGGAGCCATTCCGAGCATTAGTTGGGGATAATTTAAGAACAGACCAACGCACGTTAGGTTTTAGTGTTCAAACAGCATTAATTGGTTTTGGGGCAGTTATTGGCTCATGGTTACCTTACGCGTTAACAAATTGGTTTGGTATATCAAACGAAACTACAGAAGGCACAGTACCTTTTAATTTGATTTTATCTTTCATTATTGGTGCGATTATTTTAATTGTTTCAATTTTAATTACAGTTTTTACAACCAAGGAATATTCTCCTGAAGAATTAGCAAGTTTTGAAGATGAAAAAGCACACGCTGAAACCGTAATTAAGGATGGTGAAGAAACAAAATCTAGTTTGTTGGATATTTTTGAAGACTTCAAAAAGATGCCAACAACTATGCGTCAATTAAGTTGGGTGCAATTCTTTTCATGGTTTGGTCTTTTTGGTATGTGGGTTTTTGCTACACCAGCCATTGCGCAACATATTTACGGATTACCTCATACTGATAGTAGCAGTTCTGCTTATCAAGATGCAGGAGATTGGATAGGGATACTTTTTGGTGTTTACAATTTAGTTTCTGCGTTTTATGCATTTGCATTGCCTTATATAGCTAAAAAAATGGGGCGTAAAAAAACACATTCATTATCATTAATTATTGGAGGTTTAGGGTTATTGTCTATCTATATAATGCCAGATAAAAATTGGCTTATTGTTTCTATGATTGGTGTAGGAATTGCTTGGGCAAGTATTTTAGCTATGCCTTATGCTATTCTTGCAGGCTCAATCTCTCCAAAGAAAATGGGGGTTTATATGGGGATATTTAATTTCTTCATTGTAATTCCTCAAATAATCAATGCCTTAATTGGCGGTCCGCTTGTAAAATATGCTTATGGTAATCAAGCCATATTCGCTTTAATGATGAGTGGTATTAGTTTTTTAATTGCAGCGTCTTTAGTATATAAAGTTAAAGATGTTGACGATGTAATTCAATCATAATAATGAATAAAATAGGAGTCATATTCGATTTAGACGGCGTAATCGTCGATACAGCAAAATACCATTTTCTGGCTTGGAAAGAGCTAGCAGATGATTTAGGATTTGAGTTTACTGAAGTACATAACGAACTATTAAAAGGCGTGAGTCGTGTAAGATCATTAGAAATTCTTTTAGATATAGGAAACGTTAAGCTTTCAGAAGATAAAAAACAACAATTTTTAATCAGTAAGAACGAAGAGTATCTTAAATACATTACTAAAATGGGGCCAGAAGAGATTCTCCCAGGAGCAAGTGAATTATTGGATAAACTAGATGAATTAGGTATTCAATATGTGTTAGGCTCAGCAAGTAAAAATGCACCATTAATTTTAAAACAGGTAAATCTATTTGAAAGGTTTGTTGGTATTGTTGATGGAAACAGCGTTTCAAAAGCAAAACCAGATCCAGAAGTGTTTTTAATAGGTGCTAAAAAACTGAATTTAAAACCAGAGCAATGCATCGTTTTTGAAGATGCTATTGCTGGTGTAGAAGCTGCAAACAAAGCAAATATGATATCTATCGGAATTGGGGATGAAAAAACACTCCATGAAGCCGATTATAATTTTAAGGATTTAACTGGAATTACTTCAAGTTTTATCAAAGCATTAAGTGAAACAAAAGAGAAAAAGAACAAAGTGTATAGATAAGAAAAACAACGGTGAATATTAACCCGTTTATTTTCTAAAGTCTATGCTCTATCATCTTAATAAAAATGAATCAAGATTATATAAAACCAGATAATTGGTCCATCATAGAAGAAGGTTTTGATGCAAAACGCGTAAAATCTTCTGAAAGTTTATTTAGCATTGGTAATGGTGCCATGGGGCAACGTGCCAATTTTGAAGAACAGTACTCAGGCGACACCTTTCAAGGCAGTTATATAGCAGGTGTATATTATCCTGATAAAACACGTGTAGGCTGGTGGAAAAATGGGTATCCTGAGTATTTTGCTAAAGTGCTAAATGCACCGAATTGGATAGGGATTAATGTATCTGTTAACGGAGAACAATTAGATTTAAATACTTGTAAATCAGTTGACAATTTCCGCAGAGAATTGAATATGAAAGAAGGTTGGTTGTCAAGAAGTTTCAAAGCTACATTGCCAAATGATATTCAAGTTGAGGTATTTGTAAAACGCTTTTTAAGTTTAGGTTTAGATGAAATAGGGGCTATCAATTATGAAATTACACCTTTGAATGCTGATGTCGAAATCATATTTCAACCTTACTTAGATTCAGGAATTACAAATGAGGATACCAATTGGGATGATAAATTCTGGGATACAACTGGTATAAGCCATAAAAATAATCAAGCTTTTATTGAGGCAAAAACCATGAAAACGGATTTCCATACTTGTACGTTTATGGAATCAAAAGTTTATATTTCTGGAAAGCCTATTTTGGTTGAGCATAATACAAAAGCAGATTCAAATCATGTGTCTTTTAGTTATGCATATCCAGTAAAAAAGGGTGAGACTTATAGTGTTCAGAAATTTGGAGGCTATATTGTAGATAGAAATCATAATAAATCACAATTAGTTAAAGTTGCTAAGCAAGTTTTAAAAACCGCTACAGAAAAAGGTTTTAATCAATTACTTGAAGATCAAAAACATGCTTGGAAAACTATCTGGGAAATGGCAGATATTACTATTGAAGGTGATGTAAAAGCACAACAAGGTATTCGTTTTAATATTTTTCAATTAAATCAAACTTATTTAGGTAAAGATTCCAAATTGAATATTGGACCTAAAGGTTTTACTGGTGAAAAATATGGCGGAAGTACCTATTGGGATACCGAGGCTTATTGCATTCCATTTTATATGGCCACCAAAGATCAAAAAGTAGCCAGAACATTATTAGAATATCGTTATCATCATTTAGATAAAGCCATTGAAAATGCTGAAAAATTAGGTTTTAAAAACGGAGCAGCTTTATATCCAATGGTAACTATGAATGGTGAAGAGTGTCATAACGAATGGGAAATCACTTTTGAAGAAATCCATAGAAATGGGGCAATAGCATTTGCCATTTACAACTATCATCGTTACACAGGAGATTATAGTTATATTCCTGAAAAAGGCTTGGAAGTTTTAATAGGAATTGCTCGTTTTTGGCAACAGCGTGCAAATTTTTCATCAGATAAAAATAAATATGTTATACTAGGAGTTACTGGTCCGAACGAATATGAAAATAACGTTAATAACAACTGGTATACAAACTATTTAGCTAAGTGGTGTCTCGATTATACTTTAGATCAAATTGAAAAAGTAGAATCGGAGTTTGCTTCAGATTTTTTAAGAATAGCTAAAAAAGTAAAGCTGTCTAAAAAAGAGTTAGCCTTATGGAAGACCGTTGCCGATAATATGTATTTTCCTTATTCTGAAAAGCACCAAGTGTATTTACAACAAGATGGGTTTTTAGATAAAGAATTAATTTCAGTTGAAGATTTACCAAAATCAGAAAGACCGATAAATCAAAAATGGAGTTGGGATAGAATTTTACGTTCACCATATATTAAGCAAGCAGATATTTTACAGGGTTTTTACTTTTTTGAAGATCAATTTTCTGATGAAGCTTTAGAACGTCATTTTGATTTTTACGAACCACTTACAGTTCACGAAAGTTCATTATCTCCTTGCGTGCATAGTATTCAAGCCGCAAAATTAGATAGAATGGAGCAAGCGTATGCTTTCTATTTACAAACGTCAAGGTTAGATTTGGATGATTATAATCATGAAGTACATGAAGGCTTGCATATAACATCCATGGCAGGAACTTGGATGAGTATTGTTGAGGGTTTTGGAGGTATGCGAATTAAAGATAATAAGCTCTCGTTCAATCCAAAAATCCCTAAACAATGGAAAGAGTATTCATTTAAAGTAAATTTTAGAAATCATATCATAAAGGTTAATGTCACTCAAAAGCAAACAAATTTTGAAATGATTTATGGTGAGAATTTAGAAATTCTAGTAAATAAAAAATCATTATTACTTAAGAATAATGTACTAAAAGCAGTAAGCTAATCAGTAATATTTTAAAGAAATGAAAAAGTTATTAATTTTAAGTTTAACAATCTTTTTATCAGCTTTTAATCTAATAAATTGTCAAGAGTTGAAATCGCCGAATGGTGAATTGGCAATGAATTTTTATTTAGAAAATAATGGTGTGCCTACTTACAAATTATCCTATAAAAACCAAGATGTTATTAAGCCAAGTCACTTAGGTTTGGAGTTAAAAGATGATGAGAAATCTTTGTTAAATGATTTTACAATTCTTAATACCGAAAATTCAACTTTTGATGATACTTGGAAACCAGTTTGGGGAGAGGAAAAACAAATAAGGAATCATTATAATGAACTGGCTGTAAGCTTAAAACAAAATGAAACTAATAGAATTGTAATTCTTCGTTTTAGATTGTTTAATGAAGGCTTAGGATTTCGATATGAATTTCCACAGCAAGAAAATTTAGTGTATTTTATAATTAAAGAAGAGAAGTCACAATTCGCTATGACGGGTGACCATACTGCAATTTGGATTCCTGGAGATTATGATACTCAAGAGTATGATTATACCGAATCAAAACTATCAGAAATAAGCACAAAATTTGAAAACGCTGTAACAGGAAATGCATCACAAGAACAATTCTCTAAAACAGGTGTTCAAACGGCCTTAATGATGAAAACCGTTGAAGGTTTATATATTAATTTGCATGAAGCTGCATTAATCAATTACTCTTGTATGCATCTAAATTTAGATGATGAAAACATGGTTTTTGAATCGCATTTAACACCTGACGTAAATGGAGATAAAGGTTATATGCAAGCGCCATGTAATTCGCCTTGGAGAACCATTATGGTAAGTGATGATGCAATAGATATTTTAGAGTCTAGAATGACATTGAATTTAAATGAACCATGTGCTATTGAAGACACATCATGGATAAAACCAGTAAAATATATAGGTGTATGGTGGGAAATGATAACAGGGAAAAGTTCTTGGGCTTATACTAATGAATTACCAGCAATTCAATTAGGAGTTACAGATTACTCTAAAGTAAAACCAAACGATACGCATGCCGCAAATAATACAAAAGTAAAACGTTATATCGATTTTGCGTCAGAACACGGTTTTGATGGTGTTTTAGTTGAAGGTTGGAATGAAGGTTGGGAAGATTGGTTTGGGAAATCGAAAGATTATGTGTTCGATTTTGTAACACCCTATCCAGATTTTGATGTTGAAGACATTCATAATTACGCCAAATCAAAAGGAGTTAAAATGATTATGCATCACGAAACTTCGGGGTCAACAAGAAATTATGGACGCCACATGGATAAAGCGTATCAGTTTATGAAAGATCATGGTTATGATGCTGTTAAGAGTGGTTATGTTGGTAATATTTTGCAAGAGGCGAGCATCATTATAGCCAATGGATTGTGAATCATTATCAATACGCCATTGAAAAAGCAGCTGAATATGAGGTGATGGTAAACGCTCATGAGGCTGTTCGTCCAACAGGGATTTGTAGAACTTACCCAAATTTAATTGGTAATGAATCTGCAAGAGGAACAGAGTTTCAGGCGTTTGGTGGTTCAAAACCAAATCATGTTACCGTTTTACCTTTTACAAGACTCATTGGAGGGCCTATGGATTACACACCTGGTATTTTTGAAATGGATATTAGCAAATTGAATCCAAATAATAACTCTCATGTAAATAGCACCATCGCAAATCAATTGGCATTATATGTTACCATGTATAGCCCCTTACAAATGGCAGCAGATTTACCAGAACACTACGAGCAGTTTATTGATGCTTTTCAATTTATAAAAGATGTAGCAATAGATTGGGAAGAAAGCATCTGTTTGGAAGCAGAACCAGGAGATTATATTACCGTAGCACGAAAAGAAAAGGGAAGCGATAATTGGTTTGTTGGGAATGTAAATGGAACTACGCCAAGAACTTCAACAATTAAATTAGATTTCCTTGAAAAAGGCAAAAAATATATAGCAACTATTTATGCTGATGCTAAGGATGCGCATTATAAAACCAATCCGCAAGCATATAGCATTAAAACTAAAAAAGTGTCAAGTAATTCTAAGCTGTCTCTGTTATCTGTTCCAGGTGGAGGTTATGCTATTAGTATTTTACCAGTTAAATAATTATGATATGACAACGAATGATTCAAAAAATCAAAAAATCAATAATCTTTTTGTAGGAGCTATTGTTTTATGCGTATTTGCTTTAAATTTATCTTGCAAACAAGAAAGTGATACAAAAATGGATGAGGTTGTTGGTAATTCTTCAATAATAGAACACAAAGATATCACACGTATCGAGCCATTAAATTGGTGGGTTGGATTTAAAAATTCTAAACTCCAACTCCTTGTGCATCATCCTAATATCTCAAAAAAGGTTCCTGAAATTTCTTATCATGGTGTTTCTATTAAAAAGGTTCATAGTGCAGATAGTCCAAACTATCTTTTTATAGATTTAGATATTTCTGAATCTACTAAGGCAGGAAAATTCAATATTGTTTTTAAAGAAGAAGGTAAAGGCGATTTAGAGCATACTTACGAGTTTAAATCAAGGGTGAAACCTTCTGAAGATTATATTGGTTTTGATAGCTCTGATGCTATTTATTTAATTACACCAGACCGATTTGCAAACGGAAACCCTGAAAATGATATTATTGAAACTCTTAAAGAAAAAACAATTGACAGAAATGATAATTATGCACGTCATGGAGGCGATATTCAAGGGATTGCCAATCATTTAGATTATATAGAAGACTTAGGGTTTACGGCTGTATGGCCATGTCCGCTTCTTATAAATGATATGCCTCAAGGGTCTTATCATGGGTATGCAATGACCGATTTTTATAAAATTGATCCTCGTTTTGGAACATTAGATGAGTATAAAAACTTGTCTTCAAAACTATCTGAAAAAGGCATGAAACTCATCATGGATCAAGTAGCAAATCATTGTGGTGTTGAGCATTGGTGGATGAAAGATTTACCATTTAAAGATTGGATAAATCACCAAGATAATTATTTGGATCATATTGATAATTGGGATGGTAGTAAGAGCATAACAACTAATCATCGTCGTACTACAAATCAAGATATGTATGCTTCTGAGATTGATAAAAAGAGTATGAGCGAAGGATGGTTTGTTTCAGCAATGCCAGATTTAAATCAACGAAACCCGTTTATGGCGCGATATACAATTCAAAATAGTATCTGGTGGATTGAAACAGCCAATTTAGGCGGAATACGTCAAGATACATATCCGTATCCTGATAAAGATTTTATGAGTCGTTGGGCTGGAGAAATCATGAATGAATACCCTAATTTTAGTATTGTTGGTGAAGAATGGACTAATAATCCATTACTTATTGCGTATTGGCAACAAGGAAACCCCAATAAAGATGGCTATAATTCTAATTTAAAATCCCCTATGGATTTTGCAATGCAAGAAGGAAATAGTAAAAGGGCTAAAAGAAGACGAAGATTGGGGGTCTGGTTTTATTAAAATTTACCGAGCTTTAGCAAACGATTTTGCTTATGTAACTCCAAAGGATATCATGGTTTTTCCTGATAATCATGATATGAGTCGCATTTTTACACAGCTAAATGGAGATATTGCAGATACAAAAATGGCTATAAGTTATATTTCTGTATTACCTCGAATTCCTCAAATATATTACGGTACAGAAATTTTGATGAACGACTTTGATAAACCTGGAGACCATGGTTTAATTCGTACCGATTTTCCAGGTGGTTGGGAAGGTGATAAGATTAATGCTTTTACAGGAGAAGGATTAAACGATGCACAAAAAGATATGCAGTTGTTTGTTAAAAAACTTTTGAATTACCGAAAAAATAGTAAGGCTATCCATAATGGCAAAACTATCCATTTTGCTCCCGAAAATGGTGTTTATGTACTCTTTAGAACCCATGATGATGAAGTCGTGGTTCATATTATGAATAAAAATGATGATACTGTTATTTTAGACTTAAAAAGATTTGAAGAATTAGGTTTAAAAGGAAAAGCTGTTAAAAATATTATGACTAACTATCAGTTTTTCTGGGGAGATAATTTTATGCTGGAAGAAAAAGGAAGTATCATTTTGACTACTAAACTGAACTAAAACAGTTTTATTCTTTAAAAATAGAAAATCAATTATTTAGACTTGTTGAAAACAGGTTCTAGTTAGCAGAATTTAAAAACTAAAAGTATGAAATGGAGTGTGTTTATATTGACGCTTTTCTTTATGATTTCTTGTAAACAAGAATCAAAAGTAGTCGGTTCTCAAGATATCAAAACAGAAAACCCCGTTTTTTTTAAAAATTACTCTAAGGTTCAATTATCTAGCGGAAAATTAATGCGTTTAGATAGTTTTCCATCAAAATATATAACACCAAGGCCTGTTGATGTTTGGTTGCCAAAGGATTATTCAAAAGAGAAAAAATACGCCGGAGTTTACATGCACGATGGTCAAATGTTATTCGATTCAACAACGACTTGGAACAAACAGGAATGGAAAGTGGATGAATGGGCCACCAAATTGATGGAGGAGAAGAAGGTTAAGGACTTTATTGTTGTTGGCATTTGGAATATCAGGGAATTAAGGAATTCCAATTATTTTCCCGAAAAGGTTTTCAATGCAATGCACCAAAAGGACAAGGATTCTTTATTGGAGGTGGGTAAAAGACATAAATGGATTAACACCATTAATTCTGATGATTACCTAAAGTTTATTGTTAAAGAGTTGAAACCTATTATAGATACTCGTTTTAGTTGTTTGACGGATAAAGACAACACTTTTGTGATGGGGTCCAGCAGAGGTGGACTTATTTCTATGTATGCCGTTAGTGAATACCCGGAGGTCTTTGGAGGTGCCGCTTGTCTGTCAACACATTGGATTGGTACATACGACAATATTGATAACGGTATTCCTGATGCCTTCTTTGACTACATGAAATTACATTTACCTGAGAGCAAAAACCATAAGATATATTTTGATTATGGCACAGAAACCTTGGATGAAAAGTATTTGCCTTATCAAGACAAAGCGGATAAAATAATTAAAGAGAAAGGTCATACAAAGAATATTGCGTTTTCTGGAACGGACCATTCTGAAAACGCCTGGAACCAAAGGTTGGATGTGCCTTTCATATTTTTATTAGGACATGACTAAAATGAAAACGATACAATACATATTAATAGCTTTAATAATGACTGGCTTAAGTTGCACTAAAGAAAAAAAGGAAGTTAAAGAAAAGGTTACTGATGTGAAGATAGCCAAGAAAAAAGAGGTGGTTTACCAAGTGTTTACCAGATTGTTCGGAAACACCAATACCACCAATAAACCTTGGGGCACTATTGCCGAAAATGGCGTTGGTAAATTCAATGATTTTACTGAAACAGCCCTAAAGGAAATCAAGGATTTGGGCGTCAGCTATATTTGGTACACGGGTGTGCCTCATCATGCTGTTATCAATGATTATACGGAATATGGTATTTCAAACGACGACCCAGATGTGGTAAAAGGGCGTGCAGGTTCACCGTATGCGGTAAAGGATTATTATAACGTCAATCCTGACTTGGCTGTAAATGTGAAAAATCGTTTGGAAGAATTTGAAGCGCTCATTAAACGTACCCACGACGCCGGTTTAAAAGTGATTATTGATATTGTTCCCAATCATGTGGCTAGAAATTATAAAAGTATTTCTAAGCCAGAAGGTGCTAAGGATTTTGGAGAAGAGGATGATACTTCGGTTGTTTATCATATAAATAATAATTTTTATTATAACCCCAATGAAGCGTTTAAAGTCCCTGTTTGGAAAAATGGCTATACACCGCTTGGAGATGAAAAACCCCTTTTGGAAGATAATGAATTTCCTGAGGTACCTGCAAAATGGACCGGAAATGGCTCCAGGTTATCACAACCAGATATGAATGATTGGTACGAAACTGTAAAGGTGAATTATGGCATATCACCTGAAGGAAAAAAAGATTTTGACGAACTTCCAATTGGTTTTAAAAATGAAAATTATAAAATGCATTTTGACTTTTGGAAAGATAAAGCTATTCCAAATTCTTGGGTGAAGTTTAGAGATATAGCCATGTTTTGGTTGGATAAAGGTGTTGATGGTTTTCGTTATGATATGGCAGAAATGGTACCTGTTGAGTTTTGGAGTTATCTGAACTCAAGTATCAAAATGAAAAACCCAGAGGCTTTTTTAATGGCAGAAGTTTATAATCCAGCTCTTTACAGGGATTATATAAAGAAAGGCAAAATGGATTATCTATATGATAAAGTTCAGTTGTATGATACCATAAAAAGTGTAATGCAAGGAGAAGGAAAAACGGATCATATTCCACCAATTCTTGATAATTTAAAAGATATTGAGCATCACATGCTACACTTCTTAGAGAACCATGACGAGCAACGTTTGGCAAGTCCAGATTTTGCAGGAAGTCCAAAAAAAGGTAAACCTGCTATGGTAGTTTCAGCAACGTCTACAACTGCGCCAACTATGATTTATTTCGGGCAAGAAGTAGGAGAAGATGGTTCAGAACATGCAGGTTTTGGTTTGCCTACAAGAACTTCTATTTTTGATTATGTAGGTGTGCCAGCACATCAGCGTTGGGTAAATAACAAACAATTTGATGGAGGGCAATTAACAAGTGAGGAAAAAGAATTAAGAGACTTTTATAAACGACTTTTAAATTTCACAATAAGCAGTAGCGCTTTGGTTGGCAACTATCAAGATGTCCATTTGTATAACCGAAAAAATACTAAAGGGTATAATGATAAAATGTTATCGTTTGTTCGATGGAGTGATAATGAAAAACTCATTATTGTTTCAAATTTTGATGCTGAAAATAAGTATGAATTTAAACTAGAAATCCCTGAGAGTGTAATCTCTAATTGGAAATTATCAGAGAGGAGTTATAAATTTGAAGACCAATTGTATAAACAATTTGTTTCAACTCTAATGGTTGAAAATGGTATTGGAACTATTAAAATAAAGTTAGATGTATTGGAATCTTTCATTTTAAAAATTAAATAGAATCATGAAGTATATAATCATCCTAATAACAACTCTGTTTTTTTAATTGCGAAGGCAAAAAGAAAGTTCTTCCAGAAAAACCAAAAACACCTTTTGTTTGGGAAGCAGCAACGTTTATTTTTTACTAACCGATAGATTTAATAATGGTGATAGGTCTAATGATATAAATTTTGATAGAACACTAAAAACAGGAAAACTTCGTGGTTTTGAAGGTGGTGATATAAAAGGGGTGATTCAAAAAATTAAAGAAGGGTATTTTACCAATTTGGGTATTAATGCCATTTGGATGACACCTATTGTAGAACAAATTCATGGTGGAACAGATGAAGGCACAGGATTGAGTTACGGGTTTCATGGTTATTGGACTAGTGATTGGACTGCGATAGATTCTAATTTTGGAACAGAAGAAGATTTAAGAGAATTGGTAAACGTTGCTCATAAGTATGGCATTCGTGTTTTGTTAGATGCTGTAATAAATCACACGGGACCAGTAACTGATAAAGATGTAAAGTGGCCTGATGAATGGGTTAGAACTGAGCCACAATGCGATTATCAATCTTTTGAAAGTACTGTTGCATGTACCTTGGTTAAAAAATTTACCAGATATTAAAACGGAAAATAATGAAAACGTTGATTTACCTCCTCAATTAGTTGAAAAATGGAAAGTAGAAGGTAGGTATGAGCAAGAAGTAGCTGAATTAAATGCGTTTTTTGAAAGAACAAAATATCCAAGAGCACCTCGTTTTTACATTATGAAGTGGCTTTCTGATTACATTTCAGATTTTGGAATTGATGGCTATCGTGTAGATACAGTAAAACATACTGAATCTTATGTTTGGCAAGAGTTTAAGTCAGTTTGTGATTTTGCTTTCGCGGAGTTCAAACAAAACAATCCTAGTAAAGTTTTAGATGATAATAGTTTTTATCTAGTAGGTGAGGTTTATAACTATGGTATTTCAGCTACTAAAGCGTTCGATTTTGGAGATAAAAAAGTGAATTATTTTGATAATGCTTTTGATGGCTTAATCAATTTTGAAGCCAAATGGAATGCAGCTCAAATGACAACAGAAGAGCATTTCAGAAAATATTCCAGATATTTTAAATTCAGACTTAAAAGGCTTTAGTGTTTTAAACTATTTAAGCTCCCACGACGACGGTCAACCGTTTGATCCAGCTAGAGAAAAACCATTTGAAACTGCAACTAAATTGTTGTTGTGTCCAGGAGTATCTCAAGTGTATTATGGTGATGAATCAGCACGTTCTCTTATAATAGAGGGAACAGAAGGAGATGCTACATTGCGTTCTTTTATGAACTGGGATGCAATAAAAATAACATCAAAACAAAAGAAATCTTAAAACATTGGCAGAAAATAGGTCAGTTTCGAGCAAATCATCCAGCTATTGGGGCAGGTATTCATCAAATAATAACAGAAAAACCTTATTTATTTTACAGAAGCTTTTCTAAAAGGAATAACTTTAAAGATTTAGTAGTTGTTGGTCCTGGACTTGCCACAAAAGGAAAAAGTGTTCAGGTGTCTCTGAAGTATTTGAAAATGGGGAAGAGTTAGTTGTTGCTTATTCTGGTATTTCTGTAAAGTCATAGATGGAAAGATTAATCTTAATTCAAAATACAGTATAATGCTTTTGGAAAAATAATGTCGATTTCAGATTTGGCAACATAATCTTTGCTCTTAACTAAATATTGTTATTTTTGTTGGCAACATCTAACCAATAGCTAAAGAAAACTTAGATTTAAAATCAAATTACAATGTTCCAAATTTGGAACTGGTCTTTTGATTATTGAGTTACTTGCCGATCAAAAGCAAGGTTTAACACTTTCAGAAATTATTGAATCTTTAAACATCTCCAAATCAAGTGCATTCAGAATAACTAGTACTTTAATATTTAAAAGTTATCTTCAAAAAAACGAAACCACTAAAAAAATAACACTTTCGAGAAAATTACTCACTCTTGGTATTTCATCTATGAACGAGCAAAGTATTGTAGAATTATCTATAGATGTAATGAGAGCACTTAGGGATGATTTGAAAGAATCTGTAATGCTTGGGGTGCTTATTGATAATAAAGGCGCTATTCTAGAACAGGTGTCTTCATCTTACCCGGTTAAGCTTTATGTAGAACAGGGTACACATTTTAATTTGTTTAGTTCTGTTGGCGGAAAGTCTATTATGGCATTTCTTCCAAAAGATGAATTAAATAAACTAATGAAAAAAATCGTTTTAAAACGATTAACTGCTAATACTATTATTTCAAAAAATGTATTTAGGGAAGAATTAGGTGAAGTCAAGAAAAAAGGCTTTGCTATTGATAATGGTGAAGATATTCAAGGTATTCATTGTATTGGAGCTCCTATTTTTAATGAATATGGGTATCCAGTAGCAGCTTTATGGATTACCGCTCCACATGGAAGGTTACCACATAGTGAATTTGATAAGAAAGGCAAGGAAATAGTTCAGTATGCTCTGAAGATTTCATCTAAATTAGGGTATTTAAAGAATTAATTCCTACTTACCTAATAGTATTTTGTTCTTTCAGATTTTAAATATTTTGAGTTTGATTTTCGTATAAATCGTTCATAACGAGATAATAATGCGATTTTTTAAAATTGAATATAAAATATTTGTATATTTGTTCCATATAAGAAACAAGTTTATCATTTGAAACTAAAATAATAAAATGAAAGCAACCCAGTATGAAGGAAATAAAACCTTCAAAGTATTAGAAAAAAGCGTTGAATCTCCAGCAAAAGGAGAGGTTAGAATTAAAGTAGCTTATGTTGGTGTTTGTGGAACAGATGTCCATATTTATCACGGTATGATGGATAAGCGAGTTAATATTCCGGAAACTATTGGGCATGAAATGTCTGGTGTAATAGATGCAGTAGGTGAAGGGGTTTCAGGTTATTCTGTAGGAGATAAAGTTGTAGTTCGTCCTTTAGATGATAGAAAAGTTAAGCCTTCTGATAAAGGATTTAATCATATCTGTGAAGAATTAAAATTTATTGGAATTGATAGTCCTGGTGCAATGCAAGAGTATTGGAATGTGCCAGCGTTCACACTTCATAAGTTAAAAGAAGATACTGATTTAAAATTGGCTGCATTAATAGAGCCGTTATCAGTAGCAACACACGATGTACGTTTAAGTGGATTAATTGCAGGTGAAACTGCTGTTGTTTTGGGAGGTGGCCCTATCGGGCTTTTGGTGGCAATGGTTGCTAAAGATGCAGGTGCAAATGTGATTATTTCTGAAGTAAATGAAATCAGAATTGCAAAAGCAAAAGAGATGGGATTAAATGCTGTTAGTCCATTAAAAGTGGATCTGGTTGAATATGTTCGTGAGCAAACCGAAGGACGTTTAGCTGATGTTGTTTTTGAAGTTGCAGGTGTGCAACCGGCATTAGATGTGATGACTGAAGTTGCGGGCATTAGAGGCAGGATTTTAATGGTAGCTATACATGGAGAACCCTAAACCAGTTAATTTATTTAAATTCTTCTGGAAAGAATTAAAATTAATTGGTGCTCGTGTATATGAAGAAGAAGATTATGAAAAATCAATTCAACTAATTACAGCAAACGAGTTGCCATTTGAAGATATGATAACCGATGTGCAACCTTTAAGTAATATTCAAAGCGTATTTGAAAATATAGATAATAATCCTGATGGTATGAAGGTACTTATGGATTGTTCATTATAAATTAAACTATTAAAAAGATAAAGAATGAGTATTTTAAACACATTTAGTGTAGAAGGAAAAACAGCTTTAGTTACAGGTTGTAAAAGAGGCATTGGAAAAGCTATGGCTATTGGTTTAGCTGAAGCAGGAGCTAATATTATCGGTGTTTCGGCATCTTTAGAAAGTGGAAGCGAGGTTGAAAAAGAAGTGAAAGCAAGAGGTAAAAACTTTAGTGCTTATCAATGTGATTTTTCAGATAGAAAATCATTGTACAAATTCATTGAAGCTGTAAAAGCAGACCATCGTCAAATTGATATTTTAGTAAATAATGCAGGTACAATTTTAAGAACACCTGTAGCTGAACATCCTGACGAAATGTGGGATAAAGTGATTGAAGTAAATCAAAACGCACAATTTATCTTAACTAGAGAGATTGGTAAAGAAATGGTAAATAGAGGTAATGGTAAAATCATTTTTACCGCATCATTGTTAACATTTCAAGGAGGTATTACTGTTCCAGGGTACGCTGCAAGTAAAGGTGCGATTGGACAAATGACTATGGCATTTGCTAACGAATGGGCAAGCAAAGGTGTAAATGTAAATGCCATTGCTCCTGGATATATCGCAACAGATAATACTGAAGCTTTAAGAAATGATCCAGCTCGTTCAGAATCTATCTTATCGAGAATTCCGGCAGCACGTTGGGGAAAACCAACAGACTTTGCAGGACCAACTGTGTTTTTGGCATCAGAAGCTGCAGCTTATATGAATGGTGCTATCGTTCTTGTAGACGGTGGTTGGATGGGGAGATAAAAGCCCCTAACCCTTAAAGGGAGTAGTTATAAAGTTTGAGAATAAATCTCTTGCAAGGTTTCAAAAACTTTGTAGGTATAAAAAAACTAAATAAAATGGCAGAAATAAAAGAATACCAATTATTTATTAATGGGAAATGGATAACGTCAACATCTGGTGAAACTATTGATATTGTTAGTCCTTCTACTGAAAAAATAGTTGCAAGAGTTCAAAACGGAACAGCGGAAGAAGCATTAGAAACTTTAGAGCATGCTGATAAAGCTCAAAAAGAGTGGAAAAAATTACCTGCTCGTGAACGTGCAGATTTGTTATACAAATTAGCTGATGAAATTGATGCAAACACAGAATATTTAGCTGAATTATTAACTAAAGAACAAGGTAAACTTTTAAAGGTAGCTCGTTTTGAAGTTGCTGTTACCGCTTCATTCATTAGGTATGCAGCAGAAGGTGCTAGACGAATTGAAGGAGATATTATTCCTTCAGATAATCCAAATGAACAAATTTGGATTCAAAAAGTTCCACGTGGTGTTGTAGTAGCTATTACAGCTTGGAACTTCCCGTTAGCTTTAGCAGGTCGCAAATTAGGGCCAGCTTTAGTTGCAGGAAATACAATTGTAATTAAACCAACTTCTGAAACGCCACTAGCAACTTTAGAGTTAGGGAATTTAGCTAACAAAGTAGGGATTCCTGCCGGAGTTATCAATATTTTAACAGGGCCAGGTCGTGCTATGGGTAATGCCTTAGTTGAAAGTCCACTTTGTAAAATGGTAACCATGACAGGTTCTACGCCAGTAGGGCAACAAATTGCTAGAAATGCAGCACAAAATTTAACACATGTTCAATTAGAATTAGGAGGAAAAGCACCTTTTATTGTATTTGAAGATGCTGATATTGATGCGGCAGTAGAATCTGCTTTACATTCTCGTTTTGATAACTGCGGACAGGTTTGTACTTGTAATGAACGTATGTACGTGCATGAAGGTATTTATGATGTGTTTATGGAGAAATTTATTGCCGCAACAAAAGGCATTAAAGTAGGTGATCCAATGTTAGAAGAAACCGATATGGGACCTAAAGTAAATGCTTCAGAATTAAAACATATGGAACACTTAGTAGCAGTTAGTCTTAAAGAAGGCGCAACATTGGCTACAGGAGGAAAACGTCCAGAGGGTGCTCAATTCGAAAAAGGATACTGGTTTGAGCCAACAGTTTTAACTAATGTAACTCAGGATATGACCATTGTTCATGAAGAATCTTTCGGCCCTATTTTACCTGTCTTAAAATTTAAAACTTTTGAAGAGGTTATCGGATTTGCAAATGATTGTGAGTATGGATTAGCTGCCATGGTATTTACAAATGATATGAATACCATCATGAAGTGTAATGATGAATTAGAATATGGTGAAATCTATGTAAATAGAGGTCATGGAGAACAACATCAAGGATTCCATAACGGTTATAAATTATCAGGTTCTGGTGGTGAAGATGGAAAATACGGTTTTGAGCAATATTTAGAAAAGAAGACTTTTTATATAAGACATAAAGCATAAAAAATGAGTACAAAAATTTCAAAAGTAGAGACACGACTTTTTACTGTGCCACTACCAGAAGTTATGTCCGATGCAAAACATGGAGATCACTATCATTTTGAATTAGTCACAGTAACCATAACCCTTGAAGATGGTAGCGAGGGTACTGGTTACACTTATACTGGTGGTAAAGGTGGTTTTTCCATCAAGGCTATGGTAGAACATGACTTTGCCGATGTTTTAGTTGGTAAAGATGGTACTGATATTGAAGGGATTTATGATTTCTTAGAATGGCATGTACATTACGTTGGAAGAGGAGGAATTGCATCTTTTGCAATTTCTGCTGTTGACATCGCTTTGTGGGATATTCGTTGTAAAAAAGCAGGTCAACCGCTTTGGAAAATGGCTGGTGGACAAGGTAACACATGTAAAGCCTATTGTGGAGGCATTGATTTGATGTATCCAATTGAGAAATTATTGAACAATATGAAAGGCTACCTTGAAAGAGGTTTTAATGCTGTAAAAATTAAAATTGGTCGAGAAAATCTTCAAGAAGATTTAGACCGTATTAAAGCGGTTAGGGAATATATTGGTCCAGATGTTACTTTTATGGTAGATGCCAATTATTCTATGACTGTTGAAAAAGCAATTAAAGCCATAGAAGGTTTCAAACAATACGATATTACATGGTTTGAAGAACCAATCATTCCTGATAATTACAAAGGTTTTGGAGAGATAGTAGATGCTACAGGTTTTCCATTAGCAATGGGCGAAAACTTACATACCATTCATGAATTTGAATATGCATTCGATCAAGCAAAACTATCCTTTGTACAACCAGATGCTTCCAATTGTGGAGGTGTTACAGGTTGGTTAGCTGCAGCAAGATTAGCAAATAAACACGGAATTCCAGCATGTTCTCACGGGATGCAAGAATTACACGTAAGCTGTAGTGTCTTCACAACCTAACTCTGGTTGGCTAGAAGTACACAGTTTTCCTATAGATGAATATACAACAAGACCTTTAGTAGTTGAAAATTACAGAGCAGTTGCTCCAGATTATCCGGGTGTTGGCGTGATTTTTAATTGGAAAAAATTAGCACCTTACGAGGAAAAATAAATTAATCTTAACACGATTTAAAATGAGTATACAGATTTTAGATTTCGGAAAACTATCAGGTCAAGTAATTAAAGAATATGCTTTAAAAAACGCCAATGGTGTTGAAGTTAAAATTTCAAATTATGGTGCAACAATAACTACTTTAAAAGTCCCAAATAGTAAAGGTGTTATTGAAAATATAGCTTGTGGATTTGATACCCTTGATGGTTATTTTGGAAAGGATTATGTTGAAAACGCTCCTTATTTTGGAGGTACTGTTGGTCGTTATTGTTCACAAATTAAAGATGCTAAGTTTTCCTTAAACGGTAAAGAATATCAATTGGCAGATAACTGCGGGCCTAACAATTTACATGGTGGTGCTCTTGGGTTTGATAAAAAAATATGGACTGCTAAAACATTCGAAAACTCAAATGGTTCAGGAGTTAAAATGTCTCTTAAAAGCAACCATTTGGAAGAAGGTTTTCCTGGTAATGTTGATGTAGAGGTAAGTTTTACATTGAACGATGATAACACATTGACTATTGATTATTCGGCTATGTCAGATCAAGACACGCCTTTGTCTTTAACAAATCACACCTATTTTAACTTGAACGCTTTTCATTCAAATATTGAATGTCATAAAGCCCAAGGTTAACGCCAATAAGAAATTGGAATGTGATGATACAGGGGCTGCAACTGGAAAAGTTGTAAATGTTGAAGGAGCTGCTGATGATATGCGCCAGTCTAAGAAGATAGGTGATGCGCACCAAGGCATGGGTGATGGTTTTGAGAATTTCTATATTCTTGATAATGAAAAAGCAGATTTCATTGAAGCCGCAAAAATCACATGCCCAGATTCTGGGCGTTCTTTAACGGTATCAACTACTGAACCTTGTATGTTGTTATACACAGGAAAGTATACTTCAGATGCGATAAAGCGTGAAAACGGTGAGCAGTATGGGAAATATAGGGGGTTTTTGTTGTGAAACACACCGTTATCCAAACGGACCAAATATTGAAAACTCGCCAAAGTCCATAACCAAGGCTGGCGACACATTTAAAAGTACCACCCAGTTTAAATGTCAACTGGTAAAAATTTATACTAACTAAATTAAATAATTATGATTGAAGGTGTATTACTAGCGATTTTTGCTGGATTAATGTTAGGGCTTTATGCGCTTCCTGAAAAGTTTACAAAGGATTTCAAATATGAAAATACTTGGAGTTTATTTTTCTACTTACCATGTTTGTTGTACCAATTATTGCTTCTGTGGCACTAATAAGTGGTTTTGGAGATATTTTCGGCAACATGCCAACAGATATTTGGATTAAAATGGGTTTAACAAGTTTCCTTTGGGGAATAGGAGTGATGATGTGGGGTAAGGCTATAAACCATATTGGATTATCACTAGGCTTTTCATTGTTTATCGGGACCATTATTTTAGTAGGTTCATTGTTGCCTTATTTAGAAGAGGATTTGCCAGCTTCAAATGTTTTTACAACTATTTTAATTGGTCTGGTAGTCGTATTAATTGGTGTTTTTGCCAACGGAAAAGCGGGACTTATTAGAGAAAAAACGAAATAGAATCTGGTGATAATAAAGAGGGCAAAGGCTCCATGGTTACAGGGATTTTAATTGCTGTAATTGGTGGCTTGTTGGCTACAGGTTTTAGTTATGCAAACGCTGCTGGAAGACCATATTTACACGAAGCTTCTCAAGCAGCAGGAAACCCAGAATGGGTAACCGCAGTAGCTGTAATGTTTCCTATATTTATAAGTGGTGGTATTGTTATGACAGCATATTTTTTATGGCAATTATCGCAGAAAAAGGCATGGGAGATTTTAAAACGCCAGCATTTGGTAAAAACTTTATCCTAATTTTAATAATGGCAGTATTTCATTATGCTGCATCTGCATTGTTTGCCTATGCAGCTTTCAAACTTGGAGAGAGTGGAAACACCGTTGGATATGCTATTTTTAATACAGCTTGCGTAGTAACTGCAATTGTTAGTGGAATAATAACAAAAGAATGGGTTAAAGCATCAGGAAAAGCTAAGGGGTTTTTGTATTTTGGATTAACCTGTATGGTTTTAGGGATTCTAATTGTAGCTTATAGTAATAGTTTAAAATAAAAGAAATTAATTATGAATAAATTAGTAAAATTTTTGTAATAAGTATTTGTTTTGCATCTTTTGGATGTATTAGCGAAACTAAAGACTGCAATCATAAAGACCAAAATCAAATCATGGAAATACCTGATGAAAAATTAGACCGTTTTGGCATTACAAATAGAGATTATTTGAGTGCGGCTTCGAAAAGGGCTCTAAAATGGAATTATGTTGAGAATGATTGGTATCGTATATTCAATCCAATGCAACCTCTTAAGGGTGATTTAGCCTATGAAGAAGGAGTTGTACGTCGTGATCCTTCTGCAATGATTAAAGAAAACGGAAAATATTATGTTTGGTATTCTAGGAGTACTGGAGAAACTGATGGTTTTGCTGGAGATATAGAAACTACTAAAGTATTCCCATGGGATCGTTGTGATATTTGGTACGCAACTTCAGAAGATGGTTGGACATGGAAAGAAGAAGGGCCAGCGGTTCTTAGAGGAGAAAAAGGAGCTTATGATGATCGTTCTGTGTTTACAGTTGAAATTATGAAGCATGAGGATACGTATTATCTATGCTATCAAACAGTAAAATCGCCATATACTGTTCGTGTTAAAAATCAAGTAGGTTTAGCATGGTCTAACTCACCTAATGGTCCTTGGACAAAAAGTGAAGAACCTATTTTAAGTCCAGCTGATAATGGAATTTGGAAAGGGGAAGCGCAAAACCGTTTTGCAGTTGAGAAAAAAGGTGATTTTGATTCCCATAAAGTACACGATCCTTGTATTATTCCTTTTAAGGGAAAATTCTATTTATACTATAAAGGAGAACAAATGGGAGAAGAAATTTTATTTGGAGGTCGTCAAATTCGTCATGGTGTAGCGATTGCTGATAATCCAAAAGGGCCTTACGTTAAATCTAAATTCAACCCTATTTCAAATTCAGGTCATGAAGTAGTAGTTTGGAAAACTCAAGGTGGTATAGCTTCTTTGATAACTACAGATGGTCCTGAAAGAAACACTTTTCAATGGTCTCCAGATGGTATCAATTTTGAAATTAGAGGAGCTGTTAAAGGTGCTAATATGCTACATGCAATTGGGTTAAATAGAACTCTAGAATCCACAGATAACAACCCAACTCAGATTTTTGATTGGGGATTGTCTCATGTTTATAATAATTATAATTACCAAAGTATCATGCGTTTTGATTCAGAACGTAAAACATCACATGCCGCTAAAGGTGAAGCAACTCCAGATGGAGAAAAAAGAAAGATGTTCAAACGGATAACTAAATATTAAACTAAACTTTATCCCTAAATGCCATCTAATTTTTTTAGATGGCATTTTTAATTAGTTAATATTTTGTTTTGTAAAAGGGCTTTTAAAATGGCAATTACCTGAGAGGTTTTAAAAACCTTGTAGGTCTGATTTTTATAGGTTTGTTATTAGTGTCTTAATTTGTGTGAATAAACTTTTCTCATGTACTATTAAAAAATCGCTTATCTAGATTCTAGATTTATAACCTTTTTAACTGTTCCGTTATAGATAATATGAAGTTCAGCCATAGTGTATTTTTTATCTCCCAGATGTTTAATTCCTAAAAAGATACTTTCGTTGGTATTTAATAAGGTTAAATCAACTGTGGAATTAATCTTAAATTGATCTTTAGCTTCTCCTTCTAAAGATACCGAAGTAATAAAACAACCTGTATTTCCTGATTCAATTTTAATTTTTATAGATTTTGAACTCCCCCTTTTTAAACAAACTTTTTTAGGAGTATTCAATTCAGAAGCAATCAATCTTTTACCTTCGGGTTTATCTTCATTGTAAACTTCCATATGTAATTGTCTTCCACCACCTCTCATAGGCGAACCTCCAGCAATATAAATACCATTTCCAGAAACAATAGCTTGAGTACCATGTCTAGCATAATTCATGTCAGTTTTCGTTTCCCAACTATTAGTTTTTAAATTATAAGCTTCAACTTTTTTATAAGCAGGACCTTTTTCTCCTTCTCCACCCATAACAAATAACTCGTTATTAAATAAAGCAACTCCAGGAGCTGCACGTGGTGTTGGTAATGGGTTTTTTAATGAATGCCATTGTTTGGTTTCAAAATCATAAACATCAACATCAGCAATTAGAGGTCCAAATACACCACCTTCTCCACCAGAATGTCTTCCGCCAATAGCGTATAGTTTATTATTTGTAACTACTGCACTAAAATGGTCTCTGGCATTGGGAGCATTGTCTAAAACTGTCCATGTGTTTGTGCGGGGGTTATAGGAATCAAACCAATTAACATAACCTCCGTTGTGCCCAATTGTATTTCCACCAATTAAATAAAACGTGTTGTTGTAAACTACAAGTCCTGCACCACCACGTCTTCTGTTTTCTGGTATTTTAGGGCCTTTTATCCAAGTTTTGGTAGGAGGGAAGTATAACCAAATATAACCGGCAGGAATTTCTTTTGGGAATTTATTTGTTTTAAAACTACCTATTACCCAAACAAACCCTTCATAAAATGTCGCTTGAAAGTGATTGAATTCTTTTGGAGCTTTTCCACCCATGCTCCAAGTATTACTTTTAAAGTCATAAGTGTCTAGTTGCTGCGCGTTCTCTCTGCCTCCAAACATAATGAATTTGTCGCCTGCCTGAACAAAAGAACATTCATGGCGTGCTGTATAATTTTCGTTTTCATTTTTATCAATCCAATTATCTACTTGGGCAATAGATAATATTGGTGATAAGAATAGTAATAAAATTAAAAGTGATTTCATTTTTATAATTAATGTTTGTGTCAATTTCCGAAAATTTTGGAAATGATGCATTAGGTATGCAAAATAATTAAATATATTGTATTTTGTATACAAAATACAAAACTATTGTTATATTTGTTTTTTCCACTAGATTAAATGATTTTTTAGATGTTAAAGTTGATTGTGTTTTCTGTTGTTTTACTCAATATTTATTCTTGTAATACTTACGCCCAACCATGGGTTTATAATAACAACAGAATTGCAGTAAGTTTTGATGGTAATAGCGCTCCAGATAATGATTATAAGTGGCCAACAGGTGATCCGGACGATTGGGGAGCAGCAGCAGCTTCGTTCGCTATTATGGCTAAATTAAATTTGCAAAAAAAACTAGTACATTGTTCTTACAATAATTTTATAGATGCACCAGCTGGTCCAGATCATGAAAATCAATTAAAGATAAGTTGTGAAGGCGCTGCAAAAAGATGGCGTTTTAACCAAGACGTGATATTTGACGTTACCACTCAGAAAAATCAAGCGTTATTTAATTTAGCATCAGAAATGGGCAAGTCTACTAAAAATAATCCTTTATATTTTATGCATGCAGGATTGTCTGAGTTTTTATATCAAGTTGTTGAAGAAGTCATTAAACAAGGTAATATAGAGTCTTTAAATTATGTTTATCTTTTGTCTCATAGTGGTTTTAATGAGAATGAAAAGAGACGTGAATACCACCATACTTGGAAAGATGTTCAAGATTTAGCAGGTAATCGTATTAAGTATAAAAAAATTAAAGATCAGAATAATAAAACGGTTCCAAATGATTTATGGCACTCAGGAAAAGATTTTTCAGTTTGGTTTTGGATGAGAGATCATGAGGATAAAAACATCAAATGGATGTACACAAGACTTCAGGCTCATTCAGGTGGTGATGCGGACATTTCAGACTGTGGTATGTTTTATTATCTTTTAGTTGGGGATGATAACGGAAGTCCTTCGAAGTTTGAAAAATTTATCGGAAATGGTATTTTAAACTAATAGATTTAACCCAATCTTTCTAAATAGAATTTTAATTATTAATAACTAATATTATCCATAAAATGTTTAAAATTAAGAGTGTGAAATTATTTTTTTTAGGAATATCCATTATTAGTTCGACCCTTGTTTTTGCTCAAGACGTTACAACTAAAATAAGTGGTAAACTAAAAAAATGGCATAAAGTAACTTTAAGTTTTCAAGGAGAAGCACTAAGCGAAAACGATGCGGACAACCCCTTTTTGAATTACCGTTTGAATGTAAAGTTTAAAAATAAAGGTAAAGTTATTACAATTCCAGGGTTTTATGCAGCTGATGGAAATGCTTCGGAAACAGGTGCAACTTCGGGTAAAATTTGGCAAGTACGATTTACACCAGATGAAATTGGTGAATGGCAATATGAAGTATCTTTTAGAAAAGGGGATAATGTAGCTGTAAGTAATGATGTGAACGCAGGTAAACCATTAGCTTTTGATGGGGTAACAGGTCAATTCACTATTGAAGAAAATGATGGTAATGGATCTGATTTTCAAGTTAAAGGTCGTCTTAAATATGATGGAACAAGGTATCTGAAATATGCTGATACTAACGAAGCGTTTCTGAAAGGTGGAGCTGATAGTCCTGAGAATTTTCTGGGTTATTATGAATTTGATGGCACCAAAGATTCTCATAAATACGAACCTCATGCTCAAGATTGGAAAACTGGAGATCCTGTATGGCAAGATAATAAGGGAAAAAACATAATAGGCGCGCTAAATTATTTAGCATCTAAGGGAATGAACTCAGTATATTTTTTAACCATGAATGTACAAGGGGATGGTAATGATGTTTGGCCGTGGATTAATATTAATGAGCGCTATCGTTTTGATTGTAGTAAACTAGACCAATGGGAGGTAGTTTTTGATCATATGGATGATTTAGGCTTAATGCTACATATAGTAACACAAGAAACTGAAAACGAATTACTTTTAGATATAGGAGAACTTGGTACACAACGAAAACTGTATTATAGGGAGTTGATAGCTAGATTTTCGCATCATCTTGGTGTAACATGGAATTTAGGAGAAGAGAATGGTCCTTTACATTGGACTCCAAAAGGGCAATCGGACGATGATAGAAAGGCAATGGCTAAATATATTAAAACGAATGATCCTTATGAGAATTTAATTGTATTACATACCCATGCCACTACCCATTCTCAGGATGAGTTTTTAAATCCATTAGTTGGGTATGAGTTTTTAGATGGTCCATCAATGCAAACGGCCAACCCTCACGATGTGCATCACCTTATTGTAAAATGGATTAATAATTCAAAAAAATCAGACAAACAATGGGTGGTTTGTCAAGATGAAATTGGACCAGCAGATACTGGAGCAAAACCTGATGTAGATGATCCAGATCATGATTATATCCGTCATCATGTATTATGGGGGAATTTAATGGCAGGTGGTGCTGGAGTAGAATGGTATTTTGGCTATAAGTTTGCGCACAATGATTTAAAATGTGAAGATTGGCGTTCTAGAGATATACTTTGGAATCAGACACGATATGCTTTGGAGTTTTTTAAAGCCAATGTGCCTTTTGAAAATATGTTTAATGCGAATGGATTAACCGACACAAAAAATGATTATGTTTTGGCAGACCACGGTAAAACCTATATTGTATACTTACCTGAAGTAAAAGATACTAAAATTAATTTGTTGAATACTAATGCTAAGTTTAGTATAAAATGGTACAACCCTAGAACAGGAGGAAAGATGCATAAGGGTAGTGTGAGCGGCGTTAAAGGCGGTGGTATGCGTTCTATAGGTTTGCCTCCCGATAATTCTAAAGACTGGGTAGCATTATTAGTCTCAAAAAGTAAAGCGTCTCAAAATGAGACTAAAGTATCTAAGCTATGGAAGTTGAAAGCTATTAAAGATTTTGAAATACTTAATGTGTCAAAAGCTATATACTATACAGATAAAGGAAATGGCGCATTAGCAATAAATGCTGCTGATAAGATGCAAAGAGATGTTTTTGCTTCAGCGAGAACTATATTTGAAGGGAAATCAGGTGTATACAATGGATTGTTAAAAACCATGACAGAAAATGATGGGGAATCTATCTATAGAATTCTTATTAATGGAGAAGTGGTTGCGCGCATTGAAAATCCAAAAACTGAAGCTAGTTTTGAAAATGTTACACACAAAATAGGTGCATTAGTATTAAATACAAAAGATATAATTGAAGTGCAATCTAAAGCCGTAACAAATGGAAAAATTCCTGAAAATGATGAAACAGCTTGGTCTAGAGGGCGTTGGAGTAGTTTGGAATTAGCTCCAAATGGTTTGTTATCAAATTCTAAAGAGCAACTGAAAGCATTCTTAAAAGATAAGAATTCATTTGAAGAGAAATCAGGAAAGGTTGAGATAGAGGCAGAAGCATTTCATTATAAATCTGCTAATGATTCTCCACGAGAATGGTATGTGATATCTAAAACAGAGCGTATGCCTTTTCAAGAAGCTACTTATACAAACCATTCGAGTACAGCTGAGTGGATATGCATATTTGGAAGCGTTACCTGATACTCGTGTCACACATGACGATGACCTTGTAGTAGAAGAGAATTTTTTCCCAAAGCCTGGGGTTGGAGGTATGGTTTCCTATAAAATAAATTTTACCACACCAGGGAAATATTATGTATGGAGTAAAAGCATTTTCCACCGGAAGTGAGGATAACGGTCTACATGTTGGAATTGACGGAGAATGGCCAGAAAGTGGTGCAAGAATGCAATGGTGTAAAGGTAAAAATAAATGGACATGGTCTTCAGCGCAACGCACTCAAGAGGAACATTGTGGTGTGCCACAAAATATATATCTAGACGTAAAAGAAGCTGGAAATCATATTATTTCTTTCTCAATGCGAGAAGATGGTTTTGAATTCGATAAGTTTATTTTGACTACAGATTTAGAATATATACCAGAATAAGTTTATTTAAGTATAATAAAGAAAGGCTTGTGATTTTTGAATTACAAGCCTTTTTTCTGAGTAATAATAATATTAACCTTTTATTCCGTATGTGCGTTAACATCACCACCAATATTGTTTTCTGTGTAACCTTCTAAAACTATCTTGAATGCATGTGCGTAATCAGTTGGTAATTCTTTAGGTGTTTGAATAATCAAACCTTTTTTATTACGTTCCCATTTTATAGTTTCAGTACTTCCTAATAATTCTATGTTTATAATTTTAGAATTTAAAAGACCAATTTGAGTAGTTAAAGATTTAATTACTATTTCATCCTCAGGTTTATCCATAACGATGGCGTAAAACTCTTTATCAGATTTCTTTGTAAAACGTATGTCTGTATTCTTATACTCAATTTTTATTTTTTCTTCCACTTTATGTCCACCTTCTGGTAATCTTGTAGGACCTTCGCCAAAAATAGTCCATGGTCTGGTCCCATAAATAGCATCGCCATTAACTGCTAACCAAGCACCCATGTTAATTAGTAAATCTTCCATGACTTTAGGAATTGAACCATCAGGGTTTGGCGGTACATTTAGTAACATTAATCCGTTTTTAGAAACAATATCTACCAATATATCAATTAACTCATTTGGCGTTTTAAATTTTGCTCCGGGACGATAAAACCAAGCACCTGGAGAGGTGTCGGTTAACCAAAGATTCTCTTTTGGTTGATTTGGACGTCCACGTTCATAATCTTTAACCGCGGTTGTTTCAGTAAAGGTTGTTTCTTTATAACATACAGCAACGTCCTTGTTCCACTCTAAACCTTTATTGTAGTAATATGATAAGAATTTCAAACGTGATTCTTCAGTCATATTCTCCAGCCACCAATCAAACCAAATTAAATCTGGTTGATACACATCAATAAACTCTTTTAATTTTGCCCACCAATCTTTATAAAATTGTTCATCTGGAGTATCAGAATCTAACGAATGTGGATTAGTATATAAATCATAATCTTTTGATTTTATACCTCCATGAGCATGTGCAGGAGCAAAGTATTTCCAAGTAAACGCATGATGGAAAGAACCCATAAATTTCATGCCTTTTGCTTCAATTTCTTTTTTGAGTGCTGCTGAAGGATCAATTCCTCCATAATTCATTGAATTCCATCGTGTAGCTTTACTATCCCACATTGCAAAATTATCGTGATGCATTGCTACTGGGCCAGCAAATTTAGCTCCCGATTTTGCAAATAAATCTGCCCATTTCTTAGCGTCGAAACCTGAGGTATCAAATTGTTCAATAATATGTTTGTAACCAAACTTTTTTGGGTGACCGTATTTTTTTGTGATGCGTGAAATTTGTTGAAGGTTTTCCGTTATTACTTTCCACAATTTTACCATCAACATACATTTTCATTCCGTGCCAACCTGCGTACCATTTATTAGGATCTGCACCTTCAAAGGCTGAAGAAACAGGTCCCCAATGTGCATAAATACCTAATTTAGCATCTTTAAACCAATCTGGAGCTGGATTTACTTTCTCAATAGATTCCCATGATTTATTATAGGTTTCTTTTTCTTGACCATCGATAGGGGTAATAACAATTAATATTAAGATGAATGAGAGAAATAAACGCAAACTGATAAATTTCATTTTAAAAGAATTATGGTTAGCTCATGTAAGCTTATTATGATAGCCAAATTAAACGTATTATTGGGTTTTTACAGGTTCAGAAGGTGTAAAAAGCACAACATATGTTCAAAATACTGTGATTAAGAAATATAAAAAGTCTGCTTTAAAAAACTAGGGCAGACCTTAAATCATATAAATTTATTCGAATTTAATTTCCAATGAAAGCTTTGTTATTGGCATTAATTCTATCTTTTTGAGCTTTATTTAAACCGTGCTTGTAATAGTGTTCTGGTTTATAATAAACATGATTCTTTTTCATATTAGGGTCGTTTATATCCTGACTTAAATCACAATCAAAACGAGCCAATACAGCATGATTTGTGCTCCATCCGTTTACCGCTGTAAAATGTGAAATACCCCAAGTAATGCCTCGTCCATCTTTAGTATTAGTAAATGCGTCAGGAATAAATGGGCCACCAGCGTTAGGTAATAAGTTACTAATCGCAGCAATTTCAAAGTTTACACCATCTTCAGCAAATTGAATAGTATTATGTTCATTACCATCACGAATAACTAAAGCTGCAATGCCATTTTTAAAAGGGAACATTGTTGTTTCATGCCCAGAATTCATAATGGGGTTTAATGGGTGCTTCGTAAATGGTCCTAGAGGGTTATTAGCAGTAGCTAACCCTTGCATTCTTATATTGTTTGGTCTACCATTAAAATCGGATTTATAATATAAATATATTTTTCCTTTGTAAACTAATGGATAAGGGTCATGTATAGAAAATTGATCCCATTCGCCTTTTCCTCCATTGGGAATTACAATTTTATTATAAGGTGTCCAAGGACCATCAGGAGAATCGGCATAAGAAACTGCAACAGGGCAGTCGTCTCCTCGTTTACCACTCACTTCCATAAAGCCTTGGTAGTAAATATACCATTTACCTTTCCATTCTAAAACATCTGTGGTAGTTACAGAACGCCAACCTACATTAGGTTTAGGAGGTCTTGGAACAGCTACGCCTTGCTCTTCCCATGTAAAACCATCTTTTGAAGTGGCATACCAAATTTCAGATAAATCCCAATCAGCAGATGGTATTATATCTGTTGCTTTATCTGCATTGCTAAGACCTATTGGTGGTGTTTTTGTATTTCTGTACGTGTAATACACATAATATTTTCCATTATGAAATATAACTTTAGAAGGGTCTCTTCTTGAAATAGTACCATCATGATTGTTATAATCAAAGCCCTTTAGCTCTGTATATTTGAACTGAGAATACAATTCATTATCTTGGGGTGTTGGCCCCATATAGGCATCGTAATTTCTTTCTAAAGCACGACTTAAGGGTATGTCAGGTTTTTCCATTGGGAGTTTATATGGAAATTTTTTATCTGATTGTATTATCTCTTTTGTTGGTTCTTTTTCTTTAGAGTTTGTTTCACAGTTAAATAGAAATAAAGGAAAAATTAAGGTTAAAATACTCAGTTTAAAAGACATATTATTTGGTGTGTTATAGAATTGATACTAATATAAAATATTTTTACTTCCAAACCCTGAAGTATTTTACATGATACTCGCCATTTAAGCGGTTATCATCAGGAAGTGCTCCAAACCATTTGTTAGATTCACAGTTGAAATTAACTTCTAACGGTTGGTGCCAATGCGTGTTTTTTGCTTCTCTAAACAGGATGCCATCTATATAAAATCGAATATAATCTTTCGTCCATTCCAATCCCCAAACATGATAATCTGCTTGTAACTCTTTAGAAAAATAATATTTTTTATTTCTAGAAAAATGTTTTTTTACATTGCCTTTGTCTTCTGGAGCTTTGAAAACGTGTATGTTAGAATTTAAATCATGTCTGTTATATGATAATCCAGGTGCATTTTCACATATATCAATTTCTGTCCACCAATTTTTTGAAACATTAGTCATCCAAAACCCTGAAACCCATGGGGCATCCATTAATTTTGCTTCAGCTTCAAAGTAGCCATATAAGAACTTGTTTTTACTTTTTATAAAGCCTGTTGAATGTGTGAAGCTTTCAGGTAGCTTTTCTTCTCCATGTTTATTTACTCTAATAACTAATTCTCCTTTTTCTAAACTCACGTTAGAACCATGAAAATAAGTTGGTGGTCTACCTTTCCATTTAGGGTTGTTGGGATACCATTTTACTTCGTTTAATTTGTTAGATTCAAATTCATCTGAAAACTGTTTTAACAATTTCCAGTTTTTTGAATCTTGTTGATCAGAAAGTGGGAATTTATTATTTTGTCTCGCAATTGCATTATTCAGATTTACAGAATCGGTATAGTTTTTCTTGGGAATTGTTAAATCTTGAGAATTACCGAGATTAAAAATAAAGAGAAAAATAATAATGAAAAGGGTAACTGATGAGATTTTAGTTTCATGTTTTATTTGGAATAATTCTATGAAGTAAAATTAACTCAATACAAGCTTGATAAAGGAAAGGCATGTTTTTATTTGTATAACAAAACGTTTTTATTTTTTATACTTAATGCGCTCTAACTGTTTTTTACTTAATGGTTTTGAAAAATAAATCTCTGGGTCTAAATAAAGTCGGGGTTCTTTCATTTGAGGATCATGAAGGTCAAGGCTTAAGTCACAATCAAAACGTGCCAAAATTCCATAGTTTTTCCCTCGTTCTCCCATGTTTGTAAAATGTGAAAGTCCCCAAGTAATTCCTCTGCCGTTTCCGTTGCTGTTAAAGGCATCTGGCACATAAGAGCCTGCAGCAAAAGGCATTAAATGCGTTACAGAAGCGATATCAAAATTTACACCATCAGATGCGTATTGGATGGTGTTATTTTCGTTTCCATCTCTAGTGATTAATGCGGCAACACCTTCCTTAAAAGGGAATAATGCCGTTTCATGTCCAGAATTAAATAATGGATTTAATGGATGTTTTTTGAAAGGACCTAGAGGATTGTCTGCAATAGCCAATCCATTTCCTACTAAATAATCAGGACGATCCCCGTATGCAGCTTTATAATACACGTATATAAATCCATTGTAAACCAATGGGTAAGGGTCATGAATTGAGTGTTGATCCCAAGTACCAGATGCTCCGTTTTCGATAATGACCTTATTCACTTTTGTCCAAGGGCCATCAGGAGAATCTGCATACGCAGCAGCTACAGGACAATGGTCCCCTTTAGTGCCACTAGCCTCCATAAATGCCTGATAGTATAAATAATATTTACCTTTCCATTTTAAAATATCTGTGGTTGTTACAGAACGCCAACCAACAGCTGGTTTTTTTGGTCTGTTTATAGCTACTCCTTGTTCTTTCCAAGTAAACCCATCATCAGAGGTGGCATACCATATATCGCATAAATCCCAATCGGCTGATGGAATTACATCTGTAGATAAATGTGCATTTGAAAATCCAACCGGGGGAAATTCGGTATCTCGCTTTGTATACCAAACATAGTATTTTCCGTTTTCTTTGATGATTTTTGAAGGATCTCTTCTTGAAATAGTACCATCTCCATTATTATAATTGAAACCTTTTAATCGAGTGTATTTAAATGCGGAAAACAACTCATTATCTTGGGGGCGAGGAGCCATGTAATTATCATACAAGCGTTCCATGGCTTTACTTAAAGGGCGATTAGGTTTTGTTTGAGGAATATCCCAAGGGTAACCACTTAACGTGTTTGAAATTTCCTGAGTTATCACATCTTCTTTTTTAATGTTTTCAGTACATGAGAAAAATATAATTGAAAGGAATATTACCAGACTTATTTCAAGACATTTCATAATAATTAGTTTTTTATTTGTGTGTAATCGTTTTACTTTTTTTGATAATACTTAACATAATCTACTTTCATACTAGTACCATCAATAGCATCAGTTATAGTGCCGCTCCATTTTATAATAGCAAGACTCAAGAAAATAGGAACTTCGCTGTAACAAAAGTCGTTTTTTCTCGTCTTAATTCTTTTCCATCAAAATAAAAAACAAGTTCTTTTTCGGTCCATTCTAATCCGTAGGTATGATAATTGTCTGCAAAATTGTAATCTTTTGTAACATCAAGTACAGAGATGTCAATCCATTTATCGTCTTTTAGATATTGAATTTTATAGTCTGAAATTAAGCTATTCCAATTCCCGTGGGTGTCTTTCCAACCATTAATAAATTGAATGCAACCTACTGTAATGTCTTTTTTCCATTCAAATTCCACCCATTTTTGATTATCGTTTTGTGTTGTCCAATAACTGAATGGATTACCATCGGTTAAATTAGTGGATGAATCTTTATTTTTAAATGAACCGCTTGTAGTGATAGTTACATTTTCGCTTCTAGTATAATTTATTAAACCTTCAACATCAGAATCGGCAGTTTTCGATAACACTTTTGGGTAATTCCCATTTTTATTTACGCCATAAATTCTAAACTCCCTTAGATTGAATCTTGATTGGTTGTTGGAAATTAACCTCACTTTTTTTGTTTCAATAGGAATTTCTAGCTGAATTGAATAATCTGGTTTTGCTCCAAATGAAAATCCTTTATGACTAGAAAAATGTTTTCTTTTACCTTTTTTATCAATTGTAACATCAGTCCATTGATGAATGTTGGTGTTTACCTCATTTGGAAAATGTCCTTCATTAATGTCGAGTTCAAATTTTTTGCCTTTTTTTGGTTCCCCACCTCGTGTCATGAGCCAGAAAGAATTATTTGTAGCTCCGGCTGAAGCATACCTATACCGACATTCAAAATAACCGTATTTGAATTTTTGCTTGGTCCAAATACTTCCTGATGTCCAATTTTGTCCGCCTCTTTTTTCTTTTCTGTTTTCTAAACGCAAAACACCATTCTCAACAATGGCATTTTCCCGCCATCGGCTACAGAGAATATGTCCGCTAGAACTATTTTGCGATTCCCAGTTTATATCAAGTGCTTCGTTTGAATAATTAAAATCATCTTGCCATACCAATTTATAATTGTCTTTAATTTCTGAAGGTAATTGAGCTATTATGATACCTGAATGTAATAAAGATGGTATTAAAAGGAAATAAATATATTTAGCCATTGAATTCTATTTTTCTTTAATGATCTTCAAAGGAATTTGAATATTAAACGAATGGCGAATATTATTGATATCTATACTATCAGCAGCGCATAACAATGCTATTGGCTCTTCATTTTCAATGAAAACTTGTGGACGTTCAAGATGATCGAATTTGTGTGAACTCCCATCTTCCCATGTTACCGTTCTATCTGAAATTTCAAAATATTTTCCTTGATTCCATTTGATACCATCTAAAGATTCATAATGTACTAAAGAGAAAAGGCGTTGTTTTCCTTCGTGTTTAATACGTTTTACAATAGCACGATATTTTCCGTCTTGATACCATATGTATGGGTCTTCTGCTGGGAATGTTTCTCCTTCAAAAGTGAAAATAGGATTGGGATATTTTTTAAATGGTCCTGTCGGGTTATCTGCAATTGCAACCATATGTATAACTGGGCCGCCGTTAGGTAATTTACTTTTTTTACCTACGGCTTTATACACCATAAGTATTTTTCCATCATCCATTTGGCAAACGGATGGGTTTGATGTCATTAATGCATCGTGAGCATTTTCATCTGAAGAAATATCCAAAACAGGTTTGTCAAATCGTCGCCAAGGACCATTAGGGGAATTAGCTACAGCAACACCAATACGTTGATTGTTTCTATGCACCCAATTAATTTTTGCTTTTCCAGGAACACTAACAATTTTCTTGTCACCAGTATTTCCCATATAATACAAATAATATTTCCCGTTGAATTTATGGACGGTTGGATTGTGCGTTGTAGAACCATCCCAAAATTCTGACCCACGATCAGGTAAGGCATCATCTTTATGTTTAAAAGGTCCAAATGGGGATTCTGAAACAGCATGAGAGATTATAGAATAGTTTACCCATTCCCAACCTATTTTTTTTGGCCATTGTGCATAAAACATATGGTACAAACCATCTTCTCCTTTAACTAGCGAACCACCCCAAATACTCATAGTGTCACTTTTAAAAATAGATTTTTGTGATACTTTACCTAGTTCTATTTTAAAGTTTTCAATTATCTCTGAATTTGAAATGCTTTCTTTTTTGTCCTTTTTGCCTGAGCATGCTACAAATAAAGTTAATAATACAAATGTGAAAAAAATATAATTTTTCATCTTAAAATAAATTTTAGGTTTTAGTTGATTTAATGATTTGAGACCAATTACTTTCTCCCTTGGTTGTAATTCTCATTATTTGTACAAAAACTTCGTCTTCTCCATTTAAATCAATAGTCATCATACCTCTAACATTGGATATAAATTCAATATCTAAGTTATCTTTTGAAGCTCCATATCTCACAATATAATTGCCATCTTCAAAATCAGAAGAATAACCAATTACTAATTTACTATCTGTTATAAAACTATCCCAAATAATAGGTGGTAAAAGATTTCCGTTAGGTTTGCCTTCAACAGTTTTTGATGCTTCACTTAAGCCTTTATCGTTTGTTGCAAATACTTTGAAATTGTAAGTTGTGTGATTATTTAAATTATCGATATCGATATAGTTTGAAATGGTTTTAACCGATTTTATTTCTTTTCCGTTTGAATTTTTATAAGTCACAAAATATTCAGTAGCTCCTATTACATGATCAAAAAGAACTCTTACTCTATTATTGCCCGACAAAATCTGAGTAATACTTGAAGTAGGAGGTGTGTTGTAAGACATTATTTTTTCAAAACGCACATAATTATTAGGACTAACTAGTTTAACAGTAAAATCTAAAATGTTTTTTGGTAACGGCTCCCATATTGGTAGTTGTTTCCAAGTAATTTTGCCTGACCACTCTCCATCTTCGGGGCTCAATCTTGGAAGGTTTAAACTTTCAGAAACTACTGATTCTCCTTTTAAATTTCTAAATTCATAGACCAACTTATAATTATTCATTGCATAATTTGGGTAATCTTTTAAGTCACGAATTTGTATTTTTATATTGGCTGTGTTCTCATTAAAATCTATGTTAGATACTTCAATAGCTTTAACAGGCGCATGTTCTTTTTTAATGCGATTAAATAGAGTACGTTTTTGTCGCCATGAATTAATAATACCCCAAACTCTATTTTCTTCAGCGGTAGTACCTGCATAACTACTTCTGTAATCGTTAAATGTCCACATTGAAGTTCCGATAACAAACTCATTTTTATATCTGAAGTTATTAATCCATTCTGAAAATATTTCTTTGTCTCCATCTAGCTCCGTTGAAGGGAAAGGATCAAAACCAAATTCTGATATAAAAATGGGTTTATCTGGCCATTTGGTTCTTAAAGTATTTAAGATTTTTTGTGGCTCTCCTTGCCAACGGTACATATTATGCATAATTACATCTGCATAAGTATTAGGGTCTGTTTCTGGTGTATAATCTTTTTGACCAGAATTGCTCACACAAGTTACCAATCGATAAGGGTCTAGCTCTTTTTTCACATAATCCATAGCCGCTTTGCCATATGCCATATGATTATTTAACTCGTTACCAACACTCCAGCCAATAATACTTGGGTGGTTTAAATCCCGTTCTATCATACCTTTTAACCAATATTTGGACAGGAAATAGTTGTTTTCTGAGATTTTAAAATCATGTGCTTTAGTAACTTTAATATAAGGTTCGTCTAACATTAAAATTTCTTCATTTTCTGGGTTTATGTTTAAGCTTGTTTTTTTTTCGAATTTTGAAAGCGGATAATAATTTGATCTAAATTCATCGTTATCTAAATCTCTTACATTAATCTCTTCAAAAATAAGAATCCCTCTTTTATCACATAACTCAATCAATTTTTCATTTTGTGTCCCGTGCATAATTCTCATAAAATTAGCACCAGCTTCTTTCATCAGGTCAACATCTTTATCTAAAACTTCCAAAGGTTCAGAAGAGCCCCAAAAACGATGTTCACTTACACGGTTAAAACCCGCTAAACGTACAGGTTCGCCATTTAGTAAAACTTTGGAATCTGTAAGTTCAATTTTCCGAATTCCAAAGTTGTCTTTCCTTTCGTTTAAAATAGTCCCTTTTTCAGAAATAATCGTTTGTATTTGATATAACTTCGGATTGTCAAAATGCCATAATTTTACATCATCAGATTTTAATTCGGACTTTAAATGAATACTTTTTGTGGTGTTTGGTTCAATTTCAACAGTACCATTTAAAGCTCCTATTTTATTTTTATCAAATATTTTAGAATTGACATCAATTGTTCTTTTTTTAGATGAATTATTTTCAATTTTAACCCTTAGTTTTAGTTGTGCCGTGCCAGTTTTTAAATTAGGGTTTGCATGTATGTATTGATAGTCTATTCTAACATCTTTGTTTTTTGTTACTTTCACATCTCTAATAATACCACCCCAGTTCCAAGTTGCTCCAACAATGGCACTATTATCTGCTTGTACAGCAATTATATTTTTTCCGTCGAAATTTAAATCATTGGTAACATCAAATTCAAAAGGGGTAAAACCACCTCTGTTTTTTCCAATAAATTTCCCGTTGAGGTAAATTTTAGAAAGATGATACACGCCATCAAACTTTAAATAATACCTGTTATCTGATGCTTTTTTCCAATGTTTTGGAAGGTCAATATTTTTACGATACCAAGCTTTTCCTGTATAGTTGGAAAAATCATTAATCATGCCCCAATGCCCTGGTACTTTTAAATCATACCAGTTAGAATCATCAAAATTGGATTTAAATACTTGATTTGGTTCTTCTTTTGCTGTTAAATATTTTCCTTTAGAAATTTTCCTAAACATCACAGCATCTGCAGCAACAGTTCCACTAACAATGGCAGTAAGCTCAACATAGTTTTGGTCTTTGTTATTAAAGTTATAGACGCCTAAACTAATCCATTCCCCACAAATAGTTCTTTGGCTTACATATTTAGTAGTAATAACCTCTGTGTGCCTAATATTGTATTGAGCTGTAAGATGAGAAGCAAACGGAAACTTTGTAAATACTTCATAATACCCAGAAGTTTTAAAGTTTGGATAAAACCTAACATACGAACTATCTGCCTTATTGCTTCCATTAAGATCTGTAATTGTGTAATTGTGTTTTAAATAATCTTCGCCATAAAACTTTGAATTTCGGGCACCAGTTTTTAAAGATTTCCATTTGCCATGGGTTTTAACACTAGCGTCGTTATTATCAATTACCAAATCGTTTTTTGAAACTTTGATATTCAGGTAATTTGAGCCTTCTCCATAGATAGTGTGGAATTTCCAGTTTCCGTTTAATGATAAAACATTGCTTTCTAAAACATCTCGTTCAGATTGGCAACCAATCAAAAAAAAGCTATAATTAAAAGGGCTGTAGTTTTCATTTCATAAGATTTTCTAATCCAACTAAAACGGTCAAAAGATATTTTCATTTTAAAATGTTACAGTTTTCTTTTTTTAAATAAAAATTAAACTGATGTAATTAGATCATAAAGTAACCTGAAATTAGTTGTTAAAACAACCAAATTACGGAAATGTATTCTCGGAAACGTTTCCGAAAAGAACTTTAATTACGGAAACGTTTCCGTAATTTTTATTTTTAGCGATTTTTTGCCCTAGTTTAGTAGATTTGATTTCTCATTTTAATATAATTCAATTTAACTATAAAGAATTTTAAAAAACAATTAAGTTAATACGCTATTCTTTTTCTATGTTTTTGCTAGAGGATTAAATTATATTAAAATGAGAAATCAAAAAATGGCTTAATACCGCTAATTCTAAAATTTATCATAAATGTAGAATTGCCTCTTTTTTTATGTGCTTAATTTCGTTACTTTTGGCGACAATTAAAAATAAGACATATAACTATGAAATTAATTAAATTATCAATATTGGCAATTTTAGTAAGTTTTGCTTCATGTCAAAAAAATCCAGGAGCAGTTTCTAAAGATGCATTAAAAACTGAAATAGACTCAGTAAGTTATGCAATTGGTATGGATGTTGGAAATAGCGTTGGTGCTAACTTTGAAGATATCAATAACGATTTGTTTATGGCAGGTTATCTAAATACAGTTGATTCTTCTACTGTGTTAATGGATAAAACAGCAGCTTCAGGATTAGTACAAGCATACTTTCAAAAGAATCGTGAAAAAATCATGAAGAGACAGCAAGAATTAGCTGCAAAAGAAGCTGAAAAGAAATTTGCACCAATTAAGGAGGAAGGCGAAAAATTCTTAAAAGAAAACGTTGCTAACGAAGGAGTAATGACTACAGATAGTGGATTGCAATACATTGTACTTAAAGAAGGTGATGGTGCAAAACCAACTCCAGCTGATAAAGTTAAAGTGCATTACCATGGTACATTAATTGATGGAACTGTTTTTGATAGCTCTGTAGATAGAGGTACACCAGCTGAGTTTGGTGTAACTCAAGTTATTTCAGGATGGACAGAAGGTTTACAATTAATGTCTGTTGGTTCTAAATATAAATTCTTTGTACCTCAGGAATTAGCTTACGGAGCAACACCAAGAGGTGGTTCTATCAAACCATTTTCTATGTTAATTTTTGAAGTAGAATTATTAGATATAGTAAAATAAAAATAGAATTCTCTAAATATTAAAAAACAGGAAGTATATAATGCTTCCTGTTTTTTTTGTTTAAAAAAGTTACACTAATCCTTAAGATTGTAACTTTGCACTATTAAAGACGTAATCAACATGAATCATAAAGCAGGTTTTGTAAATATAATTGGTAACCCTAATGTTGGGAAATCTACATTAATGAATGCTTTTGTAGGTGAAAAATTGTCTATTATCACTTCAAAAGCACAAACTACAAGACATAGAATTTTAGGGATAGTAAATGGAGAGAATTTTCAGGTTGTTTTAAGTGATACACCCGGAATTATCAAGCCAGCATATGAATTACAGGCCTCTATGATGGATTTTGTGAAATCTGCTTTCGAGGATGCCGATATTTTAATTTACATGGTTGAAATTGGTGAGCAAGCTTTAAAAGATGAAAACTTCTTCAAGAAAATAACTAATTCTAAAATTCCTGTTTTACTGCTTTTAAATAAAATAGATACCTCTAATCAAGAACAATTAGAAAGTCAAGTGCAACTTTGGACAGAGAAAGTACCAAATGCAGAGATTTTTCCAATATCTGCTTTAGAAGGATTTAATGTAAAAGAAGTTTTTAATCGTATTATTGATCTATTACCAAAGTCGCCTCCGTTTTACCCTAAAGATCAATTAACTGATAAACCAGAACGCTTTTTTATCAACGAAAAAATAAGAGAAAAGATTTTACTTCATTACAAAAAGAAATTCCATATGCTGTTGAAATAGAAACTGAAGAATTTTTTGAAGAAGAGAATATTATCAGAATTCGTTCGGTAATTATGGTAGAACGCGAAACCCAAAAAGGTATTATTATTGGTCATAAAGGTAGCGCCTTAAAACGAGTAGGAGTAGAGGCTAGAAAAGATTTAGAAATCTTCTTTGATAAAAAAATTCATTTGGAATTGTATGTTAAAGTAAATAAAAACTGGCGCAGTAATCAAAACCAGCTGAAACGTTTTGGTTACAATAAGAAGTAAATACTAACTTTAACTTTTTAATTTCGTAACGTTCGCTTTAATAACGAGTTTCATATTTGTTGATTAATTAATCAAACCAAAAAATATGGAATTCAAAAACACATTTAAATTATTTAGTATTGTTCTTTTAGGAACTTTAATCACATTAACATCTTGTGCCGAAGAAGGAGTGGATGGTAAAGATGGAGTAGACGGTGTCGATGGGACAGATGGACAAGATGGTATCGATGGACAGGACGGTAAAGATGGACAGGATGTTACATTTTTCGCAACCGCTGCCAAAATTAATTATGGAGATGGAGTACCTGAAATTTCAGCGTATGATGCTGTAACCAAAACTATTTTTTCTACCAATGCTGAAGCAAAAGAGGTGGAGGTTGTGGATATTTCTAATCTTGACAACCCGCAAGTTAAAGTAGCAATTGATATTACTGCTTATGGCGGAAATGTTAATAGTGTTGCTTGTAAAAATGGTTATTTAGCTATTGCTATCGAAGCTGCAACTAAAACAAATGATGGGAAAGTTGTTATTTTTAAAACTGACGATTTAACAACACCATATGCGCAAATTACTGCTGGTGCTCTGCCAGATATGGTTGCTTTTACACCAGATGCTAAATATATTATAGCTGCTAATGAAGGAGAACCTAATGATGATTATACTATAGACCCAAAAGGTTCTATAACCTTAATTGAAGTAGAAACTAAAACTGCAACTCAAATTTATTTTGACAGTTTTAATACTCAAGAAGCAACTCTAGAAGCTAAAGGGTTTAGAGTTTTTGGCCCTGGAGCAGATTTAAATAAAGATGTTGAGCCAGAATATGTTACTGTATCCTCTGATTCTAAGACAGCATACATTGCCTTACAGGAAAATAATGGTATTGCAAAATTGGACATAACTTCCAAGACCATTACAGATATTTATCCATTAGGTACCAAAGATTATTCTGAAATTCTTTTCGATGTTAGTGATAAAGACGATATGGTTGGAAACTTAAACAACTGGCCAGTTTTGAGTTTTTATCAACCAGACGCTATAGATTATTTTGAAGTAAACGGTATGGGTTATATTATAACTGCCAATGAAGGAGATGCTAGGGATTATGATGGGTATTCTGAAGAAGAAAGAGTTGAAGATTTAACCTTAGATGCAACAGCATATCCCAATGCTACAGAATTGCAAAAAAAGGAAAACTTAGGGCGTTTAAAAATTACAACTGCAAATGGCGATACGGATAATGACGGGGATATCGATCAAATTTATGGTTTTGGTGCGCGTTCATTTTCCATTTGGAGTACTTCAGGTGAGTTAATGTTCGATTCGGGTAACGAATTTACGTTTAAAGGGCTTTTTGATTTTGGAAATTATCCAGAAAACAGATCAGACGATAAAGGTTCAGAGCCAGAGGCTGTTACTACTTTTGTAGAGGAGGATAATACCTATGCAGTAATAGGTTTGGAAAGAAGTGGGGATGTGTTGGTTTATAATGTGAATGATATCTATAATCCAGTTTTTATCCAAAGACTTAGAAATACATCTCCTGAGGGACTATTGGTAATCGAGGCAACTGATAGTCCTAATGGAAGAATCTTATTGGTGGTGTCAAACGAGTTTCCTGTTGATGCTACATTGAATATCTATTCAAAGTAAAAGTATATTATGAATTAATTTCAAAACCAGAGTAATTAAATATGCTTTGTTTTTTGATAATAGCAAAACTTAATGATACCTTCTTGATTAGTAAATCAATATTTGTACATCTCTACAAATTTAGTTGAATTTGAGTTAGTTAGTTTAAAAGCTTCGGTTGTACCTATTTTAACTGGAGCTTTTTGTATTAATGGTGTTTTCCATAACCTCATGGAGTTGCATCATTTCTTTTTTACTAGAATCTCTACCAATTCTTCCGGCAAAATACAACCCAAACCAAATAACAATCATTAAAACCATCAGGCTTAATTGAATGGCATAATCATTTTTTAAACTCCAATTGGTATATGCCCAAATACCAAAAGCAATAAAAAGTGAAGCTACTATAAAGTGAAAGAACATAAACATAGTCCAAACTGTTGGATTTGGACCAAATAGGCCATGAAGTAAACTAGAGTCTTCATTAACTTCATCAATTTCCAAATGCAATTGTGGCGACCAAAAATGTTGCTCTTTCTTTGGGTATTTAATAAAAACGTGATTGTCCAATCTTGTTACATTAAAATCAGATTGCGATGTTTTTAAATCCTCAAAACGTTTTAAAATTGACGCATTATTTTCGTTTAATTCAATCTTAAAACGAGGTCTTAATACAATATCATTTTTACTAGGCATGTCTTTAATATTTACTTAGTTAAATTACTATTTTTTCTCCAATACTAAATTTTGAATACATCTAAACAAATTTCAAACTCATTTTCGCTTAAAAACAAAAAGTCAAGATGAGTTTACTACCTTTGCAGACAATTTTAAGATTATGAGTAATATAGTAGCCATTGTAGGAAGACCAAATGTTGGGAAATCAACGTTTTTTAACCGTTTAATACAAAAACGAGAAGCAATTGTTGATGCTGTAAGTGGGGTTACAAGAGACCGCCATTATGGTAAAACCGATTGGAATGGTAGAGAGTTTTCATTAATTGATACAGGTGGGTACGTTAAGGGTAGCGACGATGTTTTTGAAGCTGAAATTGATAAACAAGTTGAGTTGGCTATCGATGAAGCAGATGCTATAATTTTTATGGTTGATGTTGAAACAGGTGTAACAGGAATGGATGAAGATGTTGCTAAATTACTTCGAAAAGTTTCTAAACCTGTTTTTTTAGTAGTTAACAAAGTAGATAACGGTAAGCGTGCTGAAGATGCTGTAGAGTTTTATGCATTAGGTTTAGGCGATTATTACACCGTGGCAAGTATTAACGGTAGTGGAACGGGAGAGCTTTTAGATGCTTTAGTTGAAGCACTTCCAGAAAAGGAAGAAGTTATTGAAGAGGATTTACCAAGGTTTGCCGTAGTGGGAAGACCTAACGCAGGTAAATCGTCATTTATAAATGCGCTTATTGGCGAAGATAGATATATTGTAACCGATATAGCCGGCACAACCAGAGATTCCATAGATACTAAATACAACCGTTTTGGTTTTGAATTCAATTTAGTTGACACCGCAGGAATTAGAAGAAAATCTAAAGTAAAAGAAGATTTAGAATTTTATTCTGTAATGCGAAGTGTTCGTGCTATTGAATATAGTGACGTGTGTTTGTTAGTTTTAGATGCAAATAGAGGTTTTGACGGACAAGTTCAAAATATTTTTTGGTTAGCTGAGCGTAACAAAAAAGGTATAGTAGTTTTAGTTAATAAATGGGATCTAGTTGAAAAAGACCATAAATCTGTAAAAGAGTTTGAAAAAGCGATTAAAAAGCAAATGGAACCTTTTACAGACGTGCCAGTTGTTTTTATTTCAGCATTAACCAAACAGCGTATTTTTAAAGCAATTGAAACAGCGGTTGAAGTGTATAAAAATCGTTCAAAAAAGATAAAAACTAGTAAGTTAAATGACGTGTTGTTGCCACTTATAGAACATTATCCGCCACCAGCATATAAAGGTAAATTTGTAAAAATTAAATACATTATGCAATTACCTACACCAACACCACAATTTGCATTTTTCTGTAATTTACCACAGTATGTACAAGATTCTTATAAACGTTATTTAGAAAATAAATTACGTGATAATTTTGGATTTACTGGAGTACCTATTAGTGTTTATATGCGTAAGAAGTAGTTGTGAGTAAGAAACGTATCATTCTATTAATTATAGTATTATCTCTTTTAGGGCTTTATTTTATTTGGACGTTTATGTTAAGTTTGAATAAAGAAGTTACAGGTGCTTTTCAAATTATGAATGAAAAGCTAATTGAAAGTAATAGAATTGCAAGTACAAGATTAGATTCGCTCAAAACAGTTGCTAGAAATACAAATTATTCAGATAAAGTATTAGCTCTTGATACAATTTCTACCAATTTAATCAATCATATTGCTTCATTGAAACAGGAACTGGCATCCAATATTAGTGATCCAACCAATTATAGTGAAATGGATAATTCGTCTAAGGCAGATGAATTATTTTTTAGTGATAATGGCTATTCTGAAAAAGGAAAGGTATTTGTTAAAAATATTGATGACTATCAAATTGAAGTAGAAAAACTATTTCAAAATGAATTTCCTGAAATTAAAAAACATATTGCCAATAAGTTCAACAAACGCAAAGATATTGATGATTGGTTGGTCTATAATTTTAAAGGATTTCCTTTAGTTGCTACTTTGACTAAACTTACACAGATACAAGCAGATATTAAACAGGTTGAAAAAGAAATTTTACTGTCTATTTTGGAAAATTCTAATAACTAAGAATTTTACCAACCCCCCGAAGCACCGCCACCACCAAAGCCACCACCACCGAAGCCGCCGCCAAAACCGCCACCGCCTCCAGAAGACCATCCTCCACCTCCAGAGCTTCCTCCCCAACTGGAAGAGCCTCTTCGGTAATTTCCGCGCCCCATGTTGCTTAAAATAATGGCTTCTAATAAATCTGAGCTATTAGATCTGTCACCTCTATTTCTACCACCTCCACCTCGACGATTTTTAGAAATTGAGATGAGTATAATGATAAAAATAAATATCATAAAAAAACAACACCGATTGGGAAGTCATTGTTGTTTGATTGTCGCGAGCCTTTGTATTCGCCATTCATTACTTCAAAAATAGCATCAGCCCCTCTATTTAGTCCGCCGTAATAATCATTCTGTTTAAAATAAGGGATAATGTCGCGTTCTATAATGCGTTTAGACATGGCGTCGGTTAACAAGTGCTCTACACCGTAGCCTGTGTTTATAGCAATGCGTCTGTCATCTCGTGCTAATAATATAAGAATACCATTATCTTCTTTAGCTTGGCCAATTCCCCATTTCTGACCCCATTTGGCACCTAGATAATTAATGTTTTCACCTTTGGTGGAAGGAATTATGGTAACTACAATTTGAGTTGATGTAGTATCTGAATATTTTATCAGTTTTTGCTCTAATCCCTTTTTTTGAGAAGCGTTTAATAAATTATAATAATCATAAACACTTGTCTGGAAGCTTGGTTTTTCCGGAATTTGATACTGCGCAAAAGAAAAGCTAAAAGAAAAAAGTGCAAGCAGTACAGCAAAAAGTACTTTTTGTAAGTTAATCTGCGATTTAAGACTGAAAACTGAAAACTGCATACTAAAAACCTATCCTTTTGAAATCTCGTTAGTTAACTCATTCTTATCTAAATCAGAATAGGGAAAGTGTTTTTTGAGTTGCTCACCAGATTTTAAGATACCTTCTACCAAGCCTTGTTTAAAATTTCCATTTTTAAAATGAGACTGTATGATATCTTTAGTGCTGTTCCAAAAGTTAGTTCCTACCACTTTATTGATACCTTCGTCTCCATAAATCACAAAATTTTTGTCTTCTACCGCAACATAAATCAATACAGCATTTTGGAGTTTTGTGTTGTCCATTTTTAAAGTGTGAAACAATTCTAAAGCCCTATTGGGAGCAGCTTTGTTGGACGTTTTTTCAATATGCACTCTGATTTCCCCTGATGTATTTAATTCTGCTATACGAATAGCTTCAACAATTTCTTGTTCTTCATCAGTAGTAAGAAAATCTTCAATTTTGTTAGACATCGAAATGCGTTTTCTTATCTAATGTTACTTAAAATCGAAATTAACATCAGGAGCTTTTTCTGAACCTGCTTCAGCTTCAAAATATGCTTTTTTATCAAATCCCATTATACTAGCAAATAGATTATTTGGAAATGACCTTACAACTTCATTGTATGGTTTTACAGCTTCATTAAAACGGTCTCGCACCACATTAATCCTGTTTTCAGTACCTTCTAATTGCGATTGTAATTCCAAAAAGTTTTTATTTGCCTTCAATTCTGGATAACGCTCAACAGTAACTAATAAACTTTTTAAAGCACCGGATAAACCACCCTGAACTTCATTAAATTTAGCCAATTGTTCTGGAGTAATGTTAGATGGGTCAATATTTACAGAAGTAGCTTTTGCTCTAGCATTTATAACGGCTTCAAGAGTTCCCTTTTCATAATCGGCTGCACCTTTAACTGTACTTACTAGATTGTCGATTAAGTCTGCACGTCTTTGATAAGAACTTTCTACTTTACCCCAAGCTTCTGAGACGTCTTCATCTAATCCAACCATCGAATTGTAGCTTTTAATTCCAAAAAGTGCTAAAATAGCGATAATTATAATTGGTATAATCCATTTTTTCATGATAATAGTTTTAATAAAATGTTAGTGTTATTTGTTAGACTCAAAACTTACAAAAAAGTTACTTTTTTAAGTATTTTAAAATTAAAGATGTTCTTTTATCTTAATTAATTGACTTTTAATATCCTCTAATTTACTTACAATTTCAAAATTACTTAAAGCTTCCTGCTTTTCTTCTTTTAAGTGAATTTTTGCACCTTCTAAAGTAAAGCCACGTTCTTTAACTAAATGATAAATAAACTTAAGGTTTTTAATGTCTTCTGGAGTGAATTTTCTATTGCCTTTGGCATTTTTTTTAGGCTTAAGTACATCAAATTCCTTTTCCCAAAAACGAATTAAAGAGGTGTTTACACCAAATGCCTTGGCAACTTCGCCAATACCGTAATATCTTTTTTCTGGTAAGTCTATATGCATTAATCGAGGGATTGATTTTCTAAAGTCGCGTGCTCTAAAAGCTTACTAAATTCTTCTGAAGTTAAACTTCCGTAATAGAAATTTATTGGATTAATTCGTTCTCCGTTTTTAAATATTTCGTAGTGTAAATGTGGTGCTTCAGAACGCCCGGTACTACCTACAAAGCCTATTAAATCGCCCCGTTTTACCTTTTGGTTTTTTCTAACGTTATACTTGTATAAATGCGCATACAAACTTATGTAACCAAAGCCATGATCGATTCTAATGTGTTTTCCATAACCACTAGAGCCAGAGTCTGCACGCACTACAACACCATCGCCACTAGCATAAACTGGTGTGCCTCTAGGGGCTGTAAAATCCATGCCTCGGTGCATTTTTCTTGCTTTGGTAAACGGATCGGTTCGCATACCGTAACCAGAAGCCATTCGTGTTAAGTCTTCATTACTAACAGGTTGTATGGCAGGTATTGCTGTAAGGAGTTTTTCCTTTTCTTCGGCTAAAACAGTAATCTCATCTAGAGATTTAGATTGTACTACTATTTGCTTTTGCAACACATCTAATCTTTTACTTGTATTAACTATCAAAGATGTGTTGTCATACCCCTCGAGGTTTTTATAGCGATTTATACCACCAAAACCAGCACGTCTTTGCTCTTCAGGTATTGGGTTTGCTTCAAAATAAACTCTATAAATATTATTGTCTCTATCTTCTATATTAGCCAAAACAGTTTCGGCTTCTTGCATTTTTTTATTTAGTAAGTCAAATTGCAATTGCATGTTGGTCAGTTCTCTTTTAAGCGCTTTCTCATTAGGCGATTCAAAATAATGACCAGCAATAAAAACAAATATAAAAGCAAAAAGGGCTGAGGCTAACAAAAAGACAGAAATAAACTTAAACGTATTTCGTTTTTTGCGCTCAATTTTTCGGTAAGAAAGCGATACAGGATCGTAATAATATTTTACCTTACTCATTAGTTAAATTATACTATTTTTGCAGCTAATAAAATTCAATATTAAATATTGACTTTTATGCTAAACGATTAAAGGCTTCTAAATATTTTAATCTTTATATGAATACCAATAAAAATTAGGTTTATAGATATAAAAAATAAAATTGGAGAGTAAATATAAAGATTGTTTTGCAAATACTATAATTTAAAGAATAAGAGAATATTTTAATACATGAAATCTCAAGACGTAAGATCTAAATTTTTAAGTTTTTTTGAAGATAAAAAACATAGCATTGTGGCGTCTGCACCAATGGTTTTAAAAGACGATCCAACACTTATGTTTGTTAACGCAGGCATGGTACCTTTTAAAGAATATTTTTTAGGAAATGGTACACCCAAAAATAATCGAATTGCCGATTCTCAAAAATGTTTACGTGTTTCTGGAAAGCATAACGATTTGGAAGAAGTTGGTTACGATACATACCATCATACCCTTTTTGAAATGTTGGGGAATTGGAGTTTTGGAGATTACTTTAAGAAAGAAGCTATTGCTTGGGCTTGGGAGTTGTTAACTGAAGTTTACGGGATAGATAAAAATATTTTGTACGTTACTGTTTTTGAAGGAAGTGATGATGCTGATGATTTAGAAATGGATACGGAAGCTTATGACATTTGGAAGCAGTATATTTCTGAAGACCGAATTTTAAAAGGCAATAAAAAGGATAATTTTTGGGAAATGGGGGATCAAGGACCATGTGGACCTTGTAGTGAAATACATGTTGATATTCGCTCTGCGGAAGAAAAATCCAAAGTTTCTGGTAAGGATTTGGTTAATGAAGATCATCCACAAGTGGTTGAAATTTGGAATTTGGTATTCATGCAATACAACCGTAAAGCCAATGGTTCACTTGAAAATTTACCGAATAAACATATTGATACAGGTATGGGGTTTGAAAGGCTTTGTATGGTATTACAAGGTGTTCAGTCTAATTATGATACTGATGTTTTTACACCAATAATTCGTGAAATTGAGACGATTACCAATAAAAACTATGGTAAAGATGAGAAAGTTGATATTGCTATTCGTGTAATTTCAGATCATGTTCGTGCTGTTGCATTTTCAATTGCAGATGGCCAATTACCAAGTAATACTGGTGCTGGGTATGTTATTAGAAGAATTTTGCGTCGTGCGGTGCGTTATGGCTTCACATTTTTAGATAAAAAAGAACCTTTCATTTATAGATTAGTTGATGTATTGAGTAAAAGAATAGGAAAAGCATTTCCTGAATTGAAAGCTCAAAAGCAATTGATTGAAAATGTAATTAAAGAAGAAGAACAGTCGTTTTTAAGAACTTTGGATAAAGGAATTGAGATGCTTGAGCAATACATGGGTGTCAATAAATTAGTAAGAGAAAAAATGATTACTTTGAATAAGGTTGATAAAGTAGTTTCCGGAACAACTGCATTCGAATTGTACGATACATATGGTTTTCCTCTAGACTTAACGCAACTTATTGCAAAAGAGAATGATTTTGAAATTGATGTTGAAGGCTTTAAAAGTTTAATGGAGAGACAAAAAAATCGTTCCCGAGCTGCAAGTGAAATGTCTACAGATGATTGGACAATTTTAGTTGATGATGTAGAGGAAGAGTTTGTAGGCTATGACACTTTGGAGGCCAACGTAAAACTAACACGATACAGAAAAGTGACTTCTAAAAAAGATGGAGATATGTATCAATTGGTATTTAATTTAACACCGTTTTACCCCGAAGGTGGAGGACAAGTAGGTGATAAAGGCTATTTAGAAGATGCTCATGGTGACGTGGTTTATATTTTAGATACAAAAAAGGAAAACAACGTTATTATTCATTTGGCTAAGAATTTGCCAAAGCATATTAATGAATCGTTTAAAGCAGTTGTGGATTCAAAACAACGACACAGAACCGAATGTAACCATACTGCAACACACCTATTGCATCAAGCATTGCGTGAAGTTTTAGGAACTCATGTGGAGCAAAAAGGATCTGCAGTACATTCAAAATATTTACGTTTCGATTTTTCTCATTTTTCTAAACTAACAGTTGAAGAATTAAGAGATGTTGAAAATTTTGTAAACCGAAGAATTGATGGTAAGCTCCCGTTAATTGAAAAAAGAAATATTCCCAAAGAAGAGGCCATTGCTGAAGGTGCTATGAGCTTATTTGGTGAAAAATACGGTGATACAGTTCGTGCCATCCGATTTGGAAAATCCATAGAGCTTTGTGGTGGTACACATGTTAAAAACACTTCTGATATATGGCATTTTAAAATAGTTTCGGAAGGCGCAGTTGCTTCTGGTATTAGAAGAATCGAGGCGATTACTAATGATGCTGTAAAAGATTTCTATTTTGAAAATAACAGAGCTTATTTTGAAATGCGAGATTTATTAAATAATGCAAAAGAACCAGTAAAAGCATTACAAAATCTTCAAGAAGAAAACACAAGCCTAAAAAAGCAAGTTGAAGTTTTACTTAAAGACAAAGCTAAAAACATAAAAGGCGAACTTAAAAACGAATTGCAGGACATTAATGGTGTTCAGTTTTTAGCAAAAAAGCTAGATTTAGATGCTGGAGGTTTAAAAGATGTCGCTTTTGAATTGGGAAGTCAGTTTGATAATCTATTTTTACTATTTGCTACAGAGCAAAACGGTAAAGCTTTATTATCATGCTATATCTCAAAAGAATTGGTAGCTAGTAAAGGTTTAAATGCAGGACAAGTAGTTCGTGAACTTGGTAAATACATCCAAGGTGGTGGTGGTGGACAGCCATTTTTTGCTACTGCTGGGGGGAAGAATCCTGCTGGGATTGATGAGGCTTTGTTGAAGGCGCATGGGTATTTGAAATAGTGTTGCTGAATAAATGGTCTCGCAAAGGCGCAGAGTCGCAAAGGATTTTAGCTAAAAATGAAATTGCTTGGACAGTTGTTTATAAATGTCGCTTGAAAGCAAGAGTGCTTGAAATAGTCTCGAAAAGTAGTTAAAGACACAAAGGCTCATGGATGAAAATGAAATTTCTAAAATAATAGTCGATAAATGTTACCAAATTCATGTAGCACTTGGTCCTGGGTTATTGGAATCTGTATATGAAGAAGTTCTTTATTATGAGCTTACTCAAGAAGGCTTAAATGTAAAACGCCAGCAGAATCTGCCAGTATTTTATAAAGACTTAGTTATGAATGTTGGCTTTCGGGCAGATTTAATAGTTGAAAATAAAGTGATTATTGAGTTGAAATCGGTTGAAAGAATAGCACCAGTTCATCAAAAACAATTGCTAACTTATTTAAAAATCACAGATTTGAAATTAGGGTTACTTATTAACTTCAATCGAGTATTAATAAAAAATGGCATCACAAGAATTGTAAATAAATTATAAAATAAATTACCTTATTTTAAAATTAAGCAGAAACTCTTTGCGACTTCGCGCCTTTGCGAGAAATATTTGCAAGATTAATTATGAAACTTCAAACGAAAATATCATTAAAAAAACAGTCTAAAAATAAAATAGACTACACATCTAGCATCCTTTTAATTGGTTCTTGTTTTTCAGAAAACATTGGAAATAAACTCGATTATTTCAAGTTTCAAAATCTGCAAAACCCATTCGGGATATTGTTCCATCCAAAAGCTATAGAAATATTAATTACAAATGCAATTGAAGGAAAATATTATACTAAAAAAGATGTTTTTCTTCATAATGAACAATGGCATTGTTTTGATGCACATTCAAAATTAAGTAATGTTTCAAAAGACCACTTAATAAATCAACTAAATACACAAATTGATTTAACAGCTTCAAAATTAAAAACAGCATCTCATATTATTATCACTTTAGGGACTGCTTGGGTATATAGTGATGTAAATACCGATAGTATTGTTGCAAATTGCCATAAAGTATCCCAAAAACAATTTAAAAAAGAGTTGTTGTCAGTTGAAGCTATTTCAAATGCATTACAAAGTATTTCAGATTTAATAAAAGGTATAAATCCCAATTCATCATTAATTTTTACAGTTTCTCCAGTACGCCATATAAAAGATGGATTTGTAGAAAACACACAAAGTAAATCACATCTAATTTCAGCTATCCATCAGTTCTTAAATCAAAAACCGTTAGTCGTTAATCATAATTCATTTTATTTTCCATCTTATGAAATCATGATGGATGAACTTCGTGATTATCGTTTTTATAAGGAAGATATGATTCATCCCAATCAATTAGCTGTTAATTATATATGGGAAAAGTTTAAAACTGTTTGGATTTCTGATAAATCTTTTAATGTTATGGATGAAGTAGATGCAATTCAAAAAGGGCTTGAGCATAAGCCTTTTAATGCAAATTCTTTAGAACACAAAAAATTTCTTCAATCTCTAGATGTTAAAATTAAGAATGTTAAAGCACATTATCATCATATAGAATTTTAGTTTTTTTTATTACTTTTATTACAATTATATTAATGCGCTAGACATGAATCATATTTTAAAGTTTACATCGTTATTCATGATAATAATAGTTTTATCATGTTCAAATGATGACTCTAACTCAGAAAATTATTTTTTTATAGCTGAAGTTGATAATGTAAGTTTTGTTGCAAATGATCTTAAGGCTTTTCATCAAACAAATAGATTAACAGTATCTGGAAAAGATATAACTAGAGATAAAGCAATAAGTGTTAATCTTAGAAATTATAAAGGTGTTGGTGTTTATTATGTTGGAGATTCAAAAAATAATGAGAGTCATTTGAATTACGTTTTGACTGATGGGAATTTAATTGTAGACTCTTGGAGTGTTAATAAAACAACACCGTCTTTAGGGGAAAACTTTCATCAAATTGGTATTGTTGATATAACCTATGATGATGGTAAAACTGTAGAAGGCACTTTTTCTTTTGAAGCGTTTAACTACTCCAGTATCCAACAAATTACTTCGGTTACTAATGGTAAATTTAAGATTGAAGCCGATTTCTAAATCTAAGAACACTTCTTTTTTCAGTATTTCAAATCATTTTATAGTAAGTGAATAATTAATATACGTAATTCATCGTATTGATTCCACTTCTCTTTTGTTGCAGTTTTGTTGAACTATTAATCAATAAAAATATCAACAATGAGAAATTTAAAACAAATTATGTTATTCGTAATGGTGGGATCATTACTAACATTATCATCATGTTCTAAAGACGATGACAATTCAGAAACAGGAGGAGGAGATGAGTTCTTATCTGCAAAAATTGATGGAGCAGACTTTGCCGCTTCAACAGATTTAGCATCACTAGTAGGTGCTTCAAAGGCCAGTAGTGCTGTAGGGGATGTGCTAAACGTTCAAGGCAGTACAAATAGTGGAGATTATATTAGGTTTAATATAATTGGCTATAACGGAAATGGTACCTATAAAACAGGAGATAATCTTCAGAATAATAATTCAATTTCATACGGCAAAATTAGCCCTTTAGTAGCTTGGACAAGTAGTGGTATCATAGCTTTAGGCGAGCCTTCTGCTACGGGAACTATAACAATAACATCAGACGATGGTTCTACAGTAGAGGGTAGTTTTTCTTTTAAAGGCTATAATCCGGATGATAAGTCAACAAAAACATTTTCAGAAGGAAAATTTAAAGCATCAATAGATAAGTAACCAACCTTAAACTATCACATTGTGCTCTTAAATGATGTGATAGTTTTTTAAACAAATTCAACAATGAGAAATTTAAAATTATTTGTTTTTCTATTAGCAGGATCGCTAATGTTAAACGCACAAAAAGCAGAAACACCAGACCAGAATTATGATTTGGGAGCTAAAATAGGAGAAATGACCATTACAGATGGAGGTACAGTAATTGTTACTACCAATGATGGCTTAGCAGCAATAAAACCAGGACAGGAAGGCTTGCTATTCAATTTTACAGACTACGGAAAAATAAACCCAGAAACAGAATTAGAGATTGTTTCAGGAGCACCTTATGTAATTGTGAGTAAGGCCGGTTTTGGTGTAGGGCTTGTAAAGAAAAGATCTATAATTGATTATATGTCTGGTAAAACAATTTTTAATGCTGAAGAAAATAGATGGAAATCTATAAGTCGAACTAAATTGTTATTATCTCAAAATAGACTTATGGTAACAGGGCAGCGAAAAGTTGGTATGTTGTTTCCTCAGGCTTTAGCAATATACGATTTGGCTTCAGGTAAAGAATTGAGTCAATATATTTTTAAGGGAACCAAAGCAGTAATGGGAACACCTCTAGTGCTTTCAGATGGGATTATTATTCCAACAACTAAAGGTTTAATGAAGGTTGATATGGATTCAGGGAAAGTTATTTGGGAGAATGAGCTAAAAAATATTGGCTGGATGGTTGCTGATAAAACAGAAAAAGAAATTTACGCTTTCGCGGAAACTGCAAATAGAAAAAATACAAAAATCTTCAAAATCGGGGCTAATGGTGCATCTACTTGGTCAGAAGAGCGAAAAGTAAAAGGTCAAATATCTAATTTTGAAATTGTACCACAAGGTATTGCTGTTGTTAGTGATGTAGCGCCTTCTGCAAATAAAGGTATTGGGAAATTAGCTGCTGCAAAAGCAGAATCTAGAATTACTATGTTTAGTGCGTCTAATGGTGCAGATCTTTGGGAAAAAGCTCCTAAAACTAAAGGTTATGTCCAGCATTTTTATATTATGGATGATGGTATTCTCTTCGGAATTAGAGAAGGAGGTATTAATAAAGTAGCTTATGATGGTACTACCTTATTTAAAAAGCCCTTAAAAACTGGAGAAAATATTTTGACTATGGCAACAACACCTCAAGGGTTGATTTATATTACTTCAGAAGATGCAAATATTGTTAATCTAAATACAGGAGATCAAATATGGAAAAAGCCTCTCAAGTTTAAAAGGGCAAAAAGGGTAAGTTCTGATTATGATGCAAAAAGTGATAAATATTTAATTCTTGCAGACGAAAAACTATTTAGTATAGATGCTAACTCAGGCACTTCAGAATTATTGATTGAAGCAGATTTTGATGGAAAAGAAGATCCAACAGATATAGAAGTTAGAGATACTGGAATATTATTATCATCAGATCAAAATATGATGCTTTTAGATAGGGATGGTGAGGAAAAATGGCATGAGTATAAAAGAGCACCAGGAAAAAGTGCTTTAGGAGCAGCCTTGGCTGGAGCTATGGCATTAGCTACGGCAGCTGCATCAGCTTCTGCAGCTTATGAAGCTGGTGGAGAGCGTAATTATATTGGTCAGTACACAGCAAGAGGAGAGCGTTTAAATAATTTAGCTCAAGGAATGGCTAATGCTTCTGGTGCATCTGTAGCTGAAATGTTAAAACGATTTACGGCTACATCAGCTACAAAAAACGCACAATTTGTTTTAACAAAACTAGACGATGGTGTTGGCTTAATGAAATTAAATAAAGATACAGGAGCTGTAGAAAAGGAAATTTTATTAAAAGATAAGAAGCCAGAATATGAAGTTGATGAGTTTGGAGGCATGTTATATTACAGACCAAATGACAAAACTATTTATGCCTACGACCTTAAAAATAAATCTTGTTGTTGAGATTTGTTGATTGGGCGTGGTAATTTAATTATTGCGCTTAATCTTTTTTTCTAACATTTGGTCGAAAATTTAACTAACATATCACTTTTAATTGTAGATTTAAAATGCTATTAATCAGTTCATACAGAAAACATCAGTCGCTTGCTTCGTTAGAAAACATAAGTGATTGGTGTTTTTTATTTTTCATCATTAAGGTTTTGATAAATTTTTTAAAAATTTAAAAATGGACTGGAAGCTATTTGTTGATGTTTTATTGAAAGTTCTTTTTTTATTTTATTACTGGCTATTACATACACCATCATTAATACAATAAAAATAAAAAAGGAAGGAAAAGAATCTGTGATTACACTTCAAAACAGATTAAACTCTGAGAAGTTAATTTTTAATCCTAAAATAGAGAAGGCGAAAATTATAAATAATCTCAATTCACAACTCTTAAAAACTAACTTCAAAATTATAAAAGAATTACTTTCATTGCAAAAACTTATATTTGAGAGTAAGTCTCAATAAAATATAAAGTTTTTTAGTTTTTTTAAAGGTTATTTATGAAGGGTTGTGTTTATATTTTTTCTCTTTTTATGTGGTTTATACTCATATTCTCAACAAAAAGTCAAAATGCTCAATGATTCAGCAATGGCTATTTACAAGTCAGATCCAAATAGAGCTATAGAAATCCTAGAGCGCTGTTTAGAATTAAACAAAAGTCAAAATGAAGAATATGCTGTTTCTAAAAATTACTTAGGTATTATTTATAGAGACTTAGGTGAATTCGAGAAATCCAAAAAACTATCCGAAGAGGCGCTTTCTATCGCTAAAGATTCTTCATCTATAGCAAGTGCTTACAATAATATAGGAGCGGTTAATAGACAAATAGGGCTTTTTGAAGATGCATTACAATATTACCTTAAAGCTTTGGCTATTTATGAAGCTCAGAATTTTGATGAACGTATAGCTATTACATTAGATAATATGGGGGTAGTTTATAATGCTTTGGGTTTTGTAGATAAAGCTATAAAATACCATTTAGAGGCTAAAGAAATTTTTGAGAAAGTTAATGATAAAAAAGGCATATCAAAGGTTTATAACAATATAGCCATGATATATGCTAATGATGGAGAATTAGAAAAAGCCAAGAGCTATTTTAAATATTCCTTAGATATAGAAGAAGAACTAAATGACAGAAAAGGTATAGCTGAATCTGCGAATAATATGGGTGCGGTTTATTATTACCTCAAAGAAATCGATTCTGCCCTTTATTATTTTAATGAATCTGTTAGAGTCGAGAAATCAATAGGTAATCATGTAGGAGTGGGTGAGAGTTATAACAATATAGCTCAAGTTTTAATTGAAAACAAAAGAGTTTCTGAAGCTAAAACTTATATAGATAGTGCCTTTTTTTATGCTAAAGGAGCTAAAGCGGTTTATAATATTGAAACAGCTCTTTTAAATTATTCAGATTATTACTCAGCAAAAGGAAACGATAAATCTGCTTTTGAATATTACAAAGAATATACTAAACTTAGAGATAGTACACTCAATATTGAAACTAATAGTAAAATTGCAGAATTAGAAGTAGAATATCAAACAGAAAAAAAGAAAAAGAAATTCTTACGCAACGTGCAGAAATAGCCGAAAAGGAATTAAACTTAAATAAAAAAAACACTCAGTTAATAGGTTTAAGCTTAGTTGCTCTACTGTTAACTATTTTAGGTTATCTACTTTACAATCAACAAAAATTAAAAAACCGTCAACTTCAAAAAGAAAAAGAATTAAGTGAGGCTCTAGTTAAAATAGAAACCCAGAATAGATTGCAAGAGCAGCGTTTAAGAATTTCAAGAGATTTACACGATAATATTGGTGCACAATTAACTTTTATTATTTCTTCAGTCGAAAATTTACAATATGGTTTTAAAATTAAGAATGATAAGTTAAATAGTAAACTACTAGGCATTAGTGCATTTACAAAAGAAACTATTTATGAGTTGCGTGATACCATTTGGGCAATGAATAAGAATGAGATTTCATTGGATGATTTAGAAGTTCGTATTTCAAATTTTGTTAAAAAAGCCAATATTCATTCAGAAAATACAAGCTTTAAATTTGAAGCTGATGAATCGATACCAGACACGATTAAATTCACTTCGGTTGAAGGAATGAATATTTACAGAATAGTTCAAGAAGCGATTAATAATGCTATTAAATATTCAGAAGCTAAAGATATTTCTGTGCAAATAAGCCAAAAAGATGAGGTGCTTTTAGTTGCCATTAATGACGATGGGAAGGGTTTTATCAAAGATGAAGTTAAACTTGGAAATGGGCTTAATAACATGAAAAAAAGAGCTCAAGAAATTGGCGCAGAATTTAATATAGAATCTAAAATAGAATCAGGAACATCTATAAAGTTAAACATAGATTTAAACTAATTTTTAAGAGAGTTGTAATTAATATGTTTCATTTTAAAAACATCATTTATTTGTTTTTTTGCTTGAATATTACTTGGTGCCTTTTAGCTCAGAGTAATTCAAAAATTAATGTGCTTCAAAATGATTTTAATGAATTTACAGTTTCAAAACATTATACCTACAATAGCAATACAAATGCGCGAGATATTCAAGGGGTTTTAGAAAATGAGACCCTTTTTAAATTTGAAGAAAAATCGTTTTTAAATTCTGGGATATTTAATTCCTATAATTGGTCAAAAATTAGGGTTTGCAATAATTCTAAAGAGTCCGATTTTATTTTTGAATTCAACCAAACTTACATTGATTCTCTAGAATTTTACATCGTAAAAGGTAGAAAGATAATTAAAGCCTTTCCTAAAAAGGGAATGTATTTTGAAACTAATAATAATCCTTCATACTTGGCTAATAAGTATGCTTATACTTACCCAGTTAACATCCCTAAAAATGATACAGTAAGTTTTTATATTAATGCTGTGGTAAATGATGGCGCTTTTAGAGCTATGAATAAAATATGGACAACTTCTGGATATCAGCAAAGAGAAAAAGATATTAAAATTAGGAGTTCATATCTTATATTCTTTGGAGGTTTTACGGTTTTAGTGGTTATAATTTCTATTGCCATGTTCTTTTTTCGAGACAACGCTTGTACATATACTATGCAGGTTTTGTAACAGTTATCTTCTTGAATCTTTTAGGTTTACGCTATTTTGTGTCTCCCATTCATTTTGAGAAATACCTGTTTTTTGGAAATAATTTTTTAGAAATGTTTACGCTATTACAAGCCTTTTTTGTGATGCAGTATTTAAAGTATTTCTTTTCAATTAAAACCTATTACCCAAAGTTGTTTGTAGTTATAGAACGCGCGGCTTTATTTACTCTAGTATTTTTTATTGCAGCCTTGTTTTTAAGACAATTCGAATGGTTTTATGCGGTATCTTATTATTCTGCTAAGTTATTATTGCTAATAGTAACAGTCGGTTTTTATACCATTGCCATTAAGCTCTGTTTTAAAAAGGAAATAATGGCATATTATTTCGTAATCGCCTATTTTCCATTAATGTTTGTTGTGGTTCATTATATATTAACCGCTTTGAAATTAACTTCAGGTTATAGTCCATTAGAGTGGGAGTTTGTTATCTTTTTTGAGATTTTCGTGTTAACAATAGCAATGGCACATCGCTATTATTTATTAATTCAAGAAAATATTGCTTACCAGAAAAAACTATATGAACAGCGTTTAAAAATCTCAAGAGATTTGCATGATAATATTGGAGCACAACTCACTTTTATTATTTCTTCAATAGAAAATTTACCTTACGGTTTTAATATTACCAATGAAAAACTGACTAGCAAGTTACAGAGTATAAGTGCTTTTACTAAATCTACCATTTACGAGCTTCGAGATACTATTTGGGCTATGAATAAGAGTAAAATATCTTTGGAAGATTTGCAAGTTAGAATTTCAAATTTTGTTGAAAAGGCTAACGCACATTCTGAACGAACAACGTTTACATTTAATGTTGGTACATCAATTTCGAAAACAATTGAATTTAGTTCTATAAAAGGGATGAATATGTATCGCATCATTCAAGAAGCTATAAATAATGCATTTAAATATGCCGAAGCAACCCAAGTAACCGTTAGTATTTCAAATATTAATTCTGAACTTTTGGTAGTTATAGAAGATAATGGAAAGGGGTTTGATTTTCAAACTATTGAGAGAGGAAATGGCTTAAATAATATGAAAAAACGAGCCAAAGATATTGGTGCTATGTTAGAAATTGAAAGTGAATTGAATAAAGGCACATCTGTAAAACTCACATCTACTGTTTAAAACTACGATACTTTACGTATTGAATTTGAGATAAAGAATGCCGATTTTTACGTAGATTTATAAAACATATGAATATTAAAACTGCCATAGTAGACGATAATTCTTTTTTAATAACAGCAGTAAAAGAGAAATTGTCATTTTTGAAGATATTAATGTGAAGTTTTCTGCAATAAATGGTTCCGATTTATTGGATCAGTTAGAAGATAATCACAATCTAGATATTATTTTAATGGATATTGAAATGCCGGTTTTAAATGGTATAGAAACTACCGAAGTTGTCAAACAAAAATATCCGCATATTAAAATCATAATGTTGACGGTTTTTGATAACGATGAGAATATTTTCAATGCTATAAAAGCTGGAGCTGATGGTTATTTACTAAAAGAAGTAAACCCTAAAGATTTACATGATGGTATTATTGAAACCCTAAACGGTGGTGCGGCAATGAATCCTTCAATTGCAATGAAAACGCTTAAATTACTACGAAATCCTATTCAAATTCAAAGTCCGCAAGATAAAGAAGATATCACGTTAACAAATAGAGAAACCGAAGTTTTAGAACATTTAAGCAAAGGATTGAGTTACAATGCCATTGCAGATAACTTAATTTTGTCAACAGGAACTATCAGAAAGCATATCGAGAATATTTATAAAAAACTACAAGTACATAATAAGCTAGAAGCTGTCCAAAAAGCAAAAAAGAATAACTTAATTTAAACTAGGTTTAACTTTAAAGTAACATAGTAAATACAGAAAGTTTATACATTTGTAGTGTTAGTATAGTTGATTAATTACATTGGTTTAGACTTCTTATGTCGAAGGAAACTGATGTTTTTTTGCGCTAAATTTAGCATATTAATACGCTGTTGTCTTAAATTATTTCTAAATTAGTACATGCGAAAAATTCTATTCGGTGTTATAATTACACTTGTAGTTCTATTTACTTTCAAATATTGTGGAGATAAGCATGAAGATAAAATTGTGCTTCAAGAAAGTTCAGCCTTAATTCAACAACAAATTAATAATGTTGGAAAACTGATTGTTACCGAAGGTCATTTTAGCGAGGTATTCAATTACAAAAACTCAAAAGATATATTTGGTGATTTAATTTCTGTTAAAAAGAAAGCACTTGTTGTTGTAAATGCTGAAGTTACTATTGCTTATGATTTAAGTAAAATTGAGTATAATGTAGATGAAGCAAGTAAAACTTTAACGATTGTTAGTATTCCTGAAGAAGAAATAAAGATTAATCCAGATTTGGAATATTATGATGTGCAAGCTGATTATTTAAATCCGTTTGAAGCTGATGATTATAACGATATAAAGAAAACAGTAAAACAATCTTTAACAAAAAAGATAGAAGCTTCAGATTTAAAATCGAATGCAAAAAATAGATTGATTAGCGAATTAGCTAAATTTTATATCCTCACAAATTCTTTGGGTTGGACGTTGCAATACAATGAAACCCCAATTGGAAATCAGGAAGATTTACAACATATTAAACTATAAGTTTCTGTAAATCTCCAATACCACCACCATTAATAGCTTCAATCTTATAAAACTTTAAAAGTTTTGCTGCTCTAGCAGATCTAACACCACTTTTACAATGTGCAATGATAGGTTTATTCATTTTTTTAATGGCATCAACATGGTTTTTTAAATCACTTAGTGGGATGTGAATTGCATTTGGTAAATGCCCTTCGTTCCATTCGCGCTCTGTTCTTACATCAAGAATTACAGCATCACGGTTTAAAAATTCTTTGATATTTTGAGCTTTATTTTTGAATAACCGACTTAAAATCCCCATACTTTATTTTTCATTAAAATTAATCATTATTTAAACAAAAGGGCAATTTTAAAGCATACAATTCCGTAAATTTTTGTGTATATTCATCCCTTAATAACAATCGTTTTTATGCAGCCTTACGTTACACTTACTATTGAAAATAGTGTCGGATTTATAGAGTTTTTTCATCCCAATAGAAACTCTATGCCAAGTGATACTTTATCAAAACTAGAACAAACTATTATTGATGCGGGAACTAATGATGAAGTTAAAGTAATAGTTTTAAAAAGTGGTGGAGATAGAACTTTTTGTGCTGGAGCGAGTTTCAACGAAGTTATTGCCATAGAAGATGAAACTACAGGAAAAGCCTTCTTTTTAGGTTTTGCCAACGTTATTAACGCCATGCGAAAATGTCCAAAATTAATCATTGGTCGTGTTCAAGGAAAAACCGTTGGTGGTGGTATAGGTCTTGCAGCTGCAACCGATTATTGTTTGGCAACTAAATATGCTTCAATTCGTTTAAGCGAATTAAGTATAGGTATTGGTCCTTTTGTAATTGAGCCAGTAGTATCTCGTAAAATTGGTAAAATTGCCATGTCTCAAATGACGATTGATGCTGAAACTTTTTTCTACTCAATTTGCAAAAGAAAAAGGTTTATATGCTGATGTTTTTGATACGGTTGAAGCGTTAGATTATGCTGTAAAATCTTTGGCCGAAAAATTAGCAAGTTACAATCCTGAAGCACTCAAGGAAATAAAAAAAGTGTTTTGGACAGGCACGGACGATTGGGATACGCTTTTAGAAGAACGCGCTGAAATGAGTGGGAAATTGGTGTTGAGTGAATTTACTAAGAATACTTTGAAGCGGTTTAGATAGTAATTAAGTATTGTAATGGACAAACAATCTATAAAAATTTCGGTTGATGCAGTTGTCTTTGGATATGAACAAGAGGTTATTTCTGTATTATTAATAAAAAGAAAATATGCTCCATTTAAAGGGAAATGGGCAATACCAGGTGGATTCGTTTTAAATGAAGAATCTTTAGAAGGTGCTGTAGAAAGAGAACTTCATGAAGAAACAGGAGTTAAAATTAATTATTTAGAACAACTTTATACATTTGGAGCACCAACTAGAGATCCAAGGGGCAGGGTAGTTTCTATTGCGTATTTTGGTTTGGTAAGACCTGATGCTTTTAAAATATTTGCATCTACAGATGCAGAACAAGTACAATGGTTTAATATAGAGCAACTGCCAGAATTATCGTTCGACCATGAAAAGATATTAAATATTGCAATAGATAGACTTAGAGGGAAAATAACTTATGAACCCATTGGATTTGAGCTTTTAGATAAAAAATTTCCTTTTTCAGATTTAGAAAAATTATACACAACTTTGTTAGGTAGGTCGATTGATCGACGAAACTTTAGAAAGAAAATAATCAGCCTAAATGTTCTAGATGAACTAAATGAAAAAGTATCTAAAGGTTCAGGAAGACCTGCTAATTTATTCCAATTTAATCAAAAACGTTACTTCCAATTGAAAAAAGAAGGAATAATATTTGAGATTTAAAATACTGAAAATCAATATTTTAATTAGTATACGTAAAAATAACGCAAAACAAATTTGTGAATATAAATATTGAAATGTATATTTGTGTAATAATTACGCAAATACATATATTTATGAACGCATTACTTTTAACAGACGGATACAAAACAGGACATCATCAACAATACCCAAAAGGAACTGAAGAGGTTTATTCAAATTGGACTCCTAGAAGTAATAAGTATGCGCCTGATGGGTGTGAAAAAGTTCTATCTTTCGGTCAGCAATATGTTATAAAATGGTTGCACGATTATTTTGAAGATAACTTTTTTCAAAATCAAAAGAAGACGTTTGTAATTATATTAAAGAAGAACTTTCATTGTACCTAGGTACTTCATATGATATTTCACATTTAGAGGCGCTACACGATTTACAATATTTACCAATAAAAATAAAATCGTTACCGGAGGGTGTGGAAGTACCAATTAGGATTCCAATGTTGACAGTTGTAAATACTAAACAAGAGTTTTATTGGATTACAAATTTTTTAGAAACCATTTTATCTACAATGCTTTGGCAACCTATGACATCTGCTTCTATTGCATTATTATACAAACGAATTTTTAAAAAATGGGCAGTAATTACGGATAAAGAAAATCTTGCTTTTATCGATTTTCAAGGACATGATTTTTCAATGCGAGGTATGGGAGGGCTTCAAAGTGCTTTATCTTCAGGAATGGGTCATGCAAGTGTATTTTTAGGTTCTGATACGCTTCCAGTAATTAGTGGTTTAAGAGAGTATTATGATGCTAAAGGTTTTGTGGTAGGTTCTGTAAATGCAACCGAACACTCTGTTATGTGTGCGGGAACGAAAGATGATGAAATAGGTACATTTATAAATTTAATGGAAACTTATCCATCAGGTATTCTGTCAGTAGTAAGTGATACTTGGGATTTGTGGAAAGTATTAACAGATTATTTACCAAAATTAAAGAATGAGATTTTAGAAAGAGATGGAAAATTGGTAATTAGACCAGATAGCGGAGATCCAGTAGAAATTATATGCGGTAAAAATAGAGAACTAGGTAATGGTTCTCCACAAGAGAAAGGTGTTGTTGAGCTACTTTGGGATATTTTTGGAGGAGAAATAAATGAACAAGGATTCAAGGTTTTAGATTCGCATATTGGAGCAATTTACGGAGATAGTATTACTACGGAAAGAGCAGAACAAATATGCCAAAGATTACACGATAAAGGTTTTGCAACTACAAATGTGGTTTTAGGGATTGGCTCTTTTACGTATCAATTTAATACAAGGGATACATTTGGTTTTGCTATGAAGGCAACATCTGTTGTAGTTAAAGGAGAAAGAAGGGAGATTTTCAAAAACCCTGTAACTGATGATGGTGTTAAAAAATCTGCTAAAGGATTAATAAAAGTAACTTTGGAAGACGGAGAATATAAATTGGTTGATGGGGTTTCAGAAACAGAAGAAGCCGAAGGCGAATTACAATTAATTTATGAAAACGGAACCTTTTTCAATATGACTAATTTAGAACAAATAAGAAAACAAATCGATGGATGTATTTAATTTTAACTTTTACGAAAGATTGAAACAAGATTACCAACAGCATAAAAGCCTTTTTGTAGCTTATGATTATGATAATACAGTTTTTGATTATCACAATCAAGGTATTAGTTACAATAAGATAATAAGCTTATTGCGAACATGTAAATCGCTAGGTTTTACTTTAATACTATTCACAGGAAATGAAAATAAAAAATTGAATACTATTAAATTAGATTTAAAAAATAGAAATATCCCTTTCGACTTAATAAACGAAAACCCGATTATGAAAACTAGAAAGCCTTATTATAATATTTTATTAGATGACAGGGCTGGTTTGGTAGAATCATATAATTATTTAAAAAAACTGACAGATGAAATACGAGATAAACAAATTTAAAGACGGACAAGTTTCTGCTAAAATAATAAAATCAGGTGATTTACATATTAAAATTAGAGGGAACAGTTATGAAGATTTATTTAAAATAGCATCAATAAAAGAAGTTTGGGACAATGAAAATTCTACTAATAAAAATTTAAATACTTTTCTAACTATTTTCTGTCTTATAGGTCAACGATCTGATAGAAGATTTAAAGAAGGAGAATCATTTGATTTAAAAGTAATAGCAAATTTTATAAATGCTATGAACTTTGATAAAGTTGAAATATTAAGCCCGCATAGTAGTGTGGCTTTAGCTTTAATCAACAATTCAATTGCTTTGAGTAGTTTAGATTATGTGAATAGAGTGTATCAAGACATTGGAAGTCCTGTATTGGTAAGTCCAGATGCTGGCGCATATAAAACCACACATTATATAGCTGAAAGATTGAATGCAGATTTGATTCCTTCAAATAAAGTAAGGGTTAATGGTGTCCCAAAAATTTCAATTCAAGGTAATGTTGAAGGAAAAGAGTGTTTGATAGTAGATGATTTAGCAGATGGCGGAAGAACCTTTAAAATTTTAGCTGAAACTTTAAAAAATCAAGGTGCAAGCAAAGTGTTTCTGTATGTAACTCATGGACAATTTAATTATGGATTTGATGAGTTAAAAGAAACAATAAACCATATATATTGTACAAATAGTTATAGGGATATTGAAAATGATTTTGTAACTCAGTTTAAAGTTATTTAAAAATGAAAGAACAAAACAAAAAACAAATTAGTAAGTTTTTAAGCCTGATATTAAGGCATAAGCCAGAAACAATCGGATTGAATTTAGATGAGAATGGTTGGGCAAATGTGATGGAAATTTTATCTAATACAAAATTGAAATTTTCAATGGACGACTTAGAAGAAGTTGTTGTAACTAATGATAAACAAAGATTTTCGTTTAGTGAAGATAAAAGCAAGATTCGAGCAAATCAAGGGCATTCGACAGATACTATTGATTTAGAATTAAAACAACAGATGCCTCCAGAAATATTATACCACGGTACGGTTTCAAAATTTATTGATTCTATTATGAAAAATGGTTTACAAAAGATGAATAGACAGTATGTTCATTTAAGTGAAGAAGTTGAGACAGCGAGCAGAGTTGGAAGTCGAAGAGGAAAAGCTATTATTTTAAAAGTTAGGGCATTGGATATGTATAATTCTGGTTTAATATTTTTTAAGTCTGAAAATGGAGTTTGGTTAATAGATTTAGTTCCGAAAGAATTTATTTCAAAATAGTGTCCTTCTTCACAATCTCTAACCCATCATCAATTAAATGTCCAACTTTAGGATTGTTTTGTTTGATGTTTTCTAAATGATTTAAAATCTTTTTACACAATTCAGTTTCATTTCCAAGATACGCTAATTCATAAAGTTCTACAGATAATAACCAATCATTTGGATACTCTTCAATAAGTTGTTCTAAAACTTTAGTTCTAGAAATGGTTTTGTTAACGCCATCCCTATAATCTCTAACCTGTTGATATAAGCTTTCAAGTATTAATCGCTCTTTTGATTTTTTAATATGAATGGTGTTTGATGACGTTTTATGGGTAATTAAATCAAAACTATGCAAATCTGCAGGCCCCGAAAAAGCTGAAACAATATCTTTCCCTACAGCCATATCATAAACACCCCATTCTGGTTTAAATAAAATAGTAACATTATGTGTTACAGTACAATTTTTAAAACTGATTAAAATAATTTTACCTTGAAGATTGCGTTTTCCTGTGATGATTTCTCCTGAAACTTTAATACCTCCTTCAAATTCAAGATTTACAATACGTTTTTCATAAATATTGTATGCAGCTAAATCACGCGGACTCATATCTTCGATAGCCAGATTAATGCCTTTGAGTTTTCCGATAGGAGAACCAAAACCCTCTAAATGCGTAGTTGTACCATGACCAACCAATTCTTTTTCGCGATACGCTAAAGCAGTTTTGCTTTCAGTTTGAGTATAAATGGGTTTGCCTTCATGTTCAATGATCGAATTGAAAATTCCAGAAATTTGAAGGCCTGTACTCAGTTCTATAGTCCCTAAAGCTTTTGAAGCAATTAATTTATTGACTCCAGAAAGTCCACCTTTGCGTAATGCCATGGTATTTGCAAACTCTTCTAAAATCAAGCTTAAATGCGCAAAATCGGGTGTGAAGTAAAGCTGAGGTTGGGGTTTTGTAATATCAAAATCTTTATAGGTAGCATTTATGTCATATGGTAGTTTTTTAACTTCATTTGTCATGCACCAAGCACTTTCTCCAATGGATGATAATAAACCAGCACCATATATTTTTGGGTTTTCAATACTTCCAATTAAACCATATTCAACGGTCCACCAATGTAAATTTCTAATTAAAGCCATTTCGCTGGGCTTGCCCATATTCTTTTGTAATGTTTCAACTTTTGCTTCAGCGGAGGCGATATCATCATCATTTGAATTAAGAGCTTCTTTAATTATAGATAAATGCCTAACAGCTTCATATAACTCATAATCCTTAGCTGAAGAAATAGCTTTACATCCAATTTCTCCAAAACGTCTTAAGTATTCTGCGTATTCAGGATTTGCGATAATAGGGGCGTGCCCTGCGCCTTCATGAATAATATCTGGAGCAGGCGTGTATTCAATATGTTCTAATTGACGGATATCACTTGCAATAACTAAAACATTATAAGCTTGAAATTCCATAAACGCATTGGGGGGAATAAAACCATCAACCGCAACAGCTGCCCAACCAATATCTTTTAAGATACGGTTCATGCCATACATATTAGGGATACTGTCAATCGAAATGCCAGTTTGTTTTAAGCCTTCCAAATAAGAACTATGCGCAACATGACTTAAAAAATCTACATTTTTTCGCATCACATAGCGCCAAACGGCTTGATCAATAGCAGAGTAATCCTCATAATTTTGAGGTTTTATAAACTGCTTCAAATGCTTTGGAAGCTTTTGAAGTATTTCGTTAGATTCAAATAATTCCGACATTGCTAATTTTTACATGTAAAACCTTTATAAAAATACGAATTATTCATTAAATGACATATATTTTAAGTTTTATTTCAATGTTTGAATCTATAAATGAATTCTAAATAAGATAACAATAAAGATTTCCATATATTTAGATTTCTAAATTTCATAATTAAATTACATGTATACCAGACGGATATTTCCAGTAAAAGGTGTTTTAAAATGGACCCGAAGACACATTTTTTTATTCTTATTAATTGCACTAATACCCGTTGTGTTATTTGATGTTGTTGGCTTAAAATGGCTGCATGTGCCATGGTTGCCTTTAGGTGTTTTAGGTACTGCTGTGGCTTTTATTGTGAGTTTTAAAAATAATGCGTCTTATGACCGTTTATGGGAAGCCCGAAAAATTTGGGGAGGAATTGTAAACTCATCTCGATCTTGGACTATTATGGTAAAAGATTTTATAGATAATACACATGCTAAACAAAAAAGAACAGATGTTGAGTTGCAAACTATAAAACGGGAATTGGTACACAGGCATGTAGCGTGGTTAACGGCGTTGCGTTATCAATTGCGAGAAGACAAGCCCTGGGAAATGCATTTAAAAGCAACAAAATCTAATAGAGAATTTAGGGAAAATTACTTTAGAGTTTGTGAAGATGAAATAATGCTTGAAGACGAAATAAAACCCTATTTATCTGATGCTGATTTTAAAGAAGTATTTGTAAAAGGGAATAAGCCATCTCAAATTTTAGGTGTGCAATCCAGGCGATTAAAAGAGTTGATGGATGAAGGTTTGATTGAAGATTTCCGGCACATGGAAATGGCAAACATACTTGTTGAATTCTATACCTTACAGGGTAAAAGTGAACGTATTAAAAACTTTCCTTATCCTAGGCAATTTGCAACTTTAAACTATCTTTTTGTATGGATTTTTATTATTCTATTACCTTTTGGTATTATGGAAGGTTTTGAATCTATTGGAGATCATATTTTAGAAGATTTGGCAAATCATGAATCCCATACTTCTATAGGTCATTTAATACAGGAGTTTATTGCGAAACATTTTGTTTGGTTTTCTATACCCTTTAGTGCATTAATTGCTTGGGTGTTTCATACTATGGAAGCCATAGGGGAAAATACAGAAAATCCGTTTGAAGGCGGCCCCAATGATATCCCGATTACTGATATGAGTAGAGGTATTGAAATTGATATCAGACAACTTATTGATGATACAGATATTCCTAAACCTTACGAGTGGAAAAATGATATTGTGATGTAATGATATTTGTCATATTTTTATTTCAAATAATTAATACTTTTGCTACGAATTTAAACCGAAACTTATGAGAATTATTAAAATGGCTATACTACTAGTCATCATTATGTCAATGTTTAGTTGTGCGTCATCGTACAGAAATATTAAACCTAATACTTTAAATTATTTGTCACAAAATGAGAATAAGCAAATTAAATTAGAGTATAAATATGATTTACTTGATAAGAAATATGCTAAAAAAGAAGAAAAAAAGGTGTTAAATTAGTTGCTATAAAAATCACTAATAATACTGATAGAGATTTAACTTTTGGAAAAGATTTTAGTTTGGCTTATGCAAATGAAAGTGATGTTCATGTTATGGATTTAGAAAAAACGTTTAAAACACTTAAGCAAAGTCCAGCAACTCATTTGTTTTATTTACTGCTTACGCCAGTAAATCTTTATACAACTGAAACCAGAAATGGTTTTCAAGAAACAACAAGCTCAACACCTATAGGTTTGATTTTAGGACCTGGTTTGGCTGCGGGTAATATGATTGCTGCTGGTTCAGCAAACACAAAATTTAAAACAGAAATGGTTGATAATAGTATTTATGGGACTGTTATTAAAAAAGGAGAAACTAAATCTGGGTTAATTGGAATTAAATCTAATTCTTATGATGCCTTAAAAATTAAATTTAATTAAAAATAGTTCGTAAATAAAAAAAGCGACTCAATTGAGTCGCTTTTTTTATTTTTATTTCTAAACCCCAGGAGGATATTGTTCTAAGATTTTAGAAACAAATTCCTTAATACGTTCTTCTTTTTTATCCACATTTCTACTTAATATACCTGTACCCATACCTTGCCATATCAATTCTTTTTTCTTGGCATTAATTAAGTCTACAAAAAGTACACCTTGCGTACTTGTGGAAACTGCTGGTTGTTGATTCCAACCCCAGCCCCAACCAGGACCAAAACCGCCGCCCCAAGGACCAAAACCACCCCAGCCCCAGGCACCCATGCCCCAAGCATTATTGTAAACATCAACACGTTGGTTAGATTTTGTAAAAATACTTACTAGTAAATCTGGGTCTTCAGATTTTGTAAAACCTTTTGCTAAAAGTTCTGCTTCAATAGCACGTAGAATACGGCGTTTGTCAATATCGTTTATCTCTGCTTTATCAATGCCCGTTTTAAAAAAAGCAAACGTTTTATGAGTATCAAAATTGGCTTTTTTGTCGTAATCAGTAGATACTCTAACTGATGAGCAAGATGTTGCTACAATTAGTAGCGCGATAATGGGCAAAGTTTTAAATAATTTTTTCATAGTTACAATATTTTAATTTTTCTTTTTTACGTAGTGTTTAAATTTCTCTTAATAATCGTAAAAGCATCAATAATCGTACCACATAGCTGTAATATTCAACGTTTTACGGTATTGGTACTTTTATCATAGCCATATGGGCAATGTCTGCATCCGCTTTCACAACAATAACCACGTTTTAAATGGTATTGTTCTGTAAAACAGCGGTAACCTTCGGGTGTGAGGTAAAAGTCGTCTTCTTCAATAGGGATAATCTTTTTCATGTCTTACAAAGATATTTAATTTTAAAGAATTAATTTGTGGTTTGGTTTTTGAACCGATTTAAGTATGATTTTCATTTCAAAATATATAGTGCCAAAGGGGTATACTGGCATTTCAATTTTTCCTTTTATCTTTTTGAGCAAGAAGGAATTAAAGTTCAGTAAAACCTTAATTAATCATGAAAAAATACATTTAGGACAGCAATTAGAATTACTAGTAATTCCATTTTATTTATGGTATTCTATAGAATTTCTGGTAAGACTTATTCAATATAAAAATTGGCAAAAAGCGTATCGTAATATTTCTTTTGAACGCGAAGCATACCATAATGAATCTGATTTGAAGTATTTAAAACATAGGCGTTTTTGGAGCTTTTTAAAGTATCTTCGCGAGTAATGAATTTTGAGTTTGAAAATACTAGAAATACACAAATAAAACTTCCAAAGGGAAAGGATATAAAGCTATTCATAAAACGTGAAGACGAATTACATGCCTTTGTTTCAGGTAACAAATACCGAAAACTAAAATACAATCTTAAAGAGGCTGAAACGCAGGGTTTCGATACCTTGCTTACTTTTGGTGGTGCGTTTTCAAACCATATAGCCGCAGTAGCTTCCGCAGGACATATTCTTGGTTTTAAAACTATTGGCATAATAAGAGGCGAAGAATTACAAAATAAGATTGAAACCAATCCTACTTTAAAATTTGCAAAAGAAAATGGTATGCAATTTAAGTTTGTTTCTCGAGAAGATTATAGAGTCAAAAATTCCGAAACTTTTTTAAAAACTTTAAAAGATGAATTTAATGCGTTTTATATGATTCCAGAAGGTGGGACAAATATTCTGGCTGTAAAAGGTTGCCAAGAGATATTGGCTAAAAATGATGCTGATTTTAATTATATATGTTGCCCTGTTGGAACAGGCGGCACTATTTCTGGATTAATAAATTGTTCAAAACCTAGTCAACAAGTTTTAGGTTTTCCTGCTTTAAAAGGTTCGTTTTTACATCAAGATATTAGTAAATTTGTAACTAAAACCAATTGGGATTTAATAACGGATTATCATTTTGGTGGTTATGCTAAAATTAATTCAGAATTAATTCGTTTTATAAATCAATTTAAATCCGAAAATAATATCCAACTAGATCCTGTTTATACAGGTAAAATGTTATTTGGAGTTTTAGATTTGATAGTAAAAGATTATTTCCCAAAAGGTTCAAAAGTACTAGTAATTCATACTGGAGGTTTACAAGGAATAAGAGGTATGAACGTGATGTTAAAAAAGAAAAGTTTACCCTTAATAGAAGTTTGATGAAGCGAATATTGATTTTATTAGTTTTAGGTGTTTTTGTGTTTAGTTGTGGTACTAAAAAGAGCGTAGTTACCAAAAAATCAAAAACCAAAAAGACTGAACAAGTTGTTTCAAAAAAAGTAGAACCTAAAAGGGAAGTAGAAACTGAAACTCCAAAATCGATTTTAACTACTACAGAGGCATACATTGAGACCTATAAGGCAGTTGCTCAAAAAGAAATGACGCTTTATAATATTCCTGCAAGTATTACTTTGGCTCAAGGAATTTTGGAATCTGCTTCTGGAAAAGGACGACTTTCAGTTGAAGCAAATAATCACTTCGGAATAAAATGTCATACTTGGTCTGGCGCAAAAATTTATCACGATGATGATAAAAAAGGGGAATGTTTCAGGAAATACAATAATGCAAAATATTCGTTTAGAGATCATTCATTATTTCTAACTTCCAGAAAGCGATATGCTAATCTTTTTGATTTAAAAATTAGTAATTATAAAGGTTGGGCTAAAGGTTTAAAAGCTGCGGGTTATGCAACCGATAGAAAATATCCTCAAAAATTAATAGCTTTAATTGAGCGCTATCAATTGTATAAATATGATGATGAAGTTTTAGGTGTAAATTCTTCAAGTAGAAATTTTTCTAAAGACGAAATAACTCATATTGTTGCTAAAGGAGATACTTTGTATTCCATATCTAGGCTGCATAATGTTAGTGTTGATGACTTGAAAGCGCAAAATGATATAGAGGGTACTACTATTTCCATAGGCCAAATTTTAAAAATAAAAACTGATTAAATTTCACAATGATTTATAAACGAAGTAGTGCATTATTTGCAGATGCTGAAAAAGTAATTCCGGGAGGCGTAAATTCGCCAGTAAGAGCGTTTAAAGGTGTAGGAGGGACCCCGATTTTTGTAAAAGAAGCCAAAGGCGCCTATTTGTATGATGAAGATGGAAACCGCTTGATAGATTACATTAACTCTTGGGGGCCAATGATTTTAGGGCATGCTCATGAGCCGGTTGTAAAAGCTGTTATCGAAAAAGCTAAAAAAGGCACATCTTTTGGAATGCCAACAGAAATTGAAACTCAAATTGCCGAATTAGCTGTTTCAATGGTGCCAAATATAGATAAAATTCGTTTTGTAAATTCCGGTACTGAAGCATGTATGAGTGCGGTACGTTTAGCACGTGGTTTTACAGGGAGAGATAAAATCGTAAAGTTTGCCGGGTGTTATCACGGACACTCGGATTCTTTTTTAATTCAAGCGGGAAGTGGTGCTAGTACGTTTGGAACACCTAATAGTCCTGGTGTCACAAAAGGAACTGCTAAGGATACTTTGCTAGCAAACTACAATGATATTGAAAATGTAAAAACACTTATTGAGGCAAATAAAAATGAAATAGCATGTGTTATCATAGAGCCAGTTGCAGGTAATATGGGGTGTATTCCTCCAAAAGAAGGTTTTTTAGAAAACTTAAGGGTTTTGTGTGATGCCAATAACATATTGCTTGTTTTTGATGAGGTAATGACTGGTTTTAGACTTGCAAAAGGCGGTGCGCAAGAATTGTATGGTGTTAATGCTGATATTGTGTGCTTTGGAAAAGTTATTGGTGGCGGATTACCAGTTGGTGCTTTTGCAGCAAGAAATGAAATCATGAACCATTTAGCGCCATTAGGACCAGTATACCAAGCAGGTACTTTAAGTGGAAACCCGTTAGCAATGGCAGCTGGTTTAGCAATGTTAACTGAGTTAAATAATGATGCTGATGTGTTTAAACGTTTAGCTGAAAAAACAGAATATTTACACAAAGGAATTTCAAAAGTTTTGGTTGAAAATGATGTGACTCACACCATAAATCGAGTTGGCTCAATGATATCTGTACATTTTGATGATGGAGATGTTGTAGATTTTGAAACCGCAGCAAAAGGCAATAACGATACGTTTAAAGCATTTTTTCATAGTATGCTAAACAATGGTGTTTACATTGCACCAAGTGCTTTTGAAACATGGTTTATCACAGATGCTTTAACCTATGAGGATTTAGATTTTACTATTAATGCAGTACATAGGTTTGCAAAATCAAGATAATAAGTTCAACAAAAAACATCTCCAATTTTGGAGATGTTTTCACTTTAACTAAATAAAAATCACTAAACTAAATAAAACTCAATTTATTTATTCTTTCTGCCAGCATACTTTTTCTTGGCTTTACCTTTCATTTTAGCATGTCTTTTGGCTTGAGCTTTTTCCCATTTGGCATATTGCTCATCATTTAATATTTTTTTCATCTTTGCTTTCATAGCAATTTTGTGATCTAGCATTTTATTTACCATTTCAAAGCGTTGTTCTTTTGTAGGTTTTGTGGCTTCTCCACTTTCTTTTTTAGCTTTTCTTTCTGTCATCCTCGTTTTTCTCATTTTAGCATTTTCTAAACTAATTGCATATATATCATCTTGTTGCGATTTGTTTAAGTCTAAAAACAAAGTCATTTTTTTAGTCTGTAAGGTTGCCATTTCTTCAGGAGCTAAATTCATAGCTTTTGAACCTCTTTTATTGGCTTGAGCAGATGTAATTTGCATTGCAAAAATTGCCATTGTAATTATAAACAGTTTCTTCATGGTATAAAATTTTAAGTTGTTAATGCTTGGACTAGTAAAAAAAGAAAGGTTTAAAAATGCAATTATTTTTAACGGAAAGTTAACAAGTAGAGGAGCGTTTATTTCTTGAAAACGGGAATTTCAAAATTTATTCCTGTTTGGAAATCGGGGGCATTGTTAACAGTAAAATCTTCTTTGAAAAACAGAGAAATTTTGTAGTTGCGTCTACCGTAGGTGTAAATAAAGTTCCAATCGGTTAATGTGGCAGATAAAGTAGCGACACCATTTTGCCAACCACCATTTATTTCTTGCCATTTACCTAAAAGTTTAAAGTAGTCTGCTTCTGCTTTTTTGTTATAACGTGTTTGTGAATGATAGTTAATGCCAAATGCATGGTAATTACCTTTTTGAGTGTATTTTGTAAATTCTAATGCGACTTCAAAAGTTCCTAAATATTCATTAGTACCTAAATCAATATTATTTTTAGAAGCGATAAAATTCTTGTGAAGTACGCTTGTGCCTAGTCCAAAATTGAATTCGTTTTTATTTTTAAGGATGATGCGTTTTACAGCATTAAGTGAGACGCCGTAATCTAGTGACTTGTTGAATTTTGACGTATTGATTCCTAGATGACTTCCAAAGTTTGCATAAATACGTCGGTCTTCATTTCTTAAAAACGAAGGATAATAAAAGTGATTGAACTCAAAACCACCAATAAAAAAGTCATTTTGATTCAATTCCAGAGTTCTCCCGTTTCTATCATTATATCTAAAGTTTACTTGATTAAGTCCGTAATAGCGTCTGCCATAGGGGTCTTCGCCTCCAGCAATATTACTGTGAAACCATTCAATGCTTTCATCACTTGTGAAAAAGGAAAAAGGGTGCTTTCCTTTAGTAATAAGATAGGAGCGTAATGTAAAACCTAATTCATGCTCTTTTGAGATAGGTATGTTGTAATTAAAACGAAACTCTTTAATAACTGCATCAATCACAATATTCATATAATCGGCAGGTGTAGTTTCTTGGTTAATAAAAGTGTAATTTCTAGCGTACCAAATGACTTTACTTAGCTCTTCCCTAACAGAGGGGTCTTTGGGGAAATAAGCTTCAACAAATGGATGGAAATTATTGCCGCTCGTGTAATTAAAAGAAAATGTTTTGGTTTTCGGAGGTGTTATTTTAAAATTCTGATTAATTCTAGCACTAAAAATACCAAAGTGGTGTGTTGCCAGAATGCTAGGTCTATCAATTCCGTTTTTAAATACAATACTGTCTTTTTCTTGTGCATTACAAAAAGTAAGAAAGCAAAGGGATAGCAAAAAATAGGGCGTTTTTAGGCATGTGGCAAATATATACTATTTTTAATTTTCAAGTTGTGCACGTTTTACAAGTTCCATAGTAGTATTATAAATAGATTCTTTATCCATTTTACTTTTTAACCAAGCATAAAAACTCATTACAAAAATATCTTCTTGTTGCGGTTCAATCCAGTCAAAAGAGTTTTCAACTAAGTTTTTGAATTTATTTGAAGTTATGTTTTCAGGATTTTTGTAATACATTGTTACGAGTTCTAGGTAGGTCATAACCCGTTGTTGGCCAATAGATTTTAGATACTCATAATACTGTCTTTTAAAACTTAAAAGTTTAGATTCTACCAAGTTCACATTTCCTAACTCTATATGTAATAGAATTTCAATAAGGTTCTTTTTTATAACCCATTCTTTGTTTGTTTTTTCGGTGTACCAATTGTCACTATGATAAAACTTTGAAAGTATTTGCTGCGCATTTTTAAAATCTTCATTTTGAAAATAAAACATGATTAAACTTAAATGAATATCTAAAATAGATTCAACGTCGGTATGTTTAATATTTAAAAATGGTTTTAGTAATGCGATGGCTTGCTCTTGTTTATTTGAGTAATTCCAATTTAAAGCCAGCAACATATTATATTTTAGTTTGAAGGTGTTGTAATATTTGGTTTTATGATTTACCATATACTCACACATTAATTCTAAATACATTTCTGATGCTTCGAATTTTTTATTTCTAAATAGTGTATTAGCTATTAAATATAAAATCTGAATATGATAAAAAGGTTGTTTTTCTCTGTCTTTGTATGATGCTATAGATTTATACGAATTGATTAAAAACGACTCGATTTTAAGATAATCATTGGTGGCGAAAGCAGAAACACTAGCAATGCTTATCAATTGATATAAGGATTTAAATGACAATTTATCAATACTATTAATATTGAATTCTTGAAGCGTGTTTTTTAAAATTGTTTGAAAATCTGAAGTATCATTATGAGCTAATCTGTATTTAATTTTGGAGTAAACAATGTTTAATTGATCTTCTAATTGATGTTTTTCTTTATTTGAATTGAATTTTGAAATTAGCACATCTATATCAATAGAAGGAAATGCATGCGCAAATTGAATTTGAGTGTGATAAATTTCATTTAAAAGTGGAAATAGATGATGCTCAAGAGCAATGCTTTCTGCTTTGTTTAAAATTTTATATGCGGTTTTGTAGTGTTTCTGTTGTAAATAATTCCGAGAGGCTAGAATATATTTTATGATTTCCATGTGAATGGAATTTTCATCTTCCAAACTTGAATTTGCAGAAAAACTAATAATAGATTGAAATAATCGTTTCCGTAGGGCGTGATATGCGCCTTTTTTAGAATTGCCGTAAAGTTTCAAACAAATGTCTTCTGAGTTTAAATCGTCATGACTTAAAAGTTTGAATAATTGTATGTTTTTAGTATCAGTTCGTTTATTCTTTTTCTCTAAATAAGTAATAAAACGTTGTTGTTCTTCTTTTGAAAATGTAGAAACTATATTGTTTAAATCATTCATTTAATCGTCATAAAAATAATCTATAGTAAAGTAAATATAATGATATAACGATAAAAATAACAAAATATATCGTCAGTTTTAATAAAAAACTGTGTTTTGCAGCACACCAAAGTTATGCAAATTTGCCTCATAATCATTAAAACAAAAATTATGAATTATCAAACAACAGTTTCAGTAGATGATAACCTAAAAGAAACCAAAAAGAAAAAGGAAGTCAAAGTTTATGATCAAAAACCAACAGCAGCTTTTATAGGAGCATCTTGGTCTGCGCTTTTAATTGGAATGACATCTTACTGTATAGGATTATGGAATGCTGATATGATGCTAAATGAAAAAGGCTATTATTTTACAATATTATTATTTGGATTATTCTCGGTTATTTCGGTTCAAAAAGCTGTAAGAGATAAAATGGAAGATATTCCTGTAACCGATATTTATTATAGTATCAGTTGGTTTACAACACTTACATCTATTGTGCTCTTGGTTATTGGACTTTGGAATGCAGATTTGCTATTAAGTGAAAAGGGATTTTATGGTATGTCTTTTCTGTTGAGTCTTTTTGCTGCTATTGCGGTGCAGAAAAACACTAGAGATGTACAATACATTGATAGAAATGAAGAGGACGATAAATAACCTGAATAAATTTAAATCAAAACAAAAAATTAAAGGGTTGTTTTGATGGTTGGTTAGTAACCCAAAACCTCGTAACTATGATGGTTGCGAGGTTTTAAATATGCTTTGCTATGAAACAATATTTTAGACCTTTAATTTTAATACTTAGTGGTTGGTTAACTATAATAATGACTTTTTTTGTCTCAATCGAAGGAGGTGGATCAATGATTTTTTAATCTCTGTACCAATACAAATTGCTCTTGGATTAATATTTGGAGCAACTTACTGGTACTTAAGCCTTAAAACTAAGAAAGAACTTGTAAAGCGTATAGTTTTCTATATCATGTTATTGATACTTGTGGTAATATGCCTATCGTATTATCCCTATAAAAATTGAATTTAGATGAAACAAATGCTCACCAAACATTTAATAGTGTTTTCTAAAAATACTTTAATTTCTGAACGAAGGCGAATATTAGAAATAGTTGCAGTAATTTTAACTGCATTAGGAAAATTTATATTTATGGATTTTCTAAACTGGAGGTTACCTTTTGTTGTATTTGCTATACTATCTTGGAGCTTCTATGTGTACTATCGTTACTCAAAAGAAAAGGGTGTTTTAAAATATTGGGGTTTTAGAACAGATAACTTTCAAAAAGCTGTAAAATTGATGTTGCCTTTTGGATTGGTAGCAATTGTGTCTTTTTTTATCATTGGGTATTATCAAGGCACTTTGAATTTAACTTGGCATATTTTACCGATTTTGATAACTTATCCTATTTGGGGAAGTATTCAGCAATTTTTAACTATCGGACTTATTGCAGGAAACTTAAATCACTTTAAATTGAATAAGTGGTTTATCGTTTTTATAACTGCTGTTTTGTTTTCTGTAGTTCATTTTCCATCAATTTGGTTAATGATTGGAACATTTATATTGGCATTATTCTATGGATATGTGTATTTAAAAGTGAAAAATATTTACATCATGGGATTGTTTCATGGCTGGTTAGGAGCTTTGTTTTATTATACGGTTTTAAATCAAGATCCTTTTCGAGATATATTTATGAAATACATAAGCTAAACTAATTTCCGTATTTTAGTAATCAAACTCTTTTAGATGCCCTATTGGTTATACATTGTAATAATTGTACTCATTGTTTATATAGCAATTAGTATAGCCTTGTATTATTTACAAGATTATATGCTGTTTAAGCCAGAGAAGCTACATAAAGATTTTGAGTTTTATTATGAAAATCAAGACATTGAAGAGCATAATTTAGAAACCAGAGATGGCGCAGTTATCAACGGCTTGCTTTTTAAACCTAAAGGGGCCTTCAAAAGGTATTGTGTTGTACCTCAAAGGAAATTCTAAAAGTATCAAAGGCTGGGGAAAATTTGCAGTAGATTTTACAAGGCATAATTACAATGTATTAATGGTAGATTATCGTGGTTTTGGAAAAAGTACAGGCAAACGTTCGCAAAAAGCCATTAAGCGTGATTTACAACAAGTATATAATAAAATTAAGGAACACACTACCGAGGATAGAATTATACTTTATGGGCGCTCTTTAGGTTCTGGGTTTGCATCAAAACTAGCTTCCATGAATCAACCAAAACTATTGATATTGGATGCGCCGTATTATAGTTTAACAAAAGTTACAAAGCGTTACGCACCTTTTATGCCATTGTCTATTTTGATAAAATACCCTTTACCAACTTACAAATGGTTAAAATATGTACAATGCCCAATTCATATTATTCATGGCACAAATGATAAGTTGATTCCTTATAAAACAAGTGTGAAACTATCAAAAGTAAATTCAAAACTAACCAAATTACATACTGTTATTGGTGGTGGACATAAAAACTTAAACACCTTTGAATCCTATCATAAAATGATTCATGATATATTAACAAGCAAGCCTCAAAATATCGATTTGTCAACCACAAGTATCAATGTTAAACACAGTTCAAAACCCGATAAAACGAAAGCTTAAAAAGTTAGCTCTCGTTTTAATAAGTCTTTATGTTATGATTACAGCTGCATTATATTTTATGCAAGAAAAACTATTGTTCTTTCCAACGGTTTTAGAGCAAGATTATGAGTTTCAATTCAATCACAATTTTGAAGAGTTAAATATTGAAACAGATGATGGTGCCCAACTCAATGCCATTCATTTTAAAATTGAAAAACCCAAAGGCGTCATCTTATATTTTCATGGAAATGCAGGCGATTTATCACGGTGGGGAACCATTGCAGAGTTTTTTGTTGAAAAGCAATATGATGTTTTAATTATGGACTACCGTAGTTATGGAAAAAGTACAGGAAAATTAAGTGAAGCAGCATTTTATAGTGATGCACAGTTATTTTATGACCATTTGAAAAAAGATTATAATGAAAATGAAATTACAGTATATGGGCGTTCATTAGGTACAGGTATTGCAGCTTACATAGCTTCTAAAAACGAGTCTAAGCAATTGATTTTGGAAACACCATATTATAGTATTGCAGATGTTGGTAAATCTAGATTTCCGATATTACCTGTAGAACAGTTATTAAAATATAAGTTTCCTACTTATCAGTTTATTGAAACAGTAGATTTCCCAATAACTATATTTCACGGCACCAATGATAATGTTGTGCCTTACAATTCAGCTGAAAAATTATATGATATAGCTCCTAAACCAAATACGAAATTCATAACTATTGAAGATGGAACTCATAATGATTTAATTAATTATGAAGCTTATCATAAGCAGCTTGAAACACTTTTTTCTTAAAAAAATTAACAACCTCAGACTTAATCTCTTAAAGAAATTATAAAAAAATAGTTTCCCTTGTTAAACATTTCTAAATGTGTGTAAGTAATTGAAGGTTTTGTCGTCTATTTGTATAGAATTTAAAAGTCATGTACATTTAAATTCTAGTTTAGTTTGGTTAGTTTAGTTAAAGCAAAAAGCCAGTAATCAACAGATTACTGGCTTTTCTTTTTATGTATAGTGTCTTTTTTATTAAGCAATTTTAACAAACAAGCCCTCATCAGTTTTTTCAACCTTCGCCAAGCTATTCTTAGTCAACTCTTTAATGGATTTATCCCATTTTTTGTTGGACAGGCCGGATTGTGATTTTAAATCTACCAATTCCAGTTTTTCGGACTTGTTTAGAATTTCCAAAATGGCTTTGGCATCATCACTAATGGCCAAAGGTTTTTTCTCGGGTTTCATTTGCGGGAAGAACAATACTTCTTGAATGGATTGATTGTTAGTTAAAAACATAATTAATCTATCCATTCCAATACCCATACCTGAAGTTGGAGGCATTCCGTATTCTAAAGCACGTAAAAAATCGTAATCTATGGTTGCAGTAGCTTCGTCATCTCCTTTTTTTGCCAATTCTAATTGATGCTCAAAACGTTCGCGTTGATCAATCGGATCATTCAATTCACTATAAGCATTTGCGATTTCTTTTCCACATACCATTAACTCAAAACGCTCTGTTAATTCAGGGTTTTCACGATGCTCTTTACACAACGGACTCATCTCTTTTGGGTAATCCGTAATAAATGTAGGTTGGATGTAATTACCCTCACATTTTTCGCCAAAAATCTCATCAATTAATTTTCCTTTACCCATGGTGGCATCAACTTCGATGCCTAAATCTTTAGCAGCTTGTCTAATTTCGTCTTCAGATTTATCAGTAATATCAAAACCTGTAAAATGCTTTATAGAATCTGCCATGGTCACTCTGGCATATGGTGCTTTAAAATCTATGTTATGCTCTCCAAAAGTCGCTTGAGTTGACCCATTAACTACCATAGCACAATGTTCTAACAGCTGCTCGCAGAAATCCATCATCCAGTTGTAATCTTTATAAGCTACATAAATTTCCATAGCTGTAAACTCAGGATTATGGGTTCTGTCCATGCCTTCGTTTCTAAAGTTTTTGGAAAACTCATAAACACCATCAAAACCACCAACAATTAAGCGCTTTAAATACAATTCATTGGCAATTCGCATGTATAACGGCATATCCAAAGCGTTGTGATGTGTAATAAACGGACGCGCCGCAGCACCCCCAGCAATAGGTTGCAACACAGGAGTTTCTACTTCAAAATAACCAGCGTCGTTAAAAAATGTACGCATAGCATTGAATAACTTAGTACGCTTAACAAAGACTTCTTTAACATGTGGATTTACAACTAAATCTGCATAACGTTGTCTGTAACGTAATTCTGGGTCGTTAAACTCATCATAAGTATTGCCATCGGCATCCGTTTTTGGTAACGGTAATGGTCTAAGAGCTTTACTTAACAACGTAAAATCTTTAACCATAACGGTTTTAGCACCCACTTTGGTTGTAAATAATTCGCCTTCAATACCAACAAAATCGCCAATATCAAGCAATTTTTTATAAACATCATTGTATTTGCTTTTATCGTCTCCAGTACAAATTTCGTCTCTATTAAAATAGACTTGCACTCTGCCTTCACTATCTTGAAGTTCAGCAAAACTAGCGTTTCCTTGAATACGGCGCGACATTAATCTACCAGCTATAACCACCTTTTTTCTCTTCAAAAGCAGTTTTAATATCCTTTGAAGTTTGTTTTACAGGAAATAAATCTGCTGGATAAGGGTTAATGCCCAAGGCTCTTAATTTTGCGAGTTTTTCGCGTCTTACTTGTTCTTGTTCTGAAAGCTGCATGCTAATTTCTATTTTGAGGCCTCCCTTTTTTCGGTAGGCAGGTGCAAAATTACGTTATTTACAAGAATTAGCGAACAACTTTTAACATCAGTTTTAAATAGAATTAAGTGCTTTTATAAGTTTTTCGTTTTCGGGACTTAATTTTAAAGCTTTTTTGTAGAGTTTTTTAGCCTTTTTCTTATTACCTAAGGCATAATATTTTGTGCCCAAACTTTGAAATGCTTTGTATTCTTTTGGGAATAATTTCGTGTTGAGTTTTAAAACTTCAAGAGCTTCCTTTTTACGTTTAGTGGTAAATAGAATGTGGGCATAAGTGTTGAGTTCGAATAAGCTTTTTACTTTATTTTGATTTGATTTGATGATGTTTTTAGATGCTTTTTTAAGACCTTTTAATCCACTATTTTCTATAATTGTATTCACTTTTTGTACAATTTGATAGTTTGATTTATAGGTGTTAGAAGAAACAATATTCAAAATGTCTTTTTCAAAAGAAACTATAGGATGCTCTACAATACGATTTACTTCTTTTCCATCTTTATAGAAAATAATAGTTGGTACACGGTGTATATTTAAACCTGCTTCTTCGTGATTTGGGCTTTGTTTGTACATATTAGCTTTTCTGCTTACGGCCACAACCGTTAATTGGTCCTCTGGAAAATTACAAGCTTCTAAAATTTTGTAAAACTTTGGTACTTCATTTTTACTATCGCCACACCAAGTGCCTAAAAAGAGTTTTATTTGATAATCTTTAAGTTTAGAGCCTATGGCTTTGATATTTGTTTCATCTAGCTTGTAATCCTCATAGTTTTTAGAAAACCACGAGTTATAATTTTTAGAAGTTAAACCGGTTTTATTTATTTTACCAAGAAGAAAAGGAGTTTCTCCATCTACTAAAATTTCTTTGTTAATGTTCTGTGCCTGTATTGTGTTTGATAATAAAAGAGCAAGAATGCATATATGGATTTTTTTCATGTGATTTTATTTTAATGCAACGGTAGTTTTAGCAATAACATTTCCTTTTATTTTAAGCTTCTTTTGAGGTTCAGTAGCGTTAGAAACGATAGTAATTGATTTGGAAAATCCGCCAATTCTATTGGTTGCATATTTAATATCAATAGAAGAAGACGCCCCAGGAAGAATTGGTTTTTTTGAATACTTAGGAACAGTACATCCGCAAGTTGTTTTTACTTTAGAAATTATAATAGGTGCTTTTCCTGTGTTTTTAAATTTAAAAGTTCTAATGCCATTGGTGTTTTGATTGATAGCGCCATAGTCAATGAGTTCTTCTTCAAAAGTGAATTCGCCAAGATTTGCAGCTTCTGCTTTATCTTGCGAAAAACTAAGACTTGAAGTAAAAATATAACTAATAGAATAAAGGTTGAAATAGATTGATGTAACCTGATTGATTTTTTGGCAATTTTAAAATAATTCATAATGTTCGTTTTTTGATTTGATGATTGACGACAAACATCACTAAACATTAAGAAAAAAGAAAATATATAGGTTGAAATCGGTACTAGTACCTAGGTTGAATTTTGTAACTATTTGTTAAAGAGGGATTTTAATTCATCTCTAGAGTTTACTTCTAGTTTTTTGTAAACGTTGTTTATATGCGTTTTTACAGTACTTACACTCACAAAAAGCGCTTCAGCAATCTCTTTATTAGTGTTTTCCTTTAGAATTAGTTCCAACACATTTTGCTCTTGTTTGGTCAATTGTTCTTTTGCCTCAGCTTGTTGTTTTGTTTTTTTCTTTTTGAATTTAAAACAAACCATAGATTTATTAAGATAGATATTGTCAATAATCCAATTAGAAAATAGATCCAATTAAAACTTGAGGTCTCTGGAGTTGGAGTAGATATGTATTTGTCTGAAGCTATTTCAGATTCGTATTGTTTAGTGTATGAGGAGTTAGGGTATTTAGCTTGTAATCGTACTAATAAATCGTCATAATAAGTAGTCTTTTTTAAATCTTCGAGATAATAATCATGAAACTGATTTCCTCTTTCTGATAAAAATGAAAATATATATAATTCGGCAAGTGGTTCGTTTAAGTTTTCTCCAAAATCCTGAAGCTTTTTAAACCACTTTTTATTGTTCAATTCTCGGTTTGCTTTACTTCTATACTCAGAGTAGGCAAATTTCATATCTTCTTTTAAAGAATCTATTTTTATAAATGCAGCAGTTTTTAGGTTTGTGGAATTAATGTCACAGAACATTTGCGCATCAAAGGAAAGCGGAAACCGAATAGTATCGGTGTTTTTTGCTATAAATATTATGTCTTTACTATCGAGACAATGACCATCAAAGTGATTACTTTCTTGAGTGTTTGAATCACAATTATCAACATGAAGTTTGTATATTTTTTGTTCAGAATCTAATTGATTACCTGTAAATTCAAAATAGCCTTCTGTATTAGCTGAAACTTTGGAGATAATTTGCTCATTATTAATGCTTTCCAAAGTACGGTAATCATCAATTACAGATAAATAAACATCACTTTGCCAACGTTCATTATCAATAAATCCATTAAAGTTATGTTGAGCACCAGCATAATTTCCGAAGAACATAACAAAAAAATGTAACATAAATATCTCACAGCACTAAACTACTATATTTTCTTTTAAAAATAAATTTGAGTTGTGTTTATTAAAGTGTAACAAATAGGTTATTGAAACGTCAAACAAGTAAATTAAACATTAAATACAACATTATGAGTTTTTGGAGAGTTTTACTTTCTATTATTTGTCCGCCGCTTGCTGTTATTGATAAAGGTTGTGGCTCTATAATTATCGTTTTTCTACTATGGCTTTGCGGCTGGGTTCCGGGCGTTATTGCAGCTTTGGTAATACTTAATAATCCTAAGAATTAAGCTATCTTTGCTTGGATTTTAATCTAGTAATATTTAATTTACTTATTTATAGCCAATTACATGAATTTTTCAAAACATCTTTTTTTAATTCTTTTAGTATCATTTAGTTTTTTTACATCTTGTAATATTGAACCTTATGAAGGGGAAATACCTGAACAGAATGAAACGCCATCAACATCGGATTTATTTGGCAAGTGGTGGTATGATTCAGGGGATTTTACCGCAGATGTATATTTTCATTCTGATGGAAAATATGAACAAAGGATTGTTCTTTTAGGGATGGCTGCCAAAGGAACTGCTGATTGGGTTTGGTTAGATGAAGAAAATGGGATAATGAAGTTAACTAATTTTGCAGGTCAAGGGCAAACCGTAAGTGAATCTTGGTATCGATTTTCTGATGTGCTTGAAAAAACGATGTCCCTTGAGGTGAGTTTTGATGGTGTAAATTATTCGAGTAAAGTATTTTATCAAGATACAGATAACTAGTCTTAAATTGTATTTACAGTTGTAATCATACAACTTATGAATAAAAATATAGAGCTACAAGATTTAGGTTTTAAAGACTACAAAGATACTTGGGATTACCAAGAATCATTGTTTAAAGCTATTGTTGATATAAAAATTAAGAATAGAAGAGCAAATGTTTCACTTGAAACCAAAAATCACTTTTTATTTGTAGAGCATTCGCATGTTTATACATTAGGTAAAAGCGGTGATTTGTCAAATCTATTATTAAATGAAACACAGCTTAAAGCGAAAGGAGCCACATTTTATAAAATAAATAGAGGAGGGGATATTACTTATCATGGTCCTGGACAAATTGTAGGCTATCCCATTTTAGATTTAGATAACTTTTTTACAGATATACATAAGTATCTCCGTTTTTTAGAAGAAATGATTATTCTTACTCTTGCTGAGTATGGTTTAAAAGCAGAGAGAAGTTCTGGGGAAACTGGAGTATGGCTAGATGTAGGTACACCATTTGCTAGAAAAATATGTGCTATGGGAGTTCGTGCCAGTAGATGGGTAACTATGCATGGTTTTGCGTTGAATGTAAATACAGATTTAGGTTATTTTGATAATATTATTCCTTGTGGCATTAGAGGTAAAACAGTTACTTCTTTAAATGTTGAATTAGGGATAGAAAAAGTAGATGAAGCTGAGGTTAAAGAAAAACTATTGAAGCATTTTTCTGAACTATTTGAGGCGGAGTTCATTTCCAATTGTTAAATATGAAAATAAAATTTGGTCTTAAAATAATACTTTTAATTTGTAGTATCATTATAGTAGGGCTAATAAGTACAGGGCTTTATGTATTAGTTTTTGTTGAAAATCAAAAGTTTGAATATAGTATGCTTCTATTGTATCTAGTTCTAATTTCCGGAGGTTTAAGTATTATATATCATATTAAGACTTTAAAGTATTACAAGAAAACATCAACCTTCGAGGTTTTAAGTGGAGCTTTGTTTTGGATTGGAAACATATTGTTTTCAATATCACTTTTTTGTTTTTCATTGTATCTCTTATATTCTTTGTATTTAGTTTATGGAAGTTTTGATGAGCCAATGAACTCAACACTTACAATTCCTGCTTTAATCTGTTTGTTTACATTGCTTCTGGGAGTGTTTTTAGCTCTAGAAGAAAGTAAGCTTTACAAGTACATTCAAAATTATGAAGAACAACAATTTGTGGATTCAATTGATGACATTATAGGGCGTCAAGAAGATGATTTTGAATAATAATTTTAAAAAAATATTTAATACTTCTCAGGTACAAAAGTTTGGTAATTCATTGGTGGACGAACATAGCCTTCATAATCAGGAAGTTCTGGAAGATTCACAGGCATAATGTTCATTTTTTCATAAGGAATTTTACTTAAAACATGACTAATACAATTTAAGCGTGCTTTCTTTTTATTATCTGAATTTACTACATACCAAGGAACTTGCTTAGTATCAGTATGCGCAAACATATTGTCTTTAGCTTTAGAGTATTCAAGCCATCTAGAGCGCGATTCTAGGTCCATCGGGCTAAATTTCCAACGTTTCAAAGGGTTTTTAATGCGATTTTTAAAACGTTTTTCTTGTTCTTCATCACTAACCGAAAACCAATATTTTAAAACTATAATACCTGAGCGTACCAACATGCGTTCAAACTCTGGGCAAGATCTTAAAAACTCTCTGTGTTCTTCATTTGTACAAAAGCCCATCACTTTTTCTACACCAGCTCTATTATACCAACTTCTATCAAAAAGTACAATATGTCCTGCAGAAGGTAAATGCTCTACATAGCGCTGAAAATACCATTGTGTTTTTTCTTTTTCTGTAGGCACACCTAAAGCAACGACTTTACAAACACGAGGATTTAAAGGCTCTGTAAAACGTTTTATGGTGCCTCCTTTTCCAGAAGCGTCCCTGCCTTCAAAAATAATGACCACTTTTAATCCTTGGTTTTTAATCCATTCTTGGAGGTGAACTAATTCAACATGAAGCTTTGCTAGTTCTTCATCATAATTAAAATTATTGTTACTAGACATATTTGTGACTGATTTAAATAGATACTCAATTTAAGAAAAAAGAAAAAGAGTTGGCTACTTTGTGTAAATTTTAAAGTTAGAATATCTAGCAGATCTAGTGTACATATGCCGCAATCCGACATTACCTTTTTTAATAGCTTTGGTATTCGAAAGACTCCAAGAGAAAGTTTTAGTCACTTTCTCTCCTTTTACTTTAAAGTATAGTTTGCTTCTGGTTTTTATTACAGTTATTCTATATATTTCATTTGTATTAAATAAGCCCGAATCAAAAATTGCTGGAGTTATTTCAGTAGTTGTATTAAAATCTTTACCAGTTAGTTTAGGGTATTGTCTCACTCTTATGTATTCATTATGCTCTTTGTTAAATGCAGCATAACTTATATGTAGCGTTTTCATATTATTAAAATAGGTTTTCATAGAGGGAATCGTTCTTTCTTTCCTCCATTTAAAAATATTTTGCTTGTATGGTTTTACTCCCATAGCTTGAATGTATAAAATGTTTACCCAAGAGGTTTTAGAATCTGTTCTTGTATAATTGTATTCTATTTTTATATCGCCTTTAAAACGTTTTTTTGTCCAAAGTACAGCATGGTTAGCGTCATTTTTTTCAATAGGGCCAGCACTAAAGATCATACCTTTATTAGACATTTCAATTTTTGCGAGTTTTCCATCTAAAAACCAATTATTCTCCCAGTTTGTTGTACAGCTATCACTTAATTTTAAGTGCCATTTTTTAGAATTGTTTAGTTTTTTAAAATCATGATTTTCTTGCGAGTAGCTTTCGAGTAAAAAGAAGACTGCAAATACAATTTGGATTGTTTTTATCATGAATTTAATTTTTAACAATTAGATATTATGAATATAAACTTAGAAATAATTCTTATTTAAAAATAGTTTTTCTTGAAAAGCAGACTTCAATTTGTTCTCAAAGGAGAAACTTTAACAAAAACCACTCACTTAAAACTCAACATTGAAGTTATTCCAATAAAAAAGTACAATAAACATTTATTTTTGAAATAAAAAATTTAGTAATTATGAAAAAAATATTTACACTATTAAGTTGTTGTTCTATTTTTATTTGTTTTTCACAAGATTGGGTTGGAATAGCTATTCCTGCTGATCCTGGATTAGGATATGAATGGGAATTAAAGGAAAATGTTTCTGATGATTTCAATTATTCTGCTCCAGCTTCAAGTAAAGGAAGTACTTTTTTTAATAAGTGGGATGATTTCTACCATAACACATGGCAAGGTCCTGGGTTAACAACTTGGGCTAGAAATCACTCTTTGGTTGAAGGAGGTGAATTAAAATTGATTGCTTCTCGGTATTTATCTAATAGAGTTAATGCAGGAGCTGTACACTCAAATAATACGGTTGTTTATCCAGTTTATGTTGAGATTAGGGCAAAGATTATGAACTCTGTTCTGGCAAATGGAGGTTGGATGTTAAGTCCAGATGATACTCAAGAAATTGATTTTATGGAAGGGTATGGTGCTAATTGGTCAGCAAGTCAAGGTACAAATCAAACATGGTATGCCGAGAAAATGCACATGAGTCACCATGTGTTTATTAGAGACCCCTTTCAAGATTGGCAACCAAGTGAATTTGCAAATAACACCGGTAATCCTTCTCCGCATCCAACGTGGATAACTAGAAATGATGGTGCTGGAAATATTAATTGGAAAGACGAATACCACAGATATGGCGTGTATTGGAAAGATCCAACGCATTTATACTATTACATTGATGGTGTTTTAGTAACACAAAGAGAAGGGATGGAACAGATAGATCCGGTGTATTATACAAATAGTGTAAATCAAGGAGATTCAAATAACGATACAAGAACTGGGTTAAATAAGCCGATGGATATATTGTTTACAGTAGAAGATCAAGATTGGAGATCTAATATGACGCCACCATTAACACCAACTAATGCTGAATTAGCAAATACAAATAATCACACATTGAGAGTGGATTGGATTCGAGTATATAAACCAGAAGCTATTGCATCAATAGATGAATGGTTTTCTAAAAACTTAAAAATTTCCCCAAATCCTTTCAATGATAAAATTCAACTAGAGTCTGAAGTAGTTTTAAGCAAGGTTGAATTGTACTCTATTGATGGCACGAAAATTTTAACAGAAGTAAATATAAACAGCCTGAGACATTTAATTTCTACAGAAAATTTAGCATCTGGGCTTTATATTTTAAAAGTAGAGAACCATAATGAAGGTTGGGCTTACAAGAAAATTTTAAAAGACTAAAAAGTATAGTATTTTTTGGTCATAAAAAGCTAAGTCTCAAAAGCTTACCTTTTTTAGTCTTCAGCATTAAAAAACACCTTGTAATAATGCATTTTCTTTTCGTCATCATAACCGCGTTCTAAATACTCAGAAGAAGCATCTGGTGCATCAATATCCAATTTAATTTGAATATTGGTGTCCAGTTTAATATCGGTTTTAATCTTTCGTTTTTCTTTGTTTACTACAGCTTCTGCTAAATCAAACTGATTTCTAATCACCAAACTTTGTTCGCCTTCAAATTCCTTTTTATAATTGTCGAATTCTCTTTTGTGTTTGTCTTCTTCAAATAATTCATCTTTAAATCGCTCAACGTTTACAATTTCATTTTCTTTAAAGAAGTCAATTGTTTTTGCTAAAAATATATTTTGTTCTTGTGCTCCGTAACTGGTTTTCAAAATTTCGGTTGAAAAGTCTTTACATAATTCAATATATTGTTGCGTATGGTTGTTAGCATCATCAGCATATTTAATATTTAGAAAATGATTGATCCAATATTGTGCATCATAGCTATTATTATCTACTGTAAAAATAATGTTGCCCTCTACATCACTTTGATTTAAAATTAAACAGCCTTTATCCACTTTTTTGGAGTTAATGCCTTTTTGAACCAAAACATCATAACTATTGTTTTCTAAATATGTTTGAAAAAAGTTGACTTTACTTTCTATTTTAAAGATACCGATGGCATTTGTTGTAATCTCTCTAAACTCAATACCTTCAAATTGTACAATTAAAACATCTCCTGTTTTTATTTGTGCTGAGCTTGATTGCTCATATAAGTGCATAACGATATGTTTTGAAACCTCAATGAAAGACGCGTCACTATCTTCATTGAATAATTGTGCAGCATAACTATTAATTTCATTAAGGGCAACATTGGCATGATGATTAAAACGATGACTCCGAACTAAGCTTCCAAAAGGTCTTAATAAAAATGGCAACATTAAATCGTAACTAGCTTCATCAAAGTCTACTAACTTTTCAGAAAAAGCATTTTTTGTGTCGTTAAATTTATTACCAACTTTATGTATGATGAATTTTGAAATTGAGGCGTTTTTTCTTGAAATCATGTGTTTGTTATTAAGACTACAATACTATTAAAATTTGATGTAAAAAAAGGACGCCAAAGTATAAACTTTGACGCCCTAGATTCGAGGACTTGAATTTTGGTGGTTAAAATTATTTACTAAAGCTTGTAAGCTGTGAGTATCCCATTAGTTTTCCTTTTTTATTATATGTTTCTGTTTTTACAACGCCAACACCTTCTGCAATCCATTCTTTAATTGTAAATGAAGTTTTTATACCCATTTTCATTTGTGAATCATAGCTTAAAGCAAAACAATTATATGTTCCTGCTGGTGTGGTTACAGATTCTTTAGCATCTACACTTCTGTTTACCATATCTATTGTCATGTTCATTTTCATTCCACCCATATCTAAGGCTATAACTAGATTTGCGTCTTTTAATTTTTTGCCTATGTCTAAATCGTTTGGTAACTCTATGTTTGTACCTGAAACATCCATATCTAGATCTTTATATTGCTTTAGCATGTCTGCATTTATCATTGATTTAAAATCGATAGATATGCTATTGCCAACACATTCTATTTGGTAAGACATAGTTGTGATTTCTTTCCCTTTGTCATCAAATACTGTTGTTTCGATTGTAGCGGTATTACCATCAATTTCAGAAACATGATATTTAACTGAGCCTTCTTTTTTGCCTTTTTTATTATAGTTGGTCATTTCAAATTTAGTACCCTCTTTAAAAGGATAATAAACACTACAGGCATTTTGACTAACACCTGAAATGCTTACCAAAAAAGCACAAATTAAAATTAATAATTTCGTTTTCATAACATTATATTTTTATAAATTCTACACGCCTGTTTTGAGCTTTCCCATCACTTGTGCTATTATCTCCAACGGGCACGCTTTCTCCTTTACCATCTGTTTCAAGTCTATTAGACGAAATTTTATAGATATTTATTAAAGCATCTTTTACAGCTGCAGCACGTGCTTTAGAGAGTTTTAAATTGGTATCATTAGAGCCATCGGCATCGGTGTGTCCAACAATGTTTAATCTAATACTTTCATCTTGCATTAAAACTTGAGAAATTTGACGTACAATTCCTAAAGATTGTGGTTGAATGTTTGCAGACCCAGAATCGAATAAAATACCATTGGTAGATATTTTTCCTTCGGAAAGTAATTTTCGTCTTAAATCTACTCCACCTTCGGCTACTTTTAAATTTTTAATAAAGATGCGCTCTTTTCCATCTTTAAAACTAGTAGCGTTAAACTTTATGAAATTAACACGATGTTCTAAAGACATCATGCGAGGTATATCGATATATTTTTTTTCATTTACCCAAACACGATAGCGTTGTTTGGTAACTGCAATAGAAATATGTGGTTTGTTTAAAACCGCTTTTCTAATATCTGCTTTAACCCCATTATTAATACCACCACCACCACGATTTATAATGTTTTGTACTCTAATTTCAACAGGGATGTATTGACAAAATGGAATACTGGCTTTGGCGTATGTATGGCCATGAGTAAACTTGTCGTTATCACTTAAGTAAACATGAAGTCTGGCAGTTGATGATGTTTTCTTATCTACGCCTTTTAACAAAACATCAAATTCTACGGTATAATCTTCTGGTAAACTTTTAACATCAGGAATGTAATAGTTGCCATACCCTGATACAAGTCCAAACCACTTTTCTTTGTTTATAGAAACTACTTCTCCACCACCATTGGTGTTCCATTTACTTGGAAAATCGCCAATAAAATCTTGAGAAAAATCATCAAAAAACAAAAGTTTGTCTCCAGGTACAAAATCATATTTACTGTAAATTTCTAGATTATCAGAGATGTTGGAATCTTCATTAGTGTCTTCTTCTGAATCATTATCATCATCATTGGAAGAATTATTGTCGTCAGATGAGTTATCGTCATTAGCTGTCGTTTCTTCAGAATCTTCCTCTTTCTTATCACGTTCTCGCTGACCAAGAAGTAACTCTTTTGCAGTTTTAATACTATATTTTAACGCCTTTTTAGCTTTATTAATTTGTAGTGTTGCTTTGGCCTGTTTCAAAACGCTAATACCATCTATATCTCCTAAGATGTCTGGAGCGCTATCGCTTAAACCTTGTAAATCATCTAAAGCTTCTTCTAAAACGTCGATATCTTCATCGTCAAGAGGAGTGCCAGCTTCAGCATAACCATCGTATTTGTATACTTTGTCATAAATATCGAAAGATTCTTTAACAAATCTATCTACACTAGAAACCCCAACACGACTTTTTGGCCTTTTTAGTTGCTTAGTTTGTGCATTTAATGATGGAATTAGAAACAGAAATAATGCTCCAAAAACAAGAATGTTTCGTGCATCTTTGTGAAATCTCATTTAAATATGTTTGATTAATAGCGAGATAAAGATAGAGATTAGTTTTTTACCTACAAAAATCTTCTCGCTTTTTAATCAACATTAAAATGTTAATTATATGGTTGTTTTCAAAACTAATTAATTTGGTAAAGAATAATTATGTTATTATCACCTTTTACAACAAATTCTAAATAGTTATCGCGATCTATATTATCTAATGCCATTGAAGAATTACCGTAAACAGGAAAATTAGGTCTTAATTGTCCTTGACTATCATAGAGATATACTTTTTTAGACTGTAAATCGGTAATAGAAATATAAATTTTGTTATTGATGTAGAAAATTTGTGGTCTAGAATAGTTTCCGTAATCCAGTTCTAAAATCCTGCTTTTTATTCCTAATTTATTATCATGAAAAGTAACGCGAGTTTTACTTGTAGTTTCTAAGTTATGATTTGAAGATAGATTGAGATTAACTTCTGAGGTATTCCCTCTTGCATCTATACTAATTAATTTCCCATTACTACTAGTGGTAGTGAATTTTTTCTGATACAGAAAAACCGGTTCTTTGGATAATTCACTTTTTATTTTTGGAGTTAGTCTGGTTTTTCCAGTTCTATCTAAGATATAAAATTTGCTTTTTGTTTTTAGTGTTAAATAATCTTTGGAGCCAATCCTAAAATGTTTTGGCTGACTTATGATAGTGCCATTTGCAGCTTTAAATGTAAAGCCTTTTACAGTTTTTCCTTTAACATCATAGAGAAGTACATTTTTACCTTGAGTAACTAACAAACGGTATTTTTTCTTTTTGTCATAATCGAAAACAGAAAGCGGTTGAGTGATTTCATCATTAAATTTTAATGGAAACGGCACAACAGTTCTTCCTTTTCGGTCCAGCACATAAACATGGTTTGGAGTTGCAAATGCAAGTTGTAGTCTGCCGTTTTTGTAAATATCTATTTGTTCAATAGCACCTAAAATAGCACCATTTAATTGCTTTTTCCAAAGCACTTTTCCTTTGTTAGAAATTAAATAGAGGTTGTTATTTATATCTTGAACAACTATTTCTTTTTGTTCTGTGATATGATTTTTCACAAATTGAGGCGTGTTTAACACATCTGCATCAAGTTTTATATTGAATACTTCAGAAATTGAATTTAGAACGCTTTTCTTTTTACTTTTTATTAGTGCTCCATGTACATGAGCAAAATTAGAATCATAAATAAACTGAATTGCGGAAACCGTGTAGCCTTTTAAATTAACTTTTAAATCTTCTTCTATATCTTTGGCGATTATTTTTTCTAAAAATCCTGGTTTTGAAACTAGTAACAATGAACATGCACTACTCAAGTTTTTGTTAAGTTCTGTATAATAGGCTCTGTTGCTTATTGTGGTTTTGTTTTGGTAATTGGCAATGATGTTTTGTAGTTGTTCAATTGAATTGGAAAATATAAAGTAATTGTCTATTATACAATATTTAGAGGTTTTTACATCGCTAATTAACGGTTTGAATGTATCTGTAAATAAGTTCAATTGTGAGAAATCAAAAATTGAAATATCTCTGTAAGTTTCAGCTTTATTTTGTTCGGAAAGTAACGCGTCTTGAGTTGCAATAACATCCAAGGAATTTAAAACTATAGCACGTTGATTACCCTCATAAATCAAACCTACTTCAATAATATTTTCAAACAATTCATTTTGAACTAATATTGAATCCTTATTATGATAACGGTTGAGATTTGCGTTGAAAACCCCAAAATTATCGAACGTAAAACTAAGAAACCCATCGCTATTGGATGGCGTAATATACTGTGTTTGATTTTCTTGTGGTACGGTATTTTTAAAAATTTCAAGAATCTTATTAGAGGAATCTGCAGATTTTGCAATTCCATTAATAAAAATATTGTCTTGAATTATTTCAGTATCTAAAGTCAAAAAATCGGTAAGTTCACTTGTTTTTAAATTGTCTTCTATAAAAAACGAGGGTGCAAAAGGGGTATTCGTTTTTAGCAGAACAGATAAATCTTCGTTTTTGCTAGATACAGCATACATTTTTTCAAATTCAGAATTTTTTTCCGATGAGATAAAAAGATTGTCAATATTTTTTTTAGATGAAGATAGTATAAAGGTACTATCTATAATTGCACTATAAAATTTATCATTACCTAATGTAGACTTGGAAATACTTTTGTTTTTATAATTCAGAACTTCCTCAATATAATTCTGTAATGAATCTGTTTTAAAAAGTGCATCAGAATATTTAGTAATAAGAGTGTATTGAATGCTGTCATTTTCAGATTTTGAAAAACAAATTAATACTTCTTCATCTGTTTCTAAATGTGATAATGGTTTTAAACGAAGCTCTAAATTTTTATAATTTGAAGTTGTAGAAAGGCTGTTAAAAAACACATTGTTGTCTATGCTATTTTTAAGACTTTCAAGGTTTGTTGATTTTATGATAAGTTGAGAATTTTCTGGAGCAAAATCAATAAGCTGGCTACGTTTATTTTTAGTGTTAGAACAACTGAAAATTAGAATAAGTAGGAGGGAACAATAAAAAAATCTCATGGATTAAGCAATTTTCTGCTAAAATATAAAACTTATAAGTTAAGTTTTAATTGTTCTGGCAATAATCTAAACGATTTTCTATGGTATTTTGTAATGCCATGTTTTCTAATAGCTTCTCTGTGTTCTTTAGTTGGGTAGCCTTTGTTTTTTTTCCAGTTATACATTGGATATTCCTCATGAATCCTATTCATGTAAGCGTCACGAGAAGTTTTTGCTAAAATAGAAGCCGCAGCAATACTTAAGTATTTACTATCTCCTTTTATTATGGTTTCATGAGGTACTTCAAGGTAAGGCTTAAAGCGATTTCCGTCAACAATAATAAACTCAGGCTCAGTATTTAGTTTTGCAATAGCTTTATGCATTGCTAAAATAGAAGCATTTAGAATATTTATTTTATCTATTTCTTCCATGAATACATGAGAAAATGCAAATGCTATAGCTTCATTTTCAATAATTGGTTTTAATATATCACGTTTTAATTCGCTTAATTGCTTGGAGTCATTAAGTATATCATTCTTAAAATTATCAGGTAAAATTACTGCTGCAGCGGTAACTGGTCCAGCTAAACAACCTCTACCAGCTTCATCTGTACCGCATTCGTAAGTGTATTCTGATTTTTTTATCTTTAACATGCATCAAAAATATTAAAATTGATATAAATGATAAATATTATGCATACATAGTATTTTTTTAATTTTTAATGAGGATTGTTTAATTTGCATTGAAGAATAATTACATATTTTGTTTTTTTGTTAAATTTTTGCTAATACATTGGAGTTATTTCTAACAAAATTCAATGATTTAAACGTTAAAAATTCATTTTGGACAATAAATTTTAAGCCAAATCTTTGTTTCTTTAAGATAATATTAAGAAATTCGTCATCGACTAACTCAAATAATTATTTATATGAAATTAAATTTGACCTGGTTGATGACGTTATTATTGACGTTTTCAATTCAATTGTTCAATGCTCAAGAAAGCAGAGTTACGGGAACAATTACAGATGCAAATGGTGTGCCACTTGATGGTGTAACTATTATTGTTGATGGTACTAACAGAGGTGTAGTTTCAGATTTTGATGGAAACTATGCTATTAATGCCAAATCTGGCGATGTACTAAAGTTCAGTTTTATTGGTATGGAAACTCAATTGGTTACTGTTGGTGATAGTAAAACCATAAATGTTGCTTTAAAAGAAGATCTTGAAAGTTTAGATACCGTAGTAATTACTGGGTATCAAAACGTAAAGCGAGAATTGTTTACTGGAGCATCTCAAACCATCAAAGCTAAAGATATTAAGCTTGATGGAGTTGCCGACATCTCTAGGTCATTAGAGGGACGAGCTGCTGGTGTAAGTGTTCAAAATGTAACAGGAACATTTGGTGCTGCACCTAGAATTACCATTCGTGGTTCTTCGTCTATTTTAGGTGATACAAAACCAATTTGGATCGTGGATGGTGTAATACAAGAGGAAATAATTAATATTTCTGTTTCAGATTTAGTCTCTGGAGACCCGAATACACTTTTAAGTTCAGCAATTGCTGGTCTGAATCCTTCTGATGTGGAAAGTTTTGAGATACTTAGAGATGCATCAGCAACTGCATTGTATGGTGCGCGTGCATTAAATGGTGTTATTGTAATTACTACCAAAGCAGGTAAGAAAAATCAAGTGCCAACATTTAGTTATAATAGTGAGTACTTGGTAAGGGATAGACCACGATATAGCCAATTTGATTTATTAAATTCACAAGAAACGATTTCGGTTTATCGCGAATTGGAGCAGAAAGGCTTTTTAGATTATCCTTCAGTATTGCAAGGACGAAATGGTGGTATTTATAATATTAGAGCTACTGCAATTAATAATTTTATAGAATCAAACGGTGCCTATGGGTTAGAGAACACACCTGAGGCTAGAGCGGCGTTTTTACAACAATATGAGTTAGCCAATACAGACTGGTTCAAAGAATTATTTAGAATGACGCCAACCCAAACGCATAATATAAGTTTCTCTAGTGGTAGTGAAAACTCAGCTACATATGCTTCGTTAGGCTATTTTACTGATCCAGGATGGACTATAGCTGATAGAGTAAGGCGAATAACATCAACATTGCGGAACGATTATTATTTGAATGACAAGTTAAAGCTATCGTTTTTATTACAAGGAAATATTAGAAATCAAAACACGCCTGGAGCACAGAGCAGGGAACAAGATGTTGTTAATGGTGCATTTGCTAGGGATTTTGATATTAACCCTTTTAATTATGCCATTAGTACTAGTAGAGCGTTAAGACCTAGGGATCAAAATGGCAATTTAGAGTACTACAGAAATAATTGGGCACCATTTAATATTATCAACGAAATAGATAACAATTATTTAAAACTTAATGTATTTGATATTAAATTTCAAGGTCAAGCAGATTATAAGATTAATGAAAACCTGACCTATACTTTTCTTGGATCTGCACGTTATGTAACTTCCAATGGAGAACAGGGTGCAACAGAAAATTCTAATGTTGCAGGCGCTTACAGAGCAGACGAAACTAATATTGTAAGAGAAGCAAATACGTTTTTATATACAGATCCACAAGATCCTAATGCGCTACCAGTAGTAGTGTTGCCATTTGGTGGAATATTAACAGATTCAAAGAACACACTTACAACTTACACGTTCAGGAATTCATTAAACTATTCAAAGATATTTAATGATGTTCATGGTGTAAACGTTTATGCCACACAAGAATATAGACATGCGGATAGGTCTCAATCTTCATCTACAGGTTATGGTTATCAATTTTCTAGAGGTGGAGCCGTATTTACAGACCCTGCAATATTTGATAAAGCGTTACTTGATGGTAACGATTACTTCTTTTCACAGGAAACACGTCAAAGAGAGGTGTCTTTAGCTATTCAGGCTAGTTACGACTATAATAAAAAATATGTATTGAGTTTAACTGGTAACTATGAAGGTTCTAATAGGGCAGGTCAATCATCTTCAGCAAGATGGTTACCAACATATTCAGTAGCGGGTCGCTGGAATATACACAAAGAAGGGTTTTTAAATGACTCAGAAACAATATCTAGTTTGGTGTTTAGACCAAGTTATGGGGTTTCGGGTTTAATTGCAGATGCTGCAAGTAACAATCTAGCTGTATTTCAAAATTTAGTAACTGATAGATTAAGTCCAGATGATAGGGAAAATTACATTGATATTGTTGACCTTCAAAATGCTGACCTCACTTATGAGCGAACAAAAGAATTAAATTTAGGATTTGAACTTGGTCTTTTTAATGGTAGAGTCCAAGCGGTTGTAGACCTTTATTCAAGAAAAGGTATTGATTTAATTGATTTAATTAGAACTTCAGGTATTGGCGGTGAGTTTTTAAAACTTGGTAACAATTCTGAAATGGATACCAGAGGTATAGAATTTCAATTAAACACAATAAATATTGATAATAGTAATGGAGGTGATTTTAGGTGGTCATCTGGTTTTAATATCTCTCGCATTGAACAAGAAATCACGAAGTTAAGACAGCAGACTAATGTTTTTGATTTAGTGTCAGGTACTGGTAGGGGTAATGCAATAGGATTTGCTCCTGGCTCTATTTTTTCTTTTGATTTTAAAGGATTAAATGAGTTTGGATTGCCAACTTTTAATTTTGGCGAGGGTGTTGATGAATTTGGTGGTGTTGATTTTCAAGATACTGAAAATGTAACAGATTATCTGGTACACGAAGGACCAACACTTCCAACTTTAACCGGAGGTTTAGCAAATAATTTTAGATATAAGAATTGGGACTTTAGCTTTTTTATCTCGTTTTCTGCGGGTAATAAAATACGTTTAGATCCTTCATATTCTGCTATATATTCAGATTTAAGTGTTTTCCCGAGACAATTTGTAAATAGATGGTTGCTACCTGGAGATGAAGAATTTACTAATATTCCTGTTATAGCATCCAATCAATTAATTGAAACTGATGGAGAAAGTAGAAATAGAGTTATTAGAGCATACAATGCTTACAACTACTCTACTGAGCGAATTGCAGATGGAGATTTCATTAGAATGAAGAATATAACACTAGGCTATTCATTTCCTAGTCAAACACTTAAACAAATTGGGCTTTCCAATTTGAGACTTTCTTTGCAGGGGACTAATCTGTTTTTATTATATTCAGATGATGCTTTAGGTGGTCAAGATCCTGAGTTTGCCAATTCAGGTGGTGTTGCTTTTCCAATCACAAGACAATTCACTTTTTCTCTAACTGTTGGTTTCTAAATTTTTGTTATGAAAGTATTATATAAATTACAATTAAATAAATTATTGTTGCTGATAGTTCTAGGAATTACTTTTTCATGTGATGATGTGTTAAGCGAAATTCCAGATAATAGATCAGCAATAGATTCTGAAGAAAAGATAGCCGAACTTCTAGTAGCGGCTTATCCACAGGCATCGTATGTGTCTTTTACACAACCTATGTCTGATAATGCAGCAGATAAAGGTCCTGATGCAATAAGGAACTCGCGTATCAATGAAGAAATGTTTTTTTGGAGAGATATCAACGATATAGATGAAGATACTCCAACAAATTATTGGAATGCAGCCTATAAAGCTATAGCGCATGCAAATCAAGCACTTAGTTCTCTTGAAACACTTGAGTCTGGTCCTGCAGGTATTAATAGTGCATTAAAAGGTGAAGCTCTAATTTGTAGAGCTTATGCACATTTTATGCTAGTGAATATATTTGCTAAAGCTTATGACCCCAATACAGCTAGTACTGATTTAGGAGTGCCTTATGTTACAGAACCTGAAACTGTACTTTTGCCTTCTTACAGTAGAGCTACTGTTCAAGAGGTATATGATTTAATTGAGCAAGATATCGTTGAAGGATTGCCATTAATAGAGGATATTTATCAAGAACCTGCTTACCATTTTACAAAAAAAGCGGCTAATGCTTTTGCAGCAAAGTTTTATTTAAACATAGCCGAGTGGCAAAAGGTGATAGATCATAGCACAGTTGCTTTAGGAAACGGTGGTGCCAATGTGCTACGTATAATTAATACCCCTCAGTATGAAAGGCTTACTTATGATGAGTTGAGTGTTGGTTATTCGTCATCAACCGAACCTGCAAACCTATTACTTGTGTCTGGTCAATCCTTATATGCAAGAGACTTTGCTTTACTTCGTTATAATCTTGCCCCACAATTAACTTCTGAAATATTTTTTGGTAACAACGGAACAAACTCAACTTGGGCTATTCGCGTTTTTGGTACAGATATCGCAAATAATGTTCCAAAATATGAAGAATATTTTAGAGTAACCAATCAAGCATCAGGTACTGGTTTTGCTTATTCAACGTTTGTTTTATTAAGTACAGATGAAGCCTTATTAAATAGAGCTGAAGCTTACGCTATGTTAGGTTTAAAGTCAGAAGCATTGTCAGATATTAATTTGTCATATTCTGTAAAAACCGATGCCTATAATGAGGCTAATAATGCGTTGTCAGAATCAGATATAGAAACAAGATTTGCAGTCAGCGATCCTAATTTATACACGCCTTATTATACAATACCTAGTGATGTATTACCATATATCAATGCAATTTTATATCAAAAGCGAGCTATATTTCATGATGAAGGGGTTCGATGGTTTGATGTAAAGAGACATCATATTGAAGTCGTTCATTTTGATTTTAGTGGTAACGATTATGTATTAGGTAAAAATGATAATAGAAGAGCCATACAAATACCAACAGACGCACAGTCATTTGGTATTCAAGAAAATCCAAGATAATTTAAAAAAACAAAAATATAATGAAAATTCATTTTAAAATATTGCCAATTATTCTACTAGCTTCCGTTGTGCTGTTTATTGGATGTGACAATTCTAAGGATAGTATTACAGAAAGTCAAATTGATACATCTACCCCTATACTCAATGATTTAGATATTTATCTTCGTGAAAACTTTGTAGGACCTTACAATATAGATATTCAATATAAATGGGATGTTAATGATACAAGTGTAAACAGATATTTACATCCTTCTTACGAAGATAATGTTGAGAAAATTGCCGAAGTACTTTTGGATGTATGGATTGCACCTTACAATACTGTAGGTGGAGAGAACTTTATTAAGAATATAGCACCTCGAGAGTTTGTTTTAGCAGGTGGTTTCAATTATAATCCAGGTGTACCAACCATTACACTTGGTATTGCAGAAGCTGGAGCAAGAATTACGCTTTTTAATTTAGATGAGTTAGACTTTTCAAATATTGTCTATGAAAGTGATGTAATAGGTTCAGATGATGATTTTGATGTTCAAAGAAGTGTTGTTGGTCCTATTAGTACAGTTCATCATGAGTATGGTCATATTTTAAATCAGAATATTCCATACGACCCAGCTTTTGATGTTATTAATCCGGGTGGTTATACAGCGCAATGGTTTAATCGTACAAATGAAGAAGCAAGAAGTTTGGGGTATATTACCAATTACGCTTCCAACCAATCTAGCGAAGATTTTGTTGAAATGATTGCTCAAATGCTTATAAGATCCAGAGAACAATGGGACGAATTAATTAATAATATTGGTGTTTATAATCCTGATACAGAATCCTATGAGGTGGATGGGAATGGTAATAGAATTATTAATACAGCAGCTATTAACATAATTAGAAGAAAAGAGCAATTAGTTGTGGAATATTTTTCTCTGCAGTATGGTATTGATCTTTATGAACTACAAGGATTAACCTATCAAGCTCTATTAGATTCTGTTAACGATTAAAAAAATGTTATGAAAAAGTATATTAACTCACATTATTGGATTTTATTTTTGTCATTTTTGTTTATATTGTCTTGCGACGATGAGATTGTAGAAGCTACGTTTGATAGCCCTCCGGCACTCAGAGTTCAAGAAAGCGTAAATGAACTTAGAGAATTATTGATTGCGCAACCAAATGGTTTTAAAGCTACTTATTTTACAAAGAATGATGAACGAGGTGGCTTTACATTTTACATGCAATTTAATGCGGATGGTTCTGTTAGACAGACTTCTGATATTCTCAATGGTGATTTTGATATTCGTACATCATCTTACGATGTTAGATTTAATGTAACTACTGAACTTGTTTTTACATCACGTAATCATATTACTGAAGCTTCAAGTCCTGTTGCAGAAGATCCAGATGGCGAACCTGTCGAAACCGGAACGGGTTATGCTGGCACTAATAACTTTCAATTTTTTAATGTTGACGATGAAGGCGTAATTTATTTTAGAGATGTTAGAAATAGAAGTACAGCTTCTTTAAAATTAACCCCTACTAATTTTACCGATTTTGATTCTCAAAGTGTACAAAGTGTACAACAGAGTTATCAAAGAAGGTTAAATTTTGATGATTGTTCATCGGGAATTTTCTCTTTTATGCAAGTTACATCTGGTAGTGGGATTACAAATTATGATCTTAATTATAATGGATCCACATTATACGCAGAGCCAGGGTTTTTTGAGGAAGATGGTTCTCTTTCAGAATTTGATATGGGCATTCTTTTTACAGAAGATAGTATAATCATAAGCCCAGCCCTAGAAGTTGATGGAGAAGTGTTGGAAGAATTCTTTTTAGATACAAGTTCAGATGTACTTCAATATACAGCAGATCAAAACGGAGTTACTGCTATTATTGGTTATTCCGCAACGCCCATTAGGCCTATTTTGGGATACCAAGAATTATCAGATTTTCTTATTTTACACAACCCTTTTTTAAATTCTTTAGGTAGTGACTTTGCTCCGGATTTAACAAACCAATGTTTCGTTGACCTAATAACTGATTTGAATGCTTCTATAACTTTTATGGATGTAACAAGGATTGATCTATATGACTTAGATACAGAATCTGCTACGCTATTAATTGGAACTAGCATTGGTAATGCATTCTATGACATTAGTAAAGAGATTACAGATAATAAGGTATATTTAGCTATAACAGGAACGGGAGTTCCTCAATGGTTTACGGATGCAGTACAACCACTTCTAGATGTTATAGTAGATCCTGAAGGTTTGTATGTAGATCAACCCACGACACTTGATGCGTTTAGTAATCCAATTTTTACGTTCACACCAGCAAGTAACACATCTATTAAATATAGTGCAGTTGCTTTATAAATTTTGGTCTTAAGAAATATATTTTTAAAGAGAAGGTCGTTTAAATAGTTTTTAGACGACTTTTTTTACATATGCTATAAACTTTATTCTTTATAATGATATAAATTATAGAAAGGTCTCTGTTCTTTTCTCCGGAACAAATTTTAGTTCATTATTATTTGGAGTAGATTCTGTAGTTGCTGTTGCTGGTATGATAATTACTAATAACGGATTGTCAAACAGTTTAATTTTTGTAATAAAAACTATATTTCAGCCACTAATAGGTTATACATGATTAGTTTACAAGGCTTTTATTTATATGAATGGTAGTTTAGAAGGTTTAGGGGTTTCTGCTAATAGAACGTTTTAATGATTAATTTTGCAGACTTAACCATGAAATTAAATCATTGAAATAAAGAATTTAATTATAATAAAAAGTTCGTAACAAATTGAGAACTTTTTTGATTGAATTAATTAGAATTAAAGTTAATTTTTTAAAAATAAATAATTTTCTCATTTTTCCACGTTATCATATTTTGTATTTACATTTGCAACGTTTTAAGATTTTATGCAGAAGTTAGTTTACGTTTTATTTTTTATTTGTATTTCACCGGTTGTTTTTGGGCAAACTGTTCCTGAAAAAATACAACAGATTAAGGAAGTTGATACCCTGTCAATTACTGCCCAAGATAGTACCACCATAAATACTAGAAGACAAAAAATCAAAAAGAAGGGATTGTTAGATAGATTGGATCCTGAAGATGAAGAAAAAGAAAAAAAAGCCAAAATTGAAGATTATTTAATCATATCTCATAAAAACGATACCACCTACGTTGATACCACATTAACCATTCAAAAAGAATATAAATTCAATTACTTAAGACGAGATAATTTTGGGTTAATGCCGTTTTCAAACCTTGGACAAACCTACAATAGTTTAACCTATAATTTTGAAAATACTAATCTTTTGCCGAGTTTTGGAGCAAGAGCAAGACATTTCAACTACATGGAAGTTGAAGATATCTATTATTACAGAGTGCCAACACCATTAACCGAACTGTTCTTTAAAACAGCTTTTGAACAAGGTCAATTAGCGGACTCATTCTTTACTGTAAATACCACACCACAGTTTAATTTCTCAATAGCCTACAAAGGTATGCGCTCGCTTGGGCAATACCAGCATATTTTAACAAGTACAGGTAATTTTAGGTTTACAACAAATTATAAAACTAAAGATGATAAGTACAATATGCGGGGGCACATTGTAATGCAAGATTTGTTAAACCAAGAAAACGGTGGGCTACAAACAGATTCGGCCCAAAATTTTGAATTAGGTGTAGATGAGTTTTTAGATCGCTCTATTTTAGAAGTCAGTTTCGAAAATGCCGAAAACATCTTAAAAGGAAAACGTTTTCATTTAGATCATAGTTATAAATTTTTTAATAAAGTAGTCAAGAAATCACTAGCAAAAACACTAAACGATTCTACTTCAAAAACTAAACTAGAACTAAAACACATCATATCATTCGAAGATAAATCTTTTCAATATGATGAAAGTAGTAGAGCAAACACCACTTTCTTCGGAGATGCATTTTCAAGTTCAGGTTTCAGAGAGCGCGTAACATTAGAAAAACTATACAATCAATTCGAATTACACTATTTAAATAATGCATTAGGAGATTTTTATGTAAATGTAAGCAATACCCATTACAACTATGGTTATAATAAGATAGTAGTGTTAAATGATGAGACCATAGTAAATAGGTTAAAAGGCAACGTAAATGCTATAGGCGGAAAATATCATAAATACTACAGAGGTTTTAATATAGAAGGCGAATTAGGTGTAAATATAACAGGAGATTTTACAGGAAATTATTTAAAAGCCGAAGCATCATTCAATTTTGCCAAAGACATTTTAGCAAAAGCGGCAATCAATCACAATTCAAAAGCGCCAAATTTCAATACATTGCTCTATCAAAGCAACTATCAAGATTACAATTGGCAAAACAATTTCAATAATATAGAAACTCAGCAACTAGCATTTCAAATCAAGTATAAAAAAATAGCAAACCTAACGCTAGACTTTTCTACAATTTCAGATTATGTCTATTTCAAGCAAGACGAAAATCAAACCACTACCCAATCCATAAAAGCATTCCAAAACAATGCAACCATTAGTTACTTAAGAGCCAAGTTAGAAAACGAAATCAGCGTTGGTAAATTTGCATTAAACAACACCATATTATATCAAAACGTAAAAGACGATAATAATGTTCTTAACGTACCGCAACTAACCACCAGAAACACGCTTTATTATAGCTCACATTTATTTAAAAAGGCCATGTATTTGCAAACAGGAGTAACCCTAAACTACTTCACAGAATATTATATGGATGGCTACAACCCCGTTTTAGCAGAATTTTACACCCAAACCGATAGAGAGTTTGGAGGCTTCCCAAGGTTAGACTTTTTTCTAAATGCCAAAATAAGGCAAACACGAATCTTTCTAAAAGCAGAGCACTTCAATTCCGCATTTACTGGCTACAACTATTACTCAGCACCTAACACACCTTACAGAGATTTTACCATAAGGTTTGGCCTAGTCTGGGATTTCTTTCTGTAGTATAATTTTTAATTGGTTACTCCCTATAGGGTCTAGCTATCCGCTTCAAGTCTTCGCACGTCGTTTGTCATGCTGTGGGCTTTCCACTACTATTCCTAGCGTGTGCAATTTTATAAAAACTATTTTCAATATAAGTTCAGCGATTATCTATATTATTACATAATAGAGAGTAGTGCATCAAGTCAAAATGAACATAAAGTTTTTTTAGGTACATATATTAAGGAATAAGTTAAACCATCAAGATATCATTGTGCCTTGGCGCCTTGGTGTGAGCAAAAAAGCAGGGCAACTTTTGTCACCCCACTACCGTTAGTGAGCTCTAGACCATAAAATCGAGTCTAATATATCCACAGACTCTCATAATACTCCACTAAGGTTCAGTATTGTTAATAAAAGTTTTCTCTATAAATAACAGAAAAAGAGGGAGTTAAAAGCGTGTTTAAAAAAAGATAAAAAAAGGCAAAAAAAGTCATTGTGGAACTAAAAAAGGATAGTATGTTTGCAGCCGCTAAAAACAGCAGTAAAGTTGAAAAGCGAAGTTCTTATAAAATACGATTTAGATTAAAGAAAAGGAGTTAAGATTTTTTTTCAAAAAAAAGATTTAAAAGTATTGTGGGAATAAAAAAAGGGTTTTATATTTGCACCCGCTTAACGAGGAAACGAGTTAAGAAAAGAGAGAAATAAGTTCATAAACATATTGAATTGACAGCGTAAGATTTTAATTGGAAACGATAAAAATCAACAAAGAGAATAGACCATTTTGAGTACTAGAGATTCTAATTAGTTGTTAAGCAAATAAGTCATATAAGACTTAAAAATTTAACGATGAAGAGTTTGATCCTGGCTCAGGATGAACGCTAGCGGCAGGCCTAACACATGCAAGTCGAGGGGTAACATAGAGTGCTTGCATTCTGATGACGACCGGCGCACGGGTGCGTAACGCGTATACAATCTACCTTTTGCTGAGGAATAGCCCAGAGAAATTTGGATTAATGCCTCATAGTATGCAGAGTTCTCATGAACATTGTATTAAAGGTTACGGCAAAAGATGAGTATGCGTCCTATTAGCTAGATGGTAAGGTAACGGCTTACCATGGCAACGATAGGTAGGGGCCCTGAGAGGGGGATCCCCCACACTCGGTACTGAGACACGGACCAGACTCCTACGGGAGGCAGCAGTGAGGAATATTGGACAATGGAGGCAACTCTGATCCAGCCATGCCGCGTGCAGGAAGACTGCCCTATGGGTTGTAAACTGCTTTTATACAGGAAGAAACATTACTACGTGTAGTAACTTGACGGTACTGTAAGAATAAGGATCGGCTAACTCCGTGCCAGCAGCCGCGGTAATACGGAGGATCCAAGCGTTATCCGGAATCATTGGGTTTAAAGGGTCCGTAGGTGGATAATTAAGTCAGAGGTGAAAGTTTGCGGCTCAACCGTAAAATTGCCTTTGATACTGGTTATCTTGAATCATTATGAAGTGGTTAGAATATGTAGTGTAGCGGTGAAATGCATAGATATTACATAGAATACCAATTGCGAAGGCAGATCACTAATAATGTATTGACACTGATGGACGAAAGCGTAGGTAGCGAACGGGATTAGATACCCCGGTAGTCTACGCCGTAAACGATGGATACTAGCTGTTGGGCTTCGGCTCAGTGGCTAAGCGAAAGTGATAAGTATCCCACCTGGGGAGTACGTTCGCAAGAATGAAACTCAAAGGAATTGACGGGGGCCCGCACAAGCGGTGGAGCATGTGGTTTAATTCGATGATACGCGAGGAACCTTACCAGGGCTTAAATGTAGATTGACAGGTTTAGAGATAGACTTTTCTTCGGACAATTTACAAGGTGCTGCATGGTTGTCGTCAGCTCGTGCCGTGAGGTGTCAGGTTAAGTCCTATAACGAGCGCAACCCCTGTTGTTAGTTGCCAGCATGTAAAGATGGGAACTCTAGCAAGACTGCCGAGTGCAAACTGTGAGGAAGGTGGGGATGACGTCAAATCATCACGGCCCTTACGTCCTGGGCTACACACGTGCTACAATGGTAGGGACAGAGAGCAGCCACTTCGCGAGAAGGAGCGAATCTATAAACCCTATCACAGTTCGGATCGGAGTCTGCAACTCGACTCCGTGAAGCTGGAATCGCTAGTAATCGGATATCAGCCATGATCCGGTGAATACGTTCCCGGGCCTTGTACACACCGCCCGTCAAGCCATGGAAGCTGGGAGTGCCTGAAGTCCGTCACCGTAAGGAGCGGCCTAGGGTAAAATCGGTAACTAGGGCTAAGTCGTAACAAGGTAGCCGTACCGGAAGGTGCGGCTGGAACACCTCCTTTCTAGAGAAAGACGACTGATTAAGTATCTATAACTATTATGAAAAATAGTTTATTCTCATTGCTGTTAATTTAAAATAAAGATTTAGTAGAGTCTCATAGCTCAGCTGGTTAGAGCGCTACACTGATAATGTAGAGGTCGGCAGTTCGAGTCTGCCTGAGACTACTATACTAAATACAGGAAATTTTAGAAGTTGAGTTGAAATCAACAATCGTTAATCGAGATTCAGCAATCTGAAATCGACAACGGGGGATTAGCTCAGCTGGCTAGAGCGCCTGCCTTGCACGCAGGAGGTCATCGGTTCGACTCCGATATTCTCCACGAATCAGTAACCAGTCACGGTTAACAGTTAGCAGTTTTGCTGTTAACTCAATACTGAGACTGCCAACTGAAGAAAGTTCATTGACATATTGAAAAAAGATACATGAAAATAGATTAGACATAGTTTAATTTATTAAAGTAATAATTAGGATTAATTAGAATCACCACGAGCGATATCTAATTAATCATATTATAGATATCAAATCGTTTTGGTATTTATAATAAACTCATTAAAAAAGCAAAAAGTACAATAAGCTACAAAAGAGCGTATGGGGAATGCCTAGGCTCTCAGAGGCGATGAAGGACGTGATAAGCTGCGAAAAGCTGCGGGGATTGGCACATACGAATTGATCCGCAGATATCCGAATGGGGCAACCCACTATATTGAAGATATAGTATCCGCAAGGAGGCGAACCCGGAGAACTGAAACATCTAAGTACCCGGAGGAGAAGAAAACAAAAGTGATTCCGTAAGTAGCGGCGAGCGAACGCGGATTAGCCCAAACCAATGTTGTTACGGCAATATTGGGGTTGTAGGACCACGATATTCAAATTAAGATGAATTAGAACTGTTTGGAAAGACAGACCATAGAGGGTGATAGTCCCGTAAAGGTAAATCTTATGGCGATAGTGGTATCCTGAGTAGTGCGGGGCACGTGAAACCCTGTGTGAATTTGGCGGGACCATCCGTTAAGGCTAAATACTCCTGAGAGACCGATAGTGAACTAGTACCGTGAGGGAAAGGTGAAAAGAACCCTGAATAAGGGAGTGAAATAGAACCTGAAACCATACGCTTACAAGCGGTCGGAGCGGCGCAAGCTGTGACGGCGTGCCTTTTGCATAATGAGCCTACGAGTTACCGTTGCTAGCAAGGTTAAGCACTTCAGGTGCGGATCCGTAGCGAAAGCGAGTCTGAATAGGGCGCTTTAGTTAGTAGTGGTAGACGCGAAACCGTGTGATCTACCCATGGGCAGGTTGAAGCTGTAGTAACATACGGTGGAGGACCGAACCGGTTGACGTTGAAAAGTCTTCGGATGACCTGTGGGTAGGGGTGAAAGGCCAATCAAACTCGGAAATAGCTCGTACTCCCCGAAATGCATTTAGGTGCAGCGTTGATTTATAGTTTTATAGAGGTAGAGCTACTGATTGGATGCGGGGGCTTCACCGCCTACCAATTCCTGACAAACTCCGAATGCTATAAAATGTTAATCAGCGGTGAGGGCATGGGTGCTAAGGTCCATGTCCGAGAGGGAAAGAACCCAGACCATCAGCTAAGGTCCCAAAATATATGTTAAGTTGAAAAAACGCGGTGGAACTGCTTTGACAGCTAGGATGTTGGCTTGGAAGCAGCCATTCATTTAAAGAGTGCGTAACAGCTCACTAGTCGAGCGGTTCTGCATGGATAATAATCGGGCATAAACATATTACCGAAGCTATGGGATAGAAATATCGGTAGGGGAGCATTGTAGTGTCGTCGAAGGTGTGTTGTGAGACATGCTGGAGAAGCTACAAAAGAAAATGTAGGCATAAGTAACGATAATGCGGGCGAGAAACCCGCACTCCGAAAGACTAAGGTTTCCTCAGCTATGCTAATCAGCTGAGGGTTAGTCGGGACCTAACGCGAACCCGAAAGGGGTAGTGGATGGCCAACAGGTTAATATTCCTGTACCCGCTCTCATTAAAAGTGACGGAGGCGAATATTTGGTGCGTACTGACGGAATAGTACGTTGAAGCGAGTAGTAATACCGCGATAGTACACTAAGGCTTCGGCTGCGGTGATAATCCAGAGAATCGACTTCCAAGAAAAGCAAGAGAAGCGGCCCGTACCCTAAACCGACACAGGTAGTTGGGATGAGAATTCTAAGGAGCTCGAGAGATTCATGGCTAAGGAACTAGGCAAAATAGACTCGTAACTTCGGGAGAAGAGTCGCCACCCTTTGGGGTGGCCGCGGTTGAAAAGGTCCAGGCGACTGTTTATCAAAAACACAGGGCTATGCTAAATTGAAAGATGACGTATATGGCCTGACACCTGCCCGGTGCTGGAAGGTTAAGTGGAGGGTTTAGAAGTTTACTTCGAAGATCTTAAATGAAGCCCCAGTAAACGGCGGCCGTAACTATAACGGTCCTAAGGTAGCGAAATTCCTTGTCGGGTAAGTTCCGACCTGCACGAATGGTGCAACGATCTGGACACTGTCTCAGCCATGAGCTCGGTGAAATTGTAGTATCGGTGAAGATGCCGATTACCCGCTGTGGGACGAAAAGACCCCGTGCACCTTTACTATAGCTTAGTATTGGTTTTGGATAAGTAATGTGTAGGATAGGTGGGAGACTTTGAAGTGGCGTCGCTAGGCGTTGTGGAGTCATTGTTGAAATACCACCCTTTGCTTATCTAGAGTCTAACCTTCTTCTGAAGGGACGAGTGCTTGGTGGGTAGTTTGACTGGGGTGGTCGCCTCCAAAAGAGTAACGGAGGCTTCTAAAGGTTCCCTCAGCACGCTTGGTAACCGTGCGTAGAGTGCAATGGCATAAGGGAGCTTGACTGAGAGACCTACAAGTCGATCAGGTACGAAAGTAGAGCATAGTGATCCGGTGGTTCCGCATGGAAGGGCCATCGCTCAAAGGATAAAAGGTACGCCGGGGATAACAGGCTGATCTCCCCCAAGAGCTCATATCGACGGGGGGTTTGGCACCTCGATGTCGGCTCGTCACATCCTGGGGCTGGAGAAGGTCCCAAGGGTTGGGCTGTTCGCCCATTAAAGTGGCACGCGAGCTGGGTTCAGAACGTCGTGAGACAGTTCGGTCTCTATCTACGAGTGGGCGTTAGAAATTTGAGTGGATCTGACTCTAGTACGAGAGGACCGAGTTGGACGAACCTCTGGTGCATCTGTTGTCACGCCAGTGGCATTGCAGAGTAGCTACGTTCGGAAGGGATAAGCGCTGAAAGCATATAAGCGCGAAACCCACCACAAGATGAGATTTCTTTAAAGGGTCGTGGAAGATGACCACGTTGATAGGCTATAGGTGTAAAGGCAGTAATGTCATAGCCAAGTAGTACTAATAACCCATAGGCTTATTGTACGCCTGTTTTTTTATAAGTTCAATAGTTATTACAAATCATGTACTTTATTCAATATGTTAAGATATTTGTCCCGAGCTTATCGGGACGCTGTATGCTTAAGGAGTAATATCCAATAGCGAGCAGCTATAACTTAAGGTGGTTATAGCGATGGGGCTCACCTCTTACCATTCCGAACAGAGAAGTTAAGCCCATTTGCGCCGATGGTACTACATTTGTGGGAGAGTAGGTCGTTGCCTTTTTTAATCCTGATTCGTTAGAATCAGGATTTTTTTTGCGATAAACTTAAGGAACTAAAACTTCGGTTAATCAATGACTTTTGTTGATAGATAGGTGCGGGAGCGATAGAAACGGTATCCTTTTTATGGCTTGATAAGTACTGAATTTAGGCTTGGAAATTGATTCATGAAATTGCCGCGTCCTTGGTCCTTGCATTTATGAAATAATAAGATATAGTGGATAGCCCGGTTTTTAAATTTTTCTAAAGAAAACTACCTAAAAGAATATTTAATTTTTTTCTAATCTCTTAAAAGACTTCTAGAGATTACAATTTTTTGAATTTCTGAGGTTCCTTCGTAAATCTGAGTGATTTTAGCATCACGCATTAAACGCTCAACATGATACTCTTTTACAAAACCATTACCACCGTGGATTTGAACAGCTTCAACAGTTTGTTCCATTGCAACTTTAGAGGCATACAGTTTAGCCATGGCGCTAGATTTATCGTAGTTGTTGCCTAAATCTTTGTCTTTAGCAGCTTTCATAACGAGCAATCTTGCAGCTTCAATTTCGGTGTACATGTCAGCTAATTTGAATGCAATAGCTTGATGGTTACAAATCTCAGTACCAAATGCTTTTCGTTGTTTAGAGTATTTAAGTGCTAATTCGTAAGCGCCTTGAGCGATGCCTAATGCTTGAGAAGCAATACCAATTCTACCACCAGAAAGTGTTTTCATTGCAAATCTAAATCCAGAACCATTAACACCAATGCGGTTTTCTTTTGGGACTTTCACATCATTAAACTGTAGTGTATGTGTATCACTTCCGCGAATACCTAATTTGTCTTCTTTTGGACCAATATGAAAGCCTTCTGTCCCCTTTTCAACAATAAATGCATTGATGCCATGAGAACCTTTATCACGATCGGTTTGTGCAATCACAATGTAAACATCTGCTCTTCCGCCACTTGTAATCCAGTTTTTATTACCATTAATTAGATAATGGTCTCCTTTATCTATTGCTGTTGTTCTTTGAGAAGTAGCATCACTACCAGCTTCTGGTTCACTTAAGCAGAACGCGCCAACAAATTCTCCTGCGGCTAACTTTGTGAGGTATTTTTGTTTTTGTTCTTCTGTACCGTAGGCTTCAAGTCCGTAACACACTAACGAATTATTTACTGAAACAATAACTGATGCAGAGGCATCAATTTTTGATAATTCTTCCATAATCAATACATACGAAATGGTGTCCATACCGCTTCCGCCGTATTTTGGGTCTACCATAACTCCCATAAAACCAAGCTCTCCCATTTTTTTTACCAATTTATCAGGGAATTGTTGTTTGTTATCGCGCTCAATAACTCCAGGAAGTAATTCGGTTTGAGCAAAATCACGAGCGGCATCTCGGATCATTTTATGTTCTTCAGAAAGCGTAAAATCCATAATTCGTAATTAAATTATTGTTTTGGTAAAAAATATTTACAAATATAGCTTTTTAGTGTGAATTTTTCAATTTGGATTATTATTTTTACTTCCTATGATTAAAGATGAATATAATGTTATTGGTGTGATGTCTGGAACATCTTTGGATGGTGTTGATTTGGTTTATGTTAGGTTTAAATTTGAGACTTCATGGGTATTTGAAATTATTTTTTGAAACCGTTGGATATAGTAATAAATGGGTTAATAAATTAAGAGATTTGGTAAGTTTTACATCAGCTGAGTTAGAGGAAGTTGATACCGAATACACTAATTATTTAGCTCATTTGATAAATGTATTTATTTCAAAGTTTAATATTAATGAATTAGATGCAGTATGCTCACATGGGCATACAGCGCTTCATAAACCACAAGAAAAATTGACACTTCAAATTGGAAACTTACCAATTATTTCAGAATTAGTTAGTCAAAACATAGTTTGTGATTTTAGGGTTGCTGATGTTGAATTAGGAGGACAAGGAGCACCACTTGTACCAATAGGAGATAAATTATTATTTTCAGATTATGATTTTTGTTTGAATTTTGGAGGATTTGCTAATATTTCTATGGAAGTTGAAAATGAAAGAATAGCTTATGATATTTGTCCTGCAAACATTGTTTTGAATCGGTATGTAAAATCATTGGGCTTAGATTATGATGATAAAGGGCAATTGGCTTCATCTGGAACGTTAGATAAAGATTTATTTGATAAGCTAAATGAATTAGCTTTTTACAATGAAAAGCCTCCTAAATCATTAGGATTGGAATGGGTCAATTCTGAAATTGTTCCTTTAATTGATTCATTTCAAATAGAAATAAAAGATATTCTTAACACATTCTGTGAGCATATTGCTTTTCAAATTTCAAAAGATATAAATCAAATTTCCGAAGCAAAAGTTTTAGTAACAGGAGGAGGTGTTTATAATTCTTATCTACTAAAACGCTTAAGATTATATTCTAAACATGAGATAATAGTTCCACATCCTGAAATAATAGAATTTAAAGAAGCCTTAATATTTGCTTTTCTTGGCGTACTTAAACTTAGAAACGAAGTTAACTGCTTAAAAAGTGTTACCGGAGCTTCAAAAAATCATAGTTCAGGAATAGTTTACCGACCTTAAATTAATATTAATTTAATCTGTTAAGGTTTTTTTGTTTTTTATATTTGTTAGAATAATTTTAAAATTACTTTTCGTGACTCAATTATAGCTTCAAAATACTTATTTATCGATTATTAAAATTGTGTTAGTATAAAATGAATTTATAAAAAGTATAATGAAAGAATTATTAAATAAGTACGAGAATAAAGCCCCTGAAATTATTTTTAATTGGAGAGATTCTGAAACAGAAGCTGAAGGTTGGGTTGTGATAAATTCACTAAGAGGTGGAGCAGCTGGAGGAGGAACAAGAATGCGTAAAGGACTTGATATGAATGAAGTTCTATCATTGGCCAAAACAATGGAAATAAAATTTACCGTTTCTGGGCCACCAATTGGAGGGGCAAAATCTGGAATAAATTTTGATCCTAAAGATCCTCGAAAAAAAGGAGTTTTAGAACGTTGGTATAAAGTCGTATCTCCTTTACTAAAAAGTTATTATGGAACTGGAGGAGATTTAAATGTAGATGAAACCTATGAAGTTATACCAATAACAGAAGCGAGTGGTGTTTGGCATCCTCAAGAGGGTGTTTTTAATGGGTTTTTTAAACCTACTGAAGCGGATAAAATTAATAGAATAGGACAATTACGTCAGGGAGTTATCAAAGTAATTGAGAACCCAGAGTATTCTCCTGATGTTTCGAGAAAATATACAGTCGCCGATATGATTACTGGATTTGGTGTTGCTGAAGCTACTAAACATTATTACGATATTTATGGTGGCTCAATAAAAGGAAAAAGAGCTGTAGTTCAAGGGTTTGGGAATGTTGGTGCTGCCGCTGCTTTTTATTTATCTCAGATGGGAGCTAAAATTGTTGGTATCATTGATATAACAGGCGGCTTAATAAAAGAAGAAGGTTTTACTTTTGAAGCCATAAGAAATTTGTTTCTTCATAAAAAGAGTAATACATTAGTAACAGATAATTTAATTCCTTTTGAGGAAATAAATAAAACCATTTGGGGATTACAAACAGAAGTATTTGCACCTTGTGCAGCATCAAGACTTATAACTATCCATCAAATTGATGAAATGATAGATAGTGGCTTGGAAGTAATTTCATGCGGTGCTAATGTGCCTTTTGCTGATAGGGAAATATTTTTTGGACCAATAATGGAACATACCGATTATAAAGTAAGTTTAATACCAGATTTTATTTCAAATTGTGGAATGGCAAGAGTTTTTGCTTATTTTATGGAGCGAAAAGTACAAATGACGGATGAAGCTATTTTTAACGATACCTCAAACAGAATTAAAGAAGCAATAAAAAAAGTATACACTAAAAATAAATCTAAAACTGAAATTAGCGCAACAGCATTTGAGATTGCGCTTAACCAACTCTTATAAACTATAATTTATGGAAGCAGCAATTATTCTAGTATTCGTAATGGGTTATTTAGCAATAACTCTAGAGCATAGTATAAAAATTGACAAATTAATCCCTGCATTGGTCATGATGGCTATTTGTTGGGCATTAATAGCTTTAGGGCTAGAGAGCTTTCCACAATGGTTTGATTCTGGCAAACATATGCTTTTAGAGAATTTTGGTGGCCTAGGTCATGAAGAGAAATTGCATTTAATGGAAGAAACATTATTGCATCACTTAGGTAAAACTGCTGAAATATTGGTGTTTCTACTGGGAGCTATGACTATTGTTGAGATTATAGATTATTTTGATGGTTTTGCTACTATAAAAGGCTTCATAAAAACAAAGAAGAAGACAAAAATTTTATGGATTTTTTCAATTTTAGCTTTTATTCTTTCTGCAATAATAGACAACCTTACTGCAACAATCGTTTTGATTTCAATACTTCAAAAAATTGTAAAAGATAGAGATATTCGTCTTTGGTATGCTGGTTTAATAATAATTGCTGCAAACGCAGGTGGTGCTTGGTCTCCAATTGGAGATGTTACAACTACTATGTTATGGATTGGTAAAAAAGTAACAACAGGTCATCTTATCGGGTATTTATTTGTGCCTTCATTGTTATGTATGGTGGTACCTTCTCTAATTGCTTCGTTTTTACCTGTATTTAAAGGGGATTTAAATATTGTTGAAGATACTGAAAAGACTAAATCGAGATTCAGCGGAACAATGTTATACTTAGGTTTAGGTGCTATTGTTTTTGTGCCTATCTTTAAAATGATTACACATTTACCACCTTATGTTGGGATGATGTTATCGTTAGGAGTTGTAGCAACATTTGCTGAAATTTATAGTAGTTCTAAATTTAGTATGTCTAGTCATGATTCTGAAGAAAGCGATGCTCATGCACACCATAGCCCTGTTCATGCATCATTATCTAAAATTGAATTGCCTAGTATTCTATTTTTCTTAGGAATTTTAATGGCTGTTGCTGCTTTAGAATCACTTGGTATTTTATTTGGTTTTGCTAGTTCTTTACAAGATAGTGTACCACAATTAGGTACAGAAATGCATCCTGGAGGTGTTTCAGATTTGGTTGTACTTTTATTAGGTGTAGGTTCAGCAGTAATTGATAACGTCCCGCTAGTAGCTGCAAGTTTAGGAATGTTTACTGAGCCTATAGATCATGAATTGTGGCATTTTATAGCTTATTCTGCTGGTACAGGCGGAAGTATGTTAATTATAGGGTCTGCTGCTGGAGTAGTGGCCATGGGTATGGAAAAAATTGACTTTTTCTGGTATTTAAAGAAAATATCATGGTTAGCTCTCGTTGGTTTCTTGGTTGGAGCAGCTGCATTTATGGTTACAAGAACTTTATTTTAAATAAAGTTATATTGGTATAAAATTTGAAAGATTAGTGTTTTTGCTAATCTTTCTGCTTTTTACAAACGTAAATAGAACTGAAAACGAATTTTATTATACTTTAGCGACAAAATAGACGTTATACTGTTGCAATAAATTTAAATTATATGCTAAACATATTATTACAAAACACTCAAGAAGGTACTGAGTTAGCAGATGGAGAGTCTGTTGAAAAAACATTATCAATTGTAGAATTAATAACCAGCGGTGGTATTGCAGGACAAGTAATTATTGCTATTCTATTTTTACTTTTAGTAGTGGCCATTTATATTTATTTTGAAAGACTTTTTGCTGTAAAGGCTGCATCGAAAGTAGATGCTAATTTTATGAACCAAATTAAAGACCACGTAAGTAATGGTAAAATAGATTCAGCTCAAGTGTTGTGTGCTCAGGTTAATTCTCCAGTTTCTAGATTAATAGGAAAGGGGATCACCAGAATAGGGAAGCCACTTGCCGATATTAATACGGCAATTGAAAATGCTGGACGATTAGAAATTTATGGTTTAGAAAAAAACGTAAGCATTTTAGCAACTATATCAGGAGCAGCACCTATGATTGGTTTCCTTGGTACGGTTGTTGGAATGATATTAGCAATATTTGAACTTGCAAATGCTGGTGGCTCCATTCAAATGGATGTTTTAGCAGGAGGTTTATATACAGCTATGACCACTACAGTTGCAGGTTTAATTGTTGGTATTGTAGCATATATTGCATACAATCATTTGGTGGTGAGAACTGATAAAGTGGTGTATCAAATGGAAGCAAATTCATTAGAGTTTTTAGATCACTTAAACGAACCTACATAGTATGAACTTTAGAGGAAGAAATAAAGTAACACCAGAATTCAATATGTCGTCAATGACAGATATTGTTTTTTTGCTGTTGATATTTTTTATGATTGCTTCAACTTTGGTTTCTGCCGAAGCTATTGATTTGTTATTACCTAAGTCATCTAGTAAAACTACTCAGGTTAAAAACGTATCAGTTAGTGTAAATAAAAAACATCAGTATTTTGTGGATCTAAAAATGGTTGCTAAAAGCCAATTAGAATCTACTATTCTTGCTGCTATGGCTGGAAGTACAACATCGTCAATTACAATTCGCTCTGATCAAGATGTGGAAATGAAACATGTTGTTTACATCATGGATATTGCTAATAGAAATAAAATAAAGTCAACATTAGCAGTAAAATCAACTAATTAGAACTAAATTCTAAAACTACAAAAAGGGTATTACAGGTGAAATATTTTGAAACAAAATATGAAAAGGATTCAGCAAAAGTCACGTTGCTGATTACTTTGATATTATTGTTACTCATTTTCATTATGGGACCTCAATATTTAGATCCACCAAAGGAATATGGTGTTGCAGTAAATTTTGGAACAACAGATTTTGGAAAAGGTAATGTACAACCTAAAAAACCTGTAAAGTCTAAACCAAATAAAATAAACGAACCACCACAACCAGATGTTTCTAAATCTGAATCTACTACTTCATCTGAAGCTAAGGAAGAAGATGTGTTAACACAAGAAGATATTGAAGCTATCGCTATTAAAAAGAAAAAAGAAGCAGAGGCGAAAGCCAAAGCTATAGCAGATGCCAAAGCAAAAGCTGAAGCTGAAAGAATTGCTAAAGAAAAGCGTGAGCAAGAAGAAAAGAAGAAAAAACTAGATGCTTTAATAGGAGGAGTGAGTAAATCTGAAGGTTCTGAAACTGGAAGTGAAGGCAATGATAATACATCTGGCGATAAAGGACAATTAGATGGTAATCCTTATGCTCCGAGTTATTTTGGAGGAAAAGGTACTGGAAATGGCGGTGTAGGTTATGGTTTAAATGGACGAGGTGGTGCATCTTTTACGAGATTAAAGCAAGATTGCAATGAATCTGGAATGGTTGTCGTAAAAATAGTTGTGAATAAAAACGGAAATGTTATTCAAGCAGTTCCAGGAGTTCAAGGCACAACAAATACAGCGCAATGTTTATTAGAGCCAGCAAAAAAAATTGCGCTATCTCATAAATGGCCAGCAGACTCTAAAGCACCAACACGTCAAATAGGATTTGTTAGTGTTAACTTCAAATTAAGTCAGTAGTAAAATGACATATAAAGATACGCTCAATTGGATGTTTTCCCAACTACCAATGTATCAAAGGCAGGGTAAAACAGCTTTTAAAAAGGATTTATTCAATACTCTCAAATTAGTAGAACACCTTAGTAACCCTGAACGTGATTTTAAATCAATTCATGTAGCTGGAACAAACGGAAAAGGGTCTACTAGTCACATGATAGCTTCAGTTTTTCAAGAAGCTGGTTATAATGTTGGATTATATACATCACCCCATTTAAAAGATTTTAGAGAGCGTATTCGGATTAATGGAAAACCCATAAGCAAGCAATTTGTAATGGGTTTTATAAAACGAAATAAGACTTTTTTTGTTGAAAATCAATTGTCATTTTTTGAAATGACAGTAGGTATGGCTTTTGACTATTTTTCAAAAAAAAGTTGATATAGCAGTAATTGAAGTCGGTTTGGGAGGGAGATTGGATTCAACAAATATTATTACTCCAGAAGTTTCTGTAATTACTAATATAGGCCTAGATCACACACAGTTTTTAGGTAACACTTTAGAATTGATTGCTAAAGAAAAAGCAGGTATTATTAAACCAAACATTCCTGTAGTTATTGGAGAAACCCAAGACGAAACAAAACCTGTTTTTGATAAAACTTCGAAACTAAATTCATCAGAAATAGTTTATGCTGATAAAAATATTATACAAGAATTTAAATCTGATTTAATAGGTTCATATCAAACTAAAAATATAAAAACAGTAGTTCAATCTGTTCAGGTTTTAAAGGAAAAAGGATTTAAAATATCTGATAAAAACATAAAACAAGGACTTTTAAATGTGGTTTCCAATACTGGTTTATTAGGAAGGTGGCAAGTTTTGAATGAAATCCCTAAAGTTGTTTGTGATACGGGTCACAATCGAGAAGGCTTAACTTATGTAATGAGGCAGATCTCAAATGAAGTTTATAAATCACTTCACGTTGTTTTTGGAGTTGTAAATGATAAGGATTTAAATTCTATTATAGATGTGTTACCTAGACATGCTGCATATTATTTTTGCAAGCCTGATATATCAAGAGGGATGGATGCTCATATTCTAAAAGGGGTTTTTAGTAAGCATAGCCTTAAAGGAAAAGCATATAATTCTGTAAATGAAGCATATAAATCAGCTTTAAAAAATGCCTCAAAAAATGATTTTATATTTGTAGGGGGGAGTACTTTTGTAGTAGCCGAAATAATTTAAATTTTTATTAAAAAAGTTTTTGCAGTATTAAAAACTAGGTTATATTTGCATCCCGTTAAGGGCAATTAGCTCAGTTGGTTCAGAGCACCTCGTTTACACCGAGGGGGTCGGGGGTTCGAATCCCTCATTGCCCACAGAACAAAACCTGATGAATTTTCGTCAGGTTTTTTTAGTTTATAATATTTTTGATGATAGCACCAGTTCTCACTTCGTTTTAGAGTATTATTAAAATAGAAATAGTGTAAATATACCTAATACTGGGTATTGCTTTAAGAGCATTAATAGTTTAGTTTTACCATGCTATTAATTAGTTCTTTAGGGAGAATTATAAGAGCCGCCTGCTTACCTTTTAATTAAGATAAGTGGGCTTTTATTTTAAGATGCGTTCCAATGCCATCCCTCTTGACCCTTTGATAAGTAGCTTAGTACTTTTAATTTTATTTACATCAAAATTGCTTTTAAAATCTTCAAAGGTTTTAAATTGAAATGCTTTTTTAGAATTAAGTTTAGAATTATGAAAATTCTCTCCTACAAAAATAATTTCATCAATGTTAAGTGAAATAGCTAAATCAGTAATCTTTTGGTGTTCATCTACAGCTTCTTCTCCTAACTCAAACATATCTCCTAAAATTGCAATTTTATATCCCTCTTGCTTTTCAAAATTTAAGAGAGCTGCGCACATACTTGTTGGGTTTGCATTATAGGCGTCTAAAATAATTTTATTAGAATCTTTTTCTATAATCTGCGAGCGGTTATTTGAAGGCACATAGTTTTCAATAGCAGACTTGATTTTAATAGCATCTATTTTAAAATAATTACCAATGGCTATGGCAAATGCAATATTGTTAAAATTGTAGTCTCCTATGAGTTTGCTTTCAAAAGTTAACCCTTTAAAAGTACATTTTACAAAGGGTTGTGCATCTATAAAATTTATTGAAACATTTGGTGTTCTATAACTTTTCCCGAAAGTAAACGTTGTAGCATTTTTAGTTTTTTCTACTTGAATAGAGTCATCGGTATTTACAAAAATGGTTTTTTTATTTTCAGTTAAATACACATACATTTCACTTTTTCCTTTAATAACGCCTTCAACTCCACCAAAACCTTCTAAATGGGCTTTTCCAAAATTCGTAATTAAGCCATAATCAGGTTTGGCTATATCACATAAAAACTCAATCTCCTTTTGATGATTGGCACCCATTTCAACAATACCAATTTCGGTATCCACAGTCATAGATAATAAAGTTAATGGTACTCCAATATGATTGTTTAAATTTCCAACGGTAGCTGTAGTATTAAATTTTTGAGATAAAACAACATTTATAAGTTCTTTGGTTGTTGTTTTTCCGTTGCTACCAGTAAGCGCAATTATTGGAGTTTTTAAGTGGTCTCTGTGATAAGAGGCGAATTCTTGAAGCGTTTTAAGTACATCATCAACCAAAATCGTTACATCAGAAGTGTGGAATTCTTTTTCGTCTATTACAGCATATTTTGCACCTTTTTGTATAGCCAGTTCTGCATAACGGTTTCCATTAAAATTATCCCCTTTTAAAGCGAAGAATATATCATTGTTTTTAATTTTTCTTGTATCAGTACAAACCGAATTACATGCCAAGAATAGTTTGTATAATGCTTCTATTTTCATGAAATAAATGTAAAAAAAGTCCTGATAATTTATCAGGACTTTTAACTTTTATTATGTAAGTTTAATTAACTCTTCTTTTTGTTTTTCATTTTAGACTTAGAACCTACACGAGACATTGCACATCTAAAGCCAATGTAATCTGTAGCCATATCTTGTGGGAAGTAACGTCTTTGAGCTGGATCTAACCAATACTCTCTATCTTTCCAAGACCCTCCTTTGTAAACTCGAACTTCATCATTAATTAAAGACGATCTGTTATTAGATTTATCATATTCTCTAACCAAATTTCCTAATGAATCTCTAGTTACAGAATGCTTTGGAGAATTATACATTTTTCTAGTTTCAGAATTTTTCTCGCTACCGTCTTCATCACTTTCATCATTATCAAAACTTTCAAAATTACGAGACGAACGTCTGTCTCCATCTCTAAAGTTAATGTTATTAGCTCTATCGAAATTTGGTCTTAAATAAGTTTCATTTTCATCAACATCTACTTTAACAATCTCTCCAGGTAAGTTTCTTGCAACAATTTTTCCGTTAGATAATGTATCATATACTATATCATCAGATGTTACAACTTTTACCGTCCCCTCTTCTGTAATTGCATTTTTAGTGTATACATTACCTCTATAATAGTTGAAATCATTAAATTCATCATCTACAATTGGTCGGTAAACATCGGCGACCCATTCAGCAACATTACCTGCCATGTCATAAAGACCAAAATCATTTGGGTCATAAGATTTTACAGCATTAGTAATATCAGCACCATCATCACTCCATCCAGCAATTCCGCCATAATCACCTTTTCCTTGTTTGAAATTGGCTAATTGATCTCCTCTGTATTTACGAGAACCAGAACGTGTATATTGTCCGTCCCATGGGTATTTTTTTCGCCCTCTGTATAAATTATAACTTCTTAATTCACTTAAACCAAGAGCTGCATATTCCCACTCAGTTTCAGTTGGGAGTCTGTATTTTGGGCCTATTACTCCTGTTTCCATTGATGCGTTAACACCAGTTTCGTTACCGTCAGCATCAACTTTGATGTTTCTATTTCTTCTACCATCTGTATCTCCGTTGTCATAAGCACTAGGGTCAACTCTATATCTATCTGTACTAAAATAGTTGTCAGGATCTTGTTCTGATAAATTAATATCTCTGTAGCCGTTTTTCTGTAAAGCAAGTTCGTTTACACGATCTGTACGCCAATTAGAATATTCAACAGCTTGAATCCAACTAACACCAACAACAGGATATTCTGCATAAGCAGGGTGTCTTAAATAATTCTCTGTCATTACTTCGTTAAAACCAAGACGGTTTCTCCAAACTAAAGTGTCAGGCAAAATACCATTATAAATATTCTTATAAAGTTCGTCCTCTGGTGGATACAATTTTTTTATGTAGTCTAAATATTCAACATACATTAAATTAGTAACCTCAGTTTCGTCCATATAAAAAGATTGCACATGTTGTTGGGTAGGTGTGTTGTTCCAATCATGCATAACATCATCTTGCACACGACCTTTAGTAAATGTACCACCTTCTATAAACACCAAACCAGGTGCTGTTTCTTGTTCTTTAAAGTTTGTATTGTATTGAAAACCACCATCTCGACTGTTAATTTGCCAGCCAGTTGCTCTAGAATTGTTTTTGGAGCTAGATGATTTTTTACAACTAAATGTTGTAACAGATAATGTTAAAACTAACAAAACCTTGAATATCACTACTTTTCTCATATCCATACGTTTAAGTAAGCTAATTTTGTTTTTGGTGCTGCAATATAAGAATTAAACCTTACACAACAAGCAATTTTTTGCATTTTGACGAAAAAATTATGTATTTCATCCTGTCTTTGATGCATTACGTCGATGATTTTGACAGTTTTTAGTCATACTTGCATACAGTAAACGCTCGTTTTCAGAAATTATTATTGTATTTTTGACCTTTAGAAAAAAATGTTGTTTTAACAGAATAATAACACTACGTTATTGACGTTATTTTATTTTATGAAGAAGAAAATTTTAGTATTGTTTCTTTTGGCTTTCGTTTTTACTTTTGGTCAAAAGAAAAGTTTTACAATTGATTGGAAAGACTCAAAAGAGTTGAATTTTGGAAATCATTCATTAAACCTTCCATGGTTTGAAGGTTCTCATTATAACTTCAATTTTGAAGAAGGGCTACAATTTGTAGCGCAATGGGATGTTAATGGAAACATCGATGCATCTTCTGTAGCAATTAATAATGTAAAATATCAAACAATTTCAGATCAGGATTTATTTGAGTTGGATATTAAATCCATAAGCTCATCTCTAAACTTTAACCTAAGAGCTTCAAAAGCAAGAAATAAGTACTATGCTTACTTAACGTTATCTCCTATTATTAAAGATACTAATGGAGTTTATAGAAAAGTAATTAGTTTTCAGGTAAGCTTTAATATGTTGTCTGGTTCTAATTCGAAACGCATTTTAGGAAAGACATTTGGAAATTCAAAGATAATTTCTAATTCAGTTTTAAACTCTGGAGAATGGTATAAATTTTATATCGACACAACAGGAGTTTTCAAGTTGTCAAAAGGATTTTTACAAAGTTTGGGTATAAACGTTAATAGTGTAGATCCTAGAACTATCAAGATTTATGGGAATGGGGGTAGAATGATACCATACTCTAATGCCGAACCTTATCCATTTGATATCACAGAAAATGCCATAAAATTTGTTGGTGAGCAAGATGGTGAGTTTAACAATGAAGATTATATTTTGTTTTATGGACAAGGTCCAAATGGTTATAACCAAGAGAGTAATACTCATATTAACTGTTATGCCGATAAAACATATTATTACGTTAATATAAGTCCTGGTCAAGGTAAACGCATACTGGAGTTTAATCAACCAACTGGAAATGTTGATTTAGTAATTAATACATTTCAAGATTATCAATTTCATGAAAAAGATGTCCATAATATAGGTACTATAGGAAGACGTTGGTTTGGAGAACGTTTCAATTTAGAAAATGAGCAAACTTTTAATTTTGAATTTACTGATTTAGTGACTTCAGAGTCTTTATTAATAAAAGTTTATACCGCCGCTGTTGCGTCTAATAATACGTTTATGGATGTGAAAGTTAATGGTACGTCGGTTAGTAATTTAAGACTTGGGCCAACTAGTAAAACTGTATTGGGAACAGGTTCTTTTTATTCCGGAAATGTTGATGTCTCTAGTTCTAATATCAACGTTACTCTAACTTATGATAATGCTGGAAATCCTAGTGCCTTGGGGTATTTAGATTATATTTCTATTGAAGCTACTAGGCAGCTTAAATTTAGTAATAAGCAATTTCAATTTAAAAATAATGCAACAATAAATTCATCTGGAATTGGAGAGTACACTATTTCAAATGCCGCCAAACTGACAGAGGTATGGGATGTGACAGATATTTACAATGTTACAAATATAGAAAACACTCAAGGAATTGATAATTTAAGTTTTACTGCAACTTTAGGGGTAGAAAAGGTATATATGGCTTTATCATCTTCGGATTATTTTGAGCCTAAAACTGATTCTAATAAAACTGTAAGAAATCAAAATATTAAAGGTACTATTTTTCAAAATGTCCAAGGAGAATTTCAAGATGTGGATTATTTGATAGTTGCGCCAAATAATATGCTTAATCAGGCTGAAAGATTGGCACAGATAAATAGAAATCAATATGATTTAAGTGTAAAAGTTGTTGGTCTAGATGAAATTTATAATGAGTTTAGTACAGGTAGTCAAGATATAGGAGCCATCCGGAATTTAGTGAGGTATATATATGACAATGCAAGCGTTCCAGAAAATAGGATTAAGTATTTGTGCTTATTTGGAGATAGCTCTTATGATTATAAAGATAGAATTCCCAATAATACAAACATAGTTCCTTCGTGGCATGCATATAGTAGCTTCAATTTAACAAACTCTTATATCTCAGATGATTTTTTTGGAATGATGGATGAGAATGAAGGCACTATGAGGTCTAGTGATTTATTAGATATTGCTATTGGAAGAATTATAGCGGATACTCCACAGAGAGCTAAAGAGTTGGTAGATAAAATAGAATCTTACTATATTAAAGAAGCTTTTGGAAGTTGGCGTAATAATTATATTGTTGTTTCTGATGATGTAGATGAAGATTGGGAAGGAATATTACAGCAAACTACTGATGATATTGGTAATCAAGTTACTGAAAACAAACCCTTCATTAATGTTGTGAAGTTGCACATGGATGCGTTTCAACAAGAATCTTCTGCCGGTGGAGATAGTTATCCTAAAGTAACTGAAGAATTATCAAATGCTATAGATAATGGTGCTTTGGTAGTAAATTATTTTGGGCATGGAGGCGAGGATGGTTTGTCAAGTGAAAGAGTGTTGTTGAAACCAAACATTGAAGAGTTTAGAAATGTTTGTAAATTAAATTGCTTTGTTACAGTTACTTGTGAGTTTACTAAATTTGATAACCCGTTTAGGCAGACAGCTGGAGAATTCACATACTGGAAAAAGGATGCAGGGGCCATAAGCTTAATTACTACAACAAGACAAATATTTGTCAACTTCGGAATCACGTTCAATACTACTTTAGGTCAATATTTATTTTCTTTTAATGATGATGATAATTTTGCAGACCATGAATATCCAACTATGGCAGAAGCCCTCAGGTTGACAAAAAACGATAATCGTATTTCATTTTCTAGTCAGCGAAGACTAGTGTTTTTTATAGGTGATCCAGCTATGAAATTAGCTTTTCCCAAACCAAATATTAGGTTGACTGAAATTAATGATGTACCAATTACACAAGTTACAGATACATTAAAAGCTTTAGGGAAAGTTAAATTAGCAGGAGAGGTTACAAATGTAAACGGAGAACTATTAAATGATTATAAAGGTGTAATTTCAACTACAATTTATGATAAGTTTATTGATAGGCAAACTTTAGCTAATGACAGGACAACAAATGGAGGGAGATTGGTAAAACTAGATTTTAAAACTTTAGGTGAAATAATATTTAGAGGAAAAGCATCAGTAACCAATGGTAAGTTTGAATTTGATTTTGTTGTACCAAAAGATGTTAGTATTCCAGTAGGGTTAGGGAAAGTGAGTTTTTATGCAAAAAATGAACAATTAACATCAGATCGAACTGGTGCTAATATTACAGATGTTAAAATTGGAGGTGTTAATGAAAATGCGGAAGAGGATAATATAGGTCCTGTTATTACCATTTATATGAATGACGAAAACTTCGTGTCTGGTGGAATAACTAATGAGTCTCCCACACTTTTAGCCAAACTAGAAGATAATAATGGTATTAACACCGCAAGTGGTATTGGACATGATATTGTAGCAATAATTGATGGAGATGAAACTAATCCTTTCATATTGAATGATTATTATGAAACGGAATTAGATGATTATCAAAAAGGAACGGTTAGTTTCCCATTTAGAGATTTAGAACCTGGATTACATACACTAACTCTTAAAGCGTGGGATGTTTATAATAATTCCTCGATATCTGAAATTCAATTTATTGTATTTGATCAAGATCAGGAATTGGTAATTAATAATGTATTAAATTACCCTAATCCGTTTATAAATTATACAGAATTTTGGTTTAACCACAATAGTTCGGAACCTTTAGACGTTTCTATACAGATATTCACAGTTTCTGGTAAATTGGTGCGCACATTAAATGGACAAACATCTGGAGGTGTTAAAGCAACGAGTTCACTCTCTAAAGATATTGTGTGGGATGGAAGAGACGATTTTGGAGATAAAATAGGAAAAGGTGTCTATATTTATAAGCTAACCGTAAAGTCAAACTTATTAAACAAAAAGGTAGAGAAAATCGAGAAACTTGTAATACTCTAATAAAAAATTATATTTGCAACATAAATCTATACTATGAAGACTAGAATAATAGCGTTACTAATTTTTGGTTTAACGCTGAACTTAACCGCTCAAACAGTAATTATTCCTAATGAAAATGACTCTCGAGTAATTACTACAGGGGTTCCTTTTGTACTAATAGCACCTGATGCTAGGGCAGCAGCCATGGGAGATATGGGAGTAGCAACGTCTGTTGATGCATTTTCACAACAATGGAATTCATCAAAATATGTGTTTTCTGAAACAAAATCTGGTGTTGCAGTAAGTTATACGCCTTACTTAAGTAAATTAGTTAATGATATTTTTTTAGGAAATGTTACTTACTTTAATAGAATTGATGAGCGTAGTTCATTTGCTGCAAGTTTTAAATATTTCTCTTTGGGAGATATAGAATTTCGTGCCGATGAATTTTCAGAAGCATTAATTCAAAGACCAAATGAATTAACTATAGATGCATCTTACGCATTAAGATTATCTGACCAATTTGCAATGTCTGTAGCAATGCGCTATTTACGATCAGATTTACGATTGAATGTTGGAAATAATGATGCTTCTGCAGCAAGTACTTTTGGAGTAGATATTTCGGGATATTATCAAAGTGAAGAAGAGGCTTATAATGATTTTAATGGACGTTGGAGAGCTGGATTCGCTATTCAAAATGTAGGTCCTAAATTTAAATATGATGATGGTGGAGTTGAAAATTTTCAACCAACAACATTACGTTTAGGAACAGGATTTGATTTTATTTTTGACGATTATAATAAAGTATCTGTAACTGCCGAAGTTGCTAAGTTATTAGTGCCTACGCCTCCAATTTTGGGAGATGAATATGGTTTTACAGATAATAACAGTAATGGTACCTATGAAGAGGATGTAGATGATTTGGATGCTAACCCAACAAGAGAAAATGTTATATTTAGTGGTCAGACACAAGATGTAAGTTTCTTGTCAGGAATATTTCAATCTTTTGGAGATGCACCAGGCGGTTTTAGTGAAGAATTAAAAGAGTTTACTTGGTCACTTGGAGCTGAATATCTATACCAAGACTCTTTTGCTTTCAGAGCAGGTTATTTTAATGAAAGTGAAGAAAAAGGAGCTAGGAAATTTTTAGCTTTAGGTGCTGGTTTTAAGTACAACGTTATTAATATAGATTTATCTTATTTGTTTTCTGCATCAAAAGTACAAAGTCCATTAGAAAATACATTGCGCTTTTCTTTAACCTTTAATATTGGTGCAGGAGAGTATGTTGAGTATTAAATTATAAAAGTACATATATCTTAAAAACTATTGTTCATAGGACAATAGTTTTTTTGTTTAAGATAGAATCATATACCTTTTTAGCTAATTAGAAATTTTTATGAAAGAATTAAAAATAGATACCACATTCTACGTTTATAAAGATAAAAATGAATTACCTAAAGATGTGATTGAGTTGGTGCAAAAAGCAAAAGAAATAAGAAAGAAAGCCCACGCTCCATACTCAAATTTTACAGTTGGAGCTGCTGTTTTGCTTGATAATAGCGAAATCGTTACAGGGAATAATCAAGAAAACGCTTCATTTCCCTCAGGTTTATGTGCTGAACGTACTGCTATTTATTATGCTGGTGCAAACCATCCTGATTCTAAAATTTTGAAAATAGTAATTACTGCGGGTTCTTTGGTAAATGATACATCACAACCAATTCCACCATGTGGAGCATGTAGGCAAGCTATTGCGGAATATGAAGTAAAACAAGATTTTCCAATAGAAATCTATTTTATGGGTACCTCTGGAAATGTACTAAAATCTAATTCCTTGAAGAATTTATTGCCCTTAGTTTTTGATAAATCTCAACTGTAGTAATCTGTTATTTTAAAAAGGTCAAATAGATTCTTAGTTTTATCAGAGAATCTTTGAAAATTTATAACTAATTATAATTTTTTAATATTTTTTACTTTAATCATGTTGCGTTTTTGCAATACAACGCAATGTATTACTTTTGTATTTCGCGAAATTAAAAACTTAATTGTAGCCAATGCAAAAAATCACAAAAGAGGTTTACCTCAAATGGTACGAAGACATGTTATTCTGGAGAAAGTTTGAAGACAAACTTGCTGCCGTTTACATTCAGCAAAAAGTAAGAGGGTTTCTTCATTTATACAACGGTCAAGAAGCTGTATTAGCAGGAGCTTTACACGCTATGGATTTGACTAAAGATAAAATGATAACTGCATATCGTAATCACGTTCAGCCAATAGGTATGGGAGTGGATCCAAAACGAGTTATGGCAGAATTATATGGAAAAGTAACCGGAACTTCAAAAGGGATGGGTGGCTCAATGCATATTTTTTCTAAAGAATTTAGATTTTATGGTGGTCACGGTATTGTAGGTGGTCAAATTCCATTAGGAGCAGGAATTGCTTTTGGTGATAAATATCATGGTGTAGATGGTGTAACTTTATGTTGTTTTGGAGACGGAGCAGCACGTCAAGGTTCACTTCACGAAACGTTTAACTTAGCCATGTTATGGAATTTACCAGTAGTATTTGTTTGTGAAAACAATGGATATGCCATGGGAACATCAGTTGAGCGTACTGCAAATCATGATGATATTTGGAAATTAGGTTTAGGTTATGAAATGCCTTGTGGTCCAGTAGATGGAATGAACCCTGTAAAAGTTGCTGAAGCTTTTGATGAAGCTATACAAAGAGCAAGAAAAGGAGGAGGGCCAACATTTTTAGAATTGAAAACATATCGTTACAGAGGGCACTCAATGAGTGATGCGCAACATTATAGAACTAAAGATGAGGTGCAAGAATACAAGAAAATTGATCCTATTACACAAGTAAAGGACGTTATTCTTGATAAGAAATACGCTTCTGAAGATGATATTAAAGCTATTGATAAACGTGTTAAAGAACGTGTTTTGGAATGCGAGAAATTTGCTGATGAATCTCCATATCCAGAAAAACAACAACTTTATGATATGGTTTACGAGCAAGAAGATTATCCATTTATTAAACACAAATTATAAGATATGGCAATAGTTGTAAACATGCCGCGTTTAAGCGACACGATGGAAGAAGGAACCGTTGCTACATGGTTAAAAAAAGTAGGAGATAAGATTGAAGAAGGTGATATTTTAGCTGAAATTGAAACAGATAAAGCAACCATGGAGTTTGAGTCTTTTAATGAAGGAACATTACTTCATATTGGTGTTCAAGAAGGTGAAACCACAAAAGTAGATGAGCTTTTAGCTATAATTGGTGATGAAGGTGAAGATATATCAGCTATTCTAAATGGAGGTGGTAACGCTTCCGCGGAAGTAAAAGAAGACGATAATAAAGAAGAAGTTGCTGAGGAGTCAAGTTCAGAAGAAGCTTCTGTTGCTAACGATGCACCAGCTGCATCAGCTGATTTACCAGAAGGTGTTATAGTTGTAACCATGCCACGTTTGAGTGATACCATGGAAGAAGGTACTGTAGCAACTTGGTTAAAGAAAGTTGGAGATACCGTTGAAGAAGGTGATATTTTAGCTGAAATTGAAACAGATAAAGCGACTATGGAATTTGAATCATTCCAATCTGGAACGCTATTAGAAATAGGATTAAAAGAAGGCGAATCTGCAAAAGTAGATGCTTTATTAGCTATTATTGGACCTGCAGGAACAGATGTTTCTGGAGTAGCTTCAAGTTTCTCTGCAACATCAGCTCCAGCTAAAACAGAACAAGCTCCTAAGGCTGAAGCTAAAAAAGAAGCGCCAAAAGCAGCTTCTACTGCATCTGCACCGAAGGCAAGTGCTCCAACTCCAACACCTGTTACAGAAAACGGGCGTTTATACGTATCACCATTAGCTAAAAGATTAGCTGAAGAAAAAGATATTAACTTGTTGAAAGTACAAGGTTCTGGTGAAAATGGCCGTATTATAAAAAGAGATATTGAAAATTACGAACCAGTAACAGGAGCAGCATCGGTTGGTAAATTTGTGCCTTCTGGACAAGAAGATTTCGATGATGTGGATAACTCGCAAATGCGTAAAGCTATTGCTAAAGCATTAACAAATTCTAAATTCTCTGCACCACATTATTACTTAAGTGTTGAGTTTGATATGGAAAACGCTATGGCATTCCGTACTCAGTTTAATTCAATTCCAGATACCAAGATTTCTTATAATGATATTGTAGTTAAAGCTTGTGCTTTGGCATTAAAGCAACATCCTCAAGTAAATTCACAATGGTTTGCTGATAAAATGCGTTTAAATAACCATGTGCATATTGGAGTAGCTGTTGCAGTTCCTGATGGATTAGTTGTGCCAGTTGTACGTTTTGCTAACGAGCAAACCTTACCACAAATTGGTGCAGCAGTAAAAGAGCTAGCAGGAAAAGCAAGAAACAAAAAATTAACTCCAGATGAGATGCAAGGAAGTACTTTTACTGTTTCTAACTTAGGTATGTTTGGTATAGATACATTTACGTCAATTATCAATCAACCAAATTCAGCAATTCTTTCCGTTGGAAATATTGTTGAAAAACCAGTTGTTAAAAACGGTCAAATTGTTGTTGGTCATACCATGAAATTATCACTAGCTTGTGATCACAGAACAGTTGATGGTGCTACTGGAGCTCAATTCCTTCAAACGTTAAAAGGATATATTGAGAATCCTGTGACTATGTTGGTATAACCAATTACAGAGAGAAGTAGACGTTTATAAAACTTAAACCTGTTTCATTTGATTGAAACAGGTTTTTTTATCTTTAAATTTTTAAATTCAAAAAAATGAAAGGATTATTTAGAGTGTTGATATTGTTGCTTATATGCAGTTGTAGAAGTGAAGTGAAATCAGAATCTATTACTATTACTTCAGAGGATGTTCAACAAATAGTTAGTTACTTAGCTTCAGATGAATTAAAAGGAAGAGATACTGGTACAGAAGGTATAGAAAAAAGCGCTAGTTATATTGAAAACCAATTTAATTATTTGGGTGTTAAACCCTATTTTGATTCTTATAGAGATAATTTTAAAGTAGATAGTTTAAACGCTTTTAATGTAGTTGGCTATTTAGAAGGGAATGATGATACATTAAAAAAGGAATATATCATTTTAGGTGCGCACTATGACCATATTGGTTATGGCAAAACGGTTGAAGGAGATTCAATTGCCAATGGGGCTAATGATAATGCTGCAGGAACAAGTACAGTTATAGAAATGGCAAAATATTTTGCCAATAAAAAGAATAATAAACGCAGTATTATTTTTGCATTATTTTCAGCTGAGGAAAAGGGATTGTTAGGTTCAAAACATTTAGCAAAGCGTTTAAAAGAAGAAAACTTAAATCTTTATGCTATGGTTAATTTTGAAATGGTAGGAGTGCCTTTTAAAGATAGAGATTACGAAGCATTTGTAACAGGTTATGATATGTCTAATATGGCTGAAAAGATAAATTTATATACCAAATCAAATATAATAGGAAAGTCTGAAGTGGCTATAAAATATAGTTTGTTCAAACGTTCGGATAATTACCCGTTTTATCAAGAATTTAATGTGCCTTGTCAGACTATTTCCTCATGTGATATGTCTAATTTTGATTATTATCATCATGTAGATGATGAGGTAGATAAGTTAGATTATAACTTTATGGCTAGTTTGATAAATAAAGTGATTCCTGCTATAGAGACAATGGCAAATACAGCTACTAAAGAAATTAAAATGAACAATGAGTAAAAACATAATTATTACTGGAACAAGTAGGGGTATTGGGTTTGAACTAGTGCAATTATTTGCTAAAACTGGACATAATGTTTTAGCGCTTTCACGGAATGAAAAGCCAATTCAAAAATTAAACTTAGAAAAGGTTACTTGTTTTTCTTTTGATTTGAATGATAATGGAGCTTATAAAAAAGTTGAAGATTTTATAAAAGAGGAATGGAATCAGGTAGATATTTTAATTAATAACGCAGGGTCACTTTTAAACAAACCCTTCGCTAAAACATCTATTTCAGATTTCGAAAATGTTTATAAAACCAATGTTTACGGCGTTGCTGAACTTACAAGAGTTGTTTTGCCATTTATGAAAACCAATAGTCATGTGGTTGCCATAAGCTCTATGGGCGGTGTACAAGGTAGTATGAAATTTCCGGGTTTAGCAGCATACAGCTCTAGTAAAGCCGCAGTAATCACATTAACAGAATTATTGGCAGAAGAATATAAAGATTCCGGTACTTCATTTAACGTTTTAGCATTAGGAGCCGTACAAACCGAAATGCTAGAAGAAGCGTTTCCTGGATATCAAGCGCCTATAACAGCATTAGAAATGGCAGAATATATCTTTGATTTTTCTCTTAAGGGAAACAAATACTACAATGGGAAACTCCTACAGGTATCAAATTCTACTCCCTAGATAGTTTTATATATAATTTGGTAAATTCAACTAGTAATGGGGATGTTTAACGATAATAATATATTGTAGATGATCCATTTTTTAATTTTACGTTATAGAATTATCAATTAAATTACCTAAAAAAGTCGTATTCAAAATTTAAAAAAATATATAGCCCTGAATTTTAATTGTTGGTTTGGTCTCTTTGCTTTTACCCTAATTTGGCAAACTTTCAGCTTAGCTCAAACACCTTTATATTCTGATGTTTTAGTAAGCGATAGTAATAATACTGCTAACTCCATTGGTGAAGCAAATACTAGTAGAAGTATTGCCATTAATGAAGCTGGCGAAATTTATATTGTGTATAGTGGTTCTTCAGGAATTAGAGTAGCAAAAAGTTCTGATAGAGGGCAGAGTTTCCTCACTAGTGTTTTAGTAGATAATGGCATTGTAGAAACCGAAATAGCAGTAAATGAGAGAGGTGATGTTTTTGTGGCTTGGTCACAAGGAATTTCCATTCGTTTTTCTAAAAGTATAGATGGCGGAACTACATTTAGCCCACCTGTAACTATTGGTAATGGAGCAGGTGGTGATGCTCTACACATGGCTACCTTTAAAAATATGGTTTACATTATCGATAGATTTGGTTCAGTAGTTTATGCTAATGATAATTATGGCGATGGTATTTTTAGATCACGTAATTTTTCGGGTTATGTTTATGCTGATGTGAGAACTGATAAAAACGGTGTGGTTTATGTTCCAGCTGATGACCCAACGTTGTATCTTTTTAAAAGTTTAGATTCTGGGGTTACATACGAACCTGTCCGTTTTCAAAATGTTCCAAGGATTTTTCTCTAGTTATACATTAAGTCAAGGCCCTTGTGGCGATTTTATTTTTGTAGGAGGCGGTGGAGATACTAATAATGTTGGTTATAAGATTGATGTTAATACTGGTGAAAATTTCTTAGTGTCTTTAGGTGTTAATGATGGAAGGGATACAGGAAGAACTTTAGTGGCTGATGATAGAGGTACTTTAATAGACGGTTATAAAAATAGTAACGGAGAATTATTGTTTAATGTGAGTTATGATCAGGCAGAAAATTTTGGACCACCTATATTGGTAGCACAAGGTACTAGCCATAATTTGGAAATTAATAACGCTTATAATGATGTGGTAGTGGTATATTCCAAAGGAGGACAAATTTTTGCTTCAGTTTATGATAATATTCTAAAGGGTATCACAATAGATAGTCAAATAATGCAACCTTTATGTGCAGGAAGTTCTTTTGATGTGTCCTATTCGCTTTTAGGACAGTTTGTTTCAAATACCACTTTTTCTGTTTACTTAAGTGATGCTGATGGTAGCTTTGATGATGCTACACTATTATCAACAGTTACGTCCAATACTAGTGGCACTATTGAAGTTGTAATACCAGAAGATATTGAGAGTAGCGAATTGTATAAGTTGAAATTACAATCTACAGAAAACTGTACAGAGAGTAACCTTATTGATATTAATATAAGAAAACCAGAAATTCCGTTACAAGATGTTTATTTATTCTGTGATTCTGAACCATCAATCTTACTTTCATTAGACCCAACATTTCTGTCTTGGGAATGGGTTTATGACGATGGTACAATTGTATCGAATACATTTGAAGCTTCAGTTTCAGAAATCGGGAATTACTCTGTTATCGTTACAAGTGATTTTGGAGGTTTAGTTTGCAGTAGTACTTTTGAGTTTAGATTAGATCGTTCTCAACCACCTGAGATATCTGAAGTTAAGATTAACGAATTATCCGATGCTAATTCGATAGAAATAATTCCATCTCAACCTAATGCTTTAGAATACTCCTAGATGGTATGAATTATCAAAATTTAAACATATTTAATAATTTGGCAGGTGGAGAATACACTGTGTTTTATCGAGATAAAAATGGTTGTGGAGAAGGTCAAACAAATGTTATATTATTGGACTATCCTAAATATTTTACACCAAATGGAGATGGTATAAACGATACTTGGCAAATTAAAGGATTGGGAAAGTTTCCTGGAGCACTTACATTTATTTATGATAGATATGGAAAACTGATTAAACAGATTTCTGATAAAAATCCAGGATGGGATGGGACGTTTAATGGCAATAGATTATTGACTTCTGATTATTGGTTCGTGGCTAAATTGAATAATGAACGAGAAATAGTTGGACATTTTACATTAAAACGATAAAAATGAGTAAAAAATATAAATGCATCATTTTTGATTGCGATGGCGTATTAATAGATAGTGAATCTATTGCAATAGGCGTTTTAGTTGATATGGCAAATGATTTAGGAGCCAATATGGAGTTCAAAGAATCATTAATTTCTTTAAAAGGAAAGTCGCTTAACTTATGCATGAGTCTAATTTCAGAACGAATAGGTAAACCATTACCTGTTAATTTTGAATCAGATTATCGTATCAATACATTTGAAGCTTTTCGAGAGAAAATTCAACCTATTAATGGTATTAAAGATGTAGTTGAAAGTTTAGATATTCCATTTTGTGTAGCATCTAGTGGTCCTGAAAATAAAATTAGATTAAATCTAGAAGTTACAGGATTATTACCTTTTTTTGAAGGTAATATTTTCAGTTGTTATGCAATTCAAAAATGGAAACCAGAACCTGATATATTTTTATGGGCAGCCAAAACCATGGGTTTTGAGCCTAGTGAGTGTTTGGTAATTGAAGATAGCGTTTCTGGAGTCAAAGCTGCAAAATCTGGCGGTTTTGATGTTTTTGGCTATACCGAGCACGATTATAAAAATGAATTAGAAGGCTTAGCTAACAAAATATTTAAAGATATGCGTAAACTGCAAGAACTTCTTAAATAAGAACTAAATAAAGCATGAATATTTATTACTTTTATGATGTTAATTTTTTTAAATGTTTAGTACAGTTATACGCTTTATTTTTCTGAGTATTTTAATCAGCTTCCCATGTTTTATTAAGGCTCAAAGTTTTGTTAAGGCAAATTCTTACACCAATTTAGATGTTTTAGAAGAAAATAATGGTGTTGCAGTTGCCGATTATGATGGAGATTTAGATTTAGATATTTTTGTTGTAGCAAAGGGAAGAGAGTCTGCAGGAAATGAAATAGCGAAAAGTAGATTATTCAGAAATAATAATGATGGTTCTTTTACAGACGTTACTGATTTATCTGGGTTAACCGATTTATTTGTTTTAGGTGTTGATTTGAGAGAAACTGCAGAGGCACTAGATGGATGGAAATATGGTGTGTCTTGGGGGGATTATAATAATGACGGTTTTCCAGATATCTTTTTTACACATGCTGGAAAAGTACAGTTATTTAAGAATTTAGGCGATGGTACTTTTTCTGAAGTTACAGCATTAGCGGGCATACTTCAAAATAATGGTTGTATAAACACAGGAGCAACTTGGTTTGATTATAATAATGATGGTTATCTAGATATTTTTGTAGTTGATTGGTCTGGGTGCAGCGAGAGTTACTTCTATCATAATAACAGTAATGAAACGTTTACTGAAATGTCTTTGCAGTTAGGTCTTAATATATCCAATGTATCTCAAAGTTATATGGTAATGCCGTTTGATTTTAATGAAGATGGTTGGCTTGACATGTATATCTCTAATGACTTTGCTCAAGATAACTTGCTTTTTATAAATCAATCTGGAACCGGTTTTTTAGAAGCAGCAGCTACATATAATCTTGAAAGTGAGGAAAATGCTAACGACATGTGCATCTCTGTTAGTGATTTTGATCTTGATGGGGATTTTGATTTTTTTACAACAGGGATAGATGATAATGCTTTGTTTAGGAACAATGGAAATAACTTATTTAGTGATGTAGCCCAAGAGTTAGGAGTATTACAAACATTTTGGGCATGGGGTAGTAATTTTGCTGATTTTGATTTAGATGGAGATGAAGACCTTATAATTGTTAATGGATATGAAAGTGATGTTGAACGGGAGAATTTTTATTATAAGAACTTAACTATTGAGGGAGGTCAAATAGTATTTCAAAAAAGCACGAGCATAGTTGGTTTAGCTGATGTTACTATGAGTACAGAGTCAACTGACTTTGATTATGATAATGATGGAGATCTGGATGTTTTTATTACAAATACAGATAGGGAATCATATTTTTATGAGAATAAGTTGATTAATGCAAATGAAACTTCATCTTTAAATTGGTTTAAAATTTGGTTACAGGGAACAACCTCTAATAGAGATGCTTTAGGAAGTAAAGTTATAATTACAACCAATGCAGGTGTTTTTAAAAAATATTACTCAGGATTAGGGTTTTTATCTCAAAGTTTACAACCAGTTCATTTTGGATTAAATGAAAATACAGAAATAATTGAGCTTAAAATTGAATGGCCTTCTGGGTTAATAGAAACCTACCAAAACTTAAATAGTAATCAAACTATTAAAGCAATTGAAGGGCAGGGTTTTGAAATTTTAAATATAACTCCGAGTGCCAAAATCCCAGGATGTATTGATCCTAGTGCTTGTACTTACAACCCAAATGCAACTATTTCAAATCCTGAAAGTTGTGAATATTTAATGGTAAATGCTATAGAAGGCCCAATAAATTCAGGGTTCAATAATTTAGAAATATATACTTGTAATTTATCAAGTGAAGATACAGCTATGTGGTCCGTTGAAGGAGGTAAAATAATTGATGGACAAGGTACTAACCAAATATCGGTAAAATGGGGGATAGAAGATAAAGGTGTTGTTAAACTTATTGTAAATAATACAAGTTGTAGTAGTGAACAGCAGTCTCTTGAAATTGCTTTAAATATTCAAAATGCCAATTCAAATTATTCTGTAGCTAGAATATGGAATGAAGTACTCTTAGAAGCCATTCGGAACGATTTTGCTAGGCCTACAGTTCATGCCAGGAACTTATTTCATACAGCTGTTGCTATTTACGATTCGTGGGCTATTTTAGACAAAAATGCAGAACCTTATTTAATTGGAAATACTTTAAATGGATTTTCAAATCAATTAAACGATTTTATACCTAATGAGTCTTCTGAAGACTCCCAAAAAAAGCAATTAGTTATGCCGTTTATAGATTGTTAAACCATAGGTTTATTGGGCAACGAAACGAAGAAACTAGAAACAGGTTTGATGTTGTGATGGAGCAACTGGGTTATGAGAAAGATTTTACCTCAGTAGATTATGAAAATGGAGATGCTGCTGCTTTAGGGAATTATATAGCAAGTAGGATAATTGCCTATGGATTAGAGGATGATTCAAATGAAAACTTTTTTTATACAAACTCATACTATATACCCGTAAACCCTCCTTTGAAATTAACAGAGGTTGAAGATCTTACTGGTATTGCTAACCCGAATAGATGGCAGCCTTTAAGTTTTAGAACATTTATTGATCAAAGTGGAAATGAAATAGCAGGATCCGTGCCTCCATTTTTAAGTCCTGAATGGGGAAATGTATATCCTTTTTCTCTTTCAGAAGATAAAAAACTAACTTATCAGCGTGATGGAGATACATATCAAGTATATCATGATCCTAGTGCCCCTCCAAATCTTAGTTTAGATGCTAACACTTCTGAAAGTGAGTTGTACAAATGGAATTTCTCCTTAGTTTCATTGTGGAGTTCTCACTTAGATCCAACTGATGGTGTAATGTGGGATATATCTCCTAGAACCATTGGTAATATTGATATTGAAGAAATGCCAACAGATTTTGAAGGCCACAAAGATTTTTACAACCTTTTTGATGGTGGGGATATAAGTAAAGGACATCAAGTTAATCCTAAAACTAACACCCCTTATGATATACAAATGGTGCCAAGAGCAGATTATGCAAGGGTTTTAGCAGAATTTTGGGCAGATGGCCCAGATTCTGAAACACCTCCTGGACATTGGTTTACAATATTAAATTATGTAACAGATCACCCATTATTTGAACGTAAATTTAATGGAGAAGGAGAAACTTTAAGTGAGTTGGAATGGGATGTGAAATCCTATTTTATACTTGGTGGAGCAATGCACGATTCTGCAATAGCTGCATGGAGTATTAAAGGATGGTATGATTATATAAGACCAATTTCAGCAATAAGATATATGTCTGAATTAGGACAAAGTACAGATGAAAACCTTACAAATTACCATATTGCAGGTATTCCTTTAACTCCAGGATTTATTGAACAAATTGAAGAGGATGACCCTTTAAGTGGTAATAATAATGAGAATATTGGTAAAATTAAGGTGTTAGCTTGGAGAGGACACGATTATATAAGTAACCCACTAACTGATGTGGCTGGTGTAGGTTGGATACTAGCAAAAAATTGGTGGCCCTACCAACGTCCTTCTTTTGTAACTCCTCCTTTTGCAGGATATGTGTCTGGTCATTCAACATTTTCTAGAGCTGCAGCAGAGGTGATGACTCTCATTACTGGTGACGAATTCTTCCCCGGAGGTTTGGGAGAGTTTGTTGCTAAAAAAGATGAATTTTTAGTTTTTGAAAAAGGACCTTCTGTTGATGTTAAATTACAATGGGCAACGTATAGAGATGCCTCAGATCAAACAAGTTTAAGTAGGGTTTGGGGAGGAATTCACCCTCCTGTCGATGACATTCCTGGGAGATTAATTGGTAAAGAAATTGGTGTAGATGCTTTTAACTATGCTTTACCTTATTTCAAAGGAGGTCTACCAGAAGAAAGCAGTATAGAAACCGTAATTTATCCAAATCCAGTAATTGAAGGTGAAATTAATATTAGTAATACCAATGGAAATGAAATTATTATTATGTATGATATGACAGGAAGAGTTATTGAGATTAATCAAAAAAATTACGATGAGTTTTCTAGAGTTACAGTATTAAAATTAAACTCAAATATATCTACTGGGATTTACATCTTACAAGTTAATAAGGCAACTAATGTAGTTGTGATTAATAAATAGTTTACTTTGAGGTTTTGGTGATGATAAATTCGATATCAAGTTGTATTCCAGACGCTGCGTTATACCAAGTTTTAAAACTTTTAGAGCATGATAATCTCATCGTTAAAATTAAAAACGAACGTAAAACGAGGCATGGAGATTATAAATCCCTTCCAAACGGAAAGCATCAAATCACGATAAATTCAAACTTAAATCCCTATCGTTTTCTAATCACATTAATTCATGAAATTGCTCATTTTGAGGCTTACAAGAGTTATGGGAGATTTATTAAACCACATGGTTTAGAATGGAAGCGTACATTTCAGCATTTAATGTTACCTTTTATAAATCCAGAAATTTTTCCAAATGATTTATTGCCTTTATTAGCAAAACATTTTAAAAATCCTAAAGCTTCTAGCGATACAGATACGTTATTGGCCTTTGCATTAAAGCAATTCGACGAACCTAACGACAAAATATATATTTTCCAATTACCTTTGGGGAGCACTTTTAGATTATATAATGGGAAAGTGTTTAAAATGAATAAGAAGCGTGTCAAGCGTTTTGAATGTGTTGAGGTTAAAACAGGAAGGTTATATTTGTTTAACCCAAATGCAGAAGTAGAATTGATAAATGATTAAAAACAATGAATAAAAACTATTACGCTATATTAATGGCAGGAGGTGTTGGCTCTAGATTTTGGCCAGTAAGTACTCAAGATTTTCCAAAACAGTTTCACGACATGTTGGGAACAGGAGATACATTAATTCAAAAAACTTTTCAACGATTATCCCGTTTAATTCCAAAGGAAAATATTTTCATTTTAACTAACGAGCGCTATAATGATTTAGTTTTAGAACAGCTTCCAGAAGTTGAGCAAAGACAAGTGGTTTTAGAACCTGCAATGCGAAATACGGCTCCATGTATTTTATATGCTTCTTTGAAAATTCAGAAGGAAAACCCAGATGCAGTAATGATTGTGGCGCCAAGTGATCATTGGATTGAAGATGAAGCAACATTTTCTAAAAATGTACAGAAAGCTTTCCATTTCTGTGTAAAAAAGGATGCGTTAATGACATTGGGTATAAAGCCAACATTTCCCAATACAGGTTATGGTTACATAGAATACGATAAGTCTTCCGAGGAAGCAATAAAATCGGTAAATCAATTTAGAGAAAAACCAGATTACGAAACTGCTAAAGAATTTATTTCACAAGGAAATTTTCTTTGGAATGCAGGAATTTTTATGTGGAGTGTCAAAAGTGTGATTGCAGCTTTTAAAAGAAATCAATCTGAATTATATGATTTATTTGAAAAAGGAATTCCAGTATATAACACCGATTTTGAGGATGATTTCGTAAGAGATAACTATCCTAAGGCGGAGAATATCTCAGTAGATTATGCTATAATGGAAAAATCCAAAAACGTTCATGTTATAATTGCTGAATTTGATTGGAACGATTTAGGTACTTGGGGTAGTTTATATGATAAATTACCGAAAGATGGACATAATAATGCCATACTAAATGCAAAAACGTTAGCAGAAAATTCCGAAGGTAATATTATAAGAGCAAATAAAGGCAAACTTGTTGTAATTGATGGGCTTAACGATTATATAATCGTAGATAAAGAAGACACATTACTCATATATCCAAAAGGAAAAGAACAAAATATCAAGCAGGTTTTACAACGCGTTACTAAGAAATTTGGAGAAAAATAATATTTGAATTTTAGTTTGTTGTAACTAAAGCAAAAACTTTTGTCTTATATTGGTGTTGCCAAGACAATTTATATGGAAGAAAATAAGTTTAATTTTTCTGAAGAGGAAGTTAAGAAAGAACAAGCAGTAGAGGAGTCTAAACAAGCTGTAAAAAAAGATGCTCAAGGTTTATTTGCAAGTATTAAAAAGTTTTTAAGCGAGCTTCTAGATTTTAGAGATGACACTGATAGAGATGCTACTATTCAGGCTATTAAAGGAGATATTCCCTTTAAAGGAGCTACAGCTTGGATTTTGGTTTGTTCTATATTTGTAGCTTCTGTTGGCTTAAATGCAGATTCTACTGCGGTTGTAATTGGAGCCATGTTAATTTCCCCATTAATGGGTCCTATTCTTGGTATAGGTTTGTCTATTGCTATCAATGATATTGATACTCTAAAGAAGTCGCTTATAAACTTAGCTACGATGATAGTTTTAAGTTTATTAACTGCGTATTTGTTTTTTGAATTTTTTCCTTTAGGAAATCAAGAGACTTCGGAATTATTGGGTCGTGTAAAACCTGATATACGTGATGTGTTAATTGCCTTTTTTGGAGGTTTAGCTTTAATTATTGCACGTACAAAAAAAGGTACAATAGCTTCAGTAATTTTTGGTGTTGCAATTGCTACAGCTTTAATGCCGCCTTTATGTACAGCTGGATATGGTTTGGCAGATGGTAATTGGTCTTATTTTTTAGGAGCAATGAATTTATTTACCATTAATACCATATTTATTGCTTTGGCAACTTTTATTGTGTTGAAGGTTTTAAGGTTTCCAATGCTAAAATATGCTAATTCTGTTAAAAGAAGGCGTACTGCTAGATTTGCTGCTTTAGTAGCTATTGTAGTTATGATTTATCCAACTATTACGTTTTTAAGGGTTCTAGAGAATAGTGGTTTAGAAAATGATTATGATAATTTTATTACTGATGAAGTTAAATCGAACAGGGAACTTTGGTTTCAAAATGGAACATTAAATTCTGAGGATAAAAAGATAACGCTGTATTTTAATGGAGAAATATCAGAAGCTACAGAGGCAGATTTAAGAAATGAAATCAAAGGTTACGAGAAAATTAGTGATTTTGAATTAGAAATTAGTGGTAATAAAAACAGAAGTTTTGATAAGATCTCTGATGCTTATGACAGAGCTATTAGAGATTTAGATAAAAAAGATAACATTATTGATGGGCTTCAAAGTCAAATTGAAGAATTACAATCAAATATTACAAGCCTAAATGAGCAAATAGAATCTAAAAGCGAAACTAATGCAGTACACTTTTCTAGCTTATCTCGTGATGCAAAAGTGAGGTTTAAAGATTTAGAATATTTAGGATATTCTAAAATGTTAGAATCTAAAGATTTTATTAATATAGATACTGTTTCAGTACTACGTTTAAAGTGGAATAAAAATCTTCCAGATAGTATTCAGTCTAAAAAAGAAGAAGCTTTAAAAACTTGGATAGCCAAAGAACTTAAACAGAAGAATATTCTAATTTTGAAATAAACCGAATGGTTAAACCCTTGAGATCTATTTTAATTACTGGTGCTAACCGAGGTTTAGGTCTCGGTTTTGTTAAATCTTATTTGGAAAAAGGGTGGTTTGTTTTGGCTACATGTAGAAATTTGGATTCATCTTTAGAGTTAATATCACTTTCTGAAACAAATCAAAATCATTTAAACATTGAAACGTTAGATGTTTCAAACGAAAATTCAATAGATAACTTTTCTAACCTTATAAAGCCCCAGCAATTATCATTCGATATTGTAATAAATAATGCTGGTATTCATATCGAGGAAAACTTTGGTAGTTGGACTTCAAAAACATTTGAAGCTATTTTTAAAATAAATACCATTGGAGTCGCTCTTTTTTCTCAGGCGATAACGCCTTTCATTAAAGCAAATGGTAGTTTAGTAAATATGTCTTCTGGAATGGGTTCTGTAGCACTAAATATTAATCCTGATACAGGCTCTGATGCATATGCAATGAGTAAAGCTGCTCTTAATATTCTTACTGCCCGATTAGCTGTAAAACTTCAATCTAAAAATATTTGTGTCATTGCTTTAAGTCCAGGTTGGGTTAAAACAGATATGGGAGGAGAAGAAGCGACTTTAACTGTAGATGAAGCTATTTTCAAGTTAGTAAACACAATTAATAAATTAACAATTTTAGATTCAGGGAAATTCTTTTCAGAAGAAGGAGAAGAACTTCCATGGTAATTCTTAATCAACACCAATGAAAAATATTTTACTTTACCTTGTCGCATCAACCCTTTGTTTCAATTGTGAAAAAAAACAAGAAGAAACACCCATCATTCCTTCTGCCTCAGAAGTACTCAAGCTGACCGAAAAAGTGGCTAACTGGCAAATAGAAACTTTTGAGGAACAGGGGAAATACAGAGCATTACCTTCAAAAGAAAATAGAAAAAAATGGCACAATCGTAATAAGCACCATGAGTTAGATTGGACAAATGGAGCACTATATGCTGGCGTGTTTCAACTAAGTGAAGTATCTCATAATCCGAAATATGTCAATTGGCTTGTAAAACTTGGAGATAGAAATAATTGGAAACTTCATAAAAGAATGTATCATGCTGATGATCATACTGTGGGGCAGTTTTATTTAAGTCTACATCAAAATAACCGGTTAAGGCATATAGCATCCATTAAACCCTTACAAGCTCGGTTTGATTTAATAATTAATAGTGAGAAAGGGCAAAAATACCAATGGGATTGGTGTGATGCTTTATTCATGGCACCACCTGTTTGGTCAAGATTAGCCAAAATCACTAAAGATAGTACTTATCTTGAGTATATGAACCAACAATATCAAATGACATATAATGAGTTGTGGGATAATGATAAACAATTGTTTTATCGTGATAAATCTTATTTTGATAAAAAAGAAAAGAATGACGAGCCTATATTTTGGTCTCGTGGTAATGGATGGGTGTTTGGCGGATTAGCACTTATGATTCCCGATTTACCTCAAGACTGGGAAGGACACTCTTTTTACGAAAACATGTTTAAGCAATTGGCTAAAACCATTAAAAATACACAAAGAGAAGATGGAACATGGTCCGCAGGTTTATTAGGGGATATTAAAGATTACCCAAATATGGAAACCAGCGGAACTTCATTTTTTACCTTTGGAATTGCATGGGGGATTAACAACGGCTTGTTAGACAAAGCAACTTATGAACCTATTTTACTTAAAGCGTGGCATGCTCTTGAAAAAGCTGTAAATAAAGAAGGTATGTTAGGTTATGTGCAACCTATCGGCGCAGCTCCAGGAGAAAGTTTTAAGGATTATACCGAAGTTTATGGTATTGGTGCTTTTTTAGCAGCAGGCTCAGAGCTCTTTAAGTATATAACCAAGTTCTATCCAATTGATAAAAGTACCAATAATATCACTTTTATGGAAGATGGTGGCTGGTGCTGGTATCAAGATCCTAGAGTTGTAATTAGCAATGGTAAACTTATTATTTCTGGATTAAGCGGACAAAGTGGAGATGTAAGGTTAGGTGTTTTCGATTTAGCATCTGAAAGTATAGATAGTACTTTGGTGCTCCATGAAAAACTTCAAGTTGACGACCATAATGTGCCAGCTTTATACAATCGTCGCGATGGAAGTATATTGGCAATGTGGGCGAAACATAGTAGCGAAAAAGTACATTATTATAATATTTCTGCACCTAATGATTATTTAAAATGGGGGACTACTAAAACCTTAAATCATGAGTATAACGCAAAACAAGGCGTAACTTATATGAATTTATATAATATACAAAATGAAGGTAAACTGTATAATTTTTTTAGAGACGGGTTAAATTATAATCCAACGTTTGTTACTTCTTTAAATGAAGGCGAAACTTGGGGAAATAGAACACATTTTATAACTAACGACGTAGATGGGTTTCAAAGACCATACGCTCGATATTTACAAGTAGATAATAACACTATTGGAGTTTCTTATACTGATGCGCATCCTCGTGCTTTTGGGAATAATTTATATTATGTTGAATACACAAACAATTCATTTTATAATGTTGATGGTACTATAATTAAAAGTTTAGATGATGGACCTTTACGTTCATCACAAGCCGAAAAGTTATATAGCGGTGGTAATACTAAAAAGAAACCTATTGTAAACGAAAGTGTGCCAAATAGTGCATGGACATGTGCTATGGCAAAGGATGAAAATAATAATCCTCATATTGGTTACACGCTTTATTTGAATGATAGCGATCATCGCTACAGAATAACATCTTGGGATGGAAAAAAATGGCATGATAGAGAAATTGCTTATGCTGGGAAGTATTTATATAAAGTAGAAAGCAGTTACACGGGGCTGCTTGCTTTTGATACAGAAGACCCAACTAATGTTTATATTTCTACAGATGTTAATCCGTCAACTGGAGAAGATTTAGGTGGAAATCATGAAATTTACAGCGCAAAAATAGGTTTAGATGATGATATTTCAACTATAAAATGGCACCCAATTACTAAAAATTCACCTCACAGAAATATAAGGCCTATCGTTGTTGCAAAAGATGGCTATAAGGTACTGTTATGGCTTTATGGTCCTTGGCATAATTATCTAAATTATGATTCTAATGTAATAGGGATTATTTTAGAAAAACCAGAGTAAGTTGCTGGTTATTGGAATTAATATTTATAAAAAAAGGTATTCATTAATGAATACCTTTTTTTAGATTTTGTTGCTATTAATCCTTAATAAAAATTTTACTAAAAGTCCCAAATTCTGAGGTGGCTTTCAAAATATAAGAGCCTTTATTTAACGAAATATTCATCGGTAACTCTAAACTATTTTTACCATTTGTTTTTAAATCAGAGTAAATTAATACTGGTTTTCCTTGAATATCATAAATTGTAATATCTAAACTTTGCGAAATTGGATTCTTAAATGAGATGTTTAAATTAGACTTTACAGGATTTGGATAAATATATCCTGAAACTTTTTCACTTACTTTAATATCATCAATAGATAGTTGTATTGTAAAGCCATTAAAAGCTATTTCTTGCCAAGTCTCTGAATTACCAGAATATATGTTACTATGATTATTTCTCCAAGTGTTTTGAGCACCAGAACTATCAAAGAATAAAGGTTCAATATGAGTTAACGACCATTGGTAGGCATCATTGGCCATTTCTGCCAATATAGTTTTATAAGGTTCAATACTCGTGTTTAAAGCTTGACTATTGTTTTCACCTATATTAGTCTCCATGTCAAATAAGTACCAAGTGTTACTGTTAGAGTTATGGTATGCTTTGTATTTATCGCGTCTTATACCTATATTATTAATATTTCTATGTCTGATAGTGTAAATAGATTCTCCTGCTCTAGCATCTGTCTCACTTTTAATATTACTTAAAATATCTTTTCCGTCTAGTTGCTTTCCTGTTGGAATAGTACCATTTGCTAGAGCTACAAACGTAGGGTATAAATCAAGAGCTGATACATTAAAATCATAAGTCTTTCCTGAAGGTATGCCTTCACTTGAATTTGTGCCTGGCCAATACATGAACATTGGCACTCTGAATCCACCTTCATAAGTATCTCCTTTTACACCACGCAACGGGAAATTGTTTGCGCTTGCACCATTAGCAGTCTTGCCGCCGTTATCACTTAAAAATACAATTAAAGTATTGTTAGTTTCACCTTTTGCAGCTAATTCATCTACAATTCGTTTAACATTTTTATCAACAGAATACACCATAGCAGCATAGGTATGGCGAGCATCATCTCCATTGTAATTAATATTATAAGGCGCATTAGTTAGTACATTTTTATCAGCAGGAAGTGCTTGTATTGGAGTGTGAGGTGCATTGTAAGACATGAATAAGAAAAATGGCTGATTGTCATCAGCAGTTTCTGCCTCTTGAATAAATTCAATGGCTTTATCTGTAAATAAGTCCGTAACATAAGCATTTGTAGGTTCGTTAGCAGGACCTCTAGTAATAACAGGCGATGTTTTTTGCTCTACTAAATCCCTATTGTAAGCACCTCCAAAACCACCATTAGCTGTTGTTTTAGTGAAAAAATTATGACCGCCATTCAGCATACCATAAAAATAATCGAACCCTCTCGCTATTGGGTCAAATTGAGTGGATTGCCCCAAGTGCCATTTACCAATAACCCCAGTTTTGTAACCTGCACTTTTAAAACAGTACTAAAAAAGTTTCGTTAAGGTCTATACCTGCACTAAAATCATTTTCTGCAATATTAAATTGAGAACCAAATTCATGAGGGTATCTACCAGTCATTAAACCAGCACGACTTGGTCCACAAAAAGGATGTGTAACATAAGCAGAAGAGAATTTAGTGCCATTAGCGGCTAAATTATCTAAAGTTGGGGTTACAATATCATTTATACCTGTGTTGTTATAACCAATATCAGCATAACCCATATCATCTGTTAAAATTAGAATAATATTTGGCTCATTTTGACCTACAATCAAAAAATTGGAACAGCATATTAATGCTAATGCGCAAAATAATTTCTTAATGTTGAATTTAATTTTCATAATCAATTTAATAAAAGTATTCATTACAAAATTATGTGCTCTACATTTAGAAAAAGAGTGTTGTTTTATCCATTTAGAGTAAAATTTTACCCCATATAATTTTATTATTCATTTTCCTCCAAGTACATTTTACGTACCTTTTTGAATAAATTTGAAGAGTACACAAAGTCTGTTACTACTTCATTATCAGTTCTAAAAATAGTTTTATTAGAACCTTCCCAAGCTTTTAAGCCATTTTTTAAGAAGACAATTTTTTCGCCAATTTCCATTACCGAGTTCATATCATGAGAATTAATAACAGTAGTTATTTGATATTCATCTGTAATTTCTTGAATTAAATTATCAATAACAATAGCTGTTTTTGGATCTAAACCAGAGTTTGGCTCATCACAGAATAAATATTTTGGTTTATTTACAATTGCACGAGCAATGGCAACACGTTTCTGCATCCCACCAGAAGCTTCACTAGGCATTTTATGATGTGCATCATCTAAATTAACGCGTTTTAAAACAAAGTCTACACGATCTTCCATTTCACTCTTACTTTGTTTAGTAAACATTTGAAGTGGAAACATAACGTTTTGAGCAATTGTCATAGAATCAAACAAAGCACTCCCTTGGAACACCATCCCAATATCGGCACGAATATTACGTTTTTCATCTTCAGAAAGTTGAGAAAACACCTTCCCATCATAAGATATTGCGCCTTTTTCATAATCAAATAATCCTAATAAGCATTTCAAAAAAACTGTTTTTCCAGAACCACTTTGCCCAATAATAAGATTGGTTTTCCCTTTATCAAAAGTGGTGCTAATACCTTTTAAAACTTCAACCTCACCAAACGATTTATGTAAATCAGTAACTTCAATCATTAGCTTAATAACATTTGGGTTAAGAAATAATTTAAAATAATAATAACAACACTAGTCCACACAAATGATGTAGTACTAGCTTTACCAACTTCTAAAGCACCACCTTTCATATAATAGCCATGAAATGATGGAATAGTGGCTAAAACAAAGGCAAATACAAATGTTTTTATAAAGGCATATACCACATGAAAGGTCTCAAAATCATTTTGAATACCAACAATATAGTCTTCAAGTGTACTAAAACCACCGTAAACACAAGCTGCCATACCTCCTAAAATACCCAAAAACATGGCAATGGAAATTATAAATGGATACAATAACATTGAAATAAACTTAGGAAATACTAAATAATTCAAAGAGTTAATTCCCATAACTTCCAAAGCATCAATTTGCTCTGTAACGCGCATGGTTCCTATGCTTGATGTGATAAAAGATCCTACTTTTCCTGCCATAATTATAGACATAAACGTTGGTGCAAACTCTAAAATAATAGATTGTCTGGTTGCAAAACCTACCAAGTATTTTGGAATCAAAGGGTTATCAATATTTAGAGCCGTTTGAATAGTAACAACGCCACCAACAAAAAAGGATATAAAAGCTACAATCCCTAAAGAACCAATAATTAAATCGTCAATGTCTTTAAGAATCAGTTGTTTCATAACGCTCCATTTCGTTGGTTTACGAAACATCTCAACAATCATTAAAAAGTAAGCGCCTATATTATGGAGGTATGTCATATAAGAATTTGTAAGTGCTAAAGTAAAAAAAGTTATGCTAATTTAAATTAGCTCAACAAGTATTTAACTTTAATTATAAATATGATATATTAATATGTGTATTTTTGAATGCTATTAATTTATATCAATATGAAGTTTTATTTTTTATCTATTTGTTCTTGTATTTTCTATATCGGTTTTAGCTCAAAATGAAAAGCCAAAACTGGTTGTCGGCATTGTAGTTGACCAAATGCGTTATGATTACTTGACCAGATTTTATGAGAAATATGGAGAGTATGGTTTTAAACGAATGATGCGTGAGGGGTTTAATTGTAAAAACAACCATTTTAATTATGTTCCTACCTACACAGGCCCAGGACATTCATCAATTTATACAGGCACAACACCTAAGTATCACGGTGTTATTAGTAATAATTGGTATGATAAAGCATCGAAAAAAATGGTGTATTGTGCAGGGGACAATGGAGTTAAATCTGTTGGAACAAGTTCTATAGCTGGCCAAATGTCGCCACATCGTATGTTAACAACTACATTTTCTGATGAAAATAGATTATTCACACAAATGAGAGGAAAGACTATTGGTATCTCGATAAAAGATAGAGGCGCAATTTTGCCCGCGGGACACTCTGCTAATGCAGCTTATTGGTTTCATGGAGCAAATGAAGGCGTTTGGATTTCGAGTACCTTTTATATGGATACATTACCAAAATGGGTAAAGGATTTTAATGCTTCCAATACTGCTGAATCATATTTAAAAGATTGGAATACATTATATGATATTGAAACTTACACGGAAAGCGGAGCAGATTTAAATAATTTTGAAAAAGGTTTTAACGGAAAAGAAACGGCTACTTTTCCATACAAATTAAGAAAGTTGAAAAAGAAAAATGGGGGATTCAATATCCTTAAGGCAACACCTTATGGAAATAGTTTAACTGCTGATTTTGCTTTGGCAGCTATTGATGGAGAAGCACTAGGTCAAGATTATATTACAGATGTATTAACTGTAAGTTTTTCCAGTACTGATTACGTTGGACATAATTTTGGAGTGAATTCAAAGGAAATTGAAGATACTTACATTAGATTAGATAAAGATTTAGAACGCTTTTTTAATGCTTTAGATAAAAAAATAGGGAAAGGGGAGTATGTTGTATTTTTAACTGCCGACCACGGTGCTATTGATGTACCTGCGTATTTACAATCTGCTAGAATTCCTTCAGGGTATTTAGATAATAAAGCTCGAAAAGAAGTATTTCAAAAGTTCTTAGTAGAAACATATGGTACCAATGAAATTGTTGAGAATATCAGTAACAACCAAATATTCTTAAATAAAGGAAAAATTAAGGAACTAGATTTGAATTTAAACGATGTGCAAGAAGCAATTGTAAACGAGCAAATTACTTACAAGCATATCTCAAAAGCATATATGTCAACATCAATGGGTTCAGTAAATTTTACCGAGGGCATTGAAGCGTTATTACAAAAAGGATATAACCAAAAGCGTTCTGGCGATGTTATTTTGTTAGATGACCCTGCATATATTAATTATGGAAAAACTGGCTCAACCCACGGTAGTGGTTTAAATTACGATACACATGTGCCATTATTAATTTTTGGAAAAGGAATTAAACATGGTAACACCTTCAAAAAAACTGAAATTACAGATATAGCTCCAACAATTTCAGCACTTTTAGGAATCAGTTTTCCAAACTTCGCAATTGGTCAACCTTTAGAATTTGTTTTAGAATAAATGAATAAACGCAAATTATACGGTATTGTAGCTTTACTTGTTATATTGGGTGTTTATGGATATGAACATTTTTTAGTTGAAGAAGAAAAAGCTGAGATAGTAACTGAAGGAAAAACAACTAAGACTGATACAAATGAATACTTTTTGCCTACAAGCACTACAGCCCAAATTGTGCATCACGAAGGTTACTCATTATCGTATAATGAAAAACATGAACAAGCTGAATGGGTAGCTTATGAATTGAAAAAATCGCATCTTTCAAGCACTAATCATAAACGACCTTATTTTGAAATAGATAAGGCTGTGAAAACAGGAGCAGCAAGTTGGAGGAATTATAAAAATTCGGGATATGATCGCGGACACCTTTGTCCAGCTGGAGACAGACGTTTTTCTAAAGATGCTCATGATGAAACTTTTTTAACAAGTAATATTAGTCCGCAAGAACATCAATTTAATTCTGGAATTTGGAATAAACTCGAACAAAAAGTACGCTATTGGGCAAGAAAATACGATGGCGTTTTTGTGGTTACTGGAGGTGTTCTAAAAGGCAATATGGAAACCATTGGTACAGAGCATGTTTCTGTACCTAATCAATTTTATAAAGTATTGATTGATAATAATACTGGAAAAACTAAAATGATAGCTTTTTTAATGGCACATGAAGATTCAAATAAACCATTATATGAATTTGTTGTTTCCGTTGATGAAATAGAAGCGCTAACAGGAATTGATTTTTTTCCTGAGTTAGAAGATTCGATTGAGAAAAAGTTAGAAGCTTCAAGTAGCTATAAGGGTTGGAGTTTTAATTAAGCTTGTTAAGCATCCCTTTCCAACGTATATTTCTAATAAATTGACCCTCTTCTTGAGAAACTAAATAATCAATATTTTCTTTTTTGGCTTTGAAATAACCAGCCATATAATCTTTAAATAAACTTAGTTTACCTTTTTTGTAAGCTAGTTTTAATGCCGAAATTAAAGTGATAAAAAAGCCATAACGCATTTTATACATAGCCTCACCTTGCAAATATTTGGAAGCCTTATTATAGCTAATTCCAGTTGGTTTTAAATGTTTTACGTGAAGTGATGCATCAGTTAGAATTTTCCAGCCATAATATTTTGCCAATAATTCATCAACTGTATCCCAACCCATCGAGGGTTTTAATTGGCCTATTTGTAAAAGCATTCTTTTCTATAAGCTTTTAAAGCACCACGAATATGGTCTTTTCTTGTTAAGTTTTCTATAACCCAACCCTCATTGTTTTCGATGTAGCAAAAGCCTGAAGCCATTCCTAATTTGGCATCGTTCGCAAAATGAAGTGCTATTTTTTCTAAATAGTCATTGGGGAAAATTAAATCAGCATCAAACTTACAAATCACATCATAGTCTTCATTTAAAGTTTTATAACCTTTATAAAATGCATTAATAATTTTAGAACCAGGTAAATGTTTGTCAGATGATTTAGTATTTACAAGAGAAATGAAAGCATGCTTTTGAGCATAACCATCTACTATAGGTTCTGTTTTATCTGTAGAATTATCATTAACTACAACTACTTGTTTTGGTTTTAAGGTTTGATTTACCAAAGAATATAGCGTTAAACCAACAGAGTCTGCTTCGTTGTGAGCTGGTATAATAATAGAGAAATTCATTATTTAAACTCTTTCAGCATAAACAATATAGTATCTGGGTGTAAACCATCTTAGAATAGGGCGTAATCCAATTTTTTTTGTTGGATTAGTCCATTTTTGGCTATCAATAATTTTCCATCCCGCTTTTTCTAATAACCAGTCAAATTGCCAATCTTCAAATTCGTGGTAGTGTCTGTCAAGCATATCTGTTTTACTTCGATAAGCTGAAGAAAACCATAATTTTAATGGTACACTAGCTACTAATTTATCGGTTTTAATAGACTTTAAAACTGTAAAAGGGGATAAGAGGTGCTCAAAAATTTCAAAAGCTGTAACAACCTCCGCAACAGAATTTTCAATAGTTGTTGTATCAATATCTAAATCTTCTCCTTTTGTGTTTTCAACTGAATAACCATTATTAACCATGATTTCGGTAAATGGATTTTCAACGCCTAAATCTAAAATAGATTTGGATTTAGAAACGTGTTTTTTCAAAAATTCAATAGTATGTTTGAATCGTTTGTTGGGATATGTGTTCTCGTACATTATTACTGCTTGTAAACTATAGCATTAATATTCATGCCTGCTCCTACACTTGCGAAAATAATAACATCGCCTTTGTTTATATGTTGGTTTTTTAGTGCTCCATTTAAAATCATATCATATAGAGTTGGTACAGTAGCTACGCTAGAATTTCCTAATTTACCAATACTCATTGGCATTATGCCTTCTGGCATATCCATATCGTGAAGTTCATAAAAACGTTTTACAATCGCCTCATCCATTTTTTCATTAGCTTGATGAATCAATATTTTTTTAACTTCAGAAATGTCTATGCCACTTTTATCTAAACACGATTTCATTGCAAGGGGAACATTTGTAAGTGCAAATTCGTAAATTTTTCTACCGTACATTTTTATGTATCTGCGGTTATCATCTATTTTAGGGTTGTTAGTTTCTCCAAAATAAATAAAATGTGCTTCATCTAAGGCAAATGTAGCAGTTTCATGTGTTAGAATTCCACCTTCTTCTTCTGTAGATTCTATCACTACTGCGCCAGCACCATCACTATAAATCATCGAATCTCTATCATAATCATCAATAACACGTGATAATGTTTCTGCACCAATGATCAAACACTTTTTAGCAATTCCAGATTTAATAAAAGCATTGGTTTGAATAACACCTTCTACCCAACCTGGACAACCAAACAACAAATCATAAGCAACACATTTAGGGTTTTTTATGCGCAATAGATGCTTAACTCTTGATGCTATGCTAGGTGCAGTGTCGCTTTGCTGACTATCATGTCGAACATCTCCGTAATTGTGAGCGACGATGATATAATCTAAATCTTCACGATTGATTTTTGCATTTTCAATAGCTTTTTCAGCTGCAAAAGATGCAATATCAGAAGTGTTTAAATGTGGTTTTGCATATCTACGTTCGTCAATTCCAGTTATTGCTTTAAATTTCTTTACAATAACTTCACTAGGAGCTTTGATAGTAGAACCATCACTATTTAAAAATTGATGATTGTGAAAGTTTTCATTCTTTTCAATATTCGAGGGGATGTAACTTCCTGTGCCAGTAATCTTGATGTTCATAGATCTAAAAATTGCTTTAATTTATAATCTTACAAGCAATATAAATTTTTGAATAGAATTTTAAATTTGAAATTTCCAGTTTTTACGATGTTCAAAGTTAGTTTTAAGCCTCCATATATTCCTCAATTGGTGCACAAGTACAAATTAAATTTCTATCACCATAAGCATCATCAACACGTCTCACAGATGGCCAAAACTTATTAGAAGACAAGTAATCTAAGGGGAAAGCAGCTTTCTCACGAGAGTAAGGTAAGTACCATTCATCCGAAGTAATCATTTCTAAAGTATGCGGCGCATTTTTTAAAACGTTATTTGGTTCATCTTTATTTACGGTGTCAATTTCATGTTTAATAGAAATCATAGCATCACAAAAACGATCTATTTCTTCTTTGCTTTCACTTTCGGTAGGTTCAATCATCATTGTGCCTGCTACTGGGAAAGATACTGTTGGCGCATGGAATCCATAATCCATTAAGCGTTTTGCAATATCAGTAACTTCTATGCCATTAGCTTTAAAAGGGCGACAATCTATAATCATTTCATGTGCAGCTCTACCACGTTCTCCAGAATATAAAGTGTCGTAAGATCCTTCTAATCTGTGTTTTATGTAGTTTGCATTAAGTATTGCAATTTTTGTAGATTCGGTTAAGCCTTTAGCTCCAAGCATTTTTATGTAACCATAAGAAATAAGACAAGCCAAAGCAGAACCAAAAGGAGCTGCAGAAATAGCTGTAATTGCATCTTTACCTCCAGTTTTAACTAGTGGATTTCCAGGTAAAAAAGGTACTAATTGTTTTGCAACACAAATAGGGCCAACTCCTGGGCCTCCACCACCATGGGGAATAGCAAAAGTTTTATGTAAATTTAGGTGGCACACATCTGCACCAATATTTCCAGGATTTGTTAAGCCAACTTGAGCATTCATATTGGCACCATCCATATAAACTTGTCCACCATTATCATGAACAATTTTAGTGATTTCTTTTATAGCAGATTCATAAACACCATGTGTAGACGGGTAAGTAACCATTAATGCTGAAAGGTTATCTTTATGTAATTCTGCTTTTTCACGTAAATCATCAACATCAATATTCCCCTCTTCAGTAGATTTAGTAACTACCACCTTCATACCAGCCATAACAGCACTTGCGGGATTTGTGCCATGAGCAGAAGATGGTATCAAACAAATATTTCTATGATAATCTCCACGAGATTCATGATATGCTTTAATAACCATTAACCCAGCAAACTCTCCTTGCGCTCCTGAATTTGGTTGTAAAGATGTTGCTGCAAAACCTGTAATTTCAGTTAACTGGTCTTCCAAAGCTTTTAAAACCTCTAAATAACCTTTTGCTTGTTTTAAAGGCACAAAAGGGTGGATATTAGCCCATTTAAAAATACTTAGAGGCAGCATTTCAGAGGCAGCATTTAATTTCATGGTACAAGACCCTAGTGAAATCATAGAATGGTTTAATGCCAAATCTTTACGTTCTAAAGATTTGATGTAACGCATCAATTCTGTTTCTGAATGGTATTTATTAAAGACTTCTAGTGTCAAAAAATCTGATGTTCTACTAACTGAACTTTTAATGTTGTCAGCAGGAGTAACTTCAGTAATAACAATAGTTTCTTTTTCAACAGCTTCAGCAAAAACAGAAATTAAATAATTAATATCTCTTATTGAAGTAGTTTCATTAATAGCTATAGTAACAGTATCCTTATCAGGATACCAAAGGTTTACTTTTTTATCTGAAGCTACTTTTTTATCTTTTTAGCTTTTGTTTTAATTCGAAGCGTGTCAAAAAAAGACGTATTAATTTGATTGTAACCCAAAGACTCTAGGGTTTCAGCAAGTTTAGAAGCCTTATTATGAACTTTATTTGCTATGAATTTTAGACCTTGAGGACCATGATAAACAGCATACATACTTGCCATAACAGCCAATAAAACTTGAGCAGTACAGATGTTTGATGTTGCTTTATCTCTTTTTATATGTTGCTCTCTAGTTTGAAGAGCCATACGTAAGGCACGGTTACCATTTACGTCTTTTGTAACTCCAATAATACGTCCAGGTAAATCTCTTTTGTAAGCCTCTTTAGTAGCAAAATAAGCAGCATGTGGGCCTCCATAACCCATTGGGATTCCAAAACGTTGTGTTGTACCTACAACTACATCTGCTCCAAATTTTCCTGGAGCTTCAAGTTTCACTAAACTTAAAATATCTGCAGCAACAGCAACTTTTATTTCAGTATCATTAGCTTTTTCTATAAAAGTTTTAATATCTGTAACTTGTCCGTCTTTTCCAGGGTATTGTAAAATGGCTCCAAAGAAATCAGATGAAAAATCAAAATTATCTTCATTACCAACTACTAATTCAATACCAATTGGTGTAGATCTTGTTTGAAGTAGAGACAAGGTTTGAGGTAAAATGTGTTCAGAAACGAAAAACTTATTGATACCTGCTTTTTTCTGTGTACGACTTCTAACAGCAAATAACAAACTCATAGCTTCAGCCGCGGCAGTACTTTCATCTAACAACGATGCATTTGCGATTTCCATACCAGTTAAATCTGTAACCATGGTTTGGAAATTTAAAAGCGCTTCTAATCTACCTTGTGCAATTTCAGCTTGGTATGGTGTATAGGCAGTATACCACCCTGGGTTTTCTAGAATATTTCTTTGAATTACCGCAGGCATTATTGTAGGATGATAGCCTAAACCAATATATGTTTTACGTGCTTTATTTTTCTTAGATAAATCATGAATATGTAACAAATATTCATACTCCGTCATAGGTTCATTTAAATTTAAACCTTTTTTTAAGCGAATTCCATCAGGAATTGTCTCAGAAATTAGTTCATCTAAAGTGTTTAAACCAAGAGCATCTAACATTAATTTTTGATCTTCTTGACGAGGACCAATATGACGCAAAGCGAAAGCATTTGTATTCATTTCAAGCGAAATTTGTTAAGTAATTTGCAAAAATAATTAATAATTAGAAGGTTTTATTGCGAAAAATGGAAAGTTTTTAACCAATTGGTGACTTTATTAACAGTTTGTTTATTTTTACCAAGTGATAATTTTTAGACAACTCCTTAATTTTTATATAAACAGTAGTGTTCACGTAGCTTTAGCGGTATATGCGTTAACTTGGATTACCTTGTTAGAACTCGATTTAGAGTATAATGAAACTGTTTTGTATTTTGTGTTCTATGCATCCGTTACAGGATATAATTTTGTGAAGTATTTTGGAATAGCAAAATTCCATCATAAGCAATTGACAAACTGGTTAAAATTAATTCAAATATTATCTTTTTTTTGTTTTTTACTGATGTGCTATTATGGTTATCAATTAGAAACTAAAACAATAATTTGGATTTTAGGTTTTGCTATTTTAACGTTTTTATATGCTATTCCATTTCTACCAAAAAGCAAAATTTCCTTAAGAAATATAGGAGGCTTAAAGGTGTATATTATAGCTTTGGTATGGGCTGGAGTTTCGGTTTTTATTCCCATTTTAAACGATAATTATTCTATTAATGCAGATGTTGTGTTATTATGTTTTCAACGTTTTTTCTATGTTTTGGTATTAATGTTACCTTTTGAAATTAGAGATTTAAAATACGACAATAAGCAACTAGCAACACTACCTCAAAAAATAGGAGTTAAGGGTACTAAATTTTTAGGAGGGGTATTAATAACTTTATTCTTCTTTCTTGAATTTTTTAAAGATGAAACAGAAATTAAAAGAATTATGCTTTTACTTGTGGTTTCAGTAATTACAATGCTTTTTGTTCTTTTTTCTAAAGTTGAACAGGGGAGATATTATAGTTCGTTTTGTGTAGAGGGGTTACCAATATTATGGCTAATACTTTTGTTAATTGCTAATTAGAAACTTCTTTCAAGGCTTTATCAAAGTCTTTTTTCATAGCATCTTTAAGCTTTTTATCTAAACATTCAACATCAGCTTTTTTCATCGTTTTTGTAAGTATAGCATTGTTTTTTGTGTACTTTCTACATGCTCTACAATAAATTAAGTGGATATTTAATTTTATTTTTTCCCACAAAGTGGCCTCCTTGTATTGTGTTTTATCACAAACATGATTTGCTTCGTCACAAGGAATTATCATTTTAGTCATAATCAAAACCAATTTTCATTTAAGCAATCAGCCATAGCAGTTCGAGCTCTATGAATGATTACCCAGAGGTTAGACGCCGTAATATTTAATTCATTACAAATAACTTCAGTTTCATAATTAAGAATTGTTTTCATCTTAAAAACGTCAGCTTGTTTCTGGGGTAGCTTCTCTAAACAATTATGAATAGCATCTCCAAGTTCGTTATTTTGCAGGGTATCTTCGGCAGTTTTATCAAACGGGTCAGCAACACGTTCTTCTAACCAATCTCCTTCACTTTCACTATCCTTATAATTAATTCTAACCTCAGCTTTTCCTTTATTAGAATTAATTTTCCGATAATGATCAATAATTTTTCGCTTCAAAATAGAGATCAGCCAAGTGCGCTCACTAGCTTCTCCCTTAAAGTTTTTCATAGATTTCAGACCTGCCAAAAACGTTTCAGACACTAAATCTTGAGCAATCTCACGATCACTAACACGCGTAATGGTGTAGTTAAAAAGATAATCAGAATAAAGGTCAATCCACTTATTAGGATCAATTTGATGTTTTGGCATTAATGAAGCAATTTTTCTTTTGAAACCCAAAAATAAGCTAAAAAAATGAATTTCCTAAAATGTAAGTTTAGTACAGCATAATTATTTTAGACGTTACCCCTAGGGTCGGGCTATTCGTTACAAGTCCTCGTACCTCCTTTGTCGCGCTGTGGGCTTTCCTCTGCTGTCCCTAACGCGCATATCCGCCAACTAAATACTACCTTTAACATTTTTACTATTTGCTACAATTTTTTATGTAATATCCAAAACTCTTTATATGCAGCCCAGAAAGTAGCGTATAAAAAGATATTTTATGATATTAAATTCTCTGGTTTTGAGGTTTTAATTTTGAAGTCTTTTTTTATTTTTAACACTAATCTCTGAACCAATAGCAAGAATTACTGAGTCTGGTTGTAATTGATTAAGAAATTTGAAATCGTTTCCATATGTACTTTCAAAATCAACATCAATTTTAAAATTTTTTACATTTAAATGTTCCCAAGTAGGGTGTATTACTTCATATTCAAAAGTTTTATCGTGATGTTTTGTATATCCAAAATAATGTTCGGTGATGAAGGCTTCAGTAGAATTTTCAACTATTTCTAAAGGCTCTGTTTCGGTTTGCACAGAAATCGATTGCCATTTATTATTTAAAAACCATTGATATTCAAACTTATTGAATGTTTCTCTGTAAAGCCATGAGTGTTTCATTTTAAGAGTTTGATAATGCTCCTTGTAAAGAGAATTGGCAATAAAAGTTATGAGTGGTTTAGGAACTATTTCCTTTATAAAAACAACACCTCTTTTTTATTTCTTTTTACATAAAATCTAAGATTTACTTCTTCAAAATTAATATGGTTAATTAGTTTTATGCCAAGAACTTTGGTGTTTATAAACTTAAAGCCCACCAAACTCACATAGCATTTGTTGTTAAACAAATCTAGTTCTGTTCCTTTAGGAATGTATGGTTTTAATACTTCTGGATTTACTTCATAATTTACAAGAATGAGGTTTTTCCAATGGGCTTTGAGAAATGTCATAATTTTATTTGTTAAGATTATAAAGAGCATTTTCAATGTTTTGATATTGAAATTTAAAACCATTATCCAAAAGCCTTTTAGGAATTACATTTCTACTTTTTAAAACAAGCTCTGTTTCTGTACCAATTAATTTAGCTCCTAGTTTGAGTAATGGTTTTGGGTGAGAAATTCCAAAAGGAATTTTTAAAACTTTCCTTAATGATTTCATCAAAGTAACATTGTTGGTTGGTTTAGGGACTGATAAGTTAAAAGCACCATTTAAATCATTACGATGTATTAAAAAATCTACAGCTTTTGAAAAATCTAGTTCATGAATCCAACTTACTTTTTGTTGGCCGCTGCCTTGTTTTCCGCCTAATACAAACTTAGTTAGATTTTTAAGCGGAATTAAAGCACCACCTTTTTTACCCAGAACAATAGATGTTCTTAAAATTACTTTTCTAGTATTAGGAGTTGTTATTGAATTAAAGGCAGCTTCCCAAGATTTGGCAATATTCATTGAAAAATCATTTCCAATGCCTCCATCAGCTTCAGTCATTTCTTTATCATAAGATTCTTTGTAAATTGTGGCTGTAGATGAATTAAGCCATACTTTTGGTGGATTTTCGCAAAGGTTAATTGCTAAACCTAGAACATGAGTAGAATCTATTCTTGAATCATGAATTAGTTTTTTGTTTTTTTGGTGTATCGACAATCCACAGATTTACCAGTAAGATTAATTAATGCCTCAACACCTTCAAGAGCTTTTATCCATGGTCCTAAATTTTTAGCATTCCAATGAATATCGTTTTGTTGTTTTGGATTTCTTGTTAGAATTTTTACCGTGAAATCTTTTTTTGAAAAATAAGTTTCTAAAGATTTCCCTAAAAATCCGCTCCCTCCGGCAATAATTATTTTTTTCATTGTTTTGTTATTTAGTGCACGTTATGATGTAGTAGCCAAAACTCTTCATATGCAATCCAGAAAGCGATTGCGTAAAATGAACCTTTTAAATTATGTAAACTTTCTCGTTTTAGGGTTTTAGACTGAAAAAGTTGTTTTAATGCGAATCCTATAATAGCAAAAGGTACATGTAATACAGAAGGTGCAACTCTAAATGATGCATCTTCAACCCCAACGGTTTTAAAGCCTTGAGCTTTGATTTTTTGAACCATATTTTCAATAGTTTCTAATTTTTCAATACTCCAATGATTACATAGTTTGTTGTATGCGTAAGAGCTACCAGTACAAAATTTTGAAGGGTCTTTTTTTAGAAAAGCATCGGCAATTACTAATTTACCATTTGACTTTAAAAGGCGATACACCTCTTTTATTGAACTTTTACTATGACCAGAATGACAGAAGCTTTCAATTGCAATAGCAGCATTGAATGTTTCATTTGGAAAAGAGGTGTTGTTATAATTTTCTTTTAAAATAGTGCCATTATAGCCTTTTAATAATTCGTTACCCTTTTTAATTTGAAAATCAGACAGTGTTATACCGAAAGCAGATAGTTTTTTGTGTTTTTTAAAACATATCTTATACTACCACCCATACCGCATCCTAAGTCAATTAATGTACTCTTATTGTTTACGATTTTTAGCTTTTTTAGAATTTGATTATTCATTTCGTTGAGCATGTTATCTCTTTTAAATGGATTGGTTTTAAAAAGTATAAAGTAACCAAAGTGCATATTGAAATCTTTACTCCAGAATTCGTAATCTTCAGTAGCTTCATTATAGAAATCAATCATTTCTATTCGGTTATTTTCTGCTTTTTCTTGTAAATTTATTGTTGTGGATTTCATAATCTTAGTTTTTAAAGATTGAAATAGAAAATCAAGTTATATATGAAAAGCCAAGTATAAACAATGGCGAAAAGTGTAAATAAACTATTCATAAAATAACTTCCTATTTTGAAAATTAATTTTTTAGGAATTTCATACATAGGGTAGTATGCAATTTGAGTCGCTACTTTTCCAACCCAATAGGCTGCAATTAATCCAGTAATGGCAATTGCTAAAGCGGTATGGTTTTTTAAATCATTTGGAATTAAAATGGCTATTAACCCAAAAGAAAAGTTTAAACCTTGAATATATCTCCCATAAGTTTTAGCTATTTCTTGATTTAAAGGTTTTAGTTGTTTTACATCATTGTACCAATCAAATACTTGATGTCTTATGTATGGGTAAATTAGTGCTGTAAATATTTGACCACATCCACCAAGGATGATTAGCCAATTAGGAATTTGATAGTTCATAGTTTTTGATTTTATAGGTTAAGTATAAATGTAATAATGCTAAAAACACAGAAACAAACATCCAAACAAACATTAATTCTAACTCGTTTATACCATTACTTTTCGCCAATTTGAAAATTATTATTGACGATACAGTTGTTATAAAGTAGGTAATAAATAGTGTTTTATTTTTCTTTGATAGCCTATTAAAATGATTAATAATTTGTAAACTCATTATGATTTGAGTCAAACCCAGAATTGGAAGTGCAATAATCCCTCCCCAAAATGTAAAGCAGAGTAAAATGGTAATTAGTACTAACCAACTATTTATTTTATATAATTTTTTCATAGTTACATTTATTATTGTACTTTCAGAAATTACTGAAAGTACATTTTAAATTTTTTTATTTAATCAATTTCAACAACGACTTAGTTATCCAGTTTTGTTCTTGGTTTACAATTTTATTCATCATTGTGTCTGCCGTTTCAGCTAAATCATGTAATGCTTTAGTTTGTTTTATAAGCTCTTTTGTTTTGGCTGTGCCATCATCTTTAATAGAAGACACGTCTTTTAGAACCTTAATTACTGGCTTAATCTCTCTTCGGCTACGTTCTTTGGCGATGTGTCTTGCTAATTCTTGTACATCTTTTTCAGTAGTAAAAAACTCTTTCCGTTCTCCAGGAATTAATTCTTTAGTCACAATGCCCCAATCCATCAACTGCCTTAAATTCATGCTCGTGTTGCCACGAGAAATTTTAAGTTCTTCCATAATCTCTTCCATAGAAAGGGCTTTTGTTGAAATAAAAAGCAACGATTGTATTTGCGCCATAGCTTTGTTTATGCCCCATAATGTGCCTAAACTTCCCCATGTACTTATAAATTTATCTTTTGCTTCTTGGTATTCCAAAACTTCTTTTCTTTTAATTATAAAACAAATATATAAATAATTTCTAAACTTTCAATAATTATTAAAAGTTTATTTTGAATGAAAAATTTACAGTAATAGGATATTTACGTTCCACTACTGTAAATTGAAATGATACTTTATAGTTTAATTTTTAATTAATTTAAAATTACCGCCATCTTCAAGTTTTAAAAAGTAAATTCCGTTTCTAAGCGCTTTAACAGATATATAATCTGAAGAACTAACTTGTCCATTTTGTACTTTTTTCCCTGTTACGTTGTATATAACATAATCAGAAGTCTGCTTTAAACCTTTAAGTTTTACAAAATCGTTTGAAGGATTAGGGAACAACGTAGCAGTAACTTTATTTTGAAATTCATCTACACTTAATAAGGTGCTCAAATCGGTTTTAAAAAGTAGAAATTTGGATGCATCACTATTCTCTCCGTAAGTATATAGTGTGTTTGTTCCATTAGTTATACACTCGTAACCAAAAGCATCTAAACCATTATATTCAATATTATCGGTTATAACTGTAGCGCTAGGTGTTGTATCAGTAATATTAATTCTTGAAATAGTATTAGCAAAATCGGTAAAATATATAAAATCTTCAAGGTTAGTACCTGCATGGGTGTTAATTGCATTGTAGTATAGGGAAGGCGTTGCTGGAGTATTGGATGTAACATCTAGAGTGTATAACTGCCATGGGCCACCCTCAGAACCTTGTTTTTCTTGAGCAAAAATGAAAAGGGTATTATCCTTAAATGTTATATCTTCAATATTAAAATATTGGTCATACAAAATAGTTTTTGTGGGACTGCTTCCTGAAACATCTACGACTGAAATATCAGCTTGGTTTAATGTCAAATCAGGGTTAAAAGTAACTTCAGATATATAAAACTTAGTAGCAGTTGTATTTGCTTCCATCTGAAAAGGAGCATTTAGTCCTGTAGCTATAACTGTTGGAGTGGGGCTACTTTGTGCTAAATCAATTTTAGAAAGTTTCCCTGTATTGGGATCTAAATTACTATTTGCAGCTTCAATATAGAAAAGTTCAGATCCAATGAATTTTAGAGTTGTTGGATTAACAAGACTAGTTAATACATCAACCAATGGTCCATTAACAACTTCAGGATCTGTTTTAACAATTTTACCAGCTTCTACAAGAATAAAATACAGCTCATTATTGTAAAAAGCCATATCGAAAGGTAATTCTGGTAAGTTTTCATGTTGGAGTGTTGATGTAATTTGTGAGTTTACGTTCGTGAACAATATAAGACATAGAAGTGAAAGGGTAGTGGTTTTCATAATAAAGGTGTTAAGTTTATTATGCATCGTGTCAATTAAAAAATGTCATCATTATTTAATAGAAATATATAAAATGAAAGAGAAATTTATTTCATTTGAAAATGAAGATGATCATCATGACGAACTGCTTGGCACCCATGAAAACGTATTCTGTTTTCATTCTGAAAACCTAAAAATTTTTTAAGATGAGGTTCAATAAATATTTTCTGAGTTGATTTAATCGATAGTAGCTGATGAATCAAAATTGTAGTATTTTCTTTATCAAAACTTAAATTATCATTTGTACCGAAAGACAAGTACTTTGAAAAATTATACTGCCAATACCCTTTTTCAATACAAGAATTTGAAGAGTAATTTTGGTCTGTATTTGTATAAACCCCATAACCAGAAACAGAAGGTTTTTTAGTTGTTGAATTTCCATGATTATCTAAATACATAAATGAAATGTCTATCTTTTTGCCATCATTATGGCTTAAGTGAGGTAGTAAAGGAAAACCATCTATAAACGGAAAGTTAGCATCCAAATAAGTTATTGAAATTCCAGATTTAAAGAGTGAATGAGCAGAATTTTTCAATTCTGTTTTTAGGTTTGAATTTACATAATTTCTGAACAGCAAAGGATACAGCCAATTTCTGGGTCTTAATTCTGCGCTAAACACAGGCAAATTCTCTCTTTTAAATTGTTTGGCAATTGGCGGAATGATAAATAGATTGAAACTCAAGTATAGTATAGGAAATATATAGCGCTTTCTCCTTTTTAATTTATGAGAAAGCACCAACGATAAAACCCAAATAACACCTCCAACTTGAGTTAATACAGTCAGGAAAATAAAAACGAATAAGTGTTTTAGTAGTTTAAAAAACTTCATTAACCCCTAAACGTTTAAATACATAAACTTATTTCACTAATCCAGCACGCCTCAACAAAGCTTCTGGCTTAGGTTCTTGTCCTCTAAAACGTTTGTAAAGCGTCATAGGGTTTTCAGTACCACCTTGACTAAGTACATTATCTTTAAATTTATTAGCTACCGTTTTATTAAAAATACCCTCTTCTTTAAAATATTCAAAAGCATCAGCATCTAAAACTTCAGCCCATTTGTAACTGTAATATCCAGAAGAATAGCCACCTTGAAAAATATGAGCGAATGCTGTACTCATGCAGGTTTCTTTTGTTTCAGGATATAAAGATGTATTTTTAAACGCATCATTCTCAAAAGCCTTTACATCTTTTATAGTTTCTGGAGACTCTCCAGCGTGCCAATTCATATCTAGTAAGCCAAAACTTAATTGACGTAATGTTTGCATACCTTCATGGAATGTAGCTGATGCTTTTATTTTTTCAACTAAATCCATCGGGATAACTTCTCCAGTTTCATAATGCGTTGCAAATAACTCTAATGCTTCTTTTTCATAACACCAGTTTTCCATAACCTGACTTGGTAATTCTACAAAATCCCAAAATACGCTTGTTCCAGATAAACTAGGGTAGGTCGTGTTTGCCAACATGCCGTGTAATGCATGACCAAACTCATGAAATAACGTGGTAACTTCATTAAAAGTTAATAGAGAGGGTTTTGTTTTTGTGGGTTTGGTAAAATTGCAAACATTAGAAATGTGAGGTCTGCTATTTTTTCCATTCTTAATGAATTGTGGTTTGTAAACTGTCATCCATGCACCGTTGCGTTTCCCTGGTCTTGGAAAAAAATCAGCATAAAATATGGAAATAAAATCGCCTTTAGTATTTGTGACTTTATAGGTTAAAACATCTTCATGATATTTATCAATAGTATCAATTTCTTCAAAATGTAAATCGAATAATTTATTGGCAATTATAAAAGCACCATCAATTACATTTTCTAATTTGAAGTAGGGTTTTAATAATTCGTCATTTAGACTAAATAGCTTTTGTTTTAGTTTTTCAGAATAATAAGCACCATCCCATTTTTGAAGTTGCTCAATACCATCCAGTTCTTTCGCAAAATTCTCTAGGTTTTTGAATTCGCTTTCTGCAGCTGGTTTTGCTTTCTTCAATAAATCATTTGAAAATTTTAAAACAGTTTCAGGTGTTTCTGCCATTCGCTCTTCTAAAACAAAATGTGCATGGGTTTTATAACCTAATAAATTTGCGCGCTTGTGCCTCAGTCTAACAATTTCAAGTACGTTTTCTTGATTGTCTAAATCATCTCCCTTAAAAGATTTACTGCCTGCCGCTAAAGTCATTTTTTTACGTAGTTCGCGATTATCAGCATAAGTCACAAAAGGAATATAGCTTGGATAATCTAAAGTGATTAACCAACCATTTTTGTCTTTAGATTCTGCTAATTGTTTAGCAGCCTCTTTAGCGCCATCAGGCAAACCAGCTAAATCAGATTCATTTGTAATTAGTAATTCAAACTTATTAGTTTCAGCTAAAATATTCTCGCCGAATTTTAATTTTAACTGACTTAATTTTTTATCAATTTCTCGAAGTTTTTCTTTTTTATCTTCTGATAAATTAGCACCGTTTCTAGAAAAACCTTTATATTTTTTATCTAGTAATGTGGTTTGTTCTACAGTTAAATTTAAATCAGGTTTAGTTTCATAAACTGCTTTAACACGTTTAAATAAATCTTCATTTAAAGTAATATCATTACTGAATTCTGAAAGTAAAGGGGACACTTCTTGTGCAATCTTTTGAATTGTTTCATTGGTTTCAGCTGAATTCAAATTGAAAAAAACACTAGAGATTCTATCTAACTGTTCTCCTGAAAAATCTAAAGCTTCAATGGTATTTTCAAAGGTCGGTTCAGCTTCATTATTTGTAATTTCATCAATTTCAGATTTAGCATCAGCGATAGCTTTTTTAAAAGCTGGAAGAAAATCTTCGTTTTTAATTTTAGAAAAAGGCGCTGTATTATATGGTGTTTGAAAGCTGTTTGTCAGTATGTTATGAGTCATTTTTGATAAAGAAATGTTAAAGTTTGATATTTATTATGCATGCACAGTAAAATAGATGTATTTTTGCGCAGATTTTTCAGAGGAGTTAACTTATAACTCTTAAGGATTATTGTTAATAGCTAATGAAACCTCAGCATTTTTGTTGGGGTTTCTCTATTTTAAATCCTTAGCAGATTCATTCACTTTAATTTTTAATCCCTCTTTATAAGCAACTATTTTATCCAAAACACAAGTATCATTTGCACCAATAATTTGAGCTGCTAATATACCAGCATTTTTTGCACCATTCAATGCAACAGTAGCTACAGGAACACCTCCTGGCATTTGTAAAATGGATAGTATAGAATCCCAACCATCAATAGAGTTACTGCTTTTTACAGGAACACCAATTACAGGAAGAGGGGATAAGGATGCAATCATTCCGGGTAAATGTGCAGCACCACCAGCTCCTGCAACAATAACAGCAAACCCTCTAGTATGGGCATTTTTACCGTAATCGAATAATTTTTCTGGAGTTCTGTGAGCCGAAACGATATCAACTTCAACTTCAATATCAAAACCTTTTAAGATGTCTATTGCATCTTGCATTACTGGGAGGTCGCTTTTACTTCCCATAATTACACCTACTTTACCCATAACTATTCGCTTATTACTTTAATAGATTTTTTAACTTCTTCAGCAACTCGTCTTGCTTCATTTAAATTTTCATTAACAATGGTAACATGACCCATTTTACGAAACGGACGTGTTTGCTTTTTACCATAAATATGCGGTGTTACACCATCCATTTTCATGATGTTTTCAATATTTTTATAAATAACATTACCTGTATGTCCTTCTGCTCCTACTAAGTTTACCATTACTCCTCCAACTTTACTATCAGTTCTTCCCAAAGGTAAATCTAAAATAGCACGAATGTGTTGCTCAAATTGAGAAGTGTAACTTGCTTCTATAGTTTGATGTCCAGAGTTGTGAGGTCTAGGAGCGACTTCGTTTACTAATATTTTGTTATTTTCTGTTTGAAACATTTCAACGGCTAACAACCCTACATGATTAAATGCTTTAGACACTTTTATAGCAACTTCTTCTGCTTTTTTTGCAACTTCGTTTGAAATTCTAGCAGGACAAATAACATACTCCACTTGGTTTGCTTCTGGATGAAATTCCATTTCAACTACAGGATACGTTTTTGTTTCTCCTGAGGCACTTCTAGCCACAATTACAGCCAATTCGTTTTTAAACGGAATTAAATCTTCAGCAATACATTCTCCTTTAGGTAAGCCTTCTAAATCTGATAATTTTCTAACTACTTTTACACCATTACCATCATAACCAAACTGAGCTGCCTTCCATACAAACGGCAATTCTAAGCCTCCATTATCAATAGCATCTTCAATTTCAGATAGGTAAGCAAATCGAGTAAATTCAGAAGTAGGAATGTCATTATCTCGATAAAACAATTTTTGCTTTGCCTTGTTTTGAATGGTGCGTAATGTTTGAGAAGCTGGATATACTTTAATACCTTCTTTTTCTAAAGCTTCAAGCGCATCAACATTTACGTTTTCAATCTCAATAGTTAATACATCTACTTGTTTTCCGAAGTTATAAACTGCATTATAATCCATTAAATCTCCTTGATGAAATTCATCACAGGCAATTTTACTTGGAGCTTGATTACTTGCATCTAAGATACAAGTGTAAATATCAAATTTTCTTGTGTTGTAAAGTAACATTTTACCTAGTTGGCCACCACCGAGTATGCCTAATTTGAAATTTGAAGAAAAGTAGTTCATTAATCCTTTTTTATTGAAATTATAAATTACCTAATGTTGCAAAAATACACTTAAATATGAAATGAATTGTTACAAATGATTGTTAGTTTTTAGAATAGTGCTAAAAGCTTTCAAACCCTTTTAATACTTGATTCTTCGGTGAATTGAATGAAAAAAAGGACATAATTTTCGATGATGTGATCAAAAACCTAGACGTATTATTTGCATTAAGTATTAGGTTTGTACAGTACCTAAATTATGATTAAAAATCAATATTATGATAAAGACTACTTTTTTAAAATATCTAAGCGTTTTACTGGTCGTTGTTATCTCCTCTAGTTTATGCTTTGGAAGTAATACAAAAGAATCTAAAGTGTATAACGCTAACTCAACGATGTTTACTACTGTTTCCAATTTACCTTATAATTTGCCTTTAACAGCAGATTTTACGGTAATGGCAAAAATCAAAATTAACGTTAAAGGTTCAACGTTGTTTTCATGGTCTAATGAAAGTGGACAAGTATTTTCATCCATTACCATTACAGATGATTATAAATTAAAATTTGAAATTCCTGCAATAGGTTACAGTATCGTTTCAAATGCATCATTAGAATCTGGATGTCATCACATAGCTGTAGTTTGTGATAAAGGAAGAATTACCTTGTATATTAATGGTGAAGAAGAAATATCAACTCAAATTAATTTGGTTGAATTATATGGTTTAATGGGGAGTATAAACCCAGAAACAATCAAAGGTAATTTAGCTAATTCAGGAGGTTTTGATATTAGTGAATTTGCTCTTTTTAAAAACCCCTTAGTACAATTAGTTATTCAACAACTTATTTCATCTCCACCAGTAATTACTTCTGACGTTGAAATAGGTTTATTATTGGCCCTAAATTTTAATATGCCTGGAATGCCATTTTCAGGATTAGGTCCAAATTTTCAAGCAGAAGTTTGTAGCACCCTTTCATCAAAAGATTTAGAAACACATACACTTAAAGTATACCCAAATCCAGCATCGGAATACATAAAGGTTTCTAAAGATTTTTTGAATAAGCCATATAAAGTTTATAATATCGTTGGCAAAGAACTTATGTCTGGTAAATTAAATCAAAGAGGTTCAATTGATATAAAATTTTTAAAAAACGGTGTTTATTTCTTAAGTATTGATGCTAAGCATTCTGTTAAGTTTATAAAAAAATAAGTTTCTAACTAAAAAGTGAAAAGAGTCATAGCTTAATTGTTATGACTTTTTTTTGTTTTCAATATTTTAGGAAGACTGACGTTTCTGGCAAAACAAACATAAAAAATCGGTAATAGTTAATCTATTGATTATCTTTGCGACTTTCAAATTTAACTTTAGGTGATAAAACTTCACGACAAATATTTTAAACCATTTATTTCTGCTGCTGAAATTGAAACTGCTGTTGATAAATTAGTTGCCGAAATTGCAAATGATATTGGTAACGAAATTCCAGTTTTTGTGGGTATTTTAAATGGGTCGTTTATGTTAACCAGCGATTTTGTGAAGAAATATCCTAAACCATGCGAAGTTACATTTGTTAAATTAGCTTCATATGAAGGTGTAAAGTCGAGCGAAGATATTCAAAGATTGATTGGATTAACGCAAGATTTAACAGGACGTACAGTAATCATTTTAGAAGATATTATTGATACAGGAAAAACTTTAGCAGAAGTACATCGTATTTTTAAAAATGAAAATGTAAAATCGCTTAAAATTGCTACGCTTTTTTATAAACCTGAAGCCTACAAAAAAGATTTTAAATTACATTATATAGGTATAAAAATTCCTAATAAATTCATAGTTGGTTACGGATTAGACTATGATAATTTAGGTAGGGATTTACCTGAAGTATATCAAATTAAAGAAACACAACACATGACAAACTTAGTGCTATTTGGCCCTCCAGGAGCAGGGAAAGGAACGCAAGCAGAATTTTTAAAAGAGAAATATAATTTGGTGCATATTTCAACAGGAGATGTTTTTAGATTCAATATTAAAAATGAAACGGCTTTAGGTATGTTAGCCAAATCATATATTGATAAAGGTGCATTAGTTCCAGACCAAGTTACTATAGATATGTTGAATGCTGAGGTTGAAAAAAATGCTGATGCTAATGGTTTTATTTTTGATGGATTTCCACGTACAAATGCTCAAGCAGATGCTTTAGATAAATTAATGGACAGCAAAGATTCTCAAATTAACGCGATGATTGCTTTAGAAGTTGATGATGAAGTTTTAGTAAAACGTTTGTTAGAAAGAGGAAAAACAAGCGGACGTGCTGATGATGCTGATGAATCTGTGATTAGAAACAGAATTAAAGTATATTATAATGAAACTGCCATTTTAAAAGATTACTATACAGCTCAAGATAAATATTTTGGTGTTGATGGTGTTGGCAGTATTAAAGATATAACGGTACGATTAAGTACTGTTATTAATAATTTGTAAATTTTTGCTAAAGCAGAAATCTAGCAATAAAAACTATAACTTTTAATTGAAGTTATAGTTTTTATATTTTAAAAGTAAGAGTAGCAAAACTCTTAACTGTTAACTTGTAACTTTTAACTTGAATCATGACTGAAGGAAATTTTGTCGATTATGTAAAAATGTTTGTCTCTTCTGGAAAAGGAGGACAAGGGTCTGCACATCTACATCGTGAAAAGTATATTACTAAAGGAGGACCCGATGGTGGTGATGGTGGTCGTGGTGGTCATGTTATTGTTAGAGGAAAATCAGACCTTTGGACATTACTTCATTTAAAGTTTAAAAAACATAGTCGTGCAGGTCATGGCGAGCATGGGAGTAAAAGTAGAAGTTCAGGAGCCGATGGAGAAGATGTTTATGTTGATGTGCCTCTTGGAACTGTTATTAGAGATACAGAAACTAATGAGATTCTCTTCGAAATAACTAAAGATGGCGAAGAAAAAATTGTAGTTGAAGGTGGTAAAGGAGGTTTAGGAAACTGGCATTTTAAATCTTCAACAAATCAAACTCCAAGATACGCTCAACCTGGTATGCCGGTTGAAGAGAAGTACATTACCATGGAATTGAAAGTGCTTGCCGATGTTGGTTTGGTAGGTTTTCCTAATGCAGGAAAATCTACATTGCTTTCGGTGGTAACTTCAGCGAAACCTAAAATTGCTGATTACGAGTTTACAACCTTAAAGCCCAATTTAGGAATTGTAGAATACCGAGATTTTAAAACTTTTGTGATGGCAGATATTCCGGGGATAATCGAGGGTGCTGCAGAAGGTAAAGGCTTGGGACATTATTTTTTACGTCACATAGAACGTAACTCGGTATTATTATTTTTAATCCCAGCCGATGCTGATGATATTAAAAAACAATACGATATTCTTTTAGATGAATTGAAACGTTATAATCCAGAAATGCTTGATAAGGAGCGTATTATCGCAATTTCTAAAAGTGATATGTTGGATGAAGAACTTAAAGCTGAATTAAAAATAGAGTTGGATAACGAACTTCCTATTCCTTACTTATTTATTTCTTCGGTTGCGCAACAAGGTATTACAGAGTTGAAGGATAAACTTTGGAGTATTTTGAATGATTAAATGTATTCAATTATTTTTTTGTTTTTTTACAGTATAATCAGGTTTCCATATGAAACAGTATATCAAAAGTATTGTAGAGATTAATGATAATAAAAAAAGTAGATACTTCGCTTTTTTTATACAAGGCTTAATTTTAATATCTGTCATTACATTTTCAATTGAGACTATTCCAGATTTAAAACCTCAAACCAAAGTTATACTTCAGTCTATTGAATGGTTTAGTGTCATCATTTTTTCTTTAGAATATGTGTTAAGAATTTATGTTGCTGATAGTAAACCAAAATTCATTTTTAGCTTTTTTGGAATAATTGATTTTCTTGCCATTTTACCTTTTTACTTGTCTTTTGGTGTGGACTTACGTTCACTAAGAGCATTACGTTTTTTGCGTCTGTTTAGAATTTTAAAATTGGTGCGCTACAATAGAGCCATGAATCATTTTACATCGGCTATAAAATCAGCAAAAGAAGAAATTTTCTTATTCATATTTATCACATTAATCTTAATATATTTCTCGGCTGTTGGTATTTATTATTTTGAAAATGAAGCACAGCCAGAGCATTTCTCTTCAATATTTGATAGTCTATGGTGGGCAATAATTACTTTGACAACTGTAGGTTACGGCGATGTGTATCCCATTACAGTAGGCGGGAAGGTCTTTACATTTATTATTCTTATGATTGGTTTAGGTATTGTAGCTATACCCACAGGGATTATTTCTTCAGCACTTACAAAATCTGTGGATAAGAAAATAGAAGAGCATTAAGTTTTCTACACTAAATGTTTTAAGTAAAGCATTGTGGAATAATTTTTGATTAAATTTATTCAAAAATTAAAACTATGAAACGATTTCTAGGTATTACTTTATTGGTGTTTTTTGTGTCCTGTGCTCCAATTTATGTAAACTACGATTATGATAAAGCTGTAGATTTTTCAAAATATAAAACGTATCAGTATTTTGGAGATTTAGAAACAGGCTTAAGCCAATTGGATACAAAACGTTTATTAGATGCAATAGATGTTAAAATGAAGGCAAACGGATTTACTGTTTCTGAAAATCCAGATTTCCTGATAGATATAAAAAGTACCGAGTTTCAAGGCCCGCAACGACAAACTGTTGGTGTTGGAGTAGGAGGCGGTGGCGGAAACGTTGGAGGTGGAATTTCCATAGGGTTACCCATAGGGCAAGCAGAAATAAACCGACAAATTACCATCGATTTTGTAGATGAAAAAGGTAAAGGATTGTTTTGGCAAGCTGTAAGCGAGTCTAGTTTCAACCCAAGAGCAACACCAGAAAAACGCGAAGCACGACTTAATGCTATTGTGGAAAAAATATTCAAGAAATATCCTCCTAAAAAGTAATTAAGACGTAGCACTATTTGTTATTCCTGAGAAGGCAGAAATCTATTAATTTTTAACCAACCTTTTACTGGCAATTAAAGTAGAATTAGAGTAAAAGTTTGCTACATAAATACCTGAACTTAAATTGCTAATATCTACTGTTATATTTTCGTAATTTGAGATGTTTAGTGATTTTATTGTTTTACCATCCAAACTAGTAATATCAACTTTTACTGCAATAGTATTATTACTTTCTATTTTGAAATTCATAATATCGTTAGTTGGATTTGGATACAACGAAATATTATAATTATTTTCTTTTACACTAATATCATCGATACTTAATGCAGAGTAATTAATAGTCCAAGTAACTGTGTAAACATGGGTTGTGTTGTGGTTGTCAACTTTCAGCATAGGGCTGTCATCATAAACAACAGCCGTTAATGTGTTGGCACCTTCATTTAAATCAGCTTCTAAAATCGATATATCGTCTACATCAGTTCCAACGTTAGCGCCATTTAATGTCCATTCACTTTTTAAAGTATTAGGAACGGTTTTAATAAGATTCAATTCAAAATTTAAAGGAAAAGTAGGGTTGTCAACTGTAACATTATTAGGTAAATACGAATCTATTGGAGATATTAAATCATGAATTTTTTCAATAATTCCTTCTGTACAAACAGGGCAAAATGATTTAGTAATATCCCTCATGATACAATTTTGATGTGGCCTATACCAATCCTTTAAATTACCATCAAAGTCTTCATGTTGATAAATACCAATGTTATTTGAGTTTATCCAATTTTTCCACCTTACAGAACTAGTATTTGTCTCTTGAGTCATATTAATGGCTTCTCCAGCTAACACATCTCCTGGGTAATATTCATCTTTTAAATCAAACATAGAGTGACCAACTTCATGAATAGTTACAGCCGCTCCCCAATACCCATTGTATGCCATAGGAAAATCGCCTCCACTACCTCCGTATTCACTTGAATTTACAATAATGATTGCTTGGTCATATTCTGGCAAATTTGATGCTAAAACTGAGTTTATTATTAGTTCTGTATTGTTGGTATTATTACCATCTATTTCATAATATAATCTTCTATGATTACCAAAAGAATCATAAGTGGCATTAAAATAGGTGTTTACAAAAACGGGAGTTGCTCCAGACTCATCAACATCAGTAGCATTAGCAGGATGGTCAGCACCACTTTGGCTAGATGGCACCCTAACCGCGTAGACATTAAAATAATCTTTGTATGCGTTAAATGGAGCTTGTCCAAACATTTCAGTTACAAATTTATTAGCATCAATAATAAATTGATCTAATTCAGTAGATTGGTAACCTTCACTCAGAATAACAAGATTAATACGTTTGCTTTTTTCGCCTGATAACAGAAGTGTCTCGGTTGGGAAAACTTGAGCTTTAACTAACGTTGTAGCCAAAATACATATTAAAACTATAAAATATTTCATGTTATTCTAAAGTTGTTTTAATGAGTTTTTTTGTGTGCTCTAAAGTATCTAAAACTTTACTTATTTCAATATACTTTGTGTTGGGGTGTAATTGTAATCTCAAAGACAATGGGACATTATTTTGTCTTACTTGTCTCATTTTAAAGTTAAGGGAGTCATCAACAACTTCAATAAATTTGATAAAAGGGTTTTTAATAAATACTGAATATAGAGGGGAAGATTTTTTATCTAACTGAGTACATTTTAAATCTCCAATTGATGGTTTCGCAATAAACTTATTACTTCTATGCTTTAGTTTTCCATCAACAACAGAGTGGTTGATGTAGTCTACTTTAGTTGTTTCAGACTTTGCTTTAGAAAGTGTATAATTGATAAATAAAAGCCTAGGTTTTTTGTCTAAATCAATACCATCTATAACGGTTGTTTTTGAAGCACAAGAAATTGTACTAAAAACTAATATTAGTAGGATTAGAGTTTTTATGTAATTACCAATTTTGGGGCGGTAGTAATACATGTTGCTTTTTATTAGAACTATGCAAAGTTAAGAAAATTAAAAAAGAGGCATTTAATACCTCTTTTTTAATGTTGTAATCAGGGTTAACTCAGTAAGCCCTTGTACTTATCTTTATATCCGTAAAGGACTAAAATATTTAAAATCAATAACACCAAAGCCCCTGGGATACTCTCTGGTGCTAGTGTGGCGTGAAATAAGACTGCATTAACAGAAATACTCATTAAAATTAACGCTAATAATGCTCCAAATTTGTTAAAGATTAGAGCTAAACCTGCAACAATTTCTACAATTGCAACTAATGTTAATGTTTTTGTATTTACCAATGCGCCAAAATAAGCTCCTGCATCAGCAGACATTTCTTCCATAGGAATAAAATGGAAAAATTTGTTTAGCCCAAACACTAAAACGAACAGTCCAAGAAGTATTCTTAGAACCATAAAAACTTTTGAATTCATAATGCTATATGTATTAGTTAGTACTTTGAAAGATAGTTAATTATAAATAAAACTATCTTGGGCTTTGTCGGGCCGAAACACTCAAACTAACAAATACATTATTCAATATTAATTCTAATACCATCACTATGGCTACTAAATTCAGGTGCATACATACTCTGAATGGTGGTTATACCATTACTCATATTACCTGCATTATTCACTCTTAAGTCGTATTCAAAAACATAAATACCTTTAGGTAAATAATCAAAGAAAAAGTTTGTGCTAGCATCTTTTGTACTTTCATAATACCCCAAGCCATCTTGCCATTTGTATTTAGAAATCACGTTTACGGGTTCTAATCCAGAAGCTCTCATGTCTTTCATATGTAAAAATTCCATATTTCTGTCGCTACGTAATTCAATACGAACTCTTACCAAATCTCCCACTTTTAAATCGGTTTCAGAAGTGATTTCTGAAATTTCTTCGCCTTTATCTGTATTGGTTTTAAGGAATAATTTTTTATTTAATTTCAGCGGTGTCTCTGCTGAAGTAATTTTATCCAAATCCTCAAAATATTGCCAATACAAAGCACCCCAAGCAATACCTTTTCCTTTTTTAGTAATTTTTACTTCTCCCATTTCAGGTTTAATATCAGATGAATTCCAAGATGTTTTATAATAGCCAGTTCCAGCTTCAACTTTAACATCTTCTAGTTTTGAAGGTTCTATTTGCTGTCCGCCTAAAACTACATCAACCATATCTGTTACAGACAACCAATCGCTTCCTTGAAGCAATAAAGCATAAACAGCTTCAGTAGTGGCTTTGGTTGTTTTCCATTGGTTAGTTTGTTTGTTTTTAAGTAACCAGATTTTTAAGTTGTCTATAGTTTTAGTGTCGTTTTCAATTTCTCCAAAAGCTTCAATTAATAAGGCTTGCGTTTCTATAGGTGCTTGATACCAATACCATGAGTTTATGTTTGCTTTCCAGTACATGCCTAATTCTTCGGAAGTGATGCTTATTTCTTTTAGAGATTTTAAAATTTTAGAAGCAGTTTTAGCATCATTAGCCCTATGCGAAATTAAAGCCATTAAACCTTTTGAATATAAAGAGCGCGATAACCAATAATTTTGGATTTGCGTTTGATAGTAATTTATAATTGTTTCAACTTCTTTTGATTTTTTTATCCCTGGAAAAAAGCTTCGCATGTATAAATAATGTAATTGCGTATGGCTTAAATGGTCTTTATTTAAGTCTACTTTTGCATCGTATTTTCTAATGTCTTTGTATTCTTTTATGAATTGCGTATCAAGATAGTTAATGGCTTTTGAAATCATTTGATAATGAGATTTCTCATCGTTTGCCCCTTGCTCTGTTGAAATGGCATTCAATTTATTTAAGTGTCCGAAACCAGCAATAATATGTTGGGTAATGTATCGGTTTTCGTAACCGCCTTTAAACCAAGACCAGCCACCAGAAGCCATTTGATTGCTTTTTAGTTTGTTCATGGCAGATTGCAATTCATTATTCATTTTATTCAAATCGAATAATAAAGCAATTCGTTTTTTCTGTTCTGTTTCACTTTGTGCATCACGCAACCAAGGTGTTTCTTGTATTAAAATGGACTTTAGTTCTTCATTCTTTTCTAAATTAGAAAGCAAAGCATCTGTATTTCTCCATTGCTTAAAAACGGCCTGAATTCTTGGATTTGAATTTGCAATATGGCTAGCCAAAGCATTAGCGTAATATCTCGAAAATGTTTGCTCATTACACTCATAAGGATATTCCATTAAATAAGGCAATGCTTGGACTGCATACCACGCAGGATTGGAAGTCATTTCCAAAGTCAACTTATGATGTTTTAGCGTTGTTGAGGTATTGGTTTTTAATTTATCTAAAGTGAATATTTTTGTTTGGTTACTTCTTATCCACATCGGTAAAGTTTCGGTAACCAACATTCTGTTTGATAATACAGGTAATGCATTTTGCTCGCCATCACTAAAGTCGCCTGATTTTGCAATCACTTTATATTGTACTGCTTGCACGTTATCTGGAATATTCAATTGCCATGATACGCTAGTATTACCTGAAGGAGCGACAGAAAAAGAAGAAGCCCCCGTCCCCCTCTGTCCTTCGGACATCTCCCCGGAAGGGGAGAACTTAGCAAATTCTGGGTAATGTCTTTTCCAGAAATAGCATCGGTTAAAATTAATTTTGCGTGTCCTGAAAGTTGGTTTTCTGTGAGGTTTGCAATTTTTGCGCTGATAGTAATATTATCTCCTTCTCGTAAAAATCGTGGTGCGTTGGGAATTACCATCAATTCTTTTTGGGTAACTGTGGTTAAAGTTTTAGTAGCACTTTCTAAAGTTTTGGTATGTGCCAATAATTGCAGTTTCCATTGGGTTAAGGCTTCTGGTGTTGTAAAACTGAAACTTATGTTGCCTTCAGGATCTGTTTTTAACTGCGGAAAGAAAAAGGCAGTTTCTTGAAGGTTTTTACGGATTTTGATGTTGTCGAAGTTTGGTTTTTCTTCTTTTTCTTTTAAAATTTTTCCTATAACTGTTCCTTCTCCTTGTTCGGTTTCAGAACTATAAACTATCGCTTTATCATCAGATTCGTTTAAAACAATAACTTGTTCTAATTTAGAATCTGATTTAAACATTTCCGTAGCCTCTTTACTTGAAGCTTTTCTAGTTACAATTACGTTGTCTACTGCTCCAGGAGAGCCAGATGTAAAACCATAAACAGCTCTAGCTAACCTATTTTGTCTTTCATTCCCAAAATACAACCCTAACCAATTCAATTGGTCATAAGTTTGATTAGTATAATTGGCACGAAATCTATCTTGATAAATTCTAAAATTCTTATTCCCAAAACTTTGATTTGCTCTTGAATTTCTGTGAGCGTAATAGGTTGGATTGTTTATGGGATTAAAATTCCAAGCATGCGATTTAAATTGGTCTAAAGAGGCATCATACATGCTAGCCAATAATTCAGCACTTACTTTATCGCCATAAGGGCCTTTAATTTTAAATTGCCAGGATTCATCAGTTCCAGGTTGTAACTTATCTCTAAACGTTAAAGTTTCAATCTCTAAATTGGTTTTTGGATAAGGCACAGCTATCAACTCAGAACCTGACTGGAAACTATTTGCAAAAGCAAAACTGTAATGAATTACAAAACCGCCCAGATCATTTGTGTTAACTGGAACTGAAATGTTTTTTTAGAATTATTTAAAGTGATAATTTCAGTTTTAATAATCTTTTTATCCTTTTCTACTGAAATCGTGACAACTAAATTGTTAGCACAAGACGCTAAAGTTATGTGTGCTGTATCTCTAGCATTGTATGATGATTTATCTGTTGTAATACTGAATAGTTGATGGTCTGCTAAGGTTTTGTCAGCAGTACTAAAAAGAGTTGTTTTAACTTCATCTTTAACCAATTGCCCAAACTTATCTTTGCTTTCAAGGGTAATAAGGTATTGACCTGAAGTCCATTTTTTGAGTTTTCCCAGTTTAACAGCTTTAGAGGTTTTAGTGTCAAATGATTCCTCTAAAACCAATGCGCCTTTTTTCCAATTGTTACTATTATGTTCGTTAGTATAAGCATCATGAGGGAATAATTTTTTAAAGTTTTCTTTAGAAATCTCTTGATAATCTGGCGCAACCCATGGACGAGGTCGTAATACCGAATTGGGTGCTTCTAACTTATAAATTTTAATTGTTCCTTTTGCAGGTACAAATTCGCCATTTAAGTTTTTGGTGTCAATGGTAATGCTGTGGTCTTTTTTAGTTTTATCTAAACGCTCATCGATACTTAAATTAGCAGTCAACGCATGATAACCAACATTTACAACAGTTGTTGCGCTTCTGGTTTCGCCATTTAAATCGGTAATATCGGCAGTAACTTCATATTTAAAAATTGGGAGACTGCTTTTGTCAACGCTTTGATCTGGAATGGCTTTAAATGTAATTTCAAATTCGCCTTTGTCATTTGTGATGCTTTCGCCATGAGTAATTTCTTGAGGTTCACTATTTATATAAGGTCTGTGCCAAAAATACCAACGCGGGTATTGTACTTTTCTATGCACGCGGTACACCACTTTAGCGTCGGTAATGTTACTGCCAGCGTATGCCAAAGCATTTCCTTTTATGGTAATAGAATCATTAATTTTAAAGGTTTCAGTAATGGGGGTGAATTTGGTTTCAAACTTTGGACGTTTGTATTCTTCGACTGAAAAATATTTAAACATTCTAAATTTATTAGATTTTGATGTTATCTCGATACTAAATTCACCAGTTAAGGTGTTATTTGGAAGAATAAAACTTCCAGCTATCGAACCAAACTCGCCAGTTTTTAACTGTAATTTAGAAACTTCTTCACGATTTACATTTAAGAGGCTAATAATGATATCTTCATTTTCTAAAACCTCAGATTTACCATCTTCAGTTTTCATAGCAATGGCTTTAAAATAAACCGTTTGTGCTGGCCTGTATATACTTCTGTCTGTAAATAAAAATGATGTATAACTTATGCTTTGTTTTTGGTCTTTAAAATATTGATTCAAATAATAATCCCCAAAATAAGCAACATCATTACCGTTTCTAACTTTTAAATTTACGTTTCTGTACCAACTATTACTTTTTTCAATTTTAATTTCTCCTAAAGTATTTGAGCGGTAATCTTTAATTTGTTTAATCTTTGAACCTCTGGGGAAATAGGACATAATAACATCAGCATTCGCAATTGGTGTACCATTATTTCTGTTAATAATTTGAAATATTTTATGCTGAGGTGTTTCATTTTCAACCAATGCCAAATTTGTGACTTGAACATGGGCAAATGCAAAATTATTGGCGTTGCTCTTTTTGGTTGAAGCCACAATTAAATACTTACCATTGTTTAATTTTGGCATTAAAACCTCAGTAGTATGCCTCTGAAAATCGTTTTCGTTTTTAAGCGTGTTATCCCATGTTTCAGAAGCATCCATTTTTTGAATGAACGCCCATTGCTCATCTTTTCTATACGTTTTATTGAATTTCTTAAATTGCTTTTCAGATAATTTATAAGCTTTAAACGAAATAAAATCTAAATTTTTATAGCTGACTAATATGCGTGCAGGCTTTTGAATTGGTAAAAAGGACTCTGAAGTAATTTGAAGGGTTTCTTGTTCAATTTGAGATTTTAAAACTACACAATTTTCTGCCCCTTTGCTTTTAGTGAATTTTGAGATAACGCTGTTACAGATTTCAATAGCATCTTTAGCTTTCCAACGGTTCACCTCATTTGTTCTTGCATTGTATTGAGAGCTTTGTTGATAGTAAGTTGAAGCTATTTCAAAATCATATAAACCAGAAACTTCATGCGTTTTTAAGCGATTACTTTCGGTTTGTAAACTCTTTAAATAGATGTCTTGTTTATCATTAAACGTAGCATGTTGATTTATAAACTTCAAACGCTCAATATTAACATCAGCTAAAGCAAAAGGCGATGCATCTTTTAAATGAAACCTAATTAAATTTTTGTAAATCTTTAAAGCGTTTAATTGCAGCGAAGTTTCGTCTTTCGATTCAATGTTTAAAACCGAAAATGTTTCAGCATCTGTTAAAAACTCAGGATTATCGATTTCAAACTTATAAGCAGGCTTGGTAATATGTGTTTCATTGGTTTTGTAAAATTCTAAAGCCGTATGACTTAAAAAATCAAACAACGTTGGTCTGTAAATTTTAGAATCTTTTTGTGTATTTAAAAGCGCATCATATTTATTCAAAGGTTCTAATTGCAGGAGTAAACCATTATCTAAAGATTTTTGATAATGCTTATGAATTTCATCAAAAAGCGTTTGTAAATCCCATGTTCTAAAATCATCAGTATCTACTTTTTCAGAAGTTTTGGTACGGTTATAAAATTTCCATCTGTTTTGCTGAAAATATTGCCAATACAAATTCGCCAAAATACTTTCTAAAACATTTTTTACTGGGAATTCATTGTCGTTAATCGAAGTTTTAAAATCATTGATAATATTTAATTGCGCATCTTCCTCAATAACCAAAGCATATTTGCTTTTAAATAGCATGGTTTTAATAAGTTGTGGATGGTTTTTATCAGTATTAGCTTGCGTTTCAATACGCTCTACAATTTTCAAAGCAGATTTTGGTAAACCCTCATTCTCCAATTTTTCTACTTCGCTCCATAAATCCTCATAATTAGAGTTTTGCGCGTTAGAAAAGGTTGAAAATAATAGTATCATAACTAATAAAAGTGACTGTTTTATATATGCTGAATTCATTTCAGTATGGGTTTAATATTGTCTCCAAACTACATTCAAAAGCCATTCCAAAAAACAATAAATGGGTAAATGGTGGCGTTGAGTGAGGGAAGTTAATCATTTTGTGGGTAAAATAGTCGTCTCAAGTATTAATGAAATGCTAAATCTTAAGATTATCTTAATCAGAAAATAAACTCGTCTAAAAAAAGTTATTTTTGTGATGTTATGAAAAACATGTTGCTCCTTTTTTTACTACCTATTTTAAGCTTTTCTCAGAGTAATTTGGATGAGGTAGAATCACTTTTTAAGCAAAACCAGTTCAAAAAAGCTGAAACTATAGTTAAAAAATATTTAGAAAAACATCCTGATAATTTAGAAGCAATCGAGCTTTTAGGAGATGCTTACGGACATCAAAAAAAATGGAATGATGCCATTGACGAATACGAAAAATTAGTAGAAGCAAAACCCGAAACAGCCAACTATCATTATAAATATGGCGGAGTTTTGGGCATGAAAGCACTCGAAAATAAATTTAAGGCCCTAGGTTTTATAGGCGATGTAAAAAATGCATTTATTAAAGCTGCCCAACTGGATAAAAATCACATCAATGCACGTTGGGCATTGGTGGAATTGTATATGCAACTTCCGGGGATTATTGGCGGTAGTAAAAGCAAATCGTTAAAGTATGCTGAGGAACTGGAACAGCTTTCTAAGGTTGATGGTTACCTTGCAAAAGGCTATGTGTATGAGTATGACGACGAACCCGAATTAGCTGAGAAATATTATAAAATGGCTATTAAAGAAGGCGGTTCATTAACCTGTTTTGATAAGCTTACCAAATTCTACGAAAATAAAAAGCAACCTCAAAAAGCTATCGCAAATTTAGAGGAAGCAAAAAAACACCACCACAGAAATGCATTACATTACCAAATAGGTAAAGTGGCCGCAGAATACAATTTAGAGTTAGAGAAAGGCAAAAAATGTCTGCAAATTTATTTAGATAATTATTCTGCCGAGGATGGTGTTCCAAAGGCATGGGCACACTACCGTTTGGCGCAAATTTACACTTACAAAAGCGATAAGAAAATGGCGCTAAAACACATCAATACTGCCATTACCGAACTTCCAAAAATCAAACCGTTTCGAGTACAAAAGGAGCGAATTTTGAAGATTTAGTTCTGTTTATAACGTAGAGTTGCGCTGAGAACCACGGAGACGCTCAGAGAGTTTTTAACTAAAGATTAGAATTTGTAATGTTCATTCAAATTATTAAAGTGATTAAGTATTTTTCTGCGCATACTCCGCGCATCTCCGTGAAACAATAATTTTTAAACTTTGCATCTTAACCCCTTTGCGCGACAAAAACAATTTCAGTAAACCTTGAAGAAACAACTAATCCACAAATAATTTGGAATTTGCCTCATGTAATTTGATATTTGTTTTATGAACGTACATTTTATAGCCATTGGTGGTGCAGCAATGCACAATTTAGCATTAGCACTCCACAATAAAGGATACAAAGTAACAGGTAGCGACGATACTATTTTCGATCCTTCAAAATCTAGATTAGAAGCAAAAGGCTTACTACCAGAAACCTTTGGTTGGTATCCAGAAAAAATCACTAAAAATTTAGATGCCATCGTTTTAGGTATGCATGCTAAAGCAGATAATCCAGAGCTATTAAAAGCCCAAGAATTAGGACTTAAAATTTACAGTTACCCAGAATTTTTATACGAACAATCTAAACACAAAACCAGAGTTGTAATTGGAGGAAGTCACGGAAAAACAACCATTACTTCTATGATTCTACATGTTATGCATTATCACGACAGAGATGTAGATTATATGGTAGGCGCACAATTAGAAGGTTTTGATGTGATGGTAAAACTAACAGAGGACAACGATTTTATAGTTCTAGAAGGCGATGAGTATTTAAGTTCTCCGATAGATAGACGTCCAAAATTTCATTTATACAAACCAAATATTGCGTTGTTAAGTGGCATTGCTTGGGATCATATAAATGTATTTCCAACCTATGAAAATTACGTTGAGCAGTTTAGCATTTTTGTGGATTCAATCGTTAACGGCGGAAATATCAATTACAACGAAGAAGACCCTGAAGTAAAGCGGGTAGTAGAAGCAAGCGAAAATACCATTAGAAAAATTGCCTATAAAACTCCAGAATACACCGTTGAAAACGGACAAACACTTTTAGAAACTCCCGAAGGCGATTTACCAATAGAAGTTTTTGGAAAACACAACTTAAATAATTTGGCTGGCGCAAAATGGATTTGCCAACACATGGGTATAGACGAAGACGATTTTTATGAAGCTATTTCAACTTTTAAAGGCGCAAGCAAACGTTTAGAAAAAATTGCCGAAAGCACAACAAGTGTTGCCTATAAAGATTTTGCACATTCGCCAAGTAAAGTTGAAGCCACAACAAATGCCGTAAAAGAGCAATACCAAGACAGAACTTTAGTGGCATGTTTAGAATTGCACACCTATAGCAGTTTAAACGCCGAATTTTTAAAAGAATACAAAGGGGCACTCGATGCAGCCGATGTTGCTGTAGTTTTTTATTCTCCACATGCTGTAGAAATTAAAAAACTAGATAAAGTAACCCACGAACAAATCGCCGAAGCTTTTGAGCGTGAAGATTTAATTATTTATACCAATCCAGACGATTTTAAAGATTTTCTGTTCTCTCAGAATTTTGATAACAAAGCCTTGTTATTAATGAGTTCTGGTAATTATGGCGGTTTGGATTTTGGTGCTGTTAAAGGTTTAATCCGTTAGATGCTGATTAGTATGAAAGGTGTAAGTTAAAATGTTTTTTATCTAAAGTCGCTTTTTTATCTATGATTACTAAACCTTGTTCATATAAGTCTATAGAATAATTGACATCCTTGTCATTCATAATAATTTGCCACGCTTCTTTCATTTCTTTACTCCAGTAAATATCATCAAATACAAAAAGAGTTGGAGAACTTATAGTTGATTTTAGCGTATTAAAATAGTCTAGTGTTGGTGCTTTTTTATGGTTACCATCAATAAACAATACGTTAAAAAGAATATCTTTTTTTATAATTTTTGGAAACGTAGTATCATACAAGCCTTCAACAACCTCAAAATTAGATGTTGGAGTTATGGTTTTAAACTGTTGCGAAGCTATTTCGCATAGTTTAGGCAAGCCTTCCATTGTTACAAAATAACCATTCTTGTTTTTTATAGCTTCCAAAATATAAGAACCAGAAATCCCTAAGTTTGTTCCTATTTCTAAAACTTGTGGCGCATCAAAACCTTTTATAATCATATACAAAAACTCACACCATTTAGGTGTAGAGGCAGCTTTTTTACATATGTCTTTAACTAGAGCAGTTTGGTTTAATCCAAAAACTTCATAACTAATTACTCTCATATCATTAAGAAGACAATTTCTGTAAGTTTCACACCTTGAAAAAGTATCAATATCTTCTTTTGAATAAGAACTGTTTTTTACAGTTTTAAAAGCCTGAACTATGTGTTGTAGTGTTTTGTTGTCTATTTCAGTTAATTCTTTTAATGTGTTTTGTTGACGAAGTCGTCTTTTGAGAATTAAACTATGTTTGTCGATTTTCTTTGAAATCATAAATTTTGAGTACTACCCTATGTTAAGTTGTAAAGCTCCTAAAAATAGTTGGAATTAGCGATGAAATGAAGAATATATTTTTAAGATTTCAATAAGAAAACAGGAAAATATTTCCTATTTCTGTAACTCAATGAAAAAAATAATACTTATAATTGTAAGTAATCCAAACTAATGAAGCTAAAGAGACGTTTTTATGATTCATCTATAAATCTAAGTGATATAGCTTTTGAGCGATTAATCTTAGGTGTTTTAATAGGTTTGGCATATGCATTAGCAATATATGGATTTGCTTATTTAATTAGAGAGTCAATTAGGCTAATGTCTAGTGGTTTTGGACACTTGCCTAATATTTTAAGTGAAAATGAAAGAAGCATTTATAATTGGTTTTTTGCCGCATTGTCGTTAATTTTTGGAAATTCAATTGCAATAAGTATTATTCTCGGAGGTACAAATCATTACTTTGGAAAAAAACAGATTAAAAGTAGAAGAATAATAAATGATCAATTGTTTTTAAACTCATCTTTCTCCTTTTGGTTTTTGAAGATATGCTACATCTTTGGGATTTTTTCAATGTCTTTTACAGATTTTAACTTTCTGCCTGAATTTATCTGTTTTATGATAATTCTTGTAATAGTACTATATCTTGAAATATGGAAAACGCTTAGTTTGGTTATTAGAAGGAGGCGGTTTAAAATAATGATAGTACATTTTATACTATTTGTAACTTTTTCTTATGGTTTATCTAATTTTGAACTTATTAATTATAAGCATATAGATAATAATCAATTAAAGTTTAAGCCTTTAATTGAATTGCCAACATCTTATTATAACAATGTCAATTCTTTTTATTATTACAGCGATGTATATTTAAAAGAAGAAGAAAAATTAAAACTTTCATTTGGTTATTATGAAAACGATTTAAATAATAGTTATCTAGATTTTATTGAAGATAAGAGCGACCTATATGAGCCATATCAAGCAAAAATGGCTATTAGAGTATCAGCAAATAGAGATGCCAAAATGGAAACAATTAAATTGGTTGAAGATCAAATAAAGAAAGCTGAAATAAACTATGTGATTTGGGCAACATTTGAAGAAGATTTAAATGCTACTCGATTTTCAAACAATGGAATTAAAATTAAATTGAAAGATAGAGGTTATCAAGAATTTGATATTCTACATGGCTTCCATATCAGAAAAACGCGTTTCTTTAAACTAGAGAAAAATAATACCTCCAATGATACTTTAAAAGTGCGAATTGGGAAAACTTTATTTATTAATGATGTTATGACTTCAAAGCATCAATTAGTTGAAAGTTTTGAAAGTAATATTAATAAGAATACTATATTTCAATATGAGTTCAATTCCAATACTAAATACCAAGATTATATAACTGTTTTATCAACTCATTTAGCTGTAATAGATACTTTAAGAGAAGAAAACAGTAAAGTTAAACTGAAGTTTGATAAAGAAAATTTAAGATACACAAATAAAGAAGAATTTATAAATGAGAAACAACAACTTCGGTATAAATATCCTTTTTTAATGACTGAAAAATATTATTAAAATAAATTTTAGAAAACTTAGTTCTCCCCAAAATCCATCAACAACCCACTATAAATCCAATTTGCTAAAGCATCTCTATTTTCATAATTAAGAATCCGTTTTTGGTCTTTTTTATTTTTAATATTACCCAATTCAATATATACCATTGCAGGTAGCGTGTTTTTAATCACATACAAACCTCTTGGGCTTACAGAGCCTGAGTATGTTCTATTAGGTTGGTGTTTGGCATATTTCCGTTTAAACGAATTATGAATATTTTGAGCTAGCTTTTTACCACTTTTACTTTTGTTATGATGGTAGAAAAACACATCAATATTTTTGCCTTTGCTTCGGCTATCAATGTGGGTTACTATTAAGCGTTGGTAGGCACCTTTATGTTTTAAGAATAGTTTATTTACTGCTTTTGTACGTTGCCTTAAGCGTAATTTTTGACTCAGGGAAATTGGACTGTTTGGATAGCACACTTCATCGTGATCTACTTCCAAAATTTTGTCATCTCTAATCCCATCATTTTCATCTTTAATAATAATGTAAACCTTTGCACCGTTTGCAATTAGTTTTCTCGCCAATCGTAAAGTAACATCGTAAGCGTATTCATCTTCAGAAATTAATTTGCTATTATAAGTTTCAATCGCGCCTGGATCGGGACCACCATGGCCAGAAATTAAATAATAGATGGCACCTTTTAAAGTTTTACTTTCTATAGGTACATCTTCATATGCTTTCCCGAAAATTGGTGTTTTAATTTGTGCGATGTTAACAACTGTGTCTTTTGGTTTTGGAATGGATTTAACAGGCACAACTCTTTTAGGAAGACTGTCTTTTACGGGAAGAGTTTTTGGAACTGAAATTGAGTCTGCTTCCTTGATTGGAAGCAAATAAGCTTCGCCAATGAGTAAGCTATTATTAGGTTTTAATCTGTCTTTATTGAGTTCAATAAATGTTTTGTAATGGATTGTAGGTTCAAAACCATTTTTTCTAAGAATGGAATAAACCCCGTCTCCTTTTTCTGCGGTAACTTCTTTGTGAGGTGTCTGCGCGAAAGTCGAAATGCTTATTAAGATAGAAAAGAATACTAAATTTAAAGTTCTGATTTTCTTAAACGATAAAAAGTTATTGATACTGTTTTTGAAACTAATTAAATACTGAAATATTAAGAACGCTTTAATCTTCTTTTTATTTTTAAAACAGTATAATTTGAGCATGAAATAGTATTCGTTTGAAACAAATATATACGATTTCTTTTTAGATGAAGTACATCAATTATAATGATTTGAAGATTTAGAGTTTTCTTGAAATTTTACAACCCCTAATCAGGTAAAGCATCACAATAAAAACCTTGTGCTTTTATTTGATGTATTACATCGCTTTCATTCAAATTCCCAATAGCTTCTATTTTTAAAACATTGTCTATGTCTTCTATATCGATAGACCATTCTAAAATATTAGAATGGTTATCAAAAAATGGTTTTATGGCTTTTACTCTTTTTTCTGTCTTAATATCAGTTCGAAGTATAAATAGTTTTTTTTGCAAATCGTGATTGAAATAATAAAAGTTAATCATTGGGTTCTAGTTCATTAGTTACACGTTGTAAATAGTCTTCATAGGCTTTGTTACCTTCTTCTTTCCAAAATTTATCGTAGTGTTTCCATTTAGAAAAGTCGCTTTTAGAATCTTTTTCGCAGGAAGATTTAGAGCTTTTTGAAGAGGTACAACTATCTCCCCCAAATCCGCTAATAAGAATTTTGGATAAGACAAAGATTCCGACTGCTTTCCAATAGTTAACTTCGGGTAGTCCAAACAGTTCTGGCATTAACCAATTCCATAACCACATGATTATGAAGCCAAAAAGTGTTGCTAATCCTATTACGGCAATAATTCCGAAAATGATCATTCCAGCAATCTCTCCTGGAGATTTGCCTCTTAGTTTATGTTTAAAAAAATTCGACATATTATTTTTATTTAATTAATTGTTTCTTTTTTAAGTTTTAGTTTTTTGTAAAGCAAAGAAATTGCTCTATGGCGTCTAGACATTAATGTACCTAACGGAATTCCAGTTTCATGAGCTATTTCCTTATAATTATAGCCTTCAAAATCTACTGCGATAATGATGTCTCGATATTCGGATTTTAGGCTTAAAATGGCATTTTTTAACTCGGTTTTCATGTGTTCAGAATAGGAATTGTCTTCATCTTCATAAACAAGTGTAGCAAAGGCGAAAAGTTTTGTTTCGTTATCATTTTCTTGATGATGTATTGTTTTACTATTAGCGCGCATAACATCTATAATTTTATTTTTTATAGCACGGTATACAAAACCTGCAACATTATTTATAGGCGAATAGCGTTCTGCTCCAGAAAATAATTTTAAAGCCACATCTTGTATGATGTCTTCTGCATCACGGTTTACGCTTGCCCTAAGTTTAGAGTTTACATAAGTTTTAAGTGAGTGGTATTCTTCACTAAAAAACGCATTTAGCTTTTTACTGTTTTCTGATTGATGATTCATTTAAAGGCGCTTTTTAAAGGCTCTTCAATTATAAAGACGCAAGATTTTTAACCTATTGCGTTTTTTTAGAATTATTTTTAAAGTAAGACGAGTGAGAAGGGAAATTGTATCAAGAAAATCAATAATTTATTGTCAATTACTTCTGTTAATAACAATCCTTGAAATATCTAAAAAACAATTCCCATATAACTATTTTAATTTTGTAAATTTGCCTGCGTTTATAAGCGCAACATGACAAGCAAGACAAAGTACATCTTCGTAACCGGTGGGGTTACATCTTCATTAGGTAAAGGTATTATTGCCGCATCTTTAGCCAAACTATTACAAGCTCAAGGTTATAGAGTTACCATTCAAAAACTAGATCCATACATTAATGTAGATCCAGGAACATTAAATCCTTACGAGCATGGTGAGTGTTATGTGACCGAAGATGGTGCGGAAACCGACTTAGATTTAGGACATTACGAGCGCTTTTTAAATGTGCCTACAAGTCAAGCGAACAATGTAACTACAGGTCGTATTTACCAAAGCGTAATTCAAAAAGAACGTGAAGGTAAATTTTTAGGGAAAACGGTTCAAGTTGTGCCTCATATTACAAACGAAATTAAACGACGTGTTCAAATTCTAGGAAAATCAGGAGATTACGATATTGTAATTACTGAAATTGGTGGAACGGTTGGAGATATAGAATCGTTACCTTACATAGAAGCTGTACGTCAATTACGTTGGGATTTAGGTGAAAATAATGGACTCGTAATTCATTTAACTTTAGTACCATATCTATCTGCTGCTGGGGAATTAAAAACCAAACCAACACAGCATAGTGTAAAAACATTGATGGAAAGTGGAGTACAAGCCGATATTTTGGTGTGTAGAACTGAACATAACTTACCAAAAGATTTACGCAGAAAATTAGCCTTGTTTTGTAATGTAACTGCCGATTCTGTAATTCAATCTATTGATGCATCTACTATTTATGATGTACCTAATTTGATGTTGAAAGAAGGATTGGATAAAATAGTACTCAAAAAGTTAGATTTAGAAAGTACAAAGCCAGATATAGCTAATTGGAATAAATTTGTACGACGTTATAAAAATCCTAAAACCGAGGTTAATATTGGTTTAATAGGTAAATATGTAGAATTACAAGATTCTTATAAATCTATATTAGAATCCTTTATTCATGCAGGCGCAGCAAACGAAGTTAAGGTTAATGTAGAGTCAGTACATTCTGAGTATTTAAATGATGAAAACACAGAGTTAATGCTTGGGCATTTAGATGCTGTTTTAGTAGCTCCTGGTTTCGGAGAACGTGGTATAGAAGGGAAAATATCAGCCGTAAAATACGTTAGAGAAAATAATATTCCTTTTTTAGGTATTTGTTTAGGAATGCAAATGGCAGTTATAGAATTTGCACGAAATGTGTTAAATCTAAAAAATGCCAATTCTACCGAAATGGATCCCGATACTTTACATCCAGTAATAGATTTAATGGAAGAGCAAAAACCATTAAAAATAAAGGAGGTACTATGCGTTTAGGCGCATGGGATTGTGCATTAATGCCAGATAGTAAAGTTGCAAAAGTTTATAAAACAGAAAATATTAAAGAACGCCACAGACACCGTTACGAGTTTAATAGCGATTATAGATTTCAAATTGAAAAAGGAGGTATGCAAGCCACAGGTTTAAATCCTAAAACTGAATTGGTTGAGATTGTAGAAATATCAGATCATCCTTGGTTTGTAGGTGTACAATACCACCCTGAATATAAAAGTACTGTAGCAAATCCGCATCCATTATTTGTTGCATTTGTAAAGGCAGCTTTAAAACATAAAAATTCAAAATGATGTCATTGTGGCATTTAATGATAAACTGGATAGTTTTTTGTTAAACACTAAACCTAATCAAACAATTCGTTATTCAAATTGAATTTAAATTAAATTTTAAGTTTCACTCAGAATAACACCAACTATATATGGAAGAAAAGAAATTTGATATTAAAACTATAATAGGCTACGCATTAATTTTTGGTCTAATTATATTTTGGTTTTATAAAAATCAACCCACTCCTGAAGAATTAGAAGCGCAAGAGAAAGCGAAACAAGAGCAGGTTGAAACTGAGAAATTAGCTAAAGAGGAAAAGCAAACTTTAGTCAAAACTTCTGATAATTTTAAAATAGATTCTAATTTAGATTCGCTTCAGCAAGTTCAATTAAAAAATAAGTTAGGAGTTTTGGCATATTCTGCTTCAAGAGCTACTGATAAAGAAACTTTAGTTGAAACAGATGTGTTTTCGCTGAAATTCAATAATAAAGGAGGTTACTTATCTGAAGTAAAACTTAAACAATTTGTAGATTATGATTCTATTCCTATTTATATTGTTAAAGATGGGAATGCAGCTTTCAATTTAAATTTTGGAACTACTGATAGTCGTGTTTTAAACACTCAAGATTTATATTTTGAGCCTACTGTATCCAAAAACGGAGAAAATACAATTGTTTCAATGAAATTTAAGGTGTCTGAAACCAAGTTTTTAGAATACCGCTACGAGTTAAAACCTGACGATTACATGATTGATTTTAGTGTAAAATCTCAAGGTTTAAGTGATGTGATTAACAGTTCTCAAACTATTAATTTAGATTGGGAATTGAAGGGTTATAGGCATGCAAAAAGTATTTCATATGAAAACAGATATACAGATGTGCATTATGAATATGAAGGCGGGAAAGCAGATTATACAGGAGCACGCGATGCAGATGAAACTCTGGAAGATGTTACTTGGATAGGTTACAAACAACATTTCTTTTCTTCAGTTTTATTAACTGATACTGCCTTTAAATCGGCAACAATCAAAACTGAAAATTTGGTTGAAGATGAAGAAATAGATACTGTATATACAAAAATGTTTGCATCTAAAATGCCTTTAGAATTAAAGGGAGGCGAAATCAATGAGTCTATGGACTGGTATATTGGACCTAATGATTTTAATGTTCTAAATAGCTACAATAGAAATTTAGATGAAATAGTACCATTTGGTTGGGGTATTTTTGGATGGATTAACCGTTATATTTTTATGCCATTATTTGGCTTCTTGGGTGGTTTCTTACCTTACGGTATTGCTATTGTTGTGATGACAGTTTTAGTAAAAATACTATTGTCTTTTGTACAATACAAACAGTTCTTGTCTCAGGCAAAAATGAAAATTTTAAAGCCAGAGTTAGATGCTATTCGTGAGAAGCATAAGGATAATAAAATGAAGGCGCAACAAGAAACTATGGCGTTGCAAACCAAAGCAGGAGCGAGTCCGCTTGCAGGGTGTTTACCTGCTTTAATACAGTTGCCTGTATTTTATGCGTTATTCCAGTTTTTCCCATCGGCGTTTGATTTAAGACAGAAAAGTTTTCTTTGGGTAGAAGATTTATCATCTTATGACACTATTGCTGAATTGCCATTTCATATCCCATTTTACGGAAGTCACGTTAGCTTGTTTCCTATTTTGGCATCAATTGCTATTTTCTTCTACATGCGTTTAACTACTGGACAGAACATGCAGTCGCAACCACAACAGGAAGGGATGCCAGATATGGCTAAAATGATGAAATATATGATGTATTTCTCACCAATAATGATGCTGTTCTTCTTTAATAATTATGCATCTGGATTGAGTTTGTATTACTTCATATCAAACGTTATTAGTATCGGAATCATATTGGTAATTAAAAATTATATTTTGGATGAAGACAAAATTCACGCCCAAATTCAAGAGAATAAAAAGAAACCAAAAAAACAAAATAAGTTTCAAACTAAAATGAAAGAAATGATGGAGCAAGCGGAAAAACAGAAACAAATGCAACAAAAAAAGAAGAAATAATTTAAAGCTGCCTTTTGGCAGCTTTTTTGTTTACAAGAATTCAGGAATATTAACGTTTCTATTATGTTCACTTTAATAATTTTAAATGAAAAGATTACTGTCATTCTGTTTCTTCTTGATGATCTTAAGTTCGTCTTTTGCTCAAACTGTCAATCAATTTGATGCTAGAGGAAAGCGTCATGGTATTTGGCGAAAAACATTTGATAGCACCGAAATATTAAGGTATGAAGGTGCATTCAATCACGGAAAAGAAACAGGATTATTTAAGTTCTACAAAAATATAAAAGGAAAAGCAGTACTTACCGCAACGCGACAATTTAATGATACTAGTGCTATAGCTGAGGTTAAATTTTTTACTTCAAAAGGAAAGGTTATTAGTGAAGGTCGTATGCGGCATAAAACCTATATAGGTACATGGAAGTATTATCAGAAAAATTCTGACAAACTATTAACTTTAGAACATTATAGCGACTCAGGACAATTAGATGGGGAAAGATATGTCTATTTTAAAAACGGTCAAATTGCTGAAAAAACATATTATAAAAGTGGAAAACTAGAAGGAGAAGCAATAAACTACACACTAAAAGGCAGGGTTTTAAAAACTTATTTCTATGAGAATGGAGAGTTAAATGGCGAATCAAAATATTACAATCCTAAAGGAGAGTTAATTGCTCAGGGATATTATAGAAGAGGGAAAAAGCATGGTATTTGGAATTACTATGAAAAAGGTAAGTTAGTAAATACCAAAAATTTCACAGTTGAAGGAAAATATAAGCCCAAAGAAAAAAGCCCCTTAAATTTCTTTAAGGGACCCTTTTCATAGACAATTTTACTAACTATTATCATCAAAACTTGCCTATTCTAAACAAACCAAACTATATTTTTATTCTGCTCCTGGTAAAGCTACTTTATTAAGTACGTGAATTACACCATTTCCTGCTTGAACATCAACCTTAACGATTCCAATATCTTCATTTCCTGCGCCATCTTCAACATCTGCAATATTTCCATTTGTTCCAGGTAAGGTTATTGTTAAATTTTGACCTTGTAAGGTTGCTGCAGGAGTATCTCCATTAGCGTTAAGGTTACCAGATTGAACGTTAGCGCCTCCAACTACATGATGTAGTAAAACCTGAGTTAATGTTGGTTCAGCTGGAACAGTAATAGCATCAAAAGCTGTATTAACTGGCGCGAATACTGTAAATGGTGGGTTAATATTATCTCCATTGCCGCCATCAGTTCTTGACAAAATACCAGCGAAATCGGTAGCAGGTGTTAGCGTTGTAAGTGCTGATACTAAAGTTGAGAAATTTGGATCAGCAGCAGCAAATGTAACTACCGTAGGTATAGTAATTACTTCATTAATGGCGTGAATTATTCCGTTTGTTGCAACTAAATCTGGTACAGTAACTTTAATTGTTTCTCCATTGAAAGTAACATCTCCGTTACGTACATTATAGTATAGACTTATGTTTTTCATTCCGGGGCCAGTTGCTAATGTATTGGTGTAACCAGCTTCTGCTGTAACTAAATCAGAAGATTGAACAACACTACCTAATACATGGTTGAGTAATACGTTTACTAATGCATCTCCAGAAGGGATTGCAGGTAAAGCATTAAATGCATCATTGTCTGGAGCTAATACTGTAAATGTGCCAGGACTGCTTAAAGTTGTTACCAAGTCTGGAGTTAAAGCACCTGTTAACGTGCTAAAGTTTGAATTAGCAGTAGCTAGTGTTGCTATTGAAGGTAAACTTATTACGGCATCAACAACATGAATGATACCGTTTGTAGCATCTATATTGACGTTATTTATATCAACATTAGATACGCCATTTAATTTTACGCCATTAGAGGTATCAACAAACATGCTAAGGTTTAAACCTGTACCTTCTTGAGTGGCAAGAGTACTAATGTAAGTAGTACTTAAACTTGTTGATGGAAATTCTCCATCAATGACATGATTTAATAATACTTGTGTTAATAAGTCTACTGGTACATCATTTATTGTGCTGAAATTATTAGCAGTTAAAAACGAATCAAAAGCAGTATTCGTAGGTGCAAATACTGTATATTGTCCAGCGCTATTAAGTGTAGTTACAAGGTTTGCACGTTGTAAGGCTTGCACCAGAGTACTTAAACCAGGACTTGCAATTGCAATTTCTGATATTGTTTCAGGAGTAATTATGACTGTGTTGTCATCGTCATTACTACATGATACTAATAAAAACACAGCTATTAAACTTAGTGATAATTTTTTGAAGATTTTTTTCTTTTCATGGTTTTATTTTTTTTTGTTCAACAAATTTAATAATAAATTAAACAAAAAAGCAAATTTTGTTTCATAAAACTTTGTAAAAATTAAACAAAATAACTAAAAAGTGTATTTCATCGATGGATTTACTGTTAAACAAAAGCAACTAAATTATGTATCTTTGCATCCTAAATTTGTTTTTTAGTAAAAATGAAAAGGGTAGTTATTGGGCTTTCTGGTGGTGTAGATTCTAGTGTTGCTGCTTATCTTTTAAAGGAGCAAGGGTATGAAGTTATTGGCTTGTTTATGAAAAACTGGCACGATGATTCTGTGACCATCTCAAATGAATGCCCATGGTTAGACGATAGTAATGATGCGATGCTAGTTGCAGATAAATTAGGAATTCCTTTTCAAACTGTAGATTTGAGTGAACAATATAAGGAGCGAATCGTTGATTATATGTTTCATGAATATGAAAAAGGTAGAACACCTAATCCTGATGTGCTTTGTAATAGGGAAATAAAGTTTGATGTCTTTATGAAGATTGCTTTAGAACTTGGTGCAGATTATGTGGCTACTGGTCATTATTGCAGAAAAGGTTCGATTATTAAAGATGAAAAAGAGGTTTTTCAACTCTTAGCTGGGTTAGATAGTAATAAAGATCAGTCTTATTTCTTATGCCAATTATCTCAAGAGCAGTTGTCAAAATCACTATTTCCAATAGGAGAGTTAACAAAACCAGAAGTCAGAGAAATAGCTACAAAACTTGATTTAGTAACTGCCGAGAAAAAGGATTCTCAAGGGCTATGTTTTATAGGTAAAGTGAAATTACCAGATTTTTTACAGCAACAATTAAAACCTAAAGAAGGGGTAATTGTTGAAGTTCCTCAAGATGAAGATATATTTCATAATCAAAGAGGTAACTTCAATACAAAAGAGGAAGAACTCAAATATCTATCCAGAAAAGTAGAATATACCCTCAATAAAGGAAAGGTAGTTGGTAAACACCAAGGAGCTCATTATTTCACTAAAGGGCAACGAAAAGGGCTTGCAGTCGGCGGCACACCAGAACCTTTGTTTGTTATAGATACAAATGTTGAAGACAATGTGATTTATACTGGGCAAGGAAAAAATCATCCTGGCTTATTTAAAAAAGCACTTTTTATAACCAATGACGAATTACATTGGATACGAGAAGATTTAGCTTTGGAAGTTGGCCAAACCATGGACGTTTTGGCAAGAATTAGATACAGACAATCTTTAGAGAAAGCAACACTCCATAAAGTAGCATCTGGGTTGTATATTGAATTTGAAAATTTTCAATCTGCAATTACCGAAGGCCAATTTGCGGCTTGGTATATTCATGATGAGTTAATTGGTTCTGGAGTTATTTCGTAACTTAGTGATTCCAAATCATTTTGTTATGAAAAGCAAATCGTTTTTTTTAATCTTATTTCTCATGTCGTTATTGCTAAATGCCCAAGAAGATGCTTGGGTGTATTTAAGCGATAAAGAAAACGTAGCTATATCCATAGCAAATCCTATTTCCATTCTTACACAAAAGGCAATTGACAGAAAGAACAGGCATGGTGTTAGTATTGATGCTCGCGATGTTCCTGTAAACGAAACTTATATCACCCAACTTAAAAATGCAACAGGTATAACTGTGCTAGCGAAGTCTAAATGGTTTAATGCAGTTCATGTTAGGGGAGATGTATCGGATATTCAAGCTTTAGAAGGTTTAAGCTATATCAGTACTATTGATTATGCCGATAAAAGTTTGAATGCCAGTAAGTTTTCAAAAGAAAAGAAGGTGTCTAAATTAGAAGGTTTTTATACAACTTTTGATTATGGTAATGCAGCAAACCAAATTGAAATGATTAATGGCGATGATTTGCATTTATTAAACTACACAGGTACAGGAATGACCATTGCAGTAATAGATGCCGGTTTTCCTAATGTAAATGTGATGACTTCATTTCAAAGAGTAAGAACAGCTGGAAACATTAAAGGAAGTTACGATTTTGTAAATAGAGCTATTGATGTTTATACAGGCACAACAAGTACACATGGTACTTGGGTTTTAAGCGATATGGCTGGTTATATTGAAAATGATTTTGTGGGAACTGCACCAGATGCCTCTTATTATTTATTTATAACTGAAAATGCAACAAGTGAAAATCCAGTTGAAGAAAGTTATTGGGTTGAAGCGGCAGAAAGAGCTGATAGTTTAGGAGTAGATGTGATTAACACTTCATTGGGCTATTCTGATTTTGATGGTACAAAATATGATTATTCTCAAGCAGATATGAACGGTAGTACAGCATATATTACCAAAGGAGCTAATATTGCTTTTGAAAAGGGAATGTTGCTAGTAAATTCTGCAGGAAATTCTGGGAATTGGGGTATTACTGCCCCTGGAGATGCTCAGAATGTATTAACTGTTGGTGCTGTAGATGCCTCTGGAGTCCGTGCTTCATTTAGCTCGGTAGGTACAACACATCAGCCCACTCAAAAACCAGATGTTGTTGCTCAAGGTAAAGCGAGTTATATTATTACTGAAAATGATGCAATTGCAACTGCAGATGGAACATCTTTTAGTTCGCCGATTTTAGCAGGTGGTATTGCATGTTTATGGCAAGCATTACCCAATAAAACCAATGCGGAAATTATGCAGTTGGTTCGAGAATCTGCATCACAATTCAATACGCCAGATAACTTTTTAGGCTATGGAATTCCTAATCTTGAATCTGCTTTAAATATGGCTTTATCAAATGATGAATTTGAAGTTGAGTCCAAAGAAATTTTACTCTTTCCTAATCCTTTTAGTAATGAGATTTATGTTAAGTTACCTGTACAAGAAGATGAAAATAGTATGTCTGTTTATGATGTTTTGGGAAAAAGAGTGCTAAATGACAAACTTATTTCAAGTACTAATAAAATTGATGTCTCTTCATTAATTAATGGTGTTTACATAGCAAAAGTTACTTCAGGTAGCAATTCAAAAATTTTCAAAATAGTAAAGCAATAATGCCAAACAAAATCACTAGACTCTTCAATATTAAATACCCAATAATTCAAGCAGGAATGATTTGGAATAGTGGTTGGCGGTTAGCTTCATCAGCAAGTAACTCAGGGATTCTGGGTTTAATAGGTACGGGCTCAATGTATCCTGAGGTATTAAGAGAGCACATTCAAAAATGTAAAAAAGCTACTACTAAACCTTTTGGGGTTAATGTCCCAATGTTGTATCCAGATATTGAAAAAATTATGGATATTATAGTTGAAGAAGGTGTGAAAATTGTGTTTACATCCGCAGGAAATCCTAAAACATGGACTAGTTGGTTGCAAGAAAAAGGCGTTATAGTGGTACATGTTGTGAGTAGTGTAAAGTTTGCATTGAAAGCTCAAGAGGCTGGTGTTGATGCAATTGTAGCCGAAGGTTTTGAAGCTGGTGGCCACAATGGTAGAGATGAAACTACAACACTAACTTTAATTCCTATGGTTAAAGAAAAAATTAAAATTCCACTAATTGCAGCAGGTGGTATTGCGACAGGAAATGCAATGTTGGCATGTATGGTTTTGGGTGCTGATGGTGTTCAAATAGGAAGTCGATTTGTTGCAAGTGAAGAAAGTTCTGCTCATGATGCTTTTAAAAATAGTGTTGTAGCAGCTAAAGAAGGCGATACACAACTTACCTTAAAAGAACTAGCTCCTGTTCGGTTAATTAAAAATAAGTTTTACAATGATGTGCAAGAACTTTATAATAAAGGGGCATCTGCAGAAGAACTCAAATTGCTTTTAGGAAGAGCAAGAGCGAAAAAAGGGATGTTCGAAGGCGATTTAGAGGAAGGTGAATTGGAAATAGGCCAAATATCCGGGTTAATTCATGATATAAAGCCAGTAAATGCTATTGTTGAAGATATAATAAATGAATTTGAATCGGCTAAAAATAAAGTAGCTTCATTATAAAATTGTATTAAAATGAAAAATGTTCTTAAATGTCTTTTTATGTTCGGCTTAATTTTAATAATAAGTTGTGTTAAAGAAGAGGTTAAAAAGAAACCCAATATTCTATTTGTGATGATGGACGATTTAGGATATGGACAATTTGGAGTTTATAATGACACAATTACAACGGCAGATTTTAACCCATTTTTTGTAAAATTAGTTGATAGTTTACAAGGTTATTCTCTTGATAAATCTTTAGAATTCTCAAAAACAGCAATTCCTACTTTAACTACTTTAGCAAAGGATGGTATTCTTTTTACTAATGCTTATACTTCCAGTAATATTTGTGCACCTTCACGTTTAGGTATTGCTACAGGGACTATTCAAAATAGATTTGGTGTTTATACCAATACAGATTGTGAAGCTAGTGGACTCGTTCCTGGAACGCATCTTGCTGAAGGACTTAAAAAACAAGGTTATCGAACAGCTCACATAGGGAAATGGCATATTGGCAAACATGATAAATCTGTTATTACTGACGTTTTAAAAACAAATGGTTTAGATGAAAAAACAAAGATGCCTTTTATAAAAAAGTACCATCCCGATGTTTATAAGCAAATTAGAAATAGTGGTTATTTAGGATCGGTTGTTAATGAACAACACCCTTTGAATAATGGATTTAATTATTATTATGGCTACAATTATTGGGCAAGTCAATTTTATAATTCGACCATTGTTTGGGAAGATTTCAATCACGCTGGGAAACAGGAAGGATATAACACCGATGTGTTTACAGATAAGGCTTTGAAAACTATGGAGTCCTCCATAAAAGCACAAAAACCATTCTATGTACAGTTGCATTATCATGCAGTTCATGATTCACTAGAACCTAGAGCCCCTGAAAAATATTATAGTAGATTTAATTCAGGTTCTCACGATTTAAACAATTTTTACGGACATATTTATGGAGTAGATCATAATATAAATAGAATTGTAGATTTTTTAAAATCTAAAAATGAATATGAAAATACTATAATCGTATTTACCTCAGATAATGGTGCCATGGCAGGAGGGTCATATAATGGACATAAAACAGGGTCTCCCTTGCCAGCAAATGCTCCTTTTCAAGGACATAAAGGGAATTTTCATCAAGGAGGTATTAGGGTGCCTCTATTTATCCATTGGCCAAAAGGAATAAAAGAACCTAAAATATCAAGTAAACTAGTCTCAACTATGGATATTTTGCCCACCGCTTTAGATGTCGCAAAAGCTGAAATTCCTTCTCAAATTGATGGGGAAAGTTTATTACCATTAGTTTTAAATGAAAATGAAAAACCAATACATGATTATTTAATTTGGTCTGGTATTCAATCTTATAAGTGGGGTTTTTTAATCAATAAATCTACTAAAACCCACGCAACCGAACCGCCTTTTGCACCACCATCTTGGGTAGTTATTAAAGATGATTATTTGTTAAGGTATACTGGTGTTTTAGTGAAAGGGGTTTATTTGGAATATTTAGATGGAAGACAACCTGTGTTGGAACTATTTAACATTAAAAATGATCCATTTGAATCTTTTAATATAATAGAAGCGCATCCATTATTAGTTAAAGAGATGTCAGATTTATATTTTGAAGATTCTAAATCTTTTCAACCTCCTTCAAAATGGAAAACTTCTAAATGGGAAGAACTCCAAAAAGAGAATTACATGAAGCTTATATTGAAGTAAATTTTAAATTTAAATGTATTAAAAAAGAGGAAGTTAAAACTTCCTCTTTTAAAATACCGAAACTAGTCACCTTAGTTTTAAATCCCTTTTAAAATGAAAGCAAGTTGTTTCTTTTAGCTATTAAGTCTTATTGAGAGTTTTAAGATTTGGGAAGGCCAAATGTATAAAAATACTACGTGTGACTTTCATTTATTTAACGTAAGTTATTAACATTTGTTAATAATAGTATTTTTAAAAAGAACATTATATAATGTGATAATACAATAGGTAAACTTTACTTTTGCCGAATGCAATTAAAGCAATACACAAAAGAGTTTAAATACAATTGGCAACTTGCCTCGCCTGTGATGTTGGGGATGCTAGGACATACTTTTGTGAGTTTTGTAGATAATATTATGGTGGGACAATTAGGTACTGCCGAATTAGCTGCTGTATCCTTAGGAAATAGTTTTATGTTCATTGCAATGTCTCTAGGAATCGGGTTTTCAACAGCCATTACACCTCTAATTGCTGAAACAGATGCAGAAGGTGATTTTGATAAAGGAAAATCCTATTTTAAGCATGGTTTATTTTTATGCACCGTTTTAGGTGTTCTATTATTTTTATTAGTGCTTTTGGCAAAACCGCTCATGTATTTGATGAAGCAGCCTGATGAGGTTGTTGCATTAGCGATACCATATTTAGATTTAGTAGCAATTTCATTAATTCCGTTGATTATTTTTCAAGGTTTTAAGCAATTCAGCGATGGGTTATCTATGACTAAATATCCTATGTATGCTACACTAATTGGTAATATTGTGAATATCGTTTTAAACTACATTCTCATTTTTGGAAAGTTTGGAATGCCAGAATTAGGTATTGTTGGAGCAGCTTATGGTACGTTGGCTTCTAGAGTAATAATGGTAGTTTATTTATGGTTTTTGTTAAAAGGCAAAGCGAAGTCTAAAAACTACGTTACTGATATAAAATTCTTTGTGTTAGAAAAATTGATGCTAAATAAAATATTCAACTTAGGAGTACCAAGTGCACTACAAATGTTTTTTGAAGTTGCCATTTTTACTGCTGCTATTTGGTTGAGTGGATTGCTAGGTAAAAACCCTCAGGCAGCAAATCAAATCGCCTTGAATTTAGGATCTATGACGTTTATGGTTGCTATGGGATTAAGCGTTGCTGCTATGATTCGTGTTGGTAACCAAAAAGGATTGAAACAATATTTTGAATTGCGACGAATTGCATTTTCAATATTTCTTTTCGGAATAATTTTGGCAGTTGGATTTGCAATATTATTTTTAGTATTTCACAATCAGTTACCAAAACTATATCTAGATTATAATGATGTGGAAAATGCCATAGATAATAGAGAAGTTCTAGAAATAGCATCTAAATTATTATTGATAGCTGCCGTATTTCAAATAAGTGATAGTATACAAGTAGTTATGTTAGGCGCTCTAAGAGGCTTACAAGATGTGAAAATTCCAATGGTATTAGTATTTATTGCCTATTGGGTTGTTGGTTTTCCTATTTGTTGGTTTCTCGGAAAAGAAAATGTTTATGGAAGTGTGGGTATATGGCTAGGCTTACTGGCTGGTTTAACTACTGCTTCAATTTTATTGTATATTCGATTTAATTATTTGACTAAAAAACTGATTTTAAAAAAGTTAAAAGTGAGCTAAAGTGCCTAAAGTATTTAAAGTTGAAATACAGTTATACTAATAAAGATTTTGCTATAGAAGTTATAAATCAATTTAAGAAAGAAGCTAAAGAACTTTTAGCCATTTTTACATCAATAGCAAATAAATCTAAAATTTTAAATACTCTTTTTAACTTGTAACTTTAGACACTTATAACTTTAAATACTTAAAACTAATAAAATGAGCTTACCAAAATTTATATTAGGCGATAATACCGAACATCCTAACGCCATATTTGTAATTCATACTGAATTTCCAAGGTTTATAATTAATCTTGAAAATGATGAAGTTGAATGGTTTGAAGATTTTGATGCTGAAGACCAAAAAGAATTGGAAACCGAAACTGAAAATGCAATAAAATCAGCAACAGACTTCTACGATAGTGAAATTGCTAAATATGACGACTAATCTTTTTATTTATGATTGATCAATTACTGCAATACGATACAGAGTTATTTTTATTCCTTAATAATTTGGGTTCTGAACCATGGGATAATTTATGGCTGATAATTACTCATAAACTCACATTTATTCCGCTTTATGCTATTTTATTGTTTTTGTTGTACAAGAAATTTGGAGCTAAATCACTTCTGGTTTTTGTAATTGTTGTGGCTTTAATGATAACATTTACTGATCAAATCACAAATGTTTTCAAAAGAGGGTTTGAAAGACCAAGACCATGTGGAGCAGAAGGGGTTAAAGACTATGCGAGAATGGTTGCAGGCTATTGTGGTAAATATGGATTTTTCTCTGGACATTCTTCTAATTCTATGGCAGCAGCGGTTTTCGCTGGTTTAGCATTACGTTCTCAGTATAAAAACTTGATTTTTATTTTATTGCTTTGGAGTGCTATTGTTGCCTACAGCAGAATATATGTTGGGGTACATTATCCTTTAGATATTGTTTGTGGTATGACCTTTGGAGCTATGTCAGGGTTTCTGTTTTATAAATTGTCGCAGTATCTTTTGAAGATGTTTATGAGAGAGTAGGTGAATCCAGTCTAAATAAATATTCTCCAAATACTAAAAATAGAAAAAACTAAAGCTATTAGTGAAGTTAATCCAGCAATAATGGATAATTTCCTTAAAGCTGTTTTAGTACAACATATCAATGAAATTATAAGGCCTATTAAGGGAATAATTCCTAAATAATGCTTGTAGCCATATTTTAGAAATTCTAGTAATCCAAAGTATACTCTGTTTTTTCCAGTTGACCTTAAGTAGTCAGTATAAATTACATATTGTATTATTATTAAAATAACTAAGGAAATACTACTCAAAAGTATTGTTAAGTATAGAAGTTTCTTTTTGGTCATAACTTTAAAATAAACTCCGCAGCAGCAAAAGGCGTCGTCTTATTATTTTCAACCAATTTCAACTGTTTTTCTAATGTTTTTTTTATTTCAGAACGATTAAAAAAATCAGATTTTAAGCGTTCTTCAATAGTTTGTATGAGCCAAAATTTATTTTGTTCATTGCGTTTTATAGTGAAGTAATTATTTGATGTGGTTAATTCAATATACTCTAAAATTACTTGCCATATATCTGTGATACCTTCATTATTCAAGGCGCTACATAAGGTTACTTTTGGATTCCAGCCCGATGCTTTTTTAGGATACAAATGCAATGCTCTGTTAAATTCTATTTTTGCCAATTTTGCTGCTTTTTGATTGTCACCATCGGCTTTGTTGATGGCAATGGCGTCTGCCATTTCAATGATACCTCGTTTTATGCCTTGTAGTTCGTCGCCAGCGCCAGCTAGTTTTAATAGTAAAAAGAAATCTACCATGCTATGTACTGCGGTTTCATTTTGTCCAACGCCAACTGTTTCTATGATAATCACATCAAAACCAGCAGCTTCGCATAGTATAATGCTTTCTCTAGTTTTTCGAGCAACTCCACCCAAAGAACTGCCTGAAGCAGACGGACGGATATAAGCGTTTTCATCTTTTACCAAAGATTCCATTCGGGTTTTGTCGCCTAAAATACTACCTTTTGTTAGTGTACTACTTGGGTCTATGGCTAATACTGCAACGCGTTTCCCGAGGTTGGTTAGGTACTTTCCAAATACTTCTATAAATGTGCTTTTACCAACTCCGGGTACGCCAGTAATACCAATACGGATAGAATTATTGGCATGCGGTAAGCATTGTTTTAAAATGGTATTGGCTTGTTTAGAATGTTTTGGATTGACACTTTCAACTAAGGTTATGGCTTGACTTAAATCGCTTATATTTTTATTTAAAATACCTTTTACGAGTTGTTCTGCGCTGGGTTTCGTATTACGTTTGGATTTAAAATTTGAAATTGAAGCGGTATTGATAATTTCTGTGTTAGAAACACCTTTTGCGTTTTTTAAAGCAGTCTTTTTTTATTAGTCACAACGTTAAAGAATGTATCTCTAATATACTATTTAAATTTTTCTATACTAAAAAACTATTTCAACGGCACTCTAATACGCACATCGTCCCAAGCCATGGTCATAAATAAATTATCTGTAGAGTTATCAAAAGCTATTGTAAACTGTTCTACTGTTGTATTCAGGTTTTCAACTTGTGCACTATAATTTATAGCATCAAAAGCTGGTTCTCGTAGTGGTTGTAATGTTTTATGATCTACACCCCAAGGGTATTGTTTTTTATTGAAAATTACTGTCCATGCTGTGTCGTTTGGGATGGTCCAAAGCGTATATTTTCCAGCTTGTAACGAGTCGTTTCCTATTTTAAGCGCTTTGTTGGTTTCGAATGTGGTGGCTTCGTTGGCACCTGTTCGCCATACTTCGTCATAAGGCACTAAGGCTCCAAATACTTGTCTGTCTCTTTTTGAGGGGCGATTGTAAAATACGTTTAGTTTTAAATCGTCTACTTTAAAGGCTACGTTTTTCTTTGGACTTTTTCGTTTTTGGAGTCCGTCGTTTAAATAGGAGTACACAAAAATGAATGCTGCTGCCAGAAATAAAATAAATATAATGCGCTTTAAAAAGGTGTTCATGTAGGAGAGATTTCTTTTAGGTATAAATATACTTGATGTCTTTTAACTGATGAAATAGTAACGTGAATTTATTTAGCTTTGTTGTGTGGAGGGGTACTAATGAATAGGAAAGAAGATGGAAGAAGATGGAAAATAGATGATCAATAAAGTTTAGACTGAAACTGACAATTGCGGACTTGTCCGCGTTAAGGATAGTAGTGGAAAGCCCAAAGCCCGACGTAGGAGGTGCGAGGACTTGTAGCGGATAGCCTGACCCCTTGAGGGTAACGCCCAAATATTTAAAAATTTTAGAGAAAAATATATTTTTTTGCAACACTCTGATTTTTTTGTCGTCTTTTAAATGAACCAATCAAAAACCAAAGGCATAAAGCATGTTTCAAGTTGACATTATTGAACAATGTAAACAAAACAACAGGAAGGCGCAAATGCAGTTATACAACCAATACTGCAACGGGATGTATATTGTGGCGAAACGTTTTTTGAAAGATGCTAATGATGCTGAGGATGTGGTACAGGAGGCTTTTATCAAAGCTTTTTCCAAACTACATCAATACAAAGCAGAAGTAACTTTTGGGGCTTGGTTAAAACGCATTGTGGTTAATAAAAGTATCGACTTTCTGAAATCAAAAAAACAACAGTTAGTAGAATTAGAAGAGGTGCACCTAAAAGTGGTTGATACTTCACATAACGACAAATGGTTGGTAGATGATGCAATTACGGTACATGATGTTAAGAAGGCAATTAATCGGTTGCCCGAAAAGTATCAATATGTAGTAATGCTTTATTTAATTGAGGGATATGACCATCAAGAGATTTCTGAGATTTTGGATATTTCGCAGGTAGCATCTAGAACTCAATTATCTAGAGGAAAAGTAAAATTACAAGAACTGTTAATACAACAAAACAATGGCACAGGATATTAGAGATTTATTTAAAAATGAAGAGTTGAAACATGAGGATATGCCTAAAAACCATGAGGCGCGCTTTTTGGAGAAGTTAGAAGAAGCGCTGCCTGAAACTAAAAATTCATCAAAATTTAGTTGGTTGCATATTGCTGCGAGTGTTGTGTTGTTTATTGGTTTGGGTTTTGGAGCACATTCATTATTTCAACCTGAAAAACCAGTTGGAGAAGTTGTAGCCGAAGTAAAAACCAAAACCTTGGGAGATGTGTCTCCAGACTTGAAAAAAGTTGAGGATTATTACTTGGCAAGCATAAATTTAGAATTGTCTAAAATAAAGCCTACCGTAGAAACTAAAGCTGTTTTTGATGGGTATTTAGAACAGCTAGATGCGCTTAATAAAGAGTATAAGCGTTTGTCTTTAGAATTAACTGAAGATGGTCCAACAGAATTGACAGTTAGTGCATTAATTGATAATTTGAAATTTCGATTAGACCTTTTGTATCGCTTAAAAAATCAATTAAAAACGTTGAATGTTTCGGATAATTTAACTGAAGAAGCATTACAAACATCTTAAAAAATCAAAAAATGAACACAAAAATTATAAAACTGAAATTACTTGTACTGAGCTTTTTTGCAGTCGCAATGCTTGGAGCGCAAGAGAAACAAACCAAGGTTTCGAAAACCATTAAAGTGGATAAAAATGTAACCATCGACTTAAATACTAGCCATTGTAATATTGTTTTTGATACTTGGAATAAAAGTGAAGTGCAAATAGAAGCTTTTATTGAAAGTGATGAATTGTCTAAAGAAGAATTAGAACAGGCCATTAAAAATTGGAAATTAGATATTGAAGGTTCTGAAGATTTAGTCACTATTAAAACTGCTGGGAATCATACACCAAGTTTGTGGATTACTGAGAGTCATGACCATTATGGAGAAGAGGTTAAAAAAGTGCTTAAAGAACTTAAGTTTGAATTGGCAGATTTACCAGAACTAGATTTTGATACCAATATCCATATTTTAGAAATGCCTGAGGCTCCAGAAGTACCTGAACTTCCTGAGTTACCAGAGCTACCAGAATTACCAAAAGGTGTAAAAAGTGTGTCTTTTGATTATGCAGCTTACCAAAAAGATGGCGATAAGTATTTGGAAAAATGGGCAGAAGAGTTTGAGTCTACTTATGGCAAAGACTATGCAAAAAAATGGAAGCTTGGGGTGAGAAATTTGGAGAAGAATGGGGCGAGAAGTTTGGAAAAGACATGGAAAAATGGGGTGAGAAGTTCGGAGAAGAATGGGGCGAAAAGTATGCTGAAAAAATGGAGGTTTGGGGAGAGCGTTATGCAGCACAGATGGAACGCCGTGCAGAACTTATGGAAAAGCGTGCAGAGCGTATTGAAGAGCGTCATAAGGAAATAGAAAAAGCACACAAGGAAATAGAAAAAACACACAAAAAGCGAGCAGAAGCTATGGAGAAGGTGGCAGAGCAACGTGCTAAAATAGCTGAAAAACGAGCGAAAATTGCAGAGCAACGTGCAAAAAGTGTTAAGGCGAAAAGTCTTTTTGACGATACATCATCTGGTAAAAAACAAGCACACACATTTAAAAAAGACCATTATTATTAAAATGCCAAAAAAGGCAAAAATTAAGGTTAATGTAAGGCATGGAGAGCTAGAATTTGCATCGGTTGTGGATGATGTTCAGGCAGATTTATCGCATACAATATTTAAAGCAGAGAGCATTAATGGAAGTCAAACTTCCATTAGTGCTGCTTATGCACCAGTTTATGTGTCTAATTGGAATTTGGGAGAACTAAACTTAAATCATGTTAAACAAGCCGAATTGAAAACAGTAAAGCACGTGGTGCTGAATTGTAATTCGTCTAACGTTAAAATAAACAACGTGGTTAGCAGCGCAATTATAGATAGTAATATTGGGGATGTTAAAATTTTGAAAGTAGACGATACGTTTACAAACTTGAATTTTATTTTTCAAAACAATAAAGCTTACATTGTAATGCCTGATGTAAATTATAATATAAATTATAAAGGGACGCATTCTTACATGGTACATCCTAATAATACGAGTGGAAAAAAAGATGTCAGTTCTTTTTCTATGAGTAATACAGAAAGTAACAAAACGGTAACTGTAAATGCAAAATACAGTAAAGTAATTATAGAGTAATTGCTTAGCTTTGGGGAAATCTATCGTAAAGAATGACCTCAAGCAAATTTAAAGACTTCTTAAAAAGCATCAGTTCTAAACCACTTCACGTTTTAGATGCTAGTATTCCCAAATCGAAATATATACCTTTAGATTTATCTGAAAATAATTCAGAACTTTTAAGCATAGATACCTCTTCTTCAACAGAATTTTCAAAATATATTAATACTTATTTAAATAAACATAACGCCTTTGTTGCTTATGGTGGTTACAATGAAGTGCGCACTATTTATAACCGAAGTACTCATTTTAATGATAAAACATCAGAAAAACGTAACATTCATCTGGGATTGGATTTATGGTGTGATGCTTGTACAGCTATTTACACACCTTTTGATGCCGTAGTACATAGTTTTAAAAACAATACCAATTATGGCGATTATGGGCCAGCTATAATTTTGAAACATATTATTTCTGGAGTTGAATTTTATACACTCTACGGGCATTTAAGTTTGCATTCTATTGAAAATTTAAAAGTAGGGCAGCACTTTAAACAAGGTGAGCAAATTGCAACTTTAGGAGATGCGAGTGTAAATGGTGATTATCCGCCGCATTTACATTTTCAGATTATAAAAGATGTGCAAGGAAATTTTGGTGATTATCCTGGGGTTTGTAGTAAAACTAATTTGGAGTTTTATTTGGGGAATTGTTTTGATGCTGGGGGTTTGTTGGGGTTGGAGAGTTAGAGGTTTTGTTTGACGTTTTGGGATTGATTAGTACTGGATGAATCTTTATTGTAATTTACTCCAATACTATCTAGAAATGAAATTATTATGGGAGTTTGTTCTTTATGAATTTTCGTTATATGATCTTTAGTATTTATTGTGTATTTTATTTGTTGACTATTTAGGTTAATCTGTTCAATTTCACTCCAACGATAGTTTGGATCCAAAAAATTTATCTGAAGAATTCCAGTTTTATCTATAATGTATCCATCAAAACCATCATAAAAAATAAAACTGGATAAAATAAGATAGCAAGGGAAAATAATTCCTATTGCATTAATATTACTTAATCTAGCTATAAAAATTATATAGCTCATTAATAAGATAGTTGCAACTATCCAAATTATTTTAAATATACCACCATTTATTAACCTCCTGTGAATTACAAATACAAGAGATTTGTTTTTCTCTTTTTCTTAATACTTCTATATAAGTAAACCAATAAACTTAGATCCAAGAATATTGGAATTAGAATTATTATAGAACTCTTTGCTTTAAACAAGTAAATTAAATAAAAGGAAACTAAAAATGCAGAAAAACGGATAAGTGGTATAAATTTGATTTGTTTCATTATTTCTCATATTTCGAGTATATGAAATCATTTCATATCCAACATTACCCAAAAATAGAAGAAATTTTTCACAAAACAAACTTATTCATTCCCGAAAATTTGTCATAAATCTTAACAATAAAAATGTCAATATTTCAGAATTATGTTAAAAAATAATTAAAAAAATATGTCATAATTAAAGTCGTCGGGTTTGGTATTTAATTTGTTTATATGTTGTTGAAATATAAATGTTTAACTAAAATTTTTTATTATGAGTAATTTAGCAACATTGCCAAAAAATGGAAGTTTAGCAAACAAAAATACGTTATCGAACTTCCCATCATTAACAAATTGGTTTGATGATTTTTCAATGGGAGAATTTCCATCGTTATTTAATTCGAATTTCAATACAGGTATTACATTGCCCAAAGTAAATATCAAAGAAGTGGCAGATGCCTTTATTGTAGAAATGGCAGTTCCTGGTTTAAAGAAAACCGATTTCAATATTAATTTAGAGAATAACACTTTGTTTATTTCGGCAGAATTAAAAAACGAAAGTGAAGAAAAAGAAGGGGGTTATACACGAAGAGAATTTGGGTATTCTTCTTTTAAACGCACGTTTACATTACCAGAAACTGTTGAGGATTCTAAAATTAACGCGAGTTATACAGATGGTATTTTAAAGGTGCATCTTCCAAAGAAAGAAGAAGCAAAACAAAAACCTCCTAGATCTATTAAAATTTCTTAATTAAAAAAGGCTGTTTGAAATAATATTTTAAACAGCCTTTTTATTTATTTCTTTCGTCCTTTAGAACGCTTATTTTCCTTATTCTTAATATAAATATGCTTGTATCTTGGGTTGTTAGGGGCATCACGTTGTTCTATTTCAAACCTGTCTATAGATTTTAATAATGGTGTTAACTTAGGGAATCCGTAATTTCTAGAATCAAAATTGGGACTTTTTTCTGTATTAAACTACCAACATCTCCTAAGAATGCCCAACCATCTTCATCTGATAAATCAGAAATAGATGATTGAATTAAACTAATTTCTTTTCTAGTTATTTTATCAACAGATTGCTTTTCTGTTTTCTTGTCGTCATCATCTTCATTGTCATCTTTCTCATCAGTTCTACTCCTTAGAATTTCAATATAAATAAACTTATCGCATGCAACAATAAATGGGTTTGGTGTTTTCTTTTCCCCAATACCAATCACTTGCATTCGGGCTTCTCTAAGTCTAGTTGCTAATCGTGTAAAATCGCTATCACTAGAAACAATACAAAAGCCTTCAACTTTTCCAGAATATAAAATATCCATGGCATCAATAATCATTGCGGAGTCTGTGGCATTTTTTCCAACGGTATAGCCATATTGCTGAATAGGTGTAATGGCATTTTCTAAAAGCACATTTTTCCATTTATTAAGGTGCGGTTTCGTCCAATCTCCATAAATACGTTTTACAGTTGGGTTGCCATATTTGGCAATTTCTTCCATCATTTCCTTTATATAGGCCGAAGGAATGTTATCTCCATCGATTAAAACAGCAAAGTTTAAATTCATAACTAGTATTTAAAATAAGCATCTAAGTTAGGGGATAGTTAACCTAGAACCAAACTTAGAGCAATTTTGTTTAAAAATGAGAATATGATAAAACTGAAAGCTTATTGTTTCTCATATTTGTGAATGTGTAATTTTAAGTATTGAATATTGAAAATATGATAAAAATCATAGTTGTTTTTTAGTGTTTTAGGTAGTTTTAAAGTAATAAAATGAAGGTAAAAAATAGCAAAGTAAAAATTGCTGTTTTTAAGGGTATTGCTAACATTAAAATTTATAATCATGATACCTAAAAAGAACCCAGAACTAGAGGTTGGCCGGAATAGCAGCCTTTATTTCGCTATCGGACTCAATGTTATGCTATTTTTATCATGGCAAGGCATAGAGTATAAAACTTATGAACAGGAAGAAATAACAAGAGATATTGTTGTGATGGAAACTGAAATTGATGAAGAAATTCCTTTAGTTACCATAAATACACCACCTCCGCCACCACCTCCTGTAGTAATGCAAGTATCTGTACAAATAGTTGAGGACACAGAAGAGGTTGAGGAAACTATTTTTGAAAGCACCGAGAGTAGTCAAGAAGATTTTATTGCTGACAAAGTAATTAGAGTAGAGGATATTAGCGTAGGAGAGGTAGAGGAAGATGTAGAAGTACCTTTTGCTATTATTGAGGATGTGCCCTTATTTCCTGGTTGCGAAAAAGTTAAAAAATCTCAGCGAAGAGCATGTTTTCAAAAAATGATAAATAATCATGTTGCTAAAAACTTTAATTATCCAGAAGTCGCTTTAGATTTGGGCATAAGAGGACGGGTTTTTGTGATTTTTGTAATAGATCCTAAAGGGAAAATAACTAAAATTAGAACTCGCGGACCAGATAAAATTCTTGAAGATGAAGCACGTAGAATAGTAAGCTTATTACCAAAAATGACACCAGGGAAACAACGTGGAAAACCAGTAAATGTCCCATTTAGTCTGCCAATTAATTTTAAAATGGCGGAACAGTAACTGAATTTTATAAATTTTATTTGGGTTAGTATTTATTATAATGTTTGAATGGTTAAAGTCGCTTTTTTTTAAGGCGTCTTTAACCTTTTTATGTTTAATTATGATATTTAAAACGTATACTTCAAACCTATAACATAAGTGTTGTTTCCAGTTGAAAGCCCAATATCTAAAATTCTATCCTTATAGGGTTTTGTGAAAATATAAGTAGTTCCTATTCCAACTGTGGCACCGGCTAGTACATCCCAGATATCATGCCAGTCATTTGGGCCTTCCATTCTACTTACTCCAACAATTGCAGCTAAAACATAAGCGTATTTACCATATTTCCAACCGTAGCGTCGTTGTATAAAAGATGCTCCAGAAAACGCTGATGTTGTATGTCCAGAAGGGAAAGCATCAAATAAATTTCTACCTTCAGGACGTTCCTTTTTTATGATTTTTTTTAATGAATGCGTAACAATAAAACTTGAGCTATATGAGAGGACAAATTGTTTAGTGCCTTCCCAATCTCCTTTTATAATAGTTGTTAATCCAGCTCCAACTGGTAAAGCAATTTGTAAAATATCGCCAGTATCTTCTAGTATAAACTCCCATTTTTCATGCATAAGGTCGTCTGGTTCGGGAGCTTGCGCTTTACATAAAGTAATTGATAAGCAGATAATGAAAAAGAATACTTTATTAATTATATTTTTTCTCATAAAGTTAGTTATTGGTTAGTTGTACAAGTTTAAAAGTGTAAACTTATTGTTAGTTTCTTGTAAAGTTACAATTCAGATGTCAATTTTTACAGTTCGGTAAGTATCATTTTAAAAACTGTACTTCTACGGGATATTTGTAGCATAATTAAAAACAAAAAATCATGCAACATTTTATCAAAATTATCTGCCTTTTAATTTTAAGTACATCTTTTGCTATTGCTCAAGACAATTCTGAAAATGACGTTATCGTAAATATTTCGAATTTAGAAAGTAACGATGGGAAAGTATATGTAGCACTTTACAACTCAGAAGGAGCTTTTTTAAATAAAGGCTTTAAAGCAAACTTTACTAAAATTGAAAATAATAGCTGTAAAATAGTTTTTAAGAATATACCTAACGGTGTATATGCTGTATCAATGTTCCATGATGAAAATGATAATAACAAAATGGATACAGGCGTATTCGGAATTCCTAAGGAGGATTATGGTTGTTCTAATAACGCTAGAGGTTTTATGGGGCCACCAAAATGGGAAGATGCAAAATTTACAATCAATAACGAATCAGTAACACAAAACATAAAACTTTAAAAATTAACACATCATGAAACATCTCATCATTATCGCAACACTTTTAGTTTCAGTAGTAACAACTGCTCAAACTAATTACGAAAAAGGAATGCAAAAAGCATTTGAATTATGGAGCAGTAATAAGCCCACAGAAGCTGCAAATATGTTTGAACGTATAGCATCTGCAGAGCCAGATAATTGGTTGCCGCCATATTGGGCTGCTCAAATTAATATTGTAACTAGTTTTGGAGAGCAAGACAAAGATAAGTTGGCTGCTAAATTAAAGAAAGGACAAGATTTATTGAATGATGCTACAGCAATTTCAAAAAACAATCCAGAAATTATGGTAATGCAGGCTATGTTGCATACAGCGTGGATAGCATCAGATGGGGCTACATATGGTATGACTTTATCTCCTAAAGTAGTAGAACTATACGCAAAAGCTGAAATTATTGCACCAAAAAATCCAAGAGTTGTAGCATCAAAAGCAGAGTGGAATATTGGAAGTGCTAAATATTTTGGACAAGATACTACAGCATTTTGTAAAGATTTAGAGCGTGCCTTAGAACTTTTTGCTAATTTTAAAGCAGAAACACAGTTTCATCCTAATTGGGGGAAAGACCGTGTGGAAGGTTTATTAAAGTCTTGTAAAAAGTAAAAATTTAAATATTAGATATGTCAAAATTGGTTAAAAATATCATCATCACTTTTATTATTGGCTGCATAGTATATGTAATTGGTAATTTTATGTCTGGCGGATTCGATTATAAAGACAGTAGTGAATTTTTAACCGATTTTATCTTTTATCAACTGTATGCCTTTGTGCTTGGTTTTACAAACATGTATTTTTTGGTTATATGGAGCGTTTCAACTGGAATAGAAATAATCCGTTAAAACGTATCATAGTCGGCGTAATTGGTTCTACAGTTATCACGTTAATAGGCTTGTTTACTCTTCGAGCTATTACTTATGTGTTTTATGTTGGGAAAACTTTTGAAGAGTTTTTAGACTATGAAAAATTAGAATATTACAAATTCGGTTTATGGGTTACCCTAACCATTGTTGCCATTTTTCATGTTATTTATTTCTATAATAAATATCAGCAAAACCGTATTAAAGAACAAAAAGTAATTGCAGGAACAGCAAGTGCAAAATTTGATGCTTTAAAAAATCAATTAGATCCGCATTTTCTCTTCAATAGTTTAAATGTGTTAACGAGTTTAATTGAGGAAAATCCACAACAAGCACAGAAATTTACAACCTCACTCTCTAAAGTATACCGCTATGTTTTAGAGCAAAAAAATAAAGAATTAGTTACTGTAGATGAAGAATTACAATTCGCAAAAACCTATATGTCTTTATTAAAAATGCGATTTGAAGACAGTATCATTTTTACAATGCCAGAGCAAGCCATAAACCCAGAAAGTAAAGTAGTGCCGCTTTCTTTGCAGTTGCTTTTGGAAAATGCCGTAAAACACAATATGGTAACCTCAAGTAAACCATTACACATTACAATTTACGAAGATGGAGGCTATCTAGTAGTAGAAAATAATTTGCAACCCAAACAAATTGTAAAAAAGAGTAGTGGTGTAGGTTTAAGTAATATTATGCAGCGCTATAACTTGTTAACTAATAGAAAAATAGACATTAAAAAAGAAGCAAAACGTTTTGCAGTTGCAATACCAATGCTTACCAAACAAATATCAGTCATGAGAACAGAACAGTCAATATCGCAATTAGATGATAGTTACATGCGAGCATTAAACCATGTAGACGAACTTAAAGGATTTTATTACAGCGTTATATCGTATTGTCTAGTCATTCCTTTTTTAATATTTATCAATTATAAAACCTCTTGGAGTTTCCAATGGTTTTGGTTTCCAATGTTTGGATGGGGTATAGGTTTAGCAATTCATGCCTTTAAGGTTTTTGTAAATGATGGTGCTTTTGGTAGAAGTTGGGAAAAGCGTAAAATGGAAGAGTTTATGAAAAATGAAGAAAATAATTGGGACTAAAAATATGAAAACCATGGAAAGATTAACAGATTCTGAGACCAATAAAAAGGCAGCAAGAGCGCGTAAACGTATCGAAAATATAAAAGGCTTTTACCAACACCTACTTGCATATTGTTTGTTTACTCCATTTACAATTTTTATTAACTATAAAACCTATTGGGACTATAAATGGTTTTGGTTTCCAATTTTAGGATGGGGTTTAGGAGTAGGTATTCATGCTTTTACAGTTTTTGTTCACAAAGGTACCTTCGGGCGCGAATGGGAAAAGCGCAAAATTGAAGAATTGATGAAAAAAGAACAAAACAACTGGGACTAAAAATTAGAACAATGAAAAATAATAAATTAGAGCCATATCAAAATAAAGATTACCAAAAAGAGCAAGCATATGTACGTGCAAAAAAACGAGTAAAAGAGCTTAAAGGCTTTTACTGGCATGCGTTTTGGTATGTTGCTGTAAATATTTTTATTGTGTCTATGGTTGTGTCAAATGGTGGAAATCTATTGCATTTCGGAACGTATTCAACCGCCCTTTTCTGGGGTATCGGTTTAGGATTTCATGCGATAGGTGTGTTTGGTAAAAACCTCATTTTTAGCAAAACATGGGAAGAAAAGAAAATTAAACAATACATGGATAACGATAAAAAACAATGGAAGTAATGTTAATTTGGGCGTTACCTTCGCAAAGCTACGGTTGGGCTTTCGGGAGTCGCTCCCTCCTGCGTCGGGGAGCTTCAATAAATCCCTCAATCCCTAACGTGGGCAAGCCTTTAAAAAACAGTAATCAATTTTAAGCAAGTGCTTATTAACTAACAACCAATCAAAAGTCAAAACATGAACGTAATTATTATAGAAGACGAAAAACCATCTGCAAGACGCCTACAACGTATGCTTCAAAATTTAGATTTGAATGCAGAAGTCATGCTGCATTCTGTAGAAGAATCTTTAGAGTGGTTTCAAAATCATGCACACCCAGATTTAATATTTTTAGATATACAATTAAGCGATGGCTTATCATTTCAAATATTTGAAACCATCGATATTAAGTCGGCCGTAATTTTTACAACCGCGTATGATGAATATGCACTACAAGCTTTTAAGCTTAATAGTATAGATTATTTATTAAAACCTATCGATGAAGACGATTTAGCAATAGCCGTAAAGAAATATCAAGAACGTGCTCCAAAACAGCAAACCGTATCCTTAGATTTTGATGATATTAAAAAACTACTTGTAAATCCTATAGATAGAACATTTAAAAAACGTTTTTCAGTAAAAGTAGGGCAACATTTAAAACTCATCAATATAGATGATATTGAATGTTTCTATAGCGAAAATAAAGGCACATACTTGCATACTACAGATGGTAGAAACTATTTAATAGATAATACTTTAGAGCATCTAGAAGATGAGTTAGAACCACAAACCTTTTTCCGAATTAACCGTAAATTCTTTGTTAATATAAATGCTATAAAAGATATGGTAAGTTATACCAATTCTAGATTGCAAATAAAACTAAACTCCTATAACGAACAGGATGTAATTGTAGCCAGAGAGCGGGTAAAGGATTTTAAAATGTGGTTAGAATAAATTTTAGTTAATTATTCGCTAACATTATAATTTATTAAGCTAGAACATTCATTAGTTTCTTGTGTTTTGTAGTAGTAAATAGCCTTGTTGTTACCCTCAATAGTGATTGAGTAAGTATTATCACAATAGAAAGAAATATGTCTAGTTTGCGTAAGTTTATCGTTTATAGTATCATCTTGTATATAATCAAAATAGTAATTGCCATTTTCTAATTTTCCCCATGTTCCTTTTGCAACTTCTACATTTGCGTAACGATCTATAAAAGTTCCATCATCTTTAAATTCTAATATTATTTTAGAATTCTCTCTTTTGTTTTGAAACCATTTATCTACATAAGTCCATTCTGTTCCTGTCCATTCATCAATTACTGATTCTAAATTTTCGTCAAGATATAATTCCCATACACCTAGAATTTTTGATTCAAGAGGAGCTTCATTTAACGCATCTCTTTCACAGTTCATAAATGTTAATGCAAATATTGTCAGTAATAATAAATTTTTCATGCAATTGTTTTTACTTGTTTGATATAAAACAATTATGTTTTTAAATATCCTGAAAATATAGCTATTATTTTATTGAAGAATAGAAATACAGTTTTGTTGAAAGGCAACTTGTTAATTCTGTTTTCATCAAAAGTAGATGGTACAATTTAGGAATAAATTTAACTACTAAAGGCTGTAAAAGAGTGTTTTCTAGAAGTAAAAATGTCTAGCGCCAAATAGAGTTTTTATGGTGTGCTTAAGTTAGATAACATCATATAAAAAGACTTAAGAATAAACTATTATTACTTTACCAATTTTCGTATCGCTACCCATTGCTTCAACATATCTCTAGCATCTTGCGCTGGATAACCTAAAACCGTTTGACCAGCCTTAACAGTATTCATCACTCCAGAACCTGCACCAACAGTAGCGCCAGATTCAATAGTAGTGTGATCTTTTATAGATGCAGAACCACCAATAATGACCCCGTCACCTAAGATTACAGAACCAGCTAGACCACTATGTCCAGCCATAATACAAGAGCGTCCCATAATACAGTTATGAGCTATTTGCACCAAATTATCTATTTTACAACCATCTCCAATAATAGTGCTACTAAATTTAGCACGATCAACACAGGAATTTGCACCAATTTCAACATGATGTCCAATAATAACATTTCCAATTTGAGGGATTTTTGTTAAACCTCTTCCATCATCACTTGGTCTATATCCAAAGCCATCAGCACCAATACTAACATTGGTATGAAAAATACAATGGCTTCCAATAATACAACGTTCTCTAATTACGGTTCCAGACCAAGCTATGGTGTTATCTCCAATTGTTGTTTCATCAAAAACGCAAACATTTGGATATAAAATAACACCGTTTCCTAAAGTTACATTTTTACCAACATAACAATTTGCCCCTATTTTACAACCGCTGCCAATTATAGCTGTTTCATGAATTACGGCTGTTGAGTGTATTTCGCTCTCAAATTCTGGTGCTGGCGGATTGAATAATTCTAATATTTTAGCCATAGCTAAATCGGCATTCTTAACTTTTATTAGTGCTCGATTTTCATCTGGTTCTATAGTTAAGTTATCGTTTACCAAAGCAGCACAAGCTTTTGAGTCTGCCCAAAGTTTAATGTATTTACTACTTCCTATAAATGTGATATGTTGTATTTCAGCATTTTGAAGTTGCTCTGGACCTTCAATTAATTGTGTTGTATTGCCAATTAATTCACCTTTTAAGAGGTTATTAATGTCTTGGATAGTGTACGATGTCATGTGGTGGTTTTGTGGTTAGTGTAATTGTAAAACTACAGGAAATAAATTGAAAACAAATACGCTTAGTCTTTTATTCTATTTTCATCAAAAGCAGATGGTAACAGTTTAGGGATAAATTTAACTACTAAAGGTAGTAAAAGAGCACCACCAGGGAGTAAAAATATAGCAAGACTCGGTATTGATTTAAAAATATCTAATAATTGTTCTTGTACTTTATGTTGCTCTTCTTTGCTTAAATCTCTATGAGTAGATTGAGAGAGTAAAACCATTAATTCCTTGCTATCTTTTAATTCCTGATATAAGCGTTTACTATTTCTAGTAATCAATTTTTTTACCATTTTACTAGAGTTATTGTAAAAACTCTGAACAATGTTTTTAGAACTTAAAAGAGCAATACTATCTTTGTTTATAGTATAGAAAAGATTTACCGTTTTAATAGATTGTTGTGTTCTAGAAATACTTAATTCTAAATCTTTTCCAAGCTTTTCTAGAAAATGCTGTTCATCTACATCGATCATTTGGTCACTCCATGTAGCCATACAGGCTAAATCTAGAACATAATATTTTTCTTGTGCACTAGTAATACCCCTAATTGCCTTTTTATAATTTAAATTGGTGTTTTCATTAAATCGTAATGAGGATTGAAATAATTTTATCAAACTTTCATCATACTGATTTTTCTCTTCTTTGGAATTCAATACATCCAGAGAGATAGCAACTATGGAGGCTTCTAATTTCTTTATATAATCAATCGAAAAAGAGGCACGTTTTAAATATTCTTGATATGCCAATACATCTACATAAAGTAATGCATTTATAATAAAATAATTGAAATTTTTGGTAAGTACATTTGCATCAATTTGGATACGTTTGCGAATAATATTCTCTAGTTGTTCTCCAGATTTTTTACCACCTAATAAATCCTTAAAAAAGGAAGTTTTTATTTCATTAATCTCTGTATAAAAGTTTATAACGCTATCAATAAAAGGTGTGTTACATTTTGATTTTTTGTGTGTATAATAGAAAGCTAAACACAAATTCACCTTACAAACCTCTTCTTCAGTTAAATCTTTGTTTTGAAATATTTGTAAAACTACTTCTTGGTTACTCCCATAAACAAAGCCACAACTCCTTAGGGCGTCATAAAACTCCTCTTCGTTAAAATCAAGAAAGCGGTTGTTTGAAGCAATTTCGCTTAACAGTTTTTTAATCCAACCGGTTGATGATGGGTTCATATCTTTTTATCAGGGTTCAGCAAAAGTAATCTTTTAGCAGAAATTGACGTAGTTTTTTCTTTAACAAAATTTTAACAAAACCACTCTTTTCTTTTTTTCGTAGGTATGGCTGAGAGTGAAAATTAATAATAACAAAACCTCAAAATTATGAAAAATTTAAAAACAGTTTTAGGAGTTGGAGTATTAGCAGTAGCTAGTTTCTTCGCAATTGCAGCAGACCATATAGATGCGCCTGCAGTAAAAGGTGGTACAAGTGATATCACCGATTTTTATGCCTTTCAAGGTGAAGACACAAATAATTTAGTGTTTGTGGCAAATGTTCAAGGATTAATAAGTCCAGCTAATACAGGAAACGCAATTTTTGATGAAGGCGTTCTTGTAGAAATTAATATTGATAATACAGGGGATAACGTAGAGGATTTAGTAATCCAGGCTATACCAAGAGATGGTAAAATGTACTTTTTTGGTCCTATTGCACCTTCGCAAACAGGATTAAATAGTGTAATACAGACTAACTCTACAGTTGGTGGTTTTGTTGATATTACTGAATATGGTTCTAGTGCTAACATAGCAACTAATGGAGGAATGAGTTTTTTCGCTGGACCAAGAGACGATCCGTTCTTTATGGATTTTGCGCAATATTCTGCAATAATTGGAGGAACAGCATCAGGATTTAATGATCCTGGGTCTGATACATTCGCAGGTTCCAACGTAATGTCTATTGTTGTTGAAGTGCCTAAAGCTATGATTGGTGGTTCGGGAACTATAAATACTTGGGTGGAAACCAAAACAAAATAATAACAATTAACCTTTTTAAAATATAGATTATGAAAACTTTAAAAATATTTACCCTAGCCTTATCACTTTCATTTTTGGCATTTAATTGCTCGAATAATGATGACGATATAACGATACTTCCAGGACCTGATTTTTCAGGAACCTATGTACAAGCAGACCAAATGGGAAGACCGGCAGTTAATACTGTTTTTGTGTCTCCAGCAAATAAGGATATGTTTAACGTAACTATTCCTTCTGAACAAAACGCAGCATTTCAAAGTATGTTTGAAACGAACTTAACTGGATTGAGTCCTGCATTTGCAAACTCAGGTGATAAAAATGCATTAATGCAGGATGCTACAGCTTTTACAGGACTTTTAGCGACTGATGTTTTAAATGTTTCTCTTGATGGAAAAACAACTTTTTATGACGGTACAAATGTATTAACAGGTCGTGCTTTAGCTGATGATGTAATTACTGTAGAGTTATTATTGATTTTTGGTGGAGAAGATTTTTCTGAGAACCCAACTCTATCTAATGACAATGTTGATGCAAACGATAAAGCCTTTTTAACATCGTTCCCATACTTAGCCTCTCCATGGTAATGGCTATCTCTCCCGAGTATGTTTTAGGATAAAACATACTCGGTTATTTAAAAGAATCACTAACAAAAACAAAAGACAATGAAACCTTTAAACCTCTTAATGTATTTAAGCATCTTTTTAATAATAGTAGGATGTGAAATCAATAAAACTACACCAGCTTTAGTAACAAATTCAGAAGATTATAACCGCTATTTGAAAGTAGAAAAAGATGAGATATTAGATGCTGCACAACAAGATTATAAATTTTGGGAAAAGAAGCTAGAAAAAGAGCCAAATCAGTTTCCATATTTGGTAAAGGCTGCAGCATCTCAATCTCTATTATTTAATAAAACAGGAGAGATAAACCATTTGATACAAGCTGAAAAGAGTCTGTTAGCTGCAAATGAAGCTACTTCCTATAAAAACTCTGGTTACTTAAGAGCTTTGTCAAGAAATTATATTTCGCAACACAAATTTAAATCCGCTTTAGAATTACTAAAAAAAGCAGAATTAAATGGCGATAAACTAAAGTCCACCCAAAAAATGCTCTTCGATGTGCATTTAGAGTTGGGCAATACAATAGCAGCAAAACAATATTTAACTAAAATTGAAAATTATAAAGATTTCGATTTTCTAATTAGATTATCAAAATGGAGCGATCATCAAGGTAATTTAAATAATGCTATTCTTTACTTAAAGAAAGCAACTGAAATAGCTGAAGCAAATATGAGTAAACATTTAATGCAATGGTCTTACACTAATTTGGCAGATTATTATGGACATGCAGGAAAAATAGAAGCAGCTTATAATCATTACTTAAAAGCTTTAGAAATTGATAAAAACGACGCTTATGCTAAAAAAGGGATAGCATGGATTGTGTATTCACATGAGAAAAATCCAGACGAAGCTTTACGCATTTTAGAAGCCGTTACTGAGAATTATAACGCACCAGATTATTATCTGTTGAAAGCAGAAATCGCCGAATTTAAAGGCGATGTAAAGCAAAAAGAAACACAATTAGAATTATACAAAAATGCTGTAGCAAATAGTTTATATGGTGATATGTATAATAAATATAATGTGTTGTTATTTGCTGAAGATTCTAAAAAAACAGCAGAAGCTTTGAGAATAGCTAATGAAGAGATTAGTAACAGACCAACAGCACAGTCTTACGATCTGTTAGCATGGACATATTACAACCATGGAGATGTAAAAGAAGCTTTAGAAGTTGTGGAAAACTACGTAGTTGGAAAAACATTCGAGCCTGAAGCTATGTACCATTTAGCTGAAATTTATAAAGCAAACGGTAAGTTAGATAATGCAAAAATATTGAAAGAAGAATTGTTGGAAAGTACATTTGAATTAGGACCATTAATGGCTCAACATATTAATAATATTTAAATTTTTTAAGGTTAGTAGATTAATTTTTAGAGGGAATTAATTTGCTTTTCGAAACCTAAAGATGGTTTGGTTTTAGGTTTTTTGTTAGGATGAAAGTCGCCAAGTTGCAGAAATGTGATTGGAGGCTTTTTTTTTTTTTGAAATCCAATGAACAATTATGTGATAAGAAATTTATAATTTGGTTGACTAACTAATATTAGATTACTAGTTTTTTGATAGGAGCGGTTTTTAGTTTAGTGACTTCCAAAAAAATGAAGGTTATGTGTTTTTTTAACTCAGTTCTCTGATGGTAAAATTGCTTTATTTCCAGAATTTCCACCATTCCGATTTTGTTTTATTTTCGTTATCATTAAATTGACGTAACAATATATCTTCATTATCGGGTTTGTCATAAGCATCTGCATAAGTCAAATGTCCATCAATTGGACTTATTCTGGTTATTTTTTTCCTTGTCTGAATACAAATTGTAAACCATGTTCTTGTTCCCAATCACATTCACAATTTACATTTACATAGATATCTTTGTCCTTGTAAGGTCTTCTAGAAATGTATATTTCATTTGGCTCGACATAATTCCAAATGTCATTTTTGTTTTTTATATCCCAGAGTGGTTGGTCAACTTCATCAAATTCCACCAATTTTAGAAAATCCATGCAGTTCTTATAAACTAGATTTGATAGTTGTAATCTGTCAGATTTAGATTTTTCAAGAAATAATTCTAAAGCATTATCCCATTCTTCAATAAATTCCGAGTCATTTTCAGGGTTGAAATCCGTAAATATGATTTTCAATTTATCGTTATTAAAAAACGGAATCTCAATAAGTTCGCTTTCCCACCAATCGTTTAACTGGTCGTCCTGCTTTAATTCTCCAATTATTTCACTTTTTACTGTTTTCATATTTCAGCTTGTGGCCAATTCATTGAACAAGAATAAGTATAATATTTAATTTATCGCCTGTTTTACTAAGCCTAAAGAGAGAGAGGTTTTCGTTCCTTTTTTTAGTTAAAATATACTAACCAACCACACCTAAAGTATACAACTGTTCCATAGTAGGAGTAGCACTTCCGCCAGCAGGTTCTAAGGTAACGCCAAAAGCTTCACTTTCGTTTTGGTTTTCAATTTCGAAGATTTTGTTGGCATCGGTATTAAAATTGTCTATTGTACCTAAACTAGTAGGTGTAAGCGGACTCAATTTTAAAGACCATACTTGGTAAACCATGCCTTCAGGAGGTTTTGGCAAACCTTGTGCATCTAAAAAGATACGTTTTGAATTTTTATCCCAATATACTTTTGCATATGTGTTGGCAAAATTGCCTTGTCCAGCCAAGGGGATTCTGGAAATGTTATCGTCTCGTAAAACAGAAATAAGCGTATTGGCTTCATTAAGACTGTTTTTAGAGTTTTCTATTTGATGTTCCAGTAAGGACTGTTGCGTTTCTGCAACTTGAATATCAGATTGTAATTGTTTGTTTTGATTTACTGTCCACAATAAGCCAACGCCTAAAACTATTGATGCCGCCCAACCTGCATAGGTAATCCAATTGTATTTTGGTTTTGCTATAGAAATAACTTTGGTGTCATCGTTATTAAGTCCTAATGCTTTTTTAACATTTAGTAAAATATGGTCATTGTTACGTTGAGACGTAGTGGCGGTAAGTTTAATTATGGCAGCTTCAATTTCTAGAACTTCTTGAAGAATTTCTGGATGTTGTTGCATAAGTGCATAGATCTCTTCGTTTTCTTTTTCAGAAAGTGTACCAGCTACGTATAGCTCTAAGATTCCAGATTCTATGTATGCTTTAATATCCATAATTTAGTTCAAGACCATATTTCTAAGTTCTTGAATGCAATTTCTATTTCGTGTTTTAATGGTGCCAATTGGCATTTCAAGAGCTTCTGAGGCTTCACTTTGTGTATAACCTTTAAAATATAAAAGTTCAATAACTTTTTTACATTTTTCAGCAAGTTTGCCAACAAACTTTTTTATTCCAATGGCATCCGTTTTATCATCTAAACTTTCATTGCCTTCAATTATATCTACGAAAAAATCAGAGTTGAGGTTTTGTTTTGAGTTTTTAAAGGCCTTAGAGCGTATTTTATCAATGGCTGCATTTCTAGCAATATTCAAAATCCAAGTAAAAAAACGTCCTTTTTTAGCAGAATAGCTATCAGCTTTGTGCCATGCCTTAATAAAAACATCTTGCATAACCTCTTCGGCAATAGTATGATCTCTTACAATGTTATAGATAACACCATGCATGCTGTCACTATACATGCCGTATAGTTTTTCAAAAGCTTTTTCGTCCTTTTGTTGAAATTTAACGATCAGGTTATCCAAATCCATTCATAGCAGTTAAGTTCTCCGAAAATACTAAATATTCAATAAAAAAAGCTACCAAAGAATGATAGCTTTTCAAAATTATTTCTAATGTGGTATTATTCAATAATCCCAGCACAACTAACACGTGCACCAGCAGCACCCGAAGGTTGCGATGTAAAATCATCAGCGCCTGCATGAACTATTACACCTTTACCAACAATATCCTTTGTTGCGTCTCCACAACCTATGCACCATTGATCAGTAGTAAATGAAATAGTACCGTTACCATTTTCGTCGGCAGTAAAATTACCTATATCTCCTTTGTGATAGCCTTCAGCCGCACCCCACTTTCCATGTTGGGTGCTGGTAGGATTCCAATGCCCACCTGCAGATTTACCGTCAGGAGAAGAACAATCAGATTTAGCATGAATATGTATAGCGTGCTCGCCTGGTTCTAAACCACTTACAATGGCATTCATGGTTACACTACCTCCATCTTCTTTAAAAACTACATTTCCTGTAGCATTTGTGCCACTTTTAGAGTTAAGTGCTATCTTAATTTTTTTAGTTTTAGTAACTTCTTCTTCAATTTTTATCTCCTCTTTTTTCTTTTTACAAGCAGTTAAAGACACCGCTAATACAAGAAATAATAGACTTAATTTTTTCATGGTTTTGTATGTTTTTAGTTAAGCGAAAGTTACGCTATTAAACAAACAATTACAAATATGAACATGACTTATATCATATTTTCCATAACTCATATCCATTAATTTTGAATATCAAATATCAGGTATGTCAAATTCATTAGTAAATAAGTATAACATAGCAGGACCACGTTATACAAGTTATCCAACAGTTCCGTATTGGGACAAAAGCACATTTTCTTTAGAGAAATGGAAATCCTCTATTTTTAAATCATTTAAAGAGAGTAATTCAAAAGAAGGCCTTAGTTTATACATTCATTTACCATTTTGCGAAAGTTTATGCACGTTTTGCGGTTGCAATAAGCGCATTACCAAACAGCATAGTGTAGAGTCACCCTATATAGAAGCAGTATTAAAAGAATGGCGATTGTATTTGGAGTTATTCGATGAAAAGCCAATCATTAAGGAATTGCATTTGGGAGGAGGTACACCAACTTTTTTTAGTCCAGAAAATTTAAAACATCTTATTCTTGAAATTTTAAGAACTTCAGAATTGGCTGTCAGCCACGAGTTTAGTTTTGAAGGCCATCCAAATAACACCACAAAAGAACATTTACAAGCACTTTATGATGTCGGGTTCAGACGTGTAAGCTATGGCGTGCAAGATTATAATGAAACAGTACAAAAAGCAATTCATAGAATTCAACCTTTTGAAAACGTAAAGAGAGCAACAGCATTAGCCAGAGAAATAGGGTATACTTCGGTAGGCCACGATATTATTTTTGGGTTACCATTTCAAACCATAGAGCACGTAAAAGAAACTATTTTAAAAACAAAGGAATTATTACCAGACAGATTAGCTTTTTACAGTTACGCACACGTGCCTTGGATTAAAGGTAATGGACAACGCGGATTTAATGATTCTGATTTACCAACTGCAGATTTAAAACGAGCACAATACGAATTAGGTAAACAGCTACTTGCTAAAGTTGGTTACGAAGAAATTGGTATGGATCATTTTGCGTTAAAAACTGATGGATTATATCAATCTCTAGAAAACGGTAAGCTACACAGAAACTTTATGGGCTATACAGCTTCTAAAACTCAAGCAATGATTGGCTTAGGAGTATCCTCAATTAGCGACAGTTGGTATGGGTTTTCTCAAAATGTTAAAACTATAGAATCTTATTACAGTTCTTTAGAAGATAATACTATTCCTGTCTATAGAGGGCATATTTTAAACGATGAAGATTTAGTAATTCGTCAGCACATTCTCAATTTAATGTGCCGTTTTAAAACATCTTGGACTAAAGATTCTACTTATTTTAATGAATTACCAGATGCTCTAATTCGTTTAAAAGAAATGGAGACAGATGGCTTAATAACTATTGATGCAAACAGTCTTGAAGTTACCGAAAAAGGGCAACCATTTGTTCGTAATGTTTGTATGGCTTTTGATGTGTTATTACAACGAAAACAGCCAGACACACAGTTGTTTTCAATGACAGTTTAAAACAAACTACCCAAATTTACTTTTTAATAAAACCCTATTTTAGTTAGGTTTCACGGATTAATTAACCTTAAAAATTGATATGATGAAAAAAATTATTGTACCCATAGATTTTTCAGAACACTCTGAATACGCACTAAAAACTGCAGCCAAATTAGCAAAAAAGCATAATGCTGAACTATTAGTGTTACACATGCTAGAAATGTCAGATATTATGTTGTCTGCTTCAGATGGCTTACAAAACCAAAAAGCTGTTTATTTCTTTAAACTAGCAGAACAAAAGTTCGAAAAATTTTTAAAGAAAGATTTTCTAGAAGGCATAAAATTAACCCCAATTGTAAAGCACTTTAAAGTGTTTAGTGAAGTAAATGAGGTTGCTATAGAAAATGAAGCCGATTTAATTGTAATGGGCTCTCATGGTGCAAGTGGCTTTAAAGAATATTTGGTAGGTTCAAATACAGAACGTGTGGTAAGGAATGCAGATATACCAGTATTAGTCGTTAAAAAAGAATTACCAAATATTCATTTTGATGTGGTTGCCTTTTCCTGTGATTTTTCAGAAGAGGGCATAAAAGCCTATTTAAATGCAAGCAGTTTATGTCATGAAATTGGAGCAAAAATGTATCTCGTACACGTTAATTTACCAAACGATCGTTTTAAAAGCTCTCAAGAAATAGAAAAAAGGGTGGTTAATTTTTTAACAAAAGCCGATAGAAATTTAAATAAAATGGATGATGTCTGTTATGTTGCCGATTACTCCGTAGAAGAAGGTCTTTTAAACTGCGCCAATAAAATAGGAGCAGACCTCATTGCTATTCCAACCCACGGCAGAAAAGGCTTGGCGCATTTCTTCGAGGGCAGCATAGGCGAAGATGTGGCAAATCACTCCACACTTCCCGTCATGACGTTTAAAATTTAGTTTGTCATTCCTGCGCATGCAGGAATCCACTCGAACAACTAATAAGAGTTTTAAAATAATTTGGGCGTTACCCACAAGGGGTCGGGCTATCCGTTACAAGTCCTCGCTTCTGCGCTAAGGCGCAAAAGCTGTGGGCTTTCCACTACTATCCCTAACGCGGGCACATTTGCTAAGTTCTGTTATCGCAGAAATTTATTTTCTATTTGTTAAGGTTTGTCTATTTAGAGTTTCACACCTTGTATCAAAATAGAAGATTTAATAGATTGCTCTTTTAAATGCAAGAATTTTTTTCGTTCCTCATCTTTTTTGAAGTTATCAAAATCTTGTTGCGAATCAAACTCTACCAAATGAATTTCATAAGGTGTTTCAATATTTTTTTCAATAATAGAACTTGCATCTGGTCGAATTCTTAAAGTTAGTCTTCCGTTATACTTTAATATCGTTGGAATTGCGACAGCTTCAAATTGGTCAAAAATAGCTTCTTGCCCATCTATTATGTATATTAACTGTGTGATGTAAATCATAATTTTAGTTGCTAATTTTTTGTCTATAGTATAAATACTGTAGCTAGGTACTAGCACAGTTACGAGTTTTATAATGCTGGTGCTCGTTTGTAGCGAGTACCTAAAGGTTATATTTAATTTAATTGTTTCTGAATATAGAAATATTGTAAGTTTAATTCAAATAGAATCTTATCTAAACATACTCAATACGGTACTCGTTACAAACGAGCACTAGCAGGGGGTTCTTTTTTGTGGAAGTTCGTTTAATGCTCTGATAAAAAATCGTTTTAATGTTTTTTATCATTCGTTAAACGAAGGTAACAGAAAATTTTTACAAAGTCAAGTGATATCCTAATTCATCTGCACTTCAGAAAGCGCCAAAACATTAAATAAATTCGCTTTAGTTTTAAAGAAACTATTTTCAATATCAATAGCTTTCAACTTCGCATCTATCAATTTAGATTCTCGAGAGTTTACTAAAAACAAAGAGCTTTCTCCTAAAAAGAATTTACGTTCTTCAGCAGTTAACATTCTAGTATAATCACTCACAATAGTTTCAGTTAAGCTGTTTTGTAACACATAAGAATCTAACTCTTGGTTAATACCATCAATTTTGTTCTTAAGACTCACTCTTGTATTTTGAATATCGAACTCAGTATCTTGTAACTTAATTTTAGCCAATTTTAAATCGCCACGTTCCTTTCTTAAAAATAATGGGAAACTCACATTTACACCACTTTTATAAGCTGAGGTACTGAATGAGCGCGCAACCTCAGGGGTTTGCGATAAAAAGTTGTATTGCAAATCTATTTGAGGTAATAAGTTATTCAACTTTAAGCGTTTTTCAATGGCTAAACTTTGTTGTTTAAAATCCAAAGATTGCATTTTTGGATGGCTATCAATATCAAAACTTTCAATATCCAATCCAGAGGTGTTTAAAATGGTATCAATAGTTTCAAACGTATTGATGTCAGGAATAATCCCATCTTTAACTTCAATAGGCGTATTATCATTCAACCATAAAAAGTTTGATAACTCTAATGAAGATTTTACAAACTTAATTCTAGATTTTTCTAAATTAAGTTTTCTGTTATTTAAAGCTATTCTTGCTTCTAAAGTATCAATAGCAGGTTTGTCTCCAACTTCATAACTCTTTTTAATACCATTAAAACGCACTTCTACATTGGTTAAAAAATCTTCGTAAACACGTTTTTCATTATAACGTCTTAACCAATTAAAATAGGTAACCGTAGCTTCATAAAGAATGTTGTTTACTAACAATTGCCTGTCGGCTTGTGCTTGCTTTACGTACAGTCTAGATTGCCTTAGCATAGCCATACGTTTATTGGTTAATAAACCACGTGCCACAGGAACAGAAACACCTGCGCTATACAAACCATCTTCAGGAACAAAGGCTTGCGGATTTAAAAAATCGCCTGTGTTTTCTTCAAAGTTTCCTTTCAATTCCACCCCAAACCATGTTGGTATCTTAAAGGTAGCGTTTAGTCGGTCAAAATACTCCGTGTTTTTAAACTTCTTTCTATCGTAATCTACTTCCAATTTTGGATCAAAAGCACCACGCGCTTTCATCAATTTCGCTTCACTTTTATTAATAACCAAATTGGCTTGCTTCACAATAGGGTGGAATGATTTTACATACCCCAAATATTCAGAAAGTGAAATAACCGAAGTGGAATCTTGAGCAGCAACTAAACCACTAAAGAGTAATAATATGTTTAATAAGATGACTCTCATTTTTTATCTTTTTTTGAAGCCGATTTTCCACCTTCAGGTTGATAATAGTTAGGAGGGAAGCTGTTAATTTGTCGCCATAATTCAAACCAAATTGGGACATCTTCCAAGAGCGCAATAGTTTTTGCTCCAGAACCTGCTCGAATCGCTTCTGGCCATTCATGGTCAGTTTCATCAGGTGCTAATAATACACGGTACTTACCGTTATCACTTATAAAACGTTCAATCGCTACTACTTTAGCGCCATAAGTTCCGTATGATACATTGGGCCATCCGCTAAACACGATTGCTGGCCAACCATCAAACTGAACACGAACTTTTTCTCCTAAGTGAAGTAGCGGTAAATCAATTGGTCTTACAAAAGTTTCAACAGCTAGATCAATTTGTGCTGGCATAATACCAACCAATTCAGAGCCTTCCTTAAAGGTTACACCAATACCGCCTTTTAGAACTTTATTGATGTATCCATTTTGAGGGGCGGTTACATACAATAAATCACTACGACGTGTATAATTTGCAGATGCATTTTCAAGTTTTGAAACCTGAGCTTGCGTATCAAAACCGCTAGATTGTGCTGTAAACATATCACTTTGCGCTTTCGAGATTTTATCAGCAAAAGCTGCATTTGTTCTAGATAATTCTAACCGAGCATTTATCACTTCGTTTTGACTTGCTAAATATTTATTCTCTTGAGAAATAAACTTAGCCTGCGTTTCTTGAAGTTTCAAGCGTTTTTCTTCAACATCTTTTACCGCTTTTAAACCTTCTTCTTGTAAAGTTTGAATACGATTAAACTGCGTTTCGGCAATTTTTAAATTGGTTTTAGCAGCTTGTAAATCAATACTATCGCTTTTTACTTTTAATCGCGATTGCATTAACTTGTTTTTTGTTTGCTCCAACTTTAAATTTTGCTCGTTCTTCAATGCTGATATTTGTCTATTTAAAGCTTCTACTTTTGCAGCGTAGGCTGTTACTGATGATGCTTTTGCCTGAATTTGTTCATTAGTTCTTTCTACTAATTTATCATCAAAATAATCGCTTTTTACTTCCGAGATTCTTAAAATAGTATCGCCTGCTTCAACGTAATCGCCTTCTTGTACAAACCATTGTTCAATACGCCCTGGGATTTGTGATTGAATGTGCTGCGGACGTTGATTTGGTTTCAATGTAGTTACTATACCTTGCCCAGTTATATTCTGTGTCCATGGTAAAAACAATACAATAAATAGAATGATAGCGGCAGCCAGTAAAAACCTGTTGAAGTACTTGTAATACTTCACATTCATGATGTTTTTACCAGACTTAAATTTAGCTAAGTCTATTTTTTTATTCAATTGGTTATGAGATATATTGAGCATAACTTAGTTGTTTTTAGATTTGATTAAACCTTTTTCTAAAGTGATAATTTCACTACACTTATTAATCCATATATCACTACTACTTACTACAACTAGAGCCCACGGTCTGTCTTTGTGTGATAAATAATCTACAATATTGTTGGTTTCTGCTTCATTAAATCTATCTAAGGCGTCTTCAAGAATTAATACTCTTGGTGCTTTTAGTATGGCACGGGCAAGAACAATTTTTTTAGATAGGGTGTAAGACATTTGTTTGCCATCAGGATACAATACCGTGTTTAAGCCTTCAGGTTGTTCTTTTATAAAAGATTTAAGACCAACAATATCTAATACTTCATGAATTTTTTCATCTGATATATTAGAATTGCTAAACGTTAAATTTTCTCGAATAGAGCCTTCAAACGGGTTTTCATCAGATAAAGACAACCCTAATTGCGACCTGTAGAAATTTAAATGTAAACTATTTATAGACATATCGTTTACATAAACATGACCTGAGGTAGCTTGAATAACTCCAGAAATTAATCGTAATAATGTTGACTTACCAGAACCACTTTCTCCTTTAATTAGGATACGGCTTTTCGAATTTATTTTTAAAGAGATGTCTTTTAAAATATGTTTGTCTCTATTATCAACTTCATAACCCACACGTTCAAGTTCTATCTGAATGCCTTTGCTAAACTGTGGTGTTTCTCCAGTTTGACTTTCTAATTCTTTATCTACTATTTGACCTATTTTCTCTAAAGAAGTTAAAGTGTCGTAAAAAGATTCTAAACCTAGAATCAATTTTTCAACTGAAGCAATTACCAAAATGATGATAATTTCTGCTGCAACAAACTGCCCGATATTCATTTCTTGGTTCAATACTAAAGCTCCACCAATAAGTAATAAACTAGCAGTTACAATAACTTTAAAACTTATCATTTGAATAAACTGTAGCATCAAAACCTTAAAGTGACTTTCTCTGGCTTTTAAATAATCATGGACTAATTCGTCATTTTTATTAATCCCTAAACTTGTACTTCCAGATAGTTTAAAGCTAATTACAGAACGTGCAATTTCTTGAATCCAATGCGCCACTTTATACTTGTTTTTGGATTCTTTTAAACTGGTTTCAAGACCTTTAATTGCTGTGAATTTAAATACTACAAATACGAGTACTAAAAGCAGTAACCCAAAAATGATAAAGAATGGATGGTAAAATGATAACAGAATTAAGGCGAATAAAATTTGCAGTACTGCTGTTGGTACATCAATTAAAATTTTAGATAAACTCTTTTGAATGGTTAAGGTATCAAAAAAGCGATTTGCCAATTCTGGTGGATAATAATTACGTAATTCTGCCATTTTTATTTTTGGGAAGCGGTAGGCTAACTCAAAAGATGATCTTGTAAAAATACGTTGCTGAATGGTTTCAATAATTCTTAATTGCATCAGTTGTAATGCTCCAGAAAACGCTACACCTAAGGTTACAATTACAACCAGTACTATCCATGATGTAGATATCTGTGCACCTTGAATTAAATTGATGATAGCTTGAATACCAAGTGGTAATGATAGTGCTACAATACCAGCAAAAATTGCATAGTAAAATATTTGTAGGATGTCTCTTTTTTCCAGTTGAAGTAACCCAACAAGACGTTGCCAGGGTGTCATTTGTTTGTTTTCCATAGTTAGGATTTCAAAGTGTTAAGTACTAGGTTTTTCATAAAATCTGTTGGGGTAGTATCACTACCACAATCTGTAATGGATGTAAAATGAGCTTTTAAAAAGTGTTGGTGTAAACTACCTTCTATGATTGTGCTTGCTAAACTTGAGGGAAATTTATAATCTGGTTTAATAGCTTTTATCATATCTCGCAAACGGTGTACAATACGTTTGTAAATTACAAAGTAGCCTTCTTTGTTTTCTTGATCCACTTCTTTAGTTAAAAACGATTTTGAGTTTTCGTTTACCATAATTTTATTTAATACTACCTCGTTTATGTGCGAGAAATTAGAATCCTCTTTTATGGCTCTTGTAACAATTTCAATAGCTTTTTCAAGTTTATCGTTTGGATTTAAAGTATGGGTTTCAAATACCAATTGGTACTCTATCCAAGCCCAATACCATGATGATAAGTAAAGTAGGAGTTTGTGCTTGCTTTCAAAATAGCGGTATATAGAGCTCTCGTTAGAGCCTATAATATTTCCTAGTTTTTTAAATGTAAAACTATCGAAACCAATCTCATCAATGAGAAGGATACTGTTTTCCACAATACGCTTGCCTAAGGCAGAAGACTCTGGGTCTTTTACATAGATTTTCTCCGGGACAGCAATCTTTAAATTTGAAAGTAATGAATCCATAAATAATTAATTTGATTGCAAATATAATAGCAATACTATTACAATAGTGAATAAAACTATTGATTATACTAATAGATTTCATAAAGAATATTTATGTATATGTTAACTGGTTGAAAATGAGTGTGTTTTTAGTGGTTTTGCGCTTTTAGAAAGTTTGTTTTTTATCTAAAAGTATGGACTTTGGTGGATAAGTGGGTTAGGGATTGCAGCGGCATCCTTTTTTGAGGCACGAGAAAAAGATATAGCGGAAAGCCCGACCCCTTTTCGGGGTAAACCCCAAATTATTTTAATGACAATCTACACTATTGGAAACCAAATCGTAAACGGGAGCAGGCGAGATGTAAGGAATACCAAGCCCCAAACCACGAAGAATAAATAGAGTTCCAATAAGCACCACAAACACAGGAATTACCTTTTGAATGCGTTGTCTAGCGGTTCCTTTTAAAAAGTTACTGAGGTAAATTGCGGTAGTCATAAGCGGGATAGTACCGAGTCCAAAAACAGTCATGTATAAACTACCGTTAATTGCATTTCCACCAGCCATTGCTGCAAAAAGTGCCATATAAACCAAACCACAAGGGAGAAATCCGTTTAAAAAACCGATTGTTAAAAAGGTATCCATGGATTTTTTTGAGAGAAGCACCTAAAGCAGTTTTTACTTTAGAAATAACCTTGAAAATTGGTTTTGAAAAGTTGTATTTGTTGAATGTTTTTTGTGGAATAACAACTACCAAAATCATTAAAACGCCTATAATTATAGAGAGTTGTTGTTGGTAACCAAAAATGTAAAGACTCTTGCCGATGAGCCCAAAAACGAGCCCAATAATGCTGTAAGCCAGTAATCTGCCTAAATGATAAATGGCAATTTGGGATACTTTTTTAATGGAATTACTGCGGTCTACAGGTAACATAAAAGCAATGGGTCCGCACATGCCTACGCAATGAAAACTCCCCAATAGCCCTAATATGAAAGCCGATAATAACATGTTAATAGACTATAGATTCTTTAAATAAATAAGATTTTCCCTTATATTGCCAATCCACTTTAATGTTCCAACGACCATCTACCAAACGTTTGTCAGGTATGAGCAAATAAGAATTAGACAAAGAGATAGCAGTCTCAAAGTCTAGTTGTTTGTTAGATGGTCTATATAGGAACATATTCCCTGTAATCTCTTTATAATCAATTTTTTTCGGGAATTTTATAAGCAATCCCTCAGCTGTTTTCTCGTAGCTTAAATTCGCCTCTAAAGTGTTCGCATTTTCAAGCTTGTTTATATCGTTTTGGTATTGCAATTCATCAGCATAATAATCCTCGCTAACCAAGTCGTGGTCGTACTTATTATCCACATTCATGGTTATAATAAAGTACATAATAAAGGAAATAAATCCAATAAACGCTAATACAATTCCGGTACCCCAATTAAATTTCATAATTTCTATTTTTTTTATGGCATTACCCTGTCGGGTCGGGCTTTCCACTATATCTTTTTCTCGTGCCTCAAAAAAGGATGCCGTTTCAATCCCTAATGCACTTATCCGCCAAAGTCACTTCCAACTTCTGTCTTCTAGCTTCCAACTTACTTATAACTCCTAGGCCCTAAAAAATTAGCCGTAGTCGTTTCAATGAGTTTTTCGCCTTTATAAACACCAATTTTAATTTTATTTCTATCTCCAGACAATGCCGAATTATTAATCTCGATAAACAAAGTCCCTTCTGCTATCCCTTGACTAGGAACAATAAAATCTTCACTAGTCGATACCAATTTCAATTCGCCTTTATGAGACATCAATTTAAAACTCACATCTTCAATATCTGATGAGGTTTTATTTACCAATTTATAAGTAAACACATTACTGATAATATTGCCATCTTTATGCTCATACAATTGCCCAGGTAATCTTAATACATTGGCTTCCACATCATTTCTTAAAAACAACATTCCAATTAACAACCCAATCATTATAGAAAGAACAGCAATGTAACCTTTAATTCTTGGTGTAAGTTTGAACTTTGTTTTCTTCTCAATTTCTTCCTCACTAGCATAACGAATCAACCCTTTTGGTAAGTTGATACTTTCCATAATATGGTCGCACTCATCAATACAAGCTGTACAGTTTACACATTCTAATTGTGTACCGTTTCTAATATCAATTCCCGTTGGGCAAACATGCACACATTGTAAACAATCAATGCAATCTCCATGACCTAAAGCCTCACGGTCTTCATTTTTTCTAAATTTCTTTCTCCCACTTTCGCCTTCTCCTCGTTTATGGTCGTAAGCCACAACAATAGATTTGGTGTCTAGTAAAACCCCTTGCAACCTTCCGTAGGGGCAAGCAATAATACAAACCTGTTCTCTAAACCATGCAAACACAAAATAAAACACCGCCGTAAAAATCAGCAGCGAAATTAAAGTACTTAAATTGTTTAATGGGCCTTCAGTTATATGTTCAATAAGCTTATCACTACCAATTAAGTATGCCAAAAACACATTTGCAATAATGAAAGAGATAAGCGCAAATATGATAAATTTAAGCCCTTTTTTCTTATTTTTTCAGCATCCCATTTTTGTCTATCAAGTTTCCGTTGTTTATTTCTATCGCCTTCAATCCAATATTCAATTCTACGGAAAACCATTTCCATAAAAATGGTTTGTGGGCAAATCCATCCACAAAATATTCTACCAAAAACTACTGTAAATAGTGTGATAAAAACCACACCAATCAACATGGAAATCACAAACAAATGAAAATCTTGTGGCCAAAATGGAAATCCGAAAATATTAAAACGACGCTCTATTACATTGAACATCAAAAACTGATTGCCATTAATTTTTATGAAAGGCGACAATAGTAAAATAGCTAGTAAAAAGTAGCTTACATACTTTCTGTATTCATAAAATTTCCCACTAGGTTTTTTAGGGAATACCCAAGCACGCTTACCATCTTCTGTAACCGTACCAATAGAATCTCTAAAATTTTCGTTATCTGGGGTTTCCACAGCTTTTTCTTTTGTCTCTATCCTGCAAGGTTTCCTATAACCTTTTAAGTATTACTTTGCTATTTTTTAAAGACCTACAAGGTTTTTGAAACCTCGCAGGTCAATAAGTGTTAGCTTAGTTTGATATGGTTTGTGTTGAATCTATAACAGTTTCAGCAGGTGTTTCAGCATTTTTATCTACCCAAATATCGCCTTCAGCAGCTTTTGGGTTTGCTGGTGTTGTACCTTGAAATGTTAATACATAACTTGCTACCTGAGCCATTTCTAAAGGTTTTAATTGCGCTTTCCACGCAATCATTCCTTTTCCTGAACGTCCACCTTCAGATACGGTTCTAAATACGTTTTTAATACCACCACCAAGTATCCAATGTTCATCAGTTAAATTTGGTCCAATACCACCGCCACCATCAGCCATATGGCAAGCCACACAGTTGGTTTGGAAAATAGTTTTACCAGCACTTAAATCTGATGCATCCGTAAGTTGTGTAACGGTATTGATATCCACTAGGTTTTTAGCTGTTTTTTTATAAGCTTCAATAGCAACTCTAGCTTCAGCCAATTCAGTTTCTAATTCATCAATTTGATTGTCGCCATCAAAAATGTGATATTTCACTAGATAAACCGCCGCAAAAATGATGGAAGCATAAAAACCATATAGCCACCAAGGCGGTAAGTTGTTGTCTAATTCTTTTATACCATCATAATTATGGTCCAAAATAATTTCGCCTTCTTCTTCAATAGGTTTCTGTCCTAGAAGTTTATTGTAAGTTTCTTTTAACCAAGTAAATTTAAACGACTTTTCTTTTTCAGCTAAAAAACGGGCTTTCGCTTCTTCATCGAGTTTATGAAGCATTACGTTTTCTAAAGCACCAACAATGGCTTCTATAGCTATGAGAATTAAAAGCACTAACAGTAAAAAAGTAATACTGCTGGGTATTCTATAAATGCAGGTTTCTCTCCAGAATCTACAAAGAATTCTACGGCTCCGAAAATGATAAAAAATACTACTGGAACACGAATCCAAGATGGAACTAAATTTCTCATAATATATCGTCGTTTTGGTTGTCTAATGGAAGGTTACTCACTCTTTTTATATAATCTTTTTTAGCGGTAGCTACCCACCAAAATAAGGCTACAAAAAAGATGAAAAATATAAGTAAGGAGATAATCGGGTATATTTCAATCCCTGTGATACTCTCCATATGATTTTTTACAAATTTTAACATGATTTCAAATATTTTTAGGGTTATTGCTGTTGCTCAGATTTTACATGAATATCCGTTCCTAATCGCTGTAAATAAGCAATAAGAGCCACAATTTCTCTGTTTTTCATCTCTATAAAATCTTCGCCATTATCAGCAGCATATTTCTTATCAGCCTCGTAGTTTTTGGCAAAATCAGGGTCGCTGTATAAGTTTTGTTCAATTTGAGCCCCTTGTTCTAACATGTTCTGTTGTGCATTGGCAATGTCTTCATCTGTATATGGTACACCTAAAGTAACCATAGCTTCCATTTTTGTTTCAGTCATCGATTTATCTAACTCACTACTGCTACCAGTAATCAGCCAGGGATAACGTGGCATTATAGAACCCGATGAAGTACTCTGCGGATCGTACATGTGATTAAAGTGCCAGTTATCAGAATACTTAGCGCCAACACGGTGTAAATCTGGTCCGGTACGTTTACTACCCCAAAGGAATGGATGATCGTAAACAAACTCTCCAGCTTTTGAGTATTCACCATAGCGTTCAACTTCACTTCTAAACGGACGAATCATTTGCGAGTGACAACCCACACAACCTTCACGGATGTAAATATCTCGACCTTCTAATTCTAACGGCGAATACGGTTTTACACTAGCAATTGTTGGGATATTCGATTTTACCATTATAGTCGGCACAATCTGAATAATACCCCCAATTAAAATAGCTACAGTAGCTAATAATGTTAATTGAATTGGACGTCTTTCTAACCAAGTATGCCATCCTTCGCTTGCAGTACGTTTTTTAGTCACACGTTCTAAAGCAGGTGCTTCAGCTAATTCATCCTGTACACTACTTCCGCTTCTCACGGTAGCAATCACGTTATAAACCAGTATAAACATACCAACAATGTATAGTGTACCACCAATGGCACGCATCCAATACATAGGCATAATTTCAGTAACCGTTTCTAAAAAGTTACCGTAAACTAATGTTCCGTCTGGGTTAAATTGCTTCCACATACTTGCTTGCGTAAAGCCAGCAACGTACATAGGTAAAGCGTATATGATAATACCTAAAGTTCCTAACCAAAAGTGTAAATTGGCTAAACCTAAAGAGTATAATTTCGTTTTAAATAATCTCGGGATTAAGTAATAAATAATACCAAATGCCATAAAACCATTCCAAGCTAATGCCCCAACGTGTACGTGTGCAATAATCCAATCGGTAAAGTGAGCAATAGCATTTACGTTTTTAAGCGAAAGCATTGGGCCTTCAAAAGTTGCCATACCATAACCGGTAATAGCCACCACCATAAATTTTAAAACAGGGTCGGTTCTTACTTTATCCCAAGCACCACGCAAGGTTAAAAGTCCGTTTATCATACCACCCCAAGATGGCATTAATAACATCACAGAAAATGCAACACCTAAATTTTGTGCCCATTCAGGTAAAGCCGTGTATAGTAAGTGGTGTGGTCCCGCCCAGATATAAATAAAAATTAAAGACCAAAAGTGAACAATAGATAATCTATAAGAATACACAGGTCTGTTGGCTGCTTTAGGCACAAAATAATACATCAAACCTAAAAACGGCGTTGTTAAAAAGAAAGCCACCGCATTATGCCCGTACCACCATTGTACCAAGGCATCTTGTACACCAGCGTAAACCGAATAACTTTTCATTCCGCTTACAGGTAACTCTAAACTATTAAAAATATGAAGCACCGCAACCGTAATAAACGTAGCTAAGTAAAACCAAACCGCAACATATAAATGACGTTGGCGACGCTTTAAAATCGTCCAAATCATATTCACACCAAAAACCACCCAAATCAATGCAATCGCAATATCAATAGGCCATTCCAATTCGGCATATTCTTTAGATGTAGTGTAACCCAACGGCAACGAAATTGCAGCAGCAACAATAATTAACTGCCAACCCCAAAAGTTAATATTACTCAAAAGGTCGCTCGCCATACGCGTTTTCAATAAACGCTGTAACGAGTAATAAATCCCTGCAAACATCGCATTTCCCACAAAAGCAAAAATCACGGCGTTAGTGTGTAAAGGTCTTAACCTTCCAAAACTAAGCCACGAAATCCCATCGGTAAGGTTCGGGAATAAAAACATAAAAGCAAGTAGCAAACCTACTGCCATACCTACAACCCCAAAAACAATGGTGGCGTAGAGGAACTTGGTAACGATTTTGTTATCGTAATGAAACTGTTGCATTTCCATATCTAAAAAAATTATTCTTCTTTGGTTAGTATCGTTTTTTCTGGTTTATCCTTAATCAATTCGTCTTCAAAAAGCATGCGTACAGACGGTGTGTAACTATCGTCAAACTGCCCACGTTTTACCGCAACAATAAAGGCCACAAAAAAGCCAATAGCCACTACAATGCTTATAGTCAATAAAATATATATAACACTCATACCTACTTGAAGTTATGGTTCAAAAGTACTTTCATAGTTCTTTTTAAAAGATGACATTTGTCATGTTCTATCGTTTATTTTCATTTTTTTTGGCGTTACCACAAGGGTCGGGCTATTCGCTACAAGTCCTCGCACTTCCTTCGTCAGGCTGTGGGCTACCCGCTGCTATCCCTAACGCACTTATCCGCTAAAATCTGTCCCAATTCCTATTTCAATTTTCGTCCTAAAACATTCGTGCAAACAGTAGTGAATACCACAATACTAATCGAACTTAAAGGCATTAAAATAGCAGCAATCACAGGTGCTAATTGTCCTGTAACCGCAAAATAAAGTCCGATACAGTTGTAAATAAGAGACAGTAAAAAACTCCATTTAATAATTTTTATCGCCTGTTTTGAAGCCTTAATAAAATGATATAGTTGATTAAATTTTGTAGCATCCAAAATAGCATCGCAAGCTGGCGAAAACACATTCACATTCTCCGAAATAGCAATTCCAACATTACTCTGTGCCAAAGCACCAGCATCGTTCAAACCATCTCCAATCATCAACACTTTAGCACCCGAATTTTGATGGTGTTTTATATATTCCAATTTATCTTCAGGCTTCTGATTAAAAAATAATTTCGTTTTAGCAGGAAGCAGTTTTGTTAAGTTTTCTTTTTCTCCAGCATTATCGCCAGAAAGAATCACTAAATCATACTCCTTTTTCAGTTTATTAAATAACTTAGATAATCCTTTTCTATACTTATTATAAAACGTAAAGGATCCTTTGTATTTGTTATTGGTACTCACATGTACCGCCGTATTTAACGTAGCTGCTTCAGAAGCAAAACCCACAAAAGGTGCAGAACCAATTTTTATAGAATCTTGATTGTGTTTCGCTTCAATACCTTTACCAATATGTTCTTCATAGGTATCTAAAGTCACAATGTTATTTTCATTCAAAAGAGAATATAAAGACCTACTTAACGGATGATTAGAATTTCGGAGCGTACTTTTTAAAAGCGCTTCTTCATCTTCTGAAAGTTCCAATCCATCATAAGTAATAGATGTTTCTTTATTAGCTGTAATTGTTCCTGTTTTATCAAAAATAATGGTGTCAATAGCCGCTAATTGTTCAATAACTGAAGCGTTTTTTGCGTAAAATTTCAACTTTCCAAAAATGCGCAATAAGTTACCAAACGTAAAAGGTGCTGCCAATGCAATAGCGCATGGGCAAGCAATTATTAATACAGATGTAAATACATTTAATGCTTTAGAAGAATCTGAAAATAGCCAATAGCTTGTGGCTATTATAGCAATACTCAAAACAGCAATGGTAAAACGCTTACTAATGGCATTAGTTAAAGTTGTAAAACCATCCTCTTTATTTTTACTAAACACATCGTTACTCCAAAGTTGGGTCAAGTAACTTTGCTCTACGGTTTTTAAAGCATCAACCTCTATACTGCCATTCAACTGTTTTCCTCCAGCAAATAATTTATCGCCAGATTGTTTTGAAACCGCCTCAGATTCTCCAGTTACAAAACTATAATCAATCCGTGCATTCCCTTTAATCAAAATACAATCTACAGGAATCAACTCTTCATTTCTAATTAAAAGTCTGTCGCCTTTTTCAATATCATAAACTTGAATTGAGGTTTCAGAATTATCAGATAAAATTTTAGTAATTCCAATCGGGAAATAGGATTTATAATCGCGCTCAAAAGATAAAAATGTATAGGTTTTCTGCTGAAAAAACTTCCCGAGTAATAAAAAGAAAATGAGACCAGATAAACTATCAAAAAAACCTGTGCCAATATCTAAAACAATTTCGGCAGTACTTCTTATAAATAAAACTGCTGCACCCAAAGCAATAGGCACATCAATATTTAAAATTTTAGAGCGTATTCCTTTATAAGCTGAAATGAAATAATCTTGCGCCGAGTAAAAAACTACAGGTAATGAAAAGGCAAACATCAGCCATCTAAAAACGGGTGCGTATTTTTCAATCCAAAACCCACTCACTTGAAAATACTCAGGAAATGATAAAAACATAATATTTCCAAAAGCAAAACCAGCAACACCAAGTTTATAAATTAGTGAGCGGTCAACATTCTTTTTTCCAACGCTATAATCATCTAAACTAATAAAAGGTTCATAGCCAATACTGCTTAGAAGTTTTACCAAATCTTTCAAAGAAAAATGTTCCGTATGATAATTTACCCGAACTGTTTTTTTGCCAAAATTCACAATTGATGAACTTACCGAAGGATGTAGTTTATTCAAATTCTCAAGAATCCAAATACAAGAACTACAATGAATATGTGGAATGTAAAGTGTTACAATCTGCGTTTTTTCATCATTAAATTCCAGTAAACTTTCAACAATTTTAGGGTTGTCTAAAAAGTTGTACTTGCCTTCAATCTCTTTTGGCGTAGCACCAGGTGCGTTTTGTAAATCGTAGTAACAGGTTAAATCGTTTGCAGAAAATATTTCGTATACAGTTTTACAACCGTTACAACAAAACGATTTATCATCGTAGATTATTTCGGTAGACGATGAATCTAACCCACAATGGAAACATGTTTTATGTCCCATAATTATTTTATTTGCTCTTTTATACCTGATACAAAAATCTAAAATGAAGTGAGTTTAAAATATGATATCTGTCATGTTTTATTTATTTTTACGGTACAAACAAATTATTCATTATGGGTAAGTGCGAACAATGCATTATAAAGCAGTTCAATTCACTTAAATCTCTGACTAAGGATGAGTTAGTAAGAATATCTTCTTGCAAAACATCAAAAACGATTAAAAAAGGAGAAGTGATTTTTGAAGAAGGAGAGGTTCTAAATGGCGTTTATTGCGTTAAAGATGGTATATGTAAATTATCCAAACTTAGTGAAAACGGTAAAGATCAAATTGTAAAAATGGTTGTAAAAGGTCAGTTACTTGGTCAGCGTTCTTTAATAAGTGAAGAAAGTTCGAATTTACAAGCCGTTGCTTTGAATGATATGGAAGTTTGTTTTATTCCTAAAAGTGAGATTATAGCCGATTTACAGAAAAATCCAAAATTCTCTTTTGATGTCTTACAAGATATGGCTCATGATTTAAAAGAAGCCGACGATATTATAGTAAATATGGCTCAAAAATCGGTAAGGCAGCGTTTAGCAGAAGCATTAATTTATATTCATGAAAGTTTCGGTATAAACCCAGATGGAACCTTAAGTGTACTGTTGTCTCGAGAAGATTATGCTAATATTGTTGGTACTGCTACAGAATCTGCCATACGTGTACTTTCTCAATTTAAAAAAGAAGGCTTAATCTCTACAATAGGTAAATATATAAAGATTGAAAACTTAAACGGTTTAAAGCGCGTTGAATAACGCGCTATTAAAAATTCTTGTTAAAGTATAGATAAATCTGATTATCAAGATTGTCGTTTTCTATAAAAATATAGTATTTTTATAGTGCTATGCAAAATGACAAAACTCTAAGAAAAGGCTTCGTTTTTAAAAAATATGAAGCGCCTTTCAAATCCCCCTTTGATAAATTATTTGAAGTTTTTAAGGAATTAATTACACACACATCTGGAGATTTTGATGAAGCCATAGATTGGTTACGTGAGTTGGATAAAGAATATAAATTAACAACTCCCGAATATTCTATAGAAGATTTTATTGAAGACCTTAAAAAGAAAGGTTATTTGCGTGAAGAAATTGATCCAGATGGAAACGGCACTTTAGAAATTACAGCAAAAACCGAACGTGCTATTCGTCAACAAGCGCTGGATCAGATTTTTGGAAAAATAAAACGTAGCGGACAAGGAAATCACAAAAGTAAAAGCCCAGGTATTGGCGATGAACATACAGGGGATTTTAGAAGTTACCAGTTTGGAGATGCTCTAGATAAAGTATCGATGACAGAAAGTTTGAAAAATGCTCAAATCAACCATGGAATTTCTGATTTTACACTTTCGGAAGATGATTTGGTGGTAGAAGAAGCATTACATAAATCTCAAATGAGTACGGTGTTGATGATTGATATTAGTCACAGTATGATTCTTTATGGGGAAGATAGAATTACACCTGCCAAAAAAGTAGCTATGGCGCTTGCTGAATTAATTACAACTCGATACCCAAAAGACACTTTAGATATTTTAGTTTTTGGTAATGATGCTTGGCAAATAGAAATAAAAGATTTACCATACTTAAAAGTAGGCCCTTATCATACAAATACAGTAGCAGGTTTACAATTAGCTATGGATTTGCTTAGAAGAAAGCGTAATACGAATAAGCAAATTTTTATGATTACCGATGGTAAACCAAGTTGTTTGCGTTTACCAGATGGAGAATATTATAAGAATAGTAACGGTTTGGATACACATATTGTAAATAAGTGTTACATGATGGCGCAACAAGCTAGAAAATTACATATTCCTATAACAACTTTTATGATTGCCCAAGATAGTTATTTGATGCAATTTGTTAGAGAGTTTACCTATGCAAATCAAGGTAAGGCATTTTATACTGGACTTAAAGGTTTGGGAGAAATGATTTTTGAAGATTACGAAACAAACAGGAAAAAAAGAATTAGAGGCTAAACATGAAAATAGAAAACATAAAAACATTAGGCGAATTAAAAAAAGCAGGTTATCAATCCAAATCTATAAAAGATGAGTTGAGAGATAACTTGATTAAAAAAATAAAAAAGGAGATACTACTTTTGAAGGGGTACACGGTTATGAAAATACTGTAATTCCTGAATTAGAACGCGCTATATTGTCTAGGCACAATATAAATTTGTTAGGATTACGTGGGCAAGCAAAAACAAGATTAGCGCGTTTAATGTTGAATTTGTTGGATGAAAATATTCCTGTTGTTGAGGGCTCTGAAATTAATGATGATCCTTTACAACCCATTTCACGATATGCTGTAGAATTGATAAAAGAAAAAGGAGATAAAACACCAATTTCTTGGTTGCATAGAAGGGAGCGGTTTGCTGAAAAACTAGCTACTCCTGATGTAACAGTAGCTGATATTATTGGAGATGTAGATCCTATAAAAGCAGCAAATTTAAAATTGAGTTATGCAGATGATCGCGTGATTCACTATGGGATGATTCCAAGAGCAAATCGATGCATTTTTGTCATTAATGAATTACCAGATTTACAAGCAAGAATACAAGTAGCGCTTTTTAATATTTTACAAGAAGGCGATATTCAAATAAGAGGTTTTAAGTTGAGATTACCACTTGACATCCAGTTTTTGTTTACGGCAAATCCTGAGGATTATACAAACAGAGGAAGTATAGTAACACCTCTTAAAGATAGAATTGGGTCGCAAATATTAACACATTACCCAACAGATATTGAAACAGCAAGACAGATTACTGAGCAAGAGGCTAAAGTAGTTGAAAGCCAAAAAGCATCAGTTATCGTTCCTGATTTAGCTAGAGATTTATTAGAACAAATTGTGTTTGAAGCAAGAGAAAGCGAATTTATTGATGCTAAAAGTGGTGTAAGTGCCCGTTTGAGTATTACAGCTCTTGAAAACTTGTTAAGTACAGCTGAGCGACGTGCATTAATCAATGGCGACGGACAAACCACTTTAAGGCTATCTGATTTTGTTGGTATTATTCCAGCTATTACAGGAAAAGTGGAGTTGGTTTATGAAGGCGAACAAGAAGGAGCAGCTGTTGTAGCATATAATTTAATAGGGGAAGCTGTTAAATCATTATTTGTTGAGTTTTTTCCAAAAATTGAAAACTTAAAAAAGCAAGATGATGAAGGTCCTTATGACGATATTATATCTTGGTTTTTCAATCAAAAAGATGGATTCGAGTTGTTAGATGATTTACGAGATAAGGAATACAAAAATATGTTAAATGCTATAACGCCATTAGATGATTTATTAGGTGTGTATCAACCTAATTTATCAAAACAAGACAGTTATTTTGTCAAAGAATTTGTTTTGTGGGCCTTAGTAGAATACAAACAATTAAGTAAGCATAGATTTACCGAAGGTATTCAATTTAAAGATCCTTATGGAAGTTTTATAAGTGGTATATAAATTTATTGTGCCTTTAAGATAGTCATTGGGTCTGTAAATCCTCGTTTCAAATTTTCGCACAGAATTAAAGATTTGTCAATTTTTGTTTGACTGTTTTTATACCTTGAAATGGCATAAATAATACCTCTTTTTCTGCCAGGAGTTAAGGATTCAAAAATTTTAAAAGCATCGTAATCACTTAAAAATACAGCATCTAATTCTTCGGGCATTTCTACACCATACTTGGAGGTGTCCTTAAATAATTGCATCTTAAAATAATCATTCTGAAAAACACCTAACTCTTTTTGGTAGCGCTTTCCAAACATCATGCTATATTCATCTGTATTTTTATTCAATTTAACAGCAGCGTAAAATTCAATAGTTTTATCATTATGAAATGCTTTTACTTTCACTCTTTTTTGTTTCGTTTCAATAAAAGGTTTGTAAACTGCTTCTGGAATAGTAATATGGAATTGGTCTAATAAACCTACTTCAAATTTTTTGCTTTTCATAGTGTTACCAATTATCTCTACTTTTAATATTACTAGTGCATAATTCAATAATTTGAGTGATGCGCTTTTTTCTGGTTTCTTCTCTTTTGGCACTATGTAACCAGGATAAATAATTTTTCCTGTAACCTTTAGCAAAATTTTGATAGTTTTCAAAAGCCCTTTCATTAGCATTAAAAGCCTTTTGTAAATCATTTGGAATAATCCCGTTTTCAACATCGTCCATGGCTATCCAAGTACCAGTTTCTTTGGCTAAATCAATCATTTTGTAACCAGATTCATGAATTAACCCTGAACGCTCTAATGTTTCAACATACTTTTTGTTTAACGCACTCCAAGTACTTTTTGGGTTTCTTGGGCAGAAATATTGGCGACGTTTACCATTGCCTAAACTCTTTACAGTAGAATCTATCCAACCAAAACAAATGGCAACTTTAACAGCTTCCTCCCAGCGCATAGTAGGAATACTGAGTTCTAACTTATAAAAAATGAGATAAACACCTTTGGTGGTATTATGATTATTTAATAACCAATCATACCAATCTGTATCTCGTTCAAAATAAAGTTCTGGTAAATCTTTCAAAACTTATCCTTTTTTAGACTCAACATAAAAATCTGGATCAATCTCAAAAGTATCTATTTTAGAGGTCATCTCATCTTTTTTCCATTCAGCTTTTGGAAATAGCCATTTTTCTTCGTCGTTAATTTTTACTTGAATAGGCATATCAAAACCTTCAATAATATTAGTCCAACGGTATTTTAAAGTTTTCTTTTTAATTTCATATTCTAGCTTTGGGACTTTAGTGGTTCTTAAATATTGATTGAAAAATTCGGTTAAATCATAACCCGTTTCTCGAGAAATAAAATTTTCAATTTGTTGTGTCGTTACTGTTTGATGATAAAATTCAACATTCATTTTGCGCAATATTTTTCGCCATTTTTCATCATCTTCAATGAGTTGTCTCAAAGTATGGAGCATGTTTGCACCTTTATAATACATATCTCCTGAACCCTCTTTGTTTACATTGTAATACCCAATTAATGGTCTGTCGTTTTGAATGTTTTTACGGGTTCCTATAACATATTCCGCCGCAGCTTCTTTTCCAAAATGATAATCCAAATATAAGCTCTCAGAGTAAGCTGTAAATCCTTCATGGATCCACATATCAGCAGCATCTTTATTAGTAATATTATTAGCAAACCATTCATGTCCGGCTTCATGGATGATAATGAAATCAAATTTCAACCCCCAACCAGTTCCAGATAAATCGTTGCCTAAATACCCGTTTTGATAGCCATTACCATAGGTTACAGAACTTTGGTGCTCCATACCTAAATAAGGGACTTCAACTAATTTAAAACTATCAGCATAGAAAGGGTATTGACCAAACCAATGTTCAAACGCTTTCATCATTAGAGGCGCTTGTTTAAATTGTTCTTTCGCTTTTTCAAGATTATAACTCAATACGTAATAATCCATATCTAGATTACCTGCCATACCATCATATACTTCTGAAAAATTCACATAATCTCCAATATTGATATTTACACCATAATTATTAATGGGGTTTTTCACTACCCATCGGTATGTTTTTGTATCTCCAATTTGCTCTACGCTTCGCAATCTTCCATTAGAAACATTAATTAATTTTGAGGGCACATTGACACTTATTTGCATACTATCTACCTCATCATACATATGATCTTTACATGGCCACCAAACACTAGCGCCTAAGCCTTGACAAGATGATGCTATAAAATGATTGCCATTTTTATCTTTTTTCCATGAAATGCCTCCTTCCCAAGGTGCTCTTACGGCTTCTTTTGGGTGGCCTTCATAATAAACAGTTAAATTATTTATAGCATCGATTTTTTGATTCTCTAATAACGATATGAAATGAGCGTTTCCATCATGCCTAATTTTTAATTCCTCCCCATTTTGAATCACTTTTAGTAGTTTCATAGGCGATTGTAAATCAATTTGCATAATAGAATCACTTTCTAAAACTTTATATTGTATTGTGTTTTTTCCAGAAATGAATTTATTGTCAGGATCTACTTTTATGTCTAAGTGATAATAGGTTAAATCCCACCATTCGCGTTCTGGAGTAATACTTCCACGAAGTGTGTCTTGTCTTGTGAAATTTGATTTTTCAGAGAGTAACCCTTGAGAAAAGGTTTGAATTGTTAGGAAAAAATCAGAATTGATATTATTTTTTAAAGACATCCATTTTTTAATTTTTGCATTGAATAATTAATTTAGCGCATGATTTTATTTGGGAATACAACAGTACTTTCAAATCCATTTTCTCCAACTGAAGAAATTCCAAAGAAGAAGTTATCAATAACAATACCATCTAAAGTAAATTCCGAAATATCACCTACATACCTACTGTTATCCCAAGTAGGAGAAGTGGTCTCTCTCCAATAGATTTTATAGCCTTTAGCACCGTTAACTTTTTGCCATTTAAATTTTGCTGAGGCTTCAACAACACCACCTATAGCAACCTCTTTTGGAGCTGGTGGCGCCCAAACTAAACTAGCCAAATTAATAGCGTTTACTGCTGTTAGTTTTTTTGCATACTCAAAATTAACATGGGCAATCACATCTCCGTATTTAATGCCATTTTCTTCACGAATATCTTGATGTTGTTGCGTGTAATTTTCATGGGCTTCCATAATACGAATACCAGCAAAACCTAAATCGTTGAAAGGACGATGATGTCCGCCACGACCAAATCTATCTAATCTGTAAACCATCATAGGGTTCATTTCAGGCATATAGGTTTTTACGTTTTTATGAACATAACGTGCTAATTGTCTTGAGATACCATCAACTTCGCCACCATAAAAACGACGTAATCTTCTTTGTTGTTCAGTTTCAGTAGGTGGGACAGGTTCAGAAAAAATTCTAAAAGTTCGGTTATCTATGACGCCATCGACCCCTTTGATGTTTCCTATCATATCGTTATTTAAAACCCCAATAATATCCCAATCGTTATCTTTTGCGAATTTTGCTAATCCAGCACCACCAAATAAGCCTTGTTCTTCACCAGACAAGCCCACATACACAATACTACTTTCAAATTTATATTTTGAAAGCACTCGAGCAGCTTCAATAGTTCCTGCCATTCCAGAAGCATTATCGTTTGCTCCAGGAGCATCTGTAGTGAAATCCATAGTATCACTAGCTCTGGAGTCAATATCGCCACTCATAATAATATATCGATTTGGATATGTTGTACCTTTTTGAATAGCTACCACGTTAACCACCCAAGCATCATGTGGTACTCGGTTATTTCCTTCTTTAGTAACAAAATCTTTTTGGTAAAAGACATCGATACAATTATTGCAATTTTTAGAAATAATTGAAAATTCATTTTTTATCCAGCGTCTTGCAGCACCAATGCCTCTGGTTTTAGATATGGTATCACTAAATGTGTTTCTAGTACCAAAATCTACTAAGGTTTGAACATCATTTTTTATATGTTCAGAAGAAACAGCATCAATGATTTCATATATTTGCTGATTAGTCTGTGCATTTATTATATTAGAAAGTATAAACACAAAAGAAAATAAGAACAACTTCATATTACTTGGTATAATTAAATTTAACGACTTCAATAGAACCATCTTTTTGTTTGATGTCTACAGAAATATTCATTTCATTATCACTAATTTTTTCAAAGGACATGCCCTCAAACACTACTTTATTAGTAGTAATTTTTTTCAATGGAAAATCAATAGTTTCATCTTTAGTTTCCCAACCTTTTAAATCATTGTTGAAGTGTTTTAACTGAAGTATCAAGGTGTTTTTAACCTCTCTAATAATCTCAATTTCATAAAAAGAAACTTTTCCATTATTTATTAATTTAAAAGTAGCCATCATCGATCCACCAGATGGTTTACTCCAATTTTCTTCGGTTAATCCACCAAAAGCCTTGCCTTTCCAGTTGCCCGAAATCCAAGCAATATTTTCTAATTTGGGTTCAAGGGTTTTTTCTAATTGAGCCTCAGATGTTAAACTAAAAAGTAGCGTAATAATTAATATTACAAGTGTGTTAAACTTTTTCATAATCTTAAATTTAGCGTTGTATATAATTAAGACGTTAGCTACGTTTAAAAATAGGACAAAATCTCCAATTTATTTGAATTTAATTTGCTACAAATAGAACTAATACAATATAGAAAATAAAAAAACGTCTCATAACTGAATTTGAGACGCCTTTTACTTTTGAATTAGTCACACGAAATTTGTTTGAGTTTATACTCAAAAACAATATTTATTTTCCTTTATCACTTTTTCAGCAATGATATGTCTTAGTTCAATAATATTCGGCATATTTACATATTTAATGTAACGTTTAAGCCCCATAAGCATCATGCGTTGTTCATCACCTGTTGAGAATGAAATAATTGAGTGTTTTCCCGCAGTTTCAATAACATCAATAGCATGGAATAAGTTTAATTTCGCCATTGCTATTTGTTCTTTAACATTATCTTCGCCTTCTTTCTTAGCCATTTTTTCAGCACGTAAAATTGCTGATTCAGCTAAATAAATCTGTATTAAAATATCAGAGGCAGCCAACATTAATTGTTGTTGCTTATCAATTTCTTCTCCGTATTTTTGAAGTGTAGCACCAGCAACCATTAAGAACAATTTCTTAAGATTTTTGATGATGTTTTTTTCTTCAGAAAATAATTCTGAAAAATCTTGAACGTCAAACGAAGGAATGCCCATTAACTCCTCTTTTACGGCCATTGCGGGTTCTAAAACATTAACATGGCCTTTCATTGCTTTTTTAATTAGCATACCAATACTCAACATTCTGTTGATTTCGTTGGTACCCTCATAAATTCTAGAAATACGAGCATCTCTCCAAGCAGATTCAATAGGTGTTTCCTCTGAAAAGCCCATACCACCAAAAATCTGAATGCCTTCATCTGTACAATTTTGTACAAACTCAGAGACTGCCACCTTAAGAATAGAACATTCAATAGCATATTCTTCTACACCTTTTAGTTCAGCTTCTTGATGTGTGTCTTTTCCGTTATTTTTTCTCAGTTCAATTCTATCTTCAATGTTTTTTGAAGCTCTGTAAGTTGCAGCTTCTCCAACCCAGCAATTTGTAGCCATTTCAGCAATTTTTTGACGAATAGCCCCAAAACTAGAAATAGGTGTTTTGAATTGAATACGTTCGTTAGCGTATTTTACTGATTCAGTAATCGTTCTTCTTTGAGCATCTAAACAAGCTGCAGCTAATTTGATTCGCCCAACATTAAGCGCGTTCATTGCAATTTTAAACCCGTTACCTCTTGTAGATAACATGTTTTCAATCGGAACAACAGTATCATTGAAAAACACTTGTCTTGTAGAAGATGCGCGAATACCTAATTTGTGTTCTTCTTCTCCCATGGTAACACCATTTGGATTTTCAGGATCGTACTCAACAATAAAGCCAGTAATGTTTTTGTCGTCTTCTATGCGTGCAAAAACAATCATAATGGTACAGAATCCAGCATTGGAAATCCACATTTTTTGTCCTGTAATCTTATACGTTTTTCCATCTTCAGAAAGCACGGCTTTAGTTTTTCCAGAGTTGGCATCACTACCCGCACTAGGTTCAGTTAAGCAATAAGATCCAAACCATTCGCCAGAGGCTAATTTAGGGACATACTTTTGTTTTTGTGCTTCGTTGCCATAAAGCGTAATTGGCATGGTGCCAATACCTGTATGTGCCCCAAAAGCAGTACTAAATGAGCCTGTAGCTCCTGAGATATAATCACACACCAAACAGGTGTCTACAAAGCCCATGCCCATACCACCATATTCTTCGGGAACGGAGATACTTAAAAACCGAGTTCGCCTGCTTGGCGCATGCAAGATTCTGTTAATGCATAATCTTTTTTCTCGAATTGCGCTTTTTTAGACCAAACTTCTCGATCTACAAATTCAGTAACAGCTTCTTTCATCATCAGTTGATCTTCATTAAAATCTTCTGGTGTAAAAATGTCTTCACAACTTGTCTCTTTTACTAAAAATTGACCGCCTCTTAAAATGTTATCTTCTGTAGCTTTCATAGCTTATATATTCTATTAATTTAAAAATTCAAAAATTCCACAAGCACCTTGTCCAGTACCAACACACATGGTTACTGCTCCATGTTTTCCTTTCATATTACGTTTACGCATTTCATCAAATAATTGGACTGATAGTTTTGCTCCAGTACACCCTAACGGATGGCCTAAAGCTATAGCACCACCATTTACATTTATAATATCTGGATTTAAATTTAACTCTCTAATAACTGCCAAGGATTGAGAAGCAAAAGCCTCATTTAGTTCAATTAACTCTAAATCCTCTTGTTTTAATCCTGCTTGTTTTAATGCTTTAGGAATTGCCTTTACAGGACCTATTCCCATAATACGTGGCTCAACACCAGCAGCAGCATAATTTACCATTCTAGCAACTGGTTCAAGATTTAATTCTTTAACCATATCTTCACTCATAACCATAACGAATGCAGCACCATCACTCATTTGAGACGAATTACCAGCAGTAACACTTCCTCCAGCAGCAAATACTGGTCTTAACTTTGCAAGGATTTCTTTTTTAGTTCCAGCTCGCGGGCCTTCGTCTTTCGTTACTGTATAAGATTTTGTTGTTTTTTTTCCGTTAGCATCAATATAAGTTTGTTCAACTTCTATCGGTACAATTTGATCTTGAAAACGATTTTCAGCTTGAGCTTTCAGAGCTTTCATATGTGAATTAAAAGCGAATTCATCTTGATCTTCACGAGACACTTTAAACTGATTGGCCACAGCTTCAGCAGTATTTCCCATACCCCAGTAATAATCTTCATGACCAGCTTTTACAATCGCATCGTAATTTAATTCTGGTTTAAAACCTGTCATTGGTACGCTGCTCATGCTTTCTGCACCTCCAGCTATGATACAATCTGCCATCCCAGCTTGAATTTTTGCAGTAGCCATCCCAATAGTTTCTACTCCAGAGGAGCAAAAACGGTTAACAGTCACACCAGGAACATCTATAACTTCTAATCCCATTAAAGAGATTAAACGTGCCATGTTTAAACCTTGAGAGCCTTCTGGCATTGCGTTGCCCACAATAACATCATCAATTCGTTTTGGGTCTAAACTTGGTAGCTCCTTCATCATATATTTGATGGTCTCTGCAGCCAATTCATCCGTTCTTTTAAAACGGAAAACGCCCTTTGGTGCTTTACCAACAGCGGTTCTATATGCTTTAACTATATATGCTTGTTTCATTGTCTTAATTTCTTAACGGTTTTCCTTTCGTTAACATATGTTGAATTCTTTCCAAAGTTTTGCGTTCAGTACAAAGTGAAAGGAAAGCTTCACGTTCTAGATCTAATAAGTATTGTTCACTTACTAAAGTTGGTTCAGATAAATCTCCACCAGCCATTACATACGCTAGTTTATTAGCAATTTTCTTATCGTGTGCACTAATATAATGGCTTGCTTCCATAGAGTCTGTTCCCACTAAAAACATACTTAGTGCTTGTTTACCAAGTACTTTTACGTCTTTTCGTTTTACTGGTTGTGTATAACCCATGTTTGCCATAAGTTTAGCATGTTCTTTAGCTACAGCAATTTGGCGGTCTTTGTTAACCACAACTATATCTTTTCCTTTTTGAAGAATTCCTAAATCGAAAGCTTCATAAGCAGAAGTAGATACTTTTGCCATACCAACAGTTAAGAAATATTCTTGTAATGTATTTAATTGAACATCTCCTTTTTTAAATGTGTCTGATGCACGTAAAGCCATTTCTTTTGAGCCAGCACCTCCTGGGATTACTCCAACACCGAATTCTACTAAACCAATATATGTTTCGGCAGCAGCTACAACTTTATCGGCGTGCATGGATAATTCACATGCGCCACCAAGTGACATGCCGTGGGGTGCTGAGATAGTTGGAATTGATGAATAACGCATACGCATCATAGTATCTTGAAAGTACTTTATTGCTGCATTTAATTCTTCATATTCCTGTTCTACAGCCATCATGAAAATCATTCCAATATTAGCGCCAACTGAGAAATTTGCACCTTGATTTCCAATGACCAATCCCTCGAAGTCCTTTTCTGCGATATCTACTGCTTTGTTTAATCCTGCTAAAACATCTCCACCAATGGTATTCATTTTAGATTGAAATTCACAATTCAAAATACCATCTCCTAAATCTTCAACTACAACACCTGAATTTTTAAATACTTCGTTAGATGTTCTGATATTATCTAATATGATAAATGCATCTTGACCAGGAATTTTTTGTTGAGATTTTGAAGGAATATCATAAAAGTTTGTAGCTCCATTTTTAACTGTATAGAATGATTTGTTTTCTGACGCCAACATATCATTTACCCAAGTAGCAGGTGCTAAACCTTCTGCCTTAATTAATTCTATTCCTTTTTCAACACCAATAGCATCCCAAACTTGAAAAGGACCATGTTCCCATCCAAATCCAGCTTTCATAGCATCATCTATTTTATAGATTTCATCTGAAATCTCAGGAATTCGGTGTGTTACATAAGCAAATAATTGAGCAAACGTTTTACGGTAGAATTCTCCAGCTTTGTCTTTTCCTGAAACTAAAATTTTAAAACGATCAATAACTTTATCAACCGATTTGGTTAATTCCAGAGTGGCAAATTTTGCTTTTTTAGCTGAGCGGTATTCTAGAGTGTTTAAATCTAGAGATAAAATTTGTTTTTTGCCTTCAGCAGAAACTTCTTTTTTATAAAAACCTTGTCCTGTTTTACTTCCTAGCCATTTATTATCAACCATTGTGCTGATAAAACCGGGTAACTTGAATAATTCTAAACGTTCATCATCTTTACAATTATCTGCAATTCCGTTTGCTACATGAACAAGGGTATCTAAACCAACAACATCAACAGTTCTAAAGGTTGCTGATTTTGGTCTGCCTATTACAGGACCAGTTAGTTTATCAACTTCTTCAATGGTTAAATCCATCTCTTTAACAGCATGGAATAAACTCATGATGCTAAAAATTCCAATACGGTTTCCTATAAATGCAGGAGTATCTTTGGCAACAACAGAAGTTTTACCTAAGTATTGCTCTCCATAACCATTTAGAAATTCTAAAACAGAAGTATCTGTTTTTGGACCTGGAATAATTTCGAATAATTTTAAATATCTAGGAGGGTTAAAAAGTGAGTTCCACAAAATGCTTTTGAAAATCTTCACTTCTACCTTCACTCATAAATTGAATAGGAATACCAGATGTGTTACTGGTTATTAATGTTCCAGGAGTTCTGTGTTTTTCTAGATTTTCAAAAACTTTTTTCTTGATATCTAATCTTTCAACTACAACTTCTATAATCCAATCAACAGCTGCAACTTTTGAAATATCATCTTCAAGGTTTCCAGTAGTAATCCTATTGGCAAATTTTTGATGATAAATAGGAGAGGGCTTTGATTTTAGAGAAGCAGTTAAAGCATCGTTAACTAAACGATTTCTTACAGCCTTATCTTCTAAAGTTAATCCTTTTGCCTCTTCTTTAGCATTAAGCTCTCTTGGAATGATGTCTAAAAGCAGGACTTCTAGACCAATATTCGCAAAATGACAAGCGATTCCACTTCCCATAATGCCCGAACCAATAACAGCTACTTTTTTAATTATTCGTTTACCCATTCTTTTATCTTAAACTAAGATTATTTGTTGTTATAAATTTTCTTATTGCAAACCATGTCGTTTATGGTTTCAGCTACCTCATAGAAACTGTTTATTTTTTCTTCAGGTATATGTTTTCTAATGGTTTCATTAAAAGTTAAAACCTTTTCTTTTGAAAGATCACGTTTTTCTTTTCCAAATTCAGTCAAATGAATTAAAACACCTCTACCATCATTAGGGTTAGGTTTACGTTCAATTAAACCTCTTTTTTCCATAGTTTTTAAAATTCGTGAAAGACTTGTAGCTTCCATTCCCATTTTAGGACCTAAGGCTGTTGATGGTGTGCCTTTTTCTGGGTCAATACTTAGTAATGTGAATCCAGTCGCCATTGTGCTTTCAAACTTTGAGGCTTCTTCGTTATACATTTTGTTAACCGTTAACCACGTTGTTCTTAATACATAATCTATTGTTTTTTCTTTCATTCTTGAGAGTTGGAATTCCTAAATATAATAAAATATATTATGCATGCATAATATATTTAAAAAAAGTGTTTATGAATGTATATAAAAAAACCTCTTAGTATTTAAGAGGTTAATTTTGTGATATGTATTAAGAATTTATCCCATTTTTCCATTAACAAATCCAATTACAGCACCAATAATAGTACTCATAACTATTGTTATTCCAACATCTAAAGCGGCTAGTTGAATTGTTGCTTCAGGATTCATTGCCAAACCAAAGAAGTTAGAGAATAATCCAAAGAATATACCAATAATAGCGCCTGCTTTAGCTCCAGTAGCAGCTGTTGATATTTGCGCCCATTGTGTATAGATGTAGGATACAAATAACCCAAAAGTTAAACATCCAAGAAAGATAAATAACATTGTACTTCCACTTTCTTCTGGTTGAGGAAAAGTATCTTTAAAAATAATGCCATAAAACAACCATCCTAAAAGGAAGTCTACAATGCCACCTACAATACCAGCGCCTAAGAAATTTTTTGTTTTCATTTTATTTAATTTTAATTGGTTAGGCTTAAATGTAATAAAAAATTAGTAATCAAAAGAATAACTAGCTGATTTTCAGTTGTTGTTCAAAGGAAATAAAAACGTTTTTTGAAAAAAATTATTTGGGTCTATAAATTTTTTCAATAAGGCTAGAGTACATTTTCTTTATAACATCTCGCTTCATTTTTAAAGTAGGGGTTAGGTGTCCTGCATCTATTGACCATATTTCTGGTGTGATTTCAAATCGTTTAATTTGTTCCCACTTCCCAAAATTTTTGTTGCAATCATCAACTTCTTCTTGAATTCTAGCTTGTACTATTTCTGAGTTAGCTATATCTTCAAATGAAGTACCAATTGAATGATTTTTATAAGCAATCCAATCTTTTACAAATTCAAAATTTGGTTGAATCAGGGCCGCAGGCATTTTTTCGCCTTCTCCAATTACCATGATTTGCTCTATAAATCGGGATTGTTTCAATTCATTTTCAAGTAAAGTAGGTACTATATACTTTCCTCCAGAAGTTTTGAACATTTCTTTTTTACGACCTGTGATTTTTAAGAAACCATCGGCATCAATAGTTCCTTTATCGCCTGTATGGAAGTAATCGCCAGTCATGACGCTCTTAGTTTTTTCTTCATCTTTATAATAGCCCATCATAATATTTGGACCTTTACAAAGGATTTCGCCATCTTCGGCTATTTTAACTTCACATTTGTCTAACACTCTACCTACATATCCTATTTTCCAACCCTTGTTACGCCTGTCGCTAACTGTAACTCCTGGAGAAGTTTCGGTAAGTCCGTAGCATTCCATAATTGGCATATTGGCAGCACCAAATAAATGGCCTAATCTAGGTTGAAGTGCAGCGCTACCTGAGGCCATAAATACAATATTCCCTCCCATAGCTTCCTGCCATTTACTGAAAATAAGTTTACGTGCGATGGATAGTTTAAACTCATACCACCATCCGTTTTGTTTATAAGGTTGGAAAGTAGAACCAAGTTCTACAGCCCAAAAGAATAGTTTCTTTTTTATTCCTGTCAAATCTTCGGCTTTAGCCATGATTTTATCATATACTTTTTCTACTAATCTAGGAACAACTGTAATGACACTAGGTTTTACTTCTTTTAAATTGTCACCAATTTTATCAATGCCTTCTGCGAAATAAATCGAAATACTACAATATTGACATACGTACAGAAATACGCGCTCAAAGATGTGACAAACAGGAAGAAAGCTGAGTGTTCTTTCATTTGGTTCTAAAGGAAATCGTTTTTCAACTGCAAATACATTTGAAACTATATTTGAATGTGAAAGCATAACACCTTTAGGTTTTCCTGTAGTGCCAGATGTATAAATTATAGTTGCTAAATCTGATGATTTTACGATATCTTTTCTAGTATCCAATTCACTTTGATTTGAAGTGTCTTTTCCTAATTCGAATAGCTCAGAGTAATTTTTACAACCTTCAATTGTATTAAAAGAATAGACATCTCTTAATTTTGTTTTGGCTTTTATCTTATTTATTTTTTCCAGAACTTCTTCGTCAGAAACAAAACAGTAAATGGCTTCACTATGGTTTAAAATATATTCATAATCTTCAGTACAAATAGTTGGATAGATAGGAACACTTTGCGCACCAGTTTGCAATAAACCGATGTCAACAATATTCCATTCTGTCCTGTTTGTCGAAGAGATTATAGCAATTTTATCATCTTTCTTAACACCAAGTTTTAACAAAGCCCTACTCAAAGCATTGGCTTTATCTAAATACTCTTGAGTGCTGGTTTTCACCCATTCACCGTTATATTTTGTTACTAATGAAGCTTCTAATGGCGCATTATTTAACTGATGGTAGGGAAAATCGAATAATCTTTTTACTTCTTTCATTTGCAATTTTGAATAGTTCTTGTATTGCAAAATATGAAATTAAAAGTGTTTTTCAAATAAAGCATATTAATGAGTTAGTTCATTTCGAAAGCCATTTTTGTAAGATATAATGTATCATTTTTACGAAAAAGTTTTAAAATTTAGAGTATTGATATACTTTTTTATTATGAAAACGCTTTTTAATTATGTTTTTAATACATCTTAAAACTATGTGTTGAATAATTCTTAATTAGAGTTTATGTCTACAACGTTTTCGTAAATAATTTCTCTGTTAAATATCTGATTTGTTGGGTTTAATGACAATTGTCATGTTTTATAAAACAGTCTGTTTTTACCTTTGAATAGTCAAATAGAGACACAGATTTTACAAAATATAAAATAAATATAGAGATGAAAGTAAAACAGTTTAAACCAGGAATTTGGAATGAAGGTATTAACGTTAGAGATTTCGTAATTAATAACGTAACACCTTATTACGGTACTGATGAATTTTTAGTTGGCCCAAGTGCAAAAACTCAAAATTTATGGGATATATGTAAAGCCGCGACAAAACAAGAGCTCAAAAATAATGGTGTTCTTGCTTTAGATACTGAGACTATTTCTACAGTTAGTGCATTTAATGCAGGATATATTGATAAGAAAAATGAAGTTATTGTTGGATTACAAACCGATGAGTTATTAAAACGTACCATGAAACCTTTTGGAGGTTTTAAAGTGGTTCAAAAAGCGTTAGCAGAGCAAGGTGTAAAACCAAATGATAACCTAACTGAGTTGTTTTCTAAATATGTAAAAACACATAATGATGGTGTGTTTTCAGCATATAACGCTGAGATTAAAAAATTCCGTTCGTTAGGATTTTTAACAGGTTTACCAGACAACTATGCACGTGGTAGAGTTATTGGAGATTATCGTCGTGTAGCACTTTATGGTATTGATTTTTTAATTGAAACTAAAAAACAAGATTTAGCAAACATTGGTGGACCGATGACTGATGCTGTTATTCGTTTACGTGAAGAAGTTTCAGATCAAATTAAAGCCTTAAAGGAAATTATTACTCTTGGTGCTAAATATAATTTAGAATTGAATCGTCCTGCTGAAACTGCAAGAGAGGCAGTACAATGGACATATATGGGGTACTTAGCTGCTGTAAAAGAGCAAGATGGCGCTGCAATGTCTCTTGGTAATGTGTCTACATTCTTAGATATATATATTGAGAACGATTTACAAGAAGGTTTAATTACTGAAGAAGAAGCTCAAGAATTTATCGATCAATTTGTAATGAAATTGAGAATGGTGCGTCACTTAAGAATGAGTGCTTATGATGAAATTTTTGCTGGAGATCCTACTTGGGTAACCGAGGCTATTGGTGGTATGTTTGATGATGGAAGAACTAAAGTCACTAAAACCTCTTTCCGTTTCTTAAATACACTTTATAATTTAGGAGCTTCGCCAGAACCAAATATGACGGTTTTATGGTCTAAAGATTTACCTCAAAATTTCAAAGATTTTTGTTCTAAAGTAGCTATTGATACATCTTCAATTCAATTTGAAAATGATGAAATGATGCGAACTAACAGAGGTTCTGATGATTATGGTATTGCATGTTGTGTGTCTTATCAAGCTTTAGGTAAAGCTATTCAGTTCTTTGGAGCACGTACTAACTTAGCTAAAACATTGTTGTTGGCTATTAATGGTGGTAAATGTGAAATCACAGGAACACAAATGGTTGATGGAATTGAGCCTTGTACTTGTGAAACATTAGACTTTGATAAAGTCATGGCTAACTTTAAAATTGCCATGAAGGAAGTTGCACGTGTGTATAATGATTCTATGAATATTATCCACTACATGCACGATAAGTATTATTACGAAAAAGCGCAAATGGCTTTAATTGATACAAATCCAAGTATTAACATTGCTTATGGAATTGCTGGGTTATCAATTGTAGCAGATTCATTATCAGCAATTAAATATGCTAGAGTAAAACCAATTAGAAATGAAGAAGGTTTAACTGTAGATTTTAAAATTGAAGGTGAATTTCCTTGCTATGGTAATGATGATGATCGTGTGGATACATTAGCTGCAAAAGCAGTTGCTGATTTTAATGATGAATTAAAAAAATTACCAGTATATAAAAATGCAGAACCTACAATGTCTGTTTTAACAATCACATCAAATGTTGTTTACGGTAAGAAAACTGGAGCAACACCAGATGGTAGAGCAAAAGGAGTTCCATTTGCACCAGGGGCAAACCCAATGCATGGTAGAGATTGTCAAGGAGCAATTGCTTCATTAAACTCTGTTGCTAAAATAGATTATAAAGATTCTCAGGATGGTATTTCAAATACATTTTCTATAGTTCCAAAATCTTTAGGAGCAGATTCAGAAGAACGCATTGAAAACCTGTCATGTATTTTAGATGGCTATTTCTCTAAAAACGCACAACACGTTAACGTGAATGTTTTAGATAAAGAAACTTTACTTGATGCTATGGAACATCCAGAAGAATACCCACAGTTAACTATTAGAGTTTCTGGATATGCGGTAAACTTCGTGAGATTAACAAAAGAACAACAAATGGAAGTGATTACTAGATCTTTCCACGAGTCAATCTAAACTCTATTTATATTTTGTATGCATCTGAAAAGGAAGTGTAAAGCTTCTTTTTCAGATGCTAATTTTAAAGAGACAAATCATCGAACATAAAGATAACATATTAAGAGTGCATTCCATTGAATCCTTTGGAACGCATGATGGCCCTGGTGTGCGACTAGTAATATTTTTACAAGGATGCAAACTAAAATGTTTGTACTGCCACAATCCTGATACGATTGACACGCATGGTGGAAAAGAGTATCATATTGAAGAATTGGTGCAAATGGCTATTAAAGAGAAGCCTTACTTCGGGAAAAAAGGTGGCGTTACTGTTTCTGGTGGCGAACCATTGTTACAATCCAAAGAGTTGGTACCTTTTTTCAAAAGATTAAAAGAAGAAGGTATTCATACTAATATTGATACAAACGGAAGGGTTCTAAATCATTTTTCAGAAGAATTATTAGATGAGTATGCAGATTTAGTGATGCTTGATGTTAAACACATGACTGAAAAAGGTTATGAATACATCACAGGTCAAAAAAACAAAGAAACAACCTTCAATTTTGCAAAGCATAGAGAGGCTTCAGGTAAAAAAATGTGGTTGCGATATGTTTTGATTCCTGAGATAACTAATACACCTGAGTTGCTTCATGCTATGGGCGAACATTTTAAAGATTATAACACTATAGAAAAAATAGAATTACAGCCTTATCATAAATTGGGTGTCCATAAATGGGATGCTTTAGGATGGGATTATCAATTAAAAGATGCTAGAGAAAACTCACCAGAAGAAATTGATGCTGCTGTAGAAATATTACAACAGTATTTCAAGGAAGTAAGAGTAAATTAATGAGTATAGTTTTTATGCTCAAACAATAATAATCATGAAAACACAAAAACTAAAAAACCGTTGGTTAATAGCTGCATCAGCAGTAGGAATACATATTTCAATTGGATCTGTATATGCGTATTCAGTAATGACTAACCCCGTTAAAGATATTTTTGATGTTGATGGAAGTGTAATTAAATGGGCATTTAAAATTGCCATTTTATTACTTGGTTTATCTGCAGCATTTTTAGGAAGATGGGTAGAAAAAGTTGGTCCTAAAGTTAGCGGAACAACCGCAGGAATATTTTATGGTTTAGGTATTTTAGGATCAGGATTAGCGGTTCAATTGGAGTCTTTATGGCTATTTTATCTATGCTATGGTGTTATTGGAGGTATTGGTCTAGGCTTAGGATACATTACGCCTGTAAGTACTTTAGTAAAATGGTTCCCAGACAGACGTGGATTAGCAACTGGTATGGCTATTATGGGATTTGGTTTTGCAGCCTTAATTTTTGGACCTGTTATGCAATCACTTTTTGATTCTGTAGGTGTTTCAAATGCATTTTACATTTTAGGATTGATTTATATGGTGCTTATTTTATCTTCGGCAAGATATATTGAAAGACCACCAGAAGGCTATATGCCAGATGGTTTTAAACCTGGAGAAGGTAAAACTATTAAAAAGGATATGGCAAACATAACCGCCAATGAAGCTTTAAAAACACCACGATTTTATTACATCTGGGTTATGATGTTCATCAATATTGCATGTGGTATTGCCATTATTTCGGCAGCCAGCCCAATGATGCAAGAGAAGTTAAACTATACCCCAATGGAAGCTGCAGGAATTGTTGGTTTAATAGGTGTATTTAATGGTTTGGGCAGAATTATATGGTCTACATTATCGGATTATTTAGGGCGTGCAAATACGTATATTATTTTCTTCGGATTTCAGATTTTAGCGTTTTATTTCTTACCACAAATAGGCATGGAAATGCTATTCTTAATCATATTGTTTACTGTAATTACCATGTATGGTGGTGGTTTTGCAACCTTGCCAGCATTTTTAGGAGATCTCTTTGGAACAAAACAATTAGGTGCTATTCACGGAATGGTACTAGCTGCATGGGGGTTAGCAGGTGTTGTTGGACCAACAATTTACGATATGGTTAAAAGCGCTACAGGTTCTTTAGATACCACATTAAAAGTGTTTGCAGGATTATTTGTTATCGCATTAATTGTGTCTTTATTAATGAAAATGACTGTTAACAGAGCCTATAAAAAAATAGATAAAAAATTAAAGTTTGCTTAATCTTTAATTATTTGGTTAGCTGGAAGCACTTTTGTGAAAACAGAAGTGCTTTTTTTAATTTTTTCTAATTAACTAATCCTTTACAACTCTAAAGGTCTCTATAGATTTTTCTTTATGAATTTTTAAAAGATAAACACCTTGTGGAAGGCTTGATATATTAATAGAGCTTTTAGTAGCCGTATTTTTGGAAACTAGTTTTGATGAAAAATCATAAATCTCATAATTGAAATTTTCATGAGGAAAGTTTTTTACTTTTATGATATCCTTACCAGGGTTAGGGTAAACAAATGGTTTGTCTGCTAATTTAACCACCGAAACAGGTGTTTGTTCTTTTTTAGAAACAATTTCTTCTTCCTGTGCGTTTTCACAAGAAAGCTCTAAATACGCCTGTAAGTCATCTCTATCATGTGTTTTTTCATAACCCAAATCTTTGGCTTTTTGCAAATGCTCGCAGGCTATTTTAAATTCTCCTAAGTCATAATAAACAGCGCCAAGATTTCTATGGGCAAAAGAGTTATCTTCATTCAATCGGATAGCTTCTTTTAAATCATCAATACCAATTTTACTTTGTCCTAAGTTATGTAAAATAAAACCCCTTAAAGTTCTTATGTCTCGTTCTAATTTTCCATCGCCAAATTTTAACAGGTTTTTTTCCTTTGGAAACGCAATGTTAATATGATGTTTTGCTTTTTCATAATCCTCAAAATCACTATAAATTGCCGCTAAAAGTCTATGAGAAAAAGCATGTCCTTTCCATTGCTTTAAAACTTCATCTAAATAGTGTAACGACAGTCTGTAAGATTTAATCGTGTATAAATAGGATGCTAAATTATATTTTAAACGATTATTTTTAGGATCAGCTTTTGTTGCTTTGTATCTATAATGTGCAGCATAACTCTTCATTTCCATATATCCATAAATACTTCCTTTTGCATCATAGATACTTCCTAGTAATTTACCTGGAGGTTTAGTTTTTCTTGCTTTAGCCATTTTAAGAATACTTCTTTGAACTTTGCTATAGTCATTCAATGCTAAAGTGTAATTGCCTAATCGATGTCTAATGCTGGCGCGTTTATGTATAAACTTTAAGCTGTTTGGTTTTTTTGACAACGTATCATTTACCATTTTTAAATTAATGTGTAGTTGCTTGATTTTTGCCTCATCTTTTTTATTGAATTCAATATTATGATCTATTCTTTTAATGAGTTTTCCATTTTTAAAGATCCATGTTGTAACTTTTTCTCCTTTTTTATTGTATTTGTATGATTTACCATGATATCTGCCTTTATTGAAATAAAAACTTTCTAATAATTCACCAGTTTTAAAATACGTTTTAAGGCTGTCTAGTTTTTTATTTTCATACCATTTCTGAAGAGAAATAATACCATCTCTATAATGATAGACTTTTACTTGATGATGTTTTACATTATTTATAGTTGTCTCTGTGTTTTGAGCGTACATATTAAAAACGCAAGCAAATACAAGAAAAAGAATAAAAGTGTGTTTCATATTTGAAAAGTACACATTTTATAGAAACAAAAAAAGCCTTTTCTTACAAAGGCTTTTTTAAAATTATATAATGTTAGTTTATTGCTTCTCAATCCAAAGTCTAGCATTCACAAAAGCCTCCAGCCAAGGAGAAACTTCGTCTTTTCTACCATCAGGATAATTAGCCCAATTCCATTGGAATGTAGAACGCTCAATATGTGGCATGGTTACTAAATGACGTCCTGTTTTGTCACTCATCATTGCCGTATTAAAATCTGAACCATTTGGATTATGAGGATACCCTTCATAACCATATTTTGCAACAATATGATATTGGTCTTCGCTATACGGTAAGTTAAATTTACCTTCTCCATGAGAAATCCAAACCCCTAATGTCGTGCCAGCGAGTGTTGAAAGCATCACAGAATTATTCTCTTGAATTTTTACAGAAGTAAAAGAACTTTCGTGTTTATGTGAATCATTATGATGCATTTTCCCATGAATGTCATGGTCTGGATTGATGAGGTCTAATTCCATCCAAAGTTGACAGCCATTACAAATACCAACAGATAATGTATCTTCTCTAGCAAAAAAGTCTTTAATCACTTTATTTGCTTTGTCGTTGTATTTAATTGCACCTGCCCAACCTTTAGCAGAACCTAAAACATCAGAGTTTGAAAACCCACCAACAGCGCCTAAAAACTGAATATCTTCTAGAGTTTCACGACCAGAAATTAAATCGGTCATATGAACGTCTTTCACATCAAAACCAGCTAAATACATAGCATTTGCCATTTCACGTTCTGAGTTACTTCCTTTTTCACGAAGGATTGCTGCTTTTGGTCTTGTGTTTCCGATAGCAGGTAGTTTCCCAGTAAAATGTTTTGGGAATGTATATTGTAAAGGTTGCTTTTTATAATTATCAAAACGATCTTGGGCTAAACCATTGGCTGTTTGCTTTTGGTCTAGTAAGAACGATGTTTTATACCAAACATCACGTAAACGAGAAACTGTCATGGTAAATACTTCAGCATTGTTAATGATGCTCAAGTTATCGCTTTCGGTTACTTTTCCAATGTTGAAAAATTCAATATTAGCATCAGATAAGGTTTTTTCTATTGATGCATCTTTCGCCTGAATTACAATTCCAGCATTTTCAGCAAATAATAGTTTGAAGGAGTCTTTTTCAGCTAAAGCAGAAAGATCTAATTCGGCACCTAAATTGGTATCAGCAAAACACAATTCTAAAAGCGTTGTAATTAAACCACCAGAAGCCACATCGTGTCCAGCAATAATTTGCTCGTTTCTTATTAAATTTTGGATGGTGTTAAAAACTGTTTTAACATATCTAGCATCTTTTACATTAGGCGCCTGTTTTCCAATTTTATTAAGCACTTGTGCAAAAGAGCTACCACCTAATTTAAATTCATCTTGAGAGATATTGATATAATAAATGTTTCCACCATTTTTATTAAAAACAGGCTCTACCACTTTAGAAATGTCATTACAGTTTGCAGCAGCCGAAATAATAACCGTTCCCGGAGAAATCACATCTTCATTAGGATATTTTTGTTTCATAGACAACGAATCCTTTCCGGTAGGGACATTAATACCTAAATCAATTGAAAATTCTGAAATCGCTTCAACAGCTTCGTATAAACGTGCATCTTCACCTTCATTTTTACAAGGCCACATCCAGTTAGCCGATAAAGACACATTTTTTAATCCATCTTTTAAAGGCGCCCAAATAATATTGGTTAATGCTTCAGTAATCGAATTTCTACTTCCAGCAACAGGATTAATTAATCCAGAAATAGGGAGTGTCCAATAGATGTTGCAATACCTTCTTTACCTTTAAAATCTAGTGCCATAACACCAACATTATTTAAAGGGATTTGTAAAGGGCCAACACATTGTTGTTTGGCTACTTTACCACCAACACAACGGTCTACCTTATTTGTTAACCAATCTTTACACGCTACCGCTTCAAGTTGTAATACTTGATCTAAATACTCATAAAAATTATCCGAGTTATAAGCAACATCGCTATAATTACGAGCAACGGTGTTGTCTGTCATTACTGTTTTTGGCGAACTACCAAACATATCTTCCATGGCTAAATCCATAGGTTTGTTACCTTTGGTTTTAGACTGAAACGTAAAACGATCATCACCCGTTACATCACCAACGGTATACATCGGCGAACGTTCACGGTCTGCAATTTTATGTAAGGTGTCAATATGTTTCTCTCCAATAACCAATCCCATACGTTCTTGAGATTCGTTACCAATAATTTCTTTATCAGATAGGGTAGGGTCTCCAACAGGAAGCGCATCTAAATCGATTTTTCCGCCAGTATCTTCAACCAGTTCAGATAAACAATTTAAGTGTCCACCAGCACCATGATCGTGAATAGATACGATAAAATTCTCATCACTTTCTACCATACCACGTACCGCATTGGCAGCACGTTTTTGCATTTCTGGGTTAGAACGTTGTACTGCGTTCAATTCAATTCCAGATGCGAATGCACCAGTATCAGCCGATGATACCGCAGCACCACCCATTCCAATACGGTAATTTTCACCGCCAAGAATTACAATTTTATCACCCGTTTTAGGCGTATCTTTTAAAGCTTGGTCTGCTTTTCCGTAGCCAATACCTCCCGCTTGCATAATCACTTTGTCGAAACCAAGTTTACGAGCATCTTCTTCATGCTCAAAAGTCAATACCGAACCACAAATTAATGGTTGCCCAAATTTGTTGCCAAAGTCTGATGCACCGTTTGATGCTTTTATCAAAATATCCATTGGCGTTTGGTATAACCAATCGCGTTCAGCAACACCATGTTCCCAAGGTCTGTTTTCTTCAAGTCTAGAGTAAGATGTCATGTAAACCGCAGTTCCCGCTAAAGGCAATGAGCCTTTTCCACCAGCAAGTCTATCTCTAATTTCACCACCAGAGCCCGTTGCAGCACCGTTAAAAGGCTCAACAGTAGTTGGGAAGTTATGTGTTTCTGCTTTTAATGAAATCACAGAATCAAAATCTTCAGTAGTATAAAAATCAGGAACATCGGCACGTTTTGGTGCAAACTGTTCCACTTTTGGGCCTTTTATAAAAGCCACATTATCTTTATAAGCCGAAACAATATCGTTAGGATGTTGTTTCGATGTTTCTTTAATTAATTTAAATAACGAGGTAGGTTTCTCTTCACCATCAATCACAAACGTCCCGTTAAAAATTTTATGTCTACAATGCTCAGAATTCACTTGCGAAAACCCAAAAACTTCAGAGTCTGTTAGCGGTCTGCCAATTTTCTTCGCCACACCTTCTAAATAGGTTACTTCCTCATCACTTAACGATAAACCTTCCTGAGCATTGTACGCCGCAATATCCTCAATATTCAAAATTGGTTCAGGTTCAATATCAATGGTAAAACTCTCTTGGTTTAAACCATTAAATTTCTCCGAAATCATTGGGTCAAACCCTTTAAAATCCTCAGCAACTGCTTCAAACTCCTCAATTCTAATAATGTCGGTAATCCCCATATTTTGGGTAATTTCCACCGCATTGGTACTCCAAGGCGTAATCATTGCTGCACGCGGACCAACAAAAAAAGCATCCAAAGATGCTTGCACAATTTTAGGCTGGTTGCCAAAAAGCCACGTTAATTTCGAAATACTTTCGGTAGATAATTCTTTTGTTGTTTGAACAGCAAATACTTTGCCGGTTATGTTTCCAAAGAAATGAATCATTAGGTCTTAATTTGTGTGTGTTTAAAGAAAGTGCAAAAATACACTTTTTTCACGATTCAATGTTGCTTTTTTTGGCAAAGCACAGGTGGTTATTAACAGTATTTTCAACACTTGTTTTAGGGTGTTATCAGAAAAAGGTCGGGCTATCCGTTGCAGGACCTCGGTCTTATCTCCCTGCGGACTTTACACTTCTATCCATAACGTTCTTTTTTTAAAGGCTAAGTTTTAAATTTAAGATTGTTTTGTTTTTGGAGAGGTTTGTTTTACTCTAGTGTATAAAGGAAATGTAAATTTGCGATTAAGGATTTTCGGATTAGGAAAATCAGATACAGTAAAAAATAGTTTCTATTCAGTTAGGTATTAATTTATTTCCTGTAGGAACTAAATCTAACTAAACTCCACACAATAAAAAGTCCAAACAAGCCTATAGTTGTATAGCCATAGAACGCACTTATTAAGAGTATAAAACTAAGTACTAAGGCTATCGTTTTTATCCCATTATTAAGTTTTCCCTTGGACTTCGATTTTTTATTATGAATTAGCTGATTTAGAAAGATTTCATCAGACTTTTTTAAACAATACTGTATTTCAGATTCATCAAATCCCTTCTCTTTCATTTTCTTTTTATATCGCTTGAGGTAAGACCTTTTTCTCTCAATGATAAACTATAACCTAATTTATTCATTTTACCTGTAATTGTGGCTAATGGTTCATAAAGATACGAAATCGTTTAAATGTTTTAAATTCAATTTTAACGAAGGTAGCGGAAAAACTTTGTGAAGTTAAACTATATGCTAATTAGTAATATTTTAAATCCATCCATGTGTATAGCAAAACTTGTTTTCATGTAAAAAGCATAATTCAAACTAAGAAAAACAAAATATTTCGTTATTTTTGCACCTTTAAATTCAATTATAAAAGGCAGACTATATATATTTAGACTGCTCACAGAAGACTTAAAAATATGTTCAATAATTTAAGTGAAAAATTAGATAAAGCCTTACACGTTCTTAAAGGACACGGAAGTATTACAGAAGTAAATGTTGCCGAAACTTTAAAAGAAGTAAGACGTGCTTTGCTAGATGCCGATGTTAACTTTAAAATAGCCAAACAATTTACTAATACAGTAAAAGAAAAAGCGCTCGGGCAAAACGTATTAACTACATTGCAGCCGGGGCAGTTAATGGTTAAACTTGTTAAGGATGAGTTAACTGAATTAATGGGTGGAGATGCAGAAGGTGTTAATTTATCTGCAACGCCGAGTGTAATCTTAATGTCTGGTTTACAAGGTTCTGGTAAAACTACTTTTTCTGGTAAACTTGCTAATTATTTAAAAAATAAAAAACCAAGAAACCTTTATTGGTTGCCTGTGATGTGTATCGTCCAGCTGCGATTGACCAATTACACGTAGTTGGAGATCAAATAGGTGTAGAGGTTTTTAGTGATAGAGGTAATACAGATCCTGTTGCAATTTCCCAAGCAGGTATTGCACATGCAAAAGCAAACGGACATAATGTGGTCATTATAGATACCGCAGGTCGTTTGGCTGTTGATGAAGCGATGATGACAGAGATTTCAAATATCCATAAAGCTATTCAGCCTCAAGAAACTTTGTTTGTTGTAGATTCTATGACTGGTCAAGATGCTGTTAATACGGCAAAAGCATTTAACGATATCTTAAATTTTGATGGTGTTATCTTAACAAAATTAGATGGAGATACTCGTGGTGGTGCAGCAATTTCAATTAAATCTGTAGTTAATAAACCAATTAAATTTATTGGTACAGGCGAAAAGATGGAAGCAATAGATGTGTTCTACCCGTCTCGTATGGCCGACCGTATTTTGGGAATGGGAGATGTTGTGTCTCTTGTGGAACGTGCCCAAGAACAGTTTGATGAAGAAGAAGCCAGAAACTTCAAAAGAAAATCGCCAAAAACCAGTTTGGTTTTGATGATTTCTTAAAGCAAATTCAGCAAATCAAGAAAATGGGTAACATGAAAGACCTTGTTGGAATGATTCCCGGAGCTGGAAAGATGATGAAAGATGTAGATATTGATGATGATGCATTCAAAGGTATCGAAGCTATTATTCATTCTATGACACCAAAAGAACGTACAAATCCATCGGTCCTAAATGCCAGCAGAAAAAGCGTATCGCAAAAGGCTCTGGTTCTTCGGTTCAAGAAGTGAATCAATTGTTAAAGCAATTCAACCAAATGAGCAAAATGATGAAGATGATGCAAGGCGGTGGCGGTAAAAAGATGATGCAGATGATGAAGAATATGCGTTAATTTTGTTAGAAGTTAGAAGTGTGTCATGCTGAGCGCAGTCGGAGCATCTTTATAATTCCAAAAATATATACATATGACCATACTGGATGGTAAAAAAGTAAGTAACGATATAAAAAACGAAATTGCTGAACACGTAACTTCAATGATTTCAAAAGGCGAGAAAGTACCGCATTTGGCAGCAATACTTGTAGGGTCTGATGGTGCAAGTATGACGTATGTAAACGCCAAAGTTAAAGCTTGTGAGCGCATAGGTTTTAAGTCTACACTTATTGAAATGCCTGAATATACTTCAGACGAAGAATTACTGAAAAAAATTCACGAGCTAAACACCAATGATGATATAGACGGGTTTATCGTTCAACTGCCTTTACCAGACCAAATTGATGAGCAAAAGGTTTTGATGGCGGTAGATCCCGATAAGGATGTTGACGGATTCCATCCTACAAACGTAGGTAAAATGGCTTTAGATTTACCAACTTTTTTACCAGCAACACCATATGGTATTATGGAGTTATTGGAACGTTATCAAATTGAAACCTCAGGTAAAAATGTGGTGGTTATGGGAAGAAGCCATATTGTTGGTCGTCCTATGAGTATTTTGATGAGCCAGAAACGAAAAGCAGGCGATGCTACAGTAACGGTTGTTCATAGTCGTTCTAAAAACCTTGAGGAGATTACAAGAGAAGCAGATATTATTGTTGCGGCTATTGGTATTTCAGAATTTTTAACCGGGGATATGGTTAAGGAAGATGTTGTAATTATCGATGTTGGAATTACTAGAGTTCCTGATGCTACTAAGAAAACGGGTTACAGACTTGCAGGCGATGTGGAGTTTTCGAGTGTGAGTCAAAAGGCAAGTTATATCACGCCAGTTCCTGGTGGAGTGGGACCAATGACGATTGCTATGCTGCTTAAAAACACCTTGCTTGCCAGAGAAAGACACAATCAATAAATATCAAATAGAATTAAGTAAATTGCATCATGAACTTTTTTAGTTTTGGTGCAATTTTTTTATGGAATAGAGTTGCCGTAGGTAGTTTACAGCACTTAATACCAATAGTTTTAGCAATAGTGTTTTGTGTGGTTTTTATTAATCTCGCAAAGCATAAATTACATAAGAGGCAACAGGAATTGGCAATTCATTTAGTGGCACTATTTATATGTCTCTCAGTATTTGTTTTTCATATTTATTATATTTTGAAAGGCGGTTATAATGTATCTACAGATTTGCCTTTATATCTCTGTAGTTTATTGGGATTGTTGATACCAATATTTACGCATTATAGAAAGCTTTGGATGTATGAAATTTTGCTGTTTTGGATTATAGCAGGTACCTTTCAAGGTGTGATTACTCCAGATATTGAAGAAGGGTTTCCTAGCTTCGATTATTTCAGATATTGGATCGTGCATTTGGGATTATTGATAGTCATTTTTTATACAACTTATGTATTCAAAATGCGTCCAAAATTAAAGAGTGTATTTAAGTCTTTTTAGCTTTACAACTTTATATTATACTAATGATTGTAGTAAACTACTTTTTAGCTGCCAATTATTTTTACTTAAATGAAAAGCCACAATCCACATCACTCTTAGATTATTTTGGAGCATGGCCATGGTATATTATACAGGCTCAAATAGTTGTTATTCCGTACTTCTTGTTAATTTATTTACCTTTTTATTTAGTGGGTAGGAAGAAGAGGGAAATTAAAAACAGGTAGTTTATAAAAAAATATCTGTTATTATATTTAGTGCTATAGTGGTTTCATCTGGCACTTACTACATACTAATTTCATAAAAATAACGTAACTTTCATGAAAAATTTTAAGTGTTATGAAGCATTCTGTATTATCAATATTTATTCTTTTTTTACGACTTTAACTGCTCAAAATCAATTTGAATTATCATATCATTTGCCGCAAAATGTACAGTATAATTCAATTGTTCCAACACCGGAAAGTGTTCTTGGGCATCCTGTTGGAGAATGGCATGTAACACATGATAAATTGGTAGAATACATGAAAGCCTTAGCAAATGTTTCCAATAGAATTACAATTGAAGATAGAGGCAAAACATTTGAAGGTAGACCACTAATAGTGCTTACCATAACTTCCCCAGAAAACCATCAAAATATTGAAAACATTAGATTGAACCATTTAAAATTAATGGATTCTAATAGTGATGAATTAAATATAGAATCCATGCCATTGGTTGTATATCAGGGGTTTTCAGTTCATGGCAATGAGTCTAGTGGTGTGAATGCAAGTTTGTTATTGGCATATTATTTAGCGGCAGCAAATGACCCTGAAATTGATGAACTATTAAAAAATACGATTATATTATTAGATCCAGCATTGAATCCTGATGGTATACAACGCTTTGCATCATGGGTAAATATGAATAAAAGCGATAACCAAAATGGTGATGCTAACGATAGGGAATATCACGAAGGTTGGCCAAAAGGAAGAACGAACCATTATTGGTTTGACTTAAACAGGGATTGGTTGCCCGTACAATTACCAGAATCTAGAGCGCGAATTGAGACTTATAACAAATGGATGCCCAATATTTTAACTGATCATCATGAAATGAGTACCAATTCTACATACTTTTTTCAACCCGGAATTCAATCTAGAGTGCATCCATTAACACCGAAAGCGAATCAGGTTTTAACCAAAGAAATTGGTAACTATCATGCCAAAGCATTAAATGAAATTGGGTCTTTATATTTTACAGAAGAACGTTATGATGATTTCTACTACGGAAAAGGCTCTACATTTCCTGATATTAATGGAGCCATTGGAATTTTATTTGAGCAAGCAAGTTCAAGAGGTCATGTTCAGGAAACTATAAATGGTAAATTAACGTTTCCTTTTACGATTAGAAATCAATTTAAAACTGCTTTATCAACACTAAAAGCAGGTAAAGAAATGCGTGTAAAATTATTGAATTATCAAAAAGAGTTTTTTATAAATGAACGACAAGAAAATTCAAGAAATAGTACAAAAGCTATTGTGTTTGGAGATGAAAATGATGCGGCCAAAACCTATCATTTAGCTGAAATATTAAAGCGTCATAATATTAAGTTTAACAAACCAAATTCAGATATCAATACAAACGGTAAAACCTTTAAAAAGGAAACAAGCTTTATAGTTCCAACTCAGCAAACAAGAAGTACCATTATAAAAGCTATGTTTGAAAAAAGAACCACATTTACGGATAGCTTGTTTTATGATATTTCTGCATGGACTTATCCTTTAGCATTCAATTTAGACTATGCCGAATTAAAATCTACATCAAATGTTGGCGAATTAGTTCAGGATTTAAAGCTTAGCAAAGGATTTATTTCTGCTAAAAGTAATTATGCTTACTTGATGCAATGGCATGAATATTATACGCCAAAGGCATTAAGTAAAATGCTGGAAAAAGGGTTGCGAGTTAAAGTTGGAATGCAACCTTTTTCATTAAACAATGAAGCGTTTGATTACGGAACTATTTTAATTTCAGTTCAAAATCAAAACTTAAACGAAAATGAATTATACACCTTTTTAAATGAAGTAGCAGAAGAGAGTCATGTAAAAATAGTTGGTGTTAACACAGGATTAACCCAAGGGATAGATTTAGGAAGTTCACAGTTTAAAAAAGTAGAAAAACCAAAGGTTGCATTATTGGTTGGAAATGATATCACTTCTTATGATGCAGGCGAGATTTGGCATTTATTTGATCAGCGGTATCAAATGCATCTTACAAAATTAGATGTGATTTCATTAAGAAGTGTAGACCTTTCAAAATATACAACTATTATTGTACCTAGCTCAAAAATGAAGTTGGATAAAAGCACGGTTGATAAATTAAAAACATGGGTAAAAAGTGGAGGCACAATTATAGGCTATAAAAATGCAGTAAAATGGTTGTCGTCAAACGAATTTATAAAATTAGAATATGCCGAAGCAAAGGTTGAGGCTAAAAATGTGAGTTTTGAGGAGAAAGCAGATTTTAAAGGAGCTCAAAATATTGGAGGTGCAATTTTTGAAACAGAACTAGACAGATCCCATCCCATAAATTTTGGCTTTTCCAATGATAAATTATCAATATTTAGAAAAACTAAAATCTTTATTAAGGTAGACAGTATAAGCTATAATAATCCCATAAAATATACAAAAACTCCACTTTTAAGTGGTTATATTTCAAAGCCAAATTTAGAAGTTTTAAAAGAAACGGTTCCTTTTCAAATAAAAAAGTTAGGTGCAGGAAAAGTAATCGTATTCACAGATAATACCAATTTTAGAGCGTTTTGGTATGGCACTAATAAATTGCTAATGAATGCTGTGTTTTTTGCAGATAAGATGTAACTCTTATTATTTAGCAAATAATTGAGACATGTCTTTAAAAGCCTTAAACTCTAAAGCATTACCAGAAGGGTCGTAAAAAAACATGGTGGCTTGTTCGCCAACTAAACCTTCAAATCTTATATAAGGCTTAATCACAAATTTAATGTTCTTAGTTTTTAAATCTTGCGCAAAAGCGTGGAAAATGTCCCAAGATAAAACAACTCCAAAATGAGGTATAGGAACGTCTTTCCCATCTACAGGATTAGTAGCCAAACTTGGTGTGTCTTCTTTTGGTTTATAATGAATAACTAATTGGTGTCCGAAGAAATTAAAATCTACCCAATGGTCGCTACTTCTGCCTTCTTCACAACCTAAAACATCACGATAAAATAACTTAGACTCCTCTAAATTAGAAACAGGGATTGCTAAATGAAAAGGTGGAATTTGTTGCATTAAAACAAGTTAAGCAGATTTACTTTTACCGTATTTAAGCATGGAAACACCAGCTATAAAAAAGATAATGCCCAAAATAGCTAATGCCCAAGGGCTTAAAGATGCTATGATTGGATTTCCGAAAATTCCAAGTACACCCATAATTAAGCCGGCCATACCAACTAAAGTTAAAACTAATGCTAAAATTCTTACCATGATTAATTAGATTTTTCAAAAATAAGAATATTTAATAAACTCAACCTATTTTAAGTGTTTTGAATTTATTTTATGCTTTTTTTAGTACTGTTTTTCAGGAAAGTTTTAGTAGAATCTTCCAAAAGCGCATTTAAATCATTAAACTCTTCTTTTGTGAGTTCACGATATTCCCCTACAGATGTATCTAAATTAATATTCATGATTCTAACACGTTTCAAAGTTTGTACTTCGTAATTTAAATAATCACACATACGGCGAATTTGTCTATTTAAACCTTGTGTTAAAATAATTTTGAATTTGTAAGTGCCTAATTTTTCGACTTTACATTTCTTAGTCGTTTTATTCAAATCTGCTAATGGAATACCACCAGCCATGCGTTGAATAAATGTTTGAGAAATTGGTTTGTCTACAGTAACAATATATTCTTTTTCGTGATTATTACTGGCACGGAGAATTTTGTTAACGATATCGCCATCATCAGTTAAGAGAATTAAACCCTCGCTAGGTTTATCTAATCTTCCGATAGGGAAAATACGTTTTGGATAATTAATAAAGTCGATGATATTGTCTTTTTCAACTGAAGTATCAGTAGTACAAACAATACCAATTGGTTTATTGAATGCTAAATAAACAAATGCTTCTTTGGTATTTTTAATTTCTTCTCCATCAACTGCAACTGTATCGTTTGTTGCTATTTTTGTGCCTTTTTCTGGAACAGCACCATTAATGGTTACCCTTCCAGCTTCAATAAGCCTATCGGCTTCTCTTCTGGAACAATATCCAACTTCACTTAAAAATTTATTGATACGTTTTAATGCTACTTCTGTCATGGTTCAAAAATACAATAAAGTTATACGTTTAAAAAGTCTAAAATATGTTGATATACTTTGTCGGATTTGAGGCCATGACCTAGCCCTATAGTTTTTATGAGTTCAGCATCTTTCAAATATTTCTTATTTTCTAATGCATCTCGGTAGGAAATAATTCTATCCTTTTTATCATGGATAAGAAGCACTTCAGTTTTAATATTCTTTGAGAAATTCTCAATTTTAAAATAGTTCTATTAAGAATCCAAAATGTTTTAAAAAGCTTTGATCTATAGCTTTTGAAAAACTCTTTTGTTGTAGCCCATCATTCCTGTGTAGTTATTAAAGGTGTTTACAAAATTTGAAGGTGCTCCCAAAGACACTAATTTTTTTACCGATTGAAGTTTATGATTATGTAGTGCAACTAAACTAGCAGTTCCGCCTACTGAATGACCAACGATAACATCAGCTTTAAATTTTTCAGCAATTACATTGATACATTCTGAATACAAGGGGGCATTGAAAATTTTACTACCAGAGCCACCATGTGCAGGAGCATCCATCGAAATAATATTGTAATCTTGATGTTTTAAAAATTCAATTAAGTTTTTCCACCTAAAGGAATTACTTTCCCAACCATGAGCTAATAAAATAGTATCTTTTTTTCCATGCCAATTATAGGTTGCTAATGATATATCATTGAATAGTACAATCTCTTTAGAAGCTGATTTAAGATAGTTTTCTTCTTCAGAAATCAATCTGCCCTTTCTGGGCGTAGAGAAAATTTTGATTGCTAGATGTGCCGCATATTTAGAAGAAAAAAGGCTTGTGAAATTGATATAAAATCCAATAATTTTAGGGATGAGTCTATCCATTTAACCTTCTCTGTTTACTAAATTCATAGAAAATGCTGGTGTGCAAATAGCCAAATATTCACACATTTCTGTAAAGGGGTTGGAATATTGTACACGCGTGTTTTTTTCAATTTTAATGGATTGTCCTACTTCTAAAACCACAACTTCATCTTCAATAATAAATTGTTTTTTGCCTTTTATGATGAACGTATATTCATCAAATTCTGGTGTTTGAAAGGGTTCGCTCCAGCCAGCAGGCGCTTTCAAATGGGCAATACTAATTTGCGAATTTCCATCGGTAGCATTGCCAAAATGTTCATGGATCATTTTACCGTCAGTTGTAGGTACTTCAAAGGGGGTGTTTTGAATGGTATATTTTTTATGAGACATAATTTGATAAACTCCTTAATGACTTTCTTTTAAAGGTTTTTTCTTAATCATACCTCCTTTTAAATCTTTTACAACACCCATAACAACAAAAGCATCCCTATCAATTTTATCAATTTCGGTTTGTAGTTTAGCGAGTTCTAAACGGGTTACGATGGTATAAATAATATCTTTGTCATAGCTATCTCCACTTGAGCCATAACCACCTTTTCCTGCATAAATAGTGCAAGCACGTCTTAGCTTTTGGGTAAGCATTAATCTCATTTCTTTATGCTTGTTAGAGATAATGGTAACGCCTACATATTCTTCAACACCATCCACAACAAAATCGACTGTTTTTGCAGCTGATAAATAGGTTAAAATAGCATAAAGTGCAGTTTCCATAGACAGCACATAAGCACCAACTGAGAAAATTAAAATATTAATAAGCAATAGTACATCACCAATGGTAAGTGATAGTTTTCTTCCTAAATAAATAGCCAAAACTTCGGTACCATCAATAACACTACCACCTCTCATAGACATTCCAATCCCTAAACCTAAAAAGAAACCACCAAAAACAGCGATAAGTAATTTGTCTTCTGTAATGGTTGGGTAATCCACAAAATGTACAACTATGGATAAAAATGCAATAGCTATAATACTTTTTATAGCAAATTTATTACCAATAGTTTTTGACGCTAAATAGATAAATGGTGCATTAACAATTATTAAAAGAACACTAAGGTCTAGCGATGTTACATTTTCAAGAAGTAAAGAAATACCTGTGGCACCACCATCAATAAAGCTATTGGGTAATAAAAAACCTTTTAACCCAAAACCTGCTGAAAAAACACCAATTGCAATAAAAATGTATTCTTTAATGGCATGAGTCAATTCCACATGCATTCTTCTAACCAATGGTTCAATCTCTTTTTTACTTGCAGGTTTCTCTGCTCTTGTTTTTTCGAGCTTTTTTCGAGCAACATCAACTAATATTTTAGATAAAAAAGGATTCATAGTTTGGTTTTAGTGCCAATTGATAAAAAATACTTGATTTTTGCGTTGTCAGGGATTTGTGCTGCTTCAATATTTAAATCCATATCAACTCTCAAGTTTGAAGGTAGTTCTTTTTTATCTATTGCAAAACTTGCGTTTAGGCTATTCACACTAATCACAATTGAATTGATTAAATTATCAATTCTAGAGATGTTATAATTACTAGACAAATCCTTAAAAGTACTTAATGTTGAAATGTTTTTATCTGTTTTATAGCGTTCATCTATAATTCTAACGGTTTCAATTGTTGAGGTGGAGTCCAATGATTGTGAAGGTGTAAGCACCAACAAATGTTTACCAGTTTTATCATAGATTTCAATGTCGTTTTTGTTGCCTATAAATTCATCGCCGCCAATACGTTTTACAATGGAATCATTTTTGAAAATGAGGTCTAAATCCTTTACTTGCGTGGAATCATTTAAAAGACCAACGTTCTGTTTTGCAATTTGAAAAGGGTTTTGTTGTTTTTGACATGATGCAAAAACTAATACTATTAAAAATAAGTATAGAAATGATTTATTCATTCTTAAAAATGGGTTAAATTTTAATTTGTTTTAAAGCCTCTGAGGACTAAATTATTTACGCATCACTTTGGTAAGAATACCAAATACACTTCTTATAAAAGTTGCACTTGTCAATACTTTTACAATAGGATTCATACGTGTACTTTTTCGTCTTGTAGATGTTGTTTTTCTTTTAGATTCTGCTTTTTTAAGAGCTTCTTTTCCTTTCGGGCTTTTTCTTTCGCTTCTTCAGCTTCTGCCTTTTTTATTTTTTCGTTAAGTAATTCGTATGCACTCTCTCTGTCTATAGTTTCGTTATATTTCTTAGCCATTTTAGACTTTGATAATAAACTAGCTAGTTCTGTATCTGTCAATACATCCATTCTACTCATTGGCGCACGCATCATGGTAGCGGCAAGAGGCGTAGGACGTCCTTTTTCGTCTAAAGCAGAAACTAATGCTTCTCCAATTCCTAAGGAAGTTAATACTTCAGTAGTGTCATAATATTCGGAATCTGGATAGTTTTGAGCAGTCAGCTTTATAGCCTTTCTGTCTTTAGCGGTAAAAGCCCTAAGTGCATGTTGAACTTTTAACCCCAACTGCCCTAAAACAGCTTCAGGAACATCAGTCGGATTTTGCGTTACAAAATATAAACCAACACCTTTACTTCTTATCAATTTAACAATACTTTCAATTTGATTTAAAAGTGCTTTTGAAGCTTCATTAAAAATTAAGTGCGCTTCATCTATAAAAATAATTAACTCTGGTCTGCCACTATCGCCTTGTTCGGGGAATGTTGAATAAATTTCAGCCAATAAACTCAGCATAAATGTTGAGAATAACTTAGGTCTATCTTGAATATCAGTTAATCTGATAATATTGATGTAACCACGACCGTTTTCATCAATTCGCAATAAATCATCAACTTCAAACGAAGTTTCGCCAAAAAACAAATCTGCGCCTTGTTGTTCTAATTCTATAATTTTTCTGAGGATAGCACCTGTTGAAGCGGTAGAAATTCTACCATAAGCCTCGGTAAATTCGGCTTTACCTTCATTTGTGGCATAATGCAAAATCTTTTTAAAATCTTTAAGATCTAAAACAGGTAATTTATTATCATCACAATATTGAAACAATACAGCGACTACACCCGATTGCGTTTCGTTTAGGTCTAAAATACGAGATAATAAAACAGGTCCAAACTCACTAACCGTAGCTCTAAGTCTCACTCCATCTTGCTCAGAAAGCGTTAAAACTTCCACAGGAAATGCTTTAGCTTCAAAAGGTAAACCAATTTTTTCGTGACGTTCATCAATTTTAGGATGGCCAGGGCTTGGTTTTGCCAACCCACTTAAATCTCCCTTAATATCCATAAGTAAAACAGGTACACCTTTTTCACTCAAATTTTCGGCTAAAACCTGTAACGATTTTGTTTTTCCTGTACCAGTAGCACCGGCAATTAAGCCATGGCGGTTCATGGTTTTTAAAGGTATTTTTACATGCGCTCCAGTTACGGTTTCTCCATTTAGCATGGCTGCACCAACTGGAATAAAATCGCCTTTGGTTGTGTTGCCTTCAGTTATATATTTAAAAAGGTATCCTTGTTACTCATATGCTACAATTTTGCATAAAAATACAGGAAATAAAAGGAAGAAAAAAATATGGTTTTATTAGTCTGAGCCTACAACATCTAGCTCAGAAAAATTTATAACAGCACCTCCAGGTGTGGTACCTCCACTTGCAACCACAAGTCTTATTTCATTTGCATAAATATTAGGGATAGTAACAGTATTATCACCAGTAACTGAGCTTGAGATGGCAGGAGCGGAATACACTAGGTTCCCACAACTGTATAATCTAACTATCACATTTTGTATTCTATTGGTACAGCAATCATTTCTACCATCAAGAATTAGTTGTGATATGGTATAATTACTTGGTAGTGTAACCCCAAAACCCCAATCTCCAGTTGGAGATCCACTTCTTGTTGAGTGAAAAGAAGCTCCACCAGTATTGTCAACATTGTCAAATAAACTGTTGTAATTACCATACGAATTAGTCGAACTATAAGCCGTAAAAGTAACATTACCTATACCAATATGATCTCTAATTAATCTTGAATACGAGGTGCCAGATTTCATACTAGACCAAGTAGTGCCATTAAATACATAAATGCCTGAAGGCAAATTGCAGTTATTTGATGATGGACTATAAACCATTAATCCCTCTATTGGAGAAGCAATTGTTGTAACATCACTTACACTTGTTAAGCTTACAACAGGAGGTAAAAAGCCCTTATTTGCGCTTTCAACATGAAGTACAGTAGAACTATGTGGACTGGTAGTACCAATACCAACTTGAGCATAACAATAGTGCATGCTAATACAAAGCATTAACATTGCGTAGGCTATTTTTTTCATTCTTTAGGGACTAGAGAGCTAGCAATTTTTATTTTATTTTCGACGTAAAGATATAAAAATCCGATGAAATACAAAAATAGCATTAACATATTTGAATTTGTATCTTTGCGCACTTATGAAAAAAGAAATACAACAATTAGTAAATAAAGGCGAAATGTTGCCGCTAATGGAAGAGTTTTATACCATTCAAGGCGAAGGTTTCCATAAAGGAACAGCAGCATATTTTGTGCGTATTGGCGGTTGCGATGTTGGGTGCCATTGGTGTGATGTAAAAGAAAGCTGGAATGCCGATTTGCACCCACCAACCGAAAGCAAAAAAATAGTCGAAAACGCAAAAAAATATAGTGATACCATTGTTATCACAGGAGGCGAGCCTTTAACTTGGAACATGACGCCTTTAACAACACAATTAAAAGCCGAAGGTTTACAAGTACATATTGAAACATCAGGAGCTTATAAGTTAACTGGTGTTTGGGATTGGATTTGCCTATCTCCAAAAAAATGAAGTTACCCACCAAGGAAGTTTATGATAAAGCAGATGAACTTAAAGTGATTGTTTATAATAAAGACGATTTTCGTTTTGCCGAAGAACAAGCAGCCAAAGTCAATAAAAACTGTATTTTGTATTTACAACCCGAGTGGAGCAAACGCGATAAAGTAGTTCCAGAAATTGTAGATTACGTTATGAAACACCCAAAGTGGAAAGTATCCTTGCAAACACACAAATACTTAAACATCCCTTAACATGAAACTCTTAAAATTCGGACGCGATTTTAACCCCGACGAAAAAGTAATCCTCAGAGATTACCTCGCCATCGAGCGTACGCGTTTAGCAAACGAGCGTACATTACTATCTTACATCAGGTCGTCGCTATATTTGCTCTTAGGAAGCATAGGTTTTTTTCAGTTAAAAGATTTCCCAAATTTCAAGTATTTGGCACTAGTATCCTTAATATTTAGCGCCATCTTTTTTATAATAGGTGTATTTCGATTCCGGTTACTCAAAAAAGCCTAAAACGTTTGTACTACATGTCCGAAGACACAAAGGACTAATTAATCATAATTTTTATTAGGGCGCTACCCAAGGGTCGGGCTTTCCGCTGCAAGTCCTCGCACCTCCTGCGTCGGGCTGTGGGCTTTCCACTACAATCCCTAGCGCACTCACTCATAAGGCTCACTCAAACATGCCATAAAACAAAAAATGCCCTTAATAACATTAAGAGCATTTATATATTAAATTTCTACTATTTATCTATTTCGTAAAAGGCACAGCAATTCTAGTAGTTCCCCAACCTAAATGTAAATCAACACCATTATCAGATTTGCTAAACGCCATAGAAAAAGCTTCTAACGATTCTTCACTAGAAGAAACAGGAACCGATAAACGCGCTACATCTTTAGCTTCATCATAAAAATAAGATCCCCAAACATTTACATCTGTACTAATAATAGCAGTCCATTCCTTTTCTCCAGGCATCACATAAAAACTATAAGTTCCAGCTTTTATAGTTGTTTTACCAAGCTTCATGTCTGTAAAAAGCGTTAATTCAGGTGCTTCGTTAGCTCCAGTTCTCCAAACTTTACCATTTGGCGCTAGTTTACTAATAGCTCTTCCTTTTAATTGCGGTCTGCTGTAAACAATTTTTATCAATTTATCAGAGTTCTTGTAATCCACAGGAAAAGCAGCAGCATCCATAGGGCTTTTATCTAAACCTTTAAATTTTTGAGCATCTACATTCGTAGAAATAAGCATGATAAACGCAAAGGCAATAGTTGAAATAAACGTTGATGTTTTCATAATAAGTTTTTAATATTTTTGATTAAGTGCTAAAGTTAAGAGAGATTACTCTTAAAGTTTTTATAAAAGTCGAGTAGGAGTGTTAAAGTTTACATTATTATATAATTATTTGGCGTTACCTTAAAAGCTGGCTTTTATTCATGCATTTCTATATTAAATTAATGGATTCAGGTAATTAATGATGTCTCCTACTGTTACCTGCTAGCATTAGTCCCCAATCTAGTATGCCTCACAATAAAATAGGCCACAATCATATTTGGAACCCAGCATAACCAAGCAACAATCCTGTAAGCGCCAATAAATTCGCCGAGTAAACTAGATAATAAAGGTAGCCAGATTCTTAAAGTTACAGCAGCAAAACAAGCGGCATAACTATAAATCATAAATTTTTCGTGTAGTGCAATGTTCCCGTTTTTAATGGATTTAAAGCCTAAAATAGTGGTGCTTAACCAAACTAAACCCAAGATAAAAAATCCAAGGACACTTATCATCCCACCTGTGGCATGAATAGCAATGTAAAGCCCACAAAAGCCACTAATTAAAACAGCAATCACGTATAATTTTCCAATGGTTCTATGGATGGTAATACGCCTTTTTCTCAATTTGCTACTAAACTGTAACCAACCAATTAAAAGTGCAAAACCGCCAAGAAGTATATGGCTATAAAAGGCAATATTCCATACCGTATCACTCAAAAGTTCTGCAGATTTTGATGCCAATAACCCAAAGCGTCTGTCAATAAAAAAGTAGATTAATGGATACAGCCCAATTAGTGTAGATAAAATGCCTATTACTATCCATGATGCTTTTTTCATTATTTAATAGTTTACATTAATAAATTATATATGTATTGACCTAAGTTTTTATTTTATTTTAGTGTCCGCAATTAATTCAGTTCCGTAATAGATTCTGATTTTTTTAAATCTTTAGGTGAAGAAAAATATAAGTCAATTTTACAAGACTTCAATTCTTTATGGTCTAAATATGGTGATGCCATTTTTGGTTTTTTCTTTGTTCCAAAATTAATATTTGGACATACGTCTTGATAGCCTTCAATTTTAAATTCATTGAATGTATTTTTTATCTCAGGTTTATATGAAAGCCATTCTTTTAAATTTTTGTCTTGAGGTTGGAAATCAACCAAATGTCCAAATCCGATATAAATCCATCCAGCAGCATAATTATGTCTAACATCTAGTGGTCTTACCCTTGTTTTGTATTTATCTGAGACTAAATAAAACTTATTAGGGTCAAAATTGTCACTCTCACCAGAGTTAGATTTCATTTTAAATCTTACTTGAATTTTTTTCGCATCCTTTGAAGTTTTTATAGTATAAACATAGTTTCCACCTACAGCTTTTTTTGCTTTGATAAACTTGAATTTAAAATTATCCGCAGGAACATATTCTTGACTATATGAATAAAAATTTATTACATAAAATAATAAAAGTAAATGTGTTTTTTTCATACTTGTAATGTGTTTCTAAATTCTTGACATCATATTCGTATATGAATTAGTTTCGTTGGGTAGGTCTAAATTAGCAAAAGAAAATGAACCAGATGGAAATTTGCAGGATTTATCGAATAATAAAAACTCAAAAAATCCCAATAGAAAGCTATCAGGATTTTTTAAATTATTTGTGGTGGTTATATACTATTTACGTATCACCGTTACATTCATTTCCTCAACCTTTCTATCAGATAACTGAGAAGGCGCACCAAATAATAAATCCTCGCTAGTTCCTGTTTTTGGGAATGCCATCACTTCTCTGATAGATGCTTTTTTCTCTAAAATCATCATTAATCTATCTACACCCCAAGCAATACCGCCGTGAGGTGGTGCGCCATAATGGAACGCTTTATACATGGTGCCAACACTCTTCATCATCTCTTCTTTGTTGTAGCCCATATTTTTGTATGTGGCTTCTAAAATTTCAGGTTTGTGAGCACGCACAGAACCACCACCAATTTCGTAGCCATTTAAGATTAAATCGTATTGTTGCGCGATGATGCTTCCAATTTCTTCTTCCTTACCATTCATGTGTTTTTCAATATCATAAATAGCTGGCATTGAGAATGGATTGTGAGTAAACGTCCAACGCCCTTCGTCTGTTTTTTCAAACATCGGGAAATCAATAACCCAAGCAGGTCTTAATTCCTTTGGATTGATTAAACGAAGCATTTTACCTAATTCTTGACGCACAGCATCTAAAGCTTTATTTGCCGTTGCATAATCTGCAGCAGAGAAGAACACAATATCGCCCACCTTAGCATCAGTTGTTTTGATGATGCCTGCAGCAATAGCTTCGCCTAAAAACTTAATAATTGGCGATTGTAAATCGTTTTCATTAACAATAATATAGGCTAAACCACCAAGACCATGACTTTGTGCTAAAGCGGTTAACTTTTCAATTTGTCCTTTTGATAAACGCTTGTTACCTTGTTCTTCAGCAGAAACCTTTATGCATTTTACAATACCACCGTCTTCAATTGGCTTGCTAAATACTTGGAATGTTGTGTCTTTGACAATTTCCGTAATATCTTGAAGTTTTAAACCAAAACGTAAATCAGGTCTATCACAGCCATAATCGTCCATGGCTTGTTTATAGGTTAACACCTCAAACGGACGTAAAATCCATTTTTTACCATATATTTTTTCAACAATACCATTAAACATGTTTGTGTTCAAATCAATGATTTGTTGCATGCTGGCATACGCCATTTCAATATCCAACTGTGTAAATTCTGGTTGCCTATCGCCACGAGAATCTTCATCTCTAAAACAACGTGCTATCTGGAAATATTTCTCGTAACCAGAAACCATCAACATTTGCTTGAATTGCTGAGGTGCTTGGGGTAGCGTATAAAATGCCCCTGCTTGTTTACGTGTTGGCACAATAAACTCACGAGCGCCTTCATCAGTTCCTGCACTTAAAATAGGCGTTTCAATTTCAAGGAAATCTTGCTCGTCTAAAATATCACGCATCATTTTGATAACCTTATGTCGATTAACAATCACGCGGCGTACATCATTATTTCTGTGGTCTAAATATTTATATTGAAAACGTACATTTTCATTCGTTTTTGTAGCACGTTTAATTTCAAAAGGAAGCGTTTTAGAAAGGTTTAGAATTTCTAAATCTTTGGCTTCCAATTCAATTTTACCCGTTCTTAAAGCGGCGTTATAATCATCTTCTTTACGTTGCACAATAGTTCCAGACACCGTAATAACTGATTCTGGTTTCAATTTTACCAACTCATCTAAATTAGCAAACGATTCTCTACTTAAGCGCACTTGAAAGACTTGCGTGCTCGAATCACGTAAATCGATAAAAATTAACTCACCATGGTCACGCACACTAGATACCCATCCAGAAAGCGTAACATTTTTGTTGATACTCTCATCTGAAATCTCAGAAATAACATGGGTTCTGTAGTCGTCTTTAATGACGATTGGAATTTCAGGTAGAATTTCTTCTTCCTTTTTAGTTGTTTGTTGTTGAGGTGTTTGTTGTTGAGTTGTATTTTCGTCTTCGGTCTTCGTGCTTCCAACCTCTCCAGCTAGCGCTTTTAAAATGCCCTCACGGATTACTTTTCCAGAAGCGCCTTTACCAATAATACCAATCACTTTTCCAACCAGAATCCCTGCTTTTCCTTGGTTTCCAGAACGGATATCGTTTGCAATCGCTTCATTATCTGAAATCACTTTTGCAATAGCATCTTCAATTTGAGATTCTGAAATCGTGTTATCTTCAAAATACTGGTTATAGTTAAACGTTCTATCTTTTAAATAAGACGTTATTGCATTTTGAACTAAAACTGAAGTGATTTTTTCATCTTTAAACAATTGAAAAATTTCAATTAAATGGTTGATGTTATGAATATCGCCATAAGCTTCAGCGTCAATATTATTAACTAATGTTTTTGCAACAAAGGATGGGTCTTTAATGACGTTGTTAATCGCAACAAAAGTTTCAGAACGTAACGCATCTGCTGTGAAAAACTTAGCATCTTGAGGTAACACGCCACCTTTTATTAAAATAGATTCTACAGCAAAAGGTAAGGTGCTTAAATCTACATCAATAGACTCTACCACCTCTTTTATGCTTACAAACGGTAAATCTGGCTCAGAAATAAAGCGGTAATCTGCTTCAAATTCTTTTTTACGCATGGTTTTGGTTTGCTTCAATTCTGCATCCCATAATACCGTAGTTTGGTCTGGTCTAAATTCTTTATGTTCGATATAATAGCGGAGTTGTTTTTCAACTTCTTCTTTCAAAGCATCAACCATAAACTTAAACGAGTTCAAGTTTTTTATTTCGGTACGCGGATTTAAATTATAATCGCGTTTTTTACGGAGTGATACAGAAACATCCGATTTGAACTCGCCTTTTTCAAGGTTAGCTTCAGAAATCCCTAAATTCTGAACAATACGTTGAATGTATTGCGCGTATGTTGATGCATCTTCGATATGACGAATGCAAGGCTCAGTAACGATTTCAATAAGTGGTACACCTGCTTTGTTAAAATCGACTAACGATACCTTCTTTTCGTGCATTAGTTTAGCAGCATCTTCCTCAATATGGACTTGCGTTAAGTTTACTGTAAATTGCGAGCCATCATTGCGGAAACACGATACTTGTCCGTCAGGAATTACAGGGTTATGAAACTGTGTAATCTGAATATTCTTTGGGTTATCTGGATATTCATAATGCTTTCTGTCCCAAGAAATTACTTCGTTTTCAAAAGTAGACTTTACAGCTTTTCCGAAGTAAATTGCCTTTGTAATTGCTTCTTTATTAATGGCAGGTAAAACCCCCATTTGTCCGGTACACACCGAACAGATATTTTGATTAGGTTGCTCTATTTCTTGATTTGCACAAGAGCAAAATAACTTCGTTTTTGTGTTTAATCGAACGTGTGTTTCAAGACCGATTACCAACTCTAATTCATGCTTTTTAAGCAGATTGTTTAATTGTTCTAAGTCCATTATATCGTGTCTTTTAAGAAGTTAGCAAACTTCAAAACAAGTTCGTCATTATTTTTTGCAGCCGTAATTTGTAATCCTGTTGCAGTACCTTGTGGTACTGTTAAAGTTGGTAATTGCCCTAGGCTAAAACCAACAGTATATGCATCAGATAAATACATGGCGTGTGGATCTTTTAAACTGTCTCCAATTTTTGGAGGCGTGTTTGGTGTAACAGGCGAAATAATGATATCTACTTCATTAAAATCGTGTTCAAAATTTTCAGCAATTTGATCTCTTAATGTTAAGCCTTTCAAGTAAATTTCATCTGAAAATCCTTGAGATAGTACTTGATTTCCACCAACTATTCTGCGTTTTGTTTCTTCTGAAAAATTCTCAGAACGGGTTACAGCGTAAGTATCTATTAAATTATCGCCTTCAATACGATTGCCATAATTCGTGCCATCTAAACGTGATAAATTAGATGCTGTTTCGGCCATTGCTAAGGTATAATATGTTGAAACTAAAGTGTTAGATTCAAAGAAATCCAATGCTTTCACTTTGATACCTTTAGCTTTTATATTTTCAATAGCTCCTAAAAAATCAGACTTTACCTGAGCATCAATAGCATCTGTTTCAATAAAGTTCTTAAAATAACCTACGGTTTTAATAGTTTCAGAATTTGAAATTGCATCCTGAGTAATTTCCGCGGAAGCGTAAGAGGTTTGGTCTTTTACATCTTTGCCGCTCATCACATTCAATACAATACGAATATCTTCAATAGATTTTGCAATGGGTCCCACACAATCTGTAGACGATGCATACGCCATTAATCCGTAACGAGAAATGCGTCCGTAAGTAGGTTTTAAACCATATACATTATTATAACCAGCAGGCTGACGAATAGAACCTCCAGTATCGCCACCAATAGAAAATACCGTGTAATCTTTAGCGACATTTACAGCAGAACCACCACTAGAACCACCACCAACTAAATCGGGGTTTATAGCGTTTTTAACGGCGCCGAAAATGGTGTTTTCAGAAGAAGACCCGTGACCAAAACTATCACAGTTTTCTTTTACTAAAGGTATTGCACCAGCATCCAATAATTTTTGAATTGCCGTTGCTGTATATGCAGATTTATAATTTTTTAATAAATCTGAACTCGCAGTTGTATGAGTGCCTTGCACCATATACACATCTTTAATTCCGAATGGGACACCTTCCAAAAGCCCAATAGTTTCTCCATTGGCAATTTTAGTATCTACTTTTTTAGCTAAATCTAAAGCCAAAGTGTCTAGAAGTGCATTAACGGTATTGTGTGTATTTTGTTTTAAAGCATCCAGCTTCTCTTGCACCAATTGCGTACAAGTTATTTTTTGATCCACCAACTGTTGATGGATTGTATGTATTTGAGACTCCATAACTATTCTTCAATTACTTTAGAAACAACTAAATAGCCGTTTTTTTCTTTTGGAAAGTTTTCGATAATGATTCGTTTTTCAATTTCAGAACTGTCAATCACTACATCGTCTCTCAAATTATTTAAAGACACCGCATTATTATGATTATTATTAAAAGAATTATTATTTGACGCATTTGCATTTTTAATTACTTCAAATAACTTATTCACATCCTCTGATGGCTGCGCTCCTTTAATACTCGACAAAACGTCGACTGTCATAATTTTACTCATCTTATACTTTGTTTATAATAAAAAAATTAGCTCGTAAAATTACGAAAGTTTTTATGTAGAATAGGTGTTTGGCCTTTGAAAGTTAGCTAGGTGTTTTTATTGCTTTTAAATATTCAAAATAAGTGCTGTTTTATTGTCAATTTCTCGGATTTTACATCGTATTATCATCATATTGAAAGTGCTTTTTAGTATCAGAACTAGATAAATGTAAGTAGTAGTTAACTTTTTTATATTTATGAGATGAATTTAATGATGACTTCAGCACATTATCAACTTAAATTAAGAGACCCTTTTACGACTTCACGATACACGGTTACTGTTCAAAATACGTTTATTGTTTCCATTTCAAATGGGGAGATTACAGGCTATGGAGAAGCGACTGTAAACCCGTATTACGGGAGTACTGTTGAAAAATTAGAAACGGCAATTCAAAATGTTTCGAGTATTATTGAAGGCAGTTTTGGGCTACATCCAAATGAGTTGTGGTTACAATTAGAGTCATTACTTCGTGATAATTATTTTGCACTCTGTGCTATCGATTGTGCGTATTGGGATTTTTATTCAAGATTCAATAAGAAAACATTGCGAAGTTTTTGGAGTAAGGCTGATTTAAATATTCCTAAAACAAATTACACCATTGGAATAGATGACATTTCAAAAATGAAATCTAAAATTATTGAAAATCCTTGGCCAATTTATAAGATAAAATTAGGAACTCCTGATGATGTAAAAATCATAGAAGCGTTACGAGAAATAACAGATGCTGTTTTTAGAATTGATGCCAATTGTGCTTGGGGAGTAGATGAAACTATTAGTAAATCTAAGGCTTTAAAAGAATTAAGCGTTGAATTTATTGAACAACCGCTTAAAGCTGGAGATTGGGAAGCCATGAAGAAAGTAAAGAAAAAAGTGTGCTCCCGACTGTTGCTGATGAAAGTTGTCAAAGATTTGAAGATGTTGAAAAATGTGCCGAAACATTCCACGGCATCAACATAAAATTGATGAAGTGCGGTGGGATTACTCCAGCATTAAAAATGATAGAAAAAGCTAGAGATTTAAATCTTAAAGTTATGGCAGGTTGTATGACCGAATCTAGCATTGGGATATCAAATTTAGTACAACTAGCACCACTTTTGGATGATATTGATGCCGATGGAGCTATGCTTATAGAAGCCGATATTGCTACAGGTGTAGGTTTTAAAGATGGACATATTTTATATGCTGATGGATTTGGTTCGGGTGTTGAATTAAAATTTTGAGTTTGCTGGTCATAAAAAAGTTGCGAAATCATATTTCCGCAACTTTTTCAATTAAATATTTGATAGTCACAAAAAAATCTATTTTACAGAAATTTGGTATTGTAATACTGCCATACCTTTATAATCTTTCTGTTTTAAAGTAGTCATATTAAAAATAGGACGATGTTGGTACCCTAAACTGAATTTGTTATTATGAGACCCGTTTAATAAAAAGTTAATTGTAAAATCAAAAACTGTCATATTATCTTCTAGTACGTCCCAATTTGAGTGTTGAATTGCAATATTTGGTTGAATAACCATAGGTTGACTTAAAAAATTTGTTTGTTTAAAAGCGTATCCAAATTGCGTGTACCAAGTGGTACCAGTACCAATCATAGGAAATGCTATACCAGCGCCATTAAAGTCTATTCCGCCGCCAGTAGTAGGGTTGTTAGCGCCAACGTTTCTAATATAGTTTTCTCCAAAATTGTAATCAAAAAATCCTAAATAAGCGGTTATGGCATTACCATTAGCTAGTGGTAGGTTTAAAAAAGAATCTGCTGCAAAATGGTTAATGTCATAAAAAGTAGTGCTTTCAAGTTTTGCATCGCCATCACTCATGGCTTTGTCTTGATGTTGAATCCCAGCACCAATATTAAATACTTTTTTAGATTGCATGTAGGTGCCTGTTTGGTAAGCAGATTTATTAGACTCATGATCAAAAAATTGGTACTTCACATAAGATGAAGTTTTTACTCTAGGTTTACTATTTGCAAAATTCACTTCGCCATTAGGCACGACAGTTACGGCAAATGGTCTGTTAAAAGCAAGTCTATAATCAAATTTACCAGCTTGTCCTTTAAGCCAAACCCCAAATAAACGTCCTAAATCATCATTTTTTTCAACAGAGTTCAAGGTGAAAAGAGGTGTGTCTAATCCCATCATGGTTTTACTAGAACGAATGTTCCATCTATTTAAACCTTGCCAACCAGATTTGCCAACACCAATCTCTAAGAATTTGGCAAATTTATATTCAACATATAAATCTAAAACATCAAGTGAAAAAGTTTTATTTTTAAAATTGTAATTGTTGCCTCCAAAAATTGCATAAGCAAAAATATTAGGTGTTATTTGGGACGATACAGGAATACGTAACCTCCTAATTGAGATATCTAAAAATTCTGAAGCAGGTTCATCATATATAAGAGAGCCTTCGTTTAAATCAGAGTACCTTAACCATATTTGAGAGGTTATATTCCACTTTATTTTAGGTTTTCCGACTGTTTTATTTTGGCTTGTTAAAATTTTTGGAAAGGTTAGAATTAGGGTTAGTAGTCCTATTGTAAATATTCTTTTTTTAAGCATCATATTTATTTTACTTCTAAAGTTTGAGACAAAATTAACTTGAACTTATAGTCTAAAAAGTGACATGCATCATGTTTGATGATTTAAATTTTTTTAGTAATAAATTTAATGAATACTTAAGACGCCAAAACTGTGACGGGTTACATGGCGGAATCTATTATTGGAATTTTAAATTTAGCAAAACCGGGTCTAAATATAGATTATATTGGTGTTTGTGGTTATGGTTTAGGGGCTGAACTAACTTCTTAAAATTTAAATACTTACTTTAAAATATACGTAACTCTTCGTATTGATTAGCTGTGATTTACAGGGTAATTTGCACTTGTAAATTGAATTAAATCTAATCAACATGAAAAAAATAATACAATGTATTCTTTTGGTATTAATCAGCTCGCCCATAATGGGGCAAGCAACTTTATTAGAGGATATTAACACGGGAAATGGAAGTAGTCGCCCTTCAAATAAAATAGAATTTAATAATGAAATTTATTTTGCTGCAAATAATGGTATTAATGGTAACGAACTATGGAAAACTGATGGCACTTCTGTAGGAACTATCATGGTAAAAGATATTGTATTAGGAGCTGATAGTGGTATTTACGGAGAGTTAAAAGCACATGTTTTAAATAATGAGCTTTTGTTTTTTGAACAAACAGCTTTTAATGTTCATAATCTTTGGAAAACAGATGGTACAGAAGTTGGAACTGTATTGGTAAAAACATTGGTTAATGGAAATCTTTTAGTTCATTCAGATCTTAACGGAGAATTGTTGTTCAGTTTGGGTAACGAGCTTTGGAAAACAGATGGTAGTGAAGTTGGAACAGTCAAAATTTCAAACATTCCCATTTTTGGAAATCGTTATATAAAATTAGGAACGCACTTTTATTATTCAGGAAATGCTTCTGATGGAAAAGGCAATGAATTATATAAAACAGATGGAACTTCAGCGGGTACGGTTTTGGTTAAAGATATTTATTTAGGAAGCAATAAAAATTCTTACCCAACCAATTTTGGTATCGCCAATGGCATTGTCTTTTTTACGGCCACAAATGGAACTAATGGTAATGAGTTGTGGAAAACAGACGGGACAGATGTTGGAACTATCATGGTAAAAGATATAACTCCAGGGTTATCAAACACATTTACTTTTGAGAACCCTAAAGCAAGTTTTAATAATGAATTTTTTATTGCATTTGGAACAACACTTTGGAAATCTGATGGTACTGAAATAGGTACAGTAGAAGTAAAGCAAACTGGTGCATTAAAATCTCTTGAGGTTTTTAATTCTAAATTGATTGCTATTAATTTTAATAGCACTTTTTGGGAAAGTGATGGTACTACAGCAGGAACTAATGAGATAATTACTGAGGTAGATGAGTTTTTTCATAATGGTACAAGAGCAGTTATTGGCAATGAATTGTATTTTCAAGGAAGAAACGAATGTTTTTATCAGATATGGAAAACTGATGGAACAGCAATAGGTACTAAGCTGGTTAAAGTTATAAACCCTCAATGGGATGATAATCATGTTGAGCATATTATTGGTTTAAACGGAAATGTAATTTTCTCAGCCAATGATGGTACATTTCATGGTAATGAACTTTGGTTTTCTGATGGAACAACCATGGGTACACAATTACTTAAAGATATCAACCAACAAAGTAATACTTGGTCTAACCCAAATGATTTTTACGATTTTAATGGTATGTTATTATTCTCTGCCGATAATGGTATTAATGGTAGAGAGCTATGGAAAACAGTAGGAGGAACTACAAGCTTGGTAAAAGATATTAACCCAGGAAATTTGTTTAGTAACCCATCAAGTTTAGTGGAATTAAATGGTAAAGTATATTTTAAAGCTACTACCAAAGCTAAAGGTGTAGAGCTTTGGGAGACAGATGGGACAGAAATTGGAACAGTAATAGTAAAGGATATAAACCCAGGCAACCAAAATGGATTAAGTAGTAATACTGATATTGTAGTATTAAATGGGAAACTATATTTTTTTGCTGATGATGGTACACATGGTTTAGAACTTTGGGAAAGCGATGGTACAGAATTGGGTACTGTAATGGTTTTAAACATAAATGGAACTGATCAAGGTAGTATTTATGGGGGAGAACTGATTGTACTCAATAATACGCTATTTTTTTCTGCAGATGAAGGTGTTAATGGTTATGAACTTTGGAAGTCTGATGGAACAAGTGTAGGAACAGGATTAGTAAAAAATATTCGCGCTTCTGGTGGTAGTAACATAAGATATTTGATTGCACATCCGCATATTGGAAAAATATATTTCTCGGCTTATAATGGAAGTCAAACAAATTTATGGGAAAGTGATGGTACAGAAACAGGAACGATTAATAGGACTTTAATGAACCCTAGTAATTTTGTACTATCAGGCTCAAGAGATATTGGTACAAGAGGAAACCCAAATATCATTTATGAAACCGAATTGTTTTTTTCTGCTCAGGCTAATACTGGGGGAACAGAACTTTACGTGGCAACATACTCTGGAGCTTTTCAGAGAGTGCATGATGTAAATCCAGGGAATGGTAGTAGTTACCCGCAAGCGTTAGTAAATCATAACGGAGTATTGTTTTTTGTAGCCAATAATGGTTCTGATGGAAATGAACTTTGGAAAGCTAATGGAATAGGAGGCGCCCAAATGGTAAAAGATATAGTTACAGGGGCTAATAAAAGCAGTTATATTAATGAAATGGTAAGCTATGGTGGATATTTGTTTTTTGGTGCGGGCGATATTAATCAGAATAAAGAATTATGGCAATCTGATGGGACTGAATCTGGTACTGTTCTTTTTCAAGATATAAATCCTTCTGTTGAAGCTAATGGAAACGGTAGTGATCCAAAAACTTTTTTGTGTTAGGAGACGATTTGTATTTTGCTGCAAACGATGGTACAACTAATCTGGAACCATGGGTGCTAAATCTAACTACTTTAGATGTTGAAGATAAAGTGAAAAGAGCAGATTTTGCTTTATACCCAAATCCAGTAACAAATGCTTTTAGTATTTCTTCACATCAATCAAAAGTTGATACTGTTAAAGTATATTCAATTTTAGGTAAAGAAGTGAGTTCGTTTTCAGGTAATACTATTTCAAACCAAAATAATTTTGATATTTCAGGTTTGAATTCTGGGGTATATCTTGTGAAGATTTTTTCGGACAACCATGTTATTACTAAAAAGATACTTAAACGATAGTTTTTAGAATTATTAGTAGCTAATTTATACCATTATTATAATTACGAAACACCAAAATCGCATCGTTAAGAGGTTTTGGTGTTTTTGTGATTCTACAAGTGAGTTAAAAATGCTTAAAATTAAATTTAAGATACTTTTTAAGCGATTTAAGCGACTTTTAAGTAATTAACAATTGTTGATAATTATCTTAATGTCATCTTAAAATGGGTTATAAAAGGGCTGTAATTTCGTATATTTGTTTGTATTCAAAAGGATGCCATTGTGCGTCTTTTTTTATGTTAAATATTAGGCTCAGACAAATAGAGAGTCTGGATTGGTTTTGAGCATGAATTTGGCAAGTGGGTGCGTTAGGGATTGAACGGCATGTTTGAACTCCCCGACTTAGGAGGGAGCGAGTAGTGAAAGCCCGACCCTTGGGTAACGCCCAAATAATTAAAATGAATAATAAAATTAACTAAATAGATGATATGAGCGAAGGTAAAGAAGAGTTTAATAAGCATAACTATTCGGCTGATAGTATTCAGGCTTTAGAAGGTATGGAGCATGTTCGTATGCGCCCATCGATGTACATTGGAGATGTTGGTACGCGAGGTTTACACCATTTGGTTTATGAGGTGGTGGATAACTCGATTGATGAAGCTTTAGCAGGACATTGTAACAATATTACTGTTATTATTAATGAGGATAACTCGATTACTACGGAAGATGATGGTCGTGGTATTCCAGTAGATTTGCATAAGAAAGAAGGTGTGTCTGCACTTGAGGTTGTTATGACTAAAATTGGGGCAGGTGGTAAGTTTGATAAAGATTCTTATAAGGTTTCTGGTGGTTTGCACGGTGTTGGTGTGAGTTGTGTAAATGCATTATCTGAACATTTAAAAGCCACGGTTTACAGAAATGGGAATATTTACGAGCAAGAATATGAGCGTGGTAAAACGTTATATCCTGTAAAAACAGTAGGAGAAACCGATAAACGAGGAACTACGGTTACGTTTAGACCAGATCCTACGATTTTTACGCAGACTTTAGAGTATAATTATGATACTTTGGCGAGTAGATTGCGTGAGTTAGCGTATTTGAATAAAGGTATTACGGTGCATTTAGTTGATAGACGAAACAAAAAAGAGGATGGCGAATTTGAAGGCGAAACATTTCATTCTGAAGAAGGTTTAAAAGAATTTATTCAGTATTTGGATGCGACGCGTGAACCATTAATGAAAGATGTAATTGCTTTTGAAGGTGAAAAGAATGGTGTGCCTGTTGAGGTTGCTATGATTTACAACACATCTTACGCTGAAAACTTACATTCTTATGTGAATAATATTAATACACATGAGGGTGGAACACATTTATCTGGTTTCCGTCGTGGATTAACACATACGCTTAAAAAGTATGCGGATGAATCTGGTATGTTAGATAAATTGAAATTTGATATTGCTGGAGATGATTTCCGTGAAGGATTGACTGCTATTGTTTCGGTAAAAGTACAAGAACCACAATTTGAAGGACAGACTAAAACAAAATTAGGTAACCGTGAGGTTTCTGCTTCTGTAAGTCAGGCAGTTTCTGAAATGTTGACTGATTATTTGGAAGAACACCCAGATGACGCTAAAACCATTGTTCAGAAAGTAATTCTTGCTGCTCAAGCGCGTCATGCAGCTCAAAAGGCTCGTGAAATGGTGCAGCGTAAAACGGTAATGAGTATTGGTGGTCTGCCAGGGAAATTATCTGACTGTTCTGAGCAAGACCCAGCAAAATGTGAAGTATTTCTTGTTGAGGGAGATTCGGCAGGTGGTACTGCAAAACAAGGTCGTGATAGAGCATTTCAAGCGATTTTACCATTAAGGGGTAAGATTTTGAATGTTGAAAAAGCGATGACACACAAGGTTTTTGAAAATGAGGAGATTAAAAATATTTTCACAGCGCTTGGCGTCACTATTGGAACGGAAGAAGATAGTAAAGCTTTAAACTTATCGAAATTACGCTACCATAAAGTTGTAATTATGTGTGATGCCGATATTGATGGTAGCCACATTGCAACATTAATTTTGACCTTCTTCTTTAGATATATGAAGGAATTAATTGAAAACGGACATATATACATAGCTACACCTCCTTTATACTTAGTAAAGCGTGGTGCTAAAAAACAATATGCGTGGAGTGATGCTGAACGCGACGTCATTGTTGGTGAGTTTGGAGATGGTTCTAAAATACAACGTTATAAAGGTCTTGGGGAAATGAATGCCGAGCAACTTTGGGATACTACTATGAATCCTGAGTATAGAACAATGCGTTTAGTTCAAATAGATAATGGTACTGAAGCTGATAGAATTTTTTCTATGCTAATGGGCGATGAGGTGCCACCTCGTAGAGAGTTTATTGAGAAAAATGCTATTTATGCTAATATTGATGCATAGTTAAAAAACAAAAACAACCTTTAAATAACCCTGATATTTTAATGTCAGGGTTATTTTTTTGTCAATAAACACGTTTAAATGCATTTTTTTCGATAAAATGTTTATTTGTGTGATTTTTTCCTATGTTTGTATCACCAAATCTTAATAACCAATGAAAAAATTAAGCCTACTTATTTTACTTGCTTTAGTGGCAACTAGTTTAAAAGCTCAAAATGATATTGATGCACTTCTTGCAGCTGGTGCGGAAGATGCTGAACGCTTTGCAGATGATTATCTAAAACCAGCTTCTAACGGAATAATGCATAGTATGAATGCGAACTGGTTTAATTCTGCTAAAGTTAAGCCTCTAGGTGGCTTTGAAATTTCTATAATTGCAAATGCTTCTTTAATTAAGGATGAAAACAAATCATTCTTAATGAATACAGATTTATATAATAATGTAGAATTTGACCAAGGTGGAAGTTCTCAAATGGTGGCTTCGGCTTTAGGGGAAAATGATCCTGACGTTGAGGTAATCGTTACCTATGATGACCCAATATTTGGTCAACAACAACAAACTATAACTTTACCAACAGGTATTGGTTCAGAAAATATAAATATGTTGCCTACAGCTTTTTTACAAGGAGCATTAGGACTTAGCAGCGGTATTGAATTAAAAGCACGTTTTGTGCCTAAAATTGAAACTGATGATGTTGAGTTAAGTATGTATGGTGCGGGATTACAAGTAGAATTTACAGATTGGTTACCAGCAGATAAGTTATGGCCCATTGCAATTTCTGGATTAGTAGCTTACACACACTTAGATGCTAGATACGATTTAACTGAATCATCAGGAATTCAAGGAGATAATCAACGCTTAGAAACAGATACAAATACTTGGTTATTACAATTAATAGCTTCAACCAAATTGCCAGTAATTAATTTTTACGGAGGTGTTGGTTATATTAAAGGGAAGTCAAATTCTGATGCCTTAGGAACTTATAGGATTTCTAATGGTGTTTTAACTTCAGATCCAATTGTTGGACCCTTTTTCAGTTTCAAGTGAAGTTTCAGCTGTAAGAGGTACCATAGGAACAAAATTAAAATTAGGCTTTTTTAGGCTTAATGCGGAATATCATGTATCAGAATTTGATGCCTTTTCATTAGGTATCAACTTCGGATTTAGATAGAAAATTATTTTCATATATATAATTTAGTTTTTTTAGTTAGTTTTTATTTAATTTAGTTAGAAGAAGTGTATGATTTAATCATGCACTTCTTTCGTTTAAAGTAGAATAATTAGTAATTTTGCATGACTAAAATCATAAAATATAATTGTTCTCAATTTTATATTTGTGGTGTTAAAATTCAATAAAAATAACCTAAAAATAATATTATGAAAGTTACAGTAGTTGGAGCAGGAGCAGTAGGCGCAAGTTGTGCTGAGTATATAGCAATTAAAGATTTTGCATCTGAAGTTGTATTGTTAGACATTAAGGAAGGCTATGCAGAAGGTAAAGCTATGGATTTAATGCAATGCGCATCTTTAAATGGTTTTGATACAAAAATTACAGGTGTAACAAATGATTACAGTAAAACAGCAAATAGTGATATTTGTGTCATCACTTCTGGTATTCCACGTAAACCAGGAATGACTCGCGAGGAATTAATTGGTATAAACGCAGGTATTGTTAAGTCAGCGCCAAGTAGTTTATTAGAGCATTCTCCAAATATGGTGCTTATTGGTGGTAAGTAACCCTATGGACACAATGACGTATTTAGCGCATAAAACATTAGATATTCCAAAAAATAGAATCATTGGAATGGGTGGAGCTTTAGATTCTGCACGTTTTAAATACAGATTAGCTGAAGCTTTGGGCGCGCCTATTAGTGATGTAGATGGTATGGTAGTTGGAGGTCATAGTGATACTGGAATGGTACCACTAACAAGTCAAGCTTCAAGAAACAGTATTAAAGTATCTGAGTTTTTAACTGATGATCGTTTAGAACAAGTTGCTGCAGATACTAAAGTAGGTGGTGCAACACTTACAGGTCTTTTAGGTACTTCTGCTTGGTATGCTCCGGGAGCTGCGGTAAGTGGTTTGGTTCAAGCCATTGCTTGCGACCAAAAGAAAATGTTTCCTTGTTCAACTTTCTTAGAAGGTGAATATGGATTGAATAATATCTGTATAGGAGTTCCTGTAATTTTAGGAAAAAACGGTATTGAAAGAATAGTTGATGTGCCTTTAAGTGATGCTGAAAAAGCACATATGAAAGCTAGTGCAGAAGGTGTTACTAAAACTAATGGATTATTAGAATTATAGTAGTAATTACTTTTTAAATATATTTAGGCTATCAAATTTTTTTGGTAGCCTTTTTTATACCTTCATTTTTATGAAAAAAATATGTTGTTTACTTATAGTTGCTATTTTCTTATCATGTGATGCTTTTAAGCCTAAGCAAGAATTCCGGTTTGTTTTTGGTTTTGAAAATGAAAAAGCTATATCAAATATTGAATTGCTTCAAACTATTGAAGTTATAAAAAAGCGATTAGATAATTATGGACTTCAAAATGTAGTGAAACGTTTTGGAGAAAAAGATATAGAAGTCAATATCAAAGCTATAACTCTTGATGTTGATAGAGTTGATAAACTAATTTCTAATAGTGGAAAATTAGAGTTTTGGGAATTGTATGCAGGAACAGATTTATTTCCTTATTTATATGATGTAACTTCAGAAGTAACTAAAAATAGTGAAGACGGTAGTGTTGATGTGAAAACAATTTTCGATTTAGAATCTAATAAGGGTTATCGCGGAGGTGCTGAAGTAATTAGACTTTCAATAAAAGATACATCAAGATTCAATAAATTATTAAATAAAAAAGTGAACAGAATAAAATTACCCATAGATCAAAAAAACACTAAGTTTTTATGGGGAATTCCTGATGAAAACGATAATATAGCTTTATACGCAGCAAAATCAAATGGGGAAAATAAAGCACCACTAACAGGAGAAGTTATTACAAGTGCTCATCAAATGATTGGTTATGTAGGTAACCCAGAAATTTCTATTGAAATGAATAAAAAAGGGGCATTAATCTGGGAACGTATGACAGGAAAGGCTTTCCAGAATAGAACTTTTATCGCCATTACTCTAAATGATATCGTATATTCTGCTCCAGGAGTAACATCGGGACCAATTTCTGAGGGCGGTCTTCTATTTCTGGAAATTTTACTTTAGAAGAAGCTCGAGATTTAGCTGTGATTTTGTCATCTGGACAATCTATTCCTAAATTGAAGTTATTAGAGCATTCAGTCCTTAAAAACAGATAAACTTACCATGTTTTTAACTTACTATCTTTATTTTTTTATATTTGCCGCATGAGATTCAAAAGGTACATTGGTGCTATAGTTATTTTATTGGCTTTGTTGGGTATTCTACACCAGCAACAAAGTACACTTCCTAATCAGGAAATTGTACTTCAATTTAATAATGTTGATCTTTCTTCAGAAGATACGCAACATACAATTGGTCTTGTAGAGAAAGAGCTTCATGGTATTGGTGTTGATAATTTTCAGGTTACAGAAAATGAAAACGGACGATTAAAAATTACCTACTATAGTAATGCTGATGTTGCCATTATAAAACGAATCCTTTCCAAAAGGATAAGAGGCTGAATTAGGTAATTCTGATGACGAAGAAGCTCCTTTTGGTTTTCCTTTTGAAGACAATGAAAATACTGTAGCCTATAATCTAGATGTTCATGAAATCCAAAACGGACATGATGATAACTCAGGACTAGAAGGTATAACGCTTCAAGAGTTTAAACCTGAAGCTGCTAGATTTTACAATCCTAAAATAGTATCATCTGCATTGCAGATGGATATGCATAAGGTTGCTGCTATTTGTTTAGAAGCATTTAAAGTACACAAAACTATTGCGCTCGCAATAAAAGATCCACTTCGTAACATTCCTGAGAGTAGAGCAGGACCTATTTGTGCTTAGTGGTAAGTTATTCAAAGTAAAACTTTCCAAAAGCAGTTTCAAATATTTAGAGATTTAAAATCTAGATATCTCAAAAAAAGTATGGCTTTCATTCTATGTAAGCTATTAAAAACCTTATTTAAAATAATAATTAAAAATGCAAAACAAAGGACTAGTAAAATTGTTCGCTTTATTGTTTGGTTTGGTAAGTATCTACCAATTATCATTCACATTTAAAGCAAATCAAATTGAAAAAGAAGCTGAGGAATTGGCCATTAGTAAATTCCCAGAATCTGAAGACGATTATCGCACCAAAAGAAGTTTAGAAGAAATAAACTATTTGGAGGCAAAGGCTACTGATACAGTAATGGATATATTAGTTGCCGATTACACTTATAACGAAGTAAAGAAAAAAGCCATGAATCTTGGTTTAGACCTCAAAGGTGGTTTAAACGTAATTCTTCAAGTATCTGTAAAAGATATCTTAAAAGGATTGGCAAACAATACAAAAGATCCTGTTTTTAACACAGCTTTAGATAATGCATCAAAGCTTCAAGAAGACAGTCAGAATACTTATTTAGAAGATTTCTTTATCGCTTTTGATGCTATTAAAGGTGATAAAAAATTAGCATCTCCAGACATTTTTTACACAAAAGCATTGGATGGAGAGATTGATGGAAGTATGACAGATGAAGACGTTAAAGGTATTATAGAAACTAAAATAGACGAGTCTATCGTTTCTGCTTTTGAAGTTTTACGTAAACGTATTGATGAGTTTGGGGTAACACAACCAAACATTCAACGTTTAGGAAACTCTGGTCGTATTTTAGTAGAACTTCCAGGTGTTAAAGATATTGAACGTGCAACTACTTTATTACAAAGTACAGCACAATTACAGTTTTGGGAAGTAAACAGAAATCAGGCTCTTTTCAACTTTATAAATCAAGCCAACGAGACTTTAAAAAGTATTGTTAATACTAAAACTCAAGAAGAAGAGCAGGAACCTCAAGATGACCAAGATGCAACAGATGCTAAAATTGATGACCTTTTAGGAGATGCTGTAACAGATTCTACTGCAGTTGAAACCTCAGTTGAGCCATTAGCTAGTTTATTGTTCAGGTCTCCAAATACTGCCGCAATTGCTGCATTAAATATCAAAGATAAAGAGCAAGTAAAGGAATATTTAAGCCTTCCTAAAGTTAGATCGTTGTTACCAGCAGAGTTACGCTATACTAAGTTTGCTTTTGGTAAGCCAGAAAAAAATAGTGAGGTTGTAGATTTATATGCCTTAGTAGGAAATAGAGATGATGTGCCAGAATTAAGTGGTGCAGTAATTACAGATGCTAGAAATGCATATGGACAAACTGGAGAACCAGAAGTATCTATGCAAATGAATTCTAAAGGTGCTAAAATTTGGGAAGAAATGACCACAAAAGCATTTAATGAAAAAGGATTTATTGCTATTACTTTAGATGATATTGTGTATTCTGCACCTGGTGTAAGCAATGGTCCAATTTCTGGAGGACGTTCATCAATTTCGGGTAATTTCGAATTAAATGAAGCGATAGATTTAGCAAACGTACTGCGTGCAGGTAAATTACCTGCATCGGCAGATATTATTCAAAGTGAAGTTGTTGGACCATCTTTAGGTCAAGAAGCAATTGATAGTGGTACAATGTCTTTCTTAATTGCATTGGTATTAGTATTAGTATGGATGATTTTCTACTACGGAAAGGCAGGTGGTTTCGCAGATCTTGCTATGTTATTAAACATCTTGTTAATCTTTGGAATTTTATCAGGATTAGGTGCTGTATTAACCTTACCTGGTATTGCAGGTATTGTTTTAACCATTGGTATGTCGGTAGATGCAAACGTACTTATCTTCGAGCGTATTCGAGAGGAATTAGCTAAAGGTAAAGGACAAAAAGAAGCAGTTAGAGACGGTTTTAGTAATGCATTATCATCCATTTTGGATGCGAACATTACAACAGGTTTAACAGCTTTAATTTTATTCATCTTCGGTACGGGACCAATTAAAGGTTTCGCAACTACATTATTAATAGGTATTGCAACATCATTGTTTACAGCAATCTTTATCACAAGATTATTGGTAGATTGGTATACAAACAGAGGGGGAAAATTAGACTTCTCTACAGCTATTACTAAAAATCTTTTCAGAAATATTAATATTCAGTTCTTGAAAAAACGTAAAATAGCTTACATTATTTCAGGAGCTTTTATTTTATTAAGTTTAGGTTCTTTATTTACAAATAAGTTAGATCAAGGTGTAGATTTCGTTGGAGGTAGAACATACCAAGTGCGTTTCGCGCAAGATATGAATGCATCTGAAATCACAAAAGTATTATCAGATCCAGCAGTTTTCAGTAGTGCAAATGCAAAAACATTTGGAGACGAGAATCAATTAAAAATTACTACTAAATACAAAGTAAACGAAACAGGTGCAGAAGTAGATGAAGAAATAAGATCTAGACTATTCAAAGCCTTACAACCATATTTCGATGGGATGACATATGATGATTTCATCAGCGATTCTGAATCAAAAACCATTGGTTTAATGCGAAACGATAAAGTAAGTCCAACCATTGCCGATGATATTAAAAAAGCATCGTTCTGGGCAATTTTAGGGTCGTTAATCGTTGTATTCTTATACATTTTAATCCGTTTTAAAAAATGGCAATACTCTCTAGGAGCAGTAGCGGCAGTATTCCACGATGTATTAATCGTATTGGGTATCTTCTCGTTAACCTACAAATTCATGCCATTTAATATGGAAATCGATCAAGCCTTTATCGCAGCAATACTTACTGTAATTGGGTATTCATTAAATGATACCGTGGTAGTATTCGATAGAATTCGTGAGTTCTTTAACGAGCACACAAGTTGGGAGTTTGATCGTGTAGTAAATTCATCATTAAGCAGCACATTAAGTAGAACCTTAAATACATCATTAACAACATTAGTAGTGCTATTAGCAATATTTATCTTTGGTGGGGATTCCATCAGAGGTTTCATGTTCGCCTTAATAGTTGGTGTAATTGTAGGTACCTATTCATCGTTATTTATTGCAACACCAATAATGTACGATAGTGTAAAGAAATTAGAAGACAAGAAATAAGACTAACTCAAACATTTCTTTGTAAAAGCCTATCGACTTTATGTTGGTAGGCTTTTTTTTGCTTCGAGTGTACCGAATTTATTTCGGTATGTATCGAGAAGTTGGGCGTTACCCGAAAAGGGGTCGGGCTTTCACTACTCAATCCCTCCTTCGTTGGGGATTTCAAACATGCCGTTCAATCCCTAACGCGGGTTGGTTTGCTAACTTTTGGTTTATCCCAAAATTAATTTTGTACTCGGTAGGTCATTTTAGGTTAAGTTTAGAATAAGATAAATTATAAACTTTAATTTTTACTTTAAGAGTTTGTAAGTTTTAGTGATTATTTTTGAGAGAATTTGCTTTTTTTATTTGTTATATCCGAATGTTGTGCACAGTTTTTTTATTTTCATTACGTCCGATTATTGTTGTCAGTCCGATTAAAATTAGTGCTAAAATAAAGCCTTGAATCCAAGTCAGATAAAATCCACTCCAAGGTGAAGTCAACCAATCCGACTCTCTATCAGGTTCAAACTGTCTAATGCTAAAGTCGGCAAGAAAAATCACATGCCTTTCAAAATACCAACCAATTTTCATCATAATAGAAACAAAAAGTAGATAAAGAGGTTTTATTCCGATTTTTTTATAAAGTAAGGAAAATGGTAGTAAGATTGCTGAAAACATCATTATCCAATAATTCAGCCAATATTTTCCAGTTGCTCGATTCAGAAAAGAAGATTGGTCAGGATAAACAGTTATTCCAATTAAGAAATAAATTAAGTTGACAATTGCATATCCAATTATTATCCATTTGATAATTCGGTATGCTATTTTGAACTTCAACTTGTCTTTGAAAAAAAATTGAAAAGTTAGCAAAGTCAGAATCATTGCAGGTAAGCAATAAATCAGATTAGCGTTAATAAATTAAAGTATTCTGTCAAATATTTCCATTCAAGATTTTGGTTTGGTCAAATTGTGCACAACGGTCTCGTATAAGAATAGTGCGGTTTTGTGTGCGAGGATTTTCCGAAGGAAAATCAGACGTAACAAAATTGCACTAACCTTTGATTAAGCACTAAATTACGCATTATTTTTATGCGTTGTTGGCAATAGTACTTATTTTCTATTCAAGTCCTTTTTTGTCAATTCGGAAATGAATTCCGCTAATTTTTCGCCCAGTTTTATTGTTCCGATATCTATTAATTTAATATCCTTAAAGCTATTTTTTAATAATAAATGAACTCCTGGATTATATTTGTCAAATCTCTCTTGTTTTAATAGAATTTCATTGAAAGAATTAAAAGAATGAACAACACTTTTTTTGTTTAAAATCTCTTTTCTAAAATAGTCAATGGGAGTTATAGAAATTGTTTCTGTATTTGAGTCGATTTCAATTCTGTTGTTTACCGTGATGCGCTTAATTCTGCTGATTAAATTTATTGTAATCCAAAGAAATGATACACCTAAAAAGAATATTATAAATAAAAAGTCAAATGTAATTTTAGAGGTCGTAAAAGTTATAATCAAAGGAACAGAAATCAACAACAATAAATTTCCAATTAAGTCAATCAGTTTAATCCTTTTTGGTTCTATTGATATTATTCCGTCAAAATTGATTTCAGGATCTCTGAAGTAATTCCTTTCTTCTTTATAATGCTTTATGAATTTTTCTTGCTCAGGAGTCATTTCGGTATTATTGCCAACTCGTTATAAAGTAACTTTTATTGTCGATATCCCGCAAATAAGTCAGGATATGGTAACTTTTTTATTATCGATATCCTGTAAATATAACCAATATTTCCTACAAGCAAAACCAAAAAATCCTGATAGTTTTCTATCAGGATTTTCAATATTTATAAAATTCTATAATTAATCCTCATCCATTTCCATAATCAAATTAGCAATTAAGGCAGTCCAACCCGTTTGGTGCGATGCACCTAAACCTTTGCCGTTATCGCCATCAAAAAACTCATAGAATAAATGTAAATCTTTAAAATGTTCGTCTTTTGTAAAATGCTTATCTGCATTATCAGAATGGTATTGGAATTTACCGTTTATATCAGTTTCAAATAATTTTACCAAACGTTTAGTCAATTCGTTAGCAATCTGTTTAAGATTTAATTTTTTACCTGAACCCGTTGGAAATTCATATTGATATTCATCGCCATAAAATGTGTAATACTTTCGTAACGACTGAATTACCATGTAATTAAGTGGAATCCATATCGGGCCACGCCAGTTGGAATTCCCACCAAACATATTAGACTGACTCTCACCAGATTCGTACTGAATTTGATGATGCCCATGATGCTGAAACACAAACGGATGCTTTTCATGGTATTTAGATAACGAACGAATGCCGTAATCAGATAAAAATTCATCTTCATCCAATAAGCGTTTCAGTAAATGTTCCAATCTAAAACCACGCATAATGGCAAATAGGTAATTCCCATCATCATTAGGTGCATTCAAATTAGTAATTAACGACGCCAAATCTGGACGCGTTTCTATAATTTTATTTGCTCTATGTCTAAAATCTTGTAGTTCTGCAAAAAGGTCTTTGTGCATAATTTCAGCAGCAAACATTGGAATAACACCAACTAAAGAGCGCACTTTCAATCGGTCTGTAGCACCAGAATCCATTTCAACAACATCATAATAAAAGTTATCTTCATCATCCCAAAGTGAAATCTCTTTTTTGCCAATATGGTGCATTGCCCAAGCAATATTTAAGAAATGCCTAAAGAATTTAGCAGCAGACTCTTCATAAATTTTATTGGTTTTTGCTAATTCAAACGACATGCGCAACATGTTCAAGGCAAACATCGCCATCCAACTTGTGGCATCGGCTTGTTGCATTCTGGTAATTCCAGGTGGCATATGGTTACGATCAAAAACACCAATATTATCCAATCCTAAAAAACCACCTTCAAATAGACTAGTACCACTTTTATCTTTTTGATTTACCCACCATGTAAAATTAATAAGGAGTTTTTGGAAGGCTTTTTCTAAAAATTCGGTATCGCCTTTTCCTGTGTTGTTTTTATCCTTTTCATAAACATTCCAGACAGCATATGAATGCACAGGCGGATTTACATCACTAAAATTCCACTCGTAAGCAGGAATTTGTCCGTTGGGATGCATATAGTTTTCTTTTAAAACCAAAAGCAGTTGTTCTTTGGCAAAAAACGGATCAATATCTACAAATGATGCCATGTGAAATGCCAAATCCCAAGCTGCATACCATGGATATTCCCATTTATCAGGCATAGAAATTACATGTCTGTTGGTCAAGTGTTGCCAGTTGTAGTTTCGCATATTAGATCTATGCGGTTTACTTTCTCCTGGGCCTCCAAAAAGCCATTTATGTACATCGTTGTAATAAAACTGTTTGGTCCATAATAAACCAGAAAATGCACTTTTTGCAATGGCTTGATGAGTTTCTGGAATTTCAGATTTTATGGTTTCATTATAAAACTCCTCACATTCAGTAATTCTATCATGAAAAATGGTGTCAAAATCTGCCCAAGGGTTTTCTAATTTCGTTTTGCTAAGTCTTACTCTTATGGTTTTTTCCTCGCCAGCCTTAAGATTAAACTTGTACCACACCGCCATTTTAGAGCCGGTTTTTTTAGGGTTTACCGTTGGTTTACCATTAACAACATGGTCGTTTATACCATCTTTAACATAAGGCACATCATTCTTAAAATTGTAGATGCGCTTATTATTGGTTTCGTTATCACAGAATAACTGTTCGCCATTTTCATTATAAAGATAATAGTTTCCATTTCTCTTACTTTTAGTAATTACAGAGCTTTTAGAAGTAGACTTAATACTTGGTCGTGAGTGTTTTTTATTATGCTTCCAAAAATTACGAAACCAAAGGTGCGGTAACACATGAATTTCGGCAGCGGTATCGCCTCGATTTACAATGGTAACTTTCATTAAAACGTCCTCAATGTCAGCCTTAGCATATTCTATAAAACAATCAAAATAGGCATTGTTTTTAAAAGCAGGTGTATCCAGTAATTCATATTCAGGTTGCTCTCTTCCAGTTCGGTTTTTGCTAACCAAATCGCTGTACGGAAATGCACTATGCGGATATTTATACAAATACTTGCTATACGAATGTGTTGGAGACGACACCTGATGAAAATACAATTCCTTTACATCCTCTCCGTGGTTACCTTGGTTATTGGTTAACCCAAACAAACGCTCCTTTAAAATGGTGTCCTTACCATTCCAAAAAGCAGGCGCCAAACATAAAATTTCTTTATTATCGGTAAAACCAGCAATTCCTTCTTCTCCCCACCGGTAGGCGTTACTTCGGGCTTTCTCGTGGTCTATAAATTCCCAAGACTCTCCATGTTCGCTATAATCTTCTCTAACGGTTCCCCATTGTCTTTCTGCCAAATATGGGCCCCATTTTTTCCAATTTTTATAAGTGTCGGCAACTGCTAATCGTTGTGCTTCAATACCTTTTTGAATCATATATTCTATATAAAAATTTGCAATTTATAATTTAAGCTATAAAACAAGTTCACGATATGTTAAGTGCTTGTTATCATAGAATTTAGATGTAAAAATAATGTTAATTGTCAAAATATGGTCAATATGACAATAAGTATTGACTAATTGCTTTTTTTGATGGTTAGCTTTAGGTTTCTCGCAAAAAAAAGGGGTTAAAATTATTGAAATGATAGTATTAAAAGCAAGATTTTAGTAGAAGTAGCTTAAAATTTTAATTATTTGGGCGTTACCCGAAAAGGGTCGGAATTTCGGCAGTCTCCCGATTTAAATCAGGGTGCAAAAAAATGCCTTAATCCCTAACGCAACCTATCCGCAAAAGTGTTTTCTAACTGATAAATAGATTTTTTATTTGTTATATAAGCATGTTGTATAACGTTTTTTAATATTCTTTTTCTTTTTTTATTTCCCCGTTTTCATGATAAGTCGTCCAAACTCCATTTCTTTTTCCATTAATCCATGAACCTTCTTTGTATAAGTAAGATATTCCTAGATTACTTGAACATCTGTAAATAGAAGTCCATGTTTTAAAATTCATGTGGTCTTGTGATTCAAAAAACTCATCCAAAGACTTAGCTTTAGAATCAATTTCTGTGGTTACATATTCTAAAGTTTTATTCCCTTTTCGGTCAAATCCTTTCATAGATTTTATATTACCATAATTATCCAAACAGTATTCGTTTGCAACCTTTCCGTTTTTATAATATTGAACCATATTCCCAGTTCTGGACGAATAGTTTTCAGAACTATACTCGTAAGTTGTCCAACAGGTTGTCCACCATACTTTACCATTTTTGTAAAATGTAGTGTCTATTTCACAACTAACATGCTTTAAATCTTTTACAATTTCTAGAAACCTAGTCGTATGTTGAGCATTTGATAAATGACCAATTAGAAGTAAAAGAATGATTGTTAAAATGCTTTTCATTCAAATGTTATACAACGATCTTGTATAAAAATAGTTGCGGTTTTAAGACCATAAACTTTTCAGCTTAGATCAAAAATTATTGTTATTACTATCTTTTGTTTTAGCAGGTTTTCCACCATTATTTTTATACGTTGTTGGCACCAGTTTTTTATTTTTTTTAGATAACCATTCAAATCGTTTTAGCATATAATTATAACCTCTAATTTCAGATTCATTTTCAGAATTTTCCATTTTAGATTTTATATGATTTAATATTTCAGAGACTCTTTCTTTACTCAAGTCCAATCGTCCACTTGAAAGTCCTGTATCCATACTCTTTGATGCGCCTTCTATATATTCCTCAAAGTATTTAATTCCGGTTCTTTCTAACAACTCGTTAGCAAATAAATGATAACTATTATAGACTCCGAAAGTCTCATTTGCGCACTTTGATAATTCGAGATATAAGTCAAGTATTAACTTTTCGGAAGAGTAAGAGAAGTCATCTTTTATGGTTTCACAAAGTTGCATTCGGAAATCATAATTTTTATCTTCAAAATCATCTCCGTGTTTTCCATTCCAGTCAAATTTTATTCTGTCAAAATCTTTGTCAGAATAGTTTTGTGTAAATGTCTGGATTTCGTTTTTAGTCATTTTCTCAAATTGGTGCCAACTCGTTATATAGTAACTTTTATTGTCGATATCCCGCAAATAAGTCAGGATATGGTAACTTTTTTATTACTGACACCTTGTAAATATAATTAATTTTTCCTACAATTAAAATCCAAAAACCTGATAGTTTTCTATTATTCTTTTTATAATGATGAGATTCTGAATACTCCCAACGTTTCTGGACAGAATGACAAATGATTACCTTTTACGTTTATAACAACTCTGAACAATCTGATTGTAAAACACCTCTGTTTTAAGATGTTCAAACTCTAAAGGTTTTGGTAATACATTAAACAACTGAATGCCATCGCCTAAAATAATTGGAATGGTAGTTAGCCGCAATTCATCTATTAAATCGTGCTTTAAAAAGTTTTGAACCACGCTACCACCATCGATATACAAGGTTTTAAAACCTTTGTTGTGTATTGTTTCTAAAATATCAGTTTCTTTGCCTTGAAGCAACGTTACTTTGTCTTTAAGATTTTCGGGTATGTTTTTAATGGAATGGCTTAATACAAAAACAGGTTTAGTGTATGGCCAATCGATATCAAAACCAAGTACGGTTTTAAATGAGGTGCTTCCCATAACAATGGCATCAATTTCTTCCATTAAGGCATTAAAACCCATATCTAATTGGTCTGGATTTGGAATCATCTCTAACCAATCTAGTTCGCCATTATTACCAGCAATGTAATTGTCGATACTTTTCCCTAGGAATACGATGTTGTTTGGTTTCATTGAACCAAGATAATCAAGATGAGATTCTGAAACAAGTTCAGAATGACAAATCGTAATCTATTTGATGCTATTTTGTTCGTTTAATTTTTGGTGGATTTTGTCGTGTATCAAATTTGAATCAAATACTTTGAAATGGTACTATTTGTATTTGGTTAAAAGGTCAGAACTTTTTTTGTAGCGGTTATTTTCAAAATCAACTTCAGATTTTTTAACTCTGTTGTTTAATTCTTTTGTAGTAATTAGATTAAAACCGTTATGATAAAAAGACGACTTAGTTAGAGAATCCATGGGATTGAGCTTTATCCAAAAATAGGAAAGTCTTAGAATTTATGATTAAAAGTTTAAAAGATAACGTTTAGTCATGTCGAAATGAGGCACGATTGAGACATCACATAATTGATATGTGTTATGTGATTTCTCCTAGCGTCAAATGACTAAACAACTTTTTGTTTTACGCTTTACGTTCCAACAACGCCATATAAAATCCATCAAAACCATTTTCGTGGGCAAGAATTTTTTTGTCTTTGACCAACTCAAAATTTGCACCACCTTCAGATTTTAAAAAGGCCGTGACTTGATTTTGATTTTCCGATGGTAATACAGAACAGGTAGCATATACCAATTTACCACCTTCTTTTACCATTCTAGAATATTGTTGCAATACTTCTTGTTGGGTAACTCTAATTCTATCTAAAAACTCTGGTTCTAGTTTCCATTTGGCATCAGGGTTTCTACGTAAAACTCCCAATCCAGAACATGGTGCGTCAATTAGCACACGGTCGGCTTTATTGTATAATTTTTTGATTGGTTTTGTAGAATCAATCACTTTTAAATCAACGTTATGCACACCGTTTCTACGCGCTCTTACTTTTAGTTTTTTAAGCTTGCTTTCGTAAATATCCATAGCTACTATTTGCCCTTTGTTTTGCATTAAAGAAGCTATATGGAGTGTTTTTCCTCCTGCACCTGCACAGGTATCAACCACTTTCATACCTGGTGCTACATCTAGAAAATCGGCCACCAATTGTGAGGAAGCATCTTGCACCTCAAAATAGCCTTTTTTAAAGGCATCAGTTACAAATACATTAGCACGCTCTACCAATTTTAATGCTGAATCGTAACCTTTTATGAATTCGGTGTCTATGCCATCATCAGCTAATAAGTTTTGTAATTTCTCTTTGGTAATTTTTAAAGTGTTGGTTCTTAAAATAACGTCTGCTTTTTCATTTTGCATCGCTATTTCTTTAGTCCACTTGGATTCTCCTAATTCTGCTACACCAACTTCGTCAATCCAATCAGGAATAGATTCTCTTAGTTTTCTAACTTTTGAGAGTTCATCAAAACGTCCTTTTATTTTTCGTAAAGGTGTGTTTTCAAAGTATTTCCAATCTGGTAATGTAATGCCTTTTAAGGTTGCCCAAACTGCGAACATGCGCCATAGATTATCACGATCAAAAGGTTCTTTTACTTCTGCTATTTCTGCGTATAAGCGTTTCCAACGCACGATATCATAAACGGTTTCGGCTACAAATCCTCTATCACGAGAGCCCCAACGTTTGTCGCGCTTTAAGAGTTGTTGAATCACTTTATCAGCGTATTGCCCTTCGTTGAAGATTTGTGTTAGTCCGTCTATAACGGCGAAGCAAAGGTTTCTGTGTAATCGCATGGTGTTTTATTGAGGGTGCAAAGGTACGTTTTAATGTTTAATTGTGGATTTGTTTTAATTCTATTTGTTATTTCTTTACATTGCTTACTCTTGCGGATTGGGTTTGCCATTAAGTAAAGAAACTGCTTATGAGGACTTGTTCGCGTTAAGGATTGTAGTGGATAGCCCACAGCCCGACGTAGGAGGTGCGAGGACTAGGAACGGAAAGCCTGACCCGATAGAGGAGCGCCCAAATAAAAAAAATTTAATAAGCGCAAGTTTTACTTTTTTTAAGCATCTAAACTTGTATAAGTTTAATTTAGGTATTTGACAGAAAACGAATTTATAACTGGATTGCGAAACCATAATGCTAATGCTTATGGGAAGTTGATTGACGATTTTCAGCAGAAGGTGTTTGCTACATGTATGTCGTTTGTGCCCAATAAACAGGACGCTGAGGATATTGCTCAGGAGGTGTTTGTAGAGGTGTTTAACTCGATTGGTAAGTTTAAAGGGAACTCGAAATTATCTACTTGGATTTATAGGATTGCTACTAATAAATGTTTGGAGTTTATTAGAAAACGCAACACGAAAAAGCGGTTTGGGTTTATGCAATCGATTACGGGGAATGCCATTCCGGTGGATAAGACGAGCTATTTTACGGAGATGAATCATCCAGGGATTATTTTGGAGAATAAGGAGAAGAGTGAGACTTTGTTTCATGCAATTAATCAATTGCCTGATGCACAAAAGGTGGTGTTTACTTTGCATAAAGTGGATGGGAAAAGTTACCAGGAAATTAGTGATATTACTGAGAAAAGTGTGAGTTCTGTGGAGTCTTTAATGTTTCGTGCGAAGAAGAATTTACAGAAGCTTTTAGAAAATTTTTATAAAAATAACAGATAACGCAAGTTTTTAAAATTTATTGCATCTAAATATTTGATATGGATACAGATAGAAACCTACAGAACCAAATTGATGAGACTTTAAATGTTTTTGACAACATGGAAACCGTTAATGTATCGCCATTTTTTAAGGATAAAACCATGAATGTTTTATTTGCTGAAAAGGAGGTTGTACAAACTGGATGGTCTTGGTTTACACCAAAATTACAATTAGCTACTTTGGTTTGTGTTGTAGTTTTGAACGTGATTGCTTTTACTAAACTTGAAGAGACATCGACTTACGATGAAAATGTTAGTGATTTTGCAGAGTCTTATGGTTTATCTACTAGTGATGAGGATACTTCAATTTTTAATAATTAATCTATTATGAAACATCCAAAACTAAAAGCTAGAATTTTAACAACAATGTTTAATTGGATGTTACATGCGTCCATTGAAAAAATAATAAAAACTATCGCATGAAAAAGAATTTACCTTTATATATTTTACTTCTTTTTTTGATTGTAGTGAATGCTTTTTTCTCTATAATTATTTAGGAACCGGAGAAAAGGAACAATTACCTGTTGATAGGAAACCTCCTGGGGCTTTTTTGGTTAAGGAACTTGGTTTTGATGACACACAAAAGGAAGCGTTTAGGGCTTTGACTAGAGCGCACCGTAGAACCATGCGAGGTATTTCGGATGATATTCGTGGTTTGAAAGATGAGTTGTTTAAAGGATTGTCTGATGCGTCTTTTGAGGACACTAATATTGATTCTATTGCATCTTTAATTGGAGACAAAGAGAAACTGAAAGATTTAGAAGTGTATAGACATTTTAAGAGTGTGCAAGAATTATGTAATGAAGAGCAAAAAGAAAAGTTTAGTAAAATTATAAATGATGCGCTTCATAAAGGCCCTGGAAATCAAAGAGGACCACGTGGAGATGGACCAAATGGTAATCGTCCTCCTCGACCAGAAGGGCCGCGTGGAGATAGACCTCCACCAGACCGTCCTTAGTTATTGAATAGAATTCAAGGCCTTCAAAATATTGAGGGTCTTTTTTTTTGTGAATTTTTTAACAAGGTGCATCACAAGTTAAAAAAAATACTGGCATCTAAAAATTCATAACAATAAAAACTAAAGATATGAAGACGATTAATTTATTCAAACAAGTTGCAAAAGCAACACTATTAATATTTTGTGTAATAACTTTTACGGCATGTAGTAATGACGACTCTAATACAGAAGAAACTATGGAAGAAGAAGAGGAGGAAAAAGAAGTTATTATTGACGATACAGATTTTGAAGCTACAGATTGGACCACAGAAACACATACAAAAGATGTAGATCCTAATTTTAATGAGGTTTTTGAAGATAACACAGTAAAAAGGCTAGACATAGTTATTACAGAAGCGCGTTGGCAAAGTATGTTGGACGATATGACTGCTACTTATGGTGCTTTTGGTGGAACTAATACTGGAGGCCCTGGAGGTGGAGGCCAAGGCGGAGGTGGTGGTTTAATTGAAACCGACGAAAACCCAATTTTTGTTCCAGCAGAAGTTTTTTATAATGATAAACAATGGTACAGAGTTGGTGTGCGCTTTAAAGGTAATTCAAGTTTACAGTCAAGTTGGAGAAATGGTATTTTAAAATTATCGTTTAAGTTAGATTTTGATGAGTTTGAAGATGATTATCCGCAAATTGATAACCAACGTTTTTACGGATTTAAAAAATTAAGTCTTAAAAATAATTATAACGACAGGTCTATGCTGCGCGAAAAAGTTGCTGGAGATGTATTTAGAAATGCAGGATTAGTGGGGTCTCATACAGCGTTTTATACCCTTTATGTCGATCATGGAAACGGGCCAGAATATTTTGGAGTATATACTTTGGTTGAAGAGGTTGATGATACGGTTATTGATGAGCAATTTTCTGATGATGATGGAAATTTATACAAGCCAGATGGCGATGCAGCAAGTTTTGCAGTAGGCACTTTTGATGAAGATGAATATGAGAAGAAAACCAATGAAGATGAAGCTGATTTCTCAGATGTGCAAGCATTATTAACAGCCATAAATGACAATATTAGAACAACAGATGCTGCAACTTGGAGAGCTAATCTTGAAACCATTTTTGATACAGATGTATTTTTAAAATACTTAGCCGTTAATACGGTCATTCAAAACTGGGATACTTATGGACGTATGACACATAATTATTTCATCTATAACAATCCTGATACGAGTAAATTAACTTGGATTCCTTGGGATAATAATGAAGCGCTTCAAAATGGAAATAGGGAAGGTTCGTTAGCGCTAGATTTTTCAGATTTAAATACAACACAATGGCCAATAATAGGTAACATGTATCAAGATGAAGTTTATAAAGCTAAGTACAATGCCTATCTTCAAGAAGTTATTGATGGAGCTTTTAATGTGAGTAATATGCAAGCACTTTATGATTCATATGCTGCTTTAATTGCGCCGTATGCAACTACCGAAATTGATGGGTATACTTTTTTAAATTCTAATACAGATTTCCAGTCTGCTATTAATCAACTAAAAAGTCATGTGTCTTCTAGAACTTCAGCTGTAAATTCGTATTTAAATAAATAGTTTGGTTTGTGTAAAAAAGCTTCATGATATTAGAAGTTATGGAGCTTTTTTATAACAACTAACGCAAGTTTTTCTAAAAGTTAACATCTAAAAAAATATAATATAAAAAATAATACCATGGTAAACAGAAATTTTAAAATAGTAATTAGTGCGTTAGCAATGTTTTTGTGTCTAGGTGTTTTTGCTCAAAGACAAGGTGGGCCTCCAAGAGATGGGCAAGGGAATAGAGGTGGAGGTCAAAGAGGAGGACAAGGACAACAACGTGAAAGACCAGATGCATCTCAAATATTAAAAATGTTAGATGCTAACGATGATGATAAGATTAGTAAAGAAGAAGCCAGTAAAGCAAGAAGGGGTAAATTATCTGAAGAATTTGATACTATAGATACTAATGAAGATGGGTTTTTAGTGTTAGAAGAATTAGAAACATTCTTTGAAAACAGAAAACCTCAAAGCATATCGCCAGAAAAAATTATTAAAAAGGCAGATAAAAATGATGATGGACTTTTAAGTAAAGAAGAGTTGAGTTCAAAACGTAATCGTCACATATTAAAGAATTTTAAAACTATTGATACAGACAAGGACAACCAAATTAATTTAGAAGAGTTAAAAGCATTTTTATCTAAAAATAAAAGAAGAAAACCTCAAAGTAGAAACTAATTAACAATATATCGTGAAAAAATATATGTAATATTCAGTATATTAACTGTTATCATTGTGCTAGGTTGCAATAGTTATAAAGTTACAAATGCGCATACACACGACAATGAAGAAGTGCATTATCATGGTGCAGATTCACATTGGCATACTAAAAAAGAGGATGTAAAGTTGAATGATTATTTTGGAGACTATAGTTTAAATGATGAAAACTTTGGAACTAAAACAACTGTGGTTGTAAGTGGTAAAACACGAAAAATGGTAACAAATGCATTGCCAAATCATAAAACAGGAGAATATCCAAGAAAAGGAAACCCTAATACTATTTCTGCCCAAAAGCGAACGTATAGTTTTCCTGTAAATCCAAAATACACAGGGAAACCTCAATGGGTTAGGGAACCAGGAGTAGCATTGAATGGTGTAAAGTTTGAACCAGGAACAGCTGAGGTAGTTGAATGTGATACTGGCGAAAATTATCATGTTGAAGCTTTTCAAGAGTTGATTAATTTAGGTTTAGACTTTAACAATGCCCATGTGCAGCCCACAGGTGCTTATCATTATCATGGTACCCCAACTTCAGTTATAGAAAAATTTGATTCTGGTAATGATTTAGTTCATGTTGGTTTTGCACATGATGGTTTCCCGATGTATTATTCTAAAAGTGGAGTTTATAAACCGAGTTATAAATTAATGGATGGTTCTCGTAAAGGAGAAGATTGCACTTATGAAACTAGACGGAATACAAGAGATATTTCTATTGGTGGACACCACGACGGTACCTATACTTCAGATTTTGAATACGTTGATAGCTCTGGAGATTTAGATGAATGTAACGGAATAACCATAGATGGAAAGTACATGTATTTAGTTACTTATGAATTCCCTTATGTAAGTAGGTGTTTGATGGGAGAAGTTGTTCTAGAAGAGCGAAGGGGTAGACCGTCTATTGCTCAACTATTTGAACGTATGGATACAAATGGAGATGATAAAATTTCTAAAGCTGAAATTAGAGGGCCATTAGTATCTCAATTTTCACAAATGGATAGAAATAATGACGGTTTTTTGGTTGAATCAGAATTAAAAAATATGCGAAGACCAAATAGAAATCAAGGAAAATAATATTTTTTACTTCATGCGCAAGTTTTTTTCAAAACGGGCATCTAAATAATTAGACCCAAATATTGAAGCATGAATTTTAAACAAAATAAATTATTAACATTACTTTTAGTTATAGTAGTAATTGTGTTGATAATGAATATTTTAATGATTTATTTGTGCTTTAATAAATAGTATTAGTTTAAAACGAATTTAAAGAAAAATAAAGCCATGAAAAAGTTTATAAAATCAACACTATTATTATCTAGTGTTTTAGCATTAATGTTATTTTTAGTTTTGTCTTGTAGTAATAGTGATGATTCTGATACTATGGAAGAAGAAGAACAAGAGGAAATGATGGAAGAAACAGATTATGACATCAGTAGTATATTATCAAAGTTTGAAGGCACAGGATTATCTTACGCTGTTAATGGTAATTCAGTAACTTTTACAACTGCAGATTTGCCAAATCACACAAGCCCGTATTGGCCAACTAATAATCCTTTATATGAAGCTTATAATGGCACAAATTCTAATTTTAGAATAAACCCAAATAGAATTAGCGAACAAAATATAGTTTTTACAATGACACTAAAACCTTCCGAAGCGTCTGTAAAAGAAGCAACTCCAATGGGGCCAATCGGTATATCAAGAAATGGGGTAGTGTTTTTTAATCAATATGCTGCTGGAGGATCTCCACTTACTAATGAGATTGATTCTTTTGATCAAAACTTAGGACATCCTGCAGGACAAGGGAATTACCATTACCATATTGAGCCCACATATTTAACTCAAGAGTTTGGAGATGATGCCTTTTTAGGATTGTTAGCAGATGGTTTTCCAGTTTATGGACCTATGGAGGATGGTAAAATCATTACGAACACCGATTTGGATGAGTATCATGGGCATACATCAGTTACAGCAGATTTTCCTGAAGGTATTTATCATTATCATATCACAAGTGAAGATCCTTATTTAAATGGAAACGGATTCTTTGGTACTTCAGGAAATATTTCGCGATAATTGAGATTTAGCTTTTTATATATTGTTTTAGTCTTTGGTATACTTTGTGGGTGTCATTCAACCTCTAACAAACAGATTGTCAATGCACCTAATGAAAACCTTGTTTTAGATAATGGTGTTTTATTTTACAATACATCTCCCTTTAATGGTCTTCTTATGTCGAATTATGATTCAGGAACTATAAAGACAAAAGTGGAATATATAGCAGGAAAAAAGAATGGTTCTGAAATTCAATGGTATGAAAATGGACGTAAACTTTCAGAACGTTTTTATGCTAAAGGCTTTAAAGTAGGAACACACAGATCTTGGTGGCAAAACGATAATTTAAAATTTGAATATCATTTTAATGAAAAGGGCGAGTATAATGGTAAAATTAAGGAATGGTATCAATCGGGGCAACCTCTTAGAGTTTTTAACTACTTAAACGGAAAAGAATTAGGGTCTCAAAGACTTTGGAAACCTGATGGAAGTATAAAAGCAAATTATGAAGTTGTAAACGGAGAGCGGTTTGGTTTAATTGGTTTAAAAAAATGTTATAGCGTAACGGTTAACGAAGATGAAATTAAATAAACATATTTTTCTTCCTGAACTTGTTTCAGGATCTCATAAAATCATTTTTAAGTGTATGATTTGCTTCGTTTTATTCATTTCTTTTTCATGCAAACAAAAAGAAAAGGAAAACACATCCAACAAAATAACAGAGTTACCCTATTTCAATTCAGCAGATTTTACACCAGAATGGAAAGCGCCAAAGCACAAAATCCCTAAATTTTCCTTCGTAAATCAAAATGGGGAAGTTGTTAATAATTCAACTTACAAGAATAAAATATACATTGCAGATTTCTTTTTTACAAGTTGTCCGGGTATTTGTCCACGACTGACAAAAAACATGGGAGTTATTCAAGAAACTTACAAAAAGGATAATGATATCATGTTGTTATCACATACTGTTATGCCATGGAAAGATTCTGTGCCTTTATTGAAAAATTATGCAGAAAAGCATAATGTAGATGATGACAAATGGCATTTAGTGACAGGCGATAAAGATGAACTATATGATATTGCAAGAACAGGGTATTTTGCAGATGAAGACTTTACCAAGACTCAAGATGAAAGCAATTTTATACATACCGAAAATTTTGTTTTGGTTGATAAACAAGGCTACATTAGAGGTGTTTATAATGGTACTTTACCGATTGATGTTGAACGTTTAAAACGACACATTAATATACTTAAGAGGGAAATTTGATTTGATTGATAGCTCGATTTTTTCTAAGGAAGAAATATTGAGAACTTTTTGATAAAAAGCTTCATGATTGTTCATGAAGCTTTTTTATTTTTATGGAAATTTGAGATTTATGAGAAAATCTGTTCTAATCGTAATAATCGCTTTGATATTTTATTCTTGCGGAAAAAGGAAAACTTTTATTCCTAGAAATATTTCTGAAGTTGAAATTGAAAATGTCTTAGAAGATTCTCTTTTAAATGTGAGAGCTCTAGAAATCAATGAAGGTAGAGTTGTTGCAGCTTCATCTTCAGGTAAGATTTATAGAAACATTTTAAGTTATATGAAAGAATTTGAAGAAGGTAATTATTTTACTACTATAGAGGATTCATTAAAGAATAACAATTTTAGATCTTTAGCATTTCAAGGTGATAAGACATTTACATTATCAATCGCAAATCCCGCAAAATTATATTACGATGGATGGTTGGTTTATTACGAAAACCATCCCAAAGCCTTCTACGATTCCATGGATTTCTGGAACGATGAAGAAGGTATTGCAATTGGGGATAGTACAGATGGTTGTTTATCAGTAATAATTACTCGTAATAGTGGATATAATTGGACTAAATTATCATGTGATAATTTACCAAAAGGTATAGAAAACGAAGGTGCTTTTGCTGCAAGTGATACTAATATTGCAATTGTAGAAGATAATACGTGGGTTGCAACAACTGCTGGAAGAGTATATTATTCTGCTGATAAAGGCAAAACTTGGGATGTATATGATACGCCAATAGTTAAAGAAAAAGATACAGAAGGTATTTACTCCATTGATTTTTATGATGCATTAAATGGATTTGCTATTGGAGGAGATTATACCAAGCCTGATGAAAACTCATCTAATAAAATAAGAACCATAGATGGTGGCAAAACTTGGGAGTTAGTAGCTCAAAATCAAAACCCAGGATACAGAAGTTGTGTACAATATATTCCCAACAGAAAAGGGAAAGAATTAGTTGCTATTGGTTTTAAAGGGATTGATTATAGTAATGACTCTGGTTACTCTTGGAAACATTTAAGTGATGAAGGCTTCTATACCATTCGGTTTTTAAACGATTCTGTAGCTTATGCTGCTGGAAAGGGAAGAATTTCAAAATTAACTTTTAGGTAATAAAAAAAGAGAGGTATTAATGGCTCTCTTTTCTACGTTTTTTAAACTCATGTAACATTTTCTTTTTAAAATCATCTTCTGCTAATTTTAGCTTAATCATTTTTTTGGAGAAATAATCTTTGATAATTTATTTGAAAACTCAGTTCGTAATTTATACATGTTGTCCTCTGCTTTTTTTAAGCGGTCAATAAGAGCTAAGGCTTCATTATCTGACATTGTATCTAAACTTTCACGAATTTCTTTTCGAATACTTTTTATTTCTTTGTAACGAATTTTATTAGTCTCTTTCTCGAATGCATTATAAACAGGCCAGAATTCTTGTGATTCTTTTTCGCTTAAATTTAATTCTTCGGTAATAAACGCTATTTTTAGTGCTTTTATTCTCTCCCATCTATCCTTTTGTGCTGAAACTGATAGGGATATTATAAGTACAGCAATAAATAATAATTTTTTCATTTTAGTTATATTATTCTATCATAAGCGACTCAATGTCGGCATTGTCTAATAGATATTCTTCGATGTTTTTTTCTTCCAAGTTATGGTCTACAAAATTATTTTCATTTAATTGTTCTTCAGTCATTAAAGCTGCAATTTCATAAGAACTAATATCATCATCAATAATATAATTTTCAACCGTTTCTGTTTCTAAATTACTAAATGATGGGGCTTTATCAAAAATAGAAAGATTAAATAACAGTAAAATAACTGCAGCAATACTTGATACATAAATAATTGTTTTCTTATTGAAAAGGGGAATTACTTTAGTTTCCTCTTTATAAGATACTTTGCTGATAATAATATCCTCTATTGTTTCAAAATAAGTTTCTGGTGCTTTAAAACCAGTAGATTCAATTTTTCTTAAATTACTTTCGCTTTTTAGTCGTTTTAAAACTTTATCATCAAAAGACTCAAAATAGTTAACGGGAGTTTTAAATCCAGTTGATTTTTTATGATGTAAATTTTCGTTTTTCATTTTTTATGATACTTATGCATTTGACTAAACAATACCAGAAAGGTTTAATTATTAGTTAAATAGGCTTCTATTTTTTTTACTGCAATGTGGTAAGATGCTTTTAGGGCACCTTCGCTAGTTTTTAAAATTTCAGACATATCTTTGTATTTAATATCCTCAAAATATTTCATATTAAAAACCAGTTGTTGTTTTTCAGGTAAAGTTGCAATAGCCTTTTGTAACTTTAACTGAATAGCATCCCCTTCGAAATATACATCAGAAGTTAAATTATTTATGGCTAATATTTGTACTTCTTCATTAGAAATTTGTAGTCGTTTTGCGTTCTTATTGATAAATGTTATCGATTCATTTGTAGCAATACGGTACATCCAAGAAAACAATTTACTATCTCCTTTAAAGTTATGAATGTTTTTGTAAATCTTTATAAATGTGTTTTGTAGAACATCATCAGTATCGTCATGAGATTTTACAATATTTCGGATGTGCCAATACAAGCGCTCCTTGTAAAGCGATAATAAAGCTCTAAATGCTTTTTCCTTGTGCTGTTTGGATTGTAATTGTTCTACTAGTTGTGCTTCGTCAACCACAAAAGTTGTTTAGTTTTTAGACTACTAAATATAGTAAAAGTTTAAAGTAAAAACTTATAATTTTCTATTTATCTGAATGTCAATGTTTTGTGTAATATTTAATCGATTAAGTGTAAATAAAGTCGATAAAAAGCGTTTTTTCCTTGCAGCATTAGAAGTTTTATTATAAGTTTGTATCAGAAACCTACTTATAAATGTTAGTCGTCCCCAAGTCTAACATGAACTTCAAAAAAGGATAGCAGCCCAAATCTCTATCCTTTTTTATTTTTTAAACTATTTTCTTTCTGAATTTTACTCGAAACTTTGCATTTGAACAAGTTTTTGATACACACCTTTTTTGGCAATAAGTGTATCATGTTTGCCTTGTTCTACAATTTCGCCTTTACTGAAAACTACAATTTCATCAGCATTTTGAATGGTAGATAAGCGATGTGCAATAACAATAGAAGTTCTGTTTTTCATCATATTTTCTAGAGCTTTCTGCACTATTCTTTCGCTTTCGGTATCTAAAGCTGAAGTTGCTTCATCAAGAATCATTATGGGAGGACTTTTTAAAACGGCTCTAGCGATACTTAAACGTTGTTTTTGACCACCAGAAAGCTTACCTCCAGCATCCCCAATATTGTATTCAAGAACTCCATCTAGGTCTTTCACAAATTCCCAAGCATTGGCTACTTTAAGTGCTTCAATGATATCAGCATCAGTAGCATTTTCATTACCAAGTTTTAAATTGTTCTTAATACTATCATTAAATAAAATGGCATCTTGGGTTACAATTCCTAATTGCTTGCGTAAAGAGCTTGTTGTTAAATCTCTAATATTTATACCATCAATTAAAATTTCTCCCTTGTTTACATCATAAAAGCGTGTAATTAGGTTTGCAACGGTTGATTTTCCACTACCTGATTGACCAACTAGAGCTACTGTTTTACCCTTAGGAATTGTTAAACTAAAATTTTTGAGGACATATTCATCTTGATATTTAAAAGAGATATTCTTGAATTCAATTTCAGAATTAAAACCATCTTTTACAGTTGCGTTAGGTTTATCTTTTAAAGGGTTTGGAGTGTCAATTATTTCTTGAATACGTTCTGCAGCCGCACCACCTTTTTTAATATTGTATAACCCTCTAGAAATGGCTTTAGCTGGAGTTAATATGTTGTAGGCTAATCCCATATAAATCAAAAATTTACTCCCATCTAAAGATAAAGTGGCATCATTACCTAAAACAAGATTACCACCATACCATAATATTACCGATATCATACAAATACCCAAAAATTCACTTGCTGGAGAAGCAAGGTTTTGACGATTCATTAATTTATTTGAAAACCTATAAAAGCGAGAGGTTGACTCTTGAAATTTTTCGTTGAATTTATCTTCAGCACTAAAACCTTTAATAATTCTGAGTCCGGTCAAGGTTTCTTCTAAAGTTGATAAAAACATACCTTGTTCTTTCTGAACACGATCTGATTTTCGCTTTAAACTCTTACCGATTTTTGAGATTACAAATCCCATAACCGGAATAAAAATAAAGACAAAAAGTGTTAATTGAGGACTAATATAAACCATTGCAATAATGGTAAAAATAATGGTTAGAGGTTCTCTAACAATCAATTCTAAAACAGATAAAAACGAATACTGTAAATCTTGAACATCGCCAGTAACTCTAGCTAGTATATCTCCTTTTCTTTGGTCGGATAGAAAAGATAATGGTAACTCCATTGTCTTTTTGTAAACTTTATCTCTAATATCTCTTATAACGCCGTTTCTTAAAAATACAAGAAAATAGTTAGCGAGATAGCCAAAAAGATTCTTTAAAAGGAACATGATAACTATTAGACCAATAGTAAACATTAATGCTTTAGATTTATCTCCACCTGTAAATTGGTGCATTTCATAGTTCAGATAATCTCCAGCAAAATCTCCTAATTTTTCTAAACTTGTATAAACTGGTTTTTGTGTTGGAACAGACTTTTCTTTATCGAAAATCACATCCAACATAGGTTTTAAAGCTATAAATGAAAGCGTGCCAAATAACGCATAAAACACATTAGAGATAATGTGCCCTATGGCATAGCTTTTATAGGGCTTTGCATATTTTAAAATATTTGTGAAATGGCTCATTAAATAAGGTTCATGTCCTTCAATATGGTCTCTGCTTTGGCATCAAGTTGAGCCTCGGTAGATTTGAAATTTTCAACTGAATTTAATTCAGAATTCACACTTACATAAAACTTGATTTTTGGCTCTGTTCCGCTAGGCCTTAAAGCTATTTGACTTCCATCTTCAGTATAATAAATAATAACGTTTGATTTTGGAATATCGATTGAAGTTGTTTCTCCAGTAATCATATTTTTTGAAGTTGCAGATTCATAATCTTCAAGCTTAACAACTTTAGAACCATTAACTATTTTAAGCGGATTTTGACGAGCATCAGTCATCATTTGTTTAATTTCCTCAGCACCTTCAATGCCTTTTTTGGTTAATGAGATTAATTTCTCTTTGTAACAGCCGTGATCAACATAAAGTTTAATTAATTCATCATAAAACGAACTGCCGTTTGCTTTCGTAATTGCAGCAATTTCGCAAGCCAATAGGGTAGAGGTAACAGCATCTTTATCACGAACAAAATCGCCAACCATATAACCAAAACTTTCTTCGCCACCGCCTATAAAATCTAGTTCTGGAAAATCTTTAATTAATTTTGCAATCCATTTAAACCCAGTTAAGACTATTTTATTATCAACCGCATAACTCTCAGCAAGTTTTGTAAGCATTGGCGTAGATACAATGGTAGTTGCAATAAATTCTTTTCCTTTTATTTTTCCATCAGATTTCCATTTTTTCAATAAGAAATCTGTCATCATAATCATAGTTTGGTTTCCGTTTAGTAATTGTAATTCATTATCAGAATTACGAACAGCAACACCTAATCTATCACAATCTGGATCAGTACCAATTACAATATCTGCACTAACTTTATCAGCGAGTTCAAGAGCCATTTTTAAAGCTGCTGGTTCTTCAGGGTTTGGGGATTTTACCGTTGGAAATCCACCATCAGGCTTTTCTTGTTCAGCTACAATATGTACATTTTTATAACCTGCACGTTTCAAGGTTTCTGGAACGGCAGTTATTGAAGTGCCATGAAGCGATGTAAAAACAATCTTTAAATTATCTTTTGCGTCTTGAGAAGCACCAACACATCCATTTTCAACTGATGCATCAATAAACACATCATCAACTTCTTTTCCTATATAATGAATTAAATCACTACTAGGTTCAAATTTGATATTGGCATAATCTAGATCGTTTATCATTTGGATAACTGCGCCATCATGTGGAGGTACCAATTGCCCACCATCTTGCCAATACACTTTGTAGCCGTTGTATTCTGGTGGATTATGTGAAGCTGTTAATACAATACCACAATGGCAGTTTAAATGCTTTACCGCAAAAGATAATTCTGGAGTAGCACGTAAATCCTCAAAAAGATATACCTCGATGCCGTTTGCAGAAAACACATCGGCAACTACTTTTGCTAATGTTTTACTATTATGTCTACAATCGTAAGCAATTACTGCTTTTGGCGTTTCATTTGGGAATTGTTTATGCAAATAATCACTTAAACCTTGCGTGCTTTTTCCAAGTGTGTATTTGTTAATACGGTTAGTGCCAACACCCATGATACCACGCATACCTCCTGTACCGAATTCTAAATCTTTATAAAAACTTTCTTGAATATCTTTAGGATTGTTTGCAATACTATCTTTTATAGTGTTTTGCGTTTCAGTATCAAAAACTGGAGTTAACCAAGAGTTAATGCGATCTAAAATTTTTGGTTCTATATGTATCATAAATTCTCTTCTTTTAAAAGGTAAACAAAAGTAAACATTTGATTAAAAAATATAACTTTAAAACAAAGTCTTTTTGAGTAAAAATCTACGAAAATTAAGTAATAAAACTAGAAATTCAACTCATTTTTAATTAAATACCTACGCTTATCTGGTCTGTTTCGTAAAATAAGTTCTCCTAAAAAGCCAGCTACAAAAAATTGAGTACCAATAATCATTGTGGAAAGTGCAATATAAAATTGAGGGCGTTGTGTAATTAATCGTCCGGTTTTGTGTATAAATAATTTGTCAATTCCTAAATAAAGTGCGAAAGCAAATCCAATTCCAAACATTATAACTCCTAAAGCACCAAACAAATGCATTGGACGTTTTCCAAAGCGAGATAAAAACCAAATAGTAATTAAATCTAAAAAACCATGTATAAAACGATCCATACCAAATTTAGTTTCTCCATATTTCCGTGCTTGGTGTTTTACTACTTTTTCTCCAATTTTGCTAAAACCAGCATTTTTAGATAATACGGGAATGTAGCGATGCATTTCTCCATTCACATCAATATTTTTGATAACTGCTTTTCTATAAGATTTTAGTCCGCAATTAAAGTCGTTCAGTTTTACTCCTGATGTTTTTCTAGCAGCCCAATTAAATAATTTAGAAGGTAGGTTTTTAGAGATTACTGAGTCGTATCGTTTCTTTTTCCATCCAGAAACCAAATCAAAACCATCAGATTTAATCATGTTGTATAATTCTGGAATCTCTTCAGGGTTATCCTGTAAATCAGCATCCATTGTAATGACCACCTCTCCTTCGGCTTTTTCAAAACCTGCATGAAGTGCTTGAGATTTTCCAAAATTTCTTAAAAAACGAATGCCTTTTACATTAGCGTCTTTTTCTGAAAGTTTAGAGATGATGTTCCATGAATTATCAATACTTCCATCATCAATAAAAATAATTTCATACGAAAAATGATTAGAATGCATGACTTTTACAATCCAATCATGTAACTCGTTTAAAGACTCTTCTTCGTTAAGTAGTGGTATAACTACGGATATGTTCATTTAAGATTTTTGACAAAATTCAATTCAAAAATAATGAATTTATGCTTCGTCTGGGTTATTTTTTTCATAACCGCTGCTACAATAAGACCAATAATTGTTAATGGAAGTAAATAATTTAAAGCTAGGCTTTGTAAAACGTTACCAATAGAAAAAAGATTTTGAGATTCCATTTTTTCTACTGTTTCATCAATTGCTTCGCTAGGTACGTTAAACCCTTCAAGCGTTTGGACAACTTTTTCTACAGCTTTGTCTCTGAGTAATTCAGAAGCTTCAACATCAATAAAGTTAAATAGGATAAATGATACAAGTGAGCTTATTATAAGGCCAATTAAAATTGTAATAAAGTAAGAGGTAAATGCTCCTTTAAATGAAATAAATCCATTGAAAGTGCTTTTTGTTTTTACAATTGCTACAACCCCAAAAACAATCATGATAATATATAAAGAAATGCCATAAACCGTATTTACAAATAAGCTAATGTCTATTGCATATATTAAAACAGTTAAAATTGATAAAGCAACACCTAAATACAAGCCATAATTAGTAGCAATAGATTTCAAAGATTTTTCCATAATGTTTTGATTAATTTATTAGTTAGATGGTTAGTAACCAAAGATAGCAAAACGTTACACATTAAATTAAATAAAAAATAATAAAAAGTATTGTGAATTTGTAAAAAATACTTAAATTTGCACCTCTAAAAAATTAAGATTTAAAGCGTAAAAGCGATGAAAAAAGGTATACACCCAGAAAATTATAGAATTGTAGCATTTAAAGATATGTCTAATGATGATGTGTTCTTAACAAAATCTACTGCAAATACAAGTGAAACTTTAGAAGTTGATGGTGTTGAATACCCACTAGTAAAAATGGAGATTTCAAGAACTTCTCATCCTTTTTACACAGGTAAATCTAAATTAATCGATACAGCTGGACGTATCGATAAATTCAAAAACAAATACGCTAAGTTTAAAAAATAACTTAGTTTACCACAATATTAAAAAGCCTTTCAATTTTTTGGAAGGCTTTTTTATTGTGTCTTTTTAAACTACTTTTGAAATTATAATTTGTTTAAAGTTTATGTTGTAAACTTCAAACTTCAAACTTCAAACTTCAAACTTCAAACTTAAAACTTGTCATGAACTACATTCTTTTTGATGGCCCTTCTAGAAACAATTTATTACCATTTACTTACACAAGACCGGTTGCCGATATTCGTGTTGGGATTTTAACTATTCGTCAAAAATGGGAAGCATATCTTGAAACAACTACAACTACGGTTACTGAAGATTATTTATCTGAAAAATTTCCAATGGTTGAAATGGAAAAGAATGTAATGATTAATGCATCTTATCTTCCAAATGCTGAGTTAGTTGAAAAAATTAAGGGTTTAAAGCAGAATGAAGCTGTATTTAAGGATGAAGATGTGATAGCATTTTATGCAGAAGAAGGCGAAGAAAATATAGATTTTGAAGCTTTTGATGCTATGGAGTTTAAAGGAGAATGCCTCAAAATAGAAAACACTTGGGATATTTTCTCAAAGAATGGAGAAGCTATTCAAGAAGATTTTAATTTGATTACCAAGGATAGAACATCACAACCCATTCCAGCAAGTAATAATATTATTTCGGCAGAAAATATTTTTCTTGAAGAAGGTGCCAAATTAGAATTTACAACACTTAATGCAAGTAGTGGGCCAATATACATTGGTAAGGATGCTGAAATCATGGAAGGTGCCATCATTCGTGGTCCATTAGCTCTATGTGAAAGTGCAGGTGTGAAATTAGGTGCCAAAATTTATGGACCTACAACCATTGGGCCTCATAGTAAAGTTGGCGGAGAGGTAAATAATTCTGTAATTTTTGGCTATTCTAACAAGGGGCATGATGGTTTCTTAGGAAATTCTGTACTAGGCGAATGGTGTAATTTAGGAGCAGATACCAATAATTCTAACTTAAAGAACAACTATGCTGAAGTTAGATTATGGGATTACCAAACTGAAGGTTTTGCAAAAACAGGTTTACAGTTTTGTGGTTTAATGATGGGAGATCACAGTAAGTGTGGTATTAATACCATGTTTAATACGGGAACTGTTGTTGGTGTTAATGCTAATATTTTTGGAAGTGGTTTTCCAAGAAATTTTGTACCTAGCTATAGCTGGGGAGGAAGTGGTGGATTTACTACATACTTAACAAAAAAGGCATTTGAAGTAGCAAAAGTTGTAATGTCTAGACGGAAATTAGAATTTACAAATCAAGACAAAGCTATATTAGAACATGTTTTTGAAGACACAAAAAGTTTAGACGTGATTGATTTAGTTTTAGAGTTAATTTACTAAAAAAGTAATTCATTCATTTCTAGTGTTTTAATATTGATATGAGTGAAACATTTGTATATTTGTAATGCAAATCTCTCGACATGTATAAGTTAGTGCTCTATATATCTTTTTTATTACTTTGTCATTTTGGATTTTCTCAAGATTCAGAATATCAGATTAAAAATGTAAATATCAACAATGAATTTCCTCATTTTGGAATTATGCCTACCCAAAGCAATCAAATTCTTTTTACGTCATATTTGTTAAATAAAAAGGGCAAAGTTAAAGTTGCTTTTAGTGGCGAGGGTATATTAACAGTTTACAAAGGCGATATTAGCGAAAATGGAGATATTACTAATGTTACTCCAATTAAAATAGACCCAAGTGCTGAATTAGGAAATATTACAAGCGCAGTTTTAAGTGTAGATGGTAAACATCTATATATAACTACAACATATACCTCAAAAAATAAACCTAAAGGGAATTTTGATAAGACAAATTTTCACATTGAGGTTGGAGAACTTAAAAATGGTGTAGGTTTTACAAATTTTAAGGTGTTATCATTTTGTAAGCCTAGGTTTTCTTATGCACATCCATCTCTAAGCCCTGATGGAAAAACATTGTTTTTTACTGCTGATGTAAAAGGAGGTAGAGATACAACTAAAGGCCCTTCAGATATTTTTAAAGTTGATATTTTAGAGAATAACACCTTCGGAAAAATTAAAAATTTAGGAAGTAGAGTCAACTCATATAGTCGTGAAATGTTTCCTATAATGAGTCAAGATAATACTTTATATTTTTCTTCTAATAACTCCAAAGGTCTTGGGGGTTATGATATTTATAAAAGTAAAATGAACGAAGATGGTACTTTTGCGAAAGCTGAAAAGTTGCCAAAACCTTTCAATAGTACTAAAGATGATTTCTCATTAGTGATGCTACCCAATGGAAAATCAGGGTATTTTGTGTCCAAACGAGTTAAAGGAAAAGGAGATGATGATATTTATTATTTTACTGTTAAATAGAAATAACAGCTTTAATTCTTAGTCTTTTTCACATACCTCAAATCCAATAAATTTATCGGATTAATTCCTAAGCCTTTTACGTTTTTTCTTGTAAACCTTACTACTTCGTCATAAAATAAAGGCACCATAATCGCGTTGTCCATGGCTATAGAGTCTATAGTTGTGTATAAATGTTTTCGTTTTTCAATATCAGAAATGGTAAACGCTTTATTGTAAAGGCTATCTACTATATCGTTTTTAAAATGAAAATAGTTAGAGCCGTCTGGTGCAAAGTTTTTACTGTAAAAGATGGATAAATAATTTTCAGCATCTAAATAATCGGCAACCCAAAGAACTTCTAAACATATCTACTTTTCCATTAGATCTAGAAGATCTTAAAGTGGCCTCAGGCATGACATCAACATTAATTTTTAATCCTGATTTTTGTAATTCTCGCTGAATAAATTCACAAAAACTCAAATAGTTGCTAGAGGTTACTAATGTTATTTCAGGATTAGCAATACCGCTTTCTTTTTTAAATTGCTCTATAAGTTGTTTTGCTTTTTTTGGTTGATACGTAAAACCAATAGATTTGCTGTATCCAGAAAGGCCAATAGGAATAAAACCTCCATTTGCTGGATTTCCTATACCATTTCTTAAATACATTATCATTTTTTTCTATCAAAACCAAAGTTAATGGCTTTTCTGATGAGTTTAGATTTTATTTCGGGAGTTTCAGAACCGAGATAAAAACCTAAATATTCTGAGTTTAAATAAGGGCCTGTAGTCATATCTACTGAAGTAGCGTAGGTATCCCTAAGCTTGCCATCGGCTGTCAATAATTCATCTTTGTATGAAGCATCTAATGATTGTAAATAATCAATATTACCTTGTGCAAATTGCAAAAATTCACTTTGCTTATCAGGCAAAAAGGTTAATGCAATTGCTTCTAAATAAGGTAATTGTTTGCCTTTTTTATCTTTTTCAAAATAATTTTCATTGCGTCTAAAAACCAATTTTATATTTTCTTCCCATCGCTTAAATTTAAAAGGTCCTGTGCCAATAGGATGAGAGCGGAATTCGTTAGCATAATGTTCAACAATTTCTTTAGGCACCACAGAACAATATTTCATAGTTAGTAAACCAATAAAAGCTGGGAAGGGTTGTTTTAAAGTTATTTCAAAAAGTGTATCGTTAATTGCTCTAAAATCGTCAACTTTATTTAAAACCCAACTTCCAGAAGCTGCGATTTTTTCATCTCTTAATCGGTTTAAACTATAAGTGAAATCTCCAGCGTTAACGGTTCTTGTAGAATCTTTTCCAAATAATTCATGCTTATGGAAATAAACGTCATTTCTTAAGGAAAATTTGTATTTGAGTCCATCTTCAGAGATGGTCCAATTTTTAGCAATACATGGTAAGATATTTAGTTTATCATCGAGCTGTACCAAACCATTAAATAACTGGTTGCAAACCGAATTGTCTTGTAAAGTTCTAGAAAAAGCAGGATCTAGAGTGTTTATATTGGCATGTTCATTATAGCGAAAAACAAGATGCTCCTTGTTTGAATTAGAATCTTTTCTGCAGGAAATAAAAAAAACAACGATACAACTAATTGATAAATAAGTAATTATTTGATTTGAAACATGTTTTATCATATAACTTATTAGTTGTAAATTTGCAGTCTTTTAAAAGGATTAGGTAAATATAATGAGTTTTTCCATCGTGTTGGAAATAGAAACGTTGTAATGAACAAAAAAGTCGCATTTTATACTTTAGGTTGCAAACTGAATTTTTCAGAGACCTCTACCATTGCCAGAAATTTTACTGATGAAGGTTTTAGTCGTGTGAACTTTTCTGAAAAAGCAGATATTTATGTAATCAACACTTGTTCGGTAACCGAAAATGCAGATAAACGTTTCAAAATCATTGTAAAGCAAGCGCAAAAATTAAATCCAGATGCTTTTGTTGCGGCGGTTGGGTGCTATGCACAGTTAAAACCTCAGGAATTGGCTGATGTAAATGGTGTGGATTTAGTCTTGGGAGCGACTGAAAAATTTAAAATTACAGATTACCTGAACGATTTATCCAAAAACGATTTTGGAGAAGTACATTCTTGTGAAATAGAAGATGCTGATTTTTATGTTGGAAGTTATTCCATAGGAGACAGAACACGAGCGTTTTTAAAAGTTCAAGATGGTTGCGATTATAAGTGTACTTACTGCACAATTCCTTTAGCGCGAGGTATTTCTAGAAGTGATACCATGTCTAATGTTTTGGAAAATGCACGAGAAATTTCTAAGCAAAACATTAAAGAAATTGTTTTAACAGGAGTTAATATTGGGGATTACGGAAAAGGAGAGTTTGGTAATAAAAAACACGAACATACGTTTTTGGATTTAGTAAACGAATTGGATAAAGTTGAAGGTATTGAGCGTTTAAGAATCTCATCTATTGAGCCAAATTTATTAAAAAATGAAACGATTGATTTAGTGTCAAAATCCAGAGCTTTTGTACCTCATTTTCATATTCCATTACAGTCTGGAAGTAACGAAATTCTTAAGAAAATGAAGCGACGCTATATGAGAGAATTGTATGTAGATCGCGTTTCAAAAATAAAAGAAGTCATGCCACATGCTTGCATTGGTGTAGACGTTATTGTTGGTTTCCCTGGAGAAACTGACGCCCATTTTCTAGAAACGTATAATTTTTTAACTGAATTAGATATTTCATATTTACACGTGTTTACTTATTCTGAAAGAGACAATACAGAAGCAGCAGAAATGGGTGGTGTAGTACCAAAAAACATAAGAAGCAAGCGCAGTAAAATGTTACGAGGTTTATCTGTAAAAAAACGTCGTGCGTTTTATGAAAGCCAGATTGGTTCAACACGAACCGTTTTATTTGAAAGCGAAAATAAGGAAGGTTATATTCATGGTTTCACAGAAAACTATGTAAAAGTAAAAACACCATGGAATCCAGAATTGGTAAATACTTTACATCAAGTAGAGCTCACAAAGATTGATGAAGATGGAGTTGTTAGATTTGAGTTTATTAATATTTTAAGTAGAATTGATGAGTAAAAAATTATCAACTAAAAACGATAAAAATTTTATTCAATCATCGTTTGATGATGCTATTGATAAGTTAAAGTCGGGTTTAGATAAGGTTTCAGATTTTGGAAACTTCACAAAAGATAAAACTGTAAATTTTGTAGAAAGTATTGCAGAACTAATTCCAATAATTGAAAAAGCTGGTTATAGAACTAATAGGTTTATTGTAGGTATCTCAATTCCTCCTTCTGTTCAACTTCATTTACATCGCTACAAAGAGGTTTCTGATAAAGAAATTGAAGGCATAAAGTTAGAGTATAAAGACAAGAAAATATTAAAAATAATATTGTCATCTTTAATAACCGTAAATAACCTTCAAGGAAAACTTTCTATTGGTGATTTAGTTTTTAGTGAAGTTGCTATAGATATAACGTTGCCACCAAAAATTAGTATTAGATATTTAAATAAAGATATTGCTAAATTAGAAAAAGAAATTGATCTGTTTAGTGAATAAAAAAATCTGAAGCGATTAACTTCAGATTTAAAATATTTATGTGCAAACGTATAACGCTGCTTATATTCTTACGCCAACAGGTAGCATTCTTTTATATTTTCTATTGCCTCTTACAAATTTTGCTATAGAAGGGCATGTTGGCATCACACTTAAGTTACGACCTCCAATTTCTTCAAATACAGCTGATAAGAATTCTTTTTTAAAGCCTTCGTCTTCAACACCTTCAGGAATTATCAACTTGGTTAAGAAAATCTTTCGTTCTTGTAAAGAATATTCGATTTTTGCCAATTGTCCATCAATTTTTATTTCAAATTGACGTAAAAAATCATTGTCAACTAATTCTGCAGCTTCAACCATGGTAAATTTTGTTTTATTTCTAAGGAATCTATAATAGTGAGTACTATTTCTCTAACTTTGTGCAAAAGTACGAATAAAAATCGATATTTTAAAGTAAATCCAAGGTTAAAACCTTATGAGTCAAGAGATAATACATGTTTATTTAATGCCTGGAATGGCTGCGAGTCCTTTAATTTTTGAGCGTATTAAACTGCCTGGAAATCAATTTAAAATTCATTTGTTAGAATGGTTTGTTCCTGTGAAAAACGAATCATTAAGTGAGTACGCACAACGAATGGCTAAAAATATTGAGCACGAAAATATTGTTTTGTTAGGAGTTTCTTTTGGAGGTGTTCTCGTTCAAGAAATGTGCAATTATGTAAGTGTAAAAAAACTTATTATAGTTTCTAGTGTGAAATCTGTTTCAGAATTACCAAAGCGAATGCATATTGCAAAAACAACTAAAGTATATAAATTATTACCAACTCAATTGGCGAGTAGTGTGGATTTATTTGCCAAATATGCTTACAGTAATAAAATTAAAAAGCGATTGAATCTCTACAAAATGTATTTATCGGTTAGCGATAGTAAGTATTTAGATTGGGCAATAGAGCAGATGTTGCAATGGAATCAGCAAAAGTGTATTTCGGAAATTATTCATATTCACGGAGATAAAGATGCAGTTTTTCCAATTAAAAATATTTCTAACTGTATTACAGTAAAAAATGGAACACATGCCATGATAATCTATAAATACAAGTGGTTTAATGAGAATTTGCCACATATAATTTTAGAAAACTAAGAAAAAAATTTTACCTTTAAACCAAACTTATTAAAGATGAAGACAATACAGAAATTATTGGCGCTAGTGGGATTACTAAGTTTATGTTTGTTATTTACCTATGCCCTACAAGATGCACCTACTGATGAAAATTTTGAAAAGAAATTAATTAACGATTATAATGTTTATGCATTACAAGTTCCAGATGATTTGGCATTTGCAGGCGAACCTGGTGCCTCTTAAAAGCCCAGATATTATGGAACGTATGGATAGAGAACTTTTAGTGAATACGTATTGGCAATCTAATGGACTGTTGATGTTTAAGCGTGCTAAAAAGTACTTTCCAGTTATAGAACCAATTTTGGCAAAACACGGTGTGCCAGACGATTTTAAATATTTAGCAGTTATAGAAAGCGGATTAACCAATGCAGTTTCTCCAGCAGGCGCAAGAGGTGTTTGGCAAATTATGCCTACTACAGGTAGAGAGAATGGGCTAGAAGTAAATAAAAATGTTGATGAGCGTTATAATTTAGAAAAAGCCACAAATGTAGCTTGTAAATATTTACTAAAAGCTAAAGCTAAATTGGGTTCATGGACACTAGCCGCTGCAGCTTATAATGCAGGTAACGCTGGGGTTTCAAGGCGTTTAAAAGAGCAAAACGTATCAAATTATTACGATTTATTGTTAGGAGAGGAAACAGGTCGCTATCTTTTTAGAATTATAGCATTAAAAGAAATTTTATCTCATCCTGATAAATACGGCTTTAATTTTAGAGAAAAAGATTTATATACAAATGTGCCTACTTTTAAAATTGAAGTAGATACTGCAGTTACTGATTTTACAAAATTTGCCAAAAGATTTGGAGTGAATTACAAAATTTTAAAACTGCATAATCCTTGGTTAAGGGAACCACATTTGAATAACAAGTCTAGAAAACAGTATTTCATTGAAATTCCCAAAGAAGGGTATTATAATTAAGCTTCAAATAAAAAGGAGTTTCGCTTTAGGTTTTTAAAAAAAGTAAAAACCTAAAAATCCAAATAGTAAAAATAACCCAAAATAGTAATTTTTATCTCCCACGTCTTTTTTGAGCTCTGGCAGAACCACCTGCACCAAAATGTTGGTTTGGTCCAACAGCCTGTTTCATGTTTTGCTTCATCATTTTAATTTGCTCGTTCAGCATGCCATGTTTATCTAATTTTTGAGCCTCAGATAATAACTTTTGCGCCTCTTGCTTTCTACGTTTAGAAAAGGCAATCCCTGCAAGGTTTAATTTTGCCATTGCCATATCATGATCCATAGATAAGCCCAATGATACCGCATTTTTAAAATACTTTTCGGCATCATTCATATTATCCTGCATTACCATGATACCATGTAAGTAGTTATAATACCCTTGTTGTTTTTTTACCAGGGCAGCTTGAGGGTTTTTGATTTTATCTAACCATTTTTTGCTCCTGCAAAATCTTGCTTACGTAGTCTTAAGAAAGAAAGCAGTATAAATTCATTTTTAAAATAAAGAAATATAAAAATACCAGATAACAAAATAAGAGAAATTCCATTTCCTATATTACCCTCAGTAAATTGATAAACAGCATAGGCTATAATTCCTGCGGCTAAAATTAGCTTAATAATTTTGTTGTACATTTTTGTAATTTAAATTGTAATTTTGGGTTGTTTTATATAGAATAATTGCCCTTTTTATTTCGAATTGCAAAGAAACTAAAATTTTCTCAAAAAAATATTATTAAAATAGGTTTGTGAAATAAAAAAGCTTTGTATATTTGCCCCCAGTTTTGACTAAGGGTCAAGAATTTCAGAAAAAATACAATTCAGATTTAAAAAAATAAGACAATGCCAAAAAGAACGTTTCAGCCATCAAAAAGAAAGAGAAGAAACAAACATGGTTTCAGGGAAAGAATGGCTTCTGCCAATGGTAGAAAAGTACTTGCTAGTAGAAGAGCAAAAGGAAGAAAAAAATTGTCTGTATCATCTGAAACTAGACATAAGAAATAATGATTAACAATTGTTGATAATTAAAAGGTGTTACTTAACGGTAACGCCTTTTTTTATATCTACTGATTGCTATTTTTGTAAAAAATTGAAACTCAATATATAACCAGTAAAAAATGCCGAAAAATCCAAAACTAAAATCGATACTAATTATTGGCTCAGGTCCAATCATCATTGGGCAAGCATGTGAATTTGATTATTCAGGAACTCAAGCTTTACGTTCGCTTAGAGAAGAAGGAATAGAGACAATTCTTATCAATTCTAACCCTGCAACTATCATGACAGACCCCTCTATGGCAGATCATGTTTACTTGTTGCCATTGAACACAAAATCCATTATTCAAATATTAAAAGAACATCCGCAAATTGATGCTGTGTTGCCAACAATGGGTGGGCAGACTGCACTAAATTTATGTATTGAGGCTGATGAAAAAGGCATTTGGAAAGATTTTGATGTGGAAATTATTGGTGTAAACATTGATGCCATTAATATTACTGAAGATAGAGAACAGTTTAGAGAGTTAATGCTTAAAATTGGTGTGTCAATGGCACCTCAAGCTACAGCGAACTCATTCTTAAAAGGTAAAGAAATAGCTCAGGAGTTTGGATTTCCCTTAATTATTAGAGCGTCATTTACATTAGGTGGAGCAGGAGCTTCATTTGTATATAAAGAAGAAGATTTTGATGAGTTATTAACACGTGGTTTAGAGATTTCTCCTATCCATGAGGTAATGATTGATAAGGCTTTAATTGGTTGGAAAGAGTATGAGTTAGAGTTGCTTAGAGACTCGAATGGTAACGTAGTTATTATATGTTCTATCGAGAATATGGACCCTATTGGTATACATACAGGAGATTCTATTACAGTAGCGCCAGCAATGACTCTAAGCGACAAAACCTATCAAAAAATGCGTGATATGGCGATACATATGATGCGTAATATAGGCGATTTTGCAGGAGGATGTAATGTACAGTTTGCTGTTTCTCCCGATGAAAATGAAGATATTATTGCCATTGAAATTAATCCTCGTGTGTCGCGTTCTTCCGCATTGGCAAGTAAAGCAACCGGTTATCCTATTGCAAAAATTGCCGCTAAATTAGCGTTGGGGTATCATTTAGATGAATTAAAAAATCAAATTACAAAATCTACTTCAGCATTATTTGAGCCAACTTTAGATTACGTAATTGTAAAAATACCACGTTGGAATTTTGATAAGTTTGAAGGTTCTGACAGAAGACTAGGCCTACAAATGAAATCCGTAGGAGAGGTTATGGGAATTGGACGTTCTTTTCAAGAAGCACTCCATAAAGCTACACAATCTCTTGAAATTAAGCGAAATGGTTTAGGAGCAGATGCCAAAGAGAATAAAAACTATGACCAAATTATAGAAAAACTCACAAATGCCTCATGGGACCGTGTGTTTATTATTTATGATGCAATTGCTATGGGAATTCCGTTGAGTAGAATTCATGAAATCACAAAAATAGATATGTGGTTTTTAAAGCAATACGAAGAGTTACATTTCTTGAGACAGGAAATTTCAACTTTTACAATTGATACCATTGATAAAGAATTATTACTTGAAGCTAAGCAAAAAGGTTATGGAGACCGACAAATAGCACATATGTTGGGTTGTTTAGAAAGTCAAGTATATTCTAAGCGTGAAGAGTTAGGTATTAATAGGGTTTACAAACTAGTAGATACCTGTGCTGCGGAATTTGAAGCTAAAACACCATATTATTATTCAACGTTTGAAAGTGATATGGAAACTACCGATGGTAAGCGTTATCCAGATAATGAAAGTATAGTTTCTGATAAGAAAAAAGTAATTGTTTTAGGTTCTGGACCAAATAGAATTGGTCAAGGTATTGAGTTTGATTATTGTTGTGTTCACGGGGTTTTGGCTGCCGCTGAATGTGGTTACGAAACCATTATGATTAACTGTAATCCTGAAACGGTTTCAACAGATTTTGATACAGCCGATAAATTATACTTTGAGCCTGTTTTTTGGGAACATATATATGATATCATTAAACATGAAAAACCAGAAGGTGTTATTGTGCAACTAGGTGGACAAACGGCCTTGAAACTTGCAGAAAAACTAACTAAATATGGGATTAAGATTTTAGGAACTAGTTTTGAGTCTTTAGATTTAGCTGAAGATAGAGGGCATTTTTCAAGGTTATTAAAAGAGAATAATATTCCTTATCCTGAATTTGATATTGCAACTACAGCTGATGAGGCCTCGGAAATTGCTGACAGATTAGACTTCCCGATTTTAGTACGTCCGTCTTACGTTTTAGGTGGTCAAGGCATGAAAATCGTTATCAATAAAGAAGAATTAGAAAAGCATGTAGTTGATTTATTGAGTAGGATGCCAGGCAATCAATTATTATTAGATCATTATTTAGATGGTGCTATAGAAGCTGAAGCCGATGCGATTTGTGATGGAGAAAATGTTTACATTATAGGCATCATGGAGCATATTGAACCTTGTGGTGTACACTCAGGAGACAGTAACTCATTACTACCGCCATTTAACTTGGGAGATTTAGTGATGCAACAAATCATAGAGCATACCAATAAAATTGCACTAGCACTTAATACTGTAGGTTTAATAAATATTCAATTTGCTATTAAAGATGATACAGTTTACATTATTGAAGCTAATCCAAGAGCCTCTAGAACTGTACCGTTTATTGCAAAAGCCTACGGAGAACCTTATGTAAATTATGCAACAAAAGTGATGTTAGGAGAGAAGAAGATTAAAGATTTTGATTTCAAGCCAAAATTAAATGGTTATGCCATCAAACAACCCGTTTTCTCTTTTAATAAATTTCATAATGTGAATAAGAAATTAGGGCCTGAAATGAAAAGTACAGGAGAAAGTATCTTATTCATTGATGGGTTAAAAGATGATGCATTTTATGATTTGTATTCTAGACGTAAGATGTATTTGAGTAAATAATACCTTGTAAACATATTTTGAAAAAAAGCCGCTTTATGCGGCTTTTTTTAGTTTTTAATTGTGATGAATAGTTTAATTACTTTCAACTAATCAATCTTTCGATATGCATTTTAACTGATTTTTTAGCATTTTATAGATAAATCAACAAAATTTAGTTATATATTAGCCTTTTAAATTTTAATAACCACCCAATCAAATGAAAGCAAAAAACTACTTTTTAATACTGATTTTTTTTATTGTTTTTTCAAACTTCAATATAAATGCGCAAACTTTGCAACCTATAAAATCTGAAAAAAGCAACAAGTTAGTAAACCCTGATTTTTGTGGAACAGACTTTTTCCATGAGCAAAGAATGATTAGCTGACCCTGTATATAAGGAAAGGCATATTCAAGCAATGAGAACTATTCAAAAGGTTAGTTCTCAAAACAAAACATTGATAAATGGTATTTTACAAGTACCAATTGTAATCCATGTAATGCACAAAGGTGAAGCTGTAGGATCCGGAACAAATATTTCAGATGATGATGTAAAGCGAGGACTTCGTTATTTAAATAACTATTGGAGAAAAGTTGCAGGTTCAGAAGGAGATGGTCAAGGTGTTGACATGAAAATTGAATTTGTTTTGGCAGTTCAAGATGAAAATGGTAATTGTACCAATGGAATAGATCGTGTAGATATGAGTGGTGTACCTGCTTACGTAAGTAATGGAGTAAATAGAAGTGAAACTTCAGGAATTCCAGATTATTCACCTAGTGGTGGAATAAATTCACTTAAAGAATATAGTATTTGGGATACTACAAAGTATTATAATGTATGGCTTGTTGACGAAATAGATAATAAAAACTGTTCAAGTGGAGGTTTTTTTACTGCAGGTTATGCTTATTTTGCTAGTGCACATGGGGAACTTTATGACGGTTCAGTTGTTCTAACATGTAGTTTCTTAAATGAATCTTCTTCAGTTTGGGCTCATGAAATGGGACATGCTTTTAATTTACTTCATACTTTTAATGGCGATGATCCAGATAATAATGTATGTGGTGATGATGGTATTTTAGATACTCCAAGCCATATTAGAACTTCTTCATTTACCCCTTCAATTTATTTTGATTGTAGTAATAGTGATGCAAATACATGCGACCCAAGTTTTAATCAAATCATAAATCCAGATACTAATTTTGTCAGAAATACTGGAACACATCAGGATCATATGCATAACTATATGGATTATTCTGGATGTACAACTGAGTTTACTGGAGGGCAAAGATCTTTAGTAACAGCTACGCTAAACGGAGCTAGGGCTTCTTTTTATCAAGTCCAGCATTAACACCAACGGCAACTGCTACTGTATTTTTTACTTCTGATAAAACTAACGTATGTATAGGTGAGTCTGTAACATTTACAGATGCATCAGCCTGTACTCCAAATTCATATACTAATAGTGGCTATGATAATGTAACTTTTTTATGGACAATAGATAATGGTGTTGATACGCCTTATTCATCTACAGATCAAAACCCAACGATTATCTTTAATAATTCAGGTACATATGATGTAACTCTTGCGGTAACAAATCCACAAGGAACTGTTAGCTTAACAAAAGTTGGAAGTATAAATACTAGCTCTGGAGTGGTATCTGCATGTTCTTTATCTAGTACTAATGATAATGGTCAATTTGGTGTTGGGGTTACTAATGTTTCATTTAATACCTTAAATAATGCTACTAGTACATTTATACCAACTGGTGCTATGAATGACTTTACATGTTCTAGTAATACGAGTATTAACAAAGGGAACTCATATGATTTAAATGTTAATTATAAAACTTCTACAGTAAATACTGGGACTGTAAATTTAGAAGTATGGATAGATTGGGATAATAGTGGAACATTTCAAACATCTAACAGTAATAGTGTTAACGAAAGAGTTTTGATTGATAATATTTCATCTGGTACAGGTTCGCCTACAATAAGTATAACACCCCCAGCATCGGCTACAATAAATACGTTATTAAGAATGCGTGTTATTACTGATTTAAATCAAGCTCCAAGCCTATGTGGAAATGGTTTTATTCAACGTGCAGATGATTATGGTGTAACTGTTAAAGCGGCGTGTACTAACCCAACTGCAGTTATTACAAATAATAGTGGGACAAGTATATTAACTTGTATGGCACCTTCAATAAGTTTAACCGCAACAGGAGGCGTAAGTTATAGTTGGAATAACAATATGGGCATAACACCTACAATTTCAGTAACCGAACCTGGAACTTATACTGTAACTGTTACAGATTCTAATGGGTGTTCAGATACTGAGAGTATAGTAATTACAGAAAACAAACCTCTACCCACAGCAGTAATAACAAATAATACAGGAGCTACAGCTCTAACTTGCGATATAACTTCTATAAGTGTCACGGCTTCTGGAGGTGTTAGTTATAGTTGGGATAATGGATTGGGCAATAGTGCAGGAGCATCTATAACTTCTACAGGAACTTATACAGTTACAGTAACTGCTGCCAATGGTTGTACTGATACCGAGAGTATTGTTGTAACTGATGGAACAACAACACCAGCTTGTTTAATTTCTAGTACTAATCAAAATAATAATTTTAGTTGTGGTGTTAGAAATGTTTCTTTTAATACTATAGATAATGCCACTAGTGCTTTTATTCCTAATGGAGCTATGCTGGATTTTGTATGTTCTGATAAAACAACTTTGGCTGCTGGAGTAGCATATGATTTAGATGTTACATATGAGTCTAGATCTGGTGCAAGACAATACTTAGAGGTATGGATTGATTGGGATAACAGCGGGACTTTTGAAGTATTTAATACTAGTGGAGATAACGAGAGAATATTGACAGATGATATTCCTGAAAATGATATTACAACTCAATCTGTTAGCATAACTGCTCCAGCTAATGCTGTGAAAGACGTGTTATTAAGAATGCGACTAATGACAAACTATGGTGTATCTCCTGTTATGTGCGGTAATGGACTAGTGCAACGTGCAGATGATTATGGTGTTTTAGTGACTGCAACTTTAGGAGTAAATGATATTAGCAATGATTCTGAAATTAGAATTTATCCTAATCCAGTTCAAGATTTTTTAAATATTTCATCAAAAAATAATTCTGAAATTAAAAGGTTAGAGATTTTAGATATCACAGGAAAGAAACTAAATTCCAAAAAAACAGCAAATACTATTGGAGGTGTTGATGTTTCAAATCTTCCAAGTGGATTTTACTTTTTAAAATTAAAAACAGATACAAGTGATTTAATCTTTAAGTTTGTAAAGAAATAAAAAGATTAAATTATATATAAAAATAGCCGCTACATGCGGCTATTTCTTTTTCATACTAAAGTCAAAACTAACTTCAATCTCTTCTGCAATTTTACTACTCACTATTTTTGGGATTTTTATGTCATAGTCTGACGCTAAGGCCTTAAAATTTCCAGTAAAATTAATTAGGTCTCCTTCTTTGGTTATATGAATTAAAACACCTTTAAGTTGCTTTGTGTTTCCATGGAAAGTTAGTGCACCACTAATTTTATAGGATGTGTTTTTATTCAATTTAGAAACATCAAAATTTTCTATTTTCCCTTTAAATATTGCCTTTGGATACGTGTCAGACTCTGCATAATTTTCATTAAAATGTTCTTCCATAAGAGCATTTTTAAATCGGAAGCCTTTTACAAAAACTAAAGCAGCAAATTCTCCATTTTCTGCATTTATAATGGCAGTAACTGAATTATTAGATGCCTTTACCTCTTCAAAAGAAGGAACAGATGCTTCAAAATTAACAGTACCCGTTTTTGTAATGTATTTGGTTTGGGAGTATGTATTTAAACATAATAATATACAGAGGTATAGTATCTTTTTCATTTTATTGTTTTTATTAGTAAGTACACATACGCTGCCAAGTTTAATTTTCTAATAAACCATCAGCTTTCCATTGTTCAATTTGAGTTCTTAAACTAGCATTTATTTGTCCGGTTGGTGGCATTGGATTAGAAGCACTATTAACTCGAACAATTATTCGGTCAATTCTGTTTTTTACATTGTCAAAAGTGGTTAAAGAAAACGGTGCACCTTGCGTAGGTGTGCTGCCATGGCATTGGGTACAATTGTTATCTATAATAGATTTAGTGTTACCGCTGTAAGTAATCTTATCTGGTGGAGGGCCTTGTTGATCGTCTAAATCGTCACCGCTGCTACTAGAACAGGTGTAGAATATAACTGAAAAGGCACATACATAAATTAAGTTTTTAAATTTCATAGCTGTTTGTTTTAAGTGTTTATTAATGTATTTATATTTAAAATCGTCTACTTAGGTTAAATCCAAAAAGATATCTCCGTCTGCCCAATCTCCAGAACCCTGACCTAAAAACCCATTGGTGTTCATAGCTTGTGCATTTGTAAAATGCATTTGGAACACATGTCCACCAGTTTCTAAATCTAAACCTATGGATATCGGGTTTTTAAAAGGTGAATTACTGGCTCTGTTTAGGTGTAAACCATAATCGGCATTTATGGACCAACGTTTTCCTAATTTATGGCGCCCCCCAAGTCCTAATGCGAATTGAGAGTTGTTTTGACTTCCTACTACAACATAATTATCATGAAAAAATGTTGGTGCTAGTTCTAAAGACAAGCTTGTATTTACTTTTCTTGAAATTAATAGTTGTACTGTATAACCCAAACGGTGTTTAAATTTTAAAAGTGGTAAATTATCTTTATCTAAAGCGGTGTTTAGTAAAATTGAATTATACCCAACAATGGTAAAAGGGAAACCGTTTTTCTCTTGTCGAGACAATCGATATTTAAAGGATATATCATAAATTTTCAAAAAAGAACTTCTTGATACTCCAATATTTAACCCATCGCTTACACCATAAACAAAGTTTAATCTTGTTACGGCTTCATCCAAACCAAAAAAAGTGTCAATACCATTTTTTATACTTCCAAATCTATGGGAAACAATAAAAGTTAATTCATCTTTAGCAACCAATTTAGTGGACTCAAAATTCACAATTTTTAATCCTTTGAATGTTGCTATTTCATATTGTGTTCCCGTAGAATCTGTATTTATTTCATCAAATAAATCTTCTTGTGAAAAAAATGCCAAGGGGCATAAAAATAGCTGCTATTAAATATCGTTTCATAATTTAAGGTTGGTTGAATTGTAAATTATTATTGTTTTATAAATCGTTTATTAAGGTTATTGACCCTTATCATATAAATCCCTGAACTTAAATCGGTAACATCCATTTCTAAAGAATTGCCAGAGTTTAGTACTTTACTTTTTACAATTTTTCCAAGGAGGTTATAAACAGATATTGTTTCATTATTAAAGCTATTTGAAAATTTTAAGCTTAGTTTAGAATTAACAGGGTTAGGAAATAATGAGAAATCTGGACCAGCCTTAAAATCTTCTATACTTAAAGTAGGATCCCAAAATGCTACACCATCGTCACTTGTTGTGCCATCTCCTGTATATACATATGGTAATGGTGCACTTGAGGATATAAATGTACCTGTAACCCATATTAGAGCGGTATTTGCTACAGGTTCTCTAGTATGCGAAGGAGACCCCCATTGGATGTAATCTCTCATATTAGAAGCTTGATTAAAAGGACCGCCAATGTATAACCCTAATTCCCCATTTGATGTATTCATTGTAATACCACCAGATATGTCTACAGTAACTTCTGCACCAGCGGTTAGATTTAAAGAGCCCGCAGTTACATTAAGTGAACTTAAAGCAGGATAAGCTGGAAAATCACATAATTGATACGTTGAAATATCAATTGTTGATGCACCAAAATTTTTAATCTTGATGATATTTGTCGACGTGTTTACCTCGACAAATCGAATTTGAGCTTTTAAGCTTAAAGCGAAGCCTAATAATAACAGTAAAAGTAATTTTGTTTTCATAGCGTTTGATTTTTAATTATTAATAATAGTACATTGATCTAATTTGATTTCTTCCAATAAATCATCAAAACCGATGCATCTGCCTTTTATGATTATTGATTTATTTTGAATGATAGCCTTTGGAATTGGATTTTGAAATTGACAAAATATACTAGAATCAATAACAATAGTGTTTGTATTACTTATTTCTGAAATTAGTCCAGCTACTTCAATAGTTTTGTTTAAAAACTTCTTTTCTGCCAATTCAGAGTTTTTTGAAAATTGGGGAATTAAATTGGTAGAGCTAACTACAAATTCAGGTGCTTCAGTTGTAATATTTCTATGGTCTTGATATATGTAATTATATAAAAAGATCCCTGTAGCAATTAATAAAAGTGTAAAGCCAATTTTCTTTTTCATTTTTTTTAAGTTAAATACTGCTTCGGCTTTTTAGACCGAAGCAGATTTGCTAGCTCCAAGTGTTTTATTTACTTGGTATTGATTTTTCTTTTTCATAGATGCTCAATACTAGCTTATATGTTAATTACAGATGTTGTTATATCTCAATCTGTCGTTACTACTTACGCGTAAATCAACTCTGGTTTTGGTATATTCAGATATTTCATGAAGTCTCCAGTTATTGTTGCAAAGCGGTAAATCTGGTAAATCTATAGTTACAATAATGTCGTTTTGTGTTCCGGATGTTATCCAAGTGCCATATTCATTCTGACCATTCCAGTAAACTCTTAGTCTACCATCTTGATAGAAGTGAAACTTATAGCCATCATAAACAGTATCAAGATTAGTGTTGTCTCTATTTAATTTATCAACAGTCCATCCGCCACAATTAGTTAAAATTGTAGCAAGTTCTTCAGTTGTACAATCATCACAATCATCATCATTATAATCATAATCATCATCCTCGTCACAATCATCTTTATGGTTATTAATTATATTTTCTAGTTGAGGTATATTAGCTATGTTAACTGAAGTTCCATCTATAAGTATCACACTAACAGGAAAGTCTATGGTAACTATTTTATCCTCATTTAAGTTCTTCAAAAAATCATTAAATTCATAATCTGATGTAAATGTATTTTTAGTAATTAGTTCATTATTTTTATTGAATGTAGATGCGGCTATAGGGTATTGAAAATCTATACATTCAATATCATCATCATATTCGTTTTCTCTATTACATCCATTCGAATAGCCGGATAATTCAGAACTATTATTTACCGTCACCTCTGTATAATCTTCTAATACAATAGTAATCGGATAGATGATGTTTAAAATATCTATGTCATCATCTTCATCATCAAAAATATATTCAACAATTTTATAATCGTTTTTAGACGCTACATTTATAGTGTTACCGTTTGCTTGAACGCTAACAGGAAATTTAATATTGAAGCAATTTGCCTTATCTAAAATATTATCGATAGAGCCATCGTTACTTACAGTTTTTTGTATTAAACTGGAAATGTTAGAATTAGCTGCCAACACTTCTTCTTCTGGCGCTTCAATCAACACCAGTTCTTCTTTTCTGCACGATTCGAATGCCATACATAAAATGAGAAGACAAATACTAAAAGCTATTTTACCTGTTTTCATTTAAAAAGGAAATATATTTCTACTTTATTATATAACAATCGACTTTTAAAAACTCCTGAATAATAATTAAAATATTTATTTACCTTTAGAAAAATTATACTGACTCTTGCCAAAACAACTTAATCAAAACATTTGCGAAAAGCAGGTGTTTAAACATATTTATAATAAGTACTCTAAAGATTTGCATGATTTTATGTACTATAAATATGGTGCGCAAATAAATCCTAATGATAAAGTGCAAGAAGCTTTTATTAAACTTTGGGATAATTGTAAAAAAGTGAATTTAGATAAAGCAAAGTCATTTTTGTTTAAGGTTGTAAATAATATGGCTTTAAATGATTTAAAGCATAAAAAAGTGGTTTTAAACTATCAAAAGAATCCACAAAAAACTTACACAAACGAAAACCCCGAGTTTATTCTAGAACAAAGCGAATTTTTGGAAAAATATAAAGAAGCTTTAAGTAACTTGTCTCAAGAACAACGGGTTGCATTTTTGTTAAATAAGGTTGAAGGCAAGAAGCATAGTGAAATTGCTGAACAATTGGGTGTTACAAAAAAGGTTGTAGAATATAGGATTTATAGTGCTTTTAGTAAATTAAAAGCGTCTCTTGAAAATTTTAATATAAAATAATCAGGACTTTTAATGAGTAAGTTGTTTTATTATAAAGCTACACCTAATGGATAAGGAATCTTTGATAAAAAAATGGCTTAATAGCGAGTTGACAGAAGCAGAAAAAGAGGCTTTTGAAAGGCTTGACGACCATAATTTTAATAAGCGTATCCTTAATTCAGCGGAATACTTTAAGGCTTCAAAATTTTCTAGAGTAGATGAGTTTGATGCTTTAGGTGCAAAAATAAAACCAAAAGTAAAAAGATCAACTAATTCTCATTGGTTAAAACCTTTATTGCGTATTGCGGCTATTTTGGTGATTGGTTTTGGAATTTATTTTTATGCGTTTAATAACAATGCTATAGTTGTTGAAACTTTAGCAAGTGAAAAAACGAATATAGAACTTCCAGACCGTTCTAAAGTTGTATTAAATGCAGATTCTCACATCGAATTTGATAAAAGTAGTTGGAATAAAGAACGACATGTAAAGCTTAAAGGCGAAGCTTATTTTATAGTAGAAAAAGGTAGTAAGTTTGAAGTAATTACAACTAATGGAATTGTAGCTGTTCTTGGAACTCAATTTAATGTAAAACAACGTAAAGACATTTTTGAAGTAAAATGTTTTGAAGGTGTTGTGAGTGTTAGCTATGGAGAAAGACTTAAAAAACTTTATGCTGGTGATACATTTCAAATTATAAATGGTAACTTTCAAGAAGCGCAAACTTCATTAGAAGCTCCAACTTGGGTTAATAATAATATGAGTACTTTTAAAGAGGTGCCATACTATTTGGTTGTTCAAGAGTTAGAGCGACAGTACAATGTTGAAGTTACATTTAAAGATATTGATTTAACAAGGAAATTTTCAGGAGGATTTAAACACAACAATATAGATGAAGCACTTATTTCTATAACTAAGCCAATGGGTTTAGAATATGAGATTAGTACATTGAAAGAGGTTGTAATTCATGACAAAACCAACTAAAAAGTCTTTTTTACTTTTATTTCTATTTTTTAGCTTTTCTTTTGTATTATATGCACAAGAAGACAAAAAGGAACAACCTCTAATAGCTGTTCTAGATATTATTCAAACAGAATATGGATATCAATTCAACTATGCTCAAGATATTATAGAGGACTATAAAATTGTTCCACCATCAAAAGAACTCACTTTTACTGAAGTTTTAGAGTATTTACATAACCAAACAGATTTAGAGTTTACAGCTGTTAATGATAGTTTTGTAATAATTAGTAAGGCTGGTGTAAAACCCTCAGAGAAAGAATTACAAGCGCTTCCAGAAATTATAGTACCTAGCTACATAATAAGAGGTATTTCTAAATTAAACAATGGTTCTTTTTAAAATAGATTTTTCAAAATTCAGAATGTTGCCAGGGCTTATAGAGGCCGATGTTTTACAATCTATAAAGGCATTTCCTGGGATACAGAGTATTAATGAAAATGTTTCCAATATTAATATAAGAGGCGGAAGTCATGACCAGAACCTTGTATTGTGGGATGGTATTAAAATGTACCAATCAGGACATTTTTTCGGACTCATTTCCATGTATAATCCGCAGATTACTCAAAGTGTTTCTTTAATTAAAAATGGCTCTAATGTATCCTCTACTGATGGTGTTTCAGGAACTATTTCAATGGAAACAAGTAAAACTGTTAATCAAAAATTTAAAGGAAATATAGGTATTAATTTTATTGATGCAAATGGTTTTGTAGATGTTCCTATAAATGAAAAATCATCAATACAGGTGGCTTTACGAAAGTCTATTAGCAATTTAGTAGAAACTCCAGCATATAGTAATTTTTTCGATAAAATTTCTGAGGATACTGAAGTTGAAAATAGTATGAGTTCTATTATGAATTCAGATAAGAAATTCGATTTTTATGATGCTTCTTTTAGATGGATTTATAGGCTGAATGATAGAGATGAATTACGTATAAATTTCATAAATGTATCAAATGAATTAATTTTTAATGAAAATACATTAAATGAATCTAGGCAAAGTAGTATAAGCCAAAATAGTATTGCTGGTGCGGTTCATTTTACAAGAAATTGGAACAATATATGGAAATCATCACTTGAGCTTTATGAGACAGATTACAGTTTAAAAGCAACTAACGCAAATATCTTGGACTCACAACGATTTTTGCAAGAGAACAAAGTTTCAGAAACAAGTTTTAAATTAAAAACAATCTATAAAATTAACGACCTATTTAATTTACTTAATGGCTATCATTTAGTGGAAACTAAGGTGTCTAATCTAGATGATGTTGATACGCCTATTTTTAAATCTTTAGTATCTGAAGTTTTAAGAACTCATGGGATATTTTCGCAATTTAACTACTTATCTTATAATGCGAGAACTAGTCTATCAGCAGGAATAAGATTTAACCACATCAACAAGTTTAAAAAACAAATTTGGGAGCCACGATTGAGTTTTACGCAAAAATTTCTTGATAATTTTAGCTTAGAGTTTTTAGGCGAAGTAAAACATCAAAATACATCACAGATTATCAATTTTCAAAATGATTTTTTAGGTGTTGAAAAGCGAAGATGGCAACTTTCAAATGATGATGATGTTCCTGTTATAAGAAGCAAACAAATTTCGTTAGGTATAAACTATAATAAAAAAGGTTGGCAATTTGGTGCAGATGTTTATGTTAAAAACGTAAAGGGAATTACCACTCAAAGCCAAGGGTTCCAAAACCAATATGAGTTTGTAAAAACCAGTGGAAGTTACAAATCAAGAGGTATTGATTTTATTTTAAGAAAACAATTATCCAGATTTAATACATGGCTTAGTTATGCTTATTTAAATAGTGATTATACTTTTAACTCTTTGCCTGAAGTTAAATTTAGAAGCAATTATGATATAACCAATGCTGTTACCTTAGGAACAATTTATTCTTATAATGATTTACAAATTTCAACCGGTCTTAATTGGTTTTCTGGTAAACCAACTACATTACCAATTACAGGAAATGAAATTAAGAATAATCAGGTTAATTTTGGAGCAAGTAATAGTAATCAATTAAAAAATTATTTTAAAGTAGATATTTCTGCTTTATACGATTTTAAAATTGGCAAAGAATCTAGAGCAAATATAGGAGCCTCTGTATGGAACATATTTAATTCAGAAAACCAGATTAATAATTTTTTTAGGCTAAGAGATGAGAGTGTTAATGAAACGCTACAGACTTCACTAGGAATTACTCCAAACGTTCTTCTTAGGGTCTATTTTTAACTTAATTCTACTTTAGCATTTTGCGTTTTAACAAACTCTAAATGCTCTTCAATTTTAAACTCTGAAGATTTAAAAGTACTCGATCGTTTTCTAGCTTGTTCTTGTCTGGCAATACTTCTGGCAAAACGTCTTACACTTTGTTCTGTATCTAAAATTAAACCGGGAACAGCGGCGTTTTTTCCATTTTCATCTTTAGCAACCATAGTAAAGTATGAAGAATTACAATGCTTTACTTTTCCAGTTTGAATGTTTTCAGATTCCACACGTAAGCCTATAACCATAGAAGTTCTACCTGTATAATTTACAGATGCTTTAAGTGTTACTAATTCCCCAACCTCAATAGGATTTAAAAAATCAACACGATTTACAGATGCCGTTACGCAATAATGCCTTGAATGTTTTGAGGCGCAAGCAAATGCAATTTGATCCATTAAATTTAAAATATGGCCACCATGAATTTTTTCCACTAAAATTGGAGTGAGATGGTAACATTAATTCAGTTATTGATACTTGTGATTCTTTGGCGTGTTTAAACATGTTTTTAAGTTAATAAGGTGTAAGTAATACCCGTAATTATTGCGATTCCAAAACTAATTAAAGTGCCTATTAAAATGTATTCTGTAAGTTGTCTGGTTTTAGACTCTTTTTAAATCGCCAAACCTAAAAACAGATTTGGCTGTAATTAGAAACCCAACAGCTTCCCAATGGTTTACAATGATGAAAATAAACACTAAAATGCGCTCTAAAATACCAATATATTTCCCTGCATCCTTTAGCGATTGGTTATTTTTAGTAAGTTCTGAAATATTCCACTTTAAAAAAATGGTTTTCATAATTATCGATACAGGAATTGTTAAAAACAGAAAGCAGGTAATTAATATTAGGGTGTTTTCTGAAAAATTAATTTTATGAAGTGATGCTTTGGAAAATATAAAATAACAGATTATAATTACTAGCATATGAAACAACTGGTCTATAAAAAACAATAAACGTTTCGTTTTCTTCTTTTGAAATGTAAGTTTAAGTGCATCAATTATAAAGTGAGAAACCCCTATAATTAAAATAATAGGCCAAAGTTTGATATTCCAAAGTAATAAGGCTGTTAATGCCATATGAATTATAATATGAATATAAAGTTTTGGCGATTTTATCTTCCGCTCTTCCTTTTCTTTAACCCATTTTTGAGGTTGCAAAAAAAGTCCCCGATGAGGTGGGCTAATAATAGTTTTATTAATAGTATCATAGGTGTGTAACTTGTTGTTCGTAAAGTGCTTCTAATTCTAGTAGTTCATCAATATTAGCACGTTTTAATCGTTTACTTACGGCTTCTTGATTTATACCAATTCTTTTTGCTATTAGCTTTTGGTTGTCATACTCTTTTTCCATCAATAGTTTTACGGCTTCGGCAGAATTCGGAGTCCAATTATCCATAATTACTGAAGCAAACCTAAAGTATAAATTAAATATTTCGTTAAAATCATATGAATTAGGATGGAGTTTAAAATCAGCTTTAATCCTTAAATTAATCTTTGTTCTTTTCATAAAATCTAGTAAGCCACCAGAATTGAGAAATGCACTTCCATTTGATTCTGAAACGCTATCAGCTCTGTATGTTTTGTCTCCAATACCTATAGCTAATCTAACATCAAATCCTTTAATCGATTTTATACACGCTTTTAAATATATAGCTTTTTTAAAACTTTTTTTTATGTCCTCAATTTCTATTTGAAAACTATCTCCTCTAAAAACTTCATATTTGGAGTCATCATCAGATATGTAATGTAAAGCCTCTTTTAATGGTTTTAACCATATACTTTGATCAATTACACTTCTTGAGTTTATAATATCGCCGGTTATTACACTTGTCATCTGTTCTTCTTTTTGAAAGTTTAAATATATGCCTTTTAAATGGAATAAACAAATATATTCCTTAAATATGGAATAATTATTAATATTCCTTTTTAAAGGAATAATGCATGTGGTAGTGTTTAGAAGTTATAGAAGAGAGAAAGACAAAAGGTTTATTCGTCTTCTTCGGCACGTTTTATAATAGCTTCTGGTAAAGATTTTTTTGCTTTAGCACCCATTTTTTAAGCTTTTCAACACTTGTGATGAGGTTTCCTCTACCATCTACAAGTTTATTCATAGCTGAGGAATAATCGTTTTTAGCAGCATCTATCTTTTTTCCAACACCTGTTAAATCTGTAACTAAACCTTCAAATTTATCGTAAAGCGCTCCAGCTTGTCGTGCAATTTCTATGGCGTTACGTTGTTGTTTTTCATTATTCCACATACTATCTATAGTACGTAATGTGGCTAAAAGGGTAGAAGGTGTAACAATTACGATGTTTTTCTCAAAAGCTTTATTATAAATGGTATTATCTTCATTAACAACTACTGCAAAAGCAGGTTCAATAGGAATAAACATGAGTACAAAATCAGGAGATTCTATATCGTATAAATCTTGATAATTTTTTTCAGAAAGTTGGTCGACATGTTTTCTAATGGAATTAGTGTGCGCTTTTAAATACTGAAGTTTGTCATCATCACCAGCATTCACTAAACGTTCGTAATCTGTTAGAGAAACTTTTGAATCTATAATCATTTTTTTACCATCAGGTAGATGTAAAACAACATCGGGCATTACACGGGAATTATCATCTCTAGTAAAACTTTGTTGCACAAAATATTCGCGGTCTTTTTCTAAACCAGATTTTTCTAAAACACGTTCTAAAACCAATTCGCCCCAGTTTCCTTGCATTTTACTATCGCCTTTTAAAGCACGCGTTAAGTTGGTAGCCTCCTTGGTCATTTGTTGGTTAAGGTCTTTTAAGCCCAGTAACTGCTCTTTTAAAGCCGAATGCATACTGATGCTTTCTTTTTGGGTTAAATCTACTTTTTCCTCAAAAGTTTTTATTTTTTCTTGAAGCGGATTTAAAATATTTTTTATGTTTTCTTTATTCTGAAGTGTGAATTTTTCAGATTTTTCATCAAGAATTTTTGTAGCCAACAGCTCAAAATCTTTACGTAATTGTTCTTGGCGTTCTTCTAGTTCCTTATCGCGTTTTAGGTTTTGATCTTGGAGGTTTTCATATTCTGAATTTTTTCTAGCTAATTCGGTACTTAAAAAATTCCTTTTCTCTTCTAATTTCTTCACGTTCAGTTTCAATTTTTGATGAATTTTGTTTTAACTCATCAATGGTTAATTGCATTTGATTTTGACGTTCTTCAAGTGTGCTTTGTTCACTTTTACTTTTTAGTTTTGTGAAAAGCATACCTAAATAACCGCCAATGGCAGCGGAAATTAAAATGGATATGATGAGAATTAAGTTGTCGTTCATTTAGATAAGAATATGTTCAAAGATAAATAACATAGACCGAAGTTTTGAATATTTATAATGGCATTTTGTCGGTGTTGTGTCGGTGTTGTTCTTATTTTTTCACTTTAAAACTACCTGTTTTCTGATCAAAAGCAATTAAATCTTTTGGGAATAAAGTTTCAAAAGTGCCTTTAGTAATCAAATTACATGGTTCATCTGCAATTACTTCGTTCTCAGTCATTACAATTAAAGTATCACACAATTGAATTGCTAAATCAATTTCATGAGATGAAAATAAAATAGTCTTATTAGTTTCTTTTGCTAATCGTTGCAGAAGCTTTAAAATGTATGCTTTATGATACATATCTAGGTGTGTTGTTGGTTCATCTAGAATGATTAAATCTGTATCTTGAGCTAAGGCTCTAGCAATCATTACTTTTTGTAGTTGACCATCACTTAATTCAAAAACATTTTTTGTCTTTTAAAGTCGTAATATTTGTTTGCACCAGAGCAGTTTCAATGTTTTGAATATCACTTTCAGATAAATTACCAACCCAATTGGTATAAGGTTGTCTTCCCAATGCCACTAATTCAAAAACGGATAAGTTTTTTGAAGCAACCTGTTCTGTTAAAACCAAACTCATTACTTTGGCTAAATCTAATGGATTGAATTCAGAAATGTTTTTTTTGTTTATTTCGATATGCCCATTTAATGGATTTTGAACATTGGTAAGCGTTCTTAAAAGTGTTGATTTTCCTATGCCATTTGCTCCAATAAGTCCAACCAATTTTCCTTGTTCTAATTCTACATTGATGTTTGAGGCAATAACAGTTTTTGCTTTTTTCGAAGCATAACCAATAGATAGGTTTTTGGTTTTTAAAATGATATGTTGATTTTTATCCTCCATTAAAATACCATTTTTCGTTTTCGTACTAATAACCAAATTACAACTGGTGCTCCAACTAAAGCAGTAATTGCATTTATTGGTAATGTATAATCACTATTTGGTAACTGTGCAATACTATCGCAAATTAACATTACAATAGCTCCAAACAAAAACATCGCTGGTAATAGTGCTTTATGGTTTGACGTATTAAAAACTTGTCTTGTTATATGCGGAATGGCTAAACCAATAAATGCAATAGGTCCTGTAAAAGCAGTTATTGTGCCTGCTAGTAAACTAGTGGCAATTATAATAATTAGTCTACTTTGTTTTATATTCAAACCTAAGCTTTTAGCATAGTTTTCTCCTAAAAGCAATGTGTTTAAAGATTTTATTGAAAGCATACTTAGTATAATACCTAATAGGTATATGACCAATAGAATGGTTAAATCTTCCCATGATAGATTACCTAAACTTCCAAAGCCCCAGAAAATGTATTGTTGTAATTGTTCTGCAGAACCAAAATAGGAAAGTACACTAACAATGGCTGCAGTAATACTTGCAAACATGAGTCCGATAATTAAAATAGCCATAGTATCTCTAACTTTGAGTGATACAGCTAAAACAGCCAATAAAACTAAAAAACTACCTAAACTTGCCGCAACAACAACTCCCCATTTTGATATAAAAAGTGAGGCTAAAACACCACCAAAAGCACTTGAACCTAAAATGACTAAAGCAACTCCTAAACTTGCTCCAGAGCTTATCCCCAAAACAAAAGGACCAGCCAATGGGTTTTTGAATAAGGTTTGCATCAGTAAACCAGAAATACCCAAACCTGAGCCAACAATAATAGCAGTTAACGCTTTTGGTAATCTGTAATTTAAAATAATATGTTGCCAAGTGACTTGTTCTGTTGGGTTTCCTAAAAGGCTATTAAATATGTCTTTTAAAGGGATGGATACAGAGCCTAAACTAACATTAATAAAAAACACTATTATCAGAACAATTAATAATACAGTAAATGAAATTTTATATGTGTTTTTGTTTTCCAACTATTCTAAATGTTTAAAAAGTAAGGTTTATAATTTTTTAATAATTCAGGATGACAAACTTTTATCAAATCCTTGAGTACTAAATCTGGTCTTGCCATACCTAATTCGTAATATAGAACACCACCAGTTTTTCCAGTTGTATTAGTAAACGTATATATGTTTTTATTTTGAAATGCGTTGAACATAGCATGATTTTCATTACCATTTTTTAAAGCTTCTATGCTTGAATAATTTGATGGGTTTAGCCAAATATCAGCCTCTTTTGCTTTTACAAAAACCGACTCGAAATTCAATTTTAAACTACCAGAACCTATAGTTTCACTCCAAAGATAGTTTACATTGGCATCTTTTAAAAGTTGTGCTTCTGTACTTGTGCCGTTGGGTAGATACCAAATATCGTTATGCATAGCACCGCATATAATTGTTGGTTTAGTTTTTACATTAAGCGCCAATTTTTTTGCATCTAAATAATCTTTTTCAATGGTATTGAAAATAGAATCAGCTTCTTTTTCTTTATCATATAGAACACCAAAAAATTTAATCCATTCAGCTTTTGCCAAAGGAGAACTTTCCACCCAATCTCCATTAAAAATCACAGGAATTCCAGATTTTTTTATGGTTTCTAAAGAGCGATTATTTCCATCAATACCAAAACCAACAACCAAATTAGGGTTTAGTTCTAAAAGCACTTCTGTATTTAAACCTTCGTTTTTACCAAGCTCCCTAATGCTCCCATTATCAATCTGTGCTCTTATTTTTTTAGAAGAAATATAATCTGTACCAGGAAACCCAACTAAAGTTTCTTCAACTCCTAATAATTCAAGAGCTGGAAGGTGGGTTGTTGAAGTAACTATTAATTTTTGAATTGGAGTTATAATACCAACAGTAACAACATTAGTAGTATCATGACTACTGACCGCTTTTGGTGTTACTTTTTTGAATAAATTTATTAAGATATATTTATATGTACTTTCTGAATTAGGCCAAGGCTTGTGTATCTCTAAAGTTTTGTAATAATCATGATCAGTAATTGAAAAACCCTTTGCATATTTCAATTCAATTTTTCGACTATCTGACGGAGCAAGTTTCCTTTGTGTGCCTTTGCCTTCTTTACAAGAGAAAACGATATAAAATATAGAAATTAAAATAAGCTTTTTCAAAATTCAATTTTTTAATCCTTTCAAAAGTAATATTATTTAAAGTTTTAAGGTAAACATTAAAGTGAATGTTTACATTTGCATCGAAATTTGGTTTCGTTCAGTTTTATATTGAATGGATTAAAAGGGAATCTGGTGCAATTTCATAATTAATTCCAGAACTGTTCCCGCAACTGTAAGCTATAAAGCTTCATGTTCAACTTCAAGTCACTCAAGATTAATCTTTGGGAAGACCAACATGAAGACGCAAGTCAGGAGACCTGCCATTTTCAAAACAAATAAGTTAAACTTTCGGGATAAAAGTTTGCGTATAGATCTATACGATTCTCGAGTAATTATTCATTAAAATGAAAAAAGTAAATGTTTTTGGACTCCTATGTTTAGGATTCTCATTGGTTGGTTTTGCCCAAGAAAAACAAGCAGATTCAACAAAAGTAGAACAACTAGAAGAAGTTGTCATTTCAGATTCACGATTTGCATTAAAACGTGAAAATTCTGGTAAAACGGTTATTAAAATTTCAAAAGAGGAAATTGAACAAAATCAGGGAAGAACAATTTCTGATTTGATTAATACCAAAAGTGGTATTGAGGTAAATGGGAGTAGAAGTGTAGCAGGACAGAATATTTCTAGTTTTGTTCGAGGAGGTAATAACAGGCAAGTTTTAGTACTTGTTGATGGTGTTCAAATTAACGACCCTTCGTTAGTTTCAAATGAGTTTGATTTAAGGTTAATGGATTTAAATACTATTGAATCTATTGAGATTGTAAAAGGAGCTGCAAGTACATTGTATGGTAATGCTGCTGCTACAGCGGTTATTAATATTACAACAAAAAAAGCGTCTAAGGATGCAATTTCAGCTAGTTTTTTAACAGTTGTTGGAACAAATCAAACCCAAGATGATTTGAATTATAATGGCTCTAGTTTTACTAACAATGTAGCTATTAATGGAACTTTGAATAAGTTTACGTATTTGGCAAGTTTTGGGAATCGTTATGTAGATGGATTGTCAGCTTCAAAATCTGAAAATGCTGAAAAAGATCCATTTTCTAGATATAATACCAATTTAAAATTGGGCTATGAGTTCTGTGGTAATTTTGAAATAACCACCTATGCTAGTTATGATAAATTTAAAACAGATATTGATGGATTTCCTCCACCAACATTTGCGTTTTCTGATACAAATGACGAATATATTTCTCAACAGAAAAGAGTAGGGGTATCTCCTAAATTAACTTACAATAACGGAAGTTTTCAAATAAACGCTGCGTATACAAAGATTGATAGGGAAACTATTTCAACATTCGGATCAACTAATGAAGCGGATAGTTATGTAATTGATGCTTTTAATAAGTATAATTTTAATGATGAGTTTTATACAATTGTAGGTTTAAACTATGGCGATTATAAAAGTTTATTTACTTCAGAAGAAAGTTTTACAAATACCGATCCGTATTTAAATATAGTTTATGTTTCAGATTTTGGATTGAACTTAAACGCAGGAGGTAGATTTAATAACCATAGTGAGTATGGTTCTCATTTTGTATATAGTTTAAACCCTTCTTATAGTTTTTCTGTTAATGATGGATATGCTAAGGTTTTAGGGTCATATGCAACTTCATTTATCGCACCTAATTTATCGCAGTTATTTGGTTTTTTTGGAGCGAATCCAGATTTAAATCCAGAGGAGAATATAACTATAGAAGGTGGTTTGGAATTCAATACTAAAAATGGGTTTCGTGTAAATGGTGTGTATTTTAACAGAAAAGAAGAAAACACTATAATATATACAACTGCTTACGAAAATGCAACTACTGATGCAACTGTTCATGGTTTTGAATTAGAAGCCCAAGTAGATGTTGTTAAAGATTTATCAATTTCCGCAAACTATACGTTTACTGAATTGAAAGATGGTGTGAGATTAAGGGTGCCTAAGCATAAAGCAAACGCAAGTTTAGGATATGATATTTCTAAAACCACTTACGCATCTTTAAATTACCAGTTTGTAGGCAGTAGAACAGATACTAATTTTTCAACGTTTACGAATGAAGAATTAAGTTCGTATTCTTTAATCGATTTATATTTTAGCCATAAGTTACTGAAGAATAAAGTGAAGTTTTTTGCTACTGTAACTAACTTATTAAATGAAGATTATTTTGAAATTTTAGGCTATACCAGTAGAGGTAGAAATGTAAGTTTAGGGTTGAATTTGAATTTGTAACAATGAAAGTTGTAAACCTGAACTTATTTGAGGATCTAGTATTTTATAATGGTAGATTCTGAATCAAGTTCAGAATGACAAAACTTAAGACCTGTTGATTTTTCGAATAGACAGGTCTTTTATTTTGGAATTAAATCACAATACCATACGCCATATTTATCTGAAGCACAAATAGAATCATCAGTTTTTGGCGTATCATATTCACGATATACTTTTTCTCCTATTGAAAATTTTATTGGGGTTTTAAAAATAGGTCCATCAAAACAGAAGGTATGGAACTCCCCGTTTTCTCCACACGGGTCTACACCTTCAGGTAAATTGTCAATAAAGTGTTTATCTATAATTGTTCCCACAAAGTCTTCGCCAAAATATTTTGAATTAGCACAAACAATTATTGTGTTAAACCCTAAATCTAGAAACTCGTTTAGTAACTCTTTTGTGTCTCTTTTCCATAAAGGATACACCGAAGTTAAATTTTGAGTTGCTAATTGTTTGTCTCTATAATCTCTTAAATCTTCAAGAAAAATATCGCCAAAAGCAGAATGTGTAAATCCGTTTTGTTTCAATCTAGAAACAGTTTCAAGTATTTTTTGTTCATAGATTTCCATACTTGGCATTTCTGGAAGCTCAATTATACTAGCAGGAATGTTTAAAGCATTGGTTTGTGCAATTAGTAATTCTTGTCGCAATCCGTGCATAGAAACACGATTGTAATGGCTATTTACAGTTGTAACTAATTCTTCAACAGCATAGTTTTTGTCTTGCAATAAATGATACAATGCTAAAGCGGAATCTTTTCCTGAACTCCAGTTAAAGTAAGTTTTTTGTTTGGCCAAAAAAATAAAAGTTTAATCGATTACCATTCCACCTTCAAGTGGATTGAATTCGTTACTGTCTGTTACAAGCTCAAATTGTTTTTGCACTAAAGCTTCAGATTTTATTTTAGACATTTTTGTTGTAGAACTTTCTATATCTGCTAAAGCTAAGGCTAACATGGGTTCGTTTTCATCTCCTAAAACACCAAAGTTTAAAGCTCTTTCTTGATATTCATAACCAACAGAGGGCACTAATCCAGAGCCAGGAACAGCTTCATTATTTTTGTTTAAGCCATTGGCAACAAGAGGCTGCATTGCATAGGTATGTGCTGGGTTTGCTCCTTGTCGTCTAAAATCGTTGTCTACACCAGAATCATAAATAGTTCTAGAAGCTTGCGTTTTTCCTCTGGTATTTGTTCCTATTTGGACAACATTTATGTAAGGTTTTAAACCATTGATAATGCCTTCGCTTGCAGATGCAGAACTTATAGAAGTTAGTATATAAATTTTATCTAAACCCAAACTATTAATTGCACCACTATTTAAACTGTTAGCAAAAAGATAATCTGTGTTTTCACTTTGCAAGTTTTCGTTGTAAATTAATTTTTCAAAGACTTGACCTGTAAATTGCCCTGTAATCATACTGGCTAGAGCAGTAGTTGTAGATACAGAGCCTCCTGGGTTATAGCGTAAATCTAAAACTAAATGTTGAACGTTGTTCGATTTGAATTCTCCAAAAACTGGGTTTAGTTCATTTTCAGAACCTCTAGTAAATCCGTTGTACATTAAATAAGCTACTTTTTCGCCTTGAACTTCTAATATTTTGGAAATGTAAATAGGGTCCTCAGTATATTCTGATTTGGAAAGTACAATATTTTCATTATTTGGATCTACGGTATCATCAGTTGTTTCAGGAGTTCCTTTGTCATTATATACTCCTAGGTTTATAGTATAATCATCTTGACTGAATAAATTGGAAGCATTATCGTCGGTAATCATAGTACCATTAATTGCATAAATGAGGTCACCTCTTTTTACATTTTTGTTATCAGCATCACTATTTGGTAGTACTAGCCTAACAACACCAATAAAATTTGTGGTACTATTGGGGGCTCTAAATAAAATAACTTCCATACCATTAGATTTAGAAATACCGCTAAAACCTTGTTCTAACTCAAAATAATTATCTACAATCCAACTAAATCGGTCTACTGTTTGTCTTTGGTATATTAAACTTTCAAATAAAGTTTCTGGAGACTGAAAGCCATCTAAATACTCGGTGTATTCAGTATTATTTGCAAATCTATCATTTGCTAAATTTGGTATTTCACTTTTGTATAAATAATTAAAATTCATGCCTTTCCAAACAAAGTCGCTTATACTGGCGCTTTGTATGGTGTTGTCATCTCTGTCTTCAAAACAACTTGTTAAAAATAGGGCAGCAGTAATTAGTACTAGGGCGTTTAACTTTTTCATCTTTTTGCAATTTATATAAGTAGTCTTATAAACCTTAAATTTACTTACATTATTGTTTAATAAAAAATTTATTATAAAATTACGATTAACGATTAACGATTAACGATTAACGATTAACGATTAACGATTAACGATTAACGATTAACGATTGATGAATTGTAATTGCTGATGTAACTGAAGTGTTTATTATGAATTGATGTTTGCAGACTTGCCCGCGTAAGGGATTGCAGAGGAAAGCCCACAGCGAGGTACGAGCGAGGACTTGGAGCGTAAAGCCCGACCTGACAGGGTTACGCCATTATTTTAAATATTTTTTTAATTGTGTTGTAACAAAACAAATACATGGTCGTCGTAATAGTAAATAGCCGTAACTAAGCTGTTTTTAACAAAACCAAACCAAAATGACTCAGAACGAGTTTTTAAATATTGTAATGCCGTTTAAGGATAAGGTGTTTCGTTTAGCAAAACGATTACTGGTTTCGACGGAAGAAGCAGAGGATGCTACACAAGAGGTGTTGCTGAAATTGTGGCGCAATAAAGCGAAGATTGGAGAGTATAAAAATGTAGAGGCGTTTTCTATGACAATGACAAAGAATTTTTGTTTTGATAAATTAAAATCTAAACAGGCACAAAACTTAAAAATTGTACATAGTAATTATGAAGAAAAAAATACGCCATTACAAAAACAGGTTGAACTAAATGATAGTGTTAGTTGGGTTGAAAAGATTATTCAAGAATTACCAGAACAACAACGCATGATAATTCAGCTTAGAGATATAGAGGAATATGATTTTGATGAGATAGCTAAAATGCTGGATATGAATAATACAGCGGTTAGAGTTGCCTTATCTAGAGCAAGAAAAACAATAAGAGAACGATTAACTAATACACATAATTATGGTATTAAATAATATAGAAAAACTACTAGAAAAGTACGAAAACGGGGAGACAAGCCTAAAAGAAGAGCAAGTGTTAAAAAGCTATTTTTCTCAAGACAACGTTGCGCCACATTTAGAACATTACAAACCCATGTTTACGTATTTTTTGGGAAACCAACAGGAACAATTTACTAAAGACCTTCCATTAAAACCTAAAAAGAAATTTGATTTCAAATGGATTGCAGTCGCAGCAGTAGCTGTTATTATGTTGGGGATTTACTTTACACCACCTATTGATGATTGTCAAGAAAATCTTGTAGGAACGTATTGTGAACCAGAAGATGCGCTTAACGAGGTGACAAAATCGTTAGCGATGATTTCAAATCATTTTAATAAAGGGATGTCTACTGTAAATTACCTTGACGAAGTAAATAAAGGAGCTTCAACTCTTAATTATTTAAATGAAATTGAGAATTCAACAAGTATAATTTTTAAGACGAATCAGTAAAAAAACGAACAAAATGAAAACTTTAAATAGATTAAAAACAAGTAAAATGAAAAATAGATTAGTAGTATTTGTAATGGCAATTATGTTATTGCCTTTAACAGGAATGGCACAGAAAAATGTGTTTGAAAAATATAGCGATAGTCCTGATGTAACGTATGTAAACATTAAACCAAAAATGTTTCAAATGATTGCTAAAATTGGAGTAAGTACAGACGACCCTGAAGCACAGGCATACATGGATATGGTAAAGAGTATCACGAGTTTTAAAACTATTGTTACAGATAATAAAGCAATATCTGCTGATATTACTAAGTGGGTAAAATCTCGTTCTAGTAAATTAGAAGAGTTAATGGAAGTGAAAGATGATGGTACTGAAGTGAAGTTTTATGTGCAAGAAGGTAAGGATGTAGATCACGTAAAGGAACTTTTAATTTTTGTTACTGGAATTGACAAAGTAATGGAAGAAAAAGTTGAAATTAACGGTAAGCAACGTAAAATTGAAACTGTAGTAGTATCAATGACTGGAGATATTGATTTGAATGAAATATCTAAATTAACTCAGAAAATGAACATTCCTGGAGGAAATCATTTAGAGAAAAAGAAGTCGTAATTACTAGTGTTAATCCATCAACCAATCATCATGAAACGAACAGTTAAAATTATATATTTTGCAGCATTTTTGAGTATTGTACTTATTGGCTGTAAAAGTGAACCAAGTTTACAGCGTTATTTTGTAGATAACCAAGAGCAAACTAATTTTATATCTCAAGATTTACCTATTTCGATGGTAGATATTGATAAAACAGAGTTTACAGAAGCTCAAACAGAGGCTTTTAATTCGGTAAGACGACTAAACTTTTTAGGATATAAAGTGAATGAAAACGATATGGTTACTTATGAAGCCGAAATAACGAAAGTTAAATCCATTTTAAATCAAGAAAAGTATCAAGATTTAATTGAGTTTAGCGATAAAGGTAAAAAGGTTTTAGTGAAATATATTGGAGATGATGATGATGCTGATGAGGTTATAGTATTTGGTAGTGCAAACGATATGGGTTTTGCTTTAGTTAGAATATTAGGAGATGATATGAGTCCTGAAAAGATGATAACTTTAGCCGAAGCTCTAAACAAGGCTAATGTTAACGAAACTCAAATGCAAGATATTATGAATTTCTTTAAGTAGAATTGATATTAGTTAAAATGTTAATTAAAAAAAGGTTTCCTTGCCGGGAAACCTTTTTTTATTTATAAATTTTATGGATGTTCTACTTATTTTCGAAACTTTGTTCTTTACTGTAATTGTGTACTTCTTTTTCTTTAGATTTAAAATTAGTGTAAATCAAGTTGACGATTATAGCAAAAAATATCAATGTTAAAACGGTAAGCACAAGAAAGTTGTCTAATACATCTAGCACTCCAAAAACGAAAATGCCAGCTGCCATTAAACCAGTAAGTGCTATAGATTGTTTATTGCTTAACATTTTGAGAGATAATTTAAATTCCTGTATAATTACCTGGAGTAATGTGTTTTAATTCGTTCTTAATTTCATCAGAAACCTCTAAGGTATCAATAAAATTTGAAATAGAATTTTGATTGATTTTTTCGTTGGTTCTAGTTAGTCCTTTTAAAGCTTCGTAAGGATTGGGATATCCTTCTCTTCTTAAAATAGTTTGAATAGCTTCAGCAACTACAGCCCAGTTATTTTCTAAGTCCTGAGCAAACTTACTTTCATTTAATAATAACTTACTTAACCCTTTTAACGTTGATTTAAAGGCAATTAGTGTATGTCCAAAAGGAACACCTACATTTCTTAATACAGTACTATCAGTTAAATCGCGTTGTAATCTTGATATAGGTAATTTAGCTGAAAGATGCTCAAAAATAGCATTTGCGATACCCAAATTTCCTTCAGAATTTTCAAAATCAATAGGGTTTACTTTATGTGGCATTGCAGAACTTCCAACCTCGCCTGCTTTAATTTTTTGTTTGAAATAGTCCATCGAAACATACGTCCAAATGTCTCTGTCTAAGTCAATTAAAATAGTATTGATGCGTTTTAAAGCATCAAATAAAGCAGCCATATGATCGTAATGCTCAATTTGAGTTGTAGGGAATGAATGTTGTAAGCCTAATTTTTCTTGAACAAATAAGCTCCCAAAAGTTTTCCAGTTAATTTCTGGATATGCCACAAAATGTGCATTAAAATTACCAGTAGCACCACCAAATTTAGCAGCACTTGGTATATCATTTAGTAAATTAAACTGCTCTTCTAAACGCACAACAAAAACTTCTATTTCCTTTCCTAATCTTGTAGGAGAGGCAGGTTGCCCATGAGTTCTTGCTAACATAGGGATATCAGCCCAGTCTTTTACAAGTTCCTTTAATTTATTTAAAACATTAAAATACTCTGGCACATAAACATCGTTCATCGCTTCCTTAATACTTAAAGGAATTGCAGTATTATTAATATCTTGAGAGGTTAATCCAAAATGGATAAACTCTTTATATTCAGATAAACCTAAAGCATCAAATTTTTCCTTAATAAAATATTCAACAGCCTTAACATCATGATTGGTTACGCTTTCAATGTTTTTTATAGATTGAGCATCTTCCGAGGAAAACGTTTTATAAATTGCTCTCAAACTATCAAAAACAGAAGTATCAACACTTTTAAGCTGTGGTAAAGGAATTTCGCAAAGTGTAATAAAATATTCTATTTCAACTAAAACACGATATTTTATAAGAGCTTCCTCAGAAAAATAAGGTGCTAATTCGTTTACTTTACTTCTGTAGCGACCATCAATAGGAGAGATGGCGTTAAGTGGAGATAATGACATTATGGTTTGATTTTTAAGTCGTGAAATTTAGGCTGCAAAGATAGGAAAGAAAGTTAGAAGTAGGAAGCTAAGAAGCACGAAGTTATTAAAGCAAATTCATACTAATCTTAGTTTAATTAAAAAATAATTTGGGCGTTCCCCTATCGGGTCGCGCTTTCCGTTTCAAGTCCTCGCTTCTGCACTAAGGTGCAAAAGCTGTGGGCTATCCACTTCAATCCCTAACGCTGGCACCCCGTTAAAGTCTATCTTATCAAGAAGTAGTAGTTTATCTACCCAGTTAAGTTACTATTATTTTTGCTTTATTTTCTTCAAAATATGTCTTGCTCTTGCTTTAAAGGCAGCGCTTTGTTTTGAGAAATCATCTTCTAGAATACGAGCTAATTCTGGATATACCCAGTCATAATCTTTTCCCAATAAAAATAAAGTACTCATGCTGTATGCTTTTGGGGCAACTTTTTCATCGTTAATCATATAATCAAAACAGTTTTCGATAATACGTTCTTTGTGAATATTGGTCAATACACTTTTTATTTTATTATCAGTTTTTGATGTATAGGCATTCGCTAAAAGCTCGCAAATTTTAGCAACTGGACGTACAGCAGAATCTAAATGAACTTTATGCATATTCTCAGTAAAATTATCTAAATATGGAATAATAGTTTCAATAGTATCGCTACACATAAACTCCAAAACCCAAGCGGCACGTGGCGATATTTTATCATCAACCATAAAAAGAATATCCAGTAATTTAGGAACTAACTCAGGGTTGTCAATCACTAAATTGGCATAATACAAACGCTTTTCCCGAGAATGATTTACGTAGTTTAATTCTTGATAAAGTTGATCAGTAGTCAAAAGGTTTTCTTATTTTTAAAGTCTAGATTTATTTTATGAAAATACTAAAAAAAATAATTTTATTGCTTTTGATTGTTTTTGCAATAGCACAATTTTTCGGACCAGAAAAAAATAATGGAGATTTAGCATCAATTACAGCTTTTGAAACTGAAACCAACCCACCAGGTAATGTTAAGCAAATTCTGAAAAACGCATGTTATGACTGTCATAGCGATGTCACCAAATACCCGTGGTATAATTCTATTACACCAGTAAATTATTGGTTAGCAGGACATATTAAAAATGGTAAAAAGCATTTTAATGTATCTAATTGGGAAGGGAATTCTACAAAACGAAAAGACCATAAGTTTGATGAGTTAATTGAAATGGTAGAAGACAAAGAGATGCCTTTAAAGTCTTATACTTGGACACATGGAGAAGCTAAACTTAATGATGCTCAAATTAAGGAGGTAATAGATTGGGCAAAATTAGTACGGGTAAAATATGGTTTGGAGGCTAAGCCTCAGTAAAATGCTACCCAACCTATTCTTCCTCATAGGGGAAGCGAAAGCAAAACATAAAACAGTTATTAATATGACTGTTTCTATCCGAAATAGAATTTCAAGAACATTATTATCATAAAACATTTGTGGATTAGTGGTAAAAAAAATATTAATTATTGGTTACGTTTGGCCAGAACCTAAAAGTTCTGCGGCAGGCAGTAGGATGCTACAACTTATTGAATTTTTTCTTTCTGAAAATTATGAGATTACATTTGCAAGCCCTTGTGCTAAAAGCGACAATGCTTTTGATTTAACTACACTTGGCGTTGTTCAAATTTCAATTGAATTAAATAATTCTAGTTTTGATGATTTTGTAAAAATGTTGAATCCAAATATCGTAATATTCGATCGTTTTATGATGGAAGAACAATTTGGGTGGCGTGTTTCAGAGCATTGCCCAAATGCTTTAAAAATTTTAGATACTGAAGATTTACATTGCTTGCGTAAAGGGAGACATCAAGCATTTAAGGACAAAAAAGCGTTTGATAAAACCTATTTGTTCAATGAAACTGCAAAACGAGAAATAGCTAGCATTTACAGGTGCGATTTGAGTTTGATAATTTCGAAAGCAGAAATGGAAATCCTCAAAAGTCAATTTAAAGTAGATGAATCTTTATTATTCTATTTGCCTTTTATGTTAGATGAAATTTCAAAAAAAACTAAAGAAAATCTTCCCGATTTTAAAAACAGAAATCATTTTATAAGTATTGGCAATTTTCTGCATGAACCTAATTATAATATGGTTTTGTATTCAAAAGAGACTATTTGGCCGCTCATTAGAAAGCAACTACCAAAAGCAGAATTGCATATTTATGGGGCATATACCTCTCAAAAAGTAAATCAGTTACACAATGAAAAAGAAAGTTTTTTAGTAAAAGGTTTTGCAGAAGATGCAAATGAAGTTATGGCACGAGCAAAAGTGTGTTTGGCTCCAATTCGTTTTGGAGCAGGGCTAAAAGGTAAATTATTTGATGCGATGCAAAACGGAACGCCATCTGTTACAACAGAAATTGGAGCGGAAGGAATTACAGGACCAAATATAGCTAGTGGCTTTATTGAAAATAATCCAGAAAACTTTGCTGAAAAGGCAATTCAATTGTATCAAGAGCAAAGTTTATGGAAGGAGAAACAAAAAAATGGATTTCAAATTATAAAGCAATACTTCAATAAAAAAGAACATCAAAAGCGATTTTTAAAAACTTTAAGTCAATCATTAGAAAACCTAAAAGGAAATCGAATCAATAATTTCACAGGGCAAATATTGCAACATCATGCACTTCAAAGTAAAAAGTATATGAGTAAGTGGATTGAGGAGAAGAATAAACTAAATTGATAAAGGTTATAGTTAACCATATCTACAATAATTATATCATTTATTTACCTGCCAATTTTTAACTTAAATTTTAAGTAATGTTTGCATAAAAAAGACCATTTGTTTTAATTGAAGTTGAAGTTTCTACGTACTTTTATCTAACATTTCATAGACATTATTTAAACTAAACTTTATTTCAGATGAAACGCATTATTTTCATTCTTTTTTGTTTATCAATGACATTATTAAATTCTCAGGATAATACTGAGCCATGGTACAATAGTACTAAATCTTTTGATGAGCGCATAGAGCTACTTATCAATAGTATGGATGTAAAAGAAAAAGTAACACAGTTATTAAATGATAGCCCAGAAATCAAACGTTTAAATATAAGTGCTTATAACTGGTGGAATGAAGCCCTACATGGTGTTGCACGTTCTGGAAAAGCTACGGTGTTTCCTCAAACAATAGGTATGGCATCTAGCTTTGATAAAGAAATGATGTTTCGAGTAGGTAATGCAATTTCAGACGAAGCTAGAGCTATAAATAATCATTTGGTGTCTAGAAACGGAAAATATATTCAATACATGGGGCTATCTTTTTGGTCGCCAAATGTGAATATTTTTAGAGATCCACGTTGGGGAAGAGGTCAAGAAACTTACGGTGAAGATCCTTTGCTTTCAGGTACATTGGGCGCAGAGTTTATTAAAGGTATGCAAGGTAATCATCCAAAATATTTGAAAACCGCAGCTTGTGCAAAACATTATGCTGTACATAGTGGACCGGAAGCTTTGCGACATGAGTTTAATGCTGTGGTGGATGATAAAGATTTATATGAAACCTATTTGCCAGCTTTTAAATTATGTGTAGATGCAGGTGTTGAAGCTGTGATGTGTGCCTATAATAGAACAAATGATAAAGCATGTTGTGGTAGTGATGAATTATTAATGAATATTCTACACGACGATTGGGGTTTTGATGGGCATATTGTAAGTGATTGTGGTGCATTAAAGAATTTTCATAATTTTCATAATGTTACTAAAACTCAGGAAGAATCTGCTGCACTTGCTATATTGAATGGTGTAGATATCAATTGTGGAAAAACTTATAATTCGCTTTTGGGTGCACTAGATCAAGGCTTAATTACTGAGGCTGATATCGACAAAAGGCTAAGAAAAGTATTATCCACACGTTTTAGACTAGGCTTTTTTGATAATGGGGACGAAAACCCTTATACTAAAATTTCAACTTCAGTAATAAATAATGAAGAACATAGAAATTTAGCTAGAGAAGCGGGGCATAAATCCATAGTACTTCTTCAAAATAAGAATAATGTTTTGCCTTTAAAGAAGGATTTGTCCTTTGTGTATGTTGGAGGACCGTTGGCTGCCGATGTAAGATCATTAATTGGTAATTATCACGGATTAAGTCCAGATATGACAACGCTTGTTGAAGGTGTGGTTAGAAAAACATCGCCATCTACACGATTACAATATCGCTCAGGAACTTTGTTAAGTACTCCAAATAAAAACCCTATAGATTGGTATAGTGGACAAGCTAAAGCTGCTGATGCTACTATTGTTGGTGTTGGATTTAGTGTGCTTTTAGAAGGAGAGGAAGGAGAAGCTATTGCTTCAGATGTTATGGGAGATAATATCACAATGCAACTTCCTGAAAATCAAATGAATTATTTGAGAAAAGTAGGTGAGACTGATAAACCACTTATCGTTGTGGTGTTTGCAGGTTGCCCAATAGATTTATCTGAAATTAATGAATTTGCCGATGCCATTATTTATGCATGGTATCCAGGAGAAGAAGGAGGTAATGCTTTAGCTGATGTTATTTTTGGCGATGTTTCCCCATCTGGTAAATTGCCAATTAGCTTTCCTAAATCGGTAGATCAATTACCCGATTATGAAGATTATAACATGGATGGGAGAACTTATAAATATATGGAAGATCCTCTATATCCTTTTGGTTATGGATTGTCTTATGCGAAATTTTCCTTTAGGAGATGTTTTGGTTAGTAAAACCAAATTAAGACATTCTAAAAAAGATAATATTTCTATTTTAATAGATATCAAAAATGATAGTGATTTCAAAGCAGATGAAGTAATACAACTTTATATTTCACTTCAAAATGATAAATTAGATGTTCCAATTAATGAATTAAAAGACTTTAAACGCATCAACTTAAACGCTAAAGAAAGTAAAACGGTAACTTTTAACTTAAGTACTGAAGCGCTATTTTATATTAATGAAAATGGAGTAGAAATACCATTTAAAGGCGATGTAAAAATATCTATTGGTAATGCTTCTCCCGGAAAAAGAAGTTTAGAATTAGGAGCTAAATTAAAAGAGGTTCTGGTTCAAGTTAAATAGCCTAATCTGTTCGTTAAACTAACAAATAGTGGTAGTTAACTAAATTCCATGATTTGTTTGTAGATTATTACTAAATTGATGTGCTTTTATCTTAACCTATTTTTGTAGTGAATACTTTGAGAAAAATTCTTTTAATATTAACAGTCTTCTTTACTTTTGAAGGCTGGTCTCAAGTTGATCAAAAAGACCCACCTAAATTGATTGCTGCTGGAAATCAGAGTTACTGTCCTACAACTCAACTAAACATTACAACTAGTTTTGATATAGAAGATATTGATGGTACTGAAATCAATGCTTTTTTTATCCAAATATCTACTGGTTATACTCTAGGAGAAGATATTTTGAGATTAACAGGTACACATCCTAATATTTCAGCAAGTTGGGATCAACTTCAAGGAAAGTTAAGCTTGATGGTTAGTGGTTCTATTTCAATGGATCATACAGATCTTATTGCTGCAGTTGGAGATGTTGTTTATGAAGGTACTATAAATACTAAACCAGGAGATAAATTATTCTCTCTTACTATAGGGACTGCTAATTATTTACCATCAACAAATCATTATTATGAATATGTTCCTGCATTAGGTATTACTTGGTCTAATGCTAGAACTGCAGCAGATGCTAGGACTTATTTTGGATTGAAGGGATATTTGGCAACAATTACATCAGATGAAGAAGCTCAACTTTCAGGGGAACAGGCTGCCGGTGCTGGCTGGGTAGGAGGTAGTGATGAACAGACCGAGGGGGTTTGGAGATGGATGACAGGTCCTGAAGCTGGTACTATTTTTTGGAATGGAGGAATTAATGGAACAAGCCCAAATTACGCAAATTGGAATACTAATGAACCGAATGATTGTTGTAGTAATGGTCCTGGAGATGAAAATTATGCACATGTTACTAGCCCAAATATTGGTAATAGAGGATCATGGAATGATTTACCAAATGCAGGAGATGCCAACCCGTCTAGTGAATATCACCCGCAAGGTTATATTGTAGAATATGGAGGTACGCCAGGTGATCCAGTTATTAATATTTCTGCAAGTACAAGAATTACTATTCCAGAAATCACAGGCACTACTGCGCCTCCAGCTATTTGTGGCCCAGGAAGCGTTTTACTTGAAGCATCATCCTCCGATGGTAATGTAGCTTGGTTTGATAGTACTACTGCAACAACTCCTGTATTTATAGGAGATTTATTTAGCACGCCAACTTTAAATGCTACAACAAGTTATTATGCAATGGCTTCAGTAAATGGATGTTTTACTGGTAAACGTTCTCAAGTAACAGCTATAGTAAACCCTATTCCAAGTATTGAAAGTATTATTGAAAGTACAGTTTGTGAAGATAGTTCTGCTACCCTAAGCGCTATAGCATCTGCTGGCACTATAAATTGGTATAATACTCCTTCAGGAGGTACTCCCGTAGCAACAGGTTCATCGTACGCAACACCTATACTTAATACTACAGCTACATTTTATGTGGATGCAACTAATAATGGATGCACAACAAATACAAGAACTCCTGTAACCGTAACAGTTTTAAGTATACCATCTCCAACAGGGAATACAGTTCAAGAATTTTGTGATTCTGAAATGGCTACATTAACTAATCTAGCTATAACAGGAAACGATATTATATGGTATGATTCTAACATCGGTGGCGCAGTTCTAGATGCTACAACTACTCTGAATAATAATACAACATATTATGCTACACAAACAGTTTCTGGTTGTGAAAGTACTACTAGGTTACCTGTAGAGGTGTTTGTATATAAAACTGTAGTAGAGTTATTACCAAATGAAATAATTCCTCTTGAAGTTTGTGATTCAATGATAGATGGTGATGATACTAACGGTTTTTCTGAGTTTGATTTAACATCTATGGAAACCACCTTATTAAATGGTAGTGATGCAGCAGATTTTAATATATTGTATTATGATAATCCTGCAACAACTATTCCTATAACAGCACCAGAAAATTTTCAGAATACAATTGTTAATGAGCAATCTATTTTTGTTAGAATTGAAAATATTTTGAATGTAAACTGTTATAGTAATGTTACTTTCACAATCAAAGTAAATGCAGTACCAGTTGTAGAACCTTTAGTAGTTTATAGAAATTGCGATGAAGATGGTATTCCAGACGGTTTTACAGATTTTAATTTGAAAGAGTTAGATGATATCATAACTAATGAAAATTTAAACAACTTTACAATAACGTATCATCTATCAGAAATTGATGCAGAAACAAGCGTTAGTTCACTAAATCCAATACCATTCAACAATCAAACTTCAAATGTAATATACGGACGCGTAGAAAATAATACAACAGGTTGTTATAGTATTACTGAAATTAATTTAGAAGTTTCTACAACTGCATTAGCTTCAAATTTTATTCAAGAAATAGAACATTGTGATGATGATGCTGATATTGATGGATTACATGAGTTTGATCTATCAACTGTTTCAAACAATTTTATTAATCAATTCCCAACGGGGCAGAATTTAGTTGTGCACTATTTCAAAAATTTATCTGATGCGCAATTAGAAAAAAATGAAATTACGAATCCAACAAATTACATAAACGAAACTCCTTTTTCAGAAACGCTATATGTTCGCGTTGAAAGTGAAGATAATGGCGCCTGCTTTGGAATAGGTCCTAATTTGGTGCTAACAGTTCATCCAAGACCAGAATTTGAAGTAGACCAATCCGAAACGTTTTGTTTAAACGGAAATTCAATCGTTTTAAACACGTTTAACCCTAATGGATTGTACAGTTATGAATGGCGGAATTCAAATAATGATATTATAAGTAACTCTGAAACTGCCGATGTTAATGCTGAAGATATATATACAGTTATAGCTACATCAAGTGAAGGTTGTGAATCGTTTCCTGTTGCTTTTGAAGTTAAATCATCTGGAATTTCAACTATAAATGAAGATGATATTACAGTCATGGATTTATCAAATAATAATACTATTACAATAGATGATTCTGATATTGGTATTGGAGACTATGAATTTGCTTTGGATAATGAGTTTGGACCATTTCAAGATAATCCCAACTTTAAAAATGTATTTGCAGGAGAACATACTGTTTATGTAAGGGATAAAAATGAATGTGGAACAGTTGGTGTTAAAGTATTTGTCATGGGCTTCCCTAAGTTTTTTACACCCAATGGTGATGGAAATAATGACACATGGAACATCAAAGGCCTGAGTAGCGAATTTTTACAGAATACCATAGTAAAAATTTATGACAGGTACGGAAAATTAATAAAACAATTACAACCTTTAAATGGCGGTTGGAATGGTACTTTAAATGGCCAAATTCTCGCTACTAATGATTATTGGTTTATTATAAATTTGGTTAATAATACAGGAGATACTAAGGTGTATAGAGGCCATTTTAGTTTGATTCGATAGTTATCTGGACTTGTTTTCTTTAATCAATTGTATCTTTAAAAGTATCTAATTCATTTACAGAATGAAAACATATAGTATAATTTTATGCACACTATTCATTCTACTTTCGTCTTGCGGTGTTGTAAAATTAAAAGAGATTAAAGTTGAAAAACTAGCCGAAACTTCTAAAAGTTGGAACGGTGATGCACTTCCTAATTATCCAGAAGGCACACCAAAGATTACCGTTTTAAAAATTACTATTCCACCAAAAACAAAACTCCATAAACATTACCATCCCGTAATAAATTCTGGAATCATTTTAAAAGGAAAATTAAAGGTTGTAGATATTGATAAAAATATCTTGTATTTAAAAGAGGGCGATGTTATTGTTGAGCTAGTTAATAAAATTCACTATGGTATTAATGAAGGTCGTAAACCGGTTGAAATTGTAGTGTTTTATGCAGGTACAGAGGATTTACCAATTACGGTTGTAGAGAAAGATTAGAGGGTTAGTTGCGATTTGCTTTCTTATAAAAAATAAATGATGACATTTTAAGTGTGTTTCGATGTAATGGTATAATTTAAAAAAACTTACTATTATGAGAACCAAATTTCAAAATGTATTACTAATTACTTTAGCTGTTATTACCTTATTTTCTTGTTCTAATGACGACGAAGTGTCAAATGCTTCATTAGTGGGAACTTGGAAATTAACGTCGTTGGTTATTGAAAGCGCTTTCGATTTTAACGGAGACGGAACAGCCTCAAGAGATTTATTTCTGGAAACAGATTGCTATGATGGCGATTTTATTGATAACATGGAAGACGGAAACGTGAGGATTGTAAGCGGACTTACCTTTATTTCTGTAGATGATAATTTTCAACCAACGCACAGATGTCTTAACGGATTTGATCGTACAACAACTTGGACACAAACTGGCAATACTGTAACAATCGAAAACGGATCAGCAGATATTGTAGGTACAATTTCTGGAAATACGGTAACTGCAACTATTGTGGATGGCTTTGAAATAGAAAAATACAATGGTACAAGTGTTGTGGACGATAAAGAGACTATGACACTTACCTATGAGAAACAATAATTATTTATATGCCTGAATGTTTGGCCTTAAATAACCATAACAAATTTTTATAAAGAAAATTATAAATCTCCAAGAGTTTAATTCTTGGAGATTTTTGTAATATATTATGACTTGATTTTGTCCGAAAAATTTGCTAACTTCGTTTAACGTCGGATATAAGTCATTAAAACGACGCATATCCGTAAAAACATTGGCAACAATTAAAACAAACATTACAAATGAAAAAAGTATTACCAATTATTATCATATTCTTAATTTTTTACAACTCGTATTCTCAATGTGGACAATACATTGAAAATAAGTTAAGTGCTCTTTCAGATATTAGGTTTTGGGACGAAAACAATGGGTTTGTTATTGGAGGTTCTTCTTTACTTACAACTAACGATGGTGGAGTTTCTTGGGAAACGTATGAGCTACCTCATTATCAGGCTTTTTATTATAAACCATTAAATGATTTAGAGTTAATAGACTCTAATAAAGCATTTATTTTTGGAGCTGATGGCATCATTCTTTTTACTGATAATAACGGAATCGATTGGGAGAGAAGAATGGGAATTACTGGGCTGGAAAATTTTACAGGAGTTGATTTCATTGATAATAATATAGGGTATTTAGTCGGAATAGATGATTATTTAGTTAATGATACAGCTTTTTTATACAAAACAACTGATGGTGGAAATTCTTGGTTTGAAATCACATCAAATATTTCATCAATTGATTATGGAGATTTTAGCCCTAAAGACATTCTATTTTTAAATGAAAATACAGGTTTCGTTTGGGGAGGCAATGATTTTTATAAAACTGTTAATGGTGGAGAAACGTGGGAGGTAATAAACAATCCATCTAACTCTTATATTCAAAAACTACAATTTATAGATTCTCAGACAGGATATTTAAGTGGAGGCAGTTCTATTTACAAAACTGTTGACGGTGGGAATTCTTGGATACAAACAAATTATTATGTTGAATGGACTACTGGGGCATTTACAATAAAAAATGATTTCTTATATTATTCTAGCTATGTTGTAAATGGAATTAAAAAAGTTAATATAAATAGTGATAGTGAAGAAAGTGCTAATATCAACCAAGATGGTTTTTTAACCGACATATATTTTACAAATGATAATGTTGGATTTGCTGTAGGCAAAAAAGAACAAGGGTCACCTAGTATGGGAAGATTCATATTTAAGACTACAAATGGTGGTGCTAGTTGGACTCAACTTGATAGTGGTTCGCCTAGAGAAGGAAACTCTAATAGTGCTACATATTTTAAAAAAATTAATGAAAATGAGTATATATATTCGGTTGTTAGTGGGGGTAATTTTACACATTCATCAATCTTAATTTCTCAAGACAAGGGTTCTAGTTGGAAAAAAGTTTATGAAACTGACGATGTTGTTGGCTATACCTTATATGCAGAAGGCGATTATATCAGTCATTGGAGATATTCCAATCCATACAATTATGGTGAAGGTTATATTATATCCGAATCTTTTGACAAAGGAATAACTTGGACAGATGGTCCTATTTTAAATATTACCGATTTGCCAGCAGATACAAACTATTCTGTAAGTAAACTTACCCAAGTGTCAGTAAATGATTTATTTGTTTTTGGATTTGGAAATATATACCATTCGACAGATAAAGGTATAAATTGGAGTTTAATTCCAACACCTAGTGATGTGACAACAAGAAAGTATCAATTTATAGATGAAAACAATTTTATGCTATACGGCAGTTCTACAAATTCTGAACCTATTGTCTATAAGACAAACGATGGTGGTGTGACTTGGGATTTTGTGGCGCAGATTTCTGGATATTCGCATAATCTTCAATTTGACAGATTTGACTACAGTAATTTAAATAAAATATATTTCTACCCTAGATATCCTGGAGGAAAAATTTTTATTTATGATATACCAAACCAAAACCTTATTGAAAGAGAAATTCCATATTATATAAATAAAATAAAAGTAATTGATGCTGATTCATTTATGATACTTGATAATAGTGGAAACCTATATCTTTCTCACGACAATGGATTAAGTTGGTCTCAGCGGTTTTGGGCTGATTATAATAGTTCTTACCCAAACATTTATGTAGAAGATGAAGACAATATTTTCTTATGGGAGTATAATTTTATTCAAAATTTAAAAACATATGTACCTTCCGAACCTGAATTGTTATTTGGAAACGATAACACTTTAATTAATACAGAAGAAGAATATATAATTCCCGTTGATTTATTTTCGACAACAGAATGGATATTAGAAAGTGGCGGGACATTAATAATAGATAATAATACCAGTTATTATAAAGTGAAAGTTTTATGGGATACCGAAGGAATGCATACACTTAAAGCTAAAAAAGTAAATGACTGTGGAGAATCAATATTTACTGAAATTAATGTTGTTGTAAATACCGAATTAAGTGTTGAAGATTTTGATAAAGATGAACTTTTGGTTTATCCTAATCCATTTAACGATAAGATTAATCTAAATCTTCCTAAAAGATTTGAAAATGATTATCTAAATATATCTATTATAAACATACTAGGCCAAACTGTTTATAAAAATCAAAAAAACTATTCATCTCAAAATATAGAATTGAATGACTTGTCGAATTCAATCAACTCTGGTGTTTATTTTATCAATGTAAAATCTGGGAATTATTCGATGACAAAAAAACTAATTAAAAAATAAAATAACTGTTGCCAACATTGGCTATAAACAATTGCTATTACAGGCTCATCTTCAAAATTCCGTAGGAATTTTCAGCTTGTCGTGTACTTGCAAAAGTCCATGCTAACCCACGCAACTGTTCATAGCCGAGACCGTTAAACGAACCTCTCCAAAATCCACCCTTAAACCCTAAAATCCTCAATCGCCTTTCTAACCCCAACAGTAGCAACATCAGCAATTACAGTCAAATTTTGTTTGCTCTCAACATTCGGTTTAGGGTCAATAAAATAAGTGGGCGTATTTTCAGGAACATAATGCATCAATCCCGCTGCGGGATATACTTGCATTGATGTACCAATAATCATTAGTATATCGGCAGTTTCGCAAATGGGTATAGCTTTTTCAATCATAGGCACATCTTCCCCAAACCACACAATATGCGGACGTAATTGATACCCTTTAGAACATGTATCTCCTAAAACTAAATCTGTTTTCCATTCTTGAATATCGTTTACATTATGAGTACTTCTCACTTTTAATAATTCGCCATGTAAATGAATTACATTTTTGCTTCCTGCACGTTCATGCAAATCGTCCACATTTTGGGTAATAATGCTTACTTTAAAATTGGTCTCTAATTTGGCTAAATCAAAATGAGCAGTATTGGGTTCAACTTCAAACAATTGTTTTCGTCTTTGATTGTAAAAATCCAGCACCAATTCAGGATTTGCAGCAAAACCTTCAGGTGTAGCCACTTCCATAACATCATGTCCTTCCCATAAACCATCGGCATCCCTAAAGGTTTTAATGCCACTTTCGGCACTCATGCCTGCTCCTGTAAGTACTACAATATGTTTTTTCATAATATAAAAATAGTTATTATTTGTCGTTTTTGTAAATACAAGAATCCACTCTTTTTCATTAAATTCGAATTTTGGTAAAAGCATGACTGACTTAAAACTTTTAGAGCATTTAGAATCTTTTTTAACCGAATCTCGAAAACAAAAATTTAAGCGGGTATTATCACAACGTACTAAACATTTTACAGTAGCTACAGAAGATGTATATCAGTTACATAATACAAGTGCTGTAATGAGAAGTTGTGATGTTTTTGGGATACAAGAAATTAGTATTGTTGAAGAGCAAAATTCTAAAAGGATTGATAGGGAAATTGCCATGGGTGCCCAAAAGTGGGTAGATTTAAAAAGGTTTAATTCAGTTAATGCATGTATCTCAAACTTAAAAGAAAGAGGTTATCAAATTGTAGCAACCACGCCTCATAAAAACGATTGTAATTTGAATGACTTTGATATTACAAAAAAATCTTGTTTTTTCTTTGGAAGAGAAACAGAAGGATTGTCCAAAGAAGTATTAGATAATGCAGATTGTTTTTTAAAAATTCCCATGGTTGGATTTACCGAAAGTTTAAATATTTCGGTATCTGCGGCTATCATTTTACAAGATGTAACCACCAAATTAAAGCAATCCAATGTAAATTGGCAATTATCTGAAGATGAGGTGTTTGAAAAGCGATTGGATTGGTGTAAAAAAACAATTAAAAGTTATGATGAAATTGTTGAACGCTATTATGAAGTGAAAAAATAACTATCTTTAAGCAGCAATATTTAAAATAAGGGTCATGAAAAAAAACATGGTAGGTTGGTTTGAAATCCCAGTTTCAGATATGGATAGAGCTAGAACGTTTTATGAAGCCGTATTTGATGTTAAAATTGATATTCAGGATTTTGGGGCAACATTAATGGGATGGTTTCCTTTTACCGAAGGGAAAGAAGGAGCAGCAGGAACTTTAATCAAACAAGAATCTTACATTCCAAGTCAAGAAGGAACTTTGGTATATTTCATGAGTGATGATGTGCAAAATGAATTGGATAGGATAGAGGCTGCAGGAGGGAAAATAACGCAACAAAAAACTCATATTTCTCCAGAGTATGGATATATGGGGGTTTTTATTGACACAGAAGGGAATAGAGTTGCGTTACACTCACAGCAATAGTCCAAAAATCAATTAAATAATAAAAAGGGGAGCTATTTTATTAAAGCACTAAATTCTATTAGTCCTTCCTCGGCTTAGTAACTTGTATTCTTCGTAGCACTCACTAATGGCATCCAAAATTTGAAGATCGTTTGCCGTTTGTACAAAACCTTTAGAGTAGTTGCATTGGCTCACAATTTCATCTAAATCTACGCGGTCTACATTAAGCAAAACAGTAAGCATTTCACGATCAAAACGAGACGCTAATAAGTTTCTGATTTCATCATCTTTTTTCATTTTTTTTAGCTTTCGTAGTTCATTTGGTTTTTTACCAAACATACGATGTAAAAAATCAGCAGGGTTGAAGATGGATCCTATAACTTTGGTTAGACCAGATTTTTTGCTTGCCTCATAGCCAGTACTATTTAATCCAGAAATCTGATAACGGTAATTGTCGTTTATAGCAGGCAATTGTTTAATGTCTACTTCTAAATAGCCTGTTAGTTTCAATTGGTTTACAACCACTTTTTCAAGTGCTAGGGCTAATTCAGTCAATTCTATTTTAGAACTTCCAAATTTTAACCAGTCGTTGGTTACTCTTACCTTAATAGATTTAAAACCTATATAAGATAAATGAAGTGTGTCGTTAACTTTAGCGGTAATTTTAAATTCCCCTTTGTTGTTTGTGGTGGTTCCTTTAACTTGATTTAAGTTAACAATATTTACACTTTCCAGAGGTTTGTCATCAGCTGAATTAATCACAGTACCTAAAACACTAGTCGCATCTTGTCCAAGCGTAATGGCTGTGACAAATAGAAAAATAACAATGCTTAAATAATGCTTCATGCGTTTTAGTAAAACTTCAATTATGACATAAAAATACTAAACAAAACAGTAATATGCTGTTGTTAGTGTTTTAATTTGACTAAAAATTAACAAAAACTATACCTAAATCATGGGTTTTAACGTCGTTTGTCTATTTTAAAACCCATAACTAAATACTATTAACGTCTTGAACGTCTTGGCCTTGAAGCTGCGAAATCTCCAGAATTAGAACGTCTTGGTTTAGATTTATTTTCGCTTCTACGACCGCCTCTATTATTGTTTCCGGAATCAGTTCTTCTACCTTCACGTCTTTTTCCACCATCGCGTCTTCCACCGCCACCGCGTCTGTCTCCACGTCTTCCGCCGCCACCGCGGTTTTCAGATACTTCAACGTTTACAAAACGGCCTTCGTGTTTAAAGTCGGTAAAATGTGCTAATACTTTCTCTTTAAGTTCATTTTCAGTATTAAAAAACGAGAAACTATCTTTTGTTTCCACTTTAAAGACATCATCTCTACCAAGGTCTAATTGTTCTTTAAGGAAGTCTTTTAACTTCATCCAATCAAAACCATCTTTACCACCAACATTAATAAAGTAGCGTGTAGATTTACCGCCTCTACTTCTACCTTCACTACTATCATAAGAACCTTCTTCTACGTTAAGGTTTTTAGATTTATTGTAGTAATTGTAAAAACGAGTAAATTCAACCGAGAAGAATTTTTTTATCAATTCATCTTTATCCGTATCAGCAAATAGCTCGTTAATGTTATCTAAATGTTTATCAATTTCATGGTTAATCTCTGTGTTGTGAATTTTATTAGCCAGAGACATTAATTGCACTTCGCAAATATCAGCACCATCAGGAATTTCTTTTTTATCAAATTGGCGTTTAATAATACGCTCAATACTTTTAATTTTACGCACTTCACTTTTAGAAACAATCACCATTGAAATCCCGTTTTTACCAGCACGTCCAGTTCTACCAGAACGGTGTGTATAGGTTTCAATCTCGTCAGGTAATTGGTAATTTATTACGTGTGTTATATCATCAACATCAATACCACGAGCAGCTACATCAGTAGCTACAAGCATTTGTATTTGTTTATTTCTAAACGATTTCATCACGATATCACGCTGATTTTGACTCAAATCACCATGTAAAGCCCCAGCGCTATATCCATCTTCAATCAGTTTTTCAGCTACTTTTTGTGTATCACGTTTTGTTCTACAAAAAATAACCGAAAATATATCAGGATTAGCATCACTTAAACGTTTTAGCGCTTGGTATCTATCTCTAGCATTTACTAAATAATATTCATGAGACACATTACTTGTACTCTCATTCTTATTTCCAACAGTAATTTCCTGTGGGTTGTGCATAAAGTTTTTAGCAATTCTAGATACCTCTCGAGGCATAGTTGCAGAAAACAACCACGTGTTTTTATCCTCTGGTGTGTGCGATAAAATATCAGTAATATCCTCTTTAAAGCCCATGTTTAACATCTCATCAGCCTCATCTAAAACCGAATACTGGATTTTAGAAATATCAACCAAACGTCTGTTAATCATATCCTTCATACGTCCCGGAGTTGCCACAATTATTTGTGCACCACGTTTAATCTCACGCGCTTGGTCTGTAATACTCGATCCACCGTAAACCGCTACTACGTTAAGTCCTTTACAATATTTACCATACAATTTCATTTCGTTGGTAATCTGTAAACAAAGCTCTCTGGTAGGCGATAAAATTAAACCTTGGGTAGTTCTGCTAGCCACGTCAATTTTCTCTAACATAGGAAAACCAAAAGCCGCCGTTTTACCCGTTCCGGTTTGTGCCAAAGCCACTAAATCGGTTTCAGACTCTAATAAAATTGGGATTGCTTTTTCTTGAACTTCACTAGGTTTTTCAAATCCTAAATCTGTAATTGCTTGTAATAGGTCGTCATTAAGACCTAAATCTTGGAATGTGCTCATTATTGTTTAATGTATGCGATTTTGTTATGTGGTGTTACATAAAGAAGCGCATCGACATACTAAACTTAAACTTCCAGTAACACATCCTCACCCTGAGGAATTCTAAACTCATCTTGAGTTTCAAGGCGCAAAGATACACTATTATTTTAGATTGGCGATTAACGATTTTGGATTTGGAATTTAGTTTTTGGAATTTGAATTTTTTATTTTTTTGGGCGTTACCACAAGGGTCGGGCTTTCCGTTACAAGTCCTCGCACTTCCTTCGTCAGGCTGTGGGCTTTTCTCTGCAATCCCTAACGCGGGTTGGTTTGCAAAATTTTGGTTTAGAGTGAAATCTGTTTTTTTTTAGGGAAGGTTCGTTTAACGTTAAATATATGGCAAGTTGGGCAGAAAACAAGCGATTATTTTTGGTTTAGCCACAAGCCAAATCTTTTGTGTTTTGTTTTAATTTTTCTTTTTAAAGCCAAATCAAAAGATTTGGCGACTTTGCAAATAAACACGAACTTTTGGATTAAGCACTAATCGCCCAATTTGCTATATATAGTGTTGTGCAACGTTATTTTATTTGTTCATCATTCTTAAATATCTCTATTTTGAATTTCTTTTTTCTTCACTTACCAAATAATCCATTATCAAGTTCATATCTTCCATTAGTTTGAGGTATGATAAAACAACCTTTAAATACTCACTTTCTTTAGTAAGTCCTTTCCATTTGTCAATGAAAATTGCGATTCGTTTTTCTTTTTGTTTGATTACTTCAAAATATACTCCAATGTGAAGATGTTCAGCTTTCTCGATATAAATTTCTTTGACATTGTTATCTTCTTGAATCTTATCAATTTTTATAAAATCCGATTCTAAAATATTTATGAACTTTTTGACTGAAAATAAATATTTACTCAAATCTTTCGAGGCGACAAAATCAAACACTTTTTTATAGTGCATATTTGAATTTGAGTCTTTGCTTTTTAAATGAATAATTTCATTTCGAATATTTTCAATCTCAAGTATTCGCCCAATTATATCGCTATTCTTTTTAACGTCAAAAGTTGTATTCGGCAATGCTGGAATAACATCTTCTATTTTTTCTTTAAAACTAATCCAACGCTCAATATTTACTTTATTGAGTTTTGTAATTTGTTCTTGAAATTTATTTGAGTTTGATGTTTCAGTTTTAGAGTATATAAAATTGTCTGGTATAATATAGTTTATAAAAGCCTCGACTGACAAATGTAAAAATATGATTGAACTAATTCTATATTGAATGAATCTATTAAATATTGGTGTATCTATAAATTTTATTCGGTCAAACTTTTCAGATGCTATGTAATGAAATGTTTCTGCATATTTATCAGTCCATTGAATTTGTTCATAAGCCATATCAAAGTATGCTTGAATTAAATTCGGTGCGACACCTGCGAATATTTTCTTTTTATGAACAAAAGTAGTTGCCTGAAACACATCTCCTTCTTCATTCGAAACTAACAGATTAGATTTATGTTGTTTTAATTCTCTTTCCCAAATTTTAAGCGGCTTTTCTTTTAGAGCTTGTTTTACAATTTTCTTCGTTTCTTCACTTTCATTATTCATAACTTCAGGACTTACTTTGAAGATTTTCATTCCCTCAATTCGCGTTTTTTTCAAGTCCATTCTTTAATTTGTGAAGTTTGAGTGTTAATGTTGCACAACTGTTTTTACGGATATGCGTCGTTTTAATGACTTATATCCGACGTTAAACGAAGTTAGTTGAAATTTTTTACAAAGTCAAGTATCAAATAAAACAAAAAACTACTTCCTCAAATTCCCAATCCGTTCCAAAAGCTTAGGATACGAATAATGCATAAGCACATAAGCAAGATGTGGCGTTAAATTACTCAAACTATTTAAGATAAAATTTTACAAAATAAGTTCGATTTATTTACCTTTTAGATGAAGCTCTAAATATTTTTTATCCAATTCTGGAGAATCTTTGTATTGCAATCTTAACCCTTTTAGTTGCTCCTTCAATTTACTCACTACGTTCTTGTAGGCAGGGTCGTTGTAAACGTTTTTCATTTCCTGAGGATCTTTAATTCTATCATATAATTCCCATTCGTTAACATCGTAATAAAAATGTGCTAATTTATATGCTTTAGTAACAATACCATAGTGCCTTTTTACCATATGCACCGCCGGGTATTCATAGTAATGATAGTATACAGCATCTCTGTCCCATTGCGCTATATTACCTTTTAAAAGTGGTATTAAACTTTTACCTTGCATATCATTTGGTGCTTTAATTTGAGCCGCTTCCAAAAATGTTTGTGCAAAATCTAAATTCTGAACCATTTCATCATTTGTAGTAGCTGGAGTAATTTTATTGGGCCAGCGAATCATTAACGGTGTTTTAAATGATTCATCATAAATAAAACGTTTATCAAACCAACCGTGTTCGCCTAGGTAAAATCCTTGATCGGAAGTATAAACAACAATTGTGTTATCGGTTAAACCGCTTTCATCAAGGTAATTTAAAACTCTGCCCACATTATCATCAACCGAGGAAATGCAACCTAAATAATCTTGCATATAGCGTTGGTACTTCCATTTCATTTTTTGTTTATTACTCATGGTTGGCCAATTGTTCATAAACCAAGTATTTATAGAATCAATTACGGGGTCGTATAATGCTTTTTGTTCAGCATTGGCTCTGCTATATGGTCTGTTAAATCCATCTATTCCACCCCAATTCATTGGAGGTACATAAGGTTGAACGCCTCCCATTTTTTCAATGGTTTCTGGTCTTATTTTGGAGTCATGTCCATATTTCATGTGGTTAAGTAAGTTCATTTCTGCCGCAGCCGCAGCTGCTCCTCTATTAGAATAATTATCAAAAAGTGATGTTGGTTCAGGAAAAGTTTTTTTGTAAAGTTTTTAAATTTTTCTGGACTAGGCCACCAAGGTCTATGAGGTGCTTTGTGCAAATACATCATCATAAAAGGTTTCTTTTTATCCCTTTTTTTATCGAGCCAATTAATTGTTAAGTCTGTGATGATATCAGTAACATAACCTGTAATTAATGTATCTCCTGTTGGAGTAATAAACTTTGGGTTTATGTAGTTGCCTTGCCCCGGTAATATCATAAAATCATCTACACCTTTTGGATTGTTACCAAAATGAAGTTTGCCATACATAGCGGTTTCATAACCTGCTTTTTGAAATAGTTGAGGAAAAGTAACTTGGGTAGTGTCAAAAGGCATTCTATTATCAATTTTTCCATTGATGTGCGTGTGCTTACCAGTAAGTATTGTAGCTCTAGAAGGGCGCAAATAGAATTGGTAACGCAGGCATTGGTAAATAACATGCCTTCTTTAGCAATTCTATCGATATTTGGTGTTTCTATGAGCTTATCTGAATACGCACTAATGGCCTGATAGGCATGGTCATCAGACATGATAAATAAAATATTTGGTCTTTCAGTTGATTTATCTTGAGGTTGCTTAGTATTAGAGTCTTTACAAGAAACTAAGGTCAAAATAAAGATTGAAAACGTAATTAAAGTTCTAGTATTCATTTTAGAAGCCTATTTAAACATTACATAATGTAAAGTTATGTATTTATTATGAAGTAGTTAGCAACAAACTTTATTGCTTCAAATTCCCAATCCTTTGTAAAAGTGTAGGATGTGAATAATGCATAAAGACATACGCAGGGTGTGGTGTTAGGTTACTCAAACTATTCTTAGAAAGCTTTTTAAGCGAAGTGATAAGTGGTTCGCCTTTATAAGTGTTTTTAGCATAATCATCAGCTTGGTATTCAAACTTTCTAGAAAATACATTCATAATTAAGCCTGTAATTTCAGAAATAGGCGAGTAGAGGAGCCCAAAAGCAATCAACCCAATATGAAAACTCGGAATATCAACGCCCAAAGCCTGAGTTAACAAAGGATTTGAAATAAACAACGATAATATATAAAGTGTCAACCCTGTCAATAAAATAGAAGCAAACAAATTAAAGATGATGTGTTTTTTCTTGTAGTGTCCAACCTCATGCGCCAAAACAGCAACAATTTCTTCATCTTCTAAATCGTTAATCAAAGTATCATAAAGCGTTACACGTTTTTCGCTACCAAAACCAGAAAAATAAGCGTTTGCTTTAGTGCTTCGTTTAGAGCCATCAATAACAAAAATCTTATCCAATTTAAAGCCAACAGTCTTAGCGTATGCCGAAATTTTATCGCGTAAAGTCCCTTCTTCCAAAGGTGTTTGTTTATTAAAAAGCGGTACAATTAATTTAGAATAAAACATATTCATAAACAATGTAAAAACAGCCACTAAACCCCAAGCGTACAGCCAAAAGTGTTTTCCTGTAGCTTGGTAAAACCAAATAATTAAAGAGAGAATACCACCACCAACAATGGCCATCATTAACCAACCTTTTAGTTTATCTAAAAAAAACGTTTTCTTGGTGGTTTTATTAAACCCGAATTTTTCTTCAATAACAAAGGTGCTGTAATAGGAAAATGGTGTGGTTAAAATATCACTCCCAATCATAATAATTCCAAAGAAAATGAGCGCTACAATAATTGGGTTTTCACTATAACCTCTAGCAATATTATCAACAACCTCAAAACCATCAAACCATAAAAAACCTAATGTTAAAAGGATAGAAAATGTAGAGGTTAGCAATCCAAATTTATAATTAGTCGCTTTATAATTTTGTGATTTTTTATATTCGGCTTCATCATAAACATCTTGTAAATCTTTAGGAAGCGTATCATTAAAATGCTTAGCATTTAACGCATCAAGAATTTTATCAATTATAAAGTTTATAATTATTATAGCTATAATGATGTAAAATAGTGTAGTTGATGTCATAAAATAAAATTCCAATATTAAGAAAACAAATTCCAAAGTATAACGTATTTGGAATTTAGTTTTTGTGTTTTGAGGTTTTACAAAAAATCCCTCTGTCTTTTAGCTTCAAAAATAAGAATACCAGCAGCAACCGAAACATTCATAGAATCAATTTCTCCTTGCATAGGGATAATAATATTTTGAGTTGAATTATCTAACCACGCATCACTCAAACCAGTAGCTTCGGTACCAACAATAATAGCAGTTGGTGTTTTAAAATCTTGAGTATGGTAATCTACAGAAGCTTGTAATGCAGCACAATAAATATTGATATGCTTTTCCTTTAAAAAAGTTATAATCTCTGAAGAATTACCAGTTGCAACTTGATTAGTAAATAAACATCCAACACTAGAGCGAATAATATTTGGATTATACAAATCGGTTTTCGGGTTTGCAATAATCACAGCATCTACATTTGCAGCATCGGCAGTTCTTAAAATCGCACCAATATTTCCGGGTTTTTCAGGAGCTTCAGCAACAAGAATTAATGGATTTTTAGTTTCAAAAATCAAATCATTTAAATGATTTCTCTTTGACTTTGCTATAGCTAAAACACCTTCAGTAGTTTCACGATAGGCCAATTTTTGATAGACTTCTTTTGAAACCTCTATAATGTTGAGTTGTTGAATTGTTAAGTTGTTAAGTTGTTCTTCAGAAAATAATTCTGGATAAAATAAAATCGTTTCTAGTTCGTAACCTCCCTTTAAAGCCAGCATAACTTCACGAGCACCTTCAATTAAAAAAGAGCCTGTTTTTTTTCGTTCACGCGACTTGTCTTTTAATTGTAAAAGTTGTTTTATATAAGTGTTTTGAGAGCTAGTTATCTGTTTCATAAAAGTGAAACAAAAGTAAATCATTTTATGTAATTATATTGTACTAACTTCGTCAAACACTAAAATCATACTTAATTCCACAAATGAAAAACTTCATCCTATTTGCTATTGTAGTTTCAATTTTCGCGTGTAAAAACAAAACCGAACCAACTGCAGACTATTCAGAAGAAAATCTTGATATAACTACCAGTATTTATCCAGATAACATTTCAAAAGTATTTGATGCTCATGGCGGAATTGATAAGTGGAATACTATGAATAGTTTAACTTTTGAAATGAAAATACCAGAAGGAAAGGAAGTAACAATTACAGATTTAAAAAGTAGAGCTTCTTTAATTGAAACCGATAAGTTTAAAATAGGTTTTAATGGTAAAAATGTATGGATAAAACAAGATTCACTATTTTATAATAATGACCCAAAATTTTATTATAATTTAATGTTTTATTTCTACGCCATGCCTTTTGTTTTAGCTGATGATGGTATTATTTATGAAGATGTTGAAGCACTAGAATTTGAAGGACAAACCTATCCAGGAATAAAAATAGCTTACGAAAGTGGCGTTGGAGAATCTCCAGAAGACGAATACATTGTCTATTACAACAAAGACACCCATAAAATGGAGTGGTTAGGATACACGGTGACTTATTTTTCAAAAGCGAAAAGCAAAAAAATTAAATTTATCAAATATAGTGATTGGCAAAATATAGAAGGTTTAATACTTCCAAAAACCCTAACTTGGTTTAACGTTGAAAATAATCTGCCAATATCTAAACGTAGCGATTTAGAATTTACAAACATTAAGCTAAGTAAAGAAAAGCCAGAGGCCTCATTGTTTAATGCTCCAAAAGGTGCGAAAATTATAGAGTAAACTAAAGAGTGAAGCCTTTAGGTGAGATAGGACCAAATTCACTAGGTGTTTTAAGCATAACTTTACGGAGCTCTTTTTTCAGATATATTCTAGAAGGTTCTATAAAAGTATAGTTTTTATTTAGGCTTTTGAGGTCAATAAAAAACCTTTCATTACGCATTCTATTTAATTCATAACTGGTAAAAGTGTATGGTTTTGCAACATTCTTTAAATAATTAATACCATTAAAGCTATCTTGAAAATTCGGATTTTCCAAAAGACTTAGAGATAATGGTAACTCCATTGGTTCTATTTTAATAAGCTGGGCAGTAGCAGAAAAGCTTAAGCTAAAAACCAATATTGTAATTAAGTGTTTCATAACCAATATTTTAATATAAGTCAAGTTATAAAATTTATAATAAATATAAGAAATTTAAAATGCGTTTGTAATTAGATAGCATTGGTTTCGTAGTAATTAACAATCAAAGCCACTACATAACTGTAACTTTCCATGCCCTTGCTTTGTCTGTTTGCTTTTAAGTAATTGCTGTAAAACAGTTTAAAAAGTGGCTTGAACGGATTCTCGTGAGCATCTGAAAATAAACGGGATTCTTCATAGTTTTTTAAAATGCCAGTATTTACATCAGCAATTAAATCTTCGTAGAGACATTCATCGCGCTTGTAAATTTCATTTAAACAATACCCCAAACCATAGGAGAAACCACAATATTTAATATATATATCATCGTTGTTCGAAGCAGCCAAAAAACCGATAAAATTAGCTTCATTTTCGGCAGCATAGCCTAATTGGTGTGCAATTTCATGAGAAGAGGTTGTTGGAAATCTAAATATTGGAATTCTCCCATTTACATGCGCTTCATTGGTCAGCGGGTTTAAATAACCGCTAAACCCCATGTAGGATAGTGGATAACTAAACAAAGATTGTTTTATACTTTTCGGATTGTATTCTAAATTAGGAAAAACTGCTTTGATGTTAGTATAACCCTTTGAAGCTAGCTTAAAAATTTCTGATTTATCATATGGTACATCAATCTTAACGGAGTCGTTTTTTGTGATGTTTAAATGCATTGTATTTGCAGAAGTAATTAATTTTTCTGTGACTCTTACCAACTGCTCAGTTGTGTAATCTGCTTCTAAACTCAAGTTTTTATGCAATGGCAATCTGTAATAATTCAATCCCCAAAACAAATGAAAGGCAAAGTAAATTAGTGATACAGCCGCAAAAACATCAATACACCAATTCAGAGTATCTTTCCTTAAACGTTTTCTGTTTTTTAAAAACCACCAAATGATGTAGATACCACCAAGTCCGTATACTAAATCTCCAAACGAAAAAGGTAACCAACCCAATACATACCTAAACACTTTAGAAATCCATTGGTAAAGCCCTTCGCTGTAATATTGCTCCACAAATTCGGGGTAATTGGCTAGTAATTTCACAATCAAAAATTGTGGAATTAACAACAACGCAATAATTGTTTTTTTCTTCTTCAGCATATTTCAAAAATACTAAAATGTGTTCAAAACTTAGGACTTTCAGGTTTTTTAAACCTAAAAGGTCTCACTATATTTGTATGATACATTAAGAAACTATGAGCGCAGAAATAAGAGAGTTAGAGCCAAAAGCACTTTGGAACAAATTTGTAGATTTAAATGCAGTACCACGTCCATCTAAAAAAGAAGAACGTGTTATCGATTTCATGAAAGATTTTGGTAAAAGCTTAGGTTTAGAAACCATTGAAGATGAAGTTGGAAATGTTATTATAAAAAAGCCAGCGACTAAAGGAATGGAAAATAGAACCACCGTTGTAATGCAATCGCATTTAGATATGGTGCACCAAAAAAATAACGATACTGTTTTTGATTTTGATACTCAAGGTATAGAGATGTTTATAGAAGGCGATTGGGTTAAGGCAAGAGGCACGACTTTAGGTGCAGATAACGGATTAGGAGTTGCAACAATCATGGCCATTTTAGAAAGCACAGATATTCCACATCCAGCACTAGAAGCATTGTTTACCATAGATGAAGAAACTGGAATGACGGGAGCTATGGGCTTAAAAGGCGGACTACTTTCTGGAGGTATCCTTTTAAATTTAGATACCGAAGAAGATGACGAAATAGGTGTAGGATGCGCTGGAGGAATTGATGTAACTGCCACTAGAACTTACAATGAAGAAGAAACTCCAGAATTCAAAATAGGTTTTGAAATAACTGTAAAAGGTTTGCAAGGTGGACATTCAGGAATGCAAATTCACGAAGGTTTAGGGAATGCCAATAAAATAATGAACCGCTTGTTATTTGACGGTTTTGAAAATTTTGGATTACGTATTTCTGAAATTGATGGTGGGAGTTTACGAAACGCCATTCCTAGAGAAAGTACAGCAAAAGTAGCTATAGACGCCATGCATGAAGATGCTTTTTTATTAGAAGCTAATTTGATTTCTAACGCTATAAAAAAGGAATTGAAAACCATGGAGCCTGATTTGAATATTCAGGTTTCTAAATGCGATACTCCTGATAAAATAATGGATTTAGGGGTCCAAGAAGGTTTTACAAGAGCTATATATGCAGCTTTAAATGGTGTTTATCGTATGAGTGCTGATATTCCAGATTTGGTCGAAACGTCTAATAATATTGCCAGAGTTGTAGTAAAAGAAGGTGCTATTAAAGTAGGTTGTTTAACGCGCTCATCAGTTGAAAGTTCTAAAATGGATTTAGCAAATACGCTTCGGGCCACTTTTGAACTTACAGGCTGCGAAGTAGAATTCTCTGGAGATTATCCAGGATGGACACCAAATATGGACTCGGCTATTTTAAAAGTAATGACAAAACTTTATGAAAAGCTTAACGGCGAAAAACCTCATGTAGCAGCATGTCATGCAGGATTAGAATGTGGAATCCTTGGGCAAAATTATCCAGATATGGATATGATTAGTTTCGGACCAAACATTAAAGGCGCTCATTCTCCTGATGAACGCGCGCAAATTTCATCAGCTCAAAAATATTGGAAATTTGTTTTGGAGATTTTGAAAGCTATTCCTGAGAATTAAAATGGTTTGAGATTTTGGGTTTCGTTTTAATGAACTTTATCGGCTGTTAAACCAAGTTAATGGAGAATTTTTACAAGATCATTATAAAACCTTAGTTTAAGGCACAGGGTCATAACCAGAACCTCCCCAAGGATGGCAACTAAAAATACGTTTTACAGCTAACCAACCACCTTTTAGCAAACCATGTTTTTTTAAAGCTTCTTTACTATAGTGGGAACATGTTGGATTATATCTACAAGTTGCAGGAGTTAGTGGTGATATGAGTGTTTGATACACTTTTATCAAGAATAAAAAGGGTGCTATAAATATTTTTTTTAGCATGATACTTGTCATTCCTGCGAAGGCAGGAGTCTAATTTTTGATACCCAGAGGATTTCTGTATCCGTATAAATGGCAAAAAATCTTAATTCACAGAAAACGTAGTCCCGTCTTTACCATCTTTTAGTTGAATGCCGCAATCTGCCAGTTCGTCTCTAATTTTATCAGACATAGCAAAGTCTTTATTGGCTCTGGCTTCCTGTCTTAGCTTAATCAGTAAATCTACCGCTCCAGCAAGTTTATCAGTTCCAGATGCACTTTCTGTTTCGTTTATAAGTCCTAATACATCGAAAACAAAAGCATGTATGGTGTTTTTTAAAACCTCTAAATCTTCAGTAGAAATTGTGGCTTTTTCTTCTTTAATTTGATTCAGATATTTTACGGCTTCAAATAAATGTGCGATTAAAATTGGCGAATTAAAATCATCATTCATTGCATCATAACATTTCTGTTTCCATGCAGTAACATCTAGTGTGGAACTATTAGATGGTTTTATGTCTTTCAACAAATTTATACCATCCATCAATCTGTAAAAGCCTTTTTCGCTTGCTAACAAGCCATCATCAGTTAAGTCTAATACGCTTCTGTAAGACGATTGCGCATTAAAAAAACGAATAACTCCTGGCGAAAAAGCTTTACTCATTTTATCATTATTTCCAGATAGTAATTCATCAGGATTAATAGTATTACCTGTGGTTTTTGACATGCGTTGTCCGTTTAATTCTAACATATTCGCATGCATCCAATAATTTACGGGAGATTTACCAATTGCCGCTTCATTTTGTGCAATTTCACATTCATGATGTGGAAATTTTAAATCCATCCCACCACCATGGATATCAAAGGTTTCTCCCAAATATTTTGTACTCATGGCTGTACATTCTAAATGCCAACCTGGAAAACCATCTCCCCAAGGTGAGGGCCAACGCATAATGTGCTGCGGTTCTGCTTTTTTCCAAAGTGCAAAATCTTGTGGATTTTTTTTATCGCTTTGTCCGTCTAATACACGTGTGTTATGAATTAAATCTTCAAGTTTGCGCTTGCTTAATTTTCCGTATTCGTTGGTTTCATTAAACTTATGGACATCAAAGTATACTGAACCATTCACGATGTACCCAAAACCATTTTCAATAATTTTACCAATTAATTCAATCTGTTCAATAATATGTCCAGTCGCGGTTGGTTCTATACTTGGTGGTAAAAAATTTAAAGTATTTAAAATATTGTGAAAATCAACGGTGTAGCGTTGCACCACTTCCATAGGTTCTATTTGCTCTAAACGTGCTTTTTTTGTGATTTTATCTTCGCCAACATCTGCATCGTTTTCTAAATGTCCAGCATCTGTAATGTTTCTTACATAACGCACTTTATAGCCCAAATGCTTTAAGTAACGAAATATCATATCAAAAGACATAAACGTCCGTACATTACCTAAATGAACGTTACTATACACAGTAGGACCACAAACATACATGCCAACATGTCCTTCGTTTATTGGAGTGAAAATTTCTTTTTGCCCAGTAAGGGAGTTGTATATTTTGATTTGATTAGTTTGGTATAACTGCATGTTGGTTTGTTGATGAGTTATTTTAAGGTGAAGTTTTAAAATTGTGTATCTAATTGAATGTAATCTAAAAACTCACGACGTGTTGCCATATCTTTAAATTTTCCTCCAAATTCAGAAGTTACTGTACTACTTTCAATATCTCTAATGCCTCTGGAATTTACACATAAATGTTTCGCATCAATAACACAAGCTACATCTTTAGTGTTTAAAACCTCTTGAAGTTCTTTTACAATCTGAATCGTTAAACGCTCCTGAACTTGCGGACGTTTTGCATAATAATCTACAATGCGATTCATTTTTGATAACCCTACCACAGTTCCGTTTGATATATAAGCAACATGGGCTCTGCCAACAATAGGTAGTAAATGATGCTCACAAGTGGAGTAGACGGTAATATTTTTTTCAACAAGCATTTCTCCATACTTGTATTTATTTTCAAAGGTAGATGCGTTTGGTTTTTTTGCAGGGTCTAAACCTCCAAAAATTTCATTAACAAACATTTTGGCAACACGGTTTGGTGTACCATTTAAACTATCATCTGTTAAATCTAAACCAAGTGTTTCCATGATGTGGCGAACATCATCCTTTATAATATCTATCTTTTCTTCATTGGAAAGTTTGAAGGCATCACTTCGCATAGGTGTGTTTTCCGAGGATCCAATATGTTCGTCTCCTAAAGCATCAAAATCTTCTAAGTTGTTATCAAATTTCATGAGTATTCAATCAAAATTTAATTTGCAAAGATAAACATTTCTGTTTTGTATACTTGACCTTAGCAAATAATTAATATGGTTATTAGTCTCCAAAAATCACTTTAAATTACATGAAAAGAAAAGCTTGAACCTTTATTAGGTTCAAGCTTTAAATATGTGTTTATCTATACAATTAGATATTGAAACCTAACGTGATTGTTAAATTAGAGTTTTGTCTATCAATAGTAGTAGTATCAATTAACCCTACGCTGTATAAAGATGTTTCATCTGTTCTTTGCCATTGGTCATAGGTAATATCTAATTTTGTATTCCCAAAGTTATATCCAAACCCTAAAGAGAAACCATTTAAATCTCCAACAGTTATACCATCAACATATGGGCTTTCTTCAAATCTATAACCTCCTCTAAAACTAAATTGTTTGTGCTTGTATTCTCCACCAAGCTTATAGGTAGATGCTGATGTAAGTATATCACTAATATCAGCATTTAAGCCAGAGAAATCAGCTTCTGGTTTTAATTTAGTAGCACCATAATTCTTACGAGAATAATCAAAACTGATTAAACCTTGCTTTCCAAATACATAAGCAGCACTTGTTGTGATTTTTGCAGGCGTTTGTAATCTGTAAGAAGGATAAATATTAGTGATTTGTGGGTTTATATTTTGCGTGAAATCTGTACCATTATCTAGACCATCAACTCCCAAAAATTGAGATGTCTCTTCTTCAATCGTATACCATATTGGAGAATCATAAGTTAAGCCTACTCTAAATTCATTTGTCAATTTTAAAATTCCTCCAAGTTGAAATGAAAACCCTGTACCTACAGTAGATAAGTTATTTTCGAATTCGATAGTATCGATATCAATAACATCTGAAGGAGGATTAGGATTATTCGAATTGTTTTCAAATAAAAGTGTTGAGCGTTGAAAATCTATGAAGTGAGAGTTGAAATTTGCTCCAATGTATAAATCATCTCCATATTGAGCTGCAATGTTTACTCCAATTTTTCCGTTATAACCTGTTGATACATATGTGTAATCATGAGTAAAGTTACCCTCTGAGGCATTGATAAAGTAATTTGTATTATCATCAGCATTTGTTTCGGGATCCAAAATAAAAGATTCATAACCTAAAAAAGCTTGTTGATGAGCAAACCCAAGATCATTACCAATATTTGCATAAGCCTGATTTAGAGTTTCATTATCAAATGCAGATATTTCATCCAAGCGTAATCCGTTGGCGTAATCAAAGAAATAACTTGCTATTGAGTTATTAAAATTAGCGCTATTTGTGTTTGTGCCAGCAGCAAACCAACTGTCATCAAAGTTATTTGTTCTGTCATAAGCCACACCAATACTGAATTTTTTCCATGGTGAATTACTTGTATTTTTAAATACGAAAACAGCACCACCTTGTGTTAAATCAAAATTTGAATCGTTTATAGACCCAAGGCCTCCAAAGTAATTTGTATCGTTATTTAATTCTGCATTTCCAAGAGAGAAAGATGCATGACTTTGACTAAATACCGCGGAACTTGCAGGGTTAATATTTACTGCACTCATGTCACCACCCAATGCTCCAAATGCACCGCTTAAAGCTCTAAAACGAGCAGTTCCTTGTAAATTATCTTGCGAATATCTTAGTGCATCGCTTAAATCTTGACCGTAGATTGTTGACATAGATAGTACACCTATGAACAAAAAATATATCTTTTTCATATGTTATTTTTCTTAGAGATTGTAATCTATTAACGTCTTCTTCCTCCAGATGATGAACTTCTTGAGCCTCCTGAAGATGATCTGGAACTTCCTGATGATGATCTAGAATAGGACCTATTATTACTACTGCTACTACTTGAGCGTCTGCTATAAGTAGAATTATTATTGGAAGATGAAGAACTACTTCTAGAATATGAAGGAGATGAACTTCTTCTAATAGGAGTAGAAGATCTGGTTGTAGAAGATGATCTACTAGTAGAATAAGAAGGCTGTCTTGAACTGCTTCTTCTTACAGTTGAATTTCTATTAATCGTAGTAGGCGATGAAGGACGTCTTGTTGTTGTAGTTCTACCATTGCTATTGGCAACACTACTACGTCTAGACGTACTATATCTTGAAGTGCCATTATTACTTGCAACGCTACTTCTTCTTGAAGTACTGTATCTTGATGATGAGGCTCTTCTATTATTAGCAACACTACTTCTTCTACTTAAAGTACTATTTGAGTTTCTTCCAATTAACGAGCTTCTACTTCTTCTACTATTATTAAAAGCAACACCTCTATTATAAAATCTATTGTTTACACCTGCGTAAAAATTATTTCCGTAAAACCCTCCAGGAGGACACCAAGCATTCCAGCCCCAATTGTTCCATCCCCAGTTGTTCCAACCGCCTCCCCAGCCAAAGCCAGTATTCCAGCCCCAACGGTTCCATCGGTTCCAACCCCAGTTATTCCATCCCCAGTTGTTCCAGCCTCCCCAGCCAAAACCACCGTTAATCCAAGGATCATTCCATCCCCAACCCCAGTTGTTCCAACCGTTGTCATGGAAATTAATTACCACATTGCTGTTGGTTTGTCCCCAACCAGCATTACCTTGGTAATCATTATATATAGTATCATTTACAGCGTAATCTTGTTCGCTACTATAACTATCAATATCAGTAAATATGGCACCATTATCCGTAGCGATTTCATATTCTTGAGCTTTGTTTTTAAAATAGTTTTGGTAATAATCACTAGCGTTACCATTTTTTGTTACAACAACATTTTCTGGATTTTGCGTATTATTATTATTATTAGTGTCTCCGTAAATACCATCACTATCAACACCAACGTATTGATAAGAACCACAAGATGCTAATCCGAAAAACAACCCTAGGACTGCTGCGAATTGCATTTTTGATTTTAAGTAGTTATTAATTTGCATATCTCTTGAATTTAATTGTTGAACATAACAAAAATAGTTAGTTTTGCGCTACTATTTTTTTATTTAACATAATCACAATATTTGTGCCAAAAACATAATATGAGCAAAAAACTTACTAGTAGGGCAGAAGATTATTCAAAATGGTATAACGAATTGGTTGTCAAGGCAGACCTAGCGGAGAATTCTGCAGTTCGAGGATGTATGGTTATCAAACCCTACGGTTATGCGATTTGGGAAAAAATGCAAGCAGAATTGGACAAAATGTTTAAAGAAACAGGTCATGAAAATGCTTATTTCCCATTATTTGTACCTAAAAGTTTGTTTGAAGCTGAAGAAAAAAATGCCGAAGGTTTTGCAAAAGAGTGTGCTGTAGTAACACATTACAGGTTGCAAAACGATCCTGATAATGAAGGCAAGTTACGTGTTGACCCTAAAGCAAAATTAGAAGAAGAGTTAGTAGTTCGTCCAACTAGTGAAGCTATTATTTGGAATACATATAGAGGATGGATTCAATCTTATAGAGATTTACCTTTGTTGATCAATCAATGGGCTAATGTGGTGCGTTGGGAAATGCGCACACGTTTGTTTTTGCGTACAGCTGAGTTTTTATGGCAAGAAGGACATACAGCTCATGCAACCAAAGCTGAAGCTCTTGAAGAAACCAAATTAATGAATAGCGTTTATGCTCAGTTTGCTGAAAACTTTATGGCTATTCCTGTGGTTCAAGGTGTAAAATCTGAAAGTGAACGTTTTGCAGGAGCAGAAGATACCTATTGTATCGAAGCATTAATGCAAGATGGGAAAGCGCTACAAGCAGGAACATCTCACTTTTTAGGCCAAAATTTCGCAAAAGCTTTTGATGTGAAATTTGCCAACAAAGAAGGTAAACAAGATTATGTCTGGGCAACATCTTGGGGTGTTTCTACACGTTTGATGGGTGCTTTAATTATGACACATAGTGATGACAATGGTTTAGTATTACCACCTAATTTGGCACCATATCAAGTAGTTATTGTTCCTATTTATAAAAATGAAGAACAGTTTGAAGCTATTAGAAAGGTTGCTGAAGATATTATTAGTGATTTAAAAGATAGAAATATCTCTGTTAAGTTTGACAAACGTGATACTTTAAGACCCGGAGCAAAATTTGCACAGCATGAATTACAAGGCGTTCCAGTTAGAATTGCTATTGGACCAAAAGACTTAGAGAATGAAACTGTTGAAGTTGCCAGACGAGATACATTAAGTAAGGAAACAGTTATATTGGATAGAGTTAGTGTTGTAATTGAAGATTTATTAGAAGAAATTCAAAAATCGTTATTTACCAAAGCTTTAAATTTTAGAGAAGAACACATAACATCAGTAGATACTTTTGAAGAATTTAAAGAAATAATAGAAACAAAAGGTGGATTTATTTCTGCACATTGGGATGGTTCAATTGAAACTGAAGATAAAATAAAAGAATTAACTAAAGCCACAATACGTTGTATACCTCTAGATTCCAAGGAAGAAGAAGGGGTTTGCGTGTATTCTGGAGCACCTTCAAACAAGCGTGTTTTGTTTGCCAAAGCGTATTGATTAATTTTTTTAAAAAAGTTTAGTCAACTGTTGCAACATTTAAAAATAGTTGTATTTTTGCATCCGCAATGGAAACATTGTATGTTATTTGAAAGATTAATGCAAGTTTAATTTTATAGTTAAATTTGCGGACTTTAAAACAAATGGCCCGTTCGTCTATCGGCTAGGACGCCAGGTTTTCATCCTGGTAAGAGGGGTTCGATTCCCCTACGGGCTACAATTAAAAAATTAAGAAAAAACAAAATGGCAAATCACAAGTCAGCATTAAAAAGAATTAGAAGTAACGAAGCAAAACGTTTAACTAACAAGTATCAGCATAAAACGACTCGTAATGCAATTAAAAAATTGAAAGAGTTAACTGATAAGAAAGAAGCAGAAAAAATGTTTCCTTCAATAGTTTCTATGTTAGATAAATTAGCTAAGAAAAATGTAATTCATGCTAACAAAGCGGCTAACTTGAAGTCTGGTTTAGCAAAACATGTTGCTGCACTTTAATAAGTTAGAAAACATACAATATTAAAAACCACTCTTTTCAGAGTGGTTTTTTTTGTTACATAAGTTTTTTTGAATATATATGTAGAACTATGATTAAAAGTGTCCTTAATTTAGATATTAATTTCTCAATTTTACAAAAGAAAGTATATAATTTTCTAAAAGCCTTATTAATGCATCTTCATTTAAATATCTTTTTAAAATATAATCTTAATTTATTTGCATTATTTGTTTTTGCGCTTTCAATAAATTCTTGCAAGTCCAAAACTTATGAAGAGCCAAAAATTAATCTCGAAAACTATCAAATAGAAGCTGGATTTAAACTAGATGTTGCTGCTTCAGAACCTTTTATTGAAGCACCTGTGGCTATGGATTTTGATAATAAAGGGCGTATGTGGATTGTAGAGATGAAAGGATACATGCAAAACCTTGAAGGTACAGGAACTGATATACCCAACGGTGTTATTTCTATAATGGAAGATCTAGATAATAATGGGATAACAGATCATTCAAAAATATTTTTAGATAGTCTTATCTTACCTAGAGCAATTGCTCATGTATATGGAGGACTTCTGTATGCTGAACCCCCAAATCTTTGGTTTGTAGATATAAAAGATGATAAACCTATTAACAGAGTATTAGTGGATTCTTTATATTCTGATGGTGGAAATGTAGAGCATCAACCAAATGGATTGTTATTACATATTGATAATTGGATATATAGTGCAAAGTCTAATTTTCGATATAAGAGAAAAGGAAAAGTATGGTTAAAGGAACCTACAACTATGCGGGGTCAATGGGGAATTACTAAAGATAATTTTGGACGACTTTATTACAATACAAATTCAACCCAATTAATTGGGGATTATGTATTACCAAATACACTTATTAAAAATGAATATTTGAGACCAAAATCTGCTATTGGAAAAAAGCTAACACCAGACCAAAAAGTATACCCATTACACCCAACTTCTGTAAATAGAGGCTATAGAAAAGGGGTTTTAGACAAAGATAGTTTATTGGTAAATGTGACTTCGGCATGTGGTCCATTGGTGTATAGAGGCAATAAATTTCCTCAAGATTATATAGAAAATGCTTTTGTTTGTGCTCCTGAAGCAAATCTTGTAAAGCGAAATGTTTTAAAGTTTGATGGTATTACTGTTAGCGCAAAACAAGCCATAAAGAATAAAGAATTTATTGCATCTACAGATGAAGGTTTTAGACCTGTAAACTTACATAATGGTCCAGACGGAAATTTGTATGTTGTTGATATGCATCGTGGTATCATACAAGACAAAGCTTTTATGACACCTTATTTGTTAAAACATATGAGGCAAAAACAACTCGATACGATAATAGGTATGGGGCGAATTTTAAGAGTTGTACCAAAAAATAACACTTCAAGTAAATTAGTGAATTTAGAAGAAGCTAATAGTTCTGAACTTGTTGAATTATTGAGTAGCCCAAATGGATGGTTAAGAGATAGAGCACAACAATTATTGATTTTTAAAAATGAAAAACAAGTAATTCCTATATTGAAAGAAATGCTTCAAAATACAGAAGCTCCTATTTCACAAATACATACATTACATACTTTAAACGGTTTAGATGCTTTAGATTTTTCGGTTTTAGAGAAACTACTAGACTCTGATAGTGATAGCAAAGTAATAAGTCATGGACTTATTTTAATTGAACAATTTGCTAGTACTCACCATTTAGATTCAATTCTAAAAATAATTAAAAAATTAATTTTTAGTAACAATCCAGAGATAGACTTTTATATTTTAAGTTCTTTAGGAAATTGGATGCAGTTTTCATCAGAAGAAATATTTCCAATAGTATATGAATTGTCAAATAAACATAAAAACGATTTGATATATCAAGAAGCATTGGTAAATAGCCTTAGAGGTAAAGAAGAAATCTATAAAATGCTTTTAAAAGGCAAACAGATTGATAGTACCTCCATCTCCACTTTACTTTCAACAATCTCAAATATAAAAAACAACAAAAAGAATTTTATTTATACTAAAAAACATGTTGGTACTGATATAAGAACTGCGGGGTATAAAATATATAGAAACCTCTGCGCTACATGTCACGGTATTGAAGGAGAAGGTATTGCTAATTTAGCACCTCCATTAAAAAACTCTGAATATATAAAAACCTCTACTGATAGATTGGCTTTGGTAATCTTACATGGTTTATCAGGGCCAATTCATGTAAATGGAGAATTATACGAATTGAACACTACAATGCCCGGACTTGCTAATAACCCTGATTTTACAGATCAAGATATACTTAATATAGTTCAATATGTTAAAAGTGCTTTTGCTGGCGATTCTAAAAAGGTAGAACTTGATAAAATAAAGTTATTACGCAATTTAAAACCGAAAGATGGATCAGTTTTTAGTGAAGTTGAGTTGTTAAGTTTAGAAAAGTAATATCATTTTTAATATTGAAAATGCCTCTTAAATAAAAACTTTTTTTATTAATTTTTTTAGCCTTCTTATAGTGTGAAAAGTTTTTTAAAAAATTAAATTTGTAAAATCTATAACTCATAACACAAAACTCTTTTGGAAAATAAAAAAGCAATTAAATTAATAGATAAAATTCTTAAAAATTTAGATAAGTCTGGAATTAATACAGATGTATTAATTGAAGATTTAAAAGAATTAAGAGGATATGCTTTAGAAGCTCAAATACCTTTAGTTGTTAAAGTATTGAGACTTACTTACGAGCATATTGAAGCTAACGAGTCGTTTTTAATACCTATTCTTGGAGATGAACCTATTGAGGAAGAAGGAGTTGTTATAGAGGCTGATACTAACCCAGTTGAAAGTCTTAAATATTTAATTTCACTCATTAGAAATTTAAACAACAAATCTAATATTGCTGACTTAAAAGAGTACAGAGATTTGTTGAATAGTTATTAAATTTAATTTTTAGTTACAATTTGCGTTAGGGATTGAACGGCATATTTGATCCCGATAATAATCGGGAGAGTAGTGAAAGCCCGACCGACCCCTGTGGTAACGCCCAAAAATATTTAAAGCCTAGTATTTATTATATTATTAAATGCAGAACCAAAGGTGTAGGTGACTCCTACCGAAAAACCTAACTCAAAATCAGTAGCAATTTGCTTTTGTTGTAATAATACATCTTCTAATGAAGCATCGCCTGCTGGAAGATTAATCTGGTCTCTTATAAACTCCAGATTACTGGAAAATCTTACCGAAAAACCTTTAAATACTCTAACCGATAAATTACTATTAACTTGAAGTCTGTTTTTAGAGAAATCCTCTAAAAATGTAGATGCTCTAATTCTGGAATATATATTCCCCCAAGGCTGTCTGTAACGTAATTGAATATCAAATGAGTGATTGAAGATTACTTCATGATTTTTGCCAAAAATTGTGGTTTCTATGTAATCATTATGTATATATCCAATTTTATAGGCGAAAACGATTTCTCTTTTAAGTACTTCACTATATGGGAAAATATTATATTCTATGGCTGGAGAAAACGCTCCTGCTAAATTTATATTAGTAAACGTGTTGTTTCTTGCGTTTAAAAATATACCTGCAGACCAATGGTCCGATAGACTACGAACAACACTTCCCGCAACAAAATAGCGCTCTCGTTTACTTGTGAATTCTTGATCGTTTCTAATAAACTCACTATTGTTTTGGCTTATTTGAAAATCGCCTCTTATACGCCATTTATCCGTTACATGATCGCTTTCAAAACCTACTTTGTACTCAAATCTTTTACGACTTGCTTCTTTGTCAAATTTTCCTTCACCGTAAATTTCAAAAATCCAGTTGTGCCACGGGTCATAATATTCCTCTTCTTTGGGTTCGGCTTTTCCTTTAATACGGTATGTAACTCTATTGGCAATATCAGATTCTAAAATATACTTTAACAATCCTTTTTTTATACGCCATACCAATCTTTTTCTAACATCATCTGACGTCATGTTTGCATTAGAATCAAATGATAATTCATTAGTTATACCTTCAAATGACGACGTACCTGTAAACTCAAGTCTATACGTTCTTCCACCACTAGCATTACCAATATCATAAATAAAAACTTGCACATTTGCCAAACCCTGATCTCGCACATGACTAATATTTTTAATCTCTTGTCTTATATAGTTTTTATCGCAGTTACATTCTACAAATAATTTTATACTTTCTTTTTCCTCAGATTGAGCAATAGAAATAAATGGGATTAATAAAAAAATGGTAAAAAGTGTTCTAATAAAAATTTTGCTCATTATTGTATTCTTGGGTAAGTTTCAAATATAGAATTAATAGTAAAATTATGAGCGTGTGTTTAGGTCATTTTATAGGAATTAGTTGTTTTGCACATAATATACCACGTTTGCATATGTTTTGTACATAGTTTGCATAACTGTTTTATTCAAAAATCAGAGATATGTAATGCTTATACAATCCTTTAATAATTTTTAAAAAGCTAAACATGTGAAAGAAAGTATCTGATTTTATTTACTATTGTATAATTCTGGTGTTACAGATATCTCTGTAAAAAAAACACCATTTTTATCATAGTATTTAAAATTCATAGTAACATTATTGTCGCGATACACTTTTAAATCAGGACTGATTTTTACGTTCTGAATTACGCTTGGTTCTATATAATTTTTTACTTCTTCTAAATTTACATCAGATTTTACAAGATCTCTTAAAGTATAATGGTAGATGAAATTGGTTTTGCCTATGGTTGTGGCACTATCTAATCTGGTATATGCATCAATTTCCATTGGTGTTTGCTTGTTCAACTCAATTGCGGCTATTTTTAACTCATCTGCTAAATCTTTTTTGAATAGTCGTTTTACTCCAAAATATGTTATTGCAAAAGCGAGGACTCCAATAATTAACCCTATTGTTTTTCCTTTATTTTTTGATTTTTTTCTTGGTTCATTTTAAGTTTAAATACTATTAAATATTAAGGACTAATATAAAAAACTTCTAATTTTTGGTAAAGTATTAAGCAAAAAAACCTCAACATTTCTGTTGAGGCATAGTTTAATTAGTTAGTTTTCTTGTTACCCATTCATGGATATCAAAAACTCTTCATTATTTCTAGTTTGTTTAAACCTATCGTTAATAAATTCCATAGCTTCAACAGGGTTCATATCTGCAAGATACTTGCGCATTACCCACATACGTTGAATGGTGTTATCATCTAATAATATATCATCACGACGCGTACTTGAAGATGTTAAATCGATAGCAGGGAAAATTCTACGATTAGATATTTTTCTATCTAATTGTAATTCCATATTACCAGTTCCTTTAAATTCTTCAAAGATAACTTCGTCCATTTTAGAACCAGTTTCGGTAAGTGCCGTAGCAATAATGGTTAAAGAACCACCATTTTCAATGTTACGAGCTGCACCAAAGAAACGTTTTGGTTTGTGTAACGCATTAGCATCAACACCACCACTTAATATTTTACCAGAAGCAGGTTGCACAGTATTGTAAGCTCTTGCCAAACGTGTAATAGAATCTAAAAGAATTACAACATCATGTCCACATTCAACTAAACGTTTTGCTTTTTCAAGTACAATGTCGGCAATTTTTACATGCTCATGAGCTTCCTTATCGAAAGTAGAAGCAATAACTTCTCCACGAACATTACGTTGCATATCAGTTACCTCTTCAGGTCGCTCATCAATTAATAATATCATTTGATATACCTCAGGATGATTAGCCGCAATTGCATTTGCCACATCCTTTAATAACATGGTTTTACCAGTTTTAGGCTGCGATACAATCATACCACGTTGTCCTTTTCCAATAGGTGCAAACAAGTCCATAATTCTTGTAGAAATGGTACTTTGGCGTTCTGCTAAATTGAATTTTTCTTGAGGAAACAATGGTGTTAAATGCTCAAAAGCTACACGGTCTCTTACCACATTAGGGTCTTGCCCGTTAATTTTACTAACCTTAATAAGTGGGAAATATTTTTCGCCTTCTTTTGGTGGACGTACATGTCCTAAAACAGTATCTCCTTTTTTAAGACCAAACAATCTAATTTGCGATTGCGATACATAAATATCATCAGGAGACGACAAGTAATTATAATCCGAAGATCTTAAAAATCCATAACCATCTTGCATGATGTCTAAAACACCTTCACTTTCAATAATTGCGTCAAATTCAAAATCAGGCTCGCGGTAACGGTTTCTATTATCTTTATTACCCTTATCGATATTTCCGTTTTTTTGATTTCTATTTTGATTTTTGTTTTGATGATTATTAGACCTAGGGTTTGGTTTTTTATGATTATCGTTTTGTGGTCTTGGGTTTGGCTTGTGCACAGGTTTCTTATCTTCTCTCTTTTGAGGAGTTTCAGCTTTCTGTGTAACTTCAACTTCAGGTTTTTGATCTGCAGCCTGATCGTTGTTTTGTTGTTGATCGTTTTTTGCAGGTTTCTGAACGCGTTGCCTAGGTTTTCTAGCAGGTTTTTCAGCAGAAGTTTCTGCTTTTGTTTCAGATGTAGCTTGTGGCGCAACAACAGCTTTTACAGCTTTAGGGTCGGCAGCCTGTTGATCTAGAATTTGATAAACTAAATCTAATTTTTTTAGAGAACGATATTTTGGAACGTTCAATTTCTTTGCAATCTCCTGTAATTCAGCGAGTTTCTTTTCTTTTAATTGTGAAATTTCAAACATAAATGTTTAATTGGGTGCTATTATATTGAATATAAACTTGAGTTTTTCTGAAAAAAATGAATTTTATTCTGAAGAATTAACAATCTGTTATACCGATTGTTGTGAATTATTACTGCAATTATACAACTTTATTTTAATTTAATCTCCCAAATTAATAAAGAAACTATTATTTTTGCCATCAATTATTTTTGTATTTAAATGTTACAACGTATACAAAGTGTTTATTTATTATTAGCAGCTATAAGTTCGCTAGGTCTTATCTTTGTGGTTCATTTATGGATTACAAATGATGGTACTACGGTTTTTGCTAAAGACGAATTGCCATATTTTGCAGCGTTCATAGTATCAGGAGTACTATCGTTAATTACCGTATTTATGTTTAAAAACAGGAAGCTTCAGTTCGTATTGGGGCGACTTAACATCATATTAAACTTTTTTTTACTAGGATTTTTCGTTTATCTATCTCTAAATTTATCTGGAGAAACAGTAGTTTCAGAGAAAGGTATTGGGATGTTTCTTCCTATTATTTCTATCGTGTTTTTGGCATTAGCCAATAAGGCCATTAAGAAGGATGAAGATCTCGTAAAATCTGTAGATCGATTACGTTAAACCTAACATCTTAGTAGTATTAGTGCGTGAGCCCAAGGTGAAGATCTTGGGCTTTTTTATGGCGTTACACCTAAAAAGAGTCGGACTTTCCTCAATATCTTTTTCTCGTGCCTCAAAAAAGGATGCAACTCTATTACCTAACGCACCCATCCACCAAATTCAAGTTTCAATCTTTGTGTTTTTCCACTTAATTACTCCGAAGGCGCAAAACTGCCTCCTGCTTTTTTGGGTATAAAAAAGCCTAAAAATAAATTCAGGCTTTTAAATAAGTACTAAAAACTTGTTGTTATTTTATCTCAACAAGTTCTAAATCGAATGTTAAATCATGTCCAGCTAATGGGTGGTTAGCATCAGCAATAATATGGTCTTCATTAACCTTAGAAATTCTAAATTGTACTTCTCTACCTTCTTGATCTTTAGAAGCAAGTCCCATACCAACCTCTGGAGACATATCTTGTGGTAATTGTTCTCTTTTTACTTCATAAAACAATTCTTTTTGCACATCGCCATAAGCCTCAGCCACAGGAATATTAATTGTTTTCTTTTCATTTACTTTCATATCAACGATACCTTTTTCAAAACCAGGAATGAGCATCCCCTGTCCTAGAGTAACCTCTAATGGTTCTCCTTCTAAGGAACTATCAAAAACTTGACCGTTGCTTAATTTTCCTGTGTAATGTACTTTTACTGTATCATTTTCTTTTACTTGACTCATATCTAATACTATTTTTCTGTTTTTAAATAAGTTTGCAAATTTACAACTAATTGGGTGAAAAAGCCTCTCTTAATCCCTTCGAATAAGGGAAACAAAAAGCTCTTCCCAACCTTCCTATAGGGAAGGAGTTTTTCAGTTAAATAAAAAGTATACAAATTATTTTCAATAAAGATATGCTGTAACTGTAAGCAATTACACTTTGTTTGGGGAGGATTTAGGAGGGACTGTTAGTTTTAGGATGTCTAACAGGGAATTCAATAACCTCTAAATCATCGATTTTTTTACCATCAATAGTAAAACGTAACATAGTTCTAACTTTATGAAAACCATGTTTGCCAACCGCACCAGGATTCATGTGGATGAGATTTAATTTTTTATCGGGCATTACTTTAAGAATATGTGAATGTCCACAAATAAACAATCGTGGCGGATTTTGTTTAATTGTTTCTGCAACACGCATATTGTATTTTGGTGGATAGCCGCCAATATGTGTGATCCAAACATCAACATCTTCGCATATGAATCGATTATGTTCTGGAAATTCAACTCTAACATCGGCACTATCAATATTGCCATAAACACCACGTAGTGGTTTTAAATCTTTAATAAAATCGGTAACTTTTAGAGAGCCAATGTCGCCAGCATGCCATACTTCATCAGCTTGTTTAACGTACTTTAAGATGTCATTGTCTATATAACCGTGTGTATCTGAAAGCAGGAGTATTTTGGTCACTTGTTCTGAATTTATTTCAGTTTACCTAAGTTAAACTTTTGTTTGTAAAGTTATTGATAATTGGTCTAAAATTTTGGAAATTATTTAAAGAGCCTATATATGTCCAATCATTGCTTCAGTATAAATGTTGTACCTTTCTAAAAGGCTATTAACCAATTAAATAAAGTATTATGAAAACTAAATTAACTTTAATGTTTTTTGTGATTTTTGGAGTTCTAATCACAGGATGTAAACAACAAGAAGAAAAAAAGAAGCAGTAGAAGTGAAAATTGATTTATTAAACAATGAATTTCCTGAAGCTATACAAGAAGTAAAATTAACATTAGATAGTATAGGGAAAAGTGTGAAAGATGGAGATTTAGACAAGCTCATTTCTTATCATGCCTATGGTCCAAAATTTACGGAGTTTAAAAACGGAGAATTAAGAAACGGTGGAGAAGAAAACGAAAAATTTGAAAGAGGTGTATTTGGTTCTGTTACAGAGATATTAAAACTTGATTTTAATGATGTAAAAATAGTAGTTTATGGCGATGTTGCTAATGTTACATTACACACTAATTTTCATTTAAAATTTGGAGAAGACCTTGCTGAAATTAGTGAGCAAATGACCTTGCTGTTTTTGAAAACAAAAAAAGGTTGGAGAATAGTTCATGAACACCACTCTCCATTAAATAAAAATGAAGAATAATTTTTTTATTCACTTTTAAATACCAAGACATACATTATTGAAACTTTCAATAATGTATGTCTTGGTATTCTATTTTTTAATATTTAATTAAGATTAAGGTTGATGTAGGACTATTAAAACTATCTATCTTTGTTATTTCATAAAAGGGTTAACACACATTGCGATATTTTATAGAACTTTCATATAACGGCGGCGCGTATCATGGGTGGCAAATTCAGCCTACGGCGATTTCGATTCAGGAAGTTTTAGAAAAAGGATTGTCTACGTTGCTCAACGAAACCATAGGTGTTATGGGGGCCGGCAGAACGGATACTGGTGTGCATGCCAGACAAATGTTTGCGCATTTTGATACGGAAACTGTTTTGAATACTGAAGATTTGGTGTATAGACTGAATTCTTTTTTACCGAAGGATATTGCTGTTACTTCAGTTTTTGAAGTGAAGCCTAATACACATGCGCGGTTTCATGCTACCGAACGGAGTTATTTATACCGGATAAGTATTAGAAAAAACGTTTTTACATTTGAAAATACTTATTATTTAAAGCAGGATTTGGATGTGGCGAAAATGAATATCGCTGCGAAAATCTTATTGGAGTATCAAGATTTTCAATGCTTTTCTAAGTCGAATACCGATGTAAAAACGTATAATTGTGATATTAAACACGCAGCGTGGTTTGCTAAAAATGATGAATTGCATTTTGAAATTACTGCCGACCGCTTTTTGCGTAATATGGTGCGAGCTATTGTGGGGACACTTATAAACATTGGTTTAGGGAAACTAGAGATTGACCAGTTGCACAGCATTATAAAATCTAAGGATAGGAGCGAAGCTGGATATTCCGTACCTGCACACGGCTTGTATATAACCAAGGTTAGCTATCCTGAAACTATTAAATTATAAATGACGAAACAAAAAGAACAAATATTTGATGTAACGCTGTTTAAACGTTTATTTAAGTTTATTAAACCTTATAAGACGGTGTTTGCAACGGTGTTTACTTCTGTTTTAATTATAGCAGTTTTAGGTGTTGCAACACCTTATTTATTGCAGCAGGCTATTGATGAGAATTTGACCAATAAGGTAGCTGAAGGCTTTTTATGGTTTGTAATTATTATGGTAGTGCTCTTGTTTTTAGAGTTTCTGTTTACGTTAGTTTTTATTTATTATTCGGGTTGGTTAGGGCAGCATGTAGTTAAAGATGTGCGTGTAAAATTGTTTAATCATTTGCTTCGTTTTAAAATGAAGTACTATGATAATTCTTCAGTTGGAGTTTTAATTACTCGTTCTGTTACCGATATGGAACGTATTGCAGATATTTTTGGTCAAGGATTATTCCAGATTTTTAAAGATTTACTGACAATGGTTGTCGTTTCTGGAGCCATGTTTTACATGAATTGGCGTTTGAGTTTGATTGTATTTGCAATGTTACCAATAGTACTATACGCTACACGATTGTTTCAGAAGTATATGAAAAAGGCTTTTGAAGAAGTACGTACAGAAGTTTCTAATTTGAATTCTTTTGTACAAGAGCGTTTAACTGGTATGAAAATTTTACAACTATTTGCTCGAGAAGCTATAGAGAATGAGAAATTCAGAGCCATTAACGAACGTCATAAAAAAGGCTGGTTAAAAACCATTTGGTATAACTCTATATTTTTTCCAATTGCTGAATTATCATCGTCCATTACTATTGGTTTAGTGGTGTATTTTGGAGGGTTGAGTTATGCTTTAGAAAGTACAGCATCTCAAGGGGTGTTGTTTGCATTTATTTTATTTATTCCAAAACTATTTAGGCCACTACGACAAATAGCAGATAAGTTTAACACGCTTCAAATGGGAATGGTTGCCGCAACTAGAGTGTTTAAGGTTTTAGACACAACATCACAAATTGATGATAGCGGTACTCATGAAGCTGCACATTTTAAAGGTGATATAGCATTTAAAAATGTAATTTTTAACTATGTTGAAGATGAACCTGTTTTGAAAGGTATTTCTTTTGGTGTTAAAGCAGGACAAACTGTTGCTATTGTTGGAGCTACTGGTGCAGGAAAATCTACAATTATTAATTTATTAAATCGTTTTTATGAAATTAAAGATGGTGTAATTGCTATTGATGATTTAGACATTAAAGATGTGACATTATCTTCTTTAAGAACGCAAATAGCTGTGGTATTGCAAGATGTGTTTTTATTTGCAGATACAATCATGAATAATATTACACTTCACAACCCTGATGTAACTGAGCAACAAGTTATTGATGCCGCAAAATCAATTGGTGTGCATGAGTTTATAAATTCGCTTCCTGGTGGTTATCAATATAATGTAAAGGAACGTGGTGTGATGTTATCTTCTGGCCAACGCCAATTGATTTCGTTTTTAAGAGCTTATGTTACTAACCCCAGTATTTTGGTGTTAGATGAAGCTACATCTTCTGTAGATTCTTATTCTGAACAACTCATTCAGAATGCTACTGATAAAATTACAAAAGGAAGAACTTCAATAGTGATTGCACACCGTTTAGCAACCATAAAAAAAGCTGATAAAATATTGGTTATGGATGCCGGCGAAATTGTAGAGCAAGGCACACACAAAGAACTTCTTAAAAAAGAAAATGGGTATTACAGAAATCTTTATGAAGTTCAGTTTTTGAAAGAGGCTGTGGCTTAAATTATGCTAAGTTTAGGCTAAGTCTTTCTTAATCATTTTATTGAGCTCGGTAGTATCTTCAAAAACTACAAATTCTCCATCTTTAAAATAGGAAATATGCCCTGTTTCTTCACTTACAGCCAATGCTAGTGCATCCGTTTTTTCAGTAACACCAATGGCGGCACGATGACGTAAACCAAAGCGTTGTGGTATGTGTTTTTCATTATTTACAGGTAAAATAACACGAGTAGCTTTTACAACATTATTGCTGATAACGATGGCGCCATCGTGTAACGGACTGTTCTTAAAAAAATACTTTCTATAATAGGCTGTGTGACTTTAATATTCATTTCATCACCAGATTCTGATAAGAAATCAAGATTGTTATTGCGTTCAAAAACAATTAAAGCGCCTGTTTTGGACATTGACATTTTACTGCATGCCGATATAATAGCATCTACATCGGTTTCATTAGTGCCCTCAGTTTTTAAGAACTTTAATTGCTGTAAAAATTTACGACGTCTGCTAAAATTAGTAGAACCTACCATGAGCAGAAACTTCCGTATTTCAGGTTGAAAAACTACGATTAGGGCAATAATACCTACTTTCATAAAACCGCCAAAAATACCTGTGAGCAATTGCATATCCAGGAATTCAGTCAGTTTCCAAGCACCATAAATAATAATGATACCAATAAAAATATTGATAGCAACTGTACCTTTAACTAATTTGTAAACATAATAGAGCAGTAAAGCAACAAGAACTAGATCTATGTAGTCCACAGGACGTAAGTTTAAGATGTCTTCAAAAATGTTCAATAGGTTTGTGGGTTTTTGTAAATTTAAGAAATTAGAGTTAATAAATTCTTTCCTGTTCTAAAATTTCCAAGTTTTCTGTTTTTAATTCTGTTAACTGAGTTTTAATGCTAATATAATCTTGAAAGGATATATTTTTGTTAATGCTGAGGATGATTTTCATCATTCCTGTGCTACGTTTTAATATATTTTCAATATCATTTTTAAGATTTAAAGTATTGGTTTTAGGGTTTTTATCCTTTGCAATAAATAAGAAGAATATCTTATCTGCACTTTCAACGTGAACAATTATTGGTGTCCAATTGCGCTCCTTAGTATTTTTTAAAATATGATTGAATCCGTAATCTTCATAGGCTATATCCGAAAACTCTAAAAAACCCAAATTATTCTGACTCAAATCATGACAAGTAAAATAATTTTTAGCCTTTTCATTTTTATGACTGGAAGATTTCTTTTTGTCTTGCAAAAATTTGATATGCGGAATAGCCTGTTTTAAAGTCAGGCGTTTATCTACATTTATTAACCAGTTTGTAGTGCTTATTAAATTTTTTCTATTGAGTTTTACGCTATCAGGTTGTGTTTCGTCATAAAACAAATATGCATGAGACACATCTTTAATATCTGTAATTTCAGAATGATTAATTTCTGGTAATTGTAAGACCTTTTTATTTCCGCAGGAAAAACAAAAAACCACTAAAAATAAAAATAGTATTTGTTTCATTTTAAGAATTTAAAGATTGAACCAACTTAACACATTCCATAGCTTCCTTAACATCATGAACCCGCAAAATAGAAGCACCTTTTTGTAAGCCAATAGTATTTAAAACTGTTGTACCATTTAAAGCTTCTTGAGCAGAAGTTTCTAAAGTTTTATAAATCATTGACTTTCTTGAAACGCCAACTAGTAAAGGTTTTTTAATCATTTTGAATAATTCCAGTTTGTTTAATAATTCAAAATTTTGTTGTAGGTTTTTTGCAAATCCAAAACCAGGATCTATAATAACATCAACAATTCCATAATCTCTAACAGCTGAAATTCTTTCAGAGAAATAGAATAAAATATCTTTTACTAAATCATCATAAACGGTAAATTGTTGCATGGTTTGTGGCGTACCTCTCATGTGCATCATAATATAAGGCAATTGTAATTCTGCAATAGTTTTTAGCATCTCGTTATCAAGTTTTCCTGCTGAAATATCATTAACTAAGGCAGCTCCAGAATGTACGCATTGTTTAGCGACCTCACTTCTAAAAGTGTCTACAGATAAAAAAGTATCAGGAAATTGCTTAATAATTAATTTTACAATTGGTAGAATACGTTGTAACTCCTCGGTTTCACTAACATGGTCTGCATTTGGTCTAGAACTGTATGCTCCAACATCAATAAAAGTGGCGCCTTCAGTTAGCATAGTTTCTACTTGATTTAAAATGGAAGATTCATCTTTATAAGCGCCTCCATCGTAAAAAGAATCTGGTGTAACGTTTAAAACACCCATGACTTTAGGGGTTGATAAATCTATAAGCTGTCCTTTACAATTTATGGTCATTAATACAATTAGCTAGAGTGTTTGTATATAGTTTAAAACTTTAAACCTTAAACTTTGAAGGTTTTAATTATTTATGCGAAATTTACGCAAAATCAATATTATTTATGCAAGATACTTCAAAACAATATGATGCCGTAATAGATACCTGCAAAAATTTATTTGTAAAAAAATGAGTGATTATGGGAGCGCATGGCGGATTTTGAGATTACCATCACTTACAGACCAAATTTTTATTAAAGCACAGCGCATTAGAGGTTTGCAACAAAATGATGTACAGAAAGTTGACGAAGGACAAGAAAGCGAATTTATTGGTATTATAAATTATTGCATTATGGCGTTGATTCAACTAGAAAAAGGCGTTGTTGAACAACCTGATATGTCGGTTGGGGTAGCAAAAGATTTATACGAAAAACAAGTAGCTACAACCAAAAAGCTCATGGAAGATAAAAACCATGATTATGGCGAGGCTTGGCGAGACATGAGAGTAAGTAGCTTGACAGATTTGATTTTACAAAAGTTATTGCGTGTAAAACAAATTGAAGACAATCAAGGTAAAACGTTGGTAAGTGAAGGTATTGACGCGAATTATCAAGATATGATTAATTATGCAATTTTTGCAATGATTCATTTAAACGAAGCAAACGCATGAGAGCATTAGTAAGTATATCAAGAATATTAGTAGGCGTATTGTTTATATTCTCAGGATTTATAAAGTTGAACGATCCTTTAGGATTTTCCTATAAACTGCAGGAATATTTTAGTCCTGATGTACTGAATATTCCATCTTTAGAACCTTATGCGTTACTGATTTCGGTTTTCGTTGTTGTGTTTGAAGTTGTTTTAGGTGTGTTTCTTTTGATAGGCTACAAACCCAAATTTACAGTATGGAGTCTGCTTTTAATGATTGTTTTCTTCACATTTTTAACTTTTTATGCAGCTTATTTTGAAAAAGTGAAAGACTGCGGCTGTTTTGGAGATTTTTTAAAACTTGATCCTTGGGAATCCTTTGGGAAAGATGTAGTGCTTTTGGTTTTAATTATAGTGCTTTTTATTGGTGTAAAATATATAAATCCAGTTTTTGGAAAGCTGCAAACAACCATTTTAGCATTACTAGGTTTTATAGTGAGTTTATGGTTTGGCTACCATGTTTTAATGCATTTACCAGCTATTGATTTTAGAGCTTATGCCATTGGAAAGAATATAAAAGAAGGCATGATGATTCCCGAAGATGCACCAAAACCAATTCAAGAATATGCTTGGAAATTCAATATAAATGGCGAAGAAAAAGTGATTACAACCAATGGTTCTTATCCATCAGTTGAAGGCGATTTTATAAGTGTGGATACTAAAGTGATCCAAGAAGGCTATACGCCTCCAGTTGTAGATTTTTCTATTGAAGGTGATGATGAGGACTTTACCGAGTACTATTTAAATGAAGAAAACTTAATAGTTGTAGTATCTTATAGCTTAGAAAAAATTGAGAAAGATGGCGCTTATAAGTTAAAAATTTTACAAGATGAAGCTAGAAAAAATAATTATAAGATTATTGGTTTAACAGCTTCGGGCAATGAGACTAAACAATATGTGAATAAAACTTATAATTTAGATTTTGAATGGTATTTATGTGATGAAAAAGCACTTAAAACAGTTGTGCGCTCTAATCCTGGAATTATAGAATTAGATAAAGGAACTGTGAAACAAAAAGTACATTGGAATGATTTGGAGAATTTGGAGTTGCCTTAAGTCGAATGAAAAATAATTATCATCAACTATAATTAATAACTACAACTGATTAGATATCTCATAAATAAAATCTTCTACGCCATACTCACATTATTTGGAGTAGTTACTGTCATTTTCTTTTTATTCAATATACTACCTGGAGACCCGGCGCAAATGATGATGGGGCAAAATGAAGATAGCGAGCAACTTGCCATAGTAAAAGCAAAGTACGGATTCGATAAACCAATCGGTACGCAATACGCTTATTATATAAATGATTTATTACCACTATCGTTTCATTCAAAAAATGAAGATGATTACACATTTTTAAGTCAGAATAAATATACTGCTACAAAATTATTTTCAATAGGAAATACAACAACGGTTTTAAAGTTTCCCTACCTGAGAGAATCCTTTACCAAACAAGGGAAAAAAGTAACCCAAGTTTTAGCAGAAACATTACCAAATACATTTGTTTTAGCAGTTTCTGCAATAATCATAGCTATAATTATTGGTGTTTTTTTAGGAATTATTTCAGCATTGTATAAAGACAAATGGCTCGATAAAATCATACAAATTTTAAGTACTTTGGGGATGAGTGTGCCCTCTTTTTTTAGTGCCATTTTATTCGCCTGGTTTTTCGGTTATATTTTACATGAGTATACCAATTTAGAAATGACAGGAAGCCTTTATGAATTAGACGATTTTGGAGAAGACATGCACGTTAAATGGAAAAACTTAATACTACCAGCTATTGTTTTAGGGATTCGTCCTTTGGCAGTAGTTATTCAATTAATGCGTAATTCATTATTAGAAGTTTTTAATCAAGATTATATAAGAACAGCAAGAGCAAAAGGCTTAAGCGAGTTTCAAATTATAAAAAAGCACGCTGTAAAAAATGCGTTAAATCCAGTTGTTACAGCAATTTCAGGTTGGTTTGCATCTATGCTAGCAGGAGCTGTATTTGTAGAGTATATTTTTGGATGGAACGGACTTGGGAAAGAAATTGTAAACTCATTAAATACTTTAGATTTACCAGTAATTATGGGTGCTGTTTTAGTAATTGCAACATTATTTGTAATGATTAATATTTTAGTCGACTTAATTTATGTTTGGTTAGATCCAAAAGTGAAATTAGAATAAGAATTTAGAATGTTATGAAAAAAATAAGTTATTTACTGTTGCTGTTAATAGGCTTACTAAGCTGTAACACAGAAAAGCCAACAAAATTTACAGAAGCAGTATTAAACGATACTTTTACAACTTTAGAAGGTAATCAAATAACTATAAAATCCATTTTAGAAAAACACAAAGGCAAAACCATAGTTGTTGATATTTGGGCATCTTGGTGTGGCGATTGTATTAAAGGCATGCCAAAAGTAAAAGCGCTTCAAGATGATAACAAAGATGTTGTTTATTTATTCTTTTCTTTAGATAGAGGAGAGAAAGCTTGGAAAAGAGGTATAAAAAAATACAATGTAAAAGGCGAACACTATTATATGCAATCTGGTAAAAAAAGTGCATTTGGCGATTTTGTAAATATTAGTTGGATTCCTCGATATATGGTATTGAATAAAGCTGGCGAAATCGTTGTATTTGATGTTATTGAAGCTGATGATGATAAGTTGCTAAAAGCTCTGAAAAATTAAGTATTTTTGTTTGAAATAGTATAAATAAAAGAATCTAAAATACTTTCTTACAAGAAATTTAAATCAATACCATGAGAAAAAACATCGTAGCAGGAAACTGGAAAATGAACAATGATTTATCAGCATCTAAAAAGCTGGCAAAACAAGTTGCTAAACTAGTTAAGAAAAACAAAGTAAAAGGTACCAAAGTTATCATAGCACCAACGTTTGTAAATTTAGAACGCGTAGTAAAAGAAACTAAAAAATCTAAAGTTAAAGTAGCTGCTCAAAACATGCATTTTGCAGAAAGTGGAGCATTCACAGGAGAAATAGCTCCAAAAATGTTAAAGGCCATAGGTGTAAAAACGGTTATTTTAGGCCACTCAGAGCGCAGAGAATATTTTGGAGAAAACGATGCTTTATTAGCAAAAAAAGTAGATGCTGCTTTAGAAAATAAAATGGATGTTATTTTCTGTTTTGGCGAAGTTTTGGAAGACCGAAAATCTGGAAATCAAGAACAAGTAGTAGAGTCACAAATCAAGAACGCTTTGTTTCATTTAGAAGCTTCTGCATTCAAAAATATAGTATTAGCATACGAGCCAGTTTGGGCCATTGGTACTGGTGAAACTGCAAGTCCAGAGCAAGCGCAAGATATGCATGCCTTTATCAGAAAAACGTTAACAGATAAATATGGTGCTGATGTTGCAAACAATGTTTCCATCCTTTACGGCGGAAGCGTTAAACCAGCAAACGCTCAAGAAATTTTTGGAAAGCCAGACGTAGATGGTGGACTTATTGGTGGAGCTGCATTAAATGCTGAAGATTTCTTTGCAATTGTAAGTGCGTTTTAAATAAAAAAATAATTAGGGCGTTACCCCAATAAAGATTGAGCTTTTACTCATGCATTTCTATTTGAAACTTAGGAATTCATGAGCATAAATGTTTTTTACAAGCCTTCGCACCTCTCCCGATAGCTATCGGGATTGGGCTGTGGGCTTTACTCCACAATCGCCAACGCGGGCTTATCCGCCAAATTAGCTTAATAATAAAATGTCTAACGCTGTTTATATCGGTTATTACTTTAAAGTAACTCCATTAGTTCCCGCCGTAGAAATTTTGATTGCCGAATTAGGTTATGCAGGTTTTGAAAGCTTTGTAGAGTACGAAGATGGTGTAACAGCATACATTCAAAAAGAAGAGTGGAATAAGAATATTTTAGAAAATATTAACATTCTAAGCTCTGATGAATTTGAAATTTCATTCACTTTTGAAGACATAGAACAAACCAACTGGAACCAAGAATGGGAAAAGAATTTCAATCCTATTGTAGTTGATAATATATGTGCAGTACGCGCCCCATTTCACGATAAATTCGATACAGAATACGATATAATAATTGAGCCAAAAATGAGTTTTGGTACAGGGCATCATGAAACTACACACATGATGATCCAGCATATTTTAAAAAACGATTTTGAAGGGAAATCGGTTTTGGATATGGGGTGTGGTACAGGTGTTTTAGCAATTTTAGCTGAGCTAAAAGGCGCAAAACCCATTGATGCTATAGATTATGATAATTGGTGTTATTTAAATAGTCTCGAAAACGTGGAGCGCAATAATTGTAAAAATATTACAGTTATAGAAGGAGATGCATCAGCCATTAAAAATAAATACGACATTATTATAGCCAACATAAACCGTAATATTTTAATGCAGGATATGGCAACTTATGTCTCTTGTTTAAATAAAAACGGAACATTGTTTTTAAGCGGATTTTATAATGATGATATTCCGATGATTAAAGCAGAATGTGAAAAACATCTGTTAAAATTTGAAGAAAAATTGGAAAGAAACAATTGGGTATCATTAAAATTTTTAAATTAGTACAAGATTTTTCCCCAAAAAGATTGAAATTATGAGTACAAAAGAAAAAATATCAGAAGAATTATTACTTGAAGAAGAAGTGAAAATTCAAAATGAAATAGTCTTGTATAACGATGACGTTAATACTTTTGACCACGTTATAGAAACACTTATTTATGCTTGCGACCATACTTCAGAACAAGCAGAGCAATGTTCTTTATTGGTCCATTATAAAGGAAAATGTACTGTTAAAACAGGTTTGTATGACGATTTGAAACCACGCTGTTCTATGCTTCTTGAAGCAGGGTTAAGTGCAGAAATAGTTTAAAGAGATTAAATTATAAATTATTAATTAGACCTGATATTTTTTTAAGCTATCAGGTCTTTTTTATGTTTTTTAGATAAATTATAACTCAGACGGACAAACATAATCAGTAGTTGGTAAATCCGTATTTTTTATAGCCCCAAAACCACCAGATATATCCACTAAATTATTAAATCCTCTTGCTTTTAAAATAGAAGCTGCTATAATAGAACGGTAACCACCAGCACAATGTAAATAGTATTTTTTGTTCTTGTTGATAGAGTTCATGTTGTTATTAATAAAATCTAGAGCAAAATGCTGTACATTGTTTCCTTCTAAATGTTCAGATTTATATTCGCCATCTTTTCTAACGTCTAAAATATTTATGTTTTTAGTTTTAAAATCATTTTCAAATGTTTCAACAGAAATAGATGTAATCGTCTCAATGTCTCTTCCTGATGCTTTCCAAGCATCAATACCTCCTTCTAAATAGCCTAATGTATTATCATAACCAACTCGAGATAATCTTGTTACAGTTTCTTTGGCTCTACTTTCGGGAGTTACCAGCAAAATAGGTTGTTTTAAATCTGTAATTAATGCACCAACCCATGGTGCAAAACCACCGTTTAAACCAATAAATATTGAATTAGGGATATGTCCTTGAGCAAATTCTTGTTCAGTCCTTACATCTAGAACTAAAGCACCCTCTCTATTTGCAATAACTTCAAAATCTTCAGGATTTAAAGATGTATTTCCTTGATTTAAAACATCCTCAAAAGTATCATATCCTGTTTTATTCATCATGGCATTTTTTTCAAAATATTGTGGAGGAGGAGCAATGCCTTTAAGCACTTCTTTTACAAATTCATCTTTAGTCATATCTGCTCTTAGTGCATAATTGGTTTTCTTTTGTTCTCCTAAAATACCAACAGTTTCCTTACTTAAATTTTTACCACAAGCTGAACCAGCGCCATGAGCTGGATATACAATGGTTTCATCTGGAAGTATCATTATCTTTTTTCTTAAAGAGTCATACAGCATTGCAGCTAAATCCTCTTTAGTTAAATCAGATTTAATAGCTAAATCTGGTCTACCAACATCACCTAAAAAAAGCGTATCGCCTGAAAAAATAGCATGTTCCTTTCCGTTTTTATCTATCAAAAGGTATGTTGCAGATTCCAAGGTGTGTCCTGGAGTGTGTAATACTTTAATGGTTATATTTCCAAGTGTAAATGTCTCATTGTCTTTTGCAGTATAAATTTCATATTCTGTCTCAGCACCTGGACCAAATACAATAGTAGCACCAGTTTTTTTTGCTAAATCTATATGTCCAGAAACAAAATCTGCATGAAAATGAGTTTCAAAAATGTATTTAATTTTGGCATTTTCTTTTTCAGCCTTATCGACATATTGTTGTGTTTCTCTTAATGGGTCAATAATAGCAACTTCTCCATTAGATTCAATGTAATATGCACCTTGAGCTAAGCACCCTGTATATATTTGTTCAATTTTCATTCTCTGATTTTTTATTAATTCAAAATTACAAAACCTAAGTAATCCAGTTTGTAACTAATATCACATTTAAAATTATTTTAACTCTTTGTAAATAATGTAGGTAGCCATCATTAAAACAAAATAACCAAAACTCTTTTTAAGCTTTTTTCCACTTATAAACTTTGAAAGGAATACTCCTAAAATAATTCCTGTAATAGAAATTCCTGTAAACATAAGTAGAAATACCCATTCTATATCTAAAGTTTGTACATCTCCAGTAAACCCAATTAATGAGTTTATGGTCACAATTATTAATGATGTGCCAACTGCTTTTTTCATCGGTATTTTTGCCCAAAGTACTAATGCAGGAACATATAAAAAACCGCCACCAGCCCCAATAACACCTGTAATAGTTCCTATGATTAAACCTTGGATGAAAGTTTTGTAATAAGGTTGTTTTGCAGAAAGTAATTCATTTGGTTTGTCTTTCTTTATCATTGAATATGATGCAATGATCATGATAATTGCAAAAAAATCATGATGCCCATACTTTTCGTTAAACTAAAATTACCTACTGTAAAAAGCGATTCTGGAATGTTAGGAACTAAATAACGTCTAGAGAAGTAAACGGCGACAAATGATGGAAATGAAAATGCTAAACCTGTTTTGAAATCCACTAAACCCTCTTTGTATTTTTGGTATGTACCAACCATTGATGAAGTGCCAACAACAAATAAAGAGTATGCTGTTGCAACTACTGGATTATAACCCAATAAGTAAACTAATAATGGTACAGTTAAAATAGAACCGCCACCACCAATTAACCCAAGTACTAAGCCTACTATTAGAGCACCTATATAACCAAACACTTGCGTGGTATCCATTTAGTGAGGTAATTTGTTTTTTAAAAGTCCATAAATGAATGTTCCGAAAACGGCTGCCGCAATTACGATGAGCATACTCCAAACACCTGAGCCTAAAAGGATGTACATTGGGCCAGGACAAGCACCTATTAGCGCCCAGCCAAACCCGAAAATGATGCCTCCAGCTATGTAACGCACTAATCCGTTTTCTTTTTTTGGTACATAAATATCTGCACCTTTTATGCTTTTTATATAGCCTCTTTTTGAAATCTGTAAAAAGAGAATTCCTGATGCTATAGCTGTACCAATAATGCCATACATATGAAAGGATTGAAAACGGAACATCTCGTAAATACGATACCAAGAAACAGCTTCAGATTTTACCAAAACAATACCGAAAAATATACCTACTAATAAGAATTTTAATGCTTTCATGCTTTTAAAAAATTAATGGTAAAATAAAGTTAGTCATAATGAGTCCTCCAATAAAAAATCCAATTACAGCTATTAAAGATGGTTTTTGTAAACTACTTAGTCCAGTAATGGCATGTCCAGATGTACAACCACCTGCGTAGCGTGTTCCGAAGCCTACTAATAAACCTCCAATTACTAAAAGTATTATTGCTTTTGGTGATGCTAATACCTCTAAACTATACATTTCGTTTGGAACTAATGTTTGTCCAGGATTGTTGAAACCCATGTTTTGAAGTTCGGTAACTGTAGCTGGATTTAAATCAGTACCGCTATCATTTGATAAGTATTGAACTGCTATAAATCCTCCAATTACTGCTCCTAAAACTACAGTAAGATTCCAGAGTTGATCTTTCCATTTAAAATTAAAGAAATCGGTAAATTTCCCTGCACCAGCAATTGTACACATGGTTCGTAAATTTGATGACATACCAAAGGTTTTGCCAAAATAGAGTAAGAGTGCCATAACAATGGCTATTAATGGGCCTGATATATACCAAGGCCATGGATTTAAAATGTATTCCATAGTTATTAATTTTAACGCGAATTTATATTGAAGGTTTATTTTTTATTGTAATAAATGTTACTTAACAACATGTAAAAGGTAATAAAATATGAACAGACTTAGACGGATAGGTGCGCTAGGGATTGCATAGGAAAGCCCACAGCACGACGCAGGAGGCGCGAGGACTTGTAACGGAAAGCCCGACCCTTGTGGTAGCGCCCAAATTATTTAAAGTACTTCTATTTTACTTCTGCTGAGTTTTATTTTGTTTTCGTTTTCGAGTTGTTTTAAAAGTCTGGAAATTACAACGCGTGAAGTATGTAAATCTTCGGCAATATTTTGGTGATTAATATGGATTATTTTTGAGTTGTGAAGCGTTGTTTTGTTGATGAGATATTTGTGAAGACGTTTGTCCATTTTTATGAAAGCTAGGTTGTCTATGGTTTCAAGCATTTCGTCAAAACGGGTTTGGTAACTTTCTAGGATGAAGTTTCTCCAACTTGTATTTTCGTGAAACCATTTTTGCATGTTTTGAACAGGAATCATTATGAGTGTGGAGTCTTTCTCGGCTACGGCTCGTATTTTACTTTTTGTAGTACCCATGCAGCAGGTAAGTGACATAGTACAGGTTTCTCCAGCTTCTAAAAAATAAATAAGGAGTTCGTTACCTTCTTGATCTTCACGAAGTATTTTGATGTTGCCTTCTATTAATAGTGGAATGAATTTTAAGGGTTGATTGATATCTATGATTATATCGTTGGCTTTAAAATGAGCTATTTTGCCAATAGTTGCTATTTCTTTTATTAGAGTATCATCTAATATTGTATGGAATTTTTCGTGTAGAAGGCTTGGAGTCATATCCAAAAATAATGATTTATAAATTTGAAATAAAATTTGGTGGAGTTTTAATAAAAAATGTATATTTGCAGCCACTTAAAAAGGCCATGTGGCGCAACTGAATAGCGCACTTGATTACGGCTCAAGAGGTTGCAGGTTTGAATCCTGCCATGGTCACGAATAAATAATTAAGACTTCACGTCAAACCAAGCTTGCTTGAGTTTGTAAGTGGAGTTTTTTTATTTTAAAAGCGGAGCTTTTTAAGGATATTCAATCTTGTTATGGTCACAAAAAAGCGAGTCAATATGTATTAACTCACTTTTTTATTTATTCAAAATTTCTACAAAAAATTATTTACTCCGTTATAAAACTAAAAACTTGTGATTTAGAGTTGTTGTCAGCATCATCTTTAGTAATTACTCTCCAATAATATGTAGTGTTTGCGGTTAACGAAATATTACTGATTTTGTTGGTGGTTACATTTTCCTGTTGTACTTGTGCTGGAGGGTTTACGGTATCTAAATACACATCATATGCTGCAATATCATTATCTATATCGCTACCAGTCCATTCTAGTGTTACGGTTATAGTTGTTGTTGCGCCTGCATTTGGACTTACAACCTCTGCTGGAAAAGGAGCATAATTGCTAATACCTTCTCCTGCATTGTAAAATTTCCATGTTTCACTTGTGGCAGTTGTAGTAGTTTTGTTTGATTTTGATACCACATGCCATGAATAAGGTACACCTCTTAATAGTTTCACACTTGTAACAGCGTTATTAGTAGTGCTTTCTTGCGTGGTATTTGTATTCAGGTTTTTTATAACTACAGTATAGCTTGTTGCATTATCGGCTTTAGACCATTCAAACCTTACATTACTTTCGGTAGCCGAAACTATATTGCCTTGGTTGCATTCTTCATTTTTTGTTGGAGACAACAAACTTGTAGCTTCTGGAGGCACAATTTTATCTCCATCATTACCATCTCCTGGAGAATCACTTCCGCCACAATTAAATAGTATTAAGGTTAATGCTAGAATTCCTGTGTATATATAATGTCTTGACATAGTTTTTTATTTTGAAATTTTTATGGCTTTTATTTTTTTAGAAACATCTTTGGTTTCTACTAAAATGATATACATTCCTTCATTTAAAAAGCTTGTATCCAATTCTATTATATGATTGGTAGGACTATGTGTTTTATCGTAAACCAAAGCACCTAAAGTATTATATATTTTTAGCGATGCTTTATCCTCTAAACCTAAATCGATGTTTAAATGATGCGTAAAAGGATTTGGAGATGCCACAATCTCATTAAAGAAAAGAGTGTCTTCAAATTTACCTTGGCAATCTTTTTCTCCTTTTATTTTAATGCTATTACTACCTGATTGTAAATAGAGTTCTATAGATGTATCTGTAGTGGTAAATTGCTCTCCATTAAAATTGATTATGTAACTATCACTACCATTTAAATTGTATGTAACACTTTTGTTATTTGTGTTTAGTTTGCTGGTTACTGATAGCGATTCAACTTCAGGAATATTTATGTCATAGCATTGTTGGTAGTTTTGTTCCGAAGGTATTGTAATACATAACTCGTAATTTCCAGGAGCTAGACTTTCGAATGAAGTATTTTGAGTAAACGTGTTATTCGTATTAATCCCTGTTAACGAAGCTTCATAATTAATGTTTTTTAAAGCAGAAATACTAAGCATACCGTTATTCATATTAAAACAAGTTTCTCCATTGGTTTGAATAGTGAAATTGTTTTGAGCAAGTTTAAAAATTTCTTGGCTACGGGTAATTTGTTTACTAAAACTTTGTACTTGTAGGGCAATACTACTAACTCGTCCACCAGAATCTGGATAGTTAAGTGTAATAGTGTTATTTGATTGTAATAAGTTATAAGGAATTTCAATTTCTAAAACTCCAAAAAACAGGTCTCTGCCATTTTGGTCATTACCGCGCCAATTATCAGGAACTTCAACTGTTGTGCCATTAACAATTAAAATTGGTTTTAAAGATTTGCCATGAACTCTTCCCATGCCTAATCTCAAAATAGCTTCGCCATATGTACTGCTAACATCAACATTGTTTAATGCAAAATTTACATTTTGATTTGCACTAATAGTTTGATTATAGGTTGTGGCAAAATATTTTTTTCTTCAGATGCATCAGGGATTACTAAAGCTTTATCAAACGTATATTCTAAAATTATTGTTGCTTGTTTTCCAATATCAATTCTGTCAATTGCAGCTGTCAAGGTTGTTTCATCTAAAGCTGGAATTCCAGCATTTTCAGCATGAAGATGCTTAACTAAAATAGATTCAATATTTGCATCTCCAAATCCGTTAACTGCTAAATCTATGGTTCTTGCTTCTTGGTGCATATTATTAATAATAACATAGGCTTTTTTATCATCAACATAACTATCTATTTGAGTATCAAGATTACTTGATTTTGTATCGATACGCCTACCTTTTACTTTTGCCCATAGTTGGTAAAACTTTACGAGCTCTGTGTATACATATTCATCTCCTATTTCTCCTGCGAGTTCCTTCTTTTGTCTAAATAAACGGTGGGCATATTTAGCATCTGGATGTTGGCCATTATTGGTGTTTGGCGACCACCAATTGGCTTGTAAAATCATAAAAGGCAATGCTTGTTCAATAATGTCAGGTCTCTCTAAAAACTGCATTATCATGGCATTAAATGCGCGTAAATTCGCCCAGTCACGTTCTTTGGTGTACAATTCTCCCTCAGTATTTAAACAGCCATATTCAGATAAACAAAAAGGTTTACGTTGCCCTAATTTTATAACTTGATAATGTTCTACCATGTCTAAAATAGCTTCTACATTACTGCCTGCTCTATATTGCCCTCCTCCCTTATTATCCTGCACATTATCATATAAATGAAGTGAGAAAAAGTCCATTTCCTCTCCAGCATTGTCTATAAAAAGTTTCCAGTTAGCTTCCCAATGTCCAAAATTATTAGCTTCATAAGCTGGGTGAGCTGCACTATAACCTCCAATTTTTGCCTGTGGATTTAATTCTTTTATGCGCTTAGCAATAACTTTGTGCATTTCTGTAATGTTTGCACGGGTGGTACCTAAACTATTAGCCTTCACAAAAGGTTCGTTAGATACTTCAATATATGTTGGTAAAGGTTGTCCTGTTGTACCCCCGTTCCCAAAGAAGTTTTTAAAATATTGAGCGTAATATTCAGCAATAGGCTTATAGCCATCTTTAATCATGGTCCATTTTTTTCCATTAGGTCCAATTTGTCTACTTCCGTTAGGATACATAACTTCTTGACCACCCATCATATAACGTGCTGTCCTATTTTCGTATTTATGAATGCTAGTATTATTTATGTAGTTAGTTTTTATACGTTGTCCTTCTTGTTCTAAATCAACTACACTAGGCCAACCAGGTTTGTCTGGGTCTTCTTCCGTTTGTGACAAAAACCATGGTAGAGAGCCATTATTTCTTCCTAAGTAAACATCATAGTCTATTAAAAATTGATCTTTTATTTGATCGTTTGGCCATTCGTTATCGTCAACACCTGCGTGAAGTATCATATATTTTGCTCTATCAAATTCAGAAACACCGTTAACGGTGTGTTCAATATCAAAATTTATATCAACAATATCTTGCGACGTCATCAAATTCGATACCATCAATACTGGAATTATAGATAGTTTCAATAGTTTCTTCTTCATGTATTTATATTTAAAATTGTTTCGAATATATCTGCTTAATATTTATTGTGTCACCAGTTTTTTCTTGCCAGTTTACCATTTCTTTGGTTAGTAATTTAATTTTTGAACTAAGAGACTTCTTTTTAATTAAGTTATTAGTTTCCCAAGGGTCTTTACTTAAATCGTATAATTCTGCAGATTTAGCAACTGGATATAAAATAAGTTTAAAATCTTCTTTAATAATGGCACGTTGGTCATTAAACATAGCTAAGTAAATAGATTCGTATAGTTCTTCTGAATTTTCAGTTTGTAGTTTTGACTTTAAAGATTTAAAATCAATATAATTTGGAATTTCGGCGTCAATCAAATCCAATATAGTGGGATAAATATCCTGAAGATATAAGCGTTGATTGATTTTTTTATTTTTGAAATTCCAGGCCCCATTACTATTAAAGGCGCTTTTGCACTAATGTCATACAAGCAGACTTTACCAGCTACACCGTTTTCGCCAAAACTGATACCGTGATCAGACATAAAAATTATGATAGAGTTTTCATAAAGTCCTTTATCTTTTAAAGTGTTTAAAATGTCTCCAATCCGATCATCCATATGTGTTACCATAGCATTATTTTGCTGATAACGTTTCTGCATTGTTTTAGGATTTAGCGGTGCTGAGGTATAATTATATTTTATATGAGGATGGAGAGGCCCTTCCTTCACGCTTGGGGGTAACTCAATGTCTTTAGAAGGATATAAATCATAATATTTCTGTTCAGTTTGTCTTGGCACATGTGGCGCATTAAATGCTACATATAAAAAAAATGGTTCTTTTTCTTCTGAAGCTTCGTTTATAAATGAAACAGCTTCATTACCAACAACATCTGTATAATGACCTATTGGAGAGTTATAAGTTTTTAATTGTCCTGGTAAAATAGTTCCGAAATGGTCAAATTGATTTTTAGGACTTTTTCCTAAGGCATGCCACTTTCCTGTAAAATAAGTAGTATATCCAGAATTTTTTAATCGTTCAGTTAATGATAATCCAGGTGTTTTATTTTTAGTAATCTTGGAAGCTTCCCATAAATAAGTCCCATTAAAAAGCATTGTTCTACTAGGGATGCATACAGCAGGCGACCAACACCCCATATTATATGCGTTGGTAAAGTAAACTCCTGAATCTGCAATTTGGTCTATGTTTGGTGTTTTAATAGTGCCAAAGCCATATGCGCCAACAGCAACATTACTTTGGTCATCAGATTCTATTAATATAATATTTGGAGGTGTATTTTGAGAATAACAATAGACACCAATAAATAAAAAAACTATATAGAGACGTATCATGAAATTTTATATTTTTTGATTTTATAAATTTTTTAAGAACAATTTTATGATATTAATAAAATATACATATATTTAACACAATATTAACAATCAAGTTTTACATGTTTAATGTCAAATGGTTTTGAATAGACGACTCTTAAACTAATAGCTTAAATTTTGGTAATTGAATATTAAATCTTTCAAGAGATTTTTTCTTAAAAAATTAACAAAAATCATGTCTAATATAATCAAATCATAGTTAAACAAAATTCATAAATATCTGTTTTTCAGTAATTTAAAAATAATGATTGTTAATAAAATGTTAAGGAGATGAACATATGTTTCATTTATAAACACATAAGTTTCCTTAAGTATCTAAGCATTTCACAATATTTGTAACTAAACTTTAACTAAATAAATATGAAAATCAAACTACTTGAAAAAAAGCCTGTTTCAACATGGCAAATCAAGGCTTGTTTAATTGCGTTCTTTCTCTCATTGAGTATAAATGCGCTTCAAGCACAAACTGTAACTATTAAAGGTCAAGTAACAGGTGATGGAGTACCGCTAGCTGGAGCTAGTGTAATTGTGATTGGTACTAACAAAGGCGCTGTTACGGATTTTGATGGTAATTATGAAATAACCGCTGATACTGATAGAACATTACGTTTTAGTTATCTAGGCTATGTAAATGAAGATGTTAAAGTGGGTGGGCAAACCCAAATTAATGTTTCCATGAGAGAAGATGCTGCAGCACTCGATGAGGTTGTGGTAGTAGGATATGGTACACAGAAACGAAAAGAAATTACAGGTGCTGTAGGTCAGGTTAAAAAAGAAGCTCTTGCTCTTAATGCTACCGCTGATATTGGTACTGCATTACAAGGACAAATAGCAGGTGTTAATGTTACTGCTTCAAGTGGTCAACCTGGTGCAGAGTCTAACATTCTTATTCGTGGTATTGGATCTGTTTTTGGTGTTAACACACCTTTATACGTTGTAGATGGTATCCCTTTTGATGGTGATCCTAAATTGAGTATTGATGAAATTGAAACTGTTGATGTTCTTAAGGATGCTGCATCTACAGCAGTTTACGGTACAAGGGGAGCTAATGGTGTGATTTTAATTACTACTAAGAAAGGTAAAGAAGGTATTATGAAAGTGAATCTTCATACTTGGTATGGTGTGCAGTCAATCACTTCTGGTTTACCTATAATGGGAACCGAAGATTTTTTATATGCTTTTCACTTAAGACGAAATTCTCTTAACGGTACGTTTTTTGGAAATACATGGACGCCTATAACTCAGGCTCCGCATAATTTAACAAACAATACGAATTTAACTGAGGTTGTTGAAAACGATAGTTCGCCAATTCAAAATCATAATTTAAGTATTTCTGGAGGAAAAGATGGGTTAACATACAATATTAATGCTTCAATCTTTAAGCAAGATGGAATGTTAATTAATTCCAAATATGAAAGATTTAATATCAGGGCTAATACACAATATAGAAAGGGTAAATGGAATATAGCTACTGGTATGGGCTTCAGGGTTGAAGAAAGAGATAGAGAACCTTGGCAATTACTTTTGCAATCGTACAGGTATAATCCTTACAATCAGGAGCTTGATCCTAATACAACTGAGATATTTTTCCCAGGACCTGCAAATTCTAATGATGCAGGCTTTATTTCAAATAACTTATTACGTCTTTTACAATCAGATAGAGATAATGTAGATAGTTTCGATGCTAATTTAAGAGCCAAATATAACATTACAGATAATTTTTCATATACTTTACGAGTTGGTATGAATTACTCTAATAGTACTAGAGTTTTGATTAATCCAGAGTTTAATAGATATGATGAAGAAGGTGAGTTAATTCCACCGTCACAATTATCGGGTGTTAGAGAAACCTACACTAGAAGGTCTAAACACACTATGGAAAACATTTTAAATTATAAAAAGAGTTTTGGTAATCATAACTTTAATTTAACAGGATTATTTTCATCAGAGTCTTCATTTGCTAAAAGTACTTTCGCAGATAGAAGAGATTTATTAAGTAATGAAATAACTGAGTTAGGTGGAGCAATTGGTGGAGCAGATGTTGGTAATAATGGAGGTCGTTGGAATAATAGAACCATAAATTTAATAGGTTTTATGACAAGACTACAATATAACTACAAAGGAAAATATTTATTAAGTGCAGCAGTTAGACGTGATGGTTCATCACAGTTTGGTGATGCTAATAGATGGGGGGCTTTTCCATCTGCTTCTATAGGTTGGAATGTGTCTGATGAGTCATTTTGGCAACCACTAAAAAGAGTAGCTACCTCACTTAAACTTAGAGCAGGTTATGGTCAAGTAGGTAATGATGGTTTTGAACCATACAGCAATCAAGCTACAATTGGTATTGATAGAGATGCTGTTTTTGGTGCAGAGGGTACAGATAATATTCTTTTAGGAGCAATTCAAGAACGTTTTGCAAACCCAAATGTGCGAGTGGGAAACCTCTATTTCTAGAAATGCAGGTTTTGAACTGGGGTTATTTAAGAATAAAATAAATATCTCTGCAGATTTTTATAAGGAAAATAAAGAAAATTTATTACTTCCTCTAATCGTACCTCCAACAACTGGTGTTGGAACTGGTGGAAATTCTACCGTAGTTGTAAACGTTGGTGATATGGTTAATAAAGGAATGGAATGGAGTTTAAATTATAAGCATAAAGGAAAGTTTTCTTGGAATTTAGGAGCAACATATACTAATAATGATAATTTAGTTACAAGAATGAGTGGTTCTAATAAAATAGTTTATCTAAATAATTCTCAAGTAGTTCAGGGTGTTCCTAATGAAGATTTAGTTTCTGTTGTTGCTGAAGGTTTCCCTGCAGCATCTTTCTTTTTAATTGAAACAGATGGAATTATTACTACTCAAGAAGAGTTAGATGCCTATAACCCTCTTGTGGGAGGTACAGCTAATTTGGGTGATTTAAGATATGTTGATTCGCCAACAGTAGATTCTGATGGTGATGGCATACCAGATATGGGTGACGGTACTATTAATTTAGATGATAGAAAGTTTACTGGTAATGGTTTGCCAGATTATGAAATAGGATTAAATTTCAGCGCAAGATACAAGAGTTTTGATTTTGCTATGCAATGGTATGCTGCTATTGGAGGTGATATTATGAATGGTAGTAGAGCTTATGCTTATAAAGCAGGAACACATCAAGATTTGGTATACCAATGGTCATCAGAAAACACGACATCACTTATTCCTTCTGATAGAGGTAGAGATCACGAGAATTTTAGAGGTTACACAGATTTTTGGTTAGAGGATGGTTCTTTTGCAAGGTTAAGAAACATTGCAATAGGATATACAATACCTAAAGATGCAATTGAAAAACATGGTATCTCAAACATTAGAGTATACTTGTCTGCACAGAACCCTATTACTATAACTAATTATACAGGTTTTGATCCTGAGGTTGGTAATAATGGATTTAGTACCAGAGGTTTAGATAGAGGTAGTTACCCAATTAGTTCTAGTTTTAGATTCGGTGTACAACTTGGCTTTTAATCAAAAAAAATGTAATTTTATGAAAAACTCAAAAAATAATACTAACAAATACTCGAAATTATGAAAAAGATAACTTTAAAAAAATAGCTTTTTTGTTAGTAACTTCAGTAATTATGTTCGGCTGTGCCGAAGATTTTTTAGAAGAAACTAACCCAGTAGAACTTTCCACAAATAGTTTTTGGAAAACATTTAATGACCTTAATGTAGGACTTAATGCCGTATATAATGGATTTAAAGATGAAAGTAATTTAAGAATTGTAGATGAGTTAAATAGGTCTGACATGACTTTTCCAGGATGGGGTCGTCCAAATACAAGTAATGTATATTGGCTACAAACATTTAATAATTCATCTGGAGCACCAAATTCAAAGTGGTCATCACTTTACAAGGGGATATTTAGAGCTAATCAGGTTTTAGAAGCAGCTGAAAATTTGTATCCGGATTTTGATGCAGCAACAAAAGAAGAGGCAGATCTTCTTATTGCTCAAGCACGAGGATTAAGAGGACTGTTTTATTTTTATTTACATTCAAGTTTCAATAATGGTTCAATTCCAATTTTTGATTTTGTACCTCAGGATACTGAGGAATACTATCAATCAGTACAACCATCAGCAACGGTTCAAGAATTCTTTAGAGCTGATTTGGAGTTTGCAATGAATAATTTGGCAGGACTTAAACCAGTTAATGGACAGGAAGGAAGATTTACTGCTGGTGCAGCTGTAGCGTTGTTAGGTAAAAGTTATTTATATGATGGAAACTATACAATGGCAGCTCAGTATTTTAAAACAATTATTGATGATTATCCATATTCATTAACTCCTGATATAGCAAGTAACTTTACTACTAGAGATGAATTTAACGAAGAATCTATTTTAGAAATAGGGTACTCGCTTGGATTTAAAAATAATGAACCAAGCCCTTGGGGAGAGCAACAAAACTCAAGTGGATTAAATTTTTCCTTCAGTCCCGTGGGTGGATGGAGAAGTGTATATCCTGCACTTTGGTTGAATTTAGAATATAGAAATGACCCCTTAGATATGCAAGACCCTAGAAATACTGTAACAAGAGTTGCTAGACAGAATAATGGGTTACCTCAATTAGACGAAAATGGCGAGGAAGTTATGGAAACTGTTCCAAGAGTTTTCTCTTTAAGAACATCAGCCTCAATTGCTTTAGTTGACGATTTAGATTCTGAGTATTATTTGCTTACTTCAGCACAAGGAGCGAGATATAATAATGCAGAACATTCTTATTGGAGAAAATTCACAAATTGGGATATTGCAGAAAACGAAAGAGATATTTCTGATGTAACGCCTAGATCTGGTGTTAATGTGAGATTAATAAGACTGGCTGATATATATTTGATGTATGCTGAGTCTTTAATTCAAGGAGGAACTAATGATGGAGGTGTTAATGAAGCATTGGTTTATATTAACAGAGTAAGAAGACGTTCAGGAGTAAGACTACTTGGATTGAGTGGTACAGGAGAATATCCGCTTAATGATCATGATGATATTCAATATTCAGCATCTAGTTTAATGGATCATTTGATGTACGTAGAGAGACCATTAGAATTATCTGCAGAAGGACATGCCATCAGAACAATAGATTTACGTCGTTGGGGTATTACAAAGCAAAGGTTTGAAGATTTATCACAGCGAAAATACTATCGAGATCATTACAGGTTTGAGCAAGAAGATGGCAAGAGTGGATGGAGATGGAGCTCAATCTTAAGTGACGAGCCAACAGCACAAGATAATGGTCAACCATGGACTGATAAGTGGACAGAATTTGTAGAAGCTTCTGCAAATTATATTGAAAGTGCACATGCTTATTGGCCAATTCCCAATAGTGAAGAAACGGCTAACCCTAAAATTTATGATGCTAACTAGAAGTAGATTGGTACAATTAAAAATTTAAGAATTTAAAATATGAAAAAATATAATTTAAAGTTAAACCTGTTGGTATTTTCACTTTTTATGATTGCCATTTTTACAGGCTGTAATAAAGATGATGAATATGAAGCTCCTAATTCATTCTCTGATGTAGGTTGGTTTATTAATTCCCCAAATAGTAATTGGCCGGATACTCTTTTAACAAATAAGGATGATTACATCACATTCGCTGATTTATCGCAAAATGCACTAAGTCATCAATGGGAGATAGAGTCTGGTAATTATTATTTGAATCATCCAATTCAACGTCAAGATTCAATATTTGATGATAAAATAATTGGTTCAGGCGTAATAGATGATAAAACAGTTAGTGTTTGGTTTAGAAACTCTGGTTATAACCATGTAAAGCTTATTAATATTTTCTCTGAAAAAGTAACTTTTAGAGGGCCAAATGGTCTTAGAATAGAGGCTAAGCAAGTTATTGATAAATGGGTAATTGAAAAAACATTTGTAGTAGATGTCTATGATACTATTGTACCTATTATTAGAGTAGAGCAAAAGGGTGCTGTAGTTAACCACCAAAGCAATGATACAATTTATGTTGAAGCAGGAGATTCTTTAGAGTTTTTCGATGTAACTACACAAGGAAGACCTGATACTTGGGAATGGAATGTTGGAGGTTCATTAACTGAGGAACAAAACCCATCAATTGTTATGAAAAAACTAGGCGTTTTTGCAAATAACAAAGTACAAATGAGAAGAGCAGGGAACAATATTCCTGCAGATTGGGATATATATAATATTCCTGCGCCAATAAAAGTAATACCATCTTCTCAACCATTTCAGTTGTTTGGTGCGATTACTGAATTGGAGAATCAGTTAATTCAAATTCCATTTAACGGAGAGTTTGCTCCTTTTACAGGTCAAGAACAGTATTTTACGGTTACATTGAATGGTATACCAACCACAAATTTTATTTTATCAATTAATGCAGAAGATGCAACGATATTAGATTTGATGTTTAATGAGACTATCTATAGAGATGATGTTATTAATATAGAATATACAGGCACTGGAACTCTGTTATCTACAGATACTAGAAGCCCAGAGCCATTTAACGAAACTGTTAACATGTTTCAGCATGAAGCAGTAGTTTATGATTTTGAAGATGGAGGGGTTAATTGGACTGCGCATCCAGGTAATTTATCAACTACAACAATTACACCTTCAACTGAACAAGCCGCTAGCGGAATGTATAGCTTAAAACTTGAAGGAACTGCTGATGGTAATTGGTCTGCATTTCAAAACTTAGTAGATCAATATTCTTTAGAAGCAGGTAGGGAAGTGCAGTTAGAATTTAAATTCTATAAGGAAGTTGGTAATTTTGTAATGTTTGGCCCTTGGATTCAAAGAGCAGGAGAAACTCAAACACAGTTTTGGACTAATGTAGGTAATAATGGAAATTCAAATCTTGGTGAATGGACTACTCACAGAGGGGTAAAAAATGGGCTGCTCCAGCTACTGGAGATGATTATGAAATTTATATTAGATACAACCGAGGAGGTATTATTTATTTTGATGATATTCGCGTACTATATGTAGACGAACGACCATAATTAAGATTTATTTAAAGGAAAAAGCCTGTTTGTTCTCAAACAGGCTTTTTTTATTTTATGACAACCTATTTTATACATTAAGTAAAATAAAGTATTCTTCATTAAATCAAATTTTATCAAAGTATGAAATAATAAATACTTAAGATAGATATGTAATCTAACCATTAGTGGTCTAACTAAAAACATTTGTTTGAGGTTTCATTATTTGTTGTAATTAATTTTACATATTAGAGAACTTAACTTAAATTTTTTATGATAAAATATCTACACTTTTCAAAAGAAATATGTTTCATTTTTATTTTTTTATTGCATGGGCTTATGTCATTAGCGCAAGATGTAACAATAAAAATAGACCCTAAATGTCAACGCTTTGTTGGTAATATCTCTGAGTTGGATAGGGCTAAATATTTTTCAATGCATAGCTCCAGTTCAGATGTTGAACATACTACATTTAAAACAGAATACAATGTTACTGGTGGTCGTGGTTTTTGGGGACCTTATAATTTTGCTAAAAACAAAACAGGGTCTGTTGGTGTTTATCCAGTTGAAAAAATTGGAAATGATGATTTAAGAGAAGTGAAAAAAGGTTTTGTAGCGACAGAACACCCAAGAAATGTTTTTGTAGATAATATAAATATTTCAAATGCGGGTAATTGGGCTGTAGAATACTTTAAGGATTTTGTTGATCAGAGTGGTAGAAATGAATTTTTTGAACTAATGAATGAGCCGTTTGTGCACGCAAAAGATTTTTATTCAGGCCCTTGGAGTATTTCTGAAAATGATAGAATAAAACTTCAAATGGCACTATTGTATAATGAGGTTGCAAAACGAATTCATGAAACCCCAGCGTTAGATAATATGAAAGTTATAGGCTATTCTAGTGCATGGCCATCTATGGAATTAAATGATTTTGGACATTGGGAAGATAATATGAAAATGTTCATGGATACAGCTGGAGAAAATATGTTTGCTTTTTCTACACATTTATATGATGGCATTAATGTAACAGGTCAAGATTCTAAACGTTCGGGAAGTAATTCAGAAGCTATTCTCGATTTAATCGAAAACTATAGTTATGTAAAATGGGATGCCATTAAGCCACATGCAATTACGGAATATGGAGCTATTGAGCAAGGCTACGGCGATGACTATAGTGATATTGCAAGTGTCCAAACCGTGCAATCTATTAATCATCTTCTTTTTAACCTATTTGAAAGAGAAGATAAATTGGTGAATTCTATACCTTTTATCACAGGAAAAGCCACTTGGCATATTACAGCAGCAAATAATTATCAACCTTATCAGGCTGTGCTTTTCAAACCTACAAATATCGGAGAGCCAACTCCTGCAGGTTGGGAATATACACCTAGAATTCACTTTTACGAACTTTGGAAAGATGTAAAAGGAAAACGTGTTATGATTCAAAGCGATAATCCTGATATACAGGTGCAAGCTTTTGTGGATAACAATAAGATGTTTTTAGCTTTAAATAATTTAGATGATAATACACAGACTGCAAATTTAAATATGTTATCGAGTATAGCTGGTTTAGTTGATGTGAAGATTAAAGCACTTAAAATTTATCCTCAGACAATGCCAGAAATGTCTATTGAAACTGTTACAGCAGCACCTAATACTATATCTTTAATTAAAGGAGAAACGGCAATATTGGAATATACATTTAGTAATCCAATAGCTTTTGACAATGCACTAAGACAAGTAAAGTACTATACAAAGGTACATTTGCAGCCTATAGTAGCTAACTCAGAACTACTTTATAATTTTGATAATGTTGCAATTGGTAACGGTTTTGCTAAACTTCGTATGGGTATTGGTAGAAAACACAATGTTTCCAAGAAACCAATTATAAAAGTAAATGGTAATACTATCGATGTTCCAGACAATTATAAGGGTTACAATCAAGCTAACAGAGATGACTTCTTCGGAATGATAGAAATTCCATTTTCGGCAACACTTTTACAAGCATCAAATACTGTGAGCATTACTTTTCCTGACTCTGGAGGAAGGGTAAGTTCTTTGATATTATCAGTAGAACTTTATGATAACACTCCAGATACTGGAGCTTTGGCTTCTGTTCAAAGTACTAGTAACTCATGTCCAAATCAAACAAACGGTATAATTACATTAAATCCATTAGCTGTTGGACCTTTTGATGTTACCATAACTGGTAACGGCTTAAATGATTCTAATAGTTTTTCAAGTAGTTATAATATTACAGGGTTAGCTTCAGGGACGTATACTATTGTAATCAGTTCTCAAACGAACCCAGATATTAAAACAGAATATGAGGTGTCTATTTCTGAGCCAGAAGCTTTATCAGTAACCAGCAAACTAAACACAAATAACAAAAGTGTTACATACAATTTAAATGGTAGTGATAGTTACATAATCAATTTTAATGGAGAGCAATTTACCACTACAGATACATCTATAGAACTCTATTTACAATCAGGTAGTAATAGCATTAAAATAAAAGGAGAAAAAGATTGCCAAGGTAAATTTGAAGACACTCTTTTCTTTAATGAGATTGTGGCATCTCCAAATCCTTTTACGCATCATTTAAACATCGATTTAGGTTTAGAGGATAAAGCATCGCTAAAAATATATAATACTTTAGGTGCTTTGGTTTACGATAAAACACATAGTCCTACCAATCATATAATAGAATTGGATACAAGCTTTTTAAATGAAGGAATGTATATCATTTTAGTAGAAACCAAAGATGTTTCTAAAAAAATAAAAGCCATAAAAATTTCAAAATAAAAAACTATGTCAAGACATTATATATACACAGGAATTCTAGCATTAACCTTAATACTATTTAATTGTGGCGGAAGTGATTCTCCAGGAGATGGTAATGATGGAGATAAAATTGTGCCTCCAGAAGCTACAAGTTTGTTGTCTCCAACAAAAAATGAAGAATGCAACCAAGGCAATATAGTTTCGGCTACCGAAAGCAATGTAAGGTTTGAATGGTCTAAGGCGAATAATGCAACAAGCTATACTGTAGTTATAAAAAACCTGAATACAAATACCACGCAAGAAAGCACTACTAATAACACTGTTACAAGTGTGAAACTATTAAGAGGTGTACCTTATTCATGGCATGTGGTATCAAAATCAAACAAAACTACTACAACTGCCACAAGTGAAACATGGAAATTTTACAATGCAGGAGAAGGTATTAGCAATTATGCTCCTTTTCCAGCAGAGGTTGTAAGTCCAAATGCAGGCGCAACAACAACTATAACCGTAACACTAGAATGGACTGGTAGCGATATAGATAATGATATTGCAGCATATGATGTGTATTTAGATACCGTAAACCCTCCAGCACAAGTACAACAGGAAAATGTAACCACCAACAAAATCAGTAATATTTCGTTAACCGCAAACACTACATATTATTGGAGAGTAATTACTAAAGATGATGCTGACAACAACTCTAAATCACAAGTTTTTAGTTTTATAACGGAGTAAATAAAATTAATTTTTTAATTATTTATTTAAAACTGATAATACATTAATTAACTATTATAGAGATGAGAAAAATAGTAATTCTAGTAATTTTTTGCTTTAGTCTAATTAAAGTAAATGCTCAAAACCCTTTGGTAACACATATTTATACAGCAGATCCTACTGCTCGTGTTTTCGATGGGAAATTATACATCTATCCATCTCATGATATTGTACCTGATAAAGATGTTAAAGCACCTCGTTTCTGTATGCCAGATTATCATATGTTTTCTTTAGAAAATGGTAATACCTGGAAGGATTATGGGGTGATTTTAGATCAAAATGAAGTGCCTTGGGGAAAAAAATTCTTATGGTATGTGGGCACCAGATTGCATAAAAAAAGGGGATACTTATTACTATTATTATCCTGCTGCTCCAAAAGACGAATCTGCATTTAGAAGAATAGGTGTAGGGACTTCTAAAAAACCTACAGGGCCATTTAAATGGGAAAATAATTATATAAGAGGAGTAAGTGGAATTGATCCTGGGCTTTTAATAGACGATGATGGAAAAGCTTATATGTATGTTGCTAGCGGTAAAACGCTCCAAGTTGTCAAGCTAAAGGACAACATGAAAGAGATTGATGGAGAAGTTATCCAACTTCAAGGTTTGCCTAAAGGTTATATGGAAGGTCCATTTCCCTTAAAGTATAATGATAAATACTATCTAACTTTCGCACATGTTTTTCCAGACGAAGGTTACACCATTGCTTATGCCACAAGTGATAGTCCGTTAGGACCATTCGAATATTCAGGAAAAATAATGGATAATATTGATAATGGAACAAATCATCATTCTGTTGTAAAATATAATAATAAATGGGTTTTATTTTATCATTGGTGGGATGTAAGTGGGTATAATAAGTTGCGTTCTATTCGTGCTGATTATATGGAGTTTAAAAAGGATGGTAGTATAAAAAAAGTAAAACCAACATTAAGAGGTATATTAAATCCGAAGATAAATGATACTATACAAATTGATAGGTATAATGAAATTTCTGGTGCAAAAACAGCTTTTGTTGGTGGTAATGAACCTAGAGGTTGGATGGTATGTGATACAAAAATGATGAGTAATGTAAGATTTAGCGGTGTAGATTTTGGAAATGGAGACGCAAAAACTATAAAGGCTAGAGTTGCTTGTGGACAAAGGATTGGAAGTTTTGAAGTTAGACTGAGTAATCCAAAAGGAAAATTAATAGCAGAGTTTCCAGTTGAGTTTACTGGTGGTTGGAACAATTGGAAAACAATTGAAACAGATATTAAAGGAAAAGTAACTGGAATTAAAGACATAGTTGTCGTTTTTAAATCAGAATGGGGAGCAACAAAAATTGTAAATCTCAATTGGTTAATTTTAAAAGATTAGTATGAAATTATTAGTTTATTTTTTAGTAGGATTTAATGTCATTTTAAGTTTCGGTCAAGAACGGCCTAATATTATTGTTATACTTGCTGATGATATTGGTACAGGAGATATATCACATTACAGAAAATTACACTCAAGTAAAATAATTGTTGAAACACCTACTCTTGATAAATTGGCAAAAGAAGGGATGATGTTTACTGATGCTCATTCTCCGGCTGCATTATGTGCACCAACACGTTATGCAATCATGACGGGTAACCATTGTTATAGAAGCTATGCACCTTTGGGGAGTTTGGGGATCTTACCAACCATCGCCAATTGAAACAAATCAACTTACTTTGGGAAAACTTATGAAAAATGCAGGCTATAAAACTTCATTTTTTGGAAAATGGGGCTTTGGGATGGATTTTGGAAGAAAAGATAATCCAGACGAAGTTTACAGAAGCCCCAGGCTTAAGCATGAATTAGATGTTGATATTTCTAAAGTTATTGACAAAGGCCCAGTACAAAACGGTTTTGATTATAGCTATATGTACCCTGCAGGAATTCAAGCTGAACCTTATGCTGCATATGAAAATGGTATTATGGAACCTTTTCAAGAAGATTCAGAAATAATACTCATTACACAGGAGTATGCAAAAAATCATGGATTTAGATTAGATAAAAAAGAAGGTTTGGGGGATAGTAATTGGAATCCTTTTAATGCAGGTAAATTATTGATTAATAAAGCAGTTGGTTTTATTGCAAGAAATAGTAAAAAGGAACAACCATTTTTTATTTACTATTGCTCACAAGCGGTACATAAACCTCATACACCTTCAAAAAAAATAAATGGAACTAAAATTGCTGGTACAACACCTTCAAATCATTTAGATATGGTTAAAGAGTTGGATGTTCAGATGGAAATGCTAATTCAAACATTAAAAAAACAAGGCGTTTATGATAATACGTTAATTGTTTTTACATCAGATAATGGTGGATTACAGATTAAGCAAACCCTTAATTCTGGACATAAGTCATCTAGTATCTACAGAGGAGGTAAAAACCAGCCTTATGAAGGAGGAACTAGAGTTCCTCTAATCGCATGGTGGCCAAGTAAAATAAAAGGAAATATTGTTTCCAATGCTCAAGTATTGGGGATAGACATTATGGCAACTTTAGCAGATATTACCCATCAAAAAATTGAAGCAAATAATGCTATGGATTCTTCAAGCTTATTACCAATTTTGTTGGAACAAAAATCATCACAACCTCATGATTTTTTAATAACGCAAGGTGGTACTGGAAAGGAAGCAATGATTACAGAAGATGGTTGGAAACTCATTATTAAATTTGATAAAAAAGATAAAACAGACTCTATTAGAACACCAATAGCTCTATTCAATTTAAATGAAAACCCTCAAGAGAAAGAAATCAATAATTTGGTTGAAAATGCTTTATACAAAAATAAAGTAAAAAGCCTGTTTGAAAAATATAATAAAACTAGAGATAGTAAAACTAAAACTGGTATTTATTGATTTTTATTTTTATTCTGTTTAATATATTCACTAGGCTTTACACCAAATTGTTTTTTAAAGCATTTAGCAAAGTATGATGAGGTGTTGAACCCTGTCATGTACATAATTTCTTTTACTGATAAGTCACTTTGTTCAAAGAGCTGAACTGCACGTTTTAATCTAATATTTCTGATAAATTCACTCGATGATAAACCTGTTATTTCTTTGAATTTTTTATATAGATTTGTTCTACTATAGCCCATTTCCTTTACCATCATTTCAACATTGAAATCGGTATTCATCATATGTTTTTCCACAATTTCAATAGCTTGATTCAAAAAACGTTCATCAACAGAAGTTACTGTAATTTCTTTAGGTTGTAGAGTTATGTCAAGATTGAATTTACTTCTCAATTCTTCACGGTGTTTTAAAATATTTGATAGCTTAAGTTCTAATAATTCAATATCAAAAGGTTTTCTTATATAAGCATCGGCGCCAGTTTTTAAGCCTATTATTTCGTTTTCTTGAGATAATTTTGCTGTAAGCATTACTACAGGAATGTGACTAGTTTCTTTTTTGCTTTTTATGTGTTTACAAAACTCAATACCATCCATAATTGGCATCATAACATCAGTAATTATAATTTTGGGGCTAATGTTTTGTAATAGCTCTATAGCATCGGCACCATTTTCAGCAGTATAGATTGAATACTTTGTTTTGAGAGCTTGTTTAATAAATGTTCTAATATCTTCATTATCATCCACAACCAATAAGGTTGGGTTTTCATTATTATCTTTAGAAAGGCTTTCGTCAACAATTTCGTCGTTAATACTTATTGCTATGGAATCAGATTCTGAAGAGCGCACATGAAAATCACTTTCTGTTATATCTTTACAGGTAATTTCTGGTATATCTATGTATGCTTTTTTATCTTTGGGTAGTCTTACTATAAAAGTAGTGCCTTCATTAATTTTACTATCAACAATAATAGAGCCCTGATGCAGTTTTGTTAAACTTTTAGTGAAAGCCAGGCCAATTCCCATACCATCTGAATTTTTTTTATCTTTATTTTTTTCTGAGAAAAAACGCTTAAAAATATTAGCAACTTTAGCCTCATCCATCCCAGCTCCAGTATCTCTCACCTTTATTTCTATGTAGTTTAAACCACTATTTAAATTCGATTTTTCAGAACCATTTATTTCAGACACACTAACATTTATAATACCGTTTTCTGGAGTAAATTTGAAGGCATTAGATAATAGATTATTCATAATTTTTTCAACAGCATCATGATCAAACCAAGCTTTGATGTTTTTGTTTGCTGTTTCTATTTTAAAAAGCAATTTGTTGCTTTCTAGCCATAAACTGAAAAGGTTCACTAACTTCTTTTATGAAGTTAGCTATATTACTATTTCGCATCACTAGACGCATTTTTCCTTGATTAATTTTTCTGAAATCTAATAGTTGGGAAATTAGCCTCAAGAGATAATCAGTATTTTTTTGCATGAGTTTGTATTGCTCTTGTTTAACCTCATTGTCTAGTTTATTGCCTTGTTTTTGCAAAAATTTCAAGGGCCCTTTAATTAGCGTCAAAGGTGTTGTGAATTCATGAGTAATATTGGTAAAAAACTCTAGTTTAATTTTCTGGAGTTCATCATTTTTCTCTTTTTCAATATGCTCAAGTTCCATGGCATGTTTTTTAGAGGTTTTTATTATTGTAAACCTTCGGTATAACAATAAAAGACCTACTAAAATTAACCCATAAATCAAAAAAGCTAATTTGGTTAGGTAATAGGGTGGGGCTACAGTAATTTTTAATGTGGAAGGTGTAGAATCCCAAACATTATCATTGTTAGATGCTTTAACTTTAAGAGTATACGTTGCAGGAGATAAATTGGTGTATGTAGCAAATCTTTTTTTAGAATTAGTATAGATCCAATCTTTGTCAAAACCTTCTAACATGTATAGGAAATTGTTTTTTTCTGGAGCAGAATAATGTAAACCTGCAAATTCAAAAGAAAAATTATTCTCTTTATATTTAAGTTCTATATGATCTGTTTGGCTAATTGGTTGTTTTAATAAAATTCTGTTATTTATTGTATCACCTACATTAACAGCTTTGTTAAATACAGAAAAGCCAGTAATTATTGTTTCTGCCTCTAAGGTGTTGTCATTAATGTCTTCAGGGTTAAACACATTAAAACCATTTGTTCCTCCAAAAATTAAATCGCCATTTTTACGTTTTAATCTAGCTAACTCTTGAAATTCATTATCCTGTAAACCATCATTTACATCATAATTTTTAAAAGTTTCATTTTCTGGATTAAATTTAGAAAGCCCTTTATTGGTAGAAATCCAAAGGTTTGTATTGTCGTCTTCAAGAATACCTTTTATTACATTATTAGGTAAGCCATCCTTTTCCTTATAACTTATAAATTTGGAAGGTATATTTTCAGTTGGAGGAATATATTTATTCAGCCCTCCTCCAAAAGTACCAATCCAAAGTGTACCTTTACTATCTTCAAATAATTCTAAAATATAGTCACGTGGCTAATACTGTTTTTATCATCTAGAGAATGCTTAAAAATTTTAAACTTTGGATTTTCTTTAGAAATTTCATCTTTAGGTAACATAGATAGTCCTTTTCCTGTTGCAAACCACATATTACCATTTTTGTCTTCCAGAATATTTCTTATGATATTACTGGGAATACTTAAATAATCTCTTTCATTGTAAGATAAATAACCTTTTTGTAAGTATTAGAAATCTCATCATAGAGCCATCTATTTATACCATTATATAGTTCCTACCCAAAGATTATTATTGCTGTCTTCAAAAATTGAAAAAATACTGCCTGGTAACGCACTAAAATCAAAATAATTTGTTTGCTTAATATTGTTTACATCGGTTATATCTAACTGTAAAGAGAGCTATAATTTTCTCCTCCAACCAGAAGGATTTTTTTATCATTTTTTTGAACTTCTGTAATGGTAAAGGCTTTTTGGATATCAGAGAATTTTTGAAACCCCAAATAAGAAGTACTACCATCTCTTTTGGAAGCATGTTTAAGTCACCTCCTTCTGTACCTATCCATAAATTGTTATAGCTGTCTTCATAAATCGATCTAATTTTATCATAACTTAAACTCTGTGGATTTAAGCTGCTTTTTATATGTAAAAAGGGTTTTTTGTTGGATCAAGTTTATTGATGCCACCACCATTAGTGCCAATCCATATGATTCCCGTTTTATCTTTAAATAGTGATTTTATGATGTTTTTACTTAATGAATTTTCTTCTTGAGGATGATATACATACTGGCTTACTAGATTAAGGTTTTTTAAAGAGTCGGTCGTTTGAAATTTGAATAAACCTCTATCAGAACCAGCCCAAATGGTATTATTATCAATAAGAACGCTATTAAAGGGTATGTAGGTATTACTGTTAAAAATACGTTTTAGTTGGCTTGCTTCAATGTTATAAGAAAAAAAACCATTGTAAATTCCCAGTAGTAAAACACCATTTTTAATTTCACTTATGCTTCTAATTAAAATATTGTTTGCGCTTTTTAATTCAAAAGAATCGAGTAAACCATTTGTATTTTCAATTAGTGAAAATAACCCTCTATTGGTGCCTATCCATATTTTACCTTTACTGTCTTCAAAAATGCATAATACATTGGTTGGTTTAGGTTTAGAATTTTTTAAACTAAAACGCTTAAATGAAACAGGTTCATTTTTTTTTATTTCAGCAACGTTTAATCCTTGAGTTGTAATTACCCATAGTCTATTTTTAGAATCAACTAAGATGTTTTGAACATTATTTCCGTTTAAACTGTTTGGGTCTTCAGGGTTGTATAAGTATTGTGTGAAAGTTTCAGTTTTTCTGTTAAAATAACTTAGTCCTTCACCTGAAGTTCCAATCCATAAGTTCCCTTTAATGTCTCCTGTTAGAGCAAATATTAAATTACTATTTATACTTTTTGGATTGTTTGGATCTGGGTTATATACTGTGAAATTATAACCATCATATTTATTAAGTCCGTCATGAGTTCCAAAACCACATAAACCCTATGATTGTCTTGATAGATGCAATTTACATCATTTTGTGATAAACCGTTTGATGTTCCTAAACGCTCAAAGATTACATCATTTTGCAAGACCTGAGAATTAATATTAAATAGTCCGCATAAAAAGACTATGAAACAAACACACTATTGTAATGCTTTTTTAAGTTCAAAGGGGAGATATATTTATAAAGAAAATAGTGCCTCAAATATACCTATAAAAATAGAACAAATTAAATGTTGAGTATGGTTGTGTTAAATTACTAAAAATTTTTAGTTTAAGGTATTTTTAGTAATAAACCATCTCCAACCAATTATAGCCATTTGTAGTTTATTGGCATTAGCTAAATCTAGTTTTTGTTTGGAATAACTTGGTGAGGATGCTTTCATTAACCTTTGCTAAAAATTTAAAAACTTGCTTTTTCATGAATTTGTTAAATCTTTTTTTGTAAAAATAGTAAAACTTATTCTAGACTAAGTTTTACATGTTTTTTGGTTTAGAACATTGAAATAATTACTAGAATTATATCAATTACAAATTTGGCAAGTGTTATCATATTTTTAGGTTTTAAGGGTTAATATTATCAATGTTTTTTCAATATATATATTTACCAATATGGTCACCAAATATTTTTATGAAAATCGATGCATTTGAATGTGTATTTGTAAGTAAAAAAGAGTAATTGATTTCGGTATTTATGTGACTGCCTTGAGTTTTGTTTTTAAATGATATTTAAAATGTTTATTTGTGTTTTAATTTAAAACAATTGTAGGTGGTTTTTAGATGTTTTTTTAAAAGCCTAGGGGGTTTTTATAGAAAAAAGGTGTTTTTTCTCCATTTCATCTTATTATAAGAGAAAATAATTCTTATTTGTAATTGTTTTTTAATTTATACTTACTTAATAATAGCTACTTGCAGTTCTTAAATAACAACTATTTATTTGTAATTTGGGCGATAACAAAAGGGCCGAGCTTTATTCGTTGATTTATATATTAAATTAATGAACTCATGAGTATAACTATTTAGGTAATCGCTTTTTTGTGTTGTATAGATGCAGCAATACAAAAGTAGTTTCAACAAATGTCTCAATCTCCAATGCAAAACAAGCATGGAACTGTTTTTTTTATTTTCTGTTATTGTTTAAAAATCGTAAATCAAAAATCGTAAATACTTAAAGGTTATATTATCTTCGCTAAAAAATAATTTATGAGTTTGCTTTGGGTAATCTTTGGGTTTATATTATTAGTAGTAGGAGGTGAGTATCTAGTGCGTTCTTCTGTGGCGTTATCTTTTAAATTCAAAATTTCAAAAATGGTAATTGGGATGACGGTGGGTGTCATTTGCAACATCAGCACCAGAGTTATTAGTAAGTCTCCAAGCTGCTTTAACAGATTCTCCAGCAATAGCAATTAATAACGTAGTAGGTTCTAATATTGCTAATATTGGCTTAGTGTTAGGTGTTACCGCTATGGTTGGGTCAATTGCAGTAGACAAGTCATTCTATAAACTGAACTGGCCAGTAATGATGTTATTTTCATTAGCCTTGTATTACTTTTTAAAGAACGATAATGTATTAACTGCCTATGAAGGCGCAACACTATTTATAGCGCTCATTATTTTTTTATTCGTTTTAATAAGAAGCGCTAAAAAGGATACAGTTGTTGAAGATGTGGATGATAAGCTATCTACTGTTTCAAGTTTTAAAATAATTATTTGGTTATTAATAGGGGCGTTAGCACCTTATTTTGGTAGTGAATGGCTTGTAGAAGGCTCAAAGGAAATTGCAAGATCCATTGGCGTTAGTTGAAGCTGTAATAGGTGTGTCTTTAATAGCGATTGGTACTAGTGTTCCTGAATTAGCGGCTTCTGTTATTGCAGCGGCAAGACAGGAAAAAGCAATTTCTCTGGGTAACTTAATAGGTTCTAATATTTTTAATATTGCATCTGTATTAGGATTAACATCTCTAATAAAGCCAATAGAAGTAACCGAACCTCAAATATTATCTAACGATATTTTTTGGATGTTAGGGTTCGCTGCGGTATTGATTCCGCTTATATTTTTGCCAAGACGCATGCAGATTAGTAGGTTTAAAGGCTTTTCTTAATATTTGCTTATGGAGCATTTATGTTTTGGTATTTACTCAAGGAAAGATTTAGAAAAAACGCTCCAAAAGTTTTAATTTTGGAGCGTTTTATATTTTAAGACTTTTAATTCTTAAAAATAGTCTGCTTTCTATCAGGACCAACAGAAACAATAGTAATTGGTGTTTCTAGTTCTTTTTCTAAAAAGTCTATGTAATCGTTTAATTCTTTTGGTAATTGGGACGCTTCTGACATTTCTGTTAAATCTTCGCTCCAACCTTTAAACTCTGTATAGATAGGTTCTACATTTTCTGGTTCAATATTATAAGGTAAGTGCTTAATCACTTCACCTTTATATTTATAAGCTGTACATACGGTTTTAAAGCCAGAAAGTACATCACCCTTCATCATGTTAATTTTGTAACACCATTAACTTGGCAAGCATATTTTAATGCCACTAAATCTAACCAACCACAACGTCTTGGACGTCCTGTAGTTGCACCAAATTCATGACCAACTCGTGCCATAGTTTCACCATCTTCATCAAATAATTCTGTTGGAAATGGTCCAGAACCTACACGGGTTGTATAAGCTTCAAATATCCCAAAAACATCCCCAATTTGATTAGGAGCAACTCCTAATCCTGTACATGCTCCAGCTGCAGTTGTGTTGCTTGAAGTTACAAACGGATATGTTCCAAAATCAATATCTAATAAAGAGCCTTGTGCGCCTTCAGCAAGAATTGTTTTACCATTTCTTTGAGCTTGATAAACAAATTCTTCTGAATCTATAAACTTCAACGACTTCAATACTTTAACAGCTTCAAAAAATTCTGCTTCTAAATCTGCTAAATCATATTCGATTTCAACATTGTAATAAGCAATCATAGATTCGTGCTTATCGGCTAATGCTCTATAGCGTTCTTTCCAATCGCTTAATTCTAAATCGCCAACACGAATACCGTTTCTACCAGTTTTATCCATGTAAGTTGGGCCTATACCTTTTAAAGTAGAGCCAATTTTAGCTTTTTCCTTTTGAAGCTTCACTTGCTGCATCTAACAAACGATGTGTTGGTAATATGATATGCGCTTTTCTTGAAATCAGCAATGATTTTCTGTAATCAATATCTTTGCTCTTCAAGTTTGTCTAATTCTTTTTTAAAAATAACAGGATCTATAACAACACCATTACCAACTAAATTAGTTGCATCGTCATGAAAAATCCTGAAGGGATTGTATGTAAAACATGCTTTTTTCCATTGAATACTAAAGTGTGCCCTACATTTGGGCCACCTTGAAAGCGAGCTATAATATTGTAATTTTTAGTTAATACGTCAACAATTTTTCCCTTGCCTTCGTCTCCCCATTGTAGTCCTAGTAGTAAATCTACTGCCATTGTAAAAATTAAGTCAGTTAGTTTTCCTGATCAGTTTCAGGAGTTTTTCGGTTTCCGTAAAAATAAATTGAGTGATTAGTAATCTTTATATCGAATACTTCTTCTATAGTTTTTAATTGATTGAATTCTAGGGTCGCAAAACTCGATGACTTCACCTGTATCAGTTAAAATAACATGATCGTGCTGTCTATCAAAATACGATTTTTCGTAATGAGCTTGGTTTTGACCAAATTGGTGTTTTCTAACCAATTTGCACTCTAAAAGTAATTCAATAGTATTGTAAAGTGTAGCGCGAGATACTCTATACTTTTTGTTTTTCATATTGAGATAAAGTGACTCAATATCAAAATGCTCAGTACTATCATAAATTTCTTGAAAGTATAGCATATCGTTCGGGCGTTTTTCTATGCCCGTTGGATTCAAGAAAGCTGGTAAAAACACTTTTTACAATCTCTTGGTTTTTGCTATCTGTATTTGAACTCATAATTGCGACGCAAATTTACACTTTTTATACTCTTGATACCTTATCAATACCATTAATTTTTTTAAGTTTTTCTAAAATTTTTCTAAGTAAAGCTTTATTTTTTACTACAACCTTAATTTTTCCAGAAAATAAACCATCATCTGTTTCAAAACTCAAACTTTTCATATTTATATGCATATTGTCTGAAATAACTTTTGTGATATCGTTAACCAATCCAAGATGGTCAATTCCAGAAATGGTAATCTCAGTAGCATATTCTTGTTGAGTAGAATCTATCCATTTAGCACCCATAATACGATATGCATAATTGGATTGTAGGTTGAGCGCATTCGGGCAATTCTTTTTGTGAACTTTAATACCTTCAGAAACTGTTAAAAAACCAAAAACTGTATCGCCTGGTATTGGGTTGCAACAATTTGATAATTTATAATCTAATTTTTTCTTCTTCCTTACCAAAAACTAAAGAATCATAATTAGAAGTTACTTCTTCTTTTTCTAGTTGATCTTTAGAAATAGTTTGCTTTCTGGAAATTTTGTTTTTAATAAAACTCATTAAAACATTACTTCTAGAGGAAGCAAAATCCTTAAGCATTGTATTATCTATGGAACCAATTCCAACACGATAAAATAAATCTAAACTTGTTTTTAAGTTAAAATGACGCACTAAATCATTGACAGAAGATTCGTTGAGTGTAATTTTTAGTTGTTTTAATTTACGTCTTAAAATTTCCTTGCCTTCTTCTCCTATTGTTTTTCGGTCTTCTCTCAGAGCAGATTTAATTTTTGACCTTGCTCTTGCTGTCGTTGCATAGTTTAGCCAGTTGGCGTTTGGTTTTGAAGTTTTTGAAGTAATGATCTCTACTTGATCTCCGCTTTTTAGTTCATGACTTAAAGGCACTAGTTTGCCATTTACTCTAGCACCTCGTGTATTCATACCAACCTCTGTATGTATATGAAATGCAAAATCTAGCGATGTTGCTCCTGTAGGAAGTGATTTTAATTCCCCATTTGGTGTAAAAACGAATATTTCTTTGGGCATAAAGATTTAGTTTAAATTGCTCTACAAAATCTACAGCATTCATATCGGGGTTTTCTAATGCTTCTTGTAGCCTACTAATCCAGCTTTCTAAATTATCTTCCTTTTTCGCCTTGTTGTTTATACTTATAATGAGCAGCATAGCCTTTTTCTGCAATTTCGTTCATACGCTCACTACGTATCTGTACAGCCCAATTACCTTTGGGGCCCATAACGGTAATGTGTAAAGCTTCGTAACCTGTTCCTTTTAGAGAAATCCAACTCTTAGTCGGATTGGGTTGGGTCTAAAATGATCGGTGACTATGGAATATATTTTCCATGCTAAAAATTTTTCGTTTTCTTCTTCACATTTATAGATAATTCTAATGGCAAATTTATCATATACTTCATCAAACGAAACACCTTGTTTTACCATTTTTCGTCGAATTGAAAAAATGGATTTGGGTCGCCCTTTATGGTGTAATCAAAGTCCTCTTTGTCTAAAGATTTTTGAATAACCGAACTAAATTGTTCAATATATTTATCCTGTTCTTCTTTACTCTCTTTTATTTTATGAAGAATATCATTATAGACTTCAGGTTCAGTATATTTAAGTGCTAAATCTTCAAGTTCAGTTTTTATGTTGTAAAGCCCTATTCTATGTACTAAAGGAGCATAAATGTATAAGGTTTCTGATGCTATTTTTACCTGTTTGTCAGGCCGCATAGCATCCATGGTTTGCATATTGTGAAGTCTGTCTGCTATTTTTATAATGATAACCCGTACATCATCATTTAACGTTAATAACATTTTTCTGAAATTCTCAGCTTGTAAGGATACATCCATATCCTGCTCTTTACTTAAAGACGAAATTTTTGTTAATCCGTCAACAATTCTGGCAACAGTTTCACCAAATAATTGTTCAATATCATCAATGGAATAGTCTTCGCAGTCTTCAACTACATCATGAAGAAGCGCAGCAGCAATTGAAGTAGCGTCTAAACCAATTTCTTGGGCTACAATTTTTGCAACAGCTAAAGGATGGAAAATGTAAGCTTCTCCAGATTTTCTACGCTGAGTTTTATGACCATCTAAGGCAATTTCAAACGCTTTACGGATGAGCTTTTTATCATCATCAGACAGGTTTGTATAGCTTACTTTGAGTAGCTCTTTGTAAGCTTTGGCGATGGCTGCGTTTTCTTTTTCGATTTCTTCTTCAGACATCGAATAAAAATAAGATAATCATGGCGAATAGCCAATACAGATTTTATATTTTTTTAAGAAATTTTATTTAGGAATTCTATAAGTTTTTTTGTGGCTTTTCCGCGATGTCCAATCTTGTTTTTCAATTCTAAATCCATGTCAGCAAAAGTAAGCTCATAGTTATTTGGTTTAAAAATAGGATCGTAACCAAAACCTTTATTTCCAGATTTAGATATAGTAATTTCACCTTTACAACTTCCTGTAAAAGTTTCAATTTTATTATTTATGCTAAGTGCAATTACAGTTTTAAATTGTGCATCTCGATTAGATTTTTTTTTAAATTTTGGAGTAGTAAATTCATGTTATCGTTAGCATTTCTCTGTTTGCCTGCATAACGCGCAGAATAAACTCCGGGAGCTTTGTTTAATACATCAACTTCTAAACCTGTATCATCTGCAAAACAATCATATCCGTAATTAGACTTGATATATTCTGCTTTTTGAATGGCATTACCTTTAATAGTATCTTGAGTTTCTGGAATATCCTCAAAGCATTCTATATCTTTTAAGCTTAGTAATTCAATATTTTGTGGAAGTAAAGCTTGTACTTCTTTTAGTTTATTCAAGTTGTTAGTAGCAAATACTAAATGCATAGATAATTGTTTTAATGATCAAAAATAGTTTTATTTCTTTGATGCTAAAAACTTATAGTGCAAGTGTTAGACTTTCCAAACCATTTTATCCGGTTTTTAGAAGCTGATTTGTATATGTAATCGCGAATTAATCTTGGAATAAAGACTAATAAAGCCGCAACTCGTTGCCATTTTGGTATTTTAGAGATTATTTTTAAAAACCCATCAGAATGTGTTTTTAAACCATCTTTGTCTATTAAAATTACTGTATCTAATTGTTGTGTTGAAAAACCGTGAATCTTTAAAAGTTCTTGACCTGATGGTGATTGAAATGCTACAAAATGAAATAGTTCTGAAGGCGCAAGCTTTAAAAGCCAACCTACAACTCCATTGCATAAATTACATTCGCCATCAAAAATTATAATATCTTTTGCTGTTTGAGTGTTCATAGTTTATTGATTTCTATAATAATAGACGGATAAATATAAATTGGCTTTCAAAATTTTAAAAATTTTAAACTTTTTTTATGATTTAAGTCATTAAGGATAATTGTTATAAATTGTATCTTTAGTAAAGAATTTAAAATTTTAAAACAGGAAGACTATGACAGTAAATTTTCAATATGTAGGTGTAGATGTAAGTGAAACATTATCAGATTTCACAAAAGAAAAATTAGAGAAATTATTTAATAAATATGAGTTTTTGATTGGAGCTATGGTTTATTTTAAGCAAGATGAAAAAGAACACAATGCTGGAAAAATTTGTAATATAGAATTAAGTTTACCCGGACCTAGAATTTTTGCAACATCCAATGAGCATAATTTTGAAGTGTCAGTAAGAGAAACCATTAGTGATTTAGAAAGACAATTGAAGAAACGCAAGGAAGTTTTTAAGACGCATTAAAAAAATGGCAGAAGGAGGGGGACCAATGACCGAAAAAAAGAGAGCTAAAAAAAATTAGCTCTCTTTTTTTATTTGAGTAAGAACTGTAAACTGAGACTGAAAACTATTTACCTATGGTGGTAAGGTTCATTTTTTAAAATCGTAAAACCTCGATACAGCTGTTCTATAAAAAATAATCGTATCATTTGATGAGAAAATGTCATTTTAGAAGAGAGAGTTTTCCATTGGCTTTCTTATAGATATCGTCTGAAAATCCATAAGGGCCACCAATAACAAAAACTAGTTGCTTGATACCAGAATTCATATATTTCTGTAGATACCCTGAAAAATTTACAGAGTCAAATTGTTTTCCGTTTTCGTCAAGAAGTACCAAAGTATCAGTAACGTTTAATTTTTTTAAAATAAGTTCGCCTTCTTTCTGTTTCTGCTCAATCTCGCTTAAGTTTTTTGTTTTTTTTAGATCCGGAATAATATCTAAATCAAAATTTATGTAATGCTTTAATCGGTTTTTATAAGTGTCAATTAAAGCTATAAGTTCCTTATTATCAGTTTTACCAATTACGATAAGTTTTATTGTCATGGGGCAAAATTACAATTTACTTTTTTACGAAATTTATATTTTAAAGCATTAAAACTAAAAAATTCGTAATTTAACATTCCGTTTATTATTTTTGCTGAAATTCCTTAGTATGATAACCAAAGAGTATTTTGAAAAAGAAGTAGCATATATTATAGAAAATGCTATTAGAGAAGACGTTGGAGATGGAGATCACAGTTCGTTAGCTTGTATTCCAGAAAACGCTCGTGGAAGAGCAAAACTTTTGGTAAAAGACAAAGGTGTTATTGCAGGCGTTGCTTTTGCTAAACGTGTTTTTGAATATGTAGACAAAAAGCTAAGGGTTGAAGTTAAAATTGAAGATGGTACACCAGTTTCTTTTGGTGATATTGTGTTATATGTTGAAGGACCTTCTCAATCAATCTTAAAGGCAGAGCGTACAGTTTTAAACGCAATGCAGCGTATGAGTGCAATTGCTACTAAAACCAGAGGTTTCGTGGAATTACTTAAAGGTACAAAAACAAGAATTTTAGATACACGTAAAACTACTCCTGGTATTAGAGTTTTAGAAAAATGGGCTGTTAAAATTGGAGGAGGAGATAATCATAGGTTTGCTTTATATGATATGATTATGCTAAAAGATAATCATATTGATTTTGCAGGAGGTATCACAAAAGCTATTGATATGACCAAAGAATATCTTAACGAAACAGGTAAAGATCTTCAAATTATGGTTGAAGCTAGAGATTTAACCGAGGTTGAAGAAATTCTACAAAGCGATGGTGTATACCGTATTTTGATTGATAATTTTGATTACGAAGACACAAAAAAAGCTGTTGAAATGATAGGGGATAAGTGCCTTACAGAATCTTCTGGAAACATCAATGAAGCTACTGTTAGGCATTATGCTGAGTGTGGTGTAGATTTTATTTCTTGTGGTGCTTTAACGCATTCTGTTCATAACATGGATTTAAGTTTAAAAGCAGTTAAATAGCTTTTTATTCTTTTTTATTTCTGAAACAATTTCTTCTTTAGTGCGACTAATTTTTTAACTTGCATGATAGTAAGTTCTACCTGAAAATTATTAGCAATTAATGGCAAAACCAATCCGAGACAGATTAGATACTATTCCAGTAGTAAATATTTTAGTCAGGCTTTTAGAAAATATTAAACTACCTGGTCTTGAAGGTTTATCGTTATATGATTTATTAGAATTGTATGCCATAGGTATTGTTAAAGGTGCGCTAACAGCCAGAGCAAGTGCTATCGCATTTAGTTTTTTTACCGCATTATTCCCTTTTTTATTGTTTGTACTTATTGTGATTCCTTACATTCCAATTGATGGTTTTAAGTTAGAGTTTTTGGCATTTTTAGAATCGTTTTTACCACCAACAACATCAGGTTTTTTCTTTGAGAATATTTTCGGAAACATAGAACAAACGCAACGTGGAGGTCTCTTGTCTTCTGTATTTGTTTTGTCAATTGCTTTAATGGCAAATGGCGTAAATGCGGTGTTTTCAGCTTTTGAAAATTCATACCACGAACAATTAACACGTAACGTTTTTAAACAATATATTTTTGCACTAGGTATCGCTTTAATATTAGCTTTTCTATTGATATTAACTATAGCTGTTTTAGGATATTTTCAAATTTATGTGATAGAAGAAGCATTGTGGTTTTTTAGAAATAGAGGTTATGATGTAGATGCTGATGGTGTATTTTGGTTTGATATTGCTAAATATGTGTTTTTTGTAATTATGGTGTATCTGGCAACTGCAACATTGTATTATTTTGGAACGAAGGAAGGGAGACAATCAAAATTTTTCTCAGTTGGCGCTTTGTTTACAACGCTTTTAATCATATTAACCTCTTATTTATTTGGTATTTATATTGAAAATTTTAGTCAATACAATAAACTTTATGGTTCTATTGGAGCGTTATTAATATTACTATTCTATTTGTGGATGAATTCCAATATTTTACTCTTAGGATATGAGTTGAACGTATCTTTAAATAAATTACGAAAGCGAAAGTAATTTATGGAGTATTTTATAGATGTCATATTACCAATTCCACTACAAAAACTATTTACATATAGTATTACTGCTGCAGAAGCTGATTATCTAAAGCAAGGCATGCGCGTTTCTGTACCTTTCGGAAAATCAAAAATTTATACAGGTTTAGTGTATCGCATTCATAATGAAGCACCGTTAGTTTATGATGCAAAAGATATTCATCAGATTTTAGATGAAAGTCCGCTTGTGAATGAAATTCAGTTTAAATCATGGGAATGGATTTCAAAGTATTATATGTGTACTATGGGAGATGTGATGCGAGCAGCATTACCAAGTGCTTTTATCTTAGAAAGTGAAACGGTAATCACAAAAACGAATGACCAAGTTAAAGATGTAGATTTAAAAGATGATGAGTTTTTAGTTTATGAGGCTTTACATCATCAATCGTCATTAAAAATCCAAGATGTGATGAGTATTTTGGATAAAAAGACGGTGTTGCCTGTAATTAAAAGGCTAATCGATAAAAATGCTATTTCTGTTCAAGAAGAAGTCTATGAAAAATACAAACCAAAATTGGTGCGCTACGTGAAATTAAGTGCTAATTATTCATCTGAAGAAAATCTTAAAAAATTATTAAGTGATTTGGATAGAGCGCATAAGCAAAGACAGGTAGTTATGACGTTATTTATGCTGTCCTCTAAAACTAAAAAACCAGTAAAAGTATCAGACTTAATTTCTGAAAGTGCTGCTTCATCTTCAATTATAAAAACATTAATTGATAAAACTATTTTAGAAGAATATCATATTCAAACAGATCGTGTTGAGTTTCTTGGAGAAGCCAATGAGGATTCTAAAAAACTAAACGAACATCAAGAAAACGCATTATTAGAAATAAAAACTGAGTTTGAAACCCATCATACTACATTATTACATGGTGTAACATCATCTGGTAAAACCGAAATTTATGTAAAGCTGATTGAAGATGTTTTAAATTCTGGAAAACAAGTCTTGTATTTATTACCAGAAATTGCTTTAACTACGCAACTGGTCGGTCGCTTGCAAAATTATTTTGGTGAGAAGGTGGCTATTTTTCATTCTAAATATTCATCACATGAACGTGTTGAAGCTTGGTACAACGTTTTACAAAATTCCGCTAAAGCGCAAATAGTTTTAGGAGCGCGTTCGTCTATATTTTTACCTTTTAAAAACTTGGGGTTAATTATTGTAGATGAAGAACACGAACAATCTTTCAAACAATTTGACCCTGCGCCACGTTACCACGCCAGAGATACGGCAATAGTTTTAGCACATATGCACAATGCAAAAACATTGTTAGGTTCTGCAACACCTAGTTTAGAAAGCTATTTTAATGCTCAAAAGTTACGTTATGGTTTTGTTGAGTTAAACCACAGATTTAATAATGTTTTAATGCCAGAAATTGAACTTGTAGATATTAAAGATAAGCATAAACGAAAGCTAATGAAAGGGCATTTTAGTGATAGGCTTATTGAGGAAATGAAGGAGACACTTGCTGAAGACAATCAAATTATTTTGTTCCAAAATCGTCGTGGTTTTTCGCCAATTATTGAATGTAATACTTGCGGACATGCACCACAATGTCCAAATTGTGATGTTAGTTTAACGTTTCATCAATATAGAAATCAATTACGTTGTCATTATTGTGGTTACAATACTGCAATGCACAAAAAATGTAGTGCTTGTGGTAGTCCAGAATTAGATAATAAAGGATTTGGTACTGAGCAAATAGAGGAAGAGGTTAAAATTTTATTTCCCGATTATAAAGTAGCTCGTATGGATCTGGATACAACAAGAGGAAAGTATGGTTACGAGAAAATAATCACAGCTTTTGAACAACAAGAAGTTGATATTTTGGTAGGTACGCAAATGCTTACAAAAGGCTTGGATTTTAGAAATGTAAAGTTGGTAGGTGTTATGAATGCAGATAATATGCTAAACTTCCCAGATTTTAGAGCACACGAGCGTAGTTTTCAACTCATAATGCAAGTGTCTGGTAGGGCAGGGAGAACCGATAAACGTGGAAAAGTTTTGGTGCAAACCTATAATCCATATCATAATATTTTGCAGCAAGTATCTTCAAATAGTTATAAATTGATGTTTAAAGAGCAAATGGATGAACGGTTTAATTATAAATACCCGCCAGTTTACAAGCAAATAAAAATTACATTGAAGCATAAAGATTATAATCGGGTAGAAAACGCTTCAATTTGGTTGGTGAAATCGTTGCGTCAAGTTTTTAATGATAATGTATTGGGACCAGAATCTCCACCTGTATCAAGAATTCGTAATCAATTTTATAAAAATATTTTAGTCAAAATTCCCAAGCAACAATCTTTATCAAAAACAAAAGAAGCTATCATTAAAATTAACAATAGCTTCTTTAGTATTAAAGATTTTCGGTCGGTTAAAAATAATTTTAAATGTCGATAACTTCTAGTGAAATTTATTAAAAAACTTCTTTATTGAACTAGAACTGATTTGAATCAGTATCTCGTTTTAAAATATTAGTTGTAAGATTAAATATTATTTAATGCGTCAACTAGTTGAGTCTTCTTATTTCTACTTAAAGGAATTTCGTAAGCACCAACTTCAACATTCTTACTGTTAAATCTATCTATTTTATCAAGATTAACAATATAAGATTTGTGAATTCTTAAAAATTTGTTTTCGGGCAATTCTGCCTCAAAAGCTTTCATTGTAGATAAAACTACTAAGCTTGTTTCTTCAGTAACTAATTTTACATAATCACCAAGAGCTTCAATCCATTTGATATCCTTAATATAAACTTTACGTTTTTTAAGGTTACTCTTTACAAAAATATGCTCACCTTCTTCCTCATGGAAATCTAGTGTTAATTTATGTTGTTCAAGAGCTTTTTCAACAGATGTGTTAAAGCGTTCTTTAGTAATTGGTTTGTGTAAATAATCGGTAGCGTCATAATTAAATGCTTTAAAAGCATATTCAGTTTTACCGGTTACAAAGATAATTTGGGGTTTTTTGTTCAATACGTCTAAAAGTTCAAAACCATTTAGCGCTGGCATTTCAATGTCTAAAAAAATTAAGTCTACTTGATGCGTATTTAAACCATTTTTTGTTTCGAGAGCGCTACTGTACTCTGCAATTAAGTTTAGTGATGGATGATTCTCCACTAACTTAACTATAGAGAGACGTTGTATCGCTGAATCGTCTACTACTACACAGTTTAAAGTCATAACATTTATATTATTTCGGTTAAGATATCGACAATAGTACGAATAATTCGGTTAAAAACCAAAAAACATCGTTAAAGCGTCTATTTTAACATAATATTAACAATTGCTTAGTTCTAATATAAGTGATTATTTTTTAAACTAATTTAAGTCTAATAATTAATAATTAAATTGTTGCGTAATATGATGAAAATAAGTATTTTTGCATCCAATTTTTAATAAATAAATAGATTTTTATGAATCATTATGAAACTGTTTTCATCTTAAATCCCGTTTTATCTGACGATCAGATAAAGGAGACAGTAAAGAAATACGAAGATTTTCTTGTTTCTCAAGGCGCAAAGATGATATCCAAAGAAGATTGGGGGCTTAAAAAGTTAGCTTACCCAATTCAAAACAAGAAAAGTGGCTTTTACCACTTATTTGAGTACCAAGTTGCTGGAGAGGTAATTGAGCCTTTAGAAGTAGAGTTTAGGCGTGATGAGCGTTTTATGCGTTATTTAACTGTTGCATTAGACAAGCATGCTGTGTCTTGGGCAGAGAGAAGAAGAGAAAAACTTAAAGCAAAAGCATGAGTATGGCATCTATAGATCAACAAGCAAAAGCAAAAAAAGACGGAGAAATCAGGTATTTAACTCCGCTTAATATAGAGACAAACAAGCAAAAAAAGTATTGTCGTTTCAAAAAATCTGGTATTAAGTATGTAGATTATAAAGATGCAGACTGGTTATTAGGTTTTGTTAACGAGCAAGGTAAAATTTTACCAAGACGTTTAACGGGTACATCATTAAAGTATCAAAGAAAAGTATCTGTAGCTGTAAAAAGAGCACGTCACTTAGCTTTAATGCCTTACGTAGGCGATTTATTAAAATAAAACAATCATAACAATGGAACTTATATTAAAACAAGACGTTGAAAATTTAGGATTTAAAGACGATGTTGTAACAGTTAAGAACGGTTATGGTAGAAACTTTTTAATTCCTCAAGGTCAAGCTATGTTAGCGACACCTTCTGCTAAAAAAGTTTTAGCAGAAAACTTAAAGCAACGCGCTTTTAAAGAAAAGAAAATAGTTGATGATGCTAATAAAACTGCTGAAGCACTTAAAGCATTAGAAATTAAGATAGCTTCTAAAGTAGGGTCTGGAGATAAGTTATTTGGTTCAGTAAATAACATCGATTTAGCTGCAGCTTTAGAAAAAGAAGGACACGCTATAGATAAAAAATTCATCTCGGTTGCAGGTGGAAATGTGAAACGTTTAGGTAAATATAATGCCGTAGTTCGATTGCACAGAGAAGTATCTGTAGATTTACCGTTTGAAGTTATCGCACAAGCATAATTTTCAAATACAATAGTATCTTAAAACCGTTTGGATGTACTTCTAAACGGTTTTTTTATGAAACTCATTTAAAAAACTTAATTTTGGGTTATGAAATACGCCAGATTATCTAAAGAACAATTTGAAGAATTACATAAAGAGTTTATCAACTTTTTAGCAACACAATCTATAACTGCTGATGAATGGACAAATTTAAAAGCTAATAAACCAGATTTAGCTGAAATGGAGCTGGATGTGTTCAGCGATTTAATTTGGGAAGGTGTGCTAAATCAAGCAAAGTATTTAGAGCATTTTGCACCTCAGCATATGTATTTATTTCATTTAGATGAAAAAAACATGCATGCTATTGTAGTAAATGTTAAAAATGAAGACATTGATATCACTACAAAAGAAGGTTATGGTTGGTTACGTGAAAATTTAATGGATGATTCTGTTGAATTTTTACAAGCAGATAAAGCATATACTGATGATAAAAATTTAGACAAATTTAAAATGATTGAACAAGGAGCTTCAATTACTAAAGGAGAATTGTACAGTTATTTTTATGATATCATAAATTAGTTCTGTCATTCCTGCGTAGGTAGGAATCTATTTTAATATAAACTGTTATTTTTGCAACTCCTCATCACACTATTCCATTAGTTATTGTATGGAGAGGTTTTAATAAACAGTATTTTCTATAATCAATAAAAAGAAATGCCTGCCCCAGCAGGTAATTGAATATGGCTCAAAAACCAAGCATCCCAAAAGGCACAAGAGATTTTAATCCAGAACAGGTAGCAAAACGAAACTATATTTTTTATACCATTCGTGGAGCTTTTGAAACCTACGGATTTCAATCTATTGAAACACCAAGTTTTGAAAACTCTGATACGTTAATGGGTAAATATGGAGATGAAGGGGATAGGTTAATTTTTAAGATTTTGAATTCTGGGGATTATTTATCTAAAGCAAATTCTGAAGCTTATACCAAAAAGGATTCAAATAAATTAACAGCGAGTATTTCTGAAAAAGCCCTCCGTTACGACCTAACCGTTCCATTCGCACGTTACGTAGTGCAACACCAAAACGAGATAGAATTTCCATTTAAACGCTATCAAATTCAACCTGTTTGGCGTGTTGACAGGCCCCAAAGGGGGCGTTTTAGAGAGTTTTACCAATGTGATGCGGATGTGGTAGGAAGTAAATCTTTATGGCAGGAGGTAGAATTTATTCAATTGTATGATACCGTATTTTCTGCTTTAAAACTGAAGGGTGTTACCATTAAAATAAACAACAGAAAAATATTATCAGGCATTGCTGAAGTTATCGGCGCTTCTGATAAATTAATTGATTTTACTGTTGCTCTTGATAAACTTGACAAAATAGGCGAGGAGAAGGTAAAAGATGAAATGCGTACTAAAGGTATTTCAGAAGAAGGTATTATAAAATTACAACCATTATTTACGTTATCGGGCTCTTTTGAATCTCAAATAGAAAGCTTAAAAACTATTTTATCATCTTCCGAAGAAGGTAAGAAAGGTATTGAAGAATTAGCCTTTATTGATGGCGCTATTTCTGAATTAGGCTTATCAACAGCCAAATTACAATTGGATGTTACACTAGCTCGTGGTTTAAACTACTATACAGGTGCAATTTTTGAAGTTGCAGCTCCGGAAACTGTAAAGATGGCTTCTATTGGTGGTGGTGGTCGCTATGATGACCTTACTGGTATCTTCGGAATGAAAGATATGAGTGGTGTTGGTATTAGCTTTGGCTTGGACAGAATTTATCTGGTATTGGAAGAATTAGGTCTGTTTCCAGAAACGGTTTCAAAAAACATAGATGTACTGTTTATCAATTTTGGAGAAAAAGAGGCGTTGTTCAGTTTAAAAGCTATTAAAAAACTGCGTTCTCAAGGTATTAATGCTGAATTATATCCAGATGCGGCCAAAATGAAAAAACAAATGAACCATGCCAATAAACGGAATATCCCATTTGTTGTTTTGGTGGGAGAACAAGAAATAGCCTCAAATAGTTATACACTTAAAAAAATGGTTTCTGGCGAGCAAGAAAAAGTAGCACTTGAAACTTTAATCTCAGAAGTAAGGAAGCCTTGAAGGGTCCCTCTGAGCCTTGAAGTAGAGTTTAGAAAACGGTAGATTTGGGCTTGTTCTAACTAAAAGTAACTCAACTTTTTTTCATATTGTTCTAAATAGTAAAAGCAAGTTAATCTCTTTTTTTATAAGATATTAACTTGCTTTTATTGTTGTTACTACGTACTTAAATTATAACTAATCAACTAGTATTTTCTTTGTGATAATTTTATTTTCAGTATGAAGCTTTATAATGTAAACACCAGATTTTATTTGTTTTGCTTGGTGTTCTATTACTGTTTCATCAGAATTAATCTTGAAGTTATTTACTGACTGACCAATAATATTGTATAGATTTACTTCTTTTATGTTTAAAGATTCAGGGTTAAGAATCACAATATTTTTAGTATCATTAGTAAAGTAAATATTTAAATTATCACTCAGTTCATCATCTTCAGACGATAGTAAAAGTGAATTTGCAAATACTAACTCAAAACGATTATTATGTTCTCCAGATTCTAAATAAGTTTCAAACTTTCCTTCACTTAAATCTTTATAAGTACCAAGTACCTTATCATGAATAATAATTTTTTCCTTCACTTATATTTTCAAGCGCATCAATTTTAATAGTCGCTATTCCCGCTTTATCAATTTTTAAACCTAAAGGTAAAACTTGGTCTTGATTAAAATTATTAACAGCTTGGATTATAAAATTAGAATTATTGAATACCCAATACATATCTTCTTTATTGGTTTCAATTAGTGGTGCATCATAGCCCATATCAAAATTATTAGAACATTTTTCATCGGCACCAACCAATAATTGACGATGATACCCATTAGGAGAATCGAGCATTAATCTTATTTTTTGCCTTTCATCGTTATTAGTGTTTTTAGTAATATGGTTCTTGTTTTTTGTCTTTCCGGATTTTAAAAATATTGAAGCAGCAGTTCCTTCTCTTTGGAATACACGTTGACTATTTTTAAATATTAAATTTCCACCATCAATGGTTTCAGTTAATGCAGGATCGTTAGGATCTGGATCTGGAGTCATATCCATATCTAGATCTTCTCCATCATTATTAAGGTCTATGTCTAAAATTGCTGACACAAAGAAGCCTTGTCCAACAGGAACATATCGACCGGGAGTTTTTGTACCGATACTACCAGAATTATTAATTCTTATGTCATTACTAATAGCAACAGCTCCTCCCATTAAGGTGTAAGTTGCATAACCTCCTTGGTAATCACTTAGAACATGAGAACCAGAAGCAAAATGATCCCAGAAGTAAAGTACGCCATTAATAACATTTCCACTAGAATTTCTTCCATCTGTTTCCAAGTTACTAATGTTATCTTTAATAAACTCATCAGCATCTAATGCAGATGGGTAAGGGTTTCCTACCAAATACTCGTTTCCTGCTGTAATTGGTAATGTAATATCTCCATTATTGGGTTTACCTTCAAAAACATAATTTTGTGTTGATGCATGTGAAGTTCCTGAACTTGCTACACCTTTCATTGTAAATCCTTCGCCAACATTCAACAAACCACCACTTCTGATATGTTGCCAAGCCGCATAATTATCAGCTTGTAAGTTAGCATATTTCCATATCCAAAAATCAGCAATATCTATATCTGTACCGGAAATATTTCCATCATAGTTTGATGTTATAAAGGTAATGTCATTAGGTGTTGCGCTTACAGTACCATTTCTTAGAATATTATTGTTGAGATTAAATGCTGTATTGTTGGTAGAAATATTACTAAGTCCAACTGGAGAACACCAATAGTTATATGTGTATAAATCTTGAGTTCCTTGTTGGTCTCTTTGTAAAGAACCAGCACTACTTGTTGCCAATACACTACCTTCGTCTTGCAATAATTGAGATTCACCAACTAAATCTATATCACCATCCATTTCTAGATAATGAGTAACTCTTAAACTCTGACCAGAATTAGTTTCGTCTTGTGGCTCTATTGGATCAGCTATTGTAAGCGTAGTACCTGGGGTGTCTGCTATTAAACCAAGAACTGTAATATCTTTATCTCCTGATGTAATATCATGAGAAGTTACTACAATATTCCAATCGATTATTGTTGATCCATCTATTCCTAGGGCATCAGGGTGACTCCAAACTGAGTTTCCTTGAGACCATGGTGTTGTAGCTGTATTGTCTGTCCATTCTCCGTCTCTTACAGTTGTATAAGGTAATGGAGCAGTTTGTGGTTGTGTTGTTGTTATGTTTTTGGAAAACCATGAGATGATGCAGCAGTCGATTGATCTACAGCTATTCCAGTATTCATAGGATAATATCCTGTTAAACTTGCCCAAGATAAACTTCCTGAAATATCATTATTTAAGACACTTCCTTGAACAGTACCTCCGTTATTTTGTATTTCTTGGTTCATCATTTCATGAAGTTGAGTAGCTGATAAACTTACATTCCAAATACGAACTTCGTCAATAAATCCATCAAAATGGTTAGTTGCACTTGTGCATGGGTTATCACTATCATACATTCCTCCAATCATAAACTTTTCAGTCCCGTTTGTAGGTGCTCCAGAAGGAGAACCAGATGCAAGTTCAATACCATCAATATATATTCTTGCTGTTCCTCCATCATAAGTTGCTGCTACATGATGCCATTTGTTGTTTGTTATTGCGTGAGACGATGTAATATCAATTAATGCTGAACCTGAATTATCATACCATTTTAGGTTGACAAAATTTCCTGAGTTCACTACTAGATGGTAACCTCTTTCGTTACCAGACTTTGCATCTCTTTTAGACATAATAGTAGCTTCAGAACCAGATGAACTTTCTTGTAATACCCATGCCTCTATTGAGAAAGCACCAGTAAAGTCATGATTATCTCCAAAGTCAATAAAATCATTTGCACCATCAAAATCTATTGGAGAATTTGAAGCTCTCCAATCTCTGTCATGCATGCCATCTGCAATTGGGTGAGATGTAGCTTGAAGACTTGAATTTGTTGCTAAAAAAGTTGCATCATTATTATCAAATCCATCATCTAAACCATCCCCATCTGTATCGGTACCTGTAAAGAGACCAGTATCTGCATTTGGTGAATCACTTCCGTTTACTACACCATCACCGTTAGTATCATGTCCTTCAATACTATCATTTTCAGGGTCATCATCAGAATTTGTATCTAAATAATCAGGAATACAATCATGGTCAGTATCTATAGGTGTTAAGCCATTTCCTCCAAAGCTTCCTGAATTGTCAAATGCGTTAGGAATACCATCTCCATCGGTATCAGTAGTTCCATAGGCAACGTATGAACCAGTTGCTTGCGCTTCGGTATTATCAGTTATACCATCATCGTCAGAATCAATATCTATAAAACTAGGGTAGCCAGTATTATCTGTATTGTGATTAGGGTAACTATCAGGAACACCATCAGCATTTCCATCAGGTCCGGTTAAAAGTCTACTACTAGCACCATCATATGCATCATGGTATCCATCATCGTTTGTATCTGTAAATCCATCAATTTGACCATCTCCATTAGTATCAAATTGACCTGATTCGATAATGTCTAAAATACCATCGTTATCACTATCTAAATCAATTCGATTTTCTATAGTGTCTCCATCGAAATCTCCAAAATTAATTGTTGAGGTTTCGAAAGTATTATAGTTAGCAGAGTCATTATCATAAATATCAGCTAAACCATCACCATCGGTATCAGTTAAAACATTTACAATACCATTACCTACTGTGTCGTAACCTCCAGCTTCAACCAAATCTGGTATACCGTCGTTATCACTATCTTGGTCAATTGTATCGTCTATTCCATCTCCGTCAGTATCCACAATACAATATTGCATACCTGCAACTCTAATTGTTGAGCCATTTGGTTGCTCAATTGTGAAAACTATTCTACTTATGCTAACGCCAGGGAAGTAAAAATATACAGAGTGATTTGCATCATCAGCAACACTATCGCCATCATAATTTGTACCTCCTCCGCCTACACTATCACTAAAAGTATTGCCAGCATGGGCTACATTAGAACCCAAATGATAAATATTTGGTATTGCAGTTAGGTCAATTAAAGTATTAGTGTCGTCATAAACATCAACAGTCCATGTCTCATTTTCATCAAAATCTACCAATTTAAAAAATAAATCATCAACATCTGTTACGAAATCCATGGTCATAGTTCCGGAAGTAGCAGGACCACTAACTCTGATAGACCATCCTTGCTCTCCAGCATTATAACTTGTAATATCATTAAAAGTACCTGTTATGCTATAGTCTATTTGATTACCATTGTCAAGGTTTTTAGAAAAAGGAAAATCTGATAATATTGACTCTTCTGATCCTCCGCCAGAATTTAAATCTTCAAATTGACTACTTTGACAACCTTCAATAATATCGGGAACACCATCATTATCATCATCAGCATCTATATAGTCAGCTACGGTATCTCCGTCACTATCTGGAGAAGTAGGTGGCATAAATACATAATCGTTGTTTGTATACATTTCAAAGTCAAATCTTAAGTCTGAACTTGTAGGTCTATGCTGGTGAATTTCTACAGCAATTTCATAAGTGCCTGTAGGTAAACCGAAAAAAGGGTTTGATACTTTTTTGTAATCCAAGTAGTTTCTTCTGATCCCGAAACATCAGAAAGGCCGTGTGTTGTTAAATAAGTTAAATAAGTCCAAGTAGTAGGCATATTATCTGTCCAAACTAATGTTCCGTTTACGTAAACAGCCATACCGTCATCTCTTAGAGCTCTCATTACCAAAGTTGAATTTGCTACATCAATGGCGGTAACTGTATATGATTTTCTAAAATAAGTTGTTGGATATTTATTGTTAGCATCTGGCCCATAACTAACTACTGTAGTAGGAGCATCTCCATAGCCTAATTCTGCATTACCAGTTGCCCAGGCTGCATAGTTAAAAGCTGTATTTGTTAGTTGAGGATTATGGTCTGTGCCATCGTCTAGATAGCTCCACGATCCTCCGGCACTAATTATTGCTCCCGCTCCTGAAACAATAAATGTATAGGGGTTTTCATTTGAGTCGTCATTAGCAATTGAAATAGTTGCAGTTTTTCCTCCTGGAGAAGTAGGGTTAAAAGTAATATCAAAAGTTGTACTCCCTGAGGCTGCAATTGGTGTGCTAGGGTTAGCAGTAAGCGTAAAATCAGCAGTATCACCAGTTAAGGTAATATACGGACTTGGATTCGTTAGGTTTAAGGTTGCAGTACCGATATTTTCAATAGTGAAAGTATGAGTGCTTGTACCAGTTGTAACATCTAACCCTCCAAAATCGGTATCATTTGCTACTGATGTAATAGTGCTTCCACTAGGAATGTTGGTAGTATTACCAGTTATATTTATTTCTGGAGCTACTGGAGCAACATAGTCATTATTTGTATACATTTCAAAATTGAAACTAATATCAGAACTATTAGCTCTTTGTTGGTGTATCTCCACAGCAACTTCATATGTTCCTGGGGTTAAAAAGGATTGTTTATTTTTTTGTTATCCAGGTGCTTTCTGCGCTACCAGAAACCTCAGTAACCGGTTGCATAAGTTAAATATCCCCAAGTAGCGGGAAGGTTGTCTGCCCAAACTAATGCTCCGTTAACATAAACTGCCATACCATCATCTCTAATAGCATTCATAACTAAAGTGGCGTTAGCTACATCAGCAGCAGTAACAGTATATGATTTTCTGAAATATGTTGTTGGATATTTAGCACCTGCACTAGGTCCATAACTAACAACGGTAGCTTCGTCTCCATCACCATAACCTAACTCAGCGTTGCCTGTTGCCCAAGCAGCATAGTTAAAAGCTGTATTTGTTAATTGAGGGTTGTGGTCTGTACCGTTGTCTAGATAACTCCAAGAGCCTCCTGCGGTAACTAATGCTCCAGCACCTTGCACCACAAAAGTATATGGATCTTCATCTGAATCGTCATTAGCTATAGAGATAGTTGCATTTTTTTCTCCTCCAGTTGTTGGGTTAAAAGTAATATTAAAAGTAGTGCTTCCAGAAGCTGCAATAGGAGTACTGGGGTTTGCAGTAAGTGTGAAATCTGCAGTATCACCAGTAATTGTTATAAATGGACTTGGATCCGTTAAATTTAGATCAATAGTTCCAGTATTTTCAATAGTAAAGGTATTTGTATTTGTTCCAGTAGTAACATCTAAAGCACCAAAATTGGTGTCATCACTAGTTAGCGCCGTTGTACTGCCATTAGCTATGTCAATCCCATTTCCAGTAATATTAATTTCTGGAGCAGGAGTTACACCTAAGCCTTGTATATCAAAAGTATATGGGTTTTCATCAGAATCATTATTTGCTATTGAAACAGTTGCAGACCTTGTCCCAACGGTAGTAGGATTAAATGTAACAGTAAACGTTGAATTACTACCAGATCCTACTGGAGATGTTGGATTAGCAGTTACGGTGAAATCACTAGTATGACCTGTAATTACAGGATTAGAAAATGTTAAATTTGCACCTCCAAAGTTTTGAATGGTAAATGTATGAGCTACAGGACTACCAATTGCTACTGTGCCATAGTCTGTATCAAGAACTGTTGAAATGGTTGTACTAGCATCTGGAATAGTATTATTATTACCTGATATATTTATTTCTCTTGAAGGTGGAACAGTATAAGCTACATTTAATTGTAAAAAGTGACTTCCACTATCACCATCTTCTGCTGTTCTAATATTAGGTGAACCAGAGTTTGGTGAAAATACAAATGCCATATCGTTACCAGAAGCCCATCCAGGTCTATCAATTATTTCTTTTACAATAGCACTTAAGTCGGATGTTCTTTGGTCAACTCCATTTAGACCTACAGTACCCCAATCTGGTGGAGACCAAGTTTGAGTAGCTGAGGTGCCATTTGAGATATCTCCATCTATTCGGTCTGAAATATTGAAAGCTGTAGTATTAAATTGAGCTGCATTATCAACATCAATACCTACAATGTCTATTGTTAATGCTCCAGTTTCAGCCTCATCAACATCAAATTGTATATAAGCACTAGTAATTGTTGCGCCTTGAGGTAGATTTACGTTTTGAAATCGAATACCTACTAACTGGTCAGATCCATCATTACAAAATTCTAGATCTGAACTTGTTAAATCTACTGTTCCAGAACTTATATCTTCTTCTGCATCATCTCCACCATCAGCATCTGTAATGTTTACACTAATTGTTTGCGAAAATCCACTTATACAAATAAACATAAATGTGCAAGCGAATAGTAACTTCCTGAGAGTAATTGTTGGTCTCATAAGCGGTTAAATTTTAGTTTGGGACTAATTATTTGAAGCAAATATATTACTTAGCTCCATGAAACGCAAAAATAATCGATGAAATACATTTTTTAAATTTATATGATTGATTTTTAGGTGTTTAGTTTACGTTTGATAAATAGTTAAAAGTATTCTTGAAATTTTTTCAACCTAGAAATGAGCTATTTAAAAACAAAAAACCTACAATAAAAATATTGTAGGTTCTTTTGATATGTTTAATTTTTGACTTACTCCTTTATAATTGATTTGAAGTAAGTTTTTTGATCGGTTGCTATTTCTACTATATACATACCTTCTTTCAACTTACTTACGTTAATAGTTTGGTTTGTACTTTCTTTAACTAGTTTACCAAGAACATCATAAAACTTAGCACCTTTAAAGCTTTCTTTTGAAGAAATACTAATGTTTAATATGTCTTTTGTTGGAACAGGGTGAAGTGTTAAACTCTTAGTAACAGTTTTAGTTTCGTCATTTGAAAGTGTTAAACCTGTTTTGTTTATCGTGAAATAGTCTGAAATAACATCGTTATCTCTTAAAAACTTAACTGTTAAGTTTTGTCCGCCACTACCATCATCTTCAACTTCCATAATACATGATCCTAATTGATATAATGCAGCATAAATTGCATTATGTTGTGTTAATGAACCTGTAATTTTTCCAGCTGAACCTGTGGTAATATAAACAGCACCATCTGTTTGAAGATTTGTTTTTGCATAAGCACCATTTCCATCAGTTTTTCCGTCACCACTTCCTGTTGTACCAACGGTATGCGTACCAGAGTTAAAAGTACCAGATGTACCATGATGTCCATTTAGGAAATAAGAACGCTCGTAAGAGTGACTATGACCATTTAAAACTAAGTCTACACCATTGCTTTCAAGCATTGGCATGAAATTTTGCCTCATTTGAATAAGTTCAGTTTCAGTATCTGAATCGTGTGAACCCTTAGTATATGGAGGGTGGTGGAATAATACTACAATCCAATCTTGAGTAGTGTTTTGGATATCCGTTTCAGCCCAATTATACATAGCTCCTCCAACTGAACGACTAGTTTCATATGAATCTAAAATGATAAAGTGAATGTTTGCATAGTCAAAAGAATAATAGGCTTCAGTACCTGATGCAGTTCCGCCAGCCTCAGCAGCAGTTGGGAATGAAAAGATATCGTAATACGGACCAGATTGAGTTGCAGAATCGGCAGTATAACCATCATGATTTCCTAAACAAGACCATGCTACAGATTTTTGAAGCATTTCATCATAAATATCGAAAAATGCATTTTGATATTCCGTATCTGTTCCGCTATTGTAGGCGTTATCACCTAAGAACAGCATCATATCAGTTTTCCCGGTGTTTGTTGTGGCAGCAGCAACATAGTCGTAATAAGCATCACGTACGTTTCTCTGGTTGGTGTTAGCTGTTCCAGGGTCTCCTAAAATCCAAGCACGAGTAAATTGTTTTGTGCCAATAGTTGGAGCAGTAATTATATACATTTCTCCACTAACACTCTCTGAAATTACCTCAGTAAGGTTGGCAATATTAAAGTAGTATTTTGTGTTAGGTGTTAAACCAGTAAGGGTTATTTCGTGTTCAGTTTTTAATGTAGCATCCGTTTCATTCATTGATAACGAACCTAATGATGTACCATAGTTCACTACAGATTCAGTTGAATTATCGGTTCTCCATTTTACGATTACACTAGTTGATGTACCACTCTGTAAGTATGGACCTCGTTCTACAATAGAAGAAGGAACTGTTGAGGCACTTGGTGTAAATTTAAAATTAAAACTAATATCTGAACTACTAGGACGTTGCTGATGAATCTCTACAGTAACAACATTAATACCGGTAACTAAACTAGTAGAAGTAACAGAATTAGTAATCCAAGTAGTTTCTGCAGCTCCTGAAATTTCAGGGCTACTAGCGTAAGTATCATAATTAATAGTTCCTGCTGGCATATTATCTCTCCATATTTCAGAACCATTTAGGTATACTACCATACCATCATCTCTAATAGCTTCTAAATCTATACTATTAAAAACACTAGCATCTGCAATGTTAAGATATTTTCTAAATATGTTGTTGGGTATTTATTATTTGCATTTGGACCAAATCCAACTGTTGTAGCTTCACCGCCGTCTCCGTAACCTATTTCAGTTGCATCTTCAACCCATCCAGCATGATCATATGATAATGCTCTCCAAGCAGTACCTTGGTTACTACCATCATCTAAATAAAACCAATCATTACCAGCACTAATAGTAGCTGGAAAAGTAGGTGGATTAGTCGATTGTCCTTCTACATCAAAAGTAAATGGGCTTTCGTCTGGATCGTTACTATTTATTGTAATTGTAGATGAAATTGTTGCAACGCTAGATGGTGCAAAAGTAACATCAAATGTTGTAGATGCTCCAATTCCAACACTTGCAGAAGGATTACTTGAAATTGTAAAATCTGAATTACTGCTAACTACAGAAGAAAATAGTTAATAAACTATTACCTGTATTTTCTATTGTAAATGTTCTTGTTCTTTCTACAAAAGAATATATAGATCCAAAATCGGTATCATCTGAAGCACTAGGAGTGTCATCTCCATCAGTTATAGAGGTAGCATTTCCTAAAACATCTAAATCTATAACTGGAGTAGCTCCAGTTCCTTGTATATCAAAAGTATAGGGGTCTTCATTAGAATCATCATTTTCAATTGAAATGGTAGCGTTGTATGTAGTTGTAGCGGTTGGAGCAAATTCAACTACAAAATCTACAGATTCTGAACTGCCTAGCGTTGATGAACTAGGTTGAGTAGTTACTGAGAATTGAGAATCTCCACTAATAGCAACTATTGGGCTTCCAGATAAATCTAAATCTAAACCGCCTTCATTTATAATTGAAAAAGTTTTAGTGAGTGTTTGTCCAGTTCCTATAGAGCCAAACTGAGTATTATCTGAAGCGCTTGGAGTAGTATCACCATTTGTAATAGAATTTCCATTTCCAGTTACATCTATTTCATTAGGAGGAACAACATACTCAATGTGTAATATAGGTTCGCCAGTTGAAGAACCACTTTCTGCTTCTCTCCAAGCTCCGCTTGATCTTGATACTCCTGTAAACATAAATGCCATATTATTTCCTGAGGACCAACCATTTCGTGAGGTGATTTCAGAAACTATTGAACTAATATCAGGTGTTCTTTGATCTGCAGTAGCCTGATCCTTATCACCAACCCAGCTAGCAATTGCCCAATCTTCGTCAGCCGTTGTTGGAGTTCTTCCAGAAATATTGTAATCATCATTAGTATCAATAATTGAAGCATTATCACTATCATCACCTTCAATATTTACTGTTACATTTCCAGAACCTTCTTGATCGGCTTGAAATTGAATATAGGCATTTGTTATGGTAGCACCTTTAGGAACAGTAACATTTTCAAAATACAGACCAACAACTTGCTGGGTAGAGCCGTCGTGGTAAAATTCTAAATCTGAACTTGAGGTACTCACATCTCCATCACTTACACGTTCCTCACCTGAACCGGTGCTAGAACTTGTAATTGGAATGTTTAATGTCTGCGAAAATGAAATAGCTGTAAACAGCATCATTAACATAAGGGTAGTTTTTTTATCATGATTTTAGGGAATTAATTTTTTCTTCTAAATTTTTTATTTGTTCTTTTAATTGTGATACAGATGCTACTTTTTGGAATTTAGCATTTAGTTGATCTATAGTTACTTTTGCTAATTGTAGATTTATATTAGCTTCGATAACATTATTGCCTTCCAATAAATATTTTGCTTTTTTGTAATACCAGAATTCCTTTCTGTTATATTTTTTAATGAAATAGTTATATTCTTGGATAGTTTCTTCAGTTTTATTTGAAGCTTTTAGAAGCTCCAATTTTTTCAATCTTAAGGTTAAAGTGTCTTCTCCTAATTTATCAAGACCATATTCAACAACATTAAGTGCTTTTTGTAGTTATTATTATCTTCTGCAAGTATAATTGTACAATGTTCAACAATATCTTCAGGTCTAAAATCAATCATGTTTTTAGTAACATAATCATATAACATTACTGCTTTATTGTATTCTTTAAGTTCAAAAAATATTTTCGCCTTAAGTTTTTTCGCCTTAACATCAATATTATCAATAGTTGTGAATTTATTTATTTCAACTAAAGCTGCTTTATATTCGTTGTTATGATAATAGGATTGTGCTTTTCTAAACAAGATTAATTTACCAGATATCCCAAATTTTTCAGCTTTTATGTAATCGTCTAATGCATTGCTGAATTCTTTGTGTTGTTGGTATAGGTAACCTCGCTCATAGTAGAGTTCAGCATTATTTGGGGTTTCCGTAATTTCAGCAGTTTTGTCAATTATTCGTTGAGTCAAATCACCATGTGCAAAAGAAACTACAGAGTTTAACTAGTAGAATTGTCAAAATTATTTTGACTTTATTACAGCTGTAAATTATAGTTGATTTTAGTAGGTATATCATTTAAATTATAAATTCGGTTGGGACAAATATATAATTTTAGAATTAAAAACTCCATGAAATGCAAAAAAAGCGATGAAATACATTTATTTAGAACATGTGATTATTTTAAATATCAGAAAATCAGTATATTATGACATTTTCTATATTAAGCTAATTTTACTTTTATACGTTATTCTACATGAAATTTCGATTAAATGCTTAATAATGAAAGAAAAATAATTCACTTAATTAGTCTGTTAATTAGATTTTTTTATCTAAATTGTACATTCTTACTTGAGGGGGTAAGTTCAGTATGTTAAAAATAGTATCTTTTTTATTCTTTTTTCTTATTTGTCTAAATGTATTCCCTCATGGTGATTTAGATGAGAAGATTATTGCGGTTTCTAAAGAGATTAAAATTCACCCTGACAGTTCCTTCCTATATTTCAAAAGAGGTAAACTTTATTTTCAACACGAAGAGTATCAAAAGAGTATTAGCGATTTAAAAAAATCTGAAGATTTAGGACTTTTAAGTTCTGAACAACAATTAGTGTTTTCTAAAAACTTCTATAGGCTTAATAATTACGAAGCTTCCTTAAATTATTGTAATAAAGTTTTGATTTATGAGCCAACTAATGTTCGTGTGCTTAGAGTGAAAGCCAAATCTTTAATGAAATTAAAACAGTTCAATAGCGCTGCACTTACTTTTGAATTTTTATTAAAGCATACTAAGGAGGCTTTTCCAGAGAACTACATTGAAGCCGCAACAGCATGGGAAAATTTAAACACTCGAAATGGGATACAGCAATTCCATAGCAATTATTGAAGCAGGTATAATCAAACTTGGAAGTATAGTAAGTTTGCAGGATAAATTGATTGATTTGGCTTTAAAGCAAAAGGATTATAAAAAGGCTATTGAAGTACAACAAAGAATAGTATCTATTTTTCCCAGAAAAGAACGTGCGTATTTTAAGTTGTGTGAATTATATGTACTTGATAATAATACAGTTAAAGCAAAAGAAAGTCTTGTTTTAGCAAAAGAATATTTTTATAAACTCCCCTAAGAATACAAAACACCACTTTTATGAAAAAATTATTAGATGGTATAATAGCAAAAGAAATTTTATTAAAATGAAATAAATTATAACACTTTTAAAACCAACCAACCATTATGAAACCCTATTTTAAAACCAACCTTTTAATACTCTTTCTGAGTGTTTTTAGTATGTCTGTTTTTGGACAAACTACGCTTATTAACAATGGCTCTTCGTGGTCTTACTATGACAACCAAAATCAACCCTCTGATCAAGGTGGTGATGATTGGAACGATTTAAATTATGATGATTCATCGTGGTCATCAGGAAACGCGCATCTTGGATATGGAGATGGCGATGAGATTACAGTTATTAATAGTAATACATACACAGTATATGTAAGGCATGAATTTAATGTAACTGACCCTGCTGCTTTTTCATCATTAGATTTAGACCTTACTTATGATGATGGTGCAATTGTATATCTCAACGGCTCAGAAGTATGGCGTGTAAATATGCCAACTGGAACTATTACATATAATACGTTTACACCAACTCAAGGGTCTGATAATGCTTTGGTATCTACAAATATTGCTAATTCATTGGTGTCAGGAACTAATGTTTTGGCAGTTGAGGTACATCAACGTAGTGCTAGTAGTTCAGATTTAAGTTTTGATTTTGAATTAACTGCGCAAGATGCTGCACCACCTAGTGGGAATGATATTATTTTAGCTGGTGATTCTTGGAAATATTTAGATGATGGTAGTAATCAAGGCACCGCTTGGACCGGCTCAGGTTTTAACGATTCCTCTTGGGCTTCTGGAAACGCAGAATTGGGCTATGGAGATGGTGGCGAAGCAACTACATTAGGTTTTGGACCAGACCCCAATAATAAATATATAACTACTTACTTTAGGAAAACTGTTAATGTAACAGATCCAAGTAATTTTGACTTTTTAGAACTAGAAGCAATAAGAGATGATGGAATAGTTGTTTATATTAATGGTACTGAGGTATGGCGAGATAATATGCCAGCAGGTACTATTACTTCAAGTACATTTGCAAGTAGCCCTGAAATATCTGGCGCTGCAGAATCTACTTGGATTACGCAAACTGTTACTAATAGCTTAGTGGCTGGGGATAATATTGTTGCGGTAGAAATACATCAACAGCGTATAAATAGTTCGGATATTAGTTTCAATTTTACAATGACTGGATTTTCTGCCCCACCAGTTTCAAATGATATTGTAGATGCTGATGAAGTATGGAAATATTTAGATGATGGTAGTAATCAAGGAACATCTTGGTCTGGTACAGGATTTGACGATTCTTCCTGGGCTTCTGGAAATGCAGAATTAGGTTATGGAGATGGAGAAGCAACAACAGTAAGTTTTGGACCTTCTTCAACTAATAAATATCCAACAACATATTTTAGAAAGTCATTTACAGTAACTGATCCTAGTCAATATGACTTTTTGGAAATGGAAGCCATTCGAGATGATGGTATGGCGGTATACCTAAATGGGACACTAGTTTGGACTAGTAATATGCCAGGTTCTTGGGGTTACCAAACATATGCTAGTGCAACCGTAGGAGGTGCAGATGAAACTACATGGATATCTCAGATTATAGCCAATACATTAGTAGTTGGCACAAATGTTTTGGCAGTTGAGATTCATCAAACTAATGCAACAAGTTCAGATATAAGCTTCAATTTCAAGTTAAGTGGGTCAACTACAACTCCGGGAGCTGTTAATGTTGAAAGAGGTCCTTATCTTCAAAAGGGAACATCTTCGAGTATGGTTATAAAATGGAGAACTGAAGTTCCAACCGAGTCTGTTGTTAATTATGGGGCTTCATTAGGAAATCTTACTCAATCTGCTTCAGATTTAGTACCAAAAACAGAGCATGAAATTGAAATTACAGGACTAACATCTAATACAGTTTACTATTATGAAATAGCCAATTCTAGTGCAGTATTAATTTCTAGCGCTAATGATGTATATTTCAAAACACATCCAACAATTGGTTCTTCTGAACCTTTTACATTTTGGGCATTGGGAGACCCAGGAACTGCTAATAGTAACCAGAGAAATGTAAGAGATGCTTACTATAATTATATAGGTTCTAATGTTACTGATGGGATTTTGTTTTTAGGTGATAATGCCTATAATAGTGGTACAGATAATGAATATCAGAACGCCGTATTTGAAAACATGTATGAGGATAAATTAAAGAATTCTGTTGCATGGTCGTGTTTAGGAAACCACGATGGTTATAGTGCAGATTCGGGTTCGCAAACAGGACCATATTATGATATTTTTACTTTTCCTACCGCTGGAGAATCTGGTGGTTTAGCTTCTGGAACCGAGGCGTATTATTCATTTGATTATGGTAACGTACACTTTATCATTCTAGATTCATATGACACAAGTAGGTCTGTAGGAGGCGCCATGTATAATTGGGCGCAGAGTGATATTCAAAATACAACTCAAGAGTGGATTGTTGCTATGTGGCACCACCCTCCATATACTAAAGGGTCGCATGATTCAGATTCTGAATCTAACCTTATAGATATGAGACAAAACTTTCTACCAATGTTAGAATCTAATGGAGTAGATTTAGTTTTAAATGGCCATAGTCACTCTTATGAGCGTTCTTTCTTTTAAATGGCCATTATGGTAATTCAGGATCGTTCAACTCAAATACTCATACGGTTGGAGCTACAGGAGATGGAGATGGTAGAATTGATGGTAGCGGAGCCTATGTAAAAGATGCTACTGATCCAGAAGGTGCGGTTTATATCACAGCAGGTTCTTCAGGGAAAACCTCTGGAGGAAGTTTAGATCATAATGCTATGAATATATCTCTAAACCAATTAGGATCATGTATACTTGAAGTTGATGGGAACGAATTAAATTTAAAATTTATAAGAGATAATGGAGCAATAGCTGATTATTTTACAATTCAAAAAGGATGTTCTGCAGGAACAACTTGTGATGATGGTGATGCATGTACAGAAAATGACGTCTTAGACGCTAATTGTGATTGTGCAGGAACACCAGTAGCAGATAGTGATGGCGATGGTGTTTGTGATACTGAAGATCAATGTCCAGGACAAGATGATGCCTTAATAGGAACAGCCTGTGATGATGGAGATGCCTGTACAGCTAACGATGTATATGATACAGATTGTGGGTGTTCTGGAATTCCTTTACCAGATAGTGATGGCGATGGTATTTGTGATGAGCAAGATCAATGTCCAGGACAAGACGATGCCTTAATAGGAACAGCCTGTGATGATGGCGATGCCTGTACAGAGAATGATACATACGATTCAAATTGTGGATGTAGTGGTACACCACTTCCAGACACCGATGGCGATGGAGTTTGTGATACATTAGATCAATGTCCAGGTCAAGACGATGCATTGATAGGAACAGTATGTGATGATGGCGATGCCTGTACAGAAAATGATGTTTACGATGCCAATTGTGGATGTTCAGGAACACCAGTAGCAGATAGTGATGGTGATGGTGTTTGTGATACTGAAGACCAATGTCCGGGTCAAGATGATGCCTTAATAGGAACTTCTTGTGATGATGGAGACATCTGTACGGAAAATGATGTTTATGATGCAAATTGTGGATGTTCAGGAACACCAGTAGCAGATAGTGATGGTGATGGTGTTTGTGATACCGAAGATCAATGTCCAGGTCAAGATGATGCTTTAATCGGAACTTCTTGTGATGATGGCGATGCTTGTACTGAGAATGATGTTTACGATGCAAATTGTGGTTGCTCAGGAACTCCAGTAGCAGATAGTGATGGAGATGGTGTTTGTGATACCGAAGACCAATGTCCAGGACAAGATGATGCCTTAATTGGAACTGCTTGTGATGACGGAAACGATTGTACAATAAATGATGTATATGATGCTAATTGTGGATGTAGTGGCACACCTGATGTTGATAGTGATGGTGACGGTGTTTGTGATACCGAAGATCAATGTCCAGGTCAAGATGATGCTTTAATAGGAACTGCTTGTGATGATGGCGATGCTTGTACCGAGAATGATATTTACGATGCAAATTGTGGATGTTCAGGAACTCCAGTTGCTGATTCAGATGGCGATGGTGTTTGTGATACCGAAGATCAATGTCCGGGGCAAGATGATGCTTTAATTGGGACTTCTTGTGATGATGGTGACGCATGTACTGAGAATGACGTTTACGATGCAAATTGTGGTTGTAGTGGTACACCGCTTCCAGATACCGATGGCGATGGTGTTTGTGATACTGAGGACCAATGTCCAGGTCAAGATGATGCCTTAATAGGAACTGCTTGTGATGATGGCGATGCTTGTACCGAGAATGATATTTACGATGCAAATTGTGGATGTTCAGGAACTCCAGTTGCTGATTCAGATGGCGATGGTGTTTGTGATACCGAAGATCAATGTCCGGGGCAAGATGATGCTTTAATTGGGACTTCTTGTGATGATGGTGACGCATGTACTGAGAATGACGTTTACGATGCAAATTGTGGTTGTAGTGGTACACCGCTTCCAGATACCGATGGCGATGGTGTTTGTGATACTGAGGATCAATGTCCAGGTCAAGATGATGCCTTAATAGGAACTGCTTGTGATGATGGCGATGCTTGTACTGAGAATGACGTTTACGATGCAAATTGTGGTTGTAGTGGTACACCGCTTCCAGATACCGATGGCGATGGTGTTTGTGATACTGAGGACCAATGTCCAGGTCAAGATGATGCCTTAATAGGAACTGCTTGTGATGATGGCGATGCTTGTACTGAGAATGACGTTTACGATGCAAATTGTGGATGTTCAGGAACACCAGTAGCAGATAGTGATGGCGATGGTGTTTGTGATAATGAAGACCAATGCCCAGGACAAGATGATGCCTTAATAGGAACAGCTTGTGATGATGGTGACGCATGTACTGAGAATGACGTTTACGATGCAAATTGTGGATGTTCAGGAACACCAGTAGCAGATAGTGATGGAGATGGTGTTTGTGATAATGAAGACCAATGTCCAGGACAAGATGATGCCTTAATAGGGACTGCATGTGATGATGGCGATGCTTGTACAATTAACGATACATACGATGCTAATTGTGGATGTAGTGGAACACCAACCATGGATAACGACGGAGATGGTTATTGTGCAGCACAAGATGCCGATGATAATGATCCTTGTGTGCCAGATGCTAATTCAGGAGCTTGTGATCCATGTGGAGACATTATTTTTGATGGCTTTGAAAGTGGATTTGGAAACTGGAATGATGGTGGAAGTGATTGTGCAAGACGTTCTCAATATCCAAATTCAGGAACTTATAGTATCAGAATAAGAGATAATTCTGGAAGCAGTTCTTCAATGACAACTGATAATTTAGATTTAAGTTCGTACAACGAGGTGTCATTCCAATTCTCTTTCTATCCTGAAAGTATGGAAAATAATGAAGATTTCTTCTTGGAAGTTTCTACCAATGGAGGATCATCATATACTATTATCCGTGATTGGGCAAGGGGTACTCATTTTAATAATAATATTAGATATTATGAGAATGAAACTATTTCTGGACCTTTCTCTAGCTCCACTAAATTCAGATTAAGGTGTGATGCATCTGGTAATCGTGATAGAATATTTATTGATGATGTGTTAGTTACAAGTTGTGTTGGTGGAGGTGCTTCTAAAACAGCTGTATCAAAACCATTGGAAGAAGAGTCAATAATTTCTAGTATAGAGGAAACAGTTATTGGAGAAATAAATATTTATCCTAACCCAGCTTCAGACAAACTTTATTTGGATGTTACTGCGCTTCAAGGTAAAGAAACAAGAGTAACACTATATAATATGGTAGGACAATTAGTTAGGAAGATAGATTTAAATGGTAATTATGCCAAAAAACAAGAAATCAACTTGGATAGATTGTCGGAAGGATTATACTTATTGCGTATCAATGATACCAAAGGTAAAATCCTTAAAACCAAACGAATTGTAATAGAGAAAAAATAGCATATATTGTAAGTATGTAATTTTAAACCTCAAAAGTGAAAACTTTTGAGGTTTTTTTATGCTAAAGATTTAGAAAAGAGAATAACTTTATAATATTTATAAAAACAATGTTTAATTTTATGGAGTAAATCATTAATATGAAGAAAACCCTCATTCTATTACTGACATTAGCATTTTGCGTTTTAATTTTTTCCGCTTATGTAAGTGTCCAATCGTATCAAGAAAAAAATATTTCAAAAGTAATATCAGAAATTCATACTAAAGATTTTAAAAAATTTAAGGAAGAAGTTGATGTATTAAGTAAACTTGCAAAGGATGCGGAGTCTAAACTTGATTATAAAAAACTAAAAAATCAAGTAGAATCTACAAGACTGGCTTATAAAGCTATCGAATTTATTTTTGACTATTACCAAACAACCTATGCAAGTACATATATAAACGGTGCACCTTTACCTAAAGTAAGCGAGTACTATGAAGCTGGAGAAGTTATTCAGCCTAGTGGTTTACAAGCTTTAGATGAAGCTGTATATGATGATTATTCCGAAGAAGCTCTGGAGCATATACAGTTCTTAACAAAAAAGTTAAAAGAACGTGTAGATTTTATTGAAAACGTTCATTTTCCAATTCATTTAAAAACCAGTCAAATTATAGAATGTTTACGTTCAGGAATGGTACGGATATTTAATTTAGGACTAACTGGTTTCGATACTCCTGGGTCAGTAAATGCCATTGAAGAAAGCTATATTAGTTTCTCGAATATGGAAAAAACATTTCTAGAATTAGAAGATTTAACCAAACCAAAAGCCAAACAAAGCTATAAAGCTATAAAGCGTTTATTTGCGAAGGGTAAAAAATATTTGAAAAACAATACTGATTTTGAGACCTTTGATAGAATGGCTTTTTTGAAGGGAATTATTAATCCTTTGTACAAAGAATTGGGAGAATACCAAGATTTAATTGAAACACCTTTGTTTCATTTTAAAAGTCATGCGCAAGATTATAAAGCTAAAAATTTATTCGATTCAAATTTTTTAAACAGAGAGTTTTTCTCTCCTTTTGTGTATTTGTCATTTGATAATAAAAAATCAATTGCATTAGGTAAGAAGCTATTTAATGATAAACGTTTATCGCAAAATAATGAAATGTCATGTGTTACTTGTCATAATCCTAACCGTGGATTTAGCGACGGATTAGCTAAGAGTATCACAAATAAACCTGGTACTTTTACTCAAAGAAATTCGCCAACATTAATCAATATAGGGTATTCTAAACGTTATTTTTGGGACATGCGGTCCCATGATTTAGAACGTCAAGTAGGGCATGTAATTGATAATAATTTAGAGTTCAATACAGACTTTAAATCCATAGCTAAAAACCTTGAAAAAGACAGTCAGTACAAAAAGATGTTTAAAGATGCTTACGGTGGTATTGCCAAGAAAGATATCAATCAACGTTCTATAAGCAATGCTATTGCAGCATATGTAAACTCATTAAAATCCTTTAATAGTAAGTTTGATAAATATGTTCGGAACGAGGTTAAGTCTTATCCAGAAGAAGCTAAAAGAGGATTCAACTTATTTATGGGTAAAGCAGCTTGTGGTACTTGCCATTTTGCTCCCGTATTTAATGGGACTATCCCACCTTTTTATTTAGATTCAGAATCTGAGGTATTGGGAGTAACTAAAAGTTTTGATACACTAAACCCTATTTTGGATGACGATTTAGGTCGTATAAATAATGGACTTAGTCAGGATAATGAAAACTCCTTTAAAACAGTAACTATCCGTAATGTTTCTGAAACTGCACCATACATGCATAATGGTGCTTTTAAAACTTTAGAAGAAGTTTTAGAGTTTTATAACAGAGGAGGTGGAGCAGGAATGGGTGTTGCTATTAAAAATCAAACCTTGCCTGATACATCTTTAAACCTAAGTAAGCAGGATATGCAAGATATAATTGCATTTATGAACACTTTAACTGATGTGGAACAGTTTCTCGTTTATGAGGATTAAAGCCTTTATCTTTTTAACTAAATATTGAATTTATACTTATACTATATGTGTAATAGATTTCTAATTCTTTTATTTCTATTTTTTTCATTTTCAAATATACATTCTCAAATTGTAATTTTAGGAGATAATGCGCCACGCCATAACATCAACGATGGAGATTTTAATGCTGTTTGGGCATATTGGAGAGCTCAAAAACAATCGCCTTATTGGACTACAAAAATCATTAAAGGTAAAGCACCAATGGGATTGCATAATGGATCTTTATTTTCTATGAATGAATTGGGTATCGCAGAATCAGTTGTGTTAAATACAAATCAAGAATATCAAAACCCTAAATCAGGAGACGTTTTAAATTGGAGTTTTGGTGCAGATTTAGAATATATAAGTAATGGTACAATTACCTTAAGTCTAGTTTTTGGTAAACATGAAAGAATTCTTGCAGAGAAAGTAAAACTAAAAGGTTCAGATAAAATAATAGAACATTTTAAGGGTAATTATACTTTAACTGAAGAAGATGAAAAAGCTGGCTTACCTTTTGTTCGGGCCACTTTTTATTCTGGAGAAGATGTAAAAGTATATCTGCATTACGTGAATATAACTATCCTTGCTCCTGAAAAATCAGGGCCAAAGTTAATAGCTAAAGTGTCAGACAAAGGTATTCAATTAACTTGGGATGATATTCTTTCAAATGAAAAGAGTAAATTTCATGTGTATCGTTGTAAGAATGAAAGAACAGGTTATGTTAAACTAGCGGAAACTCAAAAAACGTTTTTTACAGATGAAGATTTAGTAAATGGCATTGAATATACTTATGTGGTAACCCGTTTCGATATAAAAGAATCATCAGGATCTAATAAAGTTAGAATTAAAAAAACAGACAAAATTGCGCCAGTACATCCAACTGAACCTAAAGCAGCTATTTTTGAAACTGAAGTAAAAATTAGCTGGACAAAAAGCAAAGCCAATGACGTGGCAAGTTATTCTGTGTATAGAGGAGATGCTAATGGTAATGGCCTTCGGGAAATTGCCCATGATGTTAAAAAGAATTTTTATGTAGATTTTACACCAATCAAAGGAGTAGAAAATTCATATGTAATTTATGCTCATGACCATAGTGGTAATAAAAGTAAGCCTTCCAGCATGGTTAAAGCAAAAGTAAAAGCGGTTTTTGGAACGTCGTTTAGTGACTTAATTTTACCAATGCCTATTCATAATAAATTAACTGATAACGTTTGGGGTGCAAAAGGAGTTATTCCTCGTGATGCAGATAATGGTATTGAGGACTCAGAATGGAGTTATTGGGGAGGAAGACCAGTAAAAGATAAAGATGGTAAATATCATATGTGTATAACCCGTTGGCCTGCAAATGCTACAAAAGGACATTGGGAATGGCCTAATTCAACTGTCAGTCATGTGGTTTCTGAGTTACCAACAGGGCCGTATAAAATTATAGATGAATTTGCTTATAATTATGAAAATGGTTTTGGGCATAACCCAGATATCATCCTTTTAAATGATGGTACTTATTTATTATATTCATTAATCAATTGGGAAGCTACTTTGTTTACTTCAAAATCTATGAATGGACCATGGAAACGTTTGGGTGTTGTTAAGGTAGATACAGAAACATCTCAAGATAAACCAGAACTTAATTATAGATACTATAGAAATTTATCGGGAGTACAACTAAATGATGGGCGGTTTTTGTTGGTTTCTAAAGCAGGAGCAATGATGATTAGTGATACTAAAAATCCTTTAGGACCATATAAAATTTTAACAAAGCCTATTCAAGGCAACCCAATTATCCCTGAAAAATATAGAAATTCTAATTATGAAGATCCAGTTATATGGAAGGATGACGTTCAATTTCATATGATAATAAATGCGTTTTGGGATTATCGTGCTATTTATTTACGTTCGCCAGATGGCATAAACTGGAAGTTTAATCTAGGTACAGCTTACACACCAGATAATACTTCATATGTAGATGGTACAAGAACGCATTGGTATAAATTAGAGCGTCCTCATATTCTTCAGGATGAATTTGGTCGAGCAACACATTTATCCCTAGCAGTTATTGATGTGCCAAAAGCTAATGATTTGGCCAGAGATAATCATAGTTCAAAAAACATAGTTATTCCACTAACGCTTCATAAGAGAATTAAACTTTTAAATAAAGAAAAAGTAACTGCAGATACTAAAAAGATAAAAATCTTAATTCTCTCGGAAAATGGATTTGATGCTCAAAAAGATATTGATTTAGAATCGCTTAGGATTGGAGCATCAGAAGTAGTTAATTTTGGTAAAGGTTGTAAAATTGTTAAAACTAAATGTAAAAGGGGCAATCTAATGGTTGAATTTGATGGTTCTGGAAATGGTTTAAACAAAGGAAATTTTACACTTAAAATGATTGGGGAAACTACTAAAGGCGATTTAATTGTTGGGTTCACTAAATTGAAAGGCAATTAGTGAAATTCTTAAAAACGTACTTATTTATCTAGAGAGACAATTTAAAGATCCTAGAATACTAGATTTATAGAAACTTCATATAAATTAGTTATGTCATATTTATATAACAATCAAAATTTAAGGGTAAATAATTAACATAGTTGGGTAAACTGGTGTTTATTTAACAGATTTTAAATTCTTAAATTTAAAAAATTTCTAAAATAATTATTTCATATTTATCATATTTATTATGAAAAACAATTTCCTAAAATTTATAGTTTTAATAATGCTATGGATACCTTCAACTATTCAAGCTATTGAAGTAATAGAATTCAAGTATCAAAAAGAAGATATGACTTCCAAAGTACGGGAAGCTATAGAAAATGCTACTGATACCGATATAAAACTAGTTTTTGAAAAAGGAATTTATAGTTTTAATCCAGACTATGCACTTGGGAAATATCTATATATAACAAATCACGGTAATGGTTTCAAGAAGATAATTTTCAATTTTGAAGGCTTTAATTCTGTTGAGATAGATGCTCAAGGGTCTGAATTTATTTTTCATGGCGCACTAGCACCATTTGTTTTTGAGGATTGTAAAAAAGTAAGCGTTAAGAGTTTAGTTATAGATTGGGATATTCCTTTTGCATTTCAAGGTGATGTTATTGCTGTTAATAAGGAAGAAAATTTTATTGATTTAAAGCCTTATACAAAAGGGTTTTCATGGAAATTAAAAAAAGGGAAAATTGTTTTCCCTGATATAGGTGGTTTTGTTTACACCAGTTTAGGGAGCACTTTGCCTCATAACAAAGAGACGAAGGCGGTTGATTACGGTGCTTGGGATATGCACTTAGATCCTAATTTTATTGAAAAATTGCCTAATGGTAATTTGCGTATGCATCAAAAAGGGTTAAAGCATTTTCCAAGAGTTGGAGCTGTGTTAAACTCCAAAGGAGATAGAGAAAAAGATAGGTATGCACCAGCTTTTTTAACGAGGAGATCTCAAAATATAGATTTTGAAAATGTGATTATTCACCATGCTTTGGGTATGGGGTTTTTATTTGAACGTTCAGAAGATATCAACATTTTAAACTCTGGAATTTATATAAGAGAAGGTTCAGATAGAATGATTTCTGCAACTGCCGATGCTACTCATTTTGCAAACTGTAAGGGTAATATTTTAATTGAAAATTGCCGAATAGAAGGTATGTATGATGATGGTACAAACGTTCATGGCACCTATGTTGAGGTAGATAAAGTTATTGATAGTAAAACAGTAAGGGTTGCCTTAAAACATTTTGAGCAAATGGGCTTTCAGTTTGCTGGAACTGGAGATGAAATTTGGTTTATACAAAACCCAAATCCACAGCGCGCTTCAGAAGGTAAATTGAAATCTCTTAATGTAATTAATGAAAAATTTACCGATTTAACTTTTGTAGATGATTTACCTTCAGGTTTAAAACCTGGTGATATTCTCGAAAATAAAACATGGAATCCTGTATTTACCATGCGTGGAAATACTATTAAAAAACATCGTGCAAGAAACATTATTATAAAAACGCCAAAACGTATAGTAATAGAAAATAATTATTTGTCCTCTATGATGTCTTCTGTAATGTTGAGAGGAGAAACATTCTTTTGGTTTGAATCTGGGAATGTTGAAGATGTTATTATTAGAAATAATCAATTTGTACATTGTGCTTACGGTGGTTCAGAACATGCCGTTTTAAAAGTATCGCCACGTTTAGGAAGAACATTTGATCAAACCATTCAATATGATAGAAATATTATATTTGAAAACAATAGTATTGAAACCTTTGATAATAGAATTGTTTGGGCTGATAGAGTTGATGGTTTAATTATTAGAGGCAACTCAATAATACAAACCTCCACAGAAAAGCGACAATACCCTAATGCTCATATGTTTGATTTAGAAAATTGTATAAATGTCGAAATTTATAAAAATTCATATAAAGGTAATTGTGTAAAAAGTCTTAAAGCTGATAGGGTCTCAAGAAAAACCTTGAAAATAAAAAGAAACAAGGGCTTTAAAAATTTAAAAAAATAAACTTTTAATGATGCATTTAAGCTCAAGGAATAGAAGGTTGCACATATTACAAATATCAACTACAATCTTATTGATAATAGGAATTTGTTTACCTGTAAATTGCCAACAAAAAGCAGAAAAAGTTCTTCAAGTTGTTTTACTTGCAGGACAATCTAATATGGCGGGTCATGGTGATTATGATGAACTTGACGAATCTTTAAAAGAAGAATTGAAAGAGTATCTAAACGGGTACTTTTGAGTACTTCGAATAATCCTCAAAAAAACCTGTTCCATTGTCGTATTATACTGCTAAAATGGGTAAATATAATTTCGAAAAGCATTTTGGTCCAGAACTTTTTATTGGTTTAACATTTGCTGAAGCTTATCCTGAAAAAGAATTTCTATTTATAAAAAAAGCAGTTGGAGGCACATCTTTGTATGGTGCTTGGAATCCAGATTGGTCTGCAGAAAAATCAGAAATTGCTGAACGTGGAGACACCAGAAAAAAATTAAAACTTTTTAGTACTCATATTCAAAATATTAAACAACATCTTCAAAGTTTAGAAAAAGATAAAATAGATTATAATATTCTTGGTTTGTTTTGGATGCAAGGAGAATCAGACACTAATAAGCCTATTACAGCATCAAATTATAAAATGAATCTTAAAAAGTTGATTGCTAGTTATAGAAAAGAGCTGTCAATATATAATTTGCCTATGGTTTTAGGGCAAGTGAATTTGCTTCCTAGAAAGTATAAGGAAGGACCTTCAATAGTCAGGAAAGCTATTGAAGATGTTTCAAAAGAAGATGCATTTACGTCTATAGTTAAAACTTCTACAAATCCTAGTTGGGTTGATTATCCAAAGCATTCTGATAATCTGCATTATAACACCGAAGGTCAAAAGCGTTTAGGAATTGCTTTTGCGAAGGCATTTCTTAGTAATAAAAGAATACAAGTTGCAACACAAATAAAATCAACAAATACGGTATCGCTAAAAAGTCAAGTCAAAAGGAAAATAAAAGAACTGGAGCAACTAATTAAAAAAGCAGAAAAAAAGGAATTGATATTTTAAAAGAAAGAACAACAATAAGAACTGCAGAAATATTTTTAGAATTTGCAGATTGGGATGAGAAAAATGTTGAAACAAATTTAAAGCTATTCAAAAAAGTGCCATCCTTTAAAAAAGATGCCATTAAAATGGCTAATAATCTAGCCGATTTTGAAAGAGAAGATATTATTTTAATGTTAGATGGAGCAACAGAAAATCTAAATTTATTAATTGGAAAAAAGATATTTAGAAAACCAAGCCCAAAAGTAGATTGGGCAAAAATTACAGTAGATAATGATCAGTTAACCTTTAACAATCGTCCAGTTTTTGTAGCCAGTTATACTTGGAAGCCAAAAGTTAAAAAGTTAACTCAATATCATGGTAATCTAGATGGCTTTTTTATTGCTCCTTCTTATGTATCCATAGAAGATGGAACAATTAACCGAAATAGATTAGAAACATTAAAATCTAAACCAGATGGTAACTTAGGTTTTATTTTTATGAATCATAAAGGCGTTCCAGAATGGTCTAAAGAAAAGTTTGGGCCAAATTTTAGTATGAGAGAGGATACTTATACTACTTACGATATTGACAATCCTGGAGCAAGAGAACTTCAGCAAAAATTATTAGGAGGTTTAGTACCAGAAATGGCAGGAAAAAAATATACCAAATTAGGATATATGCTATGTAATGAGCCTCATTTTTTTACACATAAATTCCCTAAGAAAGAAAAATTACCATGGGCATCAGGAGGTGTTTCAGAATTTACAATTATCAAGTTTAAGAGTTGGTTAGAAAATAAGCATGAAACCATAAGTGCATTAAATAAAGTATGGAAAACAAACTTTGCAAATTTTGATGCTATTTCAATTAGTATACCTTTAAGTGTTGCTCATAGAGGTACACCAATTTGGTACGATTGGGCTAGGTTTAATATGGATAGAGTTACGGATTGGTATGCATTCTTAAAATCCGAAGTAACTAAGCATGATCCTGAGGCAAAAGTGCATTTGAAAATAATGCCAAATCTTTGGACAAATAATGAAAGGATTCATGGTATTGATTTAGAAGCATTAACTGATTTGAGTGGGATTATAGGAAACGATTCCGGTGCGCAGCACAAAAGGATGTGGGGACCACCACATGAATGGGAAGAACATTACGCTTTTGAATGGCGCGAACTATGTATGGGCTATGATTTTATGAAGTCAGTAAGCCCAAATAAAATCAATTTTAATTCAGAGTTACATTATTTGTCAACGGTTAGGTCTAGAGATTTGTACTTAAATCCAAAATATGCAAGAGCAGCATTTTGGTTAGCGCATAGTTATGGTATGACGGCAAGTCAAATATGGTATTGGCCAAGAGAAGTAAATGGTTCTATTTCTAAAAAGGCTATAAATGATAAAGGTTATGCAGGTTCAAATAACCAACAACCAAGAGTTACTAATGAGGTTGCAACAACATTAATTGATTTGAATTCTAATTCTGAAGAAATTATGGCAATGCAACGTCAAAGAAAACCGTTGCGCATATTTTACTCTAAAACTTCAGCCATTAATAAAAAGACACATATGGATGATTTATTTCATCTTTATGAAAGCTTAAATTTTGAAGGTACTCCAATAGGTTTTGCAACAGAAAATATCATCAAAAAACAAGATAATAATTGGGATATCATTATAATACATAAAACTCCATTTGTAACTTTTGATGAACTACAAGCTATTCAGATGTGTTTGGATAGAGGAGGTGTTGTAATTGTAGATAAAGAGAGTTTGCAGAAAAATGAATATGGAGAGCCTTTAAAAGAAGTATTAAACCAGAGTAAAGGTACACTTATAAAGCTAAATTCGGTTTCAAAAATAAAATCAAAAGCACTATCGCTTTTAGAAGAAAGAAATAGTTTATCTGAAGTTATAATTTCAGAAAAAAATGAATTAGATACAAAAGGTTGTATATGGAGAGTCGTTAAAAATGAAGCTGGGAACAATGTGCTTTCCGTTGTAAATGTTGGAAAGTCTGATACAGTAATAAGTATTTCATTAAAAGAAGGTAATGTTATAAAATGTAAAGATTTAATAAAAGGAATTACTGTAAGTGCAACACCTACTTTAAAACCTTTAGAAGTATATTTTGTTGAAATTATTGAGGATTAAACGAGTTATTCAGTTACCATAAAAATTAAATTAAAGAACATAGAATGAAATCTAAGAAATTATTATTTATCAGTTTAAGTATTCTTTTAACACTATCTTTTTCATGTAAAGAAAAAACGAAAAAACTATCTGAGAAAAGTTTGTCTCAAAAAACAGAAAAGAATGAAAAACCAAATATCGTTTTATTATTTATAGATGATTATGGGTGGTCTGATATTGGCTATAGAAATTCAACATTCAATACGCCAAACTTAGATCAATTCAAAAAAGAAAGCTTAGATTTTACACGAGCTTATATTCCAACACCAACTTGTAGTCCGAGTAGATTATCCTTGTTAACAGGGAAAGAAGCGGTACGGTTGGAAATGACGAGACACATTCCAGAAGAAGAGCATTTTATTAGTCCAAAGTATAACATTTGGCCAAAAGATCCAATGAAACGCCCATCTATAAATTATTTGCCACTAGAAGAAGTAACCTATGCAGAAAAGCTAAAAGAATATGGTTATTATAATATGTTTGTTGGTAAGTGGCATCTTGGTCACAAAGGCAAATATCCAACTGATCAAGGTTTTGATGCTGAATTTGGAACAACAGACAATGGACATCCAAAAAGTTATTATTACCCGTTTTTCAAAAAAGGTGATCCAAATAATTTTATGGAAAATTATAAGGAAGGCGATTACTTAACAGATGTTCTAACCGATGGGGCTGTAGATTTTATAACAAATTATGACAAGCAACAACCGTTTATGCTCTCATTTTGGTACTATTCTGTGCATGGTCCTTCAATTGGAAGAAAAGATTTATTGAAGAAATATCAAGATGCAGGATTAAAAGGAAAGTATGCACACCATGCTGCTATGGTTGAAGCTATGGATGAATCTGTAGGTCGAGTTAGGAAAGCTTTAAAAGAAAAAGGAATTGATGATAATACTGTTGTGATAGTACTTTCAGACCAAGGAGGCGCTTATTCAAATGCACCATTAAGTGGTGGCAAAAAAGGTGGAAATACTTTAGGAGAAGGAGGGGCAAGAGTACCATTTATGATTAATTATCCCAATATAACGAAAGCGAATTCAGAAACTAAAATTCCAGTTCAATCTATTGATGTATTTCCAACTTTGATAGAAATAGCTTCAGGTAAAGAATATAAAGATGAAAACATACAAGGTGTAAGTTTAATACCAATTTTAAAAGGAAAAGATTTTGATAAGCGTAACCTTTATTTCTTTAGAAGTTATGAAGATCAATATGCTGCTGTAATCTCTGGAGATTGGAAATTGGTTAAATACCATAGCGGAAAATTTCAATTATTTAATATTGAAGAAGACATTAGTGAACAAAATAATTTAATAGGTCAAGACTTAGAAATAGAGACAAGACTTAAGAGTGATATTTTAAACTGGGAAAAAGAAGCAGTTCCAGAGTATACTAAATAAAATTTTTAACGTATTTTACACACTTAATTTTATTATTTAACGACTAAACAAACATGAGAAAATTTAAACATTTTGCACTATTATTTTCAATTTTGGTAATTGGAATAAGTTGTAAAGAAAAAGAAAAAGAAACAGAAAACTCTTCTGATAATGAGATTGCTAAAAAGCCAAACATAGTAGTTATCTACCTTGATGATTTAGGTTATGGAGATTTAAGTTCTTATGGCGCAACACAATTACAAACTCCAAATATTGATGCTTTAGCATCAGGAGGCGTAAAGTTTACAAATGGCTACGCATCATCTGCAACATGTACTCCTAGTAGATATGCATTGCTTACAGGAATGTATCCTTGGCGTAATAAAAATGCTAAAATATTACCTGGCACAGCACCGCTTTTAATTGGTACTGACCAAAAAACTCTACCAAAACTACTTAAAAAAGAAGGTTATCAAACCGCTATAGTTGGTAAATGGCATCTAGGTTTAGGTACAGGAGTTGTAAATTGGAATGAACGTGTGTCTCCTGGTCCAAATGAAGTTGGATTTGATAAATCTTATATTCTTGCAGCTACTCAAGATAGAGTTCCAACGGTATATATTAAAGATGGACATGTAGAAGGATTGGATAAAAATGACCCTATTGAAGTTGATTATAAAAATAATTTTGAAGGGGAACCAACAGCTATTACAAATCCTGAAATGTTAACAATGAAATGGCATCACGGACATAATAATAGTATTGTTAAGGGCATTCCAAGAATTGGATACATGAAAGGTGGAGAGGCTGCAAAATGGACTGATACTGATATGGCTGATAATTTTTTAGTGAGAGCGCAAGACTATGTGAAATCTCATAAAGACAAGCCTTTCTTTTTATATTATGCAATGCAACAACCACATGTACCTAGAACACCACACCCTAGATTTGTTGGTAAATCTGGAATGGGGCCACGAGGAGATGTAATTCTTGAGGCAGATTGGTGTATTGGTGAATTCATGAAAACTCTAAAAGAAGAAGGGATTTTAGAAAACACATTAGTTGTTTTTTCTAGTGATAATGGGCCTGTTTTAAATGATGGTTATTTTGATGATTCTGACACTAAAGTTGGCGATCACGATCCTAAAGGAGGTTTAAGAGGTGGAAAGTATAGTCTTTTTGAAGCAGGGACTAGAGTACCTTTTATAACGTATTGGGAAGGTACAATTAAACCAGGAGTGTCGGATGCTATTGTGTGTCAGATGGATCTATTAGCATCAGTTGCAGAACTTATTGGAACAGAAGAGAATTCAACCGATAGTAAAAACCTATTGGATGCATTTTTAGGTAAAAGTGAAAAAGGAAGAGAAAATTTAGTAATTGAAGCTACCTCCCGAACTGCGCTTAGAAGTGGTGATTGGTTAATGATTCCTCCTTATAATGCACCTGCGGTTAATACTCAAGTTAATATTGAATTAGGTAATGACAAAGATTTTCAACTTTATAATTTAAAAGAAGATGTAGGTCAGCAAAATAATCTTGCAGCATCTAACCCAGAAAAACTAGCTGAATTGGTGAAAACTTTTGAAACTTTACGAGGTAAAGGTCACGATAAAATTGAACAGTTAGAATTGAAATAATAACTATATGTTTAAAAATTTTGAACCGCATGATAATAAAATTATTATGCGGTTTTTTTATGTATATTAGGGAACTTTCCGAATAAACATTTAAATAAAATTAATGATTATGCTAAACTTAAGATTTCTAATTTTAATTGCACTTTCTTTTTTGTCTTGTAAAGAAAATAAAGAACAGCCTAAATCTGAAATAGTCCAAAAAAAACCTAATATAATTTACATACTTGCAGACGATTTGGGTTATGGAGATTTAAGTTGTTATGGTCAAACGAAGTTTGAAACACCAAATATAGATTTACTAGCTTCTCAAGGCATGAAGTTTACACAACATTATAGTGGATCTACTGTATGTGCTCCGTCTCGATCTTCATTAATGACTGGTTTACATACTGGGCATACACCAATACGTGGTAATAAAGAATTAAAATATGAAGGGCAGACACCTTTACCAGCTAATTCTCTAACGATAGCCGAAGTATTAAAGAAACAGGGCTATGCAACTGGCGCATTTGGCAAATGGGGATTAGGTTTTATTGGTTCAGAAGGCGATCCAAATAACCAAGGTTTTGATGAGTTTTATGGATATAATTGCCAAAGAATGGCACACAGATATTATCCGCCTTATTTATGGAGAAATCGAGATAAAGATTCTTTGCAAGGAAATGACTGGATTAATACAGTAACTTATGCTCCAGATAAAATTCAAGAAGAAACAATTCAATTTATTGAAAAAAATAAGGATAAACCATTTTTCGCTTATGTTCCGATTGTTTTACCTCATGCAGAGCTAATCTCTCCAAATGATTCTATTTTAAAAAAATACTTAGGTAAGTTTAAAGAAACACCATTTCGTGTTGAAAAAGTCTTCTGATTATGGCCCAGATTTGGTATTGAGCAGATATTGTTCACAAGAAACACCATATGCTGTTTTTGCATCCATGATAAGTAGAACAGATGCTTATGTTGGTCAAATTATGAAAAAAGTTGAAGCATTAGGAATTGCAGATAATACGATTATCATGTTTACAAGCGACAATGGGCCTCATGTTGAAGGCGGTGCCGATCCTGATTTTTTTAACAGCTCTGGAGGTTTAAGAGGTGTAAAACGAGATTTATATGAAGGAGGAATAAGAGCGCCATTTATTGTGTCTTGGCCAGGTAAAATAAAGAATGGTAGCGAATCTAATCATATTTCTGCATTTTGGGATGTTATGCCAACTATTGCAGATATAGTGGATTCTGAATCTATTGAAAATACTGATGGAATTTCTTTTTTACCCACCTTATTTGGAGAAAGCAATCAAGAAAAACATGAGTACTTATATTGGGAGTTCAGTCATAAAGGAGGACGGAAATCCATAAGAAAAGGCAATTGGAAAGGCGTATGGTACGCTATTAATAAAAAGAATCAAGGTGATTTTGAATTATTTGATCTTTCAAAAGATATAGCTGAAGAACACAACATAGCAAATGCTCATCCAGAAATTGTAAAAGAGATGAAACTTTTAATGGAAAGCTCTAGAACAGAATCTGAGTTATTTCCTTTTAAATAAATTAAATTTAAAACGCAATTTTTAGGTCCAAATGTTATATTGAGTCTAGTCAAAATACTTCGGTTTTTCAAAATATAAAACTTTGACTGAACTCAATTTGACAACTATCGTTTAATTAAAATACTCAATACGTCTCTTAATTTGTTTGTCACTAAGCACATCCTTTTTTATTTTTTTGTATCTATTTCAAATTTATGATTAAAAGGGCTGTCCTTCATTAACGCCATAGAGTTTAGAATCAACAACGCTTCTGCGGGATCATTAACATCATAAAGTGCATTTGTCATCACTTTAACAGGACTTTGTGAGCCAATTAAACCTAAAAACTCAGCTGCACGAACTCTATTGATAGCTTCTTTATCAGATGTTGAAATAGTTTTAATTTTTGCTGTAAGTGGACTCGCTTCCTTATTAAAATTGCTACAGGTAATTAAGGCCCAGTAACGCTGCCAAGGGTCATCTGAATTTAAATTTTCTATGATTTTATCTTCAACTTTATCAAATTCATATAAAGAAAGATTTGCAGTTTCAATATAACTTTCAATATCAGATTTATGTTTCTGACCAAAAGCTACAGGATTATCAAAAGCATGCTCTATTAAATAAAACTCTGGATAAAAAGACAAATCTGGCATTCCCTTAATTCTAGTATTTAAATTTTCACGTAGTTCTTTTAAAACTTGAGAATATTCAGGATTATCAGCTAAATTATTTGTTTGGTAAGGGTCTATTTCAACGTTATATAAATGCTCAGGTTGTTTTGGTCTAAAAACTGAGATTGTATGTCGTTCAATTTGCCATCATCATATAGTTGTCGCCATTCTTGGTATGCTAATTGTTTATATCTATAATTATTCATTAAACCATCATAATTGAAAGTTTGATAGTTTCTTTCATATTTAAACTTGCCTTTTCTAACAGCACGAACCATATCGTACTTTTCATCAAATCTATCAGCATAACTAAAAGTTTCGTCTCTTTGAGCAACTTCTTTAGCAGAAACGTTTTTCCCAAGAAAAGGTTTACCATCAACTCCACTAGGAATAGCAACTCCTGCTAAATTTAAAACTGTTGGTCCAAAATCCACAAAGCTTACAAACCCTTCAGCTTTTGTGTTAGGTTTTTCAGCAACTAAATCTTTGTATTTAGGAGGAATGTAAACTACTAAAGGAACATGAACTCCCGTTTCGTTTATATAGCCTTTACTCCCAGGTAAAACGCCACCATGGTCTCCATAATAAAAGATAAATGTGTTTTCAAGTAATCCATCTTTTTCAAGTGCATTAATTACCTCTCCAACTTCTACATCCATTTCTTTAATCTTGTCATGGTAATAGGCATTGGTATATTTAAATAAATCTGTTTGCGGATGGTTTGGTTGTACAAACACAGCATCTGGGTTTGTTTTTGTAGGTTTCTTCATGTCTTCTTCTGTGAAATGAAGTTTACCTTCGTGTGTTGTGCCAATATTAAATACATGGAAAAAAGGTTGTCCTTCCTTACGGTTTTTCCAAGTTGCTTTTTTAGAAGAATCATCCCAAACACTATCAGATTTTACAATGTTATAATCTTCTTTTGCATTGTTGGTAGTGTAATATCCAGATTTTCGTAGATAATATGGTAGCATTTTAATGCCATTTGGCATCGGCACTTCCTCTAACCTTCTGTGGTAATGCGTTGCTAATCTAGGACCATAAGAACCAGCAATTAAAGTAGATCTAGCTGCACTACATACAGCAGCATTTGAAAAGGCACGTGTGTAAATTACACCATTGTTGGCTAGTCTTTCAATATTAGGGGTGCTAGCACCATGTTCGTCAAACAAATCCATGTAGTGTTTTGAATTGTCTTCTGAAACAATCCAAACAATATTGGGTGGCGTGATAGATTCTATTTTAGAATCGCATGAGGTAAATAATTGTGCTACTATAAAAAATAGCAGAAATGAAAATTTTGATGCCATCTGTTGGTTTTGTTATTTGAATTCAATATTTAAATTATCGATTAAGAACTTTTTGAGTAACTAATATAAAAATGATATTCGTAATATTATGAATAAAACGAGTAAAAACTACAATTCCAATTCATATGTTGCCCTAATATAATCGTTTGGTTCTAAAATTTATTAAATTCTAAGTATTTTTAAACTTTAATTCATCAAAAAACATCTTGTTAATGAAATTACATTTTAGTCTTTTAATAGCATCTCTATTTTTATTAAGTTGTTCAAATAAAAAAACTTCAAAAAGCGAAACCAAACAAAAACCAAATGTGATTTTAGTATTAACTGATGACCAAGGTTATGGAGATATTGGTGCACACGGAAATAAAGTCATAAAAACACCAAATATTGATAGTTTTTATAATGAAAGTTACCACCTTACAGATTTTCATGTTGGACCCACATGTGCACCTACAAGATCTGCTTTAATGACAGGTAGATATGCAAATAGTGTTGGTGTTTGGCATACCGTTGGTGGTTGGTCTTTGTTAAGAGAAGAAGAAAAAACAATGGCAAATATGTTTGCTGAAGGCGGTTATGTTACGGGTGCTTTTGGAAAATGGCATTTAGGCGATAATTACCCATTTAAGCCAGAGGATAGAGGTTTTCAAGAAACTGTAATGCATGGTGGCGGTGGTGTATACCAAACACCAGACTATTGGGGAAATACTTATTTTAATGATACTTATTTTCATAATGGTAAACCTCAAAAATATGAGGGGTATTGTACCGATGTGTTTTTCGATGAGGCTATCAATTTTATAGAAAGTAATAGAGAAAAGCCATTCTTTTGTTATATAGCTACAAACGCACCCCATGGACCATATAATGTACCTTTGGAGTACTATAATATGTATAAGGATTTGAGTAACACAGTTTTGGCAGATACTCAAAAACGGTTTTATGGTATGATTACTAATGTGGATGATAATTTTGGAAAATTAAAGAGAAAAACTAAAAACATTAAATATTGCTGATAATACTATACTAATTTTTATGACTGATAATGGAACTTCTTCAGGATTTTATAATAAAAAAGGTAGAATAACAGGTTATAATGCAGAAATGCGAGGTACTAAAGGGAGTGAATATGAGGGCGGACATCGCGTTCCATTTTTCATCCATTGGAAAAATGGAGATATAGCTGAAGCCAAAGATATTAATACATTAACTGCGCAAATTGATATTTTGCCAACATTAGCAGAATTGTGTAGTATAGAACTACCAAAAGATCATAAGCCTATTGATGGTCAAAGTATAGTCTCGATGTTAAGAAACCCTGAACAAAAAAACGACCGTATGCTTATTACCGATTCTCAACGTGTACAGGTTCCAGAAAAGTGGCGAAAATCTTCTGTGATGCAAAATAAATGGCGACTGGTAAATGGCACAGAACTATATAATATTAAAGAAGATAAAGGGCAAAAAAATAATTTAGCAGAACAAAATCCAGATAAAGTTAAAGCAATGCGCGATTTTTATGAAAGTTGGTGGCAACAAGTTTCAGTAGATTTTGATAAAGAAATTTATTTCAAAATTGGTATTGAAGAAGAGAATCCCATAACACTTACATCTCATGATGTGCATGCAGAAAATGGACAACAACCTTGGAATCAGTTCTACATTAGAGAAGGTGCAAAAGGTTCTGGATATTGGAGTATTGATATTAAAGAAGAAGGAGATTATAAAATTTCGTTAAGACGTTACCCAATAGAATCTGATTTATCAATAAACACCTCCATTCCTCCAATTACAATAGAAGATGTTCCAGGAATGGAAAAAGGGCTACCAGAAGGTGTAAACCTAAATTACGTAAAGGCAACTGTAAAAATTGAAAATCAAATTAATGAAACAATAAATGTATCAGGAACTGAAAAATCAGCAGATTTTAATTTGCATTTATTACCTGGGAAGACAAAAATGAATGCTAGTTTCTTTAATAATAAAGGTGAAGAAAACGTAGCATATTATGTTTACATTGAAAAAGCGTAGCTTAATCCAAACTATTTTTTTAAATTAATATAAAACAATCCTCCACCATTACCATCTTCATCCTTTGCGGTTGAAATATATAAGTTAGAATGATTGTCAAAACAACATGAAGTAACATTTTTACTTGGTAGTTTTATCTCGTCTATTCTTTCTCCATTTAACGGATTCCATTTAGATATACACGCGCCTCCCCATTCCGCAATCCAGAGCATCCCATCTTTATCAATACACATGCCATCCGGAAAACTTTCTCCTTTAAATTCTATAATATAAGATTGAAACTCAACGTTACCAGTTTCTAAATTGTAACTATATTTTGCTACTTTTTTAGTTGGTGTATCAATAAAATAAAGAGATTTATTATCATGCGAAAAGGCTAAGCCGTTTGAAATAGTTGTGTTGGCGATAATTATTTTAGAGTTACCTTTGTAGTATGAATATACATTACCTATTCCTGTTTTAACCTCAGGATAACCCATGGTTCCTACTATTATTCTTCCATTTGCATCTTCAATTCCGTCATTATATCTTACTGCTTTATCAATATCAAGTTGAAAAGTAAACTCTTGTTGTAGGGTATTGAAGTCTACTTTAAAAAAGCCATTTTTTGAAGAAACTAAAATTACTTTTCTTTCTAAGAAATAAATACAACTAACAGGAGAATCAAGTTTCATACTTAAAATCTCCTTGGTTTTAGGATCAAAACAATACACCAAACAATCCAATATAGATACAAAATATAGATGATTATTTTTTTGTCAAAAACAGGACCTTCTAAAAGTTCAGAATCTGAATGAAAAACTAAGGATGGGATCATATTATAAAAATCTTATATATATTCACCTCCAGTTATTCTTATTTTAGAACCTGTTGTCATAGCAGAATCATCAGAAATTAAGTACATTACCGCGGGTACTGGATCTGAAGGAGACAACATACGTCCCATTGGCAGTTCTTCGGCTGCTTTACGTTTTAATTCTTCTACACTAACACCTTCTTTTTCTCTTAATTTTAATTCTCCTTCGAGTGCTTGTCCAACCCATTACTATATAATTTGATCGAATACCATATTCAGAATAATGATGTGCAATGTGTCTTGATAACGTATAAAGTGTACCTTTAGTAAGTGCGTACGCAGTTCTGTCTTTTTGCCCATAATCCATGTGTGCAGAACCAAAAAATATAATAGAACCTGTGTTGAAATCTTTCATATTTTTTATTACATGTTTGATTAAAAAATAAGGACTTTTAAGATTTACATTAAAAACACTATCATAAATATCTTCTTCAGTTTCCATAATAGAAGCAACAGGAGTTATTCCAGCATATAAAACTAGGGCATCTATGCTTTTAAATCTTTTAATAGTTTGTATCACAAAATTTTCAATTTCATCAATGGCATTTAGGTCTAATTTATGGAAGTATAGTTTGTCTTCCGTTTTTAAAGATTCAATGATTTCATTTCCTCTTTCTACGTTTCTACCACAAAAAGCTACATTATACCCTTTTTTTAAACAGGATTTTAGAATCTCTTTACCGACCCCTTTTGTTCCCCCTAATATCATTACAGTTTTCATAAAATAAGAAATTAATTAGTTTTAGGTAAAAATCTGAATACATTACTTATGTTATGTGTTTTAGAGTTTTTTATTTGTTCCCCTGAGTATAATTAATATTTCTTATTGGTCATAATAAAAATCAAATTATAATTTATTAGCTTTCTAAAACTATATATTATTTATCCCAAACACGTATTTATTTTTATGACTGGCCAAATGATTTATACTCAGGGGAACAAATAAAAAACTCTGTGATACTTATAATAGTCTTTAATATTCAATATTTGATTTTAAAGCTTAAATTAGTAACGCTCAAAAAATAACAAATAAAAATATATGAACGATTTAAAAATTGTCAAAATTGAATTTTTCAAAGTACCACCACGTTGGTTATTTCTTAAGATAACTACCCAATCAGGAATTATTGGTTGGGGAGAACCTGTTGTTGAAGGTAAAGCAGATTCTGTAGCTGCTTGTGTAAAAGAATTAGAAAAATTTATTATTGGTAGAAATGCCAATGAAATTGAAGATATCTGGCAAGTTTTATACAGAGGTGGATTCTATAGGGGAGGCGCAATTTTAATGAGTGCAATTTCTGGAATAGATCAAGCATTATGGGATATAAAAGGAAAACACTTAAATGTACCAGTATATGAGCTTTTAGGAGGAGCCGTACGTGATAAAATGAAAATGTATTGTTGGATTGGTGGTGATAACCCAGATGTAGTTTTAGAGCAGGCACATGAAAAGGTAAAAGCTGGTTTTAAAGCTGTAAAAATGAATTGTACAGGAGCTATGGATTGGGTGTCTTCTATAAAAGATGTTAAAACAGTATCTAATAATATAAAACTACTAAGAGAAGAGTTTGGTTATGATTTAGATATTGGTTTAGATTTTCATGGTAGAATTCATAAACCCATGGTAAAGCGTTTGATTGATGAATTAGCGCCTTATGAACCTATGTTTATTGAGGAGCCTGTTTTAACTGAAAATAATGATGCTTTAAAGCACTTATATGGATATACAAGTATACCTATTGCTACTGGTGAACGTATGTTTTCAAGATGGGATTTCAAGGAAATATTACATCAAGGTGTAGTAGATATTATTCAACCAGATTTAAGCCATGCAGGTGGTATTTCAGAAGTAAGACGTATTGCTACTATGGCAGAAGCATATGATATTACTTTAGCTCCTCACTGTCCTCTTGGACCAGTTGCTTTAGCATCTTGTTTACATGTTGATTTTGTATCAGCAAACGCAATTATTCAAGAGAGTAGTATAGGTATTCATTATAACAAAGGTTATGATATTCTTGATTATATGACTAATCCTGAGTTGTTTGATATTAAAGATGGTTATATAGAATTGTTTGAAAAATCAGGTTTAGGTGTAGATATAGATGAAGATAGGTTACGAGAAGCACAAAAAATAGGTCATGATTGGTCTAACCCTATTTGGAGACGTGAAGATGGAAGTTTTGCTGAATGGTAGTATACTTTTTAGGTAATACATTTTCTTTAAGTTATAAGAACTAAATAGTTTTAGTAATTGAAAATAAAAAGTATTAACCAAAACTAGAGATTTATATAAAATATTCTGCTGAAACACAGTTATGATAAAACAGATGAACTTCTAATATTCAATTCTCCATTCAAAACAATAGTTTTTATTTCGGTTGCATTATTATCTATAATTTCTAATAACAGTTTGCCAGCAGCTTCAGCCATTTTATATGTAGGTTGTTTGACACTACTTAATTGGGGAGTTACTAACTCAGCCATTCGGGTTTCAGTAAACCCCATAAAAGCTATGTCTTCTGGAACTCTATACCCATTTTCTTTCAATTTTTTTATAGCTCCAAGAGCTACTAAATCGTTTACACAAAAAAAGGCATTAGGTAAATCTTGATTAAAAATTAGGTCTTCAATAATTTCCATGCCTTCCTCAGCTTTTAAACCTGTTTCAATAATTTTATAGCGATCATTAGGTATTTTATGTTTTTTCAATGCTTTTTCAAAACCGTAAATTCGTTCTTTAGTCACGCTTAATTCTTTGTAACCAGATAAATGATAAATCTTTTGTAATTCTGGCGTATTAAATGCTCAGTAGCAAAAAAACTCCATTTCACATTGTTGAAAATTACTTTTGAAGCTGGAAATACTTCGCTTACTCGACTCATAAAAATTATAGGAAAATCTTGCTTTAGTTTTTCTAAATAAAAAGCCTTATTTGTGTTTTCAACTACTGGTGCGATAATTAATCCATCTACCATATTACGAATTAAGGTTTTTACATTTTTTAATTCTAATTCTGGATTTTCATCTGAATGCATCACTATTAATTGATAACCTTTTGAAGATAAAAAATTTTGAAGAGCAATAACAACTTGTGAAAAGTAGTCACTCATTAATTCAGGAACCACAACACCAATAATATAAGATTTCTGTTCACTTAAATGTTTAGCAATTAAGTTAGGCGTGTACCCCATTTCATCCGCAGTTTTTAATATCAATTCACGGGTTTCTTTTTTTATATCATGCTTATTATTTAACGCCCTAGATACTGAAGAAATAGAAACATTTAACTTTTTTGCAACATCTTTAATGGTAATATGTTTCATTTTTAGCGGTTTATACTGTTATACTATGGCACAAAATACAATAAATATCTCTAATTTCGGAAACGTTTCCGTAAAATTGGAAACGTTTCCAAAGCTGTATTGATGTATTTATTTGTCAGTTTAAAGTATTTCGATTTACTTGCTGACACTAACTAAACTAAACTTCTATGTCAAATATTGATATTGCTGTAATTATAGTTTTCACGCTTTTGGTTTTCATCTGTGGAATGAGCTTTTCTAAAGCAGGAAAAAACATGAAATCTTACTTTGCCGCAGGAGGTGCATTACCTTGGTGGATGAGTGGTTTATCTTTATTTATGAGTTTCTTTTCTGCAGGAACATTTGTGGTTTGGGGGTCAATAGCGTATTCAAGTGGTTGGGTAGCTGTAACTATTCGAGTGGACGATGTGCATAGCAGGTGTTCTTATTGGATTTTTTATTGCCCCTAAGTGGCAAAAAACAAAAGCGTTAACCGCTGCTGAATTTATAACAGATAGACTCGGGAAATCAACTCAAAAAACATATACCTATATTTTTCTTTTAATATCTATTTTTACTACTGGGGCATTTTTGTATCCTGTAGCAAAAATTGTTGAGGTTTCAACAGGTATTCCTATTTCTACTAGCGTTATCGTATTGGGTATTCTTATTTTAGTTTATACTGCAGTAGGTGGCTTATGGGCGGTAATTGTTACAGATGTTTTACAGTTTATAGTATTAACAGCCGCGGTATTAATTGTGGTGCCACTATCATTCGATGAAATTGGAGGTATAGATAATTTTGTATCACAAGCTCCAGAACGTTTTTTTGAGTTCGCTAACGACGAATATTCATGGGTTTTTATGTTTGCTTTTGGGCTTTATAATTTATTCTTTATAGCAGGAAACTGGGCTTATGTACAGCGTTATACAAGCGTGGCATCACCAAGAGATGCTAAAAAAGTAGGATGGTTGTTTGGAGCATTATATACCATTAGTCCACTAGTTTGGATGCTTCCACCTATGATATACAGAGTCCTAAATCCAGATTTAGGAGCATTAGCAGATGAAGGTGCTTATTTACTAATGTGTAAAGAAGTACTACCAGTTGGGATGCTTGGTTTAATGTTAGGAGGTATGGTATTTGCTACATCTAGTTCAGTAAATACTACTTTAAACATCTCGGCTGGGGTGTTAACAAACGATATTTATAAAAACTTATTTCCAAAAACAAGCGATAAAAAGTTAGTCAGAATAGCTAGAATTGCAACAATCTCTCTAGGAATAATAACTATTATTATCGCCTTATTAGTGCCGTTATTAGGAGGTATTGTTGAGGTGGTTATGAGTTTAGCAGCATTAACAGGAGGTGCTATGCTTTTACCACCATTATGGGCATTATTCTCTAAAAGACAAACAGGTAAAACGGTTCTAGCAGTTACTATTATTTCATTAATGATTAATGCTTTCTTTAAATTTTTTGCACCAGATTTAATAGGTGTTACTTTAGGAAGAGCTATGGAAATGGTTGTTGGTATGGGAATACCAATAGTGTTATTGGCTATTATTGAAATAGCGTTGAAGCAATCAAAAAGCGACACTTCCGAATATGAAGCTTATGAAGTACTGAGATTAATTAAGCAAAGTGAGCCAGAAGAAGCTGCTGATGGTAGTAATAAAAAAGGAACACGTGTTATTGGTATTGGTGTTGCATTCACAGGGTTACTAATTTTAATATTGTCTTTTATTGGCGAATCAGCACAAATACTTGTGGGAAGTATGGGAATTGCTGTGTTATTATTAGGGCTTTATGTGATAAATAAAACAAGAAATTAAATTTTAATAGCGAAAAAATTCATGATTATAGAATCATTTAGTAAAAGTTTAAGAGATAACAAGACTGAATTAATTAATGTAGATTTTGTTGTTATAGGAGGAGGAATTGCAGGTGTATGTGCCGCTATAACTTCCGCTAGAAAAGGATTAAAAACGATTTTAGTTCAAGACAGACCTGTTTTAGGTGGTAACGCTTCTTCAGAAGTTCGTCTTTGGATATTAGGTGCTACATCTCACATGGGTAACAATAATCGTTGGTCTCGCGAAGGTGGTGTTATGGATGAAATTCTTGTTGAGAATTTGTACAGAAATAAAGAAGGAAATGCTGTAATTTTTGATACTGTACTTTTGGAGAAAGTACTAAACGAAGCCAATATTACCTTACTTTTAAATACAAGTGTTTATGATGTTAAAAAGAAAAATGATAACACGCTAGAATCTGTTAAAGCATTTAATTCTCAAAATTCAACAGAGTATAATATAAAATCACCGCTGTTTTGTGATGCATCAGGAGATGGTATCGTTTCATTTAAAGCAGGTGCTAGTTTCAGAATGGGTGCAGAAGCTAAAGAAGAATTTGGAGAGCTTTTTGCTCCAGATAAATCTTATGGAGAACTTCTAGGACACTCGATGTATTTCTACAGTAAAGATGAAGGCAAACCTGTAAAATATGTAGCGCCATCGTATGCTATAAAAGATATTGAAACAACAATTCCTAGATATAAATCTATTGGCAAAGATGATAAAGGGTGTCGTTTCTGGTGGTTTGAATATGGTGGACGTCATGACACAATTCATGAAACAGAAGAAATTAAATATGAACTTTGGAAAGTTATTTATGGTGTTTGGGATTATATTAAAAATTCAGGAGAATTTGAAGGTGTAGAAAACATGACATTAGAATGGGTGGCAACTGTTCCTGGAAAACGTGAAAGCAGACGTTTTGAAGGTTTGTACATGATGAAGCAGCAAGATGTTATCAATCAAAAAGAGTTTGATGATGCTATTGCGCATGGTGGTTGGGCTATAGATTTACATCCAGCAGATGGTGTATATAGTGAGCTTTCAGGGTGCACACAATGGCACTCTAAAGGTATTTATGAAATTCCGTTCCGTTCATTTGTAAGTAAAGATATAGATAACCTGTTATTTGCAGGAAGAATTATAAGTGCAACTCACGTAGCCTTTGGATCAACTCGAGTTATGGCTACCACAGGATTATGTGCTCAAGCCTTGGGTATGGCGGCGTACCTATGTAAAGAGAAAAAAATTAATCCTGCTGAAATTTTAGAAAATGGAGTAATTAAAGAACTTCAAAATGAACTAAACTTAATAGGACAAAGTATTCCGAATGTACCAATTCAAAAGGCTACGAATTTACTTAACGAGGCTTCGATTAAAGCATCTTCTACTTTAAAATTATCTAAAATTCCTTTTGATGGCGAATGGTCAAACTTAGCAATATCAGCGGCACAGTTATTACCATTTAAAGCGAATCAAAAATACGCATTTAAAGTGCAGTTAAAAGCTGATGAGGCTACTAGTATTGAAGTGCAATTAAGAACTTCTGAAAAAGCTAAAAATTACACACCAGAAGTTGTTTTAGAAAGCAAAAAATTCAACTTGAAAAAGGAGAGCAGTTCGTTACTATAGAATTTGAAGCATCAACTCCAGAAAATCAATATGCATTTGTAACGTTCATATCTAATTCTAAAGTGAATTTTAAAAATAGTAACAAGCGTTTTACAGGAGTATTATCTGTGTTTAATAGCGTAAATAAAGCTGTTTCAAATAATGGAAAACAAACACCTCCAGCAAATATTGGCGTTGATGAATTTGAATTTTGGATACCGCAACGTCGTCCTAATGGTCACAATATTGCTATGGAAATCACGCCCGCAATTACTGCTTTTGAAAGTTCAAATATAGGTAATGGTTATATAAGACCAAATACAGAAATTAATGCTTGGGTTTCAGATTTAAGTGATAATAATCCAACGCTTAGAATTGATTGGGTTGAAGAAAAAGAGGTTTCTGAGATTAAATTATTCTTAGACCCAGATTACGACCACCCGATGGAATCTACATTAATGGGACATCCAGAAGAAGTTGTACCTTTCTGTTTAAGAGATTACACTATTAGAGATAGTAACCATAAAGTGCTTTTCAAAGTAGAAGGTAATTATCAAACAATTAATACGCTTTCATTTGAAAATCCAATAAAAACTAAAGGTTTAATTATTGAGACGAAGCATCCTTCTGTGCATGTAGCAGCATCAATTTTTGAAGTTGTTTGTAGTTAATAAATATTCATAAACTAAATAAATTAAAGGTGGTTCTTAAATTTAAAAATCTAATTTCAAAATACGCTATTTCATCATTCCTATGGTCTTTAGTATTCATCATAATACTTGTATCTTGCGAGAATACGCCAAAAAATCAATTTGAATTAACAGGTGGTACAAACTTAGTACACGTTTTCAAATTTCAAGATAGTCAACTTGGTTATAAAATAGTTTCAAAGGAAAACGTTGTTATAGATTCTTCAGCAATTGGTATAACCGTTAACGGAAAAAAGTTAGGCGTTAACTCTCAAATAAAACAACTAGAAACTTCAAATGTAAAAGAAGAATTTCCGTTATTGGGGATGAAAAGCAAAGGCGTTTATGAGGCTAATAAAACAACTTTTGAATTAACAGAAGCAGATGGTTTTAAATGGTTTTTAGATGTGCAAGTTTCTAATCAGGGAGTCGCTTATCGGTATAGAGTTCCTGGGTCGGATGTACAAAAAGTAGCAGGAGAAATGACCTCGTTTAAAATTCCTGATGATACTAAAGTATGGTATTTTGAAAGAAAAGGCAGTTGGAAATTGAAATCTCATGCAGGAGAATGGTTTAAAGAAGATATTTCAAAAATGGAAACGGTGTCTAAGCAAGGACCAGTTCAAGGATTAACTTTAACCTTAGAATTACCGCAGGGTGGTTATGCTTTATTGGCTGAGGCTGCGTTGTATAATTATAGCGGTATACGTTTGGAAGCTATAGGTAACAATACCTTTGCTTGTAATTTCACAGAAGGCGAAGCGGGATTTGAGATTGATGGAGATATTACAACACCATGGCGTTGTATTTTAATAGCAGATGATTTAAATGCCTTGGTTAACAATGTAATGGTACCTGCGTTAAATCCAGAACCAGACCCAGAATTGTTTGCTGATAGAAGTTGGATTAAACCAGGGACGGCTGTATGGCATTGGTGGTCTAAAAAACATGCAACTTTTCTTGCTGAAATGCAAATGGTTGATGATGCTGTTAAATTAGGTTTAGATTATTCTATGGTTGATGAAGGCTGGGAACTATGGGAAGATAAATGGAAAACGACAACTAAATTGTGCAAAACCGCAGAAGATAAAGGTATTGGTATTTTCCTTTGGAAACATTCAATAGAAATTAATTTTCCAAAGAATGACTATGAAGTCATGCGCCATTTTCTGGATAGTGTAAAATCAACAGGAGCACTAGGTATCAAAGTTGATTTCATGAATGGGCAAACCAAACAGCTTATTGACTTTGATGAAAATCTATTAAAAAAATGTGCTGAACGTAAGCTGATGGTTAATTTCCATGGCTGCCAACAAAGTTCTGGAGAATATAGAACCTATCCTAATGAAGTTACAAGAGAGGGTATTCGTGGAATGGAAATTAATGGTATAAAAAACGAAAGAAATATTACAGCATCTCATAATACAGCATTGCCTTTTACTAGATATGTAACAGGGCATGCTGATTATACACCTATTGGATTCACAAATCCAGGCGAAACAACTTGGGCGCATCAATTGGCTACTTTAGTTTGTTTTTATACGCCTTTTAACTGCATTGCGGAAGGAACGGATTATTTATTAGAAGCTAAGGAAGTAAAACAAGCACTACCATTAATAGATGAGATTCCTACAGTTTGGGAGGAGTCTATTGTGCTTCCTCATAGTAAAATTGGAGAAATGGCAATTATAGCAAGACGAAGTGGAAAAGACTGGTATTTAGGTGTTATGAGTAACGGGAAAGGGAAACAGGTAATAATAGATTGTGAATTTTTAGAAGCACAAAACTATAATGTTGAAATTTTTAAAGATGATTTAGAATCTGAAAAATTTGATACTATGGGTTTACACCCAAGACAATTTGAGCCACAATACAATCTTGTAACAAGGTTTACTAAAGGCGCTTCAAAAGCTACTAAAAACACAAGATTAAATATTGATTTAGCTGAAAACGGAGGCGCAGTCATTTCTTTCAAAGCTGAATAAATTTAAAATAATACTGATAATATATTATAAATGAAAAACGTTGGAATTGTAATTATTACGTTGTTGTTATTGTCATGTGACAACAAGAGTACTTCATTTACATTAGATAGTGAAGTGTTTTCTTTAAACGGCACTTGGCAGTTTTTAGCATCTAATGATTTAACTGAAAAAGAACTTTTTAATACAATCATTAAATGGGATACTATTGTTGTTCCTGGAAATTGGGATACCCGAGAACGCTATTCTAAATATGTTGGTAAAGGGTATTATCAAAAAAGTTTGAAATACCTCAAAATTGGAGCGAAAATCAGATTCTATTAAATTTTGAAGCTATTTACCAAACATCTAAAGTTTGGTTAAACGGAACTTTATTGGGAGAAAACTTTGGTGGATACCTACCAATTGAATTCAATATTACTGATAAAGTAGATTATAATCAAACTAATACTATTACCGTTATGGCTGACAACACTTACCAAAGAGGTGCTTGGTGGCCATGGGGAGGTATTAGTCGAGATGTTTCGCTTAAAGCTAAAAAAAATGTTAGCTTAATCTATCAACATATTACTGCTGAACCTGATTTTGAAGTTAAAAAAGTGAATTTCAATATAAAGTATAAGGTTAAAAACAATAGTGCTAAGTCAGTATATGTTTCACTTAAACCAGAAATTGAAAATGTATTGGTTGATACTATATCATTCAAAATTGAAGCAAATTCTAACGCTATAAATACTATTTCATTTCAAAGAAATCTGTCAGATTATAAACTTTGGGATTTTAATAATCCTAATTTATATCAAGTTTCTAGTACCCTTGAAGTTGATGGTATTGATTACCAAACAATTTCAGATAAAATTGGTATTAGAAAATTTGAAGTACATGGCGAACAATTCTATCTTAATAATAATCCGGTGAGAATGAATGGTGTTAACCGAGTTCATGATCATCCGCTTTATGGTAATACAGAGCCAGATGAATTGATTAAAAAAGACCTGTTGGATATTAAATCTTTGGGATGTAATTTTTCAAGGTTAATGCACGCGCCACTTTCAAAAAATATATTAAAATTCTGTGACAGTATTGGTTTTTTATTAGTTGAAGAAATTCCTGTTTGGGGAGCAGACGACCCACAATCATTTCCAAATAATCCAGTAACCAAAACGTGGTTAAAAAAGATGATTGAAAGAGATTTTAATCATCCTAGTATTGTAGCTTGGAGTGTTGGTAATGAGTTAAGAGATCCAGAACTAGAATGGAAGGATAAAGTATTAACAAAAGCACAATACAGTTATGTTAATTCTATGCTTGATTATGTTGAGGAATTGGATTCTGTAAGATTGAAGACCTATGTAACTATTACCACTTATCGAAAGGGTGAAATAGGAAAAGAACCCTATGAAAAAATAGATTTTATTTCCATGAATACCTATGGTGAAGCTGTGGAATTGGCAAAACTTACTCATGAAAAATTCCCTGAAAAACCTATATTCATTTCTGAGATAGGAAGAAAGCAAATTGGAACAGCTCCAGACGCAAAACTAAGTGATGAGTTAGTAAAAGATATTGAGGGATTAAGGAATTTGCCTTTTGTTACTGGTGTTTCTATTTGGAGTTATAATGATTATAGAAGTAAATATAAGGGCACACCTAAATCAGGATTTAGAGAATGGGGTATAGTAGATGAAAATAGAAATAAAAAGGCAGCTTATTATCAACTAAAAGAAGCATATAAAAAATGGAACGAATAATAAGAGATTTTAAAAGGATGTTTAAGAAGCAAATTAAGGTATTAACAAGTGCAGTAATTGTATTGTTACTGACCTTTTCGTTTGCTGTATATTCGCAAAACAAAGCTAATTCTGCGGATAGGTTTTCTCTTAATGGCGATTGGCAATTTGCTGATAGTACCGAGATAAAAACGAACAATTGGAAAATGTTACCAGTACCAGCTAGTTGGAACACTTATACTGAATATGCTGATTATATTGGGGACGCATGGTATCAAAAAGAAATTTCAATACCAAAAAATTGGAACGGTAAACGTATTTTTTTAAAGTTTGATGCTGTTTATGATATTGCCGATGTATGGTTGAATAATAATTATTTAGGGCAACATGTTGGCGGTTATTTACCTTTTGAGTTTGATATTAGTAAATATGTGTATCCTGGAGAAAAAGCAACAATAAAATTAAAAGCGAATAACGAGCATAAATTAGGTGCTTGGTATCAATGGGGAGGTATTAACAGAGATGTTTATTTAGAGGCTTACAATGACTTGAGAATTATTCGTCAAAAAATAGAACCTAGTTTGGATGTTATAACCAAAACAGGATATGTTAAGTTAAATGTTACTGTTGAAAATAGTACAAGTGAAGCAAAAAAAATATCGATTATAGGGACCATAAAAGAATTAGACGATGTAGCTTTTTTAATTTCAGGAAAAGCAAAAGCTGAAGGTTTATCTAAGTTTTCAACTGAAATTTATTTAAATTCTAAACAAACTAGAATGTGGCATTTTGATGATCCACAACTATATAATTTAGAAACGAAGCTTTCATTTCAAGGTGAAGTTAAAGATGTTTTAAAGGAACATTTTGGATTAAGACAAATAGATATTAAGCCAGATGGCATGTATTTAAATGGTGAGAAAGTGCGTTTGTTTGGTTACAATCGTGTACACGACCACCGTGCTTATGGAAATACAGAACCGCTGCATTTAGTGAAAGCTGATATAGACCTGATGAAACGTTCTGGAGCCAATTTTTCTAGGATTATGCATGCACCATCTGCGCCAGAATTATTAGATTATTGCGATAAGGTTGGTTATATGATTTGGTCTGAAATACCAATTTGGCAAACGGTATATCGTGCCCCTATGTACAGTAAGGAAGATGCCAATAAAGCTTTAAGTGTTTATCCTGGAAATATATTTACAGATATGGTACATCGTGATTGGAATCATCCATCTATTATCGGTTGGTCTCCAGGAAACGAATTAAGACAAGCTGCCGATGATTATGTAAGAGCAATGCGTCCGCTTTCAAAAGAATTAGACAATACAAGATACTACGCAAATATCCATGATCAAGCTTTTGGTAATAACCCAGTTAGAGGTTATAAGTTTTTGGATAGTAAAAGTGTTGACATCTTATTTACCAACAAGTATGGTAAAGATGGTGCTAAAATAAAGCAACTAAAAATGATTCATGATAGCATTCCAGATTTACCAGTATTTTTTACTGAATTTGGACAAGATAGAGATGAATCATTAAATCATAACGTAGATTTTACTGCGCTTTGGAAAGAACTTGGAAAAAACCTTATTTAATAGGTGCTTCTCATTGGACGTTTAATGACTATAGAAGCTACCATAAAGGAACACCAGCTAGTCAAAATAGAGATTGGGGAATTGTTGATATATGGAGAAACCCTAAGAAATTTTACTATCAAATGTCTAGAATTCAACAACCAGTAAAATCAATGGATGCTAAAATTGAAAAACAACAGGCAGAAATAGTTATCCAGCCTAGAGCTTGGGATGAGTTACCAGCATTTATCCTTAAAGGTTATTCTTGGGTTTACGAACTTCTAGACGTTAATGGAAACGTTTTAGACGGAAGTATTTATAAGCTTGATGCTATTGAACCTGATAGTGAGGCTATTCGGAAAACCATAAAATGGACAGCTTCAAACACTAAACTATTAGTGGTTTCATTAATTTCTAATAATGGCTATACAGTAGCAGAATCTAAATTTAATCTAGCAACAGGCGAGAAGTTGCCTTTACCTATATACCCGGAGGCTAAAAACCCTGAAGTTAGAAAGGTATTGCCATTAGACAGAAGTTTTATGTTAGGCGTTACAAGTTTGAAAGGAGATAAAGGGCTAGAGGTTGAATATGGAAGTAAAACTGGAAAGTATAACAAAACAGTAAGAGGACCTGTACTTGGGGCAATTCGTGTAAGAGATTTGAAAAACGGAAGTACTTATTATGGTCGTGTTAGGAGAATACTTAAAGAAGGATATAGTCCTTGGTCAGATGAGTTTCAGGTAACTTTAACTGAAGAAAATGCACCAGAACAACTCAATATTTTAGGAGCCGTGAAAGGAGATCATAATATTGCTGTTAGGATAATTGTTCCAGAAAAAATTACAGGCTACGAAGTGACTTTAGCTTCGGGAAAAACTATTAAAGTTGAACAGGTAAACCCCGGTCTAATAATAGTGCCAAAGGATGCTGAATATATTGTAGCTATAAATAAAAATGGTAAGTCATTAAAGACCAAAATAACTAAAACTAATAAATACTAATATGCTTAAAAAAAATATCTGGAAGTTTTCAATCTTTTTATTGTTTTCAATTAGTTTATTAAATTGTAAAAATGAAGTAACTAAAAAAACAGAATCACAACTTAACATTTTATGGATAAATTTAGATGATTTAGGTAGAGAGTTGAGTTGTTATGGTAATCCAGATGTGAGTACTCCTAATATGGATAAGTTAGCACAAGAAGGTGTGCGTTATACTAATGCTTATTCAAATGCACCAGTATGTTCAGCAAGTCGTTCTTCACAAATTACTGGAGTGTATCCAAGTGCCATTAACGTATTAAATCATAGAACAATGGAAATGTTTGATTTGCCCGAAGGTATTGTTCCTGTTATGGATATCTTTAAAAAAAGGCTATTTCTGTACAAATGGTTCTGCAAAAAAAATGACTAAAAAGGGTAAGGAAGATTATAATTTTTTAGGTTCTGATTTTTTTGATGGTACAGATTGGAATCAAAGAAAAGAAGGGCAACCGTTTTTTGCACAAGTTCAAATACATGAACCACATCGTGTTTTTGTTAATGATAAAACAAACCCGATTAACCCAAGTGAAGTTACTTTGCCAGAGTGTTATCCAGATCATGAATTGATTCGTGCAGATTGGGCAGAATACCTTGAAAGCGTTCAAATAGGGGATAAAAGAGTTGGTAAAATATTAGATAGATTAGAAAAAGAAGGGTTGACTGATAATACTGTTGTTGTTTTATTTGGAGATCATGGACGTCCACATGTAAGAGATAAACAATGGTTGTATGAAGGAGGATTAGCTATTCCGTTAATTGTTAGGTATCCTAAAAATTTAAAGGCTGGAACGGTTAGAGAAGACCTAATTAGTTTAGTTGATGTTACAGCAAGTTCGATAAAGTTAGCTGGTTTTGATATCCCTGATTACATGCATGGTAAAGATATTTTTGATGGAGACAAAAGAGATTATGTTTTTGGATTCAGACAACGATGTGGAGATGCGGTTGATGATATTCGTTCAATAACAGATGGAAAATATAAGTTGATATGGAATAGAATGCCAGAGTTGCCATATATGCAATTAACCTCCTATAAAAAATTACAATATCCAGCGTTCACGTTGTATAAAGTTTTACATAAAAACGGACATTTGAAACATCCTTATAATTTACTTATGGCAGAAAAGCGTCCAGAGTTTGAATTATATGATTTATCAAAAGATCCAAATGAATTTAATAATCTTTCGGGTATTAAAGCACATAAAAATATAGAAGAGAAATTATTTTCTGTTTTAGATTCTAAATTAAAAGTAGTCGAAAAAAACATGATTGCTGAGTCAGTTGAAGCTACAAAAAAGGCGAAAGAAGGTTCTCATGATTATTTGGCAAAAAGTTTTAAGAAAAAAGGATTAAGTATCGATGCTTCAGATGAAGAAATTTTAAAGGAATGGGAAACATACCTTTTAAAAAATAAACTAATTTAGTTTCAATTAAAATGAATAGATTAGCCATATGCATAGAATCTTTCTCATAATTTGTTTTTCACTTTTTTATTGCATAAATGTTTCAGCTCAAGATGATATAATTAAGTATTCGCAGAAATATACAATTTCAGAGGGCTTAGCACATAATGGTGTTACTTCGATGTTTGAAGACTCTAGAGGTTTTTTGTGGTTTGGAACATATGATGGGCTTAATAAGTTTGACGGATATAATTTTCAAACTTTTAAAAATACAATAGATAAAAATATATTAACAAGTAATAGGATTAGGGCTTTATATGAGGATAATAACCATAATCTTTGGATTGGAACTGATGAAGGCATAACAGTATATAATTTTGTAAATGAAGAATTTACAAAAATATATTCAAATAAAGAGCAAGGTAATACACTTAAAGGGCCTGTAATTAGAAAAATTTTTGGAGATAAATCATCAAATCAAATATTATGTTTAACAGAGGGTGATGGTGTATTAGTTTTTGATAAGGATTCTAATTTTTTGAATCAGTATTTACCACCAGTTGGGGAATTTGGAAATGCTATAGCTTTTTTCAATATGGTCCCAATAGGAAAAAAGTCATATATTTTTACTACATCTAAAGGGCTTCTTCTTTTTGATTTTTCTGAAAAAATTCAAGCATATATTAAAGGATCAGGTAACAAATGCAAATGCTATACTAAAAACTTCAGGAAACTCTTTTAGTGGCATTAGCTAGAGGAATAGCATTAGTTAATTATAATAAAGTAAATTATGATAATTTCAAACTTGAAAAAGTACTATTACAAAGATATAGGTTTAACAGCATAATGCTAAATGGTTCTGGTAAATTATGGCTAGGCGAATTAAATGAAGGTATTATTCAAGTTAATAGTATAGATGCAATAGAAAGCGAGTTTCCTTTAAAAGTTAGTGGTTTTAGTGATAATTTAAAATTATTACGCTCAAGTGGGTTTCTTTTAACATCTCAAAACATATGTTGGTATGCAACATTTAATGAAGGTATTTACAAATTCAATATAAAAGAAAGTCCTTTTAGAAGTTATGATATAAGTATGAATTATGACTTTGGATTGGGGTCTAATAGTATTACTCACATTACTTCGTTTGGTAAAAATCATGCTCTTATATCTGCTAGGTTTAGTGGTGTGTCAGTTTTCAATAGTAAACTCAAAAAATTTGAGGAGCTTCCTTTCGACTTGCCAATTAATAAAGAGCAAAATGTTGGCGGTGTTTTTTTAGATTCAAGGAAAAATATATGGATACACATTTCACGTGAAGCTAGTTTGTATAGATTTAAGGAAGGCTATAGAAATTATGAAAAAGTAGAATTTAGTAATCTAAATGAGGCACCAGACTTTAGTATACGTTCTTTCTCTGAGGATAGATATGGTAATATATGGATTGCAGGAAATAGCAAAATTCATAAAATTTCATTAGATGCTTACAATAATGTTACTAAAGTTGAAAATCTAAATAACAATCCTTTTTTTCAAGACAATAGAATGGCTTTACCAAGGCGTGTTTATTCTGATAGTAGATATAATTATATATGGATTGGGTCTGATACTGATGGATTATTCAGAATAACTAACAAAAAAGATGCTTCTATTGAAGAACTTGTTATCCATAATTTTGTCAATGATAAAAATGATGAACATTCTTTATCGAGTAATTTTGTGTCTTCAATAGTTAGGTTGCCAAATGGGGATTTATGGGTAGGGACTGAAGGAGGTGGTATTTGTAAAGTCCTTAATAGTGATTCAATTCCTAAGTTTATACCATTCGCAGAAAAAAGTGGATTGTCAAACAATGTGGTAAAAAATATACTATATGATGAAAACTCTAATCTATGGATACCTACCAACATTGGTCTAAATAAATTTGACACAAAGACTAATGAATTTAGAAAATTCAATAAATCTGATGGTTTGCCTTTCGAGGATTTTTGGTTTGCAAGTGAAAAATTAGATAACGGTACTATGGTTTTATCAGGTCTAGATGGGTTTGTTATTTTAACCCTAAAGACATTAATGCCAAAGAACAATTACCAAAATTACAATTTGAGAACTTTAAGATTTTTAATAAAAAGATAATGCCTGGTGATACATTAAATGGTAGAGTTGTATTACCTAAGAGTATAGGTGTATTAGATGAAATATTTTTAAAGCATAACGAAAATGTGTTTTCTGTAGATTTAACTAGTTTACATTTTTCTAATGATAAAAATCACTTGATAAAATATAAGCTATCCGGAATAAATAAAGACTGGGTAGTGCTACCATCAAGTCAAAAAACTATTTATTACAGCGGACTTCAAGCTGGAGATTATGAACTAACTGTTATGGCATCAAATTCGTTGAATGAATGGACGCAGCCAAAAAAACTTAAGATAGAAATTATACCATCTATTTGGAATACTTATTTAGCATATTTTTTATATATACTTTTGGGTCTTCTTCTTATTTATTTAGTTATTCGCGTTATTTTGAAAATTCAAGCTTTAAATCATAAAGTAGAGATTGAACAAATGGAGATTGATAATGTTAAGGAAATTAACGAAGAAAAATTGAGGTTTTTTTCAAATATTTCTCATGAAATTAAAACCCCATTATCATTAATTTCAAGCCCTATGAATATTTTGTTAGAGCGTTTTGGAAGCAATCCTGATATAGGAGAAAAACTTAGCTTAATGAAACGACAATCTAAAAAAATACATCAACTTATAGAGCAGGTACAAGATTTTAGGAGAACTGATGCGAAAGCTTTAAAAATGAATTACTCTAGGTTTAATTTCAATTCCTTTATAGATGAAGTTATTGGAGATTTTAGTGTAATGGCTAAAAATGATTCTAAAGTGTTAAAAGTTGAGGGTGAGGATAATGTTGTGATGGTATCGGCCGATAGGGATAAGCTTGAGAAAATTTTCAATAATCTTTTAAGTAATGCTTTTAAATATACTAAAAATGATGACACAATTAAGATCGTTTTTAAAGCCAATGAAAAAGATTTAGTTGTATCAATTATTGATACAGGAAAAGGTATTGATGCTATCGATTTAGATCATATTTTTGAGAGGTTTTACAGGTCGCACAAAAAAGAAAATATATTAACAGCAGGTTCTGGAATTGGCCTTACGTTTTCTAAAAGATTAGTAGAAATGCACTATGGGTTTATAGAGGCTAAAAGTCAGTTAGATGAGGGGACCACTATAAATGTTCGTTTACCAATAGTTAAAGAGCTTTTAGAAGAAGAAACGTATAAAGACATTTATTTACCAGATGAAAAAGAGATTAAAGTAGATAATCACTTATTTAAGAAAGACAATATAACAAATGTAAAAACTACTGGAGAGTTTTCTGAATCTTTAGTTTTTTATGCTGAGGACAATCCAGAAATGAGAAATTTTGTTTCAGAAATACTTTCAGGTTTTTTTAAAGTGAAAAGTTTTAGAAATGGACAGGAATGTTTAGAAGCTTTTGAAGAAGAATGGCCAGATATATTGATAAGTGATGTTCAAATGCCGGAAATGAATGGTTTAGACTTATGTCTTCAAATAAAGTCTGATTTAAAAACCAGTCATATCCCTGTTATTTTGCTTACCGCATTGGCAAATATTGAAGACCACCTTAAAGGGATTCGTGATGGAGCTGATGCATACATTAAAAAACCATTTAATATTCAACGCTTAGTTACTAGAGTTGAAGCATTGCTTAGAAACCGTAAACAACTAAGAGAGCGTTACCAAGTTGGTATTCCATTAACTAAGGAAAACAACAAAAATAATAGAAACGATAATGCTTTTTTAGAAAAACTGTATAGTTTGATTGAGGAAAATTTAGATAATCAAGATTTAGATCTCAATTTTTTAGCAAAAGAATTATATTTAAATCGAACACATTTTTATCAAAAAGTTAAGGTTTTAACAAACCAAACCCCTTACGAATTATTAAAAAACTATAGGTTAAAAAAGGCAGCATATCTTTTATCTCAAAAACAAGTATCAGTTAATGAGGCTTTTGAAATGACAGGATTTAAAAGTCGCACACATTTCACAAAGGTATTTAGACAAAAGTTTGGTGTTACTCCTGGGAAATATACTTCTATAAACAGAGAAAACGAAAATATTGGTAACCAATAATATATTTATCATTTAGTTTAAAACTCTATGCGGGCTTACATTTTTTTGAGTTTAGGTTTTAAAAAAAGCAAAGTCTTTAAGGATAACTTAAATTCAAAATAACTAAAAGTTATTTTGATGGATAGCTTTTAAACCTCTATTTTTTTATTACCAAATATGTTTTTAATCTTTTTTTGTTGATAATGAAGAAGATTCTATGATTAGTATAGATATTAATTATGCCTTCTGAAAGTATAAGAAAATGAATTTATTATTGAGAGATACATTTGGTTTACTCAGAAATGCAACACTTATATAGCTTAATAATAAATTTATGGTATATAAATTAATTCAAAAATATCATTATGAAGATTTTAAAAAATGTATTAATCTTTTCAATATTGTTTTTTGCTATTCAGGTAAATGCTCAGAAAGAAGAAAAAATGAAAAAGAAGTTTGCTAAAGTTGATACCGATAATAATAAAGAAGTTTCAATGGAAGAAATGATAGCATTTCATGAAGGAAAGACAACTAAGAAAGGTGAGTCATTTGACGTTAATGGGATGTTCTTAGGTTTAGATTCTAATGATGATGGTAAACTTGTTCTTAGTGAATTTATTAAACCTATTAATTGGAAAAAGGCCAAACAAAAGTCTAAAGATTTAAAAAAAGTTAAAAAGGCACAAAAAGTAGTAAAAAAAGCGCCATCATCACAAGTAGAGAAGAAGTTTCGTTGGATGGATACAGATCGAAATGATTTTATAACTAAGGCAGAATGGGTTAAATTTCAAGAAGATAAAGCAAAAAAAACGGGAGAGCCAGCAAAGAATGTTGATTTGAAATTTTTAGGGACTGATAAAAATAATGATGGTAAGATTACAATGGAGGAATTAGCTCAAGATGTAGATTGGAAATTGGCGAAACAGAGAAAGAAAGCACAGTAAATTAGTTTTACAATTGAATGTAAAAGCCGAAATATATTTATTTCGGCTTTATAAATATTAGATACATTTTTGTTGCTTTTACCTTATGACGGTTAATGCTTTTAATGATTACAGAAATAATCTTAAGCTTGAAAGTGATTAAATAATATATAAAACTGCTAGGAATGATATATTTAAGAATAGCCCCTTTTCTAATGTTACTTCTTTTTTGTTTTGGGTGTGATAATTATAAAGAAAATCGCGGTAAAAAGTTAAATAATAATCTTTTACCAAACATTGTTTTTATCTTAGTTGATGATTTAGGATATGCAGATGTAGGGTTCAATGGTTCTAAATATTTTGAAACACCTGCAATGAATGCTCTATCAAAAGAAAGTTTAGTTTTGGATAATGCCTATATGTATCCAACATGTTCACCATCTAGAACGGCAATTTTTACTGGCCAGCAATCTTTTAGAACAGGAGTTTATACAGTACCAGTATTAGAAAAAGGAACTGCGGAAGAAAATATTTTTCGCGTTGGACAGTTGGTGAAGACCATCCAATTTATGCAGAGCCATTAGCTAAAGCAGGATATAAATCTATTCATATAGGAAAGTATCATATCGTTGGACCTTATCCAGAGAAAGAATTAGCGATGCAATTTCCAATACAACAAAAATTAACCCAACCAGAACCAGGAGACTATTCCTGGGTTAAAGTACACAAAACACCAGAAATAATGAAGTTTTATCCAGAGGGACGTGGTTTTATAAAGAATATTGGAGGTACTTTCAGAGGTGATCCTGGGTTTGAAGAAGGTGGTTATAATAGTGTGGCTGGTGGATATTGGGCTCCTTTTAGCAATCCGTTTATTGATAAAAAGCCAAATGATAACTGGTTAACAGATAGGTTAACTGATGAGGCTATAGAATTCATGAATTCAAATAAAAATTCACCTTTTTAATTAACCTAAATTACTATGCTGTACATAGGCCAATAAGAGCAAGGTCTGAAGAATTATTTCAAAAATATTTAAATAAACCTGTTGATTCCTTAACAGGTCAAGGAATTGCAAAAAATAAAAAACGAAAAGATATTTATGCGGGGTATGCCTCTATGGTGGAGTCTGTTGATGATAACATAAAAGCTGATAGACTTTTTAGATAAAAGTGGTTTAAGAGAAAATACAATTATCATTTTAACTTCCGATAATGGTTATAATGGAGGACAAAGTAGAAATAATTTGCTTAGAGGTTCTAAAGGGCATATTTATGAAGGTGGAATAAAAGTACCAATGTTAGTTAACTGGCCTGAAAAGGTAAAACCAAGACGTACAGAAGCTGCGGTAACTTGTTTGGATATATTTCCAACTTTTATGGATTTGGCAAATATAGATTATAATGGTATTTTGGATGGGAATTCGATTTCAGAATTATTTCAGAGCGACACAGAATTATTTAAAAACAGACCTTTATTTTGGCATTTGGCAAGTCAATGGAAACATGGAACTTGTTCAGTTATCCGTAAAGGCGATTATAAACTCATTCAGTTTTTAGCAAATGGTAAATTAGAATTATATAATTTAAAGGTAGATTCAAATGAAAGTAATAATTTAATTGAACAAAAGCCAGAGATTGCAGAAAAAATGCGAATAGAATTGGTAGAATGGAGAAAACATAATAATATACCGTTACCTCCAAATTCAGTACTTGAAATTTAAATAGGTGAATGAAAAGAAAAGAATTTTTTAAAACTGCAGGATTGGGTGGATTAGCAATGGCTAGTTTACCGCTTCATTCTCAAATAATTTCGAGCAATAATCAAACACCACAAAATGATAAAGGTGATCAAGTTACTTTTAAAGTAAAAGCACCTCTATTTTGCCCCTATAACAGTATTGGTACTCCTAATCAAAAAGGGGAGACGCATATTATTATTTGTCAAATGAATTTGTACATAACCCATTTACTATACCAGCATCTGGTATGTCTGGTTCACCATTAATAATTGATGCCGAAGGTAAGTTTATAGGTTTTACAACAACTAGAGGTTTTGAAAACTCTACATTTAGTTTTGATGGAAAGGAAACCTTAACAGTAAGTTTGCCTGAAGGGCAAGAACTTTTTATCGATGAAACTGGGGATGGAGATGAAGCTTGGAAAGCTTACAACAGAGTGATGATGGAACGTTTAAGTTTTAAACCCATTATCCAACACCCTAATTTTTGGGCAGATGTTGAATATTGCACATGGTCTGAGCAAAAGTATATGGCAACTAAACGGCATGAGCAATTTCATTTATTGAACCATGAATTTGTGAAAGAATATTTAAATAAAATTATTGCTTTTGGTTACCCTAAAGGAAAAATGACACTAGATCATGGCTGGGGAATGTTTCCCACGGGTACTATTAACTCTGGTTTTGGGTCTTGGTTTCCTGATCCCAAAAAATTCCCTGATTTTAGTAAGACTATGGATATGATTGCAAACAAAGGTTTTACTCCAGGATTGTGGATAGGTTTTCCTAAAATTCATAAAGATAGTATCTCTGCTAAAAAACACCCTGAATTAATGGGTGCTTTTAAACAGGGTTCTGATGGCTCAAGAAAAGATGATATACAATGGCTGAACCCAAAGGCTGATATATTTGAATATGCTTCTGAGGTAATATCAAGATTCTATAATATGGGCGTTATGAAGTTTAAAATTGATATGTCATACAACACAAAATCAGATATGCTTCATATTCATAAAGCTTTATACAAAGCAGCAAAATCTATTGACGAGCATATAGAAATAGAATTTCATGTGCCTGATATATTCTTTACTAAATATTCTGACGTTAATAGAACTAATGATGTGTGGCTGAATGATAAATATGATTGGCCTGCAAGAGTGAAAACACATTATAAAGTAACTCATAATTCATCACCAGGACGTGGTATTAATTTAGACCATATAGGTGGTAATGATACTAAATCTATTACAGAGGAAAAGTTTTTAAGACATTTAGAAATGTATAAAACTAAAATAGGATACCCTTTAGTTTCGGTATTACCGCATCACTATGGACAAAAATGCGTTGATAAAACTGGAGAGTACTTATGGGAATATGAAAAAGGATCTAAGCAAATAATTTCAGATTTTTTCTAAAAGAATTAACTTCTGTTTTTGAGTTATAGATATACAGATAATAATTAAAAGTAATTATGAATACAAAAATTTTATCATTAACTATCATCATCTCCTTTATTCTAATTTTAAGTTGTAAAACAAAACCTGTTTCATCTTCATCAGAAAGTAAAGCTACAACTACAGAATCTATAAGGAAGCCTAATTTAATTGTAATCCATACAGATGAACATAACTTCAGAACTTTAAGTTGTTATCAAAAATTACTCGCAGAGGAACAAGCTTTTGTTTGGGAAAGGAAACAATTCAAAAACACCAAATATTGATAAATTAGCAAATGAAGGCGCTATAAGTACCAGTTATTATGCATCGTCTCCAGTTTGTACACCTTCTAGAGCATCTCTAGTTACGGGTTTGTATCCGCAAGCTACTGGGGCACCTAAAAATGGACTTCATCTTAGAGAAGATATTCCAACATTTGCAACCATTTTAAGAGATCAAGGGTACTCTACATCTTATGTTGGGAAATGGCATTTGGCAGGGCATGATAAATATACATTTGGAATAAAGTATAAGGCAGGTTTTGAAGATAATCGTTTTATGATGCGTGGTGGACACGCCCCATATTTTCATATTAAAGATGGTAAATTCAGAGGAATTAATGAAAAGGTGGCCGCCAAATTTCCTAAAGAAGAAGTGGTTCATTTAACTGATTTCTTCACAAATAAAACTTTAGAGATTTTAGAACGCGATAAAGATAAACCATTTGCGGTTATGCTTTCTATACCGGACCCACATACCCCAGATGTAGCTAAACCACCTTATAATAATATGTATGCCGACTTAAAATTTGAAGCACCAAAAACAATGGCGCCAGAGTATGTGGCAATAAAACCAAGTTGGGCAACAGATAAAACTAAAAATGAAACGATTGGTAAAAAATCTTTTGAGAATGATAATAAAGCTTTAGTTGATTATTTAGGAATGGTAAGTCATATTGACGATAGTGTTGGTAGAATACTTCAGTTTTTAGAAGATAATATGCTTACTAAAAACACCATTGTAGTATTCACATCAGATCATGGTGATATGTTTTTTGAACATAATAGAAGAAATAAAGGAGTGCCTTATGAAGCATCTGCCAGAATTCCATTTGTAATTCGCTACCCTAATAAAATACCTGCAGGAAAAGTAATTAATACAGCATATACTAATGTTGATTTTGTACCAACTATTCTGAGTTTAATGGATGTGAAAACTAATGCGTCTTTTCATGGATTAGATACTTCAGAAGATTTTATAAATAATATAAAAGAAGTTAATAGTGATAGAATTACATATTACGCCAAATCTGGTGGTTGGTGGGTAACTGGTGTTAATGATAGATATAAATTGGTTATTGATAAAAATGAATCACCTTATTTATTCGATTTAGAAAAAGATCCAGACGAATTAATTAATTTCTACAATGACCCAGCTTACTCAGATATTGCTAAAATGATGCAAACTGAATTGTTTAAACAGCTAAAGAAATACAATGAGCCAGGTTTAAATTTACCAAAACCTTATGTGTTACAATAAATACGAAATGCTATTATTGAAAACAACATAAGATTTTCAATAAAAAAATTATTAGAATAATAAATACTTATAAAACTTTAAAAATGAATATATTAAAAACAACTTTATTACTTGCATTTGTATGTCTATTGTTCTCTTGTCCTGATAAAGTTAGAGAGTTTAAAAAGCCAAATATCCTTTGGATAGTAGCTGAAGATTTATCACCATTCATGGGGTGTTATGGAGATTCGATAAACGCAGGACATACACCTGTAATAGATAAATTTGCAAGTGAAGGCGTATTGTTTAAAAGAGCCTATGCAAGTGCTCCAGTTTGTTCTGCTGCCCGTTCTGCATTAATTACTGGAATTTATCAAACCACAACAGGTACTCATAATCACAGATCAAGCAGGTTTACAGATGGTACTGTTGTACCAAATGATTTAAGAATACAATTACCAGAAGGTGTAAAAACAATACCCGAATTAATGAAAGATGCAGGATACTTTACTTTTAATAGTGGTAAAGACGATTATAATTTTCATTATGACAGGCGTGCATTATATGATGTTGGAACTGAAGAAAACTATAAAGCAGGGATGAACGGTTGGCAAGGAAATAAAGCACATGAATATATGTCTTTTACTAATCATGTATGGAGTGCGCGACCAGATAAAAATCAACCTTGGTTCGGTCAAGTTCAAATAATGGGTGGGAAAAAGGATTATAAGTATGTTAGGGATGGTGAAAAATTAGGAACTAATGACGTGCCATTGCCACCTTATTTTCCGAATATACCTTCGCAAAGAAAAGCATGGACACAACATTATAATGCTAACAGAGGTTCTGATGTTACAGTAGAAAAAATTCTAAAGCAGCTACAAGCAGATGGAGAATTAGAAAATACAATTATATTTTTCTTTTCAGACCATGGAAGTAACTCATCATTACGTCACAAACAATTTTGTTATGAAGGTGGTATGTTAATACCGCTTATGGTAAAAGGAAAACATCCTGCTTTAGAAGCAGGAAAAGTCAGAAACGATTTAGTGACTCTACTTGATGTTTCTGCAACAACACTCGCTATGGGAGGTGCAGTATTACCAGAATATTTAGATGGTCAAAATTTATTTGCAGATCATTACAGTAAAGTTGATTATGTCATTGGAGCAAGAGACAGATGTGATTATACAATAGATAGAATAAGAACTGTAGCATCAAAAGATTTTAGATATATTAGAAATTATTTTCCAAATAGACCAATGTTACAAGCAGGTTATAGAGATAATAAGCCAATAGTTAAAGATTTTAAAATAGCTTTCAAAGCAGGGGAATTAACAGAGTACCAAGCAGAGCATTGGTTTGGTGTTCGCCCTGTTGAAGAATTATACGATTTAAAAGCGGATCCGCATCAAATGAATAACCTTGCTGGAAATACTGATTATGATGAAATTTTGAAAACTCACCGAGAAGTATTAGAAAGTTGGATAAAAGAAACAGATGATAAGGGACAATACCCAGAGGAAGTACTACAACTTAAAGCAACTTATGATATGTGGAAAGATAGGCCTCGTTTTAAAAATGCTGAAATTAACCCTGAGTATAATCAATTTAAATAATAATATATTGTTTATGATTGAAATGGGAGAAGCATTACTTCTCAAAAAAATGAAGTTAAAGATATTTCAAATAATAAATTTTAAAGTCGTGATGAATAAATTATTAAGGATTACTTGTGTATTGTTTATATGTGTTCTGTTTGCTTGTTCAAATTCAAAAGAAACTAAACCAGAAGTATCAAAAAGTTCTGGTCCAAACATTATTTTATTTGTGTCAGACGATCATGGTCTAGATGCTTTAGGTTGTTATGGTAATCCTATTATAAAAACGCCAAACTTAGATAAATTGGCCTCTGAAGGTGTTAAATTTACTAATGCCTATTGTACTAGCGCTAGTTGTGCAGCAAGCAGATCTGTAATTCTTTCTGGGCTATATGGGCATGCTACTGGTTCTTATGGTCATGTACATGATTATCATCATTTTAGTACCTATGATAATATAAAATCATTACCCAATAGGTTAACGCAAGCAGGTTATGTTACTGCTAGAATAGGTAAATATCATGTAGCTCCAGAAGCAGTTTATAAATTTGATGAAGTTTTAGAAGCAGATCCCAGAAATACAGTTGAAATGGCTGATGCTTCAAAAAATATTTTGAATTCTGATAAACCATTCTTTTTATATTTCTGTACTGACGATCCACATAGGGGGCATCCATTCAAACCAAAAGAATGGGATACGCCAATAGTTTTGGAAATAAAAAAGAAGGCTATAAAGGTGTAGAACAAATAACTTATAGTCCTGATGAAGTTTTGGTTCCAGAATTTTTGCCAGATACAAAACAATCCCGTGAAGAGATTGCTCAATATTACCAAAGTATTTCAAGAATAGACCAAGGTTTTGGTAGGCTTATGGCACATTTAAAAGATGCAGGGAAATTAGATAATACTGTTGTAATTTATATTTCAGACAATGGTATGGCTTTCCCAGGAGCAAAAACGACTGTTTATGAGCCAGGTATAAAATTGACCTTGTATTATTAAAAACCCAAAGTCTAATAAAAAGGAATTACCAATACTGCAAAAATTTCTTGGGTAGATTTAACACCAACAATTTTAGATTTTGCCAATGTGAGCTATCGATAAGACTAAGTTTCATGGAAAGTCAATTAAGAATATTATAGAGAATGAAAACTCAAAAGGATGGGATGAGATTTATGCATCACACACGTTTCATGAAATTACCATGTATTACCCCATGCGTGTAGCAATTGATAAAAATTATAAACTGATTTGGAATATAGCATGGCGATTGGAATATCCATTTGCTTCAGATTTATGGGCAGCTTCAACATGGCAATCAATTTACAGAAAAGATATAGAAAACTTTGGGCCTCGTACGGTTAACGATTACTTGTTTAGACCTGAATTTGAATTGTTCAATTTAGAAAATGACCCATTGGAAACTAATAATTTAAGCTGTAGATAAAAATTATGTAAAGGTCTTAGAATCGATGAAAGCTAAATTAAAAAAATTTCAAAAGAAACCTTCAGACCCTTGGCTCATTATGTGGGATCATGATAATTCCATGCAAGGGACAGGTGTTAATCTTTAATTAAAACCTCAAAATGAATATTAAATATAACCTGGAGTTTTCTTTTTTGCAATCATATTTTGTACGATTGTAAAAGTTAACGCCTTAGAGCTGATACATATAAAACATAGTAAAAATGATATTACTTCAACTGTTAGAAAAGCGATTCAAAATGCAAAAGAAAAAGATATAAAGCTTGTTTTTGAAAAAGGATATATAAATTTCTACCCGAATATGCGCTTAGTAAATTTTCATTTATTACTAATCACGGCAATGGCTATAACACATATTGGATTGAGGTTTGAAAATTTTAATTCTGTTGAAGTTGAAGGTAATGACTCCGAGTTTATTTTCCACGGAAGAATGGCACCATTTCAATTTGAACATTGTAATAAAATTGATATTAAAAATGTGTCCATAGACTGGGACATTCCTTTTATTTTTGAAGCTGAAGTTTTGGAAGTTAACCAAAACGAAAAATGGTTTGATGTAAAACCATCAACTGATGGCTACTCTTGGAATTTTAAAAATAATCAAATTTCATTTCCAAATATTGATGGTTTCAATTTTCACGAACTAGGGCATGCACATTGTTTTGACCCAAAAACGAAATCAACTTTTTATGGTGCTTTTGGATTACATCTTAACCCCGAAAAAGTAAAAAAACTTGAAAATGGTGTTTATAGATTTTATCAAAATATGATGCATTACCCTCCAGTTGGAGCTATAGTAGCAGCCAAAGGAGGAAAAGAATTGAATAGGTATGCACCTGCTTTTCAAACTGTGAATTGTAGTAATGTAATTTATGACAATGTAGTTGTACATTTTGCTTTAGGAATGGCGTTTTTATTTGAGCGTACCGATAATATTCAAATATTAAACTCAGGAGTTTATACAAGAGATGGTTCAAATAGATATATTTCTAGTACTGCTGATGCTACTCATTTTGCCAATTGTAAAGGCGATATATTAATTGAAAACTGTCGTATTGAAGGAATGTTAGATGATGGAACTAATGTTCATGGTACATATGTGGTTATTGATGAGGTAGTAGATGACCAAACAGTTAGAATTGCATTGCAGCATTTTGAACAAGCTGGTTTTGAATTTGCAGCTGCTGGTGATGACGTTTGGTTTATACAAAAACCAAGCCCGTCTAGGGGTGTTGTTAATCAAGTAGCACATGTAAACTTTATTAACGATAAATATTCAGAATTAAAATTCAAAAATAAATTACCTGAGAATTTATCAAAGGGAGACATCTTAGAAAATAAAACTTGGAATCCTACTTACACAATTAGGAGCTTGTAGAATTACAAAGCACAGAGCTAGAAATTTAATGATTAAAACCCCGCTTAAAATAGTGATAGAGGATAATTATTTTTCTTCTGATATGTCCTCAATAGGTTTACGAGGAGAAACCTTCAAGTGGTATGAATCTGGAGCTGTAGAAGATGTAATCATCAGAAATAACCACTTTGTAGATTGCGCACATGGTGGTATTGATCATAGTGTGCTATGGGTGTCTCCAAAATTAAATAAAAGCTTTAACCAAAAAGAAATATATGACCGTAATATTATTTTCGAAAATAATATCATAGAAGGGTTCAACAATACAATTATATGGGCAGATAGGTTAGATGGTCTAATTTTTAAAGGAAATAAAATTAAACAAACAAAAATAATGCTGCGCAATATCCTGAGACTTATCTTTTGAATTCACGAACTGCAAGAACATAGAACTTTCTAAAAATAGTTACGATGGAGATGTGACTAATTTTACTAAGGCAGATAAATCGTCTAAAAAACGTTAAAGATTAAAAAAAACATAGGGTTTAAATAATTTATATTTATGATAAGTAAATCAGATTTTTTTATTGATCATAATCTTTGTGTTATGTAATTCTTCTTGTAAAATCAACAAAAATGAAGATTCGTTTAAGCCTAATAACCATATGCAGGTTGTGCTATTAGCGGGGCAATCAAATATGGCAGGAGGAGGGAATTATGATAATTTAAGTGATTCAATTAAAGAACGAATTGAGAAAGTATCACACAGAGTGCAGCTTAGTTTCAATGGGAAACCTGCAAAACCTTGTCGTATTACGATAATAAACCAAATAAAAAGTACAATTTCAAAAAACGTTTTGGTCCAGAGTTATTGTTGGGTTTAACATTAGCAGAGTCTTATCCAAATCAAGAGTTCTTACTTATAAAACGTTCGCAAGGCGGAACAGCACTTTATGGTGCTTGGAATCCAGATTGGTCAGAAACAAAAGCAAAAGCTGTCGAAAAAGGAGAGTTTAAACAAAACTTGAAATTATATGAACTTCATATTTCTGACATAAATAAGAATTTAGAGCTTTTAAAAAGCCAAAATAAATCCTATGAAATATTTGGATTAGCTTGGATGCAAGGTGAAAATGACGCAATTTTAAAGGAGTCAGCAAAAGCTATAAAAATAATCTTAGGAAATTGATAAGGGCTTACAGAACAGATTTAGGTGTCCCTGAAATGCCTTTTGTTTTAGGTCAAATTAACTCAAGATATGGAGTAGATGGAGGTGCGGAAATGGTTAGAAAACAAATGTTTCAGTTTGCTTACCAAGATTATTATTCCAAACTAATTGAAACATCAACAGATACTTCTTGGAGTGATTTTCCAAAACATTCAGATAATGTGCACTACAATGCAAAAGGGCAAGAACTTTTAGGGATTGCTTTCGCAAATGCATTTTTTGAAATCCAAAAGAGATTGGATGTTGACGAATTTCAAAATATCAGCCAACTAAAACCTAAATCAATAGTTAAATTTAAGGCGAAAGGAGTTACGAAAATGATGTATCATGTTTATACGCCTTCAAATTTAACTCTATCACAGCAGTTGCCAATTATTATTGCTTTTAGCCCTCAAGGTAGAGGTAATTCTATATTACATAAAATGAAGCCTAGTGCAGAAAAACTAGGGTGGCTTTTAGTTGGATGTGATAAGTTGAAAAACGGCATGAAAGATGAAGTACTAGAAGTTGAAATGGAAGATGAAGTACTAAATGATATTTTAAAGAACATACCTCATGATAAATCTCGAATATATTTGGCAGGATTTTCAGGTGGGGCTATGCGGGCTTACCAATTAACAACAAGACGGTCTGAAGAATTTGAGGGAATCATTGCATATGGTGGGTGGCTAGGAGGTAATAATTATCAAGATAAGGATTATCAAGACGGATTAAAAGTGGCTATGCTAAATGGAGAGAAAGATAAAGGTGCGAATAGGTGGGTTGAAAAAGATAGCACGACATTAAAGAAGCATGATGCTATTATCAAATTATTTAGCCATGAAGCTGGTCATAAAATAGCACCAACTGAATTAACTACTGCAGCTCTAAATTGGTTAGAAGAAATGTATCTGTCTACAATGAAAAAATAAAAATAACAACTGTTATTATGAATAATGCTTACTCTAAAATGATTTTAATAATTATAACTCTTGTGGTTATGAGTATTTCAAGTATGTCTGCTCAAAATTTTACTACCTCAGGAAATGCAATTCGTCATACTATTATTGCGGAAGTTAATGGAGAAAGTGTATTGTTTGTTGGTGAGTTGGATGGAAGCTTATCCAGTTATACAATGGATGGAAAGGAGATATGGAGAAAGAACGCAGATGCACCTGCTGTATTATTTGAGATAGAAGCTTCTGATATTAATAACGATGGTAATGATGAATTGCTAGCTGCAAACGCTAATGGAAATATCTATTGCTATAATAGTGAAGGAAAACTATTATGGAAGTATCAACCTAAATATAAAGTGCGTTTTTCTGAAGTCGCTGTAGTTAAGAATAATGCTAAAGTTCAAATTTTTGCGGGAGGAAATGATTATTATTTATATGAACTAAATAGGAATGGTGAGCTAGTTTCAAAAACTAAAATTGAAGGTGTTGTTAGGAAGATAGAAGTAGGTAATTTTTTAGATAAAGACGAAGAATCACTATTTTTAATGACATACATACATGATAAATTTCGTTGGGAATTTATGGGTTTTATTGATCCCAAATCTAAAGCTGTAATAAAAAGCGTAAAAGATAAAGATGAAAGGCTAAAGAGCCTCAAGAAAGCAATGGTAACAGATATTAACATTGCTGATATTAATGGTGATGAAAAAGAGGATGTTTTGTTTTTTGGAGATGATAAGTTTAAACCATTTTTTACTGTATTAGACGCTAATTTTAATGTGCTTGCTAAGTATCAAGGAAATAAAAAACAGACACAACGCTACGCACATTCTCAAGGAAAATTTATTCCTAGTAGAAAAGAAATTATGTTACAACATGGCGGTATAGTATTAGTTTTAGATAGCAAAGGAAATCTTATTCAGTCTACTGGATCAAGATATGGAAACATGGTATTTAGTGATTTTGCTTTAGATTCAAAATCAAATCAACTAATTGCAGCAGGTACTGTTGATGGTGGGAATACCATTTGTTTTTATGATTTGAAAGAAAACAATTGGTGGAATACTAAACACGAAAAGCAAGGTAGAATGCTTGAGGTTGAACAGAACTTAAATGTGTTATACAAGCAAATACTAAATTTTAAACCCCTTCTTATCAAAAACCATCAGAGAAAGAATGGGTAATGATTACAAAAGAAAAAATTGACTCTAAAATAAAAAAATTAGATGGCGGGAAATTAAAATTTGTAATTCAAAAATCACCTAAGGAATCAACTGATCGCTCACATTTAGTAGAAAAATTAGGGAAAATTGCATTAAAAAAGGATAAGCGCGGTAAATATCAAGATACAAGAGAAGAAATTATTAAAATGGCTGTAGATTTTGAAGCCAACGGACAACCTTTCACATTTTGGGCAGGTCATGGAAACGATCCGTTTTATATTCAAATAGAAACTTTAGAAAAAATTTTAGAAGTAGCTCCAAATACTTGTTATGGTTTTGTTTATGCAGAGATGGATAAAGTTGAAGACCCAAGAGTCATTCACTTTGTAGAAGAATATCTTCCAAGATTAGCAAAAGCTATCAGAAAAAATAATCGAGCAAAGTTATATTTTAGATATAAAAATATGTTTTGGGCGGCAACTTCACACTTACCTTTATGGAAGGAGATGTTTTTCTCTGGAAAGTATAACGATTTTCTTGTACCTGCCTCAGAAGATACCAGTAATAGAATTCAAGATTTAAATTTAGTAGGGCGCGTTGGAATGCGAACAGCGGGTTATGTTGACGATTTTGCAATGCGACTGATTGATGATAATCCCACAAGTTGGAGACCTTTATCTCCCGGTGGTCAAAATTCTGTTTCTCCGTATCTAAGACAAGGTGTTATGATGGCAGCTTATGGTGCTAGATATGGTGTGGTTTCCACAAGTGATTTTGTTGAACATCCTGGGCTTAATATTTTGTTTGCAATGATGCAATCAGGAGTACTTCCAATTGTTGAAAAAGAAGACATTCAATCAATAAGTTCATGGCATTTAATTAAAAATGTGGACGAAAAATTAGTGCATACTGTTGATAATCATCATAATTTAAAACAATACAATGAGGATGACGATAATGCCGTTTTTTCAGTAAGTCAAATGCATTGGGCGGGTACTAATATTCCCGAACATGATTTTTCTAATGTGGCATTAGGCGTAAAGTACAGGTGGTTAAATTACATGCCAAAAATGCCTCATGGTATGGTGCCAATTGCCCCTGTAGAGCTAAAGTCTTCTTTAGAAAAAAAGATATGCCATATTTTGTGTCTAATGGAAAGGTGGGCTTTAATGAAGATGAAATTATACCAGCTAATCAATTTGGAGATACAATAAAAAAGGTTGTTCTAGAAGGTGAAAAAACTTACCAGTTTTGATTTTAGGAGCTTCATGGAGTTTAATTAAATTAGATGAAAATCATAGTAGACTCATTTTAGTTGACCCAAATTATATAAATCCACAAGATACAGAAGTAAAAATTACATTTCAAAATAAGCAACCAAAATCAGTAAAGGATATACTCAGTAATAATAATTTTAATGTAAGCAATAAAACTTTAAAATTAGTTGTCCCATCTGGTTCTCTAAGATTTATAGATATTACATATTAAACATCTTCGGTCTATTTACCAATAGATACACTAATTGAACTAAGAAAAACACTTTATAGAAATCAGAAGTGTAATTTGCATGCATAATTAAGAATATTTATGATGATAAAAATTAATGCACTAGGGAAAATTTGCTTGTTAATTGTTGTTTTAAACAATAGTTTATTTGCTATCACAAATAATTTTGATAACGCTATTAAAAGCATCGATACAAAATATACCATAACAAAAGTAAGAACTGCGATAGACGAACAAGGGACTTATGTAGCTTGTACAAGCTACGAGGGTACTATTTTAGCAGTAGGATACGATGGCGAAATTCGTTGGAAAAACAAACTGTCTGGATTCATGAATCATGATATTTGGACAGGCGATGTTGATATGGATGGTGTAGATGAAATATTAGCTGCTAATGCAGATGGTTCAGTATATTGTTTAAATAATAAAGGTGAACTACTTTGGAAATTCAAGCAAAATGAAGCGCCAATGTACTCAGTATGTGTCGTAAAAAAAGAAGGTAAGGCTTATACTGTTTGTGGAGGATATGATAATAGTTATTATTATGTGTCTTCCAAAGGAGAATTAATTCAGGAATTGGCATCAAAAACCTATTCCATTGAAAAACCATTTGCTCCCAAGTCAAATCATAAAAAATTACCACCTAAAAACCTTCATATTACAAACTTTTTAAGACCAGCTAAATTAGCTAATGGAGAAGATATTCTAGTTGTACATGGTGTGCAAAATAGTATGAGTGGTCCGGGTTCTGTTTACTTTTTTAAAGTTTTAGAGCCATTACCTTATGAAACTATTAAATTGAAAAAAAGAGGGCCATTTGGAGATTTAAGAGTTGTAGATGCAGATAAGGATGGTAATAGCGAAGTGCTAATGGGACGCGTTGGTGCTAAAGCAAAAGGGAATTATTTTTCAATTATTGATACGAAAAATAACAGTCAATCAGTATTTGATATTAATAAGATAAAAGATAAAAAACCCTTAAACCGAGGTATGTATCGTGTTATTCAGCCTGAAGTTGTTAATGATAATGGTAAAGAAGCTTATATCGTAATACAAGGAAGTAATCTTATTATTTCTGATTTTGGAAATAAAGAAATGAATGCTGAGTTAATACCTACTCGATTTTCTTTCAATGATATATATAAAGATCCAAATTCTAATAAACTAATTTTAGCAAGTGCTCAAAGTGGCGGTAGCGCTATTCATATTATTGATTTTGATAATAAATCATGGAAAAAAGAATTCAAAAAATTAAATCCTCCAGGGAAGATTCAAGATATTTTAGCTAATACAAAAACGATTAAAAAGCACCTGTATAAATTTAAAAAACCTAAGTATCAAAAGGAATCTGCAGATGTTTATTTTATGTCTGAAAACAGAAAAAACCTGACGCTAAAGAAAATATTGAACGTATTGAAGCTGAATTTGATAATCCTATTTTCTTGAATGGTGGAAATTTTGATAAAGAAAATTGGGATCGTTCTGCTATGACTAGTGAGAAATTTAAGGAAAAGCGAGATCGTAGGATGAAGTACATACTTACCCAAGATGAAGTTCTAGAAAAAATCAAGAAGAAGCACGAGAAATCTAATGGAAAAGGAATTTCGTATTGGGGAGGACATGGTAACGATCCATTTATGTTTCAAGTAGAAACTACAATGAAGGGAATGGATATTGGTAATGGAAATAAAACAGTACTTATTTATCCGGAAGTAGTAGATTCCTCTGAAGAATTTAATTACGTAATGGATAATCTTTACTGGCCACTAGCCAAACATGCTTCTAAACGAAATGGTAATTTATTTATGCGTAACAAGCATTTGTTTTGGCAAGCAGATGTTTATACGCCAATGTGGAAGCCTTTAGTTAATGGAGAATATGCAAATGTTTTTGTGCCTGCCATGGAAGAAACTACAGATAAATCTATGGAACTAAGCTTTACCTCAAGGTTAGGACTTTGGGCAAGTGGTTCAGTTGATAGTTGGGGAGGAAGATGTGCAAGAGATAATGCTAGTTTTGATCGTTTGCGTCAGCATTCAAACCAAACATTACCAAATCACTTTCTTAGAACTATGGTTTACACCATATCTAGCGGTGCTCAATACATTGATAATTTTCCAGTAGATCAAGAATACATGAGCCTGCTTTGGGATCTAATTGCTGAGGGTGCACTTTATGTGCCAAAGCGTTCAGATATTTTAAGTTTTTCACCAGTGCATCTAAGTATAAATAATCCAGATGAAACCTATACAGAATCGCCTAGTAATGTAAAATGGTTAACATTTTTCAAGAAAGGTGGAGATAATTTAGATGACTATGCATTTAGTAGATTAAACGGAACATGGCCTGGGGCACCTTTAACAGCCTGGGGTTTTTCAAAATACGCAGCAGGTGCAAATGAAAGACGATTAAATTTTATTCCGAAATATAATAACGGAATGGTATTAATTACGCCACCACAACATGGTGTTTTTGCAGATAAAGATGCCGTTAGAAAACCTTTAACTGAAAATATTCATCCTTGGTATAAAGGTAAAATGAAAGAATACCATACTAACGGAAAAAATTATATGTCTGCTGATGGTAAAGAAACATATACACCAGAAGCCTATTATAAAGTTATTGAAGAAGATATTAAGAAAAGTGCATCTTTAATTCCAGTAAATGTTGATGGAAATGTAGGTTGGGTAGTATCTCAAGTAGGGCCAAAACAATTGCGTTTAACTATTGTAGAAAACGGTTATATTAATCCAAATAAAGAAATAGCAAAAGTCAAAATCAATAAGATAAAAGTTAAAAAAATAAAAGATATTTTAAGTGGAGAAGAGTTTAAATTAAATTCAGATTCAACTTTAGATATTGAAATCCCTTTAGGAGGATTTAGGTTTATTGATATTGAGTTAAGTAAAAAATTATAATACTGATTAAAACAAGTTTATTTATGGATTTTTCAACAAAGTATATTGCAAAATGGTTTAGTTTGATGGCTGTTTTTTTCATCTTTAATATATCGTTTTCTCAATCTAGAGTAATTAAAGATTTTAACGATAATTGGAAATTTGCAAGATTTGGAAATATGCCAGATGGTTCAATACAAAAAGAACCTAAAGATTTAGATGAACCTAGTTTTGATGATTCTGAGTGGCGTGTATTAAATCTACCACACGATTGGGGGATTGAAGGTCCTTTTAGAGCTGATTTACCTAATCAAACAGGTAAATTACCTTGGGCAGGAATTGGATGGTACAGAAAAGTTTTTAAATCTCCTGCTACAGATGCTGGCAAGAAAGTATATGTGGAGTTCGATGGATCAATGTCTGGTACTTCTGTTTGGGTAAATGGGGGTTATGTGGGCGAATGGCCTTATGGATATTCGTCTTTTAGATTTGATATTTCACGCTATGTAAAAATAGGTGAGGATAATACAATTACAGTCCGATTAGATAATAAAGAAGCCTCATCAAGATGGTATCCAGGTGGAGGGATTTACAGAAATGTACGCTTAGTAAAAACCAATCCAATTCATATTGACCAATGGGGCGTTTTTGTTACAACACCTAAAATAGCTTCAGATAAAGCTACTGTTAATATTAAAACAGATTTAAAAAATGCTGATAGTAATGTTGAGGTTTTACACGAGGTGTTTTTTGGTTCTAATAAAGTAGCAGAACAAAAAGTAAAAGCTGGAAACGAATCTAATATTGAAGTTTCAAACCCAAAACTTTGGAATTTAGAACAGCCAAATTTATATAACTTAAAAACAACTGTTTTTCATGATGGTGAAGCAGTTGATGATTATAATTCAACATTTGGTATTAGAACAATAGAGTTCACACCAGACGATGGTTTCTTATTAAACGGAAAGCGTGTTCAATTAAATGGTGTTTGTCAACATCACGATTTAGGACCATTGGGTGCTGCCATTAATATAAGAGCAATGGAACGTCAAATTGAAATTTTAAAAGAATTTGGTACGAATGCCATTCGTACAGCTCATAACCCGCCAGCACCAGAGTTTTTAGATTTATGTGATAAGATGGGAGTTTTAGTGCAAGTAGAAGCCTTTGATGTTTGGAATAAAAAGAAAGTAGACAACGATTATAGCACGTTATTTGGCGCATGGCATGAGAGAGATTTAAGAGCTATGGTTCGTAGAGATCGTAACCATCCCTCAGTAATTATGTGGAGTACAGGTAATGAAATGATTGAGTTACGTCAAGGTCAGGACGCACCGATAGCACTAGTTTTAGCAGATATTATCCGATCTGAAGATGCAACACGACCAACAACATTTGGAAATAGTAGACCAGAAGGACAAACCAACGGTTTTCAGAAAACAACTGATGTACACGGTATAAATTACAAACCGCACATGTATGAGGAGTTTCATAAAAACAATCCAAATATGCCGTTATATGGAAGTGAAACTGCATCAACAATTAGCTCAAGAGGTGAATATTTTTTTCCAGTAAATTATGAGAATAAAAAAGAGGGTAACGGTGGTTATTTTCAAGTAAGTAGTTATGATTATTCGGCTCCAAATTGGGCATATCCAGTTGATAGAGAGTTTGAAGCTCAAGAAAAATATCCGTTTATGATTGGCGAATTTGTTTGGACAGGTTTTGATTATATAGGTGAACCAACGCCTTACAATAAGGATAAAACGAACTTATTAAACTTTACTGACCCAGCAGAAAAAGCAAGAATGAAAGCCGAACTTGAAAAACTGGGTGGTAATATTCCTCCAAGAAGTTCTTATTTCGGGATTGTAGATTTATGTGGTTTTCCAAAAGATAGATACTATTTATATCAAGCACAATGGCGACCAGATTTCCCTATGGCACATATTCTGCCACATTGGAATTGGCAAGAACGTGTAGGTAAAGTTACTCCAGTATTTGTGTATACTTCTGGTGATGAAGCTGAACTATTCTTAAATGGAAAATCCTTAGGTAAAAGAAAAAAGAAAAATATCAATACCGCTTAATCTGGAAAGATGTGTTGTACAAATCTGGTACTTTAAAAGTGGTAGCTTACAAAAATGGAAAAAAATGGGCTGAACAAACTGTCAAAACCACCAAAAAACCTTCAAAGATTACTTTAAAAGCTGATAGAAATAGTATTCAAGCTGATGGAGAAGATTTATCTTTTGTTACAGTTTCAATTGCTGATAAAAAAGGAACAACTGTACCAAAGACTCATAATAGCGTGAAGTATACTGTTGAAGGTCCTGGTGAAATCATTGCAATTGGGAATGGAGATCCTACGAATCATGAATCGTTTCAAGCTAAAGAACGTAAAGTTTTTAATGGTTTAGCTCTTGTTATTATTCGGTCTAAAAAAGGTAAAACTGGGAAAATTATTTTGAAGGCATCATCTGAGGGATTAAAATCTTCAAAAATAGAGATTAATACATCCTTATAGTTTTAAATATTAAAAAAATCCCTTTTATGAAGAATAGCATATTTGTTTTGAAAATTACAATATTTACTATAGTCTTTTTTGTGTTAACTTCATGTCAGAATAAAAAAAGTCAACAGATTTTTTTAGTAATTGGGCTTTAGATTTACCTAACGGTCATCCTGCGTGGTTTTCAGTAAAAGGTGATATTGCTAAAATTAATGCTGAAATTTGGACTGTTGGTCAGCCAAATAAAATTTTTGATATTAAGGTAATTGGAGACACACTTTATTTCAAACGTAAAAGTTCTGTAGGCAAACCTAAATATGTTGGTGGTTCTCCAACAGGAGCAAAAGTAGTTATTCAAAATAGAGCTGTTGTTTATGGAGATGAGATACAGATTATTGCAGATTATCAATTAAAAGATGGTTCTAAAATACAAGAATCTTTTACAGGGAAACGATTACCTCCATTACCTTTCAAACCAAATTTAGATGACATTGAGTTTGAAAAACCAATTGACCTTTTTAATGGTAAAAATATAGAAGGTTGGGAACTCACTAATCCTAATCAGAAAAACGGTTGGGTTGCAGAAAATGGAGAGTTAGTAAATAAAACACCAAAATTAAGTTTTGAACCTTTTTCTAAATATGGGAATTTAAGAACAAAACAAGAATTCGAGGATTTTAATTTAAAGCTTGAGTTTAACGTGCCAAAAGGAGGGAATAGTGGTATTTATCTAAAAGGAAGATATGAAGTTCAAGTTGTAGATAGAGATAGTCGTATGCAGGGTTATCAAGGTGTTGGTTCTGTTTTTGCTCGAATTATAGCGTCAGAAAACGCAGGAATTGAAGGCGGTCAATGGCAACAATATGATATCACTTTGGTAAATCAGCATATAACAGTTATACTTAACGGAAAGAAAGTTATTGATAACCTGCCTATAGAAGGTGCCACTAAAGGGGCTTTAAGCGCAGACGACACAAAACCAGGGCCAATATATTTTCAAGGGGATCATACTGCTGTAAAATATAGAAATATCATTTTAACGCCAGTTGTCAAATCATCTATAAAAAAAGCTAAAACTGATTTTGCTGATTTCGATTTTAATAACGATGGTAAATTAAAAGGTAATGAATTAGCCGAGTTTAATTTAGATTATGTCGACCATGTTGATAAAAACATAGACGGTGCACTTAATGAAAAAGAATTTAAAGCGTATCATAAATTTGCTAATAGAATTGATGCTACACGTGCTTTCATTCCAAAGGATGTGAAAATATATAAAAACATCCCTTACGTTGAAAACGGTCATAGAACGCAAACACTAGATTTATACTTCCCAAAAAAGTATACGTCTGATAAACCAATGCCATTAGTAATTTGGGTACATGGTGGCGGTTGGAATAAGTTATCTAAAGAAGATTTTGGACCGCATTCCATTCTTTTAAAACATGGTTTTGCAATGGCATCAATCAATTATCGTTTAAGTCGTTATGATATTTTTCCTGCCCAAATTCATGATACAAAATCTGCTATAAGATTCTTAAGGAAAAATGCAGCTAAGTATAATTTCGATGCTAATAATTTTGGACTATGGGGTTCTTCTGCAGGAGGACATTTAGTGGCACTTGCAGGTCTTACAGGAAACACAAAAGAGTTGGAAGGTCATGTTGGAGTAACCGATGTGTCTAGTCGTGTTCAAGCAGTTTGTAACTTTTTTGGTCCCTCAGATATGATTAAAATCGTAAACGATTTAAACATACAAAATGGAACAAAGGATGTGCCAAACATTACAAATCTTTTAGGAGGTACTCCCGATGAAAAGCCCGAGTTGGCTAAACAATCAAGTCCAATAAATTATATTTCCAAAGATGACCCACCGTTTCTTACCATGCAAGGCGATAATGATAAATTAGTACCGTTTAATCAGAGTGTATTACTTGATAAAAAACTTAAGAAGGCTAATGTGAAGAGTGAATTGATAATTGTAAAAGGTGCAAAACATGCGTTTTTTAAGAAAGACGAAGAACTTAATAAAGTAGTTGATTTTTTTAAATCAACTCTAAAATAATTTATGAAGACAAAAGCTATATTTTTTAATATCTATTCAAAAATTCTTATTTGCTTAGGAATATTGGTGCTTTCAGCATTTGTTTTATATCCAGATAAAGAACCTCAAGAAACTGTTGAGAACATCTTAAAGAAACAACCAAACAAAGTTCATGCACCGTTCAATAAAAAATATAATAAAGAAGATTTAGGTCAAATTCTATCATGGATTGATTGTGGGAAAGCGGTAAGTGCAGTTGGTTACCATAAAGGTTTAATGGTAGCACCAATGAGTTTTGATTTTGGAGGCGGTATAGGAGATGGTGCTTTTGCTGCATATAATATTGATGATCCCAGAAATCCTTTTTCCATTTTTGATTCCAGAGATTATCCTGAAATATATCATGTTGAGGGCACAGAGCATTATTTAGGCGATTTAGGAGAACATCATGGTTTATACTATTATAAAGACATGATGTTGTTTTCAGATAGAGGTAAAAACCACAATGGCTTTTTAATTTTAGATATTGGTCCTTTGTATGACGAAGATCCAAAAACTTTACCAAAAGTAGTATGTCGTTATCAATTCCCAGAAGTTGAAAAATCTACAGTATATGATGGATTTACGTTTGCGCCTGCATGGGTAGGTGGAAAATATGTATATGCGCCAACAGGTTCGAATGGATTTTTCATCATTAGTACAGAAAACTTGAAGGAACCTAAATTATTATCGCATTTACGAAAAAATGAATTATACAATCAAACCATACGTTCTGTTCATGCTATTGGCGATATGTTGGTGCTCTCTCCAGCTGCTGTAGCAACTGCTAAAGGAGAAATGGTTTTAATGGATGTTAGCGATCCGAAGCAGCCTAATTTGATTAATCATCATCCAATTAAAATAGGGTATCAAGGTATTTTATATGGAGACCGTTTTTATAACGGTGCGTTTTCTGGAGAAAAAAATGTAGATAAGATATCGAAAATGTTGGCTTATGATTTTACAGATCCTTTGGATATCAAAGAAATTGAATTAGGTAGCACGGATAAAATTTTTAAACCAGAATACATGTACCTTCAAGATGATAATTTTTTTGTTGGGCATTATCCTGGACTTTCACGATGGGATGTAAAAGATGATAAGGCGTCTTTTGTTATTGGAGTAGAACCGCAACATCCACCTGCTAACGATTATGCCTTTGTTTCTCCATTAGGGAACCTTGTAATTGTAACTTCAGATCATGAAGTAGAAAGTAAATTGAATATTGGTGTGCATCAAATGGAACCTGATTTAAAAGACCCAGAAGTTAGAAGTGTTTATCCAAAAAACGGAACAAAAAATGTGTCGCTTTTAGGTAAAATAGGAATTTCTTTTTCAGATTTTATAGACAACGAGTGTTTAGAAAATGGGGCTGTTTATGTAAAAGAAAAAGGTACAGATAAAATAGTAGTATGTGGTTTTAGTCACGGTATGGGTATTGTGCATGCTATTCCAAATAAACCCTTAAAGAAGAATACGAGTTACGAAGTATATGTGACTACTAACCTTATGGATTTAGTTGGTAACACTTTTAAAGCTGATACCTTGGTAACACAATTTTCAACGGGTTCAGAAATTGTAGATTACAGTTCGCAAGTGGTAGTTGATAAACCAAAACAAGTAGGCGATGAATTAACTATTAAAGCTGTAATAAGCAATAAAGGAAAGTCTAAAATTAGCTATTCTTGGGATTTTGGAGATGGGAGTAAAAGCACACCATTTTCATCAAAAGCATCTGTAAAAAAAGTGTTTTCTAAACCAGGGAATTATAGTATTACATTAACTACGAAGGAAGAAGGTAGTGACAAATTAATAAAAAGTTCTGCGGTTCAAGTGGTATATACTCCATTAGGAAATAGCTTACCAGTTTCAAGTAGTACATTGCTTTTAGATGAAGATCATAATCGCTTTTATGTGGTAAACCCAGATAATAATTCGTTTACAGCGTTCAATCCAAAAACAGGTAAAATCATTTATGAGAAGTCAACAGGTAATGAGCCAACGTCTTTAATTAAGCAAGATGACCAAATATGGATAAGTTGTGCTGAAAGCGATGCTGTTTTTGTACATGATTTAGAAACGGGAAAACATCTAAAAACAGTATCGTTAGGGTATGGGTCTGCGCCTTACGGGCTTACTGTAAATAACAAATCTAAATTTGCTTATGTAGCATTATCAGCAACTAATACTTTACAAGAAATAGATACGGATACATATAAATTGTTAAGAAACATCAAATTAGAAGGTCCTTTAAGACACGTATCTTTTATTCCAAAGAAAAACATTGTAGTTGCCAATCAACTTATCGCATCCAACCAAAAAGGAGGGCGTGTGCAATGGGTAGATTTAAAAAATTGGAAGGTTACATTCAATCATAGATTAAAGCCAACTATGCTAAAAGATGGTTTGTCAAATGGTAGAGGATATCCAAACTATTTAGGCGCTATGGCTGTAAATCCGCAGCAAACATCATTATGGATTCCAACGAAAAAAGATAATTTATTTAGAGGATTAAAACGTGATGGTAATCCTTTGATTTTCGACCATACTGTAAGAAGTACTGTAATTAATATTGATCTAGATAACGAAACTGAAATTGACGATAATCGTCTAGATTTAGATAATAGTGATTTTGCTACATGCGCAACTTACAATGCATTTGGTAATATATTATATGTGGCTACTAACGGAAGCCAAACCATAACTTCAGTTGATGCATTTAATCCAAATAATCAATCTATTTTTAATACTTATGGAGAAGGTGCTAAAGGTTTAGTAGCAAATGGTAATGGGTCACGTTTGTATGTTCATAATCAATTATCTAGAAGTATTGCTGTTTTCGAATCTCAGCCGAATGGCGAATTAAAATATTTAACTAAATGGCGAACAGTAACTAATGAAAAGATGCATCCAGATGTTTTAGATGGAAAGCGTATTTTCAATAAAACAAATATTAGCAACTTGTCTCGAGAAGGTTATATGAGTTGTGGCAGTTGCCATATTGATGGCAGTCATGATGGACGTGTTTGGGACTTGTCAAGTCTTGGAGAAGGCTTAAGAAATACTATCGATTTAAGAGGTAAAGAAGGTATGAAACATGGTACCTTACATTGGTCTGCAAATTTTGATGAGGTTCAAGATTTTGATAATCAAATTAGAGATTTAAATGAAGGTACAGGATTCCTTTATGATGTTGTAAAAGAGCACACAAACCTCTATTTCCAAGTAAATCTGGGCTTCATGTTGGTTTAGATAATTTAGCGAAGTATGTAACATCTCTTTCAGATTATCCTAAAAGTCCATACCGAAAAGATAATGGCACTATGACGAAAGCTGCTAAAAAAGGGCGTTCTCATTTTATCGATTTAGAATGTTATACCTGCCATTCTGGACCAACATTTACAGATAGTGGTTTTGGAGTTATGCACGATGTAGGAACCATTACGGAGAATAGTGGAAATAGGCTCAATAAAAAGCTAAGTAGTATAGATACGCCAACTTTAATTAGTATTTGGCAAAGTGCACCGTATTTACACGATGGGTCTGCTGAAACATTAGATGATGTTTTTAATAATGGCGAAGGCGAGTTAGCTGAAGTCCATACCAAAGTAAACACATTAAGCAAAAAAGAAAATAAAGAACTCATGGCTTTTTTAATGGAACTTGATAGTGAAAATGGCATAACTCCAGAAGAATTAGGAACTAAGAACAAAAAACCTAAATTTAATCAAGATGAATATGTAATTAATTACGATTACAAATATCAAGATATAGAATACCATATCGGAAAGGTTAATGCTACTGATGAAGATGAAGACCAACAGTTGGTTTACAGAATTATTCCTTCTGTTCATGCACAAATGTTCACGATAGATTCTTTATCAGGAGATATGCATTACAAGTTTAAAGAATTGTACCTAAAGAATATTTCTAATATGGTTTTGGTAACTAAAAAAACGTTCGATTTTCAAGTTTTAGCAGAAGATAATGGAGCTATTAAACAAAGGGATACCATAGATGTAACCTTTAATGTAACATTCCCTAATATTCCAATAAGAACTCAAGAGTTAAACGAGCTTAAGCGCTTACATCTTAAAATAGATACGGGTAAAAAATTAAGCAAAAAAGAGCAAAAAAGAGTAGAAGAATTAGATAATCAACTTGAAAACTATAACTAACCAACCAATGAGGAAAATAATATTTTTAATAGCATTTACAGTTTTATTATTTAACTGTAAAACTCAAGAAAAACAAAAGGAAGTAACTCCTGAAAAATTACCAAATGTGGTTATTATTTATGGCGATGATGTTGGGTATGGAGATGTAGGTGTGTATGGTTCAAAGCTAATTCCAACACCTAATATTGATAAGTTAGCTAAAGCGGGGATGCAATTTACAGACGGACATTGTTCTGCAGCAACCTGTACTCCAAGTAGGTATTCACTTTTAACAGGTATACATGGATTTAGAGATAACATAAATATCTTGCCACCTAATGCACCTTTAACCATTTCTACAGACGCATATACGTTGCCAAAGCTATTTAAAAAAGCAGGCTACACTACAGGGGTTATTGGTAAATGGCACTTAGGCATTGGAGAGAAAAATATAGTTACAGATTGGAACGGAAAAGTATCACCAGGACCCTTAGAAATTGGATTTGATTATTCATTCTTGTTACCATCAACCAACGATCGTGTGCCTTGTGTCTATTTAGATGGTCATAAAGTATTAAACTACGATGCAAACGATTCTATTTATGTAAGCAGAAAATTAAAAGATGTACAAATAGAAGGTAGTACGCAATACCCTGATGGTAAAACCAATAGAGAGGCGATGACTTACTATGAAAGCACTCACGGTCATGATAATAGTATTATAGGAGGTATTGGAAGGATAGGTTATATGTCTGGAGGGAGATCTGCACTTTGGAATGATGAAACCATGACAGATACTTTTGTTGAAAGAACAAAAACATATATCAGAAATCATAAAGATGAACCTTTTATGCTGTATTATGCAGCACAAGATATTCATGTACCACGTGCACCGCATCCACGTTTTCAAGAAAAAACAATATTAGGTTATAGAGGTGATGCTATGGTGCAGTTTGATTGGGCTGTTGGAGAAATTTTAAAGACACTAGAAGAAAATGGGTTAGCAGATAATACCATTGTAATTTTTTCTAGTGATAATGGACCTACCTATGATGATGGATATGAAGATGGAACAACAATTGTTAGGTCTGAAGGTGAAAATGATAGAGGGCATGATGCCTCTGGTATTTACACAGGAGGGAAATATCAAATTTACGAAGGCGGAACAAGAGTGCCTTTTATCATTAAATGGCCAGCAAAGATTCGTCCAGGAAAATCGAATGCCTTAGTGAGTCAAATAGATTTAATAGGCTCTTTTTCAAAACTATTGAATCAAGATATTCCTGATGGTGAAGCTAGAGATAGTCGTAATACTATAGAAGCTTATTTGGGTACTGATAAAATTGGTTTACCTTATATGTTAGAAGAAACAAGAACAAGGCGTGCTATTAGAGTTGGAGATTGGAAGTATATTAAAGGACCAAAAAAGCGTAAAAGAAAACGCCACCAGAACTTTATAATTTAAAGGAAGACCCAGCAGAACAAAATAATATTATTGAGTATAAACCTGAGAAAGCTCAAGAATTAAAGTTAAAACTTGATACTTTAATTGAGGGTAATGGACTTCGTTTTTAAGAAAAAATATTTTTAGATAGAATTCATATTTACCCTTAACTACATTTTTATTATTCCAGAAAACATTTTGTCTTTTCTATTTATTCATCTTTATATAAAATAATGAATATGAAATGTTATAGTTTAAAACTATTTAGAATATGTTTAATAATTCTTTTTCTATCTGTATTTATTGGATGTTCATCAGAATCTAATGATGATGATGTAAAAATGGAAGAGGAGCAAGAAGAGGAGCAAGAAGAGGAGAAAAAAGAAGAAGAAAATAGTTTAGTCTATGATGGAGAAACAACGACAGATAGATTAACAGATAATGAGGATAGATTCTATGAAAATAAAATTCCTTCAATAGAAGTAATTGCTAATTTAAATGGTAACTGTAGTGCACAAGATAGTGCGCTTTTAAATCAAGAAATAACTTCATTATCCAATAATGGAGGAGGTGTTATAAGAATTACAAAGGGCACATATTGTTTTACAGAAGTAGAATTGAAATCTAATATTCATCTTAAAATAGATGCTGATGTAATCATAAAACCAAATTTAGTAGGATGGCCATCTGGTAAAAATTTGCGTATGTTTTTGGTGGGTGAAGATTTTTACGTAGAAAATGTTGCTATTACAAATACAGATGAAGACAACAAAGATCGCAATACTTGGTTTAAAGCAGATATACCTGAGGGCGATTATGGTGGAGTAAGATTTGTTGAATTTGGTAATGTAGAAAATTTTAAGTTCTCAGGAATGAGTTTAACAGATTCTTATTCCCGTTTTTCTAATATCGTTCTTAATTTACCTGCTAGTAATAATGTTGATGAAGTATCAAGACAGGGTGTTGTAAAAGATATTGTAATGACTGGAATGCATGTAGGGTATGGTGTTGTGCAAATGCAATCGGGTAAAAGTGTATTGTATCAAAACCTTGACGGACAAGGTGGTGTAACGTTAAGAGTTGAAACTGGGGCGGCAGCTACAAATCAAGTAAATAAAATTAGTGTAGACGATGTAGTTGGAAGAAATATAACTTCAAGAAGTGGGGATGCTGCTTTTAATATGTCGCCTCATCGTGTAGATCAAGGACGCGTGGATATTGAAGGAATTGTGTCTATTAATTCTACACATGCTGTTCAAATAGCAGCTGGTTTTATTGGAAACAAACCAGGTCTTATAGAGAACAAAGGCACTTTTGATAGTAGATCTTTTATTGGAGATATTAAAGTAACAGGAGGAGAAGGAGCTCAAATAAAAGGAAAGGATTTTAAATATTTTGATTGTGATGACAGAAAAGAGCTTATTTTAAAATGTCAAAACCCCGATGGAGAAAGTACTCCAGGTCATTCTATTGGAGCAGTAAGAGATAATGCTGCTGCTGAAGGAGGTTGTACAGGTGCTAATGATGGTTGCTATGAAGTAATTGTTGGAAAAATAACTAAAACTAATATAGATTTTGAACAAAAAGACTTTTTTATTTTTCCTATAAATGCCATTGGAGGTTGTACGCAAGTAACAAAACCTATAGATGGTAGTTGTAATTAAATTGTATATTTAAATTCTAACCTTTTTAACAAATAAATGAATTTCCAGCTAACTAAACCTATTTTTATTTTAAGTGTTTTTTTCTTTTGTATTAACTTCTTGTCTTCAGAATAGAAATAATGAAGTAAATCATAACTTAGAACACGTTTCCAAACCTAATAAAATCTTAAATCTTGCACCAACACCGCCAATGGGGTGGAACAGCTGGAATTGGTTTGGCAAAAAGAATATTAACGAAACTGTAGTAAGAGAAACTATTGATGCCATAGTAGCAACAGGACTTAAAGATGCTGGCTATGAATATGTTGTTGTTGATGGCGGATGGAGATCAACAGAGTTAGGTGAAAAAGGAGAATTACTTGTTCATAAAAAGAAATTTCCAAACGGAATAAAAGCGCTTGCAGACTATGCTCACTCTAAAGGCCTAAAATTTGGAGTTCATGTGGTACCTGGTTCTCATGATTGCGGCGGCGATGCTGTAGGTGGTTTTAATAATGAAGAGACTCATGTTAAACAATTTGTAGAATGGGGATTAGATTTTATAAAGCTAGATTTATGTAAACAACATTTTGATCCCTGTACGGATTGCACAAAATACCGATCTGGCTGGTCTGAAGAAACCATTGAGGCTACATACAAAAAGTGGCAAAATTTATTAGAAAACTGTGGAAGAGATATTGCATTTAGTATAAGTGCATATTCTTACAGAGATTGGTATCCCGAAACATGTAACATGGCCAGAACTACTGGCGATATTGAATCTCGTATTCATAAGGGTGCATATTTTCATAAAGATACCATTAACCATAGATTCTTTAGTGTTTTAGACATTGCTGAAATTAATAATCATGCTGCTGACGCTGCTGGAAATGGCTATTGGAATGATCCAGATATGATGGTTACTGGAGTAAACGGTTTAAATGAAGAAGAGCAAATTTCTCATTTTGGTTTATGGTGTATCATGTCTTCTCCATTATTTATAGGTAGTGACCCCAGAAATATGAGTGATTTTGAAAAGAATTTATTGTTGAATAAAGATTTAATAATGATTAACCAAGATCCAACTGAACAAGGAAAACTTATTAAAAGAGACGGTTTATCTCAAGTTTGGTATAAGAAGCTAAAAAATGGTAAGTCGGCTTTGTTGGTGTTAAGTTTGAAGGATAATAAACTGAATGGTTTTAATTTCGATATTACTAAAATTGGGTATGGTAAAAATGCTAAAGTTCGGGATGTTGTAAATAATACGGAGGTAAACCTTAAAAATAATTTTGTTTCATTCAATTTGAAAAAGCACGAATCTAGAATACTTTTAATTTCAAATTAATGGAATTACAAATAATCTCAAAAAAGTTACTTTAAAATGAATAACTATAGAATTAAAAAAGTTGTAAATATTTTATTGATATTACTTGTAACTATTTTACTGGCTTGTAGTGATAAAACTAATGATACGAAAAAAGTATTCACAGAAAACACCTCTAAAAACATAGATAAGCCTAATATTATTTTTTTATTGGCTGATGATATGGGTTATGGGGAGTTGGGATCTTTTGGGCAAGAAATAATTAAAACTCCTTTTTTAGATGAATTAGCATCAAAAGGGATGCGCTTTACAGATTTTTATGCAGGAACTTCAGTATGTTCTCCATCTAGAGCTGTTTTAATGACAGGATTGCATACTGGGCATCTTAGCATACGAGGAAACAAAGGTGTTATAAATGGAAAATGGAATAGAGTGCCTCTCAAAAAATCAGAAGCTACAATTGGAGAAGTGTTGCAGATGGCTGGCTACCAAACTGCTATGATTGGTAAATGGCATTTGGGTATTCCAGAAGCTGTTTCGACATGGGCTAAAGGAAGAGGTTTTGATTATGCGGTGCAAGAACAATGGGGAGAAGATGCAAAAGGTAATGAGATTGATGAGCGTGTACATTGGGTTAATAATTCTGAAGATTCAATTTTTTACAACTATAACAATTATAAGTGTTTAGATGAATTTAGAACCAATTTTGCTTTAGATTATTTAGATAAAAAGGCGAGTGATAAACCATTCTTTTTGTACATGTCTTATAGAATACCACATGCACATGAATACTTTTTAAGTAAAACAGATTTGTATAGTGATAAAATTGAAGAATGGCCAGAAATAGAGCGTCGTCACGCCGCAAGAATAACCATGTTGGATGCACAAATAAAAGGTTATTCTCTAAACTAGAAGCTAGAGGAGAGTTAGAAAACACGCTGATTATTTTTTCAAGCGATAATGGACCAACAGATCAGAAGCCTCATAGCTATAAGTTTTTCAATAGCTCAGGGGGGTTAAAAGGCTTTAAAAGAGATGTTTACGAGGGAGGTGTCAGAGTGCCAATGTTTGCTTATTGGAAGAATAAAATCAAAGAAGGTTCTGTAAGCAATCACCCAAGTACGTTTTATGATATTATGCCTACGCTAGCTGAGGTTGCTGGAACAAAAGCACCTAAAAATACAGATGGTATTTCAATACTTCCAGAACTTTTAGGGAAACCTCAAAAAAAGCATGAGTTTCTGTATTGGGAAATTCACGAAGGAAGATCAGTAAAAGGATTTAGACAAGCTACAAGAATTGGAAATTGGAAAGCTGTGAGATATGGAGATAATTATCATACCGAATTATACGATTTGGTTAAAGATAAATATGAGCAATTCGATGTTTCTAAATTACACCCAGAAATTGTTAAGAAAGCAAACATAGTTTTAAAGCAACAAAGTACTTATAGTGAAAACTATCCGTTTTCAGGAGGTATTTTCAAAAACGAGTTAAACCAATAAAAATGCAATTATTAAAAAAAGTCAGCTTAATAGTACTGATAAGTGTAGCTATACATACATGTAAGGATACATCGAAATCATATGTTGCTAAATCTAAAGCAAAAACACACACTAAACGACCTAATATCATTTGGTTAATGGCAGAAGACATGAGTACAGATTTAGAGTGCTATGGTCTGCCAAATGTTAAAACCCCACATTTAAATAAAATGGCTGAAGAAGGTATTCGTTTTGATAATGCTTTTGTAACCAATCCTATATGTTCTCCAAGTCGTTCTGCTATGATGGTTGGTGTGCATCAGGTAAAATCTAATACACATCATCATAGAAGTAATAGAGAAGTTCCTTTAGATTCACAATTTAAGCCATTTACAAAATTATTGCGGGATGCCGGTTATACAACAATCCTAGGTAACCATGCTGTAATGAAAAAAGGACGAAAAATTGATGTTAATTTTAAGCATGAACCTATTGGTGAATGGGATGGAAAAGAAAAATTTGGTTTATTTGATAAGTTTGATGCTTTCGAGAAAACTGATGAACCATTTTTTGCTCAAATCCAATTGGTAGTAACACATCGTGGTGATTGGTGGGATGGTATTAGAAATAAATCAAAACATCCTATAAACCCTAAAACGGTTGAAATGCCTCCTTACATGGCAGATCATCCAGCGATTCGTTTAGATTGGGTTAAGTATTTAGACCAAATTGAATATATGGATGATGAAGTTGGTATGATTTTTAAAGAATTGGAAGACAAAGGAATGACAGATAATACCATTGTTATTTTTATTGGAGATAACGGGCGCTGCAACATTCGTGGAAAAGGATATTTACAAGATCCAGGCTTACGAATTCCATTGATTGTATATGGACCAAGTAAATATATTAAGGGGGATAAGGTTAGAAAAGATGTAGTTAGTGCAACGGATATTACAGCTTCAATTATTGATTTTGCAGGTATTGATGTACCTGATTTTATGACTGGACTGCCTATGTTTTCAAAAGATTTTAATAGAGAGTATACTTATGGTGCAAGAGACTTATGGGATGAAATAGAAGAAAAATCAAGAGCAGTAGTGTCAAAAGATTGGGCGTATATTAGAAATGATATGCCAGATGTATCTTATGATGCACACCAAGCTTATCTAGAGTTTTACAGACCCGCAGTTCATGTTATGCGAAAATTATATAAAGAAGGAAAGTTGAATGAACATCAAAACCATTTTTTGAGCCTTCTAAACCTAAAGAGGAATTGTATAATATGAAAGACGATCCTTTTCAATTAAATAATTTGGCAACGCATCCAGATTACTCACAAGTTTTAGAAAAGTTACGTAAAGAAACTGCAAGATATGATGCTTTAATGACACCAGTTAGTAATGAGTATGACCCAACAATAACCAAAGGTCCTGAAGTTGTAGAATTTGTAAAAAAAGAATATCCTGAAGACTATACTAGAATGTTGGCTGGAGAAGAAATTGGGTATAAAAAATTTACTAAGCTTTACAAAAATTCATTGAAGAAAAATAAATAATAATCATATCCAATTTTAATCTTCTACATTCTATATAATCATGCAGAGATTTCATAATCCCATACAAAAATTATTAAAACAGTAATCTATTAGTTTGTTTTAGTAATTTGTGTTTTGAACAACAGTTATATGTCTTTTGTACCAAAAGAGACATCTAATTTACGCATGCGCACATATCAATTGCTAATAATAACAATATTTACATTATCTAAAATCGGCTACAACTATGAATTTTAATCAACTCAAAAAAACTATTTTATTTTTCACAGGTTTATTAATAATAACTGCCACAAGTTGTTTCTCAAAAGTGAGTGATGGAGAAGTTGTAACGTTTGATTCTAGTATTGCCGAAGATGCTACTTCTGCTGTTTTACAACGCGTTTTATTGGCTAATGAAAAACCTATTTCAGTAATTAAATTTGAAAAAGGAACTTATCATTTTTATCCTGATAAAGGATTTGAAAATTTTGTTTACATATCAAATCATTGTGATTTAATGGTAAATACTCCGTTTCCAATTGATAATTTTAAAAAATTAACAATTGATGGGCAAGGATCAACTTTCATTTTTCACGGCATCATGATACCATTTTTAATTAGTGAAAGTGAAAATATTACGGTAAAAAATCTATCAATAGATTGGGCAGATGCATTTCATAGTGAAGGTTTGATTGTAGATCGAGATGAAGAAAATAAAACGTTTGATATGCAAATTTCAGATGAATATCCCTACGAAATTCGTAATGATCAATTAATTTTCATAAAGCCATATTATGAGCATACCATAGGACAATCTATTCTTTATGATCCTGAAAGAAAGGCAATTGCATATCATACAGAGGCTTATACTGGGATTTCTACAAAAGCTAAAAATAAGATTAGGTTTAATACTGATAAAATAGAATATAAATACACTTATGACAAACGAGCACCAGAGTTTAAAGACATTGGTGCTGAGAATAAGATTCGAGTAGAAGAATTAAAACCAGGTTTGGTAAGAGTACATAATCATAGAAAAGCTATGCCTCCTTTGGGAATGATTCTTTCTATGAAAGGAGAACAAGGCTTTAATAGAGTTGCTCCGGCTTTTAGAGTATCACATACCAAAGGTTTTAATGGAACAAACCTCAATGTTCATCATGCAGGAGGGATGGGTATTATTGCTGAAAATTCTTCAGATATAATTTTAGATAGTTTTAATATTACACCTTCAAATGGAAGAATGGTTTCAACCACAGCTGATGCAACACATTTTGTAGGTTGTAGTGGTAAAGTAGTTTTAAAAAACTGTACATTCAATAATCAGTTAGATGATGCAACAAATGTGCATGGAACTTATCAAAAAATAGTAGATATTTTAGGTGATAACAAAATTGGTGTGAGAATGATGCATCATCAACAAAAAGGTTTCGTAATCGGTCAACCAAATGAGACTTTAGGCATTGTTAGGTTAGAAGATTCCTTTTTTCCTTATGAAAAAACAACAATAAAAGACGTACAATATATTAATAGTAGGTATCAAATTATTACTATTAATAATAAACTTCCAGAGAATTTAAGAGTAGGTGATTTAATTGAAAACCTTGATGGTTACCCAGATTTATTAGTTAAAAACTGCAAAATAAGTAACAACCGTGCCAGAGGTCTTTTAATATCTAATCCTGTAAATACGGTTATTGAAGATAATTTTTTTAGTACAGAAATGGAGGCCATATTAATACCAGTTGAAAGCGGGCATTGGTTTGAATCTGGAAATGCGGCAAATGTTATTATTAGAAATAACGTATTTCAAGACAATCAACATGGAGGACATAATCGAGGTGTAATTCGTTTTGTTACTGATGATGATAATGAAAATATAGCTTTTAAAAATATTGAGATATCTAACAATACTTTTAATCAGTTTGATAACCTAATATTAGAAGTTTCAAATACTGACGGATTAAAATTTACTGAAAATACAATCACCAATTCTGGAACATTTCCAAAATTACATCCCAACAATTCAGTAATTAAAATAAAATCTTCAAAAAATATAATATTAAATAATAACAATTACATGGGAGATGTAGCTCCAGAAAATATTGTTAAAACAGATAACTCATTACCCAATTTAAGCTTTGAATAATCTTAAATACTACAACCAATAATAAAAACTAAACTAAATTCAATGAAAACTAAAATCAACTTGATTTTAAAATCAAGTTCAATTATCTAAACTCTTTTATATGAAACTAAACAAATTAAAAACGAAACAAAGTTGGAGTAAAATTTTACTCTTAACTTTAATTATTTCTGTGAGTTTTTGTTTTAATGCAAATGCACAAGAAACCACAGTAAGCGGAACCGTAAAAGGTGCAGAAGATGGATTACCAATACCAGGAGTCGCGGTAATTATCAAAGGCACATCCACCGGAGCTGTAACTGATTTTGATGGTAATTATACTATTAAGGCTAACATTGGCGATGTGCTAGTGTTTAGTTACTTAGGTATGGTTGATGAAAATCTGAAAGTAACAAACAGTAAAATAAATGTTTTAATGGAATCAGACCTTGAAGATCTTGAAGAAGTTGTCGTAATTGGTTATGGTACCCAGAAAAAGAAAGAGATTACAGGAGCAGTAGCTCAGGTAAAATCAGATGATATTGAGCAGTTTGTTACGCCAGATATAGCTAATGCTATGCAAGGGCAAATTGCGGGTGTAAATATTACTGCTAATTCTGGAGAACCAGGAGAACAATCTAGCATTCAAATTAGGGGTATTACCTCGTTATCAGGCTCTAATACTCCACTATTTGTAGTTGATGGTATTCCGCAAGAGGGAGATCCTCGATTAAGTAGTAATGAGATTGAGACTATCGATGTATTGAAAGATGCAGCGTCTGCTGCCGTTTATGGTACGCGTGGATCTGCTGGTGTAATTTTAATAACAACTAAAAGGGGTAAGGAAGGTAAAATGGTTGTAGGATTTGATCATTCTTATGGTGTACAACGTTTACAACAAAATATTCCATTAATGAATGCTCAAGAGCAATTGTATTTTGAAACAGAACATTTCGATTATCTAACAGGCCTTGGTTTAACAGCATTTAGCCCTGGACCCAATAGACCAGAATGGTTGGCTAATGATAATGTGTTTACTGACTTAGTTCTAGTTGATGATGCAGAAACTGAAAGTTATAACATAAGAGTGTCAGGTGGAAATAAGGGGTTTACTTATAATGTTTCTGGAGGACTTATAAATACTGATGGTGTTTTAATAGGATCTAATTTTAAAAGATACAACGGTAGAGCTACCACAACATATAAAACAGATAATTGGAATATTAATACAAGTATAGGTTTTATAATTGAAGATAGAACACGCTCGACTAATGGTTTAATTACAAATGCAATTCGTTATAAGCCTTACTTTCCATTGATTGACTTTGATTCTGATGTCTTTTTGTCTGAAGAAGGAAATGGAGGTGTTACCACACCACTTAATCAGTTAGCACAAAATCTTAAGCGAAGAGATAATGAGAGAAATGATAAAATTAATGTTAGTATAAGTGTAAAGAGAAGAATTACGGATGATTTAGACTTTACTACTAGACTAGGAACAAATACTTCAAGTGTAATAAGAAATATTTTTAGACCGCGATTTGAGTTACTAGATATAGAAACCGGAGCGATAGATGTAGAACCCTGTATTTAGTGGTGCTTCTACTTTTGCCTCAAGATTGAATGTTTTTAGTTGGGATGGATTCTTTACATATAAAAAGAAAATTGGTGATCATAGTATTAATGCTGTAGCTAGTGCGTCTTTTGATGAACGTACATTTCAATCTGTCAGAGCTTCTCGTAACGGTATTACTAATAATGAAATATCTGTTATTGATGGTGCAACCCAAGATCCTTTCGCATCTTCTAACTTAAACGCAACTGGCAATGGTTTTAGCCCTAATTATGTGAGGAAGAATGTAGGTTTTCTGGGTAGATTACAATATAATTATAAAGGGAAGTATTTAATTTCTGGATTTGTAAGAAGGGATGGGTCAAGTAAATTTGGTCAAGATTTTCGTTGGGGTACTTTTC